>NZ_CAJCKW010000060.1 GCF_903970965.1 Aureimonas sp. ME7 | reverse complement strand
CCCCCCCCCCCCCCCCCCCCCCCCCCCCCCCCCCCCCCCCCCCCCCCCCCCCCCCCCCCCCCCCCCCCCCCCCCCCCCCCCCCCCCCCCCCCCCCCCCCCCCCCCCCCCCCCCCCCCCCCCCCCCC
>NZ_CAJCKW010000059.1 GCF_903970965.1 Aureimonas sp. ME7 | reverse complement strand
ATTGCAACAACATGCGACATGGACCGCTCAAGAGCGGTGGGCCGTGGAGTTCTAAGCTTATGTTTTTGCTTGTGAAAGTTTGGTAGCAGTGGGCAGACTTGAACTGCCGACCTCCGGGTTATGAAGCTGATTGCAACCCTTGTGCTGCAACGAATTTAGCCCGGCATGTTGCGTCCATGTTGCGTCAGCCGAGGAGGCTGGC
>NZ_CAJCKW010000058.1 GCF_903970965.1 Aureimonas sp. ME7 | reverse complement strand
CACGTCCACCTGCCGAAGTTTGGCGACGATCTCTTCCGGCTTGTGCTTCTTCTGTCCCATTCTCGTGTCCTCCATCAGCTCGAAAGCCTACTTCAGGGAGGACCACTTTTCAGGGGGCAGACCAACCAGTTTCCCGAGGCGGCCTCTTTGAGGATCAGCTTCTCGAGCGTCAGATCGGAGACTGCCTTGCGCAACCGCTCGTTCTCCTTCTCCAGATCCTTGAGCCGCTTCACCTGATCCAACTTGAGA
>NZ_CAJCKW010000057.1 GCF_903970965.1 Aureimonas sp. ME7 | reverse complement strand
CACGTCCACCTGCCGAAGTTTGGCGACGATCTCTTCCGGCTTGTGCTTCTTCTGTCCCATTCTCGTGTCCTCCATCAGCTCGAAAGCCTACTTCAGGGAGGACCACTTTTCAGGGGGCAGACCAGATCGACCGGAAGCTGAAGTCCGCGGACGTCATCGACGTTCTGTCCGACCTCTTCATCCTACGCGGCGTGCCAGGGCACATCCGATCCGACAACGGTCCTGAGTTCATCGCCAAGGCAGTGCGGA
>NZ_CAJCKW010000056.1 GCF_903970965.1 Aureimonas sp. ME7 | reverse complement strand
CCCCCCCCCCCCCCCCCCCCCCCCCCCCCCCCCCCCCCCCCCCCCCCCCCCCCCCCCCCCCCCCCCCCCCCCCCCCCCCCCCCCCCCCCCCCCCCCCCCCCCCCCCCCCCCCCCCCCCCCCCCCCGCCCCCCCCCCCCCCCCCCCCCCCCCCCCCCCCCCCCCCCCCCCCCCCCCCCCCCCCCCCCCCCCCCCCCCCCCCCCCCCCCCCCCCCCCCCCCCCCCCCCCCCCCCCCCCCCCCCCCCCCCCCCC
>NZ_CAJCKW010000055.1 GCF_903970965.1 Aureimonas sp. ME7 | reverse complement strand
ATGAAGAATGGGCGGTGATCGGCGCGCTTTTGCCAAGCGAGCGGGGTCGCAAAGCTCGCCCGTTCCAGGACAACCGGCAGTTCCTGGACGGCATGCTGTTTGTGTTGCGGGTCGGCTGCCCATGGTCTGCCCCCTGAAAAGTGGCCCTCCTTGAAGTAGGCTTTTGAGCCTTTGGGGGATGCCCAGATGGGACAGAAGAAGCACAAGCCCGAAGAGATCGTCGCCAAGCTTCGGCAGGTGGACGTGTTGCGCTCGCAGGGCCGCCCGGTGGCGGAGGCGATCCGCACGATCAGCGTGACGG
>NZ_CAJCKW010000054.1 GCF_903970965.1 Aureimonas sp. ME7 | reverse complement strand
CAGCGGTGCCTGGGCTTTGGCTTGTCGGCATGCAGCCCAGCCTCACAAGCTACTTCCAACAAGCGCAGCGGGAAGCAAGGCACGCCGCACGGTCGATCGCCCGGATGCGTTGCTCATGATCTCCCGGTGAACGTCATAAGATGGAGTGAGGGGCCGTTAGCGGACCGGCGGCTTCCGAGTAGGCAGAGCAGAAAGCTGCCTTTCCGCTATCGACCCTGGCTGTGTCAAAACCCTGCATGTGCTATTCTCATCGGGGATGACCGGAGGGTGGCATGGGACGCTTCGTTGTCGGCACCGATCGCGAACAGGCGACGCTGTTTCCA
>NZ_CAJCKW010000053.1 GCF_903970965.1 Aureimonas sp. ME7 | reverse complement strand
TGCGGCGGCTTCCCCTGCCAGCCGTTCAGCACCGCATCTCGAGGTCGTCGCGTCGCCTTCGACTTCTGGCCCGAGATGTACCGTGTCGTCGGAGAACTGCGACCCGAATACGTCATCGCCGAGAACGTCAGCGAAGCGGCAATCGCCCACGCGGCTGAATGTCTCCGAGGCCTTGGCTACCGAACGCACGTCCGCCGTATATCGGCAGATGATGCAGGGGCGGACCATACGCGAAATCGTTGGTGGCTCGTTGCACACCCCCACGACGAAGGCGAACTTCACCGCGCCGTCGATGCAGAAGTGGCCGGGTTGCAGGCGCTATGTCGAGGCCTTTGGGGGCCTGCCAATTACGCCCGAGCAATTCGAGTTCCTGATGGGGTTCCCGATCGGGTGGACCGAACTGTAGCGCT
>NZ_CAJCKW010000052.1 GCF_903970965.1 Aureimonas sp. ME7 | reverse complement strand
GAGCGGATCTTCATGAGCCAAGAACCCATCGTCAGAGACGTCGTGATCATCGGATCCGGATTGGCCGGCTTAACCGCGGCTTACGCGATGCGCCGGCGTGGCATCGAGCCGCTCGTTCTCGAAAGGGAAAGCGACATCGGAACGTCCTGGGAACGACGGCATCCGCAACTGACCCTGAACACGCACCGCTCGCTGTCGGCGCTACCGGAATCGACCTATCCGGCCGGAACAGGCGCCTTCCCCAAGCAAGCCGCGGTGATCGCGCATCTCCGGGCCTTTAGGGATCGGCATCAGTTCGAGATCCGCTACGGCACCGAGGCCTTATCTCTGTCGCGGACCGGCGGGCACTTCGGCCTCGAGACGAACGCGGGCACAATCCACACTCAGGCGGTGGTTGTTGCGACGGGCCGGGATGCGGTCCCGATCGTGCCGCGTTGGAAGGG
>NZ_CAJCKW010000051.1 GCF_903970965.1 Aureimonas sp. ME7 | reverse complement strand
GATCGACCGGAAGCTGAAGTCCGCGGACGTCATCGACGTTCTGTCCGACCTCTTCATCCTACGCGGCGTGCCAGGGCACATCCGATCCGACAACGGTCCTGAGTTCATCGCCAAGGCAGTGCGGAACTGGATCGCGGCAGTTGGCGCCAGGGCCGCATTCATCGAGCCGGGCAGTCCGTGGGAGAATGGATACTGTGAGAGCTTCAACTCGAAACTCCGCGACGAGCTACTGAACGGCGAGATCTTCTATAGCCTCGCCGAGGCTAGGATCGTCATCGAAGGCTGGCGCCGGCACTACAACACCAAACGTCCACACTCGAGCCTGGGCTACCGTCCGCCGGCACCTGCCGCCGCGCTATGGCCGGCTGCGCCACCCCAACCCGCTTCGCCGGCCACCTCAACCGTGGTCGCCAAACCTACCATGCATTAGATTTGAACCGGACCACCTGATAGGGGCAGGCCA
>NZ_CAJCKW010000050.1 GCF_903970965.1 Aureimonas sp. ME7 | reverse complement strand
CCGTGGATGGTCAGAACGCCGTTCTCGACCTTGAACGGGTTGACCCCGTATCCGCCGTGGCCTTCCTCCATGTAGTACTGGAGCTCGGCATGGACGTCGTGGGTGCGCCCGCCCGCGCCGTCGTGGAAGGACGTGCGCCAGGCGCCGCCCTGAGCCTGGAGGACCAGACTGTCGAACTCGTCGGCGAAGGTCTGCTTCATGCCGGACAGGTTGACCGAGTACTGGAAGTCCTGCGCCTTGAAGTTCGACACGTCGACGTTCTTGAACGTCACCGAATCCGTATCGCTGAGCTTGAGGACGGCATCCCTGCCGACCTGGGAGAAGCGGGCGAGGACCTCCTCGAAGGACTTCAGCCCATAGGCGCCGAGCCGCACCATGTCGCCGGACGAGAAGTCGGTGATCGTGTCGTGGCCGCTCCCCTTCGTCATGATGAAGATATCGTCGCCACCGCCGCCGGTCAGCGTATCGTTGCCCTCCAGGCCGACCAGGGTCTGGCGCCCCTCGCCACCCGT
>NZ_CAJCKW010000049.1 GCF_903970965.1 Aureimonas sp. ME7 | reverse complement strand
GGTCTCCTTTGGACCAAGACCGAACTGGTGTGGTACGTCGACGGCGCCGAGGTCTACCGCCTGGCCACGCCCGCCGACATGCACCAGCCGATGTACATGGTCACCAACCTGGCGATCGGCGGAGACTGGCCGGGAAGCCCGGACGCCGGTTTCGTGGGCGCCGACTACAAGATCGACTACATCCGCGCCTATCAGTTCGAAGGCGAAGCCAACACACCGGTCCTACGAAACGTGATGTCCGGCGAGAAGTGGTCGATGACGCTCGACTCCTCTGCCGACGATGTCGTCCTCAAAGGCACATTGAGCATCAACGCCACCGGCAACGCCAAGGACAACGTCCTGACCGGCAACGACGGCAACAACACGCTGGACGGGCGCGAAGGCGCCGACACGATGTCGGGCGGCAAGGGCGACGATACCTACATCGTCGACAATGCCGGCGACGTCGTCATCGAGAAGCCCGGCGAGGGCACCGACCGCGTGATGGCGAGCGTTTCCTACAAGCTGACCGACAATGTGGAGAACCTGATCCTCACCGGCACCGCCGACAT
>NZ_CAJCKW010000048.1 GCF_903970965.1 Aureimonas sp. ME7 | reverse complement strand
CCGCCGATCGCCAGGTTGGTGACCATGTACATCGGCTGGTGCATGTCGGCGGGCGTGGCCAGGCGGTAGACCTCGGCGCCGTCGACGTACCACACCAGTTCGGTCTTGGTCCAAAGGAGACCGTAAGTGTGCATGCCCGCGCCCGCATCGCCGACCCAGGACGAGATACCGGAATCCGTTCTTACGCCTGAGCTAGACGTATGCATGGTCGTGTAGACTTTGCCGGCGTTGGAGCCGATCTGCTCGAACACGTCGAGCTCCGCTCCACCCTCGCCGTGCGCCGGCAGCAGCCAGAAGGCCGGCCAGGTGCCGGTCTGGGCCGGAACTTCGGCGCGAATCTCGAAATACCCGTATTGCTGCGAGAACTCGCCTCGGCTCGACAGCATGCCGGACGTGTAGTCGTAGCCCGTGCCCGAGGCGACCGTCGGATCGGCCTTCGCGCCGTGGATGGTCAGAACGCCGTTCTCGACCTTGAACGGGTTGACCCCGTATCCGCCGTGGCCTTCCTCCATGTAGTACTGGAGCTCGGCATGGACGTCGTGGGTGCGCCCGCCCGCGCCGTCGTG
>NZ_CAJCKW010000047.1 GCF_903970965.1 Aureimonas sp. ME7 | reverse complement strand
CGCTGCGCTTGTTGGAAGTAGCTTGTGAGGCTGGGCTGCATGCCGACAAGCCAAAGCCCAGGCACCGCTGTTTCGCCAAGCCTACCTCGCAAACGTGGACGACCCGCCTCGTCGACGGCGCCAAGCGGGCTAAGCAATGACATCAGGGCAGACCCATAGCCCACGGCGGCGATCACGATGTCAGGCGCCAACGTCGTACCGTCGGACAGCATCACGTTCGATCCCGAGAACTCCATCACCCCGGCGACGACGGTGATTTGTCCTCGCTTCACGGCCGCCACGGCACCATCGTCGACCGCAATCGCGATCTTGTTCTGAACGAGGCGTGTCGCAGCATCGAACTGTGCCGCCGGAAAACCGTGTCGGGTCAAGTCCCCAAAGGCAATCCTCTGTGTCCACCCGACCAAACGATCGACCAATCGGGTTGGAAGCGATGCCATCAGCGGCGATAACCGATGAACCGCAAAACCACCTAGACGCTTCGGCAGAATACCGGGAGCTCGCCGGAGCGCCAGCCAGAGAGGTCCGGTGTCGACGCGGCTGAGATGATTGAGGACGTCGAACCCGGAGTTGCCGCCACCGACCACAAGAACGGATCGTCCCCGATAGGCTTGGATATCACCCAAGTCGGCCGCGTGAAGAATTTGCCCCGTGAAGGTCTCCATACCCTTCCAACGCGGCACGATCGGGACCGCATCCCGGCCCGTCGCAACAACCACCGCCTGAGTGTGGATTGTGCCCGCGTTCGTCTCGAGGCCGAAGTGCCCGCCGGTCCGCGACAGAGATAAGGC
>NZ_CAJCKW010000046.1 GCF_903970965.1 Aureimonas sp. ME7 | reverse complement strand
GTTTGCCACTGATCATGGGATCGTCAGCACTCGGGTTGCCGGCCGATGCGACCCAACGATCCGGGTGAGAGCAAGCGCCCAAGGAGGGCGACAGATATGTCCAGAGCAACGGAAGTCCGCAGCTCCCCAGCGAGCGGATTGCACGGGATCCTCTTGAGTTTTCCAGTCGCGCTTTTCAGCGTGGGCCTCGCTTCGGACATCGCCTACCTTCGAACCGCGGAAATCCAGTGGACCAACTTCGCGAGCTGGTCGATCGCGGGGGCGCTCGTCTTCGGCGGCTTGGTTGCCGCCTGGGCGCTGATCGACTGGTTGCGCCTTCTTCGCCGACCGGGCGGCGCTGGCCGGTTGTTCTACTTCGTGATCGTCGCCTTGATGTGGGCGATCGGTCTGGTCAACGCCTTCCACCACGCGCGCGACGGCTGGAGCTCGGTGGGAACCACGGGGCTCGCCTTGTCGATCGCCTCAACCGTCCTCGCACTCACAGCCGGCTGGATGGTCTTTTCGCGCACCGCACGTTTGGAGATCGCACGATGAACCGGGCCCTTTGGACAACCGCTGTCGCAGCCTTCGCCCTGACCGGCTGTGAGGGAAGCGATCCCAATCTCAGCCAGACCGGCGCGCAACCCGACCTTCCCGCCGTGCGCGAGACACTGGTCCCGCCGATGAAGATCGCCACGCCCGCAGGCTGGAATGGTCAGCTGCCGGCGGTTCCCGACGGGTTCGCGATCACGGCGTTCGCCACCGACCTGTCGATCCCGCGCCAAATGCTCGTGCTGCCGAACGGCGATGTTCTGGTGGCGGAAGGGCGAGGCGGCAATGCGCCAGCC
>NZ_CAJCKW010000045.1 GCF_903970965.1 Aureimonas sp. ME7 | reverse complement strand
GAGCTGCGGACTTCCGTTGCTCTGGACATATCTGTCGCCCTCCTTGGGCGCTTGCTCTCACCCGGATCGTTGGGTCGCATCGGCCGGCAACCCGAGTGCTGACGATCCCATGATCAGTGGCAAACATCGGGATTTGCTGGCCGAGTTCCCATCGCCACAGAAATACGCAACGCGCGTGTTTGCTCAGTTTGGAGAGTTATGGCCGAAAGCCGCTTTGGTAAGTCCGAACTTCGCTGGAGACCGCTACCGGTGGTCGATAAGGTTGGGGGCCTTCATTTAGCGACGCGCAGGTCGTGATGACAGCTCCGACACGCCGAACTTGCGCACGGTGTGATCGATGCAACGCCGCCGCCGGTTCGGAGAGGCGCGGGACTCTTCGAACGGCATCATCAGTTTCCCGATGCGTTGGGCAAAGCCTCACCCTTCAAGATCAGCTTCTCCAGCGTCAGATCCGATATGGTTTTGCGCAGCCCCTCGTTCTCATTCTCGAGGTCATTCAGCCGTTTGACCTAGTCGGACTTCAGACCGCCGAACTCCTTGCTCCATCGATAGTAGGCGAACGGCGTGACGCCGATCGAGCGGATCGCCTCCGCCACCGGGCGGCCCTGCGAGAGCAACACGTCCACCTGCCTCAGCTTGGCGACGATCTCTCCAGGCTTGTGCTTCTTCTGTACCGTTCTCGGGTCCTCCAGCGGCTCAAAAGCCTACTTCAGGGAGGACCACTTTCCTGGGGACAGACCAGCGGAACATCCAGATCATCTGCGACGAGTTGCCAAAGTTGAACGGGAAGCCGTGCGAACTCCTCCCGCCTAGCAATACTAAAACCAAGCTGCTCGCGTTAATTCGGCGGTGAGAACCTCGGCGCGAGCTGACTGTAGTTCCGTACGATTCCATACGCATCGACCTGCACCACTGTGCGAAAATGTCGCATCCTGTAGGTTGTGTTTGAAATTCTCCTAAAGGACGATCGGACCATGCAAGATGCAGATGGCAAGGATCGTGATAAGGGGGCGGCGGTTATGTCGACTGCCGCACGCTTCCGATACGCTCACGCGATTTGTAACTTGGCGGAGCGGATACAGCATATCGATCCGAAGGCAGCTCAGCATCTCGATCGTGCTG
>NZ_CAJCKW010000044.1 GCF_903970965.1 Aureimonas sp. ME7 | reverse complement strand
CATCGCCCTGTCCCGCGACCATCGTGAAAGCAGCCGCAGTGCGCCGTCTCTCAGTACCCAGCCATCCAGGTCAGCCCCCAAACGTCAAACGACAACGGGCTCAGCGTTTTGACACGGCCTGGACCAAAGTCAGCCGTTCTTTTTCATTCCTGTGAACGTTCGCTTCCGCCAATCGCGCCGATCAACGCCAGCGACCGATAGCGCTCTGAATTGTCGACCGTCTGCGCTGCCTCCGGCCAGGGGTGCGGGAATTACCGCGTCTAAACTGGGGGAGGCGGAACGGTCGGTTTGGAATGGCGATCGCTATAAGTCACCGTTTGTTCATTCGTCCCTTTGCCAGCCTATTGGAGGCAGATTGCTAGACCGGATCGCACCGGCTGCAGGCCGTAAAAAAACAGCGAACGGATACAAATACTCGGGCATCGACGCTGGCCTAATCTATATCTTCCCCATGGCTGAATTCTCGACCCTGAGCCCACGGTTCTTTGAACTCGACGATGTGCGCCCGGTGCAAGGGCGAAGCTGGATACCCTTGCGCCAAGACGGGGAGACCCAGCACGACAGTCCGCTCCCCGGCATCGGCGCGATCCGCGAATATGCGGGTATCGCCACCCTCGCGGTCCTGTCGGCCGATCGGGGCGCGGTCGACACGCTCACGTGGAGCGAGGTCGACACCTCGACGCATAGCTCAAGCGTTGAAAAGGGCCTCTACCGGCAGGCGGATGTTCATTGCGACTGGAGCGATGACCGCGCGATAGTCGGGACGCGCCTCGTTGTCGCCCAGGGCAAGGACGGCTTCGAGCGCCAGACATGGCACCTGCATCAGGACCTCGCGATCGCCTTGAAGCTCGAGCGCGAGGGCGACTCTTGGTTCCGCCCCGATGAGGGGTGGATCGAGGTCGCCCGGCTGAAACGGGATGCGGAGGGGAGCCCCGTCCTCTTGGAAATCCGCGCCGAGATGCTGTCCGACTACCTCGCTGCCCGGGGGATGGCGCTGTATCTTTCGAGCTACTGGTCTGCCCCCTGAAAAGTGGTCCTCCCTGAAGTAGGCTTTCGAGCTGATGGAGGACACGAGAATGGGACAGAAGAAGCACAAGCCGGAAGAGATCGTCGCCAAACTTCGGCAGGTGGACGT
>NZ_CAJCKW010000043.1 GCF_903970965.1 Aureimonas sp. ME7 | reverse complement strand
TCGTGATAAGGGGGCGGCGGTTATGTCGACTGCCGCACGCTTCCGATACGCTCACGCGATTTGTAACTTGGCGGAGCGGATACAGCATATCGATCCGAAGGCAGCTCAGCATCTCGATCGTGCTGCAGACCTCTTGATAGGTCAATCAGAGCACAGGGCCGAACAGTAGAAGGTGAGCTTGGACTAGAAGTGGCTGGCTGCATACGAAGAACCAGCTATCATGCGTTGGTTCAGCGACAAGAAGGCGGGATTAAAAGCCGTTCCAGGCATCGTGTTCGAAATCTTCCGCCGCCGCCTCAGCCTTCCGACGATGTTGGGCGGAAATTAGGGCGACAATATCGAGTTGCCGGTTCGCTAGTTCCTCGAATAGCTCAGCCATTTTCAATGGCACCAAAGCATTTGCCTTCAGCAGTTCGCTCACAACATTACCGGCTGCCATCGAGGAGGTGATCAAGCGGCTGCAAAGGGTCTGCAGATCGTCCAGCATCCGAACCACCTCGGGGGCTTCGAATTTCTGATTGGTGGTTTCGCTCATGAAATATCCTCCGCTCTGAGCCTCGCACCCTCGTGCAAGCCCTCTTGAGTGAAGCTCGCTATGGTCAAAAACGTACGTTCGTAGGATTGGATGGCTAGTGGCTGAATAACGGGAAGTTGGATGGTTGCGACCCAAACTGCATGGTGTCGTGCTTGATGAACGGCTTCACCCCTCAGGGTTGCCTCCTATGTCTGAATCTCGAAAGGTGATTAGAGGCTGAGACATGGCGGCATGGCAGACCCTCATCCGATCTTCGGCGACCTTGCAGTTCGCGACAGACGCTTTCCCAACGGGCGCTGGGTGGTGCGTAACTCGAACGTGCCTTTGGACGAAGTGCTACACCTGATCGACACCGACTGGGATCTAGTCGACATCCTGAAGCGCCACGTCATGCTTCTGCGATCGGATCTCGTCGAGATCACCATGCTGCATCACTTGAAGCCGCTATAAGCTTGACGGAAATCCAAGAAGTTCATTGAGTCCGTGTGAAATCGGCGACCAATGGGATGGCCCAGTGTATCACGCGCAGGTTTGTGGGCTGGGGCGGTAGCAGATCGTCCTACCACGCGTTGGCTACGCCTTGGCGGCTGCAAGGGCTGCGATCAAACG
>NZ_CAJCKW010000042.1 GCF_903970965.1 Aureimonas sp. ME7 | reverse complement strand
TGGCCTGCCCCCATCAGGTGGCCCGGTTGAACTCTAATGCATGGTTGGCTTGTCGGCGACGTCTGAGGTGGCCGGCGAAGCGGGTTGGGGTGGCGCAGCCGGCCACGGCACGGCGGCTGGAGCGGGTGGACGGTAGCCGAGCGAGGAGTGTGGTCTCCGGGTATTGTAGTGTTGGCGCCAGCCCTCGATGACGATCCGGGCTTCGGCGAGGCTGTAGAAGATTTCGCCGTTCAGGAGTTCGTCGCGAAGCTTGGAGTTAAAGCTCTCGCAGTACCCATTCTCCCATGGGCTGCCCGGCTCGATAAACGCAGTTCTTGCCCCGACGGCTGTGATCCAGTCGCGCACCGCCTTGGCGATGAACTCGGGACCGTTGTCGGAGCGTATGTGTCCCGGCACGCTGCGCAGGATGAACAGATCCGACAGCACGTCGATGACGTCGGTGGATTTGAGCTTCCGGTCGATCCGTATGGCAAGGCATTCGCGGGTGAACTCATCGATCAGATTGAGCATGCGGAACTTGCGCCCGTTGTGGGTTCGGCCCTCGACGAAGTCATAGGACCAGACATGATTGGGATGCTCGGGCCGGAGTCGAACGCAGGACCCGTCGTTCAACCAGAGCCGACCCTTCTTGGGCTGTCTGGTCGGCACCTTCAGCCCTTCCTGCCGCCAGATGCGCTCGACGCGCTTCACGTTCACGAGCCAACCGGCATCCCGCAGCAGGGCGGCGATCCGACGGTACCCATGGCGCCCGTAGCGTGTTGCCAGTTCGATGATGTTGGCCGTCAGCGCTGCATCGTCGGCTCGCCCCTTGGGCGCCTTGCGCTGCGTTGACCGATGCTGCCCCAGAACCCGACACGCCAGCCGCTCCGACACCCCGAACATCCGTACGGTGTGGTCGATGCAGCGCCGCCGCCGGGCGGGGCTCACCAGTTTCCCAATGCGGCCTCCTTCAGGATCAGCTTCTCCAGCGTCAGGTCCAACACGGCCTTGCGAAGGCGTTCGTTCTCCTTCTCGAGGTCCTTCAGCCGTTTGACCTGATCGGACTTCAGTCCGCCGAACTCCTTGCGCCAACGGTAATACGTGAACGCCGTCACGCTGATCGTGCGGATCGCCTCCGCCACCGGGCGGCCCTGCGAGCGCAACACGTCCACCTGCCGAAGCTTGGCGACGATCTCTTCGGGCTTGTGCTTCTTCTGTCCCATCTGGGCATCC
>NZ_CAJCKW010000041.1 GCF_903970965.1 Aureimonas sp. ME7 | reverse complement strand
TCGTCGGCTTGACCTGCCACCCGTTCCTGGACTGTTTGGCCGGCCGTCATCGAGCTTCGACCGGCGGCGGCGGGCCATGTGCCGCTGACCGGTTCACCAGCGATATCGGCGGTTTGTTGCCGATGGCGCTCTGGGGTCGCACATCGTTGTAGTTTCTACGCCAAGCCTCGCATTTGCGCACCGCGTCGTCGAAGCTCATGAACCAGGGCTGGTTCACACATTCTGCCCGGAACTTGCCGTTGAACGACTTGGGTGTTGGCGTTGTCCGTCGGCTTTCCGGGCCGGGAGAAGTCGAGCACGACACCGCGGGTATAGGCCCACAGGTCCAGCTCGCGCGAGACGAACTCGCTTCCCTGGTCGACCCGGATCGATGCGCGATAGCCCACCTCGCCGCAGACGCGTTCGAGCACGTCCACGACATCTGGAGCCCGGAAGCTGAAGCGTGGCATCACCGCCGGCGAGAACCGACGGAGCGTATCCACGACGGTCAGGATCCGCAGCTTCGGTCCCGTCGCAAGCTGGTCATGGACAAGGTCCATGGCCCACACTTCGTTCGAACAGGGCGCCTCGCAACGGCCTTCGCGAAGCTTCGCCTTCACCCGTCGCTTGGGCGGTCTGTGCCGCAGTTGCAGACCCATCTCCTGTAAAGACGATCGATCCGCTTGGCGTTCACGTCCCAGCCCTCCCGTCGAAGCAGCACATGGATACGACGGCAGCCGTATCGCACGCGCGTCTGAAGCGATCTCTTCCACGCGCTTCTTCAGATCGGCCTGATCGGCGCGGCGCCCACGATAGTGGTAGCTCGACCGCTCCACCCGAAGCCCGCCGCAAGCCCGCCGAATGCTGACCTGCCATGTGCTCCTGACGTCGTCGACGAGCCGCCGGCGCCGGTCAGGCCTCAGAGCTTTCGCAAGACGACTTGCCTGGCAGCATCGCCTTGTCGAGGCTGAGGTCCGCGACCAGCCGCTTCAGCTTGGCGTTCTCTTCCTCGAGCTGGCGCAGGCGCCGCATCCCGGACGCCATGAGCCCTGCGTACTTCTTGCGCCAGGCGTAGAACGTCGCCTCGCTGATCCCGGTCTTGCGGCACACCTCGCCGACGTTCGTCCCGTCCTCGGCCTGCTTCAGCACGAACGCGATCTGCGCCTCGGAGAACTGCGACCTCTTCGTTCCTCACTCCTGTTTCCGGCCCTCCTCCATAACTGGAATTTTCCAGCTCCAAACAGTCCAGGAAACGGGTGGCAGGTCAAA
>NZ_CAJCKW010000040.1 GCF_903970965.1 Aureimonas sp. ME7 | reverse complement strand
TCCAGGCCGTGTCAAAACGCTGAGCCCGTTGTCGTTTGACGTTTGGGGGCTGACCTGGATGGCTGGGTACTGAGAGACGGCGCACTGCGGCTGCTTTCACGATGGTCGCGGGACAGGGCGATGCGGTTGGCTCGCGTGATGGGATGAACCAGGGCTTGGTGGCGGCCTGGTCAGGCTCTGATTGCGGCGAGGAGCCTCTTGCTTCCCATGATGTTGAGGACGCGCGTCAGATTGTAGGCCAGAACCTGGAGCGCCATCTCGGCCGACACGCGCGGCAGCGTCCGGGTCAGGAAGTGGGTGGCGCCCATCCGCGCCTTCAGCGTGCCGAAGGGATGCTCCACCGTTTCGCGCCGCGCCCGCATGGCTTGAGGATCGGCATCGAGCCGGCGCTGCACGGTCTCCAGGATGTCCTCGTGCTCCCAGCGCGTGACGCGCCGTTCCTTGCCTGTCGTGCAATCCCCCTTCAGCGAACAGGCCTGGCAGGCGTTCGTCCAGTAGCGGCTGAGCGTCATGCCGTTCTCGATCGTCGTGTATCGGTAAGGGAGCGTCTGGCCCGCCGGGCAGTGGTAGGCGTTCTCGTCGTGGCGGTACAGGAAGTCTTCCTTGCCGAAGCGTCCCGCCGCCTTGGCACCCGACGTCATCGGACGCGGCAGGGTGACGGCGATGCCGGCGCGCTCGCAGGCGAGGATCTCCTCGCCGGAGTAGTAGCCGCGGTCGGCCACCGCTTCGAGCCGGTCGACCCGGAGCGCGTGCTTGGCCTGCTGCGCCATGCCGCTGAGTTGCGCCCGGTCCGATCCGACATTGGTGACCTCGTGCGCCACGATCAGATGGTGCTCGGTCTCCACCGCCACTTGGACGTTGTAGCCCACCATGCCTGACCCGCGTCCGCTGGTCGCCATCGATCGGGCGTCTGGATCGGTGAGCGAGACCTGCTGATCGGGAGCCGCCATCATCTGCGCCTCCAGTCCGGCGAGACGTTCCATCTCCTGACCGAGGCGGGCGATCTTCTCGTTCAGCCGAGCGACCTTGGCGGCCAGTTCCGGCGTCGGCTCCTGGCGGTCGGCCGTGTCGAGCTGGGCGAGATAGCGCGACACGCTCTCCTCGATCTGCTCGCGGCGCCGCTCGAGCTTGGCCTTGGTGAAGTTGCGATCGCGGTTGTTGACCGCCTTGAACTTCGAGCCGTCGATCGCGACGCGCGTGCCCGTCAGAAGGCCCATCTCCCGGCATAGGGCGACGAAGCGGGCGCAGACCTGCCCGATGGCCGAGCCGTTCTGTCGGCGGAACTCGGCAATGGTCTTGTGATCGGGCGACAGTCGAGCCGTCAGCCACATGACCTCGACGTTGCGACCGGCCTCGCGTTCGAGCCGCCGGCTGGACGGAATGCGGTTCAGATAACCGTAGACGTAGAGCTTCAAGAGAGCCGAGGGATGATAGCCGGGCCGACCCGTCGCGGCCGCCTCGACACCCTCGAAGCCGAGTGAACCCAGGTCCAGCGCATCAACAAAGACGTCAACCACGCGGACGGGATTGTCCTCCGCGATCCAGTCCTCAAGGCAGGGCGGAAACAGAGTCGCTTGATCGCGATCGGCACCGACAACGAAGCGTCCCATGCCACCCTCCCGTCAACCCCGACGAGAATAGCACGCGCAGGGTTTTGACACAGCCAGGGTC
>NZ_CAJCKW010000039.1 GCF_903970965.1 Aureimonas sp. ME7 | reverse complement strand
GGGTCCAGGCTGTTTCAAAACGTCGAACCCTGTTGTCGTTCGACGTTTTGGGACCGACCGGATGGCTGGACATCGAAAGGCGGCGCTCTGTAGCTGCGTTTTGTGCTCATCGCTGGATAAGATGATGCAAGCGCCTCGCGTGATGGGACGAACCAAGGTGCCGTCGCCGCCTCATAAGCCTACGATGGTGGCGAGGAGCCTCTTGCTTCCCATGATGTTGAGCACACGCGTCAGATTGTAGGCCAGAACCTGGAGCGCCATCTCGGCCGACACACGCGGCAGCGTCCGGGTCAGGAAGTGGGTGGCGCCCATCCGCGCCTTCAGCGTGCCGAACGGATGCTCCACCGTCTCGCGCCGCACCCTCATGGCCTGCGGATCGGCATCCAGCCGGCGCTGTACGGTCTCCAGGACGTCCTCGTGCTCCCAGCGCGTGACGCGCCGTTCCTTGCCCGTCGTGCAGCCCGCCTTCAGCGAACAGGCCTGGCAGGCGTTCGTCCAGTAGCGGCTGAGCGTCATGCCGTTCTCCACCGTCGTGTATCGGTAAGGGAGCGTCTCGCCCGCCGGGCAGCGGTAGGCGTTCTCGTCGTGACGGTACAGGAAGTCTTCCTTGCCGAAGCGTCCCGCCGCCTTGGCGCCGGACGTCATCGGGCGCGGCAGAGTGACGGCGATGCCGGCGCGCTCGCAGGCCAGGATCTCCTCGCCGGAGTAGTAGCCGCGGTCGGCCACCGCTTCGAGCCGGTCGACCTGGAGCGCCTGTTTGGCCTGCTGCGCCATGCCGCTGAGCTGCGCCCGGTCCGATCCGATGTTGGTGACCTCGTGCGCCACGATCAGATGGTGTTCGGTGTCCACCGCCACCTGGACGTTGTAGCCCACCATGCCTGACCCGCGTCCGCTGGTCGCCATCGAGCGGGCGTCCGGATCGGTTAGCGAGACCTGACGATCGGGGGCGGCCGCCATTTGCTTCTCCAAGCCCGCAAGGCGCTCCATCTCCTGGCCGAGACGGGCGATCTTCTCCGTCAGCCGAGCGACCTTGGCGGCCAGTTCCGGCGTCGGCTCCTGGCGGTCGGCCGTGTCGAGTTGGGCGAGATAGCGTGAGACACTCTCCTCGATCTGCTCGCGGCGCCGCTCGAGCTTGGACTTGGTGAAGTTGCGGTCGCGGTTGTTGACCGCCTTGAACTTCGAGCCGTCGATCGCGACGCGCGTGCCGGTCAGCAGGCCCATCTCCCGGCACAGGGCGACGAAGCGGGCGCAGACCCGCCCGATGGGCGAGCCGTTCTGACGTCGGAACTCGGCAATGGTCTTGTGATCCGGGGACAGTCGAGCCGTCAGCCACATGACCTCGACGTTGCGGCCCGCCTCGCGTTCCAGCCGCCGGCTGGAAGGAATGCGGTTCAGGTAGCCGTAGACGTAGAGCTTCAAGAGAGCCGAGGGATGATAGCCGGGCCGTCCCGTCGCGGCCGCCTCGACACCCTCGAAGCCGAGAGAGCCCAAATCCAGTGCATCGACGAAGACGTCGATCACCCGGACGGGGTTGCCCTCCGCGATCCAGTCCTCAAGACAGGGTGGAAACAGCGTCGCCTGTTCGCGATCGGTGCCGACAACGAAGCGTCCCATGCCACCCTCCGGTCATCCCCGATGAGAATAGCACATGCAGGGTTTTGACACAGCCAGGGTCGATAGC
>NZ_CAJCKW010000038.1 GCF_903970965.1 Aureimonas sp. ME7 | reverse complement strand
CGGCGGTTCCCGACGGGTTCGCGATCACGGCGTTCGCCACCGACCTGTCGATCCCGCGCCAAATGCTCGTGCTGCCGAACGGCGATGTTCTGGTGGCGGAAGGGCGAGGCGGCAATGCGCCAGCCTTGCGTCCAAAGGACATCATCGCCGGCGTCATCAAGCGGCAGGGAAATTCCAGCGGCAAGGGCGGCAACCGCATCACCCTCCTGCGCGATGCCGACAACAACGGCGAGCCGGAGGTGCGCAGCGTCCTCATCGACAACCTCAACGCGCCTTATGGCCTCGCTTTCGTCGACAGTTCGCTCTACGTCGCCAATCAAGATGCGCTGATGCGCTTTCCCTACCAGGAAGGCCAGACCGAGATCACCGAGCCGGGTGAGGAGGTCACCAAGCTGCCGTCCGCAATCAACCACCACTGGACGAAGTCGCTGACCGCCAGCGCCGACGGCTCGAAGCTCTATGTCGGCATCGGCTCCAACAGCAATGTCGGCGAGCGCGGCATGGACGTCGAGCAGGAGCGGGCGGTGGTGTGGGAGATCGATCGCGCGACCGGTGCTCACCGAACGATCGCGCGCGGCATCCGCAATCCCACGGCGCTCGCGATCGAGCCGACCAGCCAGGCGCTTTGGGCCGTGGTCAACGAGCGCGACGAACTGGGCCCGCAATTAGTCCCCGACTATCTGACGTCCGTTCAGGACGGTGCGTTCTACGGCTGGCCCTACAGCTACTGGGGCAAAAACCTCGATCCACGTGTCGAGCCGCAAAGTCCGGAACTCGTGGAAACGGCCATCGCACCGGACTATGCGCTCGGCTCCCATGTTGCGGCGCTGGGTCTCTCCTTCGCGACCGATGGCGGGTTCGGCGGGACATTTGCGCAAGGGGTGTTTATCGGCGAGCACGGCAGTTGGAACCGGCAAGACCTGTCTGGCTATAAGGTGACGTGGGTTCCGTTCGAAGGAGGCCGGCCGGGCGGCGCGCCGGTGGATTTCGTGACCGGCTTTCTCACCGGCGATGGTCAGACACGCGGTCGTCCCGTCGGCGTCGTATTTGACCCAGCAAAGCGCATCCTGCTGATCGCCGACGACCTGACGCATACGATCTGGCGCGTGTCTCAACGTCCCCGGGCGCAGGCGTCGTTATCGCCTCCTAACTAATGAGGATGCTCGGTGTGAATTAGCTTCCGGAAGCGGCGGCGAAGCGGGAGGGCAGGAAAGCGTTCATTTCTCCCACGCGACAGCTCTTGTCGGCTCCGACAAAGCGGACATAGAACTGTTCATCGGTAGTCGGATGCAATGTTGGACATGCCACCCGACTACCAACATTCCCCTGCCAGAAAGCTTCAGCCTTGCCTCACTGACGCGTCTCGGACGACAGCACCCAACACGCGGCCTTCAGCGCGCCTAGGCAACCGTCAGCACTACTTCCAATCTGCCGCGATCGCGCACCGAAGCCACTGACGGATTCTCAGCGCACGCGATCAACTCGTTGGCGGAGAGCCCTATTGACGTTTTCCATATGCGAAAGCATCTCCGGCATCGAATCATGCTGGATCAGCCTTTCTAATTCCTCTTCGCCTTGGGCGAAGGCCTGACGAACCTCATCTCGCTTTCGCACACCATCTTTGGTCAAGCCTACGAATGTTTTTCGTCGATCCGTCCCTAGCGCTGCTGGCCTGCCCCTATCAGGTGGTCCGGTTCAAATCTAATGCATGGTAGGTTTGGCGACCACGGTTGAGGTGGCCGGCGAAGCGGGTTGGGGTGGCGCAGCCGGCCATAGCGCGGCGGCAGGTGC
>NZ_CAJCKW010000037.1 GCF_903970965.1 Aureimonas sp. ME7 | reverse complement strand
GGCACCTGCCGCCGCGCTATGGCCGGCTGCGCCACCCCAACCCGCTTCGCCGGCCACCTCAACCGTGGTCGCCAAACCTACCATGCATTAGATTTGAACCGGACCACCTGATAGGGGCAGGCCACCAGCGCATCGGCGTCCGGCCACGCCAGCCGGAGGTAGCGGCGGGCGCAGACGTGCTGGAAGATGAGACGCTTTTCAATCGAGGTGGAAGGATCGTCGGCGGTTGGCTCCCACTGCGCGATTCCGCGCGTTAAAAGTGCGACAACATTGGGAGCGATGGGATCGAGGGCGCGCAATCGCGGTAGTACCGTAGCGCCTGCGATGGTGGGCGGTAGTACCGCCAACGCGGCGCTCGCTGCGCCTCCGGCCAGGGTGTCTCGCCTGTTCATGGTCGCCTCGAAGCTTCGTGCTGAAGCGAGCCTATGCCGATCGCGGCTCGGTGTGAATCCACTGCGCGCTCGTCATTGGCTGGCGACTTCCGCCTGGCTGAGCTTGGCGCGGGTTCGCGCTGTGATCAGCGAGGCGACGAGCGCGAACTCGTCTTCGAGCGCGTCATAAGCGTCGCGATAGGCTGGGTTGTCGGCCATCCGCTTGTCATGCAGGTCTGCTGCCTTGATCGTCTTCATCGTACCTCCCTGGCTTGCGCGGTCCGGCATTAAGGGTGGACATGGGGGTGTTGCCCTTGTGGTCGGGGCCGCACATTGACGGACACTTCCACGTCCTGGCCCAAATGCGTCAGGATGTTCATCAGACGATCGATGGTGAAGCGCGAGAGCTTGACGCTGCGGATGCGCGAGAAGTCTGCATGGCTGATGCCTGTCGCCTCCTGCGCCTTGCGCGTCGTCCACTGCCTTTCATCCAGTATCTTGATGATCTCGGACGCCATCAGCGCCTTCGCCTGCAACAGATCGGCATCGTCGCGTCCGAAGTCCCGAAAGGCGTTACCGCTACCGTGGACCAGTTCCATATCGTCGTTCATTTCAGCATCTCCTTCAGTCTTTTGATCCGCTCCACAACCAGATCGATGTCCTGTTTCGGGGTCGCTATGCCGCTTTTCGATTTCTTCTGAAAAGCGTGCACGACCCATAAAGCGCCCTCGAACTGAAGCGTGTAGACGCTCCGGTAGGCATCACCCCGATGTCGCAGCGCGACCTCATAGACGCCAGAGCCGAGGCCCTTCATCGACTTGACGATCCCCGGAAACCCGCCGTCCGCCGCTATGGTCAGAGCGGCCAGGATGTCGTCCTGCGCCTCTTGCGGGAAGGCTTCGAAATCCTTCCTCGCCGCCTTGATCCAGGAGACTGGCCTCGTCGTCCGATAGGTTATCATCTGGTCAATGTTGGCAGAAATGCCACCAAAGATCAAGCATTGTCCCTGCTCGATCCGCTAAGAGAGCGCCGAGGCAGCTCTTGGAGACTTGACCGCTGGCCTTTACCAATTCTGAGACATACGCTGCCTTCGATTGGCGATCACATCCTGGAGCTGGCGCTATGGCCGATAGGTTGCCTCGCAAAGCTGAGGATATCCGCCGGTTGCTGGCAGACGCTGCCGCACCCCCTTTCCCAGGCCGAGAGCTCGCGGACGAGCTGGTCGCGGACATCCTGAATTGGGCGCTGAACCAATACCATCAGGTGCAATACGATCTCATGAGGCCTGTCACGTTCAGGTTCGATGGTCCGCTCCGACTGCGCTTTGACGAGGCTGAGACAGTCGAGATCGACGCGAGAAAGCTGAATACTTTCGTGCAAGGCTACACTGTCGAGCCCGGCGTGGTAAAAGTTCGTGCGTTATTTTACAGATTATTCTACAACGACGACCATGTTGTTGTTCATAGGCTAGTTGGGGCCGAGTATAGGGAAATCGTGAAACCAGAAAAATCAGATGAAAAGCCTCTACCCGTCGAATTCGAAAAGGCCGCTAAGCGGGAGGTCCTGGTCGCCGTCGGGCTGCAAGAACCCCTTTTGATGAAGGTTATGGCGCAGGCTGCCGAGGACTCGAAGACGGTCAACGAGTGGATCATCGAGGCCATCAACCACCGCATGATGATGCGGGTGGAACCCGTCGTCAGAAACCTCCCAACGTCGCCGCCGAACGGCGAGCTGTTCAAGCACCGCGCGAACCGGCGCGAAAAACCGCCGGAGTTTATCGCCCGCGTTTACGGGCCATATTTAACGGGAGATTTTACACGAGCTGATTTAAGGCGCGTGGATGCAAATTGGTCTGCCCCCTGAAAAGTGGTCCTCCCTGAAGTAGGCTTTCGAGCTGATGGAGGACACGAGAATGGGACAGAAGAAGCACAAGCCGGAAGAGATCGTCGCCAAACTTCGGCAGGTGGACGT
>NZ_CAJCKW010000036.1 GCF_903970965.1 Aureimonas sp. ME7 | reverse complement strand
TGTGAAATCGGCGACCAATGGGATGGCCCAGTGTATCACGCGCAGGTTTGTGGGCTGGGGCGGTAGCAGATCGTCCTACCACGCGTTGGCTACGCCTTGGCGGCTGCAAGGGCTGCGATCAAACGGAGTGTGTGAACACGCCTGCAATTGTGAGTCTGACGCATATTCGATGACGGTTAGAGTGCGCTGAGGAGCCTTGCTTCGAGAAGGTCGAGTTTGGCGCGGCCATACATCTGACGTTTGATGAGCTTGAGCCGGTTGACATGCCCTTCGGTTTGGCCGTTCGACCAGGGCTCGGTGACGGCAGCGCGTATGGTGTCGAGATCCTTGGTGATACCGCGGACGAACGATGCGATCAGGCTAGGCGCAGCATCACGGAGCCACTCATCGAGATCGGCATCGGCTTTGCGTCGAACGATCGAATGGAAACGGTCGATCAGGGTCCGGGCCTCCACCAAAGCCGGCGCTCGTTCTTCGATCGCGGCGACGGTCAGAGTTTCGGCTTTGGTCAGAGTTTCGGCTTTGGTCAGATGATCGCGCTTCAGCGTCATCAGGCGAGCGATGGTTCGGGCGGACGGAGGTTTTCGAAGCTGGGCGTTGATCATTCGCTCCGAACGGCGTCGGCGCGTTGCCCATTCGGAGACGACGCGGGTTGATCCGGCAAAGCCAAGGGCCCGAAGGCGGCGCTAGAGTTCGGCGCCGTTGCGGCAGCCTGCTTTCCACTGCGCGTCGAGGAACGGAAGATGAAGATCGAGCGAGCCCTGACGGGTGCGGAACACGTCGGTGCGCTCGCCGCGCACGATAAGCCGTACGAACTTGCGGCTGCGCCCCGTCCGTCGGACGATCTCCTTAATCGACGTACCGTTGGTCGCAAGATCCGCGATGACGGCGTTTGTTTCCTGGCGGCGCAGATAGCCTTCGTATTGGAGCCGCTCGGCCGATATCAGAAGTTTGGGATCGATCACCCTCGCATCGAGCGAAGTCCGGATCGGCTTCATCGACTTGACCACCGCCTCAAGAAACTCTGATCGTCGGATGGTGTGCCAGGCATGCGGCCACCGTTCCAATCTCCCGGTCCGGCAGCAGCGTAACGATCCGGCGCCATTCGAGATCGCAGACGATCGTGCCGTAGCGGTGGTTGCGTCGGAACGCCCAGTCATCGACCCCGACCACTGTCATGGGATCGTCAAGGGAACGAGCCCGGGGCCGTACGACGCGAAGCAGCGTGTCGTTGCTCACCAGCAGCATCAGCCTTGCAGCAAAGACGGCTCCGGGTCATCCGCCCAGAGCGAGGCCGACGTGATGAACGATGTCTTCCAGGCGTCCGGTGCGTCGTGAGCGCTCCGCCACAGTCGTCCCGAAGCGTTCTGCGAAAATCTTCCTGCGACAACCGAGCCCGTCACACCGGAAGCGCCGCGTCACCAGTCGAAGTTGGACAGGTCGACCGCCCAAGAGCAGGTTCGCCAACCGTCGATGGTAGCGACTGTGAACGCGCTGCGAGGGACGATCACAGGACGGGCACGGCACGCAAGAGGCGCGGGCCGAAGCAGTAACGATGAGAACGCCGTCCGAGAACTCTTTGTGATCAACGGCAAGCCCGGGCGGAACTACTGATGAAAGCGAAAGGCGGCACGACATGGCAGCGATCCCTATCGGAAACCGCCATTCCCACCGTCAAACTGCACCAAAGATGAGTCAGTCCCAGCTTTGAAAGCGATTTGACACGCACCGGGCCTTGAACCATTGCCGATCTTGATCCACGAGCGTGATCGAAGCCATCGTCGTGCCGAGTATGCGTTGAGCCAGCTCGGCCAAGGCATCGAAATCACGTTCCGGCGGGGTGTCGAGAAGGGCGATCTCGACTGGAGCCTGTTTGCGAAGGGCTTCCCGACGATCTTCAGACATGCGGCAACTTTCTCTGGTTCTCAGACTCGTGACGCAGTCGGCCGGGCTCCTTGAACTTGTATGGGGCGTGGCTTTCCGTTTCGTTTCCACGAATACCCGATGCACCCGACCCCGTCATATTCGGTCATATGCATTCCGTCTGATGCACTTCGCTTCACGCAAGGTCCGCACACGCTGGAGGCGCGAAAAATACAACCTGAAGCGACTAGAGGCGATCCTGTCCATGTCAAGAATCAGATCGAGAATTTACATAGTAATGGCTCTGGCGAGCGGTCTCCTGCCTGCCAACGCGTGGGCGGCGTCTGCCTCCGTGACCTTCACTGGAAAGGTCGAAGCGACATGTTCGATCACCATCGTCGATGGTGCCGGCAAGCTTGTGCCGGATGCGACCGCGCGTGTGTTGAGTTCCAAAGCCGGCGGGGGCAAGGCCGCCAAAGTCGATGTCACGACGACCGGCGGAACGAGTGTCAGCATCGGGGCCACCCCGTCCACGACGGTTCCCACGACCGATACGACAACAACGACCTGGGTGCCGACCTACGCGATGACAGGGGCCCAGTCCGTTGCGGAAACCGGTGCATCCACTCCAATGGTGGGTGCAGGCACGCGCAACGTCGATATTCATCTCGTCGGCACCAAGACCGGCACGGACACCTTCATGGCTGGCGACTACTCGGCGACGGTGACCGTGACATGCCAGTAGCGCGTCTCATTCCCTTCATGGTGATGATCGGGGCGGCAGCCCTCTCGAACGAGCCATCCCTGGCCCAGTCGATGACGCCCATGCGGGCGGAAGTGCGCAGCGTCGCGGACTCGTTTGCGGTCCGCGTGTATCCGGCCAATCCCTACGACCATCCGATCAAGGTCGAGATCAAAGTGTACGACCAGGATTTTGCGCTTGTGCCCGGTGCTCGGGCTGCTGCCAGCCCCATCATGTTGTCGACGGGGGCATCGCGCCCGATCGTCGTCGTCATACCCTTCGACGGCCAGACCGAGCGCAAGGTGCGCATCTGCGCCGAGAGCATTCCCTATCCCAACTCGCACTCTCAAATCCGAGCTCAGATATGTGGCAAGTTCTTCGGCAGACGCTTGTCCTGACAGGCGCTCTCGTCTTTGTCGGTGTCGCCTCGGCCAACGCCGAGGACATCTACTACCTCAATCAAAGCCAAAGCGGTTTCAACCTGCCAGGGGTTTCCCTCCCCCAGGGCCAGGACGAGGTGCGAGCGGCAGACGGCACGACGTGCCGGTCGGCAGTGGGAGGATCAGGTGCCTACCTCGATGTCGGCGCGATCAACGGCTCTAACAACCGGAACAACGACGTCGCGACCTATGGGCGTGTCGTCATCCCCATCGGCCGCAGCGGCAAGCGCCTGAACTGCTCCGAACTTTACGAACTGGAAGTGGCGCGGCTGCGGGCTGAACTGAAGCTCCTGCAGATGGGGGTCGCCAACGGCAGATCCAGCCGTCAGGACGCTGCGACGCAGGGCGGAGTTAGCGACAGCGCCGCCTGGGCGAACACAGGTTGGACCGATGACAAGAAACGCTGAAAGAGTTTGCATTGTCAGAAACCTGGGCCGTTTCCTGGCAATAATCACGGCATTCCTCGGCATGGCCGGACAGGCCAAGGCGCTCGTCGATGTCAGTGTCGGCACCTGTACGCTAATCGTCTCCTCGACCGGCACGCTGGCTCCGTCGCCGAACCTGCGCACCCTTTCGACCGAGAACCCTGGTGGGCGGGCAGCTCGTGTCCGTGTCTCCACAGTTCTCAAGGTCGGAGTGTCGCCCCTGACCTGCAGCACCGTTCTTCAGGTCAACTGCTTTCGCGTCACCATCGTGCCGCCCACGCAGTTCTCGTCCGCGCCGCTGAACGGGGATGCCAACGTTGCCTTCACACCCACCGTGAGCACTGCGGGCGGATCGTCGTTTCTCGATCTTCTCTCGCTTGTGGTTCTGTATGGCGACCGCGATCTCGACCTTGGCCTTACGGCGACCAAGACCCAAGGCGTTTTCAGTGCCGGCCTATATCAAGCCGAGCAAACTGTCCGGTGCGAGTGACGATCAAACGGTCGACCCAAACCTTCGTCGGCTTCAGCGCCCCTTTGGCGCCGACCGTGCGGCCCGCGTTCCATGCCTTAAGTGAACTGATGACCGGAGCGAATAGCGTATGTCCCATTGTCGTTCTCTCATGGCCAGAATTGCCGATGGGAGTGTGCGATTAGGGACGCGCCACCGGGTGCCTCCGTTCGAGATGGGCTGAAAGCCGGCCTGCAGCTTTCGGGATGATCACGCGTAAAGCTCCCCTTTCCGCTATCGACCCTGGCTGTGTCAAAACCCTGCATGTGCTATTCTCATCGGGGATGACCGGAGGGTGGCATGGGACGCTTCGTTGTCGGCACCGATCGCGAACAGGCGACGCTGTTTCCACCCTGTC
>NZ_CAJCKW010000035.1 GCF_903970965.1 Aureimonas sp. ME7 | reverse complement strand
GACAGGGTGGAAACAGCGTCGCCTGTTCGCGATCGGTGCCGACAACGAAGCGTCCCATGCCACCCTCCGGTCATCCCCGATGAGAATAGCACATGCAGGGTTTTGACACAGCCAGGGTCGATAGCAGCCACTGATCCCCACCAAGTGATCAGCACGCACCTGCGAGGGGCGGCCGATCAAGCGTTGCTTCGCGGGGCTGGGTCGGTAGCGGTACTACTTATCCAATCGTGGACCCCACGTTGCCCGCTGCTATTGCTTCAATCAGACCCTCGATGTGTTCTTGGACATCCTGTGGCAGACGTTCGAACTTCTCAGCATCAGTCGACGGAGCCGAGTGGTCTGATTCTGCAGTAGCCAAGGTCGGCAGCAGCGTCGTCACGCACACCCCGAAATGCTGCGCCACGCGATACAGGTTTGCCGCAGACAGCCGATTAGTGCCGTTCTCGTACTTCTGCATCTGCTGGTAGGTGACACCTACCGCATTGCCGACCGCCTGAAGCGACTCGCGCTTGGCAGATCGCGTCTCCCGAAGGCGCATGCCGATGAAGGAGTTCACATATTCTGGGTCATGCAATTTCATGGTCGCGACGGTATGGCGACGAGTGGGGCTTTTGAGGGGCGTTGGGTCCGTGTCCCTATCAGTCGCAGGCGCAACCCTTGCCCTTGTGGCACTGCTTGTCGCGAGAGATGCAGCTATTCCCGCACGCTTTGCCCTTCGAGCACTGTTTGCAGCACGCTTGGGCCAGCCGGATAGGCTTCCCAGGAAGGGGCGTCATCGGAACTGGACCGGCTACGGGTGGACGGGCCAGCTCCGTCAGCAGATCCACCGACTTGGCGTAGCTCGGTGCGCACCCAAACCCCAGCGCGAGAGCGATAATGAGTAGCCGCATCCATCCCCCCCGATTCCCTCCCTGGTATCATCTTTGGGTTGTGGTAACGGGTCCAGTCCTCATCGCTTCGCCGCGCGCCATCCTGCAGCGACCGCTTCCTTCTCCGAGCAGAACCAGCGCTCGCCAGCCTTCTCATTGATTTGCGTCTTGGCGTAATTCTGCTGGCCGGGCTTGTGGTAGATCCGACCTGAGCTCGAGACGTTACCCTTGATGGCGCAGCCCTTGGGTTGGCCTTCCGCGACACGTTCGGTCGCCAGCCGATCGCCCCGGCGCCACTTCGATGGCTCGACGAACGTCCCCTGCCAGATCCCGCGCTTGGCCGCCTTGGCCTCGGCTTCTTCCTGATCGTAGCGCCCGTCCGAATACTGCTTGTATTCCACCGCCCAGCCGGCGCGCACCATCTCGGCGTTGACGACCACGTTGCCAGGTGTGACGCACTCGGCGACGATCCGCCCATAACGGTCGCGATCCTCTTCGAAGCATGTGATGCGGCCAGAGCGTCCAATCAGTTCGGCAAGATGGTCAGCCGATCGCGTGCCGCAGAGGTAGCGCTTGCCCGCCGCGTCATCGCAGGTCTGGCCGCTTTCGGGTGCGTCGATGCCGTAGAGCCGGATCCGCGCCTTCGTGCCCTCGACCGCGATGGTGTCGCCGTCGGTTACGGTGGCCCGGCCTTCGATCTTCTCAGCTGCGTAAGCGGGAAGCGCAGTGAATGCAGCGATGAACGTCAGACACAAAGCTCGCTTCATTCGTTTCCCGTCCTGGCTCCACCGGCAACCGCTTCTATCTCCCATGCCGACTAATCAAGGGCGGCGGCATGTGCAATCTCTACTCGTTCAATCGCGGCCAAGCCGAGATCCTGTCGTTCACACATGCAACTCAGGACCGGACCGGCAACCTTCCACCCATGCCTGCGATCTTCCCTGACGCGTCCGCGCCAATCGTCACGACGGTAGGCGGGGAGCGAACCTTGCAGATCGCCCGATGGGGCATGCCGTCCCCGCAGTTCGCTTTGAAAGGCCGCACGACGGACCTCGGCGTCACCAACGTCCGCAACACCAAATCCCCGCACTGGCGCCGCTGGCTGGGGCCGGAGCATCGCTGCCTGGTCCCGTTCACGTCGTTCTCCGAGTACGATACCGTGGACGGCAAGAAGGTCCCGGTGTGGTTCGCCGCGGACGAGGACCGGCCGCTGATGGCCTTCGCCGGCATCTGGACGGAATGGACGTCGACCCGGAAGAAGTCCGAAGGCGAGATTACAACGGACGCCTACGGTTTCCTGACGACGGACGCGAACGGTGTGGTCGGGCCGATCCATCCCAAGGCCATGCCCGTCATCTTGACCGAGCCCGAGGAGTTCGACGTGTGGATGCGCGCGGACTGGAAGGAAGCTTCCGCACTCCAGAGGCCGCTACCGGACGACATGCTGCAGATCGTCGCCAAGGGCCACCGAAGTGATGGAGCCAACTAGCCCTCTGGCTCATCCTGCCGAAACCCTTCCGAGGTAATGCGATGCTCACGCCCGCAGGCGATATCGATGAACTCCTGCTCGGCCAACTGGTGGACCGGATCCGGTCCCGGAACTACGCCGCGTGCGATCAGCGCTAGACGAGCGGCGACGATTTCGTTCGCCTTCTCCCGCGCCAGCCAAGTCTCGTAAGTGATCGGCTCATCGGGTTTCGGGCCGGCAGGGACCGGTAGCCATTCGTCGTCGCTCACGATCGCTTCCTTCTACGGCTTTGGATCCCCAGGCGTGCTGTGCCCAATTCTGACACAGCGAGGCCAATAGGAATCAGGGAACGCGATCTTCTCCCCGAATGCCAGCGCTTCCGCCTGAATCTTGGCCACCGCCTTATAGTCGTCGCTCTTTGTTTCAGTCAGCCGCATGGCGGTACAGCTTTCGTGCCAGATTTGATGGCTCAGTTCCAGGAGACGCTGTCGAGTGTCTGGGGGTATCGTCGGAGCCCTCGGTGCCCGGCTCATTTGCGCAGCCCGCGCCGTACATAGCCCGCCGAGATCCGTTCGGCGAAGGCTTCCTGTAGGCTCCGCTGTCCCAAAATCAGTGCCTTGATCGCTACCATGGGATCGCCGCCGGACAGGCGAATGGCGTCGTCCGCAGCCTCGTCGAGATCGTCCTTCAACGGCAAGTCCGTGATCCGTTCGGCCAGCTTCGACATCGTTCCATCTCCTGATTCGGTCTGTGGAAGATGACTCCGATCGGGCTTGCGGGGAAGCTTTTGTTCCTATTTTGTTCGTAAATTAGGAATCGCTTCAGGGTGCCAAGATGCTCGACCGCCGCTTCTCCAAACCTCCCATGGTCGACGCCGACCAGATCGCGATCGACGCCTTGGGGTTCATCGCGTCGGATCCAGACCTTATGAAGCGGTTCTTAGATCTCACCGGGATCGAAGCTGATGGGATCCGCGAGGCCGCTGCGGCCCCGGGCTTCTTCGTAGGAGTTCTCGACTTCCTGCTGGCGAATGAGAACGATGTCGTATCGTTCGGTCAGGCCAGCGGAGTGCCGATCGGGAGTTTGCAGGCCGCTCGGGACAAGCTCGACGCCGGTCGATGAGATGGTCCAGCGGATACGCGATTTCTCGGAAGGGCTCCGGCGCAACCTCGGGATTACCGTCGAGTGCAAGCACTGCGCCAAGCGGGTCATCTACCGGTGCTCAGATTTCCGCGGCTACATCGACCCATGCCTCGACGTCGAGGATGTCATCTGGCGCTGCTCGTGGTGCCGGACCGTTTCGACATGGGTCCGCTTTACGATGATCGATGAGATCAACAGGGAGGCTCTAGCACAATGGAAGCCACCGCCTTGGCTGAAGAAGCGATGGACCTAACCGCTCCGGCACATGGGGAACGGGGAGGGCAAGGGGTTAGGCGGAAGCAACGACGCGATAGGCTACGATGTCAGTCTCCGGTTCGTCATAGCTTGTGGTCCAGTCGAATTCGTCAGGCGATCCCGTTTCCGTCGAGCCGTTTCGCATCCGAACTTCCACAGTCGTTCGGGTTAGAGGGTTGCCAAGGCCATCGTAGGAGATCCACTCGCTCATTCACCTTCTTCCTTGCTGGAGGCGGGAGCCTCGGGGGAGAGGATGCGACCTTCGGCCTTTGCAATGGCGGCGTCCGCTTTTCTGAGCGACGCATCAATGCGATCGTCACCCGCGGGCGGCATCCAGCCACGCAACTCCCTCAGCGCTTCCAGAAGGTCCGGCGCCGCAGCGATCAGGCGGGCATCCGCCTCGTCCGGCTTATGCAGCCCGAAGAACTGCGCTATGCCGACGCCGCCTGTCATCCCGCCGCGATCGTTGACGCCGGTCTTCGTGCGCAGGATGCAGCCCGTGCCTTCAATCTCCCACGGGCCTGGGGTGTGCTCGCCGCTCATTCCCCGCCTCCGACGAACAGAGACGAGACGAGGGCGGAGGGGGTGGGACGGGGCGCGGTCATGCTGCGGGCCTCTCGGCACAGTCTGGGCAGATAGCCGTTCCATCAGGCTTGATCCGCCAGCCACCACGCCGAGCCTCGGCGCGAGCGCTGGCAACCGTACGATGGTCATCAGTCCGCCATTCGCTGCCGTTCGGGTCGCTGCAACGCAATTGCGCCCACGCCACCCGATCATGTTCGGGATGATCGCAGTTCAGATCGTAGAGCACCACTCGCGCGTAGAACTCCCCCATCACGCCGCCTCTTTCTGACCGGCTGCCGCTCGCACTGCGAGTATGGCTTGTCCGAGCGTCTGGGGAATAACAGGCAGGACGGCATTCCCCAGCGCTACAGTTCGGTCCACCCGATCGGGAACCCCATCAGGAACTCGAATTGCTCGGGCGTAATTGGCAGGCCCCCAAAGGCCTCGACATAGCGCCTGCAACCCGGCCACTTCTGCATCGACGGC
>NZ_CAJCKW010000034.1 GCF_903970965.1 Aureimonas sp. ME7 | reverse complement strand
CATCGGCAACAAACCGCCGATATCGCTGGTGAACCGGTCAGCGGCACATGGCCCGCCGCCGCCGGTCGAAGCTCGATGACGGCCGGCCAAACAGTCCAGGAACGGGTGGCAGGTCAAGCCGACGACAGGACTCTCGCTCCCGCTGGATGAAAAACGGGGGTCACGTCATCGGCCACGGTACGGCGACGGGCGTTTGTCGGGCGATCGTCAAGCGCCTCGATCCTTTGGAAAGCGGGAATAGCCGGTATATCTTCCCGAAATCAGGAAGAATATCGAGGCGATCATGGGTGAACGGGCTGAACTGCTGCGCTCCCAGGAGGCAGCTTTCGTTTCGGGGATCGCCGTGAAGGCGGTCGATCGAGCGATCGATGATCGCGTGCTGCCCAAGGGCTTCTTCGAGGTCGACGGCGGTCGCCGGTTGACGCCCGGCGCCTGCGTGATGGTCGCCTTTTACCACAAGACGGCCGAGGATTTCTCGACGGCGCTCCGGAAGCGGATCATCGCCAGTTTCAAGGACCGGCTCCGCCACGTCGAGTTCAGCCGTTACGAGGCGCTGACGCGCGAAAACTGGACGCTGAGCGACCGTTGCTGGACCGTAGACCTTGCGCCCATCATCAAGCGTGCGGGCACCTCTTACGTGCAACTGCGCCAAGCCGAGGCCGCCGTGTCGCGCGATCCGGACGTGATGAACGGAACCGAGGTCCTGCACGGAACGCGCGTACCGGTGCGCGACGTCGCCGCATCGGCGAACGGCGGCGCGACCATCGACGACATCCACGAGGCCTATCCATCGCTGTCGGAGCAGCAGATCAACCTCGCCATCGTGTATGCGGCGGCTCACCCAGCGCGCGGACGGCAGCGCGGAACCGTGTTGCCGGCCGGCACTGAGCGGCTGGAACGCAAGGTCGTACGGCGCAAGACGGCCGGATGAAGTTGCTCGTCGATGAGTGCCTGAGTCTCAGACTGACGACGATGGCCCGAGATAGAGGGTATGGCGAATCCTCGCATTTGGTCTGGCTCGGCCTCGCCGGCATGAAGGACTGGGACTTGATCAAGCGTGTGGCCGACGAGGACTGGACGCTTGTGACGAAGAACTCCTACGACTTCCGTGACCCCACCGACGCACCGGGAGAGCCAGGACTTCACGCTGCCCAATCGATCCATGCCGGGCTTGTCTGCCTGAACGGGCCACCCGGAATGGATCTTGCCCTGCAGGAAGAACTGTTCACCGTTGCGCTCGATGAGCTTGGCAGCGACCTGGTCAACCAAGTGCTCGAGGTGACGACCGACGGAAAGACGATCACCATCGATCGCTATCGTCTGCCGGCAGACTGATCAGTGGTGACCCCCTTCTCGGCCTCGGCGACCGTTTGAAGAGACGTGCCCCTGTCACTGATTGATCCCTTGCGACCTGACCGCGCCAAGGCGTGCGTCTTGCGCATCTTCGGTTCATTCACGATCGCGGCCGGCGCCACGACCGAGAGGTTGTGGGTCGTGGTAGGAAGCCGACCGCTCACGACCAACACGCGATGGATGATCTGGGCGGCCTTCATGACCGCCTGCCTTCTCGTCATCTTGTACCCATGACACCGTGACCGATGTCTGCCACCGTTTTGGCGACCTTGTCTGCCCGGCGGAGCGCTGTTCGTCGCGGTTGCGGCGCTGGACGGCTTCTTCGCGACGGAGGCAGCCCTGCGATCCGTGGGGTACGCCCGACCAGCCGGACCAACCATCGGCGCCTACCTGCCGAACTTCATGCCGCGCCGCTCGAACAGCGTCTTGAACAGGGGATAGCAGGTCGCGGCGAGGACGGCACCGCTCAGCATCCAACCGATGGCTCCACCCGTGACGGCTTCCATGATGACGCCGACAGCGATGCATCCAATAAGAGCGAGGCCGATCTTCCAGATCATGTCCACCGTGAACAGCGACTTCATGCAAGATGCCCTTTCGGCTTCGAAACGCTCATGAATTAGGTATGTCAGTCGCAGTGCCCCGACAGGGTCGACGAGCTTGCTCCGTCCGGTCGCGATGATTGATCGTCGTCATCGAAGCGATCGTCGCATGCTCGATCGCGCGCACGTTCGCATCGTCGATCTCACCTAAGACGTCGCCCGATAGGCGCTTGACCATCAAGGTCCGCTCACGGAAGGAGACCGTTGACGCTGAGGTTGCAGTCCTTTCGCTCGGGAACGGACAGATAGCTGCGCGTTGCCAGCGGCAAGGAGGGGATATGCGACATCGCGATCGAGTACGGGTGACCGGGTTTGCGCTATTAGCGGTGGCTTGCCTTGCCGGCTGCAACGGCGAGAATAAGAACAGCGCGACGCCAGGGACTGCGGCGCACGGCTCGTCGTCGGCCGACCAAACGGAAATCGCCAAGTCCAACGCCTACATCATCGCCGCCAACGAGAGTTCAGGCCTGTTCGAGAAGGCTCTGGCAACCTATCAGGACACGGTCTCTCCAAGACTGTCCGCCGATCGCCCGTTAGAGACCTACGAGGTCGTTCCGGTTCAGCAGGTCACCAAGATCCGCACCCGTCTGGAGACCGCGGGCGCGTTGGAAGGTTCGATTCCGGAACTCGACCCGGCAGCCCGCGACTATGCGAGCGCCATCGCGGCCTTCGAGCGGGTGAACAACGGGCTGGCCAATTACGCCCAGTCCAAGGGCTTCCTGACGGACAAGGGCGCGAAGGCGCGAACGGAGGACGCGGTGTTCGTCGCAGCACTCCGCAAGGTCGTGAATGCGGAAACGGTCTTCTTCCACCGGATCGACACGCGGGACGCGCGGCTGACGCAAGAAGCCTACGACCGGGCGCCGGAGGGTAGTGTGGAGCGCTACCGCGCCGGGATGGTGATGCGCGGCAAAGCGGCAATGAAGGAGGTCCTGACCGTATTTACCGAACCGGCCGACGTCGCCACGCGTCAGGCATTCGCCAAGAACCTCGACGAGATGGCGGGGATGGTCGAGAACTGGGATCGTGCGGTCCGGGCCGAGAAGCCGGAAGGATGCCCGGCCATCCAGAGCAGCGCCAATCTGGTGATCGCGAATGGGCGCAAGGCGGTCCAGAGTGCCGAGGCGGGTCGGTTCGAGACGGAGTCCGGTACGCCGTCCTTCGTTCTCCAGCAAGAGTTCAGCATTCTCCAGCAGAACTTCTCGATGATGATCTTCAACCTCAACCAGCCGTTCTCCTGTTAAAACGGGGGAGGTCGGCGTCCACGGTCCGGAAGGGCCGGATCGAGGATCGCGACCATCGACGGATCGGATTGGGAACGACATGACCCTTCGGCTTTCTCTCCCGAGCCTTGGCGTGCTTTGTCTAGCGCTCGCGGTCCCCGCCAACGCCTCGCAGCCGATGTCGGGAAGCTACGGCCCGCTCGCGCTGGTCGTGGGGGACGACGGATCGGTTCACGGCGTCTTCGCCGAGCGCCAGATCGGCAACGGCACGCCGGAGGCGCCGCAGTTCGACTGCCTGTTCCTGCTTGTGGGTCACGTGGAAGGCGACAGGGCGGATGTCGTCACCTGGTTTCCGGGCAAGGCCGAGCGCATCGGCGGCGAGCTTCACCTGGGGGCGGAGCCGAGCCTGCGGCTCGCCGAGAACCATGGCGGCTGCCTGATGACCACCGGCGACATGAAGGGCGCGCCCTACGACCTTCTCCTGGACGAGCGGCGCGAGGACTGGATCGGGGCGGGGCTCGTGGCTGCCGAGCGAGCGATCCTCCACCCCTCCCCCACCAACGCCCCGGGGCGCAGCCGCCCCTATCTCGTCCGGTTCGATCCGGTCGCGGTGCTGGCGCAGCGTCCCGGCTGGATCCATGTCGAGTATCTCGAAGCCACGGACCGACCCGTGACCGGATGGCTCCGGGAGGCCGACGTGGTACTAAGCGCGGCGGCGCGTCCGTGACGCGTCGTGACAGGTGGATCTGGGGGCTCGGCCTCGCCCTGGCGGTCGGCGCGCCCCTTGCCGTGATCCTGGCGCCGGAGGGACGGCTGGCCTGCCGCGAGCCCTATCTGACGGAAACGCGGCCCGATGGGGCTTGGAGCGTGACAATCTGCGGCCGCCCCCGCCTCTTCGCCATGCCGGGCGGGGGATCCGACGCGCTCGGCTGGATCGTCCTGCGCGACGATCACGGTGCAATCCGGGGCGTGTCCTCGCTGGCCATGCTGCAACTCTACGGACTGATGGGCGGGGACACGTATTGGACGCGGCGAAGGGTTTCGCGACCCATGGTCTTCGACCTGCCGCTCGATCCGGCGGCGAACCGCATCGAGCGATGGTGGGGCGAGCGCATCTGGCGGCTGCGGGCTCTGACAGGCCTGACGCCCAGCGACGAGGGTCTCAGTTGAAACTCACGGTTCCACTTCTCTGCGTCGCGACGCTATTGGCTTGGTTGCCCTCGCCGAACGCGAGCGCGCAGAGCTCGGTGCGCGTCGAGATCGGCGGCGACGCCGAGTTCGACGCCTGCAGGAGCTTCGGGCGGATCGTCGGGCTCGACCCGACTGGCGACAACTTCCTGTCGGTCCGAGACGGGCCCAACTCGGGGCACCAGGAACGCGATCGACTCGGTGCCGGTGCACTCGTTGCCATCTGCGACGAACGCGGCCCCTGGCTCGGCGTCGTCTACCCCGCACCGGGGACGCAGACCGATTGCGGAGTATCCTCGCCGCAAACGGTGCGCACGCCGTATCGCGGTCCCTGCCGCTCGGGCTGGGTGCACGGCCACTTCGTGGACGTCATCGCGGGATGAGGCGTTCAACGGCCGCCGCACGGATCGCCCGAACGACCTTGGCCTTCGCACTTTTGGCCATCGCTGTCTGGCTGAACGCCGCCACCCTGATCGAAGCCTACGGCTCCGGGCCTCCCTACCACGGGCGCACGACCAACATGGACAAGTGGACCAATCCCCTGCCCTGGCTCATCCCACTCGATGTCGTTGTGACCACTGTGGTGCTTGCGTTGGCCTACCTGGCCTGCCCCTATCAGGTGGTCCGGTTCAAATCTAATGCATGGTAGGTTTGGCGACCACGGTTGAGGTGGCCGGCGAAGCGGGTTGGGGTGGCGCAGCCGGCCATAGCGCGGCGGCAGGTG
>NZ_CAJCKW010000033.1 GCF_903970965.1 Aureimonas sp. ME7 | reverse complement strand
CATCGGCAACAAACCGCCGATATCGCTGGTGAACCGGTCAGCGGCACATGGCCCGCCGCCGCCGGTCGAAGCTCGATGACGGCCGGCCAAACAGTCCAGGAACGGGTGGCAGGTCAAGCCGACGATCCACCAACATTCAAACCGGACCCGGCAATGGGGGCAGGTCATACTTAGAACCAGTTCGCCAGCATCACCCCCATGAACACGACGAGGATGACGAGGGCGGAGCATGAGAAAAAGTAGACTGCGTTGCCGACGAAAAGCTCGTAGCCATCGGTTCGTGCCCGCCACTCGTCGGGAGCGAAGAAATCGAGCTCGATTTGGCACGGTCCCCCGGCGCTGCGCGGCAGACCAAGGTTTTCCTCGATTGAAAAGGCGAACACGCTCGAGACACGATCGTTCAGCGCACCGGGCGTTTCGTCGTGTTGAAGCCATTCGGGGTCCGGTCCCATCCGTCCGAAGATCAAGCCATCGCCGGGATACTCGCAGGTAACCAGGCAATGCGGCTCCACCGGCGACAGGAGGTCGGAACGCGGCTGCAGATCGTTCTTCCCGAATAGGTAGGCGCCATGGAGAACCTGTTGCTCGACCAGTTGCGTCGGCTTCACCGGACCGCGCGATAGCTCGCCGCACGAGAAGGGCGGAACGACGAGGTTCTCGCTGACGCCGTCGAGCGTCATAAACATCGCCATTGTGTGATGGCAGAGCAGGTGATCGGCCGGGAATGTGATCTGAAACAGGAATGCCATCGGCTCGCCCGCCAGAACCGAGCGCGGGACTTCGAAGCCGGACGGCAGCCATGGAATGCCGCCGATCCGCCCAGGCGCGCGAAGAGCCTCCGCAGGATCAATCCTGTCGGTGAACTGGAGCAGCATCGATGTCCCCTCTCCGCTCACGTCGCAGCATCGTAGGCGGCGCGCACCAGGACGGGCAGCTCGGCCGAGAAGCGGTCATCGTTCACGAAGAGCGGGAAGAGCAGCCAACCGTCGCCGAGTTCGCCGCAATCAATGGCGCCACGGGCCATCGCGTCAGCAATCCTCTCTTGCGGCGTTCGCATGCTTACACCTTCCATGCCTTCCACGAAGGCGAAGACCACGTTGTCGCGGTAGACAAAGACCGAGCGGAACGCTGACGGGTCGGCGCAGTAGATTGCGGCTTTCGGAAGCGGCCTGACGGATTGTAGAAGCGGCCCGCTTACGTCACCATGCGCGGACCTACGTTCTGTTGACATAGTCCCTCACCCAGATGCGTGAGGCGGCCAGCGCCAGGAAGGCGAGGAAGGAACTGGCGGTCTTGTCGTAGCGGGTAGCGATGCGACGGGCCTGCCTCAGGCGGTTGAACATGCGCTCGATGCGGTTGCGATCTCGGTACTGGTGGAGATCGCATGCCGCTGGCGTCCGGCGGTTGGCCTTGGGCGGGATCACCAGCATGATGCTCCTCATCAGCAACGACTGGCGTACCTCGTCCCCGTCGTAACCCTTGTCGGCCAGCATGAGACGCGGCTTGCCGACCGGCATGGCCAGAAGGGCGGGAACGGCTTTGTAGTCGGATACCTCGCCGCCCGTCAGCACGAAGCCAAGAGGGCGCCCCTGACCGTGTGCTCGGGCGTGGACCTTCGTCGTAAAGCCGCCGCGGCTTCGACCAAAGCCCTGCGTATAGGTCCCCCTTTAGCGCCCGCCGCCTGAGAATGGCCGCGCACGGTGGTGGAGTCGATCATGTGATGCCAGTCGTCGGTCAGCCCCAATTCCACCCGCGTCTCCAGCATGGCGTCCCAGATGCCCTGTTCGGCCCAGGGGTGAAACCGGACGTAGACCGAGTTCCACTTGCCGTAGCGCTCATGCATGTCGCGCCATGGGCAGCCGACCCGCAACACAAACAGCATGCCGTCCAGGAACTGCCGGTTGTCCTGGAACGGGCGAGCTTTGCGACCCCGCTCGCTTGGCAAAAGCGCGCCGATCACCGCCCATTCTTCATCCGTCAGGTCGCCTCGCGCCAACGCTGCCTCCCAAAGACAGCCTTGAATCAGACCTCAGCCCGTCCAAGAAACTACGCTGTCAACAGGGCCTGGGAACTAACAACTCGCCGATCACAGTCCGCCGAGCGCGACGTATTTGAGTTCGAGGTATCCTTCGATGCCGTGGCGGGAGCCCTCGCGGCCGAGCCCGGACTGTTTGACGCCGCCGAAGGGGGCCATCTCGTTGGCCAGCGCCCCGGTGTTGACGCCCACCATGCCCGCTTCCAGCGCCTCGGCGACCGTGAAGATGCGCTTCATGTCGCGGGCGTAGAGATAGGCGGCCAGGCCGAACTCGGAGGCGTTGGCCTTTGCGATCACATCGGCCTCGTCGGTGAAGGCGATGATCGGGGCGAGCGGGGCGAAGGTTTCCTCTCTCGTCACGATCATGTCCTGCGTCACGCCGGTGACGACGGTAGGCTCGAACAGGGTGGGCGCAAGGCATGAGCGCCGACCGCCGGTCAAGACGGTAGCGCCCTTCTGCAGGGCGTCGGCTAGGTGCTCTTCCATCTTCGCCACGGCTTTGCCGTCGATCAGCGGCCCCATGGTGACGCCGGGTTCCGAGCCGCGACCGAGCCTCAAGGTGGCGACCCGGTCGAGCAGCTTCTGCGTGAAGGCCTCCGCCACGCTCGCCTGGACGTAGAGCCGGTTGGCGCAGACGCAGGTCTGCCCCGCATTGCGGAACTTCGACAGGAGAGCCCCGTCGGCGGCCGCATCGAGATCGGCGTCGTTGAACACGATGAATGGGGCGTTGCCGCCGAGCTCCAGGCTCAGCTTCTTGATCTGATCGGCCCCCTCGCGCATCAGCCAGCGGCCGACGTTGGTGGAGCCGGTGAACGAGATCTTGGCCACCGTCGGGTTCTTGGTCACCTCCATACCGAACGCCTTGGCGTCGGTGGTGGTGACCACCGAGAAGGCCCCCTTCGGCACCCCGGCCCGCTCGGCTAGAACGGCCAGCGCCAGCGCCGACAGCGGCGTCTGGGCGGCAGGCTTGAGGACCATCGTGCAGCCGGCGGCCAGCGCCGGGCCGACCTTGCGGGTGATCATGCCGTTCGGGAAGTTCCAGGGCGTGATCGCCGCGCACACGCCCACCGGCTGCTTCAGCACCAAGATGCGCTGGGACGCATTGGGGCCGGGAATGATCTCCCCGTCGATGCGCTTGGCTTCCTCCGCGAACCATTCGAGATAGGCCGCGTTGGAAACGATCTCGCCCTTGGCTTCGGCGAGCGGCTTGCCCTGCTCGGCGGTCAGGATCGCGGCGAGGTCGTCGGCGTTCCCAACGATCAGATCGAACCAGCGCTTGAGGATCGCGGCCCGCTCCTTGGCCGGAACCCTAGCCCAGTCGCGCTGGACCGCAGCCGCCGCCTCAATCGCCCGGCGCGTGTCCTCGACGCCTAGGTCGGGCAGCGTCGCGATCACCGAACCATCGAACGGATCGGTGACGGTAAAGCTCCTGTTCGACGCGCCGGTCCACTCGCCGGCAATAGAGGCGCGCGACTCGAGAAGCGAAGCGTCGGACAGGGAGGCGGACGAACGGGCCGGTCGGTCGAGGGCGGACATTGTCAGCATCCTTGCGCATGACGAGGCGGCGACGTCGTCCCCGCGTCTAGAGGGCGGCAACATGCCGCCCGAGGTGGAACTAGTTGTTCGACGCTTGCACCAGCTTTGCAAGCGCCAGCATGCCGGGGTCGTCGCTGCCGACGCTCTTCTCGGGAAACATGCGGGCGCGGCCAATGCGGCAGGGACGCGGCTTGAAGTCGGAAACGGCCCGGGCTGCGCCCCAGCCGGCGGCCTCGCTCGCGGCCGCCGGGGTCGCGACCCCTTCGAGCGCGAACGCGACGGCATCAAGCCCGTCCAGCACCGTCTTGTCGCCGAGGCTTGCCCCGCCTCGCGCCAGCATGGCGTCGCGGGCCCCTCGCAGCAGCTCGGGCAACTCGCTCCAGTTCGCCTCGCGCCGGTCTTTCGTAGCCTTGGCAAGGCTCATCAACGCGGTGGCAATCAGCGTGCCGAGGCTGGAGCCGGTGGCCGAGAGCGTCGCCTTGGCAAGCGCCGCGAAGCTCGCGCCCAGATCGGCATCGCCCTCGACCGGCACCTCGGCCATGCGCGCGATGACCCGCGCTAGCATCGAGCCGGTGTCGCCGTCGCCGAGCACCGCGTCGGCGGCGTTCAGCTCCTGCTCCAACGTCGCCATGCGGCCGTGCGAGGCCGCGACGAGGGCCGCAACGTCCCGTGCAGTGAAGCCGCTCATCCCACCCTCCAGAACGGGCATGCGGCCGGGGCGGCGAGCAGCGCCTCCAGTTCCTCGTCGACAAGGATGACGCTCACCGAGGCCCCGGCCATCTCCATCGAGGTGACGTAGTTGCCGACCAGCGGCTGGACGATCGTCACCCCGGCTTCGGCCAGACGCCCGGCGAAGCGTCGGTAGAGAACGAACAACTCCTCCAGAGGCGTCGCCCCGAGGCCGTTGACAATCAACGAGACGCGGCTCCCGTCGGGCATCAGACGGTCGGCCGAGAGACGCTCCAGCATCTCGTCGGCGATGGCGTCGGCGGGGCGCATTCCGGCGCGCCAGATCCCCGGCTCGCCGTGGATGCCCATGCCCATCTCGATCTCGTTCTCGCCGATAGCGAAGTTGGGCGCGGCCGCCGTCGGCACCCGGCAGGGCGAAAGGGCGACGCCGATCGTGCGGGTCGCGTCCACCGCCTTCTGGGCGATGCGGGCGACCTCGGCGAGATCCCGACCGGCTTCCGCCGCCGCTCCGGCGATCTTGTAGGCGTAGACGATGCCCGCAACGCCGCGCCGCTTCTTCACCTCCTCCGGCCCGGCGCTGGCGATGTCGTCGGTGCCGAGCACGGTGCGCGTCGCGATGCCGTCGAGCTCGGCCATCTCGCCGGCCATGTCGAAGTTCATCCGGTCGCCGCCGTAGTTGCCGTACAGGCAAAGCACGCCTGCGCCGCGATCGGCGAGCGCGATCGCCTCCTGGCAACTCCCGACGTTCGGACCCTCGAAGACGTTGCCGATCGAGCACGTGTCGAGAAGCCCGGTCCCGACATAACCCGTGAACAGCGGCAGATGGCCCGAACCGCCGCCCGAGGCGATCCCGACCTTGCCCTCGGGCTTCGGGCTAGTGCGGCGGATCACGCGCCCCGACGCGCCGTCGCGCGTCATCGTCGGATTCGCCAGCACCAAGCCTTCGAGCATCTCCTCGACATAGGCCGTCGGCGCGTTGATCAGCTTCTTCATGGCAATGCCCTTCCGGCCAGCTCAGTAGGTGAGGTTCTCGTGGTCCTTGAAGCTGGTGATCGGCGGATAGGCCAGCTCGTCGGTGATGACGTCGAGCACTGTGGTGCGGCCCGACGCGAGCGCCGCCTTCAACGCCGGCTGGAAGTCCTCCTGGTCTGCCCCCTGAAAAGTGGTCCTCCCTGAAGTAGGCTTTCGAGCTGATGGAGGACACGAGAATGGGACAGAAGAAGCACAAGCCGGAAGAGATCGTCGCCAAACTTCGGCAGGTGGACGTG
>NZ_CAJCKW010000032.1:2500-5000 GCF_903970965.1 Aureimonas sp. ME7 | reverse complement strand
ACGCGAGCTGGCGCCCACGCTTCAAAGCCTACCACCTATCCTACACATGCCGACACGAATGCCAGTGTAAAGCTATAGTAAAGGTGCACGGGGTCTTTCCGTCTGACCGCAGGAACCCCGCATCTTCACGGGGAATTCAATTTCACTGAGTCTGCGTTGGAGACAGCGGGGAAGTCGTTACGCCATTCGTGCAGGTCGGAACTTACCCGACAAGGAATTTCGCTACCTTAGGACCGTTATAGTTACGGCCGCCGTTTACTGGGGCTTCGATTCAGAGCTTGCACCCCTCCTCTTAACCTTCCAGCACCGGGCAGGCGTCAGACCCTATACGTCGTCTTGCGACTTCGCAGAGCCCTGTGTTTTTGATAAACAGTCGCTACCCCCTGGTCTGTGCCACCACCACAAGCTTGCGCCCGTGGAGGTCACGCTTCTTCCGAAGTTACGCGTGCAATTTGCCGAGTTCCTTCAACGCAGTTCTCTCAAGCGCCTTGGTATGCTCTACCAGTCCACCTGTGTCGGTTTCGGGTACGGTCTATACGGTGGGGCTATTTCCTGGGACCCCTTCACCGCAAACCCAATCCGATAAGGGGTTACGATACACGGGATCCGTCACTCACCACCAGGCCCACGATTATTAACGTGGTTCCCATCGACTACGCCTTTCGGCCTCGCCTTAGGGGCCGGCTCACCCTGCTCAGATTAACTTTAAGCAGGAACCCTTGGACTTTCGGCGAGGGTGTCTCTCACACCCTTTATCGTTACTCATGTCAGCATTCGCACTTCCCATACCTCCAGAGGCCCTCACGGGTCCTCCTTCAACGGCCTAGGGAACGCTCCGCTACCGCTGCGCAATCCGAAGAATGCACAACCCGAAGCTTCGGTGTATGGCTTGAGCCCCGTTACATTTTCGGCGCAAGAACCCTTAAATCTAGACCAGTGAGCTGTTACGCTTTCTTTAAATGATGGCTGCTTCTAAGCCAACATCCTGGTTGTTTTGGGATTCTCACATCCTTTCCCACTTAGCCATAACTTGGGGACCTTAGCTGTCGGTCAGGGTTGTTTCCCTCTTCACGACGGACGTTAGCACCCGCCGTGTGTCTGCCGGACAGTTCTCTCAGGTATTCGGAGTTTGATTGGGTTTGGTAAGACGGTGAGTCCCCCTAGCCCATTCAGTGCTCTACCCCCTGAGGAATACATCCGACGCTCTACCTAAATAGATTTCGCGGAGAACCAGCTATTTCCGAGTTTGATTGGCCTTTCACCCCTAGCCACAAGTCATCCCAATCTATTGCAACAGATGCGGGTTCGGTCCTCCAGTGCGTGTTACCGCACCTTCAACCTGCTCATGGCTAGATCACTCGGTTTCGGGTCTAATCCGACGAACTGAACGCCCCGTTCAGACTCGCTTTCGCTGCGCCTCCACCTATCGGCTTAAGCTCGCTCGCCAGACTAAGTCGCTGACCCATTATACAAAAGGTACGCAGTCACCCAGGACAAACCTTGGGCTCCTACTGTTTGTAGGCATCCGGTTTCAGGTTCTCTTTCACTCCCCTTGTCGGGGTGCTTTTCACCTTTCCCTCACGGTACTGGTTCACTATCGGTCATGCACGAGTACTTAGGCTTGGAGGGTGGTCCCCCCCAGTTCAGACAGGATTTCACGTGTCCCGCCCTACTCATGGACCATCGAGAACATTGCGCCTACGGGACTGTCACCCACTCTTGTCACGCTTTCCAACGTGTTCGGCTTCTTCCTTCGATGGTCACTGGCCTGGTCCGCGTTCGCTCGCCACTACTAACGGAGTCTCGGTTGATGTCCTTTCCTTCGGGTACTTAGATGTTTCAGTTCCCCGAGTTCGCTTCTAACACCCTATGTATTCAGGTGTAGATACCTCGCTATTGAACCTTGGTCACCGCAACGCCGCCCGTACGTTTCCGTACCAGCGTCGTTCCGATCTGACCAAGGCTCGGAGGTGGGTTGCCCCATTCGGAAATCCACGGATCAAAGCTCATTCGCAGCTCCCCATGGCTTATCGCAGCGTATCACGTCCTTCATCGCCTGTGCATGCCAAGGCATTCACCAGATGCCCTTAAGACACTTGATCGTTCTCATCGCCCATGATCATCGGTTTGTCAGACCGCTCACGTCGGATGGCTGTTGCCATCCGCCTGCGCGGGGCGCGCGGCACAAGCCGCGACGGCCGTTCGGCCTTGCGGACCCAAAGGGTCCGGGGCGTCCCGAACATCGAGGCCGGCTTTGCTTCCGACAAAGAGAGAGATGATCATATGCGTTCATTCTCTTTTGGACCCCCTCAACACCGAGCCCGCGTGCAACGGGTGATCGGCGTCCTGCGAAAGGGTCCTGCCAGTCCCACACCCAAAGGCATGGAACCGGCGAAAGACCAGCTTCCAGAGACGAACCCCAAGGGCGGCGGTCAGGCACACCCATCCAATCGAAGCCCTCGTTTTGCCTGGTCGGGCGATGAACCCTTCCAGCGAGGAA
>NZ_CAJCKW010000031.1 GCF_903970965.1 Aureimonas sp. ME7 | reverse complement strand
CCGCTCCAGCCGCCGTGCCGTGGCCGGCTGCGCCACCCCAACCCGCTTCGCCGGCCACCTCAGACGTCGCCGACAAGCCAACCATGCATTAGAGTTCAACCGGGCCACCTGATGGGGGCAGGCCAGTTGAAGAGGCTTTTTAGATTTCAGATTGCCCGCGAATATTGGCGTAGACGGCGATCGAACACCGTCCTTGATCTCGTTGAGCGAGGCTTGCGGATCGAGATGGTGCGATACCCTGTCTCGACCCTCATAGCCCAGGATTGGCACGGACCCTCGACACAACATCCGTCCGGGAACGAAACGCAATTTGCTTGTGAGTTACTCGTGAGTTGGCCGTCGCTCGGCCTGTACTCGAAAGTCCCTAAGTCCTTGATATGTATGGCGCACCCGACAGGATTCGAACCTGTGACCTCTGCCTTCGGAGGGCAGCACTCTATCCAGCTGAGCTACGGGTGCCTGCTCGTGAGAGCGGGTGGATCGATGTCGTGGTCGGCAGGATCCGACCTTCTGACTATAGGATCAGGAGCGGCGAGGCAAGGCCGGTCGCGGAGGGGCGGGCCTATGCCGGCCTCGCTCCTCGAACGGCCGCTCCCCCTCAGGCGCAATCCTGCGTGCTCGAACCGTCGGCCGGCTCGATCTGCACCCTCGTATGGCCGGACTGGACGAAGCCGAGCTTCTGGGCGGCGCCCTTGGACAGGTCGATCATGCGCCCCTTGATGAAGGGGCCGCGATCGTTGATGCGCACCACCACCGAGCGCTGATTCCTAAGGTTGGTCACCTTGACCTTCGAGCCGAGCGGCAGCGTCTTGTGAGCGGCCGTCATCGCCATCGGGTTCATGCGCTCGCCAGATGCGGTGCGCGAGGTCAGGGCATACCAGGACGCACCGCCACAGGTGGTCTTGTTGCCCGCAGCCTCGGCCGGCGCGAGGGTGGAGAACATGGTGCCGGCAAGGGCAGCTACAGCAAGAATCCTAGGCGTCAATCGATCGGTCCTTCTACCGTTTCATACGGACAGGGACCGAGATCTTTGAACTCGTTAACGAATTCCCCTCGCAGCCCCCGCCGTTCGATGGGCGAGGGGTGCGGGCGGCAAGCGGCCAAAACGTGGCGGTTCCATCACGAAAGGTAACCGAATATTTTCGAGCGTATCATCGCCGTGATGAAGGCGCTATGTCATGGGGCATTCAGCGCGTCCAAGCCTTCACGAAAATTGCGGAAAAACATTCCGTAACCGAGGGCTTTCAGCTTCGAATTGGCGACCCTTTTGTTCTCCCCGTAGAACGAACGCGCCATCGGGCTGAGATCGGCGGTTTCGAAATCCACCTCGGGCGGGAGGGAAAACCCACCGATTCGGGCAGCGTAGGCGACGACGTCCTGTGGCGGGGCGGGCTCGTCGTCGGTCACGTTAAAGATGCCACCCTCGCAGCGGCCCGACAGGAAGCCGAGGGCGCCGGCGATGTCGTCGACATGAATGCGATTGAACACCTGACCGGGTTTCACCAGGCGGCGTGCGCGGCCCGAGCGCAGGTTCTCGAACGCGTTGCGCCCCGGCCCATAGATGCCGGACAGGCGCAGGATCGCGAGCGGCGTTTCGCGCTCCTGCGCCAGCTTGGTCCAGGCTTCCTCCGCCTCCAAACGCTCGCGCGAGCGTGCCGATACGGGCCGGGTCGGGCTCGCCTCGTCCACCCAAGCGCCGCCATGATCGCCATAGACACCGACGGTCGACAGGTAGCCGATCCATCGCAGACGCGGCATGCCCCGCGCGATCGCCCCCCCATGATGATGCCAAACCGGATCGCCGGAAGGGCCAGGCGCAACCGAAAGGACGAGATGGGTGACGTCGGCCAGCGCCTCGTCGATCCCCTCCCCCGGCGCGTCTCCGTCGAAAAGGAAAGCCGGCAGTCCGTCATCGCGAAAGCGCGCAGCCTTCTCCGGCGAACGGGTGGTGACGCCCGCGATCGAGGCGGGGTCGAACGTGTTCGCAAAGGCACTGCCGGAATAGCCGCAACCGAAGATGAAGAAGCGCGGCGCCTCCTCCCCGTCCGGTGCGTCCGGTTGCGCTGGCTTCGTCATGTCCGATGTCCTTCCGTCAAGGCGGTCCATTCCCCCTGCACCGTCTCGTCCCCTTCGCCCGCCAGCGCCGATGAGCGCTGCCCCAGCGCGCCCGGCCGATCGAGCCGTCCCCACGCCCAGACCGCCATGGCGCGAACGATCGGCGCCCGGTCTCGGGCGAGATCCCGCACCCGGCCGAGGAACGCACCGTCACCCGAGTTTCCCGCCGCGATCAGGCAGTTGGACACGAACTTGTCGCGCCCGATCCGCTTGACCGGCGAGCCGGAAAACAGCGCGCGGAACGCCGCATCGTCGAGGCCGAGGAGATCCATGAGCCGGGGTGCGCGAAGCTCGTCGCGTGCCTGCAGCTTGGCTTCGCGCGCCTGCGAGGCGAACTTGTTCCAGGGGCAGACGGCGAGGCAATCGTCGCAGCCGTAGATCCGGTTGCCCATCCTGGCGCGAAGGGCGCGCGGGATCGGCGCCTTGGTTTCGATCGTCAGATACGAGATGCAGCGCCGCGCGTCGATCTGATAGGGGGCCGGGAAAGCGCCGGTCGGGCAGATGTCCTGGCAGGCGCGGCAGGAGCCGCACAGGTCTTGGGCCCCCTCGTCCGGCCGGAAGCCGATCGTCGTCACCACCGAGCCCAGAAACAGCCAGGAGCCGAAGGCACGGCTGACGAGATTGGTGTGCTTGCCCTGCCAGCCGAGCCCGGCCGCCTGCGCCAGCGGCTTTTCCATCAGGGGCGCGGTGTCGACGAACACCTTGGCATCGTGCGAGGCCCCATCCTCGCGCAGACCCGCCCGCGCCACGAGACGCCCGGCCAGTTCCTTCAGCTTGCCCTTGACGACGTCGTGGTAGTCCCGGTGCCGGGCATAGACCGAGATCGCACCGCGGTCGCGCCGCTCCAGAACGGCGAGCGGATCCTCGTCCGGACCGTAGTTCAGCCCCAGCACGATCACCGAGCGCGCCTCAGGCCAGAGCGCCTCCACCGAACGCCGACGCTCCACTGTCTCGGGCAACCAGTCCATCGTGCCGTGATGACCGGCCGCCACGAACGCGTCGAGGCGCGAGGCGACGGCCGCGTTCTCGGCCGTCCCGGCGATGCCGAGCGCGGAGAAGCCGAGGCGGCGCGCATCGGCCTCCAGGAAACGTCGCAGCGCGGAAAGGGACAAGGCGTCGGCCATGGCCGACCCTTAATGCATTTCGCCCCGATGCTGAAATCCGGTTTCGCCCACCCGGCGGCGAGTGCGCGCTCGTGCGGCGGAGCGAGAGGGGGCCGACCCCTTCCCCTGCCGCCGTCACCCCGCGCCGAAGCCGCAAGCCAGCCGGCCCACCGTTCCCTAGATCGCCTTCCGAACGGGTTGCACCACCGTCATCGCCCCGCCAACACCCGCTTCCGCGGCAGGCGCCTTCGCTCCGCGGCCGCGCGGCGCGTCGGTCGCGAGGCGGACGGCATCGCTTCCTCCTCGCGCCTTGCCGCGAGGCGAGATCGCCTCCGTGCCAACCATCCGATCCGGTCGGAAGACGCTTTAGAAGTCGAGCTCGGCGTAATGGGCGACGGGCGGCACGCCGCGCACCCGCTCGGCCAGGAACGGCCTAAACGAGGGGCGCGACTTCATCCGCATATACCATTCCTTGGCCGCCGGCTCTTCGTCCCAGGCGACCTCGCCGAGATAGTCGAGGATGGAGACGGCCGAGGCGGCCGCCAGATCGGCGTAGGACAGCTTGGGGCCCGACAGCCAGTTGCGGCTTTCCGCCAGCCAGCCGACATAGCGCATGTGGTTCTTGAGGTTGGTGCGCGCGGCGCGAATGGCCGAGGCGTCGGGCGCGCCCCCGCCTTCGTTGGCCCGCATCTCGCGCTTGAAGACGCGTTCGCGCACGAGATAACGCGTCACCTCGGCGTCCATCTTGCCGAGAAACCATTCGGTGAGCCGCCGGATCTCGGCCCGCTCGGCCGGCTTTTCGGCAAACAGGCGACGCTCGCGCTGGAAGGCGCCGCGCGTTTCGTCGAGATATTCGGCTACCACCGTGCCGCCGACGATCGGAGCCCCCTGGTCCTCGACGAGAAGGGGAAGGGTCGCGGCCGGGTTCAGCGCCAGGAATTCGGGTCGCCGTTCCCAGGGGCGCTCCTCCACCAGTTCGGCCCGCTCGCCGTATTCCCCGAGAACCAGCCGCACGAAACGGGAGGCGGCGGACATGGGATGGTGGTGAAGGATGAGCATGGAGGGCGAGAACTTGCACTTTCATCACGGGCCGAAACGTTTCGAACCCATTCACGGATCGGAAGCTTACGGCCAGTTGGTTGGCGGATCGTGAACGGCGCGAGCCTTGCAATCCCGAGGCGTCACATAAGCCGATCCGCGCGATCAGCAAGCGTTTGGAGCCGTTTCAAAATCCTCGTACCCGGATCGACGTCGGCTCGCGCTCGCCGCGCAAGGGATCGTCGAGGGGGAGAGCACCCGCTTCCCGTGATGGTTCGGCGGGCCGCGCGTCGAACGCGGCGCCGGGCGGCGACCTCCGCGGATTCTTACGACATCCCGAAATTCATGGCGCGGACAGGTTCGCCGGGCATGATGCAGTGCGGCAAAGGCTTGACCCCCGCCCGCTTCGCGCGGCATTCCACGCTTCATCCCGCGCCACTTTCAGGATTTCCGATGGACGGTCTGCAGATTTTCGAAGCCTTTCTCCTCGGCCTGATCGAGGGCCTGACGGAGTTCATCCCCGTGTCCTCCACGGGCCACCTGCTTCTGGCGGGCCAGCTCATGGGCTTCCATTCCACCGGCAACACGTTCGAGGTGCTGATTCAGCTCGGCGCGGTGCTGGCCGTTCTTTCGGTGTATTTCGCTAAGCTCTGGCAGATTCTCGTCACCTTGCCGTCCGACCCGAAAAGCCGACGCTTTGTGGGCGGCATCCTTCTCGCCTTCCTGCCGGCCGCGGTGATCGGGGCGCTGGCGCACGACTTCATCAAGGGCGTTCTGTTCGAGACGCCGATGGTGATCTGCGTGGCACTCCTGGTCGGCGGCCTGATCCTTCTCGTGATCGACCGATTGCCCCTCCAGCCGCGCTACAAGGATATCGAGGACTACCCCCTGTCGCTTTGCTTCAAGATCGGCCTCGTCCAGTGCCTCGCCATGATCCCCGGCACCTCGCGCTCGGGCGCGACGATCGCCGGCGCGCTGCTTTTGGGCACGGACAAGCGCTCGGCCGCCGAGTTCTCCTTCTTTCTGGCGATGCCGACCATGGCAGGCGCCTTCGCCTACGACCTTCTCAAGAACTGGGGCACCTTGTCCGGCGACGACGCGCTGCTGATCGGCGTCGGATTCGTGATGGCGTTCCTGTCGGCGCTCGTCGTGGTGCGCTCGCTTCTCGCCTTCGTGTCGCGCTACGGCTTCGCCCCCTTCGCCTGGTGGCGCATCGTGGTCGGGGCCGTTGGCATCGGCGTTCTCCTCGCCTATCGCTGAAGGGGCGAGCTCGAGGGATCTGAGAGGCGGATTACCCCCTCGCCCGAGGAAGGCGCGCATCGAGAAGGAATGTGCTTCCCTCGCGTGGGCTCGGCTGTCGAGGGGCGGGCCTCGTGGTCCCGGCGACGCGATCCTTCGCGACGGTCTTGCGGGAACGGTGCCGAGAACCGATCAACGAAAAGGGGCGCCGGGAAGGCGCCCCTTTCTTCATACCCATTCGCCGGCAGAGGAACTCACGCCTTGGCTTCGCCTCCGTCGCCCGGCAGGCTTTCGTCCTCGGCCGGCCGGTCGTCGTGCGGCTGGGGCTTGGTGAACTGCCCTTGCGGGCGAAACCGGACGAGATAGGTCGGCAGCACCGCCTCCAGCGTTCGCGGCGCGATGCCGAACGCCTCGAAGGTGCGCCCTTCCGCCTTGGCGGCATCCGACACGACATTGTCGATCTGGAGCTGGGCCACCTGATCGGTCGTCAGCGGTGCGCCCGGCAGGAAACGCATCCATCCGGCCAGGGTATCGGCCAGGCCGAAGGGGATCGACACGAAGCGGCGCCGCCGCTCGATGACGCCCAGCATCTCCTCCATCATGGCGCGGAAGCTCATCGCCTCCGGGCCGCCGAGCTCGTAGACGCGCCCGCCCGGCACGTCGCCATCCACCGCGCCGGCCACCGCCAGCGCCACGTCGTTGACGAAGACCGGCTGGAAGCGCGTCGTGCCACCGCCGAGCAGAGGCAGCGCGGGCGCGAAGCGCGCCATGTTGGCGAAGCGGTTGAAGAACTGGTCCTCCGCCCCGAACACGATCGAGGGACGCAGGATCACGGCGTCCGGCACGGCGGAAAGGACGCGGCGCTCGCCGTCGGCCTTGGAGCGCGCATAGAGGGAGGGCGAGTTCGGATCGGCGCCGATCGCCGACATCTGCGTCAGGCCGATGCCCGCCTTGGCGGCGGCCTGCGCGACATGACCCGCGCCTTCCGCCTGCAGCGCGTCGAAGGTCTGCCGGCCCGCCTCGGCCAGGATGCCGACGAGGTTCACCGCATGGTCGGATCCCTCCAGCGCCCGCTCCACCGACCAGGGGTGGCGAAGGTTCGCCTGAATGGCCTGGATCTGCCCGAGGCGCCCTGCGATCTGGAGGTGATAGGCGAGATCCGGCCGCCGGCACGCGACGCGGATGCGGTGTCCGCGCTGGGCCAGCGCATGCACAACGTAGCGTCCGAGAAAGCCCGACCCGCCGAACACGGTGACCTGTTTCCTGGTATCGACCTTCATTTGCCAACCCTTGTCCGGACGCGCGGGGAAAAACGCCCGCCGATCTGCCCTTCATGTGTCGCCGAACGCTTTAACGGCAATCGCCGCGGCCGAAAAGCGGCTTCGCGACACGTGAAGCGCTGACCATTCGCGACGCTGGTTCGCTCGCCCCCGCTTCCACGCATTTATCTCGCCGCCGCCGATTGACAGCACCTCTCCGGAAATCTAATGACACCGCCAGTGCCCAGGTGGCGGAATTGGTAGACGCGCACGGTTCAGGTCCGTGTGCCGCGAGGCGTGAAGGTTCGAGTCCTTTCCTGGGCACCAACAACCTCTCTAAGGGGTTGATCCGCAAAGACAATCAGCAAGATCATAGGCTTAGCGTCGCCCGAGTGCTACACACGGGTGCTACACATGGTCCTTGCGATGAGCCGACCTCACAAACATCCGCGAACCGGCATCTACTGGTTTCGCAAGCGCGTACCCACCGATCTGGTGGCGGTCGTCGGACGCAAGGAGGTCACCGAAAGCCTCGAAACCCGCGACCCTGTCGAGGCCAAGCTACGGCACGCGAAAGCTCTCCAAGAGTACGAAGCTCGTTGGGCGACCATGCGGGCTGGGGCGCGCAGCCTGACCGAGCGCGAAGCGCACGGCTTGGCGACGGTGTTCTACGAAAAGTGGATCGATCTCCACCGCGACAACCCGAGCTTGGAAGTCGTATGGCACCCCGAGCACTACCAGGATCTCTGGACCTTCACGCCGCTGGCCGAGGAGGAGCCCGAAACCGACCAGCCAGGAAATAGGCCCATCGAGAACGTCCTGGTTCCTCACATGAGACGCTTCTGCCTGACGCAGGCCGAATATTGCCTGGAGCATTTCGGGCATGAGGTCAGCTACTGGAATCGCATTCTCGTCGGCAAGGCGATAGCCGCCGCCATGCACCGGGCTCACTTCGTTCTGAAGCGGATGGCGGAGGGGCATTTCGAGCCTGACGATGCGGTTCCGGTTCCCGCAGAAACGACTCATCGTCCATCAGACCGACGAGTGGGCCGTACTTCATCGCAGCCCGCCGTGGTGAAGCCAGCGAACGGTGCAGGCGCTGGGACGCTCACGGACCTTGTCGAAGGGTGGTGGCGTGAGTCGAAGGCGGCGGGGCGAAAGCCGAGCACATATGAGAGCTACCGAAACACCTTTTCGGCTTTTGCGAAGTTTCTTGGTCACAACGATGCCGGCCGAGTTGGGCGCTCTGACGTGATTGCCTTCAAGGACCACCGCCTTGCGACGCCCTCCTCGCGCACCGGCAGGGTTCCATCCCCCAAAACGGTCAAGGACTCCGATCTCACCGCGTTGAAGGCCGTTTTTGAATGGGCGGTGATGAATGAGAAGGTGAATGAAAATCCGGCTGCGAAGATCACGATCAAGCTTGGGAAGCGTCCCAAACTTCGCGAGAAGGGTTTCACGGAAGCTGAGGCTGTCGCCATCCTTCAGTTGGCCATGACCTTCCAACCTGGCCGGGAAAACGCACGGACGATCGCGGCCAAACGATGGGTTCCGTGGCTCTGCGCCTTCACGGGGGCACGCCTCGGTGAGATCGCCCAGCTCCGCAAGGAGGACATTGCACAGCGCGAAGGCCGATGGATTCTCCGCATCACCCCGGAGGCTGGCACGGTCAAAACGAACGAGGCGCGCGAGGTCGTCCTTCACACTCAGTTGCTTGAGCTAGGGTTTCCGACCTTCGCCGAGCGGGCACCTGCCGGCCACTTGTTCATCAATGTTGGTAGGGATGGAGATGTTCTAGGGCCGCTGCAAGGTTTGAAAAACCGCTTATCCGCTTTCGCGCGGACAGCTGTTGCGGACCCTAATGTTGCGCCGTTTCATGGTTGGCGGCATCGCTTTAAAACCATCGGCATGGAGGTTGGAATCCCTTCCCGCGTCCTTGACGCCATCCAAGGTCATGCGCCCAGGTCCGTCTCGGACACCTACGGCCAAGTGACCGTCAAAACGATCGCGCAGGAAATCGAAAAGCTGCCTCCGTTCAAACTTGAGGGTTAACTTAGCGGGATCGACGGAGGGGGTTCATCAGGTCTCGAAAGTTCGTGGGTCTGCAGCACTGGAGAAGGCCAATTGGCCGGCCCAGACGACGAGCGTTCAGCATGAAGTGATCGAAATGGCGCTCACCCATACCATCGAGAACAAGGTCGAGGCCGCATATCGTCGATGCGAACTGCTCGACAAGCGGCGCAAGCTGATGAAAGCATGAGACGCTTTTGTCGATTCGAGAAACGCAACTGCCAAATCAGGCTAGCGGAGCGTCTTTGTGAACAGACGTAAGATGGAAACTGACCTGCTGCGCGCGAAGCACCCGTTGTTCACGGGGAATCTGAGAGGGATGATCGTCCGATCAGATGCTGAGAATAAGGGGCATCCCGATATTGATAGCCTGGCAGCTGAGGCAGTCTGGCGCGAGGGTGGGCTACGGTTTCGAAATTCCTTCGTCAAAATGTGTGATTTGGAGGTCGATCAAGACGGCATTTCGGGCCAACCTGCGTCGCAGGTTGTTGCAGCTCTCACTGGCTTCATCAAAGAGGTCTTTGAGTACCAAGACGCTTTAAGCGAGTTGGACGATGATGCCCTCGTCGAACAGCACCGGGCTACTTTCAACGAGATCTACGACGAGCGTAGGGCAGAACGGGCTCGAAAAGGGGCAAGGAGCGATCGATTTGCGTTCTTCAACGAGGCTGGTCTGCCCCCTGAAAAGTGGTCCTCCCTGAAGTAGGCTTTCGAGCTGATGGAGGACACGAGAATGGGACAGAAGAAGCACAAGCCGGAAGAGATCGTCGCCAAACTTCGGCAGGTGGACGT
>NZ_CAJCKW010000030.1 GCF_903970965.1 Aureimonas sp. ME7 | reverse complement strand
TGTGAAATCGGCGACCAATGGGATGGCCCAGTGTATCACGCGCAGGTTTGTGGGCTGGGGCGGTAGCAGATCGTCCTACCACGCGTTGGCTACGCCTTGGCGGCTGCAAGGGCTGCGATCAAACGATGGACCCCCTCGCGAACGTCCTGCGGCAGGCGTTCGAACTTCTCGGCGTCGGTTGACGGAGCCGTTTGGTTAGCTTCGGCAGTAGCCAAGGCTGGCAGAAGCGTCGTTACGCACACCCCGAAATGCTGCGCCACGCGATACAGGTTTGCCGCAGACAGCCGATTAGTGCCGTTCTCGTACTTCTGCATCTGCTGGTAGGTGACGCCGAGCGCATCGCCGACGGCCTGCAGCGACTGACGCCTTGCAGACCGCGTCTCGCGAAGGCGCATGCCGATGAAGGAGTTCACATATTCTGGGTCATGCAATTCCATAGTTGCAACGGTATGGCGAGGAGTGGGGCTTTTGAGGGGCGTTGGGTCCGTGTCCCTGTCAGTCGCAGGCGCAACCCTTGCCCTTCGACTTGTGGCTGCGGGCAGACTGGTCACAGGCGTCGAAGCTTGAGCGCTCCCTGCCCGACGAAGTGCTCCAGTCCGTCGCCAAGAGCAACAAAAGCGGCGGGGAACCATCGTGATCGAACGACAATCCCTTCTGTAATTGGTCCTCGATTATCAAGCGCCAGTCTTGTGATATCCGCCAATGGGGAAAATGGGTGGAAACCCTTCAGTCCGCTTCTGGGGGTCGAAGGCCTGAAGCGGACACAACCTCAACGCAGATAGGAAAGGCTGGATCGCTCCTCTCGTATCATTGGTCGTTGATCGTCGCCTGGACTCGCTCAGACCGCTTCGCTGAAGGTTTGTTCCGCTTCGGTACGAAAGCGATCGAACACAGCAGCGATGAGACGCACGAAGGGGCGGCCGCTCTCCGTTAGGCGCAACTGTGCGCGCCCCAGTTCGATCAGACCCTCCATTGCGAAGGGCCTGAGCAAAGCCAACTCGTCGGCAAGGCGAAGATCCGCTTCTTCCAGCTCCGTCGAGAAGGTACACATAAGGCTCTCGATGAGGCGCGCCCGGTTTCGATCGTCACCCGTGAAGCCATGACCTCGACGCGTCGCGAGCTTGCTGGCGGTCACGTCGGCACGCCAATGCCCGATGTCGCTCGCATTCTGCGCGAAGCCCCCAGGCAGCTTCGAGATCGCGGAAGGGCCGAAACCGATGAGGACGTCGTTGGGATCGTCCGTGTAACCCTGGAAGTTGCGATGGAGGCCCCCCTTCCGCGCGGCGACAGCGAGCGGGTCGCTGGGCCTCGCGAAGTGGTCGATGCCGATCCGCTCGAACCCCGCGGTCTTCAGGGTGTCGCCGATCAGGGCGGCCTGGTCGAGACGGGCCTGCGTGCCGGGCAGGGCGCTCTCGTCGATGAGGCGCTGGTTGGCCCGACGGGCCGGCAGGTGGGCGTAGCCGTAGAAGGCGATGCGGGAGGGTGCGAGGTCGACCACCGCGTCCAGCGTCTGCCGGAGGCTCGCCTCGCTCTGGTGCGGCAGACCGTAGACAAGGTCGAAGTTGAGGCGCCCGATCCCGGCCGTGCGCAGAGCGTCCACCGCCCGCCGGACCTGTGTCTGCGGCTGGAAGCGTCCGATCGCTTCCTGCACCGCCGGATCGAGATCCTGCACGCCGAGGCTCGCCCGTGTCACCCCGAGCGCCGCGAGGCCCATGGCGAAGCCGGGATCGACGTTTCGCGGGTCGAGCTCGATCGCATGTTCGGCGAGCGCGCCCATGTCCAAGGAATCGCGGAGCTGCGAAAGTATAGACGCCAGTCCACCGAGACCGAGGATCGACGGCGTGCCGCCACCCCAAGCGATCCTATCAATGCGGACGGGACCGTTGGCATGGCGCGCCACGACAGCGATCTCGGCCCGGAGCGCTGTCTGGAAGGCGTCCACCACGCTCTCCCGGCGCGCGGCCTTCGCGTGGCATCCGCAGTAGTGGCAGATGTCCCGGCAATAGGGGACGTGCAGATAGGCCGAAACACTCTCCCGCGGTTTGATCTCTCCGAGCCAGCGCGCCGCCTGCTCGGGACCGACGGCGGAGGTAAAGTCCGCCGCCGTTGGGTAAGAGGTGTACCGCGGCACGCGGGCCGCCGCGAGGTGCCGGGCGAGGGTCATCGGGCAGGATCTCCCGCACCAGGACGCCCCGCGGGGTCGCCAGCCAAAGCCGACAGGCGCCGGTCCTCGCGCATCTCGAACCACATCGCGTTGAGGATGGCGAAGGCGCACGCAAGGCCGACGCCGAGGATCCAACTAAAATACCACATCGGGAATGTCCTCAGTAGGCGTTGGGGTTGCGGCCGATGGAGACGGCGGTGACCGGCCCTCGCATCACGCGGTAGACCCAGGTCGTGTAGAGAAGGATCAAGGGCAGAAAGATCGCGGTCGCGATCAGCATGACGAAGAGCGTCAGGTGGCTGGACGAGGCGTCCCACACGGTGAGGCTGACATCCGGGGTGGTCGAGGACGGCAGCAGGAAGGGGAATAGCGACAGGCCCGCCGTAGAGATGATGCCGAAGATGGCGGTGCTGGTGGCGAGGATCGTCGGCACCTTCAGTCCGAGCCGCAGCCCCGCGAAGCCGGCAAGGCTTCCCAGAAGGCCGAGCGCGGGGGCGATCAGCATCCACGGGTGGCGACCGTAGTTGGCGACCCAGGCACCCGCCTCCCGCGTCACCGTCTTGGCGAGCGGGTTGGAGGGCGCGGCGCTATCCTGCACGGAAGTGACGACATAGCCCTCCAGCCCGTAGGCGACCCAGATCCCGCCGAGGGCGAAGAGCGCGGCGGTTGCGAGCGCCGCCCAGCCGCCGTAGGCCCTAGCCCGTTCCGCCACCGGCCCCTCGCAGCGCGCCGTGATCACTGCCGCTCCTTGTGCCACGCACATGCCGACGCTCAGGAGGCCTGCGAGAAGGGCGAAGGGCGTGAGCAGCCCAAAGAAATTGCCGGAGTAGGAGGCGCGCAGCGTGGCATCGAGGCCGAAGGGCACGCCGAGAAGGACGTTGCCGACCGCGACGCCCGCGATCAGCGCCGGCACGAAGCCGCCGACGAAGAGCGCCCAGTCCCAGGTCTCGCGCCAGCGCGGATCGTGGATCTTGCCCCGGAACTTGAAGCCGACAGGGCGCAGGATCAGCGCCAGGAGGATCGCGATCATTGCGAGGTAGAAACCGGAGAAGCTCGCGGCGTAGAGGGCCGGCCAGGCGGCGAAGATCGCGCCGCCTCCCAGTACCAGCCAGACCTGGTTTCCTTCCCAGGTCGGGCCGACGAGGTTGATCAGGATGCGCCGCTCCTCGTCGGTCCGGGCCGCGAAGGGCAGGAGCGCTCCGACGCCGAGGTCGTAGCCATCCATCACGGCGAAGCCGATCAGGAGGATGCCGAGCAGCGCCCACCAGACGAGACGCATCGTCTCGTAGTCGAGGGGAATCTGGGTCATGTCCGTTGCCTTGGGAATTTGAGGTCAGCGCGTTTCGGGCGCGGCGGCGGCGCCGTCGGGGATCATCTGCGAACCGCCGATCCCGTCGATGAGCACGTTGGTCTTCGAGGGGCCGGCCTTGATGACCTTCAGCATCAGGAACACCATCACCACGGCGAGCGTCGTGTAGACCGTAAGGAAGAAGGCGAGGCTGATGGCAAGATCCGTCAGCGTCAGCCCGGATGCCGCGTAGAAGGTCGGCAGCACGCCTTCCACCGCCCAAGGCTGGCGACCGTACTCGGCGATGAACCAGCCGGCCTCGATCGCGATCCAGGGCGTCGGCAGCGAGAGGAGCGCGATCCACAGGAGCGTGCGGCTCTCGCCGATGCGATGGCGGGAGGCGAGGACGAAGGCCACCGCGAAGAAGGCGATGAGATAGAGCCCGCAGGCGACCATCAGGCGAAAGCTCCAGAAGAGCGGTGCGACGCCCGGCACCGTGTCGAACCCAGCCTGCGTGATCTCCTCTTGCGTCGCGTTCTCCACGTCGTCGCGGTAGCGTTTGAGGAGGAGGGCGTAGCCGAGGTCGCGCCAGCCGGCCGAGAAGGTCTCGCGGGCAGCCATGTCGGTTCCGTCGGTGCGGATGCGCTGGAGAGCCCCGTAGGCGACGATGCCGTTCTTGATGCGCTGCCCGGCAGTCTCGACGAGGTCAAGGATGCCCGGGATCTCGCCGGACAGGGAACGCGTCGCCATCAGGCCGAGCGCGTAGGGGATCTGCACCTCGAAGGAGTTCTCCCGGTCGCCGGGCACTGCGAAAAGGTTGAAGCCTGCGGGCGCGGGCTCGGTGTGCCACATGGCCTCCATCGCCGCGATCTTCATCTTTTGGTGCTCGGTTGCTGCATAGCCGCTCTCGTCGCCCAGCACGACGACCGAGAGGGAAGAGGCCAGGCCAAAGGAAGCCGCGACCGCGATCGAGCGCTTGGCGAGGTCGACGTGCCGGCCGCGCAGCAGGAACCAGGCGCTGATCGACAGCACGAACATCGCGCCCGTCACGTAGCCGGCCGAGACCGTATGGACGAACTTCGCCTGCGCTACCGGGTTGAAGATCACCGCTATGAAGTCGGTGATTTCCATGCGCATCGTGTCGGGGTTGAAGGTCGCACCGACCGGGTTCTGCATCCAGCCGTTGGCGATCAGGATCCAGAGCGCGGAGAAGTTGGCGCCGAGCGCGACGAGCCAGGTCACGACGAGGTGTCCGACCTTCGACAAGCGGTCCCAGCCGAAGAAGAAAAGGCCGATGAAGGTGGCTTCGAGGAAGAAGGCCATGAGGCCCTCGATCGCCAGCGGCGCGCCGAACACGTCGCCGACATAGTGGGAGTAGTAGCTCCAGTTCATTCCGAACTGGAACTCCATGACGATGCCAGTGGCGACGCCCATGGCGAAGTTGATGCCGAAGAGCGTGCCCCAGAACAGGGTCATGCGCCGCCAGACCTCGCGGCCCGTCATCACGTAGACACTCTCCATGATGGCCATCATGAAGGACAAGCCGAGCGTCAGCGGCACGAAGAGGAAGTGGTACATCGCCGTCGCCGCGAACTGAAGCCGCGACAGGTCGACGACCGTCATGTCGATCATGATCGTTCACCCGAAGGTTGGAGCCGACGCCCTGCCGGCCTTCCCCTATCCCTCTACGGCCGTGCCTCTCCTGGCGCCTTGATTTGAATCAAGGCGTCTGACGAACCCTCCCGCTAAGCCATGCCGATTGGTCACGAGGACGGGCGGCAATGGCGATGGACGTACCCGAGGAACGCGCACAGGCGCGCTGGTTGGCGGGGCTCCGGCCGATCGGCGGCTGGCCCTTGGCGCTCGGGCTGGCGGCTCCCCTTCTGTCGGGCGCGACGCTCATCGCGCAGGCGTTCCTCCTGTCGCGCATCCTCGGCCGGGCGATCGGCGAAGGCGCGCCACTCACTGATTCTCAAGACGACATCCTGGTCCTCGGCGCGGTTATGGCGTTTCGTGTCCTTCTCGGCCTCGCGGGGGAGATCGGCGCGGCGACGGGCGCCGAGCGGATTAAGCTCGAGCTGCGTCGTGTCCTTTTCCGGGCGCTTCTTACGAAGCATCCGGACTGGACCGCCGGCCGCCCGTCCGGCGCGCTCGGCACGGCGCTCGTCGACCACGTCGAGGCGCTCGACGGCTTCTTCCTGCGCTTTCTTCCCGCAACGGTCGGGGCCGCCGTGCTGCCGCTCGCCTTCGCGGCCGCGGTGATGCCGGTGGACTGGGTCGTCGGGCTGCTCTTCCTCATCACCGCGCCGCTGATCCCGCTCTTTATGGCTCTGGCCGGCTGGGGCGCGAAGGGGGCGGCCGAAGCGCAGGCCGACGCTCTCGCGCGGCTGTCCGGCCACTTTGCCGACCGCTTGCGAGGGCTGACGACGCTTGCCCTTCTCGGGCGCGGCGAGGCGGAGGTGGGGCGCACCGAGCGCGCGACGGACGAATTGCGCCGGCGCACGCTGCGCGTCCTGCGCATCGCATTCCTTTCCTCGGCGATGCTGGAGTTCTTTGCCGCGCTCGGCGTTGCGGGCGTCGCCCTTTACGTCGGGCTCACCTATCTCGGCTTGGTCGGCCTCCACTCGGATGGCCTGACGCTTCAGGCGGGGCTGTTCTGCCTTGTTATGGCACCGGAGGTCTACCATCCCCTACGCACCATGGCGGCCCATTACCACGACCGCGCGGGCGCCAAGGCGGCGGTTGCCGAACTCTCCAAGCTGTTCGGGACGCTGCCCGACCTCAAGTCCGGGACGGACGCGGTGGTCGCGACGAGTCGGCTTCCCGAAGGCCCGCTTGGCCTGAACGCTAGCGGGCTGGTGGTCTCGACGCCGGACGGCGTGCGGACCGTCCTCGAAGGGATCGACCTGTCCGTCGCAGCCGGGGCCCATGTCGCGCTAGAAGGCGCGAGCGGCATCGGCAAGTCCACACTTCTGGAACGGCTCGCGGGACTTCGGGCAGGCGATGGCACCGTACTTCTCGGCGGCATTCCCTTGCCCGAGATCGGGGAGGCAACCTTCCGCGAGCGCGTCGCCTTCCTGCCGCAGCGCCCGCATCTCTTCGTCGGCACGATCCGCGACAACATCCGCTTCGGTCGAACCAGAGCGGATGACGCCAAGGTAGAGGAGGCCGCGGCTCGAGCCTGCGTCGACGCCTTCGCGCGCGAGCTGCCGCTCGGTCTCGACACGCCCGTCGGCGAGAACGGACTTGGGCTGTCGGGCGGCGAGCGTCACCGCGTCGCGCTGGCCAGGCTCTACCTGCGCGACCCCTCGCTGATCCTCCTCGACGAGCCCACGGCCCATCTCGATCCAGCGACGGAAGCCGAGGTCCTGCGCGGCCTCCTGGAGTTCGTTGAAGGCCGGACGCTTCTCGTCGCCACCCATTCGGCCCGCGTCGTTTACGCGCTGGGCACGTCGTTGCGCTTCCGCGACGGGCGCCTCGTTCCCGTGCCGAAACCACAGATCATACTGGAGACGGCCGCATGAACGCGCTTCTGGTCTTTCGCCCACTCTTCGCGCCTCATGCCCGCGGCTTTGTCCTCGCGCTCGCCCTATCGATCGTCGGGCTCAGTGCCGGCATCCTGCTTCTGAGCGTCTCCGGCTGGTTCCTCACCGCCGCCAGCCTGACGACGCTTGGCGCTGCCTTCAACCTCTTCGGCCCTTCGGCGGCGGTGCGGGGCCTGTCCTTCCTGCGGATCGGCGCGCGCTATGGCGAGAAGCTCGCCGGCCACGACGCCACCCTGCGCAGCCTCGGCACGATCCGGGCCTGGACCTTTCGACGAATGCTGCCGCGCGTCTCGCCCGCCGACCCTGCCGTGCGTCGCGGGGATCTCGTCTCGCGGCTCACCGCCGACGTCGACGCGCTCGACACCGTGTTCCTACTGGCGGTCGGCCCGCTTCTAGCGAACCTGGCGGTTGGCGCCGGGCTCTTCGCGGCGCTCTACCATCTCCTGCCGCAGGCCGCGCCGATCTACGCGGCCGGTTGGCTCGGGGCCGGTGTGCTGGTGCCGCTCGCCCTCTCGTTCGCCGGGCGGCGCGGTGGTGCGGCGATCCGGGAGGTTTCGGCCGAACTGCGCGCCGCCGCGCTTGACGGCGTGGATGGCCATGCCGACCTCGTCGCCTTTGGCCGCGTCGGCGAGGCAGCTCGCGACTTCGCAGCCCGTGCCGGGCGCCTCAGTGCCCTGCGTAGGAAACAGGGTTGGCGGGCGGCCGTGGGGTCGGCCGCCGTCCAGCTCTGCGCCGGGGCGACGGCCCTCGGCGTGCTCCTCGCCGGCCTTGCGGCGCTGGAAGCGGGCACGATCGGCGGCCCGTTGCTCGCCGGGTTGGTTCTCGCCGTGCTTGGCAGCTTCGAGGCGAGCGCGCTCACCCTTCGTGGTACCGCCCGACTCGGGGAGGCGCAGGGGGCGGCTCGGCGCTTGCGCGAGCTTGCCGCCCGCTCACCCGCGATCGCGGACCCGGCGGTGCCATGCTGCCTGCCCGAAGGTGGATCGCTCGCCCTGGAATGGGTGACCTTCGGCTTCGACCCCGCCCGGCCAATCCTGCGCGACGTCTGCCTGACCGTGGGGACCGGAGAGCATGTCGCGATCCGGGGGCCAAGCGGCTCGGGCAAGTCCGCTCTCCTGAACCTGTTGCTGCGGTTGTCGGACCCGCAGGGCGGGCGTGTCCTGGTGGCGGGCATCAACGTGCGCCGTTGCGGGCTGGCCGCCCTGCGCTCGCGCGTTGCCTTCCTTGAGCAGAACACGCCGATCTTTCTCGACACGGTGCGCGGCAACCTTCTCCTCGGCTGCCCCGAGGCTTCCGACGAAGACCTCTGGACCACGCTGGAACGAGTGCGGCTGGCACCGCTCGTGCGTTCGATGCCGCTTGGGCTCGACACGCCGCTCGGCGAAGCCGGTCGAACGCTTTCGGCCGGAGAGGCTCGGCGCCTGTGCTTGGCACGCGTGCTGCTTTCTCCTGCTGAGATTCTCGTCCTTGACGAGCCGACGAGCGGTCTCGACCGACAGACGGAGGCGGCCTTCCTCGGAGAAGTCGCGGAAACCTGCGCAGGCCGGACGGTGATCCTCGCAACCCATGCGGAGCTTCCGGCAGGCGGCTTCGACCGGAGGTTCCGACTGGTGAACGGCGGATTGGTTCAGGATCCGTGATCAGGCAAGCCGGCCACCGCCTTGAGAGCCTGGGCGTTGACGATCTCGATCGCATGTGGATCCGGCATGGCGATCAGGCCCTGGTTCCTCAGCTTGGTGAAGGAGCGGCTGACCGTCTCGACCGTCAGGCCGAGATAGTCGGCGATGTCGCCCCGGCTCATCGGCAGGCGCACGGGGCTCGGAGCGAGCCGGTGCTCGACCGCCCGCGCCGAGAGCAGAACAAGGAAACTCGCCAGCTTCTCGACGGGTGCGAGGCGGCCGAGGATGAGCTGGTGTTCGCGCGCCTGCCGCAGCGCTGCGCGCGTGAAGCGATGCAGCCGGTCCTGAAGCTTAGGGTAGCGTGCGGTCAGCGCTTCCATCTGCCGGACCGGGAAGGCGCACAGGGCCGAGGGTTCGACGGCCTCGGCGCTGGCGGAATGGACCTTGTCGTCGGCAAGGCCGAGATAGTCGCCGGGCATCAGGAAGCCGGTGATCTGCCGACGCCCGTCGGGCAGGGCCACGGAAAGCCGCAGCATGCCGGACGTCAGCGTGAAGACTCGCTTCTTCGTCGCGCCCTCCTCGACGAGAGTTTCGTTCGGTTCCAGGCGCCGGGAGGTCATGATGAGCTCCAGGGCCCCGACCTCGTCGTCGTCCAGCGCCGCGCAGACCGCCATGGTGCGCACGTCGCACTGCGCGCACGCACCGCAGGGCTGGCGGTGTGGCTCCTGTCTGATGGCTTCGTTGAGAACCTGTCCCATGACGGAAGATATGGCCCTAGTCGCACCATCCGCACAAGATGACGTCTATCCCGGATGCGCATCTCAGCCGGCATGCCGTAGGAGCCTGCCACGCTTCCTTTCTGGGGCGATCCCACGTTCAGCACGAGATTCATGTCCGCTATTGAAAGGCGGCCTGCGAGGCCCCAACGGCCGCAAAGGGTCCAGGCTGTTTCAAAACGTCGAACCCTGTTGTCGTTCGACGTTTTGGGACCGACCGGATGGCTGGACATCGAAAGGCGGCGCTCTGTAGCTGCGTTTTGTGCTCATCGCTGGATAAGAT
>NZ_CAJCKW010000029.1 GCF_903970965.1 Aureimonas sp. ME7 | reverse complement strand
TCATCTTATCCAGCGATGAGCACAAAACGCAGCTACAGAGCGCCGCCTTTCGATGTCCAGCCATCCGGTCGGTCCCAAAACGTCGAACGACAACAGGGTTCGACGTTTTGAAACAGCCTGGACCCTTCACTGCCGTACAGCCACCTCGCTGCACCGCCTCGAAGCAGACGTTGCTTGGCCTTACCCGAATGAGTACGTGGCCGGTTCGTGGCTACAGGGCGGAACTCAAGCAGGGATGACCGCCTGACAGGTCTGGATGGGACGGGGACGCTTCGTCGCATCTGCCCTACGCTTTGAATGGTCGCCACAGCTTAAGCAGCGGTCTAGCGCCGCTCCCAAGCCTCCGCCTCGAACATGGCCGCGGCCATCAGTTCGATCGTCACCGGCGAGTGGACGTGCCCCTGTGGCGTGCGGATCCAAAGATGCAGGCCATCCGCCTCTCGGTCGGGCTGCATGTCGACCACGTAGTTGATGGCATGGCGCATCGAGGACCAAACGGCTACCGTCTGCTCGGCATGCGTCGGACCGATATTCAAGGCTTTGGCATTGGGACGCTCGGTGCGGTGGCACCAGACGAGGATCGTGCGCTCGGCGATGTGGACACCGGCAACTCCATGCGTGTCGTCCTCGCATAGCGTGCCGTGCAACAATCCCACGCCGACCTTGTTGCAGTCTAACTTGCGTTCTCTGCGCCCACCACTATTCCAGCGAGGACACCCATGGTCGAGTTGCAGACCGCCTACCGCTCACCAAACGGCGACGATTGGCTGGTCGAGCGCGATGGGAAGGGAACGGTCGCGGCCGTTGTTCACCAAGCCAATCTGCGGTACGCGGACGCAAATGTTGGTGGACGAGTTCCTTGCACGGGGCGGTGGGGGACAGGAGGTTGCTGCGGTTCGAGGTGCGCTCTAAGGGTGACGGGGCCGGCCGTCATCTGAAAGCGCCACTGGACCGACCATACGCTAGCGTCGCTGGTTCTCGACGTAAGGCTGCACGACAAGCCCACCGGAAGCGTGTGACGCTGGGACGCTCGATGAGCTAACCGCTTATCTACCTGGAACCATCCTGATCCACGCCCGTCCTTCTTCCATACGGAACGGAGGACATCCCCATGTCGAACACCATCAACCAACCTAGCCAGGATCTGCCCGAGCCCGTGCTGCCGGGACAGGACAACGATGCGATCGGTCGCCCCGACGGCGGTCCGGGCATCGGCAACGATCTACCGACCAAGCCGGTCGAGACGAACCCGGCGGGAGAGCCTGACCCAACGCGGCCGGGCCCTGCGGTCCCCGGAATTCCCGGCGGCATCTGACAGCCGTTGATAGGGATGGGAGCGTCGTCGCAGCCCCGTGGGCACGACGCTCCACCAGTTCGAGGGAGGCTTGCATGCGACCGAAGACAGTTGCGAAGAAGACGACGCGCTACGTGCTTCTGGCCGCGTCGCTCGTGCTCCTGTTCGGGCTTGGCTTTCTGTTCATGCAGGATGCCGGACGTGGGCGGGAAGCGCGACAGATGGAGACGATCCAGAACGCGCAGGAGCGGGTTCAGGGCGTGACGCCGACGCCGGTGCCGGCCACACCAGCCGAGCGGCCGTAGGGCGGTCGCTCTACGGCTGCTCCCATCTGACAGCCTGAGCCTTACGCTCCGATACGCGGTCCGGGATTGGCAACACCTTGCGGCCTACCTTCCATGTATTTCTGGGAACGCTACCGACCTGACGGTAGGACCATTTTGATGCGCTCGGCCAGTTGGCGCAGAGAGACTTCGGACTTGGACAGGACCTGGTCGGCTGCCGCGTTCAGCGCATGGCGCTCGTCGGCACTGAGGTCTTTTGACGATAGGACGACGACCGGAATGTCGGCCCGGACCGGATCGGCTCGCAGTTCGGTCAGAAAGTCGAACCCGTCCATCACGGGCATGTTGAGGTCGAGCAGGATCAGGTCGGGGCGGCGCTCGTCAACGCGTTGGAGACCGAGCCGGCCGTTCGTCGCGGACGCGAACTCGAAGCCCTGCCGTTGTAGCATCACCGCATACCGTGCCAGCGTATCCTCGTCGTCGTCGATGGCAAGGACCAGGCCGCCCGACGCCGCGCGGAAGCGATCCATGACCTCCTTCAAGCGCTCCCACTCGACCGGCTTCACGAGATAGTCCGACGCGCCGAGCGCGTAGCCGATGCGCTTTTCGTCGAGGCTCGATACCATGACGACGGGAACGCCCGACAGACGCGCATCCTCCTTCAACTCGGCCAGCACCGACCATCCATCCTTCTTGGGCATGGTAACGTCGAGAAGGATGACATCCGGCACGAGCGCGCGGGCCATCTCCAGTCCGGCGACACCGTCGGACGCCGTGCGGACCGTGAACCCTTCCTTGGTCAGGAAGCGCGTGACGAGGTCGCGGGCGTGCGGATCGTCGTCGATCGCCAGCACCGTCCCTGACGGACCGGCGACCGCAGCGTCGCCGCCCGTCGGGATCGCGGCCTCTCCAATCGTCTCCTCCACGACGGCCGGGATACGGATCGTGAAGGTCGTCCCGACGCCCTCCTCGCTCGCGACGCCGATGTCGCCACCGAGCAGGCGGCAGAAGGCGCGGGTAATGGCAAGCCCGAGACCCGTGCCGCCGAACTTGCGGGTCGTCGTCTCGTCGGCTTGCGCGAAACGCTCGAACAAGCGCTCGACCTGCTCGGGCGTCATGCCGATGCCGCTGTCGGTCACCGACAGGGTGATCCAGTCCCGCGAGGCTACGGTCGTGCGCTCGGCCGCCAGCGTGATGACCCCAGTTTCCGTGAACTTCGAGGCGTTCGACAGGAGGTTCAGCAGGCACTGGCGGATCTTGACTTGATCGCTATGCATCTCGCCGAGCCGGCCGTCCTGCTCGATCGCGAGGGTGTTGTTCTTCTTGGTGATGAGCGAGCCGACGGTGGATCCCACCTCCTCTAGGACGGTCGCGAGGTTGAAGGTCTCGGCGAACAGGTCCATCCGCTCAGCCTCGATCTTCGAGAGGTCGAGAACATCGTTGATGAGGCTGAGGAGATGGCGAGCGTTGCCTTCGATCTTTTTTAGGTCGGGCAGAAGGTGGGTCTGACCTAGGTCTTCGACCTCCTCCTCCAGCATCTCGGCATAGCCGATCACCGCCGATAGCGGCGTGCGCAGTTCGTGGCTCATGTTGGCGATGAACTGCGACTTCGCCCGGTTGGCGTTCTCGGCAACCTCCTTTGCCGCCAGGAACTCCTCCTCCAGCGCACGCTGCTTGGTGACGTCAGTGTTCGTGCCGAACCATCGGACGACCTCGCCGCTTGCGTCGCGGATTGGCACGGCCTGTGTCAGGAACCAGCGGAACGTGCCGTTGGCGGCGCGCAGCGGGAACGTGTCCTCCCACGGCTCGCCGGTCGCCACCGCAGACCGGTAGCCTTCATCGACCCGCTCCGCGTGCTCGGGCTCGATGACGTTCGACCAGCCGTCTAGCGCCATGCTGTCGGCGTCGGTCCCGGTGTAGTCGAACCATCGGCGATTGTGCCAAACGATGGCACCCGTCGGCTCGGCCATCCAGGCGAGCTGGGGGATGTTGTCGCCGATCGCCGCCAACTGCGCGCTCGCCTCGCCGAGCGCTGCCATCGTGCGCTGCTGTTCTGTGGTCTCGAGTACGAAGACCCCGACCCCGCCCTTCGCCTTACCACTTCCCCTGGTCGGAAACGCCGACACGACCGCCCGACGCTCGCCCGCCTCGCCGAAGGTGAACGCCCTCTCGTTCAGGCTCCCGCCCGTCGCCAGAACCCGGTCGAGGACGGGCAGCAGCCAGTCCTTCGCGGTCGTCGTGCCCGTGGCGGACACGACGGTGGCGAACTCGGCGTTGGCACGGCGCAGATGGCGATCGGCATCGAAGAAGGCGACGCCGACGGGGGCGACCTCCATCACGTCGGTCAGAAGGTCGGCACCGGCCTGGACCTGCTCCTGCCGGCGCCATGCCAGAAGCGCGAGGTAGCCCGCCGCGCCGAGGGCCGGAAGCAGGAGGGCAAGCTGGCTCCATCCGAGCAGGCGGCCGACCCGCATGTTGTTCTCGATCACGGCGTTCGAGCCCGCGGTCAACTCGCGCGTCGCTGACCGCAGCTCGGCCATGATCTCGCGTCCGACGCCGCTCGCGACAAGGGCGGATGCGGCGTCGAAACCCTCCTGCGAGCGCGCCTCGACGACGGACTGGACGAAGGTCATCTGCTGCTGGGCAAGGTCGGAGACGACCTCGACCTCCTCGCCGTCGACCCGTGCCGAGGCGAGGGTCTGGGTCACGGCGTCGAGCGCGGACGGCAGGGCCTCGGACGCTTGGCGGTAAGGGTCGAGGAACGCGTCGGTGCCGGTGAGGACGAAGCCCCGCATGCTGCTTTGGGCGGTAGTCACGGTGTAGAGGAGTTCGGCGAGCGCTCCGTTCAGGCGTCCCTGCGCTTGGCTCGACACCGTTCGGGACTGGCTGGCCCAGACCGTCCAGGCCAGGGCGACCGCCGTGAGCGCCAGCACGATGGCGGACACGACGAACCACGTCGGTCGAGCCTGTCGCACGGGCCTCGTGCCGGGGGATGCGGTCCCGATCGTCGCGGTCGTCATTTTGGGAGTCCTTGCGATCGGGGTCGTCGATGAGGTTCGTGCGCGTCCTTGTGCGCCGCCCCTATCGTTCCGTTGTTTCGGTGATAGCCAGCGCGGCTGGTGCGGGTGTTTCGTCGGCGTCGACGGCCGACCAACGAAGCGCGACATCCTGACCGTCCGCCCGCTCGACGTGAACCCCCGCGCCCCGGAACGCGCGCTCAATTCGTGCCAGATCGAAGGACCGGATGGGCCGACCGCGCTCCGCGTCAAATACCGCCTTGACCGTGACTCCCGACATCCGCGCGAGTTTGGGAATGGACCAATTCAGGTAGGCGCGAGCGGCACGGCACGCACCCGCCGAAAGCAACCGCCCAGTCACTTCTGCACGGTGGTCCCATCAATCGGCGAATCACCCAACTTTCGCTCGATGCGAACGGTCTCCTGATCGAAACCGTCCATCCAAAGGTTCCACTCCTCGGTCTGCACATCGTGGGGATTGGAGGAGCGTCTCTCTCCGGTTCTTGCAGCTTGTGCTCCCGCGGCCGAGACGTCGCTTGCCATCGTCATCTCCAATTGCTCGTCGATCCGCTGGGACGGCCGATGTGGCCGCCCCCTCGTCGAAACGCGTTTCAAACCTGGCGGCGCGTCGGGACAATGCGGTCGGCGAAGACCGGGTGGACGACTCCGGAGCGACCGCCAAGCCAGCCAGCGATCGCGCCGAGGACCAGCGCCACGAACGCAAGGAACGCGCCCGTCGACACGACCGATGCGGCCGTATCGGCGGCTTGCGTCGCGGTCTGCTTGGCGCTCTCGATCGCCGCGTTGGTGCGCTGCTCGATCTCACGAACTTGTGCAAGCGCCTGCTCCTGGGGAATGCCGCGCGCCTGCGCCAGGGCCTGCGCTGCCTGGTTGCGGGCCTCGTCGGTTCCCGCCTGACCACCGACCACAAGGGCGCGTACGGCATTCACGGCATTGGCCTGGAGCGCCTCGGGGTCGGTCCCAGTAGCACGCACCTCACCCTCGATCGCGTCGAGCGGGTTGGAGTTAGCGACGATCGGAGCGGCGGTCTGCGCGACCGTCTGGCCGATGCCACCCAATGCCCCCGCCACGCCGCTGAACGCACCGCCCACGATGCCGCCGACGGTCGAGGTCAGGAAGTAGAGGACGAGGAGCGTCGTGAAGGCCCAGGTCGTCAGACCGTGTAAGGCACCCGTCGTCGGCGCCGTCTTTCCCGACATCCGCGCCGCGATGTACCCACCGACATAGGCTGCCACGATGCCCGACAGGACGTACCAGATGCCGGCCCCGATCGAGAAGGTCGAGGCGGCCGGGTTGTCGGCGGCGCCAGCGCCTGGATCCAGCGTTGCGATGCCGATACCGACCCCCAGCATTGTGAGAAGCACCTGCACCACGAGGCCGACGACGACGCCCGCGAAGATCGCCCCCCAGGACACCTTGTTGATCAGGATGGTGTGCGCGTCGTCGGTGACCGTCGGGAGGACAGCGGAACCGTGCACAGATGTGGGGACCGTATCGACGCGTTCGGTGCCGGGTCGGGTGAAGTCGCTCATGGGAGGCCTTTCTTTGGCGATCGGAGCGGAGGGCGCCATGGCCGTGTCCGCTGTCCCGAACGGGACGAACTGCACGATCCAATCTGGCCTCCGGTGCCGATCCCAACAGACAAGAACAAACCAATTCGACTAGCTACTTTTGACCTTTCTTGCTGGTTCGCGTTACCTTCCGCCCGGTGAGACCGCGCTCCCGGGCCCAGACAACGGCCGCGCTACGTCGACCTACCCGGATCTTGCGGTAGAGCGACCCCAAGTGGTTGCGCACCGTATGTCGGGAGATCACAAGCGTCCCTGCGATCTCGGCATCGGTCATGCCCTCGCAGATCAGCTCGAGAACGGCCCGCTCGCGCTCCGACAGGGCATCGAGTTCGGCGCTTGGCGGACCGTCGCTGCCCTGGCGCACCATCACCAGGCGTTCCACGATCTTCCGACTGAACCAAGTCGTATCAGCCATCACGGCGTCGATCGCCTCGACCAACTCGCCCTCGGTCCGCTTCAACTCGGTGACGTCGGAGACGACCGACAAAAGACAGGCGACGTCGTCGATCTCGATGCGCTCGGCCGACAGAAGGCAGTCCGCAACTGATCCGTCCGCGCGCCGCAGCGAGAGCGGAAAAGCCCGGACGGACCCCACTTCGGTCATCCGCGTCTCGAACGCTGTCCTGGCCCCAGCGTCGGTCCAGAGGTCGAGGTCGGGGGCGGCCCGCCCGATCAGGCGTTCGGGTCCGTAGCCTGTCAGTTCCTCGAAAGCCGCGTTGACCTCGACGTAGCGGAAGCCGTCGAGGCGGCTGATGGCAAAGGCGACCGGTGACAGCTTGAACGCCTTCGAGAACCGCTCCTCGCTCTGCCGCAACGCCTTCTCGGCGCGCCGACGCGGCTCGAGGTCGGCGAAGGTGAACAGGATGCAGGGCTCGTCCGACAGCTCGATCGGCTGGCCGGCGACGATCACGCACTTCGTGGAACCGTCGGGCAGCGTCAGGTCCGCTTCGGTCTGGGGAATGGTGCGCCCCTCCTGCAACCGCTCCAGAGCGGTGTCGCGGCCACGCGAGCCAGCCAGGACGTCGAACTCGTCGGTTGTGCGTCCGATGACGTCGTCCTGCGAGAAGCCCGTCATGTCGAGGAAGCCGCGGTTCACGCGAACGAAGCGCCGGTCGGCGACACGGCAGATGAGGGCTGGAGCCGGGTTGGCGTTGAAGGCGCTCTCGAACCGGTCTTCGGCATCGTAGCGGGCGGTCTCATCCTCGACGACCAGAACGACGAAGTCCTCCGCGTCGCCGTTGACCTCGATCCTCTGGAACCGCAGGGCGTGCGTGCGGGTGTCGTCACCTTGACCCTCGAGGTGGACCTCGACGACGATGCGTTCGGCCCGCGGCTGCCTTGCGGCCCCCTCGACCGACAGGGCGGCGTCCGAAAGCGGATGCTTGTTGCGGTAGGCAAGGCGAAAGCGCCGACGGTAGTCGTCGAGGTCGCATCCTAGATCCTCGATCCGTCGTGCTCCGTACATCGTCATGACGGCGTCGTTGGCCCAACGGATCCGCCCCGACAGGTCGAGAAGGATCACCCCATCGCGCAGACCGGCAATGAGCTGGTGCAAAAGGCGATCACCGTTGTCGATGCGCAAGCTGGGTCCCGTCATAGCGAGCCTTCCGGCAGTTCGTCATCGTCAGAAATCTAGTGAGCGAAGCTGAACTGTCATGCGGAAACGCTTCAGCCGATCGCGTCCACCCAACGTCCCATGATCGATGGACCCACGTCCGGTTTGGACGAACGTTCGCCAAAAGCAGACAGACAGCTAACCACCCAGTCCAGTTACTGGAACTGCGGCCCGTAATGCCCGGAAGCATCCGTTCCGCAACAACCTTCGCTATGGATTAAATCATACGGCATGAGGTGACTGCTGACTTATAAGATCCCGATCAGGTTCATAGACCGAATAGGTCGCTTCCCATGCATCGCCAAGCTTCGCTACCGCCAGCGATCGCGAATGCGAAGTACGCGAATCCGCTGCTCGCCACGGTGATCATGGCGATCACGACGAGAGCGGCTTGATGCCAGCCTATCCGCGTTCGAAGGGCCTGGAACGACGGCGCGAAGAGATCTTCGATTTCCACGAACTCGGTCACGAGGCGACGCCTTTGTTCGTCGATCTCGCCCCGTATGGATCGCAACGTGAACCATTGGTTCACGCAGGACGCCAGAAGCAGCACGCAGAATAGCAACGCGCCCGCAAGAACCGCCGTATTGGAGAACGCCTCAAGCGTGCAGGATCGGACGGGTTTGAGCTGGGTCGCGACGACCACGGCCGCGACCGGCAGCCCCAGTAACTGCCCCTGGATGTCGGCGAAGGTTTTGTGGATTCGACCGACGTACTCGGATACGCTCTTGTCGACCTCCGTCCGGATCTTCGAGTAGGAGAAACTGGCCGCGAAGAGCCGATATCCGTCGACGACCTTTCGTGCCAGTTCCCCGACGTTCTGGACGAGACAACGGAAGCGCTCCTTCGTCGGACGACCGTCGACGAGACTGGTGACCGCGTCAGCCAAGATCGCCAACCTCTGATCGGCATGCACGTCGCCAGCCAGGGTCGTTGCAAGGAGATCGACCTCCTTCATGTCGAGACGAAGGACATCTTTCCACTCGTACGTGACCGGCAGGTCGATACGATGCTTGTCGAAGAAGACGATCCTAGCGTTCGGCCAGTCGCAGAAGAGGGCCGCTCGGCCCACCAGTTCAACGAACCGCAACATCGCGCGGTAACGCAGCATCGGCTCGCTTGGAGGCGTCGTTCCCCCGTGCGTGCCGTCGGACGTCAAATAGTATTCAGGGCGTTCCCTGACGCGAGATAGCGGGAAGCGCAACAAGGCATCCCAGTCCCTAGCGAGCGTGCCGAGGCGCCATTGAGGCGCACCGATGCGCATCCGAACGACCGATCCGATGGAGACCGTATCTATTGAAGCCAGTGGAACAATGTCTGACTCTAGAGCCGCCCGGTCGGACGTCTCGATGAGGCGAAGCGTATTGAGAAGGTTCCGATCGACGACCGTCACATCCGCATCGTCGCCCTCAATCCAGCGAGCGTTGCGATAGATATGGAGGAGTTCGCTCCAGCCGAGGCCGTTGCTAGTCACCTGGGACTTCCTCGATCAGGGCGTTCCTTAGATCGTTCGGGACCTCGTATAGCGTGATGGCGTTGGTCTCGAGGTGGAAGCTCACCTTGCCTTCATGCAGCGCCTTTCGTTCGAACTCGACCGACCAGTTCCGGGTTTTCTTTTTGAAGTTGGCCAGACCCTTCAAGGACCGTCGATCTGCCACGAAACCGTCGCTTAGCGAACGCCCAGGATCGGCCAAGATGTTCAGAAGTGCGCCCGGATCCTCCGGATGCAGCTCGTTCGCGAGCGTCGTGAAGTCGAGAGCCTTATTGACACGAGCATCTCGATCGCAGATCTCGAGTGCGCGATCCAGGAACGCGCGCCTCTCCTCGCGATCGAGTTCGCGGGTCTCGGTGAACGCCTTCAGCGCCTCGACGAGGTTGCGCGTTTCGACCACACTCTCGATCGTGGTGTCGCAACCGAGGAACTCGCGAAAGTATTCCGCGACCTGACCTTTGCCCTTCAAGAAACTTGGTCTGCCCCCTGAAAAGTGGTCCTCCCTGAAGTAGGCTTTCGAGCTGATGGAGGACACGAGAATGGGACAGAAGAAGCACAAGCCGGAAGAGATCGTCGCCAAACTTCGGCAGGTGGACGT
>NZ_CAJCKW010000028.1 GCF_903970965.1 Aureimonas sp. ME7 | reverse complement strand
CACCTGCCGCCGCGCTATGGCCGGCTGCGCCACCCCAACCCGCTTCGCCGGCCACCTCAACCGTGGTCGCCAAACCTACCATGCATTAGATTTGAACCGGACCACCTGATAGGGGCAGGCCAGCTGACGCAGAACGCCTTCACGGTGTTCGACGACGACGTTCGCATCGCGGCGCTGGACGTTCGGATCTTCGACGAGGGGAACCCGGATGGGGTCATCGATCTCGGCCGGCTCCTGTGCATGGCCGGCTGGCAGCCGACGCGCAATCCATTGCTCGGCAGCGGGCTCGGGATCGAGACCGATACGGCGACCGAGAAGTCGCAGTCGGGCGCCGAGAGCTTCGATCGGCGTGAGCCCTTCCGCGTCTACACGCTGAACTACGGCTACCTCCCCGAGCAGGAGGCGCTGGATCGCGGTCTCGAGATGGCGCGCCGCATCGGCATCGACGGCGAGGTGTTCGTCGTCAACGACTACCGGCCCGCCAACCTCCACCGCCTCAGCTTTCTCGCTCGGCTTCGGCAGCCGCCGGTTTGGGAGCGGTCGGCGCCACGCTTGGCCAACATCTCCTTCCAACTCAAGGAACGGCTTCCATGAGCCTGACACCCGACGAGAACGCATCCGGCGATCGACTGCTGCAGGTCAACGACGCTCCATGGGATCGGCTGAAGAACGCCTTCGGTCTCGGGCGCGACGGCTACAGCCGGGGGGTCTTCACTGGCGCTCTGCACGACATGGTCATCTTCGTGCGCGGCGCGGTGTCGCTCATCGCGGCCAAGGTCTCCGCGATGGAGACGATCGCCACGCGGTTCGAGGCGGCCGTCGCGGCGATCCAGACCGGTCCCGTTACCAGCGTCAACGGGCAGGTCGGGGCGGTGACGGTCGACACCTCACTTCTGGAAGGCGCCGTCGACGACAAGCTGGCCGAGGTCGACACCGCGCTCGCCGACGTCGCCGCCGCCAACGCAGCGATCCGCACCAACGCGGCCGCCTATTCCCTCGCCTTCGGAGGCTGAACCCCATGCCCAACACCGCAGCCACCGGCGGCGCGTCGCTGACCACCCAGCTCACCACCGTCGTCGCCAACACGGCGGCCGACGCCAAGGTGCGCACCTACGAGATCGCGCTGTCGAACATCAAGACCTATGCGACCGACAGCGCGCCCGATCCGCAGGTGCCTCAGTGCCTCCTGATCGACGCCAGCGCTTCGAACGTCTCGCGGCCGATCCTGCCGACGAACGTCATCGTCAGGCGTCGCGATGCCATCTCGCGCCGCGTCGTGCTCGATCCCGGCGACAGCCTCCAGATCAGTGCTTCGGAGGCCAGCGCGATCTACGCGCATGTGCAGAAGATCTTCGAGGAGCCGGCTTGATGGACGTGTTCGCTATGGGCGTTGGGCGCCCCTTCGATCGTTTGTCCGATCGCGCTGCCTCCGGGATGTCGCAGAAATCGACGGTAACTATTCTCGCCGAGTTCAACGGCCCGAGCGCTCCGGCCTCGCCTTGGTCGGGTGCCTCTCAAACCTTCATTGTACCGGAAGGCGGGATCTACACGATCTATGCGTGGGGACGTGGTGGTCGCGGTCGTGGTGTCAGGGGTTCGGGAACAGCGTCCGGGGGCGCGAGCGGGGCGGCGTGCAAAAAGGTCGTCGAACTCGATAGGGGTGTGCAGCTTGCGTTGAAGATCGATGCCAGCGGCAACGCGACGGTCGTGGGTTCGAGCGTCAACATGTCGGCGGGCGCCGCAACCGATCAGACGCCGGGAATCGCCTCCGGAGGGGATATCAACCTTCAGGGCGTTGCCAACTCCGGCAGCAATGGCGCCTCGGCTCCTGGCTTCTCCGAATTGCCCGGCGGCACGCGGTCGCAGGGCGCCAGCAGTTCGAGCGGCGATGCAGCTTCGCAGAATGCAGGTCATCCAGGTGCTGGTTCCGGTGGTGCCTTTGCGCCGGCTAGCAGCGGCTATACCGCGACCCCAGGCTCGCCCGGCGGCGCGCAGATCGTTCTTGTTTACGCGGAGGCCAACGGATGATCGACCTTTACCGTCGCCACAACGGCCCGCCCGAGAAACTGCCCGCCGTCGCCTACACCGACGAAGGCTGGTCGCGCACGGATCTTGCCAACCAACCGGACAGCCGCAGGGAGCTCGGGTTCGTGTTCTTCGCCTCCTATGATCCCGCCACGCAGCACATCGTCGAGGACGGCGGGACGTGGCGGATCGAAGCCATCGGCGGCGAGCCGGTGCCGGGACAGGTGTTCTCCGTCACCATGCGGCAGGCGAAGCTTGCTCTTCTCGGCGCGAAGATCCTCGACCAAGCCGACGCGGCCATCGCGACCATGACCGGCGACGACGGGCGCCGGGCGCAGATCGAATGGCAGTCCGCCACCGTCCTGCGGCGCGATCATCCGCTCGTCGCCGGCATCGGGGCGGCGCTTGGCCTCGACGACGCGGCGATCGACGCCTTGTTCGTGGCGGCCTCCAAGATCGCGTGAGCGCCTACACCGAAACCGTCGTCGTCTTCGAACGCCTCGACGGCATCCTCTATCGCCAGCACGGGCGCACGAGCTGGGAGATCGGGGCGAAGGGCTCCGGCTTCTGGGTTCATATCGACGACGGGACGGTGTTCGACGTCTCGATCCCGTGGGCGCTGCGCTGGGCGTTCGACCCGCACGACCCGCGCTATCTGAAAGCGGCGGCGCTCCATGACGAGCTCCTGCGTCGCGGCTTCGATCGCGTCACCGCCGCTGGAGCGTTCAACGCGGCGCTGGCAGCGGATGGCGTGTCTGCGGTCCGGCGCTTCGTGATGGTGGCGGCCGTCGCGTTCTATCGGTGGCGGTAACGTGAAATTAACCTGTGGGCGAGTGCTCACACGCAAGGATTGTTGTGCCAGAGTGCCGGTTCTGACGTAGCGTCAATTTCGCACACAGCGAAGGGACTCAGATGCCTAGCCTCCATACGCAGCGCCGGCGATTGGTTCGAGCGATCGTCAAAGCTCAATACATCTCCCTCGAGATTGGATCGGTGCCGGTCAGCAAGTCGCTCGATCTCGCACTCGTTGCCGCCGAGGCCGGCGAGGCGGACCGCACCCCCAACCCTGCCGCTTGACGGTCCGCGTCAAGCGAGCCCGGCCTTCGAGCCGGGTTTTTTGTTGTCCATCCCGGCGCCCTTGTGGCGCCTTTTTCATGAGGTGAACCCTATGGCCAGTCGCGCGCAGCAACTCGGCGGATATGTCGGCGCCGGCATCGTCACGCCCCCGGCGCCCGGGCTAGAGCTGATCAACAGGCCAGCGACTTTGAATGTCGGCAGCGCAGTCCGGTACATCCCGCAGGTGGCGGGCGGCACGGGCGCGAAGACCTTTGCCCTCTCGGGAATGCTGCCCTCTGGCCTCGCCTTCGATGCGGCAACCGGCACGATCAGCGGCACGCCCTTGGTGGCAGGCTTCCTCGATGTTGTCCTCACCATTACGGACGCCGCCGGCAAGCTGTTCACCGAACGGCTGCTATCCGACATCAGTGCGGTGGCGATTGTCGATGCCGGCTTGAACGTCGGCCGTCGTCCTACAAACCGGAAGGTTGCGATCCTGGGGCACTCGAAGATCGCGCAGAACTCCATCGCGCGTCGCTTCATGGCGCACGGGTTCATGACGCATGCCCGGTTCCGCTCGCGCCAGCGCTGGACCTATGAGCCGGAATTCAACTACGGCGTTCCCGGTGATCTGCCGGTGGCGGGAACGCATGGCAGCGTGGACTATCCTGGTATCCTCAATCGCCTGCTTGGGTCGGTGGACGCCAAGTTCGGCGGCGTGCCGTAAAACATGCTGCGGACCTGCGATGCCTCGGTGTTCCTCCTGCAGATCTTCACCAACTACTGGAACCTTGCGACGGCCACGGCAGCGGAAGCGATCCAGATCGCGCAGCTCGTTCAGGATATTCTCCTGCGCGCGGGACGCATTCCCATCTGGATCACCGACGATCCGCGGGGCGACAGCGTCGGCACCGGCATGCGCCTGTCGGCCGCGAACCTCCTGAACGCGCTTGCCCTGCGCCATTGGATGCTGCGCCAGCGGGCGGTGCCCGGCGTCTACGTGATCGACAGTTGGGAGGCGCTGGCGAACCCCGGCTCCGGTGTCGGCGACATCCTGACGGGCTACACCTTCGACCCCGGCCTGCATTTGAACCAGAAGGGGGCGCGCCGCCTCGGCCGGCTGGTCTCGCGCGTGCTCGACACGATTTTCGAGCCGATCAACATTCTGCCGGCCAGCAACGCAGATCGCTGGAGCGCGGTGAACCTCACCGGCGCCTTGAACACGAACCCGTTCTTCACCGGCACGGGAGGCTCGCTCAACGGCCACTCCGGCCAGATCGGCGACGGCTGGGCGGCGGTGCCGACGGGTAACGGCATCACATTCGCCTTCGCCAAGGTGACGGGGGCCACCGCCTTTAATGGCCAGCCTTACACCGATCAGGAGGCGAAGGACTGGCAGCAGGTCACGATCGGCGGCACGGCAACCAACACGAACGACGTGGTGGTGCTGGCGCAGACGATCACCGGCCTGACGGTCGGCGACGTTCTCCGCGCCGTCGGTGAGTTCGAGTTCGATAGCCTCGTGAACGTATCGAGCCTCAGCCTTGCGATCTACGACAGCACGAACACCGTGATCCTGGCGGAGGACTTCTCCAACACCACCGACATCGTCAGCCAGGTGATGGAGAACGTCGCCATGGACGGCGTGATGCGGACCCCGGCGACGCTTCCGCTCACGGCCAACTCAGCGCGCATTCATATCCGCGTCCGTCCTGCCTCGGCAGCGGCGATCTCGGGCGTGTTCCGGGTGCGTGCGGCCTTCGCTCACAAGTCGCAGTAGCCGACGGATACCCAACGCCTGACCAGCTGTCAGTGGCCATGGGGCAGACTTATCGGCCACTGTTTCGTCGGGATGACACGGCGAACTCCGCCCGGTCGGTGACCCCTATAAATCACAATGGACAACATCTGCACGTTGTGTTTTCTGCTCACGCATTAGTCATGACGTCGGCTTAGAAAACGGTTGGCATGACGGTTTTGGGGGATTCGGGCATGCCAACAATCAACGCGACTGCACTCACGACCCTTGCTGGTTTCTCCAGCGGAAGTAGCTTCAACCACGTACATTCTTACAACCCTGCCTCAAGCATTTTCGCTGGCGGGATCTTTGAGATTTTCGCTGGGATAGTAGAATTCAACGTAGCAGATCTCGGGCGCATCTCGACGGCATCCCTTCAATTTATTGAAGAATCTCTGATTGGCGCCTCGTCGATCAACGTCAGCTTCTACGAAGGTGATGGCGTCGCCGAACTTGCGGATGCGACCGGGAACACCCTTCAGCCCCTGACCCAGATCATCGCTGGGTCACCAACGTACACTCTCGACCTGACGAATGCTTTGAGGCTCGCTCAGACTGAGGGCTGGGACTACCTTGGCATTCGTCTCGACGCCGTGGACGCATCAAACGTTCAGGTTGGGTTTGACGGTTTCGAGATCTCGTACTCCATCGCAGCGGCGACCCCTTCCAAGCCTGTGAATCCAAACCCGACCATTCTCGGCACGACGGACGACGACGATCTGTCCGGCACCGCGTTGGGCAACCTAATCTCGGGTGGGCTGGGCAACGACACCGTGTCGGGCTTGGAGGGCAACGATAAGATCTACGGCAACCAAGGCTCGGATGTCCTTTTCGGAAACCAGGGCAACGACACGATCTTTGCTGGTCAAGACGCCGATACGGTCTACGGCGGCCAGGACGCGGACGAGATCTACGGCAACCAGGGCGATGACGTCCTGTTCGGCAATCGCGGGGCCGACTTCATCCACGGCGGACAAGGTAACGACACTCTGTATGGCGGTCAGGATGACGATACGCTGAACGGGGGCCTGGGCGACGACATCCTCGTCGGCGGGCTTGGGTCGGACGTGTTCCGGTTCGCGGCCAACTCGGGCAACGACATCATCGTCGACTATAGCCAGGCTGAGGGTGACCGGCTCGACTTCCAGGGTCAGACTTACACCGTGCAGGACGTCGACGGCTCGGCGGTTTTCACGCTGTCTGGCGGTGGAACGGTGGTGTTGACCGGCGTCACTGCAGAAAGTCTGGACGCGGGCGCTATCGCCTGATCAAGCCGGCCCAACCTAACCCATAGACGAAGCCCGCCCGGTTCACCGCGGCGGGCTTTTTCGTGGCCCAACTGATGCCCATCCCGCCCGGCCATCGTGCCGGGCTTTTTCATGCCTGAAAGGCTGACACCATGGACCGCAATGTTCCCGCCGGCGCCGCGCGCCTTCTCGACTTCATCCGTGACACCGAGGTCGGCACGGAAGCCCGCGCCGGCTACGACATCATCTTCGGCCACAACCAGGGCAAGCTGCCGAAGGCCGTCACGGCCATGACGGTCGACGAGGTGCTGGCGGCGCAGGGCTCGTGGTCGAAGCGCTTCGGCTCGTCGGCGACCGGCGGCTACCAGTTCATGCGCGCGACGCTCGACGGGCTCAAGTCCGAGCTCAAGCTTCGCGGCTCGCAGATGATGGAGCCGAACCTTCAGGACCGCCTCGGCTACCACCTCCTGAAGCGGCGTGGCTACGAGGCGTTCGTGTCGGGCCGGATCGACCGTACCGAGTTCGCCAAGCGCCTGGCGCAGGAATGGGCCTCGTTCCCGGTCCTCGTCGCTGTGCAAGGCGCGCATCGTCAGCTGACGCGCGGGCAGAGCTACTATGCCGGCGACGGCCTGAACAAGGCGCTGATGAAGCCCGAGGCGATCGAAGGGCTGCTGGCGGAAGTGCTCGAGCTGGCGAAGGCGGACGCGCTCGCGCTGCCCGTCCGACCGGAAGTGGAGATCGAAATCCTGCCGCCGGCGACCGAAGTCGCGATCCCGGCCGCACCCGCCCAGCCAGCATCCGTCGCCGTCGACAAGCCGCTGTCGCCGATCGAGCAGATGAACAAGCCGGTGAAGGGGGCGATCGCGGGCACCGGTGCCATGACGATCGGCGGGTCCATCGTCGTTCTGATGCAGTCGGCCGGATGGCTTCCCGCCGCTTGGGAAAGCGGTGCGCCCGCCGTTGCGCTCGGCGTGTTCTCCGGATGGGCGTTCACGCAGGTCGGCAATTTCCTCGGCGCCTACTTCGCACGCGACAAGCGCTTCCAGCCGAGCGTCTGACAGGACCCCAGCAGATGAATGGCATTTCCCTCGGCGAGTTCGCGGCCGTCATGACTGCCCTTGGCGGCGTCCTGACGGCGGTCTTTGTCTACACCAAGTTCAACACGGAGGCGCAGGCCAAGAGCTATGAGGGGCGGGTTGCCGATCTACAGGCGTCGTTGAAGAAGCTGGAGGATGACGCCGACGAGCGTCTTGCCGAGATCCGGCGGGACTTCGAACGGCAGCTCACCGACGTGAAGCAGGCGATGATGAACCAGGCCCGCACGATCGAGCGCCAGGAGATCATGCTGGCTGACTATTCCCGGCACGTCGGCAAACTGGAGCGCATCATGGCCGGCGCGCAGCTGGCGATCCCCGATTTCGAGACCTCAACCTTTCGTGGAGGCGCATGAGATGCGGACCCGAGACCTGATCCTGATCATCGGAGCGATGGCTTGTTTCACCATGGCGATCGCCACGCTGATCCTTATCAACGGGCAGACGACACACCGTTCGGAGCGGAACATTCAGATCATCTGCGACGAGTTGCAAAAGCTGAACGGCAAGCCGTGCCAGTTGCTCCAGCCGAGCGATACCGAGACCAAGCTGTTCGCGTTCATTCGGCGGCGGTGATGGGTGGTTTTCAGACCGTCCGCTTCCGGATGCCATGCAACGAGAAGCGGACGTGAATTGATGGTCGGGTGCGCTGGCTTACGAGCGCTCGGGGGTCACGACGTAGCGCGTGTCGGGATCGCCGTTCCACGCGCTGCTGATGTCGCGGAGGGGCATACTCTGGAAGGGTGTCTTGAACCCGGCTTGCGGTGCAGCCGCGAGCAACTCGCCTGCCCCCGCCACGAGATCCTCGACGGCGACACTGCCGATGCCGCTGCCCAGTAACTCCAGTCCCGTGCTGCGGAACATGTCGCCGCGTAATGCGATCTCGTCGCCCGCGATCGTTCCGATCTGGACATAACGCAGGCGCGGCTCGCCAAGGCGGGAACCACGGTCCTTGGTGACGGCCCGCAGAACGCGGGTGGCTGGATCACCCCACACGAAGTCGAGCACGACATCGATGCCGCGATCGAACTCATGACGAAGCTTCTCGTCGGCGTCGTCGTCCAAAGCGATCCGCTCGTCGGCTTCGAGTTGATCGAGTTTGGATGGGTTGCGGCCGACAGCCACAACGTGGCTGGCTCCGAAGTGACGTGCGGTTTGGAGCGCCATACCGCCCGACGCACCCGTTGCCCCAAGGACCAGAACGCGCTCGCCCCGCTGGATCCGTGCCCGTCGCGACAAGGCGATCCACGACGCCAGAGCACCCGTGACGAGAGCGGCCGCCTCGTCGCTCGCGAGGGCAACGGGAACGGGAACCGTCATCGCACGTCGCGCCACTGACTGTTCTGCGAGGGAGCCGAACGGAGCACGCGGAAATAGGAAGTAGACGCGCCGACCATCCGCGTCACGGCCGACCCCGTCGACACCCGGCGCAAAGCCGGCTTGTGTCCCACTTGCATAGTGCCGACCGGAGGCCAGCAACCGGACGATGGGACTGATGGCTGCCGCCTCGACGGTCACGACGGTCTCGTCACTGTCCGCTACGGGCTCGGCGAAGTCCTGGTAGACGGGCGCCTCGCCAAACGCATTCGCGACCGCTGCTTTCATGGTCTCAGTCTCCAAAAGGTCAGGAGACCCTTCCTAGACAGGGGCAACGAGGCGAGCCATGTTCACGCGGCCAAAGATTGTTCGCGATCGTCCAGATATGCTCCTTGATCCTTTGTCCCAGGTCCTCGCCCAACTGAAGCCGCGCAGCTACATCACAGCAGGCTTCGACGCGGGTGGGGCATGGGCGTTGACGCTCGACGACCTAGCGGGACGCATCAAGTGCTACGCCGTTGTCGCAGGCACCTGTTGGCTCCGGATGGATGGCACCAGCGCACCGATCCGTCTCGAAGCTAACGACTGCTTCGTTTTGCCGAGTGGACGCGTAGCGCAGATCGGAAGCGCTCCGGACGCCGAGGCGTTGCCAGCCAGTGCGGTTCTCGACCCGAACCGAAGCGGTGAGGTCGTGACCTACAACGGGGGAGGCGACACGTTCCTGGTCGGCAGCCGCTTCGAGGTCGAAGGCTTGACCGCCGAAATGCTTCTACGTTCGATGCCACCCTTGATTCGCATCCGGGCATCAGGCGAGCAGGCAAGGCTTCGGCTCTACATCGATCTCATGATGCAGGAGTTGCGGGAGGGGCGTGCAGGAGCGGGGGCCGTATCGCAGAACTTGTCCCATATGATGCTGGCGCAAGCGCTTCGCTTGTATCTTGAAGACGTGCCGGTCGGCGACGTCGGATGGTTCGCAGCGCTCTCCGACCCTCGCCTTGGTCGCGTCATGACAGCGATCCACGACGAGCCGGCCCATAACTGGACGCTTGTGGAACTCGCCAAGATCGCTGGTATGTCACGCTCAGGGCTCGCCCAGCATTTTGCCTCCCGTGTCGGCGAGGCACCGATCGCCTATCTGACACGCTGGCGCATGACGTTGGCTGCGCGACGGTTGAGGGAAGGGCGCGAAACGGTCGAGCAGGTCGCGCTTGCGATGGGCTACGGGAGCGAGCAGGCATTCAGCACCGCCTTCAAGCGCAACACGGGGAGTTCGCCCCGGCGGTATGGAGCGAAGATCGGTTCGTCCTAAACTATGAGTTCCGTATGTCCGCTAACGGCTTCCAAAATCTTCGGCTGCAAAGGCAACGTTGGGTCCAGGCCGTGTCAAAACGCTGAGCCCGTTGTCGTTTGACGTTTGGGGGCTGACCTGGATGGCTGGGTACTGAGAGACGGCGCACTGCGGCTGCTTTCACGATGGTCGCGGGACAGGGCGATGCG
>NZ_CAJCKW010000027.1 GCF_903970965.1 Aureimonas sp. ME7 | reverse complement strand
TCATCTTATCCAGCGATGAGCACAAAACGCAGCTACAGAGCGCCGCCTTTCGATGTCCAGCCATCCGGTCGGTCCCAAAACGTCGAACGACAACAGGGTTCGACGTTTTGAAACAGCCTGGACCCCTTTCAGACATCCGCACGCCCTTCCGCGATGCCGGGAACCGGACGTTGCTTTGTCTCTGCCTCGTTCACATCCGTCTCGCCGGCTATCCCAGCCCCATAGCCGCTCGCGCTTCCTCGCAGGTGGCGACCGTGCCGCCGAGGAGTTCCACGATCCGCCGGGCCTTTTCCACCATGAGCGCGTTGCTGCGAGCATGGACACCTTCTTCCAGGTAGACTGCGTCTTCCAGACCGATGCGCACGTGGCCGCCGGCCAGGTAGCTTTGCGCAACCATCGCGAAGGCGTTGCGTCCGACACCGAAGGCCGTCCAGACGCTGTCTTTCGGTAGGAGGCTGCGGCCATGCAGCAGGGTTTCCGGCGTGGCGGGGAAGCCATAGCGCACACCGAGCACCAGCGAGCAGAGGATTTGGCCACCAAGCGTGCCGTCGGCGACGAGATCCCCCAGAAGCGCCGTGTCGCCCGTATCGAAAAGCTCGATCTCCGGCAGCACGCCGGCATCCGCGATCAACGCCGCCATGCGCCGAATGCTGGCAGGCGTGTTGATGACGACCTCGCGTCCGAAAGTCATCGTGTTGAGGTCAAGCGTGCAGATGTCGGGCTTCAGTTCGACGACGTGGGCGACGCGGCGCTTAGGCGTCGTCAGGGTCGTTCCGGGTCCCGCGACCGCCGGGTCGGGGTCGCCCGGCATGAAGCGGCCGCCGGGTCCCGTGGTGAGGTTGATGATGATCTGCGAATTCTCGTCCCGGATCCGCTCGACCACCTCACGATAGTGCTCGAGCGCCATGGAGGGCCGGCCGGTCTCCGGATCGCGCACGTGGATATGAACGATCGCCGCCCCAGCCTTCGCCGCCTCCAAGCAGGCCGTCGCGATTTCACCGGGCGTGACGGGGAGATACGGGGTCTGGTCGCGCGTCGTCAGGTTTCCGGTGACGGCGCAGGTGATGACGGTCTTTCGCTTCGGGGAAACCATGCTTCTTGTCCTCTGGATCCGTATCCTCGCCGGAGACAAGCAGGCGGCGTAGCGGACCGCGAGGTGGTCGCGATCTTGTTCCGCTTGGCGGAACGGTCGGCGCGCTGCTAGAGCGCGGGAGCCTCCAGCCCCGCAACGCTTTCGCCGATCCTCTGCGAGAGTTCATGCAGCAGGGGCACGAAATGAGACACGGCCCGGGGCAAAGGATGGGCCGACACGAAATAGGTGACCCCGACGGTCGCCAGGATCCGGCCATCGCGCTGGATCGGTACGGCGATGGTGTTCGACGTCCGCGGTTCGACATGTGCGTCACGCACCGCGAAACCGGCCCGCCGCACGCGGCCGAGCATGGCGAGGTTGGATTGGCGCTCCGCTGGATCGTCGATCTCCAGGACGTCGAGCAGGAACGAGCGTTCCTTGTCGGAACAGAAGGCGAGATAGGCTCGCCCCAAGGCGCGGCTCAGAAGGTCGAGCCGCAGATTGACCGTTCCGTGAAACGGCGAAACGGGGCTGTCGGGGATCGTGCTGAACCGCACCACCATCGCGTCGCGCTCGAACGTCGCCACGGCAATCGGCCAGCGATGCTGCCGGGTGAAGTCGATCGCCCATGGACGCGCCGCTTCGACCACCAGCGGGTCGCCGTGATAGCCGCAACTCAAGGCCTTGACATTGGAGGTAACGTGGTAGCCGCCCTGCCTCCGGTCGTTGACGACGTATTGCGCCTCGCAGAGCGTGGCCAGCAGACGCACGATCGTGGGTTTGGGAAGTCCGGTGACGCGATGCAGGTCACCGACCGTCGTGACGCGCTGCCGATTGAGTTCGCGCAACAGCGACAAGGCTCTCAGAACCGACTCGACGGGTTGATCGACCATGCCTCTCCATTCCGCCTGTCGGAACGACCTTGCAATCCCATGGATCGGCAATGCTTGCGTTGACAAGAGTGGCGCACCGAAAATGTCGTCTAGGGCGACATTCGCTTTTGGGAGGAAGCGATGAACCCGAACCAAGCCGTCAACGAAGATAAGCTGATCGGTCGCCTGACCTGGCGAATCATGCCGATGGTGGTCGGCCTCTACCTTTGCGCGATCATCGACCGGTCCAATATCGGCTTCGCCAAGCTGCAGATGATCGAGGAGATGAACCTGTCGGAGGTCGGCTTCGCGCTGGGCTCCTCCCTGTTCTTCTTCAGCTACGTCGCCGTCGAAATCCCGAGCGCCATGGCGGCTTACCGCTTCGGGGCGAGGCTTTGGTTCGCGCGGATCGCCCTGACCTGGGGCCTGCTGACGGTCTGCCTCGCCTTCGCCAGTTCCGGCCTGACCTTCTACGCGCTCCGTTTTCTTCTGGGGGCGGCGGAAGGCGGCCTGTACCCCGCCATCATCTTCTATCTGACGCTGTGGTTCCCCGAGCGCCATCGGGTGCGTGCGGTCGGCCTTCTCACGCTGGGCAGCGCCTTCGGCAACATGCTGTCCGCCCTGATCGCGGGCCCCCTTCTCGATCTGCACGGGATGATCGGCCTCAGCGGCTGGCAATGGGTCTTCATCGTCACCGGCATTCCGCCGATCCTGCTCTCGCTCGTCGTTCTGCGCTTCCTGCCCGACAACCCGCGCTCGACCACCTTCCTGTCGGAACAAGAGAAGGATTGGCTGGCGAGCCGCCAGAACCAGCCCGAGCATGGCGGCAACCCGCTCGGCGCGATGCTGGACGGCAAGGTCCTCGGCCTCGCGGCGGTCTACACGCTCATCAACATCTCGCTGTTCGGCGTGATCTACTGGTTGCCAACCGTCATCAAGGGCTTCGGCGTGTCGGGAACACAGAACGGTCTTCTCAATGCCGTTCCCTGGGCGCTGGTCGCGGTTCTGCTGTTCACGATCCCCCGCCGCCTCCAGGCCGAGCGCTCGATCGTGAAAGCGGCGGTCGCCTTTACCGCGATCGGCGTCGTCTGCTTCGTGGCGGCCACGATGCTGCCATCCAACACGCTCCGGTTCCTGGCTCTCGCCGTTGGCACCCCCTGCATCTCGATCCTGTTCCCCTGCTTCTGGTTCTTCCCCTCACGCCTGTTCAAGGGATCGCGCGGTGCCACCAGCATTGCGGTGGTCAACACGATCGGCCTTCTCGGCGGCTTCCTGGGACAGAACCTGATGCCCTCGGTCGCCCAGGCCGTTGGCAGTCCGGTCGGCGCCATGATCGTGCCCGCCGCGTGTCTCGCGCTCCTGTTCGCGGTCTCGGTCCTGCGCCTCGTCGCAGCACCCAGCCGCGCCCCGATGCAACCGGCCGCTCCCGGCCAGCCCAACTCCTGACGGAGGAGACGACGATGGCCGCACAGCCCTTTCCCGACAGCTCCAGCTTTCGCCAGCGCTTCATGCAGGGACACCGTCTTCTGGGCACTTTCGTCAAGACGCCGGCCCCCCAGCCCATCGAGATCCTCGGCACCGTGGGCTTCGACTTCGTGGTGATCGACGAGGAGCATGCGCCCTTCGACCGCGCGCAGATCGACATCGCCCTTCTGGCGGCGCGCGCGTCCGGCGTAGCGGGTCTCGTGCGGGTGTCCTCGCCCGACACCATTCTCGGGGCGCTCGACTGCGGCGCGGCGGGCGTGCTGGTGCCGCATGTCTCGGATGCCATCAAGGCCCGCGCGGTGGTCGAAGCCTGTCGTTACCGCAAGGGGCGACGCGGTTACTCGCCCTCCGGGCGTTCGGGCCGCTACGGCGGTTTCGCCTCCTGGCCCTATGTCGACGACGCGGACGAGACCGTTACGGCGATCGCGATGATCGAGGACCCTTCGGCCCTCGAAGCCATCGAGGAGATCAGCGCGGTCGAGGGGATCGACGGCTTCTTCGTGGGGCGTGGCGATCTGACCATCGCGCTCGGCGCCGCCGACGCGCGCGCGCCCGAGATCGACGCCGCCGTCACGCGCATCGCCGCCGCCGCCCAACGAGCGGGCAAACCCGTGATGGTGATGGCAAGCGCGCGGGCGGAGGGCGATGCCTTCTCCGCCATGGGCGCCACCGCCTTCATCCTCTCGACCGACCAAGGCCTTCTTCGCAAGGCCGCCGGACATATCCTCCGAGACTTCCGCGACTGAGCGCCGGGAGCGGGCGCCCCGACCGGGACCGCAGCGCTGCCGAACTTCGATCCAGACCAACAAGGCCACAACCGATGTACGCCGCCTCCGATCCGCGCGCGAGCCTCGCGCCGTCCGCCGCGCCCAGCAAACCGGCTGGCCCCGCATGTCCTGCCACCTATGCCCGCTTCTACGAAAGCGAGCCCGACGAGCGCTCGCCCGGCGTCGCGAGCTGGATCGTGCGCGGACAGACCTTTGCGATCGTCTACAGCGATTGCGCGCCCGACGCGGTCCTGGAGCGCGTGGGTCAGGTCGACGAATATGTCCTCCTGCTTCCGGACGCCGGCACCGGCGCGGTGGCGGAGGCGGAAGGGCAGACCGCGACCGTTGCCGGCTTCTCGATCACCTTCGTTCCGCCCGGCGACAGTCGCATCCGAATGCCAGAGGGCGGGAGGGTCGTCCGCCTGTTCACGGATGCGTCGCCGGAGGTGATGGCGCTTGCCTCGAACCGGGAGACCTACGAGCGGACGAACGCCGCCATTCCCGAGCGCGTCTCCTGGCCCGGCCCGCGCGGCGGCCATCGCGTGCGGACCTACAGTCTCGACGTCGCACCGGAGCCGGGGCGCTTCGGCCGGATCTTCCGCGGCTCGACCTTCATGGTGAACTATCTCGAGCCGAAGAACGGCCCGCGCGACCCGGCGATGCTTTCCCCACATCATCACGACGATTTCGAGCAGTGCTCCCTCGCCCTTGCGGGCGACTACAAGCATCATCTGCGTTGGCCCTGGACCACGAACCGGGCCCACTGGCGCGACGACGAGCACGTGGCCTGCGGCTCGCCTTCCGCCGCGATCATCCCCCCGCCGGCCATCCACACCTCGGAGGCGACGGGCGCGGGACTGAACCAGCTCGTCGACATCTTCTGTCCGCCGCGCGCGGACTTCTCGGCCAAGCCGGGCTGGGTCCTCAACGCCGACGACTATCCCATGCCCGGCGACGCGGACGATGTCGCCGGACCTATCCCAGCCAAGGATTGACGGTCATGAAGATCGAACCGTTCCTGCCGCGCCACGACGGCGCCTTCGCCCTTCCCACGCCCGCTCGCGCGGCCGAGGTCGACAGGCTTCTGATTGGCGCCGTGGACCTTCATTGCCACAGCGGCCCTGCGGCCATGCCCCGAATTCTCGACCACCGCGAGGCGATGATCGACGCGCAGCGCGCCGGCTTCCGAGCGCTTCTGTTCAAGGATCACTTCTATGTCGGGATGCCGCATTCGATCATCCTGCAAACCCTGTTCCAGGGTGAGGGTTTGGAGCTCTTCTCCGGGATCGCGCTCAACAACGCATCCGGCGGCATCAATCCGCATGCCGTCGACCACGCCATCGCGCTCGGCGCGGCGATCGTCTGGATGCCGACGCTTTCGGCCGCGAACCATCTGGCGGACGCGGGAAAACAGACCAAGACCTTTCCCAAGACCACCCGTCGAATGCTGCCTCCCCTTCCGCTCAGCGTGCTGGACGCCAATGGCGAACTGACCGACGACACCAAGCAGGTGCTGGACCTGATCGCGGAGGCGGACATCATTCTGTCGGGCGGCCACCTGTCGGCGGCCGAGCTCGGCCTTCTTTTCGAGGAAGCCGGGCGGCGCGGCGTGCGCAAGATGATGGTCAACCATCCGACCTACGTGATCGGCTGCACCGATGCCGATATCCGGCATCTGGTCGGACAGGGCGCCTATATGGAGCACTCGATCGGCATGTTCGTGGGCGGCAAGTCATCGAAGTTCACGCCGGAAGACCTGACCCATCTGATCGAGGTCGCGGGTGTGGATCGGACGATCCTGTCCTCGGATCTCGGTCTCGTCGGCAGCCCACGCCCGGTGGACGGCTTTCGCGCAATCGTCCAAATCCTTCTTGACCTCGAGTTCAGCGAAACCGACATCCGGCGTTTGGTCGGCGACAACGCCGCTGGCTTGCTTCACCTCACTTAGGGAGATGCTGGGTTGCGGCACGTCGGTCGCTCAGACTTCCAAGTGCTAGCCTACACGGGGTTGCGTTCAAGAGGTTTCGATTGCGTGGGCCCCACGCGGCTTCTGGATGATGCAGCCTTTGGAAGGGAGGAGCTTTCCAAACTTTTTCCATTGGCGGGACTGCGAGTCTGCCGTAGTAAGCGGGAGGCTCTTTCAGCTATCTCCACCGAGCCTATGGTAGGCACGCTGAACCGGAGATGACCGTCCGTTTTTTATGGGTTTTGCTAGAAACCGGACGGTCGGCTTTCCACCCATTTTAGCCAGTCGCTCCTAACGCCCCAGTCCCGCGAACCGCCGCATGATGCATTGGGCCATGCCTTCATCGGCGCGATAGCCCAGCGCACCCGCCACTGGCACGACCGGCCCGATCTCGAACGGCACCTCGACCGTGCGCCGAATCGGCCAGACCGTCTGAAGCGGATTGCAGATGTCCTCGATCTCCACATGGTAGACTGCCGGACCTGGCTGCGCGGCGCTGGAGACGCGGAACGGCCGAGCGTAGCTGTTCGTGCGCCCGGGAAGCCGTCCCGTCGTCGGAGGGCTTGTCTGCGGCAAGAACTCAAACTGGCGACCGGCCGCGTCGATGATGCTGGCGCGGATCCGGCGGTCGCAAGCCCGGTATCGCAAATAGACATACTGGACTTCCCCTCCCCCGCCGGCTGGGACGACAGCGGGCTCGATGCGTGAGGAGATGGTTTCGGTCGGCGGCGATCGGTCGCCCGACCATAGGCCAACGACAGCCGTCCCGCATCCGAGGAAGGCGACGAGGAACGTGGCAAGGAGCTGCTTCATCGTGGACCACCCTGGAACGTGGTGAGGAGCTTGCCGATCTGTTCGGAGAGCTGGTTGAAGAACAGGAAGATGCCGAGGAGGCCGACGGCCAGCCATCGAAGGAAGCGAGCCGTGCGGCGAAAGGATTTCGTCAAATCGATTGCCTCGAAGACAAGCTTGCGCTCCTCCTCGTCCATTCGGCCGAGAACCCGCAGGGTCTTCACCTCTTCGTCCCGCAGTTCGCCAAGGAACTTAACCGTTTCGTCTGACAACGGGGCAAGGCGCTCGACGCCGTCTTCGATACGCGTGACAGCGGCGAAGAACTCGGTGATGCTTTTGGCTTGGTCGCTTGTGTTGCGCTCCACCGCATCGAGGCGCCGGAGTATGGCGGTCGTGTCGTCTGTCACCGGCTCTGCCTCATGCTATGCGGGATGCAGGATCAGGTCGCGGCGTTGCGCGGTGCGTAGTAGGCGCCGGCATAAGCCCCGATGGCGCCGAGGACCGTCGTCAGGATGATCACCGTTTCCGGGTCGTTCGCGATCTCGGGCGGGATCCAGCCGAACTTCGCCATCAGGATCAGCACGGGTCCGATCAGCGTCGTCCCGATCGCCCCGCCCTTCGCCTTCGATGTGACGCTGCCGGTCGGAATGGGTTTCGCATCCTCGAGCGGCGGTCCGCCGTTGTGTCCGATCGTCGGCACCGGCTTGGGTCGCGGCGTTGGGATGGGCACGACGATCGGTGCCGCTTCCGGCGACCACGGCGTGTCAGGCTTCTTCGACCACCAGTCGAAAGCTGTCTTCAGCTTCGTATGATAGCTGTGCTTGGCATACTGCGGCCCATTGTAGCCGCGCGCGAACCCGGCCCAGTCGTGGGCGCGCAGCTTCGGGTCGAGCTTGGCCGCCAGGATGAAGTTGACCATTCCCTCCAGATGCTTGTCGGCATCGTCGAGGAAGTCGAGCACCATGTCCTGCACGGTGTCGTAGCCGAGCATGGCGTGGTTCTCGCCAAGGATCTGCCCAAGCCCCCAGGAGGCGGACTTCAGCGCCGCCGTTTCGTCGATCGCCATGGCCTGCGACAGGCGCGGGTAGCTGTCCTTCGGATAGGGCTTCTCGCCCCACGACGGATAGGCCAGCCCCTCGCGCGCCGCGCGGTCGCGCTTCGATCCGGCGCCAAGGTTCTTCCAGAAGCGATGCGGCTCGAACAGCATCTTGGGCCGCCCCTTCGCGTCCCAGGCGCCACCGGCGGTCTCGACATCAATGACGGCGTGGATCTCGTCCTCGCCGACGCCGATGAGGTAGCCCAGCCGCGGCAGATCGATGTCGTCGAGCGGGCGCGCCACGCCCTTGAAGCCGTTGAAACGGTCCATGGTGTCAGCCTTTCGGGCATGAAAAAGCCCGGCGCGATGGCCGGGCGGGATGGTGTCAGATTGGGCGGGGGTGATAGGCGCCTCAACGGCTGATTGCAGCGAGGTCATGGTGTATAGGCTCGCCAACCACGTCCATACAGCGAGCTTTAATGCGCCTCTGCTCAGTTTTGATCGTTTGCCTCGGCGTCCTTTGCCTAGGGTCATTGAATGCGAAGGCGGTAAGTCGTTCGGCGCTTGGGATGGTCGTTTCTGCCTGTCGAGCGAACTTCACTGTAACCTCATCACCCGCCCCGTGCTTAGCGGTCGAAACCGACAAGGACGCCGAAGGGGGGTATGCGGTCCTACGTGAGCCAGGCGAACGGCAACGTACGATCTTAACGGCTCTCGCCGACATCAGCGGGATTGAGGATCCACGCCTCTTGAACGCGCCCGCGCCGAACTTCTTCGCCGATGCCTGGCGCGAACGTCACTGGCTGCTCTCTAAGGGCAGTGCCGACGACGATCCGCCGGATGGTTTCGCCCTCGGGATTAATTCCAAGTTCGTCCGCTCGCAAGATCGGCTCCACATTCACATCGCTTGCCTTCGCCCAGACGTTCAGGCCGCGCTGAAATCTCGTGTTGTTGCAGTGAATCCAAACCGGTTCGCACGGCTCAGCTTCCGACTAGGCGGCAAATCTGTCTTGGCGATGCGGATCGACGCCGCAGACACGGTGGACTTCAACCCGATTCAAGTTTTGCTTGATGAGTTGCCGGGCACCGGAGTGGAGAGCAGGCGGCAAACGTTGATTGCTGTTCGCGAAACGCTGCCGAACGGTCGATCAGCTATTGTCCTACTAACAAACCCTACGCAGGGACCGGGTAGCAGCCCATTCGCAGTCGAACGCCTTATCCAGTCCGACTGCAATTGAGATGGGGCTGACGGGGTGGAACGGATTGTTAATCCGGTTCGAGGCTTACTGGTCCCAGCAGTCAGGCGGCGTGGACATACCCCCTGATCGTCAGAAGACGCCGGGTGGCTTGGCGGCCAGCCCGGCGTCTTCGTTTCTCGTGTTCTCGCTCATCTCCACAGGGAAAGGCACATCGATTAGACGAAGATTTCGGTGCCCAAGTTGCCGGAGGTCACACCGGTCAGAATCACCGTTCCTCCACCGGACAAGGTGAATATGGCTGAGCCGTTCACGTCATGTACAGTGTACGTTTGACCGTTGAAGTCGAGTCGATCGCCCTGAGATTTGCTAAAGTCAGCGATGATGTCGTGTCCGGAGTTGGCTTCGAACACGAACACGTCTGAGCCTGTTCCACCGTACAGGGTATCATTGCCGAAGCCGCCGTTTAGGGTATCGTTCCCTCCACCGCCGAATAAGAGATTGTTGCCGTCGTTTCCGAAGACCTTATTGTCGAGCCAGTTGCCCGAGCCGTTGAGGTCAGCCTTACCGGTGAGGATCAGATTTTCCACCGCGGAGTCTAGAGAGTACGAAACTGACGCGTAGACAGTGTCGATACCCTCGTTGGTGTACTCCAAGACTACGTCACCGACGTTGTCCACATAGTAGGTGTCATCGCCCTTACCGCCGGCCATAAAGTCAGCCCCAGCACCACCATCGATGACATTATTACCAGAGTTGCCCGTGATACTATTTACTAGTTCATTACCCGTTCCGTTGATGCTGGCGCTCCCGGTCAGGACGAGATTTTCGACATGATCTGACAGCTTGTAGGAGACACTCGCCAGCACGCGGTCAACGCCTTCGTTCGCCTTCTCAATTACAAGATCGCCAACGTTGTCGACGATGTATGTGTCGTTGCCGAGCCCGCCCGACATCGTGTCGGCCCCTACGCCGCCATCTAGCGTGTCTCCACCAACGTTGCCGGTCAGGCGATTTCCAAGCTCGTTGCCATAGAGTGATGTGCCCCAAACGCCGGTAAACACGAGGTTCTCGACATTCGCTCCCAGCCTGTAGTTGCTAAGGCTGGTGTACACAGTGTCGATGCCTTCGTTGGCATTTTCGACAACCACATCGCCGATATTATCGACGTAGTAGGTGTCGTTTCCGGCCCCACCCACCATTGTGTCAGCACCCGAACCACCATCCAAGACGTTGTTGCCCGCGTTTCCAACGACTAGGTTGTCGAGCCAGTTACCAGTCCCGTTGAGGTTGCCGCTTCCAGTCAGAAAGAGGTTTTCGATATGGCCTGCTAGCGAATACGACACCGAAGCGTAGACTGAATCCGTTCCTTCGTTCGACCACTCAACAACCACGTCGTCGGCATGATCGACGTAATAGGTGTCGTCGCCTTTTCCGCCCGCCATGGTATCAGCGCCGGCGCCACCGTCGATGATGTTGTTAGCTGCGTTGCCGAGGATGACGTTGCCCAGAGCATTACCCGTGCCGTTGATGGCATCAGAGCCGGTAAGGGTAAGATCCTCAACATTCTCTGTCAGCCTATAGGAGACGCTGGCAAGAATGCGGTCTGTACCTTCGCTAGGTTTCTCGATCACCACGTCTCCAACGCTATCAACGATGTAGGTATCGCTCCCCTTCCCGCCGATCAGCGTGTCGGCACCCGCACCACCGTCTAGTGTGTCGTTGCCGATGCTGCCAGTCAGGCTGTTGGCCAGTTCGTTGCCGGTGAGCGTCGTACCCCAACTGCCGGTGAAAACGAGGTTCTCGAGGTGTGCGCCAAGGCGGTAGTTGCTGACGTTTGTCTGTACTGTGTCTACGCCCTCGCCTGCTTTCTCAATGATCACGTCGTTCGCATTATCCACGACATACGTATCGTCGCCTTTGCCGCCGATCATCGTGTCCGCGCCCGAGCCGCCGTTCAGGACGTTGTTGCCGTCGTTGCCGGTGATCCTGTTGTCGAGCCAGTTGCCAGTGCCGTTGAGATCGTCCTTGCCGGTGAGGACGAGGTTCTCGACCGCCGTAGTGAGTGAATAGGAAACGGACGCGTAAATCGTATCCGTGCCTTCATTCGTATACTCATTGACGACATCACCAGAGTTGTCGACGTAATACACGTCGTCGCCCTTGCCGCCGGCCATGGTGTCGGCGCCCAGACCCCCGTCGATGACGTTGTTGCCCGCATTGCCGTTGATCACGTTGGCGAGCGCGTTGCCGGTGCCGTTGATGTCGGCGGTGCCGGTGAGGATCAGGTTCTCCACATTGTCGGTCAGCTTGTAGGAAACGCTCGCCATCACGCGGTCGGTGCCCTCGCCGGGCTTCTCGATGACGAC
>NZ_CAJCKW010000026.1 GCF_903970965.1 Aureimonas sp. ME7 | reverse complement strand
ACACGTCCACCTGCCGAAGTTTGGCGACGATCTCTTCCGGCTTGTGCTTCTTCTGTCCCATTCTCGTGTCCTCCATCAGCTCGAAAGCCTACTTCAGGGAGGACCACTTTTCAGGGGGCAGACCAAGATGGCCTCGATGACGAGGGCCATGACGGCCGAACTCAAGCCGTTCTCCGCCGAGCTGCGTAAGTCGCAGACGGAAAGCCTCAAAGCGGCCGAGGCGATGACGAAGCTCGCCCAGTCCGAACTCAAGCGGGCCGAGAACCTTCGTCGCGCCTACGATGATACCTATGCGAACGCGCAGCGATACCTGAAGGTCGAAGAGGCCGTCGCCCATCAGATGGAGTTGCGAAACCTGTCGACCGAGCAGGGCAACGTGATCCTGGCCGGTGCAGCCAAGCGATACGATCAGATGGGCAAGCATGCCCAGGCTGCGAACCAGAACGTCAAGCTGACCGGCGGTCAGATCCAAAACCTGTCGTATCAGTTGAATGATACGGCAACGATGCTCCTAATGGGCGCAAGCCCGTTCCAGATCCTCGCCTCACAGGGCGGTCAGGTGGTGCAGGCGCTTGGCGACGGTCCCCAGGGCGTGCGCGGATCTTTGACGGCGATCGGCTCCAGCATCGCCAGCTTCGCCCGTTCCATTCCGGTAGCGGGTTATGCCGTGGCAGGCGCGACGGCTGCCGTCGGCGCGCTCTGGTACGCGACGAGCGGCCCCGGCGCACGTGAAGCTGAGGAAACCATCAAAGACTTCGAGGACGGCATCAAGCGCATTGAGACCGGGTGGAAGGCTGCTGCCGACGCGGCACGCGAGTACGCCAAGGCGCCGGGCCGACAGGAAACTGACATCAATGCCACGTTCCTCGAGGTGCAGGGCTCGATCGGCCGGTTGACGAAGGATTTGCGCGCGCAGATCGATGATCTGAATACGTCGGACCTTCTATCCGGCAAGATCCTGCGCCCCTTCTCCGGATCCGTGTCGGATGCGCGCCGTGAGATCACGACGCTCTACACCGACCTTCGACAAGGCGAAATCAGCGCGCAGCAGTTCGCCGACGAGATGCTTCGCATCCGGCTTGATCCGAACGCGGACGACTATGCGCGCAACTTCGCCGAGGAAATCCGCCGGTCGCTCGGACCGGTCATGGAGCTTGAACGCCAGGTCCAGGCTCTGAACCAGGCTGCCTCGCAGCTCGCCGCTCCCAAGGGCACCATGGGCCGGCATGATCTGCCCGACGACGTCTTCCACGATCGTTTCGGATCGACGATCGGCGGTGACGGTCGGTTCGGCGACAGCGCCGGGATGGACGCCATCCGCGACGCTTTGCGTTCGCAGCGTGACGAGATGTCCAAGCGCGCGACGGACAATTGGAAGGCGGAGCACGAGCTCGCGATGCGCGCCATCACGGCGCGAACTGCCGCTGAGAAGGCAGAGATCGAAGCCCAGCGCACCCGCCTGTCCCTGATGGATCAGAACCTTTCGGCCTCGGAACTCGACGCCCGAGCGGAAGCTGCTCGTGCGCTCTCGCTGGCAGAGTCGTCGGAAGCCTACCGTCAGACCCAGGCCGACGCTGCACAGAACATGCAGGACCGGATCGATCAGATGCGCATGGAAGCCTCGCTCTATGGCGAAAGCGAGGGCGCTGCCGCCTGTCTGCCCGCCGAAATGATGACCGTGGACGCAGCACGAAAGGAAGCGAACAAGTGAGCGCTCTCAATATCTGTATCAAGCCCGATCGCTGCATCGTCCTTCAAGACGCAGCAGCCTACGATCCGGAAGGCCGGGTAACGCAGTTCATGGATAAAGGACAGATAGTCCGCCAAAACGGGCTTTTCGTTGCCGCTACCGGCTTGACCGTCACGGCTGTTGCCTTCGCGCAGTTCGCGGAGCGCTTCGTAGGAATAGATCATCTCGCAAGCTGCGGCGAGGCCATTATCGACGAATGGTACGACCAGTATGTTACTATCCTGTTCAGCAGCGAGCTGAAGGATCACTTAGGGGTCCTTGTCGCCTTCGTAGGCTGGTCGGAAGAGCATGATCGACCGATGTGCGTCGTTTACACAGCCGGCATCGAAGGAAGAGCGTTCGCAGTAGATGTCGGCACGCTGACCCACCCGCAGCTGGAGGGCGCCTTTCGAAGCGAATGGATGGCGGGATCGTCCGTATATCTCAACATCGACACCTTCGATGCCGTCCGAGACGGGCGTCGTTTAATGGAGCTACAGCGCGCTCAACCAGCCAGGCATCGTCCAGACCGAAGCGGGCAGTTCCTCATCGGCGGCCATGTCAAGCTGACCGAAGTCTTCCGCGATCGGATCGAGCAGCGCGTACTGCACGAATGGACGGAGGACGTCGTCGGAGAGCGCATTCGGCCAGCGCCGCGACTTGATCCCGTCTCGCATCCCAACGTGGCAGCACTGACGGCGAACCGTGCCGAGCGCCGTCGGATCGAGAAACTTCAGCGCCGAGGAGCCGCCTGATGCGCAACGATCTGGAAGACCTCATGAGCGGCTCCGCGTCGCCTAACGTTATCTCGCTCGTCAGTCGTCCAGGCTGGACAGGTCCGGTTCTGGCTGCTCACTCCTCAGCGTCAGGGCTTGGATCTGGCCTCGCGAAACGCACGAGGCGCGACTTGCGGTCGATCGAGGGGTCGGTTGCCGCAGTCAAAGCTCAGCAGGGCGAGATCACGCGTGCGGCAGAGGCCCTCGTCGCCGAGATGCGTGAGCGTGGCAAGCGGTTCGGCCTGCAGGTGTTCGGCGACCGGCTGAAGGAGCTGCAGGATGCGGCGACCGCATCGCCCGAGATCTTGGGCGACCTCCCCGCGGTGCTGCATCACTTCCAGGTCGGCGCGGCCACGATCGTCGCAGTCCATATCGAAGCGTCCGCGGGACGCGGCTCGACCGCGCCGGCGTTCGCACATATGCAGGCTGCTCGAGCTGTCTACGGTGAGCACGTCCTCCGGTTCGCCTTCGACATCCTAGCCAAGCTGGCAGGCGACCTGGGCCTCGCCGCGGTGCCGGCCGAGTGGGCGGACGATGTGAGCGACGCGATCCTGGCGTTTGTCTTCCCGGGCGACGGAGACGCGCCGAAGGATGATGCGTGGCGCCAGGCCTTCACGGTGCGCTTCGATGCGATCCGAGACCAGGCACGAGAGTGCCGGGCGGTCAGCGGGCGATCATGAGCGATCCCTTCACGCGCGAGCTCGCCCTTCTCGTCGACGAGATGAAGAGTCCGGCGGTCCGGTCCCGGATGCTGGCGTCGTTCGCGCGTGAGGAGATCGCCGTCACGAAGTCGAAGAACGAGGCGGCAGCCGGTCGGACCATCGGAAAGCCAAAGATCGCGGTCGACGGTCGCCAGGGCGCGCCGCTCGGCAGCGTGAAGCCGGACGGGACGATCGTCGCCGAGTTCAACACCGAAAGCGGCGCGGTCCGGTGGATCCTGCGGCAGCTCGAGCTCGAGTCGCCGCGGCTGACAGGCGCCTACCAGGCGAGCCACTCCGTCTACGCCGACGGACGGCTTATCCAGCTCGATGCCGGCGGCGACATTCCGGATGCGGTCGAGTTCGTGATCGCCTCAGACGTGCCCTATGCGATCAAGCTCGACCCGAAAGACGGCCTGCCGGCGCGTTCGAAGCAGGCACCCAAGGGCGTGTATCAGGCGATCGCCGCGGTCGCTGGCACTCGCTTCGATGGCGAGGCCGACATCTTCTTCACTTGGCGGGACGTGCCGATGGCTAAGGGCGGGACGCACCGGAACCCGGCGATCGTTGTGCGGCCCAATGGTCGGTCGGGCGAAGTCTGACCTTTTCCCCAAGCGTGGGGAAAAGGGGGTGGTGAAACGCCAACCCATCGCAGGAGGGGTCTGCTCAGATCTGAGCAGACCCCAGACCTGGGGGCTGGATGGGTGTCCCCCGATCGGAGGAGACCCTGAGGGGGTAACGATCTGTGATCCCCTTGCGCGTAAGCGGAGCCCCTGAATGGGCGGAATGGTTGGACTTGTTTGGAGGGCCGCGATGGAGCATCTAGGATCGCTAGGAAGGGTGGCCCGACGGCATGTCTCTAGCAGTGAACATGATGGACGTTGAGGAGGCGAAGCCCATCCTGCGCCAGCAGCTTGGCAACGTCATCGACGCCCTGCGTTCTTTCGGTGATCACGGGCCAGTTCTGCGGGCGATCGAAGAGCGCGACGAGGACGTTCGCACGCGGTTTGAGAAAGAGGCGGCTGCCCGCGCTGTCAACATCGACACTATGATCGGGGTACTGCTGCCTCTGGGCCGGGATACCGAAGCGGCAGAGATAGTCGATCAACAGCTCGAGTTGTTCGACCACGAGTTACGGGTCAGACGCCGGATCATCGATCTCACCCTCGAAATGATCGAGGGGCTGATGGAGGACGTGCGCGTTCCGGGTCTGACAGAGGGCGTTCTGAGGACTGCTTTAATGTCCGTCGTGAAGCAGCCTATCCGCGAGTACGACGAGCACTTGCGGCAGCGAGACCGGCTTCTCGTTCTGGCCGCGGAGATCGACCCAGCTGCTACCGGGGGACCGACGTTCGACAACGCAGACGACTTTCTGCGGTCGTTGCGCGCGTAATGGTTCGAGCTAGGAGAACCCCACGCTTTGATCGTGCGTATGGAAAGCTGACCGAGGATCAGAAGCTCGCCGTCGACGCGGCGATAGCGAACTTTTTCCGAGACGTAAGACACCCCGGGCTTCATTTTGAGAAGCTGAGTGGATCCGACTATCGGACGATCAGGGCAGGCCTCGGCATCAGGATCGTCCTCCTCGGAACGGGAGGGGACTTTGATTTCGTTGACGTCGCCAAGCACGACTACGTCGACAAGCGGTATGGGTGAAACCAGCGCCGGTAGCTGGGGACTCTAGACGCCGATCGGAATAGAATAGCCTATGCGGCCCAACGACTTAGGTCTACCGTCTCCTTAAATTCTTCAACGGTCATCAGATTAGGTTGGACGAGCTTCGTCAGATTTTCTCCGGCTTTGTTAGCCTTCGATTTCTTAATCTGACTTCGCATGTTCACCATAAGGTCACTATGGTTCGGTCGCTTTTCCAGACCTGTTGCATACACACCGAAAGCGCGATGGGTATACACTTCCGTCTTCCCGCCTTCCTTTACTTCAATTTTGTGCTGTACGGATTTGGCCGTTGCCACAGGGATTAGCACAACCCCATACAACTTTTTCTTGGTTCCATCCGCCGAAATAGGTTTTTGCGTGATCAGCTCATTAAGGGCAGCTTCGTACTCAACCATCGTTGCTCGCTCCTTACGGAGTGATGAAGCTCCAACGGTTGAGGCATCGTTGAAAAACGATGAATTGAGCCGCTTCTTGCCGTCCTCTTCGACGATGTGAAACGGGTCCACAACGAAGCGAACCAACGTCTCAACATCGGCAACAGGCACTTCGGTTTCCCTAGAAACCTGCCTTAGCTCGCAGACGAAGTCTGGAGCAGACTGATCAATAAGAGATACTCTTTCTTGATTATCTGGGGCACTTTCAAAAATAGATACGCAGTCTACTTCTGACATGCACTAGGACTCAGCCCATTTCAGCCGTAGAAAGCCTATCAGCAATAGCGGCAGGCAATGTTTTCTTATCAAAGCCTTCGACGTCGTCATCCCACTCATCGTCACCAATATCAATATTGGTTGCGATAGTGCCGTCCGGCAGAAACTCAAACTGCGTATTAACTTCATCTTTACGGAAGTTAAGAACAGCGTTCCCATCGAAATACTGGACGTATGCTTTTGCATTGCCGACCAGGTGTCTAACTAAATCGAAAAATGCCTCAGCAGCATCGAAGGACTCCGGCACCGCGCCCTCAAAGCGCGAATATCGACGCAGCTCTGCAAGGGTATGGGGGATTGTTCCAACACGAGCAGAAGCAAGCGAGGTCACTACGGCCTCACGGCGGCCCGACGCCATTGAAATGCGTGCCTCGCGATCGATCGGGCGGACTCTGATCGTGCGAGCAGCGCCCTTGCTGGAAGCCGTGTTCAAACCAAAACCCGACGCATACCCAAACCCGTCAAAATTGGCAGCGTTTCGGTACATAATCATCCCTGCAGACTGATTCGGTTCACAGCTTCCTCCGTGATAATGCGCGACAGGAGGTCTTTCAACTCTAGGTGTTGACTATCTAGCGTAGCTAAGACGTCGTCCAACTGGAAGGAGGCCACTTCCTCCGAAGCCTCGGCAACCGGGGGCAAGCCATCCTGCATCATCGTGTGGATCAAGACCGACCGCTTGACCTGTCCATCCCGCCCAGGGAAGTCTGCACAATCTACACGAGCAGACGTCAAGCGCGGGGCTCCGTTGGGTAGGTTACGGTAGAAACCGCAATGAGAATTCCAGGCATACTCGTCACGCACCGCGGCGCGCGATATGAAATCCCCATCCGCTCGAAGTAGGGAGGCTACAGAATGATCCTCGTCATCCTTATGATCGAAGCGATCCCAATACTCGCACCGAACTGCAGCGGCAGGGATGTTTGAACTATAGGCATCCCATATGCCTCTGACGAACTTCTCAGCACGCGAAATAAACGAGTTCCACCGAACGTAAGACCCGGTTTGAATAATCAGACAATCTTTCGCGGCTACAAACCTGTCTATTATTTGATCGTCATCACCAATCTGAGTGAAAGAGAGTCCTGCTATCTCAGCAACAGCCGGCGCCGGCGCATTTACACTGATGCTTACCCTAGATTGATCAAACGTTAGGTTCATTCCGTAGAACGGCTGAGGCTTCCCCAAGCCGACATCTTTTGCCGTTTGTAGGATGGCGCTTCGCGCGTTTTGCCACGCGGTGTCATCGAGCTGGTTGGAAAACTGCACGGTGATGCTGGCCATCACGATCGCGTGGGATTCGTTGAATGGCTCGAACCCGCCCAACTTCCGATCACCCGCCATTGCTGTCGCTTCCCATCTGCTGCTCGACCCCTTGGGCATCACCTGCGCATTGCGGCATTTAACGCGAGATTAAGATCAGGCGATGATGGCCGCCCGGGGATAATTCGACGCTAGGTCCACGCAAGGTCATCGTTTGCCCCCTCATTCCGGCTGCTGGCAAGCAGGAACTTTCCAGGGGCGGTCAGCCTGCGCTCACAGCTGGACACCAGGCTACTCCTGGCTGTCGGTCCCCTAGCGACCCCACAGCAGTCGCGTCTGGCATGTGCCAACCATGTGACGTGGACGTACCGTCACTCAGCGTGAGTCATGGTAACCCTACGGGTAACCCATTGTAATCTAACGAACCTATCGTGACCCAGCGTAAGCAGCCGTAAGCACATGAAAAAGCCCGCCGGATCGAGCCTAAGTGACTGATCCGACGGGCGAATTCTGGTTGCGGGGGCAAGATTTGAACTTGCGACCTTCAGGTTATGAGCCTGACGAGCTACCGGGCTGCTCCACCCCGCGCCATGTCCGATGCGGCTGGCCGCGTTCGGTGAGGTCGATATATGCGAGGGCCGCCGGTTTGAAAAGAGGTTTTCTGCGGTTCTTGACGAAAAGACGACAGCGCTCTCGCGAAAGGGGTCGCAAGCCGGGCATGACCGAAGGCTTCGAGCTTAGCCGAGCGGGGCGGCGATGCAAGGCCCCGGCCGGAGCCGCAGCCCCTCAATCGCGCAAAGCCCGCCGCAGCACCTTGCCGACGCCGGTCTTGGGCAGCTCGTCGCGAAACTCGATGTCGCGCGGGCGCTTGTAGCCGGTGAGGTTCTCGCGGCACCAGGCCTTCACCGCCTCGGCGTCGAGCGCGGGGTCGCTCCTTACCACGAAGAGCTTCACCGCCTCGCCCCCGCCGCCCTCGTCGGGCACGCCGATCGCGGCCGCTTCCGTGACGCCCGGCATGCGCGTCACCACGTCCTCCACCTCGTTGGGATAGACGTTGAAGCCCGACACGTTGATCATGTCCTTCTTGCGATCGACGATGCGGACCGAGCCGCGCTCGTCCATCACGCCGATGTCGCCGCTCTTGAAGTAGCCGTCCGCGGTGAAGGCCGCGGCCGTCTCGGCCGGCCGCTGCCAATAGCCCTGCATCACCTGGGGCCCTCGGATCGCGACCTCCCCGCGTTCGCCGAGCGGCACCTCGCGCCCCTCGTCGTCGACGATGCGGATCTCGGTTCCCGGCACGGGAAAGCCGATCGTGCCGGAATACTGGCGCGAGGCGACCGGGTTGCAGGAGGCGACGGGCGAGGTTTCCGACAGGCCGTAGCCCTCGCAGATCGGACAGCCCGTGACCTTCAGCCAGAGTTCGGCCGTGGCGCGCTGCACCGCCATGCCGCCGCCGACCGACAGGCGCAGGTTCCGCCAGTCGACGCTTCCCGCCTCCTCGTGGCGCGCGATGGCGCCGAACAGCGTGTTGACCGCCGGAAACAAGTGGAACGGGCCGCTTTTCAGCGCCTTGATCACGGCCGGAATGTCGCGCGGGTTGGGGATCAGGAGGTTGCAGCCGCCGGTATGAAGCGACAGCATCATGTTCACGGTGAAACCGAAGATGTGGTAGAGCGGCAGCGCGCAGATCGTCACCGGCTGCTCGCCGGAAGGGATCTGGCGCACCACCGGCTCGTGCCAGAGTTCGGCCTGGATCGTGTTGGCGACGATGTTGCCGTTGGTCAAGACCGCGCCCTTGGCGGTGCCCGTGGTGCCGCCGGTATATTGCAGGACGGCCGGGTCGTCCTTCGTGCGTGGCACCGGCCGGAACGGATGGCTCCGGCCCATCGCCGCCCGCCAGCGCACCGAGCCGGGCAAGTGAAACGCGGGAACCGCCTTCTTCACGTGGCGCAACACGAAGTTGACGACGAACCCCTTCAACGCCGGCAGCATGTCGCCGACGCCGGTGACGATCACGTGGTCGAGGGCCGGCAGGGCGGCGCGGCACGCCTCCAGCGTCTTGCCCATGTTTTCCAGGATCACAATGGCGCGCGCGCCCGAATCCTTCAGCTGGTGCTCGAGCTCGCGAGGGGTGTAGAGCGGGTTGGTGTTGACGACGACGAGCCCGGCCCGCACCGCGCCCGCCACCGCCACCGGATACTGGAAGACGTTCGGCATCATCAGCGCGATCCGGTCGCCTGGCTGGAGCCCGAGAGACTGGAGATAGCCGGCGAAGCGCTGCGACAGCCGGTCGAGCTCGGCGTAGCTCATCGAGGCGCCCATGAAGCGGAAGGCGGGACGCGCGGCATGGGCGCGGAACGCCGCCTCCAGAAGGTCGGCGAGGCTCGCATAGGGCAGATCGCCGATCTCGGCAGGCACGCCTTCCGGATAATGCGCGAGCCAGGGCTTCGTCATCTCGTGTGTTCCTCCCGTTCCTACCGAAGGCGACGGTAGCCCAGCTCCGGGCGGAGCGAAACTCCCTTGCCTTACGTGAACGTCAATCTTGCGGGAGGGCCGGTCGGGCTTGCGGGCCGAGACGCGAGGTCGCACAACCATCCTTTGGAGACCCGGTGGAGACAAACGCCCCCTTGCCGGAAACAGGACCGAAGCGATGATCGCCAACCATCTCGGACCCGAGATCGAAGCCCGCGCCGATGCGATCGAGGACACCCTCGTCGCGATCCGGCGCGATCTGCACGCCCATCCCGAACTCGCCTTCGAGGAGGTGCGAACCGCAGGGGTCGTAGCGGACCGCCTCCAGGCGCTCGGCATTCCCCATCGCCGGGAGGTCGGGCGCACCGGCGTTCTGGCTGAGATCGAGACCGGGCGTCCCGGCCCGACGCTTCTCCTGCGCGCCGACATGGACGCGCTGCCGATCCAGGAGCAGACCGGCCTGCCCTTTGCTTCCCTCCTGCCCGGCAAGATGCATGCCTGCGGCCATGATCTGCACACCGCGACGCTGCTCGGCGTCGCCGAGGTGCTTCATGGACTGGGCGACCGGCTGAACGGCACGATCCGGCTGATGTTCCAGCCGGCGGAGGAGGTGTCGGATTCGGGCGCGCTCGCGATGATGGGGGACGGGGCGCTGGAGGGCGTCGACATGGCGCTCGGCTTCCACAACTACCCGGGCGAGCCGGTCGGCTCGTTTTCCTATGTGCCGGGCGTTGCCGGGGGCTCGTCGGACGAGTTCACGATCACCGTCTCGGGGCGCTCCGGCCATGCCGCGCGCCCGCATCTGGCCGCCGACCCGGTGGTCGGCGCAGCGACGCTCGTCCTCCAGCTCCAGACCGTCGTGTCGCGCGAGACGGACCCAATTCATCCGGTCGTCCTCACCATCGGGGTGATCGAGGGCGGGCTTGCCGCCAACATCATCCCCGACGCCGTGCGCCTGCGCGGCACGGTGCGCACGCACCGCGAGAGCGATCGCGCCATCATGGAGGCGGCGATCCGGCGGCACTGCGAGGGCGTTTCGACGAGCCTTCGCCTCCACTGCCGCATGGACTGGGAGCGCGGCACGCCGCCGCTCCGCAGCGACGCGCGGGTCATGGAGCCGACGATGCGCGCCATCGCCGCCCATTTCGGGCGGGATGCGGTGATCGAGGCGTCCCCCTCGTTCGGGGCGGAGGATTTCGCGCTGATCGGTGAGAAGGTGCCGGCCTTCCAGCTCGGGATCGGCTCGCAGACGCCCGGCCGCCAGGACGAGCTCCACAATTCCGACTACCAGCCGGACGAGCGCTCGATCCGCAACGGCGTCGTCGCGCTGTCGATCGCCGCTTGCGAACTTCTGTCGCCATCGGTCTGAAAAGGGTCGCAAGCCCGGCGGCCTCCCCTTATCTTGGGGCCGCCTGGCCCTGCCGAAATGGATCTCATGCCGCTCTACGCTCTCGACGACCTCGCTCCCGCCGTGCCCGCGCCCGATCGATTCTTCGTGGCGCCCGGCGCGCACGTGATCGGCGACGTTTCGCTGGGAGAAGATGTCGGCGTGTGGTTCGGCGCGGTGATCCGGGGGGACGTGGCACCGATCCGTGTCGGTGCGCTCACCAACGTGCAGGAGGGGGCGGTGCTCCATGCCGACCCCGGCTTTCCGCTCCTGATCGGCGAAGGCTGCACGATCGGCCACGGGGCGATCGTGCATGGCTGCACGCTGGGCGACAACACGCTGGTCGGCATGGGCGCGACGATCCTCAACGGCGCGCGCATCGGGCGCAACTGCCTCGTCGGCGCCGGCGCGCTGGTGACGGAGGGCAAGGAGTTTCCGGACGGGTCGCTGATCCTCGGCTCGCCGGCCAAGCTCGCCCGCGCGCTGGACGAGGCGGCGATCGAGGCCCTTCGGCAATCGGCGAGGCGCTATGTCGCCAACGCGCGGCGCTTTGCGGCCGGCCTGCGGCCTTTCTGACCCATGAGCCTGTCCGCAGAGCGGGGCGCGCCCGCGACCGACGTCCTGTTTCCCGGTGGCCTGCCCTCGCCGGCGGAAGCCTTGACGCGCGTCTTCGGCCACAAGGACTTTCGCGGCCGGCAGCGCGAGGTGATCGAACACGTGGTGGCGGGTGGCGACGCCGTGGTGCTGTTTCCGACCGGCGCCGGCAAGTCCATGTGCTACCAGATCCCGGCGCTGTGCCGGGCGGGCACGGCGATCGTCGTCTCGCCCTTGATCGCGCTCATGCGCGACCAGGTGCAGGCGCTGCGCGAAGCGGGCGTTCGCGCCGCCGCGCTCAACTCCGCCCTGTCGGAGGAGGAGCGCCAGGACGTACGCCGCGAGCTGATGGCCGGGCGGCTCGACCTTCTCTACGTGACGCCGGAGCGCATCGTGACGCCGGGTTTTGCGGGCGTCCTGTCGCGCGTCCAAATTGCGCTCTTCGCCATCGACGAGGCTCATTGCGTCAGCGCCTGGGGTCACGACTTCCGGCCCGAATACCGGGCGCTGGAGGGCTTGGCCGACGAATATCCGAACGTGCCGCGCATCGCGCTGACCGCCACCGCCGACCCGGCGACGCAGCGCGACATCGCCGAGCGGCTGCGCCTCGTGGATGCGCCGGTCTTTTCCACGAGCTTCGACCGGCCCAACATCCGCTACGCGATCGTGGAACGCGACGAGCCCAAGCGCCAGCTCCTGACCTTTCTGAAGGATCATCGCGGCTCGAGCGGCATCGTCTACTGCCTGTCGCGCCGCAAGGTGGAGGAAACCGCCGAGTGGCTGAACGGGCAAGGGGTACGCGCCCTGCCCTACCATGCCGGCATGGACGCCAGGGTGAAGGACGCCCATCAGGACGCGTTCCTGAAGGAGGAGGGCGTCTGCCTCGTGGCGACCGTCGCCTTCGGCATGGGCATCGACAAGCCGGACGTGCGCTTCGTCGCCCATCTCGACCTGCCCTCGTCCGTCGAGGCCTACTACCAGGAAACGGGACGCGCCGGGCGCGACGGGCAGCCCGCCGAGGTCTGGATGGCCTACGGCATGCAGGACGTCGTCCAGCGCCGGCGGATGATCGACGAGGGCGGGGCGGAGGACGCGATCAAGCGCGTCGAGCGCGCCAAGCTCGATGCGCTGCTCGGCATCTGCGAAACGGCCTCGTGCCGGCGCGCGGCGATCCTGTCGCATTTCGGCGAAACCCATCCCGGCCGCTGCGGCAACTGCGACACCTGCTTGTCGCCCGTGGAAACCTTCGACGGCAGCGAGGAGGCGATCAAGCTCATGGCCGCCGTCTACCGGACGGGCGAGCGCTTCGGCCTCGGCCATGTGATCGAGGTGCTGACGGGCAAGGAAAGCGACAAGGTTCGCCAGTTCGGCCACCACCAGATGCCGGTGTTCGGGGTCGGCAAGGGCACCGAGGCCCGCGCCTGGCAGTCGATCGCGCGCCAGCTCGTCGCCATGGGCCTCCTGTCGGTCGACCATGCGGCCTATGGCGCGCTGGTGCTGACGGCGGAAGCGCGGCCCGTGTTCCGGGGCGAGCGCAAGGTGGTCCTGCGCCGCGACCGCCGTCGCAAGGCGACGCGGCTGGAGCGCACCGGCCACGCCACCGAAACGCTGGATGCGGAAGCGGCCGCCGTATTCGGGGCGCTGCGCGGCGAGCGGGCCGCGATCGCGCGCGAAAAGGGCGTCCCGGCCTATGTCGTGTTTTCGGACGCCACGCTGCGCGCCATGGCCGAGCGCTGCCCGAGCGACGAGCGCGAGTTCCTGGCGCTTCCCGGTGTCGGCGAGGCCAAGCTCGAAGCCTACGGCGCGATCTTCCTCTCCGCCATCCGTCGCGCCACGGGGGGCGGGTGAGCGGCGCCCGGGCATTGCGAGCGAACAAAATTCGCCTGCCTTAGATTTGCCCTTCTCAAGGTCTGGTCGCCCACGCTAAAGCCGCAAGCGGCGGACGCCCGGCGCATCGCGGCATCGCCGCTCGGCATGCGGCCCGGAGACGGCCCGCTCCGCTCGAGGCGAAAGGCCAGTCCCGTGACGTCCCGCAATCCGCTTCTCAGCGGCATTCTCCTGACCGTCCTGTCCGGCGTCGTGTTCGCCACGCAGGACACGATCGGCAAGCACCTGTCCACGATCATTCCGGTGATGCAGGTCGTATGGGGCCGCTACGTCGTCCAGACCATCCTGATGTCGATCTATCTCGGATCGACCGGCGGCACCCGGTTCCTGCGCACCAGCCACCCCTGGCTGCAGATCGCACGCGGCCTCCTGCTTCTGGCCTGCACCATCCTGATGTACGAGGCGCTCGTTTATGTGCCGCTGGCGGATGCGACGGCGGTGTTCTTCTTCTCGCCGATCGTGGTCACCCTCCTGTCGGTGGCGTTTCTCGGCGAGCGAGTCGGCTTCCACCGCATCGCGGCGATGGGGGCGGGGTTCGCCGGCATGCTCCTGATCCTGCGCCCGGGGTTTTCGAGCTTCCATCCCGCGCTGCTCCTGGTTCTCCTGGCCGCCATCCTCAATCCGGTCTACCTCATCCTGACGCGGCATCTGGCAGGCCGCGAGGACGCCGCCTCCACCCAGTTCAACACGACGGCGGCGGGCGCGGTCGTGATGTCGCTCCTGGTGATCCCCGTCTGGCAGATGCCGGACGCTTCGACGCTCGCCCTGATGCTGTGCATCGGCACAGCAGGCACGGTCGGCCACTTCCTTCTGGTGGTGGCCTTCTCGCACGGCTCGGCCTCGCTGCTCTCGCCCTTCCTCTACAGTCAGGTGCTAACGGCGGCGGCGGCCAGCGTCCTTCTGTTCGGCGATCCCCTGAAGGCGACGACGGCGGCGGGAACCGCCGTCCTGGTGGGCAGCGGGCTCTACATCTGGTGGCGCGAAAACAGAGGACGCCGAAAATCGCTCGCACGGCCTTCGCCCGTCGAAGCGGCCGAGCTGCATCCTCACGACTAGAGCGCTTTCCCGACCGGGCCGAACGGCCGTCATCGTCCTGCGGACGCTTGGCTCGCGGCGGGGCGCTTTCGCCCGGCGGCCGCCTGGCTCGTCGGTCACGAGGCGGACGGCATCGCTCCCCCCTTGCGCCTTGCCACGAGGCGAAATCCCTTGCCTGTCGACCGTCCGACCCTGTCGCCAAGCGCTGCAGGCAGGGTTGCCCCGCCCCCGAACGTGTCGAACCGCCCGTGCGGAACGGTGGAGAGGAGGCCGGCGCCGCTCCGGGACGGGAGGCTGGAAGCCGAAAAACCCGGACACCGCCTGAACGGTGCCCGGGTTCCGGGATGATCGTTTGGTCCGGAACGGAACTCGTTCCGTGAAGCTCGGATTACTCCCTTCCCAACCCTACCAGTTCATATGGGCCTTCACCACGAACTCGCGGCCCTGCCCGTAGGAACAGGTCAGCGCGCCCTGGCAACCCGTCACGTAGCGCTTGTCGAACAGGTTGTTGACGTTGAGCGACACGCCGCGATCGTCCCGCTCGTAGCGGATGGCGGCATCCATCACGAGTGCGTCCGGCACGGTGAGCGTGTTCTGGTTGTCGGCATAGGATTCGCCGACATAGCGAAGGCCGGCGCCTGCCGACAGACCATCCAGCGAGCCGCCGATCACCGTGTAGTCGGCCCAGGCCGAAGCCGTGATCTCGGGGATCAGGAAGGGCTGGTTGCCGATCAGCGCCGTGTCGATGTCGTCGGTGATCTCGAGATCGAGGGCGGTGAAGGCGCCGGTCACCTTCCAGTTGTCGGTGATGTCGGCCTTGGCTTCGAGTTCCACACCGCGCGAGCGCACCTCGCCCACCGGTACGGGCAGGAAGGTCAGCGGGTCGGTCTGCACGACGTTGCGCCGCGTCAGGTCGAACACGGAGGCTGTGAACGTGCCGGGGAAGAAGGTCGGGCTGTACTTGACGCCCGCCTCGTACTGCTCGCCCGTCTGGTTCTCGACCGGGCGCCCGTCCAGCGCGCTGCCGATCTGCGGGTTGAAGAAGGTCGCGACCGAAACATAGGGCACGAGACCGTTTTCGAACTCGTAGGCGAGACCCGCGCGGCCCGACAGCGCTCCCTCGTTGCCGTCGTAGTCGGCATCGGCAGCGAGGCGATCGTCGCGGTCCACCCAGGCGCGGTCATAGCGCCCGTTCAGCGTCAGGATGAAGCCGTCCCCGAACTTCGCCTGTTCCTGGGCGTAGAACCCGAGCTGGTTGAGCGTGATCGTCTCGTCGATATAGGGCGAGAAGAGCGCCGGCAGGGGCACGCCGTAGACCGGGCGGATCGGGTCGAGCGGCGAGGCGCTACCCGAGGCCTGGACCTGATCGATCCGGTAGTACTTGTAGTCGATGCCCGTCAGCAGCGTGTGATCGACGCCGCCGGTGGCGAATTCGAACGTCGCGCTGTTGTCGGTGGTCAGCGTGTCGGCATGCGTGTCGTGGGCGAAGTTCAGGCGGCCGAGGATGGAGTTCGCGTCCACGGGCGCCGACAAGAAGCCCGTCTGCGTCGCCGGGTCGTAGAAGCCGTAGGTGTAGGGCCCGTATTCCTCGCGCTCGGTGCGTCCGTATCGCGTCTTGGAGCGAAGCGTGACGCCGTCGCGCGCCTCCGTCTCGAACTCGTATCCGACCAGCGCCTGTCGGCTCATGAACCGGTCCACGTCCGGCTCGCCGTAGAACAGGCTGCGCGGAATGCGGCCGAACGGGGCGTCCACCACCGTTCCCTCGTAGGGGAAGAAGCCGTTGGTGTGCCGCAGGTTGTCGTATTGGAAGAAGCCGTAGAGGTCGAGCCGGGTGGTGGCGTCGGGTTCAAAGGCCACCATCGGCGCGATCATGCCGCGGAAGTTGTCGGCATAGTCGGTCTGCGTTTCGCCGCCCTTGATCTTGCCGAGGACGCGCACGCTCCACGGGCTGTCCGGGCCGCCCACCTTGTCGCCCATGTCGAAGGCGAAGGCGCCGTTGGGGTCGTCCGTCAGCGAGCCTTCGATGTAGCGCAGGCGCTCGCCCGTCGGGCGCTTGGACACTTCGTTGATGATGCCGCCGGGATTGCTGCCGCCGTAGAGGACGGAGGCGGGCCCGCGCAGCACCTCGACGCGCTCCAGAAGGAACGGGTCGATGGAATAGCCCGCGAACGCGTACTGGTAGAGGTTCAAACCGTCGAGATAGACGCCGGTCTGGGTCGCGTCGAAGCCGCGGATATAGAACCAGTCGGTGTCGGAATCGTAGCCGAAGGGCTGGGTGAAAACGCCCGCCGTGTAACGCAGGGCTTCGTCAACCTTCTGAGCGCCGCGATCCTCGAACTCCTCGCGCCCGATGACGGACACGGACTGCGGCAGTTCCGCGATCGGCGTTGCGGTCTTCGACCCGGTCGTGGTGGCACGGGCGACATAGCCGTCCACCGCTCCGGTGCCGGCGGCCTCCGACGCCGAGATGCCCGAAGCTCCGTCACCCTCCACCACCACGGTGTCGAGTTCGACCGCCGGGGTCGTCTGCGCCTGAGCGGCTGAAACGATCAGCACGCCGATCGCGGTGGACAGCATGAGGGAAGAACGATGGCGCACGATTTGATCCCTATCGCAGGTTGTCGCCATCTGCATCCCAGGGAAAACGTGATTGAACAAGTCAGGAAATAAACGTGCCCGAATTCACCGAGGCAAATGTGGCATTCCAGCGACAAAACGTCTGTTCGCCTTCCTTCCTCCTTAAAAGCGGAACCGATCTCCTACCCGCCTCTTGATGCGGGAGAGATGATCGAGAATGGAATGCCGATGTCGTTCAGAGTTCCCCGCATGGGTTTCCCGGTGAAGGTCATGGGAAAGGAGGGTTTGAAGAGCAACGACGCCCGGCGCGCGGCCAACAAGCCGCATCTCAAGGTGTCGCTGGAATATGTCGACGAAATCCTCGACTATCTGCACAAGAACGATGTCCGCATGTACCGCATGTCGTCGGATCTGGCGCCTTACGCCACGCATCCGGACATGCCGGAATTCCACGGCATGGTTCGCGAAAGTCAGTCCGAGCTGGCGGCGCTGGGTGCCAAGGCGAAGCGTCTCGACATCCGCCTTTCCTTCCACCCGTCGCAGTTCATCGTGCTCAACAGTCCGGACGAAGCGCTCGTCAGGAAAAGCGTTTGGGACTTGGAAAGCCAGGCGGAGATGCTTGACCTTATGTCTCTGGACGCGTCTGCCGTCCTCGTCATTCACGTTGGCGGCGTTTACGGGGATGTAGGTTTATCGCGGGAGCGGTGGGTTCGGGTGTGGGAGGGGTTACCGGAGCGGGTACGGTC
>NZ_CAJCKW010000025.1 GCF_903970965.1 Aureimonas sp. ME7 | reverse complement strand
GTTTGGTAGCAGTGGGCAGACTTGAACTGCCGACCTCCGGGTTATGAAGCTGATTGCAACCCTTGTGCTGCAACGAATTTAGCCCGGCATGTTGCGTCCATGTTGCGTCAGCCGAGGAGGCTGGCCTCCGCAGCGGCCATTTCGTCGGCGTCGTCTGCCTTCGGGAACAGATGGGAATAACGGTCCATCGTGAGCGCGATCGTTGAGTGACCCATGCGGTCTTGAACCGTTTTCGGCGGGAGCGCCAAGCCGCCGTCCTCTTTCCGATTGATGCACCAGGAGGCGAACCAATGTCTCAGGGAGTGCATGCCCTTGTATTTGGGCGCGAGGATCGGGTTGCCTTCCTCGTCCAGCTTCGTTGTCGGCACGGTGATACCGGCGGCGATCATTGCCGGTTGTAGGCCGCGCCGCACGATGTTCGGCAGCTGCTCGACCTTTCCCGAGCCGTTCGGAAACACGAGTCCTAGGTCGCCTTTCGGGCAGGCGAGCTTCCACTCCCTCAGCGCGTTGACGACGATCGGCGGGGCAGGGACCGTGCGCTCGCCCGATGCGGACTTCGGGGCTCCGATCTCGTTGTAGCGATCGGCGCGCTGATGGACGCGGATCTCGCGGCGATCCATGTTCACGTCGCTCCAGCGCAAGCCGCGCAGTTCGGATGCGCGCAGGCCGGTGAAGACGGCCGTCAGAATGATCGGGCGCCAGCGGCCTTCCAGCGAGTTGACCAGCGCCCGGATTTCGTCGCGCGTCGGAATATCGACGCCGACCTTAAGCTTGCCGCGCTGGCGCTTCTCTTGGCGCCGATCGGTGCCGCGGCGACGGCCACGAACGTCGCGGATGACGTTGCGGTTCACGAGCCCGCGCTCCTGCGCATCGGCAATCAGCGTTCCGAGGGACACCAGTACCTTCTTGATCATCGCTTGGGAGCGTCCCGCCTCGCGTAGTTGGTCTTCGAAGGCACGAACGTTGGGGATCGTCAGGCTCGATAGCTTCGTGTCGCCGAGGAAGGGCACAATGTGCAAACGCAGGTGGCTTTCGTAGCTCGCTGCCGACGTGCGCTCGAGGCCTGCCGCGTCCACACTCAGAAGCCACAGCTTGCCGGCAGCTGCGATCGTGGCGCTTGCCCCAGCTGCGATATGGGTTCCGTCGATCACTTCAACCGTTGTGGTTGCGGCGAACTGGTCGGCTTCCTTTTTTCGCTGGAACGTCTTGAGACGGCGCTTGCCGGTGGTGTCGGTGTAGTCGACGACCCAAGCGGTTTTCGCTTCGCCCTTGGGTGTTGTCCAGGCACGTTTGCGTACCGACATCCTACTGCTCCCCCGCGCCTCGCCTTGCGAGTTCAATTCGCAGCTCTTCGTCGGACAACCGACGAATGTTGAACTCATGCTTCTCCATCTCGCGGAGAAGGGCCTCCATAAGAGCTTTCTGATTGCGTTCCCCAACGTGGGGTCCGTCAAATGAGTCCTGAATGCGCCAGACGATTTCCGCATTCATTGAACGCTTGTTCGCTTCCGATGCGACCGTGAGCCTATCGCGAAGGCCCTGCGGCAAACGCAATGTGATCCGAACTTCCTGTTCTTCCATCGATCCTCCTGGTTCCTGCCAAGGCAGTGCGTAGCACTAAAATGACACCATGTCTTGACACCATTACGGTGTCGCACCATAGTGGTGTCACCATTAACGGCGGGTTACGAAAATGACGGATAGTACCGATAATTCCCTAGACCTTCTTTGGGGGGCCGAGGAGATCGCAAAGGTCATCAGGCGCACTCGGCGGCAGACGTTCGCGATGCTTGATAATGGGGAGCTGCCAGCCCGGAAAGTGGGCGGGCGCTGGGTGATCGAACGCGCCGAATTGGCCGCAGTGTTCACCGGCAAAGCTTCGTAGTGGCAATGCGGCGTGAAAAAGGCTCGGCAGAGGCGGCAACCCCTCCGAGCCTTGGTCTCAACAATCCCTACCAGGAGAAAGCTGTGAACGAGGAGCATCATACTACTGCGTCCGCTGGCGCGGCAAGCCTTTCGGATTCTTCCTGCCCGGTTATCGGATTGGCGCGTCTCGCGGCAGCTTTCCGGACAGACTGGCTCAGCCAAGATCGTCGCGGCCGTGAAAGCCGACGCGCTCTCAGGGTGTCGGAAGCGGGCTATTATGACGAGGCCAGAGAGAATGCCCACGACGGCGAGGACGCCGTCTGCGATCTGATTAGCTCGACCCGTGCCGTTTCGATTGAAGGTGCGGCCGTGCAAATTGGGCTCGTCATCAATCGCCTGGATGAGATTTTCGATTTCATCCCCGACGAATTCGGGCATCGCCGGGACCTTCTGCATCGCAGGATGGCGCGGCTTCTCTTCTCAGCGCTCAGCGTTGTGGAGCAGCATTCGTCGGAATCTGTTGCTCAACTGATGTGGGAGGGGTTCCCGTCGTCTTACCTGGATCCTTGGGTGAATGTCGATGAACGTCTAGCGGACCCGGCGGAGGATCGTTCATGAGCCGCACGACCTTTGTCGGGTCCGACCATCTCGGAAACCTCGCTGATCTCTGCACGCGAATTGAGGCGCATCGGGTCGCGGTGCTTGCGTTGGGCGATGCGTTCGATGCGCAGGCGCAAGATGCGATCGAGGGGGTAGACGACGATCGGTCGGAACTGTCGTCCGTCGACCGTATTGAGCGATCGGCGCTGAACGCGATCTTGCGTTGGCGTCCGCTTTCGCAGCGAGCCAATGCGATGCGCCTCCGGTATCTCTTTTGCGATCCGCTCGGTCCTTGGTACGGCTCGGCTCCAAGCTCATCGGATATCGTCTGCCTCTTGGCTTCGATGGAAGGTGCTTGAAGGATGGCGCCTGTAAATGAAGGGACCGCTCGGTCCGATGACAAATACACGCTCCGGCTTCCCGATGGCATGAGGGGTAAGCTCAAGGAGGCGGCTCAATCTGCAAACAGATCACTGAACGCCGAGATCATTCATCGCCTTGAGCGACATTCGATCGCGGCAACGGGCGAACAAAACGGTAAGCCGATTGTCCGCCTACCAACGCCAACGCAAGGCGATCTTTTCGGAGAGATTGACCTCGATACGTTGGAACGCCTTGTCGCCGTGGTTGGGCAGACAATGCGGATCTTTGGAGCGGCGTCAGCGCAGGAACTTTGGCCGAAGCTCGGCCTTCCAGACCTCCGCACCTCCTGGCAAGTTCGCGACGAAAAGCGGGGAGCGCTGCCCATCAAGGCGTGGATCGAGCGTTTCCTCCATGAGTGCTGCGAGGTCGATCCGAAGGCAGAGATCCCGTCGGCTGCTCTGCGCGAGGCCTACACATTATGGGCTCACGCCGAGGGAGCGCCCGTCGCGAAGCCCTCAAGCTTCGGTCGATACGTCGTCAACCTCGGCGTTCGGAAGCGAAAGAGCGGCGGCGCCGTTCATGTCGGCCTACGCCTTAAGGCTTCGCTTCCGGCTTCCTCCTGACCGCCGAACGTGCTACGTTCGCGGCTTGTCGACTTGCCTCTCGGCCCCGCACCCCGTTCGGGGCCGACCTGCGAAAGACAGGTTTGCTGTCTCAAGCGTCGGTTTTGGGTACGTGGGGACGCAAGCGGATCGTGAGATCGGCTTCCGACCCAAATCCACGACGGGCGAAATCCTTGTTTTGCAGGGGTTTGGACCGCTAGGGACGCTAGGGAGGCAAGCTCCAGGGTTTCCCATGTGCGCGCGATCGATCTCATTTCAGCGAGGTCGATCCGTTTCAAGTCCGAAATCCTCCCTCATGCGGAACTTCGGACTTTGCCTCCCTAGCGTCCCTAGCGGTCCAAACCCCTGCAAAATAAGGGTTTTGTGATTTTCAGATTTGGGGAGCAAGCGTTTTCCCGAACTTGCTACGTCCCCTAGCGGTACAAAAAACCCCGGTTTCTGATTTCTCACGGTTTTTTCTGTTCCATCTATTCCCCTCCAATGCGCTAAGACGACCTGTAATACAATTCAGCCACAGCGAATGTCATTTACTACAGATAACTACTTGGTGCATTGGCGATTGAACTGTTGAATATTATGGCCCTGAAGTTGAGGGGCCGAGCGTGTCGAGTTGGATCGGAAACAGGATTGGAGCGTGGCTGCGTCGTGACGCGCCGCGTGGTTACGGCCTCACCGATCCCCGCTTGCTCGAAGTCTTCGGCGCCCACGCTGCCGCCGCCGGGATCGCGGTCACGCCCGCCACCGCCATGCGTTCCACTCCGGTTCGATGCGCGGTCCAGACGATCGCCGAAGCGATCGGGCAACTTCCCATCCACGTCTTCGAGAAAAGCCGCGACGGATCGCGGGAGCGGGCCACCGACCATCCAGCCTATGCCCTCGTCCATGACGAGGCGAATGACTGGACCTCGTCCTCCGACTTCTTCGAGCAGGTGACGCGGGACGCGCTCCTGCACGGCGACGGCTTCGCGTTCATCAACCGCACGAACGGCGCCCTGCGCGAGTTCGTCCGCCTCGATCCGGTTTCCATGGCTGTGGAGCGCGACCGGAACACGGGCGAACCCCTTTACAAGATCACCGAAGCCGGGCGTCAGCGCTACATCGACCGCCGGGACATCCTCCACATCAAGGCGCCCAGCCTCGACGGCATGTCGGGCGAAAGCCCGGTCACGCTCGGCCGGGAAGCCATCTCGCTCGCGCTGGTGATGGAACAGCATGCCGCGAAGCTCTTCGCCAACGGCGCGCGGCCTTCCGGTATCCTGACCTTCCCGAACAAGCTGGGCGCCGAGACCGCGCCGCGCATCAAAGCCTCGTGGAACGCCAGCCATGCCGGCGGCAACAACGCGGGCGGGACGGCCGTTTTGGAAGAAGGCGGCAGCTTCACGGCGCTGACGTTCTCGTCGGTCGATGCGCAGTTCCTGGAACTGTGGCAGCACGTCATCACCGAGATTGCCCGGATCTTCCGCGTCCCCCCGCACATGCTGTTCGAGCTGGGCCGGGCGACGTGGGGCAACACGGAAGAGATGGGCGCGAGCTTCGTCCAGTTCGGCCTGATGCGCTGGGTGAAGGCGTGGCAGGGCGAGCTTCGGCTCAAGCTTTTCGACGCGGAAGAGCGCAAGCGTTTCTCGGTGGAGTTCCTGCTCGACGATCTCGTTCGGGCCGACATCGCCAAGCGCTTCGAAGCCTATTCGAAGGCGATCGCGTCCCGCGTCCTCAACCCGAACGAGGTTCGGGCGATGGAAAACCGCCCGCCCTACGACGGCGGCGACGTCTTCGCGAACCCCAACACGTCCAGCGGCGAGCCTGTGGCCAATCCTTCCGACGAAGGCAAGGGAGCCGCCTCGTGACCGATCATCTCGACCTTGCGGTTCGCTTTGCCGCTCCCGACGAGGCCGGTTCCTTCACGGGGCTGGCCGCCATCCATTCCGAACCCAACAGCTACGGCGAGACGATCCGCTTCGGCGCCTTCAAGCGGACCCTGGCCGAACACAAGCGCGCCGGGACCCGGCCGCTGATGCTGCGCGATCACGACCCCCGCCTGATCATCGGCGTTTGGGAAGACATCGTCGAGACCGACAAGGGCCTTTCGGTTCGCGGTCGCTTCATTCTCGACACGGTTGCCGGCGCCGAGGCCCGCGCCTTGGTGAAGGCGGGAGCCTTCAACGGCCTGTCGATCGGCTTCCGCGCCCGTGCCGATGCGCGGAGCGCGAACGGCGGTCGGGTCCTTACCGATATCGATCTCGTCGAGATCAGCGTCGTCGGCCTGCCCGCAGCGGCCAAGGCCCGCATCAAGACCATCCATTCCGCACACGGCCGCTCGTCGAGCGCGGCGGCCTTCGTCGAAGCCTGCCGGAAGGCGTCGCGCTCGTTGGAGATCCGTTGATGAAGAACCATGCCCTCATGTCGGCCGCCAGCGCCGCCGCCCTTTGCGCCGGGTTGGAAACCCGCGACGAAGGCAACGACGATCCGCTGGCCGCCGCAACCGCTGCCGTGGAAGAGCTTCGCTCCGCGAACGAGAACTTCCGCACCGAGCAGACGGCAGCGGCCGAGCGCCACGCGACGGAAGTGCGCGGTCTGACCGATCGCCTCACGTCGCTGGAGACCCGCCTGAACCGGCCCGGTGGCGGTGGTGGCAACGATCAGACGACCGGCCCCGCGCTGGAGGTGCGCGCCTTCGACACGTTCGTTCGTCGCGGACGTGAACTTCTCGGCGCCGACGAAGTGCGCGCGTTGCGCACGGATAGCCAGGTCGCGGGCGGCTACCTTGCCCCCGATCAGTTCGAGGCCACGATCCTCAAGGAGCTGGTGCGCATCAGCCCCATTCGTGCCGCCGCTCGCGTCACGTCGGTTTCGTCCGGGGCAATCATTCTGCCGAAGCGTACCGGGCGCATCACCGCGAAGTGGGTGGGCGAGGTCGAAACGCGCCCCGCCACCGAGCCGACCTATGGCCAGATCGAACTGCCGGTCCATGAAATGGCCTGCTACGTCGATGTGTCGAACCGGCTTCTGGAAGACGCCGCGGTCAACATGGAGGCCGAGCTTTCCGCCGACTTCGCGGAGGAATTCGGCCGTCTCGAGGGCGAGGCTTTCGTCATCGGCGACGGGGTGAAGAAGCCGGTCGGCATCCTGAACGACACGAGCGTGACCGGCATCCCGATCTCGGCCGCAGCCGCCAACAGCAAGGACCTGGGCGATGCGCTCATCTCGCTGATCTACGACGTGGCGGTGCAGTACCGGAACACCGGCGCCTTCCTCATGAACGGCACCACGATCGCCTTCATTCGGAAGCTCAAGGATGCCGGCGGGAACTACATGTGGATGGATTCCATCCGCGAGGGTGAACCCGCCACTCTGCTTGGCCGCCCCGTTCTGGAATCGGCCGATATGCCGGCGCTCAACGCAGGCCCGGGAACGAGCCCGGTCGTCTACGGCGACATCGGAGCCGCTTACCGCATCCTCGACCGTGTCGGGCTGACGGTCCTGCGTGACCCCTACACCCAGCAGGTGAACGGCCTCGTCCGCTTCCACGCCCGTCGCCGTGTGGGTGGTGGGGTCGTTCGCCCCGACGCCGTCCGCAAGCTCAACATCAACTGAGGGCAACCCGATGCGTCAGATCCCCAAGGCTATCACCCCCGTCGTTTCGCTCGCCCCCAATCTTCGGGCGGCAACCGCGACGGGCGCGGTGGTCGATCGTCTCGGCCATGAAGCTGCAAGCTTCCTGGTCACGACGGGAAACTGGACCGACGGGACCCATACCGTCGTGCTTCAGGAGTCGACCGACGGCACCAACTGGGCTGCGATTGCGGCGGCGAACCTCTCGGAGGCGGCGCCCGTCGTCAACGCAGCCGGGCTCGCGAACAAGTCGACGACGGTCGTTTACAACGGCGATGCTCGATACCTCCGGGCGCAAGCCGTGGTGAGCGGTTCCCCGGCGACTGGCGCTGTGGTCGGGGTCACGGTCCTCCTGTCGCGGGCTCGCAACAGCCCCGCCGGCTCTCGCGTCGTCTGAGGGCCACATGCTGACCGTCGTCGATCCCTCGGAAAGCAAGGCGCTCACGACCCTTGAGGCCGTGAAGCGCGAGCTTGGCGCGCCCGATCAGGATGCACTCCTGATGGAGATGATCCTGCGCGCCTCGGCGACGGTCGAAACCCTGTGCGGGCGCTCGTTCGCACGGGAACGGGTTCGGGAGACCTCTTCGGGTGTCGTGCGCCTCGGCGGGAGTGTCACCCTGTCCCGCTGGCCGATCGTCGAGATCCATAGCGTCACGGCCAACGGGGCCGAGATGGAGGATGACCGTTACGACCTCGACCATGGCGTTCTCACAGGCGCCTTCGGTCGCGTCGTGGTCGAGTATACGGCAGGCTACGTCCTGCCCGGTCAGGATGGGCGCGATCTTCCCCACGACATCGAGCGTGTCGTGATCGAGCTTGCCAAGAACGACTGGCACAGCCGTAGCCGGGACATGTCCATCCGCTCCGAGGACGTGGATGGGGTCTCGAACCTCTCCTTCTTCGGGTCGGGCTCGACCATCAACGCCATCACCGCGCCGCTCGCAGCTTACCGTGTGCCGGTGGCGCTATGAGCTGCGTCGATGCGATCATCGCAGCTTATCGCCGAGCCATGGACCGGCACGGCGAGGCTGTCGTGATCCAGTCCGCTCCCGTGGCGAACAGCCCCACGCCTCCGCTCGCGGGGCCTTCGCGGGCTCGCATCATGGAGTATCAGCCGGTTGAGGTCGCGGGCGGCATCACGGCAGGGATGCGCAAGGCGATCATCCTGCATGAGGACCTAGCCTCCACGCCTTATGCCTCGGGCATCGTCAAGGGTGCGCGGATCCTATGGAACGGTCGCACCCTCACGGTGGCAGAGGTGGACAACGGCACGCGCCGGCTGGCTGGCGTTCCGATCGCCTATCAGTGCCGGTTGGCGGGAGCCTGACCGATGCCGGTTCGCGCTCCCCGCATCTGCGCATGTGGCAAGACGGTCGCCAGCGGCGCTGTCTGCCCCTGCCGTACCAAGCGCAAGGCGGAGGCTGACGCGGCGCGTCCCTCTGCGGCTGCGCGTGGCTATGATCCGGCGTGGAAGCGCGTTCGTGCTGACTTCCTGAAGGCGCACCCGTTCTGTTGCTCGCCCGGCTGCAATAAGCCCTCCACCGAGGCAGATCACGTCCTCAGCGTGGCCGAGAGGCCCGACCTGCGCCTGTCGTGGTCGAACCTGCGCCCCTTCTGCAAGCCGCACCACTCCCAGCGGACCGCCCGCGACCAGGGCTTCGCCCGATCGGGCGCGCGGACCCGCGAGGCCGGGGGGGAGGGTCGAAACCTCGGGATTAGGGGGGGAGACCGACAGGGGTCCCTTCCGCGAGATAGAGCCCAAATGGATTTTTCCATTTGCAAGCATGGGGTTGACCCATGCGGGGAGTGAAACCTCACCTCGTCGTCTCAAACGAGCGGCCCCTTCCGACGGCTTCCGACGCACCAGGTTGGATGAGTGAAGACGCCCGCGAGGAATGGGAGCGCGTCTATCCCATTCTCGCCGAGCGGCGGGTGCTGACCGCTGCCGATATGGCTTCGCTGGAGAATTACTGCGTTGCCGTCGGGCGATCCCGGCACCTGGAGCGTGTGATCCAGTCGGATGGCGACGGGATCGACCTCAAGAAGATCCGCATGCAGGACAAACTCACCTCGACGGCGCGCCAGCTGGCCGCCGAGCTTGGCCTGACGCCTTCGGCTCGCTCGCGCCCTGCGCATCGCGGAAAGGAGGAAGGCGGTGGTCAAAACGACCTCTTCTCCCAGCTGGATCTCTGACGGCAGCGAAATCCCCGACCCGTTCGGCTACGGCGAGCGAGCCGTCCAGTTCCTGCGCGGCTTGAAGCATCCGAAGAGCCGCCTGCCGGGTAAGGCGTTCGAGCTGCCGCTCTGGCAGGAGCGCATCGTCCGCAAAATCTACGGCCCTTGCGACGACGAGGGACGCCGGCTGGCGCGCACCGTCGTCATTCTCCTGCCGCGCGGCAACCGCAAGACCAGCCTCGGTGCGGCGCTCGCGCTCCTGCATACGATCGGTTTCGAGCGCATTCCTGGCGGACAGATTCTGTGCGCCGCGTCCGACAAGAAGCAGGCGCGAATCGCCTATGAGGAAGCGGTCGGCATCCTCGGGCAGGATGAGCGGTTCAAGGCGGTGCTGGGGTTCCAGGATTACCGGAACAGGATCACCCATCCGAAGAGCGGAACGACGCTGGAGGCGATCTCGGCCGACGCGGGAACGCAGCACGGCCGCACCCCGACATTCGCGCTCGCCGACGAGCTGCACGCCTGGAAAAGCCGCGAGCTGTGGGACGTTCTGCGAACCGGGCTCGTGAAAGTTCCAGGCTCGCTGATGGTCGTGATTTCGACGGCGGGGCGCGGTCAGGAAAACATCGCCTGGAGCATCGTGGACTATGCCCGGAAGGTGCAGTCGGGCGAGATCGACGACCCCTCCTATGTCTCCGTCATCTTCGAGGCCGGCAAAGATGCCGACTGGCAAGACGAGGCCGTGTGGCGCGAAGTCAATCCCGGCCTTGCTGACGGCTTCCCGGACATTCATGGCCTCAGGGCGTTGGCGCGCGAGGCGCTAAGCCGCCCCGGCGACCGCGAGGCGTTCCGCCAACTGCATCTGAACGTCTGGCTTGATCACTCGTCGGACCCGTTCGTCGATATGGACGTATACGACGACGGCGCCGCGCCGATCGATCTCGACGCTTTGGCGAGACAGCCATGCTGGCTCGGGGTCGACCTGTCGTCGAACTCGGATCTGACCGTGATCGTTGCCGCGTTCCGCGACGATGGCGACGGCTTCATCGTGGTTCCGTGGTTCTTCTGCCCGGCCGACAACCTGCGCAAGCGCTCCGAGCTCGACGGGGTTCCCTATACGACCTGGGCGGAAGATCGGCACATCACGCCGACGCCCGGCAACGTCGTCGACTTCCGGCGCGTGGAAGACGAGATCCGCGACCTTTGCGACCGCTTCGACGTGCGCGAGATCGCCTTCGATCCGCACCTCGCCCGCAACATGTTGAACAACCTCCTCGAGGACGGCTTCCCGGCCGTCGAGATGCGCCAGGGCTGGGTCACGATGGCGCCCGCCGTGAAGGAGTTGGAGCGGGCGATCGTCGGTGGAGGCTTCCAGCATGGGGGCCATCCCGTCCTTCGCTGGAACTTCCAGAACATATCCGTCGAGACCGACAAGGCGGGCAACCGCATGTTCCACAAGGGCAAGAGCCGCGACCGCATCGACGGTGCGGTTGCCGCTGCCATGGCCGTCGCGCGAGCCGCAGCCGGGGACGACGAGCGCTCCGTCTACAACGACATCGGGGCACGCCCGGAAGGGTTGCTGGTGTTCTGATGCTGTACATAGATCCCGAACTTCTCCGTCACCTCCGTACAGTCCAGGACCGGGCCGACACGCTTCGCGAGCGCGTCAAATCGGAGATCGCGGTGCGGCCGAAGCCCCGCTCTCTCAACCGCCGGAAGCTCGACCATTTCATCGAAGGAGCGATGGTCGTTCTACGCACCGGTGTCCCGAGTCTCTTCCAGTATGAAGCCGCCTGTCGGCATGGTCTCCGGCGGGTTCTAGTTGAGCAAGGGTGGCGCTGGGCGGATGCCGATGCCGCCGCGAATGTGGCTGTCGCCGAGGCGCTGCGCAGGCTCGGAGCCGTTCGCCCCACTTGGTACGAGGGACAGGCAGAGTATTTGCAGAACGTCGCAATCGACCGTCACTTCTGCGCGCGATGTGGAAATCCGCTCGAAGAGGGGCGTAGCAAGTATTGCAGCCATCTTTGCGGTACCGCTGCTTCGAAGCAGCGCAACGCCTTCTTCGGAATGCAGGTTTCGCTGGCCGAGTATAAGGTGAAGCTTGCAGACCGGCGCATCGAAAAGCTGAAGGAGTGCAGCAAGGATTGCGATGCCTGTGGCAAGCCCTTCCTCGCCGAGCATCCATCGATCCGGTTTTGCTCGCGCAAATGCGGATCTAGTGAGCGTGTGAAGCACGGTGCGCGGGCGTGTGAGGGGTGCGGGGAAACCTTCATTCAGAAGAACGGCACCGCTGCCCGGTTTTGCTCCGTAGTCTGCAAGGGGAAGGCAAGTCGGAAACCAGTTCCGGAAGCTGAATGCCCCTCATGCCTATCGGTGTTCAAGTGGAAGCGGTCCTATCGACCGCAGGTATACTGTTCCACACCGTGCGCGGTTGCAGCCCGCAATGTGCCCTCGATAACATGTGAAGAGGTAGTGTGATGGCCGAGACCGTCGTCAAGAAGAAGCTCACGGTCACCGCCGACACGTCGGGCCTCGTGAAGGGCGCCGCCGACGTTCGGGAGTTCGGCCAAAGCACGAGCAAGACCGCCGAGCATCTGAAGATGATGAAGGCGCAGCTCGAGCCAGCGGCGTATCGCGCCTATGCCGCTGGTCTCAAGCCCGCGATCGAGGCGGAACGCGAGATGGGCCGGATGGCGCGACAGGTCGCCAATGACCTGAAACCGATGGCCGCGGAACTGCGTAAGAGCCAGATCGAGGCCCTCAAGGCGTCGGAAGCGCTCCAGAAGCGCACCCTGAGCGATGCGCGCGCCGCCGAAGCCCTGCGTCGGACCTATGACACGGGCTATGCGAACGCCGCGAAATTCCTCGAGGTTGAGGCACGGGTTGCGAAGGGGATCGAACAGAAGAACCTGACGATCGATCAGGGGAACGCTATCCTTGCCGGTGCAACGAAGCGCTTCAAGCAGATGAGCGATTCGATCATTCCCGCCAATCAAAACATCAAGCTGACCGGCAGTCAGGTGCAGAACCTGGGCTACCAGTTGAACGACGTGGCGACGATGCTCGCTATGGGCGCCAGCCCGTTTCAGATCATCGCCTCCCAAGGCGGTCAGGTCGTCCAGGCGCTCGGCGACGGTCCGCAGGGTGTGCGCGGATCCTTGACGGCGATCGGCTCCAGCATCGCCGGCTTCGCCCGTTCCATTCCGGCGGCCGGGTATGCCGTTGCGGGCGTCACGGCGGCCGTCGGCGCGCTCTACTACCTGACGAAGGGTCCGTCGGCCCGCACGGCGGAAGAGAGCGTTAAATCCTTCGAGACAGCCGTTCGCCGGCTGGAAGACGGCTGGAAGGGCGCGGGCGCCGCTGCCGAGGACCATTTCGCCAAGGCGCAGCGCAGCATCGCGAACAACCAGTCCACGGCCATGCTGGATACGCAGGCCGAAGTTCGCAAGCTCCAGGACGATTTGAAGGCAAGCATCCGGGACCTCAACTGGAACGACAAGCTGCCCGAGCAGATCCTCCGGGCGCGGTCGGGAACGCTGGCGCCAGCCCATGAGGAGATCCGCGAACTCTACCGCCAGCTGATGGCCGGCAAGATCGGCGCCGCCGACATGGCCGCCGCCATGCTGAAAATCCGCATGGACCCGAAGGCGGACACCTATGCGCGCAGCTTCGCCGAGGCCATCCGGCTCGGCATCGCGCCCGCCGTCGAACTGGAGCAGCGGATCAAAGCCATCGTCGAGACGACGGAGAAGCTCGGCGGCAAGGGCAAACGCGTCACGTCCGATCCGAACGGCGAAAACCCGTTCGACCTGCGCGAGCGCTTCGGCGGGGTGACGGGGCCGGCGGACCGATTCGATCCGGCATCGGGCCAGACGCTTCGCGAGCAGCTTCGCGAGCAGCGCCGAGGGTTCGAGGAATACCTCGACGCCGCCGAGGACGCGAAGCGCGCGCTGGCGAATTTCGACCTGTCCCCGGTGCGTCGGCAGATCGCCGAGACGACGCAGGACTATGACCGGCGCATCGAAGCCCTGAAGGGCGCGTCCGACAGCGCCATCGCCGTGGCCGCACTCCAGCAGGAGAAGGAGGCGGCGCTCGCCCTCATCACGAAGGAGGCGACCCGCGACGAGGAAGCCCGCCGGGCCGGGTATGCCCTCGACCTGGCATCCGTGACCGACGTGACGGCCGCGCAGAAGGCGGCGACGGCCGGACAGCGCGCCTACAACGACGCCATCGCCGCCGGCTACGACAAGAGCTATGCCAGCGCCCGGTCGGCCGAGGCGAGCGCCCTCAGTCTGGCGCAGGCCCATCACCAGCTTGCCGAAGCTGGGCAACAGCAGGCGTTGGCGACCAACCGGCAGATCGAACAGGCGAAACTGGAATACGACCTCGTGGGCAAGTCCGCCGGTGAGGTGGCCCGGCTGCGCGCCGAGTTCGAGTTGCTGGCGCAGGCGAAGGACGCGGCGCGCGCGGCCGGGTTCGACGAGGGGCAAGTCAAACTCACCGACGAAATGCGCCGGCAGGCCGCCGAGATCGGCCGGCTGACGGATGCGACCCAGCGCCTGAACTTCGAGCGTGACCTCTTGTTCGACCGCCAGCAGGCGACCCGCTCGCCCGAGGATCAGCGCATCGCCGAGCAGTTGCGCGCGATCGGGGTGGAGTTCGACAGCGCGCAGGGCCGGGCGGACGCCGCGCAGCTTCGCTTGAACGAGCGGCTGCACGCCACGAATGACGCGTTCTATGAAATGCGGGATGCCGGCAAGGAAGCGTTCCTCGACCTCATCGACGCCATCGGCGCGGGCGACGACGCCCTGAAATCCATCACCCAGACGCTCGCCGGCTTCGGCCGGCAGTTCGCATCCGCCGGGCTCGACAAGATCATGGAGAGCCTGTTCGGCGCCAAGTCGAGCAGCGGGACGCAAGGCGGCGGGGGGCTGGCGGGCGTCATCAGCGCCGTCGCCAACCAGAACATTCCGATCCCGACGCCGCGCCCGAACTTCACCTCGCCGAGCTATCCCTACTCGGACAAGTACGCCCTGCCGACCGTGACGGCCGCCGCGAAGATGACGGATGCGAGTTCGTCCCTGGCATCGGTGCTGCGCGACGGCGCGAACCGGATCGGCGCATCGGCGCGCGACCTGGGCGCGGTCATCAGCTTCGAGACCGGGGGCAAGTTCTCGACCAGCATCCGGGGCGGGGCGAACAACAACCATATCGGCCTGATCCAGTTCGGGAAGGCCGAGCAGGCCAAGTACGGCGCGGCGATCGGCCAGACGCTTTCCCAGCAGATGGACTCGGTCGTCGCCTACCTCCAGGATCGCGGCTTCAAGCCCGGTATGGACATCTACGACCTGTATTCGACCATCAACGCGGGTCGGCCGGGTCGATACAACGCTTCGGACGCGGCGAATGGCGGCACCTGGGGTAGCGTCCGCGACAAGGTGGACCACCAGTTCGCCCCGCACTACGCGAAGGCCGACAGCATCCTCAACGGCAGCAAGCGCGACCTTTCAAAGGGCGTTGCAGATGGCGTCTCGGATGGCTTGGAAGACTACCAGCGGAAGATCGGCACACCTGAAAGCTATTCGGCTGGTCGGTTCGATGCGAGCGTCCCTTCGAGCGGCTCGACCGTCGGGGGGAAGCTCCAGAACCTCCTGAATTCCCCGTTCGGGAAGGGCGCGATGAACGCCTTCGGTGCTTTCGGCGCCGGTGTGTCGGGCGGCCCCCTATCGGGTGCACTGACCGGCGGCCTGGGCGCGATCGGCATGGGCCTTGGCCCGATGGGCATCGCAGCCGGCGCTCCTGCCGGCCGATGCGGCACCCTTATTCCCACGGAAAGGAAAGCGACATGACCGCCATAAACATCGTGCTCCAGCGCGCCCGCGCGCTCGTTCTGACCGATTCCCTCTTCATCCATGGCGTCACCGGCCGGCCGTCCTTCTTCGCCGAGAAGTGCGCGGCCGTGCATGGCGCCGCCATGGCGGTGACGGCGCGCGGCGACTATCGCGTCCCTGAAATGATCGCGGGTCGGTTGCCCCAGCTCTATGCCGACATCGATTCCCTGATCGCCGACGAGGGGCAAGCGGTTCGCGACCTCTACACGAGTTGGGTGGCGGCGTTCGGCGAGCATGTGTTTCAGGCGAAGGTCGAGATCCAGATCGTCGGCTGGTCGGAAGAGAAGCGCCGGCCGCGCGGCTTCCAGCTCGTCTTCCACGACACCTGGACCGTGGCCGAGATCAGCGACGAAGGGAGCGCCGCCCCGCTTCCCGATGAATGCGAACTCGACCGCCTCGCCCTGATCGGGTGCGGCCCGGGTGTGCATTGGGATTGCTCGACGTTCGATCCGATCCGGCACGGCATCCCTTTGATGGAAGCGCAGCGCCGCATGGTGCTTCCCCTTCCGACGAAGGAGCCGGCAAGCTCGCATATCGTCGGCGGGCATATCCTCCTGACTGAAATCAACCGCGACGACGTCTCGCAGCGCGTCATCCACGAATGGCATGACGCCGAGGGCGTGGAGATCGAGCCTGCCCCGTTCGTTGCACCCGTCATTGATCCGGCCGAGCCGCCAGCCGGTATGAACCGGCAGCAGCGCCGCGCCTGGGAACGTCAAAACAGAAAGGTCGCCGCCTGATGCTCAAGGATCTGAAATCCAACCTGATGGGTTCGTTCTCCGCTCCCTCCGAACTCTTCAGCTTCGAGCCGCCCGCATCGGTGGTTGCGGCAAGGCGGGCCGTCACGGCTGCGCAGACCGTGGCGGTCATGACCGATGCCCGAGCCCTGGGGACCGCGTTTGGCCTGCGGCTCTTCGGCGACACGGTGAATGGTCTCCTGACTCAATCTCTCACCGTGATGGAGGATATACCCTCCGTCTTGGCAACCTTCGAACAGCGGGCGCATCTGATCAGCGCAGTCAACGCCATGGCGGGTTCGAACCCCAGCGATGTTGGGTATGCTCATTGGTCGGCTGCCCGCGCGGCTTATGCCGGGGAGATCCTGAAACTGGTCGCAACCATCCTGGAGGGATTTGCGCAACGCCTGGGGTACCGATCGACGCCACCCGAATGGTTGGAGGACCTTTCCGACGTGGTGCTCGCATTCGTGTTTCCCGGCTTTGGAGAAGCCCCGAAGGACGACGCTTGGCGCGAAGATTGCGCGATGCGCTATCAAGCCATTCGGCTTGCTGCCGCAGAACGTGACGCCCCCTCGTCGTGAGCGATCCGTTCGAGCGCGAAATCGCTCTCACCCTCGACGAGTTCACAAGTCCCAAGGCGCGCTCGAGGATGCTGGCGAGTTTCGCGCGCGAGCAGATCGCCAAGACGAAGGCGGAGAACGAGTTGGCGATCGGGCGGACTATCCGCCCGCCGCGTGTGTCCGTCGATGGCAAGCCAGGTGCTTCGATCGGAACCGTTCGGCCTGACGGCGTGGTGATCGCCGAGTTCAATATCGAAACGAACGCGGTCGCGTGGGTGATCCGGGAGCTTGAACTGGGGAGCCCGAAGCTCTCCGGCGCGTATCGATCGAGCCATGTCGTGTTCGCCGATGGCGTGGAAGTCTCACCCGACAAGGTGCCGACCGGGGCGGCGGAATATGTGATCGTTTCCGATCTACCCTACGCGAAGAAGCTCGACCCGAAGGACGGGCTCCCTGCGCGATCGAAGCAGGCGCCGAAAGGCGTCTATGCGGCGGTCGCTGCGGTTGCCGCACGGCGGTTCGACGACGAGGCGACGGTTCGCTTCACCTTCCGCGAAGTCCCGCTCCGCAAAGGCGGCAGCGCCCGCAATCCCGCAATCGTCATAAGGCCTGTCTGATGGCACACAGTTTGGTTGTGGAAACGATCGACGCCCATGTTCGCGCGTCGTTCGAGCACTGCCCCGTTCTCGCAGAGGATGACAACGGCGAATCGCCGGCGGACCTCGGGCCGTTCCTGGTCGTCGCCTACCCATATAGCCGATCGGAACAGGAGACCGTGGGCGATGGCGCGGACTTTGAAGAGGAAGGGGCATTCACACTGACGCTCGCCGTTCCGCGCGGGTTCGGCGTCAGACAGGCGCGAAGCTGGCTCGATGGCATGGCCGTCACACTTCGCGCGAAGCAGATCGGGCCGGTATGGTGCGCGGCACCGCAACCGGCTGTGCTCGATGACGACAGGAGCGACCAAGCCTATGTGCGGCTTATCATGGCCGTACCGTACCGCTTCCTGTTGGAGGGATGATGTCGCCCATGTCGCAAACCATGTTGCATGGATTAGCCGTCAACTTGCGGGACCCCTTGGAAATCAAGGGTATTGGATTGCAACAACATGCGACATGGACCGCTCAAGAGCGGTGGGCCGTGGAGTTCTAAGCTTATGTTTTTGCTTGTGAAAGTTTGGTAGCAGTGGGCAGACTTGAACTGCCGACCTCCGGGTTATGAA
>NZ_CAJCKW010000024.1 GCF_903970965.1 Aureimonas sp. ME7 | reverse complement strand
CACGTCCACCTGCCGAAGTTTGGCGACGATCTCTTCCGGCTTGTGCTTCTTCTGTCCCATTCTCGTGTCCTCCATCAGCTCGAAAGCCTACTTCAGGGAGGACCACTTTTCAGGGGGCAGACCATCGCTGCGGAGCTACATTGCAGCGATCGTTGGATCCGGCATCCCCTGTGGACCATCCACAGGGATGTAACACAAGGCAGTTCGCCCTATGCCTTAAAGCACTGACTTTACGAGCGAAATTTGCCGTGGCTGGGGCGCCTGGATTCGAACCAGGGGATGGCGGTACCAAAAACCGCTGCCTTACCGCTTGGCTACGCCCCAAAACCAGCTTCAAGCGAGGGCTTCTATAATCGCTTGTCGCTGGCGGCGCAAGGAAGAGGATGGGGCGAACAACTCTTGGCGCCCGGCCAAAAGAACGCGCGAATTCTGTTGCACTTCGGCGGCCCTCTCGCTATAGACCCGCTTGGTCGCGGAGTGTAGCGCAGCCTGGTAGCGCACCTCGTTCGGGACGAGGGGGTCGCAGGTTCAAATCCTGCCACTCCGACCAGCCAACCTCCTGATAACGCTAGCGTTTGAAGAAGCCTCCCGAAGGCTGGGTCGGCTACTGCGGCGGAAATCGCGGCGGAAACCCCTCGGCGATGATCGCCACGATCTCCCGACTCGTCACCCTCTCGCACCTCGATTCGATCTCGATACGCCTGCGACTCGGCACGTCGTAGTGCGGCCGGCGCCCGCCATGGAACCAGCACCGCGAGATCCCGAGGTCCTCGGCCATGCGGTGGAGGCCTTCGATCGAGAAGGGCCGGCAGATCAGGTGCCGCCGGCCGTCGGTCAGGTAGACGGGGTCGGTCAGGCTGCCCACGCCATCCTGGCTTGCAACCTGCGGCGAGCGTTGCGATGGCGCGACTTCATGCTCATGGGTCGGGGGCTGCGGAGGTACTCCGGCGTGCGGATCGAAATCCAGGCGTCCAGCGCGGGGCCGTGACCGCGCTCAAGATCCTGCAGAAGCTGGCGATCCGTCTCTTCCATCTGCTCGCGGATGGAAGTGAGCTTGAACTCGCGGAGGGCGACGAGTTCCTTCACGACCTGGCCTCCCTGATCGCCGCGATCCTCATCCTGGTCTCCGTGATCGTCAGGATGCGACCGTGCAGCCGGCCGCCGGTCAGCTCGCAGGGCGTGACGCGGTTCTCCTCCCGGTCGTACTGGAGGTCGAAGACGCGCTTACTGTGGATCATGGCCGTGAGGATCTCCCTCGCGACGCCGGCGACGATCGCGGAGCCCTCAAGTTCGTCGGAGAAGGACACGAACGCGAGCGCATCGCAGCCGACGACGACTTCCTCGAAGTGCGCCATACCCCTGGCCTCGTATGCCGCCTGGTGCTCGGGGGCGTTCGGCGACACAACCGTCCAGCCGCAGTGCTCGCTCAGAAAGTCGGTCGCCGTGGTCTAGACGACGGTGCCGTAGGCCGTGACGGGCACGGCGAGGTAGACCGTCGCTTGGGTGCCGAGGGCGCTCACGACGCCGCCCTCCCGCTCTTGTCGGCCCGGTCGAGCGCGTCGAGGAGCGTCTCAAGGTCGTCCTCGGTGATGGACATCGACGCGCGTGTGGCGAAGTCGCGGTGCTGGCGGAGCCGAACGCGGAGAGCGCAACGGACGGCGTCTACTTGTGCCTCCTGTGCGCGGATTTCGGCGAGGCGGGCTTGGAGGGCGACCAGCCGGCGGTGCGCCTGCAGGGTTTCGATAGTGTAGGGGTTCACGTGGGCTCCTGAGGCTTCGCCGTCCGCGACGGCGGTTGCAGAGAGAGGGGTGGTGGGCGACTACGGATACGTCCACTCGCTCCGCGACGCCCCGGGCGGGAGGTCAAGCGCACGGATGTCTTCGACGCGGTGATCGGCCGCGTCTCGAAGCGTGCAGACGGGGAACTGGTCTTTCGGGTCTATCGTGCCGCGTGCGGGGCGGCCGCCCTAGGGGACGGGATCGCGCTCGCACGATCCCATGATGTGCTCGAAGATCGTCAGCACGCGCTCGCTTGCGGCGCCGTGGCGAAGGATCAGTCCGATGTATTGGCGCGGGGTGTCGGTCACGTATCCCCTCCTTCGCCCGCGATCTCGTGATCGTCGCGACGCCTCTCTAACTGCCACTCGTTGATACCGGCCAGCGCCTGACCCCTCCGCCGCACCTTCTCGGGCATGAGCGAGCGGATCAGATCGGGCACCCCGGCCTGAAGGGTCGTCTCTCCGTCTTCGAAGAAGTCGTCGAAGAGCACGATGACTAGCTCCCAGAGGAACACGACGGCTTCCTCGGGCGGCCGGTACATGCCCTTGTTCCAGGCTTTGACGGAGTGCGGCGAACATTCCAGACCGCGGGCGACGAGGTACGCGTGCACCTCGTCGAGGTTCATGCCGACGATCTGAATGATATCGGCGACGGGGGACATGCCCCCGCCGCCGACCTTCCGGTTGCTCCTGGGCATCAGAGGTGGGTGCGCCAGGTGGAGCCGCTAAGTCGTCGGTAGACGGCTCGATCAATGTCGGAGCGGAGGTCGCCGACGCCGTCACGGTTCAGCGGATACAAGGCGTCCTTCCAGCTGTTTCTTTCAGTGCCGGTGAGCCAGCGGCTTGCCATGCCTTCGACAAGCTCGTCGATCCACTCCTCGTACTCAAGACGGATAACGCGGTCGTCCGAGAGCTTCACGAGGATGGTGCCGGTGACGAGCGGAGCGTCAAAGCATTCGTCCGTCATGACGCCGAACTCCTCGAACTGTACGTGGAGCTGGCCGCCGTCGATGTCGGTCGTGAAGGGCTTCGGGCCGTGCATGGTATCCATCCATAAGGGTTCGCCTTCGGCTTGATTGCCTTGGCTCCGCCTGCCCGGCGGCTACGCGAGATGGCGCAGCCGCCATCCGATAAGCCCATATATGCTTGACAAAATCATGCTTACCAAGAGCATGCAATATCACAGGCCCGTGATTGAAGTACCATTAGCCCACAGTCCAGCCGCCGCCTCACGTAGCCGTGATCGTCGCGCAGCGGCTCGAAGATCCGCTCGGCCGTATGGCGTTGCTTCACCGGCGCCGACCCATCCGCCGACAGGATTGCGTCGATCACCGGCAACAGCGCTCCCAGCTTCGGCTTGGCCATCGGCTTCGTGCGCGTGTAGCCCGGCGGAAGGAAGAACCGGCACATTTTCGAGATCGTCCGCGGATTAACCCGAAGATCCGCGCCGCATCGCGCTGGCCGTTCTTCTCGATCATCACGAAATGCAGAACGGCGGCCTAGACTTCCACACCAAACATCCCCGGCCGTCCCCCGCAAAAGAGAACAGCCTAACCACTGGCCGGATTTTACTCCGCCGCGCTCGCCATCATGACAGGCGCTCCTGTGGTCTGGTTTGTCACCGCCGAGCACACGCATGGCGAACTTCGCCGTGCAAGGTTCCCGCCGGGACGGGAGCTCCAACGCGTTGTAGCGCTAGACGACACAATGGAAGCCGATCGCGAACGCGGCGTTCTGCGGTTCGACATTGCATTACGAAATCTAAACGTTCGCCTCGCCGCCTGTGGGGAGCGGCGAGGAAGGGTTGGTCGGGGCGTTCGGCGAACGCGATCACAAATAAATCGCGGGATCAGACATCTAAGCTATAAACGGGGCGTCAAGACGCGCTGTAATGAGTTTCGGGTCCGGACCAGGTTGGCTCCGCACCGCTGGATGGCAGACGACCTTGGTTCGCACCGACCCGCCTTGTTACCTTTACCAATCCGTTGAGGTCGATCTCCGCCGAGCGGCCTCCAACGCCTGTACCGGACGGCGGGCTGCATCGAACAGATCGACGAAGTACGTCTCCTCGCCACCCAATATCACTGAGGCCAGCGGGTCCTCGGCGATTGCGTCCGGCTCCACGCTCCACAAGGGATGTACCATCACGTAGTGTCGCTCGCCGGCCTGCGTGCGCTCTACGAGGCTGGGCAGCCCCATGCCGCCGGACGTGATCGGGGAACGCGTGCCGGTAGCGAGACGGCAGAGTTCGTCGCGGACGGCCGTCGCCATCGTCGGCCAGTCGACGAGCTCGGGATGTCGATCCCAACGCCCGTCCAAGCCGGAACGGTACGACCCATCGGTCATGGCGCGTAGGAAGCCGAGGCCAAGCCTCCAGTCGAGAAGCCCGTGGTACTGGCGGTTGCCGTATCGCCTGAGGCAGCGGTAGCAGGCCTGCGTGCAGTCCGAACGATGCTCCCCGGTGCGCCAGTTGCGGACGAGCGGATCGTCGGGATCGTCCAGCATGGATGCGACGAGACGGACGATCGTCGGTCGTCCGTCTCGTTCGACCTCGGCAAGGCGTCGGCTGAAGCCAGCTCCGTTGACGAGGCGGTCGGCGATCTGAAGCATGGGCCTTCCGCCGGGCACGCGAGGTTCGAGCGGCTCGAACTCGTCCGGATCGACGTCGAGTTCCAAGGCCGAGCGCTGCAACAGCATCTGGGTGGCGCTCACCGCGGCGGCCCTGACCGCCGCGTTGGGCGCCGTTCGGTCCAGTGCTCCCAGTCTCAACCCGAAAGGGATGGTACGAAGCTTCAGATACAGGGCGTCCGTCGGCTTGCTTGAGAAGAGCCGTATGCCATGCACGGTCTCCGCCTCGTCGCCAGTAGGCACGTCCCACGCTTGAGGGTCTAGGACCGCGTCGGTGGACATCCACTGGTTCAGCAGCCGGGGGCGCCGGGCGCGCATCCCAGTCGGAACGTGCACGGAGGTCTGGCAGACGCGCTGGACGGAGTAGCCACCCTCTCCGTCCTCCTCGGTCGCGGGAGGACCGTCGTTCAGCCGAAGTATGGTCGCGCCGGGGCCGGCGTGCAGGCTCATGTTGGTGCCCGGCACGTCGGAGGCGACGACCTCCCTGATCTCGGCCGCGACCACGCGGCGAACGGGTGGCGACTCCTCGTCGTCCTCGACGTCGACCGGACGGAACGTGGTCCTGAAGCCCGAAGGAGCAACGTAGGTCCTCGTGTGCCGCTCACCGACCTCCGTCGAGCAGTCCACGCACTCGAAGGGTTCGAAGAGACCGGGTTCGTGCTGCGTCCTCCCACGGCATCCCGGGCATTCCGCGACGAGCTGTTCCCCATCCCAGAAGGAGGGACCGGGATCCACAGGGACCGAATACGTCGTGCTCAGCATCGGTGGAAGGAGGTTTCCAGTGAAGCCAGCCGCACGATGCACCTGCTTGTCCCTCACCAGCGTCTGGCCCGGCGCGAACTCGAAGATGGCGAGATCCAGATCCCTGTCGACGCCGTCCCAGGCCACCCTGGAGCCGCCTTCCCTACGCAACCCCAGATACAGGTTCCGCACGCGGGTCGGCATGCCGTACATCGGGAACAGCCCCTTCTCCGCCATGAAGTTCGCGAAACCCCCGCCGTAGGTCGCGCCCGCAGCGACGAGGGAGTCGACCCTGTCCATGACGGCCTCCACTCCACTCCGCGTGACGAGCTCCTCCCGCCGCCCCGGAATGCCCCGACCGATGGTGCCGGAGAACCCGTCGCGCACGTCCCGGGTCGCGACGAGGGCCGCGCGGAGCTTGGCCGGCCACGGGGAGCCGTCCGCATAGTACAGAGCCGCCGGGACGAACTCCCCGTGGGGGTCGGTGGAGCCACCCCCTTCCGGAAAATTTGCGCCCTCGGCGTTCCGCACCATCGCGAAGGCCGCGGTGAACCATACCTTCCTCACCAGTCGTAGGGGTATGTCAATGTGGTCGACCGCAAGGAAGGGGGGAGGGGGAAGATCCCCCGTGATGGCCTCCGGCGTGCGGAAGTAGTGGAGATCGTGACTGCGGCTGCGGCACAGGGTGACGACGAACGAGTAGGCCTGTCCGCGGCGACCCGCACGTCCGACGCGCTGCTGGTAGTTGAAGCGCTGCGGCGGCATGTTCGCCTGGTAGACGGCCTGCAGGGCGCCGATGTCGATGCCGACCTCCATGGTCGTCGTGACCGAGAGGAGATCGATTTCGGAAGCGACTCGCTGGAGATTGGCATCGACGTTCGTCCCGTCGGGTACGACGATTCCCTTGAAGAGGCGAAGTCGTTCCGCGGGGCTGCCCGTCTGTCCGGTCAGCTCCTCGCAACGCAGACGAAAGCTCGGTAGGTTCTCGGTCCGCGAGCGGACGATCCGGCCGGCCAGGAAGCTGGTCCGCCAGAGTTCCCCGACCTCCCCCTTCCGCGCGACGGGCAGCGGCTCCCGACATCGTGTGCAGATCCCCAGTCCCCTGTGCAGATGCACGCGGGAGCATCGGTCGCAGCGCCAGTACGGATCGCCCGGCTTGGCCATCTTCACGCCGAGCTCCGCCGCGTCGATCCGACCCTCCGCATGGCCGAGACCGCGCAGCCTATCCAGCACCGTCGAAACCAGGGCTTCGGGTGCTTCGGGCGCGAACCGGCGCGCCGTCTCCATGACACGGTTCCTCGTGGGCACCCGATCGATCCAGGGCGTGAATTCGTCCGTCACGTACCGGTTCGACGAGATGCGGTAGGCATCGCCGAAGATGCGGAGCCAGGCGTCCATGACCTGATGGTCGTCGGGCGTCGGGTACTTGGGAAACAGGGTCGGATAGCCGAGCCCGGTCTCCTCAAGAGCGAAGTAGGACTTGGAGAACAGCACCTCGTCGACATGCGGATCCTGTCCACGCACGATCGTGTTGCGGATCTCGGCGCGATCGTTCGCGTGGACGCCTCCTACCGTCCAGGCGAAGCGTTCGCCGTCGCGCGAGAAGAGCTCCTGCCAGGCGAACCGTCCGTACCGTCGCATGCCCACGTCGTCGGTCGGATGGACGCCGAGCGCCAGCATGTCCTGCATCATGGGACCGGGCGTCGTTCCGGCCTCCGCCGCCGGCCGTTCCACGATGGCCTTCAGCGGGATGCGGTCCTTGCCGCTCGCCGTCGACAGCATCCCGATCCTGGCGGCGACCGCCGGTATCTGGTCCCACCGCTCCTCCTCGTTCAGACGCGCGATCTCCGCCTTCAGCTTCGCGATCTCGGCGGATGCGTCCGTTTCGGAAGTGAGACGTGCGGCGATCTCCATGATCAGGAGCCGTCTCAGATCCTGGTAGTGGGCGCGTTCGATCTCGCGTGCCGCCTTCGCCGCGTCCTGTCGACTGTCCGAGAACGCAACGATCTTCGCGAGCGCCCCGCTCGCGTGCAGAGTCTCGAACATCTCGGTGGCGAGAAGCTGCGAGGTCTTGTTGAAGCCCGTGCGGAAGCTTCGAATGGGCGAGAAGCGAGGCTTCTTCCTCATCGCGTAGCTGACGCCGCACGATGGGCAGCAGTCCGGGCCCGCGGTGCCCGACGCGTCCAGCGATCGGTCCTTCGAACGCTTGCCGCCGCAGTGGAACATGCGTCCCCGGACGTATCCCTCTTCGTCGGTGGTACGCCATCCGCGGGAGACGACACCCGCACCCGTGTCCAGCGTCGCTTCCGGCCAGGCCTCGTTGTCGCCGGCATCGACCGGTCTCGCCACCGAGGGCCAGAACATCGCGAACTGGCGGTAGCTCAACTGCTCGTAGTGCCCGATGCCTCCCGCTTCGGGCAGCTCGCCCAGATCCGGCGACGATGGCAGGAGCTCGATCTCCGACCTGCCGTCAGCCTGCGTTCCCCTCATGCCGCCGACGAAGGTCTCGCCGCAGGCCTCGCAGTAGACGAGTTCGAACTTGCGCCTGACGAAGCCGGTGCCGGACGTGTGGGTAATGCCGCGATCGACGCTCGCGCCGAGGAAGCGAACTCCACCGTCGACGCCATTGACCCGTTCGGGCGTGGCGAAGAGGCCTTCGATGCTGCGAACGAACTGATGCATGCGGAAGCTCGGGATCTCGTCGCTCGGTGCGGTCCCGTAGGTCGCCTCCAGGCGGTCGCCCATGCCGCGCAGAAGCGTCAGACCTCTGAGCGCCTTCCGCTCGCGATCTCCGGACGATCCGAAGATGCGTTCCGCCATGATGCCGAGCGTGGTCGCCCTCGGGCGCCGGCCTCCTCGCGCGTCTTGCGAGACGCACGACCAGGCCAGTCGGGCGGCCGCAGCTTCTACGGCACGAACGGCCACATCCGCCTCCGCGAGCCCCGACGGCCCGCCTAGGGCGGAGACGCAGGACGCGATCGCATCGCGCACCGGCGGATCGGTCGGAGCGATCCGTCGCGCCATGTCGCCGGACGGGGCTACCGCATCGACGAGTTCCACGAAGGCGTCGCACGACAGGAGACCGCCGACGGGTTCGTCCGGAAGGATCGGTGCGCCCGGGACGATGCAGCTTCGCCATTCGGCCCGATCGGAGAACCCGGGGTCGCCGGCGTGCCGCGACGTGCCGAAGGGACCGAAGAAGTCGTCCAGGTACCGGATGCTGCGCTCGCCATCCTCGCCGTCGACGGGAAGCGAGGCGCTGGAGGCCAGGATGCGGAGCTTGTGCCTGGTCTCGTCGCGGTCGAGGCCGAGGCGATGGACGAGTGCGCGGACGAGACCCGCCGTCTCGGTGCCGGCTGACCCTCGGACGAGATGGAGTTCGTCCAGGACGAGGTAGAAGTAGGCATCCTCGTCCTCGGCCAGCCAGGCGGCGGTCTGCGCGAAGATGGGATCCTCCACCTCGCGGGCGAGCATCGTGCCGAGCATGGACGCGTTGGTGACGAGGATGTCCGGTGGGTCGGCCTGCATGTCCCAACGCGACACCATCTCCCCACCGTCGATGGCCGGAAAGAGGTATCGCGTCGGTTCCGGCCTGCCGCCGGTCTGGCGGTCGTGCGCGACGGCCAGATCGTGCCCCTTCCGGAACTCCTCCATGGATTCGGCGAGTTGCGCCGTCTTGCGGATCCGCCGACGCTCCTCTTGAAGGCCAATCTTGCGCGGGTGGCGTCTGAACTGCGTGACGGGAGTGGCACCGGTGTAGCGTCCGAAGAAGATCCGGTTGCCGCCGAGGCGGCGGTCCATGACGTCCCGAGCCTCGGGCGAGTCGAGTGTCCGTCGCAGGCGCGTCATCTGGTCCTCGACCAGGGCGTTCATCGGATACAGCACGAGCGCCCGGACGGCGGACGGCCTGCCCTGCGGTTCACCCCGCCTCTTGCGCTCGAACTCCGCGTCCTTCGTGCCCCACCAGCGACGACCGAGGTACCCATTGGGTGGCCGCGGCCATCCCATCGCCTCCCGGACGATGGCGGCGACGATCGGCAGCATGAACGACTCGGTCTTGCCGGATCCGGTTCCCGAGGTGACGATGCCCGGACATCCCGGCGTGGTGCCGCGGCGAAGCATCGTCATCTGATGCTCGTAGGGCTCGTAGAGGCTCCTTCGTCCGATCCGACCGCCTTCGACGTGGGCCGACGGAAAGAGACCGGACAGGACGAGTTCGACGAACGCCTCCCTCGCGGCGACCGGCATGTCGCCGATCGGATTGTCCTCGAAATCGTCCACGAGACGTTCGAGCGGATATCCGCAGACCTCGTATCGCGGGACCGGCTCCATGAGAGGATCGGTGGCGAGGTTCCCGAACCGATCCATGAGCGATCGACGGACCTCGGCCAGATCGGCGTTCCGTATCCGGAACGCGGTATCTAGATAGCTCTGGAAGAACTCCCGCAGGCGTTCGAAGCCACCGATGGGATCGATCATGTACCCGTCCTCGTAATCTCGTTCGTCGGTGTGGGTTGGGCTGACGGGGTGCTTCGTTCGTGCCGGCCCGTCAGGCACTCGACCGCTAGCCGGCATGCCGTCCCGTCGTCGCCCCAGGCAGTCGCGGCCGCGTGGAGCGCCAGGAGACGTTCGCCGGCATCGGCACCCGACACCCCTTCCGCCAAGGCTTTCGTGAGGAGGGCGGAGCGCATGTCCGTGGATATCGCCGGGACGGACGGGACGGGTTCCAGTTCGGTCGTCCTAGTGGTCCCCGTGCGCATCAGTGCCGCCACGAGCGCGTCGCGTCCTCCCGATGCCCAAGGAAGGGGACGTCGCCCTCTAGCGCCGTCCTCGCGGTCCGGCGAGGTCGGGGACGCCGTGGTGGCCACGACGAGGAGGTTCTGCGGCCGTGTCTCGCGGAAGGCGGTGCGGAACGCCGGAAGCCAGTCCGAGAGGGATGCCCGATCAAGGTCGTCGAGCGCGACGAACAGGAACCTCGACGGTTCCTCCTCCGCTCGTCGCCAAGCCTCCGCGAGGGCGGTCGGCAGACCAGATCCGGGATGACGCCAAAGATCCTCGGGGCCCAGAACGGAGGGGTCTAGGGGTTGCCGGACGAAGCGTCCGCCGGCGACGACGTCCGCGTAGGCTTTGAGGATCGTCGCAACGGAGTCGCCCGCCAGCACGGGTACGTCGCCACTTCTGCAGTGGATGTCCAGCGTTCGGAAGACATCCGCTTCCAGACCGAGCGACTTCGCTCTCGACGTCAGGACGGCCGCCAGATCGAGCATTCCTATCGGTGCGCCAGGAACCGAACGATCGGGACGCGCCCAAGGCGCGAGCTCGGTGACCCGTCCGTCGTTCGGGCTAGGGACAGGCGCGGCGTCGTCCGAGCCGAGGACGTTCGCGAACAGGCGTCCCGCCTCCCGTACGTCGCCGACGAACGTCGCGACGCGTCCGTCCAGCAGCGTCGTGGCGTTGGCGACGGATGCCTCGATCTCGGCAAGCCGTTCCGAACGCGACGCCACCAATGTCTCGACGAGTTCCACCTCCCTTCGGAGGTCGTCCCGAAGCGCGATGCGCTCGCCGATCTCCGTCTCGACGGCGTGCACGATCTCAGCCCTTACGGCCTCGCCTTCGCGACGACGGAGTTCGGCGCGTTCGGCTTCCGTCAGCGCGACGAGCGCCTGACGCACGGCGTCATGGGAATGCAGCGCGTCTGCGATCGCGGCAACGGCCCCGCTGCCCTTCGACAGCTTTGGCACGAACTCCTCCAGCCGTGCCCTGGCGGCCAACAGGGCCTGGGTACGGCCACCAATCGCGTCCGAATCGCGGTAGAGCGAGAACAGTCGCGTCGCGAGCTTCTCGGTCAGCCGGAAATCCTCCGACCTGGTGCCGAAATCTCCGCTCCGCCGGAGACGTCGAAGAATGACCTGGAGGAACTCAGCATCGTTCTGCCAGTTGACGGCGCCCGTCGGAACCTCCGGAACGAGTCCGGGTAGGACGAAGCGGCGGCCGGCGATCTCGAAGAGGTCGTTCCTCCGGAACTCGTTCCGGAATGTCTCGACCGCCTCCACTTCGGCCGCATGCGACAACGTCCATCGACCGGTCTGCGCGGACCGCATGAACGGCGGCCGGGCGATCAGATCGGGACCGACCGGGACGACCACCGCACCGTCGTTCTGCTGTCCCAGGTCGAGACCGCGTTCGAGCACCGTCTCGCGGAGCATGGCGGGCGTGTGTCGTGTCAGCCGCTCGATGTACTCGTAGGGCTCGCAGACGTCATCGGTGACGAACCGGTCCTTGACGTCTGGACGCTCGTTCCTGGCAACTGTGAACAGGACGACGTAGCCGGACCGCTTGCCGAAGAGCCTCGGATCCGTGCTGAACGCGTGCCCCTCCAACGGGAGGCGATTGCCGAGGAGCGGCTGCCAACCGATACGGGTCGCGATTGCCCGGCCCACGACCCGTGAGAACCTGCGCTGCTCGTTGTTGAACGCCAGTTCGCCGATGTAGATGTCCCGAAGAGTTGGATCTGTTTCGTCCCTCAGCACGTATGTGTGGCCTTCCAAATGCTTCGTGTTAACAACTCCGATCTTGCTCCCCTCGCTCTCGCCATCGCCGCCTCCCTCAGTTCGGTTCCCCAATGCCGATCCGGCGATGGTCCCTCGAATGCGGGACCGAGCCATCCGGACAGCATTCCGGCGTCCGCAAGGCTGCAGGGCGTGCGATAGATCCAGGACCCGTCCACCCCGAACACCATCTCCGGACCTCGAAGCGTCCGCAACCGGAGATGGCGCGCGACGATTGGTGGGAGTCCACCGTCGTGGGCGAGACGGTCTAACGCGCCGAGGGCGGCATCAAAGCGGAAGAGGGCGCGTCCAGCCATGCTATGGGCTACGATAAGCGCGGCCGATCGGCCATCTAGCAACAGGGGAGCGGCATCTCCGGTGTCGATGCGGTAGATGTCCGCAGCGTTGGGCCTTGGCGTGGTCAGTCTCGATAGGACGACCGCTCCTTCCTCTCCGCTGATTGGATTAACGAAACGGCCAGAGCCCCAACTCCAGACCGACGCGGTCGATCGAAATTTGTCGCTGTACAGACTCGGAGGGAAGCTCGGTCGACCATCGGCGATAGGGACCGCGGTCTTCGGCCGCACCACGGGGAGTCCCATGCCGCGCACGAAGTCGACCCCGTCCGCGACCTCCGCCACCGGCAACGGTACCCGCCAGCCTGCACCACCTTCTCGAATTCCTGAACTTCCGCCATGCCGACGCGCGGTCTCGTGAAAGCGGTTTCGTATGCGCTGGCCCGCCGCTCCCTCCAAAACGAAAGTCCGACCGTCCGAGAACGAGACCAGTTGCGGCGGTACAAGGAACCAGCGGCGAGCTCTCCAAACAGGGCAGACTCGCCCTTCCAACCAGCCACCGTCCACTAGAAGACGGAGAAGATCCCAGGTCGCTCGTTTAGTCGGAGCGACGACGGATAGCACCCTGTGCAGTCCCGCCTCGTCCCATCCTCTTTGTCCCGCGGCGACCACGACTTCCAGAAGATCGCAGAGGCGCCGTTCGACCGGGGCGTCCACGATCTCCGTGACGGTGCCGATGATCGTCGTCGGTGTAAGTTTGTACGGATCGGGTTCCGCGATGCGCCATCCGGGAACCAGACTGTCCGCCGTCTTCGGAACGCGTTCTGGTGCATCCCGCTGGAACGGCAGCGCCGGCGAGGAGCGGACCGACCCAGCCTCCTCTATCGGGATGCGCCAGACTCCCTCGATCGGCTCCACGCATCCCAACTCGACTCGGCCTGCAACGATCTGAACCGTTGGAGCGTCCGTCGTCGACTGCACGGTCACGATGGACGCGTTGCATCCGGACACAGCTTCGACCGTTGGTAAGAACCCAGATCGTCCGAGGTACGCGTCGCCGACGCGGATACCTCCGACAACCCGCACACGGGACACGTCCGTTGCATGTAACGGATCCCGTCGCCCAGTTCCTACTGCCAGTCGTGCGGCTTCGGAGATCGACATGACGGGGTAGAGCCGCCAGCATGCGTTCCGATCGGAAGCGCTAGCCGCAGTTGATTGCTCTCGCTGGCGGACGAGGGGCCGTACCGACGAGCCCACGATGTGCCTGGCGGCACGCCAAACGCCCCATTGCACTTCGACGAAGGGAATGAAGCCTTCCGAGTGGCACCGCAGGAGATCGGGTGGGAGCGACGCCGACCGGCCACGTATTAACTTGAGGGCCTGTTCGAGCGTCAGGTCTACGGAGATCGGCGAACCCGGTCGCTCGCCGATCGAGACGTCGAGATCCATCAGGACGTCCTCCGCATCCGTGGTCAGAACGAACGCGTCGAGCCCGTCGGCATCGGTCGATACGTCCAACTCGAAGCATCGACCTCCGTCGGCGCGCTCGGCAGGGGGCCTGAGCGCCGCCATGGCCAGCCAGAACGCATGGTCGGCGAGCAGCCGCTCGCCCCGTGCGCGTCGCCGATCGAAGTCCTCGAACGCACGGATGAAGCCCTGGGACCATCTTTGCCGACCGATCTCGGCGCGAACCACATCTGACAGGCGGTGGGAGTCGAGTGCTGGGACGGCTGCGAGAGACGAGAACGACCGTTCCATGCGATCGAGGTCGTGTCGCGATGGAAAGGCGATGCGGATGGAATGTCCGATGCGCTTCATCCAGCCGGGATCAGGCAACGCGATCGGCCTTACGTCTCGACCCGCGGTCCTTGCCCCGTCGCACCAGACGGCGGCGTTCTTCCAGAGGGTGGCCAGCCCTTCCAGGGAGTAGATTCCCTGATCCCAATTGAGGATCTCTCTCAGTCGTTCGGGAAACAGGCCGGATTGCGCCACCTCCGGAGCAACGGACGCGACGTAGCAGGATAGGACGAGATAGTTGAAGTAGCCCATCACAGGCAGGCCGTCCGGTGGCCGGACGCTCCAACCATGACCGAACGCATTTACGAGATCGTCACGACGGAACACGGCCAGGAAGCTCGCCCTGGCCGCATCCCCATCCGACGGCGGCAGTCCGATCGCTTCCGCCAGCCGCCGGGGCTGTGCGTCCACGAACTCCAGGGCCGACGATCCCTCGGATCCCCCGGTGCCGAGATAGTAGCGCGTCAGCGCCAGTTCCCAGTCCCAGTACGTAGACATCCCTCGTCGCTTCGTTTTCAGCATCGACCCATCGCGAAGCTCGGGACATTCCGTCCCCGGGGAAATTTCTCGATGCCCATGCTCCGGACCGGAACGCGGCAAGTCGTACTGTTCCGCGAATGGAAGGGGGGCACGTTCCAGGACGGGTCTGCGATCGACGGCGCCTTGAATGAACGCGTCGACGCTCGCGGCGGCGTGATTTCTCCGAAGTCAATCACGGAGCTTGGGGCCGATCCGAATCTTCAGCGTGTCCAGCCTGTGTCCTACGCCGTGGATCGCAATCCTTCCGTCGTCGAGGATTAGTTCCCTCAGATAGCCGAACAATCTGTGGAAGTTTCCCTGCACGACGTTGATCCGCCTAGGCATCACTTCGTCGACCTGGATGACGTCGAGCGAAGCCCGGAAGAATTCGCGCCCGCGAAGGATCAGCCGTTCGGTACCGAAGCGTGCATCCACCACGGCGGACATCGCGCTTCTGACTTCGTTCGGCGACAGATCCTCGACAGTGATAACCTCGCGGGAGCGACCGAGCCGTCCTATGCCTTTTGGGATCGGTTCGGCATCTCGTTCGTCGCCGGCTGGCGTGATGCCGAGCGGCTCCACCGCCTTCGATATGTCGTTGCGGCTCGAACGTTCGCAAAGCCTCTTGGAAAGCGCGGCGCGAACAGAATCGAAGTGGGCCCATTGTCCGTCTCCACTCGGTTTGAAGTCCGTCCCCGTCGAAGCCAGCACCTCGACCAGCATGGAGATGCATCTCTCGTAGGTGCGGAACGCTGCCAGATTCCCGCCTGCGAGCGGTTGTGTATCGTCCATGTATCGTTCCCCCCCGCTCCATTTGATCGCTCAGAGCAAGAGGTCTTGCAACCATTGGGAGTGGCCGGAACGAACTTTTCAACGATGCAATGTCGGGGTAACTGAGGATATCCGCAGCTTAGGACGTGCAGTACGTCGTTTGACTTCATCCCATTCAGGAAGCCATTGAGCGAACGGTTTCGAGTCGAGAACGCCCTACCATGGCGTCTACGCATCGCGTGCAGCTTGGCGACGGGGGATGGACGTGGAGATTGATATTCGGCCTGCGTGTCCAAGCGCGTCAGGCGTATACCTTCGGCTCATACGATGATCCTGAGAGATTGTTTCGCTACGTAGTACGGCGACCACGCCGGCGAGCAGGACTGAGTACAGTGCGCTGAATACGAAGCGCATCTACTTCTTGAGACAGGCGTGTGCACCAAAAATTGTGCTTGTGTCCAGTGGTCGCCTATCTCTCACCGTGACCGTGGATAGGGGATTTTTCCCCTCAAGTTCTGCGTCCGTCCCCTGTATGTTCCGATCATGAAGCACGAGTCTCCGCCCCCTTCCGACCCTCTTCGAATCGTCAGCCTCTTCAGCGGCATCGGCGGTTTCGAAGTCGGCCTGCACCGATCTGGACATCAGACGATACTCATGTGCGAGGCTGATGATGCGGCGCGTGCTGTGCTACGCCATCGGTTCCCCGACATCGACATCGCGGATGACGTTCGGACGCTGCCGGAACTTCCGGCCTGCGACCTCATCACCGCAGGATGGCCGTGCCAGGACATCAGTCCTGCCGGGGGAACGAAGGGCTTGGCAGGCGCAAACTCAAGTTTGATCGAGCACGTGTTCCGTCTACTGTCGACCGCCGCCGATCGACCCCGATACGTTCTGCTTGAGAACGTCGCCTTCGCGCTCGACCTGAAAGGTGGCGAGGCGGTTCGATACGTAACGGAGCAATTGTCCGCCCTTGGCTACCGGTGGGCGTACAGGATCCTTGATACCCGAATGTTCGGCCTTCCACAGCGCCGACGCCGACTCTACGTGCTCGCATGCCGAGAGGAAGATCCAGCGACCATCTTGTTCGACGGTCTGGCGAGCCTCCCGATCGAAGACGAAGCCGACCCCCGCATGGTCGGCTTCTACTGGACCGAGGGCACAAGGGGGCTAGGATGGTCGCCCGATGCTGTTCCCCCGCTCAAGGGAGGCTCTGGCCTCGGGATACCATCGCCACCGGCTATATGGGACATCGCCAACGTTCGCTTCATGCTGCCGACCATTGGGGACGCGGAGAGGCTGCAAGGTTTCTCCGCAGACTGGACGATCGCGGCCTCGACAGATCGGAAGACCGAGCGTCGACGTTGGCAGTTGGTCGGGAACGCGGTCAGCGTCCCGGTGGCGGAGTGGATCGGTCGACGGTTGGGCCGCCGATGGACGGATCGCGAGCTGTTGCCGGAAGGCCGGCCAAGCGAACGTCTCCCCAGGGCCGCCAGCGGTGGCCCTTCCATGCCGACCATGGGGTTCGCTGCTTCGCGGGAGGGGCCATCGATCGCGAAGTTGGGCAAACTCTCGGATTTCAAGCTCGCGGATGGCCCCGCCCTTTCTCAGCGAGCCCTGATTGGCTTCACGAGGCGATATCAGGATGGGAGCCTACGTCAGAATCCCCGCTTTCTTGCAGATCTTCATCGATGCCAGGAAGTAGCGGCATCACGCTGACGTATCCTCGGTTGGCACGATAGGTTTCCACTGCCGAAATATACGAGACCATGAATGTGGATACCCGCTTTAGTATTATGGTAAGTTCCGTGCCTGTGGTCTGTGATCCTGCCTCGGCAAAGGTTTCTAAGCCGTGTGCCAACATGTTGCGTCGCTTTCGGATGTTGTCGAGATCGTCGCCTCCGCGCGTACCCGCGGGAGCATCCCAAGCTAAGCCTAACTGCTCCTTCAACTTGATAGCCGATGTCTTGCCGAAGTTGCCACTGAACGGAAGGCGGACCAGTCCATCTTCGTCCCATTTGACTGTATCTCCAGCCATCGGAACGACACCCTTTAGGACTGCTCCATGAGCGTATCCGGCTTGCATCTTCCTGAGAAATTGGGCTTGGAGAGCGTCTAGCCGCCAGAACTCTGATGCGTCCCTGAATGACACGCCTTCGGCTACGATCGCCCCTCGCAAATCGGAGAGGGTGCGCCGCATGACGGCCTCGACGGCATTGTACATCATTACGTAAGCAGACGCCCGCAGTGTGACGATGACCGTTGCAGTCTGCGCGAAGTGCCGCCGGTTATTTCGTTGTCGCTTCTCGTACTCCTGCAGCTGAAGCAGTAGAGTCCGTATGTTGGCGACTCGGCTGTTGAAATCCTCCAGCGCGCTCACTGATCCTCCAGTAGGCGGTCTCGCACGAACTCGATGCGACTGCGCAACCGAGGCCCACTATTGCTGGCGTCGGTACGGATCATCTTCACGAACTCTACGTCCTGAAGCCAGTCCATGTCCTTCGGTTCGAGCTCAGGTTTCTCGCGGAGCGCCAGGCAGGCCCCGACCGCTATGGCTTCGAACCTCACGCGCGGAACCTGCTGCGTGTTTTCTCTAAAGAAGGCTTTGGGATTCAACGCATCAATGAAGGCCATTACGAGATTGAACTCGTCCGCCATGCGTGAGATATCGTTGTTCGTGAGATCCTTGTTGAAAGTCCTGAACTTTCGGTCAATGAATTTACGGACGTCGTGCGTGAATTCTTGGTAGAATTTGCTGTATACGAAGAAGCGGGCTACAAGTTCTTGACGCTCGCTCTCGGGGTTCGGGTTCCCTCGGGATCCCTTCCCAGGTGCAAGTCTCTTAAATAGGGAGGTGTTTGCGCACTTAACGACGAGATCCAGGAACGGTCCCTGATAAGCCCCTTTGCGGATTTCGGCTTCGGTCAGTTGCTTCGAAGACGTATTAACTCGCCGGAAAAGTTCTATGCGAGCGCTTTCGTCGGTTCCTTCTTCTAGCACGAACGAGCGGATCGGGCTGTTCATGAAACGTTTGCGCAGGATGCTTGGTAGATCCTCGAACGCGGCGCCGTTCAAGACGTCGAGCTTCTCAAGACCGGTGAGGCGAAACTTGTTCCCTACGAACTCCACAAGTGTTCGAATGCGCTGCGATCCATCGACGATCTCAAGCCGTCCCTCTACTTCGTAGAAGAAAACAGGCGGCACCGGGACTCGGAGCAACACACTTTCGATGAAGTAAGACTTCCGATCTTCAAGCCATTGGAGGCTGCGCTGATAATCGGGGATGTAGACATCGCCCTCGTCGGGAGCTTTCTCCTTGTAGCGTCCCACCAACGTGTCGATAGGATAGTCGGTGACGAGATAGCGAATCTCGCTACGTGCAGCGTCGACCGAATTCAGGATGTCGGCTTGATCCGTTTTCTTCCAGGACATTCGACCTCCTTGCCATGCACCGGTCACCGGAACATATGCGAATGCGGTAACGGAGTTCCTAAAGCTGACTGATTCTTCAACCCCCGCGGTAGATCCGAAGCGCAGCAAACTAATGGCGCGTGTGCGCCAGAAGGACACGACACCGGAGATGGCGTTGAGGAGGACTCTTCATCGCCTCCGCTATCGCTTCAGGATCCACGTCAGGACGCTGCCGGGCACCCCCGATATCGTCTTCCCGTCGCGCCGGAAGGCAATCTTCGTCCACGGTTGCTTCTGGCATCGTCATGCGGGGTGTCACAAGATGACTACGCCGAAGACCCGTGTCGAGTTTTGGCAGGCCAAGTTCGATAGGAACGTCGAGCGCGATGCAAGCGTCGTACGCATGTTAGAAGACATGGGATGGTCGGTCCTAACGATCTGGGAATGCCAGACTGAAGTCGAAGACGAGATGCGACGTCTCGCTACCGACTTCTTAGGCCCTCCGGGTGGGTGCAAAGTCTTCCCTCGATCGGTAGGATAGTTGAGTGTAGCCATTCGATTGGTTTCAGTCGGGCTCGTCCGTATCCGCCTGCATTCAAGACCACCGCGCATCCGTTGAGACCTCGGTCAGCAATCCATCTGGCTCGCTATCAAAACGTTAAACCGCACTAGGTTTGTTGAGCGTCGCCCGGAAAGTCATGAGGAGCGTGCGAGGCGTCGCAGGGTGATCATGACGGAAATGGCGTAGAGGAAGGCAGTTACGGAGGCGAGGGTTGCCTCGGAGTAGTTCCAAGGGCGTCGGCTCCGGCTAATCCAGGCAAAGGAGCGTTTCACGACTCCGCGCTGAGTATGAACGGCGAAGCCGACCTGATCGGGCCGCTTCCTGACGATTTCGATGTCGATCAGCGTGGCTGTGCGCGTCCGCCCTCCGGCAAAGCCGGCATCGGCGAAGGCCTTCGTCACGGAGGGAACGGAACGCCGCGACAGGCACAAGACCGGAAACACGCCGTCGCGATCCTGGACGCTGCCGGGCCGGGGATCGAGAACGAGGGCGCGTCCGTCCGTATCGGCCTTGGCCTGACGCTTCCTGCCTTTCACCTTCTTGCCGGCGTCGTAGCCATGTTGGCCGCCAGACTCGCTGGTCTTCACGCTTTGGCTGTCGAGCATGACTGCGCTGAGCGAGACTTCGCGCCTGATGAGACGATGGTTGATCCTGGCGAAGACACCTTCGTCGCGGAAGCGGTAAAAGTAACCGAACACCGTGCTCTTGCGCGGCAGGTCCCTTAGGATCAACCGCTATGGAATGCCGCCCGGCAGGATATAGAACATCTCATTGACGATTTCGTGCATCGGCCATTTCGCCGCACGCCCTCTTCCAGCGGCGACGGCAGCATGGACTCGATGATCACCCATTCGGCATCGGTCATGTTGGTTTCGTATCGTAAGTGATTGCGGCTATGCCGCCGCCGGGCGGTCGAAGTCACATGGCATTTCCAGGTCATGCGTCAGATACCTCCTGGAATCAGCCTTACCTCGACCACTCAACCCCTTTTCGGATGGACTCTAAGTTCAAGTCGATCTCACGGCGGTGTCGCGTCGTTCGGGGGGAAGGGAATATCCCATGTCTTGGCCAATGCACGCTTAAGTTCCGTCTGGCGCTTCTCCAAGCGTGCCGGCGTCCAGTCCTCGGCATAGATGACGCCGGTCGTCAGCGCGAAGGGGGAAACGCCCTGTCGCGTCGCGAAGTAGCGCGCCTTCTTGGTCGCGAAGTCCCAGTTCCGCGCCGACGAGTTCGCCCGGCGGTCCAGCAGCACGAGGTTCGCCAGCTTGTGGGTCCACGCCGCCCGATCGCTCGCGGCGAACGTTTTCGTCCAGTCGCCATTCGGTTCAGGGTTCTGGGGCAAGACATGCTCGATCGTCACGACGTCCGTCGCATAGGTCGCGCCCTTGCCGGAAACCTCTCCATCTAGGCGCAGGAGCAGCGGAAGCCGGACGCGCGTCTTCTCGTAGACGTCTTCGTCCAGTATCGCGAGCATGGTGGTCTGCTCGGCATGGGACAGGGCGACAGAGCGTCCGGACCACGTCGGTTCCCCCTTTGCTCCTGGGGACGCGGACGCATCCTCGATGTCCCTGATCAACGCCGCGTAGCGTGAGATCCTCGCGTTGATGTCGGCTCTGGACAGGAACAGAAAGTAGGCGAGCGTCTCAAGCTTGCGCATGAATAATTCGACGTGCTCGACGCCCGGCTTGCCGTCGTTCCAGAGGAAGCGCAGCGCTGGTGCGAGCCAGTCCCCGTTGTCGAGACGCTGTAGATGGGCGAGTCGTTTCGCCGCCGCCTCTCCATAACGCTCCTCGAAGGCCGGACGGTTCATTAACAGGCGGTACTGGTCTCCGATCGGCTCAAGCAACGTGCGCACGAACGCGGACGGATGTGCGAAGGCCGGCACGACGCGTGGGAAATCGATGTCGAGACGGCGTCGTGGCTTCTCTTTCTGGAAGATCATGCGAACGTTCTGGAAGAGTTCGACGAAGCGCTCGCGGCCGACGATCTCCTCCATCGCCTCCCAGCGCGAAGCCAGATCCTCCTCTTCCGTCTCGTCGACCGCGCGCTCCAGCAGGTCCGCCTTCAGGATGTCGGTCGGCGTTAGGTCGAGCCCCCGGGCGTTGAGGACTGTGAACACGCGATGGGCGACGTCGACGTTCTCGACGGCGATGATGACGAGGTAGCAGCGCTGGAGGAGGAATCGCATGAGGGCGTCACGCCGTTCGGGCGTCCATTCGGACAACTTCCTGCGATAGAACGCGCAGTTGATCGCCACGCACCGCTGGGCCCCGTTCCTGGCGAGCGGCGTCGCGTCCGTTCCGGTCGAGCCCATCTCCTGGATGTTCAGGCGGAAGTATTCGGCGTCCTTCTTCCTGAGAGTCATGCGCGGGCGTTCCACCGCGCCGGTATCGGCATCGCCGGCCTCACAGACGAATCTATGACGCGACACCTGCTTCGACGCGTCCGACAGATCCCGCAGCACGGCGAGGAGGATCGTGAGCGTCGTCAGCCGCTGTTGACCATCAACTACCTGCGATCGCGGCGCGCCAGGCGCCTTGATGAGAACGATGCTTCCGAGGAAGTAGGTGATCGGCTCCTTGGGGGCCGCTAGAGCCTGATCCATCGCGTCGACGATGTCGGACAGCAGAGCCTGCGCATGCTCCGCCTCCCATGCGTAGGGTCTTTGGTAGGATGGGATCGAGAAGGCGTAGGCGTTTCCGAAGACGCGCTCCAGCTTCTCCTGTCCGGCCTTGATCGGTTCCAGTTCGATGGGAGCCAGCATAATCGGTCTCGACGTTTGGTTCTTGAGCGCGTTGATGCCGACGTGATCGTCCGCTGGGATCAGGTCATTCGACCCGCTGGCGGTCCTTCGTCAAGCAACCTTTTTACCGAACCGCTGCGGCACGTTCCGCTCCTCCATCACCTCACCTATGCCGGTATCGACCGTATACTGGATCGCGACCGCTTCGACCGCGGTCGTAGATGCCAGCTCCGCCTTTGGTGCCACTTCTTTGGCCGTGCGGAAGTCGAGCGCTCGGCCGCCGATCAGGCACTTCCCGCTGCGCTCGAACAGTTGCACGATGAACAGAGTCTTGGCGGGCACGGTCGCCTCCGGGGGGAAGGACGAGAGGTGTCCGTGCCCCGTGCCCCGTGCCAGCGGCAAGGCGGTGCGGCAGGTTACTCAAACGTCTTCTATAGGCGCACGGAAGCGTGTTGACCCGTCCCATTGTTAGAGCGGATAGTGAACAGATTGCTCGGCAAGTTCGGGTCCGTTGGCGCCAAGCCATCTGACCGATCCCGCATCGTCCTATGCGGTCACCCCTGAACCAACCTTAACTAGCGGCGCTGCGCGAGCGCGTCCGCTCGCTCAGGGGACGCTCGGCGCTGAATTACCTGACGCTGCCCTTCGGCATGTCGGATGTCCACAACTGATCGGCTGCGCCCCGAGTCGCGGGGCAGGTCACCCGCCGCTGGTGCTGGTGGGACGGTCGGGAATGCGCGTCCGCCGCCCTGGCCTGCCCCTATCAGGTGGTCCGGTTCAAATCTAATGCATGGTAGGTTTGGCGACCACGGTTGAGGTGGCCGGCGAAGCGGGTTGGGGTGGCGCAGCCGGCCATAGCGCGGCGGCAGGTGC
>NZ_CAJCKW010000023.1 GCF_903970965.1 Aureimonas sp. ME7 | reverse complement strand
AGCACGAACGCGATCTGCGCCTCGGAGAACTGCGACCTCTTCGTTCCTCACTCCTGTTTCCGGCCCTCCTCCATAACTGGAATTTTCCAGCTCCAAACAGTCCAGGAAACGGGTGGCAGGTCAAATCAAAGCCGGGCTCTTGCTCCCGTTGGAAAAGAAACGGGGGTCACGTCATCGCGTCACGAAGTCTGTCGGCCGAGTCCGGCTCGCAGCGACTCAAAACGCTGGAAGATCTCCTCAAGATCGTGAACGTCGAAACCGTGACGCAGGCCTTCGTCGTGTTGGCCCAGGGCCTCGGAGAGACGGCCGGCGAACCTCACGTACCCCCCGTCCTCCACGACCATACCGTTTGTTTCCTCGAAGGCCCGGTTGAAGGCGACGGCGTCCGCTTCGCTGACACCTTGAGGCAGGTCGAGAAGGAGTTCGCCCCCGTCAAGCCTCACCGGATATCCGCCCGGCCGTCCGTCGGGGCCTGGCATATGGCCGGACCACGGTTTGCCGGCAGCGAGCGCCAACAGCAAGGGCACGCCGGTGGCGCCCGAAATCTCGATCGCGGGCTCGCGGGTCAGTCGGACGTGGCGGAACCGGGCGTAGACGTCATCGACCTCGACGCCGTCGATCCAGACGCGCGGCGGAACGCCGTCGCGTTCGTCCGGCGTCAGGCGGAACGCCGCGAGGTTCTGGTAATGCGCCAGCATCTTGAGCCGGCCGGTCTCGATTTCCTCCTGCCCGCAGAACGCGTTCGACAAAATGGCGATGTTGCCGAACCCGGAAACGACCGGGTGCCCAAGTGCTCGAATGATCCCGTTGACGACATCGGGAAACCCGCAGTTGAAGAAGGCCACGTCGCGCCCGGCGCGCGAGATTGCGTCCGCGACACGAACCGAGAGGATGGCCTGGCTCACCGCCGTCACGGAAAGACCACCCTCCGCCACGAGACGCGCCCACGCGTTGTCGCGGTTCGCGATTACCTGCGACGTCTGGACGGAGGCGGCCTGGGCGACGATGCGCGGGGCGACATCGGCGATCATCCGGTCGGAGGCGCCGTCCGACAGGAGATCGACCTCGTAGGCGGAGAACCTAGCTGGCGTTCCGAACAGGGAGGCACGCGCATTGCCGGCGGTGACCAGCCAGCTTAGCCGGTCCCGGTTGCGGCCCGCCACCACGACATGAACCGGTTCGCGGGCGGTCGCTGCGATATCGAGCGCGATCCGGCCGCCGAAGCTACCCGTACCGCTGACGAGGATGTCGCAAGAGTTCGTCATGCGCTACGTTCCTTAGGTGCAAGGCGGTCCCAACTGTCGTGGGTATGCGTGGCGAGCTTGTGCTTCATGATCCGCTGGCTGGCGGTTCGCTCGAAGCCATCCACGATTGTGACGTATCGGGGCAGTTGGTAGGACGCGAGCCGCTGCTGCAGCCAGTTCGAAAGCAACGCGGGCTCGACATGGCGATCGGCCTTCGGTTGCACGAACAGCTTGATGTCCTGTTCTCCGATCTCGGCGGCCACACCAATCATCGCGCAATCCTCGACGTCGGGATGCCCGGCAACCACGTATTCAACCTCGAAGGCGGACACGTTCTCGCCCCGACAGCGCACGCTGTCCGTCATCCGTCCATGGAAGAGCAGGCGCCCTTCCTCGTCGGTCGAGCCCACGTCGCCGGTGTGCAGCCGTCCGCCTTTCAGGGCATTGGCGGTTGCTTCCGGATTCTCGTAGTAACCAGGAAAGATCGCGCCCTCGCCCAGCCCGGCGACGACGATCTCGCCACGCTGCCCGAAAGGAACGGGCGATCCGGTGTCGTCGAGCACTTCGACCTGCAGCCAGGGCACCGCTCGGCCGACCGAACCAAGGACGCCTTCCCGCTCGAACGTCGTGATGCTGGATGCCTCGGTCATGCCGTAGCATTCGCGCATCTGGGTGCCGAAGCGCTCCTGGAACGCACGCCCCGTACCGGCTGGACAGCCACCGCCCCAGGCGATCCGAACGTCGTGACTGCGATCGCCCGGCGACGGCGGCTGCTTGAGAAGGATCTGGAGGATGCCGCCGAGATAATGGATGTGAGTCGCACCTTCCCGACGCACCTCGTCCCAGAAGCGGCTGGCGCTGAAGCGCTCCACGATGCCGAGCGTGACGTCGTGGCTGAGCGGCAGGGGCAGAAGCTGGGCGCCCCCGACGTGGAAGAAGGGTTCCCACACGAAGAACACGTCGCCCGCCCGCACGTCGGCCACGAGAGCAGCTCCCTGGCTGGCCAGGTGCAGCATTCGATGGGTGACGATCACCCCCTTGGGACGACCCGTCGTGCCGGACGTGTACATGATGGCAAGCGGAGCGGAAGAGGCCGGCGGGACTTCTTCGAAGGGCCGCCCGGACGCCAGAACGGTCGAGAGGGGACCGTCGTCTCGATTCTCCTCGTGGAGCAGCCGGGGGGCGTCGATCGTCTCCAGTTCCCCCAGAACCGACGCGAAGGTCGCGTCGTGAACCAGAAGGCACGGCCTCGAGTGCTCCAGAAGGTAGTGGAGCCCTTCGCCGCGTTGCTGCGCGTTCACGGGAACCCAGACCACGCCGGCCTTGGCGAGACCGAAGATCACCTGGATCGCCGCGATGCTGTTGCGCATCATCACCGCAACGCGCGCGCCGGGCCCGATCCCCATTTCCCGGAGATGGGCGGCAAAGGCGGAGGAGGCGCGATCGAGCTCGCCGATCGTCAGCGGCCTGCCTTCGAAACGTGCGAAGATGCGGTCGGGCGCCGTCTCGGCGCGCAAGCGCAGAAGCTGGACGAAGCCGTCATGGGCGATTGTCATGGGGTGCACCGAATTTGATTAGCTCGGCCGCCGGAACCGTTCGGCCAAGAGGAGCAGGGTGGTGACAAGCAGGAACACCACCACCGAGACCGCCGCGAGCGTCGGGTTGAGCTGCAGGATCATGTCGTCCCACATCTGCTTGGGCAGCGTGGTGTTGACGCCACCCGACACGAAGATGGCGATGGTGAGCTCATCGAAGGACGTGATGAACGCGAACAGAAAGGCCGCGATCAGGCCGCCCCTGATTTGCGGGATGGTGATGCGCAGGAGCGTGCGGACGCGATTGGCGCCGAGCGTCGCCGCCGCCTGGTCGAGACGCATGTCGTATGTCTTCAAGATCGCGGACACGGCGATCAACGTGAAGGGTATCGCCAGGACGGTGTGGCCGATCACCAGGCCGGTATCGGTGGCCACGAGACCGATCTGCGCGAAGAGATAGAAGATACCCACTGCGATGACGATGCGCGGCACGATCATCGGCGCTAGGAAGAAGGCGAAGATCACACCGCTCGCCCTGGAGCGCGAGCGCGACAGGGCGAGCGCCGTCAGCCCCCCAATCGCGGTGGCCAGGATCGCCGTCGCCAGACCGATCCCGAAGGAGCGCAGGGTCGCGGCCTTCCAGAGCGGCGAGTTGAAGTAGGTCTCGTACCACTGCAGCGACCAGCCCGGCGGCGGAAAGCTCAGAAACTGTGAACTGGTGAAGCTCAAGGGAACGATCAACAAGGTGGGCACCACCAGGAACACGATCATCGTCCAGGCGCAGATCGGCAGCAGGCGCGAAACGCCGCGCTCGCCGACGACTCGTCCCAGCGCGCGGCCCGCCGCGTTGCTGAACGTCGCCAAGCCTTGCAGAAGCGTCATACCGGCCTGCCGCCCCCAGCCGACGCTTTGGCGCCCGGAACCGCCGGTGACGGTCGAGATGCCGAACACGCGATCGTAGATCCAGCAGGCAAGAAGCGCCGAAACCAGCATCAGCGTCGCCAGCGCCCCGGCAAACGACCAGTTCAGCAACTCCTGGATCTGCGTGATCACGAGTTGGGCGAGCATGGTGTTCCGTGAGCCGCCGAGAAAGGCGGGCACGATAAAGAACCCGAGCGAGGAGATGAAGACAAGGAGGCCGGCGGCTGTGGCACCGGGAAGCGACAGCTTGAAATAGACCAGCCAGAACGAATGGGACGGCGTCGCCCCGAGCGTCTGCGCGGCCTGACCGAGACGCCGGTCGATGCTGCCCATGACCGGAAGCATGGTGATGACCGCGAGTGGAACCATGGCATGGACCATACCCACCATGACGCCGAACTCGTTGTACATCATGTTGAGGGGACGATCGACGACGCCCGTTCCCAGAAACATGCTGTTGAGCACGCCCGTCCTGCCCAGAAGGATCATCCAGGCGAAGGTCTTGACGAGATAGCTCGTCCAGAACGGCACCATGACGAACAGCAGCAGCTTGCCCTGCTTCAACGCGGGCTTGGACGCGATCCAGAAGGCTAGCGGATAGCCGATCAGAAGCGACAGGACCGTCGTGTTGAAAGCGATGCGGAACGTGATTCCCAGAACGCGCAGGTAGAGGTCGGACTCGACGATCCGTTGGTAGCTCATCAGGCTCCACGCACCGGTTTCCGCGTCGCTCAGGCTGAGAAAGAGCAAGCGTGCGACCGGAAAGGCGAAGAAGAACGAAAGAAAGAGCAGTCCAGGCACGACCAACCAAAGGGCGGTGGGTCTGAAAAGGCGCGAGCGTGCCGTTCGGGTCGGCGTGGTGTCGGCAGCGGCCAGCGTCACGGTACCACCGTCGCCGCATTGGGATTCCAGCTTGCAGTGATGCGCTCGCCAAGCGTGGGCACCGCGTGGCCAGGCGGCAGGCGCATTACGAACTCTTCCTGGTCGCCGAGCGCCGTGATGACGCGCGTTTCCGATCCGGCGTAGACGATTTCCCGCACCGTTCCGGAGACGGCGTTGGCGCCTTGGACACCCAGTGTCATGTGCTCTGGCCGGACCACGATCGCCTGCCCGTCCGCGCCCGCCCCGTCAGGCAGCACGAAGGTTCCGTGCTGGGTCGCGAGGCGGCGATCGGAAGCGGGACCGTTCGCCGAGCCGCGGAAGATGTTCGACAGGCCGATGAAGCTGGCGGCGAACTCGGTGCGCGGTCGGTTGTAGATCTCGTGCGGCGTGCCGATTTGCTCGATCTTCGCATGGTTCATCAGGCAGATGCGATCGGACATGGCCAGCGCTTCTTCCTGATCGTGCGTCACGTAGATGATCGTGGCGCCCGTTTCGCGGTGGAGGCGCTTGATCTCGATCTGCATGTCGTCGCGCAGCTTCTTGTCCAACGCGCCGAGCGGTTCGTCCATTAGAATGATCGCGGGTTGATAGACGAAGCATCGCGCCAGGGCGACGCGCTGCTGCTGCCCGCCCGACAGTTCGCGTGGGAAGCGGGTCGCCAGATGACCCAGATGGACCATGTCCAGGGCCTGCGAGACCTGACGCTTCACGTCCGAGGCCGGGACGCCCCGCATCTTCAGCGGAAAGGCGATGTTCTCGGAAACCGTGAAATGGGGAAACAGGGCGTAGTGCTGGAACACCAGTCCGATATCGCGTCGGTAGACGGGAACGTCGGCTTGGTCCTCGCCGTCGATCAGAACCGTTCCGCCGGACGGCTCGAGAAGACCGCAAACCAGCTGAAGCAGGGTGGACTTGCCCGATCCGGACGGACCGAGCAAGGTAAGGAATTCGCCCACCCCCACCGACAGGTCGGTAGGCTCCAGGGCGCAAAGCGCCCCGAAGTGGATGGTGAGCCCCCTGGTCAGGAGCTTGGGCGACGTACCATTCGTCGCGTGCACGGAAGCTGCCATGGGCCTACCTCCTCAGGAAAGGAGCCAGCTGTTGAAACGTTCGGTGGTCGCGGACCGGTTCGCGCTCCACCAGTCCTCGCTCGCCACAACCATCTTCTCGAGGTTGGCTGGCGACGTCGGAAGAGACGCCGCACGCTCTTCGGGAATGGTCTTGTAGGCGTCGAGATTGGTCGGACCGTAGGCCAGAACTTCCGTGAAAATGGCCTGCCGCTCCGGAGCGGCACAGAAGCGTATGAACTCGCGGGCGACGTCAGCGCGGGGATTGCCCCGCGGAATGCCCCAGCCTTCGATCGAGTAGAGACCCTGGTTCCAAACGATCGCGGCCGGCGCTCCGCCGTCGACCGCGGCCTGGAACCGGGCGTTCCAGCCGCTGATAAGATCGACTTCCCCACTTTGGAGCAGCTGCGTGCACTGCGCGCCGCTGGTCCACCAAACGGCGATGTCGGGCTTAATCTGGTCGAGCTTGGCGAAGGCCCGATCGACATCGATCGGATAAAGGTCGGCCGGCGCCACGCCGTCGGCCATCAGAGCCTGTTCCAGCGTGTCGATCGGATTCTTGCGCAGGGAGCGGCGACCCGCGAACTTGTCGACGTCGAAGAAGTCTGCCCAGTTCGCCGGTGCCTCGTCGAACACATCCGTGCGGTAGGCCATCACGGTGGAATAAACGTCCGTGCCCATCCACTTGTCGGTTATGGCCTCGGGCAGGAGTTGCGGCACGTCGGAATGGGCGAAGCCGATCGGCTCGAGCAGGTTCTCCTTGGCCAGGATGTCGCGGGCGGAGATGGTCAGGGTGCAGACGTCCCAGGTATAGCTGCCGGTTTCCACGATGGCCTTGAACTGCGCGGTGGGCTCGGCGTCGCGGGCCACGTTGACGATCGTATGGCCCGTCGCCTCCTGAAACGGATCGTAGAAGGCCTTGCGCCAGGCTTGGCTGAAGGGGCCGCCCGGATCCGCCACGGTGATCGTGGCGGCGGCGGAAGCCCGGTTCCGGCCGAGCAGGGCGGGCATGAAGAGGCCGGTTGCAGCTCCAGCGGTGAGCTGAAGCACTCGGCGGCGGTTGGGTCTGGTGAAGCTCATGCATGCTCTCCTTGGTTTGGAAGGCGGATGCGTCCCCGTCGTTGCGATCGACTAGGCGGTGCGGGCGGCCTTGCGGGCGGCCCGCTCGACAAGGAACTTCTCCATCATCCTGGCCGGCTCGCCCGAAGCGTAGGCTTCGCGTTGGATGCGCACGCCCGCCGATAGGCAGTCGCGGAACCCGGCTTCAGTCATTTCGCGGAAGCGTTGACGATCGAGGCGCATGGCGGTGGGGGGAAGTTCGGCCAGTTCGCCGGCAAGGCGCATCGCCTCGTCCATGAGCGCGGCCTTGGGTACGAGACGGCTCAGCGTGCCGATCCGAAAACATTCCTCGGCATCCATCATCCGACCCGTCAGCGTGAGATCGATGGTGCGCGACAGGCCGATGATCTCGCGCATGATCCAAGGGCCAGTGGTGGACGCGATGCCGGACTTGATCTCCGGCTGCCCCATGGTCGTATCCTCGTGACCGATCCGGATGTCGCACAGCAGCGCGACCTGGAAAGCGGAACCGGCCGCCACCCCGTTGATCGCCGCGACGATGGGTTTGGAAAGCGAGCGGATGCGATCGTAGAGACGCTCCCACTCGCCGACCCAAACTTCCGCCCGATCGGCGTCGAAGCTCTTGGTCTCGCTGAGATCCTGCCCGGCACCAAACGCCCGGTCTCCCGCCCCCGTCAAGATGATGGCCCGTACCGCCGCGTCCGCCTCAAGGGCTTCCAGCGCCGCAATCAGCTGGACGCGCATCTCCGCGTTCCAGGCATTCAGCTTTTCCGGACGGTTCAGCGTGATCACGCCGACAGCCCCATCCACCTTTGTCAAAACGAAATCCGCCATCGAGCCGACCTTTTTATTGCAATACAATAATAATTATTGCAATGATTGGAGGTCGCGGATCGGATGTCAACCGTCCTTTTCCTAGTCATGTCCATTTTTGATGCAGGGACCACGAATGAGCACCGTCGAACCCAAGGAGCCTGGCACGCGGCGAGACCCGTTGCTGGTGCAGTCCGTCGAGAAGGCGTTCCGGATCTTGGAAGCGTTCTCCGGATCGAAGTCGGCAATGGGACTGTCGCAGTTGGCCGAGAAGGTCGGCATGGACGTCAGCGCAGCGCAGCGCTTCACGCATACGCTGGTGCGCCTCGGCTATCTCGCCAGAGATCCCGAAACGCGCCGCTATCACACGACCTCCAAGAACCTGCGTCTGGGGCACAACTTCCTGCATGGTCAGCGCATCGTCGACGTCGCGATGCCCTACCTCATGCACCTCAGCAAGGAGACCGAGGAAACGGTGAACCTCACCCTTCTCGAAGACACCCAGATTCTTTTCGTCGCCCGCTTTCTAAGCCGCCACATGCTGAACACGGATGTAGTGATCGGTACGACGATGCCGGCCTATTGCACGGCGCCGGGCATCGCCATGCTATCCCGCCTTCCCGAGGACGAGGCGGTCGCGGTGATCGAAGCGTCCGAGCTTGTGCAGCATACCGAACACACCACGGCCACCCGGGATGCCTTGATCGCGAAGATCAGAACATCCGCCCGGCAGGGATACGCCACCGCGTTCGGCGAATACTTCCAGAACGACGCTTCCATCGCGGCGGCGATCATGGACGAACGGGGACGGCCCGAAGCGGCAGTGAACATTGCCGTGTCCTATGCGCGTTGCCGCCCGGACGAGGTGGTACCGAGATTCGCGACGATCGTGATGGCCGCGGCCCGCTCGATTTCGCGAGCCTGACGCCGCGGTGGTCGGCACGGGTCGATGACGGCTTGACAGACCAAGCCAAGCCTCCGCAAGATTGCAATATTCTTTATTGCCATGCGATAAAAAACGAGAGACTCGTCATGTTTCAGTTTCATCGCGTCGCCCCCAACGCAGCTAGCCTGTTTGACCTGACGATCGATGGGGTTCTGGTCCAGGCGCAATCGGGCGACACGATTCTCGTGGCCATGCTGACGAACGGACACAGCCTGCGGCAGTCGGAGTTCGGCGAAGAAGCACGCGCGGGGTTCTGCCTCATGGGTGCCTGCCAGGACTGCTGGGTCTGGACGGAGGACGGCCGGAAGCTCAGGGGCTGCTCCACTTCCGCCGAACCCGGAATGCGGTTGACGCGTAAGGCACCCTTTCCGGTGGTGACAACACATGGGTGAGATCGTTGTCGTCGGCGCGGGGCCGGCCGGGATCCGCGCGACGCAGACCCTCCTGGAAGCCGGGTTGAACCCGATCCTTCTGGACGAAGGACGCCGCCCCGGTGGCCAGGGATACCGCTGGATCGCAACCGAGCGTGGGCTCGACGCCGATGCCGTCATGGGCAGTGAAGCAGCCAAGTACCGCCGTCTCCATTCCGATTTCACGCGCTTGACATCGCGCGTCGACTATCGACCGGACACCCTGGTCTGGGGGTGCGAGGACAATCGGCTCCAGATCCTGCAGAATGGTGCGGCGAGCGCGCTGGGCTTCGACGCCGTGGTGCTCGCTACGGGCGCGATGGACCGCGTCATGCCGATGCCCGGCTGGACGCTGCCGGGCGTCTTCACGCTGGGCGGTGCGCAGGTCGTTCTCAAGGGTCAAGGATGCCTGATCGGGCGCCGTGTGGTGTTTTGCGGTTCCTCGCCGCTCCTGCCGCTTGCCGCGCTGCAGTATCTCGACAACGGGGCGGAGGTGGTGGCCGTCTGCGACACCACGCCGCTTTCGCGCAAGGTCGGTGCCGTGCCTCCCATGCTGGCATCCGCCAAGACCCTTGTTCGGGGCCTCGGCTATCTTCGCAAACTGCAGGCTCGCGGCGTGAAACTCATGTTCGGTGTCGAACCCCTGGGGGTGGATGGGGCGGAGCATGTCGAAGGGTTGAGAATTCGCCATCGGGGCTTGGAGCAGCGTTTGCCCTGCGACGCGCTGGCCATCGGCTACGGGCTGAAGCCGGAAGCCCAACTCGCCGAGCTGCTCGGTGCATCCATGGCGTTCGATCCCGCGTTCCGCCTGTGGTTTCCCCGCACCGATGAGGACGGCCGGGCCGCGAAGGCTCTTTATCTCGCCGGCGACGGTGTGGCGATCGGCGGAGCAGACGCGGCGGAGGCGAGCGGAAGGCTGGCGGCGCTTGCGCTTCTGGCCGATCTCGATCGCCCGGTGGATACGGCGGAAATCGCCGGGCTGCGCCGAGAGATCAAGCGTCTGCGGCGGTTCCAGCATGGGCTTGCGCGAGCCTTCGCCTGGCCTGCCGGCGCGGCGGTGGAACTTGCAGGGTCCGTGGCAGTCTGCCGATGCGAGAACGTTACCGCCGGACAGATCCGTGCCGCCATGGACGCCGATCTCGGACCGGTCGACCTCAACCGCGTAAAAGCCATCACGCGCTGCGGCATGGGTCGGTGTCAGGGGCGCGTGTGCGGCCCGGCGTTGGGCGAGATCGTCGCCGCGCACGCCGGTCGGCCTTTGGCTGAGGTCGGGCGGCTGCGAGGACAGGCACCCGTGAAGCCCGTCCCGCTTCGGGCCGCACCGGCCGGTGTCGCTTCGTGACGCGCGCCTTCGACGTCGTGGTGGTCGGTGGTGGCCTGATCGGCGCCTGGTGCGCCCTATTTCTCGCCCGGCGCGGACGACGCGTGATCGTTCTGGAAAAGGGGGTCGTCGGCGCGCAGTCGAGCGGCACCAATTTCGGCAGCCTTCGCCTTCAAGGTCGTTTTCCGGCCCAGTACCCCCTGTCGCTCCGATCGCAGGACCTGTGGGAGCAGCTGCCGGCTCTGATCGGTGATGCCTGCGAGTTCGAACGCTCCGGCCACTTCTACTGTGCCGCCGGCGACGAGGAGGTGGCGAAGATCGAAGGCTATGCGGCGGTGTCGCGCACCTACGGTCTGGATGTCGAACTCCTGGAAGGGGCCGCGTTGCATCGCCGCTTCCCGTGGCTGTCGCCGCAGACGCGCTTTGCCAGCTACTCGGCGCGGGACGCCAATGCCAATCCCCGCCTCGTCACGCCTGCCGTGGCGCGAGCGGCGAAGGCGCTCGGCGTCGAGGTCGCGCAAGGGTGCCGCGTGCGGGCCCTCTCCTACGACAACGGCACGTTCCGGACGCAGACCGAAACGCACGGCACGTTTGAAAGCGGACATGTCGTCAACGCCGCGGGCGCTTGGGCGGTGGAACTGGCGGAGATGTTCGGGGAAACCGCGCCCTTGTTCGCCGCCGGGCCCCCGCAGTTCGTCACCGAACCCCTGCCCTACTTCATCCACCCCACGGTGCAGCGCGCCGACGGATCGGTGATCGCCCGGCAGATTCCGCGCGGCAACGTGATCTTCGCTGGCTACCCTCGCACGGCGGCGGACGCCGTCGCCAACCGTGCCCCCGTTCCCCTGCACAAGATCCTGCGCGGCATGGCCTGCCTGGGCGAGACCGTGCCGGCGCTCGTCAATGCGCACGTGATCCGCGTGTGGTCGGGTATCGAAGGTTATATTCCGGACATGATCCCGGTGATCGGAGAAAGCCGTACGCGACCCGGCCTCGTTCACGCCTTCGGCTTCTGCGGCCACGGGTTCCAGATCGGCCCCGGCGTCGGCCTCTGCGTTTCTGAAATGATCGTCGACGGCACGACGCCGACACCACTCGCTCCCTTTTCCATCGACCGGTTCGCCGGTGGTCCCGTGGTCAGCGACAAGTTCCGCAAGGAGTTCGACGCGCCTGCCCTCCCCCATTGATTGCTGCCATCAAGGAGCGCCGCATCCATGCCGCCTATCGTGATCATCGGAGCGGGTATCGTCGGAGCATGGACCGCCGTGGAATGTCTCGATCACGGCCGTGAGGTGGTGATGGTGGAACCGGCCGAGTCCGGGGGCCGGCAGGCGGCAAGCTACGGAAACGGGGGGTGGATCATGGAGGCGAGCTTGCTGCCGGTCGCAACGCCCGGCCTGTGGAGATCTCTTCCGAGCATGCTGGCCGATCCGAGGGGTGCGCTTACGGTGCGCTGGCGCCACCTGCCGGAGCTGGCGCCTTGGCTCGTGCGCTTCCTGGCGGCCGGCATGACGGGGGAGCGCGTCGCGGCGATCGCCGCCGCCCGCCACAACCTGGTGCAAGGAGCGCGGAACCGCTACGCCGCGCTGGCACGCGAGGCCGGTCTGGAACACAGCATCGCATCCGCAGGGCACCTGTTCGTGTATCCCGGACAGCATGAGCATCGGAGCGAAGCTCTGAGTTGGGATACCCGGGCTCGATACGGCCATGGCTTCGTCCCCCTTCAAGGCGAAGTGCTTCGGAAGTTTGAAGCGGGACTGGGGCCCGGCTACGGATACGGCGCCCTGATGCGCGAGGGACAGAACCTTCCCGACCCCGGTGGCTTCGTTGCGGGCGTGACAGCCTATGCCGTGCGGCGAGGCGCCACGGTGCAACGGGCGCGCGCCATCGGCTGGCGTTTCGAGGGAGAACGGTTGCGCGCGGTGGTGACGGACCGGGGCGAGATCGAGGCCGCCGGGGCGATCGTGACGGGCGGCATCGGATCTCTGGCGCTGGCTCGCGCCGCGGGCGACCGGCTTCCACTGGAAAGCGAGCGCGGCTACCACGTCGTGGTGCGGGAGCCGGAATACCGGCCTCGGCACGCGGTGATGCCGAGCGACGGCAAGATGGCCATAGCCATGACGCCGGCAGGGCTGCGCGTGGCGGGACAGGTGGAACTGGCCAGCGTTGCGGCACCGCCGGACTGGCGACGCATCGAGGTGCTTCTCGACAACCTGCACCGCCTTTTTCCCGCCATTCCGCGCCGACCTGCCGCCGACAGGCTCGACCGGTGGTTCGGCCATCGCCCGTCCATGCCCGACTCCCTGCCGGTGATCGACCGCTGCGCGCGCTCGCCGGATGTCCACTACGCCTTCGGCCACGGCCACAGCGGCATCACCATGTCGCCCGGCACCGCACGGCTGGTCGCGCGGCTCGCCTCCCGGCTCGAACCGGAGATCGACCCAGCTCCCTACCGCGCATCGCGGTTCCGCTGATCGAACGAGACGAGGAGACCATGCTGTATCTGTCGCAGGCCGACGTAAAGTCGTTGAACCCTTTGCCGGGGGACATGCGCCGGGCGATCGCCGAGGCGTTCCGCGCCCATCATATGGGAAAGTTCCTTTCCCTTCCCAAGCTGTCGCTCGACATCTCTCCCGCGCACAAGTTCCAATCGCTATGCGCGGCCTCGCCCGATCTCGGCTTGGCGGTCAACAAATGGCTCGGTGTGGCACCGACGGAACCCGGCTCGACCGGACGCGGGATCGAGGCTCTGTTGGTGGTCAACGACTTCCGGACGGGCGAACCCCTCACCGTGATGGACGGCAACGCCGTGACGGGCTTTCGAACGGCGGCCATGTCGGCCGTCGCCGCTGAGGCGCTGGCGAGCTCCGACGTGAACTGTCTCGGCTTTGTGGGATGCGGTCTCCAGGCGCGTCATCACCTGTCTGCTCTTCTTGCGCTGTTTCCGCACGTCAGCGACATCCTGGCGTTCAGCCGCGGGTCGTCGCGCGACGAATTCGCCGAATGGGCCCTGTTCGCCCATGGCCGGCGCGTGCGGGTCTGCCGGCAGGCGGACGAAGTGGTCCGGCATTCCGGAATTCTCGTAACCAGTGTTCCGGCCGGCAGCCCCCCGTTCCTGGACGCCGAATGGGTGCCGGCGGGTGCCTTTGTTGCGGCCGTGGATTTGGCGCGCTCGTTCAACAGCGAAGGGCTCGGCGCGATCGAGTTCCGGGTAACGGACGATCACGAACAGGAACGTGCGCATCCGCTCTACGAAAACCTCCGCAGCTTCGACGCCGACTTGGGAGAGCTGTCGCACGGCTCCGTTTCCCCCGCTGCAACGCAGGATCGACGCATCTTCATCTTCCGGGGGCATGCCGTTGCAGACTTGGCCGCCGCCGCGCTGATCCACGAGATGGCTTGGAGGACCGGGGTCGGGTCGACGCTGTCTCGATGACGCGCGGGATGGAGTTCCGCGGCCGGCTGCGCGATCTTGCCAACGAACGTCGCGCTTCGGCTACCGCAGACAGTTCACCCCGCTTCGGCGCGACGGCGAGCCGTCCGGGATCAACCGAATCCACCGTTCAGGATGAGCGAGTTGCGGGCGTGCAGGTTGAGAGCAAGCGACCGCGTGGTCGGACGGTATTGTGTCGTCTCGGGCAGTCTTGGCATCGGCATGGTCTCGAAGGCGTCAGGTCCCTGCCCTGCCGACCGTCCCGTGTCGCCAGCTCGATGACGGTTGCGGTCACGCCACTGAGGTCACGGATTTGAGCCATGCTCGAAACGCCTGCAGTGGGGGGAACGCGGTGCGTTTGCTGGGCCAGGCGAGATAGTACTTCTCGGCACTTTCCATCGGAGCATTCAAGGGCTCTACCAGGTCGCCCCGAGCAAGTTCCGCTTCAATGAGAAAGCGAGGAAGCAGCGCCATGCCGAGTCCGCCCGCAGCGGCCAGCGACGCGACCGCGAATTGATCGATCAGCATGCCGGAAAGGGGGGCGGAAGCGACTCCGTTTCTTCGGAACCAACGCTCCCACGCATCCGGTCGGCTTTCGAGATGAATGAGCGGCACGTCCAAGAGGCATCCCGGGACGGATAGATCGTATCGTTCCGCGAACGCCCGGCTGCACACGGGAACCACGGTCTCGCTCATCAAAAAGTCGAGTTCCGCGCCCGACCAGCTCGGTGCTCCGAAGTGAATGGCTGCGTCGAGTGAGTCCTCTTCGAAATCGAACGGAGCGAAGCGGGTCGAGAGGTTCAAGGTGATGCCGGGATGCGCCTGCGTGAACTGCGACAGTCGCGGTGCCAGCCAGCGCGTACCGAACGTCGGCAGGATGCCGAGCTTCAAAGTCCCCCCGGCGGGGTTGGCCTTGAAGTTCAAGGTCGCCTTCGAGATCCGGTTCAGGGCCTGACGAATGTCCTGCGCATAGGCTTCGCCCGCAAGGGTCAGCTTCACAGTCTGGCGGTCGCGCAGGAACAGGCTCGATCCCACAGCCTCCTCCAATGCCTTCACCTGCCGACTGATGGCACTCTGAGTCAGATGGAGTTCGGCTGCGGCCGCCGTGAAGCTTTGGTGACGCGCGGCGGCCTCGAAGGCGCAGAGCAGCGACATGGATGGCAGGAACCGCCGCGAAAAACTCACCGTATTGCCCTGTTCCGCCAGCTTTTGACCTTTCGCACCTGGAAAGGTCATTCATTAAGCTCATGAGTTGATACCACATCATCGTTTGAATCGGCATTCCTCCCTCGCCAGAATGCACTGGAGGCATGGGCTCGCTTGTCCAGAGTTTCGATTATTTTCGGGGAAGGCGAAGGGTGAGACCATGGATAACAGCGCATTTATCCCAGCCGACGAGATCCGTACCCGCTTCTCGCGCACGATGTCGGACATGTACCGTTCCGAGGTGCCCCAATACGGAGCGCTGATGGAGCTGGTCGCCGACATCAACGCAGCGACCCTCGCCCGGGACCCGGCCCTGAAGACGGATCTCGAGCGCACCGACGATCTTGAGCGCATCGATCTGGAGCGGCATGGCGCCATCCGTCTCGGCACCGCCGAGGAACTGTCCACCATGCGCCGCCTCTTCGCGGTGATGGGCATGGAGCCGGTCGGCTACTACGACCTGTCCGTCGCCGGCGTGCCGGTGCATTCCACCGCGTTCCGGCCGGTTCGCGACGAGAGCCTCGCCCGCAACCCGTTCCGCGTCTTCACCTCGCTCCTGCGCCTCGAACTGATCGAGGACGAGACGCTGCGCGGCGAGGCCGCCGCCATCCTGTCTCGCCGCCGCATCTTCACGGATCGCGCGCTGGCCTTCATCGAGACCTTCGAGCGCACGGGCGGCCTCGGCGACGCGCAGGCCGACGAATTCGTGCGCGAGGCGGTCGAGACCTTCCGCTGGCACGGCGAGGCCACCGTGGACGCCGGCACCTACCGCCGCCTCAACGCCGCTCACCGGCTCATCGCCGACGTCGTGTCCTTCAAAGGCCCGCACATCAACCACCTGACGCCGCGCACGCTGGACATCGACGCCGTTCAAGCCGAAATGCCCGAGCGGGGCATCGCGGCCAAGGACGTGATCGAGGGCCCGCCGACCCGCCGCTGCCCGATCCTCCTTCGCCAGACGAGCTTCAAGGCGCTGGAAGAGGCGATCGTGTTCAAGGGCGAGACGAGCGCCGAGGCGGGAACGCACACGGCGCGCTTCGGCGAGATCGAGCAGCGCGGCCTCGCGCTGACCCGCAAGGGCCGCGCACTCTACGACCAGCTTCTCGCCGGCGTTCGCGACGAGGGCGGGGCCGGCAGCGCCGGCCAGAACTACGCCGCGCGGCTCGCGAAGGCTTTCGAGGCCTTCCCGGACGACCACGAGACCCTCCGCCGCGAGGGCCTCGGCTTCTACCGCTACGTCCTGACGGACAAGGGCCGCCAGGCGTCTGCCGCCGGCCTCGACACCAGCCCGATGGAGGCCCTCGTCGCGGCCGGCCACGTCGCCGCCTATCCCATCGTCTACGAGGACTTCCTCCCCGTCAGCGCGGCCGGCATCTTCCAGTCCAATCTCGGTGGACAGGAACAGCGCAGCTACGGCTCGAACGCCAGCAAGGACGCCTTTGTGGAAGCGCTCGGCGCGCCGGTGCAGGACGAGTTCGAGGTCTACGAGACGGCGCAGGCGCGTTCGATCGACGCGGTCCGCGAGGCCCTGCGCTCCTCCTCCCAGGTCTCGGCGGCCTGACGACGTGACGCGAGACGCGAGCGCTTCAGCGGACGAGCGGCAGTCCGAGGGTTTCGCTCGGTCGCTCGGCCTCGAAGGCTTCGAGGGCGAGACATCAGGCGATCTCGCGCAGCGGCTGGTGGCCGGCACCGACAACAGCATCTACCAGCTCCGGCCGGCGCTCGTCCTCTATCCGAGGTCCGGCGGCGACCTGAACCGCATCGTTCGCGCCGCGATCTCCGATCCGCGATCGCCCGTGCCGCTCACCGTTCGCGGCGGGGGAACGGGCACCAACGGCCAGTCGCTGACGTCGGGCGTCGTGATCGATGTCTCCCGGCACATGAACCGCATCCTCCGTCTAGACACGCAGGCGCGCACGGTGACGGTCGAGCCCGGCGTCGTGCTCGACCAGTTGAACGCGGCGCTGGCGCCGCACGGCCTGTTCTTTCCACCCACCGTCTCGACGGCCTCGCGCGCCACGATCGGCGGGATGGTAGCGACCGATGCGTCCGGCAAGGGCTCGCGCATCTACGGCAAGACCTCGGCCTGGGTCGAGGCGATGGACGTCGTCCTGTCCGATGGCACGGACTGGTCCGTGGCTGCCATGCCGGCGGAAGAGGCCGATGGCATCGCGACAGGGGCCGACCTCGCCGCCGACATCCACCGCACCGTCCTCGGTGTGGCGCGCGACCATGCCGAGACGATCGCCCGGGTCTTTCCCGACCTCAACCGCAGCCTCACCGGCTACAACGTGCGGGACGTCCTCCGGCCCGGCGGCCCCTTCGACCTCGCCCGACTTCTTGCCGGCTCGGAAGGCACGCTCGCCATCACCAAGGCGATCACCTTGCGGCTTGCCGCCCGGCCGAAGCATCGCGCGCTCGTCGTCGCGCGCTACGCCTCCTTCGACACGGCGCTGCGCGACGTGCAGACGCTTCTGGTCGCCGAGCCGTCGGCGATCGAGGTGCTGGACGACAAGGTGCTGGCGCTCGCCACGCAGGACATCCTCTGGACCGGCATCGAGACGGTGCTCGGCGGACCGGCGACGGAGCCCGTGAAGGGCCTGAACTTCATCGAGTTCGTCGGCGACGACCCGGATGCGATCGACCGCGCCATCGCGCAGGCCGAGGCGCTGCTGGCGGCCTCGCCGCACAGGGCGGTGGACTGGAAGCCGATCCGCGACGCCGGGACGATCCGTCGGCTCTGGGTCCTGCGCGAGAAGTCCGTGGGCCTCCTCGGCCGCCTCGGCGGGCGCCGGCAGGGCACCGCCTTCGTTGAGGACACCGCGGTGCCGCCGGAACGGCTTGCCGACTTCGTGGCCGAGTTCCGCGCGATCCTCGACCGGCACGGGCTGCGCTACGGCATGTTCGGGCATGCCGACGTCGGCTGCCTTCATGTGCGCCCGGCGCTCGACATGGCCGTGCCGACCGACGCCGCGCTCATCCGGCCCGTGTCCGACGAGGTCGCGGCGCTCGCCAAGCGCTACGGCGGCCTCCTCTGGGGCGAGCATGGTCGGGGCTTCCGCGGCGAGTATTCGCCACTCTTCTTCGGCTCCGAACTCTACCCGGCGCTGGAGGCGATCAAGGGCGCGTTCGATCCGCTCGGTATATTCAACCCCGGCAAGCTCGCCCGGCCGAACGGCCGGGGACAGATCGACCGGATCGATGCCGTTCCGATGCGCGGCGAGGCCGACCGCGCCATCGACGCGGGTCGCGCGCAGGCCTTCGACCGCGCCATCGCCTGCAACGGCAACGCCGCCTGTCATTCGTGGGATCGGTCGGAGCCGATGTGCCCGTCCTACAAGGCGACGCGGGACCGGGTTCAGTCGCCAAAGGGCCGTGCGGTCGCTCTCCGAGAATGGGCGCGCCTCGCCTCCGAGCGCGATCGCGGCGCCGATGTGGGCACAGCGCTCGAGGCGATGACCGAGGAGGTCAAGGCGACGCTCGACACCTGCCTGTCCTGCAAGGCGTGCTCCAACGCATGCCCGGTGAAGGTCGACGTTCCCGCGATGAAGTCGCGCTTCCTGGCGGACTACTACCGCACCCGCCCCCGCCCCGCGCGCCACACGCTCATGGCAGGCATGGAAGCCGCCCTGCCGCTCGCAAGCAGATTCCCGGCGATCGCCAACGCGGTGCTTTCGGCACCGCGCTTCCGGCAACTGGCACGGGCCCGGTTCGGCCTTGTCGACCTGCCGACGATCGTGCCGGCCCGGCGTGGGCGGCTGCGCGCGGTGCCGAGGCCCGCGGCGGGCCGCAAGGTGATCGTCCTTGCCGACAGCTTCACCGGCGCCTTCGACGGCTCGGTGCCCGAAGCCGCCGTCGGTGCCCTGCGCCTGCTCGGCTTCGCGGCGGTCCTGTCCCCGTCATGGGCGAACGGCAAGGCCGAACACGTCCTCGGCCTGCAAGAAGGCTTCTCGCGCAAGGCGCGCCGTGCGCAGGCCCTGCGCGCGCGTCTCGTGCGCGACGGCGCGACGCTCGTAAGCCTCGATGCCGCGACGGGCCTGTTGTTCGAGCAGGAGTACCAGGACGCCCATCCGCTCGCCTCGACTCCGGTGGTGCTGTCGATCGAGGCCTTCCTGTCGGACGCGATCGCGTCCGGCGAAGTGCGCGCCGCGCCGCCCGCCTCGTCCGGTTCCTGCCGCGTCCATCTCCATTGCACGGAGCGCACGTCCCGGCCAGAAACCGCCGATCGGTGGCGGCAGGTGCTGGGTCATTTCGGCTTCGAGGCTGCGGTTCCCGCACTCGGCTGCTGCGGCATGGCGGGCATGTTCGGCCACGAAGCCGAGCATGCCGAACTGTCCCGACGCATCTTCGACCTCAGCTGGGGCCCGGGCGTCGCCGGCCACGATCCCGCCGAGATTTTCGCCACCGGGTTCTCTTGCCGGTGCCAGACCAAGCGTTTCGCAGGTTTTCGCCCATCCCATCCGATCGAAGCCATCTTCGCTCGCCTCAAGGGTCAAGCCGCATGAGGAACGATCCGCGCAGCCATGGGCTCTGGGAGCGGAGCGCCCCGCCGGCGCCGGCGACGAGCGCGCTGAAAGGCGATCTCACCGTCGATGTCGCCATCGTCGGCGGCGGCTTCACCGGGTGCTCCGCCGCGCTGCATCTCACTGATGGCGGCGCCAGCGTCGCGCTTCTGGAAGCCGCCGAGATCGGCTTCGGAGGATCGGGGCGCAATGTCGGCCTAGTCAACGCCGGCATGTGGGTCATGCCCGACGACCTGCCCGGCGAACTCGGCGAGGTCTACGGCTCGCGGCTTCTCGAACTCCTCGGCGGCGCCCCGAAGACGGTGTTCGACCTCGTCGAGCGCCACGGCATCGACTGCGAGGTCGAGCGGCAGGGAACGTTGCACTGCGCGGTCGGCCAGAAGGGTCTGGCCGAGATCACCGAGCGGGCCCGCCAGTGGCAAGCGCGCGGCGCTCCGGTCCGCCTCCTCGACGCGGCGGAGACGACGCGCAAGGTCGGCTCCACCGCCTATGCCGGGTCGCTTCTCGACGAGCGCGCCGGCACGATCCAGCCCCTCGCCTACGTGCGGGGACTGGCGCGGGCAGCCATCGCGGCGGGCGCCAGGCTCTTCACGGGCAGCGCCGTCACTGGCGCGACGGACGAGGGTTCCCACTGGCGCCTGGGTACGGCGGGCGGAACCGTGCGAGCGAAGTCCGTGGTCGTCGCGACCGACGCCTACACCGTCGGGGTCTGGCCGCAGATCCGTCGCGAGCAGGTCCACCTACCCTACTTCAACATGGCGACCGTCCCGCTCGGCGACAACGTGCGGCGGTCCATCCTGCCGGAACGCCAGGGGGTGTGGGACACGCGCGAGGTGCTCAGCTCCTTCCGGTTCGACCGGGCGGGCCGCCTTGTCTTCGGGTCCGTGGGCGCGCTGCGCGGCACGGGTGGTCCCGTCCACCGCGACTGGGGACGCCGGGCGCTCGCCAGGCTCTTCCCCCAACTAGGCGCCGTGGCCTTCGAGCACGAGTGGTACGGCATGATCGGGATGACCGAAAACAACCTGCCTTCGTTCCACCGCCTCGGCCGCGACGTCGTTTCCTTCAGCGGGTACAACGGGCGCGGTATCGCCCCCGGCACCGTCTTCGGCCGCTGCCTCGCGGATCTCCTTCTCGGCAGGATCGGGGAGGCCGACCTGCCGCTCCCCGTCACCGACCCGGCCGACGCCCCCCGACGCGGCCTGCGCGAGGCCTACTACGAAGTCGGCGCGCAGGTCGCCCACTTCACCGGCGCACGCCTCTAACCCCTCTCAGACAACAGGATCACCAAGACCATGCTGGATACGCCCTCCTCCCTGAACGCCGAAGTGCAGACCATCCTGTCCGAGCTCGGCGTGCCGCAGGCCGCCTTCACGGGCGGCTCGCGCCGCGTCGTCTCGCCGGTGGACGGCTCCGTCCTCGCCTCTGTTCCGATGGTGGAGACCGGCGCCGTCGGCGATGCGATCGGCAAGGCCCATGCCGCCTATCTCGCCTGGCGCACCGTCCCTGCGCCCCGTCGCGGCGAGCTGGTCCGACTTCTCGGCGAGGAGCTGCGCACCCATAAGGAGGCGCTCGGCCGCCTCGTGAGCCTCGAAGTCGGCAAGGCGCCGTCCGAAGGCCTCGGCGAAGTCCAGGAGATGATCGACATCTGCGACTTCGCGGTCGGCCTGTCGCGCCAGCTCTACGGTCTCGTGATCCCCTCCGAGCGCGCCGACCACAAGCTCACCGAGCAGTGGCACCCGATCGGCGTCGTCGGCGTCATCTCGGCCTTCAACTTCCCCGTGGCCGTGTGGTCCTGGAACGCGGCGCTCGCCTTCGTCTGCGGCGACGCCGTGGTCTGGAAGCCGTCCGAAAAGGCGCCGCTCACCGCGATCGCAGTGCAGGCGATCTTCGAGAAGGCGGCGGTCCGCTTCGGTGACGTGCCGGCCGGCCTGTCCACGCTTCTCCTCGGCGAGCGCGAGGTCGGCGAGGCGCTGGTGGACGATCCCCGCGTACCCGTCGTCTCGGCCACGGGCTCGACCCGCATGGGGCGCGCGGTGGGTGAGCGCCTCGCCCGCCGCTTCGCCCGCGCCATCCTGGAGCTCGGCGGCAACAACGCCTCCATCGTCACTCCCTCGGCCGATCTCGATCTCGCCCTGCGCGCCGTCGCCTTCGGTGCGATGGGCACCGCGGGCCAGCGCTGCACCACAATGCGCCGCCTGATCGTCCATGAAACCGTCTACGACACCCTCGTTTCGCGCCTGAAGCGGGTCTACGCCAACATCTCCGTCGGCAACCCGCTCACCTCCGATGCGTTGGTTGGCCCGCTGATCGACGGCGCGGCCTTCGAAGGCATGGGCAAGGCGCTGGCGGCGGCCAAGGCCGCGGGCGGCACTGTGACCGGCGGCGAACGCGTCGACGTCAACGGCGACGCTTCGTTCTACGTGCGCCCGGCGCTGGTCGAGATGCCGTCGCAGACCGGACCCGTGGTGGAAGAGACCTTCGCCCCGATCCTCTACGTCCTCAAGTATACCGACCTCGACGAGGCGATCGCGCTGCAGAACGGCGTGCCCCAGGGCCTGTCGTCGTCGATCTTCGGCACCGACATGCGCGAGGTCGAGCGCTACCTGTCGGCCGGGGGTTCGGACTGCGGCATCGCCAACGTCAACATGGGCACGTCCGGTGCCGAGATCGGCGGCGCATTCGGCGGAGAGAAGGAGACGGGCGGCGGCCGCGAGAGTGGCTCGGACGCCTGGAAGGCCTACATGCGCCGCCAGACCAACGCCATCAACTACGGCCATTCCCTGCCGCTGGCTCAAGGCGTGAAATTCGACGTGGACGGGGGCTCGGCCGAGGCATGAGCGCGCTTCTCCAGCATGGGACGCGCGCGTTCCAGCCGGCGGCCCGCATCGGCTCGATCGGCGTCTCGGAGATCCTGAAGATCACGGCCAAGGCAGGCGCGCTCAAGCGCGCCGGCCGGCCCATGATCATCCTGGGCGCCGGCGAGCCCGACTTCGACACGCCCGACAACGTCAAGGAAGCCGCCATCCGCGCGATCCGCGCGGGGGCCACCAAGTACACCGCACTCGACGGCACGCCCGAGCTGAAGGAAGCGGTGCGCCGCAAGTTCGAGCGCGAGAACGGCTTGGCGTTCGCGCAGGACGAGGTGACCTGCGGCGCGGGCGCCAAGCAGATCCTCTACAACGCCTTCATGGCGACGCTGTCGGCCGGCGACGAGGTCGTCATCCCGACCCCGTACTGGACGAGCTACAGCGACATCGTGTGTATCGCCGGCGGCCAGCCGGTCCTCGTTCCCTGCGGCCCCGAGAACGGATTCCGGCTTCGGCCGGAGCAACTGGAGGCGGCGGTCACGCCGCGCACTCGCTGGCTTCTCCTGAACTCGCCCTCGAACCCCTCTGGCGCGGCCTACGGCGCCGACCAGTTGAAGGCCCTCGCCGAGGTCGTCCGGCGTCACGGGCAGGTGTGGGTCATGTCGGACGACATGTACGAGCACATCCTTTACGACGGCGTGGCTTTCGCGACCTTCGCCAATGTCGCGCCCGATCTCGCGGATCGCACGCTGACCGTCAACGGCGTCTCCAAGGCCTACGCGATGACCGGCTGGCGGATCGGCTACGGCGGCGGCCCGGCCGACCTGATCAAGGCCATGGCCGTGGTCCAGAGCCAGGCGACGTCCTGCCCCTCCTCCGTCAGCCAAGCGGCGGCGATCGAGGCGCTCGATGGGCCGCAAGGGGTGGTGGCCGAGCGGCGCGATGCGTTCCGGCGTCGGCGCGACCTCGTGGTCGCCGGGCTCAACGCGGTGCCCGGCATCGACTGCCCGGTGCCGCAGGGCGCGTTCTACACCTTCGCTTCCTGCGCGGGCCTACTCGGCTCGCACACGCCGGACAACCGCGTCATCGCCTCCGACCGCGACTTCGCGGACTATCTCCTGGAGGCGAACGTTGCCGTTGTGCCGGGCTCGTGCTTCGGGTTGGAGCCTTTCTTCCGCATTTCCTACGCCACGTCGGAAGACGAACTGCGAACCGCCATCGACCGCGTCGCCACGGCTTGCGAGCGGCTCCAGAGACCATGAATCTGCAGGGGTAAAATCGTCAACGCTGCGGGGCACGACAATGGTCGAAGCCCACGCATAAAAGCGATCATACCGACTTGGTTCCTTCACGAAGCGATCGCCATCCGCACCGAGCGGGGAAATCGGATCGATCCCCGTTCGGTTCCGGTGAACGGTCGGAATGGCTTGACGGCTCCCAAGCGCGCAAGTGCCTGCGAAGGAGTTCATCGACGCGCTCGACGTCACCGGCCGTCATATGTTCGATGATTTTGTCGTGCTCGTCGACGGACGTTTCGTTCCGCTCGAATCTTTCCTCGGGATTCTTCTCGTCGAACCGCATCTGGTTGCTCAGCGAGAAGATCGTCTGATGGGGAGTGGATCCTCGGCGTATACGATCAGCACGTGATGATGCTTCCGGTTGACGCCGAGGCAACTGCGGAAATGGTTGCGTTCGACGGCGTCCGCGAGATGAGCGTCTTCGTCCGCATGATGGAGGGATCGGCTGCAGTAAGCGCCGAGCGGAAAACGATCATCCTCGACGCGACCTAACTGAAGGTGCACCGCACGGCCTTGAGCCTTGCGGTCAAAAAAGGGGGTCTCGGTCGCCTGATCGGCCGCACCAAGGGCGGCATGAACACCAAGCTCCATGCTATCGCCGATGCGAACGCTCGTCCGCTGAACTTCTTCATGACGGCCGGGCCGGTGAGCGGTCACACCGGGGCAGCAGCGCGGTTGGATGATCTGCCCAAGGCGCAATGGCTGCTCGGTGGGCGCGGCTACGATGCAGACTGGTTCCCAGACGCTCTTGAAACAAAGTGTATCAAGCCCTGCATTCCCGAGCGGAAGTCCGGCACTGCGCCCGTACCCCGCTACAGACGCCGCAACCACATCGAGATCATGTTCGGGCAGCTGAAAGATTGGCGCCGCGTCGCAACCCGCTACGATCGCTTTCCGACCGTCTTCTTCTCCGCCATCGCGCTAGCAGCCATCGTCCTGTTCTGGCTCTAAGCTATGAGTCCTGGCTCTAGGCCCTGTTAACAGGGTAGTTTCTTGGACGGGCTGAGGTCTGATTCAAGGCTGTCTTTGGGAGGCAGCGTTGGCGCGAGGCGACCTGACGGATGAAGAATGGGCGGTGATCGGCGCGCTTTTGCCAAGCGAGCGGGGTCG
>NZ_CAJCKW010000022.1 GCF_903970965.1 Aureimonas sp. ME7 | reverse complement strand
CTCAAGGCAGGGCGGAAACAGAGTCGCTTGATCGCGATCGGCACCGACAACGAAGCGTCCCATGCCACCCTCCCGTCAACCCCGACGAGAATAGCACGCGCAGGGTTTTGACACAGCCAGGGTCGGAAGCCGCCGCTTGCCGGCAGCGTTCAACGACGGCTGCTTTCTCCCGCCGAGTCTCCGATAGCAGACGGACCGGTATCGGCCCCATTCCGACCAAGGCGAAATTACGCACTTATTCGCAAACCTTTGAGGGCACAGGGCACGTTGTGCGAAAGCATCTCGTGGATTTCATTGCATCTTCCTCGTATCTTCATTTCAAAGCCTTTCGTTTAAGATAGAAGCTAGGAAATTCACGTGCGCGTAGAATTATCTGTAGGCGGACGTTTGGTTATAGTTATGCGATTATCACCAATCCATATTATACGATCTACGATAAAGGAAAAAAACGGAATATTTCAAAGACGCGAGGTGCCAACGGATCACTGCTGATGATTGCGGACATCGTCTGCGTCAGCATTTTCCGACGTGATTTGCCGATATCTCTGCTACGAGAGTTGGCTGGTCACGAAAGGGTGAGTGTCCACATCCCGGAATGACCGCCGCGTCGGTACCTGGAATAATGGCTTTGATGCGTTCAAGTTGGTCTGCACTGAAGTAAACGTCATCCTGGCCGTGTATCAACAGGGTCGGTGTACGCACCTGCCGAAGCCGCGCCTCAATCGACCAGTTCCGGAGGCGCGGGTCCAGCCAGATACCGACCCAATTCTCAAAGACGGTGTCCGGATCGTCGTGATGGCGTGCGAGTCGCTTACGCAGATCGCCGCTCGCGAACCGGTCGCGCATCTGCTCGATGGCCTTCAGCGCTCCGATCTCGACCGTGACGTGAGGCGCTTCCAGGACGAGACTCCTGACTTGGTCCGGCGCTCTGGCCGCTACGAGAAGGGCTATCGCTGTCCCGTCGCTGTGGCCATGAAGATGGATACGGTCGATCCCCAACCGCGCCATGACGGCCAGGGTCTGGTCCGCCGCCCGGTCCAGAAAGTCCAGCCCGGGCGGTTCGGGTAATGGACCGGATCGCCCGAAGCCCTGGCGCGACCAAGCGATCACAGGGTGGCCGGATGCAGCTGCGAGGCGCTCGGGAAACGTACCCCAGAGCGAAACGGAGCCGAGTGCCTCGTGCAAAAGCAGGATTGGCGTCCCGACGCCTGCGACCTCACGTAGTTCGATGGCCGTTCCGTCGATCTCGATGAAGGTAGGGTCTGAAGCCATGTTTCTCCGCTTGGGCTCGTCCATGGCTTCAGGCAAGTGCGGAAGGCTACATTCGCTCCAGGTTGCCGCGCGTTTCGGACGTGAGCAAGGCGCCCAGAAGGTACACCACCGTGACGGCGACCGTGAAAATAGCCAGTGTCATCGGGATTCCGGACGGGCCGCCCGCGGCAAGGGACACGAAGGTCGGCAGGATCCCACCCAGCGCGAAGCCGATGTTCCACGACAGGCCCGTTCCGGTCGCCCGGATGGCGGTCGGAAAGCGCTCGTTCAGGTAGATCAGGAGCGGACCGTAGCTGGCGTTCGCCAGGAACGAGAGCGCGAATCCGCACAAGGCGATGGTCCACAGTCCGGTGGTGCTTCCCATCACGAGGAACAGGAGCGGGAACGTGACGATCCGCGCAACCCCCATCCAGATGAAGGCAGGACGACGGCCGATGCGCTGGCTGAGTTCGCCGCCCCCGCATGCACCCAGCGCCGCGCCAACATTGGCCAGGATCAGCATGATCGAAGCCGAGGACCCGGGAACCCCGTTCACGACGTTGTAGAAAGTCGGAAGGTAGCCCGACGTCAGATAATAGGCCGAGCCGCCGCCGAAGGACAGGAGCAGGGTCAGAAGGAAGCCGTTGAGCTGCGGGCGGGAGAATAAAGTGCGGACCGGCGAGGCGTCCCTCTGCGCCGTCGCGTTCTTCAGCGCCTTCTTGGCTTGGAGCTGCTTGAACAGCGGCGACTCTTCGAGGTTGCGGAAGATGACGAGGCCGACCACCGAGGTCAGGAGGCCCGAGAAGAACATCACGCGCCAGCCGGTTTCGGCGAACGCGTCACCGGGGAACAAGAGCGAGACCACGAAGAACACCAGCGAAGCCAGAAGGCCGCCGATGGCCGAGCCGCCGCCGCCGACAGCCCCTGACATGAAGCCGCGCCAGCGCTCGGGCACCGTTTCCGTACCGATCGTGTGAGACGACGCGACGACGCCACCAACGAAGATGCCTTGTACGAGACGGAAGAACAGGAACAGCGCGGTAGCGAACCAGCCGATCTGTCCCACTGTCGGCAGGAGTCCGAAGATCGCTGTCGAGAAGCCGACGCCCGTGACGGCGACCATCAGCGCTCGCTTGCGACCGAATCGGTCTGCGTAGGACCCGAAGATCGCGGAGCCCAGCGGACGCACCAGAAGCGTGACGGCGAAGGACGCGTAAGCGCCGGCCAAGGACAGCATCGGCTGTTCGGACGGGAAGAACAGTCGCCCGACGACCGGGGCGACGTAGAGCAGAATGAAGAGGTCGAAGAGATCGAGTCCCCACCCGAACAGGGACGCGGACGCCGCCGTGATGGTCTGCCGTCGGGTGGGTGTCGCGACGGCGGGTTGGTCCGCCTGTTCGAGGGTTGTCATGATCGGGTTCCTCCACGTTTGTGCCGGTCTTGACCGCCGGCGTCGATGAAATTGGGCATGCCTATCCCGGCCTGGCGGCGAGCCAGGGACGAGGTGTCTGCGATGTCGGTGCCGCCGAGGGTCGAAAGCCGTGTCGGCTTCGCCGCCTCAGACCCCCTTGAAGGTCGGCCGGCGCTTGGCGTGGAAGGCCTCGACGCCTTCCCGGAAGTCGTCCGACATCCGAAGGCGCGAGTAGTTCAGACCCTCCAGCTCGATCGCAGTGGAGAGAAGCGCGTCGTCGCTGTCGTTCAGGAGCTTCTTGGCGGTGCGCTGGGCAAGCGGCGAGAAGCTGCGCAACTCGTCCACGAGCGCCGCGACGGCTGCCTCCAGGGCGTCGTCCGGGTGGCATTCGGTGGCGATGCCCCAGTCCAGGGCCTGGCTCCCGGAAATGCGCTTGGAGCGCATCACGATGTCCTTGGTGCGTGTGACGCCGACGATCTTCTGGAGACGCGCCGATCCGCCGGAGCCCGGGATCTGGCCGAGCTTCTGCTCGGGCAGGGCGTAAAGCGTCGTCTCGGACGCCAGCCGGAAGTCGCAGGCGAGCGAGAGTTCGAAGCCGACGCCGAAGCAGTAGCCCCGGTTCATTGCGATCACCGGCTTCTCGCAGCGTGCCGGTGCGGCCACGTCCCAGGCAAGCTTGGAGACGTGCTCGGGACTGGCCTCCAGAAAGCCCTTGATGTCTCCGCCCGAGGAGAAGTGCGCGCCGGCGCCCGATAGGACGATGACACGCACACGCGCATCCGCATCGAGCGCCTCGAAGACGAGACGCAGCTGGTCGCGTGCAGTCATGGACACGACGTTGTAGGGCGGGCGGTCGAGCACGATGTCGGCCCGCTCGGCAGATGGATCGATCGCGACCCTGAAGCCGTCGAGCGATCGAAGTGCGGGATGGTCGAAGCGATGAGGTTCGCTCATGGGGATGATCCTTCGGGGAGATGTCAGGAGGCGACGCGCGTCTCGGCCAGGGTTTCAGGCTCGTATTGCCCGGCCACGAGAAGGCGTCGCAGCAGCTTGCCGACCGGGCTCTTGGGAATGGCGTTCACGAAGACGTAGGCGCGGGGACGCCGGAAGTTGGCGAGACCGGATCGCTTGCAGTGCTCGTCGAGTTCGGCCTCGCTGACCGCGCCCGAGCGTTTCACGAAGGCGGTAACGACCTTGCCCCAGCGCTCGTCCGGCAGACCGACCACGGCCACCTCGTCGACGGCGGGATGAAGCGACAGGCAGCTCTCGATCTCGACCGGCGAAACGTTCTCGCCGCCGGTGATGATCATGTCGTCGGTGCGTCCGGTGACGAAGAGGTCGCCCTCCTCGTCCAGAAAGCCGGTGTCGCCCGTGAAGTACCAGCCGTCGCAGATCGCCTTCGCATCGGCTTCGGGACGCTTCCAGTAACCCTCGAAGCTCTCGTCGCCTTTCAGAAGCACGGCGATCTCGCCTTCCTCGCGCGAGCCGGCGCGCCGCGACGCGTCGCGCTCTCCGAGCTTCACGACCCGGACCATCTGGTTGATGCCGGCACGGCCAGCCGAACCGGGCTTGGCGGGCGCGTTCTGGTCGATCGTGAACGTGTAGACCTCGGACGAGCCGTAGTGGTTGACGAAGAGGTCGGGCTGGAAGCTCTCGCTCAAACGGCGCATGAGGCCGTCGGTCATGGAGGCGCCGGCAAAGCCCAGCTTGGTGACGCTGCGCACGCGGTCCGGCGAGAAGGCGGGATGGTGGACGATGTCGTGGTAGAGGGTCGGGACGAGGTAGAGATTGGTGATCCCGTTGTCCTCGATCGCGCGCAGCGCCCCTTCCACGTCGAAGCGCGGAAGGCAGACGAACGCGCCGCCGATCAACGACGTGGCCAGAAGCGAGCGGACGCCCATCGTGTGATAGAGCGGCATGACGCCGAGCGTTCGTTCGCCGTGCCGATAAAGGTTCTGGGCGACATGGGCGAGCGCTCCGGCACGCTCGGCATGGTGGCGCCGCGGCACGCCCTTGGGTCGCGATGTGGTGCCCGAGGTGTAGAGCATCAGCGACCAGTCCTGCGCCGACGCGCACGGTTCGAAGGCCTCGGCGCTCCCCGCCATCAGTGCGGCAAGGCTCGAACCGCCGCTCTTCTCCTCGACGGGTAGCCGGATCACGTCCAGCGCTCGTACGCTGCTCTTCACGGCATCGTGGGACACCGGTTCGCAAACGAGAACCCGCGCCTCGGAGTCCTCCAGCGCGTAGTCGACCTCGTCGCTCTTGGCCCGCCAATTGAGGGGGGTGACGACGAGGCCCGCGAACTGGCAGGCCCAGTGCAGGGTCGCGTTCTCCCAGCGGTTCTGGAGGAGGGTCAGGACGCGGTCACCCGGTCGCAGGCCCAGATCCGTCAGCCCCTGCGCCAACGCGGTGATGCGCGGGAGCCATTGGGCATAGCTAAGCCGCGTCGCGCCGTCGACGATCGCCAACGCGCTCGGATCGCGCTCGACGCTCGCCAGAAAGCTGGTTCCCAGGTCAAGCATGCGTTGCCTCCCTTGGTGCCTGGTTGAGTCGGTCCCGCGCGTCCAACGCCGCGCGCATGATGGGTGCGTAGCCGGTGCAGCGGCACAGGTGGCCCGAGAGGTGATCACGGATCTCCGCTTCATCCGCGTCGGGCCGGTTCCGGAACAGGAGATCCAACGTGACGAGGATGCCGGCCGTGCAGAAGCCGCACTGGAGACCGTGGTGGCGACGGAACGCGTCCTGCAGCACGGACAGGGTGCCGGCCTGGGGCTCCAGCCCCTCGACCGTGCGGACCTGCTGACCGTCGATCTGGCCCGCCAGAACGAGGCAGGCGCGGGCGGGCTCGCCGTCGATCTCCACCGTGCAAGCGCCGCAGACGCCGTGCTCGCAGCCGACATGGGTGCCGGTCGCGCCGAGTCCATGTCGCAGGACATCCGTCAGAAGGGTGCGTGGCTCCGCCAACGCCTCGACGGGCCGCCCGTTCAAGGTGAAGCGGACGGGATGGCGTTCGGCTTTGGTCAGCTTCGGCATCTTACCGCCTCCTCGATGGCGTCGCGGCCGAGACGGCGCACGAGTTCGCGCCGATATCGTGCGGTGGCGTGGAGATCCTCGCGTGCGTCGAGCGACCAGGCGAAGTCGTTCAGCGCGTCATCCAGATCGCCGCTCTCGGGATCGGGCAGGTCTCGGAGCGCCGGTACATCACTCACCCCGCCGACCGCCAGGCGAACGCCCTCCGGACCGGTCACCGCCGCCACGGCGACAACGGCATAATCTCCGTGGCGCCGAGCCACCTCGCGGAAGCCGAAGCCCTCGCCGGGCCGGCGCAGCGGAAAGGATGCCGCCTCGAGCATCTCGCCGGGCTGCATCGCCGTCGCCATCATGCCGAGAAAGAAGTCCCGCGCGGCGACGGTTCTGCGCGCCTTCTTCGTGCGCAGATGGATCTCGCCTCCCAAGGCGATCAGCACCAGGGGAAGCTCGGCGCTCGGATCGGCATGCGCCAGCGATCCGCACACCGTTCCGCGCGACCGGGTTTGGACGTGGCCAACGTAGGGGATGGCGGCGGCCAGGAGCGGAAGCCGGTCGGCCAGGTCCGGCCGGCGTGCGAGTTCGACCTGCCGCACGCCCGCACCGATGCGAAGGGCGCCCTTGGCGAGGTCGGCGGCGCGCAGTTCCGCAAGGCCCATGATGTCGATCAGGACGCCGGGCCGCGCCAGGCGCATGTTCAGCATCGGAACGAAGCTCTGGCCGCCGGCCAGAACGCGCCCGTCCTCGCCCGCCTGTGCGAGGGTGTCGAGCGCTTCGGTCAGCGTTTCGGCCCGCACGAGATCGAAGGGCGCCGGCTTCATGCGCCCCTCCCGAGCAGGCGGCGAAGTCGCGCAAGGAGGCCGGGTGCCGCGTCCGCTCCACCCCCGGCATGAGCGGCGAGCGACTTAAAGAACTGGCCGATCACGACGCGCGCCGCCCCGTCCAGGAGTCGGCCGCCGACCGAGGCGACCTTGCCGCCGATCACGGCCTCGTAGCTGTAGTGCAGCGTGGTCCGATCCGGTGCGGTCTGCGCCAGCGTGATCCGTCCCGAGCCGCGGCCGAAGCCGAGCGCGCCGTCCGTCCCGCCCGACAGCGTGACCGCCTCTGGCTCGGCGAGGTCCGAAAGCTCGATCTCGGCGCGGTAGCGTCCCTTCACCGGACCGACGCCGAGCGTGACGTCGGCTAGGAAGCGCGTGGGCGAGACCTTGCGTACGCCGTGCGCGCCAGGAATCACCGCCTCCAGCGTCCTGGGATCGAGGAGCATGTCCCAGACGGCCTGCTGGGGCGCCGCAACCTCGGCTGATCCTTCGCCCGTCAGCTTGCGCTCGCCCGGTTTGGCGGGCGCGGCGACCGATTTCGTGGGAGCTTCACGGGAGGGCTTCTCCTCCGATGCCAGACGATCCGCCAGACGCGCCGGCACGAGCGGCAGCGTCACCTCGTCGAAGCCGCAGGCGTCCGCCACCGCGTTGGCGAGGCAGACCGGGGTCGACATGCAGTTCCCCTCGCCGACCCCCTTGGCCCCGAGCGGGGTGAAGGGCGAAGGGCTCTCGTAATGGAGGATGACCGGCTCGGGGACCTCCATCACGGTCGGGATCAGGTAGTCGGCCAGCGTCCCGGACAGGAAGTTGCCGTCCGGGCCATAGGCATACTCCTCGAGCAGCGCCGCGCCGACCGCGTGGGCGAAACCGCCCGTCACCTGCCCCGCCACCATGCCGGGATGCAGGATGCGGCCGCAATCGTGCATCGTCACGTACTTGTCGATGCGCACCGCGCCGGTCAGCCGGTCCACCTCGACGCCGCAGAAGTCAAAGATGAAGCCGTGACAGAGCGAGGAGTTCACCGCGTCATCGTCGTCCGGTGCGATCAACTGCTCCGGGGTCCAGAAGACGGTTTCGCGGATGGTCTGGTCGACGTCGTCCGGCAGCGTGCCCGGAGCCCAGTGCGTCGCAGCGGCCACGCGCGCGAAGGATACGGCGTTTTCCGGGTTGGCCCGCGCCTGAGCGCGGCCGTTCGCGAGTTCTACTTCGTCCGCCGCCACGTTGAGCTGTTCAGCGGCGACGCGCTTCAGTTTGACCGCGATCCGGTCGGCGGCGAGCTTGGCTGCCCCCGCGACGGCCGGCGCGAAGCGGCTCGAATAGTTGCCCGAGGCGATGGACCAGGCGTCGCGCGCCGTGTCGACGTCGGCCAGAACGCGGATGGCCCCGGGCTCAAGGCCCAAGACGTCGGCGACGACCTGGGCCAGCACCGTGCGGTGCCCCTGTCCCTGCGGCACGGAGGCCACCTTGACGGACACGGCGCCGAGCGGATCGATCGCGATCGTCGCGGTGGCCTGGGCTCCGTTCTTCGGACCCGCCTTGCGGCGCGCGGCCGGTGACAGAACGGCGGTGATGTAGCCCATGTTGGACACGCTCGGCTCGACGGCGGCCGTGTAGCCGATGCCGTAGAGCCGGCCCTCCTCACGCGCCGCGCGCCGGGTTTCCAGAAGGTCCGCCAGTCCGCCCTCGTCAATCGCGCGGGCCATCGCCGCCTGGTAGTCGCCGCTGTCCAGAAGGGCGCCGGTCGCCGTTCGGTAGGGGAAGGAGCCTGCCGGCACGAGATTGCGCTCGATCACGTCCAAGGGATCGAGCCGGAGTTCCACCGCGATCCGCTGCATCAGCCGCTCGAGAGCAAAATACATCTGCGGCCCGCCGAAGCCCCGGTTCAAGCCGGTCGGGGTCTTGTTGGTGAGCACGATCCGGTTGCGGATCGCGACATGACGGATGGCATAGGCGCCCGTCATATTGCCGTGCATGCGGTAGAGGGTAGCCGGCTCGGGCGCGCGCAGATGCGCACCGCAGTCCTCGAGTTGATCCCAGCGCAGCGCCGTGACCCGACCGTCCGTCTCGACGGCCGCCTCCAGAGTGGTGACGCGGTTCGTCGCCGAAACGGACGCCGACAGGTGCTCGAGCCGGTCCTCGATCCACTTCACCGGCCGGTCGGCTAGGCGGGCGGCCAGCGCCATGAGGATCATATAGGGAAAGACGCCCTGCTTGATGCCGAACGATCCTCCGGAATCGGGCGGCGTGCGCAGGCGCATCCGGTTGCCCGGCACGTTCAGGGCACGTGCGACGACGGCGTGGATCGAGAACGGACCCTGGAAGTTGGCCGTGACGTCATAGGCATCCTCGCTCGGATCGTAGGATGCGACGACGCCGTAGGTCTCGATCGGCGTGCCTGAGTTGCGAGGATAGCTGACGGTGACCGCCACGCGGCGGGACGCCGCCTCGAACGCCGCATCCGGCTCGCCGTAGCGAAATAGACGCTCGTTGATGACGTTGCCGCCCAAGGACGGATGAAGCGTCGGCGCGTCCGGCTCCGCCGCCGTGCGTGGATCAACCACCACCGGCAAAATTTCGTATTCGACCTCGATGAGATCAACGGCGTCTTCGGCGATGTAGCGATCGGCGGCCACGACCACGGCGACCGGCTCGCCGACATAGCGCACCCGGTCAACGGCGATCGGCCAAGCCTCGACATCGGCCTTCACTCCGACGGTCATGGCGCGCGATAGCCGGCGCACTTCGTCCGCCGTGAGGACGCAAGCGACGCCCGGCAGAGCGAGGGCCGCCGATGCGTCGACGCGCTTGATCACGGCATGAGCATGGGGCGAGCGAAGGAAGGCGGCGTGCAGCGTTCCAGGCGCGATCGGCAAGTCGTCCACGTAGCGGCCACGGCCCGTCAGCAGCGCCGCGTCCTCGACCCGCGGCACCGAACGTCCCGTCCAGCCGCCCGATGGCGGAATGGCGGTCATCTCTTGGTATCCTCCCAAGGCACCCGCTCGTCGGGGATGCCGTATGAGAGGCGAGCTTAGGGGGGACGGAAGGGCGCCACGATCCCTCCCGGTCTCACCGCTTACCGAGGAGTCTCAAAATCAAAGGGGCTTTTGCGTTACGGCGCGAAAGCCAGAAGGTGACGACCCTGCATGGTCATGGAAGAAACGCGAGAAATGCGCGGGAACGGAGAAGCCAAGGCTATCGCTGATCGTAGACAGGTGCGCCTCGCTGTCCGAAACAGCTAGGACAGCCCGCTCCAATCGCGCGGCGTTGAGATAGACTCGAGGCGAAACACCCAAAGAAGCTTCAAACAAGCGAAAGAACTGCGCACGCGAAACATGAGTCGCAGCAATCAGATCATCGATCTGGCGAATCGCGCCTGGGTCCGCATCGATCTGGGCGGCGACCGTGCGGATGCGGCGATCGACGCTCGGCCCTTTTTGGAGGTTTCTGAGCGACACCGCTGTTTCACGCCATGGCGTGAAGCGCTCGATCACCGCGATCATCAGATCGGACAAGAACGTCTCGTGAAGGGTCTGCGCCGCCGGCTCGGTAATCATGGCTCGGGCCATGTCGTCGGCGAGCGCCCGAATGCGAGGAGTGATGGCGCCGGTGGCCTGAGTAAAGAAGCCGGGTCTGCCGCTCGCGGTCCAGTTCGGCCGGAATTCCGCAAGCCATCGCGGCTCGATGTAGAGTGCAAGGATGATCGTCGGAGGGCGGCGTGGGTCATGCGCATAGGCATGTGGTTCCCATGCATTGACGAGGACTGCACTTTCGTTCGTCAATGGAACGAGTTCGTCGCGCACTGAGAATTGTGTATCCGCACCCTCGACCTTCAACAGGACGTGGCAATGTGGATGAGCGTGACGCACGAGGGGACGATTCATGTCCAACAGCGCGACGCGGCCAAATTTCCCTTGAGCAATTCTAAGGGCGCTCGACATCTGGAGATCGTACGACATTCACATCTGAATAGCAGGGCCCACTGCTTATCAACTCAGTTTGCCAGCCAAACGATTGTGCTCATATGGCCTTGATAGTGCCGTCTGTAGAACAGCAGCTTTTGACGTGATCACTCCCAAAGCTGCCCGTCCGCTTTCGGCCCGTTACGGTGCCGAAAGATCAAGCCTGAAGCGATATCGATCGGCCCGGTAGGTAATCGTTGCCTGTTCAACCGGACGTCCCGTTTCGTCTCGCGACGTTCGTGTCGCCACAAGAACGGGCGTGCCAACCTCGACCTCGAGAAGCGCGGCGATGTCCTGGCCTGCGCCCTGCGCCTCGATGATCTCCTGGCCACCGCACAGCCGGACGCCGCATTCCGCTTCGAGCCAAACGTAGAGTGAGCCGCCGTCGAGTTCCGCAATACCCGGTGGTTCGCGGCTCTTCAGGATCGTGGGCGAAAGCCAGGAGGTCGAACTGGCGATCAGGCTGTTATTGGCCTTCAGGAGGCGGTGGATTCGATACGCCTTGCGGCGGGATCCGATCTCGAGCGCCTCGTGAACCTCCGTCGGGGGATGGGCAAAGGCCGCCGATAGGGTTTGGTGACTCGGCGAAAGACCGCGGCGGCGCATGTCCTCGGAGAAGCCGCCCAGAAGGTTGAGCGGCTGCTCCACCCTTGGCTCCAGAACGATCGACCCGCGCCCCGAGCGTCGAACGATCAGCCCTTCCTGCTCCAGCTTATCGAGCGAGGAGCGAGCGGTCGTGCGACTTACGCCGAAGACGCGGAACAGGTCGGCCTCGGACGGGAGAACCGTGCCGGGCTGGAACTCGCCAGCCGAGATCGCGTCGCGAAGCAGCGCGGCGATCTGGAACCAGAGAGGAACGCCGTCGCTGGTGAGGGTCTGATCACTCCAAGCCATGCCGTTCGCCCTAGCAACGTCATGACGTTCCGTCGATAGCGATTTTATGAGAGCGCTCCGGGTGCATCTGCGAAATCAGAGGGCGGACTGCTCTTCGATCGAGCAAACGTCGACGCGATTACGTGCAGCGGAAGAGCAGAATCGTATTGACGCAAATGTCATGACGTTCGTACGTTGATCGTAGGGCAGATCAGTACGGATCTCATGTCGCAAATCCCAACCACCAACATCCTGTTCGTCGGCGACGTCACCCTGGACCTAACGATGGTGATCGACCACGTTCCGGGTGCAGACGAGAAGGTCCACGCCACTCGGTCTGTCGAGGCGGTGGGTGGCGTCGTCGCAAACGCCGCCGTGGCTGCATCGGCAAGCGGCGCCAATGTTCGATTGGGGGTTCAAGTTGGCGACGACCCGGCCTCAGAAGTCGTCCTCCGCCAGTTGGCCGCCCGCGGTCTCGTCGTCGAGGCCGCCCGTTGCCCCGGTCCGCTCTCGCGCGTCGTTGTTCTTTTGGAGCCGCACGGCGAGAAGCGCCTCGTGCTCGATCCCGGCGTCTCGCTCTGCCCGAACGCCGAGGCCGTGGCGGCACTTTCGCTGGATGGGATCACGCACGTCCATACCGCCCTCTATGGATCGGCGGCGCGTGAGCTTATCGAGCGATGCCGAAGCGCAGGGATCGGCTGGTCTCTGGACTTGGAGCCGGCCTCGTTCCCGCACGGTATCACCTCGATCGCCAGTGTCATCGACGGCGCGGCGGTCCTCTTCCTCAACGAACGGGCGTCGGCCCGGATCGGGCCGGACGCCGAGCAGCGTCTTCTCGATCTCGGCGCATGCCGCGTCATCTCCACGCTCGGGTCGGCGGGCGCGCGCTACCGCGACGCGTCGCATCGGTTCGCCTACCGCCCACCGCCAAGCCTTCCCGTCGTCGACACCACGGGGGCCGGCGACTGTCTCGCCGGCTGGTTCCTCGCCGGCCTGACGCAAGGCCTGCCGCTCGAGAACAGCCTCGCGCGCGCCGTCACGGCCGCAAGCCTGTCCTGCGGCTCGCTCGGCGCGCAGAGCTCCTATCCCGACCTTCCCACCGTCCAATCCTATCTGTCGAAAGCCGCCATCGCCTCATGACCGCTCCCCAAGTCCTGCCCGAGAAGCCGAACGCGTTGGAAGACTTCTTCCCGGTCCGCAAGCCCGTGATCGGCGTCATCCACCTGAAGCCCCTACCGGGTGCCCCTCGCTACAAGGGGGAGGCGCTGAGCGAGGTCTTCGCAGCCGCCGTCGCGGATGCCAAAACCCTTGCGGGCGGCGGCATCGACGGCATCATGATCGAGAATGCCAGCGATCTGCCCTTCTCGCGCCCCGAACACATCGGGCCGGAAACGGTGGCCGGGCTCACCGCAGCGTGCCTTGCCGTACGCGAGGCGGTCGATACGCCGATCGGCATCACCTGCGTTGCCAACGGCGCCATTCCGGGGCTGGCCGTCGCCAAGGCTGTCGGCGCACGCTGGGTTCGCGTCAACCAGTGGGTCAACGCCTATGTCGCCAACGAAGGCTTCCTGAACGGACCCGCGCCCGAGGCTATGCGCTACCGCTCAGCAATTCACGCGCACGACGTCGCGATCTTCGCCGACGTCCACGTCAAGTTCGGCGCTCATGCCATCACCGCCGACCGCTCGATCGCGGAGCAGGCGACCGATGCCGAGTGGTTCGATGCCGATGTCCTGATCGCGACCGGCGCGCGCACCGGTTCGCCGACCGAGCCGCGCGAGGTGGACGAGGTCCGCTCGGGCACGAACCTGCCGGTGATCGTCGGCTCGGGCCTTTCGCCAGAGCAGGTCCCCGCGCTCTTCGCCACGGCTGACGGCGCGATCGTCGGCCAGTGGCTGAAGAAAGATGGTCGCTGGTGGAATCCTGTCGATCCGCATCGGGTCGAGCGGTTGATGGATGCCGTCGCGAAGGTGCGTGGCTAATGTCGCTCCTGACCGGCGAAACCGACGTCTTTCAGGCGGCCTCGGCGGCCGGCGGCGAGCCGGCCCGCTGCGCTGTGATGTTCCTCGCACGTCGACAGACCGAGGGCTTCGCCGGCTACGACGCAACCCATGAGGCCGCCATCGGCCGGGTGATCGACGAGCTCGCCGCAGAGGGATGGCGCCTGTCGATCCGCGAGATGTTCGATTCCTCCGCGCCGACCCACGCGATCGTCCTCGACACGGGCTTCACCCATTCCTTCGACATGGCCGGCGTCTTCGAGGCGCCGGGGATCACGGAGGCGATCCGAGGGACGATCCGCCTCGAACAGGCGGGCTGGGCACGCCTGTTCACCACCGAATGGCTGATCGGGCCACGTGAGTTCGCACCTGTGCTGGGCGCGGGCGCGGGCACCGATCACGCGTGGGCATTTCTGGCGCTTTGGGAATGGAACGACCAGTGGGGCGCGGCGACGCCGGCCGAGCGCACTGCCTACGATTTCGAATGCGACCACGCCTTCAAGGGCGACCTTGCCCACGGCGTCAACATCGCCGGTCGCCACCGCTTCGACTGGGCGCACGGGTGGCACCACCTCGGCATCTGGGAGGCACCAGCACCCGAGACCGTCGACCGGGCGATCACGGGCCACGAGCGCGTCGCCGACTTCAAGTTCACCACCTCGCGCCACGTGCTCGGCCGCCTAGCGCCGCTGGCCGACCTTATCCGCCCATCGGAAACGGCATCATGACCGACTGCATCTGGATCCACTATTCCCGCCCACGCCCGCACTGGTACCTCCTGAACGAGGGCGTGCAACGCGAAAAGCTGGCCGCCTGGGACGGCGTGCGAGAGCGGGCGAAGGCGGAGGGTGCCGAGCCGGCGGGGCGCTACCACGTGCGCGGCCAGCACGACTTCCAAGAGGTCGAGATCTGGCACTTTCCCAACGCCGAGGCGGCGTTCGAGCACTGGTCTCGCATGACCGCAGCCGGCTACAACGAGCTCTTCGCCTTCTCCAACAATGTCGGGCTCGCGCTCGAGGGCGGGGAGGGGTGAGCGCGCCGCTGCTCGAGGCACGTGGGATCACGCGCTCGTTCGGTCACGTCCAGGCACTGGGCGGTGCCGACATCGCCGTCTATCCCGGCGAGATCTGCGCGCTGATCGGCGACAACGGAGCGGGCAAGTCGACGCTGGTGAAGATCCTGTCTGGCGCGGACCGCCCGACCTCGGGCGAGATCCTCCTGGATGGACGTCCGGTCAGCTTCGCCTCTCCTTCCGACGCCCAGCGACGGGGCATCGCCACGGTCTATCAGGACCTTGCGCTCGCGCCCGACCTGACGCCCGCCGAGAACCTGTTCCTCGGCCGCGAGATGACGCGCTCCGGCCTTCTCGGCCGGCTCGGCTTCCTCGACCGGCCGACGATGCGGCGCCGCGCCGCCGAGCAGTTCGCACGCCTCGGCGTGCGCCTTCGCTCCGACAAGGTGCCGATCGCCTCCTTATCCGGCGGCCAGCGCCAGTCGGTCGCCATCGCACGCGCCGCGATGTGGGCCGACAAGGTCGTGTTCCTTGACGAGCCGACCGCCGCGCTCGGCGTCGTCCAGACCGCCCGCGTCCTCGACCTCGTGCGCCAAGTGCGCGACGCTGGCATCGCCGTGGTTCTGATCAGTCACAACATGCCGCAGGTCCTCGCCGTCGCCGACCGGGTCGAGGTGATGCGGCTCGGCCGTAAGGTCGCGACCTTCCGCGCCGGAGACGCCACCGTCGATATGCTTGTGCGCGCCATGACCAGCGGATCGCCCACGGAGATCGCCGCATGACCGTCGCCGAACCCGCCATCGAGATCGAGAGCCCACGCGAGACGGGGCGCGAGCGCGCTGCGCGCCTGCTCGGCGGAGGATGGATCTTTCTTCTCCTGATCGCGCTGGTCGTCGTGTTCGCCGCGTTGCGCCCCGCGCAGTTCGGCTCGAGCTACAACCTGTCCCAGATCACAATCAACGCAGCGATCCTGCTTGTGCTCGCCGTCGGCCAGACCTACGTGATCGTGACATCGGGCATCGACCTCTCGGTCGGCTCCGTCCTGGTCTTCGCCTCTGTGGTCTCGGCGCAGGTCATGCTGACGCTGACCGGCGAGGCCGGCACGACCTTCGGCACGACGGATGCCGGCTGGCCTATCATCGCGATCGGCACGCTGTCTGCCCTTGCAGCGGGCGCTCTATGGGGCGTCGTCAACGGCGTGCTCATCGCCGTCACCCGCATACCGCCGCTGATCGTGACGCTCGGCACGCTCGGCATGGCGCTTGGCTTCTCGCAGATCCTGACCGGCGGCCTCGACGTGCGCGCCATGCCCGAGCGCCTCGTCGCGCATCTGGGCAGCGGACGCATCTTCGGCATCCCCGCACTGGTCGCGGTGGCGATCCTCGTCACCGTGGTGGCGGGCGTCGTCCTCCACCTCACGCGCTTCGGGCTGCAAGTCTTTGCGGTGGGCTCCAACGAGGAAGCGGCCCGGCGCAGCGGCATCAACGTGCGGGCCCGACTCGTCACTGTCTACGCGATCTCGGGAACGCTCGCGGGGCTTGCCGCCGTGATGAGCAACGCACGGTTCTCGACCACCACGATCGGCGGCCACGCCATGGACAACCTCACCACCATCTCGGCGGTCGTGCTTGGCGGCACCAGCCTCTTCGGCGGCACGGGTTCGATCTTCGGCACCGTGGTCGGCGTGTTCATTCCCATCATCCTCCTCAACGGCTTCGTGATCCTCGGCATCCCGCCCTTCTGGCAGACGGTCGCGATGGGCGCCGTGCTGATCCTCGCCGTGTGGATCGACCAGCTCAAGCGGCGCGCCCGCGCCCGCTCCTGAGATCGACTTCCCAACCCCTCGTGACAGAAGGAATGGCATTGATGCAAAGACGGATCCTCCTTTCCGCCCTCGCCACCGCTGCGATCCTCTCGCAAGGCGGCACGGCGCTCGCAAAGGACAACAAGTCCGTGGCGCTCGTGCTCGGTGTGAAGGGCAGCCCCTTCTATCAGGCGCTTCAGTGCGGGGCGCAGGCCAAGGCGCAGGAGCTCGGGCTGAGCCTGACGGTCTCGGCACCTGATCAGTTCGCCGCCGACAGCCAGATCCCGGTGGTGAACGCGGTCACCGCCACGGCACCGGCCGTCGCCGCGATCGTGCCGACCGACGTGCAGGCGCTCGTTCAGCCGATGCGCGAGCTGAGCGAGCGGGGCACGCAGGTCATCACGGTCGACCAGACCATCAACGACGACCATTTCGTGCGCACCAAGGTGCTGACCGACAACGAGGCCGGCGGTCGGCAGGGTGCCGAGGCGATGAACGAGCTTCTCGGCGGCCAGGGCAAGGTGTTGGTAATCACCCAGCCGCCCGGCTCCGCCGCGCAGGATGCCCGAACCAAGGGCTTCGAGGAGCAGCTCAAGACCTATGCCGGCATCGAATACATCGGCGCGCAGTACCAGAGCGACGACCCGCAGAAGGCCGCAGAGATCGTGACCTCGACCATCTCGGCCCATCCCGACCTGGCCGGCATCTTCTCGACCAACGACCAGGGTGCCATCGGCGCAATCACGGGCCTGCGGCAGGCGGGTGCGGCAGGTCGCATCAAGGTCGTCGCCTACGATGCGGCGACCGCCGAGGTGAACGCCTTCAAGAACGGCACGATCCACGCCCTGATCGCCCAGAACCCCAAGCAGGAGGGCGAGGCGGCGATGGAGGCAGCGGCCAAGCTGATCAAGGGGGAAACGCTGCCCGCGACGACGCTGACCGAGATCGTCACCATTAAGGCCGGCGAGAACGAGAAGGCGGACCAGTACGAGTACGTCGCCGACTGCATGTGACGCTTGCACCGCAGCGACAGCATCCGGCGGCCCTCGAACAACGAAGCGTCGCCGGATGGAGCTGCAGCAGAAGAGGGTTTGTCGATGAGAGAACGGGACGAACCATCGAGGATCTCGACCGATCCGAATGCCGACGTTGTCCTCATTCGCGCGCTGCAGGCCCTCGCGGATCTGGTACGTAAGCGGTACCCGGATGCATCCGACCTGATCGAACAGGCCGCCCTAATTGTCGAGAACGCTCGGAAGCCGATCTCGTACGATTACTACAAACAGTAGCTTTGGGTAGCAGCGGCGAAACCGTAGCCATCAAGCGATGTCGGAACGACCGCTTGTGCGAAGCTCTGATCCGAAAGCTGCCGGTCGGCTTTCGGCCCGTTGCAGACCTTCCGCCCCGCCCATGCGAATGTCCGCTCCGGGGGGGGTAAAGCCGCTCCGGAAGCGGCGGCCATGACGTCAGCAGGTTGTGCCCCATTAACTGACAACCCTGAGCAGAGCTGACGCCAACGGTATGAGCCGGTGGGATCTGGCTGAAGACCCTGGTTCGGTCCCACCGGCTCGACACGAGCTATCATGTCGAGCGATCAATCGTCGTCCGCCCCTTCGGCGGGATCTTCCAGCGCCTCCTCGATCTCCGCGATGACACTAACGTCACCGCGATGAACGCGCTTGAGGGTCTCTGCGATGCGCTTTGAACCGATCCGCGGCCAACCGTCCGTGGTGTCCATTTGGATAATCGCGAAGTTGTCGCCAACCGGAATGGACAGCCATCCGATTAGTTCCATCGCCTCCGACCAGTCCTCCTTGAACCTGTGCCGTAGGTGGGTCCTAGACGAAATGAGGCGGAGGGTCTGCTGGGAGATCCGGGCCCGCGTCGTCGCTTTCCCCTTCTCGCGAGCATATTCCGTCATGAGATGGACGACGAGGGTTGCCGTCTCGGCGGGGGTTGGCTGATATTTCTTGCGCATAGGTCGATCCTCACTGGCTTGTGCAAAGGTGCCGGGGGCGGGTAGCAGCCGCCCCCGGCACTAATTCATCTTGCCAGTCGTCTTTTTAGGGATCAAGCCGTCATTTTGAAGTCTGATGGCCTAACGCGAGCATTGCAGACGTTTAGGACAGCAGCGAACGTGCAACACGTGTCTGTATCGGCCTCCTCACAAGCCGCGCCGACCTTTGGCGAGTGAATAACGTGCTTGAAGAGCTGACCCATGAGGATGTTCCGGCAAGCCAATCTGAGCCTGCACGCCGCTTAGACGAAGCGTGCAGGAAGGCTGCGCAAGACGCACTGCACCTGCCCGAGGTGTTCGCCAGCCTGACAGGTACGATCCGCCATATCGCCGCGGACTACCGCCACCGGGCGGTCTTCGAGATGATCCAGAACGCCCACGACGCACTTGGGGGCGAGGGTGCGGACGAAATCCGGATCGTCTTCAGAAGGACCCGTGCCGGCTCTGGCACGCTCCTAGTCGCCAACCGCGGGCGCGGTTTCGCCTGGGAAAACGTGTCGGCCGTCCGCCTGCCCGCCCAGAGCACGAAATCGTACGGCGAGGGCATCGGGAACAAGGGCTTGGGGTTCCGGAGCGTCATGTCGCTGACGTCCGTGCCGGAGGTGTACTCCTGCCTGGGAAACGGTCGCCCGCGCGACGCCTTCGACGGGTTCTGCTTCCGGTTCGCCGACGACGCCCAGGCCGCGGCCTTGTTCGAGGATGCGGGGGGAAGCCCCGATCAAGTCCGATCGCTGCTTCGTGACGTCCCTCGATCCATGCTCGCCCTGCCGGTCGACGGGCAGTCGAGCGAGGTCCGCGAGTTCGCGAGGCAGGGTTACGCCACCCTCGTGCGCATCGAGCTGCCCGACGCGGACGCCGTGTCAGACGTGGAAGCGCAAATCTCCGAACTGCGCGACGCCGAGACCCCGCCCACCCTGTTCCTGGACCGCATCGGCAGCCTCGTCGTCGAGACGCAGATGGAAGGCTCGAAGCCGTCGGTCACGCGGATCCTGCGGCAATCGAGCCACCTCTTCGACCTTCCCGGCGCCGTGCCGACCTCCGTCGAGAAGACCAGGATCAACGGCACTGACTTCCTGGTCGTCCGGCGGCGCGTCGAGAAGGCGGCCTTCGAGACTGCGGTAAGGAACAGCCTCAAGGACGACAACAGGTTGGAGGAGTGGCTCGGCACGGACGCGCCGACCGTCGTTTCCGTCGCCGTGCCTCTCAAGGCCCCGCGGCCTCGCGCCGGTCGGGTCTACTGCTACCTTCCTCTCGGGGGTTCCGTCGAGGCGCCGATCTTCGGCCACCTCGATGCACCCTTCCTCGCCTCGCTCAATCGCAAGGACTTCGTCGAGAGCGTGCCTTTGAACGACTTCCTCTTGGAGGCCTGTGCGGGGGCCGCTCTGGCCGCCGCCCGACATCTGGCGGGCGGTGCGGACGTGGCTCACGGCATCGAACCACGGGCGGTTGTCGACCTTGTCGCGTGGCGCGCGTCTCACATGCGTCATGTCGTGAAAGCCAACGGCGGCCGGCCGCCCGTGAACGACGAGATCCTGCCCGTCGCAGGAGGAGGCTGGACCAGCTTCCGCCGCGCCCGGTGGTGGGGGGCGGCCCGTACCGCGCTGAAAGCTCCGGTTCTGGCCGAGGTCGCCAACGCGCCGCTTCTCGATCCCAGGATCGGCGACATTCGGTTGGCTAGGCTGAAGGAGGCGCGACCGGGGCTTTCGTTGCCGGCGAACATGGCCCCGAACGCTTCGGAGATCGCGGAATGGATCGAGGCCGTGGCGAAGGAGCGGTCTCGCGGCCGTGACCCCTGGAAAGGATGGGGCAAGTTCCTGGACGCCGTCGTCGCTTCATTCGACGACCTCGAACTCAATCTTGATGCCCTTGCCGGGAAGTCGATCCTTTATGGTGGGCCTTCGGGTTCCCCGTCCCATGTCCTTCCGGCGCAAGCCGACGAGGCGCATCCCGTCTATCTGACGGACCGCGGTGGCCGCGGAAGGTCGCGCGAGGTGAGGATGCCGCCGCGCTCCCTCAGCCGACGCGTCCCGTACCTCGACGCCAGGATCGCGTTGGCGTCCGAGACCAGGACAGCCCTGCTAAAGGCCGGCCTCGTCAGCGAGATAGACCCGGTCAAGATCCTTGCCGACCATCGACGCATCGTCGCCTCAAATCCAAAACCGGAGACGCTCGGCGACATCCTGGCCTGGGCCTTCGACGTATGGTCCGTGATGGGAAAGGAGTGCGAGCCGACGCTTCGCGAGGCACACCTGCGTGTCCCCGTCGCCTCTGGTCGCTGGATTGAGGCCGAAGACGCCCTGATGTCGGCAGCGTGGACCGAGGACGGGCGCCGGCTGGAAGCGGTCGTAGCGGAATTGGTCGAAGTCTCCGACGACGCGAAGAGGCTTCGCGACCGCATGCTGGTGCATCCGGGTTGGGGGTTGAAGGGTGGGGACGGAAAAGAGGGGGCCCGAGATGCCTGGGCCAAGTTCTTCGACGCCTGCGGGGTGAAGGACGGGCTCCAACCTATCCCGGCGGCGCCCGCCGCCGGCTACGTCCATGTCTTCTGGAGGCAGTATCTCGCCGGGACTTGGAAGCCTGGTTCGGCCGACCCGTACTGGATGAAGGAGGTCGCGAATACCCAATTCAGGTATTCGCAGTCGATGTACGTCTCCCGTGCGGCGCACGGGCTTGGATTCTGTCACCTGCCATGTCAGTCGGAACACGGCGAACTCTCCGAGGAAGGTCGCTCGGATTATGCGATGCTCGTGCTGGGGCTCCTGCGTCGTGTCGATCCCTTCACGCTGAAGGTAGGGGTTCATCACGAAAGCAGGGGCGACCATCACGATCTTCCGACGCCGGCGTTGTCGTTCCTGAGACAGGCGGCCTGGTTGCCGTGTATCGAAGGCTCGGGCATCGGCTTCGTTCCTCCCCGGTCCGTATGGTGGCGACGCTCGCGCGGCCGCGAAATCCCGCGCTCGGTGTCGCGGCCTCATGAGGACGTCCGCACCACTCTGGTCGAGGAGACCGTCTGGGGCCGCCTGAAACACCTTGGGCTCGGAGACTGGTCGGACGCGGGCACCGCCTTCCGTCGCATCGCCGTCCTTGCCCAAGCGTTTCAGAAAGCCCAGCCCACCTCAGAGGAGAAGCCTTCGATCCGCTCCGCCGTCGCCGCTGCATGGGAGGATGTCGTCGCGACGAAGGCCTTGCCGCCCCCGGGTCTCAAGATCGTGGCCGAAGCGAGCGACATGTTTGTAGCCGTTGGACCCGGTGAGGCGCGCCTCTACGTCACGCCGGACATGGCATCGATGGAAGCGCGGATCGTTCAGGATCGCGGGGCCAGCATCCTGGAGGGCGTCGCCCAGCCTGCGGTGGTGGCTACCATCCTGAACCGCGCGGGCATACCGGCCGTATCCCTCGCCGATGTCGACGTGTGGATGGAGGCGGACGGGAAACGCTTCGTGCCCAGCTCTTCCGATCCGAAGCTGCCGGCCGGGGGGCGCGGCTGGTTGGTGCACCTGGCCGTCCTCGCTTTGGACGTGGAAGGGAGGGGGTTCGCGTTCCAGGTCTCCCGGACCGCGTTCCGGGCCGCGCTCGCCAGGGTGCGTCTGCACTTCTGCGATAGTCTGGCCGTCGTCGTGGATGGTGGGGAGCCGATCCCTCTCTCCGAGCGGTTCGTTCACCTGCGCGACCGCGAGCACCCGACCTTGATGGTCGTCGGCAGGCCGGAACTCCGGTGGGACGACTTGAGGCCGCTCGCGCGTGCCCTCGAACGCCTCGTCGATGGCCGCGCAGACGGGGCGCTCCGGGTTTGCTTCGGAACGGTCGCGAGCGAGTTCGCTCATACGCCCTTCGAAAGGCCGACGAACGAGGCTCTCGCTTCCGCCCTGAGGTGGCACCCCGCACGGATAGCGCAGGCTTTCCGATCGAGCGTCGGCAGCGTCGACCAGATCCGCGACCTCGTCGCACCCGTCATCGCCTGTGTGGCCGGGGTGGACTACGGCAAGGCGCTGTTGCTGGTGTTGGAACAGATCGACGACTTCGACTTGCCCTCGTGGCTTCAGCGCCAGAAGGTCCCGCTACCCTGCGCGTTGCAGGAGTTTGTCGCCGCTTGCACCGGTAGCGAGGATCGGGATTCGCTACGCCGCCGATTTTCGATTTCGTTGTCGAACTTCAACGTTGCCTTGGCGGCGCTGGGACAGGAGCCGTTGACCAGCCGTGCCGACCTGCGCGGCCAGTTCGAGTTCGCCCGGCGCGCCGTCCGCGACCGCGTGATCGAGCGTCTCAGGCGCCACCATCGCGTCCACTTCGTCGAGGGAGGCTCGCTCTCGGGGTACGCGCAGGCGCGCACCTTGTCGTTCATCGCTTACGACCCCTCGTGGGAAACCACTCTCGAAGGCGTGGGCGAGACCTATGTGTGGAATCTTGCCTCGGCAGCTATGGACGCTGCGCATGGCCCCGACGTTCCCGAAACGCTGGAACCGTTCCGCGACGTGCATCCCCACAACGCAGAGGTTGCCCGCGAGGCGGTGAGGGACGCCATGCCGTCCGTGATCGCATGGTGCGAGCACAACGGCCGGGACGTGCCGGCCGCCTGGAGGAAGACGGTCGTGGAGATCGTCCGTGACTTGGACGATGCGGGAGTTCTGGATTTCGAACGCCTGACGCCTTCGGCCTTCCTCCTGGCCCTGAGGTTGGCGGGTATCTGGCCTTTGGGCATGCCGGACAGCCTGGACCCGAACACCCTTGGCATCGACGCGAAGTCGGTCGAGCGGGCACGGAATTGGCGGGCAGACCAACAGCGCAAGCGGGAGGCGGAGCGGCGGACCATCTCGTTCGGTGGCCAGCCCTACGACGCGGGCAACAAGGCCGACCTCGCCAAGCTTGTGTCGGCCGCGCTCAAGGATGCCGAGGACGACCAGGATTGGTCCTCCCGCTGCGGTCCTGCTACCCTCAACCCCATCAGCAAGGCGCAGTCGAGGTCGTCGCGAGGTGGCGGTGGCGAGGGAGGGGGTAGAGGTAGCTTCGTCGTCGCCGAACGTCGGATGTCGGAGGACCAGCGAGGCGCCATCGGCCTGCTCGGGGAGACGCGCGCGTTCCTCTGGATACGGCAGAGGCACGGCCTCACGGTCGAGCAGGCGGAGGCCGCGTGGGTATCGCCGAACCGGGCTGTGAGCCTGCTGGGTGCCCGAGGCACGGACGCGTCGGGATTTGACTTCGAGGTCATCAAGGAAAACGGCGTTCGATGGCGCTATGAGGTGAAGGCCTCGACCGGCGATCCGGGTGAATTCGAACTCGGTTCTAGCGAGGTGCGAGCGGCGCTTGAGGCCTCGGCCGACCGCAGCGTGAAGTTCCGCATCCTGTATGTTCCCGAGGTGACCACCCAGGGACGGTGGAGGGTCATCGAGCTGCCGAACCCGATGTCACCGATGAAGCGCGGGTTCTTCGAGGAACTCGGAAGAGCCTCCATCCGGTTCGGGTTCGATCCCAAGAACAAGCCTTGAGCGAGCTGTTGGTGGCCGCCACCACCGTCGCGAGGTGGCGGGCTGAACCGAGGTGGCCCTCCGCCTCGGAGCGTTCTTGCACCCAGCGTTGCTACGCCGAGGTGCTCCCGCCAGAGCAGGAATGTATGGGCCTGAGCGGCTGCCCAGCGGTCTCCAAACGTGGGAGGCGCTGAAATTCGAGCCGGCAGGGGCTAAGAGCGTCAGCTCAACAGGCGACCTAACGGAGTACGTCTATGCTTACGCGAGGCCACCTGATTGGCCAGATTGTCGACGACTTGGCGGGTATCGCAGCGCAAGCCAAACAGCGCGCGCGCCTCCACCTCTTCGATATCCACACTCATGTCGAGGATTTCGCGAAAGAGGTGCTGAACCGCGCGCTCGGGCTCGGCCTGTCCAACCTCAACGCCGAGCATTCGAACAATCCAGGGCTCGACCTCGGTGACGCAACCAGAGGTTGGGCTTTCCAGGTTACGGCCGACAAATCGGGCGCGAAGGTCAAAGAGACGCTCGAGAAGATCGACGCCGACCAGCGCGCAAAGTACCTGAACATTCGTGTGCTAGTGATCGGCGAGAAGCAGGGGTCATACACCTTCAACGGCGAGCCCTATGCGAGCTTTGGTTTCACTCCGGACATGGTCTGGGACTTCAATGACATCTGCGGGCGGATGATGTCTCTGTCGATCGATAAGCTGGTCGATCTTCAGAGCTACGTATCACGCGAGACGCGCCGTGTCCGGATCGAGCTTGAGATCCCTGATGAGGAGGGCCGGTTTCCGACGAGCATAGACAATCTGATCGAGGCTCTCCCGCGCCCGCAGCTCTCCAACGCCGCGAAGATGGAAGCGCACTTCGACGCCAAGGGTACTCCGATCGATCGAGCCGAGGCGGAGAAGGCGATCGCTGAGCTGAGCCGTCGGTTGTCCGCTCTGCCGCGACTCACCCGCGAGGTGTTCAAGTTCCTTGTCGAGCGCAGGGACGAAAGGTCGGCCGGCTTCGACGACAACTTCCGCGTCAGCGATCCGAAGCTTCGCCGGATATATCACGGCGAGGACCTCGACGGCGACTTATCGTTGCTATCTGAGGCCAACCTCCTCAGCATCAGCGAGCCAGACAACCACGGGGAGGCCTACTATTGGCGTATTCATTTTCCGGGAGCTGGCTACAGCTTCCACCACACGTTTGTTGAGTATGCGCAAGACTTGAAGATCGACCTGCGCAAGCCACTCGTCACCCTCGACTTCTCAAACTTTTAAATAATAGCAGGAGGGCGGGCTCGCCAACGCGGGCCCGCAACGAACTGGTCGATATCCGCTTACAGCAGAGCGCACGGCGACGTGCTCAAAGGCGTATGCTGAGGAAAGGAGCCCAATGCCAATGTCACTTTCGGCGGCGATGGTGGTCTGCCCCCTGAAAAGTGGTCCTCCCTGAAGTAGGCTTTCGAGCTGATGGAGGACACGAGAATGGGACAGAAGAAGCACAAGCCGGAAGAGATCGTCGCCAAACTTCGGCAGGTGGACGTG
>NZ_CAJCKW010000021.1 GCF_903970965.1 Aureimonas sp. ME7 | reverse complement strand
GCACCTGCCGCCGCGCTATGGCCGGCTGCGCCACCCCAACCCGCTTCGCCGGCCACCTCAACCGTGGTCGCCAAACCTACCATGCATTAGATTTGAACCGGACCACCTGATAGGGGCAGGCCACTCCATCGTCTTGAAGCGGCTGTCCTTGCGCACGGCGAGGACCCCGTAGTCGGCGCCCACGGCGCCGAGCCAGCGGACGTCGTTCTCGGAGAAGCGCCCGAACTTGCCCTGCGCGAGGTTCACCCACGAGCCCGTCGAGACGGCGACGATCACGTTGGGGTCGTTTCGCCGCTGGGCCTGGATCATGTTGTAGGCGACGGCGCCGATGCCGCCCGGCATGTTGGTGGTGCGGATCGTCGGCTCCACGATGCCGAGCTCGTTGAGTTTCTGCGAGGTCAGGCGGCAGGTCAGGTCAAAGCCGCCGCCGGGCGCCGCCGGGGCGATGCATTCGGGATTACGAGGCTGGAAATCCTGGGCGATTGCCGGTCCCGAACACAGGACCACAGCGGCGGTGAACCAGCGGGCATATCTCATTGCGAACCGTCCTCCCAAACGATAGCCTAATGAAGTGTCGACACAATCTTCCTCAATTGACCATTATGCAACCCTGGACTCAATTTTTTTGCATAGATTGTCGACAAGATGGTTTAAGTGTCTCATTTCTTACGAGGGCGCATGCGTTTTAATCAGTCCGCCTCCATCTATGAGAAACTCAGTCAGGCCATCCTGCAGGGCGAACTCGCCCCCGGCGCGAAGCTGAGCGAACCGGCGCTCGCCGAGCAGCTCCAGGTGAGCCGCGCACCCGTGCGAGAGGCGATCCGCCGTCTTCAGGAGCGTGGGATCGTGACGCATGTGCCCAATCAAGGTGCGCGCGTCGTATCGCCCAGCCTCGACGAGTTCCTGGCCATTCTCGACGTGCGCGAGGCGCTGGAAGCCATGGCGTGCCGGCTGGCCGCCACCACCATGAGCGATCGCGCGATCACGGAACTGCAGGAGATCGTGGCCATGCACGGACGAGCCCTCGAGGCCGATCCAGCTGGTCCCTACCTGCAGCAGGACTTCGACACCGACTTCCATGTGCGGGTCGCCCGCGGCTGCGGCAATCCGATGCTGACCGATCTCCTCTGCGACCAGTTCTACCCGCGACTCAAGCTCTGCCGCGCTCGACATCGGTCGGTGAAGGGCCGCGGCTTCGCCGCCTGGAAAGAGCACGGACGGATCATGGAGGCGCTGGCCGAGCGCGATCCGGACGCCGCCGAGTTCACCATGCGCCGTCACGTGAGGGCCGCGAGGGCGGCCTTGATCGCCGCGACATCCGAGAGCGCCTCGTAAGTGTTGGTCCGATCAGACGCGAAACGATAAGGATTGGACGAACGTCGTGAGCTGGAAGAGGGGCCGATGAGAAAACCGGGGTCGGTCAAGGCGCTGGAGGACCTCGGTCGGGTTCGTCTGTCGCCGAACTTCTTCATGCGCGACTTTCTGCATTCCGAGATCGCCGACTTTCATGGGATTCCGAACATCCCCGACGACCCCGATCTTGCGGTGACAGTCGGCAAGCGCCTCTGCGAGGAGCTTCTCGAGCCGCTTCAGGCGACCTTCGGACGCCTCGCGATCCGCTCAGCCTATCGCTCTCCCACCGTCAACGAGTTCGGTAATCGCAACGGCCTTTCCTGCGCCGTCAACGAGGTCAACTACGCCGGCCACATCTGGGACCGTCGCGACAAGGCCGGCCATATGGGGGCGACCGCCTGTATCGTTGTCCCCTGGTTCGCCGATCGCTACGAGGCGGGCGATGACTGGCGCGCCCTTGCTTGGTGGATTCACGATTACCTGCCGTACTCGAGCCTCTACTTCTTCCCGAAACTCGCGGCGTTCAACCTGACGTGGCACGAACGACCGGAGCGCCGGATCGACAGCTACATCACGCCGAAGGGCTGCCTGACAAAACCAGGTATGGCCAACCACGATGGCCTCCATGCCGAATGGTACGAGGCGCTTCCGGCGCTGAGGCCCGGTCCTTGAGCGAGGGGGTGTGAACGAGCCAGACGGCGCGAACTCCTATTTTCCGACGTCACCGGCTCAATCGCAGTCGGAACGAATTTTACGAGTTCGAATACCCGGCCTGCACAGTAGGCTACGTCAATATGCACTGTGATCGTTCCCGAAGCATGGGCTGAGGAAAGTTCGTGCAGATGTGCGGCAAGAAGCGGTTGCGTCCGCAACGCCTCCGTGTAAGCATTCCGTCATGGACCAAGCCGTCGCTCCTTTCGGGACCTCCGCCAACCGCCGCCATGTCATGGCCCGCGGTCGCGCGTCCAAGCGGCGGCGCAGCGCTCGCTGGCATTCGCGGTCATCGCGTCTGTTCGTCGTCCTGCTTTCGGCGATCCAAGGATCAAACTCCTGATCTGAATGCCGAATCGGCTCCTTGAGTCGATCGCTTCCCTTCGCGTTTCCATCGGCCATCCGCAGTCCCGGTCTTCGATCGGGCGGCGATCGATGCGTCCGTTCCGCCACGTGCCGTCGGGATGAAGCCCGGCCCGCGAACGCTCCTCTATACTTATCGGACAGGAGATCGATGCATGGATATTGACAGGCGTCAGGCAATGTACTTGGTCGGCGGCGGTCTCGTGGCGCTGGGCGCGGGGCGAACCGCGCAGGCCCAGGAGGCGCGGGAGATGGTGATCGTCACCTATCCTGGCGCCCTCTCCGGGCCCCATCGCTGGCTGGCCGACCAGATCGAGGCGCGCCATCCCGGGCTTGCGATCCGGCTGGTGCCCTCCGACAGCCAGGACATCGTCGCGCAGATCAAGGCCGCCCAGGGCTATTCGCCCTACGATGCAGGGCCCAACGACGAGCCGCCGCACCTGATCGGCATCTCCGAGGGCTATCTCGCCAAGCGGGACGACGCGGCGCTGCCGAACTTGGCCAACGCCTATCCTGAGCTCCTGGCCAAAAGCGGCGGCTATGGTGTTCCCGCTACCTATTCGCTCGTCGGGATCGCCTACAACACGGATCTCGTGAAGACGCCACCGACGTCCTGGGCGGACCTGTGGCGCCCGGAGTTCCGCGGGCAGATCGGCATCGCGCGCACCTCCTCGAATCTGGGACTCGCGACGCTCGCCATCGCCGCCAAGACGCATGGCGGCTCGGAAGGCGACCTCGATATCGGCTGGTCGAAGCTGCAGGAGCTCCAACCCAAGGCGGCGCGCTCGCCCGCCTCCCTCACGCAGATGCTGGAGCGTGAGGAGATCGCCCTCTGTCCCTTGTGGAACAACAACACAGCTGCCGCCGCCGAGAAGGGGCTGCCCGTCGCCTTCGTGAAGCCAGATCCAGGTGCCGTTGCGATCATCTCCTTTGTCTCGGGCTATGCCAACACACGCTATCCCGACCTCGTCTCTGAATGGATGAACGGCATTCTGAGCCCGGAGTACCAAGCCCGCGCTGCCGCCACCCCGTTCTACTTCGGGCCGACCGTGCGCGGGGTCGAGGTGCCGGCCGAGGCGGCGCCCTTCACGCCGTCACGGCCCGAAGAGGTCGTCGCCCTGCAGACGATCGACTGGCCCCTCATCGTCCCCCGCCGGGGTGAACTGGTCGAGCGCTTCGATCGCACCTTCGCCGTCTGATCCCCCATCTTCCGCTGAGCCGAGGAGCCCTCGCCATGACCCTTTCCACCAACCGCCGCCGCTTCCTGCAGTCGGGCGCCGCGATCGGCGCGAGTCTTGCCATGCCGGGCATCCTGCGCGCCCAGGAGGCGCGAGAGCTCGTGATCGTTTCCTTCGCGGGGCAGCTTCAGGAGCCGCATCAATGGCTCGCCCAGCGCATGCAGGAGCGGCATCCCGGCTTGACCATCCGCCTCGTGCCGTCGGAAAGCCAGGACGTTGTCGCCCAGCTCAAGGCGGCACAGGGCTATTCGCCCTATGACGCGATGCCGAACGGCGAGCCGCCTCATCTCATCGCCATTCGCGAACAGTATATCCAGCGCCTCGACCCGGCGGCCGTGCCGAATGTCGCGAACGTCGTCCCGGCCTTCCTGGAGAAGAGCCAGGGGTACGGCGTGCCGGTGAGCTATTCCCTGATCGGCATCGCCTACAATTCCGATCTCGTGAAGACGCCGCCCAAGACCTGGCAGGATCTCTGGAGCCCGGAGCACGGCGGCCAGATCGGCATCCCCCGCGCGTCGTCCAACCTGGGGCTCGGTTTCCTCGTCGCGGCGGCGAAGGCCCATGGCGGATCGGAAAGCGACCTCGCGCCCGGCTGGACGAAGCTTCAGGAGTTGAAGCCGCAGGTCGGGCGCTCGCCCACCCAGCTCCTCCAGATGCTGGAACGCGAGGAAATCGTGATGGCGCCGATCTGGAACAACGACGCGGCGGGCGCGGCCGAGAAAGGGTTGCCGCTCGCCTTCGTGAAACCGGAGAACGGTCCGATCGCGGTGATCTCCTTCATGTCGGCGATCGCCAAGACCCGGTATCCCGAACTCGTCAACGAGTGGATGAACGATCTCCTGTCGCCGGAATACCAGGCGATGGCCGCCGGTGCGCCCTACTTCTTCGGCCCGACGGTGCAGGGGGTCGCTGTACCGGAAGCCGCACGCGCCTACAATCCGGCCAGCCCCGAGGAGGTCGCCGCGTTGCAGACGGTGGACTGGTCGGTGATCGCGCCTCAGCGCGGGGCTATCGTCGAGGAATTCGACCGCCTCTTCGCGTCCTGATTGCGATGGGAATGATGATGCAACACTTCCCGATGCTTGAGGACGTGGATCGCCAGCCCGCCGTCCTCGGCGCGCTCGCCTCGCGGGCGGACGCGTTTCGCGCTGCGGGCGCGAGCCTCGGGCGCACGGATGGCCGCGTCGTCGTCACGAGCTGCGGCGACGGGCACTTCGCCGGGGAGGCGGCGTCGAGCTTTGCCGCGCGTCTCGGGCTCGACTGGCATGTCATGGGCCCGCTCGACCTTCTCGTGCGGGCCGACGAACTGCGCAGCGGTGATCGCATCCTTGCGATCTCCATGTCGGGCAATGTCGACCGGACCGTGGAGGCCGCGCGCCTTGCGCAGGCGCGGGGCCTTTCGATCCTCGCCATCGTGAACGGGGATGGCGGCAAGCTCGGCACCATCGCCCGGACCAAGATCTCGCTTGACCTTCCCGACATCGCGCCCTTCCTGTGCGGCACGGCGAGCTACACCGCGACGCTTGCTGCCCTGATGTTGGTGGCGGAGGGGCTGGCGGGTGAACCGCATCTCGATCTGACCGGGATCGGATCGGCCCAGAGCGAAGCGTTGACGGTCGTTGAGGCACTTGCCGAGACCGTCGCGCGGCAACCCGTATCGGGCGTGCGCGTCCTATCGGCAGGCGCCGAGCGCGGAACGGCGGCCTACGGGGCCGCCAAGCTTGTCGAGCTGACGCGTGTTCCAGCCTGGAGTGGCGAGCTCGAGGAGTTCGCCCACAGCCAGTATTGGGCCATGCCCGAGAACGACCTCGTGGTAATCCTCTCGACGCACCCGGTGCTGGCCGAATACGCGCGAGAATCCGCAAGGGCCCTGTCCGTCTTGGGGGTTCCGACGCTCGCGATCGACACAGCCGAAACTCCGGTAGAGACCGCGCGCTGGCGCATGACCCTGCCGCCAGTCGATCCCGTTCTGGCGCCGCTCATCTCCGCCCTACCGCTGCAGCGCCTCGCCTACGAGATGGCGAAAGCCACCGGGCTCGATCCTGATACGCGCGCCCACCTCAAGCTTGACGAGACGCGGTTCCGCGTCAGCCGCATGCTGACCCGTCGCTCTCTTCTCGGAACGGGCCTCTGACAATGACGGTGGCGCCCCGCATCCTGATTGCCGGATACCTCTCGCTTGACGAGGTCACCCAGGCGTCGGGCGAGACGTTTCAGCAGGCCGGCGGGGCTGCGCTCTACGCCGCGCTCGGGGCGCGGCAACTCGGCGCCGATGTCGATCTCTGCGCGTCGGTCGGCGACGATTTCCCGGCTGGCTGGATCGACGCCCTCCAAGGTGCCGGGATCGGGCTGCCGCATGTTGCAAGGCGGGCGGGCCCCTCGCGCTGGACCCGCATCATCCATGCGGCGGACGGGACCCGTCGGTCCAAGCACTTCGCCGATCCCCGCTGGTGGGAAGCCGGCCGGGACCATGCCCCTCGACCACCCGGCGATCTGTCCGGCTACGATGCGGTCGTCGCCTGCCCGATGCCGTCACAGGCGCTCAGCGATCTTCTGGAAGCCGCTGCTCGGGCGGGGCGTTCGGTGATCGCCGACCTCAGCGAGGCGTACGTCTCGCAGGAGCGACAGGCGATCCTTGCGCTCGTTCCGAACCTCGCCGTGTTGGCGCCGAGCCGCGAGGAAACGCGTCTTGTCTTGCCGGGCGTCGATGACGCCGCGGCGGCCCGTCATTTGGCGGCCCTCGGACCGGCCGTCGTCCAGAAGCGCGGTGCCGAAGGCGCCTTCTGCGTCGAAGCCGGCCGTGCCGCAGCTTGGATCGTGCCGGCGCCCGGGGCCCGCGTTCTCGATCCGACGGGCGCAGGCGACGCCACGGTTGGGGCGCTCGCCGCAGCCTGGGTGGGAACGCGCGATCTCGTCGCGGCCGTCCCCGCGGCTCTGACGGTCGGGGCCCACACGGTCTCCGGTCATGGGGCTTCGGCCCTCTGCGGCGCCCTCGCGCCCACATCCACCCATCGCATCAGCCAGGGAGCTTCATCCCGATGAGCCAGCTCGTCATCGAGAACGTGTCGAAGGAGTTCGGTGCGCTCAAGGTCCTCCAGTCCTGCCATCTCGCCGTCGAGAAGGGTCAGGTCGTCACGCTGCTCGGGCCGTCGGGTTGCGGAAAGACGACGCTTCTGCGCTCGATCGCCGGGTTTCTACAGCCGGACGCGGGGCGCATCCTCGTCAAAGGCACGGACATCTCGCGCCAGCCGCCCAACCGGCGCGACGTCGGCTACGTCTTTCAGAACTATGCGCTGTTTCCGCACCTCACCATCCGCGACAACATCGCCTACGGCCTCACGATCCGACGCCGGCCCCGAGAGGAAATCCGCCGGCGTGTGGACGAGGCGCTGTCGCTGATCGCACTTGGTGCGTTCGCTGACCGCTTTCCCAAGCAGCTCTCCGGCGGACAGCAGCAACGCGTGGCGATCGCCCGATCGCTGGTGCTGGAGCCCGAGGTTCTGCTTCTCGACGAGCCCTTCAACGCGCTCGACGCGCAGCTGCGCCTGTCCATGCAGATCGAGCTGCGCAAGCTGATCGACCGCGTCGGGATCACCTCGATCTTCGTGACGCACGACCAGCAGGAGGCGATGACGCTGTCCGATCGCATCGCCATCATGCGGGGCGGACGCATCGAGCAGCTCGGCGCCCCGCTCGATATCTACGACCGGCCGCGCACCGACTTCGTGGCGGACTTCATCGGGCGCGCCAATCTCCTGCTGACCGAGGTCGCGGGCGGACGCACGCGCTCGCCCCAGCCGATCGCGACCGAGCTGCCCGACGGTCCCGCGACCCTCGTCGCCCGGCCCGAGAACATCGAGATCGTCAGCGGCGATGCCGTGGGCTGGCCCGGCACGATCGGCTTCTCGACGGCACTCGGCCCGGTGATCGAGTACGAGATCGACTGCGGCCTTCGCGAGCCGATCCGCGCGGCCATCCCGCGACAGGCGGGCCGTGCGCCGCTCGAAGCCGGAACCCGCGTCACGGCGCGGATCCGCGACGAAGCCTCCGCCGTGCTTCTGTCCAATCGCGGAGCGCAAGGGGTGACCGCTCATGGTTGACGTCACCCTGACGGCGCCGCGCCGGCGCGGCTTCTCGCTGGCGTCGTTCCTTGAGGGCGGCGGCGTCTGGCCGGCGGTGCCGGCGGTGCTCTATCTCGCCGTCTTCATGGTGGCGCCGATCGTTACTCTGCTCGCCTTCGGGTTCGTGACTATCGATCGCGGTGCCATCGGCGAGGAGGGGTTCACCTTCGCGCATATGGCAGGGGTCCTGTCCGACCCTCTCGTCTGGCGCCTCATGTGGCGCTCCTTCTGGATCGCGGTGGTGTCCACCACGCTGACGCTCGTCTTCGCCTATCCCGTGGCCTACGCCTACGGACACCTGAAGGGAATCGCACGCACGCTATTGCTCGTGGCGATCATCTCGCCGCTCCTGACCAGCGCGCTGGTGCGCACCTATGCCTGGATCGTGGTTATGGGCGGCCGGCGCGGCCTGCTGAACCAAACGCTTCTCTCGCTCGGGATCGTCGAACAACCGCTGCAGCTCCTGAACACCTCGACCGCGGTGGTGATCGGCATGACGCAGATCCACCTGCCGTTCATGATCCTGCCGCTCTTGGCGGTCCTGTCCGAGCGCGACCGGCACTTCGAGGAGGCGTCGCTGAACCTTGGAGCGAGCGAGGTCTCGACCTTCTTCCGTGTCGTAGTGCCCATGTCTATGCCGGCGATCGTCGCGGGCTTCGCGCTCGTTTTCGCGGTGTCTTACACGAACTTCATAATCCCGCAGCTCCTCGGGGGCGGCAACTATTCGACGCTCGCAGTGCAGGTCTACGAGCAGACGATCGTGGTGCTCGACTGGTCGCGCGGCGCGGCCCTCGCCACGCTCCTCCTCTCGACCTGCTTCCTGTTCGTGTTCGCGATCGTCGCATTGGGCAATCGCTTCACCCGCTGGAACGAGGTCCGTCGATGAGCACGCTCCGTCAGACGTCCACCGCGGGCGATCGCGTGGCGCGGGCCGGCTTCATTGCGCTCACCGCCTTCTCGGTCCTCCTTCTCGTGGCGCCGAGCCTCATCGTGATCGCGATCTCGTTCGAGCCGCGCGCCTACATTGCCTTCCCGCCGTCGGGCTTCTCGTGGCGCTGGTACGGCGCCGTGTTCCAGAACCAGCAGCTCATCGATTCCGTCTGGGTCTCGCTGCGGATTTCGGTGATCGTGATGCTGATCTGCCTCGCGCTCGGTGTGCCGGCGGCCTTCGCCAGCGTGCGCGGCCGCTTCATCGGAAAGGCCGGGCTCAACGCGTTCCTTCTGTCGCCGCAGATGATGCCGGGCATGGTGATCGGCATCGCCTCGCTGTTCTTCGGCGCCTACATCGCCTTCCGCGCTTCGGACCTGATGCTTGTCCTGTCGCTGTCGGTCTTCTGCCTGCCCTTCGTGGTGCGAATCGTGATGGCGCGGCTCGCCGGCCTCGATCCCCTTCTCGACGAGGCGAGCGCCAACCTGGGCGCGGGAAAGCTCACGACCTTCCGCCGCGTGACGCTCCCGCAGATTGCACCGGCCGCTTTCGCGGCCGGCGCCTTCACCTTCATCGAGGCCTTCGACAACGTCACCGTCTCCCTGTTCACGTCGGACGTGCGTGCCCGGCCGTTGCCGGTGGAGCTCTACTATCTCGTCCAGTTCGACTCCTCGCCGATCATCGCCGCGATCTCGGCCCTCGAGATCGGCCTGTCCTTCCTCGTCATGCTGGTGATCGCCAAGGCCGTCGGCCTCGATCGCCTCGGCCGCTGACATCCCCTTCGAACCGAAGAAATCTTGATGACCGACTTCACCGACCGCCTGAAGAGCCTCGTCGCCGAGCCCTCCCGCGACACGCCGCATGATCCGGCGCGCCTCGCCCGCGTCGAGCGAACGCGCGCCGAGTTCACCGGCCAAGGCGCGGCGATCCGCGAGACCCTCGCTGCGGCGAAAGAGCCGCTTGCGGCCCTCGCCGACATCTTTGCCGGACGCACCTTCGCCCGGATCGTCATCGCCGGCTGCGGCGACTCGTGGTTCGCCGGGGTCGCGATGCGCCATGCCCTGGAAGCCCTTACGGGTCTGCCCGTCGAGGGGGCGCAGGCCCTCGATTTTGCGTCGTATGGCGCCAAGATCGGAGGAGCGGGGACGCTCTGCGTCGGGATCTCGTCGGGCGGCAACACGCCGGCGGTGATGGCGGCGCTCCGGGCGGCGCACGAGCACGGCGCGTTCTGCCTCGGGATCTCGAACACGAAAGGGAGCCCGATCCTCTCGCAGTTCGACGCGGCGCTGATGGTGCATGCGACACGCAAGGGCTGGCCGACGCAATCCACCAACGCCACGATGGCGCTGCTCGTGGCATTGGGCGCGGCGGTGGCCGGCAACGGGGAGGGGGCGGAAGGGCTGTGCGCGGAACTTGCCGCTCTGCCCGACCTCATCGAGCGCATCTCGCCAGAGCTGGAAGCGCCGGTCGCCGCGATCGCCGAACGCTGGGCGGACCGTGACCTCGTGCTCTTCACGGGTCTCGGCCCCAACCTAGCCGCCGCCTCGATCGGCGCGGCGAAGCTGCGCGAGCTGTCTCCCATCCATGCCTTCGCTCTGCCGTTGGAGGAGTACCACCATTATCGCTCGCAGAAGGCGGGCGACCCGATCGTCGTCGTGGCGAGCGATCTGGCGAGCCTCGAGCGCGCGCTCGACACGGCGCTCGTCGCCGAACACGCGGGCGGCCCGCTCCTCGCCATCCTGTCGGAGCCCGCGCTCGAGATCGAGGCGCGTGCGGCCGAGACCATCCGGTTGCCAAGAACCTCCGCGGCTTTGGCCCCGATGCTCTCGATCCTCCCGCTGCAGCTCTTCGCCTACCATTTCGCGCTGGCCCGGGCCGCGCGCGGCCTTGGCGCGCCCGCGCGCGCTGCGGTCTGATCGTCGATGGTGCGAGTCTTCGCGGCCGGCGGCATCATCCTCGACACGGTTGTGGCCGCCGACGGCACCCTCGGCCCCCTGACGATGGGCGGCAACGCCGTCTACTCCGCCGCCGGTGCGCGGCTCTGGCTGGACGACGTCGGGATCGTCGGCCGCGTGCCGGCAAACTACCCGCCAGCGCATCTCGGACGCCTGTCGGCCGCTGGGATCGATCTGGTCGGCGTCCGCCACGAGGCCGAGACGGTGGAGGAAGGCGAGTGGTTCTTCTATCGCCCCGACGGAAGCCGCCGCGATCATCTCCACGCGCCGCTCGCCGACCCCCTTCCTGCCCCCACCGGCACGCGGCTGACGCCGGACGCGGTCGCCGATCTGGAACGGGTCCTGGCGGCGCGTTCGAGCGGCGGCACGACCTTCGCCGCGTTTCGCCGGCGCCATCCGGTGCGCCTTGCCGACGTCCCCGACGGCTGGCTCGGCGCACGGGGCGTCCATCTCGCCGCCAATCCCGTCGCCGAGCAGCGCGTGATGGCGGACGGCCTCGCGAGCGAAGGCCGCATCGTCACGCTCGATCCCGGCTCTAACGCGGCGGACCTTCGCCATGATGTGGCTGGTCTCCTGAACCGCCTCGGATGCTTCCTTCCAAGCGAGAAGGAACTGGCCGAACTGGTCCCGACCGTGGCGCCGGCCGCTGCGCTTCAAACCTTGAGCGCCCTTGGTCCGGCGCTCCTGATCGCCAAGCTCGGCGCGCAAGGGTCGTTGGTTCAGGAGCCGGACGGCCGACCCGTCGCCGTCCCGGCCGTACGGGTGCCCGCGATCGATCCGACAGGGGCAGGCGACGCGTTCTGCGGCGGCGTTCTCGCCGGACTGGTTCTGACCGGTGATCCGATCCTCGCCGCGTGCCTCGGGACCGTGTCGGCCTCCTTCGCCGTCGAAGCCTTCGGACCGTTCCACCTGGCCGAAACGTCGTGCGACGCCGCGCGCGCGCGTCTCCTCACCTTGGTCGAGAGGCTCGACCCCCGACTTTCCGGGCGCCTGCGGGCGCCGCTTGCCCGACTGGATCCTGCATGAGCTTCTTTCCGGCCGCCGATGCCGCCGATCCCTTCATCATCGCCGCGCTCCACCTTCCCGACCTCTCGGTGCGGCGCGACACGTCCACGGCTTTCCTCGAGGACTATGTCCTCGCCAACACGCGGGTCTTCCTCGACGCCGGAATTCACCGCATCATGCTGCAGGACCAGACGCGCCAGAAGGGACCCGCGACCGCCGAGACGATCGCCGTCACCGCCGCGCTCGGGCGTACGATGAAACGGGAGAACCCGGAACTCTCGCTCGGCATCATCGTCCAGGCACACGACGCCGTCGCACCGCTCGCCATCGCCCATGCCAGCGGCGCCGACTTCGTGCGTCTCAAGATCTTCGTCGGCGCGGCGATGACGATGGAAGGCACGCGCGAGCCGCTGGCGGTGGAGGCACGCACATATCGCCACCAGATAAGGCGCGACGACATCGCGATCCTCGCCGACGTGTTCGACCGGACCTGCGTGCCGCTGATCGATGTCAGCCCCGAAGAGGCGGCCAAGGGGGCGGTGAAGTTCGGCGCGGACGGGCTCGTCATCACCGGCGCGACCTTTTCCGAAAGTCTCGCACGCATCCGAGCCGCCAAGGCCGCCGGCGTCGTGCGACCGATCCTTCTCGGCGGCAGCGTGACGAGCGAGAACATCGCCGAGACGCTGGCCGTCGCGGACGGCGCCATCGTCTCGACGGACCTCATGCGACGGGGCGCGGGGCCCGCCGATCTCCTCCACTGGGACACCGAGAAGGCGCGGCGCCTCGTCGACGCGGCGCACGGCGCATGAGCGCCGCCGATCGCGACTTCGCCGGCTATCGCGGCCGCCCGCCCGCGATCCGTTGGCCGGGCGACGCCCGGCTCGCCGTATCGATCGTCGTCAATGTGGAGGAGGGAGCCGAGCTCTCTCTCGGCATGGGCGACGAGCGCAACGAGACGATCTACGAGGCGGTGGAGGGGGTCGAGGGCGCGCGCGACCTCTGCATGGAGAGCCATTTCGAATATGGCACGCGCGCCGGATGGCCGCGCATCCGCAAGGTCCTCGCCGAGCGCGGGCTCGCCGCCACGCTGAACGCTAACGGCCGAGCGCTCGCCCTGTCTCCCTGGATCGCCGAGGAGGCGGTCGCCGATGGGCACGAGGTCGCGGCCCACGGATGGCGCTGGGAGCGCCACGTCCACATGGCGGAGGACGAGGAACGCCGCGCCATCGTCCGCGCCGTCGCCGCGATCGGGGAGGCGGCCGGAACGCCTCCCGTCGGCTGGCACACCCGCTCGGCCACCAGCGAGCGCACCCGCGCGCTCCTCGTCGAGCACGGCGGCTTCCTCTACGATTCCAACGCCTACAACGACGATCTCCCCTATATGGCGAGCGCGGGTGACCGGGCGCATGTCGTCCTGCCCTATGCCTTCGACACCAACGACATGCGCTTCTTCAATCGTGGCGGCTTCACCTTCGCCGAGGATTTCACGCGCTACTGCCGCGCGGCCTTCGACCGGCTTTATGCCGAAGGCGCCGAGGCGCCGCGCATGCTCTCGATCGGGCTTCATCTGCGCATCATCGGTCGACCCGCCCGCATCGGTGGGCTCGAGGCCTTTCTGGATCATGCGATGGCACACGAGGGCGTCTGGTTCGCGCGGCGCGAGGAGATCGCCCGTCATTGGCGCGCGGGGCTCGGCCTTCGGCCATGGACGGCGAAACCGACGCCGGAAGGCTTCGCGCCATGAGCCGCGATCTCCTCGGCTATGGCGGACGCTGGCCGGACATCCGCTGGCCGAACGGCGCTCGGCTGGCGGTGTCGCTGGTGGTGAACTTCGAGGAAGGCGCGGAGATGCAGGTCGGCGACGGCGATCCGCGCTCGGAGGCGATCGGCGAGGTCGTATCCGTCGTCGAGCCGGGGCGCCCCGATCCGGGTCAGGAGCAGATCTTCGCCTATGGCCTGCGCGCTGGCATCTGGCGGATTGCCGATGCGCTGGAGCGCGCGCGGATGCCCGCCACGATCTTCTTCTGCGGCCGGGCGGCCGAGCGGTCGCCGCACCTAGCGCGCATGCTGGCCGAGCGCGGGCACGAGGCCGCCTGCCACGGCTGGCGCTGGCGCCCGCATGCCGACTATGCGGACCGGCAGGCCGAGGCGGCCGATCTCGACCGGTCGACGGCCGCGATCGAACGCGCGACGGGCGAACGGCCGGTCGGCTTCTTCTGCCGGGGTGCGGAGAGTCCCTGGACGCGCCAGCTCTTGGCTGAGCGCGGCTACCTCTACACGTCGAACGGCTTCGACGACGACCTGCCCTATCGCGATCCGGCGAGCGGGCTCCTTGTCGTGCCCTACGCGCTCGACACCAACGACATGAAGTTCTTCCACCCGAACGGCTTCGTGCGCGCCGGCGAGATGGTGGACTACGTCCGCGACGCGCTCGACGTTCTGGAGGCCGAGGCCGAACGCGTGCAGGCCCGACTTCTGAACATCGGCTTCCACCTGCGCATCATCGGCCGACCGGCGCGCTTCAAGGCGTTTCAGGCGATCCTCGACGAACTCGGGCGGCGCGAGGGCCGCCTCTGGATCGCGCGACGCGGCGACATCGCCCGCGCCTTTTTGGACGCCTGCCCATGACGCGCATCGCCCTCGTCAACCCGAACACCAGCGTGGCCACCACCGAAGCGATGCTCTGCATCGCCCGCCGGACGCGACCCGAGCTCGAGCTCGAGGGTTTCACCGCGCCCTTTGGCCCCTCCCTCATCATCGACGAGCTTGGCCTCGCACAGGCGGCGGACGCGGTCGTCGCCCTTGGTGATCGGCTCGAAAACTTCGACGGCGTGATCGTTGCCGCTTTCGGTGACCCCGGGCTCAAAGCCCTTCGCGCCCGTCTCGCCATGCCCGTCACCGGAATTGCGGAAGCGGGCATGACGGAAGCAGTGCGGGGCGCGAGGCGGTTCGCCGTCGCGACCACGACGCCCGAACTCGCCGGCGCGATCGCGCAAGCCGCTCGGCGCTATGGCGTCGGCGAGGCGTTCCTCGGCACCTTCCTCACACCCGGCAACCCCATCGATCTGATGCGCGACCCCGCGCGTCTCGTCGAGGCCCTTGCGGAAGCCTGCCGCGAGGGCGTCCGGGCGGGAGCCGAAGCCGTCGTGATCGGTGGTGGCCCGCTCGCGGAGGCGGCACGGGCCCTGAACGGTCGGATCGGAGCCGAGATCGTTGAGCCGGTGCCCGCCGCGGTCCGTCTCGTCCTCTCTCGCCTGATCCCGGAGGTTTCCCGATGACGACGCTGATCGAAGCCGACCACATCCTTCTGGGGTTCGCAAAGGATGGCGCGCCGGAACTCGTCGAGGGCGGGGCTCTCCTGATCAAAAACGGCGTGGTTCGCGAGATCGGGGAGATCGGCACGCTTCGCCGGTCTCATCCAGGGGCCGCCCGGATCGGCGGGCGCGGCCGGGTCGTCATTCCGGGTCTGGTGAATGCCCATCACCATGTCGGACTGACGCCGCTGCAACTCGGATCGCCCGACCACGCGCTGGAACTTTGGTTCGCCAGCCGCCTCGCGCTACGCGACGTCCCGCCGAGGCTCGACACGCTCTACTCGGCCTTCGAGATGGTCGCGTCCGGCGTCACGACCGTACAGCATCTTCATTCCCGCGCGCCGGGAGGCCCAGAGGCGGTTCTCGCTACGGCCGGAGAGGTGATCGACGCCTATCGCGAGATCGGCATGCGCGCGTCCTATTCGTTCGCGCTGCGCGATCAGAACCGCCTCGTCTACGAGGCCGACGAAGCCTTTCTGGAACGGCTGCCCCCCGAGCTTCGCCCCGCCATGGCGGCCCATTTCCACCGCTTCGCGATGCCTCTCCATGAACAGATCGAGGTGTTCCATGCCCTGCGCCGCCGCCATGCGGGGGAGGAGCGCATCGCGATCCAGATCGCGCCGTCGAACCTACACTGGCTTTCGGACGCGGCGCTGGCGAGCGCCGCCGAGATGGCCACGGAGACGGGCGCACCGCTCCACATCCATCTTCTCGAAACGCCGTATCAGCGGGCTTATGCCCGCAAGCGGACCGGGGGTTCGGCGCTCGACTACATTCATCGGTTCGGACTGACCGGCTCGCACGTCACGCTTGGGCACGGCGTGTGGATGACCGAGGCCGACATCGAGCTTTGCGCGCATACCGGCACACGGATCTGCCACAACTGCTCGTCCAATTTCCGGCTGAAGAGCGGGATCGCGCCCCTCAATCGTTTCACTGCCAAGGACATCCCAGTGGCGCTCGGCATTGATGAAGCAGGCATCAACGACGACCGCGACATGCTTCAGGAGATGCGCCTCGCGCTTCACGTCCATCGCGAGCCGGGCATCGACAGCCCGTATCCGAAGCCCGCGGAAATCCTGCGCATGGCGACGGAACACGGCGCGGGAACGACCCCCTTTGCCGAACGCATCGGTCATCTGCGTGAAGGTGCGGCGGCCGATATCGTGCTTCTCGATTGGGACCGCCTGACCTATCCCTATCAAAGCCCCGACCTCGCGCTCACCGATATCCTCGTCCATCGGGCGCGCCGTGACTGCGTCGTGGCAGTCATGGTCGCGGGCGAAGTCATCTACGAGGATGGCAGGTTCACCCGCCTCGATCGGCCGCAGACCCTCACCGAAATCGCGGAACGAATGGGACAACCTCTGACGGTGCAGGAGATCGAGCGCCGAACGCTTTCAGCGCAGGTGCTCCCTCATGTCCGCAGGTTCTATGCTGGCTATCTCGACGAACCGTTCGGCCCGCCTCACACGTCGCCAAACGCCTCAACGTGACCGGTCGTCGACCCGGCGCCGACAACAACAGCACGCAACCCCACCCTCAAGATGCTCGCGAGCGCGAAATTGCTTTCCACCGTTTCAGCTAACCCATCGTTTGGTGGTCGCCGGTTTAGTTGGTTCGCAGATCTGTACCGGAGTGGTCGAATTTTGGCGCGCCGGTCAGAACAAAACTGCGAACACGTATGTCATTGAGATCGCTTACCAAAAAACCGTAGGGACGAGATGTTGAAGCGCCGCTGGACGGGCTACGGCTGGTATGCGCCCATGCCGGCCGCTCAAGATCGCCCTGGTCCATACCAAAAGCTGCCATTCGTTTGGTGGCACTGATACGACTGCGCTTTGAGGGACGCCGCGCTTAGTATAGTAAGCATCGAAGGTGACGGGGTTTAGTCAAAGCGAACCTTTGTGTTATAGCTTAAATATGTGATCTCTTGATCAAGCCTGCGCTTCACCCGCTTCGACGTGTCGAGTGAGAAAGCTCCCCGCCAGTTAAAGCACGGTGTCGGCCGCTTGGAACCGATCATGGCCCGAGAGCGTGCCATGCGGCATCTCCTCCTATGATCGACTCCCACCGAAGGTCCGGTTGACCGCATTGGAGCGCTATCGGCTGAAGTAACGTTGTTTCGAACTGAATTGGTGAAGCGAATCCCGTTTTCCGGGCGGGCTGCGGTTAATGACAGAGAAGCTGAACCAACTGCGGGGTGCCCGCTACGATCGGGGTTTCGCTAACTCCCCAGTAACCCTTAAACTTCATACCCATCGCATCCGGAACAGTGCGTTGAGTCCGCGGACTGCACAGTCGGCCGATCAGCTTGCATAGCCTGCTTAAGACGATCAGGCCGATGGGCAGGCAGAAATGGCCGTCCGGATCTCGGTAGCGATCTCGGCCGCACGTTTTGGGGTCAGAAGCGAAGCGGGAATGGCGATGGAAACGGCAGCTGCGGTCTTTCCCCAGCTTGCTACAACCGGAACACCAACACCTCCCGCATCGGGGAAGGTTTCCCCGATGTCGTAGCTGTATCCCAGCATGCGCGCCCGCTCCAAAGTCTGACGCACCTTTGCTGTGTCTGCTCCGTTGTACCGCCTGAACCTAGTAGCGTTGTGGTCGATCGTGCTGCTTGCCAAACGGGTGTCGAGGAGAGTCAGGAGACTGATTGAGCCAGGCCCTATGCCTAGCGGAACACGGCCCCCGATACCCCCTGTTAAAGTTTGTACGAAGGCGGTGCCTTCATGCATGTCGACGCAGATGGCGTCGAAGCCTGCGCGGACCATCAGATAGCTTGCCTGCTGCGTGACTGCTGCAACCTCGGCCAGTGCCGGTCGGTATCGCCGGACGAGTTCGATCGTTGAGGAAGGACGGTTGGCCAGGCCGAAGATCGCCGGCCCAAGTCGGTAATGCCCATATCGTCCAGCGTTCTCGACAAAGCCGCTCTTCGACAGGGCGATCAAGCCTCGACGGACAGCGGATTTTGCTCCGCCCAGATGCTGCGACAGAGCTTGCAGGGAAAGCCCTTCGCTTCCAGCAGCCCCGAGGTGGATGAGGATCTCTGCTGCTCTTTCGGTCGTGCTGGAACTTTCCGTCGCCAAAGTTCACCTCCGCACGAAAAATTGTCGATATACCTTTTATCGGCACAGGATGCTTTGTCAAAAGCGCATTACCGGACCAGTCTAGGGTAGGAGATCGGCGATCGGGGAATGACAATGGGCTTCGATGTTGCAGTGGTGGGGGCCGGCATCAGTGGATCCGCAACAGCTTACGAATTGGCGTTGCGCGGACATAAGGTCGTCTTGATCGATCAATACGGCCCCGCAGCCATGGCGTCCGGGTGGACCCTGGCCGGCGTGAGGCAGTCGGGCCGTCACCTAGCCGAGGTGCCACTGGCAAAGCGCGCGGTCGAGCTTTGGCAGGACCTCGCCGAGCGGCTCGACGGCTCAACGCACTATCGGCAGGTCGGCAACCTGCGCTGCGCTCGCGACGAGGGCGAGGTCCAACGTATCAGAGCCGTTGTTGCCGAGCACGAAGAAGCTGGTCTTGAGATGAAGCTCCTAGAAGGAGCCGCTGTGCGCGACGCAGTGCCGGTCGTTTCGGAACGTGTGCTGGCCGCGAGTTTCTGCCCGAGCGATGGCCATGCCGATCCTTCGGCGACGGTCGGCGCCTTCGTGGCAGCGGGCGAGCGACATGGAGTTGTGACGCGGTTCGGCGAGCGTGTCGAAGGGATTGAGGTTCGCGCCGGAGGAAGCAAAAGCGTGCGAACGTCGGCTGGGCGATACGACGTATCGCAGGTCGTGCTTGCGACCGGTGTCCACGGCAACGAGCTGATTGCGCCCTTCGACCTGCGTGTACCGTTCGAGGTTATGAGCGCGACGATGCTCCGATCTGTTTCTACCCCGGGCGAGCCGCTGCCCGTGATCGGCGTCGCGAACGGCGACACGACCCTTCGCCAAGAGGTCGGCGGAGAGTTCCGTTTCGGTGGCGGTCACGAAACCTGGGACGGACAGGCGCAGTACGATCCACGCCCGCAGGTCCGGCCGACCACCGACAGCGTGCTGCGCATTCTGGAGAGCGTGCGCAGCCTCGTTCCAATGATGGCGAACGTGCGTGTCGATAAAGTCTGGTGCGGGTTGATCGATCAGACGGTCGATGCGTTGCCGGTGATCGACGTCTTGCCGGAGGCCGGCGGACTGGTGCTAGCCACCGGCTTCTCCGGACATGGCTTCTGCCTCGGTCCTGTCACTGGTCAGATCCTAGCGGATTTGGCGGAAGGGCGCGCGACCGAACTGCCGATCGATCCTTTCCGGCTCTCACGCTTCAACTCGCATCGCGGTCATTCCACGCCTGTGGAACTGCACGGCTGACGGAAAGAGCGACCCCGAACCTACTCCTCCTCTAGGACGAGGTGATCGCGTCCCACCTCGCGGTACCGGGGCGTGGGCGGCATGAAGCCCAGGGGGCGGATCGGGCTCTTCATCTCGTCGGTGCTGCCGGCGACCCGCGGGCGGCGTCGGCGCGGATCCGCTACCGGCACGGCGGCCAAGAGGCTGCGCGTGTAAGGGTGCTGTGGGTCTCCGATGACCGCTCCGCGCGGCCCGATCTCCACGATGCGCCCAAGCCGCATCACCGCGATTCGATGGCTCACCCTTTCCACGACCGCCAGGTCGTGGCTGACGAAGAGGTAAGACAAGCCGAAATCCTCCTGCAGGTCGAGGAGGAGGTCGGTGACCTGAGCCTTGATCGAGACGTCCAGTGCCGACACGGCCTCATCCGCGATGACCAGCTGCGGGTCGAGCGCGAGGGCACGGGCGATGCAGATGCGCTGGCGTTGGCCGCCCGAGAACTCGTGCGGAAACCTGGAAGCCAGGGCCGGATCGAGTTCGACGCGGCGCAGGAGCGCGGCCACGCGATCCTCGACCTCGCTGCGGGCCGCGATGCCATGGACGTGGATGGGCTCGGCGATCGCCGAGCCCACGGTCTGTCGCGGATTGAGCGAGCCGTACGGATCCTGAAAGATCATTTGGATGCTACGGCGGATGCGTCGCAGCTCTTGCCCTTGGCTGGCGAGTACGTCGGCATCCTCGAAGCGGACGCCTCCGCCCTCGGGCTCGACGAGCCGCAGGATCGAGCGTCCCGTAGTAGACTTGCCGCAACCCGACTCGCCCACCAGCGCTAGTGTCTCGCCGCGCCCGAGCGTGAACGATACCCCGTCCACCGCATGGACGTTGCCGATATGGCGACCGAGAAGCCCACCCTTCACGGGGAAGCGGGTTATGAGGTCCCGGACCTCGAGGAGCGGTCGACCGGCCCGCTCTGCCACCTTCGGTTCCGCGGGGGGAACGGAGAGGCTCGTAGCACGCTCCCGGAAGCGGCGGGGACCCTCGACGCTAGCCATCGTACCCAGGCGAGGTACGGCGTCGAGGAGATCTCGGGTGTACCGTTCGCGAGGCTCGGCGAAGATCTGCTCGGCGCTCCCGGCCTCGATCGCGTCGCCGTGGCGCATCACGAGGATATCGTCGGCGATCTCCGCGACGACGCCCATGTCGTGGGTGATGAACAGCACCCCCGCTCCGGTTTCCCGCTGAAGTTCAGCCAGAAGACCCAGGATCTCCGCCTGGATCGTCACATCGAGCGCTGTTGTCGGCTCGTCGGCAATCAGCAGGCGTGGCCGGCAGGCCAGTGCCATCGCAATCATCACGCGTTGACGCATGCCGCCGCTGAACGTGTGCGGATACTCGCCGTAGCGTCGACGCGCGTCCGGGATGCGGACGCGATCGAATAGGCGCAACGCTTCCGCGCTCGCCTCGGCCCGTGTCAGGTTGGTATGGTAACGAAGGGCCTCCGCCACCTGATCGCCGACCCGCATCACCGGGTTCAAGCTGGTCATGGGTTCCTGGAAGATCATGCCGGCCAACTTGCCGCGTGCTCGCCTCACCTCATGGGGCGAAAGAGTCAGCATGTCCGTCCCGTCAACGACGATCCGTCCCGTCACGCGAGCGGAAGGCGGCAGGAGACGCATGATCGAAAGAGCCGTGACGCTCTTGCCCGACCCGGACTCGCCGACCACCGCGAGGGTCCGGCCGGCCCGAACGGCGAAGGAAACGCCCCGCACCACCTCGGCCCGTCCGAACGATACGCAGAGGTCCTCGACCTGTAGGGCCAGTTCGCCACCGCTCATGTGCTGCGCCCCAGCTTGGGATCGATCGCGTCACGCAGACCGTCGCCGACGAGATTCAGCGCCAGGACCAGGATCAGGACGGCCAGGCTCGGAAACAGCGCGACGGCATAACTGTCGAGGATGTTCTCGAAGCCTTCGCGCACCATGCCGCCCCAGGTAGGGGTGGGCGGGGCGATGCCGAGGCCGATAAAGGCGAGCGACGCCTCGGTGCGCACCGCCGTCGCCATCCAGAGCGACGCCATCACGACGATCTCGGGCACGATGTTGGGCATGATGTGCCGGAAGATGAGCCGTGCGTCGGAGTAGCCGAGGGCGCGTCCGGCCTGGATGAATTCCCGCTCCCGCAACGCCATGACCGGAGCGCGGGCGATGCGCGCGAACGCGGGGATCGCGGTGAAGGCGATCGCCGCGATGATGTTGAGGACGCTGGCTCCGAGGATCGCGACCAGCATCAGGCCGAGGATCAGAGCCGGAAAGGCGAGCACCACGTCCATCATCTGCATGACGACGATATCCGTCCGTCCGCCGAAATAACCGGCCAGCAGACCGATCAGCGTCCCGATCACGACGGCGGCCAGGATGGACAGGATGCCGATCGTCAGCGAGTAGCGGGCGCCGAACAGGAGGCGGGAAAGGATGTCGCGTCCGTAGGCGTCGGTACCGAGCCAATGCTGCCAGCTCGGGCCCTGGAGGCGTCGCACGATGCTCTGCGCGATCGGATCGTAGGGCGCGATCCACGGCGCGGCGACTGCGAGCACGACGATCAGCCCGAACAGGACGGCTCCGACCATCGTCGTCGGACTGCTGACGAGCGTACGGCCGCAGAAGCGCAAAGCGTTGGAGACGAGCGCCGCGAATTCACGCCTTCCGCCGATCCGCTGGGGAAGATCAGTCTGTGTCATCGGTACTGCACCCTCGGATCGATCAGGCCGTAGACGAGGTCGGTCGCCAGGTTCACGAGGACGACGATCAGGGTGTAGATCACCATCAGGCCCTGCAGCATCGCATAGTCGCGCTGATTGAGCGCTCCCACGATGAGGCGGCCAAGACCTGGCCGATTGAAGACGATCTCCGTGAGAACGGAGTTTCCGATCAGAATGCCGAGATAAAGGCCTACGACCGTGACGACCGGGATCAGGCAGTTGCGCAGGGCATGCCGCCAGATCACCGCCGTGTTCGAGGCTCCCTTAGCCATCGCCGTGCGTACGTAATCTTGGCTCAGCACCTCGAGCATGGATGAGCGCGTCACGCGCGTGACGTAGGCAGCCATGATGAGGGCGAGGTTCAGGGCTGGCAGGAAGATGTCTCGTCCGCGATCCAGAAGGGTCGCGCCGCGTCCGCCGCTGATCACCGGAAACCATCGAAGCATGATGGCGAACACGAGGAGAAGAACAATCCCGGATACGAAGGCTGGAGCCGACAAGCCAAGGAGCGAGACGACCCGGGTGACGTAGTCCGGAATACGGTTGCGGTTGGCTGCAGCCCACACCCCCGCGGGAAGGCCGAGGGCGACGCCCATGATCAGGGCGAGCGCCGTAAGCTGCAAGGTATGCGGGAGGACGTTGAGCACCTCCTGAAGCACTGGTCGCCCTGATACCAGCGACGTACCCAAATTTCCGCCTGCGACTCCTCCGATGAAGGTGAGGTACTGCATCCAGACGGGCTGATCGAGACCCAGGCGCTCGCGCAGAAGCGTGATGGCTTGGGTGCTCGCCTGATCCCCAAGGATGACAAGTGTCGGATCACCTGGCAGCACCCGCACCACGAAGAACACCAGCGTCAGGACGGCGGCGAGCGTGATCGCAGCGAAGCCGAGTCTGCGGAGGACGAAGCCGATCATCAATCCGCCAGGCGCGTGGTTTCATCCAGCGACGGCGAAAGGTTCAGTGAGCCTTCCTGAGGGACTGCGAAGGTCACGCGGCTGTTCCAAGCCCAGGGTTGACCCATCTCGTAGAGCGGAACCGCGCAGACGGCCTCAACGATCTTGCGCTGAGCCGTCGCCCAGAGTTTCAAGCGCTTTTCCGGGTCGGCCTCGTTGCGAGCCTCGCGGAGTTCCTGGTCCGCGACATCACAATGGGAGAAATTCGTCACCGCCTTCGGCTTCTGAACGATGCTGTCGGAATCGAAGAATTGGGTGAGGAAGATATCTGCAACGGGCAGGCGTGCAGCGCCGTAGTAGACGACCTGCGAAAGATCCTGGCGGATCTGTTCATGGAAGGTCGGGTGGTCGACAAGGCTGAAGTTCAACCGGATGCCGGCTTCGGCAAGTTGGGCCTGCACCACCTCCATCGTCGTGAGCATGGCAGGCAAGGTCGTCTGGACCGCTCGCAACTCAATCCCGTCGGGATGGCCGGCCTCGGCAAGGAGCGCCTTCGCGCGCTCGACGTCACGCTCGGGAAGCGGCTGCGCTTCGTAGCCAAGGTAGCCCGACGGAATCACCGATGTGGCCGGGATCGTCAGCGACGGGCCGCGAAAGGCGACGATGCCGCTCCGGTCCACTGCAAGGGCAATGGCCTGCCGCACCCGAATATCATCGAGCGGCGGCTGAGTGATGTTGAGATGGAGCTGATGGAGTTCGTTCGGTCCGATGACATCGACCGTCGTATCGGGCAGAGCGCTCGTCCTGGTAACCCAGGACTCTTCGAACCGCCCATTCATCATATCCACTTCGCCGGACTGGTAGGCGAGGTCACGGCTGGAGTCCGAGGAGATGTAACGGTAGACCATCTCCTTGATGTGAGGGCTTCCTCGGAAATAATCCTCGTTCGCTACCAGACGGACGAACTGCTGGGCTTGGTGTTCGGCAAACTCGAACGGGCCGGTTCCGACCGGATTGCGGCCGAAACCCTCACCGAGTCTCGTACCCGCGGCTTCGCAGATGATGGCGCCGCCGTTGAAGGGAACGAGGAGCCCGAGAACGCTGGGAAGCGGACGTGACAGGTGGATGCGCACCGTGTGGTCGTCTACAGCCTCGATCGTTTCGAAGGCCGAATAGTCGCCCGAGTATGAAGAAGTCTCCGGCGAGGCGGCGCGCTTCAACGAGTACACCACGTCGCGTGCCGTCAGCGGGCTGTTGTCGCCGTGGCATGTCACGTCGCGGCGGAGAGCGAAGGTCCAGTCGAGCCCGTCCTCGGAGTTCGTCCAACTCTCGGCGATGTCGCCCTCGATCGTATCGAGACGGAACTGGCCGGGCGCGGTGCGCACCAACCCGTTGAACATCCAGTTAATTACGGTCTTATCGAGGGTGGCGCTCGCACGATGCGGGTCGAGAGTGCCGAGATCGTTGCCTGGGACGGCTACCGTCAGCGTCTGTGCAGCAACGGGAGCCGCAAGCGTCATGAGAAGCGCCGTGCCCATTGCTAGGCGGTTCATGCATTTCTTGACCATCGTCCTCGGCTCCAACTGGCGGCAAAAGGGAAGGGCGAATGCGATATCAGCCGTGCAGCGTCGCCTCCTCAGCGAAGGATCGGCTGTTGTGGAAGCGTTGATACCGGAAGGGCTCGATCGGGAGCCGAGCCGGACGTTCCTGCACCAAGTCGGCAATCAGCCGACCCGTGATAGGACCAAGGCAGAAGCCGTGGCCCGAGAACCCCATGGCGACCACGAGACCTTCCGGTCCTGCGTCGGCGTCGATCACGGGCAGAGCGTCGGGGGTGAGGTCGATGAGCCCGACCCAGGACTCCTCGATCTGTGCCTGCGCGAAGGCCGGCACCACGTGTCCGAACAATTCCACGACCTGCGCCATGCTACGGCCGGTCGGGAGGACGCGGGGTCGGGTTCCCTCGGGTTTCTGGGTTTCCTGCAAGCCGCCGTGCCAATCCTGGAGGCCGCTGGTGACACGGAATCGTCCGTTGAACTCCTGACGACCGGCGCAGTCGGCGTTGGCGACGCCGATGACCTGCTCCAGCACGGCGTCCAGGGGCGCCGAGCGTAAGACCGTAACCATCGGGATCTGCAACGGAACGTCGATCCCGAGCGGACGCAGGAGTTCGTTACCGAAAATGCCTGCGGCGACCACGACCTTTCGGGTAGGAATGCTGCCCTTGTCGGTGCGCACTCCCGTGACTTTCCCGTCTTCCGTCTCGACTTCGAGAACACGTTCTCCAAACCGCGTCTCGACACCCAGGCGCACAGCAGCCGCGACGAACGCCGCAACCGTGCTGGAAGGATCGGCACTGCCGTCGGTCGGGCAGAACGATGCAGCGAGCACATCCTCGCTCAGCGCGGGCGCAATCTCGCGCACGTCCCTGGTCGTGGGGAGAAAGTCGAGCTGGAGTCCTGACGACGTCTGCTCGGCGACGATGCCGCGGATGATCGCGACCTCCTCCTCGTTTCGCGCCAGCCTGAGATTTCCGCCTCGCCGGTAATGCGTGGAGGCGTCCAGTTCGTCGCCGAGCGTTTCCCAGATCTCGACGGCCGCCTTGGCAAGGGGGAGTTCGGCGATGTGGCGGCCGGACTGGCGTACGCCGGCCAGGGTCCAGCCGGACGCCATGGCTGCCGGGCCGAAGCGGTCGACCAGGACGACGCTCAAGCCCTCTTTGGCGAGTTCGTAGGCAGTGGCCGCGCCACTGATCCCCGATCCGATGATAACGACATCCGTCATGTCTGGAGGTTCGACCTAGAGTTCGACTTTGGTGACGACATCGGGAGTTTCGGGGTCGCGGACGAAAGCCGTGATCGCCAACTCCAGCCGCATTTCGGGATGAGGCTGAGGTCCGATCGCGATTGTGTGTGCTGGATCGTTCTCCGGGACCCGCTCTGCGATCACCGCCAGTACGGGTTCGAGATCCTCAGGGCTCGCGACGCTGATGTGAAAGCGAACCGTATCGGAGAGTTTTGCCCCGACGCCGGCTAGCGCGCCCGACAGATTGTCCAAAGCCTGATGCGCTTGGCCCACAGGGTCTTCGGGCATCTCGCGGGTTTTGTAATTGCGGCCGGCTGTATTGGATGAGTAGATCCAATTCCCTGCTTTGACGAGGCGAGAGAATTTAAAGCGGTCCTCGTATGGGCTTCCGCTTTTTACGCGTTCGACAACGGTCATGTTGGCTCCCAAGAGCGATGACTTTGAGGTTGCTTCGATGGCCTCCCATTCGGGCGCAATGCTGATCGACTGTCAATTCACTTCCGTTATATGAAAATCTAGAAATTCCCACGTTGCGATTATCGGTATGGCCTGCCCCTATCAGGTGGTCCGGTTCAAATCTAATGCATGGTAGGTTTGGCGACCACGGTTGAGGTGGCCGGCGAAGCGGGTTGGGGTGGCGCAGCCGGCCATAGCGCGGCGGCAGGTGCCG
>NZ_CAJCKW010000020.1 GCF_903970965.1 Aureimonas sp. ME7 | reverse complement strand
GGCACCTGCCGCCGCGCTATGGCCGGCTGCGCCACCCCAACCCGCTTCGCCGGCCACCTCAACCGTGGTCGCCAAACCTACCATGCATTAGATTTGAACCGGACCACCTGATAGGGGCAGGCCAGGTCGATCTGGCCAAGCTTCCTCTACCTCCTGTTCGTGCTGGCGCACCTCGTTCCCTACCTTTGTGTTCTCGCCCGACGCCTGCATGACACCGACGCCAGCGGTTGGTGGGCGCTGGTCGGGCTCATTCCCGTCGTTGGGTTGGTGATGCTGATACCTGCCGCCTTCAAGGGAACCGCCGGTCCGAACCGGTTCGGCCAGGAACCGGTCACCACCCTTGAAGCTGTGCCGGACCATGCGCGGACGGCCGCGACCAACAGCCGTTATGAGCCGCACCTAACCAATGCACCCGGGCCGCAGTCCGACCGGCCCCTGCGGGCGGCCCCGCCGCGCCCTGCCATGGCTGAGGACCTCGTGTCGCAGCTGGAGAAGCTCGCCGACATGCGGGCTGACGGCACCCTGACGCAGGCCGAGTTCGATACGATGAAAGCGCGGCTCATGGCCCCGGAGACCGGCCGGTGAGCGAAGGCCTCGTCTACCTTCTGATCTTCGGGGTCTATGCTGGGCTTTGGATCGTCGGCCTTACCCTCTTCTTCATTCCCAGCTACATCGCGTTTCGCCGCGAGCACCCGAACCGTTGGCTGATCCTGGCGGTCAACATCGGCCTCGGCGGCACCGGCATCGGCTGGTGCGTCGCCCTCGTTTGGGCGCTGCGCATCGTTCACCTGACCGGCGACGGTGGCGGTTCACGGGGCGGCGAGTCGGGCCTCAACCTATTTGCCAACGACATCAGTCGTGTGCGGGTCGAGCCGTTGATGTCCGGGGCTACCCGGCGCGCTCAAGCCGCGCCGCCTTCATCGGGCGATGCCCTGCACCAAATCGAGCGCCTGCGCCAGCTCCTCGACGCCGGCCACATCGACCAAGCCGAGTTCGCCCAGCTGAAGGCCGCCGCCCTGCGCGGCATCTGATCGGAGGATACGATGCGTCGTCACGCGCAATGGGTGTTCACCGCAACATTGTCAGGCACGGTGGCCTTGGCTGCCGGGGCAAAGGCGCAGAGCCCTATGGACTCGATCGCGATCGCGATCGAGGCACACACGTCCAGCGAAGGGGCGTGCTACTACGACGAGGTCGTTCCGGCAGCCCTGGAAAAAGCCGACGCTGCGCTCGCTGGGGCCTATCCTCGGGAATGGGCCGTCGCCAAGCAGCGCGCGCCGCTCGGTAAACAGCGGTATGAGAACCTCATCGGGGCGCTGCCAAGCCCAAGCCGAACCCCATGTGACGTTCATGCCGGTGTCGTCTGGTTTGGTCTTGCTCAAGCCCTTTCCGTCGTCGGTTTCGATCCGGCGTTGTTGCAAGAAATGGATCGTCTGGAAAAGGGCGGGCGACCGCTCGACGCAAGCGATGCCAAGCGCACGCAGGACCATGGTCAATCACCGGCCGGGGGACCGGTCGAGACGAGCGCACAGGCTCGTGTTGCCCAGCTTCGTCAACTCTACCCTTGCCTGGCCCATCTTCCCATCGAGGAACTGGAAGGGCTCGTTGAACGCGCCAACGCCACAAAGAACGATCCCTGCATGACCGCGCCGACACCTGGGGGCCAAGACAGCCTGACCCAGCGCCTTGATGCCCTGGATACCTCCACCCCACTGAAGTCGCCAACGGTTGATGCACAACGCCTCGACACGAAGCGAGAGCTAGAAAACATCAGGCTCTATTTTCAGGCACGCGGCGGCCCGACGCTGCTGCAAGCCCAGGCGTTGCTGAAATCCTATGGGACCTATCACGGCAGTCCGGACGGAAGATGGGGTCCAGAGACGACCGAAGCGTTCGACCTAGTGCTGGAAACGTATATTGCCATTGGAGGACGGGATGATGACTGGGGCGTTAACCGGCCCGAGCACACATCGCGCCTTCTCGAATGGATCGGGCAAGCGATGTACGCCAGCGCGAACGAAACCGAATATCCTGATTAGCCTATGCAGACACACTATGCGTCGACAATGAAGTGAGATTGGGGGAACCGCCAGTCTCATTCAAAACTTCGAATTTTGAAACGGGAAGCGGCCGTCCGAACAGGTATCCCTGGCCTTCCTGGCATTCTTCCAAACGTAGAACGTTCGCTTGCCCCTCGGTTTCGATGCCTTCGGCAATGACGTCGAGATCGAAGGCACGCGCCATGTTGATGACCGACTCGACGATGGCTCGATCCCTTGTGCTGAGTTCGATATCGCTGACGAAGGAACGGTCGATCTTCAGACGGGTCACGGGATAGTTCTTCAACATGCTCAGTGAGGCGAAGCCCGTTCCAAAATCGTCGAACGCGACACCGACGCCGGTTTCTCGCAGCTGTCGAAGCGGTTCGATGATCTTCCGCTCTTGGCGAAGGATGATGTTCTCGGTGATTTCGAGTTCGAGCGCCGATGGCGGCAGTCCATGGTCCGATAAAGCCGAGAGTACCGAGGCGGTAAAGTCCTTCGTGTTGAACTGAGCGGCGAAGAGATTGACGCCCATGCGGAAGTCGGGGCGACCGGACGCCCGCCATGCGGCCGCCTGCCGACAGGCTTGCCGTAGGATCCATTCTCCAACAGGAACCGCAAGCAGGCTGGTTTCCAAGACGGAAATGAACGCGGCCGGCGCGACGACGCCGTGGTTGGGGCGGTTCCAGCGGATCAGAGCTTCGGCCCCCATCAGCATACCGTCCTCCAGACGGACTTGCGGCTGATAGTAGAGTTCGAACTCGCCTTGTTCCCAGGCCCGGCGCAAGCCGGAACTGATCGAGCTCCTCGAGACCGTGGCGCGTCTCAACTCCGGCGTGAACATCCGCACCAGGTGGCGACCATCACCTTTGGCTTGGTAGAGGGCGAGATCGGCGTCGCCGAGAAGTTCCTCACCACTGCAACCGCCTTGCGTCCGCAGCGCGACACCGATGCTGACGCCGATATGAATCACATCCTGTTGGAGTTCGATCGGCTCCTCAATTAGCGTGATCAGTTCGCTCGCAAGCTTGTGCGCCACCAGCGGGTCGCCGCATCCCGGGATAAGAACCACGAACTCGTCGCCTCCGAGTCGGGCCACCATGTAGTTCGGGTTGATATGTCGTTGGAGACGAAGAGCCACAACACGCAGCACGTCGTCGCCGACCGCGTGACCAAGATTGTCGTTGACGTCCTTAAAGCCGTCGAGATCGAGCATCAGGACGCTCACCACCTCGTCGGCCCGATAGGCCTCTTCCAGCCGCCGAACGAGGCTGGCGCGGTTGAATAGCTCCGTCAGGTGGTCGTATTCAGCGTCGTGCCGTAGCTTATCTTCGGCACGCTTTCGCTCCGTGATGTCGCGAATGATCGAACCGAACCGCAGCTCGCCATGCTCCGTCCATCGCGACAGGGAAATCTCGATGGGAAATTCGGACCCGTCTCTACGAAGCGCGGACAGGGTGATCGGAGCGCCCATCAGCCGGGACGAGCCCCCCTCCACCGAGCGAACCAGTCCGCGTCGATGAGCGGCTCGAAGCGTCGAGGGAATGATGATGTCGAGCGATTGTCCGATCGCCTCGGCGGCGGAAAAGCCGAACATCACCTCGGCTGCAGCATTCCACGCGCGAATGACGTTCTCGCCGTCTGCCGCTACGATGGCGTCAGGCGAGGCAGCTGTGATGTTCTCAAGGCGGATCTGGTTGGTCGCGTTTTCGTTGATGATCTTGCGCACCTGCATCCGCTCGACGACGGATGCCGCAAGCCCGCTCAATATCTCGCGGTCGTTCGCTGTGAACTCTTCACGTGGCTTGTGGTCGATGATGCACAGCGAACCTAGACGATATCCGTTCTCGTCGATCAACGGTGCGCCGGCATAGAAGCGGATATGCGGCTCGCCGGTCACCAACGGATTTGCGGCGAATCGCTCGTCGTTGGTGGCGTCGAACACGACGAAGACTTCGTCGTCCATAATGGCGTGAGCGCAAAATGAGACATCCCGGCCTGTTTCGCACGCCGCCAGCCCAATACGAGCCTTAAAGGTCTGACGGTCGCGACCGACAAGTGAAACCAGAGCGATCGGCACCTGAAAGATGCGGCTCGTGATGGCCACGATGCGATCGAAGGTCCGCTCGGGCGGTGTGTCGAAAATCGACAGCGTCTCCAACGCTTCCAGCCGCTCCGCCTCATCAACGGGCATTGGATAGGGGTATGTCGGTTTCATCGCTTCTTCCTGTCGGTGGAAGGAGCTTAGGCTCTCGTTGTTAAAGAAGCCGCACAACCGACGGCTGGGTTGCCCAGCCGGCTGCCGATCAGCGCGACTGAGTGCTTCCGCAACGATGAACCCGATCAAATGCGAACTTAAGCCGCTACGGACGACATTCGTTGATCGATGAAACGCACCAGTCTGCGAATGCCTTTTTCCGCATACATTTGAGCATCCGCGTTGGATAAGACATTGTGCGCGTCGTCGCCGGGATGCCAGGACGCACCCCCGACGCTCAGAGTGACAGGGGCGTCGAGGCTCGGAGTATGCAGGCCTTGATCGACCATCTCGCGCAAACGATCGAGACGGCGGTCGAGATCGTCGCGGGTCGGCTCCCTCAGGAGAAGATAGAACTCATCGCCGCCAACACGTGCGGCCACCTCACGCGGACGTAGGAAGCGGGTGAGGGTCTCTGCGACGAACCGGATGACCGCATCGCCAACTCGATGACCATGCGTGTCGTTGATTGCCTTCAACTCATCGAGATCGACAACCGCCAGCGAGAAACCATGACCTGTATAGACAGCCTCGTCGCAGGCGTTCTCCACCGCCTGATCGAACCCACGGCGGTTCGCCAGCCCAGTCAAAGGGTCCTGATAGGCGAACTCCTGCAACTTGCCATGGAGCCGTTTCATCAGGGTGATGTCCTGCGACACCGACATTATGCGCACGACCGCGCCCGACGACGCATCGCGAAAGGGAGAGATCGTGGTGCGGAACCAACGCCGCCCACTAGCCAAGTCGATGTACTCCTCGAACTGCTGAGCCTTGCCGGTACGGGCGCAGACCCGGTAGCGTTCGGTCAGCGAGGCGGCGAGGCGCGCATCAAAACACTCGCGGAATAGGCATCCGGCAACGTCCGAATTGGGTAGGCCGAACTCTCGCTCAGCCGCCTGATTGATGCCGAACACTCGGAAATCAATGCCGTTCTCAACGTCCGAAATGACCACTGGCACGTCGAGTGCGTTCAAGTCGAGGTTCATCGGCATAAGAGCTGCCCTTCGCATTGCGTGACGCCAAGTCACATGGCGAGGGCTAACGCCTCCTTTATCGAGACGCCCTAAACCGTATCGATTCTGTGGATGCCTTATCAACCATTCGAGCGAGCGCGCAGATAGTCCGACAAGTCGGTTCGCCGACCGTCCCAATCGTCGCTTATAACAGCTTGGATGCGCCGGGCGCGGTCGCGCCAGATGTCGGTTCGGAACAGAAGCGGCTCGCGGACGACCACCCGATCGTTGCCGTCGCGCGTCAGCTTGCAACCGAGCACTTCGAGACCCAGCGCACCATCCTCGGCCGAGAGGTTCGCGGACACGGGGTATCGATCGATCATGCCCTCGCGAACCGGGTGCAGCTTGCCGCCGATGACGATGGGGATGAACCCGGGCGACGTCCGGCAAATCTGGAGAACGACGCGGTTCTCCTGGTCGTCGAAAAAGGCACTGCTCATGCTTCGTCGTCGGCCTGGAGTTCGGTCAGCGGCGCGACGATCCGGCACTTCAATCCATCGCCCGCGTAATCGAGTTCGACCGAGCCTCCGGTCGAGCCCGACAAACCCATTTCAATGAGACGGGTTCCAAAGCCTTTTCGAGTCGGCGGGCTGGCTGGCGGGCCGTCGACCTCGCGCCAGTTGAGTGTCAGTGTTGGAAGCTTTGTATCTAAAGCGACATCAACGACCCACGAGACCTCGACCCGACCATGCGGCACGGACAGGGCTCCATACTTCACGGCATTCGTAGCCAGTTCATGCATGATCAGCGCGAGCGTCAGCGCGGCTTTGGGGCCGATGAATAGATCCGGGCCGAGGACTGTGATCTGACCTTCTTGGTCATGCAATTCGATGGCGCTTCGGATGATCGCTTCCACAGACCCCGCATCCCGCTTGCCGACGAGAAGGATGTCGTGGGCACGCGACAACGTCTGAATGCGCTTGGTCAGACTTTGACGCGCTGTCTGAAGATCGGGCGCACTCCGCAGCGTCTGCGTGGCGATGGACTGAGTGACCGCCAGCGTGTTCTTCAGGCGATGCGCCAACTCCGAAACCAGGATCTGACGCTGTTCTTCTGCCGCTCGTTCCCGGCGCAGATCCGCCGTGACGGTGCCATAGCCTATGGGACGCCCATCGGCATCGGGCAGGCTGAAGACGTTGTAGCGAACGGGCAAAATCGCCCCTGTCTGAAAGTGTCGGAAGTGAACATCGCCGGTCCACGCCCCATTCCGGATGACTTCAGGCAGCACGTCGCTTTCGATCCGACCCCATTCCCCCACGCCGAAGTAGTCGGCGATGACCGTGGTGTTGGGATCACCTGCCAATCCGACCAGATCACGCCCGGCTTCGTTGACATACTGGACCCGACCGTCGAGGTCCGCATAACCGATGAAGTCGGAACTATTCTCAACGATCCGGGCCAGTTGGCTGCGCTGCTGAACCTCGCGGGCCAAATGGGCCAGCGCCCGTTGCCGTCCTTCGACCATGTCGTCGAATACAAGAACGGCTCGCCGGAGTGCGGAGCCTAGCTCCACAATTCCTAGATTGACCACGACAAACATGGCCTGTGCTGACCACTGCGCCGAAGTCAGGTGAAACGGGTTGCTGTCTTTGGAGAAGGCATACGCAGCCGGAATTGTGGACAACAAGGTCGCCAACACACCAGGTCCGCGCCCCCCAAGCAGGGAACTCGCGATGATGATCGGGATGAAGAACAGGTATGGCAGAAGGTCGGTGATGAAGGCAGCGCGAAACGTGGCCACAATGGCCACGGCAACGGCCGTCGCGACATAGGTGACGACACGGGGAACCGGGCATCGCAGAGTTCTAACGAGCAAACGGCCGAACGGGCTGGAGAACGCCATACGAGATGATGACCATGCGGAGAAACGAGCGACAGCAGACTGCTGGGGCGCGCGCATACCGCTTATTCCAGCGATTTGCGAGCCAATTCGATCACTCACGTGGAACCGGTCCGACTGATGGTCAAAACAGCGCCCGGTAAAATTAGTGGCATTCTAATGAGCTTGGGATGGCGTCTAAGGCGGAGATGATCTGCTCTTCCAGAAAGGGCTTCGGGATGAAACCGATTGGATTCCAGCGTAGCGCCAACGCGCGCTGTTCAGCGGTAATCGGACCGCTGACAAAGAGCGAAGAGACGGCGAAATCCTGCCGAAGCCGCTGGGCAGTTTCGATGCCGTCGAAACTGTCGGCGAGATCGACATCCATGATGGCCAGATCGAACGGACGTTGGTCATGAGCCAACGCCATCGCTTCGCTCATGCTGCCCGCTGTTCCGACCACCGTGTGTCCCGCATCGGTAAGGATATCCTGCAGGTCCAATGCGATCAGCGGCTCATCTTCGACGATCAACACTCTGAGATGACGCAAGACAGCCTCCGACGCGCGACTAGAGTGATCAGAACATCGCCTTCTCGGACTCGTTCCAACTTGTCGCAGGCCTGCACCGTTTGGCGAGTCAAGATCGACGCCATATGGATGGGATGCCGGTCCGAATTCCTGAACTGATGCCGAGACATATTCAGGCCCTCCTGCAACTGGGCAGCGGGGGACCGTATGCCGAGGATGTCGGTTTGGAGGTGGGTGGAATGTCCGATGATCTTCTGATCGCAAGCTATGAGTTGGCGCGGATCGGTCTTGCGGAAACTTTGCACGGCTGGCGCGGGACGGCGTGGTTCCGTCTTTCGGCAAGGGGGCACGCCCTGCGCCACGCGATGCTTCGATAGACCGCGAGAGGTCGAGGCAGCTTGCCAGGGCATCGTTGTGTTGTGTCGAAAGGGGCGTTCGTCAGCAGCCCATTTCAACGGCCTTCGGGGGTGCCAATCCCATCGGCTTCAAGAAGGATCAGATGAGCGGGGTGAAAAAGCCCCGTCAGCAGCATCGCTGGCGAAGCTCTGGTCGAACGTCGGAACGTCTCGGGGCTTACTTTGGCATCAGCACCGTATCGATGACGTGCACCACGCCGTTGGACTGCATGACGTCGGCCTGGGTGACGGTGGCGGCGTTGCCCGACTCGTCGAACACCTTCAGCTTATCACTGCTCATCTGAAGCTTCAGCGTGTCGCCCGAGACGGTGGTGACGTTGTGCTTGCCGCCGTCGTCCTTGATCATTTGCATCGCGGCCTCGCTTGTGCGCCTCCCTTGCAATATCACCTCTCTGTAAGAGGCGGCAGCAGCGTCAATGCTTTTAGCAGCATAGGCATCAAGCGCAGGCCACGGAGATCAGAAGTTACCAATCCTAGCCATTGAACCCTTCCTGTATACCTGTCATACAGGTTTGCATTAATTTAACAGAGGGCGTTCATTTGGGCGAGTTCGGTGTCCGTCAAATCCGAATCTCCGATCAGGTCGCGGACTACATCGTCCGCTTGATCCGAACGGAAGGTTTGCGTTCTGGTGATACGCTGCCGAGCGAGGCCGAGCTGGCCCGTCGGTTCGACGTCAGCCGTCCCGCCGTGCGCGAGGCGACCAATGCGCTTGCCGGACGCGGCATCATCACGGTGTCCACGGGGCGTAGCCCGACGGTCGCCAGTATGGCGTCGTCCTCCTTTGCCGGTCTCGTAGACCATGGCCTCGCGATCGGGCAGGTCGGTATGTTGGACGTCCTACACGCCCGGCGCGGCATCGAGGGTGTCACCGCACAACTCGCTGCAGCAAACCGGAGCGATGCGCAGGCTTTGGAACTCGCTACGCAGGTCGAGGTCCTCGTGAGCGCACGCGGTCGGCCCGAAGCCTTCTGGCAGGATGACCTGCGCTTCCACCAACTGATCGCCATGGCGGCTGGGAACCCGCTCCTCACCTCCATGCTGGAGGGTCTGTCGGACGTTGTCAGCCGCTCAACCCGTGCCGGCCTCGCTCTCGCGCGCGACGAACCCGAGTGGGACGAGATCGTAGACGTCCATGTGCGCACTGCTGACGCGATCCTGGCAGGCGAGCCCGAACGGGCACGGGCCGCGATGGCCGACCATTTCACATCCGCCATACAGCGCTTCGAACGCGCGATGGCACAGGACGGAGACTCCGAATGAGCATCGACCTGGGCGCGCGCAGCGACCGCGACGAGACCACCCTTCTCGAAGAGATCCGCACAACGCTCTACACAGCGGTCGTGGGCGACGTGATGGACGCGATGGGTCTAACCATCCAGTTCCTACCGCCTCGTATCCGCGCGCTCGTGCCCGACACCGTCATCGCTGGCCGGGCCATGACGGTCTTGGAGGCCGACTGCGCAAGTGATGTTGGTTCGAAGGGCGCATCCCAGCCGTTCGGCCTGATGTTCGAGGCTCTCGACGACCTCAAGCCGAACGAGATTTATATCGCGGCCGGCGGGTCGCCTTCCTACGCCTTGTGGGGTGGGCTGATGAGCACGCGCGCCGCCAAGCTTGGGGCGGCCGGCGCGATCCTCGACGGCTTCCATCGCGACACGCGCGAGATTCTGAGCTTGGGCTTTCCCGTCTTCTCGACAGGCAGCTACGCGCAGGACCAGCGCGTACGGGGCCGGGTGATCGACTACCGCTGCCCGCTACGCTTTGAGAACGGGTGCCGCGTTGAAAGCGGCGATCTCCTCATGGCCGACATCGACGGCGTCGTGGTGGTCCCGCAAGCGCACGAACAGGCGGTGCTGGATGCTGCCTTCGAGAAGGTGCGCGGCGAGAACCGGGTGCGCGACATGATCCTCGCGGGCGAACCGACCGCTGCGATCTTCGCCAAAACCGGCATCATGTGAACGTCGATCAACGACGTTGCAGACTGGGAGAAGGGTGCCAAACGCGATGACGACGCTTTCCGAACCGATCGCAACTCAAAATGCGAACCAAGCCAATATCCGAAAGGCGGTAACGGCCGCGACGGTGGGTACGGTGATTGAATGGTACGACTACGCGCTGTACGGCGCGGCATCGGGACTTATCATCAACCGCCTGTTCTTCCCCAACCTGTCGCCCACGGTTGGCGTTCTCGCAGCCTTTGCGACCTTCGCGGTCGGCTACCTCGCACGCCCCATCGGGGGCATCGTCATCTCTCACATCGGAGACCGATTCGGGCGCAAGCCTGCGCTGATCCTCACCATCGCACTGATGGGTCTTGCCACAGTCCTCATGGGGCTCCTGCCGACTTATGCGAGTATCGGAATCGTAGCCCCGGCACTTCTCGTACTCCTACGTCTGATCCAAGGGTTCGGCGCTGGAGCCGAGCTGGCGGGCGCGATCGTCCTGGTCGCGGAGTACGCCCCGCCGGGTCGGCGCGCCTTTTATACGAGCTTGCCAAACGCAGCGACGCTGGTCGGCATCATGCTAGCCACCTTAAGCTTCCTCGTCATCTCGACCCTGCCGGAGGACGTGCTGCTCGGTTGGGCTTGGCGTATCCCATTCCTCCTGTCGGGTGTCCTGTTCTTTATCGCTCTTTACATCCGGCGGCACCTCGACGAGACCCCGGAATACGTCGAGGCGATGGCGAAAGCGGAGGCGCGTCGCCACGAGCAAAAGGTGCCGCTCGCCGAACTCTTCCGCCAGAGCCCCAAGGAGGTCCTGTTCGGCTTCCTGAGCGTGACGGGGCACAACGCCAACGTCTACATCCTCAGTGCCTTCTCGCTCAGCTACATGACGAACACGCTCGGCATGCCACGCACCGATGGGCTGATCGCGGGTACGATCGGTGCCGTGGTCGGCATTGTCGGTACACCCGTTATGGGAAGCTTGGCGGATCGGATCGGCAGCGCGAAGGTGTATGCCGGTGGCGCGTTGTTCATCCTTCTGTTCGCCTATCCGCTCTTCCTCATGTTGGACAGCCGTAGCCTGCCGCTCGCGACGCTCGCCATCAGCCTAGGCTATGGCATCGGGTTCGGGGCCATGGCGGGGGCGCAGGGTGCGTTCCTCGCCAACCTCTTCCCGACGCGATACCGCTTCACGGGGCTTGCGATATCACGCGAGCTGAACGGCGTCCTTGTCGCGGGGCCGACGCCGCTGATCGCGGCCTCTCTGGTCGCCTATGCTGACGGAAGCCCAGTTGGCGTCGCGGCCTATCTCATGGGGTGTTGCGCGCTCACGATCCTGGCCGTCATCGTCATCACCAATCGGTCCGTGCATACCTGATGCTTTTGACTTAGCAGACCCTTGACTGTCATCTCGGTCAGAATCAACAAAATCCTGCCGACGCTGTCCTACTTAATAAAGGGCAAAGCGTCGGCTCTTCGAAAGTCAAGGAAGAAGTACACTCGTACGGGTGTAGTTTAGGACTGCATAACGACCAGCGTCCGGACCACGGGGCCGTGCGTTCAGGCGCTCCTTAGGATTCGATACACTTGCATCCGCGAGCAACCGACCATCCTTGCGATGGCTGCCGGACCCAGCCCTTCGGAATGCAGGGCGGCGATACGTCGATGATCAAGGCGCACCTTGCCGCCTCGATAAACCCCTTCGGCCTTCGCCCGCTCAATGCCCTCGCGCTGCCGCTCCTTGATGAAGCGCCGTTCCATCTGCGCCACCATCCCGAGCACCGTCAGGACCACGTGCCCCATCTCCCCGCGTGTGGACACATGCGGGTCGAGCACGGTCACGAACGCGCCGCGCTGCTCGCATTCGTGAATAAGGTTGAGGACGTCCCGCGTGTCACGCCCCAGCCGGTCGAGGCGGGTGACCATCAGTTCGTCGCCCGTCCGCAGGAACTCGATGACCGTCGCCAGCTCAGCCCGACCGTCTCGACTCGCTCCCGACACCTTCTCCGCGCGGACGATCGAACATCCTTCGGCTTCGAGGCGGGCAAGTTGCCCGTCGAGATCCTGATCAATGGTGCTGACGCGGGCGTAGCCGATGCGGGCCATGTTGTGTCACCTCAAGCTCTAGGCCCGAGGCTACCAAGTCACAAATAGCCGCCGTCAACCTAGATGTTACGATGGCGATGCAGGCGAAAGTGATGGCGCAGCAGGGTACGCCCTGATGTAACAAACCTGATAGAAGCGATCGGAAAGCCCGTACTTTGCCTTCTGCCAATAGCGTAGGGAAACCACCTTCGCACGAACGCTATACCCTATGCATCCTGGGCAACATGACCTCCATCGCAAGTGCAAAATAGCGGAGGTTCCTGACTCAGCCGCAAGTTACAGCTGCCAACGTCACGCAGCAAAGGCTAACTAAAACGCATTTGCGATTCGTGTTTGAAGCGTACGAACATTCGATACCGGCTCGCGTTTTGGAGAGCCGCTCGCCATGTCCGCCTCGACCCGGAACTTTGCGAGGAGCTGGTTCAGTGTTCGCGCCTCGGCTGACAACTCGTTGCATGCCGCTGTTGTTTCCTCGACCATCGCGGCATTCTGCTGGATACCCTTGTCGAGCGTGCCAACGGCCGTGTTGATCTCATGAAGGCCCGTGGCCTGCGAGCGGGCGGTGTTGACGATGGACACAACGCGATGGTTCGCTTCGGCGACCTTCTCGATGATGCGTTGCAGGGCTTGGCCGGCGTGGTCCACCAGATCGACGCCCTCCCGTACTTGATCGCGCGAGGTGGAAATCAACTCCTTGATCTCCTTGGCAGCCTCCGCCGATCTTTGCGCCAAGCCGCGCACTTCTTGTGCGACCACTGCGAAGCCGCGACCGGCCTCACCGGCGCGTGCCGCCTCGACCCCAGCGTTGAGAGCCAATAGGTTGGTTTGGAATGCGATCTCATCAATGACGCCGATGATCTTCCCGATCTTATCGGAAGACGTCTCGATACGCCCCATCGCTTCGATCGCCTTCGAGACAATATGTCCGGAAGTTTTGGCTTCCTGCTTCGTCCCCTCCACCAGTTGGCCAGCTTCCTCGGCTTGTTTGCTGGATTGACGCACGTTGCCCGTGAGTTCGGAAAGGGCGGCCGACGTTTCTTCGATCGCGGCTGCCTGCTGTTCGCTACGCTGTGCAAGTTCGTTCGAAGCGGAGCGAATTTGGTCAGCACCCGCTAAAATGAGATCTGCGTTGTTGCGGACCGTCTGCATAGCCGCGCACAAGGTGTCAGTCGATCGATTGAAATCCTGGCGAACCTGATCAAGTGCCGGCATGAAGGGATCGCGTATGCCGTTGCTGAGATCGCCATCGGCCAGCTTGCTGAGCGCATGCCCCAGTCGCCGTACAGCCAACACGCGTTCGGTCACATCCATGGCGAACTTGGCGACCTTCACCACACGCCCATCGAGCCCAAAAACGGGGTTGTAGGACGCCTGGATGTAAACCTCACGCCCCCCTTTGCCGACCCGCTTGAACTCATCGGTGATGAACTCACCTTGTGCCAACCGTTCCCACATCGCGACATATTCGCTTGAGGTGGCATACGATGGCTCGACGAACATCCGGTGATGCTGGCCCACGATCTCGTCGAGCTGGTAACCTAAGGCGGATAGGAAGTTGGGATTGGCGGTCAGAACCACGCCTTCGACCGTAAACTCGATGGTCGCCTGGGAGCGGCAGATCGCATCCATCTTGGCGGTATTGTCGAGCTGAGCCTGCTTTGTCGCAGTGATATCATTGGCGAATTTGACGATCTTCACCACCCTTCCGCGGCGATCGAAGATCGGATTGTAGTTGCCGCGGATGTAGACCTCTCGACTACCCTTGGCGATGCGTCGAAACTCTTCGCAGACGAACTTGCCAGCGCATAACCCAGCCCAGAACGTCTTGTAATTGGGAGACGACGCATAATGGGGATCGAGAAACAACGCGTGCTTCTGCCCGATAATCTCAGCGGACGTGTAGCCCATCACGTCGCAGAAGTTTCGGTTGGCCCGCAAAACCGTTCCATCGAGATCGAACTCGATGATCGCCATCGATAGATCGAGCGCGGTCAGAACCTGACCGGAGTTGACCGTCGAAAAACCCAGCATAAGCACCGCCCGAACAAGAGTTCGCATGAGCATGAGTGCTCAGACTCAGCGATGCCATACAATCGTAGCCGTTCGATAAACGGCTCGCAGGTCCTGCATCTGTGAGGCATCGGTCCGAACGGCTCGCCCGACGCGGGATGCGGAACAGCCCGGACTTCGACTGAGAGCCTGTGCCGTATCGACGCACCGGCGAGGTATGTTACCTCTTGCCGCGAACCGCAGGCACCAGTGCCGAACCGCTCATGTTTCCTGAGACTCGCGTCGCCTGCCGGAACGCGTCGAACGGCATCGGTTTTCCAAACAGGTAGCCTTGGCCTTCGGATACCCGACCATGCAGGTAGTTCGCCTGCGACCTTGTCTCGATCCCCTCCGCAATAACCTGAAGGTCACATCCCTCGGCCATGCGCACGACGGCATCGACGATGCCCTGATCTTTGCGGCTCGTTTCAATGTCGCGAACGAACGAGCGGTCGATCTTCAGCCGGGTGATATCAAGCTGCTTCAGCATGGTGAGCGAGGCGAAGCCCGTTCCGAAGTCGTCGAACGCAATGCCGACGCCCATGGCACGCAACCGGGCGAGATGGGCGGCGATCGTGCGTTCATTGCGCAGGACGATGTTCTCGGTGATTTCCAGTTCGAGGGCCTCGGTCGGCAATCCACTGACGTGCAACGCTTCCTCTACACGCTCGACGAAGTCGGGCATGCGCAGCTGAGCTGCGAAAAGGTTCACCCCGATCCGGAGGTTCGGCGAGCCGTCCCGCCGCAACTCCATTGCCTGCCGGCAAGCCGTCGTCAGAATCCAGTCGCCGACTGGACCCGCAAGATGCCCTGATTCCAAAACCGACAGAAAAGCGGCTGGTGACAGAACGCCCATATAGGGATAGTTCCAACGGATCAGCGCCTCAGCGCCGACGATACGATCGTCCGCCAAATCGACCTGCGGCTGGTAGTAGAGTTCGAAGTGCCGCTCGTCCCAGGCAGTTTGGAGATCGTCGGCTACGCCCCTACGCTCCAGTGAGGCGCTGCGTAGTTCCGGTGTGAACAGCCGCACCCGTGCCTTGCCGTTCGCCTTCGCATCGTAGAGAGCCAGGTCAGCCGCCGTCAGGAGGTCTGCTGCCGAAGTGGGGTCGATCTGCGAGGGCATGACGCCAACACTGGCCGAGATGTGAACAATCTGGTGCTGAACCTCGATTGGAGGCTCTATCGCGGCGATGATCTCTTGCCCGATCGCCGTGGCATGGAGCGGATCGGCGCTGTCTCGAACGAGGACGGCAAACTCGTCGCCGCCCAGTCGCGCGATCAGGTGTCGGCGTTCCACTGTGGCGCAGATTCGCTCCGCCACCACTTTCAGCACATCATCGCCCCCGGCGTGCCCAAGCGCGTCGTTGACGTCCTTGAAGCCATCGAGATCGAAGACGACGAGAGAAAACGGTGTGCTTCCCGCCTCTTTCTCCGCGACCGCCTCTTGCAGCTTGTCGTGAAACCAGGTCCGGTTCGAAAGACCGGTCAGCGCGTCCGTGAAAGCGAGTGTGCGAATGCGCTCCTCACTTCTGAGGCGCTCACTCTGGTCCCGGAATGCCACCACGGTCTGCGGACTCCCAGCCAGCCGAACGTCGCTGCGCAGAACCCGAACGGGGAGCCGTGCGCCGGATGCTAGAACGAGCTCGGCATCGGTTTCCTCGCGTTCTGGCAAAGCACGCAAATCGAGATCGGGAAGAAGTGATGCGAGCGAGCGACCAGCCAGATCCTCGCGTGACATGCCCGATAGGCGCGCGAGACTATCGTTTGCCGTGACGATCCGGTTCCCTTCGCAGATCGCCAAGCCTTCCAGCGCCAGATTGGCAAGCTCCCCGAGACGAGCACGCTCGTAGCGCAGCTTGGCCTTCGCGTTCAGCGTCAAGCGAACGCCAACAACGGCGACCGATAGGAGGCCGAAGGACACCACAGCGACAATGGGGGCGAGAACCTCCGGCGAAACGGTCCAAGCCGGCAACTCGACGCGCGGATCGAACTCAAGCCGCAGAGCGGCCATGCCGCCGAGATGCAGAAGGCCGATCGCTACGACGAGAAGCGGCGCGCCCAAGATCCTAATGTTGGGCCTACGCTCCACGGAGGCCATTGTCGAAAGGCCAAACAGTGGCAAGCTTGCCAGCAGCGTCGTTGACGCCAGTGCATAGTTCCAGTGGACATGCCCGCGCACGACGTAGGCGGCCTGCCCGACATAGTGCAGCACGGCGACACCGATCCCGATGACGACGCCCCCGGCAAATCGTCTCCAACGCTCCCGACGACCAAGCGTCAAAGTCAGTCCTGCACCGATGCCGCCAATGGCCAGCAACAGGGACAGTGCCGTGGTGACGGGCTCGAAGCCGGACTGCATACCGGGACGGAAGGCAAGAAGCGCCACCATATGCGTCGCCCAGGCGGTGCAACCGGCGGCCACGAGAGAAAGACCTGCCCATTTCCAGCGTGTTCCGCCGTCGCTGCGCCCAGCCTGGTTGGCGACGGCGAAGGAGCCGTAGACACCGATCACACAGACAAGGGCGGCCAGCCCCAACAGCGAAGGGTCGTTTGCCGTGCCAAGGCACGTGAGCAAGATGTCCATACGGAACTCCTTCGTATGAACGTCTACAGGCGGCAGGTTAATCGAGCGGGTTACCGGTTGGGTTAATGCTTTTCCTTGGAAGCAAGAGTAACAGCGTGGCGACGTCGCAGCGCACAGTCGATGCGATCACGATAGTCGAATGGGGGCCGATAGCGGACGGGCAGCTTTTGAGTGACGAATGTGCGAAAGCGGCCCTTCCGCTGACGACCCTTCCAAGACGCAGCAGCATGTCGCTGAAGAGACTGGAAGCAGACATTCGCTAGACGTGAGACCTCACTGGTCAGACTGCGACACGGAGCGGTGCATTTATGTCCCCACAGCCATCCATGGGCTCTCCGGCGCTTCTTTCAAACAGCTCTGTCGCTCGCTCGATGCTCAACGGCTTGGAATAAAGGTAGCCCTGTCCCTCGCCGCAGCCCAGTTCGCGCAGGATGTCCGCCTGCCGCAGCGTCTCGACGCCTTCCGCGATGGTGCGGATCCCGAGCCCGTCCGCCAGCACCACCACCGACTGCAGCACAGCCATCGAGTGCCGGCTGCCGGGAATGTCGGTCACGAAGCTGCGGTCGATCTTGATTTTGGCGATGGGAAAGCGATGGAGATAGCCGAGCGAGGAGTAGCCGGTCCCAAAATCATCGAGCGCAAAGGTGATGCCGAGCGACAGAAGTTCGTCAAAGATCCCAGCGAGCCGATGGTTCTCGCCGACAAAGGCGGACTCGGTGATCTCAAGTTCCAGGCGCTTCGGGTCGAGACCTGACGATGCGAGGGCGGAGCGGACGGCCCCGACGATGTCGCCAGTGAGAAACTGCAAGGGCGAGACGTTCACCGCGACCTTTATCGCCTCCGGCCAAAGCGACGCGTCGCGGCAAGCGATCTGCAGGACGAGGGCCCCGAGCCGGTGGATCAGCCCCGTTTCCTCGGCGACCGGAATGAATTCCGCGGGCGAGACGAAGCCTCGCTCGAGATGCCGCCAACGCAGAAGCGCCTCGGCGCCCGTCCAGCCGCTGCCGTGAAGATCGACCTGCGGCTGGTAAGCGAGTTCGAATGCATCGGTCTCGATGGCCTCGGCGAGATCGCGCTCCAGCGCCAGTCGCTTGAGACGCGCGGCATCCATCGAGAGGTCGAACTCGACCACGGGTCCGGCCGAGGTCCGCTTTGCCTGGTAGAGGGCGATGTCGGCCCGGCGGCGCAGCACCGACGGGTCGCAGCAGCCGTCGATGTCGGCAGCGATGCCGACGGAGCTGCCGATCGAGATGCTGTGCCCGTTCACATCGTAGGAGCGCCCGACCTCTTGGACGATGCGCTCGGCAACATGACGGGCGAGCCCGCGGTCCGCCGAACACAACAGTACCAGGAACTCGTCGCCGCCGATTCGGAAGACCGTGGCCTCGGGCAAAAGGACGGCACCGGCGCGCCGCGCCGTCTCAGTGAGGACGGCGTCGCCCGTGGCATGCCCTAGCGCGTCATTGACCCCCTTGAACCGGTCGAGATCGAACGCGAGGAGGGCCATCGGTGCCCCTTTGCCGGCCAGCGCGTCGAGCTGTTCTTCGAGGGCTCGGCGGTTTGGAAGGCCGGTCAGGCTGTCGTGGAACGCGGCGAAGCGGAGCCGCTCCTGCGCTCGCTCGCGATCGGTTACGTCGTGGAACACGAGACTGGCATAGCGGAGCCGGTGTCCGTCGCCGCCAGCGCGCCGACGGTCTTCCAACCAGAACGGCGAGACCGCGTATTCGAGAATGCGCGTGTCGTCTGCGCCCGCCAACCTAGCGATGCGACGGACGGGCGGCTGGCGCGTATCAGCTTCCGCCGCCGACGTCATCGCCTCTTCGATTGCGCACGCGAAGGCCGGCGGCAGGTTGGCGAGGTTCCCAGGCTGCCCGTCCGGGGGCAGGTCGAGGAGACGCCGTGCGTGGTCGTTGATGCGCATGATGCGCTTCTGCCCGTCGACGATCACGATGGCGTCGAACCCGTCGTCGACCACCCGCTCGAGGAGCCGCGCCGTGTTGCGCGTCTCGACCCGGGAGACCCAGAGGCGGAACTGGCGCAGGTCGAACTCCCGCAACAGGCTCCAGCTCACGGTCGCTGCGACCGCGAGCTGGATCACGGCAGTCTCCAGCATGATGGCCCGTTCGAGATAGAACCAGACTGCGATCCCCTCGAGGGCGACGGCGACTACGGCGCAAACGAGGAGGCTGCGGCTAAGCGAGCTTCGCATCACGAGCCAACCGCCGGCCGCGAGGAGCAGCGCGACGAGGGCCACCGGCGGCCGCCAGGATGCAAGAGCCCGAGCTTGCATCAGGGTTTCCGTTGCCAGCGCGATTACGGTCGATCCCGAGACGATGCCGGCACCGGGAACGGGAAACAGATCGTGGAGTTCGATGGCGGTCGCGCCGACGATCAGCGTCTTGCCGGCGAGCGCGCCCCTGACGATCCGCCCGTGCAGGAGATCGACATAGGAGACTCGCGGGATCGAGGCGGCATCGATCCCGTGATCGATGCCGAAGTCGCTCACGGCCGCCTCACGGTCCGCAAGGACCGCGGGCATCGAGACGACGGTCTCTCTGTCGACGTCGACGCCCATGGGGAAACGCCGCACGCGTCCGTCGTCGTCCAACGGCACGTTGATCGAGACCGGCCAGGAGGACGACAGCAGCGGCGCGATCGGCATCGACGCTAGCATAGCACCGGACGCCGGATCGTGCTGGACGAAGGCGGCGAGGAAGGTCTCGAGCCCGGCGGAGCCGAGCGCATCGGCGAACGCGGCGTCGTCTTCGGAACTGGTGCGCGAGGAGAAGTCGACGTCGAATGCCACCCGGGCGGCGCCCGCCTCGACCGCCGCCGCGAGGAGACCGGCGTGGAGCCGGCGCGGCCAGGGCCAGACCCCGACCTCTGCAAGGCTCCTTGCGTCGATGTCGACAAGAACAAGTTCGCCGGAGGCAGAGCGCGTTCCTAGGAGGAACCGGGCGTCGGACAGGGCCCTGTCCAGCACCGCGGGTACGCTGGACAGGAGGGCTCCGGCGAGACAGGCAGCGACGATAAGGAGCGTCGCCAGCGATCGGATGTCCGTCGCCATGATTTGAGCGGCTTGGCGGCGAACCGTTGGGCTCAGCATCCTCTTCGTACCCCTGTCCCCGGCGTGGCGGGCGTCAGCTACTTGGTGCTGCGGCCGCTGCCATTGCCGTTGTTGCCCTTTCCATTCCCGTGGTCCCCCTTCGGCCCGCCGTTTCCGACACCGTTTCCGTTATTGCCCTTCCCGTTGCCGGGGGCGCCATCACCATTCGGCCCACCATTGCCGTTGCCATTGCCGTTGTTGCCTTTCGGGCCGTCTTCGCCAGGGTCACCCTTGTCGTCACCGCCAACCGGGCCGCCGGGGCCGCCGGCTCCAGGTCCACCCTTGTCGGGGCCACCCTTGTCGGGACCGTCGTGGCTGGGGCCCCCCTTGCCCGGACCACCTGCCGGGCCATCGGCGGCAGGTCCACCCTTGTCCGGGCCGGCATGACCGGGTCCATCCGTGCCCGGGCCGCCTTTGTCGCGGCCACCACCGGGCCCCCCCGCATCCGGCCCGCCTGCGGAACCGCCGTTTCCAGGGTTGCCACGGCCAGGGTTGCCCGCGCCGGGCCCATCACGGCCGGGGCCGCCCGGGCGGCCGTTATCATTTTCAGCCCCGACAGTTCCACCGAACCCGTTGCCGTTGTTGCCGGAATCAGTGCCGCCGACCGGGCCGGAACCTTCGCTGCTGCGCGCCGCAGACTGGGCTCGCGTTTCGCCGCTCGGCGCGTTCGTCTCGGCGACGCTGCGGCCGATCGACTGACGGTCGCGGCCGTTGGAATCGCCGCCGCCGAACCCGCCCGGGCTCGCAGCGCCCGACGAACGCGAGGAGGTGGTGCCGGTGCTGCTCGTGGCACCGTGAGTGGACGCCGCCGCATCGCGGCTGGCCGACGTGGTCGAGGATCGGGCCGCTTCGGGCGCCTGCGCCTCGCGGAAGCTCTGGAGTGCCTGTCCAACCGGAGCAACGCTCGGCGCGGCCGGCTTGCCGGGCGTCACGCCCGGCGCGTTCACGCCCGCCGTGCGAAGACCCGAGGTTGTGGCGGAGACGCTGGCGCGCTGCCCGGCGGCGATCCCGGCTGTCTCGCCCGTCTTCAGGTCACTCACCTGGACCAGCCCCCGGTCGACGCCGATCTTCGTGTCGGTCTTCGTGACACTGATTGTGAACGCCGTTCCCTTGACCACGGCCGCCATGAACGGAGTGTTCACGGCGAAGTGCGGCGCGGCGCGCTTCTCGATGTCGAACGCAATGCTGCCGGTCTGCTGGAGCACCTCGGTCTTGGAGCTGAAGAACCCTTTGGGCCGCACCATCGCGACGCTGCCCGGTCCGAGCGTCATGACGTTGTTTTCGCTCGACAGCTGAACGCGGCTCGACTTCGCGGTTGCGATCGTCAGGCCCTCGGGCACCATCATGCCGGCGGTCAGGACGTTGCGCTTCTCGTTGCTCTCCATGGCCCAGGCCGTTCCACTGACACGATCGACCCGCCATTCCCGAGCCCATCCGACATCGGCCTGGAAGAGCACCACAAGGAGCAGGAGAAGGGCGGGCAGACGTGCGTGCATCGGTTTCGAGCCTTGCTTCGATCTCGGGCACGATGACGCGTCAACAATGAAGGTCGCATAACCGATTGGCTTAAATCACAAGCAATCGGCGGATTGCGATATAGAATGGTCAAGAAATTCATTCACACGCAATGAGCGCGCATACGTCGTCCCATCATAGCCGAAGGGCCCAGACCTGCGGTGGCTTCAGCGCACCTTTCGCATCGACCGTGCGGCCTACGTTCCGGGCAGTGCGTATGCTCCTTGGCGGATCGAGTGATGAGTGTCCCATTGTCGTTCTCCCACGGACAGGATCGCCGGGGGCGAGAGTGCCGCCTTAAGACGAAGCTTGAGGAACGTTCGGCCGCCGTGGAACGAAGGGCCGAAAGCGGACCGGCCGCTTTCACGTCGTTGACAGGTGAAAGCCGCCGGCATCGAGCACTGCTGGCAAGCGGCGGCTGCCCACCAAACCCGGACGTTCGCAAGCCGGGTTTCGCACGGCAGCTTTCCGCTAGAAGCTGCCGCTCGCGCGGCGTCACGCTGATCGGCAGGGAGTCGCGTTGAGATTGATTTTTGGCGGTGCTAACCTACAAGGAATAAAAAGGGGAACTTACCTTGACTGCGTTTATCAACGCTCACATGTCGGAGATTTGGTCAGCGATCATTGGCGCTATCGCCGGAGCCGGTATTTCCATTCCGATCACGATCCGCGTGACTCGGAACTCGATGGTGGGGTCCTCGACGCGGACCGACCAGAGCGGCGTACGCACGCGAGGCGATGTCGTAGGACGTGACAAGATCAGCGGCTGACAGCGATGCTCGACAGCTCGACCACCGTTGATCAACGGCAGGCTGCGCCAGGTGGTGACGCCGTAGGTCGAGACAAGATAACCAATGTGCATCATGGTGAACGTCGGACTCAGATCGATGGGTGGCTCGATCGGCTTGCCGAGGAATTGCGCGGCAACGTGCAAATGCGAGACTTCGTCGACAGCTTACAGTATTATTTTCAGCCTAGCCCGTACGACGAGCACATCGGATTGGAGGCCAAACTAGATAGAGCAGGACGTTCCGCCCAGAAGCGGTCTGCATTACGCAAGAAGGAGGCTTTCTCAAAGCTCCTTGAACAGTGGAAAGCGTATCCGGCTGCACAAGAGATCATCGCTTATTTCTTAACAAAGATCGAAACGGCTTTTGAAGCGGAAGTTGCACCCCTATTAGGTGAGGCTTCTGTCGCAGACGTTGATTCTGTTATTATGAAGTGCCTCGTTGATCCCGTCATGTCTGAGATGGGATGCGGCCCTTTCATGTTGAACTATAATCACGCTGTAGGCATGGTCTATTGGCTTGCTGAGCAGTGCTACATCAGGTGGCACTCATGATCCAGTTGGCATTTGAACCCGCGTTTGATCCTTTTCATGCGGCGTTCCGCCTGCTTCGGCAAGTAGAGTTTAGGGGTGGTGTCGCCGTGGATGTCCGAAGAGCCAAGATACTGGATGTTTACATGGTTGAACCAGTCCGCTGCCTAGAGATCAGACTTTCTGGGGTGGCAAAAAGGTCCGCCAAGTATGCGTCTGTCCATCAGCCTGCTACCTATGGTCAGCGGCCATCGACACCTGTCCTGTTTGGCCGCATGTCGCCCATGCAGGACGCAGCGATACAAACCCTAGTGCTCCAAGGCATCTTGGACGGCGATGCCTATGGGCAAGGGCTTCTGTTGAGAGGCGATACACCTTTACCCGAAAATCTGACGGTACGTCTTTCCGAGGTTAACAGTACTCAGGCTACTCTCATGACCTTTTTAGGTCCGGTCTTGGATGAAGTTCCTTTGGATGGCCCCAACGGACTGAAAGCTCGCACCGGCTTAGGTGAGTTTCGCTATGACATTGTTTAGTCCCCACCTTTTCGTGCAACGCATGGTCGTGAAGCGCGAAGCTCATGTGGTGTATGATGCCTCGTTCCATCCTGGCCTCAATATCATTCGCGGTGAGAACAGCTCGGGCAAGTCCACCGTACTTGATTTCCTCTTTTATGGTCTCGGCGGTGACCTGAACGACTGGCGAGAAGCGGCTCTCGCGTGCTCCGATGTTACCCTAGAGGTTCTTCTCAACGGCCAGCCGGCCGTTCTTTCTCGCGAGATTTCTCAAAGTTCCGGCCGACCTATGAGGATACTCATTGGCAGTTTGGCAGACGCGATGGCGGGACAAGCCGAATGGGGACTATACCCATATAAGCGATCCTTGAACAAAGAAAGCTTCTCGCAGGTCATCTTCCGTTTGCTAGGAATGCCGGAGGCTACCGGCGATGCAAACAGTAATGTCACGATGCATCAGGTGTTGCGACTTCTGTATGCCGATCAGCTAAGTCCTGTGGATCGCATTTTTCGGTTCGAGCGGTTTGACACTGCATTGACCCGTCAGACTGTGGGCGATCTTTTGTGCGGAGCCTACGACAACTCCCTATATAGGCGGCAACTCCGCCTTCGCGCGGCGGAAAAAGAATACAGCGATGCGACGACTGAATGGCGGAGCGCCATGTCTGCCTTCACAGGTTCGGAGCACGCGATCACCCTAGAATGGGTCGATGCCCAACGTACAGTGTTAGAGCAGGAACTGGCTTCGACTCATGCGGAAGCAGAAAAGCTTGAGGAATTGATATTCAATGCGGAGGTCTCCGACGGCCTCACGATTGAAGAGCAGAAATCCACCTACGCTGAGCTCGTAAAGGCACAGCAGGGTCTGCTTACAGCGCAGAGCGACCGCGACGCCCTTCAGCTAGAGATCGTAGATTCTGATCGATACATAGATGCACTTGAAGCAAAACTCGATCAACTCCGCGATGCGGAGGTTTCAGCTGATGCGATCAAGGGCATAACGTTTATTTACTGTCCTTCGTGCTATGCGCCGCTTGATCAAGAGGTAGAGCAACATGCCTGCTCTTTGTGCAAAAGTCCGTTCGATAAGGGGCGCGCTCAGTCACGCATTCTTTCTGTTATAAATGAAACCGGAATTCAACTTAGGCAGTCCAGGCAGTTGCAGACTGACCGACTAGAAGAGGCCACTGCCCTCGATGCGCAGATAGCGGAGGCTACACGCGTTTGGAATGGGCTGTCGGAGCGATACAAGCTCCTCAACCGACTACCGTCGACCGAGCTGCGTGCGCGGACCCGGAGTATCTACGCCCGTGCCGGATATCTAGAACGTCAGATTGAGGATCTGGGTCAGAAATCGGCTCTCATCGAGCGCATCGATGCGCTCTCACGCGCGCGCGCGACGCTCAATGCTGAAATGAGTTCGCTGAAAGATTTTATTGAAGCGTCTGAACGAGGGCAACGGGAGCAGCTTGTACGCGCCTATACGTTAATCGCGAATAACACAGCTCGTCTCCTTCGCGAGGACCTTTTGCGCCAAGATACCTTTTCCAAAGCCGAAAGCATCGAATTTAGCTTCGGCGACGATCGTCTTTCGGTGAACGGCGAATCATTCTTTTCGGCAAGTTCCATGGTCTACTTGCGTAACAGCTTCTTCGCTTCATTCCTACAATCGGCTCTGATTGATAGAAGCTTCCGTCATCCCCGATTTTTGATCTTGGATACGATCGAGGACAAGGGAATGGAGCCTGAGCGAAGTCATCACTTCCAAAATCTGTTGGCATCAATCAGCTCGAATACCGATACGGATCATCAGTTAATTTATGCGACGGCAATGATTTCACCAGATTTGGATAATACCGGCTATGTCGTCGACCGTTTCTATACACATGACAGTAGGACTTTGAGGCTGATTTAATTCTCTGGTTCAGGTGTGATCACGGATCAATGTGATTGCGTTGATGCTATGGTTAACGTCCGCTTTGAATGAGAGCAGCCTAAAAAAGGTAGCGTGCAATTGGCAGGAATGTCCCAACACCAGTCGCTCTGAACGCCGTTCTGAACTCAGTTCCCGAACGGCAGGTTTCAGGATCCCGCGGGGTCAATTTGGACGGCTTAGATGGGCGCATTCCTACCCTCCCGCTTCGACGCTGCGGCCTGAAGCCGATGCACGCTCAGCATCCTGATTAGTTAGGAGAAGCCAATGACGCTTGGGCTGGCGAATTTTGCGTCACGCGCCAGATCGTATGCGTTAGGTCGTCGGCGACCAGCAGGATGCGTTTTGCCGGGTCGAACACGACGCCGACCGGGCGGCCCCGTGTCTGACCGTCGCTGGTGAGAAAGCCGGTCACGAAATCCACCGGTTCGCCGGCCGGCCGGCCTCCTTCGAACGGAACCCACGTCACCTTATAGCCGGACAGGTCTTGCCGGTTCCAACTGCCGTGCTCACCAATGAACGCGCCTTGCGTGAACGTTCCGCCGAACCCGCCATCGGTCGCGAAGGAGAGCCCCAGCGCCGCGACATGGGAACCGAGTGCGTAGTCCGGGGCAATGGCAGTTTCCACGAGTTCCGGACTTTGCGGCTCGACACGTGGATCAAGGTTCTTGCCCCAGTAGCTATAGGGCCAGCCATAGAACGCCCCGTCCTGGACGGACGTCAGATAGTCGGGGACCAGTTGCGGGCCCAGTTCGTCGCGCTCGTTAACGACGGCCCAAAGCGCCTGGCTGGTCGGCTCGATCGCGAGCGCCGTGGGATTGCGGATGCCGCGCGCGATCGTTCGGTGGGCTCCGGTCTGGCGATCGATCTCCCACACCACTGCGCGTTCCTGCTCGACGTCCATGCCGCGCTCGCCGACATTGCTGTTGGAGCCGACCCCTACATAGAGCTTCGAGCCGTCGGCGCTGGCGGTCAGCGACTTCGTCCAGTGGTGGTTGATTGCGGACGGCAGCTTGGTGACCTCCTCGCCCGGCTCTGTGATCTCGGTCTGCCCTTCCCGGTAGGGAAAGCGCATCAGCGCGTCCTGATTGGCGACGTAGAGCGAACTGTCGACGAAGGCGAGGCCGTAGGGCGCGTTGAGGTTGTCGATGAGAACGGAGCGCACCTCCGGCTCGCCGTTGTTGTCGGCATCGCGCAGAAGCGTGATGCGGTTGCCGCCCTTGCCACTGGAGTTGCCCTGCTGCTTGATGACGCCGGCAATGATGTCTTTGGGCCGCAGGGCTGGCGCATTGCCGCCTCGCCCTTCCGCCACCAGAACATCGCCGTTCGGCAGCACGAGCATTTGGCGCGGGATCGACAGGTCGGTGGCGAACGCCGTGATCGCGAACCCGTCGGGAACCGCCG
>NZ_CAJCKW010000019.1 GCF_903970965.1 Aureimonas sp. ME7 | reverse complement strand
CCTCAAGGCAGGGCGGAAACAGAGTCGCTTGATCGCGATCGGCACCGACAACGAAGCGTCCCATGCCACCCTCCCGTCAACCCCGACGAGAATAGCACGCGCAGGGTTTTGACACAGCCAGGGTCATCAGGAGAAGCGCGACTTCCGCGTTCGACATCATCGTGCCCCCGAGCACGATGCGCTGAACCGGCCGCCCCGTGTTCGGCCCCGTCGCCTTGGAATAAGCGCGCGTGTGGCCGGTGTCGGCGCCGTGCCCGCCGCTCCAGCCCGAGGCGAGCGTCCCGGTGCCGCCCGTGCCCGGCGTGCCTCCGCCGGCATCCAGCGCCGGATTGGAATTGCGACTGCCGCCCGGATTGAAGACCACGTCGTAATTGTCGGTGTTGGTCATCGCGGCAAGGCCGGAGGCCTGCGGGAAGCGTGCCAGGAAGATCGGCAGGAGGCGCAGCGCACGCCGGTAGGCACCGAGCCCCGTCGTGTGGATCGGCACCGCCGCCGCGCCGCCCGCCCGGTTGGTCACCATGCCGTCGAGCGCGCGCCCGTCGCCCGACGCCGGGTTGGCATAGCCCGGCTCCATATCAGTCACGACGACGCCCGGCCTCCCCCGATAGATCTCGCGCATCGTCCGGCGCACGTGAAGGCGCGCGCGGTTCATGTTGGCGTTGGGAAACGCGCCGCCGCCGCCGTCGCCGCCCGCCGACGGCGTCTCGAGGATCAGGAACCGGCCGGCCGCGCGGCAGAGCTGGTAGGCGATGTCGAGCGCGGCCAGTTCCTGCGTGACGACGTCCGGATTGTCGACGAGAAAGCCGTTGATCGAACACGGCATGACGATCGTGTCGGCCTCGTCCAAAGCCAGGATGGCGGGAAGGCGCGCCGCGATCTCCGCCGTCTTCTGGCCGACGATGCCGTAGTTGCCCGAGCCGTCGAAATCGAAGGACTGATGCGTCAGGTAGCGCAGCCAGTTGAGCTCGCCGACCGCGAGATAGCGGTTGCCGGCGCCGCCGGGCAACGCGTTCCATACGCCGTTGCCCGACGAGAACGTGTGCCGGAACATGAAGCTGTCGCCCACCGCGATGACGCGGCGATTGCGCGGCGCGCTCAAAGGGCGCCTCAGGAGGTCCTCGACCCCCTGCCGGCCGAACAGTCCGGCGCCGTCATGGCCGAGGACATGGGTCAGCGTGCGATGCGTTGCGTTTTCGATCTGTCCGGTCATCCTGTCGTCCCACCATGAATTCCGCTCGGAGTGCGGGCCTGATGGTGGGTCGGGTCGGACGGACGTGGAAAAGCGGTGGGAAAACGCCGCCCGCTCAGACGAGGATGTTGTTGCGGCTCTCGCCCTGCCAGTCGCGCAGGGCGCCTTCCAGGTCGTTGCGGAAGGTGAAGCCGCGTCGAAGAAGGGCTTCCGGCTCGACCCGCGTCGAGCGCACCAGCTTGAGAATGCGCTCGCGGCTGATGGGGTTGGACACGCCCGCGCGGTTCGCCACCTCGAAGGGAAGCGCGGCGACGTTCATGGCCGCGAGCGGAATCAGGCCGCGCGGCGGCTTGTAGCCGGCCACACGCACGAAGGTCTGGCAGATTTCCTCGATCGTGTAGGCATGCGGGAAGCAGAAGTTGTAGAGGAGTTCGCGCTCGCCGAGGCCCATCGCGAACTGCATGGAACGCACCATCTCGCCGACATAGCCGCAGCACTTAATCGTGTCGCGCCGCCCCGGATACACGAACGTCCCCTTCCTCAGCGCCCCGGCGAGGCGCGTGAAGTTGCCGCGCTCGCCCTTGCCGAAGATCACCGCCGGCCGCGCGACGACGAGATGGGCATCCGCTTCCGTGGCGAGCCACTGCCGGTGGATATCCTCGGCCAAGAGCTTGGAACGCCCGTAGTCCGAAGTCGGCTCGGGGGGCGAGCTTTCCGTCTTCAGGTCCTCGCCCGGACCATAGACCGCGATCGAGCTGGTGAAGAGCACCCGCTTCACGCCGTTGCGCCGCGCAAAGGCGCAGACCTCGAGCGCCCCGGCGACGTTGGTGACGTAGTATTCGTGCGGCTCGTGCCCCGGCGTTCGGTGAACGGCAGCGAGGTTGTAGAGTTCGTCGTAGCGCCCGTCGAGCTCGGCGGGCAGCGGCTCGCGGATGTCGCCGCGCCGATATTCGACGCCCTCGACGCGCAGGACCGGCTCCCCGATGTCGACGCTGACCAGCCGGTCGTATCCCCCGTCCGCCTGCAGATGGCGCAGGAGATGGGAGCCGATGAACCCTGCCCCGCCGAACACGATCGCCTGCTTCATCCCGGTTCCGACCCTTGTTCGCTATGCCTCGTCTTATATGCAATGCAGCATGGCCGCGATGCAACACGAATGCGGCTTCCGGTCCGGAGCGGGTTTCGTTAAAATTCGAAAGGGAAAGGCAAGCTTGATGCCGTTCTATGGCGGAAGTTCCCGACCGGCGCCCTCTTGGATTCGAACGATGCCTCACGACCGCATATGGACCGATCCCAAGGCCGAGGCCGAGTTCTGGCGGCGCATGGCCGAGATCGAAGAACTGTCCGGGCAGACGATGAGGGCTGGCGTCTGGGGGCGGCTGGCGCGCTGGATCGGCCGGACGGACCCGTCCGAGGCGATCCGCCGGCAGGCCGAGGATCTCGTCCAGCGCCATACGATCCTAGTGCCCACTGCTGAACCCACTGAAGCGGCGGAGCCCGCGCCCGGCGCGGCTCTTCGCACCCTGGCGGGCCTTGCAGTCGGTCTGCGCCAGGACCGCGCGGGCGAAGCGGACGAGGCGGCGGCGGCACGTTCGGCCTGACGGCCGGCCGGCGCCAACCGGCCGGGCCGACGCTTCTTCTCCCCCGAATCGGATCTCATGCCGCCATCCGTTGTTCCGCCCCGATCGCGATTGAAGGCCTTCGCTTCGCGCCTTGCCTCGTCCCTAGCGGGCGAAACGGTGCCTCGCCGCCCGCGCGTCACCTTGTCGCCGAAACTGAGGACGATCTATGCGATCGGCGACGTTCACGGACATTTGGACGCGCTGCTTCGCCTCGAAAGGGTGATCGCCGAGGATGCGTCCGTGCGGGAGGGACCCAGTCTCACGATCCTTCTGGGCGACTATGTCGATCGGGGGCCGCGATCGGCGGACACGCTCGCCCATCTGTCCCGACCGGCGACCGGCCTGCCTCGCCTTTGCCTCTGCGGAAACCACGAGGCGGCGATGCAGGACTTCCTCCAGCGCCCCGGATTGCAGCATCCCTGGCTCGGCATGGGCGGCATCGAGACGCTGGCGGCCTACGGAATCGATATCGCCCATGTCTTCTCGACATACCGGAAGCGACCCGATCGGCTCCTGGCGCTTCTGGCGGAGGCCATTCCGGCCGAGCAGATCGGCTTCTTGAAAGCGCTGCCGGCTCTGGCCGCAAATGATCGCTTCGTGTTCGTCCATGCGGGCGTTCGCCCCGGCGTCGCGCCGGATCGGCAGCGGGACGACGACCTCCTCTGGATCCGCGAGCCGTTTCTCAGCCGAGGCCCCGAATGGGGCGAGCGGATCGTCGTCCATGGTCATAGCGTGACGAAGACGATCAGCCTGATCAAGGGCCGCATCGGCATCGACCGCGACGCGCACCGGACCGGCGAACTCCTGGCGCTTCGCCTCGGCGAAGACGGCATGTTCACCCTGTCCTCCGAAGCCTGACCGCGCGGCCGATCCGGTCGGTCAGGGCAGGTCCGGAGAGGTCTCCTCGGGAGGGCGCGGAAACAGGTTGTCGAAGATTTCGCGAGGCGGCGCGTATTCGGCCGGGCCCTTGCGGGGTTCCAGAAGGCCGATCCGTTCGAGTTCGGCGGCCTGCTTCGGCGGAAGGTCCGTGAGATAGGCGCGAACCTCGTCCCGAATCGCCGGATCGGCCTGACGCAGCATCCTCACGGCATCGGCCGCGCGCGCGCGCGCCAGGATGGTTCGAAGATCGCGCGCGCGCGCTTCGGCCGCCGCCCCGTCCAGCCAGGGGCTCGTGCGCCACACTTCGGCCCTCGCCATCAGGCTGCCGGCTTCGGCCGGCGCCAGGCGCTCCGACATCGCCATGAAGCGGCTGATGCTTACCGCGGTGGGCGCTGCCGCGCGCTCGGTCAGGGCGAGACGAGCCCAGAAGTTGCCGTTGGTCGGCGTGCAGGCGATCCCTCGCCTGAGAATCCCGGACGTGCGCGCAAGACCGGCCGACCAATCTTCGAAGGACTGCGCCTGATTCATCGCCTGCTGGGCGACCGACGACACGGTCAGCGCCGCGCGGTTCATCCGGTCGTTGCAGGAGGAGGCGGCGGCTTGCGCGGAGATCGCGGGAAGCGCGTTCTCGACGCTCGCCAGCGAAACGGGCTGCCGCCGCTCGATGCGCCCGGCGAGCGCCGCGAGGCTGCGCCCCGCCACGGCCGCGTTCCAGTTCGCCACGGAAATCGCCGCGCAGAGGGCGGCCACGCAGAGAAACGCGGCGGCAAGGGCGATTCGAGCCGCACCGCCCATCAGCGAGCGGACGCGGTTCCTACTCGCGGTAGTACGAGGCGTACCGCGCATTGTAGTATTCGTTCGACCCGAACTCCTGGTAGTAGCGCATCTTGTCCGCATCGACCTTGTTCAGGACGACGCCGAGGCACTTGTCCGCGATACGCGGGTTGCCGGCCAGCGCCGAGCGAACGACGCGGCGTGCGGTCCGGCCCCATTCCACCACGAAGACGAACCCATCGACCCGGCTTTCGAAGGCGCGCGCGTCGACGACCGCGTTCACCGGCGGCAGGTCGACGACCACGTAGTCGAACTTCTGGCGGGCGTCTTTCAGGAGCGTCGACATCGCATGCGAGGTCAGAAGCTCCGACGTATGGGGAATCCGGCGCTGCACGACGGCGGGAATCACCAGGAGGCCCGTGTCGGAGTCCCGGTAGGTGACGGTCTCGATCGGGCGGTCTTCGAGAAGCGCCTCGATCAGGCCGGCGGTCGCATGCGGAGCCAGAGCGCGCGTCAGGCCGGGATTGCGCAGGTCGCAGTCGATCAGCAGCGTGCGCGCGCCCTGGAGCGCCAGCAACGAGGCGAGGTTGGCGGCCACCGTCGACTTGCCCTCGCCCGGCAGGACGGACGCGACGCCGATGACCTTGCCTCCGTCGCTGTCGATCGTCAGGTCGGCCGCGATCTTGCTGCCGCGCATCGTTTCGGCAAAGGAAGACATCGGATGGTCCACCACGTAGCGCGAGACGTTGCTGGTGCGCACGAGAAGGCGGCCATCGTCGCGGCTCTTGAGTTCCTCCGGCGAAGGCCGGGGGACCGCCGCGTGGGCGACGCGCGACACGAGGCCGAGCGGCTCGAGCCCGAGCGAATCCTTGACCTGCTCGCTGGTGCGGAAGAAGCGGTCGCGGAACTCGCGGAAGGCGCCCAGACCCGCGCCGGCGCCGAGGCCAAGGATCGTCGCCAGCGCCAGAAGCATCAGCTTCTTGGGCTTGGAAGGCTTCAGCGGCGGCTGCGCCTTGGTGATGATGCGCGCTTCGGTGACGGGGAAGGATTCCTGCTGCACGGCTTCCTGGTAGCGCTGCAGGAACGTCTGGTAGAGGTTGCGATAGGTATCGGCCTCGCGCTCGAGCTCGCGCAGTTGCACCTGCTGCTGGTTGGCCGCGGCGCTGACGCCGGTGGCACGCTCGACGCTCGTCTGGAGCGACTGCTCGCGCGCCAGCGCGACCTGATAGTCGCCCTGGTAGCTCGCCGACAGGCGCTGAAGTTCGCCGAACATCAGGCGGCTGTATTCGGCCATCTCCTGACGCAGGCGCACGGCTTGCTGGTGGTCGCGGCCGAGCCGGTTGGAAATGTCGGCCTCGCGCTTGGCCGCGTCGAGATAGCGGGTGCGCAGGGCGTTGACGACGCTGTTGTCGAGCGAGCCGGCGACCACGGCATTGGTGTCGCCGCTGGTGACGAGTTCCTGGATGCGGTCGAGCCGGGCTTTGGCGGTGGACACCTCGTTGCGCGCGGTGATCAGCTGCGTGTTGAGCTCGCTGAGCTGCTGGTCGCTGACGAGCTGGCCGCCGGCCGAGATCAGCCCGTTCTCGGCGCGGAAGGCCTGAACCGCCTGATCGGACTGGAGCGAGCGCTGGCGCAGCTCCTCGATCCGCTGCTGCAGCCAGCTGCTGGCGCGGCGCGTCGCCTCGTATTTAGAGTCCAACTGGTCGGCGAGATAGGCGTTGGCGAAGGCGTCGGCGATCTGGGCGGCGAGCGCTGCATCCGGCGACGTGTAGGAGATTTCGAGCACCGAGGAGCGCCCGACACGCTCGACCCCGAGGTTCTTGACGAGTGCCTCGACCGCGAGCTGCCGCTTTTCCTGTGCGCTTTGAACAACGTCGTCGTCGCCCGACAGACCGACGAGCGACAAGACCGAGCCAAGCGCGCCGCGGATGGCGGCGATCGGGGATGCGGAGGGCTCGGAGAAGACCGGGTTGTTGAGGAGATCCAGCCGATCGACCACGTCGCCGGCGATCTCGTCGGAGCGCAGGAGTTCGACCTGGCTGAGGATCGTCGTTTCGTCGGCCAGACTCACGCCGCTGATCGACAGCTCGTCGAGCAGCTTGTTGCCGCCGGTGTCGATCAGGAGGTTGCTGGAGGCCGTGAACTGGGGCACGGCCGTCGCGACATAGGCCAGCCCAAGCAGCGCACCCGCCACGCCCAAGACCGCCACCACCCGCCATTGGCGGCGGGCGATCGCAAGAATCCGGTCGAAATCGATGAAATCGGCCCCGCCTCCCGCTCCAGACGCGGCGTCGAGGTCCAACGCCGGCTGGCGACCAGCCGGAGATCTGACGTCCTGAAGCATGCGAGCCCTACCTATCCGTTGGGTGCCCCCGCACCGGACCCGTTCACCGTTCCCGTTCGGGAACCGGAATCACTGGCCGGACGGACTACCTGAGATGAGGAAGATGGATAGCTCCCCTCCATTCCCCTCGACGTACGAAATCCCCCCGGATCCACCATTCCCGACCGGAAACGCTCCGGTCGCCGTCGGCGTCACGTCGTCGCCTCCCATGCCCGCCGTGCCAGGACCGGCAACGCCGCCCCCGGACAGACCCGGCGCTCCACCGCCGCCGCTCGCCCCCCCCGAAGCCCCGGCGATCGCCGCGACCTGGATGTCGTTGGTGGCGGCCAGGAACGCCGTCTTCACGTCGGCATAGGGACTGTCGGCGATGCGGGACTGGATCAACCCGGCATATTCGGGATTGACCTCCTGACACGCGAAGGCCGCCCGCCCCAGGCCCGACCCGATCGCCGCGCGCTGATCGACGCTGGCCACCGCCAGAAGTGCGACGGCCTTGTCCAACGCCCGCGTATCGGATCCCACCAGGGCGCGAACCCGGGCGGAAAGCTCGATCGATGTCATCCCATAATCCGACAAAAGCGTGGCAGGCTGAGCGATAAAGGTCGCGATCTGCTCGGGCGTCGCGCGCGCGGCCGATGCGACGCAGCCGTTCTGTCGGATCTGCGCCATGGCCGCGCTTTCGGGAGCGGACGCAGCCGGCTCGGACGCAGCCGGCGCGCCGGACGGTGCCGCGACCTCGACAGGCGCCGCGAGCATCGGTGCCGCGGGCTCGGGCGATGGTGCCGCGCCCGTTTCCTGTCCCCATGCCACGCTGCCCATCAGGACGAGAGATCCCGTCAGGGCGACCATCCTCGCGCGCGCCGTGTTCATGTCGTCGAACCTCCCTCGGTGGCCGATGGGCCTACATCGCCAAGCATCGACGAACAAGCACGATGCGTCAGAATGCTCGGGCCGCTGCCCTTGCGTCAATCACGTCGCCGGAAGCAACGGCGGCCGCTCCGGTAACGTCTGTCACAATATTAAGGAATTTCTGCAACTCGGTCGAGTCGGCATTGGAGACATAGATAATGTCCTTATCCGCCATCGGTAGCTGCTGAATGGCGAAGAAGGTGCCGGGATCGCGCATATTGGCGCGCACCACGACCGGGATCTGGGAGCCGGTGAAGCGCGACACGTCCACCTGCATGCGCTCCAGCACCTTCCGGTCCACGAGGCGGTACAGGAAGACCTGAGCGGGATCGGCCCGCGCGTCGAGAAGACCGCCGGCCTTGGCCAGCGCTTCGGCGAGCGTCAGGTTCGATTCCTCGAAGTCGATGCGCCCGTTGAGGCCCGACGCGCCGAACGCCAGATAGGTCCGCCGCTCGCGATTCACGTAGATCGTGTCGCCGGGCGAAACGAAGATGTTCTCGGCCGAATCGTTGATGAGGTCGGAGAACAGGACCGTGCCCTCGCGCCCGCGCCGCTGCAGCGTCACGTAGGTCTCGACGCCCGGCGTCGAAAGGCCGCCGGCGCGCGCGATGACGTCGAGCACGCGCTCGCCCGAGGCGTTGAGCGGGAGTTTGGTCGGCTGGTTCACGTCGCCCAGCACCGACACCTGGCTGGACTGGTTGTCCACCAGCGTCACGAGAACCTGCGGCTCGATGGCGCGGTCGGCGAGCAGCCGCTCCACCTCGCGCTGGACCTGCTCGGCCGGCCGGCCCGCGGCCCGGATGCGCCCGGCATAGGGAACCGAGATCGTGCCCGAGCGGTCCACCGTCTGGTTGGGCAGGGTCACGAAGTTGCCGGGGCGGCTGCCGGCGTCCACCGGCACGAAGAGGCCGCCCGTCGAAGACTCGAAGATCGAGACCTGCACCACGTCGCCGATGCCGAGCACGTTGCCCGGCGCCGAGCCGCGCCCGGCGCCAAAGCCCGCCCGCAGCGAGGTCGTGCCCGATCGTTCGAAATAGGAAAGCATGCCTCGCGTAAGGTCCAGGAGGACATAATCGATCCCGACCTTGCGATCCTTCTCGCCGACGCGAATGCCGGCCTGGCTCTGGATGCTGCGGTCGTCCGGCCCCGACCGGGGAAGCGTCGAACATCCGGACACGCCCAAGAGCATGGCGAGTACGGACGTAACGACAACATGCGAGTGCGAACGCATTCGAAGATTCCAGATGTATCGTGGGCCGAGCTTATCGGCGATACATAGTTCAAATTCTACCTTCCCGAGCGTTGCCTCCGACCCGTCGACGGGAATTCCACAGATCGTTGCAACGCAGCAACAGATCGATAAATTGGTAACCATGGCGCCACGGGCTCGATCCGGGCGCTTGACTTCCTCCCTTCGTTAAGGAGCGAGGTGCGACAAATCAGTCGATGGAGGCCACCGTGTTGCCGTGCGGCCGGAACCAACGCCGCGGGTCGGTCGCCGACTGGAACTTGACCAGGGTGAGACGGGTGTCGCTCCATTCCAGGATGCGACCGGTCAGGTTGTCGAGGATCATGTCGCCGCGATCCGTGCGCACCGCCAGGACGGCATGCCCTTCGCCCGCGGGGGTCTGCACCACCCTCAGCTGCAGGGCCGACACGGGCAGTCCGGCGCGCGCCAGCTCGCGCCGCTTGGTGACGGCATAGTCGTCGCAGTCGCCGCCCTCGGGCGACAGAAGCCATACGTCGTCGAGCGGACCGCTGCCTTCCGCCACGGGACGGATCGACCGATTCACCCGGAGGTTCACCTCGTTGAGGAGCGCTTTCAGCTCCGCCGTCAGCCGCACCGGGCCGCTGCCGCGCCCATCGGTGCGGCACTCGGCGGGATAGCTCTTACAGAACACCACGTGGGCGAACGGCGCCAGCGTCGGCGCGCCGGCTCTGACGGTCGCCTTGTCCGGCGGAAGGCTCGCCCACCGGGCGGCGGTGCCCGGCTCGCGGGCAAAGGCCGGACCGGCCGCGATCATGGAAACGAAAAGCAACGTCTTGAAAGGCAGGACGGGCGACAACACCGCGAAACTCCCATCGATACAGGTTCGATGGTCATCCTTACAGACGGTCCGTCACGGCCCGGTTCCCCCCGGCGCCGGTCTTTAACTCAAGTTTTAGGAAGATTGCGCAGATCCTCGGGACGGGCTCTCGCGGGTCGAGATCGCGACCGTCGCGCCCAGAAGCGCGGCGGCGAAGACTGCCATGCCAGGGATTTGGACGGAGAAGTCCAGAAGATCGTGCATCGTCAGAAGCGCGAGAACGGCCAGCCCCACGGCGGGGGCGAAGCGCTCGCGGCGCCGATCGCGCAAGCCCCGCGCGAGGGCGGCCAGAAGCACGCCGTAGGCCAGCGCGCAGACCAGGGGGAACACCACACCCAGCGTGACCACCCCTTCCAGAAACACGTTGTGGGCCCGGTCCCACACCCAGTAGATCCCGCAGGTCGGGTCCCGGTAGGCCGGAAACACGAGATCGAAGGTTCCCGCGCCCGTCCCCATCGGCCAGGCGTCGCGCGCCGCGCGCCACATTCCAGGGAGGACGCAGAACCGGTCGTCGTTGAAGCCGGCGAGCGAGACGCGGCGCAGCGTCTGGCCACCGAAGACGACAAGCGCGCCGCCCAGGAGCACGACGAGGATCGCGGTGCTGCCGAACCAGCGCGCCGAGCGGCGGCGCCATCGCGAGCGCTGCCGCGTCCGCGACCGGCGCCGAACCGGTCGCCGCGCCTGAAGCAGAAAGGCCAGAATCGCGGCGGCCATCAGGCTGGAAGTCACGCCCGCCCGCGACTTGGTCAGAAACACAGCGATGGCGACGACGAACAAGGCCAGAACCGTCAGCACCAGTGGCCATTCCCGCCGCGCCCTGCCCGGCTCGGTCATCAGCACCCACAGCGCCAGCGGGGCCGGCCGGCCGTTTAGCCGGCGCGCCGCCAGCCCCATCAGAAGCAGCATCGTGCAGCCGAGAAAGGTCGCGGCCGTGTTGCGGTTCGCAAAGACCCCGGTCAGGCTGTCGCGATAGGCTCGCTTCGGCGCCCAAAGCAGCGTGTTCGGAAACGCGAAATGCTGGACGATGCCGAAAACCGCCACCAGACTTCCCAAGACCGCCAGGAACCGGAGCAGCCTCAACGCATCGCGGTCGGATCTGTAGAGAAGAAGAACGGACGCGAAGACCAGGAGCGGAGCCAGGATCGCCGGCAGCGCGCCGAGCGTGCGCTCGGGGGCGACCGAAACGCTGGCCGCCAGTTCCTGCCCCAGACGCTCCGCCGCCTCGCGCCAAATCGGGTGGACGACGAGAACGGGCGGATCGGGCATCGCCTGAAGAAGCACCCAGGCGGCCAGCACCAGTGCGATCGCCAGGGTCGCCGAAACGGGGAACCGGCCGCTTCGGCATAACGCGAAGACGAGCCCGCTCCACACCGCGATCGCAAGGCTCGCGGCGGGATAGGCGAACGGGCCGGTGGCGCCGAAGGGAACGAGCGCCAGGAGAATGACTGGCGCAAATCCCGCCCGCAGGATCGCGGCGCAAACCTTGCCCCATGTTCCAACCGCGCGTCGACCGACGCCGGGCCAAGCCATGACGTCATGTCGGTCCATGCCGGACGCGGAGTGCTCCAGCCGCTCGGCCATGCCTGTGGTTTCCCCTTCGATTTGCCGCGGGCTCCTGATATCAGCGAGCGGTCGAGGTGCCCAGGCGAATCAGGCACCGAGCCTTCGGGGTTGCCTGGAGACTCCGGCTCGCGCATACTGCAATGCAACATAAATTGAGCAGACTCATACAGACGGCTCCACCCGGACCCCGGTTTCTTCGACCCTGCCGGAGCTCGGAACGCCTGAAACCATAGGCTGCAAATCCTCTGGATGACAGAAACCGTCATCCAACCCAATGCCCCTGATCTCAACATCGAGAGCGATCCGATGCCAAACGCTTCCCCTGCACGTGCCGCGACGAAGGTCGCCGTTATCGGAACAGGCTATGTCGGCCTCGTCACCGGAACATGCCTCGCCGAGATCGGGTGCGAGGTCGTCTGCGTCGATCGCCTGCCGGAGAAGATCGCGGCCCTCCAGTCCGGCCGCGTGCCGTTCTACGAGCCGGGCCTGGACACGCTGGTCCTGCGTAACGTCGAGGCGGGGCGCCTCGCCTTCACCACCAGCATCGGTGAGGCCGTGGCAGAGGCCGAGGTCGTCATCATCGCGGTGGGCACGCCGACTCGCAAGCTCGACGGCAATGCGGACCTTCAATACGTCTATGCCGCCAGCCGCGAGATCGCCGCCGCGCTCGACCATTTCGCCGTGATCGTCACCAAATCGACCGTCCCGGTCGGCACGGGCGCCGAGGTCCGCCGTCTGGTTTCCGAGGCCAATCCGTCGCTCGACTTCGAAGTCGCCTCCAATCCGGAGTTCCTGCGCGAGGGCAACGCGGTTTCGGACTTCATGAAGCCGGACCGCATCGTGGTCGGCACCGAGTCCGAGCGCGGGCTCGCCGTCCTGCGCCGCCTTTATTCGCATTTCACTGAGAGCGGCTTCGAGCTGATCGAGACCGACATCAAGTCGTCCGAGCTCATCAAGTACGCGTCCAACACGTTCCTGGCGACCAAGGTGTCGTTCATCAACGAGATGGCCGACATCTGCGAGAACGTGGGCGGCGACATCGAGGCGATCTCGCGCGGCATGGGCGCCGACAAGCGGATCGGCCACGCCTTCCTGCGCCCGGGCCCCGGCTACGGCGGCTCGTGCTTCCCGAAGGACACGCTCGCCATGGTCCATATCGGCGAACGGGCGCTCAGCCCCGCCACGATCGTCGAGACCGTGATCTCGGTGAACCGCTCGCGCCCGCACCGCATGGTGGCCAAGGTCGTCCGGGCAGCGTCGGGCGAGGTGCGCGGCGCCACGATCGCGCTTCTCGGCCTCACCTTCAAGCCGGAAACCGACGACGTGCGCGACAGCGTGGCGCTGATCGTCGCCGAGCAGCTGTCGCAGATGGGCGCGCGGGTGCGCGCCTACGACCCGAAGGGGACCGAGAACGCGAAAAGCGTGCTGGGCGACTGCATCACCTATTGCGACGACCTCGATTCGGCGATGCAGGGCGCGGACCTGTGCGTCATCGCCACCGAATGGCAGGAATTCGCCGACAAGACGCCGGCCTATTATCGCGACGCGCTGACCCGCTCGATCGTGGTGGATTTGCGCAATGTCTACCGGACCGAGGACATGGAAGCGGCTGGTGTCGCCTACCATTCGATCGGCCGTCCCGCCTCCGCGCCGGCCTCGGCCGCCGTCGAGATCGGCATGCGCGCGGTCGGCTGACCGCCACAAGAGGTCCGGTCCGCCCTCCGTGTCAGACCCCGCCTCCTCCGACGTTCAAACTATTTTCCATTTCCATCAAACGCTGCGGCGCCGCGGACCTTGCAACCGGCGTCGCACACCGAGGGGCAGAATTTTCGAATGCGACAGCAATCGATCGATGGCGTTGAGTTCGTGCGGGTGGGCGGCTTCAAGACGGCCTGCCTCGGCCGCGACGGGCTCGTGGACCTCGTCCTCGGCACGGTCGCCGAACGAGTGCCGGGCACGCCGGCCAAGACGATGTTCGACATCAACGGGCACGGGCTGGCTCTCGCCTTCTGGGACAAGAGCTACCACCACGACCTGCTGCAGGCCGACCTGATCCATGCGGACGGCGAGCCTTTCGTGATGGCGTCCAAGGCGCTGACGAAGTCGCCGATCCCGGAGCGCAGCGCGACGACCGACATGTTCCACGACCTGTCGAAGGCAGGCGTCGAGCACGGGCTCAAGTTCTACATGCTGGGCGGCACCGAGGACGTGAACGCGCGCTGCGCCCAGCACATGCTGGCGGCCTATCCCGGCCTCCAGATCACCGGCCGGCGCGACGGATACTTCTCCGCCGCCGACGAGGCCGCGATCTGCGAGGAGATCAACGCGTCGGGCGCGGACGTCGTCTGGGTGGGCCTCGGCAAGCCTCTGGAACAGGCGTTTTGCCTGCGCAACCGTGAGCGCCTCAACGCCACCTGGCTGATCACCTGCGGCGGGTGCTTCAACTACGTCACCGGCGACTACGTCCGTGCGCCGATGTGGATGCAGCAGCGGGGCCTGGAATGGGCGCATCGCTTCGCCACGCAGCCGCGCAAGCTCGGCTGGCGCTACCTGACGACCTCGCCGCTCGCGCTGCTCCTGCTTCTGGCGCGCACCGGCGAGTATCGCGAAGCCTGATCGCCTCGCCGCGGCCCTTCGCCCCTTCCGCCGCGCCCGACCCGTCAGCGGTATTCGCGATAGGTCAGGCCGGTGAGATTGGCGATCTTGCCGGTGACGCGCACGAGATGGCAGACGTTCGCGATGCGGCGCTCGGGATGAGCGAGGCTCCGGGTGAGTTTCGCGCCGTAGAGCCCGAGCTGCGCCAGCGAGAAGCCGAGGGCGCGAAGGCGCCCGAAGCGGCCTCGATAGTCCCAGTCGAGCTGCACCGCCATGCCGGTCGTTCCGATGCGGAAGGCGCGCTTGACGATCCAGGCAAGGCGAGTGCGCGCGGGCGGCACCTCCTCGAAGATCGGCGCCCCGGCGGCCCAGGCGTAGCGGAACCCCTGGCGTTTCAACCGGGTGAAGGCCTCGACGTCCTCGCCGCCCAGAAGGTTGAACCGGAGGTCGAAGGCCTGTCCCGGAGGCACATCGGCAAGGCTTGCCATACGCAGGACGACGTTGCCCGCGCCCCAGATCATGTCGATCGGCCCCGTCGGATTGGGGTCGGAGCGATACAAGGGGCAGAGGCGGATCCATTCGGGCGTGTCCGGCGGAAACACCGGCTCGAAAGGGCCGCTCGTGGCGTCGGCCCCGGTCGCCTCGTGTACGCCGAGGATGACGCGCAGCCAGTCGGGCGCGAACCATTCGTCGTCGTCGATCATGGCGAGGTGGTCGAAGCGCCCGGCCGCCCTCGCCGTGTCCACGATCGCGTTGCGCACATGGCAAAGCCCCTTTTCGGGCACCGGCAGGCAGGCAAGCGGAAACGGGAAGCCGCCGGCCCGCGCGGCCTCGATCACCGGCAGTGCCTGTCCCCCGGCCGGGTCGTTGTCGAAGGCCATCACCTCCAGCGCCACATCGTCCGGCACATCGAGCGCGGCGGCCGCCGCCAGGAGCCGGGCGAGCCCGTCCGGGCGTCGATGGGTCGGGATCGCGAGAAGGACGCGCCGGGCGCCGGATGCGGGAGTCATGACCTATCCTCGGGGCGGCACGGGCACGGCGAGCGAAACCGGAACTCGACCTTACGGCCGATCAGCTTCCCCACCCTTTCGCAGCATCTTCGGCGCCCCGCACGCCCGAAGCGGTGCAGGCTTGGGCTGTGCGCGCGGTTCGGTTTGGAAACGGAGCGGGGATCGTGTTCGTCTTCGCGTTTTGCTATGCAGCATATAGGATGGCCTGCCGATCGCCTAGGCTGCGTGATCGCCATCCCGGGGACGTGGACACCAGTGACCAACAGCTTGGCGATCGCGTGTGAGCGGGCCGTGTCCACCGGGCGCGCGGGTGCGGCGACGGGGGTCGGCGCTTGACCGGTGGACGCTCCCTTTCGCGGCTGCGACCGCTGGTGCGCTACGGCCTCGCCGTCATGGCGCCATCGTTCGTCTCGCTGGCCCATCTCGTCGTGCAGCTGGCGATGCTGTCGCACGTCTCCGCCGCCGAGTTCGGAACCTTCGCCTTTCTGATGATCCTCGTTCAGTTCGGCTACGGATTGTCGAACGCACTGATCTCGACGCCCTACGACGTCCATGTCAGCCGGGGATCGAGCGACGAGGCGGCGCGTCGCACGCTTCTGGTCGGCAATCTCGTGTTCGCGCTCGTGGTCGGCCTCGCATGCCTTGGCGTCGGCGGGCTTCTGGGCGCGGGCTCCTGGATCGCGGTCTTCGCCCTCTTTGCCACGCTGTCGATGATCCGCTGGTTCGGTCGCGTCTTCAACTACGTGCGGCTTCGCCCGACCGCCGCCGCCCTGTCCGACATCGTGTATTCCCTCGTCCTGATCGCGCTGGCGATGCTGCTCGTCTACGGGGACCGCCTGGACGGCCTGTCGATCTCCCTCGCCTTCACGGTCGCGACCCTCGTCGCCCTGGCGAGCCTTGGGGGCGACTTCCTGCGCGCCCAGTTCGGCGGCCTTCGCGGCGCCAGCCTCCGACCCTACGCGCGCATCTGGCGGGACCAGTCGCGCTGGACGGTGCTCGGCGTGACGACGACCGAATTCACCAGCAACATCCATTCCTATCTCGTCACGCTTCTCGCCGGCCCCGCGCGCTTCGCGCCGATCAGCGCCTCGGCGCTCTTCATGCGCCCGGCGCTCCTGTCGATCACCGCCCTGACGCAGCTTGAGCGCCCGGCCATCGGGCGCGCGCTCGCCGCCGGCGACACCGGCACGGCGCTCGCCACCAAGCGGCGGTTCCTCCTGGCGCTCCTGTGCGGCTGGGTGGGAACGCTGGTGCTGGCCGCGCTCGTGATCCGCTTCCGTCCCGGCCTCGTCATCAAGCCGGGCTTCGACGCGTCGGAAATCCACCTCGCGCTCGTCCTCCTCTCGGCGATCACGCTGATCCAGATCTGGCAGGCGCCCAACAGCCTGCTTCTCCAGTCGCTCGGCCATTTCCGCGACCTGTCGACGGCCAGCATCTGGTCGTGCGCCGTGTCGGTCGTCGGCGTTCTCGCCATCCTCCTCGTCCTGCCGCCGGTCTGGTCGCTCGTCGGCATCGCCATCGGCCAGTTCGTCATGGCCTGGCGCCTTTCCGCGCTCGTGGCCGCCTGGAATCGCGGCTGCAAGGGCGAGCCCGCCGCCGAGCCGACACCCGCGCCGCTTCCAAAGGCCGCCCGTTGATGCCCGCACACTTCACCGCTCCCACGCCCAAGGATTCAAGCGCATCATGCTGAGCCTCGTCAGGCGCACCCTGAAGCCCCTCTTCTACGGAGCGCTCGCCGGTCTCGTGGAAGCGCGCTGGCGCGCCCGCCGGCCCGGCCGTCCGAGCGGCCTGCCCGCGCCGCTCGTCGTCTCGCTGACCTCCTACCCCAAACGGTTCGACGCACTCGTACCGACGCTGAAGACGCTCCTGACCCAGAGCGTGCGGCCCGACGCCGTTCTCCTCTGGATCGCGGACGGCGACATGGAGAAGCTTCCGTCCGAGATCCGGGCCATGGAAGCCGACGGGCTGCAAATCCGGCCGACGGTGGATCTCAGATCCTACAAGAAGATCATCCCCGCGCTCGCCGAGCATTCCGACGCCTTCATCGTCACCGCCGACGACGACGTGTATTACCCACGCGACTGGCTGGCGACGCTCTGCGAAGCCTACGTGCCCGGCGATCGGACGATCCTGGCGCACCGGGCCCACCGCATGTCGGTGGAGAACGGCCGCCTCCTTCCCTACGACCGCTGGCCCTTCGAGATTTCCGACCAGACGCCGGGCTGGGACGTGTTCTTCACCGGCGTCGGCGGCGTCTTCTATCCGCCGGCAAGCCTCCATCCCGACGTCGGCGACGTCGAGACGCTTCTGGCGCTCTGCCCGACCGGCGACGACATCTGGCTCAACTGGATGGCGCGCCGCGCCGGCAACCGCGTGCGCAAGGTCGGCCCCAAACGCCGCTTCTTCGAATGGCCCGGCTCGCAGGACGGGGCCCTTCAGACCGTCAACCGCGGCGAGGGCGACGGCAACGACCGCCAGTTCGCGGCGATCGTCGCCCGCTACGGCCTGCCCATGGGAGAACTCGCGAAATGAGAGCGGAAGCCTTTAGCGCCGTCCGCTGGACGAGCTTCGTCACGATCGCGCGCGTCGTCCTCCAGACCCTTCAGCTCATGGTGCTCGCGCGCCTCGTCGCCCCCGCCGACTTCGGCCTGATGGCGATGATCGTCTCGATCACCGCCTTCATCCAGCTTTTCGCGGACTTAGGGGTCAGCAACTCGATCATCCATGCCCGGCAGATCTCGCACGAGGTCCTGTCGACGCTCTACTGGCTGAACGTGGCGGTCGGCGCGGCGCTGTCCCTCGCGATCTGGCTGGCGAGCCCGGCGGCGGCCGACTTTTACGGCGAGCCGGCGCTCGTCACGCCCCTGTCGCTGGCGGGCCTGTCCTTCTTCCTCCTGGCGATCGGCCAGCAGGTCAAGGTTCTGGCCGAAAAGCGCCTCGCCTTCCGCTCCGTCGCCCTCGTCGAGATGACCTCGGCCGTGGTCTCGACAATCGTCGCGATCGTCGCGGCCTATCAGGGTGCCGGCGTCTATGCCCTGGTTCTGGCGGTGCTGACGCTGACGGGCGGCAACAGCATCCTTTACTTCCTGTTCGTGCGGGACGGCTGGCTGCCGGGCTTCCACCTGCGCTTTCGCGAAGCGTCCTCGCATTTGAAGGCCGGCGCATTCCTACTCGGCACGAGCCTTGCCAACACCTTCGCCATGCAGTCCGACGTCATCATCATCGGACGCATCCTCGGCAGCGCGGCGCTCGGCGCCTACACGGTGCCGCGCGAGCTCTGCCTCAAGGTGATGATGGCGACCAACCCGATCATGACCCGCGTCGGCACGCCCTTGATGGCGAAGGCTCAGGACGATCCGGACATGCTGCGCCGCATCTATCTCGCGACGATCCGGATGACGTCGTCGGTGAACTTCCCGATCTATGCCGCCATGGCGACCTTCCGCCACGAGATCACGCTCGTCGTCTTCGGCCCGCAATGGGCGGGCTCGGCGGATCTCCTCGGCATTCTCGCCGTCTGGGGCATGTTCCGCTCGCTCGGCAACCCCGTCGGCAGCCTTCTCTACGCCACCGGCAACGCCAAGCTGGCACTGGTGCAAAGCCTGTCGGTGGCGGTGGCGCTGTCGCTGGTGATCGCGTTCAGCGCGAGCTTCGGCCTTTGGGTCGCAGCCTCGGCAATGACGCTCTTCTACGTGCTCTTCGTCTTCGCGCTCTGGGCCTTCGTCCTCAGGCGGATCATCGACGTCGGCCTGTGGGACTATACGAAGCAGTGGCTCGTGCCGCTGGCGATCACGGTGCCGACCTCGCTTGCGGCCTACGGGGCGGCGATGGCGGTCGAACCCGCTATTCTGCGCCTCGCTGTGGGGCTGGCGGCAGGCGGCGCGATCTACACGATGACGAGCTTCCTGTGCAACCGGGTCTGGTTCACCGCCATGATGCAACTCGCCCGCCGCACCTGACACGATGCGCCGGGACGGGCCACCCCCGTCCCGGCGCCCGCCTTCCGTTCCGGTATCCGGCCGGAGACCCGAACACCACCCTTATGCCCCGACACGCCCTCACGGTCCGAGCAACACCTCGGCCGCGCGGTCCCTGAGGGGAACGCTTTCAAGGAGCACGACCGCGATGCAACCCACGTTCAGCGTCGTCATCCCGCTTTACAACCGCGCCGATGTCATCGAGGCGACGATCCGCTCGGTGTTGGATCAGACCTTCTCCGATTTCGAGATCGTCGTGGTCGACGACGGGTCAAAGGATGATCCCGAGGCCAAGGTCGCTGGTATCGGCGACCCGCGCGTGCGCTACGTCAGGCAGGACAACGCCGGCGGCGGGGCGGCGCGCAATCGCGGCATCGACGAGGCGCGCGGCCGCTTCGTCGCCTTCCTCGATTCCGACGACGTGTTCCTGCCCGGGCATCTGGCGGCCATGCACGCCCTTCTGGAGGGAACCGCGGATACGGCCGCCTACTCGCCGGTGATCGTCGATCGCGGTGATGGAGTAACGTTCGTCAAACCGCCGCGTGCTCTAAGGGAAGGTGAAGCAATGGCTGATTACGTCATGCGCGATCGCGGCTTCGTGCAAACAAGCGGTTTGGTCGTTCCCCGGCACATCGCCGCGACGGTCCGGTACAGGCTCGGCCTTCCCTTTGGTCAGGATACGGATTTCGCGATCCGGTTGCATCTTTCCGGTTGCCGCTTTCGTATGTCACAAGTAGCAAGTGTAGTCTGGAATGACGCGTTCGACCCCAATCGCGTATCGGCAGCACGAAAAGGTAACCGTGTCGTAGGGTGGCTGGAAGAAATGCGTCCCCTAGTTTCCAAAAAAGCTTATCTTGGATACCGCGGCTGGCACGTGGCGAAGGGCATTGCTCCGACCCAGCCTTGGCGCGCGGCTCATTACTACTCGAGTGCATTGGTCAACGGATGCTACGGACCGAAGCTGGCGATTGCGGTGTTGCTGCAGATCGCGCTCCCGACACCGATCTATCGCTCCCTGGCGGACCGGATCGCCAGCTCAGTCCGGCGGGCCATGTGAGCGAAGAGGGATCGCCCTTTTTCACGGTGGTGATCCCGGTCTACAACCGGGCGCGCATGATCGCGCGCACGCTGGAGTCCGTCTATGCGCAGGATTTCCCGGATTTCGAGGTCGTCCTCGTGGATGACGGCTCCACCGACGATCTGGAAGGCGTGGCCGCGTCGCTGAGCTATCCGCGGCTGCGAATCGCGCGCCAGGAGAACGGCGGCGCGAGCCGGGCGCGCAATCGCGGGATCGACGAGGCCCGCGGCGACTACATCGCCTTCCTTGATTCCGACGACACCTACCTTCCCCATCATCTTTCCACCATGAAGGCGGCGATCGAGGGCCAGCCCGGCTCGGTGGTGTATAGCCCGGTGATCGCCAACCGGGAGGGCGGCCGGCAGTTCGTCAAGCCGCCGCGCGCCATCTTCGCGGGCGAGAACATGGCGACCTATCTCATCTGCGACCGGGGCTTCGTCCAGACCAGCGGGCTGTGCGTGCCGGCCGACGTCGCGCGGCGCGTGCGCTACCGCGAGGACGCGCGCTATGGCGACGACACCGACTTCGCGATCCGCCTCCAACTGGCCGGCTGCAACTTCCTGATGACCCCGACGCCGAGCGTCGTCTGGTCCGACGACCTCGACCACGACCGGCTGTCGCATCTGCGCCGCCCGCTCGCCGAACTCGACTGGCTGGACGATCTGAAGCCCTACATCCCGCCCGAGGCTTATCACGGCTATCGCGGCTGGCACCTGGCGAAGAGCATCGCCCAGGAGCAGCCCGGCCGCGCTCTCTGGCTCTACGCCCGCGCCGTCCTCAAAAGGGCATATTCCCCCCGTCTGGCTGGCGTCGTCCTCATGCAGATCGTCATGCCGAACCAGACCTATCGGCGGCTGACGAACTGGTGGGTCGAGAAACGGAAAGGCGCAAGGACCGGCTCTTGAACCGACGCGAATTCCTGAACGGCGCGGCCGCGCTCGCCGGCACGGCGGCGATCGGTCCCTCGATGGCCGCGGCCGCAGCGCAGCCTTCCTCGCTCCGCCAGCGCGCCGAGGCCAAGGGGCTCCTGTTCGGATGCGCGGTGAAGTCGACCGCCCTTCGGAACGATCCCGACTACGTCCGGGCCATCCTCGAGGACGCCGACATTCTCGTTCATGAGTATGAGTTGAAGCGCAAGAACGTCGAGCCCAAAGAGGGGCAGTACACGTTCGAGGGCGCCGACGCCGTGATGGACTTCGCCGGGTCGCACGGGCTCAAGGTGCGCGGCCATACGCTGTGCTGGTACGCCGCCAATCCCGACTGGCTGGCGAACGCGTTGCAAGGGCCGATGGCCGAGCGGGAGCGGCTCCTGGTTTCCTATATCCAGACCGTCATGGACCGCTATCGCGGGAAGATGCAGTCCTGGGACGTCGTCAACGAGGCGGTCGAGCCCGACCAGTGGAACTGGAACGGCATGCGCCGGGACAATGTCTGGTGGCAGGCCTTCGGCGAGGACTATATCGGCCTCGCCTTCCGAACGGCGAAGGAGCACGGCGACGGCGCGCCGCTCTACCTCTGCGACTACGGGGTGGAAAGCGACGTGCGCTGGAACGAGCGGCGCCGAACCGCGATCCTCAACCTGATCGAGCGCTTGAGGGCCAGGGACGTGCCGATTGACGGCTTCGCCATCCAGGGCCACCTCAAGCCGTTCCAGGCTTCGTTTGAGCCGGAGGTCTTCGCGCGCTTCATGCGCGAGCTCGAAGGCTTCGGTCTTCAGACCATGGTGAGCGAACTGGATGTGGCCGACATCGACGGCCCGGACGATCCTGGCAAACGCGACGCGGAGGTTGCGGCGGTGACGAAGAGCTTCCTCGACACGGCCCTGTCGTTCCGGTCGATGACGGGCGTCCTGTGCTGGGGCATCAGCGACCGCTATTCCTGGATGTCGGACATCGCGCCCTACAAGCGCGCGGACGGAACGCGCTCGCGCGTCCTTCCCTATGACGACGGATACCGCAGGAAGCCGATGTGGCAGGCGATCGCGGACGCTCTCGACGGCGCCCCGGCGCGCGGCAGCTAGCCGCCTGTTCCACGCTCCGGAGCGTGTTTCCTCAGCGAGACAGCCTCAACTGGCGCCGCATGTCGTAGCGCTCGTGCAGCATACGCGTCATCGGCACTTCCAGCGCCTTGTGCAGGATGCAGCCGACCGCGACCGAGGTGCCGATGCCGACGAGCGAAGCGACCTCCGGCGCGAAGTCCACGATCCCGCAGCCGACGAGAAGCTTCAACGTGGCGCCGGCCGCCTGGTACACGACGAGGATGTGGAAGAGGTAGATCGAGTAGGACGCATCGCCCTAGAACACGAGGGCGCGCGGCCAGGCGATGCGGTCGTTGAGAACGAGGATCCCGGCGAAGATCAGGAGGCAGGGCAGGCCGCGGGCGAGAAAACGCATGACGCTTTCGTTCGGCACGAAGGCGAAGGCCCAAAGGAGCGCCAGCCCCAGCGCGACGAGCGGCCACCCGGAAGCCTTGGGCAAGAGCCCGCGTTGCCAGAGAACGGCCGCCGCGCCGCCGAACAGGAACTCGAACAGGATCGGGTTGGCGAGAAACGCACCCGCCGCCGTGTCCGCCGGCAGCGCGAGGCCAACCGCGAAGACCACGGCCAGAAAAGCGCAGAGCGTGGCGAAGACGTGCCGCGTCCCGGCGACCAGCGCGGCGAGGAACACGAGATAGAACAGGAACTCGTAGTTCAGCGTCCAGCCGACGCCGACGATCGGCTGCAGCACCCCGTTCTCGTTGAAGGACGGGACGAAGGCGAGGCTGAGAAGGCGTAACGGGTCGAAATCGAAGGGTATCGGCCCGCCCCGCACGGCCCAGGCCGCCAGCTTGAGCGCCAGGAAGAGTAGCGTCGCCAGCGCGTAGAGCGGCCAGACGCGGATGATGCGCTGGACGATGAAGTCGGCCTTCGGCCGGCGCCCTTCGACATAGGGCCCGGCGATGACGACCATCAGGAAGCCGCTGAGGATGAAGAAGAGATCGACGCCGAACGCTCCGATCTCGACGACGTGCTCGTTGAACAGGAGGCGCGGCTCGGGCAACCCCAGCGCCGGATCGGCATTCACCGTCACCGCGCGAAAGGCGTGATGAGCCACGACGCAAAGCGCCGCGACGGCGCGCAGCGCCTGAAGGGATTCGATCTTGTTGCGCGCGGCGGCCATTGGCTGTCCGTTCCGTATGAGCTTTGCCGTACCGAGGTGGTCCGTTTGCGTATAGGACGGATCGTGCTCTCGATGTTGCTCGTGCGCACGATCCCGACGGCTTCTCAGCGTGGGCGCGAATGATCTCGATGAGCGATCACGCCGTCATCCTGCGCAGATACGACCACCGTTCGAAGACGAGCTTTCGCAGGACGATAGGTCCGACGAACCCCGCCCCCACCAGAATGGGGGCATACAGGATCATGTATTCGTTCGTGTAGGGGATCGCTCGCTTGATCACCTCCTTCGCGAAGCCGATGAACGGCACGTTGAAGAGGTAGATGATGAAGACGTAGCCCGACAGATATGTCAGCCATTCCTGCCGTGTGGCCCAGCCGCTCCGCATGAAGGCGATGATCGACGGGATTGCCGTCGCGCTCATAACGAGAATCCAAAACCGTGAAGCGTAGAACTCTCGTAGATCCCAAAACGAGACGAAGAAAACAGCGGAGGCCAGCAGAAAGGCGGCGTGGAACGCCAGCGCATGTCGATCGACCAGATCGTAGGCGCGCTCTCTCCTATGGCAACAGACGACACCCAGCATGAAGAAGAGATAGAATTTTCCGACATAGAACAGGTAGTAAATGTCGGGAACGTCGATCAGGAACAGGATGCCGGCCGCGAGCAAGACGGCCGGGACAGGAATTTTTCCGATACCGCAGAGCAGCGCCGTCATGATGCTGAACAGGAAGACGACGAACAGATACCAGATGAACTGAACCGGCGAAGCGGCGAAGCCATAGTGGCCGAGCACGCCGAGCACATTCTGCCCAAGCGTCTGGTCGCTCAACGAAACGCCGGCTACGTCCCGCGCGACCGTCTTGCCCGCTATGATGATGATGGCCATCGCCATGAAAGGGATCAGCAGTCGCTCCGCTCTGGCGCGCACATAGCCCGGAAAGTCTCGAAGGCGGAGATCGTCGTAGCGCTTCAGTCCGAAGACGAAGCCCGAAAGGAACATGAAGAGCGGCATGTGGAAGAGATAAATGTAGCTCTCGGGTATGAACCACCATTCTCCACCGACCGGAGGCGCATATCCGAAGATGTGACCTACTACGACGAGAAAGATCGCGAGCACTTTCGCCCGCTCCAGATCCCAAAGCCTTCCCATTCAAACCCCTCATCTGAACCGGAAATCGTCCGATTCGCCTCTCGAGCGCATCCGTTCCCGACAAGGCCCGTCAGGCTGGCCTCGCAGCCACCGGCTGCGTTGTCGAAGGTCGCCGTGAGACGATAGGAGACTCCGCGCGGCCCTTGACCCTCGTCTTCGCGATCAGATGCATGGACAGGACCGCGGAGAGCATCATGAACCAGACCTCTCGGTCGCGCGAATAAAGCTGCGTCTCCATGAGGTTCTGCAGGACGGCAAAGAACCAGATCGAGAACAAGAGCGAGCAGGTCTTGGCGTTCGATTTGTCGACGCAGAAGACGAATTGATAGAACGGCAGGATCACAGCCGCCAAAACGGCGAGGCAGAGGCCAGGAAGGCCCGTCGTCGCGAACAACTCGATGTAGCCACTGTGTGAATGGACCGTGAACTCGACATAGGCCTCTTCCAGATAGGGAACGGCAGGTGTTTCGTTCCCCGTTCCCCATAGCGAACTGTAGCCGGACCCCGTCCAAAAATGATCTTTGGCGAACGCGATGGCCGTGTCCCAGATCGCGACCCGGCCGGTGAAGGATGTCGGATCATCCAATACTCGTGCGATGAGATCCTGATAACCGAAGGCCAGGACCGCAAGAAGCGTAGCGACAAAGAGAACGGTCAGGATGAACCAGATGCGCCCCCCATTGGCACTGAAGACCGCGCGGTAATAGAAGCCGAGAGGGATGACGATGGCCAGAAGGCCAAGGGGCGTCTTCGACTTCGAACCGATCAGGAAGAACAGGCAGACGAAGAGGAAGAACCAATCCCTCTTTCGTCTCAGCGTCACCGCGTAATGCGTAAACACAATGACGGCTACGGCGCAAACGGCTCCGGCCGTGTTCTTATGAAGGAAGACCCCGCGCCAACCACCGACGATGCTCGGATCCGTTTCTGTCGCAGGATGCACTGCAAATGAGGGAAACAGGAAGACGGAGATTAGCGAGAAGGTAATGACGACCGCCAGACCCTTGTAGAGAACGTTGAGCGTGCGGGAGGGACCCAGAAAGTCGATGGACAAGGCCAACGAAATCAAGGTCATGCAGAGGAGAACCATCCGCCGGAACGAGATTTCGGGGTAGTAGGCCCAGCTCGTCGTCGTCGCGACCCAGACCAGAAAGATGATCTGCAGGATCGAGACGCATCGTGGCATCCTCGCGCCTTTCAACCAAAGCCAAAGGCCGATGAAGAGCAGAAAGATGATCGCATAGATCAACTGCTTGGTGGCGTCGCCGTTGGCGGCGGCTTCCAGCCGTCCCAAGCGTGCCTCTTCCGAGTCGGCTGCTCCGAAGTTGATGCGCACCATGATGGCGAGGAACAGTGTGAAGAACAATGCCTCAAGGCGCGCCATCGCCTTGTCTGAGAACGTCATGCTGCGAGTTCGCCTTCAGAACGGAGCAAACAAAACAGGAGGCCAGCACCGTCAGCCGACGCATCCGTATGCGACAGGCGATACGCGGACCCTTCCGACCGGGCATGTGCGTCCGAGCCTGTCGCCTCGTCGGCCCTCGAACGCTGCAGTGCAGCAACACTCTTACCCCTTATTCCCTGCAATCGGAACAAGGCGCGACGGAGGCATGGCGATTTTCGGCGCGGCGCGACCTTGGCCGTGCGACACGCCCGCCTCATGCTTGCGCACGGACCGGCCGCACGGCGGCGCCCCGGCTCTGGAACGGCGCCTCGAACAGACGCCACACCGGATAGGCGATCGCCACCGAGACCGCGAGTGCGGCCGGAAACAGCAGCAGGCGATTGAGGGCGAGATCGAGCGACCCCAGGCCGAACTCGACGTCGATCCAGTAATGCTTGAAGGCCGTCGCGACGGCGCCGTGCACGAGATAGAGGCTATAGGAGATGACCCCGAAGAAGACGAGGATCCGGTTTTCCAGAAGCGAGACCACGCGGCTCGACTGGTTGCGCGCGACCCAGACCACAATCACCGTGCAGGCCGTCGCCTGGACCACGAAGACCGCGATCAGCGCGAGCGCCGAGCCGGAAAACACCCAAGGGGGGAACATCGCGGTCAGCGTGCCCACGGCGAAGAAGGCGAGCGCGGCGCGTCCGGACACGCGAACCACCGGTCGAATGGCCATGACACCGCCCGCGCAGCCTAGAAGGATCGCGCCGAAGGGCATGCGGTCGAGCTGAAACGGCGTGATGATCGGAAAAAGGTAGATCCAGACGATCAGGCCCAGCATCAGGACAAGGGTGCCGATCAGAAGATCGGCATGGCGGCGCGCGGGCGTGAAAAGCAGGAGCGGCGCAATGACGAGGTAGAACTGCTGCTCCACGGCCAGCGTCCATAGATGACCGAGCGGAAGCCAGTCGTCGGCGCGGGCCATCAGGAAGTTCTGCAGATAAGCGGCATAGAACGCCACCTGCGAAAGCGTCATCCCCTCCAGATGGATCGCCACCGGCAGGCTGAGGAGGAGAACCACGTAGTAGGCCGGCATGATGCGCCGCGAGCGCTTGCGCCAGAAGTCGGCGAGCGCAGCCAGCGGGCGCGATCCACGCTCTTCGACCCGGCGCCTCGACCGATGGAGATTGAAGATGATGAGATAGCCACTGAGGACGAAGAAGACGTTGACGGCAAAGCCTCCGATCTGGAGGAACCCGGCGGCCGTATGGGTGAACACCACCGCCACGGCTGCAATGGCCCTGATGCCGTCGAAACCCGCAATCCGGTTCACTGCCGCTTCCCTGCCCGATCAGAGACCACACCGGCAGCCAGCATAGAATGTATGCTGCAGGACAGCAATGTGAGCGGTCGCCTCGGTGTCGGCAATCGTCGGATACCGAACCTTCAGGGTATTGCGCTGCCGCATCGACACAAGGTTCGAACCGGCAAGTTTTGTTCAAATGCACCTTGAATCAGTATCAAATTCGGGCTTCCAAGTTCGGCAAGTCTGAAATTTTCGGGAGTAATGTCCGGGTATGTCCCCTTAGGGTTTATCCAATGGCCGCCAACCTGATCTCGAAATACGCCGCCCAACTTCTGGGAACTAACGGCAACGACTACCTGGCCTCCAGCATCGCGGGAACCTTGATGAAGGGTGGGCTGGGCAACGATACATACTTCGTCATCTCCCCGAAGGACTTCGTGGAGGAAAGCGCCAATGGCGGTATCGACACGGTCCTGACCTGGAGGACCGACTACACGCTCAGCGCCCATGTCGAGAACCTGACCATCGGCGGCGTCGGTCTGACCGGGGTCGGAAACTCTCTGAACAACGTTCTAACGGGTGGCGAGGGGCGCCAGACCCTGGTCGGCCTGGAGGGCAACGATACGCTGACCGGCGGCGGTGGCGACGATATCTTCATCATGACGAAGGGGAGCGGCCACGACACGATCACCGACTTCTC
>NZ_CAJCKW010000018.1 GCF_903970965.1 Aureimonas sp. ME7 | reverse complement strand
CAGCACGATCGAGATGCTGAGCTGCCTTCGGATCGATATGCTGTATCCGCTCCGCCAAGTTACAAATCGCGTGAGCGTATCGGAAGCGTGCGGCAGTCGACATAACCGCCGCCCCCTTATCACGACCCTTGCCATCCGCATCCTGCATGGTCCGATCGTCTTCTGGAGGACTACAGACACAACCTACAGGTTACGACATGTTCGCACAGTGGTGCTGGATGATGTGTATGGAATTATACGGACCTGCAAACAGCTCGCGCCGAGGTTCTCGTCGCCGACGAGTGAACGCGAACAGCTTGGTTTTTGTATCGCTTGGATGAAGAAGGTGGCAAGGTCTTACGTTTAGCCCTCCTTGCGGCAACCCGATCGCCGTCACTCACTTGGGTCGGCCTCCTGCAACCTAAACGCCTTGTCGCGCATACATTCGAGAGAAAACCGCTACGGCTCCACCGTGGATGCCAGCAGTTCGAGTCTCCCGTCGCCCACCATCTCACCAGGATCGAAATGCCGGTTATGCTGGTGGCCCTACGCTGCCGTTGGCGTTCACTTGGGGTCGGCGAGCCGTCAAGTGCTCAGGGACATGGCCTCACCGTCCTGTTGGCGAAGCTGCAGTTGCCAAGACCCGTTCCCAGTGTGACCGCCGCCCATCGTTCAACCCCGACCATCAAAGGAGCATCGCTGAGTGCTTGAATGACGGCGTCGTTGTGGAGAAGAACGGTTGGAACCGCTCCGCCGATCATTCCGACCTGATCTGCGATCCGGTCCGGAAAGAGGAAGTCGTCGTCGCTCCAGTCTCCGGGCAGGTTCTGAACGCCCCGCAGGATCCGGCCGTCCGGCGAAACGAGCCCGGGGCACGAAAGGCCGATGAAGGGTGCAAGGGTGACGCCTCGGGAGCCCGCTGCGTCGGCGGCTCGCCGAAGTTCCAGCGCCATCCGTTCCACAACGTCGTCGCGGCTCACGTTGTCTTCCGCGTGACACCATTTGTCCTTGCAGACGACGCTGTAGCTACCGGCGTCGTCGGTTGGCCCGTTGACGCGGACGATACCCCATCTCAAGTTGGTGCCACCGATATCGATCGCCAGGAAGCCATTGCCTTGCGCCAGCACATAGGCGGGCGCAACGAAAGCCCAACCGATCATGCCGGCTTCGTCGGGATGATGGTGCAGTCGCTTGACCTCGATCGAGGGATAGGAGCCTCGGAGGAGGGTCTCGACCCGGCCGAACACCTCCTCCCCCACGTCACCTTGCGACAGCCCGCCGCCGCAAACCACTCGTTCGGTGCCGCTCCATTCGGGAGTCTGGAGAAACCGAAGGAGAACGGAGGTAAACTGTTCGGCAAATTCCTCCACCGACCGCTCGATCGTCCGCTTTTCGGGGTTGGTTCGATCCTTCGCCAACGCCCCGTCCAACTTCTTGCTGTCGATATCAACGGTCTTCTCTGACCCGAACGGCTTCGGTCCGAACGCGCTGGCCAAACCGCGATGACGGCTGAGAATTTCTCGGAACTCGGTCCCGCTGGCGCGGTCGCCGATGAACTTAGAACCATCCTTCAACGGTAGGCTGTAGCTCTGGACAGTCAGGAGAGGAAGTTCCCTCTGTCCATGGACGACCTCACTTGGCTTTGCCAACACCCCCTCCCCGAGCTCCACGCCAAAATTGGCAGCGGCACAGGAAAAGCGCGCTGGACGTAAAGTTCCGTTTGTTCGCGGCAATGTGAAGCATTGACGTGCCAGAAGAGTGCGACTGCACGTCGGTGAATGAGAGGCCAACCTGTCGCCTACCAAAAGTGGCGACGCCGGCTAAATCGCTTCCTTTCAGAGAAACCAGACCGATAACTACGTCAGTTCCCCGCTTCATCCTTTGTCCGTCTCAAAGGTCTGGCCAACGGCCTGTTGGTTCACCCTGCGGATCGACGCATGGTCAGCCGCTTATCGCAAGCGCGCGTCTATCATGCGACAAGGGCTGGCGGTGGCAAGTGACCTGTCCGAGACGTTGGGCGGACACGGGTGATACCCAGAAGTGGACGCGGCCCTACCTGATGCTCGGCGCATCTGGGACCGGGAAGCAGATAGTATGTTCGAAGGGTTCAGGCTTGAGCGGATTGAGCTTTCCGAGGCGATGCTTCGGGTCCGCATCGGGGGAAACGGACCGCCCCTCCTCCTGCTTCATGGCCACCCTCGCACTCACGCAACCTGGCACCGCGTCGCCCCCATCCTGGCGGATCGTTTCACCGTGGTTTGTCCGGACCTTCGCGGGTTCGGTCAGTCCTCGAAGCCGCAGGACACCCCTGACCATTCCGGCTCTTCCAAACGAGCCAAGGCCCGGGACTGTGTGGAACTCATGAACCACATCGGCTTCGACCGCTTCGGGCTCGTCGGCCACGACCGAGGATCGTACACAGCCTTCCGCACCGCAATGGACCATTCGGACGTCGTCAGCCGTCTCGCGATCTTGGACGGCATCCCCATCGCTGATGCGCTTCAACGCTGCGACGCGCGTTTCGCCACCGCTTGGTATCACTGGTTCTTCTTCGCGCAGGCCGAGAAGCCCGAACGGGCCATCCTCGCTGACCCGGACGCTTGGTATGGTGTGAACGCGGACGCCATGGGCGAAGAGGCTTATGCCGACTTCCATGCCGCCATACACGATCCGGCAACGGTCCATGGCATGATCGAGGACTACCGGGCGGGGCTCGGCATCGACCGGGCGCATGACGAAGCCGATCGGGCGGCGGGCCGAAGCTTAGCCTGTCCACTTCTCGTTCTCTGGTCGGCACGAGACGACCTTGAGGACCTGCACGGCGACATTCTCGGCATCTGGCGTAGTTGGGCCGAGAACGTCGATGGACGCAGCCTCGACTGCGGTCATCATATGGCCGAGGAAGCGCCCGAGGAACTGGCCGCAGAGTTGGGATCGTTCTTCAGCCGGGGATGAGCACAGTCCGCTACCGCCTCGTCGGGCCAGGAAACGGTCCAGCCGCTATCGACCCCTTCCCGCCCGTCACGCGTTCGCCGAGCGATCTTGGAAACGGATATCGACGTTCCGACAAGAGGTTGTATCAGCCGGTGCGCGTAGCAATTAGTAAGCAGGAAACTTCGTCGGCACGAGGTACCTAACGTGGATGCAACTGATGTCGCGCGGTCCCGGTCGGCGCATGCGCAGGCTCAACTTTGATTCCGCAAGGTATCCTCGGAAAGCACCCGGTGCACGAAGGCAAGGCGGAACGAAGATTGGTCTGCTCCTGGAAAGCGGTCTTCCCTTCTTCGCGACGAATTTCTCAACCGCGAGATTTTATATAGCTTTACCGAGGCCCGGACCGAGATCAAGGGCTGGTGTAGATACTACAACACCCGGCGACCGCGCTTCTCACGTGGCTACTGTCAAACGGCATTTGCCGCCGTGCTATTGCCGGCTGCGCTACCCCGACTCAGCTCAAAGGCCACCTCAACCGTGGCCGCCAAGCCCCCAGGCATTAGAATTGGACCGAGCCACTAAATGGTGGCCGACCAAGTGGTGGCTGCGCTTCAGATGTCGCTTTATGGCCCCGCCTGCGACATCCGGATTGGCCTCAGCGGTCGCTTCGCAAATCGCCGCGTGTTCGGCTACAGTCTGTCGGATATGTGGATCCTCCATTGACCCCAAGTTCACATCGCGTGAAAAGCCGATTATCAGGGGTATTTTACACATCGGGAACCGCCGGCCTGCTTAAAGCATATACGACGCGATATAATCGCGAGGATGAGCATGCTGGTAACGTGTTTCGTTGAAGTCTTGATGCGGGGCGGTAAGGCGCTACGGGGCGTGCGTAAGTTCAAGATGCTACCGCGCGTGGGCGATACGATCATCGTGCGACCCAACGACGAGGGGCCGCGCAAGGCTTTCGTTCGCAGCGTGATCCATCGTCCTGCACGGAACAAGGATGACGGGACGGTCCTGCTTCAGGTCGCGCTGTCCTGAGTGGATGCATCCGTTGGAATGTTCCATCCGTAACTATCTGCCAAAATGACGCAGGCAGCCAGCATGAACGAACTGATCGATCGCATCGCCTTTACCATCCAAGAGGACGGGATGAGCCGGATCGAGGCTAGGCGCCTTGTCGACCACGTCCTGGCCGCGTTGCAGGAAGGCGATGAGATCAGGGCGGGTTTGGTGGTCTGTGCACATCCCGCGACATTCTCCATGGAAGAGAGGCGACCGCCTCATATGCCTTTCGAAGGGTAGCGGACGGCGTTGCGCTCAAGGCGCTCGCCAACGAACGGTGATCGTACGGGCTTGGAAATGTCGCAGCTGAGTTGGCGACATACGACCTTCGCTGGCTCGCACCGCCGTTTCGAGCAGTTCCAGCAAGTCGGCAAACTAGCCCAGCTCAAGCGCATCGCGAACCGATATTTTGCCTAACATCCAATCGGCGGCAAGGGTTGTCACAATAAAAAGTTGCATCCCACTGCGTCCGCTATAGTAATCGGTTCAACCTACCGGCGTTCGGACCGATGCAGAGTCGAATATGTGTAGACGTCTAGCGGGTGATGGGGATCGCGGAATGACAGACGCAGATGCCGACGCAGGTCATGTACCTGAGCTGACTGATGTAGAGGCATCCTATATTGGCGGTATCCTGCAACTCGCGAAGACGACCCGAGCGTTCATGATGGCGAAGCTCGCACACCTTGGACTACACGCGGGGCAGGACGAGCTTCTGTTGATGCTCGATCAGCTAGGGGAAGCGAACGGAACACGGATCGCAGAAGGGATCGGCGTGCGTCCATCGACAGTCTCCAAAATGTTGGATCGGCTGGCCGAACGGCAACTGATCGTGCGCACCCGCAATACGCAAGATGCGCGCAAGACAACGGTTTGCTTGTCCAACCAAGGTAAGGTTGTCGCCGAAGAAGTCCGTCAACTTCATGCTGCCATCGACCGCGAACTCCTCGCCTGTCGGAAGAGCGATGCGGCGTATGCATCGCTGGGCGATATCGAGCATCTGACCACGCTGATCCAAAGTCGTTCTCGTCGTATTCGGTAGCACAACTTCTCGGAGAAGGCTCGCTTGCGTCGATAATTGAAGCGTATGCTACGCCCTGCGCTGACGCTTTGCCGCCGCTCCCGGACAAGCGATGGTCGCAGCCGCGCCGGGTTTCGATGCCAGCAAACTTTCTTCGAACGCCATCGCTGGCATTGGTCTTCCAAAAAGATATCCCTGCCCCTGCTGGCATTCCTCCAAGCGAAGAACATTCGCCTGATCCTCGGTTTCGATGCCTTCAGCGATCACGTCGAGATCGAACGCGCGCGCCATGTTGATCACGGACTCGACAATCGCTCGGTCCTTGAGGCTGCGCTGGATATCGCTGACGAAGGAGCGATCGATCTTCAGTCGCGTCACCGGGTAGTTCTTCAACATGCTCAGCGAAGCGAAACCCGTGCCAAAATCGTCGAAGGCAACGCCCACACCATGTTCACGAAGCTGTTGCAAAGGTTCGACGATCTTCTTGTCATGTCGAAGGATGATGTTCTCGGTGATTTCCAGTTCAAGTGCCGACGCTGGCAAACCATAGTCCGATAACGCGGAGAGCACGGAGGCGGCGAAATCTCTGATATTGAACTGAGCGGCGAATAGGTTGACGCCCATCCGGAAGTCAACATGACCGAAAGCTCGCCATGCGGCCGCCTGCCGGCAGGCTTCCCGTAGGATCCATTCCCCGACGGGAACCGCAAGCAGGCTCGTTTCCAGCACGGAAATGAACGCACCCGGCGCGACGACACCATGGTTCGGACGGTTCCAGCGGATCAGCGCCTCAGCGCCCGTCAGTCGGCGATCTTCCAAATGCACCTGCGGCTGATAATAAAGTTCGAACTCACCCTTTTCCCAAGCCCGTCGCAACCCTGAACTAATCGAGCTTCTCGATACGGTGGCGCGTCTAAGCTCGGGCGTAAATAGGCGAACGAGATGGCGACCGTCGTCCTTCGCCTGGTAGAGCGCGAGGTCGGCATCACCGAGAAGCTCCTCAGCACTACAGCCGCCTTGCGTCCGAAGCGCGACGCCGATGCTGACGCCGATATGAATAACCTCATGTTCGAGTTCGATCGGCTCCTCGATTACTGCGATCAGTTCGCTGGCCAGCCTATGCGCGACGAGCGGATCGCCGCAGCCTGGAATGAGAACCACGAATTCGTCGCCGCCAAGCCGCGCGACCATGTGACTGGGGTCGATGTGTCGGCGAAGGCGGAGAGCCACGACGCGCAGCACATCGTCCCCAACGGCGTGTCCAAGATTGTCGTTGACGTCCTTGAACCCATCGAGATCGAGCATCAGGAGGCTGACGACTTCGTCGGCTCGGAAAGCCTCTCCCAGCCGACCAATGAGGCTGGCGCGATTGTGGAGTTCCGTCAGATGGTCATATTCTGCGTCGTGCCGCAGCTTCTCTTCGGCTCGCTTGCGATCCGTAATGTCCCGAATGATGGAACCGAAACGCGGTTCCCCATTCTCCGTCCACCGTGAAAGAGAGATCTCGATCGGAAACTCGGTTCCGTCCGCGTGCAGGGCGGACATACTGATCGGAGCCCCCATCAGAGGGGACGAGCCGTGCTCAACCGAACGCTGCAGTCCGCGCCGATGGGCTGGCCGCAAGGCTGATGGGATGATGATGTCGAGCGGCTGACCGATCGCCTGAGCGGCGGAGAAACCAAACATTGTCTCGGCCGCAGCGTTCCAGGCTTGGATGAGATTCCTTCCATCTGCCGCCACAATAGCGTCCGGTGAAGCGGCGGTGATGTTCTCGAGCCGGCTTTGATTGGTGGCATTCTCACTGATAAGTCTGCGAACCTGCATTCGCTCGATAACGGCTGCAGCCAGTTCGCTGAGGATCGCCTGATCGTTCGGCGAAAACAGTTCTCGCGGCTTTTTGTCGATGATGCAAAGCGATCCCAGGCGATGACCATTCTCGTCGATCAGAGGCGCGCCGGCATAGAACCGGATATGCGGCTCGCCCGTTACCAATGGGTTGGTAGCGAACCGCTCATCCCTTGTTGCATCAGGGACAACGAAGACGTGATTCCCCATAATCGCGTGCGCACAGAAGGAAACATCCCGGCTCGTCTCACACGCGGTCAACCCGATGCGAGCCTTGAAGGTTTGGCGGTTCTTACCGACCAACGAAACCAGCGCAATCGGGACATCGAAGATCCGACTTGCGATTTCGACGATTCGATCAAACGTTTTCTCGGCTGGGGTGTCGAAGATCGAGAACGATGCCAGGGCGTCGAGGCGCTCCGCCTCGTCCACTGGCATAGGGTAGGGGTATGTCAGGCGCATCGCTTCTTCCCTCAGGTTGTAGAAGCATGGCGCAACAGCCTTAAGGGAAGAGGTATGGTCTTCGGCCGATTTACTAGCTGACTGTCCTTTAAGTTGTTTATGGCAGGGCCAATCCAGCGAAGGAACAGATCCGCCCTAACGCAAGATCAGGCAGCGACACTGGACATCCGTTGATCGATGAACCGCACCAGTCTGCGTATGCCCTTCTCGGCATACATCTGCGCATCGGCATCGGCGAGAACATGGTGCGCGTCGTCTCCTGGTTGCCACGCGGCACCTCCGACGCTTAAAGTGATCGCGGCATCGAGACTGGATGTATAGAGTCCTTGATCGACGATGGCGCGCAATCGGTCGAGACGATGGTCGAGATCGTCGCGTGTCGGCTCGCGAAGAAGAAGATAGAACTCGTCGCCACCCACCCGCGCCGCCAGTTCACCAGATGTCAAGAAACTGCTCAGTGTCTGAGAGACAAACCGGATGACGTCATCGCCAACTTGATGACCATGTGTGTCGTTGATAACCTTCAATTCGTCGAGGTCGACGACGGCCAGCGAGAAGCCATCTCCACTATAAACGGCTTCGTCACAGGCGTTCTCAACGGCTTGATCGAACCCGCGCCGGTTGGCTAGACCTGTCAACGGGTCCTGATAGGCGAACTCCTGTAGCTTGCGATGAAGCCGCTTCATCATCGTGATGTCCTGCGACACGGACATGATGCGCACGACCACGCCTGACTGTGCGGCCAGACATGGCGAGATCGTCGTGCGAAACCAGCGTCGCCCGTTCGGCAGGTCGATGAACTCCTCGAATTGCTGCGCTTTGCCGGTACGCGCACAAACCCGGTAGCGTCCTGTCAACGAGGCGGCGAGACGCGCGTCGAAGCAATCGTCGAACAGGCGGCCAGCGACGATGGCGTTGGAAAGCTCGAATTCACGTTCTGCGGCACCATTCATGCCGACCACTCGGAAGTGGTCTTCCCCTTCGACGCTCGCAATGACGACCGGCACGGCAAGTTGGTTCAGGTCGAGGTTCATCGGCATGGAAGCTGTCCCTCTGCATTGCGTGACGCTAGGTCACATGCGGAGGGCTAACGGGTCGTTATGTCACGGTCGAAAACCGATGCGATTCGGTGGACATCTCATCAATCACCCGCACGAGCGTGCAGGTAGTCCGACAACACGGTTGGGCTGCCCTCCCATTCGTCGCTCATCACAGCCTGAATCTGCCGAGCACGATCTCGCCATGCATCCGTTTTGAACATCTGTGGTTCCCGCACGACCACATCGGCGGCGGCGCTGCGCTCCAGCTTGCAGCCCAGCACTTCCAGCCCAAGAACGATATCATCGGCGGAAAGATTGGCAGGGACCGGGTAGTGATCGATCATACTCTCGCGGACCGGGTGCAGCTTCCCGCCCACCACGATCGGGATGAAGCCCGGTGACGTCCGGCAGATCTGGAGCACGACCCGGTTCTCGGGGTCGGTAAAGAAAGCATCGCTCATACGTCGTCATCCGCCTGTACTTCGGTCAGAGGCGCGACGATCCGGCACTTCAAACCATCGCTGGCATAGTCGAGTTCGACGGATCCCCCGACCGAACCCGAAAGCCCCATCTCGATCAACCGGGTCCCGAACCCCTTTCGCGTCGGTGGGCTTGTAGGCGGGCCGTCAATCTCGCGCCAACTCAGAGCGAGCGTCGGTCGTTTGATCTCGCCATCCACATCGACGACCCAGGCGATGTGAACCTTACCGTCCGGCACGGACAACGCGCCGTATTTGGCGGCGTTGGTGGAAAGCTCATGCATGATCAAGGCGAGGGTTAGCGCCGCCTTCGGACCGATATCCAAGGCTGGTCCACGCAGACTGATGCGCTCGTCGGGGTCGTGCAAGGTCACCGCGCCGCGAATGACCGCGTCGATCGCGCCCGCATCGTGTTGGCCGGTCAGGAGGACGTCGTGCGCTTTCGACAGCGTTTGAATACGCCTCGTCAGGGCATCCTTGGCGCTCGGCAGGTCCGATGCCGTCCGCAGCGTCTGCGTCGCGATCGCCTGGACGATGGCGAGGGTGTTCTTCAAACGGTGCGCCAGTTCGCGGTTGAGAATGTTGCGACGCTCTTCGGCAGCCACCCGCGCCGACACATCGCGAACCGCGCCGACAAAGTGGCGCGCCCCGCTCGTCTCGCCAACAACACGCCCCTGAACGGCGACCCAGCGCAACACCTTGTCGTCGATGCCAAGGACGCGGAACTCGCAGTCGAACAACTCTCCCGACATGGCGGCTCGAAACGCCGCATCGAACATGGATCGATCGTCGGAATAAACGGCCGCCAGCTTCTCGTCCTGCGAGACGGTGCGATCGGGTGCCACGCCGAAAGCCGCTTTGGTGCGGTCGTCCCAGACAAGTTCCTTCGTCGCGAGATTGAGGTCGAACGTGCCGACGTCGCCGATCGCCAGCGCCAGCTTTTGGCGCTGTTCGCTTTCTCGAAGGCTCAGCTCGGCACGCCGCCGTTCGATGGCGGTGCGCGTGCGACCCGCAGCCTCTCGAAGGAAGTCAACCTCCTCATTGGTCCAATGACGCACGCTATCGTCGTTGACGTAGAGTACGGCAACAGTCTGCCCGTTCTCGATGATCGGGTGATTGATCAGCGAACGGACCGACACCGCCTCCAAGGGGCCGGTATCGGACGCCGTTCGCGGGTCGAACCGGATATCGGGAATCACCACCGTCCGCCCCTGGCGTAGGTCCTCGGCGTAAAGGCCGTAGTCGTCCATTCGGTAGGTGCCCGCCAGACTGGGATAGCCTTCTTCCGTCCAGTCCGAGGGGACGTGGAACGTTTTGCCATCCTCCGCTACGGTGCCGTAGCCGACCCGGCCGACATGAAGGGTACGCCCGATGATGCTGGCGGCCACACTTGGCACGGCCTCAACTTTCTCAAGTTGCCCGAGAGCTTCGCCGAGTTCGGCGAGTCCAAGGCGTAGGCTTTCTGCCCGAACCCGATCGGTGACTTCGAGGAAGATGACGCTGAACCGATCGTCACCGATCGGCTGGCAGGCTCCGTCATACCACCGTCCGAGCGGGCCCACCTGCCGGGTGAAGCGAGTTGGTTGCCCGTTCTCGACGACGCGGGCAAACTCATCGATCCATTCGTTCTCGACGCCGGGAATCAGGTCGCGCACCGTTCGTCCCACCACGGAGGCTGGATCGATGCCGACCAATTCACCCCAGGCCCGGTTCACCTCTTCATAGCGCCAGTCGATGATAAGACCAGTGGGATCCCGAACCACGCATCCGATCAGGAAACCTTCGTGCAACTGCTCGAACAGGCCGCGCCATTTTCGCTCGCTCGACGCGAGACGCTGATCCGCCTCCTTCTTCTCGGTGATGTCGCGGGCAACGCCCTGGAAGCGAACGGGCCGACCTCCGTCGTCCAACTCGAACTCACCCTTGCGAGCGATCCAGCGCAGCTCGCCGGTGTCGGCGCGGCGGATGCGATATTCAACATCGCGAGGTGCGCCGCCTGCCGCCCGTGTTGAGTTGTTCGAAACGAGGTCCTGATCGTCCTCAATCACCAACCGCTCGAACTCTTGGGCCGGGCGCTCTCCGCCGACAGGCAAGCCAAACAGGCGACAGAACTGCGAGGTCGGGGTCAGCACGCCGGTGGCGATATCGACGCTGAAGGTCCCAACACCGCCAACCTCCTGGGCCTTCTCGAGACGCGCTTCGACCTCTCTCAGCCGGAGACCAGCCAGATGCTGCTCGGTCCGGTCACGAAGAACCTTAACGAACCCGATGTGCTCGTCGGCTTCGTCGCGCAGCGGCATCATCTCCCCCGAGGCCCAGAAGCGCGTGCCGTCCTTCTTCAGATGCCAACGCTCGTCGACGCCCCGCCCCGTTTCCAGCGAGGTCGTCATCTCCCGTTGGATCTGGCGGTTGTCGCGGTCCTCGGGCGTGAAGATGGTTTCGGCGCTACGCCCGATCATCTCCACCAACGTCCATCCGAGAATGTGCTCGGCCCCGATGTTCCATTCCGTCACGAGACCGGCACGATCGGTGGCGATGATCGCGAACTCGGTGACGCTGCTGATGATCTGACGGTTGCGGGCGGCGATGCGCCGCGCCTCTTCGTTCTTCATGCTCACACGCCACCATGGGATCGACATTGCATCGCATACGATCGACGCAACCCGATCCATGGCGCAGGTTCGCCTGCAGGATCAAGGGGTGTAAGCTGGAGATTATCGGTAGCAGGAAACTTGACGGACTGCCTGTAACACTTGGCGCGGAAGGTAAGGTTTACTGATGAAGCCCAACGGCTTCCAGTTCAGCCGGCGTGCCCGAACTTCCGCATCGGCTCGACCGGAAACGAAGAGAGCTTCGATACCGAACTCGTCTCGCAGACGGTTCGCGGTCATGATCCCATCGTCGCTTCCGGCAAGGTCTACGTCGAGAACCGCCAGATCGAATGGGGTGGACGTGGATGCACGAAGCAAGGCATCCCTCATCGTTGCAGCGGTCCCGACAACCGTGTGACCCGCGTCCTCGAAGATGTCCTGCAGATCCAACGCGATCAAAGGCTCGTCTTCGACGATCAGAACTCTCAAGCTATGCACGAAACCGCTCCGGCTTGTTCCACGAACGTCAATCGACATCCGCTCCGTCTGGTTCCAATTTGTCGCAGCCATGTGGTCAGCACATGGCTCGCCATCCATCTACAGTGGATGACTTCGTACCGCTTCCGCGACCTAACCCTTCAGCACGTCCGCACCCTTCTGAAACTGGACGATGGAAGCGCGCACGCGGACAGCGTCGGTCGTGCGGTCGGCGACCTCTCGGACGATCTTCTGATCGCAGCCTACGAACTGGCACGGATTGGCTTCGTCGACGTGTCGCACGGTTGGCAGGGAACAACCTGGTTCCGCTTGACGGCGGCGGGTCATGCGATTTGCAGAACATGAGCTGCGTGAGGGCGTGCTTGTCCAAGCGAGAGGCCCGACGGGGCTTGCCCGCAATGTCGACAGGTCGAGGCAAGGCGAGGAGCGCGTAGATCGCGCAACGTTCCATCAACTGGCTTCCGCCCACCATGCGTACCCTGATCAAACTCGTTGCCGCCGCTGTCTTCCTCGTCGTCGCTGCCGGTCTCGCCTACTACTGGTTCGCGCCGGTTACCCCCGCCAAGCTCGCCCGCACCGGCCAGTGCGAGGAGTACCGCGCCGCCAACGAGCGCCTGGAGGCAGGTCTCGAGAGCGAACTCCAAGCCGACCCTAGCGAGATCCAGATGGTTCTCGACGAATGCGATCGTCAGGGTCACTGATCCAACTCGGAGGCGGCAGCACTGTTGCCGGGATGTCATCGGACCGAAGGTTCGATCGTTTCCTGCAACCCGCACCAGTTCCACGCCAACCCACCCTGCGTTGATAGGCTCTCATCAACATTGGAGCGGCGAGCATGACCCAACGCTACAAGCCTAACGAGCCGACCTGTCCGGTGCCGATCGAATTGCTGGCGCTGCTGCTTCGATCCTCGGACGAGCGGGTTTCCAGCGTTGTCCAAAAGCTGCCGATGTTGCAGCGGGCGACGCTGGCCACCTATTGCATGGGGCGATGTCACATGCGCCGCATCGGCCTCGTCATCGCGGCGCGATGCACCGAAGACGCTCTTTGGGAAGTGGCGGGGGCGGTCGGCCTGACAATCTTTGAACAGGCGCAGAACCATTCGACGTTCGACCAGGAGCCGTCACACCCTTCCAAGCGCAAAATTTCCTTGGCCAAGTGTGCCTGATCTGATGAGCGACTAGGCTTCTTAGCGTTCCGCTCACCGTTTCGATTGACGGAGCCGTTACGCAGCCCGGTTTAAGCATTCGGCATGATGCTATCGCTTGCCGTTCTTGCCGCCGATCACTCGCTCGGCTTCGTTGTCACCGCACTGATCATCTGCGTAGTGGCAGGCTGGTTGGTCGCGTCGCTTCTCGGCAAGATCGCGGTCGCGAGGAACCATCACCGCTTCCGGTGGATCGTGGGAACGGCTCTGGTCGCGGGGATCGGGGTCTGGACAACGCACTTTGTCGCCATGCTCGGCTACCGATCGGACCTGATGCTGTCCTATACGGGAGTCACGACGCTTGTCTCCGCAATCGTCGCCGTCCTTGTAGTCGGCGTCCCGCTCGCCCTGTCGCCGCTTATTTCATCGTGGCGTGGCCGCGCCACCCTTGGCGGCATCGCGGGTCTGGGCGTAGGTGCCATGCACTTTACCGGCATGTCAGCGGTGGACGGATGCGTGCAAACCCATTCGCCCCTTGCCGTTGCGTCGTCATGGAGCCTTGGGGCCTGCGCCTTGGGTCTGGCATGCGCACTGCCATCGCGCATGGCCACCCCCCGCCGGGTTTGCGCCCTGTTCACACTGGCAGTCTGCGGAACGCATTTTTTGGCGATCGGCGGTACCGAGATGCAGCGGCTTGGCGCACTTCCCATCGTTCCCCACGAGAATGTAACACTGAGCGTCTTTACCGCTGCCGGCGCGGCCGTGTTGTTCGTGGGAGCATTCCTGACGATCCTAGCGACACAACGGTTTGAGGCACAGGAGAAGGCACACTCCCAAATCTTGTCGACTGCCCTGGAGAACATGTCGAACGGGCTGGTCTTCCTGGACGAGACCGATCGCGTCCGGCTTTACAACCGACGCTATCTGGAAATCTACGGCTTCGATGCCGACACTCAATTAATGGGGCTCACATCGCAGGACATCATCGACTTGGTCGGTGACCGACTGGAATGGACCGCGGAACGCCGCCAAAAGGCTCGGCAACGTCTGACGGAGTGGGAGGCGGTCGATTGCTTCACGACCATAGATTATCCAATGGACGACGGACGAATCATGGAAGTGGAGATCCGACCGGTCCTATCCGGTGGCACGGTCATCACCTTCGATGACGTCACGAAGGAGAGAAAGGCGCAGCGGCGGATCGAAGAACTCGCATTCCTCGACCCTCTGACAAGACTTCCCAACCGACGCGCACTCAACATGCGCATGGACCAGGACTTCCATCCCAAGCAACGATTCAAGCTGCTTCTTCTCGATCTCGACCGGTTCAAGCCTGTCAACGACACCTACGGGCACGGCGTCGGCGATTTGCTGCTCGTGCAGGTCGCAGCGCGACTGCGGGAGATCGCAGGGCCAGCCGGTTTCGTGTCGCGGCTCGGCGGCGACGAGTTGGCCATCCTTGTCTACGGCGATCTCGATCAAGCAACGGGCGTGGCCGAACGCGTCATCGAGGCGATCGCCTTTCCGTTCCAGATCGAGGAGATTACGATCAACATCGGCTGCAGTATCGGTATGTGCTGCACGGATGATGCGCGCGATGCGGCCGAACTGATGCAGTTCTCCGACATCGCGCTTTACGAGTCCAAACGTCACGGGCGGGGGCGGATCAGCTGCTATAGCGCTGGTATGATGGAGGCGGTGGCGGAGCGCACGCAACTCGAAACCGACATGCGTATGGCGATCGAACGTGGCGAGATGTACTTGGCTTACCAGCCGGTCCTCGCTCTGACGGACGATCGGGTGATCGGCTACGAAGCGCTCATCCGCTGGGATCACCCGACATTGGGGTCGGTCTCGCCCGCCCGGTTCGTCCCTTTGGCCGAAGAGAACGGGCAGATCGTTGAGATCGGGGCATGGGTGCTAATGGAAGCCTGTCGTCAGGCCTGCTCCTTCCAAGGCGAAGCCTATGTCGCGGTCAACGTCTCGGCGGTTCAGTTCCGCTCGCCGCGGTTGCTGTCCCATCTGACGCAGGCTTTGACGGCAAGCGGGCTGCCCGCTTGCCGCCTGGAAATCGAACTCACCGAAACGGCCATCGTCGAAGACGGCGCGCAAATCGCGGAGATGCTAGGGGCCATTCGACGGCTCGGCGTGACGATTGCCATGGACGACTTCGGCACGGGCTATTCGTCGCTTTCGCATCTGCGCGACTTCCCGCTCGACCGAATCAAGGTGGACAGATCGTTCGTCGCCACCGCCGAAACGGATCGCCATTCCATGGCAGTTCTAGAAGGCATCACCCATATCGCCCGCAAGCTGGAGATCGCCATTTTGGCTGAGGGTGTGGAAACTCCCTCGCAACTGTCGCTCCTGCGCGACATCGGCTGCGACGCGATCCAAGGATATCTGATCGGCCGACCGGAGAGGTGGGATAGCGGTCAGGACCTTTTGCGTCGAGCCGTTTAAGTCCGGCAGCAAAGATTGCAGTTTGCTCAGCGTGACGTGAGATTGGCGGAACGCGGCCACCTGAAAGATCGGTTGATCGAATGGTAGGCTTATGGGGCCCCCATATTTTTACTGACCGACAATGAACTCTCATAACCGGAGGCTTCGTTGCGTACTGCTCGCCACCTCAAAAGTTTATCCAGCCAGCGTCCATTTAAAAATTTGCAAATGCAACGAACTTGAAGCTTTGTTCAGCTTGATGCACTTAATTTTGCCGATCGGAGGTAAGACTGAGCTTTGCCATAACTATAGTCGCGTTGAGACCGAAAGCGTACGCAGTCTAACGCCAATTCCTTCCAGCCCTGGCGCATCTGCTTCGTCGTAGAACACGACACCCGCAGCTTCGAACGTTGCTTGGATGCTCGATAAGGCATCCGGCGACAGAGTAGGCCGATTGCGCTCGAAGTTGCGCAGCGCCACGTTCGGAACGCCCGAGCGCACCGATAGATGCTTCAAAGTCCAGTCCAGCAGGGCCCGTGCGGCCCGGCAGTGTGCAGGTGTCAGGGACGGCCTTCTCAATGGGACAGCGCAACCCGAACGGCAGCGGCTTCGGGGCTATCGCCTGAGCGTTGCAAGAACTCGTCCACGGCAAGCCGGGTTCGCGCGCCGCCGGAGGCCGCGTTCGCCTGATGAACGACCGCCACGACTTGGCCCGCCGCATCGTATTCCAGAAGCCAGTCGTCGCCGTTGGCCGACCGGTAGACGCTGTCGCTGGCGGACGAGGCCGGTCGGTCCTGCAACACCGGATCGGGTCCCCGGCGATCCGGCACTTCGCGATCAAGCTTTGCCGTTTCCTGATCGAAAGCCTCCATCCAGAACGTCCATTCCTCGCTTTGCGGGGGATGCGGGTTGGAGGAGCGTCGGCTTCCCTTTTGCGCGGCCGCTTTACCCTCGGCCTGCGCTTCCTCGATCGTTGCCATGTCGGCCTCCCATAAAAAAGGGCCGGACGGGAATGTCCGACCCTTGATATTTGTCGAGAACTTGGAACTTAGAGCTTGCGGTGCGCGGCGTCCGACAGATCGTCTGCCCCCTTCTTCACCGCCGCCTTAGCATCGCCCACGGCCTGCTGGGCTTCGCCCTTCAGTTCCTGCGCTGCGCCTTCGGCTTGCAGACGCTCGTTACCGACCGCCTTACCGACACCCTGCTTGATGTTGCCGATGGCTTCGTTGGTAAGGCCCGAAGCTTTGTCCGAGGTACTACCCATGATCCCTGTCTCCCTGAACGTGGTTCCAACGGCCATGTGCCGATAGATGTGTCGGGTCCAAAACGTCGCAGGCGGCATTTGGTTCGCCAGGGATGGGAACAGAGCGGGCTTGGATTGGGATTGAAACCCGTAAGCACAAGTGACGAAGCCGTTGGTATCAACCAACGGCTTCGTCTTCTCGATGGAGAATGGTGGGGGCTTACTTCGGCATCAGAACGGTGTCGATCACATGCACGACGCCATTGGATTGCAGGACGTCGGCCTGCGTGACGGTGGCCGCGTTGCCGGACTCATCGAACACTTCCAGCTTGTCGCCCTTCATCTGAAGCGTCAGCGTGTCGCCCGAAACGGTCGTGACGTTGTGCTTGCCGCCATCGGCCTTGATCATCGACATGGCCTCCGCCGACGTCGCCTTGGCCGGGACCACGTGATAGGTCAGAATCTTGGTGAGCTTGGCCTTGTTTTCAGGCTTCAGAAGTTCGTCCACCGTGCCCGCCGGCAGCTTCTCGAACGCGGCGTTCGTCGGCGCGAACACTGTGAACGGACCCGAACCCGAAAGCGTCTCGGCCAAGCCCGCAGCCTTCACGGCCGCCACCAGTGTCGTCAGGTTCGAGGCCTTCGACGCATTTTCCGGGATCGTCTTCATCGGATCCATCGGTGCGCCGCCGACCATTGGCATGTCCTGAGCCATGGCTCCGACACCGACGCCCAGCGCCCCGATGGAAAGGGCGGTTGCCAAGGCACCGGTTCGGATGATTGTCTTCAGCATGTCGTCTCTCCCTTGTGGGGTTCGATCGAACCGTCTCCCTTACGGCCGAGACCACAGTTACGGTGAGATTGGACGCTTGGCTTCAGCGATTGGCGACAAAATCACGATTCGTCGTCGTGTGGCCGGTCGTCGCAGCGATTTGCCTGGAGCCATCTTCCGCCATCGGTGGCGACTTCTCGCCCCGCCTCAACGGCGGTCCGTTCGACGGCTCCGGCACGGCGGTCGTCCCCGGCCAGTTCACCGACTTCCGCTCCAACGGCGACTTCGGCTTCCACACGGCGACGGCGAAGCTGTCCTACCGCTTCAACTAACGAGGGGTGGGTGAGGCCGGCTCGGTCTCCAGTCCCAAGCCGGATCGTCCAACGTTCAAAAGCCCGCCCGGTCCACCGTGACAGGCTTTTTCGCGATCTGCGCGACCAAGGCGAAAACCCCTCGTAGCGGATACCCTGCAAGCTGACTTGAACAAGCCGAAAGCCTTATTGATGCGCTTTGATGGTGAACGACGATGTGCTCGGCCTGGAGATCGTCCTCTATGACCCCAGATGCTGTGTCCAAACTCGTTGACGTGAGGCATCCGATGGCGACCGACGATCTGTTCTTTCTGCGCACCGGTGAGGAAAGCCGCCCCTTCGTGCTTGTCCGACTGATCGGAGGGCGAGGAAAGCTGCGCGGATCGGCGTCGATTAGTGGTCCAACCGCCGGTCAGGCCCCGGCCGACGAGATCAACCTCAACGGTGATCTTCCCGATGTGCTGCGGGATGCGCAGGAGCACGCCATGCTGCATGGGCTGGATCTGCGCATTGCGCTCGACGGCAATGAATGGCCGGAAGAGCTCGGCATTATCGGCAACGTCGAGCGGCCTGGCGACCAGCGTTGGCCCTCGTGATCGCTGACACCGAACCGAGGAGCTAGCGAACCTCCAGCTTATCCAAAGGTACCGTCAGGACTAGGGAAAGCCCGCCCGTTCGCCAGTTCCGATGGATGTCGGCGTCCAAGCCCTTCAACATGGCCTTTTCCAAGGTTGTCCCGAACCCTTGGCGTGTCGCGGGTTCGAAGTTTGGCGTCACGCCCTCCTCCTGCCAATCGACACACAAGACGTCGTTATCCTGGGAGACCGTGATCCGCAACCGTCCCTCCGGCGTCGAAAGAGCGCCGTACTTTGAGGCGTTTGTCGTCAGTTCGTGAAACAACATGGCGAGCGAGGTGAGGACGCTGCCCGGCAGTCGCACGTCCGCGCCCGATATCGATATTCGGGAATGGTCCGCATCGTCGTGGGGCGCGACGATCGCCTTCAGGAGGGCGATGAGCGTCGTGACAGGCGCGTCCGGCATATGCGCTTGACCAAGGTCGGGAAGCGTCAGGTCGTGGACGTTGGCAAGCGCCCGTAGCCGGGACTTCAGGTCCGATGTCAGTTCCTCGATGCTGCCGGCGCTTCGCGCGCTCATGGAAATCAAGCCGGCGGTGACGCTGAAGAGGTTCTTGATGCGATGATTGACCTCCCGCAGGACCATGTCCTGATAGGCCCTTGCATCCTCGTGAAGCGCGATGTCCTGTGCGAGCGTCATGAGGGAGAGATCCTTGCGTCGCCCCGCCTCCCGCAAGGCCTCGGCCTGGGCCGCGAGTTCGTCGCGCTGCTGAGCGATCTGCAGCCGCTGGCGGTAGAGTTCGAAAAAGACCTCGACCTTGCTGCGCAGGATATCGGGTTCGATGGGCTTCTGGATGAAGTCGACGGCGCCCGCCTCGTAACCTTGGAACCGGCGCCGCCCATCTGCACTACCAGCCGTCACGAAGATGATCGGTATGCGGCGCGTTCGCTCGTTGCCGCGCATGAGTTCGGCGAGCTCGAAACCATTGAGACCGGGCATTTGCACGTCGACGAGCGCAAGCGCTACATCGTGTCGAAGGAGGAGTTCCAGCGCTTCGTCGCCGGACCGCGCCTTGAGAAGGAGATGATCGTCGCGCCGCAACAGGGCTTCCAGCGCGATCAGGTTCTCTTCGAGGTCGTCGACCAGAAGAACGGGCGTAGGGGTCATGATCGACGTCCAACTTCTACGAGATAGGCCGCGATCTCGTCTAGCGAAGCAATGCGGGCGCCCGGCGACATGCGAAGGGCGCCTTCCGGCATCGCGGCGGCCAGGGCCGTAGCCGGGTCCTGTACGAGTGCGGTTCCGCGTGCGTCGAGAATGGCGCGCAGGCCCTTGGCACCGTCGTGGTTGGCCCCGGTCAGGACGATCCCCACCAGACCCGCTCCATAGGCATCCGCCGCACTTTCGAACAGAACGTCGATGGACGGGCGCGAGAAGAGGACCGCTTCATCGCTGGACAGCGATAGGCTCGTCTCGTTCTCGACCAGAAGATGGTAGTCGGGCGGGGCGAAGTAGACCGTTCCCGAAACGATCGGCTCCTTGTCATCGACTTCCCGCACCGGCACGCGGCACTTGGCCTGGAACAGCTCAGCGAGGATGCTTCGCTTGCCGGGAGGGACATGGACGACGACCATAATGGGCAGCCCGAAACCTTTGGGCAACTTCGGCAGGATCGACGACAAGGCCTCCAGCGCGCCGGCGGACGCGCCGATCACGACGGCTTGCGGGTGCGACGGCATCAGTTCGCCCGCCGCTGATAGATCTTCTCGTCGCGGTCGAAGTCCGCAAAGTCGGCGGCGTGCTTGGAGAAGCGCAGGCTTTCCCTGGCTCCGAGGCCGAGAAAACCCTTGCGCGTGAGGGAATCCTTGAACAGCCCGAGGGCGCGATCCTGCAGGTCGCGGTCGAAATAGATCATCACGTTGCGGCAGGAGATCAGGTGCATCTCGGCGAAGACGGCATCCGTCACCAGGCTGTGGTCGGAGAAGACGACGTTGCGGCGCAACGTCTTGTCGAAGGAAACGCGGCCATAGGCCGCCTGATAGTAGTCCGACAAGGAAGACCTGCCGCCAGACCTGCGATGGTTCTCGGTGAAGAGCTGCATCCGATCCAGCGCGTACACGCCCCGTTCGGCCGCGTGCAGGGCATCCTGGTTGATGTCGGTGGCGTAGAAGATGGTCCGGTCTTCCAACCCTTCCTCGCGAAACAGGATGGCGAGCGAATACACTTCCTCCCCTTCGCTGCAGCCGGCGATCCAGACCTTCAGCGAGGGATAGGTGCGCAGATGCGGCACGACCGTCTCGCGGATGGCGCGGAAATAGCTGGGGTCGCGGAACATCTCGCTGACCTGGACCGTCAGGTAGCGCAGGAGACGGGGCAGCATGTCCGGCTCGTGCAGAAGGCGCTCCTGCATGGCGGAGAACGTCGCGAAGCCCAGCTGCTCGCGCGCCTGCCGCAGGCGTCGCTTGATCGAAGCCATCGAGTAGTTGCGAAAGTCGTAGTGGTACCGGCTGTAGATTGCCTCTAAAAGGAGGCGGATCTCGATGTCCTCGGTCTTTTCCGTCGGCTCGAACTCGTTCACTTCGGCATCCAGACGCGCACGAGCGACAAGAGCTTCTCCACATCGAGGGGCTTGGCCATGTAGTCGTTGGCGCCAGCGTCGATGCAGCGTTGCTGGTCGTTCGGCATAGCCTTGGCCGTCAAGGCGATGATCGGCAGCTTGCGCCAGTCCGGCTGGAGACGAATTTCCCTCGTGGCCGTCAGCCCGTCCATGACCGGCATCATGACATCCATCAGGACGAGGTCGATCGGCCCCTCCGCGCTCGCCGCGCTCGCCTTGAGCGCATCGATCGCTTCCTGGCCGTTACGGGCGATCTCGACGATCGCGCCCTTCGGCTCGAGGATGTTGGTCAGCGCGTAGATGTTTCTCACGTCGTCCTCGACCACCAGGATGCGCCGGCCCTCCAGCCGCGCGTCGCGATGGCGCGCCTTGCGGATCATCTGCTGCTGCTCGTCGGGAAGCTCGGCGATGACCTGATGAAGGAACAGGCTCACTTCGTCCAGAAGGCGTTCGGGCGATTTCGCGCCCTTGATGATGATGGATTTGGAGTATCGCCGCAGCCGCTGCTCGTCGTCGGCCGACAGTTCGCGGCCGGTGTAGACGATCACTGGCGGAAAGGCGTAGGCGCTCTCCTCGCTCAGCTTCTCCAGCAGGAAATAGCCCGAGGCGTCGGGCAGCGACAAGTCGAGCACCATGCAGTCGAACGTTTCCGACTTCAGACGCTCCAGGCACTCTGCAGCCGTTCCTGCCGTCACCGTTTCGACGTCCTGAGAGGAAAGGAGTCTGGCCACCGCATCGCGCTGGACCGCGTCGTCCTCGACGATCAGCACCTTGTGCACCCGCTGCGAGAGCCGGGTTTCGAACTTGCGCAGCACTTCGACCAGTTGCTCGCGCATGACGGGCTTCAATTCGTAGCCGACAGCCCCGAGCGCGAAGGCGGTTTGCGCATGGTCGCCGCCGGAGACGATATGAACAGGAATGTGGCGGGTCCGGTTGTCCTGCTTGAGGCGATCGAGCACGGCAAGACCCGACTGGTCGGGAAGGCCCACGTCGAGCACGATGGCGCTGGGCAGGAATTCTTTGGCGAGGACCAACGCCTCTTCCGCCGTCGCCGCGACCAGCGAGCGGAAACCCATTTCGCGCGACAGGTCGCGCAGGATGGTCGCGAACGTGGGGTCGTCCTCGATCACCAGCAGGGTGCGGCGGGCGTCGGGCGCGGCGGCGCGATCGTCCTCCAGCTTGCGGCCACGAGACCGAGAAGGCGCGTCGGCGCTCTCCTGGCGCGGTTGAGGCGCCACTGGCGCCGTGACGGGCGCCTCGCGAGGCGCCACCCTGGCCGGATCGTAGCTTTCGGGAACCGTCACCGTGAACGTGCTGCCTTCCCCAGGACGGCTCGTCACCTCGATCGAGCCGCCGAGCAGGCGCACCAGCTGGCGCGAGATCGAAAGACCGAGACCGGTCCCCCCGAACCGTCGGCTGATTGTCCCGTCGGCCTGGTGGAAGGCCTCGAATATGCGCTGCTGCTGCTCCGCATCGATGCCGATCCCCGTGTCTGAAACCGAGAAGGCGATGCGGTCCGCGCCGGCCCGATGGATCGTCAGCCCGATGCGCCCGGCCTGCGTGAACTTGAAGGCGTTGGACAGGAGGTTCTTCAAAACCTGCTCCAGCCTCTGCGGGTCGGTCTCGAAACTTTCGGGCGCGTCCGCCGCGATGTCGATCTCGAATTGGAGACGTCGCTCGCTCGCCACCGGCTGGAAAAGCTGACGCAGATTTCTAGTCATGCGCTCCAGCGCGACCGTTTCGGGCCGGATCTCGACATGGCCGGCCTCGATCTTCGACAGGTCGAGGATGTCGTTGATCAGGTTGAGGAGGTCGTTGCCGGACGATTGGATCGTCTGGGCGTACTTGACCTGTTCCGCCGTCAAGTTGTCTTCTGGATTGTCCGCCAGGAGCTTGGCGAGGATGAGCGATGAGTTCAGCGGCGTGCGCAACTCGTGGCTCATGTTGGCCAGGAAGTCGCTCTTGTAGCGGCTCGCCTGTTCGAGTTCTCGGGCCTTCAGTTGCACCGAAGCGTTGACCCGCTCCAGATCGTCGCGCTGGCGTTCGAGTTGCTGGGCCTGCTCTTCAAGTTGCGAGTTGGTCTGCTCCAGTTCGACCTGTTGCAGTTCGAGCCGCGCCTGAGACTCCTTCAGTGCCCGCCCCTGTTCTTCCAATTCCTCGTTGGAAACCCGAAGCTCCTCGCTCTGCGTCTGCAATTCCTCCGACTGGCGCTGGGTTTCCTCCAGAAGGGCTTTCAGTTCCTCGCGATAGGCTGCCGACCGCAAGGCGATCGCCACGGCAGCGGTGCCTTGCTCCAAGAGTTGCAGGACGCTTCGATCCACGGGCTGCAGGAAGCCAAGTTCTAGGACGGCGTTGACCTCGTCGTCGATGCTGGCTGGCATGATCAGGAGATGCCGGGGCTTGTCCTGGCCCAGAGCCGACCCGAAACGGAGATAGCCGTCGGGCACCTCTCCTACCGACAGAGGGCGTCGCTCCGCTGCCGCTTGGCCGAGAAGACCTTCGCGCGGACCGAAACGCTCTGGCACGCTCGACGCATCCGCGATGCCGTAGGTGGCGGCGCGTCTGTAGCGCCCCTGGCCATCGTCGACGAACAGGGCCGCCGCCACCGCGCCGAGATAGCGTGTGAGATAATCGAGGATGGCGTTGGCGAGTGGCTCGATAGGCTGATCGCCTTGCATCGTCGACGCCAAACCAACCTGTCCGGATTGAAGCCATTCCTCGCGTCGGCGGGCCAATGTCGCCCGGCGCATGAGATAAGCGATCACCACCGTCAGAAGAACACCGAGGAGGCCGGACATGATCCCACCGACGACGGCACTGCGTTGCGCGCTGTCCATCTCGGCAAGGCGCTCAGTACGAACGCGCATCTCCTCCTGCGCCATCGCACCGATCTGAGCGCGGATCGCGTCCATCTCTACCTTGCCGCGATCCGTATTGACCACTGCGAGCGCAGCTTGCAGGCCATTCGCACGACGCAGATCGATCGTCTCCTTCAGTTCCGCAAGCTTGGCATCTACATGCCTGCGCAAGGCGGACATTCTTGGCAACTGGTTCGCATTGCCCGTGGTCAGGCTTGCGATCTCGCCGAGCTTGGATGGAATGTCGCGAAGGGCGGCATTGTAGGGCTCCAGGTAGCGATCGCTGCCCGCGAGTAGAAACCCACGCTGCCCCGTTTCGGCATCCTGAATGGTGGACAGCATCTGATCGAGGGCGACGATGGTTTGATGAGTCTCAACGACCCGCTGGTTCCCTTCGCGGACGGCCTGGAGGTTGAGGAACGCGACGACGCCGCTGACGACGAAGAAGAGAACGGCACCCGCCAAACCCACAGCAACCAGGGGATCCAGCCCCCAAACGCGATACGCGGTTTCGGCTTTCGATGGTTTCGTTGAAGGCAACGTCGTTGGTCCCCGCCGGATCGATCATGCATCGTCGCTATGAGGGATCCGTTTGAGGAACAGGACCCATCAACCTCTGCTAAGCCATCGGATGCGACGGAAGCAATGGATCCATCGAACAGCCGGCTCACTCAGCGCGGAAAGTTGGTGGCGTGATAAAGAATATCCTTGATGCCAATTGGTCCAGTTGTGCCCCAGCGGGTGAGGTGCGTTCTGGCGCGAACCGATAGGGCGCTGAAGCGTATTGGGACAGCGCATTCGGTTGCCGCCTGGAAACCAGCAAGAACGGAAGGCAGCGTCCGTTCAGGACTTGGTTGCTGAGCACTTCAACACGGTTGCCGATACACGAGGTTGAGCCAAGCGTCGCTTGCCACTCCAATAGGCGCCTTCCGCCTTCGGGCTCTCGACCCACCCGCACAAACGAAAAGACTTCTGCCAAGGGTCCGCACGGTCAGTGACATAGTAGGCGGATGTAGCTTGATGTGACGGCTTCAGTTTGATCGAGCCGAAAGTCAATGGTTCGCGGTTCAGCACCGAGACGAAACTTACAGCCACCTCTTTCCACCGGCTGCAAGCACGCGAAGGCATATACTTTGACAGCCCCCCACGGCAGACGGCATGGCGAACCCAGCCGTTAACTAGAATATGTCGGCAACGCGTTTTTGAAGCATATGTACATTTGAACCCGGTCTATGTCCGAGCGAAGTTGTCGTCGTGACAGCCTCGACCCTGAACTTAGCGAGGAGTTGGTTCAGCGTGCGCGCCTCAGCTGACAACTCGTTGCATGCCGCCGTCGTTTCCTCAACCATCGCAGCATTCTGCTGGATACCCTTATCGAGTGTTCCGACAGCTGTGTTGATCTCGTGAAGGCCCGTGGCCTGCGAGCGCGCGGTGTTGACGATGGAGACAACGCGATGGTTCGCTTCGGCAACCTTCTCGATGATGCGTTGCAGGGCTTGGCCAGCGTGATCTACCAGATCGACGCCCTCCCGTACTTGATCGCGCGAGGTGGAAATCAACTCCTTGATCTCTTTAGCGGCCTCCGCCGATCTCTGCGCCAAGCCGCGCACTTCTTGTGCGACCACTGCGAAACCGCGACCGGCTTCGCCGGCGCGTGCCGCCTCCACCCCAGCGTTGAGAGCCAAAAGGTTGGTTTGGAAAGCGATCTCATCAATGACGCCGATGATCTTACCGATCTTATTGGAAGACGTCTCGATACGCCCCATCGCTTCGATCGCCTTCGAGACGATATGTCCGGAGGTTTCGGCTTCCTTCTTCGTCCCCTCCACCAGTTGACCGGCTTCCTCGGCTTGCTTGGTGGATTGACGCACGTTGCCCGTAAGTTCGGAAAGGGCGGCCGACGTTTCTTCGATCGCGGCTGCCTGCTGTTCACTACGCTGTGCGAGTTCATTCGACGCAGAGCGAATTTGGTCAGCACCCGCTAAAATGAGATCCGCGTTGCTGCGGACCGTCTGCATGGCCGCGCACAAGGTGTCAGTCGATCGATTGAAATCTTGGCGAACCTGATCCAACGCCGGCATGAACGGATCGCGTATGCTGTTGCTGAGTTCGCCATCGGCCAGCTTGCTGAGCGCATGCCCCAGTCGCCGTACAGCCAACACGCGTTCGGTCACATCCATGGCGAACTTGGCCACCTTCACCACTCGCCCATCGAGCCCGAAAACGGGGTTGTAGGACGCCTGGATGTAAACCTCACGCCCTCCTTTGCCCACACGCTTGAACTCATCGGCGACGAACTCACCTTGTGCCAATCGTTCCCACATCGCGGCGTACTCGCTTGAGGTGGCATACGATGGCTCGACGAACATCCGGTGATGCTGGCCAACGATCTCGTCGAGCTGGTAACCTAAGGCGGATAGGAAGTTGGGATTGGCGGTCAGAACGACGCCTTCGACCGTAAACTCGATGGTCGCCTGGGAGCGGCAGATCGCATCCATCTTGGCGGTATTGTCGAGCTGAGCCTGCTTTGTCGCAGTGATATCATTGGCGAATTTGACGATCTTCACCACCCTTCCGCGGCGATCGAAGATCGGATTGTAGTTGCCGCGGATGTAGACCTCTCGACTACCCTTGGCGATGCGTCGAAACTCTTCGCAGACGAACTTGCCGGCGCACAACCCAGCCCAGAACGTTTTATAATCGGGCGACGACGCATAATGGGGGTCGAGAAACATCGCATGCTTCTGGCCGATAATCTCAGCGGACGTGTAGCCCATCACGTCGCAGAAGTTTCGGTTAGCGCGTAGAACCGTTCCATCGAGATCGAACTCGATGATCGCCATCGATAGATCGAGCGCCGCTAGAACCTGACCGGCGTTGACCGTCGAAAAACCCAGCATAAGCACCGCCCGAGCGAGAGTTCGCATGAGCATGAGCGCTCAGACGAAGCGATGCCATACAATCGTAGCCATTCGATAAATGGCTCTGGCATCGCCCCTGCCCGTCGCAGATTTTAACGATCTGTCGAATGCCGGGTGAGGATCTAGTTAGATTTCGACTTGGAGCCTTTGCTCAGCTGAGGAATTCCAACGGCAGGCTGGCTGTCTTCTGCCAAGAATTGCAGCTAGCGGTAATAAATTTATCCGCCGTATCCAGATTTTCACCGCTTATTATAGCACACCGAACGGCATCACTTCATCGAACAGGAATTTTTGCTATTCCAATAACCGAATAATCAATCATCCTGTCTGCGCTCAAGTTTTTATAAAAAATTACGCCCAGATTCCTATTAATGTGACAACCGGTACGGTCCGTCGCAATAGCACAAACGTTATTATCAGCTGGACATCAATGCGTTCGTCTAGCCTTGGTCGGACACCCACGTTCACATGTGTGGCTTACAGTTCACGGTAGAAACGAATTCGCCTTCAGGAAGGGTTTCAGCCTGCATCGAAGCCATCCATCGCGTTGCTTCGGGTAAGGTTCACACAGCAGATTGGGCCGCACTGTTCCGCCCCTCTGGAGATCTGCGGTCTTGGCCAACGTCGTATCCGTGTCATCGACACAAAATGGTTCTTTCGGCGCTGGTTCGGAGATTCTGATCCAGGTCGAGTTCTCGGGCAATGTCGATGTCGATACCGGCGGAGGCACGCCGACGCTGCAACTCGAAACCGGGTCCGTTGATCGGTCGGTCGCTTACGTGGGTGACAGCGGAAGCGATACGCTCGCTTTCAGATACACGGTCCAGGCCGGGGATGCGTCGGGGGACCTCGATGTCCTCAGCGTCAATGCCCTGAGCCTCCAGGGGGCGACGATTCGGGATGCGGGAACGGCAAACGACGCTTCGATCGTGTTGCCCGCGCCGGGCGGATCGGGCTCGTTGGGCGCCAGCAACGCGATCGTCATTGATACGACCTCGCCGACGCTCGCCATCAGCAGCGACAAGGCGACGATGATCGCCGGACAAACCGCCACGATCACCTTTACCTTCAGCGAAGAACCGGTCGGGTTCTCGGCGGCCGACATCATGGTGACAGGCGGCACGCTGGGCTTGATCAGTGGCAGCGGGTTGACGCGCAGCGCGACCTTCACGCCGGCTGCCGGGACCGACAACGGAACGGCCAGCATCACGGTGGCAGCCGGAACCTATACGGATGCTGCCGGCAATGCCGGAGGGGCGGGCGCGTCTCCCTCGATCGCCTTCGACACCAATCCTCCAACTGCTCCGGCCGTGCCGCATCTGGCCGCTTCGAGTGACAGCGGCACCTCCTCAAGCGACAACGTCACGCGCGTGACAACGCCTACATTCACGGGCGCGGCGGGAAGCGCCGAGGAAGGCGCAACGCTTCGTCTCTACGATTCCAACGGCACGACGGTCCTTGGCTCCACGACCGTCAACGGGGACGGCAGCTGGGAGATCACGAGTTCGGCGCTGGGGCAAGGCGTTCACACGATCACTGCGAAGACGACCGATGCCGCCGGCAATGTTGGTGCCGCATCGAACGCCCTGACGGTGACGATCGACACCACCGCACCAGCCGCACCGACGAGCCCTATGCTGAACGGCGCCAGCGATTCCGGCTCGTCCAGCACCGATGGCGTCACCAGGGTCGTGACGCCGGTCTTCAACGGATCGGCCGAAGCCGGCTCCACTGTGACGCTCTACGACACCGATGGCGCCACGGTGGTCGCCACCGCCCAGGTTAACGGAATAGGCGAATGGTCGGCCGCCAACTCGGCCCTGGCGGAAGGCGCGCACACCCTTACGGCCAAGGCGACCGACGCTGCCGGCAACACCAGCACCGCATCCGACGGTCTCAACGTGACCATCGACACCACCGCACCGGCAGCCCCTTCGACGCCGTCGCTTGCTGCCGCAAGCGATTCCGGTGTTTCCAGTTCGGACCATGTCACCAACGTCGCGACCCTGACTTTCTCGGGCTCCGCTCAAGCCGGCGCGACGGTTATTCTCTACGACACGGACGGCAGCACCGTCGGAGCGACGGTTGCGAGGGGAGACAGCACATGGTCGGCGACGACCGGCTCGCTGGCCGAGGGTGCCCACACGATCACCGCCAAAACGGTGGATCTCGCCGGGAACGTCAGCGCCGCCTCGGGAGGCGTCGCCGTGCTTATCGATCTGTCCGCCCCGGCGGCGCAGGTGACGGGGGCTGCCATCTCGGCTGACAACGGACCCTCGTCGATCGACTTCGTCACCAACCAGGCCTCGCAGACGATAGCTGGAATCCTGTCGGCCTCATTGGGCGCCGACGAGCACGTCGAGGTCTCTCTTGACAACGGCGCATCCTGGACCGTGGCGGATGCCGTGGGCGACAGCGGGTGGCAGCTGAACGCAACGCTCTTCGGTTCCGGCACCCTACAGGCTCGCGTCGTGGATGCGGCCGGCAACGCCAGTGCCGCCTACAGCAAAGCCTACGTGCTCGACACGATCGCACCGACGGCACCTTCGCGGCCCGACCTGGACGACGCGTCCGACACCGGGAGTTTCCATACGGACGACATCACCGGCGCGACGACGCCTTCGTTCAGCGGCCTTGCGGAAAGCGGCTCGACGGTCACCCTCTACGACGGCGTCAGGATCGTCGGTTCGGGCGTCGCCGAAGACGGCATCTGGCACATCACCAGTTCGACGCTCGAACAGGGATCGCACGACATCACGGTGGTGGCCACGGATTTGGCCGGCAATCGCAGCACGGCTTCCGATACCCTCACGATCCAAGTCCTCACCGACGCTCCGACGACGGGCGTAAGGGAGATGGGACTGTCCGCCGATCGCGGCGCGTCCAGCGCAGACTTCGTCACCTATGTCGCCGCGCAGACCATTACGGGAAGGCTCGATGCGTCGCTCGCCTCGGGCGAGCGTGTCGAACTGTCCTTCGACGGCGGACAGCACTGGACTGTCGCCAGCACGGACGGTGACACTTGGGCCTTGACAGGCGTGACGCTGGCGCCCGGTACCTCCACCATCTCGGTGCGGGTGGCCAACGCCGTCGACAACGCCGGACCGATCTATCGTCAGGACGTGACGCTCGACAGGGTCATGCCTTCTCTATCGATCTCGAGCGACGTGGCTCAGCTCAAAGCCGGACAGACTGCAACGATCACGTTCACGTTCAGCGAGGATCCGGGCGAGACGTTCTCCTGGGACGGCAGCAGTGGAAGCGTGGCCGTCAGCGGCGGTACGCTTTCGGCTCTTTCCGGAACGGGTCTGGCGCGAACGGGCGTCTTCACGCCGGATGCCGGCACGAACGGCGGAACGGCCAGCATCACCGTCCCCGCTGGCGGCTACAGCGACCTTGCCGGAAACGCAGGCTCCGCAGGGGTCTCTCCGACACTCACCTTCGACACGCTCGCTCCCGTCGCGCCGAGCACCCCCGCGCTCACATCGGGCAGCGACACCGGCGTTTCGTCTTCCGACAACATCACCGCGAACGAGCGTCCGACCTTCACTGGCTCGGCCGAGTCCGGTTCGATCGTCGTGCTTCGCGATGCGGACGGCACGGTGATCGGGAATGGTACGGCAGTCGACGGCGCCTGGTCGATCGTTCCGTCGTCTCGGCTGGCCCAAGGCGCGCACTCGATCAGTGCGACCGCTGCGGATGCGGCTGGCAACGCCGGTGCGGCTAGTACAACACTCAACGTCACAGTTGACTCGAGCGCCCCGACGCTGGTGGTCAGCAGCAACATCGCCAATCCAAAGATCGGCGATACGCCCACCATTACCTTCACGTTCAGCGAAGATCCGGGCGCAACGTTCACGGACGGCGATATCACGGTGGAGGGTGGTACACTTGGTCCGCTGAGCGGCAGCGGCGTGGTGCGCACGGCGACGTTCACGCCTTGGGACGGTGTCGCCAGCTTCCGTGTCAATGCCGGCACCTATACCGACGCTGCCGGCAACGCAGGTGGCTCAGGGACCCTGTCCATCACCGTCGATACCGTCGTCCAGCCACCGTCCTCCTCGCCGCCTGTGACAACGATACCCAATCCGGACGGCTCGACGACGATCACCCTGACGCAGCAGCTGACGGCGTCGGAACTCGCCAAGTTCGCCACCGCCGGGATCGACAACCTGTCGTCGCCGTTCTCCGTCGTCTTGCCGGACGGCATCGAGAACGTCACCTTGACGGGCACCGGCAACATCAACGCCATCGGCAACAGCGGGGCGAACGCCATCACCGGCAATGCCGGCAGCAACGTTCTGACCGGCGACGCCCGGGCCAGCAGCGCCTCGGTCGTGGCATCGGACGGGATCGCCCATTCCAACCTGGCGGTCGGCGGCGCCGACACGATCACGGCCGGCGAAGGCAACGACGTGGTGTTCGGCAACCAGGGTGCCGACGTCCTCTACGGCAACCAGGGCAACGACACGCTCTATGGTGGCAAGGACGACGATTTCGTCTATGGCGGCAAGGACGACGACTACGTCGAGGGGAACCTCGGCAACGACTATGTCGAGGGCAATCTCGGCAACGACCTGGTGCTAGGGAACCAGGGCAACGACACCATCAACGGCAACCAGGGCAACGACACGGTGCACGGGGGCCAGGGGGACGATCTCGTCCACGGCGGCCAAGGCGACGACCTCGTGTTCGGCGACAAGGGCAACGACCAGGTCTGGGGCGGGCTCGGCAACGACACGCTGTCGGGCGGCGAAGGGTCCGACACGTTTCGCTTCGCCGCCGAGTCGGGCCAGGACATCATCGTCGACTTCAACGCCACTGAGGGCGACCGGCTCGACTTTCAGGGCCAGACCTACGTCGTGCAGGACGTCGATGGCTCGGCCACGTTCACCCTGTCGGACGGTGGGGTCGTCGTGCTGACGGGCGTGTCGGCGGCCAGCCTCGACGCGGGCATGTTCATATAACCGCAAACCTTCAGCCTTGTCTCAGGCGAGGGCCCGTCCGGTTCATCCGTCAGGCGGGCCCTCGCCTGATTTTGTCTTGAACATTGCGGCCGGTTGCGCACCTCGCTGGGCAACTAGTGCCATCGTCTAGCCGATTTGGCCGCAGCCACCACGAACACACACAGCCACTACCCTCGGATCGTAGGTTTCCCGGTGCGCTATTGCTTCCCGCCCCGCAATCTTAGGCGCTAAAGGGGGTTCCAGCTGGCCTCGGGCGCCTCCGCCATCACATAACCGGCGTACTCGTGGTCACCCAACCGAATCTTTAAGCACGGCAACGGGCCAGCGAGCGCACTCTATCCTCTGCCCCGACCATCCTCGACGCCTTCCAGTTCTACACCCTCCGCATGCTCCAGCACTTCACCATCCGGGATCTCGCTCACGAACCCAAGTAAGCCCTGGGCTATGCAACGGACGCTGCACACTCCCAGCATCGCCGTCGAACATCCCTGCGATGTGGACCCGCCCCCTTCCACGAAAGTCGTTTCTGAGCAGATCGAGGACTTTCTAACCTTCCGTACCGAAAAATCGTTGAGCAAGCGGACGCTCGGAAGCGGTCAAGGGGCCTTCAGATCAAACCAGCTAAACCCCTTCCCTAATGAGCAAAACGTTGATCCGCATCATACCTGTTACCGATCACGCATTCCCTGTTAGATGGCTTAGGGAACTTAGACGGCAAACGCCTGGAAGTGACGGGTATTCCGATCCCCGGTCCTACTCAGCTGGCGGCTTTACCGATCGATTTCCCTGTAGATTCCCGTAGAACAGCGAACGTCGCTTCGGAGAAGGGTTCGCTCATGACTCCCCCCTCCGCCACCTAGTCTGCTCTCCGGGCTTCGGATTGAGGCCGTGCGCAAACGCCGACGGTTCCGCCCATTTGACAACCCAAAGCGCACTTCGGAGACCAACCAGGCCCTGTTTGCACCTTAAGAAATGGCCCCATTCTCCGTTCGGCGAAAACGGGGTTCGGTTTGTTTTCGGCGGAGTAAAGCGGCTTGATGGTGAGACCTGCAAAGCCGGTTTTGGGCCGAAAGCTGACAGGCGGCTTTTGGTTTGATCACGCTGGAAGCTGTCATTCCCGAAACGACCCGTCCGTGCTGTACCCCCCCTCCGGCCCGATCCCGAAAGTGACCGTCGCCGACGGGGCGGCAACTCGCCTTGCCTGTATCCCGGGTTCCGGGTTCCTATGGTTTGATTGCTGAGCCTGCTTCCGTTGCTCGGCACCTCGCAGGCACTCGTTGATGAGGAAGCAGCCGCGACGCTTCGTGGGCGCTTCTCGTTACGAACGCTCGTCCGCCGTCCGACATGCCGTCAGATCAGCACGCTCCGGCACGAGGTGCTGATAGGAAGAGATCAAAAGACCTTCGGTGGTAGGACATACACACCTACCGTTCACTTGGCTGCTATCGTCAGGAACTATCCGCTAAAGGGTCTTGAGCAGTCGCAGGAGCGCTAGCATCTCGATGGGACTGCCGCGCTTGAACGCGATATAGCTCGCCTGCCGTGCGCCGTGGAACCGGCGCTTGAAGGCGGCCTGTCCCTGCAGATTGAATATCGTCTCGTTGACACGCCGGGAGCGGAACGCCTGCTCGAAGGACCGACGCCAAAGGTGGCTTTCCGGGAAGGTGCTGGCTTCGATATCAGCCAAGGGCGACAGTCCGAACGACAGGCGGACCCGGCCCTCCTCCTTGAACCGGTCGGCGGCGAACTTGGTCAGGCCGATCTCCGCGTGGGCTGTTGTTCCAACGAGCTTGCGTTTAAAAGCCGACGTATACCCAATGACCTCCCCGTTTTTGAAGATCGGGTCGAAGTCGAGAATGGCGATCGCATGGCCGTCGGGGTGCGCGATCATGAACCGGCGCATATGCGGGCCGAGACGCGTCTCGAACGGTCGGTTCAAGAACCGCATCTCACGGCGGCTGACGATGCGCCCCTTCCGCCAGTTGGCGGAGATATGGCGGACCTGCTCGCTGTCCGCGATCGATCCGTCGCACTCCGCGATTTGGTAGCCTTTCTTGCGTAGCCACGTTTCGGAATAGCGGATCGTTTCGTTTCGTTTGCCCGCAAACGAATGCGTGGCGAGGTGCAAGTCGCTTTCGATACCCATCTGATTGATGCGATAGCCGAGGTCAGCCAGAACGCTGGCGGTGGGACCACCGACCTGAACGAAGCATGGCCGAGGCATCTCGGCGACGAAGCGGCGGATGTAGTCCGCCCTCTCGCCTTCGCGTGCAACGGGATCGCCAAGGACGAAAGCGTGCCCCATCTTGGTTGCGAAGGCGACATAGCCGTTCATGTCGCCGAAGTAGCTAAGTCCCGGCTGCACGACCGTGGAATAGGCCAGCGAGAAGTCGCCATGGTTCATGCACAGGCGCAGTCGGGTCGCAAAATCGGGCTCGAAAGCGGTGACTGGTGGAAGGCGGCCTTCCAGCCAGGCATCCATCATCGATTTGAAGTTTGGCATGCGTCCGTAGTTCCCGCGTCGCCTCAGAAGCCAACCGCTAGTTCGCCTCCCTCCAAATGACGGTTCGCTTTCCATGGCGAAGACGCATAGTCAATCATTGCCCGTCGGCGCTCTGAGCGGATCTTCATGAGCCAAGAACCCATCGTCAGAGACGTCGTGATCATCGGATCCGGATTGGCCGGCTTAACCGCGGCTTACGCGATGCGCCGGCGTGGCATCGAGCCGCTCGTTCTCGAAAG
>NZ_CAJCKW010000017.1 GCF_903970965.1 Aureimonas sp. ME7 | reverse complement strand
CGGCACCTGCCGCCGCGCTATGGCCGGCTGCGCCACCCCAACCCGCTTCGCCGGCCACCTCAACCGTGGTCGCCAAACCTACCATGCATTAGATTTGAACCGGACCACCTGATAGGGGCAGGCCAGCTTACCGCGTATGATGAAAGCCATCTCGCCGCCTATTTGCGACTACTCGACGCAGATTATGCAGGCGCTAACTGGAAAGAGGTTGCGGCGGTTATTCTGGGCATAGACGCAACTGCCGAGCCGCAGCGAGCCAAAGTGATGCACGCTAGGATCAGGCCCCCTTGATTCGATGCGTGCCGTCTGATTCAGGCTTCGTCCGGGGGGACTGGATATGAGCGATCTGTCCGGGTTGACGGACGAGCAGATGGCGCGGTTGCGGCCGTTCCTTCCCAGGAGCCAGGGCAGGCCACGGGTCGATGACCGGCGGGTTCTCAGCGGCATCATCTTCGTCAACCGCAACGGTCTGCGGTGGCGCGATGGGCCCAAGGACTATGGGCCTGCGAAGACGCTCACCAATCGCTGGAAGCGCTAGGGCGAAGCGGGCGTCTTCGTCCGAATGATGGAGGGTCTGGCCGCAGTCGGCGCCGATCCGCAGACGGTCATGATCGAGGCGACCGACCAGAAGGCGCGCCGCACGGCTTCGAGCCTTGCGGTCAAAAAGGGGGGCTTGGTCGCCTGATCGGCCGCACCAAGGGCGGCATGAACACCAAGCTTCACGCCGTCGCCGATGCGAACGGTCGCCCGCTCAGCTTCTTTCTGACCGCGGGGTCGGTGAGCGACCATACCGGGGCCGCGGCGCTTCTGGACGAGTTGCCGAAGGCGCGATGGCTGCTCGGTGACCGCGGCTACGACGCCGACTGGTTCCGGGACGCCGTGCAAGCGAGGGGCATTAGGCCCTGCATTCCAGGGCGCCAGTCGCGCAACGCACCCGTCAAACACGACAAGCGCCGCTATCGGCGCCGCAACCGTATCGAGATCATGTTCGGGCGACTGAAGGACTGGCGGCGCATCGCAACCCGCTACGACCGGTGTCCGACCGTCTTCTTCTCAGCCATCGCGCTCGCAGCCACCGTTCCGTTCTGACTGTGAGCTACGAGCCCGGAGCCCAACCCTGCTTTCCCCGTTATGTCGCGTAGGGGATTCCGACCCCGAAGGGCTTGAAATGACGGGTATGCTGGACCTTCGGCTTTGCCCGATTGCCTGCTCGCCGATAGATTTCCCCGTAAATTCCCGCAGAACACTGAACGCGGCTTCGGAGAAGGGTTCGCTCACGACGTCTTCCTCCGCCAGACAACCCGCAAGGTCGATTTCTGGATCCGAAGCAGAGACTTAGGCTATATAGCGATCGCCTTCCGCGAGGGTTAACTTCTCAGATCCCACAAATCGACGATTCCGACCGCGAAGCTCCTTCTTTTTCAAGTTTAGGTGCTACCGTCGAGGCGCAACGCTTGCGTGTAGGGACGCCGCGACATTCCATCGCGACGGCTCGAGGAGGGGATGTCCGCCGATGCTGGGACGCTTGAACCATGTGGGCTTGGCAACGCCCTCGATCGCGCATGCGCGCGATCGCTATGCCCGGCTCTTCGGTGAGGCGGCGGTGGGCGCGCCTTTCGACCTACCCGAACGAGGGGTGAAGGTCTGCTTCGTCGATGCGCCGAACACGCAGCTCGAACTGATCGAACCGCTCGGCGACGCCTCGCCCATCGCAGGCTTTCTCGCGCGCAACCCGGCGGGTGGGCAGCATCACCTGTGCTTCGAGGTCGCCGATCTCGACGCGGCGATGGCCGATGCGCAAGCATTCGGGATGCAGGCGCTGGGAGTTCCTCGCCTCGGCGCGCATGGCACGCGGATCGTCTTCCTGCATCCGCGCGAGACGGGCGGCATCCTGATCGAGCTGATGGAAGCACCCGATGATGGACACTGATCGTCCGGCGCCGGCCGACTGGGAAGCGCTGGCCGCCCGCGAGACGAAGGGGCGCGACCTCGACTGGCGGACGCCCGAGGGCATCCTCGTCAAACCGCTGTATACGGCGGAGGATACGGCCGGCTGGGAGCCCGGCCTGCCGGGCTTCGCGCCCTTCGCGCGGGGCGTGCGCGCTTCGATGTATGCCGGGCGGCCGTGGACGATCCGCCAATATGCCGGCTTCTCGACGGCCGAAGCCTCCAACGCCTTCTATCGGCGCAATCTGGCAAGCGGGCAGAAGGGCCTGTCGGTCGCCTTCGATCTCGCCACCCATCGCGGCTACGATTCCGATCACGGTCGCGTCCACGGCGACGTCGGCAAGGCCGGGGTGGCGATCGACACGGTGGAGGACATGAAAATCCTCTTCGAGGGCATCCCCTTGGGCGAGATGTCGGTGTCGATGACCATGAACGGGGCGGTGATCCCCGTTCTCGCCTTCTTCATCGTGGCGGGCGAGGAGCAGGGCGTGCCCCGCGCCCGGCTCGAAGGGACCATCCAGAACGACATCCTCAAGGAGTTCATGGTTCGCAACACGTATATCTATCCGCCCGAGCCCTCGATGCGGATCGTCTCGGACATCTTCGCCTACACGAGCGCCGAGATGCCGCGCTTCAACTCGATCTCGATCTCGGGCTACCATATGCAGGAGGCGGGAGCGACGCAGCTCCAGGAGCTGGCCTTCACGATCGCCGATGGCATGGAATACGTGCGCTACGGCGTGGCCTCGGGCCTCGACATCGACCGCTTCGCCGGGCGCCTCAGCTTCTTCTTCGCCATTGGCATGAACTTCTTCATGGAGATCGCCAAGCTGCGCGCCGCGCGCGTTCTGTGGCACCGCGCGATGACCAGGCTCGGCGCGCGCGACGAGCGCTCCAAGATGCTGCGCACCCACTGCCAGACGAGCGGCGTCTCGCTGACCGAGCAGGACCCGACCAACAACGTCATGCGCACCACGATCGAGGCGATGGCCGCGATGCTGGGGGGCACCCAGTCGCTCCACACCAACGCGCTCGACGAGGCGATCGCCCTGCCGACGGAGTTTTCCGCCCGCATCGCACGCAACACGCAACTCGTGCTGCAGGAGGAAACGGGCATGACGCGCGTCGTCGATCCGCTCGGCGGCTCCTACTACGTCGAAAGCCTGACGAAGGCACTGGTGGACGGCGCCTGGGCGTTGATCGAGCGCATCGAGGCCGAGGGGGGCATGGCCCGGGCCGTGGCGGCAGGTTGGCCGAAGGCGATGATCGAGGAAGCCGCCGCCGCCAAGGCCGCGCGGATCGACCGCGGCGAGGACGTGATCGTCGGGGTGAACCGCTATCGGCTGGATGCAGAAGCGTCGATCGAGATCCTCGAGGTCGACAACCATGCGGTGCGCGAAGCGCAGATACGCCGGATCGAACAAGTGAAGGCGGCGCGTGATCCAAACGCCGTCGCCGGAGCGCTGGACGCGCTGCGCGAGGGCGCGCGCGGCCGTGGCAACCTCCTGGAACTGGCGGTCGTCTGCGCCCGCGCCCGCGCAACGCTCGGCGAGATTTCCGCCGCCTTGGAGGACGTGTTCGGCCGCTTCGACACGAGCCCGAAGCCGGTGAAGGGCGTCTATGGCGGCGCCTATCGCGACGACCCGCGATGGACGCGCCTGACGGACGCGGTCGCGGCCACCGGGCGCCGCCTCGGCCGGCGCCCGCGCATGCTCGTCGCCAAGATGGGCCAGGACGGACACGATCGGGGCGCCAATCTCGTGTCCTCGATGTTCGGCGATCTCGGTTTCGAGATCGTACCGGGCCCGCTGTTCCAGACACCGCGCGAGGCGGCGGCGCTGGCGGTGGAGCGCCAGGTGGACATCGTCGGCGCTTCCTCGCTTGCAGCCGGCCACCGGACGCTGATCCCCGAACTGATCGCCGATCTCGCCGAGCGTGGGCGGGCCGACATCAAGGTGGTCGCGGGCGGTGTCATCCCCGCGCAGGACTACGAGGAGCTTCGCCGGGCCGGCGTCCAGGCGATCTTCGGGCCCGGTACCAACCTCGTGGAGGCAGCGGCCGAGGTGCTGCGCCTTCTCGGCCAGAACATGCCCCCGCTCGACCAAGGCGCCGACGGTTAGAAGCGCCGCCCATGTCGTGAGACCGCGATCGCGGCGAGGTCTCGATCGCGCTGGTCGGCCGGCTCAGTGCCTCGCGCGGCGGCGAGTCGCGGCTCGATATGGCCGGTTCAAACCTCCGGCGGATCGAAAAGCGAGCGGCTTGGACGGAGCGAGGCGATCAGCGCGTTTCGATCGACCTGCGCGAGCGAAGCGGGACGCCAGACCGGACGGCGATCCCTATCGATCACCGCCGCCCGCACGCCCTCGAAGAAGTCGTGCCCTTCCAGGATCAGGGCGTCGGCGGCATACTCGCGGTCGAGACACGCCTCCAGCCGCTCGGATCGGCAGGCTTCCCGAAGGAGATGCAGCGTCAGGACGAGGCTCGTCGGCGACCGGGCGTCGAGGGTCGCGAGCGTTTCCGCCGCAAAATTGGAACCATCGCGGCGAAGGGCCTCGCGTATCTGCGTCATCTCGTCGCCGGCGAAGGCCGCCTCGATCAGGGGGGCGTTCGCCAGCAGACGCGAAGGACCGGGATCGACGGCATGAGCTGCCAACGCCTCGTCGGCGAGACGCCCGCCGGCCAGATCCGTTAAGAGGGCCGGAATGGCATCGGAAGGGATCATCGCGTCGGCAAGGCCGGCGGCAAGAACGTCGGCGGCACCGATGCTCGACCCGGTCAGCCCGAGCCAGAATCCGAGACGATGGGGCGCGCGCGACAGCGCGAAGGTGCCCCCCACATCCGGGAAGTAGCCGATGCCGGTCTCGGGCATGGCAAAGCGCGTGCGCTCGGTGACGACGCGGTGGCTGCCATGGACCGAAAGCCCGACGCCGCCGCCCATGCAGATGCCGTCCATCACCGCGACCCAGGGCTTGGCCGAGCGCGCGATGCGCGCGTTGAGGCGGTATTCCTCGGCCCAGAAGCGGAGAGCCGTCTCGGGCTCCGTCCGCCCGGCGCGCCAGATCATCTTGATGTCGCCGCCCGCGCAAAGGCCCCGCCCCTCGCCGGTCAAAGCGATGGCGCGCACCGCCTCGTCGTCCTCGAACCGGTCGAGCGCTGCCGCGATCGCACGGATCATGGACAGGTCGAGGCTGTTCAGCGCCTCCGGCCGATCGAGGTGGATACGCCCGAGCGCGCCCTCGACGCTTGCGCGCACGAAGGGGCGCGTCACGCGGCATTCTCCGAACTTGCGAACGCGACACAGTGGGGTTCGCTCAAGCGGGGCGCGTGCTTGTAAAGGCCTGCGCCCGCACCCTGGCGCCGACCGGACGATGCGAACGGGCGATGAAGCGAGGCGTCGCCGACGCGCCGCGCGGCGCTCGCCCTTACCGGCTGGTTCGGCAAGACGTTCGCAGCGTCGCCAGCGCGCAGGCTTTCGGTCAGGTCAGACATTGGATCTCCCTTGCAGAACTATCGGCGAACACGGGAGGTCATCCCCTCATTCTGTGGCCATGGTTGGCGCCAACGGCGAGCGAGGCGATCGGGAACCTGACTTTACAGCGCTCATACAACTGCGAAACAGCTCTCGGCTTCGATGTCAAAAAAGTATCGAACGCTTGGAATAGTCGAGGTAGTTCGACCCGGCGAAGGCTGGTAGCCTCCCCTTCAATAACAAGAAAGATCGCCGCTCGCAGCGGCAAGGCGCTCGCAAAAGGCCCGAAGAGGTCGAGCGTTGGGAGGATGCGAGATGAATCCGGACCTGGAACTCGTCCAGATCAGGCAGGGTGAATCGTTCAAGGCGTGGGTCCACGGTTATCCGTTCCACACGGTCCGCTGGCACTTCCACCCCGAATACGAGATCCACCATGTCGTCGCCACCAGCGGCCATTGCTTCGTGGGCGACTTCATCGGCTCTTTCGAGCCGGGACAGCTCGTGCTGACCGGTCCCAACCTTCCGCACAACTGGGTCAGCGACGTTCCCGGCGGCACCGAAATTCCGTTGCGCTGCCGGATCGTCCAGTTCTCCGAAGCCTTCGTGGAAGGAGCGATGCGGGCGATGCCCGAGTTCGGCGGATGCGCACCGCTTCTGAGCCTCAGCCGGCGCGGCGTATGCTTCGGTCCGGATGCCGTGCGCGATGTGGGCCCGATCCTCGGCGAGATCGTCGAAGCGCGGGGCCTGCGCCGCCTGACCCTGTTCATGGCGCTGATGGACATCCTGTCGAACGACACCGACGCCCGGCCGCTGACCAGCACGCATTATCTACCGGACCCGTCGGGCTTCATGAGCGGGGGAATCAACGAAGCGCTCGCCTTCATCAGCCGTCACCTGACGGAGCACTTCACCGAAGGCGATCTCGCCGCGATCTCGGGCCGCAGCCCCAGCATCTTCTCGCGATCCTTTCGCCGCCACACCGGCATGACGCTCGTCCAGTACGTCAACCGGCTGCGGATCAACCTCGCCTGCCAGCTTCTGACGAGCGATCCCCATCGCTCGATCACCGACATCTGCTTCGCCAGCGGCTACAACAACGTGTCCAACTTCAATCGGCAATTCCTGCTTCAGAAGGCGATGTCGCCGTCGCGCTTCCGCGCGCTGTCGCAACGAAAGGAAGGCGCGCGTTACGCGGCCTGACCTTCGCCCTCGGCCCCGCATACCTGGACCGGCCGGCGCGGGAGGGCACCGGCGGTCCAGGCGAGACGGCTCCGCCGCGAGCCCTCGCGACGCCCAGCATGCCCAATCACTTCAAAAGGGAGAACAAGTGATGACGTATCGCAATATCAGGATCGCCGGCCTGTCCGCCCTGGCCGGGGCGCTTCTCGCCGGAGGGTCGGCGCTCGCCCAGACGGCGGACGCGACCGTGGCCTTCCTCATGCCCGACCAGGGCTCCACGCGCTACGAGGAGCGCGACTTTCCCGGTTTCAAGAACGAGATGGAAAAGCTCTGTTCGAGCTGCACCGTGGTCTACCAGAACGCCAACGGCGACGTGTCGCTGCAGCAGCAGCAGTTCAACTCGGTGATCGCGCAAGGCGCCACCGTCGTCGTCCTCGACCCCGTGGACTCCAGTGCCGCCGCATCCCTCGTCCAACAGGCCCAGTCGCAGAACGTCAAGGTCATCGCCTACGACCGGCCCATCCCGGACACGCCGGCCGACTACTACGTGTCCTTCGACAACAAGGCGATCGGCCAGGCCATCGCCCAGTCGCTGGTCGATCATCTGAAGGCCGAAGGCGTGCCCGAGGGCGCGGGCGTCCTGCAGATCAACGGCTCGCCGACGGACGCGGCCGCCGGCCTGATCCGGGACGGCATCGACGCCGCGCTCGACGCCTCGGCCTACAAGACGCTGGCCGAGTTCGACACGCCGGACTGGCTGCCCCCGGAAGCGCAGCAGTGGACGAGCGGCCAGGTCACGCGCTTCGGCGACCAGATCAAGGGCGTCGTCGCGGCCAACGACGGAACGGGCGGCGGCGCGATCGCCGCGTTCAAGGCGGCAGGCGTCACCCCGGTGCCGCCCGTGACGGGCAACGACGCGACCACCGCCGCGCTGCAGCTCATCATCGCGGGCGACCAGTACAACACCATCTCCAAGCCGAGCGAGATCGTGGCGGCGGCGGCCAACATCGCGTTCCAGATGATCTCCGGACAGACGCCGAAGGCCGAAACGACGCTCTACAACACGCCTTCGCAGCTTTTCGTCCCGCTCGTCATCACCAAGGAGAACATCAAGGCGGAAATCTTCGACAAGAACATCACGCCCGCCTCCACCGTGTGCACCGGCGACTACGCGCCCGCCTGCAAGGCCATGGGCATCCAGTAGCGCCCCGAGCCGCATCTCGGCCGCCGCGCCCTGCCGGCGGCCGGTCCCGTTCCCCTTCGATCGAACGAGGTTCGCCCATGTCCGTGACCGACGTCGCCGCAAGCCGCCCTGCCCCGCCCCGAGCCGGCGGCACGGAGCCCGTGATATCGCTGCGCAACGTGTCCAAGAACTTCGGCGCCGTTTCGGCGCTGACCGATATCGAGCTCGACGTCCATCCCGGCGAGGTGGTGGCGCTCGTGGGCGACAACGGCGCGGGAAAGTCCACCCTCGTCAAGGTGCTGGCGGGGGTCCATCAGCCGACATCGGGAAGCATCCGGTTCGACGGGCGCGACGCCGCGCTGACGAGCCCCTCGGCCGCGCTCGACCTCGGCATCGCTACCGTGTTCCAGGACCTCGCGCTCTGCGAGAACCTCGACGTCGTCGCCAACATCTTCCTCGGGCGCGAAAAGGACGCCTGGAAGCTCGACGAGGTCGCGATGGAGGTTCGCGCCTGGACCCTGCTCAACGAGCTGGCGGCGCGCATTCCGTCCGTTCGCGAGCCGGTCGCCTCCCTGTCGGGCGGCCAGCGCCAGACGGTCGCCATCGCCCGCTCCCTGCTGCTCGAGCCCAAGCTCATCATGCTCGACGAGCCGACCGCCGCGCTCGGCGTCGCCCAAACGGCGGAAGTCCTCAATCTCATCGAGCGCGTGCGCGACCGGGGCCTCGGCGTGATCGTGATCTCGCACAACATGGACGACGTGCGCGCCGTCGCCGACCGCATCGTCGTCCTGCGCCTCGGGCGCAACAACGGCGTCTTCACGCCCGACGATTCCCACAACGACCTGATCGCGGCGATCACGGGCGCCGCCGACAACTCGGTGTCGCGCCGGGCCGGGCGACGCGCCGTCCACGAGGAGGGAGCCCAATGAGCACGAACCCGAATTCTCTCGCCGGCCGGACTCTCGACCGGGCGGACGCGCGCGTTCGCCAGGACGAGGGCCTCGGCGGCGCCCTGCGCGGCTTCCTCGACCGCGTCCGCTCGGGCGATCTCGGCATGATCCCCGTGGCGGTCGGCCTCGTCCTGATCTCGCTGATCTTCACCTCGCTGAACCCGGTCTTCATCCGGCCGGGCAACATCTCCAACCTTCTCTACGACTGCGCCACGACCGGCATCATCTCGCTCGGGATCGTGTGCGTCCTCATCCTCGGCGAGATCGACCTCTCGGTCGGGTCGATGTCGGGCCTCGCGTCCGCGATCCTCGGCGTCCTCTGGATCAACAACGGCTGGCCGGCGGGCGGCGCGATCCTCGTCGCGCTGGGCCTCGGAGCGGCGATCGGCGCGCTCTACGCCACGCTGCACAACCGCGTGGGAATGCCCTCCTTCGTCGCCACGTTGGCCGGTCTTCTCGCGCTTCTCGGGTTCCAGCTCTATCTTCTCGGCCGGGCCGGCTCGATCAACCTGCCATTCAGCCTGGCGCTCGTGCGTTTCGGCCAGAACGCCTACATGCCCAACGCCCTGTCCTTCGTCCTGGCGCTGGTTCCCGGCGCGGTGGTCCTCCTGTCGGGCCTGCGCGCCCGCACGCGCCGGCAGGCGGCGGGTCTCAGCGGCACCTCGCTCAGCGTCATCGTCGTCAAGGCGCTGGTCCTGACGCTGGTGCTCGTGGGCGTCGTTTCCTATCTCGCACAAGGCCGGGGCGTGCCCTGGATGTTCGCCCTCTTCGTGCTTCTCGTGGTGGCGATGGACTACGCCTTCCGGCGCACGAAATGGGGCCGCTCGATGTTCGCGGTCGGCGGCAACCGCGAGGCGGCGCGACGGGCGGGCATCGACGTGCGCCGCATCTATCTCAGCGCCTTCGTGCTGTGCTCGACGCTGGCCGCGCTCGGCGGCATCTTGTCGGCGGCCCGGCTCGGCTCGGCCTCCCAGCAGGCGGGGTCGGGCGACGTGAACCTCAACGCCATCGCGGCGGCCGTGATCGGCGGCACGTCGCTCTTCGGCGGGCGCGGCTCGGCCTATTCGGCGCTTCTCGGCATCATCGTGATCCAGGCGATCTCCAACGGGCTGACGCTGCTCAACCTGTCGTCCAGCCTTCGCTACATGATTCTCGGCGGTGTCCTCGCGCTCGCGGTCATGGTGGATTCGCTCGCCCGCCGCTCGCGCGCCTCGCACGGTCGCGGCTGAACACCGCCTTCCCACGAGTCCCGCCGCCATGGCGGGACGCCTCGCCGCCCTTCATCCATCAGGAACCTTCCCCATGAGCCAGGATCTTTCCGGCAAGGTCGCCGCCGTCACGGGCGCTGCGTCCGGCATCGGCCTCGAATGCGCGCGCGCCATGCTCGACGCGGGTGTCGAGGTCGTCCTGATCGACCACGCCGAGGACCGTCTACGCCGCGCCTGCAACGAGCTCGGCCCCCGCGCCCATGCGCTGCGCGTCGATCTGACGGACCCCGCCGACGTTTCCGCGATGATGCCCCGCATCCTCGAACGGACGGGCCGCCTCGACATCTTCCACGCCAATGCCGGCGCCTATGTCGGGGGCGAGGTGATCGAGGGCGATCCCGACAGCTGGGACCGGATGCTGAACCTCAACGTCAACGCCGCCTTCCGTTCGATCCACGCCGTCCTGCCGCACATGGCCGAGCGGGGAAGCGGCGACATCATCGTGACGAGTTCGGTGGCGGGCTTCGTGCCGGTGGTCTGGGAGCCGATCTATACGGCCTCCAAGTTCGCGATCCAGGCCTTCGTCCATACGCTGCGGCGGCAGGTCATCAAGCACGGCATTCGCGTCGGCGCGGTCGCGCCCGGCCCGGTCGTGACGCCGCTGATCGACGACTGGCCGGCCGCCAAGCTGGAGGAAGCGCGCGCTTCCAACAGCCTGATGGAGGTTCGCGAAGTCGCCGAGGCGGTGCTCTTCATGTTGACGCGATCGCCCGGCGTGACGATCCGCGACCTCGTGATCCTGCCCAAGGGCGTCGATCTGTAAGGAGCATCCCCTCCCCGGGGATAGCCGTCATTCCGGCATGGGCACCGCAACGACCGGCCGTTGCGGCGCTTCAAGATCAAAGGATCTCCCTGCGGGTCGCCGTCAGCCGCCTGCCGCCGGATGGGGTGACGACGACCGTTTCGGAAAAGCCGAGGCCTTCGGCTGATGTGTACACGTGGAAGACCATGTTCTCCTCCAACGCCCAGGTCTGATCGGGCAGGAAGACGCGCGAGAAGTCGCTGGAACGCGGGGTGCGGATGTAGAGGCCGAGCGTATAGGCGGTGACGTTGGCGTACTCGGCGCGCAGTCCCGCATTGAGGACGCCCTGCCGCACGATGCGGTCGACGTCGGCGGCCACGGTCCCCGGCTTCATCGCCGCGATCTGCGCGTCCTGCAACGCGACGAGTTGCCGGGCGACGTCCCTTTGGCGCGCCGTCGGCTCGCCGACGACGATCGGGCGCATCAGCCGCGCGCCGTAGCGCGAAACGCAGGGGATCAGCTCGACATGGAGGATGTCGCCGGGCGCCAGCGCCTCGGCGCGGAACAGGCCGTGCAGGAACTCGTGGTCGCCGCGCCCGCGCACGATCGGCCCGGTCTCGCCGGTATCGGCGCCGTTGCGCAGGAAGCTGGCCGCCGCCGTCGCGGCCGCTTCGCGCGTCGTGAGACCGACGCGGGGGAGCGCGGCCACCTCCGCCATCGCCCGGTCGGCGATCGCGGCCGCCCGCGCCAGATGCGCGATCTCGGCCTGCGACTTCACCCAGCGCAGCGAGTCGGTCAGCCCTCGAAGATCCACGAAGGCCGCATTCGGCAAGGCGCTGGACAGGGCAGCCATTCGCGCCGGATTCCAGCTGATCGAGTTGAAGTCGACACCAATCCGCGCACGGGCGAAGCCGCGCCGTGCCATTTCACCGGCCATAACGCTTACGGGGGTCGCCATGTCGGGGTAGCCGACGACGTCGCCGACCCAGCTGCCCTCGCGGCAGGGCACGGCGTCGAGCTCGCGCAGGACGAACCAGGGCTCGCCCTCGCGCGGCAGGAACAGGGCGCGATACATCGTCTCCGACACCGAATAGCCGGTTGCCCAGGCGAGGCTTTCGCCGCTGTCGAGGAGGAGCACATCGCAGTCGGCGCGTCCCATCGCGACGCGTGCCTTCTCCACGCGCCAGGCGAACTCCGATGGGATCTCAGGCATCGTCGGCGACGCCGCAGACGTTGAGGATCGTCAGCATGTAGACCTTGATCATGTCGACGTAGTCCACGATGTCGACGCGCTCGTCGGGCATGGTGTTGTAGCGCCCGCCGCAGCCGCACACGATGCCCTCCATGCCGCCGAGCTCGTGGAGATGGCCGGCGTCCGAGCCGTAGAACCGGGTCGGCGTGATGGCGCCGGTCGGCTGCTCTGCGCCGCGCACCTCGCGGTAGGCCGCATTGATCGCCGACACGATCGGGCTGTCGCGCCGCACCTCGTAGGGTGGCATGAGCGCGAGGCCCTTTTCCTCCATCGTGTCCATGGAGATCAGCGTCGTCCGGAGACCGGGGAAACGCCCGCGAAGCGCTTCGAGCTCGCGCTCCATGTCGGCGAGCACCCCTTCGCGCGTCTGGCCGGGCGCGTAGCGGGCCGAGCCCTTGAGTACAGAGAAGTCCGCGACCTGGGGCGGGCGCCATTCCTCCAGCTCGCGCCCGAGCGCGCCCCGGAAGACGCCGACATGGCAGCGGTTGACGGACGCATGCTCGGGCGAGAGCGCGCCCGAAAAGGTCATCGCGTTGAGCCGGGGCACGAGGTCGCAACCGGCGGCGAGCGCATCGACGGCCGCCTCGCGCTTCGACAGGTGGCGCGTGTCGCCGGTTAGCTCGATCTGGAACTTGAGGGCCGCCGCGTGCATCGTCACGGCCACGAGGTCGCTCGGCTCGCCGTTGACGAAATAGTCCGCCCTCAGGCCCTCGCGCAGGAGCGCCTCGGTGCCGACGCCCCCCTGCAGCTCGCCCACCACATAGGTGAGGATCACGTCGCCACGCAGCCGGACGCCGGCTTCGCGCAGCGTCTTCACGGCGCAGAACCAGGCCGCATCCGAAGCCTTCATGTTGGACACGCCGATACCGTAGACGAAGCGTTCGTCGACGAGGCCGCCCCAGGGATCGACGGTCCAGCCTTCCGTCACCGGGTTGGTGTCGAGATGGCCGTTGAAGAGAAGGCTGGGGCCTCCGCCCTGTCCGGCCCAGGTGCCGACGCCGTTGCACCGGCCCTTGTCGCCGAAGGGGCGGACGGCGGCGTCGAGGCCGATGTTTCGCATCTCCCGTACCATCCGCTCGACGAGGACGGTCTCGCCTGGCGTCTCGGAATAGGTCTTGTGCTTCACCATCATCGACACGAAGTCGAGACACGCCGTCTCGTCGACGCGCTCGAGAAGCGCTTTGCGGTCCATGGACGAACTCCCGGAAAAAGCTGTGACGGGGCGCCGTCGCAGGCCCCCTTGGACGGGTCAGGACGGCGCGCGATCGGCGCCGGGGGTCGAGGCGGGCGACGTGACGGCCGCCAGGAGTTCGCGCGTGTAAGGCCGTCGCTCGGGATCGGCGATGTCAGACGTTTCCGCGATCTCGACGAGATCGCCGCGATACATCACCGCGATGCGATGAGCGATCTGGCGCACGAGGTTGATGTCATGCGTGATGAAGACGAAGGCCGCGCCGGTTTCGCGGTGCAGCTCTATCAGAAGCTCGATCACCGACGCCTGAACCGAAACGTCCAGTGCCGAGGTGATCTCGTCGCAGATCACAAGGCGCGGGTTCGCCAGAAAGGCGCGCGCGATCGCGATGCGCTGCTTCTCGCCGCCCGAAAGCTGGTGGGGATAGCGGTCGATATGGCCGACCGGCAGCCGGACGCGCTCCAGCATGGCGGCGATGCGCTGGCGCGCCGGGGTCTTGTCCGCGGACCCGTAGAGCTTGATCGGGCGCGACAGGATCTCGGAAATCTTCTGGCGCGGGTTGAGCGAGGCGTCCGGGTGCTGGAAGACGATCTGCACGTCGCGGCGATAGCGCCGGTCCATGTCGGCAAGGCCGCCGATCCGTTTCCCGTCGAACTCGATCGCCCCCTCGAAGCGGTTGAGACCCGTCATCGCCTTGGCGAGCGTCGACTTGCCCGAGCCGCTTTCGCCCACAACGCCGAGCACCTCGCCGGAACGGATGTCGAGCGTGATCGCCCGGTTGCCCGCCACCCGCTCCGGCTCGCGCCGCAGGAGAGAATCGAGAAGCGTCCGGCGGCCGTAATGGACCGACAGGTCGCGGATCTTCACCAGCGGCTCGACGGCTGTGTTGAGGACAGGCTCGACCAAGGAGCGCTCGGGCCGGGGCACAGCCTCGATCAGGGCTCGGGTGTAGGGATGGGCAGGCGCACGGAACAAGGCGCCGGTCTCGCCGGTCTCGACGATGGTGCCCTTCTGGAGAACCGCGACCCGGCCTGCCGTCTGCGACAGGAGCGCCAGATCGTGGGAGATGTAGAGCGAGGCGACGCCGGTTTCCGCCTGGAGCGCGGCGAAGAGGTCGAGGATCTGGCGCGCGGTGATGACGTCGAGCGCCGTGGTGGGCTCGTCGAAGACGATGAGCTCCGGGTTGCAGGCAAAGGCGGTGGCGATCACCACGCGCTGCTTCTCGCCGCCCGACACTTCGTGCGGAAAGCGCCGCATCATCTCCGCCGGCGTCTTCAGCCCGACATGGGCGAGCCGCGCCTCGCCCTCGCGCCAGGCCTGCGACCAAGTCAGGCGCCGGTGACGCACGAGCACCTCCGCCAGTTGCTCGCCGAGCCGCAGCGTCGGGTTGAGCGAGGTCGCCGGATCCTGGAACACCATGGCGATGCGGCGCCCGCGAATGTCGGACATCGCCCGCTCGCCTTGCGCCCGCAGGTCGGTGTCGCCGAGTCGGATCCGGCCGTCGTTTTCCTCCGCGTTGCCGGGAAGGTGGCGCAGAACGGCGCTGGCCAGGCTCGACTTGCCCGAGCCGCTTTCGCCCACCAGCCCGACGATCTCGCCGCGGCCGATGGCCAGGTCGATGCCCTTCAGCACCTCGACCCGGCCGCCGCCCGTGCGATAGGCCAGCGAATAGTTCTCGATCGACAGCACCGGCTTGGTTTCGAGGGTCATGGCGTCCGCCCTCACGTGCGTGGGTTCAGGGCATCGCGAAGCCCGTCGCCCAGGAGGTTGAAGCCGATGGCGGTGATCGCGATGGCCGCGCTCGGCCACACGAGGATCCAGGGCGAGCGATGGAGGAACTGGCGCGCCTCCGAAACCATCAGCCCCCAGTCGGGCGCCGGCGGCTGGGCGCCGAGCCCGAGAAACGACAAGGTGGCGAACAGCATCACCGCGAAGGATACGCGGATCGTCATCTCCACCACGATGGGCGCCGCGACGTTGGGTAGCATCTCGCGCCAGACGATGTAGCCGGCGCCCTCCCCGCGCGCGACGGCGGCGCTGACATAGTCCTGCTTGCGCACGGTCAAGGCGACCGAGCGGCTGATGCGCGCCATGCTGGGCACAAAGGCGATCGAGATGGCCAGAAGCGCGTTGGCGGCATTCGAGCCGAGAAGCGATACGACGAGAAGCGCCAGGAGCAGCGAGGGAATCGCCATCACTGCGTCCACCGTGCGCATGATGAACTCGTCCGCCCGTCCGCCGAGATAGGCCGAGCCGGTGCCCAGCACCGCGCCGCCGAGCGTGCCGACGACCGTCGCCACCACCGCCATCACCACGGTGGAGCGCGCGCCCGCCAGAAGCCGGCTGAGGATGTCGCGCCCGTACTGGTCGGTTCCGAGCCAATGCTGGGCGGAAGGCGCCTTGTAGCGCGCGAGTGCCTGCATGTCGCTCGCGCCGTAGGGCGTCAGCCAGCCGCCGGCCACCACCGCCACGAGAACCAGGCCGACGATCGCGCAGCCCAGAAGCCCCTGCGGCGTGCGCAGGAGACGGCGCCAAAACTCAGTCATACTGGATCCTCTTGTCGAGCGAGGCGTAGGCGAGGTCGGCCGCGAAGTTCACGAGCGCGTAGGTGGCGGCCATGATCATCACGCCGGCCTGGATCACCGGCAGGTCGCGGGCCTGGATCGCCGACATCAGCGCGCGGCCGATGCCGGGAATGGAAAAGATCTCCTCCACCACGATCACGCCGCCGAGGAGGTAGCCGACGTCGAGCGCGACGATGGTGATCGTCGGCAGGAGGGCGTTGCGCAGTCCGTGGCGAAACAGGACGCGCCGCGGGGCAAGGCCCTTGAGCCGGGCGGCTCTGATGTAGTCGGTGTGGAGCACGTCGACGAGCTCGGAGCGTACCATGCGCGACACGTGGGCGATCATCATCACCGACACGACGAGAACCGGCAGAACGAGGCGCTGAAGGCCGCCCCAGAGGTCCTCGGTCAGCGGAACGTAGCCGGCCGGCGGCAGGAGCTTCCACCAGTCGGCGAGAAAGAGCACGGCGAGCGTCGCGGTCACGAATTCGGGGAGCGACACGCCGACATAGGATACGAAGCCGACGAGGAGATCGGCGACCTTGCCCCGGCGCACCGCCGCCACGATGCCCATCGGAACCGCCAGGATCAGCATGAAGACGAGCGCGAAGGCGGCCAGCGTCAAGGACGTGCCGAGCGCCGAGAACAGGGCGGGGCCGACGGGCTGGCCGGTGCGCAGCGAGATGCCGAAATCGCCCTGGAGGACGCCGCCCGCCCAGTGGAGGTACTGCATCCATACCGGGTCGTTCAGCCCCATGGTCTGGCGCAGGGCGTCGAGCGCTTCCCTCGTGGCGTTCTCGCCCAGCATCATCACCGCCGCGTCGGCCGGCAGGACCTGCGTGATGGCGAAGACCAGAAGCGAGACGACGACCAGCGTATAGAAGGTCAACGCGACACGTTTGAGGAGATAGCTGGCTGACACGTCGGGGCGGCTCCTATGATGGCGGGCGGACAAGTCCTTCCCGGCCGAACGGGCGAAGCGTTTTCATGGCGTCTCGCGGGAGCCGGCAACCCAAGAGTGCCGGCTTCCGCGAAACCGCGGGACTCAAGCCTTGCGGGTCGGGGCGTCGGGCCCTAGCCAGGCGAAGTCCAGCCGGAACACGGAGGCGCGCGGGTGGATCTCGTAGCCCTGCAACCAGCTGCGCTTGGCGCCCAGGACGTCGAAGAAGGCCGGGATCAGCGAGGGCACGTCGTCGTGCATCAGCTGTTGGGCCTGCGTATAAAGCCGGGTGCGCTCGGCCTTGTCGGCCACCGCGCGCGCCTTGGCCACCAGCTCGTCGAAGGCCTTGTTGTTCCAGCGCGTCTCGTTCCAGGCGGCGTCGGAGGTGAAGAGGAGCTTCAGGATGCCGTCCGGCGTCGGCTGCATGTTGTAGAAGCCGACATAGAAGGCGCCCTTGGTCCAGACCTGATCGAGATAGGTCGCATGCGGCATGGTGTTGACGTTGATCGTGATGCCGGCTTCCTGCGCCATCTCCTTCAGCGCCACGGCGAGCTGGGTGCGGATGGCGGGGCGGTCGGAGGCGACGAGCTCGGCCGTGAAGCCGTCGGGGAAGCCGGCCTCGGCCAGAAGCGCCTTGGCCTCCTCGATGTTCTTCTCGCGCTGCGTCAGCGCCTCGAAGAACGGATAGGACGCGTTCAGCGGCGTGTCGTTGCCCTTGGTGCCGAAGCCCTCGGTCATGAAGTCGACCATCGCCTCGCGATCGATCGTGAGCGCCAGCGCCTTGCGCACGCGCACGTCGTTGAAGGGCGCGATGTCGGTGCCGAAGTTGACGTTGCAGAACTGACCGGAGGCGGAGCGCAGCGTGTCGATCCCGTCCTGGCCCTCCAGGCGCAGGAAGTCGTTCGGCTCGACGGTGGACACCATGTCGATGTCGCCGGCGAGAAGCGAGGACACCTGCGCGCCGAGATCGGGGAAGACGTGGAGTTCGATCCGGTCGAGATAGGGGCGCTCGGGATCGTAGTAGTCGGGATTGCGCTCCACCACCAGGAGACGGTCGGGCTCGTAGGACACGAGCTTGAACGGCCCGGTGCCGTTCGCCTTGAGGCGCAGGCTCTGCAGATCGACCGACACCACGGCGGCGGGAACGATCCGGGCGTTGTTGTAGGCCAGCGCCACCGGCAGGTCGGCATAGGGCGTCGACAGGGTGAAGCGCAGCGTCCGGGCGTCCACCGCCTCGACCGTCTCGATCGGGCCGACATTGTTGCGCGCGGGCGAGGCGGTGGCCGGATCGAGGATCGCCCGGAAGGTCACGGCGGCATCCTCGGCCGTGCAGGGGCTTCCATCGTGGAAGGTGACGCCCTCGCGCAAGGTGAAGGTCCACACCGTCAGGTCGTCGTTGGGGGTCCACTCGGTGGCGAGATCGGGCTCGGCCTGCATGTCGAGCCCGAGACGCGTCAGCCCGGAATACAGAAGCTCCACCGCCAGGTATTCCGGGTTCACCCGCGTCAGGAGCGGATGGATCACGCTGATCGCCTGGTCCACCGCCACGCGCAAGGTGCCACCGGCTTCCGCCTTCTCTTGCGCAAAGGCGATCTGCGGCAGGGCGATGCCGACGGCGAGCGCGGCGACGCTGCTTCGGAGGAAGGCACGACGGTTGATCGACATGGGGAGCTCCTGGAGGATCAAAGGTCCGGATTGAGTTCGGGCGCGAAGTCGCGGGCGAGGTAAAGGAGGATCGTCTTCGACAGGGCGGCGAGGTCGGCCCGCGTCGTGTGCTCCTCGGCGCCGTGGGCGTTGGAGGTCGGGCGGATCAGCCCGCCGAGGATGGCCTCGCGAACGGCGCCGGACGCTTGCGCATAGCCTGTGTCGGAGGCGCTGGCGGCGGCGTATTTCACGAACTCGTCCGCCCGGTAGCCGAAGCCGTCACCGACTGCGCGCAGCCAGCGCGGCAGGTGCGGCCCTTCCGGATCGGCGGTCGGCGTCAAGTGTCCGATGAGGTCGAAATGGATCGTCGCACCCTCGGGAGCCGCCGCCCGGACCACCGCTTCGATGCGTTCGCGCGCCGTCTCGAAGCACTCTTCGGGCGCATAGCGCCGCGACACGAGAAAGGTGAAGCGATCGGGAACCTGCCCGCCGCAGGTGCCCCCGTTCGCCACCGTGATCGCGATCTGGGCGGCGAGCGGCGCGGCACCCGGCGGCGGCGGCAGCGCGGACACCTGGGCCGCGACCTCCGGCCGGAGGTCCTGCACAGCCTGCATCATCGGCAAGGCCGCCTCGATGGCGTTGATGCCTCCAGCCGAACGGTCGGCGGCATGGGCGGCCACCCCTTCCACCGTGACCTGCAGGTTGAAGCTGCCGAAGCAGCCGCCCCAGATGCGCGGGGTGGCCGAGCCGTTGAAGTTCAGGAGGTGGCCCGTGATCCGGCCTTCGTCGGCGAGATAGCGGATGCCGGGATGAAGCCCGCCTTCCTCGTCTGTGCACAGCAGGAGCTGCGGGCGATAGGCGAGCGGCAGGCCCAGCGCCTTCGCGCAGCGCAGGGCATGGACGGCGGCCGCGATCGCGCCCTTCATGTCGGCGGCGCCGAGCCCGTAGAGAACGCCGTCCTCCTCGGTGAGGCGCAACGGATCGCGCTGCCAGCCGTTCGCCGCGCAGACCGTATCGACATGGAAGTAGAGGCTGCAGACCGGACGATCGCCCCGTCCTTCGGCAAGCAGATTGACGCGCGGCCCGGACGCGGGCCCGCGCGGCACGAACCAGAGCGCCTCGGGAACCTCGACCCGTTCGGTTTCGAGATCGAGCGGCGCGAGGAGGTCTTCCATCAGGGTCGCGAAGGCCCCGTAGCCTTCGCCCGGCGGGAAGCGCGTATCGATCGCGATCATCCGCTCGAGATCGGCCACCGCCCGATCCAGGGTCGCATCGATCATGGCCGACGCGTCGGCTAGCGACATCTTCGCCACTCCCCTATCCCATTCGAAGCGCCTGCTCATCCACACGAAGCGCAGATGCATTTCTATAAACTATATAGTAATGCTCACAGCAAGCTGAGTTCGGCCCTTTGCTGCGCTCATTTTCGCCAGGAAACGCCGTTTCGTTGGGCATGTGCGCAGCCCATAGTCATGGGCACCGCCGTCCGATAGGCGGTTCGGATGCGAAAGCCGGTGCGGCGCACGCCGAAAATGCTCTAGGGTCGCGCCGATATCGGCGGCAACGCGCGGAGGACCACGATTCTCACTCAGCATTCTCGCCCCCTTCCGATCTATCGATCGGTTTCCGAACAGATCGCCACGCGCATCGAAACGGGCATCTGGCCGGCCGGCACGGTGCTTCCGGCCGAGGTCGCGCTGGCGCAGGAGTTCCGCGTGTCGGTCGGCACGATCCGGCGTGCCCTGAGCGAGCTGACGACCGGTGGGGTGCTGGTTCGTCGGCGCAAGACAGGCACGGTGGTCACGGGCCGCATTCCGCACCACTCGCTGCGCTTCTTCTTCGACTATTTCCGCCTTCATTCGCGCGACGGGCAGTTGCAGAACTCGACGTCCCGGATGCTGGCGTTCGACGAGCGCGCCGCCAGCGCGCGGGAGGCCGAGCGGCTCGCATTGGGGCCCGAGGCCAGGGTGCTGCATCTCCATCGTCTGCGCCTCGTCTCAGAGCGACCGGTGATGCACGAGGTGATCATCCTTCCAACCCACCTCGTGCCGGGCTTCCCGAGCGAGCCGGACGAGGTTCCGCACCGGATCTATCCCATGCTGTGGGACGCGTTCGGGCTCCGGATTTCCGCCATTCGCGAAGAGGTCGAGGCGGAGATCGCCACCGAGACCGATTGCGCTCTTCTCGGCCTGACATCACCGGCTGCCGTCCTGGTTCTCCACGAGGTCGCCTACGACCAGATGGCACGGCCCATCCTCCTCAACGACCACCGCGCGTCCACGCGGGAGGACGTGTATATCAACGAAATCCAGTAGCCGGGGCGCAGCGGCAGGCTCGAGTCCATTTCTCGCGGCGCTGGGGACACGCCACCCCGGGCCAGGGAGCATGTCGGCGGCATCCACGCTCGCAGTGCCGGCTCGCTAGGGATTGCCTTCCCCGGCGCGCGCGGAGGGTCGATCGTTTCGCGAGGGGAGAAAGCGACGCTCGTCCAATGTCGCTCGCCTGGCTGACGGTCTCGATCCCCTCTTCAGGAGCCGCCGTCGTTCGTGCGGCACCGCGCACTCCGATCCCTTCGGGAACAGCCGATTCAGCCGCTCGATGCGCAAAAACGCATGCTGGGCGTCGGGTCGATCTTCGTCGAGGCGTCGGGTCCTCGGATCGCATGCCTGCTTGAGCCGTCGAAGAAGGACGGCTTCATCAGGCAATGGTCACTCGGAATGGTCGGGTCGCCATTAATATGGCGCAAGGCAACATGCGAACCCTTCGGTTGTGTAATTTTCCCGTCGCGTGTAATTCCAATCAATCCTTAACTACAAATCGCTACAACGTGTCGCATCCCAAACGAGGAGACACGCCGTGCTGAAGAGGTTGAAGATCGGAACGAAAGTCGCTTCGATCGTTGTGGCGACGAGTTTGATAGGCTTGGCGGCCTCGTTCTATGCATCCTCTGTCATCATGGGTGCGGACGCGGAATATTCCTCGCTGATCGAGAACCAGAACAAGGCCCAAGTCGCCTCCGCGCGCATCAACCGCGCCGTAAACGTAATGGGCTATGCCGTCTATCGGTCCATCGCCTACAACGGAGCGCAGGCGGACGCATCGGTCAAGACGCTGAACGACGCGGTGTCCCTGGCGCACGCGCAGCTGGACATCATGGCCCCCAGAATGCCCGATCAGGTCGATCAGGTCGAGGACGTCCGCCGCGACCTCGAGACCGTGATCGCCGGCGCGTCGAAGGCGGCCGACATGGGCCGGCGCAACCTCAACGACGATGCGACCACCATCATGCAGACGGTGGATCCGATCATCGCATCCCTATCGGGTAAGCTCACGGCGCTGAGCGAGAACATGGCCAAGCGGGTCGAAAGCCGTTCGTACGAACTCACGACCGCATCGCACACGAACTCCTACATCCTGATCGGGGGCACCCTCCTCGGCGCGCTGCTGGGCCTGTTGGCAGCCCTCTTCGTGTCGGCGAAGGGTATCACCGGACCGCTCCGGCTCCTGTCGAAGCGCATGGAGGAACTGGCCGCCGGGCGCTTGGACACGCCCGTCGAGGGCCAAGAGCGCGGCGACGAGGTCGGCGTGATGGCCAAGGCCGTGCAGGTGTTCAAGAACGCGGCCAACCAGAACCGACAGTTGGAGGTCGAAGCGGAGGCGAACCGGCAGGCGCAGGCCAGCAGCCGCGACCGCCAGGCGGCGATCGACACCGCCAAGGCGGAAGACCTGCGCGTCTTCGTCCATGCGGTGGACACGGGCTTCGAGCGTTTGGCCTCCGGCGATCTGACGGCGCGCATGGATGGAAAGGTCGCCTCGGAGTTCGAGCCGATCCGCCTGCGCTTCAATACGGCGGTTTCGACGCTGGAGGACACGATCGGCTCGGTCGTGGGGGCGGTCGGCACGATCCGCGTCGGCCTCGGCGAGATCACGGTAGCGGCGAGCGACCTGTCCCAGCGCACCGAACAGCAGGCCGCCAGCCTGGAGCAGACCGTGGCGGCGCTCGGCGAGGTCACGCGCGGCGTCAACGAAACGGCCACGGCCGCCGCCGACGCGCAGAAGACGGCCACCATGGCCCAGGCGAACGCGGAAAAAGGCGGTGCCATCGTCGGCCGCGCCGTGGTGGCGATGGGCGAGATCGAACGCTCCTCGTCCGAGATCGGCAAGATCATCGGGGTGATCGACGAGATCGCCTTCCAGACCAACCTCCTCGCCTTGAACGCGGGCGTCGAGGCGGCGCGCGCCGGGGAAGCCGGCAAGGGCTTCGCGGTGGTGGCGCAGGAGGTGCGTGGGCTCGCCCAGCGCTCGGCGGAAGCCGCCAAGGAGATCAAGAACCTGATCCAGGCCTCCACGCATCAGGTCGAACAGGGTGTCGAACTCGTCACCGCGTCCGGTCGAAGCCTGGAGGACATCGTGTCCGGCGTCGGCACCCTGGCCTCGGTGGTCGCCACCATCGCCCGTTCGGCCAAGGAACAGTCCGGGAGCCTGCGCGAAGTGTCCACCGCCGCCAATCAGATGGACAAGGTCACGCAGCAGAACGCGGCGATGGTCGAGGAAACGACGGCCGCGGCACAGAGCTTGTCGGGCGAAACGGAGCAGCTCGCCGAACTCACCGTATCGTTCCGAACGCGCCATGCAGTGCAGGGCGGACAGGGCGGCTCAGCGCGGGCGGCCAGTCCTCGCCCTTCTCAGCCGGCTACGCCGACCGCTCGCCGCGTGCCGCAGCTTCGCACGGTTTCCAGCAATGCCGCTCCCGCAGCGTCCGCCGACGAGTGGACGGAGTTCTGAGGAGCCACGAGGCGACACCGGTCGGCAGCGTCTGTCGGGATATCGACCGTTCGACGCCTTGAAAGAAAATCAGACGAAAGGGGTCGAGGCGCGAGCCGTCCCGGCCCTTTCGTTCGCTCCGTCGACGACAGGCCGGCACGGTGCTACCGTACCGCCCTTCGCATCCACCTACATGAGCTTGTCGAGCGTGATCGGCAGATCTCGCACGCGCTTGCCGGTGGCGTTGAACACCGCGTTGGCGACGGCGGCCGCAACGCCGGTGATGCCGATCTCGCCGACACCCCGCGCGCCCATCGGCGCATGCGGATCGGCGATGTCGTCCCAGATCAGTTCGATGGGCGGCACGTCGAGGTTCACTGGCACATGATATTCGGCAAGGCTCGGGTTCATGATGCGGCCCGTCCGTTCGTCGAACTGCGTTTCCTCCATCATGGCAAGGCCGAGCCCCATGATGATGCCGCCCCGGAACTGGCTCGCGGCCGTCTTGGGGTTGAGAATGCGCCCGCAATCATAGGAGGCGAGGAAGCGCGAAACGCGCAGCTCGCCCGTGACCTCGTTGACGCGCACCTCGGCGAACAGCGCGCCGTAGGAGTGCATCGACCAGCGCTCGGTCTCGAGCGGAAGGGGCGCCTCCCCGAGTGCGCTGACCTCGTCGCGACCCGCACGACGAAGGATCGAGGCGTAGCTCTCGAAGCGCTCGGGGTCGTCGAGCTTGGCGAGCCCACCGTTCACGCCACCGACCTCGTCGGGCTTCAGGCCGGCGAGCGGCGTGTCGTTGCCGGCGAGCTTCAGGAGTTCGGCCACCAGCGCCTGCTGCGCCACGATCACGGACGCGCCGATCGAGGCGGTCTGCTGCGAGCCGCCGGCCAGCACCAGCCCCGGCAGCGCGGAATCGCCATAGGCAAAGGAAACGCCTTCCAGCGGCAGGCCGAGGCGCTCGGCGCAGATCTGGGTCTGCACGGTCGCAGTGCCCATACCCATCTCGTGCGCCGCGATCCCGACATGGGCGGTGCCGTCGCTCCGGATCGTCACCCGCGCCGCCCCACCCGGCATGCGGTGATAGGGATAGGTCGCGGTGGCGCAGCCCATGCCGATCCGCCATTCCCCCTCCCGCTGCGAGCCCGGCTCCGCGAGGCGACGATCCCAACCAAAGCGCTCTGCCCCGGCGCGATAGGCCGCGACGATGTTGCGTGAGGAGAAGGGGGTGCCCTTGAGGGGATCGCGCTCGGGCTCGTTCAGCGCCCGAAGCTCGATCGGGTCAATCCCCATCTCGTGGGCCAGTTCGTCCACCGCCGATTCCAGCGCAAACGTCCCCACCGCCTCGCCCGGGGCGCGCATGAAGGTGTTGGCGAGCATGTCGAGCTTCACCGCGTCGATGCCGAGCTTCAGGTTCGGCGTGCCGTAGAGGTTCATGGTGGCGAGGATGAAGGGCTCGGGCATGCCGTTATGGGCCGTGGTGGCGATCGTGCCGGTGTGTACGATCGCCTGGAAGCGCCCTTCCCCGTCCGCGCCGATCGCCACGCGCTGCTCGGTCAGGGTCCGCCCGCCGACGGTCCGGTAGACGCCCTCGCGCGACAGGGCGATACGCACGGGCCGCCCGGCGAGACGGGCCGCCGCCGCGCCCAGAACCTGATGATCCCAAAGCGTCTTGGATCCGAACCCGCCCCCGACGAAGGGCGAGGTGACGTGGACCCCATCCTCCTCGATGCCGAAGATATGTGCGAGCGACCATGCGGTGTGGGACACGGCCTGGGTGGCATCGTGGACCCGCAGCGTGTCGCCATCCCATCGAAGGGTCGCCGCGTGGGGCTCGATCGGATTGTGATTGTGTCGCGGGGTCCGGTAGACGGCATCGACACGGTGCGCGGCATCGGCCAAGGCCGCATCCGGGTCGCCGATCACGACGCTGAGCGGCTGCCCCATGAACGATGCCGGCTCGGTTCCCTCGGCCTTGGCCGCCGCGAACGAAGTGGTCGCCAGCTCGACCTCGTACTCGATCGCGATCAGCGCGGCGGCGTGGTCGGCCTCCTCCTGCGTCGCGGCCAGAACCAGCGCGACGGGCTGACCGTTCCAATGGACGCGGTCGTCCTGAAGGATCGGCAGGTCGTTGCCGCCGGCCGCCTTCTGCGACGAACCGAAGACCGGCATGGGTTTCATGCGCGGTGCATTGCGATGGGTCATGACGAGGATGACACCGGGCGCGGCTTCCGCGCCGGCCGTGTCGATCCGCTTCATGCGGCCCTTGGGGATCGTCGCGTAACGCACGGCGGCGAAGGCGAGGTCGCTCATCGCGAACTCGGCGGCGAAGCGTGCCTCGCCCTGAACTTTCAGCGGCCCGTCGATGCGCGACACCGAGGCCCCGACGAGCCCGTGCTTCTCGCGTGGCAGCGGGTCGGGCTGGCCGCCCGGTATCCAGCTTTCCGGCGCCAACGCGATCGCCTTCTTTACCACGGCCTGGACCGCGCCTTGAATGAGTTCGCTCATGCCCGGTCTCCCGTCAGGTCGCTCAAGGTCGCCACGATGGCGCGTCGCGCGAGCTCCACCTTGAAGGCGTTGCCCGAAAGCGGCTGCGCCTCGGCGAGTTCGGCGTCGGCGGCCATGCGGAACGCTTCCGAGCCCGCCCGCGCTCCGCGAAGCGCGCTCTCGGCCCGGGTGGCGCGCCAGGGCTTGTGCGCCACACCGCCGAGCGCCAAACGCACGTCGCGCACCGTGCCGTCGGCTTCGAGGTCGAGCACGGCGGCGACCGACACGAGCGCGAAGGCGTAGGAAGCGCGGTCGCGCACCTTGCGATAGGTCGAGCGCCGCGCGGAGGCGAGCGCCGGCAGTTCCACGCCGGTGATCAGTTCGCCCGGCCGAAGCTCGGTCTCAAGATCCGGCCGCTCGCCGGGCAGCCGATGGAGATCCACGATCGGCAACGTGCGGACGCCTTCGGGACCTTCGAGACGCACGAGCGCGCCAAGGGCTGCCAGCGCCACGCACATGTCGGACGGGTGGGTCGCCACGCAGGCCGGCGACGCGCCGAGGATCGCGTGGATGCGGTTGAAGCCCTCGCGCGCGTCGCAGCCCGTGCCGGGCCGACGCTTGTTGCAGCGCGCCGCCTCGTCGTAGAAATAGGTACAGCGCGTGCGTTGCAGGATGTTGCCGCCGACCGTCGCCATGTTGCGGATCTGGCCGCTGGCGCCGGCCAGGATTGCGCGCGCGAGCACCGGATAGCGCTCGCGCACCGCGCGATTCTCGGCGAGCGCGGTGTTGCGGGTGGCCGCGCCGATCATGAGGCCGCCGTCCGCGCGCTCCTCGATCTTGTCCGAAAGACCGGTCACGTCGACCAGCGCCGCCGGACGCTCGATCCCCTCGCGCATCAGGTCCACGAGGTTGGTGCCGCCACCGAGGTATTTCGCGCCGAAGGCGCCGGCCGCCTGCAGAGCGTCGGCGGCGTCGGCCGCGCGTTGGAACTGAAACGGGGTCATGCCGCCGCCTCCGACCGCTCGTCGTGGTGGTCCTTGGCAAAGGTTTCCGCCACGGCCTCCACGATGCCGTTGTAGGCGCCGCACCGGCACAGGTTTCCGCTCATGCGCTCGGCGATCTCCTCGCGGGTGAGATCGATGCGTGACGCCCCGACATCGGCGGTGACCGCGCTCGGTAACCCACGCGCCGCCTCGCCCGCCATGCCCACGGCCGAGACGATCTGCCCGGGCGTGCAGTAGCCGCACTGGAAGCCATCGTGCTCGATGAAGGCGCGCTGCAGCGGATGGAGCCCGCCCTCGTCCGCCAGCCCCTCGACCGTCGTCACCGAACGCCCGTCGTACTGGACGGCCAGCGCCAGGCAGGAGACGATGCGCTCCCCGTTCACCAGAACGGTGCAGGCGCCGCAGGCGCCCTGGTTGCAGCCCTTCTTGGTGCCCGTCAGCCCCAGGCGATCTCGCAGGAGGTCGAGAAGCGAGACGCGGGGATCCGGCGGGATTTCGTGGGAACGGCCGTTGATCGTGATGGTCATGCAACCCTCCGATTCTCGATCGATTCCAAACTAGGGTCCTTGAGATTCTGCCAAGGGGTGCGCGCGGATTTCGCCCCCCCGGCAAAGACAAGCCACGGCGGTTCGGCGAGAAACAAACGCCGATCCTTCGAAGGTTCACCTTGTCGCCGACGGCGATCGAACAGCCCTTGTTCGACGCACAGGTCTTTGCCAAACGGCGGGGCATGCTATGGGTGTGGGGAACCGTTGTTCCGCCCCGTCTCGAAGGATCGCGATGTCGCCGATCGGCCTGAAGCTCGATGCGATCGACATGCGCATCCTTTCGGAGTTGCAGCGCAACGGACGGATGACCAACGTGCTTCTGGCCGATGCCGTCGGCCTTTCGCCCAGCCCCTGCCTCCAGCGCGTCAAGCGCATGGAGCAGGCCGGATACATTCTGGGCTACGGAGCGCAGGTCGCCCTGCCGCGCCTCGGCGAAACCGTCACGGTCTTTACCGAAATCACCCTGACCGGCCACACGCGCGAGTATTTCCAGCGTTTCGAGCAGGCACTGCGCAAGGTCGACGAGGCGATGGAATGCCACCTCGTGAGCGGCGGCTACGATTATCTCGTGAAGTTCGTCACGCGCGGCCTGCCGCACTACCAGGAAACGATCGAAGGGCTTCTGGAGCGCAATATCGGCATCGCCAAGTATTTCAGCTACATCGTCCTGCGAACGCCGATCCTGAAGACCGAGCTTCCGCTGGAAACGCTGTTCGGCGAGTGAGCGGTCCTATCCCAGCGCTTGGTTGGCTAGGGTGAAAACCTGCGCTGGACCGGTCGCGGGCGCCGGACCGCGCGTCATCTGGACCACGCGATCGGCGTTGCCGAGACCAGACGCTTCCATGAAATCCACGAAGGCACCCTCGGCCTCGGGCGTATCGGCGCGAAGGAACGTGCCGGCATGGGCGCGCATGTGCGGACTGGCAAGGGCCACCGCTTCCGTCGCATCGCGCGCCACCAGCGGCCCGATCACGTGCCCGCGGCCGAAGGGCCGGCAGACGGAATAGCCCCGAATGCGCCCCCCGTCCTCCAGAACCTCGACCGAGCCGACACGTGCCAGCGCCGCTAGCATCCGCGACCGGTCGCCGCCGGAGGCCTCCCTGTCCAGCGCGGCGATACCCGGCCGGTCGGCCTCGCCCGCGGGGCGGACGCGCGCGTCCCGCACCGTTGCCCCGGCCGATGCCAGCCCTTGGTACTGGGCGATCGCGGTCGTGGCGCGAAAGCCTTCCGACTCGTAGAGGCGCTGCCCTGCGGCCGTGGCGACGAGGCGGATCGTGCGCGCACCGGCGCGCGCGAAGAGTTCGCGCATCATCCGCCGACCCGTCCCCTGTCCCTGGAGGCGCGGCGAGACGATCACCATGCCGATCGTCGCCAGATCCGGCCCGAACGGCCACCACATCGCCGATCCCATGACACGCCCGCCCTCGTCGGCGGCGACGATCCCCTCGCCGATCTCGTGGACCAGCCGCCAGTCGTCGGGCCGGTGCGGCCAGTTGACCTCGACCGAAAGGGCGTGGGCGGCGCCGAGGTCTTCTGCCGTCATGGAGCGAAGCTGCGTCAGGTCGATCGTCGATCGTTGCGTCATGCGCGCGGTCCCGTGGCCTTTACGAGATCACGCGCTCCCGCCATTCGATCCGAGCCCTCTTGTGGCGAAGACGGGTCTCGAAGGGCCACCGGGTTCGCGGCAAAGCGCCGCGTCCGGTTGGTCATGCCTTGATGGCGCAGGAGCGTGAGCGTCGCTTCGATCAGCCCGGCATCGGCATCGGTTCGGAAGGCGAGTTCCTCCAGGACGAAGGCGTGGAAACCGCTGTCGATCGCGTCGTAGGCGGAGGCCAGCACGCAGTCGTTGATGTCGAAGCCGACGAAATGCAGCTCGTCGATGCGGTGGGCGCGTAGAAAGGTCCTGGCATCTTCGGTCTTGAGGACCGAACGGATGGTCTTTTCGATCGAAAGCTTGGGGCGTCCGCTCGCTTCGATCGCCGCGAGGATATCGGCGTCGCTCGGCCCGGCCGCATCCGCATTCAGAATCCAGCCGCCCTGCCGGGCGAACATGGAATCGGGCGGCGCGTGGTAGATCGCGACGAGATAGGCGTCGTAGGGTGCGGCGCGGACATAGGCCCGGATCCGTTCCAGCACCTCCCATGCCGCTGGCGCCTTCAGCGTCGCGGGCTGCGCGTCCACCACGACGAGGGCGCGGCGGGTTCCGGCAAGCGGCTGGTCGATCCGGCCGTTCACGGGAGCGATCCTCACGCCGGACGGTGGATGGCATAGACCTTGGCGACGTCCTCCCGGCTTTCCCACGAACACGCCGCGCCCGCTTCCACGAAGAACACGTCGCCGGCCCGGAAGGTCGCCTCGTGCCCCCCTTCGTCCACGAAGGTGACCGAACCCTTCAGGAGATGCATCAGCTCGCAGTGCCGATAAAGCATCGTCTTGCGGACATAGGGCGTCGCCTCCCATGTGCCGCAGACGAAGGTGCCGTCTTCGGACAGGTAATCTTGATGGCTTCGGCATTTCGGCGTCTCGCCGACGAGCAGCGTGGCGCTTGGCGAGGCGGACGGGGCGCGCTCGGCTTGGGGATCGACCGCGTGAAGCGCCCCGTTACCACCGCCGGCCGGATAGGACAGGACGATCAGGACGGCATCGCGCGGGGCGCTCCAAGTGAACCGCGTGCCCTTCACGAGGACGAAGCTCTCGTTCGGCCGGATATGGCGCGTCGCCTCGCCCTTCGGCGTCAGCAACACTTCGCTCGACAGGACGATGACGAACTCGTCGGCGGGAAGTGCAGCCGCTTCGCCGGAGCCGGCTGGAAGGTCCACGGCGAAGACGTGCGTCGGCGCATCCGCGAGCACCAGAGGCCGGCGCGCCGCGATGAAGGCGTCGCCGTTTGCCGGCTGGGCCGCGCGCGGCGCCTCCGCTGCGAAACGGCGGAGGTCGTGGAAGGTGCGGACCAGGTCGGAGGCTTGCATGCTCATCACCCGATAAACTCCGGCCTGCCACGACCGGCGAGGCGCGCATGAGCGGCGGGGAGCATTCCGGCGTGGACGAGCGTGGCGTCGCGGCGGAAGGCGACGGAACGCGGCGAAGGGCAAGTCATCGGCGATCTCCGTTGAAACGAAGCGGGCGGCGGCGATGCCAGCCCGCTCCCAGCCTAGGCCCTGTCGGCAGGCCGTCGCTGGCGAGCGGGAGCGTTGCGGGAGCGCGGATGTTTCGTTCTGGCGTATCGCGGCGGCAGGACCTGCCGCCTCCGGCCGAATCCCCGCTTCCGCGCGGCGGGTGGGCACGGGTAGCCTGGATCCGCCCTCCATCGGCTCCGGAGACACCGCCCCATGACCCTCGTCGCCTATAAATCGGACCCGGTTCGCGGCGCGATCTGGCACGAGGTGTTTCGCCGGGAAGCGCCGGACCTCGTCCTGACGGACTGGTCGACCAGCGGCGAGGTGGCACAAGCCCCCTATCTCGTCGCCTGGACGCCGCCGGCGGACCTTGGCGTCGCCATGCCGAACCTGCGGGCCTTCTTCTGCATGGGCGCGGGCACCGATCACCTGCCATGGGCCGAGTTTCCACCGGGCCTTCCGGTGGTGCGGATGGTGGACGAGGCGCTCACGCAGTCCATGGCGGAATATGTCGCGATGGCGGTTCTGATGCTGCACCGGGACATGGCTTCCTATCGGGCGGACCAGGCGGCAGGCCGCTGGTCCGCCCGCCCGGTGCGCGCGGCCGCCGATCGCCGCGTCGGGGTCATGGGCCTCGGCGTCATGGGGCAGGCCGCACTCCAGATCCTGAAGCCCTTCGGCTTTCCGCTCGCCGGCTGGAGCGCCTCGCGCAAGAGGATCGACGGCGTGGAAACCTTTGCGGGGATGGCGGAACTGGACGCGTTCCTCGACCGAGCCGACATTCTCGTCTGCCTGCTGCCGCTGACGTCCGAAACGCGCGGTTTGCTCGACGCCGACCTCTTCCGCAAGCTGCCCGAGGGCGCGATGCTGGTGAATGCGGGGCGCGGCGGACATGTCGTGGAGGGCGACCTTCTCCGCGCCCTGGACGAGGGCAGGCTCGCCAGCGCCGTGCTCGACGTCCTCCTCTCGGAGCCGCCAAGCGCGGACGATCCGCTTCTCGCCCATCCCGCCGTCGTCGTAACGCCGCATGTGGCGAGCGCCACCCATCCGGCCGGGGCGGCGCGGCAGGTCATTGCGGGGATCCGCGCTCAACAGGCCGGCAGAACGATTCCCCACACGGTGGATCGCACCCAAGGGTACTGACGCGACATCCCTCGCTCCATCCCGCGAGCCGACTACCGCGAGGGAAATGATCTCCTTTGCGCGAAAGAAGCGTCCGCTTCGCCTCACCGCCGGCGGGTACGCACGAGGCATCGACCGCATAGCGAACGCTCCGGGACGGTCCCGCCCGACGCTCTCGCCCCGCCCAACAGGTTGCGGCGCGCTGCCTCATTGAATTCGGCCGGCAGCGCGGCAACCTGATGGAAGATCGGGCATGGGTGGATTGCGAGACTTGGCACGAAAGCACACGGGACGACGGGGCGCCTGGCGCGAGGCGGACGAGGCCGAGGCGCCAGCGCCGGAGCCGAGCGAATGCTGGCTCTGCCGCCGACCGCTCGGCACCCGGGTCGAGTGGCATCATCCCCTGCCCAAGAGCCGGGGCGGTCGCGAGACCGTGCCGGTGCACCCGATCTGCCACCGCGCCATCCACGCCTCGTTCACCAACACCGATCTGGAGCGGCACGCGGAGGCCGGCCTTTCCCTGGCCAGTCATCCCGATCTCGGCCCGTTCTTGCGCTGGATCGCGGGCAAGCCGCCGGATTTCCACGCGCCGACACGTCGGGCGCGCTGAACCCTCCCTCAGGGCTCAGCGCAGAAACCCCTCGGCATCGAACTCGTCCCATTCCCGAAGGTTCGGGCGCTCGTTTGAACGCCTGCCGCCCTTTGGAGCCGCGCGCGGCTCCTTCGCCTCGCTCTTGGCGGCTCTCGTGAGCGCCGCCTTGGCCGCCGCCCTTCGCCGCGCTTCCGCGATCGCCAGCGCATCCTCCTCGCGCCAGAGCGTGGGAAGGTCTCGGTCGAGCACGTCCTCGACATGCCGGGGGTCGAAGACGTGGAAGGTCACCGCCTTGGAGCGTCCGCGCAGCTTCACGGTTCGCGTGCCGGCGCTCATCAAACGCCCGTCCTTGACCCATTTCTGGCGCTCGCGCGGGGAAATCGTCAGGATGTCCTCCGCCTCGCCCGGCAGCACGGCAAGGGTCGCGATACCCGAAAGCACCCGCTCGACGACGGCCGACGCGTTCGCCAGGCGCTCCGCCCCATCCGCTTCGAAGGCAAGGCGGATGACGCCCGCTTCGACGACCATGTGCTTGCGGTCGGGAAAGGCGAGCTTGGCGCGGATCTCGCGCTCGATGCCCAGCGCGCGAACCGACGAGCCGAGCCCCGCCGCGGTCGGAAACGCCCATTCGCGAATCAGGGAAGCGGTGTCGGTTTCGATGGGGCTGCGGGTCATGGAGCGGGAAACGCCGTTCCCCACCGGTTCTTTCCCGAAATCCTGTCGAAAACCGGCGCTCGGCAGAGGCGTGGCCACGCCGAGCTTCGGCGCCGGTGGATCACATCGCGAGCGCGGCGGAGATGGGCCTGGAAGCCTCCGGCGCATGGGAGCCGCTGATTTCGCTGAGAAGGCGCTGCATGCCGTCGGGCGGGGACAAGGGTCGGTCGAACAGGTAGCCCTGCCCGAACTCGCACCCGGCCCGCTCCAACAGGCGTCTCTGCGCCTCGGTTTCGACGCCCTCGGCCACGATGGCAAGGCCGAGACGCCGGGCGAGCGAGCAGATCGTCTCGATGATGGCGTTTCCGTCTTCCCCGTCGACGGCATCGCGAAGAAAGGACTGGTCGATCTTGATCTTGTCGAACGGGAACCGGCGCAGGTAGCTTAGGGAAGCGTAGCCCGTGCCGAAATCGTCGAGCGAAACCCGGCATTCCGCCGCGCGCAGCTGGTGCAGGACGTCGAGCGCTGCGGCGTCGTTCTCGATCAGCGTACTTTCCGTGATCTCGATCTCCAGCCGCTTCGCCAGGATACCCGCATCGCGCAAGCCCGCCTGGACGTCCGCCATGAGGTCGGCCTGCGTCAGTTGCCGGGCCGACACGTTGACGGCGACGAATACGTCGCAAGGCCAGAGCGCGGCCTGCGCACAGGCCTGCGCGATGACCCAGCGGCCGATGGACAGGATCTGCCCACTGTCCTCGGCGATGGGAATGAACTCGGATGGCGGTATCAGCCCCAATTCGCGGTGCCGCCACCGCAGAAGCGCCTCGAACCCCTTCGTTCGCCCGGAGACGAGATCCACGATCGGCTGAAAGGCCAGGAACAGTTCCTCGCGCTCCACCGCCTCGGCGAGATCGTCCTGCAGGCGCTGCCGGCGAAGGAACAGGCGCTTGTCGTCGGGATGGAACAGGCGGAACCGATCGCGACCTGCCGTCTTGGCGACATAAAGCGCGATATCGGCATCCTTGAACAAAGTGGCCTGTTCCGCCGGGTTTCCTTCCTCGGTGTGACGAACGCCCATGGTCACGCTGGAGCGGACCTGCCTGCCGTCGATCACGAACGGCCTGCGCGTCGCAAGAAGGATACGCTCGCAGCAGGCGAGGCTTCGCCGCTGCGCTTCCGGCCCCCGGTACAGGACGGCGAACTCGTCTCCCCCGATCCGAGCCACGAGCTCGGCATCCACGCAGGCCCGGCGCAGGCGAGCGGCAAGCTCGATCAGAAACCGATCCCCCGCCTCGTGGCCCCAACTGTCGTTCAAGGCCTTGAAGTGATCGACATCGACGATCACCACCGCGCGATGGTCCGGCGATGGCTTCGCCAACAGGCTGTTGAACGCGACGCGATTGGCGAGCTTCGTCATGGTGTCGGTGCGCACGACGCGGTCGAGCTGGTTGTTCTGGCGGAAGAAGAAGACGATCAGAACCGCGCCGAAGAGAACCAAAGCCATCGTCACCGCGCAGATCAGCGCGAACACGAACTCGAGCTCCTTCTGATTGCGGGACACCTCGTCACCGGTTCTGGCATGGGACAGCGAGGAGAGCGCCAGCATCGGAGGGACGTAGGCGGCCAGGGCCTTTCCCGTCGCCGCGCTCCGGCTTTCCGGGTCGCCGGACCGGAGGGCCCGCCCGATCGCATCGATCTCGCCCTGGATCCGGTCGACCATCTCGCGTCGGTCGAGCCCGTCGAGAAGCGGGTTCGATCGAATGACGGTCAGCCGGTTCTGCACGATGCCGTAGCGCAGCTCGACCTCCTGGGGCTTCGAAACCGCGCCCCCTTGTTCCAGGAGGAGCTGCAGACGAAGGATCTCGACGGTGGCCTGCTCGAAATCGAACGTTCCGTTGTATTTCGAAGCTTCGATGATGCGGTGCTGATAGCGCACGGCCAGAAACGAGCAGACGATGGCTACGAGCGCCAGGGCGGCGGTGACCCCCGTCAGGATCGATCGCACCCGCCGATAACGGGATGGCAGCTCGGCGGCGACGCGCAGTGTCACGGCTGGATCTGCACTTCGGCCAGCTGCCAAACGGACCGGCTGTAGAAGCTCTGATGCTGCAAGGCGGGGCGAGCGTCGAACGGAAAGACGAGGAAGATCGGCCCCTTGTCGCTGATCGGCATGGGCTCTCCGTCCTGGCGCGTCGCCAGAAGCGCATCGGCCGCTTCGAGTTCGGCAAGGTCCGCTTCCACGACGTAGTCGTTGAGGGCGACGAGCCGGAGAGTCTGGCCCTGCGCGCCCGCCGCGCGTAGGCAATCGCGCAGGGAAACGCCGGAAAACTCCACCACGCCCGGATGCCACGGCGTCGACGTGCGGAACGAGGTCCTGGGAAGTGCGTCCAGCGCCGCCAGGGTCAGGCCGACGGGCATGCCGCCCGGCATACCGGACCCGGTCAAACGCAGAATGTCGTCGTTTGCCGTTGCTCGCCTGGCGGAAAGCGCCACGCCGCCCAGGCAGGCCACGGAGAAAAGCACAGCACGGCGAGACAGCATGGGGATATCACCAGCGATTCGATCGCGCACGAGCCTATCGCCGATCTCTTACGTTTCCTTCTACGGCCCGCCCCTTCCCCAAGGGAACGTTTTGCGTGAATACATCCCTGAATTTCAAAACCGCCGAATACTTTGATCTCAAGTTGTAATTATCGCAGGAGTAGCATATTATAACCATTGGTTGTCGGAGCGCTGAGTAAATTCTTCAGTATTGCAAGTCATATTTTCCCTGAAGCCGCCGGATGGGCGCGGCACTCGTCGGGACGCGCTTGCGCAAGACCATGCTTCAACACTTGAAAATCTCGACCAAGATCATCGGAACGGTCGCCAGCGTCAGTCTCCTGAGCCTGGCGCTGTCCGGCTTTGCAGCCACGCAGATCGCGGGGGTGGACGCTTCCTATTCCCATATGATCGATGTGGAATCGGGAGCTGTCGTCCAACTGGTTCGCGCGGGACGCAATGTCAGCGACGTCGGGTACACCACCTACAAGGTGTTCACCTACGACGGGAACAGCCCGGAGGCACGGTCCGCGGCCGGCGCGAGAGCCGAGACGATCGAGAAGACGAAGTCGCTCCTGCACGCCGGCCCCCTCGCCTTCCCTGCTCAGGATGCGAAGTTCCGCTCCCTGGACAACATCCTGACCCAGGTCGACAGCGCCAGCGCTCGGGCCGTTGCCCGCGGACTGGTCAACGACGAGGCTGGAGCAAGGCCCTATCTGTCGCAGATGGACGCGGCCACCCTCGAGTTCGCCAACCAGTATCAGGTGCTTCGCGACGAACTCATCGCCTACACCGCCGACAAGTCGGCTCGCCTCACCGCCGACACCTGGGCCACGATCGCCACGCTCCTCAGCGGCACCGTGATCGCGATGCTGCTGGGCATCGGCGGCGCTCTCCTGGTGTCCTCGAAAGGCATTACCGGGCCGCTCGGCAGGCTCGGTCGCCGGATGAGCGATCTGGCGGCGGGCAATCTTGAGATCGAAATCGACGGCCAGAACCGCCGCGACGAAGTCGGCTCCATGGCCAAGGCCGTCCAGGTGTTCAAGGACGCGGCGATCCAGAACCGGCTTCTGGAGCGGGAAGCGGCGGGCGCGCAGGCAGCCCGAACCGCCGATCGCGAACGCCAGTCGGCGATCGACCAAGCGAAGGCGGAGGATCTGAAAGCTTTCGTGCATCAGGTCGAGCGAGGGTTCGAAGCCTTGTCGGCAGGCGACCTCACCGTGCGCATGCACGGTTCCGTAGCGCCCGAGTTCGAGCCGATCCGCGCGCAGTTCAACGCCTCGGTCGCGCAGCTCGAACAAGCCATCGGATCGGTCGGGGCTGCGGTCGGGACCATGCGCACGGGCCTTGGCGAGATCACCATCGCCGCGACCGATCTGTCGCAGCGCACCGAGCAGCAGGCGGCAAGCCTCGAACAAACCGTGGCGGCGCTCGCCGAGGTGAGCCGCGGCATCAACGATACCGCCGACGAAGCGGAAAAGGCCCGTGCCGTCGCATCGACGGCTCAGGTGAACGCCGAAAAGGGCGGAAAGGTCGTCGCCGAGGCCGTGCGCGCCATGGCCGAGATCGAGCAGTCGTCGGCCAAGATCAGCCGCATCATCGGCGTGATCGACGAGATCGCCTTCCAGACCAATCTTCTGGCCTTGAACGCGGGCGTCGAGGCGGCGCGCGCCGGCGAGGCGGGACGCGGCTTCGCAGTGGTGGCGCAGGAGGTGCGAGGCCTTGCCCAGCGCTCGGCGGAGGCCGCCAAGGAGATCAAGGATCTCATCTCGACCTCCTCCGTGCAGGTCGGACAGGGCGTCGAACGGGTCACGGCGACGGGGCAGTCGCTCGACGACATCGTCAACCGGGTGGGCGAGGTCAGCGCCGTCATCTCGCGCATCGCCCGCTCGGCCGCCGAGCAGGCCGTCAGCCTCAAGGAAGTCTCGACCGCGGCCGACAACATGGACCGCGTCACCCAGCAGAACGCCGCCATGGTGGAAGAAACCACTGCCGCCGCCCAGAGCCTCTCGGGCGAAACCGAGGAACTGGCCGGCATGATGGATCGCTTCCGCACCGGTCGGGACACGGTAGTTCAGCTGAAGCATCCAAGGCCCACGCCCGCGCGAGCTGCAGCCAAGGCCCCACGCCTTCGTGCGGTCGGCGGCGGCGCCCCTGCCGGTGAGTCGCGCGGCGGCGACGATTGGGTGGATTTCTGAGGCTGCCCCTGAAAACGACACGATGACATCGAAGGTGTGCGGACTGCGCACCTTCGATGTTTGCACAAGGGCCTGTCGAAAGGCGGGAGGGCCCCATCGAGCCGGGAAATCACCTCGACACGCTCCGCGTGATCGAAGCGGCCGCGTCACCGGATCGGCTATTGCCTGAGTATCACATCTCGCCGCTCCGTCGGCGGAGAGCCCGGCCGGCCAATCCGAGACGGTGCCGCGTGATTTGAAGCGTCCCCAACCTTTGAGTTTCGACCAAACGCACGATGCGCTGCGTTCGAGACGCGGCCGGTTCGCAAGCTCTGCTCATGTCGATAAGCCAACAGGGCCGAGGCAGGCTGCGCATGGCGTTGGTGCAGCGATATCGATTGCAGCCGCCACCCGGTCCGAGGCCACGCGACGATCCCTTCCCGATTCCGGAAGGCAAAGAAGAGCGACAAAGAACCGCTACGAGTGCTTAGATCCCACCTCCCGAGGTTCAGTGCGACGCAGAGGGTTCGTTTACGTGGCGAGCGGAACGCTCGAAGGAACCGGAGCCCATGCGGTGAGTCATGGCAAGCACCTGTGAATGTGCTTCGATCTTTACGATCCACCACCCGAAAAGCCGCCCCCCCCCTGCCTGCCTGACAGACGATCCGGCAACTCTTCCAAGATGAGTTTGTCCTGGAATTCGGCGGTCCGATGCCCAACCGCTGCATGCAACGATCCGGTGCCTTCATTCATGCTGGGCGATGTGGGAAAGGGGCGATCCTCCCGTATTCGAAAAGCCGCGATAGCGATGATGGCTGCGTGTGAGGTGGCGCTTCATCGCCTCGCGAGCGCCATCCGGATCGGCTGCCGCGATCGCTTCGCAGATCGCACGATGTTCAGCAACGGTCTGCCGGATGTAGGGCTCGTTGATCAGGGTCGGGTTCAGATCGCGAGAAAATGCGGGCTGGGGCAGCATGCGAGGGCCCATGATCTCGAAGAACTCGCGGAACGCCTGGTTGTTCGTTGCCTCGGCGATCGACCTGTGGAAATCGAAGTCGAGCGAATCGAGCGCCTCCTCCCGATCGAGTGCCTCCTCGAAGGCACGTTCCGCATCCCAGATCCGCGACTCCTGCCCCCATGAGCGCCGCGTCGCCGCAAGTCCGGCCGCATGCACCTCGAACGCCATGCGCAACTCGAGCAGATCCATCAAGGCGATCGGCGATTGCGCAAGTCCCTCGAAGGACGTCAGCGACGCCTGAGACGGGGGCACCTCTGCGTCTGCCGACAGCACGAAGACGCCGACGCCGTGCCTGGACTGGAGCAGGCCGTCCGATTGGAGCGCGGCCACGGCCTCACGGATCACCGTGCGGCTGACACCGAACTCGGCGGCCAGAACTGCCAGGGTCGGCAACTTGTCCCCGATCACGAACGTACCGTCCAGGATCTTCGCGCGAAGGGCAGCACTCGTTCGGTTGGTGAGGTTCGTCAAGGCGCGTCTTTCGTAGGGGTCCCTCACCGATAGCGCGTTACGGCACCCTCCACAAGATAATACCACTCCTATGTAATATTATCTCTTGCGCCAAATCGAATCCTACGCGTGCGCCGAAGGCCTTCATTTCAAAGTCCACACCGCGAAAGGCTCTTTCTATAGCGTGCTGGGATCGACATGGTCTTCCCGGTAAAATGATGATTTTACGTGCATTCAGCTGAGATTACGAGCATTTCGCTTGATACCCACCCGACAGACTAACTCGTCAAAAATCATCATATTGATTTTTGGAGTGGTTGACATGAGATCGTATGTCGTTCAGCATTCTCAGCGACACACAGTTGTGAATTCGACGCATTCGGGCCTCAGGCATGAGCACAATCGCAACCCGCCTCGAAGAACTGAACATCCGCTTGCCCCGGTTGGCGCCGGCAAGCGGCACCTATGTTCCCCACAGACGGGTTGGATCGCTGCTGTTCGTGTCCGGGCAGGTGCCGCGGGTGGACGGCGTCGATGCCTTCATCGGTGTCGTCGGAGATACGATGACATTGGAGGAAGGCTACGACGCAGCCCGCGCCGCCGGCATCAATCTGATCGCCCGTGTCGCGCTCGCCCTGGATGGCGACCTCGATCGGGTCGCCTCGTGCGTCCAGTTGCGGGGTTTCGTCAACGCGGTCCCCGGCTTTCAGAAGCATCCGGCGGTGATCGACGGTGCCTCCGATCTCCTCGTCGCGGTCTTCGGCGAAAAGGGCCAGCACTGCCGCACGGCGCTCGGCGCCGGTTCGCTGCCGCGCGGCTTCGCCGTGGAGATCGACGCGATCTTCGAGGTCGAAGGCTGAGACGCCGTCGCCGTCATCCTGATCCAGGAGGAATCCAATGACCGAGAATGCGATTCAGATGGTGGCCGTCGACAAGTGGTTCGGCCCCCTTCACGTTCTCAAGAACGTCAATCTCGACGTCGCTCCCGGCGAGCACATCGTGCTTTGCGGCCCCTCCGGATCGGGCAAGTCAACGCTGATCCGCTGCATCAACCACCTGGAGGAGATCGAGAAGGGCACGATCACGGTCAACGGCACGGTGCTCGCCCAGAAGGGCCGGAACGCGAATGCGGTGCGCCGCGACGTCGGAATGGTGTTCCAGCAGTTCAACCTGTTCCCTCATCTGACGGTTCTCGAGAACTGCATGCTGGCGCCTCGTCGCGCACGCGGGGTGTCGGTCGCCGACGCCAAGGCGACGGCGATGCGCTTTCTGGAGCGTGTCCACATCGCCGATCAGGCCGGCAAGTATCCCGCGCAACTCTCGGGCGGGCAGCAACAGCGGGTGGCGATCGCACGCGCGCTCTGCATGGGCCCGAAGATCATGCTGTTCGACGAGCCGACCTCCGCCCTCGATCCGGAGATGGTCAAGGAGGTGCTCGACACGATGGTCTCGCTGGCCGACGACGGCATCACGATGATCTGCGTCACGCACGAAATGGGTTTTGCCCGCGCCGTCGCTCACCGGGTCATCTTCATGGACCGCGGCGAGATCATCGAAAGCGCGCCGCCGGCCGAATTCTTCGGAAGCCCGAAACACGAGCGTACCCGAGCCTTCCTCGGGCAGATCCTGAACCATTGAGCGCGGCGCGGTCAGCGGAACCGGGAGTGGGCAAATGAACTACACGTTCGATTTCGGACCGGTTCTGGCGGCTTGGCCGACCCTTGCGGCAGGGGCCGGGCAGACGCTGAAACTGTCGGCGATCGCGATGATCCTCGGCATGGCTTTGGGCATCGTCTTCATGCTGATGCGATTGAGCAGGAGCCGCGCCTTGAGCGCCGTCGCGCTCGGCTATATCGAACTGATCCGCAACACGCCGTTCCTCGTGCAGATCTTCTTCATCTATTTCGGCCTGCCGGCGATCGGCCTTCGGATCGGGCCCGAATCCGCAGCGATCGTCGCGATGACCCTGAATTGCGCCGCCTATGCCGCGGAGATCATTCGCGGGGGCGTCCAGTCCATCCGTCCCGGCCAGATCGAAGCCGGAAAGGCCCTCGGGCTTTCGCCGCTCAGCATCTACCGCTTCGTAGTGTTCCGTCCGGCGATCCGCGCCGTATACCCGGCGCTTTGCAGCCAGTTCATACTCCTGACGCTCAACTCGAGCCTTGTCGCGTCCATTTCTGCGATGGATCTGACCTATGCCGGGCAGATGATCGACAACCAGACGTTCCGCTCCTTCGAGGTGTATTGCGTCCTTGGCGCTCTCTACCTCGCGATCTCGCAGATCTTCTCCCTGGCTCTCCAGGGCGTGGGCAAGCTCTACTTCTCGTATCCGGTCAAGTGAGGGTCGTTCGATGATCCGTGCCTTCGGCTTCTCCGAGTTCCTCTTCATTCTGGACGGCGCACGCTGGACGGTGATCCTTTCGCTCCTGGCCTTCGTGTTCGGCGGCTGCGGCGGCCTCCTGGTGGCCTTGGCGCGCACGAGCCGCCTGCGCCCCTTGCGCATCGCGGCGGCGATCTACATCCAGATCTTCCAGGGCACCCCGCTCCTGATCCAGCTGTTCTTCGTTTACTTCGGCCTTCCGCTCTTGGGCTTGCGCCTCGACGTCTGGGTCGCGCTGACGATCGGCCTCTCGCTCCATGCCAGCGCGTTTCTCGGCGAAATCTGGCGCGGCAGCATCCAGGCGGTGCCCAACGGCCAAAGCGAGGCGGCACGCGCGCTCAGCCTGGGATACGTGTCGCTGATGAAGGACGTGATCCTCCCGCAGGCCTTCCGCATCGGTCTTCCGGCAACGATCGGCTTTCTCGTGAACCTGATCAAGGGCACGGCGCTGGCCGCTCTCGTCGGGCTGACGGAACTCACGCGCTCGGGTCAGCTGATGTCCAACATCACCTTCCAGCCCCTGCAGGTCTACGCCGCGGTCGGCGCCGTCTACTTCGCCATCTGCCTGCCGCTCACCTGGTACGCGGCCCGCATCGAGAAGCGGCTCCACACGGGCCGGTAAGTTCAACATCTGGTATCAGCAAGAGGTGAATCGCATGCCCTTTCGTCCAATGCGCATGAACACCACATCCCTTGCGGCTCTTGTCGCCGCCGCCGGTCTCCTTCTTGGAGCTGCGGGAACGGCCGGTGCCGTCACGCCCGAAGAGCTCAAGGCCAAGGGGACGGCCCGCATCGGGGTCCAGATGGACCAGTTCCCCTGGGGTTTCATCGACGAGGCCGGCCAGAACGAAGGCTTCGACATCGAGATCGCCAAGATGATCGCCAAGGAACTCGGCGTGAAGCCGGAGTTCGTGCGCATCACGGGCCAGAACCGCATTCCCTCGCTGGTCAACGGCGAGGTGGACTTCCTCGTGCCCTCGATGACCGTCACCGCCGAGCGAGCGAAGGTCATCCAGTTCGCCTATCCCTATTCGGCGAACGACATCACGCTCTGGGGCCGCAAGGATGCGACGATCTCAGGCAACGAGGATCTCGCCAACTACGTCGTCGGCGTCAATCGCGGCAGCGCTTTCGAGCCGATGCTGCGCTCGGTCGCGCCAGCTGAAACGCAGATCCGCGGCTACGACGACGACGCGACCACCGTTCAGGCTCTCCTGTCCAGCCAGGTCGATGCCATTCTCGGATCGGTGACCTACGGCATCGTGATCGCCAACACCGGACGCGCCGATCAGTACGAGGCCAAGTACAAGGTCTCCGACAATTTCCAGGCGATGGCGGTGCGCAAGGGCGATGGGGAGATGCTCGACTTCCTGAACGACTTCGTCACCCGTCACGGCGAGGACGGAACGCTGGACGCCCTCTACACGAAGTGGATCGGCGCCAAGCGCCCAGATCTGCCGCGCACGATGGACGGCGTCGACTTCACCGGCAAGCAGTAGCCGCACGGAGGGCGCGCGGAGCATCGCCCGGACGCGCCCTCCCCCGATACGACATTCCGAAACGAGACAACCGGCGCGCACTTCGCGCGCCGGATCGGACGAACTCGCGCCATCGCATCGCCCTTCCGCGGCGATCGGGACGCGCCGACCCAACCGAATGCTGAAGGCATGGGTGCTGAAATGACGATGGATGGCAAGCAGATCAGGGTGGGCGTCGATATCGGCGGGACCTTCACCGATGTCGCGATGGAGATCGGGAGCGAACTTCATTCGATCAAGGTGCTGACCGACTACACGGCGCCCGAGGAAGCGATCGTGAAGGGCCTGCGACAGGTGGCGGAAGCCGGCGGCGTCGCCCTGGCCGAGATCGATACGATCATTCACGGCACGACGCTAGCGACCAACGCGCTGATCGAGCGCCGCGGTGCACGCACCGCCTTCATCACCACCAAGGGCTTTCGCGACGTCGTCGAGATGCGGACCGAAAGCCGGTTCGAGCAATACGATCTCGACATCGTGCTGCCGGCACCCTTGATCAGCCGCGACGAACGCTTCGTCCTCGACGAGCGCATCGGCGCGGACGGAACGGTTCTGCGCGCACTCGACGACGCCGAACTCGACGCCTTGTGCGAGCGCATCGTCGCGAGCGGCTACGAGAGCGTCGCGATTGGCCTCATCCACTCCTACCTGAACGGCGAAAACGAGCGGCGCGTGCGCGATCGCCTCCTGGCGAAGAAGCCGGATCTCTTCGTATCGATCTCCTCCGAGGTCTCGCCGCAGATGCGCGAGTTCCAGCGCTTCAACACGGTCTGCGCCAACGCCTACGTGAAGCCGCTGATCGCCTCCTACCTGAACCGCCTCGCGGGACGCCTGCGGAGCGAGGGCGCCGCGTGCCCGGTGTTCATGATCCACTCGGGCGGCGGGTTGATCAGCGTCGAGAGCGCCATCGAGTTTCCCGTGCGCCTTCTCGAATCGGGCCCGGCGGGCGGCGCGATCTTCGCCGCGCATGTCGCGACGCAATACGGCCTCGACCAGGTCATTTCCTACGACATGGGCGGCACCACCGCGAAGATCTGCCTGATCGAGGGGCAAACGCCGAAGACCTCCAAGACCTTCGAGGTCGCCCGCACCACGCGCTTCAAGAAGGGCTCGGGCATGCCGATCTCGATCCCGGTGATCGAGATGGTGGAGATCGGCGCCGGCGGCGGCTCGATCGCCTCGGTGGATTCCATGCGCCAGATCCGGGTCGGCCCGCATTCGGCCGGCTCCGAGCCGGGTCCTGCCTGCTACGGGCGCGGCGGCGAGGGCGCGACGGTGACGGATGCCGATCTCGTTCTCGGCCGTCTCGACCCCGAAGCGTTTGCCGGCGGCACGATGAAGCTCGACGGCGCCGCCTCGCAAACTGCGCTCGACCGCGCACTGGCCTCGCCGCTGAGCATCGACACGCGCACCGCCGCCTACGGCCTCAGCGAAGTGGTCGACGAGAACATGAGCAACGCCGCGCGCATGCACGCGGTGGAAAGCGGCAAGGAACTCGCCGAGTTCACGATGATCGCCTTCGGCGGCGCGGCGCCCATCCATGCCTCGCGACTTTGCGAGAAGCTCGGCATCGACAAGCTGATCGTGCCGCCGGGGGCGGGCGTCGGGTCGGCGATCGGCTTCCTGCGCGCGCCCTTCGGGTTCGAGTCCGTACGCTCCGCCTACCAGCGCCTCGGCGCCTTCGATGCCGAGGCGATCAACACCGTAATCGACGCGGTGCGCGAGGAAGCGGTCTCGTTCGTGCGCTCCGGCGCACCCGATGCCGAGCCGGAACTCGAGTGCACCGCCTACATGCGCTATGCCGGCCAGGGCTGGGAGCTGCCGATCGCGGTCGAGGTCCGCCCTTATGCGCAAGGCGATGCCGACCACTTCCGCGACATGTTCGAGCGTGAGTACGCGCGCTTCTTCGGCCGCGGCATCGACGGTCTCGACGTCGAGATCGTGTCATGGTCGCTGCGGGCGAGCTCCAAGATGACCTCGCCTGAGACGGTCGAGCAGGCCAGCAAGGATCGCCGCGTCGCGGCATCCGAGACGCGCGCGATCTTCGACGTCCAGGACGGTGCGATGCGCGATGCGGCCGTGGTGGAACGGCGGACGCTGAGACCGGGCGACTGGATCGAGGGTCCGGCTGTGATCACCGAGCGTGAAACCTCGACGATCGTCACCAGCAGTCGAGAAGTGATCATGCAGCCCGACGGCTGCCTGCTCGTCCAGTCGAAGCGCGCGGCCTAAAGGGATCAAGGACGATGACCAACGCCATCCTTTCCGAAGTCCACAACCAGATCATGTGGAATCGCCTCATCTCGGTGGTCGAGGAGCAGGCCCTCACCCTGATCCGGACCGCCTTCTCCACCTCCGTACGCGAATCGGGCGACCTGTCGGCCGGCGTCTTCAACCGCGGCGGCCAGATGATCGCTCAGGCCGTCACCGGCACGCCGGGCCACGTCAACGCGATGGCCGAGGCCGTCGGCCACTTCATCCGAGACATCGGCCCGGAGAACATCTTCGAGGGCGACTGCTACATCACCAACGACCCTTGGAAAGGCACCGGCCACCTCCACGACTTCACCGTGGTCTCGCCGAGCTTCCGCAACGGCAAGCTCGTCGGCTACTTCGCCTGCACCGCACATGTGGTGGACGTCGGCGGGCGCGGGTTCGGGCCGGATGCCAACGAGGTCTACGAGGAGGGCATCTTCGTGCCCATCATGAAGTTCGCCGAGCGTGGACGTGTGAACAAGGACCTCGTCAACATCCTGCACAACAACGTGCGCGAGAGCCATCAGGTGGTCGGCGACGTCTATGCGCTCGCCGCCTGCAACGAGATCGGCCATCGCCGTCTGATGGACATGATGGAGGAGTTCGGCCTCGCCGATCTCGAAACGCTCGCCGAGTTCATCTTCGAGCGCAGCCTCGAGGCGACGCTCGAGCGCATTCGCGCCCTGCCCAAGGGCTCCTTCGCCAACACGATGCGCGTCGACGGCTACGGCTCGCCGATCGACATCGCGGTGCGGATCGACGTCGGCGAGGAGGAGATCACGGCCGACTTCGAGGGCACCTCGCCGCCGAGCCCCAAGGGCATCAACTGCCCGCTGATCTACTCCACCGCCTATGCCTGCTACGGCCTGAAATGCTCGCTGGCGCCGGACATTCCCAACAATTACGCCTCGCTCCTCCCCTTCAAGGTGACGGCGCCGGCGAACTGCATCCTGAACGCACAGCATCCGGCGCCCGTGTCCGTGCGCCACGTTCTCGGCCATCTCGTGCCCGACGCGGTGCTCGGCGCCGTGCACAAGATGCTGCCCGGCCGCGTCCCGGCGGAAGGCGCCGGTGCGCTGTGGAACCTCCATGTCAGCGCCCGTCCGCTCTCGGGCGACGCCGCGCCTGCGGACGGCGGACGGCGCGCCGAGGTGCTTCTTTTCAACTCCGGCGGGGCGGGCGCTCGCTCGACGCTCGACGGCCTCAACGCCACGGCTTTCCCGAGCGGCGTTCATTCCATGTCGATCGAGGCGACCGAGCATGTCGGCCCGGTGATCTTCTGGCGCAAGGAACTGCGTGACGGATCGGGCGGGGCCGGCGAGTTCCGCGGCGGGCTCGGCCAGGTCGTCGAGATTTCGCCGACCGAGGGCCATGAGATCTACTTCAACGCCATGTTCGACCGTGTCGAGCACCCGCCGCGCGGCCGGGAGGGCGGCGAGGACGGCGCGCGCGGAGCGGTGCTCCTCGACGACGGCACGGTTCTGGAAGCCAAAGGCCGGCAGCACGTACCGGCCGGGCGCCGCCTGATCCTTCAACTGCCGGGCGGCGGCGGCTACGGGGCGCCCGACAAGCGCGACCCACAGGCGGCGGAGCGCGATCGCGCCTACGACTACGTCAAGGCCAGTTGAGCATCGGAGCGGATCGGAAAGGTCCGCCCCTTCATCGTTTCCATCCCCTTCGCATGCATCAGGACGGATCTTCCAAGCATGACCTTCGAGAATTCGCGCGCTGCCGCCGTCAAATCCTCGCCGTCGATGGCTGTTTCCATGGCGGCCAAGCGCCTGATCCAGGAAGGGCGCGACATCGTCGACCTGTCGCTCGGCGAACCGGATTTCGAGCCGCCGGCGCACGTGTCGGATGCGGCCTGCGCCGCGATCCGCGCCGGGGGCCTGCGCTACGGTGTCCCGGCCGGCAACGAGCCGCTGCGCCGGGCGATCGCCGCGAAGTTCAGCCGCGACAACGGCCTGTCTTTCGGTCTCGACGAGATCGTGGTCGGCAACGGCGCCAAGCAGCTTCTCTTCGACGCCTTCCTGGCGACGCTGGAAAAGGGCGACGAGGTGGTCATCCCGACGCCGTGCTGGGTTTCCTACGGCGACATCGTGACGCTGAACGGCGGCACGCCGGTCTATGTCGAGTGTCCGGCCGCGAGCGGCTTCAAGCTGACGGCAGCGCAGCTCGAGGCGGCGATCACGCCGCGCACGCGCTGGCTGATGCTGAACTCGCCCTCCAACCCGACCGGCGCGGTGATGACGCGGACCGAATACGAGGCGCTCGGCGCGGTGCTTGCGAAGCACCCGAACATCCTCGTTCTGTCCGATGAAATCTACGAGCATATCCTCCTGGCCGATCAGCCCTTCGTTTCGTTCGGCGAAGCCTGCCCCGCGCTTCGCGAACGCACGCTGATCGTCAACGGCGTGTCGAAGGCCTATGCGATGACCGGCTGGCGCGTCGGCTACGCGGCGGGGCCGAAGGGTCTCATCGCGGCGATGGCCAAGATGCAGTCGCAGAGCGTCACCTCCGTCTCGGCCCCGGCGCAGGCCGCGGCGCTCGCAGCCCTCGACGGCGACCAGTCGCCCGTCGGCGAGGGCGTCGCGCTCTTCCGTCGCCGTGCCGCGCTCGTGGCGAACCGCCTCGGCACGATACCGGGCATCGACTTCGCGCCGCCGCCGGGCGCCTTCTATGCGTTCATCGGGATTTCCGGCCTTTTGGGTCGCCGGAGCCCGGCCGGCGCGCAGATCGTGGACGATACCGCCTTCGCGCGGGTGCTTCTCGAAGAGTTCGGCGTTTCCAGCATCCCCGGCATCGCGTTCGGCGCTCCGGGCCATATCCGCTTCTCGATCGCCGCGTCGGACGCGCAATTGGAAAAGGCCTGCGATCGGCTGGAAGCGATGGTGCGCGCGCTCGCCTGAGGCATGTCGGTTCATCTCGGAAGCCAAGACGAAAGAAAGGGGCCGAAAGGCCCCTTTTCCCGTTTGCCGAAGGGATGTGCGGTCAGCGCTTGTAGGGCGCGATCAGCGTCTCCATCATCCCTTCCTCTTCCGCCGTCAGGTCGCAGAGCGGCGCACGGACCGGACCGGCGTCGAAGCCCTGCAACCGGACGCCGGCCTTGATCGCGGCCACCGCATAGCCCTTGCGACGATTGCGGATCGCCATGAAAGGATAGAAGAACTCGTTGAGGATCGTCTCGCACTTCCGGCGCTCGCCGGCACGAAGCGCGTCGTAGAACTCGATCGCCAGACCCGGCACGAAATTGAAGACGGCCGAGGAATAGGTCGTGAAGCCGGCACCGAGATAGGCTTCGGCGAAGAGCTCGGCCGTCGGCATGCCGCCGAGATAGGTCAGCCGGTCGCCCATCCGCGCGGTGATCTGGCGCACGAGGCCGATGTCGCCCGAGCCGTCCTTGAAGCCGACGAGGTTCGGGCAGGCCTCGCACAGACGCGCCAGCGTGTCGGCCTGGAGGATCGAGTTGTCGCGGTTGTAGACCATGACGCCGATGCCGATCGACTGGCAGACGCGGCGGACGTGGTCGTAGAGGCCTTCCTGCGGCGCGTCGATCAGGTAGTGCGGCAGAAGGAGGATACCGTCGGCCCCGGCCTTCTCGGCCGCGCGCGCGATCTCCACCGCCATTTCGGTGCCGTAGCCGCAGCCCGACACGATCGGCGTCGAGCCGGCCGCTTCCTTGGCCGCCGAGACGATCTCGGGGATCTCCGCCGGGCTGAGGGAGAAGAACTCCCCGGTACCGCCGGCCGCGAAGAGCGCCGTCGCGGGGAAACCGGACAGCCACTCGACATGGCGCCGATAAGGCTCGGCGTTGAACCGACGCTCGCTGTCGAACGCGGTGACCGGGAAAGAAAGAAGTCCTGCCCCCAGGGCGGTTTTGAGCTGATCGGGCGTCATGGAAAATCCGTCGGTTGCGAGATAGCCATCCGTAGCAACCTGTAGGATATCCGTCAACAACTTGTATTATGAATTAGCGACGACTTTGCAGGAGCTGCCGATAGCGAAGCTGGCTGCCCTTCAGGTGAAGGCGCATGCCTTCCCGCGCACCATCGGCATCGCCATCGAGAATTGCAGCTACGATGACGGCATGTTCCCGATGAATCAGCGCCAGATCGACGCCGCCATTGTTCGTATCGCGCGCGGCCAGGGCCGAGCGAGGAATGATTCCGCGCCCCATCATCGTCAGGAACTCGCGGAAGCGCGAATTGTTGGTCGCATCGGCGATGGCCAAGTGAAGGTTGAAATCGGCGTCGACGGTCGAAGTCCCCTGCTGCTCGCACGATTCGATCTCGTGCTGGCGGCGCAGGATGGCCTCTTCCTGTCCCGGCGAGCGACGCACAGCGGCCAGACCCGCAGCTTCCACCTCGATCGGAAGCCGCAATTCGAGAAGCTCCAGAACGTTCGAAATCTTGTCGTAGTCGATCCCCTGGAACGGAAGGCTGGCGGGCTCGGGCTGGGGTAGCACGAAGACCCCTGCGCCTTGACGCGGCTCGACCAGTCCGTCAGCGCGAAGCGCCGCGACGGCCTCGCGGATCACCGTGCGGCTGACGCCCTGTTGCACCGTCATCTGTGCTTCGCTCGGGATGCGCTCGCCCGGCTTGTAGGCCCCTTCCGCAATCGCCTTGCGCAGGTTCGCGACCGTGCGGGCGACAAGTGTGCCGGACTGCGGGGTGTCGTTCCGTGGCATGGTTCTCGGCTCCGGGCCAGCATTCATGTGGTGCGATTTAAAGCGACACCCCGACGCCCGACAAGCCGCTTGTCGTCCGACATCAATTATCTCATAGCATGTATCGAGAACTCATATTACTACTTTGCCATGCTTGGTTCGGACATCCATACTCGAGCGTCAGCTCAAGGGAAGCATATGATGCGGACGACCGGTCACCTCCCGCCAACCGGAAGGAGGATGACAGGCTGTTTGGCGGCCGACGGATTGGCGCCGGGGTCGAGGTCCTCGGCGGCTTTTGTCCTGCGCGCCTCGATGAACGCTCGGCCTCCATCGAAACGCTCACGATCTCCCACGTCCCGTCTGCCGCCGGCTTCCCGGACTTGCCGGAAGCCGGCCTGCCGAACGGCACGACAGGCCTGCCGTTGCCATATCAGTCGCCAAGAGGACCCATTGATGAAGCTTGCGTTCGCTCAATTCGCGCCGATCCACGGTGATACCGCAGCAACGATCGATCTTGTCGCCGCAAAGGCTCGCGAAGCCTCCGCTGAAGGGGCCCGCTTCATCGCGTTTCCGGAATGCTTCCTGACCGGCGGCTCGTTCGAGAACCGCGAAGCTCTGCTTGCAGCCAGCGTGGATGTGGAGCGTGGCGATCTTGCGCCGATCATCGATGTTTCTCGCCAGACCGGCATCCTCGTGGTCGTCGGCTTCTACCAGACGCGCGGACCGCAGGCGCTGAACACCGCGGCGCTGATCGGCCCGGACGGCATCATCGGCCTGCACCACAAGATGCATCTGCCCTTCATGATCGGCGATCGTTTCGTCGATATTCCGGAAAGCTCGGGTCCGTCGGTCTTCGAAACGCCCATCGGCAAGGTGGGTCTTGCGATCTGCTACGAGATCCGTTTCCCCGAAGTGGCGCGTACGCTGGCGCTGCATGGCGCGGAACTGGTGGTCCTGCCCGCTGCCTGGCCGGAGGCCGCACGCATTCTCCCGGATATCTTCAGCCGGGTGCGGGCGTCGGAGAACTTCGTCTACTTCCTTTCCTCGAACCGCAACGATCTCGACGACGGAATGCAGTTCATGGGGTCGAGCCACCTGATCGGCCCGGACGGGGTCGAGCTCGTCAATGCCGGCATGGCGGACGGCATCTTCACGGTCGACGTCGATCTTGCGAAGGCGCGCGTCAAATCGATCATCCGCGATCCCGGCGTCTATGAGGTTCACCCGTTCCGCGATCGGCGACCGCAGGACTACGGCATCTGCGGAACCACGCCATGAGCGACTTCACCCTTCGCCAGAAGCTGACCGCCGGCCGGAAAACCTACGGTATCAACGTCTACTCCGGCAGCCCCGCGGTGGTCGAGATCGCGGCTCATTGGGGTCTTGACTTCGTGTTCATCGACACCGAGCACACCGCGCTCGGCATCGACTTCGCCCTGGAGCGGATGATCCTGGCCGCACGGCTGGCCGGCACGGCGCCGCTCGTACGCGTAGCCGACCACGGCGCGACGGCCCTTCGCAAGACGCTCGAACTCGGCGGCGCCGGCGTCATCGTTCCGCAGGTCCATTCCGCCGACCAGATGCGGGCGATCGTGGCTGCGACGAAGTTCCCTCCCTTGGGCCGCCGTGGCGGCGACAGTTCGGTGCGATCGGCCGCCTATGGCGGACCCGGCTTCGACTGGACCGACTACGCCGCGCGGGAAAACCACGAGACGCTGCTCGTGCCCATGGCCGAAAGCTTCGAGTTCTTCGAGGAGATGGATGCGATCCTCGACGTGCCCGGCATCGATGCGGTGCATTTCGGTCCGGCCGACTACGCGCTCTCGATCGGCGTTCCCGTCGACTATTCGATGAAACATCCCGTGGTTCGCAACGCGATGCGCCAACTCGTTTCGGCGAGCCATGCGCGCGGGATCGCGGTCATGTTGCCCTGCTTTCCGGCGGATGCCGACCAAGCCGACGATCTCCTGCGCGAGGGAGCCGACATGCTGCTTGTCGGCAACGATCTCAACTTCATCAACTCCGGCTGTCGAAACGGAAAAGCGCTGGCGGATATCGGACGTAGCTATCCAATCCGGGAGACCTGACGTCGTCGTTTAGAAGAGTTGGGCTCCTCCATACGAAGAGCTTGTATCGGACGCTCCCCATATCCAGCTGGCTTCTGGTCCTTTCTTTCAGGACTCGCAGAGCGCTTATCTCCTCACTTCGCAGGAGTACCGCGTCTTACTTCATTCCGTTCGATTGCATTTCTTTGTAGATCGGCCATAGATTCGGAAATTATCCGTTGCGACGCAAGTTGCGTCTACGTGTTCGAGCCCCTGATCCCGTAGCTCTTCCTTGCACGAAACTCGACGCTGAAGAACTTTCTGGGATCAGGATCCAAGGAGGTAAGAGCACCGCCTATTGCGGGATCCATGGTGTGATCGGATTTGCGCGACCTATTTCCTCGAGTTGTTGAACAAGAAGCTGGCATACCGGCGGGGTTCCTTCCCAAGCGACCTGTCAGATCGTGTAGCACACGCGGAAGGACTACGGCCCGGCTAAGACGCTTTTCAAACGCTAGAAGCATTGAAAGGAGAGCGACATCGTCACCCGGATGTCGGTTCCAAAACGCTTCGTGCAAAAATGCACTGGGCTCAGCCGTTCAAGGCTAACATCCTGAAATGCCTCCGTAGGGCATGACAAGCGCCACGACATCGGACGCGACGGCATGGAGAACATGTTCGTGTTGGCTGGAAGATCGACGACGGATGGTCAGCCGATACGACTGATGAACGGCCGCTTCCTCTCCGCCATCACCCGCGCAACCACCATACTGCTCCGACTGTCCGGAATGGAACCTCAGCCTGCTACGGCAGCGCACACGGGGCCACGTTCGCGATCGAAGCCTGTTGAATCTTCCACCAGCAATGCGGAAAACGACGAACGCAGCCCTTTCGCAATGCCATTGCGAGATCACGATCGGATCGGACTGCTTAGCCATCGGTTTGGCTGGTGATCCCAGTTGGATTCGAACCAACGACCCCCAGATTAGGAAGCAGATGCGGGCCGTTGTTTTTGCTGATGAATTTCGCAAAACGGTTCACCGCAGCGCCTAAGTCGATCAATGACTTGCGCCTCGTTTGCAAAGGGATCTCGGGCGGCTCTGCCCTCTATGCTGGAGGTGCAGCATGAGCGCGCCTCTGCGCGTCCTTGATCTGTTCAGCGGCATCGGCGGCTTTGCCCTCGGCCTAGAGCGCACGGGCGGCTTCCAGACAGCAGCCTTCTGCGAGGTTGCCGACTTCCCCCGCCGCGTTCTTGCCAAGCACTGGCCGGAGGTGCCCTGCTATGCCGACATCCGCGACCTCACGGCAACTCGACTTGTTCGCGACGGGATCAGCGTGGATGTCGTCTGCGGCGGCTTCCCCTGCCAGCCGTTCAGCACCGCATCTCGAGGTCGTCGCGTCGCCTTCGACTTCTGGCCCGAGATGTACCGTGTCGTCGGAGAACTGCGACCCGAATACGTCATCGCCGAGAA
>NZ_CAJCKW010000016.1 GCF_903970965.1 Aureimonas sp. ME7 | reverse complement strand
GCCTTATCTCTGTCGCGGACCGGCGGGCACTTCGGCCTCGAGACGAACGCGGGCACAATCCACACTCAGGCGGTGGTTGTTGCGACGGGCCGGGATGCGGTCCCGATCGTGCCGCGTTGGAAGGGCATGGAGACCTTCACGGGGCAAATTCTTCACGCGGCCGACTTGGGTGATATCCAAGCCTATCGAGGACGATCCGTTCTTGTGGTCGGTGGCGGCAACTCCGGGTTCGACGTCCTCAATCATCTCAGCCGCGTCGACACCGGACCTCTCTGGCTGGCGCTCCGCCGAGCTCCCGGTATCTTGCCGAAGCGGCTAGGTGGTTTTGCGGTTCATCGGCTATCGCCGCTGATGGCATCGCTTCCGACCCGATTGGTCGATCGTCTGGTCGGGTGGACACAGAGGATCGCCTTCGGCGACTTGACCCGACACGGCTTTCCGGCGGCACGGTTCGATGCTGCCACGCGCCTCGTCGAGAACCAGATCGCGATCGCGGTCGACGATGGTGCCGTGGCGGCCGTGGAGCGAGGACAAATCACCGTCGTCGCCGGGGTGACGGAGTTCTCGGGATCGAACGTGATGCTGTCCGACGGTACGACGTTGGCACCTGACATCGTGATCGCCGCCGTGGGCTATGGGTCTGCCCTGATGTCGTTGCTTGGCCCACTTGGCGCCGTCGACGAGGCGGGTCGTCCACGTTTGCGAGGTAGGCTTGGCGAAACAGCGGTGCCTGGGCTTTGGCTTGTCGGCATGCAGCCCAGCCTCACAAGCTACTTCCAACAAGCGCAGCGGGAAGCAAGGCACGCCGCACGGTCGATCGCCCGGATGCGTTGCTCATGATCTCCCAGTGAACACCATAAGGTGAGTGAGGGCCGAAAGGAGACGGGCAGGTTTTAAGTCAGTCGACCGGAAACCTGCCTTCATCGGAATAGTCCAATCCAGTTCAGATGAACGCAAATTTATTTCGCCTGAATTCTGCATACCCCACCTTGTAATGCAACATCGCGCGGTTGGATGTACACCGCATGGCCGCCTTAAGTGCCAAAAGCATAGCTCCTTTGGCATTCGCTGGGGTTGTCTGATATCCGCGGATGAAGTTTCATCTCGTCTCGAGTGGCAAGCGCACTTGCGACCCTAGAGCGGTTTCCGACCGGGTTGGATTGTCGGCACGGAGGGGGTTTCGGTTCGGGGCAAGGCGCGAGGAGGGAGCGATGCCGCCCGCATCGTGACCGACGAGCAACGAAGCCGCGGGCCGAGAGCGCCCCGCCGCGAAGCGGTCGCCGATCAGGCGATGACGATGGTTCAACACGGTCGGAAACCGCTCTAGTTCCGGTCAAGCCACGGACATTGCGTTTGAAAACGGCACTGTTACCAGTCTGTTACCGTTCTGATCCTGAATTTCAAAAGAGCGATGCCCAAGGGGTTGACCTGCGAGAACGCGGGTCGCCAACATCTCGCGCGCTGCTTGAATGGCTTCCTCGTAGGCATCTTCCAACGTTGGCAGCTCCGCTCCATCGTGGTCTTCAATCAGGACGCTGCCTTCCCGGATATTGAAGTAGTAGCGCATGATCGTCTCGTGCGTGAGCTATCATTGATTTCAGGTACGTAAGAAAATTGCCCAAAGACGCAAATGTCGGAAACGCACACAGCGTGAATGGATCAACGGGCGTACACGTCAGGACGGATGACGCTTGAATTTTCGTACGCAGGGCAGTTTGTTCGCTACCGGACACTCGCGGGCAACGTTGAGCGTGCGATGACTGTCAGATCGTCCCCAAACTGGTCTCCAACACGAACGCATTCGACAATCCGTAGTGCCACACGCTCGGCTGCAAAAGGTTCGTAACGGTCGCTCAAAATGGCAGCAATGCGTGCCAAAACATCGACTTGCTTGGGTTTGCTGGCTCGATAGGTCATCGACCCATTCTAGGTGCACCCGGCTGCGTAGGCGCCGTCACAAGCGCACGGTTGTCTGCGACAAAAGCTTCCGCATGTCCTTAGATGACCAAGCGAACAGTTCAACGAAGCATCTAGCTGCCGCTTCCAGCCGCTCCTTATGCTGTTCCCAGATGAGGCATTACCATTTCCATATCCGTCAGGGCGCTCGTAGGATCGATGATCCGGAAGGACAAGGGTTCGCCAGTCCTGGAGCTGCAATGGCAGAGGCACGAAAGGCCGGGCAAGAACTTCTGATCGCGGCGATCCAGGCCGGTCGCTGGATCGATGACGATCGGCTCGAGGTTCACGACGACAGGGGTTCGATCATCGGCTGCATCGAACTGATGGATCTTTTGCCCACTCGAAGTAACCTATCGGCTGCGTTAGATGGGGATTGATCCGTTCCCAACCACAAGTGTCACAACCGTACACCGCCATCACATTGGGTAGTCGTCTTTCGGCGCAAAGGGCATAAGCTTACGGTCGCTGGCTGATCGTCAAAGGTTGCTCAAGCGGCCCAGAGCGCGGGCTCGTTCCCGACAGGCAATGCTGCATGCCATCCACGCCGTTCACCAGTCGCTTGCTTCGCCCGCTTCCCGTGGAAAGCCGCGAAGCGCTGCTGCCATTCTGCGAGAAGGTGGAACTTCCCGTTCGCCATACGCTGGTGGAGCCGAACAAGGTGACGGACTTTGCCTACTTCCTGGAAAGCGGGCTGGCGTCGATTGTGGCGGCTAGCCGCTTGGATGAAACTACGCGTATCGAGGTCGGTCATATCGGCTCGGAGGGCATGGCGGGAATCCACCTTCTGCTCGGCGTTGATCAGACGCCCAACCACACGTTCATGCAGGTGGCTGGCACGGGTTGGCGAATTTCCTCACAGCATCTTCACGAGGCGATGGAAGACGACAAACCGCTGCGGGCGCATCTCCTGCGATACGTCCAGACCTATCAGCTGCAGCTTGCCTATTCCGCGCTCGCGAATGGCCGCTACACGATCCCCGTTCGCTTGGCACGCTGGCTTCTCATGTGCCACGACCGGCTGGAGACGGATGCGATGCCGCTGACCCACGAGTTCCTGGGATTGATGCTGGGGGTTCGTCGCTCGGGAGTGACAAACGAGATCCACGTTCTCGAAGGCGAACATGCCATCCGCGCCATACGTGCCACGATTGTGGTCCGCGATCGCAGCAAACTGATCGAGATAGCGGGCGGCGCCTACGGGGTGCCGGAAGCCGAATATGCGCGCCTCATGGAGGGGGCTCTGGAGCCAGCATAACGGTCTGCGTTACGAGGTGCAGGACGACTATCGCGCTCTCGGTCCCGGCGAGAACCATTGCTTACCGAAGCCAAGATCCGCGACGATAGACAACGAAAGGCCTTCCGCGTCATCGGTGCGGTATCGTTCGTAGTAACCAAGTGAGTAAAGAGTCATGCTGCCTCGAAAGAGGAAGCAATCGATGCCTCGTTATTACTTCAACATTATGCGCGGCGACCTGCGTGTGACGGATCAAACCGGTCTTGAACTGTCAGATCTCGGTGCCGCACAGGCCGTTGCCCTGAACGATGCCCGCGCCCTCCTCAGTGTCGGCGTCATGTTGGGCATGGACCGAAGGCGAACCGATGCCTTCGAAATCTGCGACGAGAATGGGATCGAGTTGTTGACCGTGTCCTTCAGTGAGGCCTTGGCGTCGTCCTGAAACTCATACGCCTGGGCTCCAAAGGCTCTGCATCATCAAGCTTGACGCCGTCTAGCTTTTGGAGTGGCGATCCAAAATTGCAAACAAGTGGCCAAACCGATCGAGAATGACCTGATCCGTTCCCGGTAGCATGTTGTCTGGTAGAGGTAGGCTGTGTGTTGCCGAAGGTTCGGAAGCACATCGCAACTCATCCTCCGTCATTCGCAACACCACACAGAGTTGACGAAGGGTATCGCGCGACCGATCGTGCCGCTCGACCTCGATCGGGTTCGCCAACGGGTTGAGGTCATGCGATGTCATGCGACGATCCACAGACGGCTAACATGAGAACGATCAGGGGACCGATGGAGGACCTTGCCACACGCCCCAGTTTTGCTGGTAGCCTACACACGGCGTACCCCTCCATATCATGCGGAAACTTATGTCGCTCGATGGGTCAGAAACGAACCAAGGCTTGAACGAAGTGATCGGGCATCTCATGACCGCGTTGGATGTCGCCAAGACAACGCCTGGCCAAACGATGCTGGTGAAGCTGATCGAAGCCGTTCTCCTGCACGCTGGGTTCGAACTGGCGCAAAGTGCTTTTCCAGATGGCGCCCTGCCCGTCGACGACGAGTGAAGAACTTCAACGAGCACTCCCGTGCTACGGCGTCCCCGCGAATTCTTTCGAAAGGACGATCGTCGATGTTAAGTCGTAGAGCGCTTCGATAGCAGCTTCCTCCAAGCGTGTTCCGTCCTCCAACTCGATTTCGATTTGCTCCGCCAGCGGCCGATGAAGCACGATGCATCGAATGGCCGCTCGCAACGTGATCGGGCCGATGCGCCGTTCGGGCTGGCGAGTGACGATATCGCAGGATTGGTCCAGATCGGTCAGAGAACACGTCATATGTTCCTCCGCGTATCGACGTTTGGACGTCCATTATGGGACGAAGATGCAGGCGGGTGTTGAACCGTGCGGTGCTGCACCAAGGCACCCTATGGCCATGCTGGACGGTTCGGTATTTCCCTTGTTGTGCAGGCTTTTACATCGATCCACTGAAGACTGACCGCGTATTCAAACGACGCCGTGGGAAGATCGATGTTTGTTCTCTATCGCACGGTTCCTCTGACCACCCTTGCTGCGTTCGGTTGCGTCGCTGAATAGTTTAGGGAGGAAACAAGTTCGGACGCCATGAAGCGGCATGTCGCAGTGTGGTGGCGATCAACCGCCAATGTCGCGTTACCAGATGCAGGGGACAGCTATGACGATCGAAACAGCGGAACCTTCGCTCGACGACGCGCCTCTCGTTCGCGTTCTGGCCTCCTTATCAACGCTGAGCCGTGTCCTGCGACAGCATTGGCTGACGAGTGTTGATGTCGATCCCGGTCAAGACATGCTTCTCGATCGTTTGGATGCGGACAAACCGATTGGGATCTCCGATCTCGCCGAACAGTTGCAGGTTAGACCCTCCACCGTATCCAAGATGGTAGACCGCCTTGCGGCGAAAGGGTGGTGCGAACGAACGGCACTGGGGGCGGATCGACGGAAAACATTCGTGTGCTTGACAAAGCATGGCATGCGAAAGCGCGATGAGGTTCGTCAGGTCTTCGTCCAAGGCGAAGAGGAACTAGCAAGGCTGATCCAGCACGGTTCGATGCCAGACATGCTTGCCCACATGGAAAACGTCAACAGGGCTCTTCGCCAACGGGTTGATCGTGTGCGCTGAGAATCCGTCAGTGACTTCGGTGCACGATCGCGGCAAGTGGGAAGCAGTGCTGACGGTTGCCAAGGCGCGCTGAAGGCCACTTGTCAAGTACTTTCGCCCGAGACGCGTCGGTTAGGAAAGGCTAAAGCTTTCTGGTAGGGAATGTTGCTGGTCGGGTGGCATGTCCGACATTGCATCCGTTTGCCGATCAATAGCTTTATGTCCGCTTTGTCGAAGTCGACAAAAGCTGTCGAGTGGCCGGAATGGGCGCAAAGCTGATACACCTCTTATCATGGCGCTTCGTCATTTCCTCCTTGCAAGTTTTTGGTGGGATATCTGGATAGAATAAACGTTTTCAGTATTTTTGAGCGGCTCGCCATAGTTTGGCAACTTCGGCACAAAACTATGAACCACACCAGTGGAGATACTCTAAGCGACGCCGGTGCTGATTTTGCCTTTTACATTTTAACGGGACACCCACTGAACTCAAAGGAGATGTCTCGATCGCTGCGTGCGTCAGGGAACACCTCACGCGCTTAAACAGATTTAGGTCCGCGCGCTGCTGTCATCGCCACGTTACCACACGCCCCTTAGGACGCTTAGCACAAAAGACGTCACAGGCGTTCTTCGTCGAACGCGTCATCGATTCGTACCGAGTTGGAAAGAAATTCATCACGTCGGACGACCAAGTTTTGAAATAGCACCTCAGCGAGGCCCATAGCGAGGATACGGTCGATCACCTCGCCGCTTCCCGGATAACGGCCGCTCGGGAACTGGATCACGAGATCGGCAAGCTGAGACAGGACCGAACCCGGTTTGCCTGTCAGCAGCACGATCTGCGCACCCTGCTGTCGTGCTGCGCTCAATGCATGGTGCGTCGATCTCGTGCTGCCCGAGTGGGACACGGCAATGGCGACGTCGGAAGGCTGCATCAGCGAAGCAAGAGTTACTTGAGTGTGATACTCCTCATGGAACGAGATCGGCAGTCCTAGGCGCACGAGGCGGACATGAATGGCGCTGCAGGCTGCCGACGATTCGCCCGCGCCAAACAGCTGGATGCTACGTGCCGAAAGAAGGATGGAGACCAGAGTCTCCAACTCGTCTCCGGTTTGTAAAGCTTCGGCAAAGGCCATCGCCCGGGTTGCGATCGATCCCATAACGCGGGTGGCGATATCGCTACCGTCCCCCCCCCTGCCTAGTTCCTGGCTCGTCCCTTCGATCCGGCGCCCAGCATTCAGCGCCAGCGCCCGGCGCATGTCCTTCAACCCGGCATAGCCGAGCTTGCGCGACAGGCGGTCGATGCTGGAACGACTGGCTCCCGATCGTTCGGAGAGGTCGGACGAGGTCATGGTTCCCACCTCGTAGGGTGCGATCGCTAGAAGCTCCTCCACAATGCGGCGTTCCGTGGGATGCAGCCGGACGGCGAGCGCGCGCGCCTCCAGCGTGTCGATGGAAATGGCCGGCATGTCGAGCGTCATGGAACCTCCGGGCGGCTTTGATGACACAAAATGCCCCTTCAAAAAATCGAGAAAGCAGCTTGCGGGACATTTTGCGTCAAGATAACGTCCCTGGAATAGCAGGCCGGACAAGAACGAGACAGTCGGCCGGGCGTTGGGAGGACATCATGAAGCATTTTGTGTCGGCGGCGCTGGCATCCTGCGTGGCTGCGCTCGCGCTTGCGGCAGGCGCGCAAGCGGCGGACCTGAAGAAGGTCGGCGTTTCCGTGGTCGATCTCGGCAATCCGTTCTTCGGCGCGATCGCGGGCTCGGTGGACGCGGCAGTCAAGAAGGCCGGCGGACCCGACGCGGAGACACTGGTCGTCTCCGGCGACTACGACCTGACCAAGCAATCCTCGCAGATCGACAACTTCATCCAAGCCGGCGTCGATCTCATCATTGTGTCGGCGGTGGACTCCAGGGCCATCGGCGCCGCGATCAAGCGGGCGGAAGCGGCCGGCGTCCCGGTCGTGGCGGTCGACAACACGGCCGACGGTGCCAAGGCGACGGTGACGACGGACAATGTCGAGGCCGGCCGTCAGGCCTGCGGCTACATCGCCGAAAAGCTGAATGGAAAGGGCAATGTCCTCATCGTCAACGGCCCTCCCGTGTCGGGCGTCATTGACCGCGTGAAGGGCTGCAAGGAGGTCTTCGCCGGCCACGAGGGAATCAAGATCCTGTCCGACAACCAGAACGGCATCGGCACCCGCGAAGGCGGCCTGAACGTCACGACGGGACTTCTGACCGCCCACGACGACGTCAACGCCATCTTCACGATCAACGACCCGTCGGCCATCGGCGCGGATCTCGCCGCCAAGCAGCTCGTGCGAACGGGGATCGTGATCACCACGGTGGACGGCTCGCCCGACGTCGAGGCGTCCCTGAAGGGCAACACGATGATCGAGGCGTCCTCGGCCCAGCTTCCGTCCGAGCTCGCCGATGCCGCCGTCCAGGCAGGCATGAAGCTCGTGAGCGGCGAGACGCTGGAGACGCCGGACGTGCTCGTCGCGCCCAGGCTCATCACGCGCGAGACGGTCGGCGATTATGTCGGCTGGAACGGCAAGAAATAACCTCTCCACGCCCGGCCGCCCCGGCGGCCGGCTCTTCCTCGCGCCGCCCCGCGAACAGCTAAGGACAAGCCATGCCCATCGCTCCCCTCAAGACCCTTCTGCAACACGCGTCCGACAACGGCTATGCGGTCGGCGCCTTCGTCTCGATGAACATCGAGGTGATCCAGGCCGCCATCGCAGCGGCCGAGAAGCAGAACTCGCCGGTCGCCATCCGCATTCATCCCGATAGCCGCCAGATCACGCGCTTCGACACGCTGGCGCTCGTCGCCCGGCATCTGGCGAGCGAAGCCTCCGTCCCCGTCGCGCTCAGCCTCGACCACGGCGAGACGATGGCCGATTGCGTGGACGCGATCCGCGCCGGCTGCTCCAGCGTGATGCTTGACGCTGCCGAGGAACCGCTGGCGGAGAACATCCGCCGCGTGCGCCAAGTGGTCAAAGCGGCCGAGCCGCTCGGCATCCTCGTGGAGGCCGCCGTCGGCCACATGGAGCACGGCGCCGTCCAGACCGAGGACGACTACGCCGACGTGGAGGAGGCCGTGCGCCTCGTGCGCGAAAGCGGCGCAACCATCCTCGCGCCCGCCATCGGCAACGTCCACGGCTCGGCGCACGGCGAGGTCAAGGCGACGCCCAAGCTCAACATCAAGCGCATCGCCGAGCTGAAGCAGGCGACGGGCGTCTATATCTGCATGCACGGCGGCTCGGGCAACCCGCGCGACCAGATGCAGGCCGCGACCAAGGCCGGGATCTCGCTGGTGATCCTCTTCTCCGACATCATCACCGCCTACAACAAGGCCGTGATGTCGGTCTACAGCGCCAACTCCGCCGGCATCGCGGTGATCGACGCGCTGGTTCCCGCCCAGGCCGCCGCCCAGGCGGTGATCGAGGAGAAGATGGTCGACATCGGCTCCGCCGGCCAGGGCGAGGCCTTCCTTCACTGGCAGCGCAGCCAGGCCGCCTGATGACGGGCCGGGACGCGGTTCTCCTCGGGGTCGACATCGGCACGACCAACGTCAAGGTCGTCGCCCTGCGTTCGGAGGGCGACGTCGTCGGCGTCGCGCGGCGGCCGATGGGAGTCCTGCGATCGGGTCCCGGCCTGTCCGACTTCGACATCGCCGGCCTCGACCGCGACCTGCCCGGCGCCGTGCGCGAGGCCCTGTCGCTGGCCGAGTCCCGGATGGGACTTCGGCCGGAGGTCGCGGCGATCGCGATCGCCAGCATCGGCGAAAGCTTCGTCGGCCTCGATGCCGCCGGGCGCCGGATCACCGGCTGTCCGACCTGGTTCGACCGGCGCACGCGCAACCGCCGCGCCGACTGGGGCTTGAGCGAAGAGGACTGGTTCGACGCCACCGGCATGGTGGACGACGACATCTACACCGCCTATCGCCTGCCCTTCCTGCGCGAAAGCGAGCCCGCCCTGTTCGAGCGGGTGGTGCATTGGCTGATGGTGGCCGACTACGTGGTCTACCGACTCTGCGGCGAGCGGGTGTCGAACCCTTCGCTCGCCGCCCGATCGGGCCTGGCCGACCGCGCGACGGGCGACTGGTCACAGCGCATTCTCGCTCACGCCGGCATCGAGGAGGCTAGCCTTCCGACGCTTCTGCCGGCCGCGCACCGTGCGGGGCGGCTCACCGCCGAAGCTGCGGAAGGCCTGGGCCTCCCCCCTGGCGTCCCGGTCATCAACGCCGGGCACGACCACCCTTGCGCGGGCCTCGCCTGCGGCCTCCACCGACCCGGTCCGATCATCGATTCCACCGGGACGTCCGAGGCGATCAAGACCGTGGTCGACCGCCCCCTCGCGTTCGGCGAGGTCGGCGGCGGGCGGTACGACTGCTATCCGCATGTCGTGCCGGGCCGCTTCCTCCTGTCCGGCCACATTCCCTCCGCCGGAGGACTGATCGACTGGCTCCTGCGCCTCCTGTCGGGCCCCGAGCCGTCGCCGGACACAGTGGCGAGGCTCTGGGCGATGGCGGCGGCCTCCGCGCCAGGCGCCGGGGGCGTGCGCATCTCCCCGTTCCTGGAAGGCACGGGCGCGCCGAGCAACGAGCGAAGCCGCCGTGCCGGCATCGTGCAGCTCGGCGCCGGAAACGGCTCCGGCGACCTCCTGCGCGCAGGGCTGGAGGCGCTCGCCGCCTGGGCCGACGTCAACATCCGTCTCGTCGAGCGCTATGCCGGCACCCGGCCGCCCGAGATCGTGTTGACCGGCGGGGGTGCGCGCAACCTCCTGGCGAACCGCATCAAGGCCGCTATGCTGGACCGGCCTTTCGTGATTCCCGAAGTGCAGGAGGCGGCCGGCGCAGGTGCGGCGGTCGTCGCGGGCATCGCGGAAGGGTTGATCGACGCAGATGCGCCGCCAAGCCCTCTCGAGGCAGCGGGGCTTGCCCGCGTCGAACCGGAGCCGGACTGGGTGGCCGCCTACGCGGTGCTCCGACCGGCGCTGGTGGACTGCCTCGGGCTTCGGGAGACGCACCATGGCTGAACATCCGCTCCTTCAGATGAAGGGCATTGCCAAGACCTTCGGTGCCGTGCGCGCGCTGCGCGGCGTGGACCTCAACATCCATGCCGGCAAGATCCATGCGCTGATGGGCGAGAACGGCGCGGGCAAGTCCACGCTGATGAAGATCCTGTCCGGCGCGATCCGAGCCGATCCGGGCGGCCGGATCCTTCTCGACGGTCGCGAGATCGCGATCCGCGATCCGGTCTCCGCCCGCGCGCTCGGCATCGCCGTGATCTACCAGGAACTGTCGCTCGCCCCGAACCTCACTGTTTGGCAGAACGTCTCGCTCGGGCGCGAGACCAGCCGGTCGGGACTGATCGACGCGTCCGGAATGCGCGCGCGCTGCCAGAAGATCCTGGCCGATCTCGGCGTCGGCTTCGGGCCGAACGCACGGGTCTCCAGCCTGTCGATCGCCGAGCGCCAGCTGGTCGAGATCGCGCGCGCGCTTGCCTTCGACGCGCGCATCCTCGTCATGGACGAGCCGACCACGGCGCTCTCCTCGCGCGAGACCGACAAACTCTTCGACCTCGTGCGGCGCCTTAAGGCGCAAGGGCTCGCCATCATCTACATCTCCCACCGCATGGCAGAGGTGTACGAGCTGGCCGATCGCTGCTCCGTCCTGCGCGACGGAAACTACGTGGGAACGCTGACGCGCGACGAGCTTTCGGCCGAGCGCCTCGTCAAGATGATGGTGGGCCGCGACCAATCGGACTTCTACCACAAGCAACACGAAGCCGGCACCGCCTTCGGCCCGCCGATGCTGCAGGTGGAGAACCTCACCGACGGCGGACGCATCCAGCCCACCACGCTGGAAGTGCGCGCCGGCGAGGTGGTGGGCCTGGCCGGTCTCGTCGGCTCCGGGCGCACCGAACTTGCCCGGCTGATTTATGGCGCCGACCGCCGCGCCGGCGGCGAGATCCGCTTGGAAGGGCGCCCGGCGAAGATCGACGGACCCGCGGACGCCGTGGCGGCCGGCCTCGTCTACCTGCCCGAGGACCGCAAGGGCACGGGGCTCTTCCTCGACATGAGCATCGAGGACAACATCAACATGACCGTCGCCTCGCGCGACGCGATCGGACCGGGCATCCGGCGGCTCGGCCTTTCCGCGCGCCGCGCCCGGGACGCCATCGCCAAGCTGTCGATCCGCACCCGGTCGGCCAGAACAACCGTCGGCTCGCTTTCGGGCGGCAACCAGCAGAAGGTCCTGCTCGCGCGGCTCCTGGAAACACGGCCCAAGGTCCTGATCCTCGACGAGCCGACGCGCGGCGTCGATATTGGCGCCAAGTCCGACATCTACCAGCTGATCGACGACCTGGCGAAGAGCGGCGCGGGCGTGCTCATCATCTCCAGCGAACTGCCCGAAGTGGTCGGCATCTGCGACCGCGTTCTGGTGATGCGGGACGGAGCGATCGCCGGAACGGTGACGGGCGCCGCGATCAGCCAGGAGGCGATCGTTGCGATCTCGACAGGAAACACGCGTGCGGAGGTGACCCCATGACAGACCGACAGGCCCCTCTCGCCGTTTCGCCCGACCCCTCCCGCGCCTCGCCCAAGGCACTCTTCCGGGCGCTCGGCATGCTGCCGGTCCTGATCGTTCTCTGCATCGCCTTCTCGTCCGCCTCGGGGCGCTTCGCGACGCTGCAGAACCTCGTGATCGTGCTGCAGCAGGCCTCGATCAACCTCGTGCTGGCCTGCGGCATGACCTTTGTCATCCTCACCGGCGGCATCGACCTATCGATCGGCTCAATCGTGGCGGCCTCGGCCATCGCGGCGCTTCTCGTCTCGCTCGACCCGTCCCTGTCGATGCTGGCGATCCCGGCCGCGCTGGCGGTCGGCCTCGGCTTCGGCGTCCTGAACGGGGCGATGATCTCGGGGCTTCGCCTGCCGCCGTTCATCGTCACGCTGGGCGCTCTGACCGCCATTCGCGGCATCGCCCGGCTGATGGCCGGCGACACGACCATCTTCAATTCCGACCTGCCCTTCGCGGTGATCGGCAACGGCTCGATCTTCGGCGTGCCGTGGCTCGTCGTGATCGCGCTCGCCGTGGTGGTCCTGTCCTGGTTCATCCTCAAGCGCACTGTTCTCGGCACCTATATCTACGCGATCGGCGGCAATTTGGATGCCGCTCGGCTGACGGGCATCAAGGTGGGCGCCGTCCTGGTGTTCGTCTACGCCCTGTCCGGGCTCCTGTCCGGCCTCGGAGGGGTCATGGCCTCGGCCCGCCTTTATGCCGCCAACGGGCTGCAAATGGGCCAGGCCTACGAGCTCGACGCCATCGCGGCCGTGATCCTCGGCGGCACGTCGTTCGTCGGCGGCATCGGCTCGATCTGGGGAACGCTGGTGGGTGCCCTGATCATTGCCGTGCTCACCAACGGCTTGATCCTGACCGGCGTGCCGGACGTCTGGCAGTACATCATCAAGGGCCTCATCATCATCGGCGCCGTGGCGCTCGATCGTTTCCGCCTGGAAGGCGGGGCGCGGACGTGACCGCCGCGTTGCGGCGAGGATCACCGGTCCGGCCATGAGCGCCCTTGCCTGCGGCCTCGACATCGGCACCACCAACATCAAGGTCGTGCTGATGGACCGCGAGGGCGCGATCCGCTGGTCGCGCGCCGTACCGACGCCGCGCGGAGCGGATGCGTTGGGTCTGCTGAACAATCCATCGGCGCTTTTGTCGCTTCTGGAAGACCTCCTCATCGCGGGTTGGCGCGAGGTCGGCGGTGGGGTGCCGCTCCTGGCGATCGCCGGCGCGGGGGTCGGCGAGGACGGGCTGCTGGTCGACGCAGCGGCACAGCCGCGTGGCCCGTCCCTTCCTTGGTTCGACACGCGGGCCGCCCGTCAAGCTGAAACCCTGCGCGACTCCGAGGCAGCCTGCGCCGGGGTCGGTCATATCGTGGATGCGGCCCGTACCGTGGCCAAATGGCGCTGGCACGCCGAACGGGGCGAGACGGGTGGGCCCGGCGACGTCTGGGTCGCCCTCAGCGATCTTCCCGCCGTCAGCTGGAGCGGCCGCCCCTTCATCAGCGAGACGCTCGCGGCCCGCACCGCCGCCTACGACGTTCACGCCCGCCGCTGGCACGCGCCGATGCTGGCCGCCGCCAAGGCCCCTCCGCTCCCCCCCGTCGTTCCGGCCGGCACCCTCGTCGGCTCCGTCCGCAGCCCGCGCCTTCTCCAGTCGGGCGCCGCGGGCCCCGAGACCCGAATCGTGGCGGGCGGCCACGATCATCCCGTCGCAGCCAGCTATATCCGGCGCTTCGAACCGGGCGCGATCGTCGATTCCATGGGGACGGCCGAACTCCTCTACGGCGAACGCGCGGTTCCCGCCGTCCCGGCCCTCGACCCTCCGGTCGCCTATTCCGTGCCGGTCGGCGGGGGCGCGGGTCTCGCCTGTCTCGGCGTTCAGGAACTGGCCGCTGCTATGGAGCCCTTCCGCTGGTCCTCGCACGGCGATCTCGTCGCCGCGCTGCTGGACGAGGTCCGCATTCCCGGATCACCGTCGGCGGCATCGCAGCTTCGGCGAGCCCGCGCGCAGGATGCCGCCTCGCTTTCGGCGCTACCGCGCGAGGAGGCCCTCAGCCTGTGCCGTGCCGCCATCGAAGAGGCGGGGTTCGGTGCGCTCGACATGCTGTCGATCATCGGCGGCACGGGTCCGATCTACGTGACGGGGGGATGGTCGCGCTCCGACGCGCTGATGGAGCTGCGCGCCAGCCTGTTCGGCCGTGCCATCACGCGTTTGGCGGAGGACGAGCTCACAGGCGCCGGCGCGGCGCTGGTCGCCCTCTCGGCCGTGCCGGACTTCGACCCGGCCCGGCTGAAGCGCCCGCTATCCATCCGCTTCGAGCCGCGCGCAGACTGGGCTTCGGCCTATCGGCGCATTCGGCAGGAACGGGCGCCGTGAGCCGCCGCGCCCCTGGGCGCGACGGCAGGAACCATGGCTCCGCTCAGCGCGGCGCGTCCCAGCCCACGTAGTCGTTGACGTTCTCGGGCGTCACCAGCTTGGTGTCGAGGAGCACGGTGGTCTCGGCCGGCTTCTCGCCCCACGCGACGGCGAGCGCCATTTCGGCCGCCTTCTCGGCCATCCCGTAGGGATCCTGCGAGGACGAGGCGACGATGCGGGTGTCGCCCGACTTCATCGCCTTCACCACGTCCGGCGCGCCGTCGACGCCGGCCATGATCATCTCGGTCCGGCCCAGCTGCTTGGCGGCGAGATCGGCGCCGAGCGCGGTCGGATCGTTGGCGCCGAACACGGCATCGATCTTCGAGAAGCGCGTCAAAAGACCCTGCATCACCGCAAGCCCACCCTCGCGCGAGGCCTTGCCGTCCTGGTCATCCGACAGGATTTTGATGTCGGGGTGACGTCCGAAGGCGGTCCTGCACCCCTCCACCCGATCGATGATCGAGGACACCGGCGGGCCGTTGATGATGACGACGTCGCCCTTGCCGTTAAGCTTCTGCGCCAGGTACTCGCACGCGATGTCGCCGGCCTGGACATTGTTGGTCATCACCGTGACATCAGCCCCTTCGGCCGACACGTCGAAGGCGCCGATGACGACCCCTTGCGCCTTGGCGCGCGCCACCGAGGGCGCGATCGCCTTGACGTCCACCGCGTTGAGCATGATGAGCTGGACGCCGGCGGTCAGGAAGCTGTCCATCTGCGAGGCCTGCTTGGTCAGGTCGTAGTCGGCGCCCAGCGTCGTGATCTCGGCCTTCGGATTGGCCTTCAGGATGGCGGCCTTCGCGCCCTCCACTAGCGGCACGAAGAAGGGATTTCCAAGGGTGCCGACGGTGATGCCGACATTGCTCACCGAATCCTGCGCGATCGCCGGCGTCGCGCCGATGATCGCGGCGGCGGCCAGAATGGATTTCAGGCGTGTCATGAGTCCTCCCGTTTGTTCGCCGGTCGCCGATCGCGCCGGCACGATGCCGTGCGCCCCGACCTCGGCGGATTGCGTTCCGCCAGTGCTCGCATGGCCTACCCTCCAAGCGAGATGAATCGAGCCTATCTCAAGGCGCATGTCGTAACCACCGCCGTCGGGCCACGTACGATCGCGGTGGCAGCTTCGATACACAACGAGTAGCGACGGTACTACGATCATCTGGTCGGTACTGCGTTTTGGTTCTCGGAAGCGACCCTCCCGCCTCGGATGTCCGCTTACGGGAAGCTCTTAACCTGTCTTGAAAGTCCAAGATGGGCGCAAAGCGGAAATGATTGGAGTCACCGGCGCCAGTGGATAAGCGCAATGCTAGGCTTCGTCCTCGACACCCTTGAATGCAACAGGGATGGGACATTCCAGCCCCGACCGTTACAGCCTCAACGAAACGGACCATTTTCAAGGCGTACCCAACCTTCACCGCGTTCGCTGGATGCAACGTGTGGGCCTCGCGCATGGGCCGCAGCCGGCATTCCATCGGGACGATGGACACCGTTGCCGCAGCCGCTGTTCGCATCTCTATGGTGGCACAATCGCCATGCCCGCGATCGCCTGGAGTAACAAGGTTTCAGTACATCGGCATGCCGCCGGTGACCGGAATCACCGCGCCCGAAATGTAGCTACCCTCCTTCGATGCCAGCAACACGTAGGCTGGTGCCAGTTCGCTCGGTTGCCCCGCGCGGCCGAGAGGCGTGTTCTGGCCTAGCTTTTCCAGTTCCTCCGGCTCCTTTGCGATCGGCTGGATCGGCGTCCACACAGGACCCGGCGCGACGGCGTTGACGCGGATGCCCTTCGGGGCCAGCAGGTTCGACAGTCCGATCGTCAGGCTTGAAATGGCACCCTTGGTCGCTGCGTAGACGATCATGCTTTCCGTTGCGACCTTCGCCTGGATGCTCGTCGAATTCACGATGGTCGACCCCGGCTTCATGTGCGGCGCCGCCGCCTTGGTAAGGCGGATCATGGCGAAGACGTTGGCCTGGAAAGCCCCTTGCATGTCGTCGTCGTCGATGGCGGCAAGATCATCGTTGGTGGTCTGCGCTGCGGCATTGTTGACGAGGATGTCGATGCCGCCGAGCTCGGAAACGGTTCGCTCGACCAGCGAGGCGCAAACGTCCCGGTCCCGAATGTCGCCCGGCAGAAGAACGCAGCGGCGCCCCGCCTTTTCGACCCAAACCTTGGTTTCGTCGGCGTCGGCTTGCTCTTCGGCAAGGTAGGAGATCGCCACATCCGCTCCCTCGCGGGCATAGGCGATTGCAACGGCCCTGCCGATACCGGAATCACCCCCAGTGATCAGCGCGACTCGGTCCTTGAGCAGTCCCTTGCCGACATAGGACTGTTCGCCATGATCGGGCTTGGTCCGCATCTGGGTTTCCAGGCCGGGGCTGGGTTGCTGTGTCTCGTTGGGAAAACTGGTCGGCTGGCTGGTACGGGGATCGTCGGTCATCTGCAGTCCTATGGCTGGAAGGATCAGCAAACGAACGATCGGGAACAGATATCGCTCCGATCTATCAGGGACTGGTCTTTAACGGCCCGCCTTGGTCGCCGAATGGAAGTCTGGCGGCTTGTTGGCGACCCATTTCACGAACCGTGCGACCGTCTCGTTGTCCGTCAGGGATATTCCATTCTGCGCGTGGCGAACGAGTTCACTGGCCGTGAAGTTGGCGTCGATCGTTTCTCGGCAGATCGGATGAACAGGTACCGTGTCCCTACCGCCTCGGCTCTTGGGGATCGGGTGGAAGCGGTCTACTGTTTTGCCGAGTGAGCGACCGCAAAGCCAGCAGGGTTCCGCTGGCTCATTTGCGATCGTCTCCTCAGCGAGCCAGCTCGCTTCCCTGATCTTGCGTGCCATGTCGCAATCCCCTTCATCGCAAGAATTGCCTTAAGCTCCAACGTCACGCGGGTACAAGTTTTTCCGGAGGAGCCCGCTCCGTTAAGGAACGCAGAAGGCTCCGGTCGTCACGCAGGAACGTCCCGAACCGCTCTGACGTTCAAGGGCACAAACATTGCGGAGTCAGGGAACATGGCGCGTCGTCCCATCTGGAAGGGTCAGATCCGCCTTTCCCTCGTCTCCATCCCAGTCGAGATATTCCCAGCGACGAAGTCCACGGCGACGATCAGCTTCCATCAGATCCACGAACCCTCCGGCAAGCGGATCCGCTACGAGAAGGTCGCGCCCGGCATCGGTCCGGTCGATAAGGACGAGATCGTCAAAGGCTTTGAGACGTCAAAGGGCAACTACGTCCTTCTCACCGACGAGGAGATGGAGGACGTGAAGCTCGAAACGCTTAAGACGCTGGAGCTCGTCCAGTTCGTCGACCAAGCTGAGATCCCGCCGCTCTACTACGACAAACCGTACTACGTGGTGCCGCAGGACGAGTTGGCGGAGGACGCCTTCCGTGTCGTGCGCGATGCGCTCAAGCAGGCGAAAAAGAGCGGCCTCGGCCAGATGACGATGCGCGGCAAGGAGTATCTTGTTTCCGTGCGTCCCTACGGCACGGGCCTGCTGCTGGAGACGCTTCATTACGCGGATGAGATCCAGAAGGCCGACGCGCTGTTCTCCGACATTCCGAAAGGACAGACGGAGGAGGAACTGTTGGCGGTGGCGAGCGAGTTGATCGAGCGCAAGAGTTCCAAGTTCGAAGCGACCAACTTCAAAAACCACTACACCGCGGCGCTCCGAGCCCTGATCGACGAGAAGCGCAAGACGGGCAGCGTGTCGGATCCCGACGAAGGTGCGGACGCAAAGGACGAGAAGCCAGAGAAGTCCAATGTCATCGACCTGATGGCCAGCCTGAAGAAGAGCCTGGAAGGCGCCAAGGGACGTGAGGCTGGCGAGACGCCGGCCGCCAAACCGAAGGCAACGAAGCCGAAAGCGAAGCCTGCAACGCGCAAACGCAAATCCGCTTAACGCCAGATCGCCGCGATGACGCGCTCGGCCGATACCCTTCTGAAGACCTATCGCGAGAAGCGCGACTTCGCTCGAACGCAGGAGCCGTCCGGAGGGGATGGATCCATTGGGGAACTGCGCTTCGTCGTACAGAAGCACGATGCGCGGCGCCTGCATTACGACTTCCGCATCGAATGGGAGGGCGTTCTCAAAAGCTGGGCGGTGACGCGCGGCCCGAGCCTCGATCCAGCCGACAAGCGCCTTGCCGTCCGGGTGGAAGATCACCCGCTCGATTACGGCGACTTCGAAGGCACAATTCCGGAAGGCGAGTACGGCGGCGGCACGGTGATGCTCTGGGACCGCGGCACGTGGGAGCCGGAGATCGATCCGGACGAGGGCTTCGCCAAGGGCAGTTTGAAGCTGCGGCTCCACGGCAAAAAGATGCGCGGCCGTTGGGCGCTTGTGCGGATGAAGGGCAAGCCGAAGGAAAAACGCGAGAACTGGCTCCTCATTAAGGAGAAAGACGAGGAAGCGCATCCCGGCGAAGACATCCTGCAACAGGACAGAAGCGTGAAGACCGGACGCGACATGGCCGCCATCGCGTCCGGAAAGCCGGTGAAGAGGGTGATCCCAGCAGCATCAAGGAAGGACGGGTCCCGCGCGACACCCCACAAGCATGGGACCGCCGATAGGCCCCCGGCAAAAGGCGCTCTACCAGCCTTTCGTCCGGTCCAGTTGGCGCAACTCGTTTCCGAACCGCCCGAAGGCGGCGATTGGCTGCACGAGGTCAAGTATGACGGCTACCGCGTTCTGATCGCGGTCGGCGGCGGCGATGTCCGCTTCTTCACACGCAACGAACAGGACTGGACGCAGAAGTTCTCACCCCTGCGGGAGGCTTCCCTCTCGCTGCCGTGCTCGAGCGCTTTGATCGACGGCGAGGTCGTCGTGTTCGACGCGAACGGGCGAACAGACTTCTCCTCGCTTCAGCAAGCCTTGTCCGCCGGGAGCGATCTGTCCTGCTTCTGTTTCGATCTTCTAGAGATCGATGGCGAAGACATCAGTGGTTCGTCCTTGGTGAATCGAAAGGACAGGCTGGAGACGCTTCTGCAAGGACATCCCGATCCGCGTCTGCTCTATAGCGATCACGTTCGTGGCCATGGCGGCAAGGTGTTCGCCGGTATCTGCAAGGCCGGGCAGGAAGGGATCGTCTCCAAACGCGTCGATTCGCTGTATGCAGGCTCCCGAAACGGCGACTGGCTGAAGACCAAGTGCACTCGGCGCCAGGAGTTCGTAATCGGTGGTTACGCCGTATCGAACAAGAAGGGCCGTGCCTTCGCGTCGCTGCTCGTGGGCGTGCGCGAGGGGACGAAACTGCACTATCGCGGCCGTGTCGGAACGGGCTTCACTGCGGATGTCATGGCCGATCTGGCGAGCCGCTTCTCGAAGCTTGCCGTATCCGGGTCGCCCTTCGACGATCTCCCGCGACCGGTGGCGCGCACCGCTCGCTTCGTCAAACCGAAGCTCGTCGCGGAAGTCGACTTCGCCGAGTTCACCGCTGACGACCAGATCCGCCACGGCGCCTTCAAGGGCCTGCGCAACGACAAACCGGCGGCGAAGGTCACGGACGAAACGCCGGTTACGCCGGCCAGGGCGGCGAGCACGTCGAAGCGCGCTATCCCGAAGGCGACGGTTGTAAAGCACGACAAGGACGAGGCGATCGAGGTCGCAAGCGTGCGCGTGACCCATCCCGGTCGTCTCATGTTCGAGAAGCCGGCGGTCTCGAAGGGCGATCTTGCCCGATACTACGAGGCGGTCGCCGACCGTATGCTGGTTCATGCCGGTGGGCGTCCTTTGTCGCTGAAGCGCTGCCCCGGCGGCGTGTCGCCGGAGTGCTTCTTCCAAAAGCATGCGGGCGAGGGTTTTCCCGAGGCTCTCGGCAGCGTCACCATCCAGGAAAGCGATGGGAACCAGGCTCGCTACATGACCTTGTCGGACGCCGCGAGCATTGTGGCGGCGGTGCAGATGGGCGGCATCGAGTTCCATATCGGAAGCGGGCGCAACGCAGATCCCAGCCGTCCCGACCGCTTGGTGTTCGACCTCGATCCTGACGAGGGACTTGCCTTCGCGGACGTCCTGTCCGCCGCCCGTCTCCTGTGCGAGGCGCTGCAAACGCTCGGGCTGAAAAGCTTCGCGATGGTGACCGGCGGCAAGGGCATCCACGTCGTTGCGCCGATCGCGCCGAAGCGGGACGTGCAAGAAGTCGCCGCCTTCGCCAAAGGCCTTGCCACGCGTGTGGCGGAAAGCGATCCCGATCGGTTCGTCGCCGTGATGTCGAAGTCGAGACGAAAGGGTCGAATATTCATCGACTGGCTTCGCAACGCGCCCGGGCAGACCGCAATCGCCCCGTATTCCGTTCGAGCGCGATCGAAACCAGCCGTGGCAGTGCCCGTTTCCTGGCGCGAACTGAACGGGCTGGAAAGCGCCAGCACCTTCGACCCCAAGGCCGTCCTGAAGCGTCTCGATCGTGCCGAGCCATGGGCTGGCTATCCGAAGGTCAGACAGTTCATCACCAATGCGATGATGGAGGCGGTGAGCGACCACGACTGATGTCCTTGGTCTGCTCTCAAGCGTATCATCGGAAGTTCCGCCCCTTCACCTGGATACCGTCCAGCCTCAGCGTCGGATCGATGATGTCGCGTGGCCTCGGTCCGATGGACGTGTCCCGGGCATCACGTCCCGGTGAGCCATGGTGGAACTCATCGCCTCTGCCGTGCCGTAGTGGGAAGACCCCGCCGCGCGACCCGACGCTGGCCAATTCCTGCGACAGGTCCGCGATTCGGTGCGCCACGAGATGAACGACCTCGCCTTCGCGCTGGATGCGGCCTTTAACGCCCAGCATACTGGCGCCGAGCACGGCCGAGCGGCAAGCCTCAAACACCTTGGTCCAGACCACGAGGTTGGTGACCCCACTTTCGTCCTCGATGGTGATGAACATGACGCCCTTCGCCGATCCCGGCCGCTGGCGCACGAGGACGATCCCGCCGACTTCGACCCAGCGTCGGTCACGCGATGACATCGCCTCGCCGCAGGTGACGAAGCGGCGGCGTCGCAGGTCGTCGCGCAGGAACGCCACGGGATGGTCGCGCAAGGACAAACCGACATGGCCATAGTCCTCGACCACTTCGCCCCCACGCGTCATCGGCCGCAGCGTGACGTCCGGCTCGACCTGTTCGCGTACCGTCCGTTCGTTTGCGATGTCGCGGACGGCGGCCGCAGCGAACAGAGGCAACGGTTCGTCCCGCAACGCCTTGATCGCCCAAAGGGCGTCTCGGCGAGGCAGGCCCAGACCGGCTGAGAAGGCATCGGCCTCGGCCAGCTCGACGAGCGCGGTATGCGGGATCCGGGCACGACGCCAGAGGTCGTCGAGCGAGGCAAATGGCTGGTCGGCGCGCTCGGCGACGAGACGAGCAGCTTCCGCATTGCCGAGCCCGCGCACCATGCGAAGCCCGAGCCGGACGGCGAAGCGTCCGTTGTCATCCGGGTCGATGCTGACGTCTGCCTTCCTCTCGCCAATCGACTCCAGCGTGCAGTCCCAGCGGCTTGCGTTGACGCAGACAGGCCGGACCTCGATCCCATGCTCCTGCGCATCCCGCACGATCTGTGCCGGGGCATAAAACCCCATCGGCTGGGCGTTTAGAAGCGCCGCGCAGAACACGTCAGGGTGCCAGCACTTCAGCCAGCTTGAGGCGTAGGCGATAAGGGCGAAGCTCGCCGCGTGGCTCTCCGGGAAGCCATAGGATCCAAAGCCCTCGAGTTGGCGGAACGTCCGCTCGGCAAACTCGCGCTCGTAGCCGTTCGCGACCATCCCCTCGACCAGCTTGTCACGGAAGTGCGAGACGCCGCCCGTGAACTTGAACGTGGCCATGGCGCGGCGAAGCTGGTCGGCTTCGCCGGGCGTGAACCCGGCGCACTCGATCGCGACGCGCATCGCCTGTTCCTGGAACAGGGGAACGCCCAGCGTCTTGCCGAGCACCCTTTCGAGTTCGGGCTTGGGGAAGTGGACCTCCTCTCGGCCCTCGCGGCGCCGGAGGTACGGGTGCACCATGTCGCCTTGGATCGGACCGGGACGGACGATGGCGACCTCGATGACGAGGTCGTAGAAGGTCCTTGGCTTCATGCGGGGCAGCATCGCCATTTGAGCGCGGGACTCGATTTGGAAGGTGCCGAGCGTGTCCGCCCGCCGGATCATCGCGTAGGTGCGAGGATCCTCGGCCGGGATGGACGCGAGGTCGAGGTCGACACCCTTGTGGTCGCGCAGAAGGTCCAGCCCCCGGCGCATCGCCGACAGCATGCCAAGCGCCAGGACGTCGACCTTCATGAACTTCAGCGCGTCGATGTCGTCCTTATCCCACTCGATCACCTGACGATCCGCCATGGCGGCCGGCTCGATCGGCACCAGTTCGTCGAGGCGGTCGCGGGTGAGGACGAAGCCGCCGGGATGCTGCGACAGGTGGCGGGGGAAGCCGACGAGCTGGCCCGCCAGTTCGAGAGCCAGACGCAGGCGGCGGTCCTCGAGGTTCAGGTTGATGCTCGCCGCGTGCTTCTCGTCGATGTCCTCGGACCACCCCCAGACCTGGGACGACAAGGTCTTCGTCAGATCCTCCGGCAAGCCGAGCGCCTTGCCGACGTCGCGCAGCGCGCCCTTGGCTCGGTAGCGGATGACGGTTGAGCAGAGGGCCGCCCGGTCCCGACCATAGGTCTCGTAGACCCATTGCATCACCTCCTCGCGCCGCTCGTGCTCGAAGTCGACGTCAATGTCCGGCGGCTCGCGGCGCTCCTCGGAGACGAAGCGCTCGAACAGGAGGTCGTTCCGATCCGGATCGATCGAGGTGACGCCGAGCACGAAGCAAACAGCCGAGTTCGCCGCCGAGCCGCGGCCCTGACAGAGAATGCCCCGGGACCGGGCGAACCGGACGATCGCATTCACCGTCAGGAAGTACGGGGCGTAGTCGAGGCGCTCGATCAGCCGGAGTTCGTGTTCGAGGTTCCGGTGAACGTTGTCCGGCAGACCCTCAGGATAGCGCTCCGCTGCCCCCTCCCAGGTTAGCTTCGCCAGCGCCTCTTGCGGCGTCAGGTCGGGGAATTGCCGCTCTTCCGGGTACTGGTAGGTGAGCTCCGACAAGGAGAAGCGGCATCGGTCGGCGATCTCCATCGCGCGGGCGAGCGCCTCCGGATACTGGGCGAAGAGGCGATGCATCTCCTTGGGAGGCTTCAGGTAGCGATCCGCGTGTCGCTCGCGGCGAAAGCCCGCTGCGTCGATCGTCACGTTGTGGCGGATGCAGGTGACGACGTCCTGAAGGATGCGGCGGTCGGGCTCGTGGAAGAGGACGTCGTTCGTCACCACGGTCGGCACACGCATCGCCTGCGCCATGGTCGACAGGTCATGCAGCCGTAGCTGGTCGTTCGGCCGGCGACGAAGGGTGAGCGCGACATAGGCTCGGGTGCCGAATGCTTCCCGCAGGCGACGGAGCTGGCGGCCGAGATCCTCGTCGGCGTCATCGGGAATCAGAACCGCGATCAAGCCCTCGCCATGTGAGACGAGGTCGTCCCATTGGAGAATGCACCTCGCCTTACCGCCCCGCGACTTGCCGAGTGTCAGCAAGCGGCAAAGGTGCGAATAGGCCGCCCGGTCGGTCGGGTAGACGAGGACGGGCAGCGTGTCGGCGAGATCGAGGCGGCATCCGACGATCGCCCGCACCCCTGTCGTCTTCGCAGCTTCGTGCGCCCGAACGATCCCGGCCACTGAGTTGCGATCGACGACGGCGAGCGCTTCGATCCCCATCAGGCTGGCGGTCGCGAACAACTCCTCGCAGGACGAGGCCCCCCGCAGGAACGAGAAGTGCGAGGTGACCTGGAGTTCGGCATAGCGGGCACCGTTGCTCATCTGGAGCGGTTCCCGCTCATCCGAAGACGCCATGGAGGAACCAGCGGTGCGATCCGGTCTCGGGATGCTCGCCGTCGCCGGCCCGGAAGATCCAGAACCGCTCGCCGGCATCGTCCTCGACGCGGAAATAGTCGCGTACGGTCGCCGCCTCCGCTTCGCGCTTCCACCATTCGCCGAACACCCGTTCCGGGCCGTCGGCGCGCCGCACGCGTCGACGCTGCCCGCGCCAAGCGAACCAAACTGGAGGGTGATCAGGGAGCAACGCCATCGTCTCGACGGGCTCGGGACGCGGTAAGAGCCGGGACGGCCGCGGCCAGTGATCGTCCCAGGAGGCGCCATCATCGAAGCTCATCGGCTCGACGCGGGCGACGGAGCGTTCGGGAACGTCGCTGGCGACCGGAGCGAAGCGATACAGGCGTCGCTCGCCGATCCGGTTCGCCAGGATGTCGATGAGGCTGGAGACGTCTGTCTCCGGCTCCTCGACGAGCGAGGACACGACCTGATGGGCGCCGAGCGGCTCGGCCAGCGTCGCGGCCAGGGTCATGACCTCGATGCCGAAGCCGGGATCCACCGTCTCGATCCGGTCGCAGAGGAGCCGCGTCAGACGCTTGGCATCGCGCTCGGGGCGACCCATGCCGATGCGGATCGCCTCCCAGTGGTTGTCGACGCGCCCGAACAGGAGATCGAGGCGCCGGGCGCCGAGATGGCGGCGCTCCAGTTCGGCCACGAGCTGAAGGACGAGCTTGCCCGTATAGCGCCGGATCGTCTCGGCCGCGCCGATCGGCTCGCCGAAGACCCGACGCACCTCGACGAGGTCGGGCGAGCGGACGGGCTCGATGGGTTCGGGCACGGTCCCGAACGCCTGATCGATGCGACGCACAAGTTGCGGTCCAAAGCGTTGCACGAGTGGCGCCCGGGGCTGGGCAACGAGATCGCCGATGGTGGCAAAGCCGAGAACGTGAAGATCACCGCGCATGCGCTCGGGCAACCGCAGGGAGGCCAGCGGCAGACCCTCCAGGCCGCGTTCCGTCTGGCCGGGTTCGACAATGACCATGGCGGCGCCAGCGTATCGGGCAGCGGCGTGCGCAGCGCCCCAGGTGTCGGCGATCGCGACACGTACCTCCAGATCCGACGCGGCAAAGCGCTCGACGAGCGTGCGCAGCATGGGCTCCTCACCGCCGTGCAGGTGATCGGCGCCTGTCGTGTCGATGACGAGCCCGTCCGGCGGATCAGCCGCGACCATCGGCGAGAACCGCAGTGCCCAGACCGCGAGTCGGTCAAGCGCCTCCACATCGCCGACCGGATCGGCGTCGAGAAGGGCGAGCCCTGGAACCAGCGCCTGCGCCTTTGTAGCGGGCATGCCGATGTGCAAGCCGACGCTTTCCGCCAAAGCGTCCGCTGCTAGGACAACGCGGCGGTTGCCGTCGCGCCCAACCAGCACCAGCGGCGTGTCAGCCGGCGGCGCGCTTCCAGGCGACTTGCGGCGCAGCCGATCGGTCGGCCATCGCGGAAGGTAGAGCGAGACGACCCTGGCCATCGACGGCCTCCACTTCGAAATCGGCACATTCGCCGGCGCGGCACCGGATGAGTTCGAGAAGCCAGCGCGCCCGTCCAACGCCAGGAACGGGCAGCGGTCGGGAGGGCAGGACGGACACGCGCCAGCGGGTGACGGAGGCGGTTGGTTGGCCGAAGTCGGCGGCTTCCGTCTGGCGGCGCCATCGGCGCACAGCGAGCGCCACCGAACCCGAGCCCTCGGCAGCCAGTTGGAGGCGACGCGAGGCGGTCATCGACAGCTTGGCGACCTCCGCCACCACCGCGCCGAGACCGCCATGTCGCAGCCCGTCCTCGAAGCAGGACAGCAACGACCTCTCGTCGCCCGCCTCGACGTAGATGACGCGTCCGGGTGCCAAACCCGCCTGCGCGATCGCGGGCGCGAACAGGTCCTGACGCGTTACGCACCAGAGCACTTGTCCCTTCGTCCGGGCGGCGATGCCGGCGGTGAAGAGGGCTGCCGCCGCCCCGTCGACGGCACCGTTGCCGCCGCCCGCAATCTCGTGCAGCGAGCCGAGTGCCAAACCCCCGCCGGGCAACCGCGCGTCGATCTCGGCGACGCCGAAGGGCAGCGTCTGACGGGCGCGCGTCGACCCACCCTCGAGACGCTGGATGCGATCGCGGAGTTCGGTCAGGGTTTGCGGAACGGGCCGTAGGGCCATGGGCATGCGGTCGACCTTGGAACGAAATCCCACCTGAGCGAATCAGTCTAGGAATATGTTCACTATCTGTTCTAGTGCGGCGCTGGGTCAATCGTGCTGGCGCTATGTTGTGGAGGAGTGTGGAAAAGCGCTCACCATCGTAATCACAAATGCTGTCTCGTCCGATGCCGGACAGCGGGCGTCGCCTATGTAACGGCGACCCTGCGGCTATGCCGCCCGTGTCAGGTTTCGCATGAACCAAGCTCTTGCCCAGACAGCGCCGGTCGATCCCAACACCGCCGCTGATGCCATCGCCGCCAACGCGCCCGAGACCGTCGAACAAGCGGTACGGGTCGACCCCGCCTTCGTCCTATCCAAGATCGAGACCTGGGTGGTCGGCTTCCAACAGCTCCTGCCCAACATCGTGGTGGCGATCGTCGTGTTCGCGCTCGCGTTTGCCATCGGCTGGGCTATCGAACGCTCGTTCCGCGCCTGGGCCGACAAGCACGAGCGCGCCAACCTTGGGGCGGTGCTCGGCTCCTTCCTAAAATGGATCGTGCTCCTGTTCGGCGCGCTCCTGTCGCTCACCATCGTCATCCCTTCGCTCAATCCCGGCGACCTCCTGGCTGGACTCGGCATCGGATCGGTGGCGATCGGCTTCGCCTTCAAGGACATCCTCCAGAACTGGCTGGCGGGCCTCCTGATCCTGATTCAGCGTCCCTTCGACGTCGGCGACCAGATCATTGTCGACGGCTTCGAGGGCACGGTGGAATGGATCGAGACGCGTGCCACGATTATCGCCCTCTTCGACGGACGGCGGGTCATCATTCCCAATGCCAGCGTTTACTCCAGCTCGGTCACGGTCAACACCGCGCGGCCCCTGCGCCGTTCGCAATACGATGTCGGCATCGGCTACGGTGACGACGTGGAGGCTGCCCGCGCCTCGATCCTTCAAGCCGTATCCCAAGTGGAGGCGGTGGTCGACGATCCGGCACCGGAGGTCATCGTGTTCGACCTTGCTGCCTCGAGCGTGAACCTTCGCGTCCGCTGGTGGACGCCGTCCAAGGGTTACAACCTCGTTCGGGTACAGGGCGAGGTCCTACAAGGAATCAAGCAAGCGCTCGACGCAAAGGGCATCGACATTCCCTACGCCACGCAGGTCATGCTGTTTCACGACCAGACCGAGGACGCCGACGGTAGGAGGGACAAGCAGCGAGAGGGATGGCCGAGCCGGCCAAACGGTCGTCAGCCCCGGTCCGTCCGCGAGTTGTCTGAGGAACGTCCGGGCGATGCGCGAAGCTCGTCGTGACGCCATGCCGTTCGCTATGACGGAAAGCTAAACACGACGGATAGGAAGCCCGCCATGCCCGCCAAGACCCTTTACATCGTCCAGCAGTTCGAGAAGAGCGGCAAGCGGCTCGTTGCCGGTCGGCAGATGGACTTCAAGACGGCCCAGGAAGCCGCCGGTCGCGCCGAGCGCGATGCACCACGTATCGCGGGTGTCGTCGCGATCCAGCAGACGGTCGACACCGACACCGGCGAAGTACTGGAAGAGCCGATCGTGCTGGCGCGCTTTGGCGAGCTTCCGGCAGAATTCAGTGAGGGGTAGCAGGCAGCTTTCGACACGTTTCGGCCCGGAACTGAAGCACCAGGGTCCCATCCGACTCCTGCCGGGCGACGCCGATGGACGCTTCGCTCGCATCGAGCGCGCTCGCCCCGAATACCGGAATTGTCAGGGATGGCGGCGTGTACAGGAAGGACCTCGGCGTCCGTCGCATCGCTCCCTGTCCATTTCCCCGCATCACGTAGTGTGCCTAGCATGGATGGCCAGCCGATAGGTGGCATGGACTGCCGGCCTTCGTAGTCAGGCGTAGGGTCGTGTCCGGGAACACGAACTCGACGTATGCCGCGTCGTCACTCCAGAAGATTACGCGATGTGATGAGCGCGAGCCGAAGTAGGGTCCGGCGATAGGGTTGCCGGTCAGCTCGTGGTGCAGGCCCGGCCCGTCAACCCGGTACTCGAACCAACGATGCGGCGTCCCGGTAAAGAAGGCACGCGCCGACCAACCAGTGATCGAGGCGGAGAAGCGCCCATCGCGTGAAGCACGCGTCTCGCCCGAGCCGACTGGCATCGTATTGAGGCAACGATAGCTCGCCGCGGCGATGATAAGTACCGCAAGGAGACAAAGGACCGCGATCCGCCGGCCTGTCACGAGGTGAATGATCGATGCCTCCGTCCGTTGAGCGACACGAAGGTTCCAACTTATTTGCGTCCGACAACGCAGATCAGAGGATCACCCGCACTGCCGTCGCACAATACCGACGCTTCCACACCGTCAAAACCCGCACGCTCTAGGTAGAGGCGCACTAGCGCGGCATGCCCGCTCGCATCGAGCGCGCGCCAGACGGCGATCGCCTTGGTTGGAAAACAGCGGTTCGAGAAGCTCACTGCAACGACGCCGCCCGGGCGGAGCACACGTCTTACCTCGCCGAATACGCCGACGGGCTCCTGGAGGTACTGCACCCCGACGCAGCACAGAACGGCATCGAAGCTCTCATCGGCGAGGGGTAGGGTGACGTCGTCGTTCAGATTCTGGACGAACCACCGATCGAGCCGAGGGTTGGCGGCAAGTTCCTTCTCATTCATGCCATGACCGACGACCTCGCTGAGTGTCAGATCATACGGCAAGTGACTGACCCAACTCGACATCAGATCGAGAACAGCGCCGTCTCTCGGTAGGAGGCTCGCGTAGAACTGCATCAGGGCTGCCGACGCACTCTCATCGATATGTGTCACCAAACGCGCAGGTTCGTAGAACAACGCGTCGTCGGAGGGGTCGACTTTCATAAAGGCATCGTCGGGCAGTTCGGGAAGGTCGCGGCTCATGACAGATCAACGTCGCGCCCACCGCTTCGTTGCCATCGGAAAACGCGCCGGAAAGCGGCAAGGGCGTGGCAACGCTGACTTGATGCGTTTGTGCGACGTTCGAGAAAACATTGTCGATCGAACAGCTTAGGCCGGTCAATCTAGACGTAGACAAACAGTTTTACAAACCAAAATCGATTGTTAGCCTTCGGTCTGCAACGAGCGGAACACTCAAAGCCGACGTACTGCCGAGTATGTCGAATACATCTTCCGGCATTGTCGTCTACGAATGGAACGTCCTCTCACCTGACTTCATCTCCGCATTTGCGGTTTCGCCCAGGTCGGGGGCGTTACCCTAAAGGAGTTTCCTATGGCCTACTTTCCCAGTCCCAGTGACACCTTCAATCTCGCCAATCCAACCACGCCGCAGCAGATCTTCGAGAATGCAAATTCGGTCTCGCCGACCGAGACCTACGCCGCGTCGTCCTACGGTTCCAGCGATACGATCGACACCAGCGGTGTCGCATCCACCAGCAGCGTCGGCTACGGACAGCTCGATCCAGCTGAGTTCGGCCCCGCTTATGGCCAGCAGGATCCGAACGAGTTCGGACCGGGCTACGGACAGCTCGATCCCAATGAGTTCGCATCGTCTTCCAGCGCGGATTCAGGCGGCTTCGACTGGGCTTGATCGGACCGTAAACCACGGCGTGATGGACAGGCAGCTTCCGACTGCCGCCCTTACCCATTCAGCGAACGACCTAGACGCAGGTGAACATCCATGGCTAGCCAGAACACGACGAAGCAGGCCGACGTGACGTGGGGCAATGAACGCACCAACGCCAACGATTTCGACATGCACGATGCGACCACGCAGGACGCCAACAACCTGGAGCTCGCGCTCCTGCACCTCCAAGGTTCGGACTACGCGACCGACATTGTCGACGCGGCAGTAGGTGGCGACGTGTTCTTCGACCACTCTGACCTCTATGCCGACCAAGCGCTGCCGGACGGGTCGGGCGTCGTCTGGAACCCGGATGTCGGTCTTCAACTCTCCGACGGCGACGTCATCAGTCCCGCCGCCGCACTGGGGTCAGAGTTCGCGCACCAGGTGCTGCCCGGTGGTTTGGATCAGAATGCCACGCCGGACGCCTACTGGAGCAACTCGGCCGAGGCCGTCGCCCATCAGGCCGCGAATGATTTTGGAGCCGATTTGGGCGAGCCTTACCGGGACGGCTACGCGGACGGCATGCCGATCGTCGTCGAAGGGGTTACATACTCGACGAATAGCGAGGTGTCGGGCACTTACTAGCCCGTACGGAGTCCTGATTGAATGCTGACGAGCGTCGTCTATTCCCTTCAACATGAACGGCAATGATTCGGTTTGGAGCGCGCATGTGCCGAACCGGGTCGTTTCGTTGATGGAAGCGGTCGAGCACGTGGACCGGTTCGGTACGAAACGGGAAGACAGTCGGAGACACGTATGACAACCAACACGCGCTGGATGCTTTGGGGGACCTTCATGACCGCTTGCCTCCTCGTCATCTGGTACCTGTAAGGGCAACGCCGTGACCGACACTCGTTATCGCCTCGGCGGCCTAGTGTGCCTCGCCATCGCCGCTGGTGCGTTCTGGCTCGGGATCTGGTCGCCGCTTCAAGACGCGCAGATCGGCGTCGAGACGGTCCTTTGGGTGCCGCGCATTTCGGTCCTCGTCGCGCTCTGCGCCGTGTTCGGAGTCTTCTTTCTCGCAACGGGTGGACGCTACCCTTACCGCGATGTGGAACGCCAGACCCTGACGCCCGTCGGATGGGCACTGTTTGCGGTGGTCGCCGTCGCAGCCTTCGCTGGCTTCTTCGCGACGGACGTGATGTTGCGCTCGCTTGGCTACTCATGACGGGACGTCACCGCCCGAGCTTCATCCCTCGACGTTCGAACAGCGTCTTGAACAGCGGATAGCAGGTGGCAGCCAGAACCGCCCCGCAAATCGACCATCCAATCGCACCGCCGACGATTTCCTCGATGATGAAGCCCGTCGCCACGCATCCGACGAGAGCGAGCGCGAATTTCCAGATCATGTCCTTGGTCAACAGTGACCGGATCGGCGGTGTGGGGTTCATGCGACCTTCTCCAGCGACACCTTGCGCATGTACGTCACCTCGGGCTGGCGGTCGAACAGCGACAGGCCGACCGAGCCCGCCGCCTCCTACAGCGCATGCTCGCTGCACTCGTCTGCGATGACGACCCAATCCGGCTTTGCCCGGCCCCGCCGGATGTCGGCGCCTATCAAGCCCTCGCCGACCCCATCCCATTTGCCGACGTAGTCCTCGATATCCGCGGCAAGGGATGGAGACGCAACGATCGCGAAGCGAGGGGCAAGGGTTGCGCGTTTCATCCTGCGTAAAGCTCCACGTAGCGGCGATGCACCCAGCCGGACATGCATGGCCCACGGTAAGCCTGGCGGCGCTCGATCGGCTCCATCACACCGCAGCCGGATCGCCCGGCCGCCCCGCCGCCCAGAACGATCCCGATCCAGGATCCACGCTCGTCGCACATGTAGAGATACCGCTCGTGCGGCCCCAGACGGATCACTTCGCGGTGTTTGCCGCCAGGGCCGGCGCGCATCGACAAGAAGTTGTCGCCCTTCGGGTCGAGATTGACGACGCGCCCGACCCCGCCGCAGGCATCCCATTCGGCTTCGCCGCCCACCATGACCGGCACGCTTTGCGCAGACGCGACGCCGGCCGAAGCCGTCCAAAGACAACTGGCCGCAAGAAGGATACGAATCATTGCCACTCTCGAACCGTCACACGCTGGAAGGGTGCACGGCGGTTGGGCGGGGTCAATATCGCCGCACTGCCACTAGCATCGCCTTTTGCTTCGCAAGATCTCGGCGTGGTCCGATGGTCTCGGTGCGGCGAACGACATTCAGGCCGACACCATAGGAACCAACGACATTACCGGGCGTCATCTTTGAAGAGAAGGAGACAACGATGTCGAACACGATCAACCAGCCAGGGCAGGACCTGCCTGAACCCATTCTGCCCGGCCAAGGCGACAACGACGCAATCGGCCGGCCTGACGGCGGTCCGGGCATTGGCAACGATCTGCCTACCAAACCGGTCGAACCGAACCCCGCAGGCGAGCCAGATCCGACGCGGCCGGGTCCGTCGGTGCCGGGCATTCCCGGCAGCGTCTGATCGGGATGAGGACGGGGCCGCCTCGAATGCGCGGCCTCATTCCGTATGATCGCGGGGCCATGCGCGAATGAACCTCTCACTAGAATGGGCTCCCGACCCTTATATCCTCGTCCTTACCGGTGCGGGTCTACTGATCGCGCTTGTCGCTTGGCTCCCGCTCGCATTGAAGCGGCTGCCGCTGTCGCTGCCGATCGTATGCATCGGCTTGGGCGCGGCTATCTTCGCCCTGCCGGCTGTCACGCTTCGCCCGCTGCCCATGCATCATCCTGAGATTGCCGAGCGCTTCTCGGAGTTCGTGGTAATCATCGCGCTGATGGGCGCCGGTCTGAAGATTGACCGCGTCTTCGGCTTCCGGCCCTGGTCCGTCAGTTGGAGGCTGATTGCGATCACCATGCCGCTGGGCATTGTGGCAATCACCTTAATTGCGGGGTTGTGGATCGGCCTATCCTGGACGGTCGCTTTGCTTTTAGGAGCCTCGCTGGCACCTACCGATCCGGTTCTCGCAGCCGATGTGCAAGTTGGGCCGCCCAAGACGGGGGAGGAAGATGAGGTGCGCTTCGGCCTGACCTCCGAAGCTGGGCTCAACGACGGCTTCGCCTTTCCCTTCGTGCATCTCGCGATCGTTCTATGGGCGGCCTCTCGCACGGGCGAGCCATGGTTGCGCGAATGGCTGACGTACAACGTCGTCTGGGAGATCGCAGCCGGCACGGCGGCAGGCTATGGCATCGGCCGCCTGTTCGGCTGGCTGACATTCCATGTGCCAGCTAAGACCAAGCTCGCCAAGACCGGCGACGGGTTGATCGCTCTGTCTGCGACCTTCGTGTCCTACGGCTTCAGCGAGATCATCCACTGCTACGGGTTCCTGGCCGTGTTCGTCACCGCCCTGACGTTCCGCCATGCCAACCGGGACCACGATTTCCAGGTCCACATGCACGAGCTGACCGAGCAGATCGAGCGCATTGCCATGATGGTTCTGCTGCTCCTATTCGGTGGGGCGATCGTGAGCGGGCTACTGGCGCCGCTCGGTTGGCGCGACGTGGTAGCAGTGCTGGCGATTCTGCTGGTCATCCGACCCGTGACCGGCCTTCTCGGATTGCTGGGTCACCGTGCCGACTGGAGCGAGCGTTTGACGCTGGCCTTCTTCGGCATTCGGGGTGTCGGCTCTGTCTACTATCTCGCCTACGGCCTGAACCACATGGACGGTGTGCCGGACACGGAGCGGCTGTGGGCGATCGTCGGGCTGGTGATCCTTGTCTCGATCCTCATGCACGGGCTAACCGTCACGCCCATCATGCGACAGCTCGACCGCATACAAGGTCGCGATCCCGACGCGGATGACGCGACGCCGCCACCCGGTCTCCAAGGGCCGGCTCAGCACCGGTAGAAGAGACATGCTTTAGCCGGATGTTCAGACCCGTCGGTGAGGTATGCCGCCGATGTATCCAAGACCGCGTTTTCAACCGCGCGAAACACTCGTCGACGACTTCCTAATATTAGCATAATTTGCGCTTTTGACCGGCTTGTGGCTCCGCGACCAGTCCGGTTGGCACGACGAGGGTCACCGGCCAAACGAACTCGACGTGATGAACGACGATTGAAATGTAGTCTCAGCTTCACAGCGATATAGCTGGACGCCATCAATACCCCACTCGGATCCCGTTTCCTTGAACCCTTTCGTTTATTTTTACATGCTATCGTTTCGCACGAACGACGATTGAGGATCTGTGATGGCTTGGGTAGCCGTTTGCCTTGATCGAAGTTCATTCCACCGGACTCTTTGCGCCTCCGGTAGCAGGGGAACGACGTTAAGCTGATCGCCCGGATCGCGTCCGCCACCGGACGGCTTTGCGCCAGCAACACGTCCACCCGCCGCAAATTTGCGACAATCTCTTCCTGCTTGTGCTTGTTCTGCATCATTCTCAACACCCCCAGCGGCTCGAACGCCTATGTCAGGGACGACCACCTTTCAGGGGGGGTAGACCACTCGCAGACCTCGACTTTTTCGGGCGTAGGTTGCCGTTCTGTTTGGCCCGTTGGGGTACCAGCAGGAGCTAGCCGGGAAGTTGGTCGCGTAGAGGTCGACGGCTCGAGCGATCTGCCCACCACCTCGGCGATAGTAAAAAGCGGGGCTGTCAGACGTTTTTGGCGGTGCTGCGGCTTCGCTTGAAGGTCGACATGAGTGGCACCACGACATTGCCGACGATCGGAATCAAGGCAAAGCCGACGACGAGCCCTAGAAGGCCGGATCCGACAGCCGTCACGATCCACTCGACAGCCCCGGCCACCGCGGGAGCGGCCTCGCCGGCACCGACGGCGAGATCGTGGATCCAATGCTCCGGCCCTTCGTAGCCGTAAGCCGCCAAGCTATGAACGATGATCCCGCCGCCGACCCACACCATGGCGGCCGTTCCCACCATCGCCAGCGTCTTGAGAAACACCGGCATGCCGCGCACGAGGCCCCGGCCAAAAGCCGCCAAAGGGCCAGTGCCGCGCTGGGCCAGCGCAAGCCCTGCGTCATCCGCCTTCACGATCAGAGCCACGGCGCCGTAGACGGCGGCCGTGATGCCGATCGCGACAAGCGCCATGATGATCGCCTGCAGCCAGATCGACGCGGCGTCCAGGCTGGCGAGCGTGATCGCCATGATCTCGGCGGACAGGATGAAATCGGTACGGATGGCGCTGGCAACGCGCTCGTTCTCGAACGTCGCGGCATCCGTGGGTACAGGTTCGGCGCCTGCGTCGTGGCCGTGCGCTTCGTGCGGCACGATCATTTCGAACACCTTCTCGGCGCCTTCGTAGGCCAGGTAAAGACCGCCCACGAGTAGGAGCGGCGTGATCGCCCAGGGCGCGAAGGCCTGCAGCAGAAGGGCGATCGGCAACAGGATAACGATCTTGTTGAAGATCGATCCACGCGCGATGCGCCAGACGATGGGCAGTTCGCGATCGGGGGTGAACCCGACGACGTAGCGGGGCGTCACGGCGGCATCGTCGATCACGACGCCGGCCGCCTTGGTACCCGCCTTGGCCGTCAGCGCGGCGACGTCGTCCAGCGAAGCGGCGGCGACTTTCGTCAGAGCGACGACATCGTCGAGAAGGGCGAGAAGGCCGACGCTCACGTGCGATCGCTCCGGTTATCGTGGTCAGCGGGATGTGGAGTGGGGACGCGGACGAGGAAGTCGCGATTGGCCGGTGGTCTTTACTTGAATCCCAAAGTTCTCATCCACCACGACTTCTTTCGGGCTTGGGCGGCCGTTCCGCTTGGCGCGTTCAGATATCCCGTACAAGGTGAGTCCGAGAACCGGTCGCAGTGCAGCTGGCGCCAATATAGCTAGGACGAACCTCCGTCGGGGCGCATCCGTGTGGCAAGGCGATCTCTATAATTCGCAGTCCGTAGGCCCAGGGAATACGGCTGCCCTATTCAGGTATCTGTCCTGGTACGATGCCGCCGGAAGGAGTCGTATTCGCCCCTGTAGGCACCACGCGCTCGGGGCTTGCCGATTGGCATCCTGCAAACGTCAGAGATGAGAGAATCAAGGCAGTGATCGTGAGGGTTCTCAACGGACGTCTCCCAATATGACCCACGGCGAGAGAGGCTCGCGAACAGGCGTTTCCCAACTCGCGGTTTCGTCATCGATCTACGGTCGATGACGGCGCGTGGTTCCCTAGCAAGTTGCTGATACGTTTTGGATGTGCCTTTCGCGGACCGAGTGATCTGCGGCCGTCTAAGTCTTAGAGCGCCTAACAAAATCGCGTTTAGCACGCTGAGGGGGATGGGAAGACCTCTCGTTTGCGAGATTTGTGGGCGTCGATTGCGCCCCTGTTGCCACCGCTGCTGTTTCGACCGAAAGGCAAGCGCCCACGTCGCGAAGACCGGGCCGCGCTGGGCCGGATCGTGTTCGTTCTGCGGTCGGGCATTCCTTAAGAGATGTTGCCCGCTGAGATCGGTTGCTCAGGCATGACGTGCTTGCGGCGCTTGCCTAGCTGACGGGCGGCCGCGGGTCTGGGGTCGGCTGCACCGCTTGGCTTCTGGAGCGGTTGGCTGATGCTGAACGCCTCGATTGGAGCCGCTGCTTCCTGGACAGTGCGAGCGTTGCGGCCAAACGAAGGGATCACAGACCCGTCCGAACCCGACGGATCGTGGCAAACCGGGCTCGAAGCGACATCTTGTGGTCGACCGGGAGGGCACGCCGCTCGGCGTGACGCTGTCGGGCGCCGACCTGCACGACAGCATGATACTGGCGCTGACCCTGAACGCCGTTCCTAGTGTGTGGCGCGGGGGCGGTCGACCTCGGCGTCGCGCCGCCAAACTTCATGCCGACAAAGGTTACGACTACGAGCGCTGCCACCGGGAATGCCGCACTCGCTCGGTCACGCCCCGCATCGCTCACCGTGGCAGCGAAAGTGGCCAGAAACTTGGGCGCCACCGCTGGGTGGTGGAGCGGGCCTTCGCCTGGCTCGCCCGCTTCCGCCGCCTTGCCGTCCGCTATGAGCGCAAAGCGGCCTATTCCACCTGAAGCGTTCGCTGGGTTGGCGACCGGCACGCTCAAGCCTCGTTGTCACATCTTCCCCGATCACCGTGGTGCCGATTGTGCCGGTTGTATCCCGAGCGGAACACCCAGCGCATCGACTTGCCCCTGCCAATGCAGGGGCAGGTCGGGTCCCAGTGTCAGGGCCTTGGCGTTCAGCGTTGCGGGCTGGGTGCCGGTAAGGATGGCGTCCACAATGCGGGGGGCGAGGAATGCGAGATCGAGAACGTGCGAGACGTAGCGGTCGGTGACGCCCTCGCGCGCGGCAAGCGCCCCGATCGAGGCGATGCGTCCGCTAGCGAGATCACCCCACCAGACGTGCGCCCGGGCCAACGCCTTGATTAGCGATCGGTCGGGCTCGGGCGATCGGGCTGTCGAGCTATTGGCCAGAACCAGCTTGGTCTCGACACCGCGCCGGGTCAACGTGACGGACAGGTGCAGCGTCAGTTCGCCATCGCGCCCTTTGTTGCGCCCCTCGTCCCCTTGGCTCCTGGGATGGGCAACGGTCGCATTGCCCACCGTATCCGGCTCGGTTGGTGCCAAGAGCTGGCGCGCCGGTACCAACGTGATCCAGATCGCGTGGCGCTCGATCACGGTCTGTCGCAACACGGCAAGGACAGCCGCACGCTTTTGCGAGGGTGTGCCCCGCTCCAGATCGCTCGCTAGGTTCGCACAACGGGCCACGAGCGTCTCGATCGTCCCGATTCGAGCGCCCTCCCCTTCCCCTGCACCCGCTTCCGCACCCGTTCCCGCTTGCTCGCCGATCCAGTCGGCCAGCCGCTACTGGACGAATGCCTGTCAGGCTTGCCCGCTGAAGGCGGACTGCACGACCGGCAAGGAGCGGCGCGTCACGCGCTGGGAACACGAAGACGTCCTGGAGACCGTGCAGCGTCGGCTCGATGCGGATCCTCAGGCCATGCGGGTGCGGCGCGAGACGGTCGAGCATCCGTTCGGCACGTTGAAGGCGCGAATGGGCGCCACCCATTTCCTAACTCGGACGCTGCCGCGCGTGTCGACTGAGATGGCGCTCCAGGTCCTGGCCTACAATCTGACCCGTGTCATCAACATCATGGGAAGCAAGAGGCTGCTCGCTGCGATGAGGGCCTGACCAGGCGGCCACGGCGCCCTGGTTCATTCGATCGCGCGAGCCGACCGCATCCTGTCCCGCGATGAGCACAACACGCAGCCACAAAGCGCTGCCTCTCGATGTCCAGTCATCCGGTCGGTCCCAAAACGTCAAACATCATCCGGGCTCGACGTTTCGACACAGCCAGGACCCTTTTGAGACATTCGGCGGATACGCTGAAAACTCTGGAAGCGGTCGTTCGTTGATAGTTGTCGGACGGTTGGGCGGATGTATGCACCCAAGCGCAATCGCCATTCTACGAGGAAAGGGTTCGTTAGCTCTAAATCGCATACGTGGGATCGAAGTTCTGCCTTACCCGTTTCTAAGCATCGATCCCAGTAACTCGCTTCCTACGTGTGCCGATGCTTTCTTTCTTCCCGTCCGATACCGCCAACGTACTCGCGGCGGTTGGGCAGTCTTTGGCCATCATCGAGTTCGATCCAAGCGGTACGATCTTGTCGGCGAACGCGAACTTTTGCCGGACGCTCGGCTACGCGGCCGATGAAATCGTGGGACGGCATCATCGCATGTTCGTCGATGCCGTGGACGGCCGGTCCAGCGAGTACCACGCATTCTGGGACCGGCTCGCAGCCGGTGAATCCATCTCCGGCGAGTTCCGCCGCTTCGGCAAGGGCGGACGCGAGGTCTGGATCCAGGCGAGCTACAACGCTGTCCGGAACCGCAACGGTACGGTCTACAAGGTGGTGAAGTTCGCCGCCGACGTTACCGCAGCCAAGTTCGAGGCGATCGGGATCGCTGGCAAACTCGCTGCTGTGTCGCGCGCCCAAGCCATAATCGAGTTCACGCCGAATGGAGAGATCCTCGCGGCGAACTCGAACTTCCTTGACGCAATGGGGTATGGAAGCGAGGAGATCGTCGGACGGCGCCACCGTATGTTCGTCTGCCCGGAAGAAGGCCGTTCTGGAGCCTACGAGACGTTCTGGGAGCGGCTTCGCGCCGGGGAGTTCATTGCCGACGAGTTCAAGCGAATTGGTAAGAATGGGCGTGAGGTCTGGATTCAGGCGTCATACAATCCGATCTTCAACCTGAACGGTGAGGTCGTCAGAATCGTGAAGTTCGCGACCGATGTGACAGCGCGCGTCGTCGCCGTCCAGAAACTCGGATCGAGCCTTGCTAAGCTCGCGGAAGGCGATTTGGAACAAAGGCTCCCAACGCCGTTCGCAGCAGCTTTGGAGCCGCTGCGCACCAGCTTCAACGCATCGGTGGAAACGCTGCGGCACGCGCTGCGGACCGTGCGCGCGAACGCGGACGGGATCGAGGCAGGCAGCGCACAAATCCGCATGGCGGCGGACGATCTGGCACATCGAACCGAGCAGCAGGCCGCCGCCCTCGAGGAAACCTCGGCCGCCCTATCGGAGATCACGGCCGGGGTCGGCGAGGCCAGCCGCCGAGCCGGTGAAGCCGGCACGCTCGTGGAGCGGACGAAGGCGGAGGCCGAACATTCCAGTTCGATCGTCGCCAAGGCTATTGAGGCGATGCACGGGATCGAGCAGTCCTCAAGCCGGATCGGTAAGATCATCGCGATGATCGACGAGATCGCCTTCCAGACAAACCTCCTCGCCCTGAATGCCGGCATCGAAGCGGCGCGCGCCGGGGACGCGGGGCGCGGCTTCGCTGTCGTCGCGCAGGAGGTGCGCGGTCTCGCGCAGCGCTCGGCGGACGCCGCGAAGGAGATCAGAGACCTCATCACCCTTTCAAACGCCCAGATCGGGACCGGCGTCGCCCTTGTCGGTAAGACAGGAGCGGAGTTGCATACCATCGTTGAGCGGATTGCGGAGGTGAACCGCCATGTCCTGGCGATCGTCGCAACGGCGAAAGGACAGGCGAGCAGCTTGGCAGAGGTGAACGTCGCGATCGGCGCGCTCGATCAGACGACCCAACGCAACGCCGCCATGGTCGAGGAATCGACGGCCGCCAGCAACGAGCTCGCTGGCGAAGCTGCCGTCCTGAACAAGCTGTTGGAGCGCTTCCGGACGGGCGACGCTGCGACCAGCAGAACTGTTCGGAACAACGATGACAACGTCGTCAGGGCGTTCCCACAACGTCGACGCTGACGACTTGCGGCGTACAAAAACGGCATATCATGGCCGTGTTATCAGGCTACATCGCGTCCTGGCAAGGCATTCACAAGCGGGCATTATAGACTCAAAACCCATTGATTTGGGAGGCAGCGCCTGATCCAGTCTCCGTCCGGAGGACTGGATATGAGCGATCCGTACTGGCTGACGGACGAGCAGATGGCATAGTTTCATCCGTTCTGTCCAAAGAGGCATAGGCAGGCCGCTGTCCTCGGCTCGAAGTTCAAGGCAGTCAACAACCGCGACCACAACGTCATTAAGGCCAAGCTCGAGCGGCGCCGCGAGCAGATTGAGGAGAGCGCCTCACTCTATCCTGCCCAGATCGACACGGGAGACCGTCAGGAGCCGACGCCGGAACTCGCCGCCTGGGTCGCTCGGTTGAACGAGAAGATCGCCCGCCTCGGCCAGGAGATGGTGCGCCTCGCCGGATTGGAGGCGCAGATGGCGGCAACACTCGGTCAGCAGGTCTCTGTGACCGATCCGGATGCCCGCTCGATGGCAACCAGTGGACGCGGTTCGGGCATGGTTAGGCGCCAACGTCCACGTGGCGGTCGACACCGAGCACCATCTGATCGTGGCACAGGAAGTCACCAACGCAGGGTTGGGCCAAGCGCAACTCAACGGCATGGCGCAGAAGGCCAAACAGGCGCTTCAGGTCAATTGGCTCGATCCCGTGGCCGACCGCGGTTACTACTCCGGCGAGCAGATCCCGGCCTGCGAGCGCGCCGGCATCGCCGTCACGCTGCCACGCCCGATGACGTCCGGCGCCAAGACGGCGGGACGCTTCGACAAGGAAGACTGTCTGTTCCGCCCCGGCAAGAACGCCTACCACTGCCCGGCGGGCGAGACGCTTCCTTGCCGATACACGACGCTCGAGAACGGCATGAGGCTCAGCCGCTACTGGACGAACGCCTGTCAGGCCTGCCCGCTAAAGACGGATCGCACGACGGGCAGGGAGCGGCGCGTCACGCGCTGGGAGCACGAGCACCTCCTGGAAAGCGTTCAGCGCCGGCTCGATGCCGATCCGCAGGCCATACGAGTGCGGCGCGAAACGGTCGAGCATCCATTCGGCACGCTGAAGGAGCGGATCGGCGCCACCCACTTCCTAACCCGAACGCTGCCGCGTGTGTCGGCCGAGATGGTGCTCCAGGTTCCGGCCTACAATCTGACGCGCGTTCTCAACATCATGGGAAGCAAGGGGCTTCTTGCCGCAATCGCAGGCTGAGACGGCGGCTACGGCCTCTCAAGCCACACGATCACGGAAACCGACTGGATTTTTCTACCCTGCGATGATCGAAAAACGCAGCCGCAAGGCGCCTTCTCTAGAGGTTCAGCCAGTCCCTCAGTCCCAAAACACCGAACAACAACCAGCCACGACATTTTGACACAGCCTGGACCCGTATCAGCCGTTGATTGGAAGAACTCAACTTTCTGAAAGCGAACAGCCCCTTTGCACCATCTCAGCGTGGTTCCTCGACAAGCCCGGCAAGTGGTGCGACTACTTCGTAGGCGAAGCCTGCGAGTCGGAAGCTGAACTTGGCGCGGTCACTGATTTCCGCTTCCAATAGGCTTTCCACGACACGCGAGCCGAAGCCGCGACGCTTCGGCGTGACGACAGGCGGGCCGCCCATCTCGCTCCAATGAAATCGCAGACACGGCTCACCGCCCTGCGGCTCTAATGTTCAACTCAGCGCGATCGAGCCGTTTAGCACGGACAGGGCGCCGTACTTTGACGCGGCTAGAAGGCGCGAAACTATGTCGCCGACCAATCTGGCAACCCATACGTGACACCGGAGGTCGGGCTACCACGATCCCAGCCCCGGACCATCCCCGCTCCCGCCATCACGGTTAGCCGACGCGTGCGAAGCCGCCTTGAAGAAACCGTGTCGGAAAGGCGCCGGGCAGACGTCAGGACCAGTTCATCGTGACTGGCGCCAACACGGTCGTGCGCAGTCCGGGCCGGTTGTCGTGGTTCTCCAGTGTTCCGCCGATCTGGCCGACCACCGCGTTCAGCATCCGCGAGCCGAAGCCCGTACCCTTCACGCTGGTTCCCTTGCCCGGTCCGCGGTCGGCGACGATCAGGCGGAAGCGGTCGTGGTGCTGCTCCAGTGCGATGGCCAGCGGTCCGGCCTTGCCCTCGTAGGCGTACTTGCTGGCGTTGATCACGAGCTCGGTCACGATCAGCCCGACCGGAACGGCCCGGTCGGCCGAGATCAGGACCGGCACGAGGTCGAAATGGATGTGCTCGCGCCAGCCGTCCGCGAGCGAGGACGCCAGTTCCTCGACCAGTTCCTCGAGATAGCGGGCAAGGTCCACCACCTCGACGCTGGCGCCGTTGTAGAGCCGGCGATGCACGAGCGAGACCGCGCCGATGCGGCGCTGCGCTTCCGCCAGATGCGCCACCGCTTCGCTGCCCGACGCTTCCAGCGCCTGCATGCGCAGGAAGGTCATCACCAGTTGGAGGCTGTTCTGGACCCGGTGATTGACCTCCTTCAGAAGGAAGTCCTTCTGCCCGATCAGCGCCTCGTTCTCGCGGATGGTGACGGCCAATTCCTCGTTCAGCGTACGAAGGCGCTGCGTGCCGCGCTCCTCGCGCAGGAGACGCACGAGGCGTCCGGCGGATTCGATTTCGGCCAGCGACCACGGCCTCGAGCGTCCGCGCACGGTCTCGCTCCAATCCTCGAAGGACGAGCGCGGGGTGAGGATGGCATTCGGATCCGCCGCGACGTCCTTGTGCGGGTTCCCGGCCCAGTTGACGACCTCGAGCTTCTCAGCTCGAAACCACAGAAGGATCGTTGGAACCTCGGTCGACATGACGACGGAAAGGAGCCCGCTTGCCGCCTCGCGGTAGCGCCCCGCCTCCAGCAGTTGTTCCGATAGGCGGTCGGTGGCGGCGGGCGTATGGGACACGGTGCGGCGCGCATGGGAGCCGAGTTCGTGGATCGCGGAAGCGTCCGGGCAACGCCCATAAGTGAACAGGTCGCCACCCTGGATCGCGGCAAAACCGTCCGCAGACAGCATCGTACACAGATCCCGGCCCGCCTCCCGAAAGAACTCGGCGAGCGTCGTGTCGCGTCCGAGTTTGGCGCAGGCCGCGTCCTCGCTCGAGCGCAGCCGGATACGCTCGCGGTAGAGAACCGCCTCGTCCTTGGCGCGGATCTGCCGCGACAGGCCGCTGGCCAGCGTCCGGCACGCGATGCGCACGGCCTGCGACAGGCGCCGCGGCGTCCGGTTGTGACAGGCGATCAGGCCCCACAGGACGCCGTCCTGGACGATCGAGACCGAAGCGGAGGCTGCGACCTCCATGTTGCGCAGGTACTGGAGATGGATCGGCGATACGCTGCGCAGCGCGGCATCGCTGAGGTCGAGGGGGTGGAGCGATGCGTCTTGCGTGCGAAGCGGCGCCGGCTCGTAGCCGACATCCGGAATGACCCGGATGCGGTTGCGCATGTAGAGCTCGCGCGCCTGACGGGGAATGTCGCCTGCCGGGAAGTGGTGGTTCATGAACGAGCCGACGCCGTCCGCATCCGCTTCGCCCACCACGACGCCGGCCTCGTCCTCCAGAAAGCGGTAGACCATCACGCGGTCGTAGCCGGTCAGCTCGTGGAACACCTCGGCCGCCTCGCGGTAGAGATCGCCGAGACCGATCGCCCGTTCGAAGCGCTGGCTTGCGGTTTCCATCATCGCCAGCATGGCGAGCGGCCGTTCGCCGGCCGCCTCTGTGGGCTCAAGTTCCACCAGGATACGGTCACCCGACCGATGCGCCGAAACGTCGAAGGTCTCGCGCTGTCCGATCACGGGCTCAAGCGCCACGACGTCTCGCGCCGCCAAGGCGGCCGGATCGAACGGCTGGCCGATCAGGTCCGCCAAGGGCACGTCGACCCAACTTGGCACGAGCCGATCCTCGACATCGCCTGCGACCGCTTCCACCAGCCCGGTTCGCGCATCGGCCACGAGCAGCAACCCATGTGGCTGGATGGCGCCGGGAATATGGATCGGCTCGCGATCGCAGAGTGTGAGGTCGAGAGCAGAGGAGGTTTGATGGAGCACGAAGCCTCCGGTCGTAAGGTAAACGAAGCGCTCCGTCGGTATAGGGGACACGGTGGGAATTGAGCAATGGCGGGGGTCGACGCAAGGCAGCCCATTCAGCGCGGCCATATGTCTTTGGCCAAACAGGGCGGAGCCACAGGACCGTACCGAGCTCAGGCCAGTATCGATCCTTCCAAGACGTTCGCTACGGCCCTTTATTTCTCCGAAAGCGGACCTGTTCGTCCCCGATCAGTCAGCGTTTCCCGAGTTGCGCCAGTTGAGCGGCCAGTGCCTTCGGAACCGCCGGCATGCGGTCTGCAAGCTGGAGGGCTAGGTTCCGCATGGCCTGCATCGAGCCGGATCGCAGGCTGGCCGCTCGCGTCATCCGATCGGTCAGGGAGATGACGCTCTTGGCGATCTCCGCCCGTCGAGCGGCCCACCGTTCCACATCGCCGCGGTTCCCGCCTCGCATGGCGCTGACGAGAGGCCATGCGAGCGAAACGGCGTCCTGAATCCCAAGGTTCATGCCCTGCCCGCCGGCGGGACTGTGAACATGGGCCGCGTCGCCGCATAGGATCACACGATCCTGGACGACGCGAGCCGCACGACGATGCGCCACATGAAACCGCGAACTCCAGATCACGCCGTCGATCCGGGCATCATGCGTGGGACCGCGACCCGTCAGAAGTTTCTGCATGAAGGCGACGTCGGGCTTGCTGGGGGCTTTATTAACGGTCGCCACCATTCGGAAGCGATCGTTTGGCAGGGGCGCGATCACCAGGAGCCCGTCGTCGGACAGAAACAGGCTCACTTCGGTGCGTGGCAGCGGCCAGGTCATATGAACGTCGGCGAGCACAAACACCTGCTCGTAGCCGGCTCCCTCGAATGCGATCCCGGTAGTGTCCCGCACCGTGCTGTGCGCGCCGTCGCAAGCGATCAGCCAATCCGCCGTGATCGTCTGGATGCTCTCGCTGGTTTGGACCGTAACCTCCATGCCATCACGGGTTCGACGGGACGATGTGACGTTCGCGTCGCCCGTAATAACACCGCCTTGCATGGCGAGGCGCTCGCGCAGAATGGCCTCGGTGCGATCTTGCGGGCACATCAGCGCAAACGGATAGCGCGTCGGAAGGTGGGAGAAGTCCACCGTCATCAGCGCTCGGTCATGGTCACGCATGCGAAACGTGGGGACGCGGATGCCTTCCCTTAAAAGGTCCGGGGTGACGTCCAGCATCTCCAGCGCTTCAAGCGTGCCAGCATGGACCACCCCGGCCCGTGAGGTGTTCGGCCAGTCCACTCGCCGGTCGAGAAGCAGCGGCCTGATACCCTGATGGTGCAGCGCCAGGGCTAGGCTCAGTCCGGTTGGACCCGCCCCAGCGATGACGACGTCGGAATGTCGCGGCAGAGCACCCATTCACTCCTCCCAATGCAAACAGATGTTTGCATATATATCGAAGGGATGTCGTTGATGCAAACAATCGTTTGCATAACTGGAGCGAGCCATGACCAAGAGCCAGCCCCGTTCGCAAGCCACGCGTGAGCGTATCGCCGCCGCCGCAAGGCTCGTCTTCGCTCGGGTGGGCTATGAACGCGCCACCATTCGAGCAATCGCCGACGAAGCCGACATCCACGCTTCGATGGTCATGCGCTACCATGGCTCGAAGGAAGCGCTCTTCGCGACTGCGGTGCCGTTCGATCTCCGCCTCCCCAATCTCGACGAAATCCCGGTGGACCAGCGCGGCGTGACGCTGGTCCGCCATTTCTGGGACCGTTGGGAAAACGGCGGCGAGGAACTGCCGGCCCTGCTGCGAGCCGCCGTTTCGCAGGAAGCCGCGCGCGCGCGAATGACGGCGATCTTCGAGCAGCAGCTCGTGGCGGCGATCAGCCGGACCGGTGATCCCGCAACGGTTCCTGCCCGGGCGGCCCTGATCGCCTCGCAGATGCTGGGGTTGGCGCTGACACGCTACGTTCTCGCCTTCGAACCGGCGCAGAACCTCGATAGAGACTTCGTCGCCAAGCACCTCGGCGCGTCGATCCAGGCCTATCTCGACGCATAGGGTTCATCGCAGCGAACCCATGTTTCACTATCATGGAAACACGAAGCGAACGGCCGCTTTCTGGGCGATGGCACTTGAAAGCGGACAGTCGCCTTCCCACCCCGCCGAGCCGATCAACGTCGCGGAAGCGGACGCTCCGAAGCGGTCCAGCTGCTATCGACCCTTTCAAGCCAAAATCGCTTGGGATCGGCTTGCTAGAAAGCAGTCGTTCAATCAAACAACCTAATAATGGGTTGATTAAGTGGTCCATTCGCTTTCGATCCTTGATCAACATTCGTCACAACGCTCGTTTGAAGAAGCTGTTGGCAGAGGCGACGAAGCAAGACGAAGATGACAAAACTCAAAGCCAGCGAAGGAGAGCGCTCTCGTTTGTCATCAAACCAGAATCATGCTTGTAGCGTCCTACTTGCATATGGCGATGCGAGAAGGCGGCAAGCCCGCTTGCGCGATGGCAATGCAGCCCTTCAACAAACACAACCTGGAATAGGAAGACGGTGCCGGATTTTTCGCCGCTGGTGTAAGATTGCTCTGTCTGTCGCTCCTTCATGAATGGTACCTGTTTATCCGAAGCGACCGTGTCGCAGGGATCTCGACGTCCGTAGGGTGGGACAAGGCATGATTGGTTCTGCAAGCGCGTTCGCAAGTCGGGAAGTCGTCTTTATCGAAACGAACGTCCCGAACTGGCAGGATCTGGCAGCAAACGTTCGTTCAGGCGCTGAAGTTGTCATCCTCGACGCCACGCGGGACGGCCTCGCTCTAATTGCCGACTGGGCGAGGGAGCACACGCAGTACGACGCAATCCATCTCATCTCCCATGGCAGTCGTGGCAGTCTTCAACTCGGCAGCTTCGCGCTTGATGAAGCGGCGCTCGGGCAGAGGGCCGAAGATCTTCTAGTCGTCGGCAGCGCGCTGAAGGCGGGCGGCGACTTGCTCCTGTACGGGTGCGATGTCGCCGCTGGAGATGTGGGTACATCGTTCGTAAAAGCACTCGGTGAAGCGACGGGCGCTGATATTGCCGCGTCGGTTGACACCACCGGCGCAGCGATGTTGGGCGGCAACTGGACGCTGGAATACGCCGAGCCCGACGTGATGCAGCGTTCGATGGAATTCAGCGGTTTCGCATCAACCCTAGACACCGTTACGTTCGTTGAAAACTCCGCTGAAGACTTCGACGGCAACAGCAACAATTTTTTCACTCGCGCCGTCCAAGGCGGGGTTTTCACGTTCCAGGCCGGATCGGCTGTCACCAATGAGCAGGCTTCCTACCTGGACATTCAGACCGACAGCGATCCGCGTTATGCCACAGGCATCGGACCGGGCATTTATGCGTTGTCGAGCCGCGCCTTCGGCAGCGGCACCGATTTTTCGATTTCGGTCGCCCCGGGCTATACCTTCGACCTGACGGGCTTCAGGACGCAAGGTCGGGAAACCACCCTCACCGCCTTCTACGTCAAAGGCGGCGCCACCTCATCGAAGACGTTCACCGTCGGCGCCGACACGGCGGAATCCTTTTCCGGCCTTACCGACTTCGATGACGTGACGGAGGTGGTGCTCACCTCCAACAATTACGCACTCTTCCAGGACTTGGTGATCACCGATGTCCGAGCCTCGGGCAGTTCTTCAGCACCGACGGTTACCGGTGTCTCCTCCAGCACCGCCGACGGCTCCTACAGCGCGGGCAGCGTCGTCTCGATCCAGGTCGCTTTCAGTGAGGCGGTCACCGTCACCGGCACGCCGCAACTCTTCCTGGAGACCGGCGCGGTGGACCGCTACATCAACTACACGGGCGGTAGCGGGACGTCGACCTTGACGTTCAACTACACCGTCCAGGCAGGCGCAAGCAGCGCGGACCTCGACTACCACTCGGTCAGTGCGCTTGGTCTCAACGGCGGAGCCATCAAGAACGCCGCCAATGTCAGCGCTGTCCTCACGTTGCCGACGCCAGGTGCTCCAGGTTCGTTGGGGTTCGGCAAGAACATCGTCCTTGACACTACCGCACCCGCCGCTCCGACCGGTCTCGCATTGGCAGCCGGCAGCGATACGGGCAAGTCCACGACCGACGGCATCACGTCGGACGCCACGCCGACCGTCACCGGTACGGCGGAGGCCAATGCGACTGTGACGTTGCTGGACTTCGACACAAGCACTGCGCTCGGCAACACCACCGCCGACGGCAGCGGCAACTGGTCCATCACCAGCAGCATCCTGGCCGAAGGCACCTACCGTCTGAGCGCCAGGGCACAGGATGCGGCGGGCAACATCAGCCCGACTGCCACAACCCGCAACATCACGGTCGACACCACCGCGCCGGATATCACGCTCGGACCGGTGAAGTTGAACCTCGATAGCGGCCGCGACAGCAATGATTTCGTCACTCGCATCGCCACCGATACCGTCTCCGGCACGCTCAGCACCGCTCCGGCTGCTGGAGATGCTGTGGAGCTGTCCGTCGACGGTGGTGTAAGCTGGCAGAGCACCACGCTGAGCGGGCTCAGTTGGAGCCGCTCCGGCGTCACGCTGCCAGCCAACGGCACGCTGCAGGTGCGGGTGGTGGACCTAGCCGGCAACGTAGCCTCCAACGGCAGCTTCTCGACGCCCGTCGTGGTCGACACTGCCGCCCCGGCTAAATCTGCCGCACCGACGCTATCGACCACAAGCGATACCGGGGCGTCGAACACCGATGGCATCACCAACCTGACCAGCCTGGTCGTCACCGGAAAGGCCGAGGCTAATGCCGCTGTCTATCTCTACGACACCGACGGCACCACAGGTGTTGGGGCCACCCTCGCCGACGCTCTGGGCGACTGGTCGATTACCACTAGTACGCTGACGTCGGGCGCCCATACTCTCACGATCAGAACGGAGGATCTGGCAGGCAACTTGAGCGTGCCATCAGATGGCTTGGCGGTGACGATCGATACCACACCGGCCGCCGTGCCTGCCATTCCCGCACTGGCGGTCGGCAACGACACCGGCACGAGCACCACCGACCGCATCACCAAGATCAACACCCCGACCTTCGCCGGCAGCGGCGTGAGCGAGGCCAACGTCACCATCGAGGTCTACGGCTCCTACACCAACAGCAAAGGCCAGTTGGCCACCGTTCTGGTCGCCACCGGCAAGAGCGATGGCACCGGCAACTGGACGGCCTCGGCAACCACGACGCTCGAAGACGCAACCTACCAAGTTCAGGCGCGCAGCGTCGACCTAGCGGGCAACACAAGCACGCTGTCGGGCTCTCGCCTGGTGCAGATCGACGCCACCGCACCTATCGCGCCCACGATCAGGCTGGCCCCCGGCAGCGACACCGGCATGTCCCCGAGCGACGGCATCACCAATCTGTCTTTGCCCTCATTCACCGGTACGGCGGAGAAAATCACCAACATCCAGCTGTACGCCGCCGACGGCGTCACCGTGCTGGGTTCTACAGTCTCGTCGAACAGCGGGTCGAGCACTTGGTCCATCCTTCCCTCCACGCCGCTGCCCGAAGGCACCCAGACCCTGACGGTCAAGTCCACCGACGCGGCGGGCAACGTGAGCGTGGCCGGCACGATCACCATCACCGTAGACCGCACGGCGCCAGCTGCGCCCGGCGGCATCGCGCTGGCGGCAGGCCAGGACACCGGCGTCTCCGCAACCGATGGCCTCACCTCCATCACGACACCCACCGTCACCGGCACTGCGGACGTCGGTACGACCGTCACGCTTTACGACACCAACGGCACCACGGTCCTTGGCTCGGCTGTCTCCGGCGCAGGCGGTATCTGGTCGATCAAGAGCAGCCCCCTTACTGCGGGCGCGCACAGCCTGACCACTAAGGCAGTCGACATTGCCGGGAACGCGAGCGCGTCCTCCGGCGTCCTGGCGATTACGGTGGATGCCCTTGCGCCGGCCGCTCCGCCGGCCCCCGTACTCGACGCCGCCAGCGATACTGGCACGCTCGGTGACGGCATCACCTCCATCACGACACCGGTCATCAACGGCACGGCGGAGACCTTCGCCGCCGTGACGCTTTACGACAGTGACGAGACGACCGTGCTGGGCACCACCTTCGCCGACCAGAGCGGCAACTGGTCGATTGCCAGCAGCAAGCTGGCAGATGGCGCACACACGCTGACGGTTAAGGCTGTCGATGCCGCGGGCAATACGAGCGGCGCCTCGGCCGGGCTGGCGCTCACCATCGACACCACCGTTCCAGCCGCCACGCCTTCGACGGTGAAATTCTCCGCGGACAGCGGACGCGCCTCCGGGGACCTGGTCACCCGGATCTCTGCGCAGAGTGTCACCGGCACCCTGGACGCGCCGCTCGCGGCAGACGAGCGGGTGCAGGTCTCGTTCGATGGCGGTACCACTTGGCGCGACGCGGTTAGTGCCACAGGCGACACGAACTGGACGCTGGGCGCGACGATCGGCGGCACCGGTGTGCTGCAGGTGCGCGTCGTTGATGCTGCAGGCAACGCCAACGCCACCCTTCTGTCGCGGACCTACACCTACGATGCCACGGCGCCAACACAGCCAGGCGCACCGGTCCTCGCCGAGGCGAGCGACAAGGGCGTCTCCAGTAGCGACGGCATCACATCCGTCGCCCAGCCCGTCTTCAGCGGCAAGGCCGAGGCCGACGCGGCGGTCTTCCTCTACGGCACCGACAGCGCAGGCAAGACGACCATCCTAGGCGGCACCGTTGCCGATGCGTCTGGCGATTGGCACCTAACCAGCGCCCGGATCGCCGACGGCAGCCATTCGTTGATCGTGCGCGCCGAGGATGTGGCGGGCAACGTGAGCATGGCGTCCACCGCCCTGCCGGTCGTGATCGATACAGTCGCGCCGGCAGTTTCCTCGATCTCAATACCGAACACACCGCTGCGGATCGGCGACACCGCGACAGCGACGATCACGACAACGAGCGACGCCGATACTTATACGCTGGGCACAGGCTCGATGATCGCCGGCATGACGCTCGGCAACCTGACGAAGTTGGATGCCACGACCTACACGGCGACCTTCACCGTGGAGGAAGGAACAGACATTGCCGCAAGCGCCGACCTGCCAACGAGTGTCGTTCTTATCGACCGAGCCGGAAACGCAAACACGGCCTATACCACGCCAATCACGCAACCCGGGGATGCCATCGACGCGACGCGTCCAACGTTCACTTCGGCAACAGTGAACGGTGCGACGCTGACGCTGACCTATGGCGAGGCGCTGAGCACGACCAGCGCCGGGTCGAGCGCCTTCACGGTGCTGGCGAACGGCGTGCCCGTCGCCGTCGACGCGGTCTCTGCCTCAGGCACGACCGTGACGCTGACGCTGGCCTCGGCCGTTGCGTCCGGGGCCACCGTGACGGTCGCCTATGCAGATCCGGATCCGTCCAGCGACAACACCTTTGCGATCCAGGACGCGGCGGGCAACGATGCCGCCACCCTGACAGAAACCTCGGTCACCAACACGACCGCCGCCCCGCCCACGCCTGACCCCACGCCGTCCATCACCCCCGGCCCCGATCTGGTGACTGGGACGTCCGGCTCCGAGCGCATCGACGGCTTGGCCGGCAACGACACGATCACCGGCGGCGCGGGTAACGACACCCTGTTTGGCGGGGCGGGCGCCGACCAGATCACCGCCACTCCGGGTCTCGGCCAGGTCGCGTTTCTGTATGGGGGCACCGGACCCGACAACCCGGACGACGGGGCGGATACGATCATCGTGTCGGGCCGGGGCGCCGCCTCCGTCTGGGGTAACGGCGGCGGCGACACGATCCGTTATACAGCCGAAGGGGCAGCCACAGTCTATGCCGGAGCGGGTGCCGATACGGTGAACGTGACCAACAACGCCGCCAACCTCTTAATCGGCGGCGGCGGCCCCGGTGGCGACGTCCTGACAGTCCGGGGCAACGGCGCCAACACGGTCTACGGCGGCGCGTCGAGCGTCGATCCGAACGATGGGGCCGACCGCATCCTGATTGTGGGCAACGGCGCCAACACGCTGTTCGGCAACGGCGGCGGCGACCGGATCGAGATCCAGGGCTCGGGTCCCAACCTCGTTTATGCCGGCCTCGGCGCGGACGAGGTCATCATCACCGGTTCGGGCGCCAACACCGTCTACGGCGGCACGGGCGCGGGCGACGTGATCACCATCCGGGGCGACGGCAACAACGTCGTCTATGGCGGCTCCTTCAACGGCGATGCCGCCGACGGGGCTGACACGATCCGCATCGAGGGCAACGGGGCGAACACCGTCTATGCCAACGGCGGCGACGACGTTGTGGTGCTGAGCGGCACCGGAGCCAACACCGTCTACGGCGGTGTGGGCAACGACACGATCCTCGGCGGCTCAGGCAACGATCGCATCATCGGTGGACCGGGAGCGAACGTGCTCGGTGGCGGGGCGGGTGCGGACCGCTTCGTGGTGGGGGCCGGTGAGGTCGACTTCATCACCGATTTCCAGCTTGCCCAGGGCGATCGGATCGAAACCGGGGGGCAGCTTTACACCGTCACCTCGACCAGCGAAGGCTATGCCGCGATCACGCTCGCCAACGGATCCTTTATCGTCCTCCAGGGCGTGGCGCCGGGCAGCGTCACGGTGGACTACTTCGCTTAACGGACAGCATAGCGGACGGGATGACGCGCACTACTGTCGTTCCGCCCGCTTATCGGCGCTCGCGCCCCAAGCGGAATGGAAGCTTTCCACCCAAGATCAACCTCCGCTTCAAAGCTTCGGGTGCCTAGCCCTTACGATTATCCGAACGACCAACGCGTCAGGTTTCACTCGATCGAGAATGGGGCGGCTACAACCCGGAGCTCTTGCACAAACGGTAGAGAAGACGAACTTTCGGGTGCGCGGCTCCATATTGGGAGCGGAACGTTTCCTTCTTCCGACATGCGGCAATTTGATCTCGGGTCGGCTTTGCCCCAAGCCGCTCTCGCGCCAACCTGCGCGCTTGAATTTCGGCTGCGTCGCCAACTGCGGACATCGCTGGGTTTCCAGCCGGATTGGACGGGCCCAGAACATCCTGGGCCATTGGTCTGCCCCCTGAAAAGTGGTCCTCCCTGAAGTAGGCTTTCGAGCTGATGGAGGACACGAGAATGGGACAGAAGAAGCACAAGCCGGAAGAGATCGTCGCCAAACTTCGGCAGGTGGACGTG
>NZ_CAJCKW010000015.1 GCF_903970965.1 Aureimonas sp. ME7 | reverse complement strand
GCCGTCGATGCAGAAGTGGCCGGGTTGCAGGCGCTATGTCGAGGCCTTTGGGGGCCTGCCAATTACGCCCGAGCAATTCGAGTTCCTGATGGGGTTCCCGATCGGGTGGACCGAACTGTAGCGCTTGGGAACGCGGTCCTGCCGGTCATCCCGCAGGCTCTCGGGCGAGCCATCATGCGCGTACGTCAGGGCATGAAGATCGCAGCATGACCGCGCCCCGTCCCGCCCCCTCCGCCCTCGTCTCGTCTCTGTTCGTCGGAGGCGGGGAATGAGCGTGTTCCGATGGTGGCTGTTCAAGAAGCTCAGCCGGTTCGGCTGGTGGGTCTGCCCCGAGCCGCAGCGATCGGATCTCTATCGGTCGATGTTCTTCGATCCGAATTGGAAGGACGCTCTCCCCCGCCCTCATTCCCAAGAGGAAAAGCCATGACGGTGAAGCCAACACGCGACCAGATCGTTGACGCCTACCTGCTGGGTGAGTTCTACGACTGCGAACCGGATGCGTATCCAGAGGGATCGGCAGCGTTCTTAGCCAACATGCGGAGGGAGTACCCCGAGCATGTCTTCTCGGGCGAGCGAGTTGCCGACCGCGTCATGCTCGCCTTCCTCTCCCCCGAGGCTCCCGCCTCCAGCAAGGAAGAAGGTGAATGACCGACGAGCCGATCCAAGAGCAGGAGTATCTTGCTGGCGTGAAGGTCGTGGACATCGGTGATCTGCGGGTGTCGAGAGGTCTGACCCGTCGTCCTGTCTCTTCCTGCCGGCATGGCCGGATGGTCTACGATCAGAACGAACGCCGCATTTGGTGCAAGGACTGCGAAAGGGATGTGGATCCGTTCGATGCGTTCGTTGGGCTGATAGAGTACTATTCTGGCGCACTGAAGACGCTGGAGCGAGATCGCAAACAGGTTGAGGAAGCGAAGGCATTTCAGCTTCGCTCCCGTGCGGCCAAGGCGATGGACGAAGCATGGCGCAGTCGGACGATGGTGCCGATGTGTCCGCATTGCAGCAACGGCTTGTTCCCCGAGCACTTCGCCAATGGTTGCGGGTCGATGCTCGGCCGCGACTACGCCGAAATGCGCTTGCGAAAGGCAAAGCAGGACAAGCCCGCCTAACCCCTTGCCCTCCCCGTTCCCCATGTGTTCCCTAGGCACATGGGGCGCAATCCTCAGATGGAGCTAAAATGATGATCCTTGTCGCTCTTCTTTCGGGTTCGCTAGTTGGCCTCGCAATTGCGTTTCTTCGCCCCGTGAACTTCCCGACCTCTGGCGAACATGCTCGATCCGCTGCCTTACGTCGGCCTGCTGCAAGATTGGGTAAGCTGTACACAGTCCGCAAGGGCGACAGCCTGTCTCAGATTGCCTTTCGTGAAACCGGGAACGCTCAGAACTGGAAGGCTCTTTATTCGCACAATGCGGGCATTATCCACTTCGAGCAAGACCGGCGGGCTACGAGGCATGGGCCTGACGCCATATTCGAGGGCGTTCAAATTAGCATCCCCCACAAGCTGGTTCGCCTCGCTTGAGGCATGGGGCAGCAGCGCAGATATCCGAGACCACCCAAGCCCCCGGTCACCCTAGGCGAGTTGCGATCTGCGGGGATCGCCACACTGACGCTCACCTGCCCGGCCTGTCGGCATCAATCGGCAATCGAGCTCGCATCTCTCCCTTGGCCTGAAACGACGACGAAAACCGAAATGTCGACAAGGTTCCGCTGTACGGCCTGCCCTCGGAAAGGCAGCGTCGATCTATCCTTCGACGATGAGCCTTGGGTGCGATACCTCCGGCGAACCGGGCAAGCCCATCGGGCTCCATGGAACGCATGCTTCATTCGGGACGAGTGACGGGACCTACTGCCCCAGCCCTGCGAATCGGCGCATGAGACACCCCGCGAACCCTGCATCGGCCCGATAGCCGAGCCTGCCGATTTGGGGCTCCACTGGCCCGATGATGAATGGCACTTCAACGGTACGCCGGATCGGCCAAAGCACCTGCAGCGGGTTGCACGCGTCCTCGATCTCGACATGGTAGACCGCTGGGCCCGGCTGCGCAGCGCTGGAAACGCGGAACGGCCGCGCGTAGCTGTTCGTCTTGCCGGGAACTCGCCCTGTGGTTGGCGGGCTGCTTTGCGTGATGAACTCGAACCGGCGGCCGCTGCTGTCGATCACGCTGGCCCTCACGCGTCGATCGCAGGCTCGATAGCGCAGGTAGACGTACTGCACCTCCCCTGCACCACCGGCCGGGATGATCGTAGGCTCTACGCGCGTCGAGATGGTTTCAGTCGGGGATGCACGATCCCCCGACCAGACGCCGACGACGGCAACGGAACAGCCGAGCAAGGCGGCGGTGAACACGCCGAAGAAGGTCTTCATCGGGGAGCTCCCTGGATGAGGTTCCAGAACTTCAGGATCTGTTCCGACAGCATGTTGGTGAAGACGAAGATGCCGAGCAGGCCGACCAGCAGCCATTTGGCGGCACGGCCGGTTCGGCGGATGGACTTCGTCAGGTCGATCGCATCGAACAGAAGGGCGCGCTGCTCCTCGCCCATCTGCCCCAATGCCTCGAGCGTTTCGACCTCTTGGTCTCGCAGCCCCGTCAGCCATTTCATCGTGTCTTCGGACGGAGTGCGGCTTTCCAGCAGCCGTTCCAGCCGGTTGGACTCGTTGACGATCGCGCTGATGGAGCTGGCTTGATCGGTTTGCGAACGCTCCACCGCATCGAGGCGCCGGAGTATGGCGGTCGTGTCGTCTGTCACCGGCTCGGCCTCATGCTATGCGGAATGGATCAGGCTTCGACCGTCTGCTTCGACCGAACGAACCCAATGATCGCCACGGCAACCCCGACCGCGCCGGCAATCGCGGCGGCAACCGTCAGGCCGGTGGCGAGATAGTCGAGAACGACGAGCTTCACGCCGGCGCCTGTGATCTGCGCGGCCGCGGCCTCCAGCCCGGCCTTCGCCTGCGCGATCACTTCGGGGCTGGCTTCGGCCAGAATGGCGGATCCGAGCGCCGCGACGCCGCCCTTCTTCACCGCCGAGATGTCGAGCGCCTTCTGCGCGCCGGGCTTGTCGCCCTGCTCTTGCCGGTAGGCGGCCAGTGCGGTCTCGGTCTGCGGCCCATAGATGCCGTCGGCGGTCAGGCCCCGCGCTTCCTGGAAGCCTTTCAGCGCCCGCTCGGTGGTCGGGCCGAAATCACCGTCCGCCTTCACCGCGTAGCCGGCGCGAACGAGAAGCGCCTGGAGCTCGCGAACGCGTGCGCCCTTCGACCCCATCCGCAGCATGCCCGCCGCCGGCTGATCCGCCCCGCCATAGGTGGCCGCGGCCGCCTTCAGCTTCGCATCGTACTTGTTCTTGGCGTAGCCTTTGCCGTTGTAGCCGCGCGCGAACGGCGCCCACCGCCCGGCACGAAGGTGATCCTCCAACCCGTTCACACGGATGAAGCGCAGCATGAGGTCGGCTTGGCCGCGCAGCCCCGATCGGGCCGTCATCACCAGTTCGTCGACGCTCTTGAAACCGAGCGCCTGCCAATGGAAGCCCATGACCTGACCGACGCCGTAGGACGCGCTCTCGTAGGCCGCCTCCCGATTAATCTGCGCGGCCTGCTCCAGTTGGCGCCAGCGTGCCGCCTGGGAAGCTGGATAGGGCTTGGTACCCCCCTTGGCGTAGGCGAGCCCGAGATTGACGGCGCGCGTCCGCTCCGCACCCGCCAAGCGGCGGTAGAAGATATGCGGCTCGAACAGGATCAGCGGGCGTTGCTGACCTTCCACGTCGGCAAACACCTTCCCGTTGCTCTCGACGTCGACGACGGCGAGGACGTGGGCCTCGGGCAGGTTGTAGGCGCGCGCGAGTTCGCCCAGCTCGCGGCGCTGTTCGTTGGTCAGCATGGGGTGCTCCAGGCACGAAAAAGCCCGGCACGAAGGCCGGGCGGGATGAGCGTCAGTTGAGGCGGGGTGACTTTGGTCACGAAAAAGCCCGCCAGGGTGAGCCAAGCGGGCTAATGAAGTTCGGTTGGAATTGAATGGTCTATCTGGGATCAGTCGGCAACGAGGACGCGACTGTATCCAGCTTCAGAGCTATTGCGTCCAAGCGACGGTTCGTAGACCCAACTTCTCGAACCAACTCGACCTGCAGCGCTTTGACTGCGTCCGACGTCGCTCGCTCCGCGCTTATCACGTCGTCGAGGTCACCCTGCATCATCAGCCCAAAATAGCCGAGAAGAGCGACGATAATGCCAAGGAGCAAGGGTACAGCACCCTTTTCGATCCACAAATCCTCACCCTCTCGCATAATTGGCTCGCTAGCTGCCTCGGGCGCCGCTCGGCGGCCCGTTGAATAAACATCGACATTTTGTAGATGCGATCCAGTACCTCCCGCTGAGATATGGTGTCTGGTTTCACCCCGGCGAACCCCTCCGCCCCCTGCGAATAGGATGCTACTGGCCACCGTCTGCCTTCGCAGCGTTCATACGGACGAAGTCCCACTCCTCTTCCGTTAGAACCAGCTGCTCCTGTAATGTGCGCATCAAATCAACCCAGCTGCTCCGGTGCATGCGGACCGCCGCTTGAATATTGTGCGTGATTGAAATTTGACCGTCCGCAAAACCAATAGCTCCGGTTGATCCGAATGAAACGAATGCCCCTTCCGGCTCCGGGAACACCCAGAACCTGCCGCTAACGGACGACGCATATCCAGATTGGAACGCTAGTAACTGGAACTGTCGATCGTCAGAGATGTCCACGACCGTTGCTTGTTCTGCTTCCGCCATTCAGCCCCCGGAGATTGTAAGCGGGATGCACAAAGCCGCACTCGATCATCATGTCAACTCTCGTGTTCAAGGGTAAGCCCTCGGCGTGAATGACAGGTCGATGAAGCAGGCCGGTGGCGCGATGACGAGTGAGTAGACAACCCGCCCGTGCTCGCGCACCTTGGGCTCGCCAGTCCGGCGGATTACGAGGCGGGGGCGATTAGGCTGTAGCCGCCGCGACGTAGGCAGCGACCGCGTTCTTGATCGCCGCGTCCTGCGCCTGCGTCTTGCTCGACCCGAGGATGGCGACCGCAAGGCTATTCACGCCCCACCCGACGAGCGTCCCGCACAGCGAGAACCCTTCGTGGATGAAGTGGACGCTCGCAGCCGACCCCGTCACCATCACGCGGTTGCCGCTGCCGTCGGTCGAGAAGCCCTGCCAGCCCGCCGCGTCCTTCCGGTTCATTGCAACGAAACCGGGGAACGACCCGACGCCTCCCGCCGTGATCGTCGATGCCTGGACAGGACGGCCAATGGCCTGCCCCGGAGAGTTGCGCCCGATCGTCAGGCCGCTGTCCGAACCCGCCTCGATCGCGTTGCCGCTGCCGTTGGCGAGGTTCGTCAGCGAGTGGAGACCCATATAGAGGTCATCCTGCTTGCAATGCCGTCCGGGCAAGGACGGGACGAAACCGCTGACGAGCTTGCCCGTCGAGCCGTCGCCCTTGTAGCCGCCCTTCGCGGTGAAGGTGACCGTGCCGACCGGAGACAAAGCCCAGCGCGAGCGACGGACGTTCTGTTGTGCCGCCTGCGCGGTTTCGTTCAGGGGCAGATAGAGCAGGTCGATCGTCGCCCAGACGTCGGCCGTCTTGAGAGCCGCGATCAGGTTGCTGATGGCGGTCAGCAGGCCAGCCGATGGGGCGGTCGTGCATCGAGCGGCATAGAACTGCGCTTCCGGAAGAACCGATCCGGCCTGCACTGTGATGGTGAAGGTGCGATCGGCATACAGGCCGCGCTCGTCGGTCGCTCGCAGCGTGACGACATAGGCGCCGTTCGCGAGGCCCGCAGGCGCGCGGAGCTGGTTCCGCCCGACGATGGCGAAGAGGCTGGCGTTCGCCCCGCCGACCACCGACCATTGGCAACGCTTGCTCGCCTCAAGTTCGAGATCGAGCACCGTCCCCGTCGGAGCGGTGAACGCGGCCGGGGTGATGATCGAGACCGGACCCGCTTGGCGCCGGAACTCGGCCTCCGCCTTCGGGTACTGACCGTCCGACAGCCGGCACTTGAACTGCGTGCTGTTGGCGTTGTTCTTGTTCCAGTAGCCGATATGGGTGACCTCGCGGTCGCGCGCCCACTCGAAGATGCCCTCGATGTATTCGGGGTAGTCGCCGTTCACCCCGAATTCGGGAATGCCGAACGGCAGGTTGCGAGCCCGGGCGAAGGCATAGGCGAAGTCGAAGCCATAGGTGCCCGCACGCTTGTCGTAGAAAGCGCGCGCTGCCGGCTTGCCGCCGCTCATGTCCGTCGTATCGACGAGGTAGGGGTCCATGCCGATGGAGGTGTAGAACCCATCGCCCGGCCAGACCGGCCGCGGATCGAACTCGCCGCCGGTGTAGCTCGTCGTCGTCGGAGCCAGAACCCAGTCGAAGCGGAACCGCGGACTGACCGACCGGAAGAGGTTGACCACGCGCTGCATGGCGGCGGCGATGATGGGCGGACGATCCGCACCCGACGACGCCGACCACGGATAGGCCGTCCGAAATGCGAACTCCCAGCCCGGACGCGTTTCGATGAAGTCGCTTTTGTCCCAAGCTGCGATGTCGCGCGCCATCTGCAGGATCGACGCGTCGTAGAGCCCTGCGTTGGTATCCTCGGCGGATTGCGTCGTGGTGCAAAGCGGGATCGCCCAATCCACCCGACCCGTGTAGCTGCCCGCAACGAAGCCTGCGATCTGGCTTTGGATCAGGGCGACGTTCTCAGCCCAGGTCGTCGCGCCGTTGTTGCTCTCGCCGAACGCATGGATCATGTCGGCGCTGGCGCCGAGCCAGGTGTTGAACTGCGCGAGTTCGGACATGCTGTCGGCTCGAACGGCGAGATAATGGCGGGCGAGGTTCAACACGCCACCCGCGCCGGGGGTGATGATGCCGGCGCCGATGGCCGAGGCGAGACTGCGCCGGTTGGCAGCAAGGCGAGCGGGAGAAACCATGCGGGTTCACCTCATGAAAAAGGCGCCACACGGGCGCCGGGAATGGGAAGGGTCAGGGATCGCGCTTGCCGCGAGGGCCGTGCCGGATGCCGCACCAAACGGCGGTTCCGATCGCCATCAGCGTGCCGACGACAGCGCCCGCGACGGGGTTGACGGTGGCGAGCGCCCGAAAGGCGCAAACGCCGAGATCGATCGAGGACGAAAGATCGAGACGGGACAGGTCGTGCGTGACGCAGCAATCCGTCAGGCTGATGCCGAACCAGACATCAGGCCAGTACGTGCACTGGTAATCGATCATGGATTAGGGGTGCGGACCGCTCACGCGTCCGGCCAATGCCGATCGTCGGCGAAGTCCGCCGGGATCTCGTCCAGATCCTTCAGCGCCCGCGCGGCGAAGGTGTGGGCGCTTTTGTGGTTCGCCGCCACCTGCCCGAAGGCCATGACCGTCGGCGCGTCCATCGGCACGAGCGAGTTGTCGGCCGCGATCCACACGAAGTCGTCCTCGCCGCCGTGCCAGCGCAGGTCGCCCGGCTTCTTGTTCTGCAGCGTCATCGCCATGTGGGCGAGCGAGGCAGCGCCGAGGATGTTCTCCCGATCTGCGGGGCGGGCCTGGAAGGCCTTGCCGGCGAAGGTGAAGCCCGCCTCGATCCGGCGATCGCGCTCGGCGTCGATGTCGGCTGCGGTTGGCATTGGCTCCGAAGGCGGCGGTGGCCGATCGACCATGATCCAGGCCTCGTTCTCGGCGTCCCATTCCGCCGTCTGCGCGTCCGTGTCGTCCGGCTTGGGCGGGGCGAGGACGAAGCCGAGCATGGCGAGATCGTCGTCGACGTAGGGCGGGGTGAAGGCGTTGTTGTCGGCGTCGTAGGCACGCTCCGGCAGGACGGCAGGCGCGCCGCCGTTGTGACGATAGAGATCGGTCATGGTTTGATCTCCGAAAAGGCAATCATGACCTGACCGGCACCGCCGATACCGCCGTTTTGCCCGGATGTCGTTGTTCCATTCCCACCGTTGCCGGGCGTCGCTCCAGGACGAGCGTTGGAGGCGTCGTGCGTCGGCAACGGAAACTGCATCCCGGCTCCGATGCCGCCCACACCACCGCCGCGGCCATCGAAGTTCGGAGGGATCGAGCCGTTGTTCTGCCCGCTTGTCGGGCGCGTACCCGCGCCGCCCCCATTGCCCCCATTCGAGTTGAGATCGAAACCAGATGCAGAGCCGCCCACGCCCCCGGCAAGAACACCGGAGCTGTTCGTGAACCCGCCCGTTCCGCCCGTCGCGACGCCTGTGGTGCCATCCGGCTTTTGGACGGTGGTGTTCCCACCAGTGCCACCCGTGGGGGCGGCCGAGGTTCCACCAGCACCGACCGCACCGATGGTGATCGAGATCGCCTGACCCTTCTGGATCTTGAACGGGTCGAACCGCCCAGCGCCTCCCCCCGCACCGCTTGCCATGTTGGATGCACCGCCATAGTACCGCCCGCCGCCGCCCGGTGCGAACGCATAGACTTCCGCATATCCATCAGCCGGCGCGGTATAGGTGTAGTTGCCCTCCCCGACGAAGGATGTGCTGACGGCGGGGGCGAGATTGACCTGACCGCCACCCGGCAGAGCGTTTCCGATGCTGCGAGCCCCGTGCTTCAGCATCACAGATCCCTTTGCGAACGGAACATGGTGATCTCGATCGCATTGACGGTTCCTCCGCGCGCCTGGAACACGGTGCCAGGCGGCAGAACGCCGAAGTCCGGCCCGAGGATGTTCACCGCCTCACCGACCTTCACCGGCCAGTTGAAGGCCAATCGCCCGCCGCCCACCGTGACGGTCACCGTCGTATCGGCGGCGCTAACATTGGTGGCGCGGATCAGCGTCGGAGTTTCCTCCTTCCCGACCGGAATGGTGTGGAAGGTCTCCAACGCTGCCGAGAGAAGCTTGACGATGGGCGCCACGCCCCGAATGCCGTTGTCGGCCATGGTTCAGCCTCCGAAATGGTTCTTGAGGGCGTAGGCAAGCCGAACCGTCTCGGCCTGGACGAAGGCGGTGGTGGCGATCGACGTGTCGCTGTCGCCAGGCGCAGGCGTCGGCGCCTTCGGGTCACCCGTGAAGGTCGGAGACGCCTTGGTCGCGTAGTTCGTCGGGTCCCACATCGCCGCGCGATCGGCGCTGGCGGCTGCGGCCACGGCACTGGCGCCAGCGGCAGCCGCGCTACTACTTGCGCCAGAGGCGTCCGATGCGGCAGCGTCCGCCAGACCCACGACTGCACGCACCAGCGTGACGAAATTGCGCAAGGAGCCGACGAAAACGCCCTTGCTGTTGCCGCCTCGGGCAAGGCCGTAGGGATTGTTCGCGGCGTCATAGGGGCCGTCGTTGACCTGGTCGAGCTCTTCGGCAGCTACGCCCTGCGCCGGTGTGAGGCTCATGGAAGACGCTCCTTCAACTGGAACTGAATATTGGCAAGGCGCGGCGCAGAGCGTTCCCAGACCGGCGGCTGACGCAGCCGAGCGAGGAAGCTGAGGCGATGCAGGTTCACCGAGCGGTAGTCGCTGACGACGAACACCTCGCCGTCGATGCCGATGCGGCGCGCCATCTCGAGGCCGCGATCCAGCGCTTCCTGCTCGGGCAGGTAGCCGTAGTTCAGCGTGTAGACCCGGAAGGGCTCGCGGTGGTCGAAGCTTTCGGCGCCCGACATCGACTTCTCGGCCGCCGTGTCGGTCTCGATGCCAAGCCCGCTGCCCAGCAGGGGGTTACGCGTCGGCTGCCAGCCCGACATGCACAACAGCCGGCCGAGGTCGATGAAGCCGTCGGCGTTGTTCGGATCGAGGATCCGAACGTCCAACGCCAGAATGCGCACGTCGTCGTCGAACACGGTGAAGGCGTTCTGCGTCAGCCCCTCGAGATCCTTCGACAGCGGTTTGCCGTCCCAGGAGTTCTCGTCCTCCCATTCGAGTTCCTCGGTGAACCCGATCCCCGGATAGGCGTCGAAAGTCGTCTGGAAGGCGATCTGCGTGCGGGCCGTATCGTAGTAGCCGACAAGCTCGATCTGCGCGGAAATGCCAAGGTTCGTGTTGCACAGGAAGAAGGCGGAAAGCTTCGCCAGCGTCGAGAAGGCGATCGTGAAGCGCGCGTCGGCTGCGCTGGCTGATGCTGAGCGCGCGATCAGTCCGAGTTCCGGATCCTGCAGGTTGGCGAGCGGGATCACCCAGTTGCCGCCCGACAAGGTGGCGCCGGGGATTTGCCCGAACCGGCCGGGAAAGGGCGCGTCCGACTTGTTGTCGTAGAACAGCTTGAGGATGCGCGGATCGTTCATGCCCAGACGTCCAGCGTGGTGAGGTTGGTGCCGTAGGTCGGAGCGATGCCGAGCACGCGCACGAGGCGCCCGGCGTCCAGCCCGTAGCGGTTCATTTGCAGCGTGGCGCAGTCCCCCGGCTCGACATGGGCCACCGTCGGGCTCGCCTGAACGATCTGAAAGCGGCGGCGCGGCGCGCGGTAGATGACGAGGAGCCGCTCCGCCTCGGCCCGCGCGTCGGCCTCCTGGACGAGGCAGCTGTCGAAGATCATCTCGATCGCGCGCGGGTGGCGCTCGGCCGTCTCCGGCGCCTCGACCTTCACCTGCCGCCATTCCTCCTTGGCGAAGGTGCGGAAGGCGTCGTCAGCGGCGACCTCCTTCAGGTCGGCTTCGGTGAACGTCGTATAGGCGCGCCCGAACCGCACCGTCAGGTTCTTGGCCGGCATGCCCTCGCCGGGATCGTCCGTCGGCAGGCGCGCGAACCCCTCGCCCCGGTCGATGATACGGTTGCGTGACAGGAGCGTGACGGGCGCCCCCGCCGGCAGTTCGAGCCGCCCGGTGCGGAAGATGCCGAAGCGGTCGGGCAGGAGCCAGGCGCCGATCGAGCCAAGCACGCTGGAGACGGCCGAGAGGATCAGCGTCTCCCCCTGCCCGATCCACAATCCGCACTCGGCCGGGTTGCCCGCGTGGAGCGCATCGAAGTCCGCGGCGTTGATCGGCACGCGCGAGCCCAGCATACGCTGTGCAATCCGCGCGGCCGAGCGATCTGCCAAGGTCGCACCCTCGGCCGCATCCACCGTCAGCGTGCCGTCAGGGCGAAGGTACGTGCGCACGAGGCCGGACGTCAGGCAGGTGGCATACTGGCCGCCGACCATCGACGCGGCCTTCAGCGCAGCGAGATCAGGATAGTCCTGCGTCGGTTCGAGCTTCACGCCGCTGTCGCGCGCGTTCTCGATCACCGCCAACGCGTTCGAGGCGACCTGGTAGACGTTGTTGAACTGGTCGACCATGACGGGCGCGATGGCCAGCGCCCGGCCGAACAGCATCGGCTTCTTGACGTCCTTCAGGTCGGTGTTGCCCTCGGCGACCGTTGCCGAGCCCGCCGTCGTCGTGCCGAGATAGGCGTCCGGCTGGATCGCCTCGCGCAGGAGTTCCAGCCGGTCCATCAACCGGATCTGCACCTCGCGGCCGGTGAAGCTCGCCTGATCCATCGTGCCGACGAGAACCGTCTCGCGCGACGCCCACGGGCTGTTCACCCGCTTCACCGACCAGATGCGGATCGCCCGCCCGTCGAGCGCCAGATCATCGAACAGGTCGAGCTTGCCGTCGGCGTTGTTGAGGACCACCTCGCCAACGCCGACCTCGCTGGTGCCGTAGGTGCGGCCCTCGCCGAACAGGTGGCGCTCGTAGTTCCCCGGGTCCTTCAGGCGCGAGCGGAACACGGCGTTCGACGGATCGTCGCCGGGCTTCGTCGTGTAGGGCCGCGAGCCGAAGCGCAGCGTCACCGCCTCGCCCGTCATCTCGTGAACGGCGTCGATTTCCACCAGAATGATCATGCGGCCTTCCCGGATTTGATCGCCGCGCGCCGCGAGGCGTAGGCGGACTGCTGCGCGGCCGACGACACGCGGTTGGTCGCCTCGATCGTCCCGCCGAACCCGTCGCCGAGGATGTCCGCGATGCGGTCCAGCCGGGCAGCGAGATCGCGCACGTCGCCGCGCGAAGCGAAGGCGTCCGGCCGGTCGAGATTGGCCGCCTGACGGCTGATCACGGCCGTCTGAGGATAGGGATCGCGCACGAGGCCAAGCCGCATGGCATCGACGCGAGCCACGCCGCCGCCGCGCGCGACGTCGTCCTGGTTCCAGACGACCTCGCCGCGGTGGACGACGCCAGCGACTTCCTTGCGCCCGCCCGCCCCGGTGTAGCCGCCGGTGTCGTAGTTCATACCGGCATAGCGCTGCTCGATCGCGCGCAGGATCGCCTGATCCGACGGCTTCATCGACGCAATCCAGGAGTTCCACCCGCCCGAGCCGAAGGCGCCGGTGTAGTCGTAGCCGGCGGCCGAAGCCGCCTTCACCATCGCCTTGTTGCGCTCGGGGTTGAGGCCCCAGTTGCGATTGTCGTTGACCGCCTTCTGACTCTTCAGGAAGTCCGATAGCGCCTTCTCGATGTTGAGGTTCGACCCGGCGATATCCTTCAGGAAGGCCGCCTGCTTCTCCATCGTCGTCAGCTGGCTCGTCGCCTTGCCCTCGGCCGCCTTCAGCGACGCGCTGACGCTGTTGAAGATGGCGACGTATTCGGGGCTCGTCTTGAAGTAGTCCTTGGCCTTCGACAGGAGGTCGCCGGCCGCGCCCGTCAGCGAGGACATCGCCTCCTTGTCGCCCGCGTTCGCCTTGGCCAGCGTCTCGTTGTAGATCCGCTGCGCCTCGGCCACCTGGTCGGCCTGGCTCAGCGTCGCGGTGTCGCCCAGCTGCAGCTTGTCGCGGAACGAGGCGATCCCGTCCCGGTAGCTCAGCATCGTCTGATAGACGGTCTGCAGCTGCGCCTTCGAAGCCTCGAACGCGGACAGGGCCGCCTGCTGGGCTTCCTCCGCGATCTGCGTCGCCGTCTTCGTCGCGCCGGTGAAGGCGTGAACGACGCCCGTCAGCTGCGGGAAGGCCTTCACCAGCTCGGCAAAGGCATCGCCGGTGAGTTCGGACCCGTCGACAATGCTCTGCGCCGCCAGCGTGAACCACTTCGTCACGACGGCCGGATCTTTGCCGAGAAGCGCGGCATCCGACAGGCCGGTGTCGCGCTCCTTCAAGAGGCTCGTCACGTCGTTGAGGTAGCCGACGTTCGACAGCTCGTTGATGCGGCTCTGGAAGTCCTGCTCCCAGCTCTCGCCGAGCGCCTTGATCGCCGCCGGCAGCTTGCCTTCGAGCCGGGCCGCCGCATCGTCGGCCGTCAGGCCGAGATCCATCAAGACCTTCTTCGCGCCGAGGAAGCCACCGTCGAGCCGCTGGAGCTCGGTGGCGACGTCCGACATCGGCTCGACCACGTCCATCGATTTGAGGACCTGCTCGATCGCGGCGTCCGTCACTTCCTTGACGCGGCGCCCCTGCTCGTCAGGCCGGTAGCTCAGCGCCTCGGTGGTGTCGTCGATGACCTGCAGCAGCTGCTGGCCGAGCTTGTAGATCTGGTTCCGACCGTCCGCGAGCGGGCTGTCGATGCCGAGACCCTTCTTCAGCATCTCGATCGTGGGATCGATCGTCTCGCGGAAGGCGTCGCGGATCCGATGGTGCTGGCCGAACATGGCCGTGCCCACGTCGATGAACGACTGGCTCGAATTATTCTTGCCATACTTCCAGGCCGCGCCGCCGGCCTCGCGGAACTTGTCGAAGTTCGCGATGTCGGTCGCGAAATAGTCCGACAGGCCCGACGTCGGCATGCTCGTCTTGGATTGCTTCTGCCAGGCGAGGTAGTCGCCCTGCATCGCGTCCCACGCGGCTGCCTGCTCGCGGTGCTTGGCCTCGCGCTCTTTCTTGTTGAACAGGTTCTTGGCGAGACCGCCGAGAACGCCGCCCGCGACGCCGGCCGCGATCCCGAGCGGGCCGAGGCCCATGCCGATCGCACCAAGGCCGCCCGTCAAAGCCCCGGACAAGGGACCGCCCGACACGCCCGCGCCGAAGGCCCCAAGCGCGTTCATGGCGCCTTGGCCGAACGGGGACTTCAGGAGGTTCTGGAGCTTGCTGCCGATGGTGGTGCCGCCGGAGGGTGCGCTCGCGTCGAAGCGGCCTGCCGAATAGCTTTCGGGCGTGCCGATCTTCCGCTGGTAGTCTTCGAGGCCTTGGCTGACGCCCTTCGCCAGCGTCTTCTGTTCCGTCGCAACGGAGCGAGCGGAGCCACCACCTCGCGCGCTGGCGAGCTCGATATGCCAGTTCTCATTCGAAAGGGGGAACGCCAGACCATATTTCCCGGCGTTGTTATGAACCCACTCCCGAGCCGATACGGATCCGTATCCGAGATCGGCGGCATTGCCGTGGTTGTGCTGAGAATTACCTGGGGGAGCCACCCACTTTCTGGCAGCCGAAACCGAACCGTACTTCTTTAGCGCGGCGTCGAACAACTCGGCCTGACGGGCGACCGATCGGAATCCGGAATTGATCGTGAGCGACGCTTTGACCGCCTGAGGCGCCGCCTCGAACATGTTCGTTAGCGCGGACGCGAACTCCTTGTTCATTCCGGTGATGTGCGAGCGGTTCTTGCCCGCTCCCAGCATCGACGTCAGGAGGTTGCTGGATACGTTTTGCGTGACGGTCTGCACCAGCGCCGCTGTCGTTGCGCGCGCTGCCGGCGTGGGGACCGGCACATTCAGAGGCGCCATCGATACGGTCGAGGTGCCCCCGCCCCGCGACGCTCCACCGGTGAGACCTGACAAGGCTGCCAGCACGCCGCCGCCGGACGTGGATGCCGATCCTCCCTTGCCGAAGACGGTATCCATGATCTTGTCGAGACCGACCGATGCGAACTGCCGACCAAAACCGGCCAGCGTCTGCGTGATCGTCTTCAGGGCATCGTCGCCCGATCCGATGGATTCGATCAGGTCGAGGAACGCCTCCTTACCGGCGTCCCGCATTTCGTAGAAGGCGTCGTTGGTTTGATGCAGGCGCTCGTTTAAACGCAGCTGCGCGGCATCGGCGCGCCCTTGGACGCTGTCGAACTCCACGCCGATCGAACGCAGCTGTTCGGCGATGCGCTGATCTTCGGGCGAGCGGGTGGCCTGTTGACGGTCGAACAGGAGGTCGCGTTCGAAGTTCAGGCGCTGCGTCGCATCCGTGAGGCGCCCCACCTCGGCGGCCTGGCGGCGCATCTCATCCGTTAGATGGACCTGCGCTTCGTCGAACCCGGCCGAGCGCGCGGCGTCCTTCGCCTGCGCCAGAAGATCGAACTCGGTGCGCAGCCGGGCCACCTCGCCGGCAGACTTGCCGACGAGGTCGTATTCCAGCTGAGCCTGGGCGATCTGCCGCTCGGTCGCCAGCGTCTGCTGGCGCCCGGCTTCGGACAGTTGCTGGCGAGCCTGCGCCAGCGACAATGCGCTTGCCTCTGCCTGGCGCGCCCGCGCGTCGCTCTCCAACTGCCCGGCCGCGATCGCGTCGTTGTAGGCGCGCTGACCAGCGGTCGCCGCCTTCTGCGCGGCTGTGATGTCGGTGACCGCCTTCAGATCGAGTTCATAGCCGGCACGCCGCGCGGTCTCGGCGCGTGTCGTCTCGATGGTGGCAGCCTGCACCTCAGCTTCGATACGCTGACGGGTGGCGGCGATCGCGGTGGCCGCACCGTTCGTCCGCTCCAGCTCGGCGATCTCCGCCGAACGAGCCATAGCGGTCCTCGAGCGCCTTGAGGGCCTTCGCCTGCTTGTCCAGGGCTTCGGTGGCCGTCGGGATCTTCTCGCCGAGCGTCATGGCATAGGCGGTGGCAGCCACCCCCAGCCCAGCCAGCACCGTCCCGACAGGCCCAAGCGCGCGCACGGCAGCGGCGCCCATCTCCAAGGCCGACGTTCCGATAGCCTTCAGCGAACCGCGAACGCCCTTCGGATGGTCGCCCAGCGCTTGGACGACTTGACCCGCCTGAGAGGCGATGATCTGGAACGGGTTCGCCCCCATGGCGAGCATCGTTCCGATGTCGTTCAGCTGGTAGCCGAGGTTGGTCACCTGATGCGACGACAGTTTCAGGTTGTCATTTGCGGGCTTGAGCTTGTCGGCGGTTTCCTTGAAGCGCTGATTGGCGAGCGCGGTGGCCTTCGACATCTCCTCGGCATCGATCGTCCCGGCGATGAGCAACTTGTCGTACTGCGCAAGCTCCGAGTTGAGCTTCGTCTGTGCCGCGGAGAGGGGGTCGAGTTCGGCCTTGAGCTTCGCGGCGGCGACCGCCAGCTGCGCTTGAGCTTCCGCTTGATCCTTGATGGCGGATTGCTGCGCCTGCGCATTGCGAAGCGCTTCCTTGGCCGCCTCGCGCTGCGCGGCCGAGACCTTCGCGGTGTTCCCGAGGATCGACGTCAGACCGGACGCATCGACGTCCATCTTCAGTTGCGGCGCGACCACCCGCTGCAGCTGCTGCTGCAAACCTTGGATCGAGCGCTGGTATTGCTCCACGGTAAGCTTGCCGGCGTCGAGACCGGTGGTCGCAGCGCGCACGCCGCGCTCATACGCCGTCCAGGCTGCCGGAGCGCCGGCCAGTTGGCGCTGCAGCCGATCGACCTCACGCTCGACCGTGCCGATCTTCTTCGCGGATGAATCGGTGCTGCGGGTGAAATTTTCTACGCCACGGGCCGCACCACCAGCCGCGCCCTGCAGTTTGCCGAGCGCGGCAGCGGTCTGCGAGACCCCCTGCTCTTCAGCTCGGAAAGTCGCAGTTGTTACGGTCCGATTGGCCATGACATATCCACGAGTGACCGCCTACTGGAGTAGGCTGGCGACATGATCGATGCAGGGAGGATGCGGTCTTGGGTCTCAGAGCTTGGAAACTGACCGCAAGCGGGCTGCTCGCGCTGCTCGCGAGCGGGATGCAAACCACTGGAGCGGAGAAGCTTCCGTTCCATGGCAACTGGGCTGGCGGCCCGGCAACATGCCGCGAACCGTTCCGCTTCACGGGATCGCAGTACGTTCCCCCGCTTGGGAAGCCGATCAAGGTTCGATCGGTAGAGCGGGACGGGGCGAACTTCCTGCTTTCGTTTTCAGACGGCTACCGAGTTGCGCTATTCGACGTCAAACGGAGAACGCTTACATGGCATTCCCCGATTTCCGGCGACACGTTCGAACTCACTCGGTGCGGCTGACCGACGCCGACCGCTTCCAGCGCGCCAGCGACAACCGGAACTGCGCGTTGAACTCTTCGTCCGATTGCGGCTCGCGCTCGTCTTCCGGCTCGGGCACATCGTGGCCGGCCAGGCGCGCCCGCTGGCGCCAGTCCGCCGCGATTCGCTCGTTCGCCGCCGTGATCGCCTGATGAAGCCGGACGAGGTCGCACTCGACGATCGCCTCGTCCGTCCAACCGGGCAGCGCAATGACCGCCGCCCGGTAGGTGCTTTCCAGCGCTTCTTCCGGCGTGATCAGTCGCCGTTTCCCTCCGCGCCCTCGTCGGCCGTCTTGTCGTCGCCTTCACCTTCCAGGTCGGGGTCGCGGCCGCCGTTGGCCAAGCGCGTAACGAACTTCATCACGTCTGCCATGATGTTGCGCGTACCGGCGAGGTAGACTTCCTCCTCGAGTTCCTTGTTCGAAATGTCGCGCAGTGAAACGCCTTGGCGGACGATGAACTGGATCGCGGAAAGATCAGAAGCCGCCACAGCCGACAGTGCGTTCGCGAAGCCGCCGAAGCGGTTCGAGACGGCGGTCGCGGCCTTCATGGACGCCTTCAGTTCGTGTTCGTCGTCGCCGAGCGTGATCGTCACGTTGGCGGAAAGGGTCTGCTTGCCCATCGGGGGGGCTCCTATCGGGTTCGGATTTGGATATCGGGGTTCGGGGATTGGGCGGACAGCGCCCCGATGACACCGCCCGCCCGTCTCTCGCGAGAGAGGCGGTTAGGGCGTCACGACCTCGATCGGCGCCTCGTTCGGCTGGATGGTGAAGGTCACCGTCTGCGTGTCGTTCGGGCCACCGCGTCCGCGCGGCTTGCCCATGACGAGCGCCGAAATGTAGGTGGTCGAGAACGTGCCGTCGGCGTTCGGCTCCTCGATCTTGAAGTTGAACGAGGCGAGACTGTCGGCAGCGGCCGCGCAGGCGATCTGCCCTTCGTCGTCGGCCCGCCGCGAACACACGATGTCCATCGCCTGCGCGTTGGCCGTGCCCTTGGCGTGCCGGGAACGGGCGTCCTCGACCTCTTCGACGGTGATGTCCTGGTACTGGTCGCCGGTGCCAGGCACCGACCGCACGCCGCCGATCTTCTTGTAGGTGTCGGCCGCCAGCGCGGCCTGCGTGTAAACACCGGTGGCACCGCCGATGGAAATGCGCGTACGCGCGACCGGCAGGGGATTACGAGCCATGGCCTTGTCCTTTCGTGGATGGCGCAAAGAAAAGGCCGCCCCGAAGGCGGCCATGGTGTCTCGCGGGATTGCGAGGAAGGAAGCGGCGGGCCGCTATTCGGCGGACTTCTCGTCCGCAGTCGCAGCCTTGCCCTTGGCGGCCGCGGCAGTCTTCGGCTCAGGCGGCACAACGACCACGCCGCCAGCTGCAGCAGCTTCAGCCTGCTTCTCGGTGCCCCCGACGGTGATCAGCAGCGCGTTGACCTTGGCCGCGACGTGCGGATCGTCCTTATCGATGTCGATGTTGGCGTGCTCGCCGGGCTCCAGCTCGTGCAGCTTGCCCGCCCTGTCGTTCAAACGCTGGACGACGTGCGAGGTGTTGGCGACATGGACCATGATGGCCTCCTATCCTTCGATGATGAACTGGTAGGGAACGGTCAGGGCGAGGCGGAAATGCACGCCCCGATCGCTTTGATCGCCGGTGGATGCGGACTGCGGTGCGAAGAACTGCACCCCACCAACTTCGACACCCCGGAACAGTGAGGCGATTTCGTCGAGCCAGGCGCGGCCATCGTGAGCCCCGGCGCCGGCTTCGATTGCGAGCAGCACGCGAAAGCCCCCATCTTCCCAGAACTCGTCCGCGCTCACCCACTCGGAGCGCGACCATGGGAAATCGACAAGGATCCAAGGACCGCCACCGCTCGGCGTTCCCAACGTGCTGTTCTCGACATAGATTGGGCACCGATCGAAACCCGCACGCAAGCGCGCCTCGACGATCTGCACAACGGTGAGAGCGGCCATCAGTAGGGCCTCACCACGATGGATGGGTGCATGAGACGGGTCGCCTCGTCGAAATACTTCGTCGAATAGGAGATCTGGGCGACCTCCGAGAACACCCGGCCCGCGACCGCGGCGACGACCATGTAGACACCATCCGCCGATTGCGGACTCTGCCCGGCCAAAACCCCATCGCGCTCGATCTTGGCCGAATACGGCTGACGGTTCACGAACCGGTAGAGTTCGGCAGACGGAATTGCGGGCGAGGTTGGATCGTGCTCGACACCGTCGACCAGCAGCACATGGCTACGTTGATATTTCCCGGTGAGCACCGGCGATTCCTGCACCAGCGCCTTGCCGATCCAGTCGAGCACGGTTCGCACCTGATCGAACTCGGCGACGATCACGCCATCGGGTTTCACGCTGGCAAGCGCCGCATGGGCGCGACCGTCGACCGTGACTTTCGGCGCCAACTGAGGCCGCCCTGTCGCTGCCGCGTTGGACTTCTGGATCTCGGCGATCCCGTCTTCTGCGACCTGGGCGAGCCGAGCCGAGCGGGCTTTCGGCGATTTCAGGTCCGAGACGAAGACCTGGATCTGACGATCGAGCGCTTCCAGCTTCACGACGCGGCGAACCCATCATAGGCCAGAAGAAGATCGCCATCCCGATGGGACTGATCGTCCGGCAGCGACGAAAACCGAAGTCGAAGCTGATCGACCAACACCCGATCGCCTTCGCGGAGCGGCCGAAATGTCTCCGGGACATCCTCGGCGAGGATCAGAACCCGACGCTCCGATTCCTTGATCCCGCCCGCTACTTCGTCCGCCGTTGCCCCGCGAATGCGCGCGCGCACATTCTCCACCCGAACAGGGTCCCCGTTCGGAACGGAACGCTCCAGCGTCACGCGGCGCCCGGCCTTCGTGAACATCCGGCGATAGGCGGAACGGCGCCTCATAGAAGGTTGCCCCGACGATATGGCTTCACCAGCGCGCGAACGCTGCGATCGACCTCGGCTTGACGCTGCTCTGGGCTGTTGAAAGCCTCGGTGAAGCCTCCTTCGACCTGGAAAGAGCGCACCTGCCCATCGTCGGAGCCTTCGAGCAACTGCTGACCAACGCGCTTCAGGATCGCCTCTCGGATCGGAGCCGGAACATCCTTGGGCTCTTCCCCGTATCCGGCGGCGAAGGTTACCCGCAGGGAGCCGCCGAACCCGACGCCCCATCCAGTCGCAGTGACGAATGGTCCGATCACGTCCTCGTCGAGCGCAACAGGCGCAATCGTCTCCACGCCAGCCGAGCTGCGCCACACGGCAGCGGCCGAACTGACATCGGGGAAAGGTAGACGGTAGGGTCCGTAGCGCGACAGGAAGTCCTGCCGCCAGGTCTGCCGGATGAGCGCCCGCCCGAGCATGCCGCCATAGCCATCGAACTCGGCCGTGGCGACGGCGATCAGATCCTTGAGGCGTGCGTCGGAGACATCGGCCTCCTCGACGCGGCAAACCTCGCGAACCGTCTCGACCGTCACTGGCAGGACCGCCGGCTTGGTGACCAGAATGGGCGGGCGCTTCTGCACAGGTCAGCCCTTCGACTGCGCTTCGAGGTTGCGCTTCACCGCCTCGGCGCCGGACAGGTTCGGATCGTTGAAGTCGATCCGGTTCTGCTCGGACGAGGTCGCCGCGCGCGGATCGTTGTCGACCGCCGGGTGCGAAGGATCGACGTCCTCGACCACCTGGAGGGGCGCGCCGGAGGGCTCGAACTCGGTCGCGGGCTGCGCGCCGTTGTCACCCGAATGGGGCTCCTCGGCCTGCCCCGCGCCATCCTCGGCATGCGCGTCCGAGATCGGTCCCTTCGCGGCTTCGTCGGCCTGCTCGGTCGCCTCGTCGGCCGTTGCGGCTTTCGTCTCGGCGACCTTCTCTTCGACGGCCGCTTCCTCGGTCTGCTTCTTCTTCGTGGTCACGTCGGACCTCCTATAAAAAAGGGCTGGCACCGATCGGCACCAGCCCCGTTGCAGGATCTGCGACGGTCGCCCCTTACGAGGCGGCCACCTTCAGCGCGCGCATGGGCTCGGGGTTGAAGACCCCGCCGCCGACACGGCGCGTCGTGTAGAAGCCGATGAACGGCTTGTTCGTCAGCTCGTCGCGCAGCACCAGAATGCCGCGGCGATCCACGACGACGTAGGTCGCGGCCATGTCGCCGTAGAGCGCAGCGATGGCACCCGCTCCGACGTCCGGCATGTCGGGAACCTCAACGACGGACTCGCCCACGATCGTCGCCGGCACGCCCGCCGCGTAGGACGGCTGCCAGATGTAATTGCCGCCTGCGTCCTTGAACTTGCGGGCCGCCGAGACGGTCTGCCGGTTCAGATAGAACTTGGCGTTCGGCCGGAAGGCCGACGGTGTGTCTTGAACGATCGAGATGAAGGCGTCCGGGGTCAGCTTCGAAGCATCGCCGGTGACGGTTGTCTTGATCGCACCGAAGGGGTGCTTGGCCGCGTTCGCGCCCCCTGTGACGTAGGTCAGGATGCCGAACGGCTTGTTCGCGCCGTCCCCGGCAAGGAAGGCGATGTTCTCTTGGCGAGAGAACTCAACCTCGACCTCGTCGGCGAGCCACTGCTCAAGATTGACCTCGGCGTCCTCCAGGATCTGACGGGATACGAACGGGAAGGCGTAGAGTTCGCCCGTGTTGAAGTCGAGGACCGACAGCGCCGGAGTCGCGGTTGCGGGACGGGACGCCGTCTCGCCGACCCAGCCGGAGCCGACCGCGCGGTCGTTGTAGACCTTACGGAAACCCGAGCCGGTGATCGCTTGGACCGTCGCATTCTGGCGGATCGGTGAGATTTCCTTCAGGCGACCGGTGATGGTGCGGTCCCACTCGACCGGAGCCAGATAGCCGCCGTCCGGATTGGAGCCAGCCGTCATCGCGGCGCGGGGCCCGGCGCGCGATGCCGAGCGCAGTCCGGTCTCGTCATCGCCGTGGCGGAAGTAGGCGCTCCACCGCTCCGAATACTCCGGGTCGGCGATCTTCTTCTCGTCGCCGACACCGCCAAGCGAGGCGGTGGCGATCGCGGCGTTCAAATCGTCGAGCGACTTCTGAAAGTTGCCGATGTCGGTGTTGATGCGCTCCACCTTCTCATTCAGGACGGTGTCGTCAACCTTCGCCGACAGGCGCTTGTCGTTGGCGTCTTTGAACTCGGAGAAAGCGGCCTGCAACTGGGCGAGGATCACCTTCGGGTCGGAGGCATCAGCGCGCAGGCCGAGCGCGCTGATGGCGCGCGGCATGGTCGAGGCGCCGAGCGCCGCGGCGCTCGCGAGTGCGAACGGTGCGATGACCGGCAAGGCGGATGCCGCCTGGGTGACCTCCGACATGGCGTAGGCGTGGGGCATGGAAAAAAGGGCGGTCGCGACGAGCGCCACCAGCATGAAGGCCCGGTACATGGGTCGCTCCTTGGTTAGGATTTGAGGAAGGCAAGGAGATCGGCAGCTGCCGACCAGTCGTCGCCAGCGCCAGGCGTGGCTTCAATGGCAGCGCCCGGCGTGCCCTTGATCTTGTTGATGCGCTCGCGCGCCTGCGTCCTCGGAAGGCCGGCGGACACAAGCTGGAGCTCCATCGCACGCAGGTCGTTGACCTTCCGATCGGAGGCCTGCGCTTCTTCATCGGTCTTCATTGCGTCAGCAGGGAGAAGGGCATCGGCAAAGCCACGCTCGATCGCTTGGCTACCAGACATGAATGTTTCGGCGTCCATCCAACGCGCCACCTCCTTGGCGTCGCGCTTCGTGCGCGCCGCGTAGAGATCGACCATCGCTCGGTCGAACGGCTCCAGCCATTCTGCCGTTTCGGCCATATCGTGCCGGTTGCCTATGGCGACGACCCAGCAGTTATGGATCATCAGAAAGGATGCGGCGCCAATCTCGATCGTGTCGCCCGCCATGGCGATGACGGACGCGGCCGAAGCCGCCATGCCCATCACCTTGACCGTCACCGGCTGCGAGTGCTCGCGGAGCACGTTGTAGATCGCGATGCCCTCGAACATATCGCCGCCTGGCGAGTTGATGTGCACCTCGACGGGTCGGTCGCCGATCGCGCGCAGTGCGGCCGTCACGCGCTTGGCCGTCACGCCGCCGCCCGACCAGAAATCCTCGCCGATGACGTCGAACATAGTGATGATGTTGTCGCCGACTGCGACGGCGCGCACGCCAGCAGCGTCCTTGCCCCACTCGTCGAAGACCGACGGTTTGGTGAAGGCGTGGACGTCCTGGCGGACGGGGAGCGGCATCGCGGCCGGGCGCGCCATGGCGAACACGCGTGGGCAGTTAAGCGTGATCATCTACTCTTCTCCGGTGGGCGGCGAAGCGCCGGTGTTGCCCGCCATCGGGTTGGGCGGAGCGGCTCGCTTCGGCAGGTCCATGACGTCACGGGCCTCATCAGCGTAGATCCAGGGCTGGTGGCCGCCTGCGCCGAGCGCTTGGGCCAGATAGTTGCCCTGTGCCTCCAGCGAGCCACGCAGCAGTGCGCCCGGATTGAACTTGGCCGAGAAACGGCCCTTGTCGGCGTCGTCGAGCAGTGAGCGATCAATCGACTGCTGCCAGACCTCGAACCACGGGTTTAGCGCGAAGGTGACAAAAAACTGGCCCAACGCTTCGATGCCCGAGCCCCAGCTTGTCTCGTCCACCATTAGGAGCGGCCGTGGCACGCCGAAGATGCGGGCAATCTCTTCGATCTGTCGGCCACGCAACTCGTTCGACTGCGCGTCCTTGGCCGAGGTGCCGGGAATGACAAGCTTCGTGCCGCCCTCGAGTAGCGGCGTCTTGCCTGCGTTGTTGGCTCCGGCGTAGTTCTCATTCCACGACGCGATGAGGCGATCGTAGGCCTCTGGAGTAAGCTCGCCCGGCGTCTCCAGCGTGGCTCCGACGAACGACCCGTTCCGGAACAGGCGCCGAACGGCGAGATCGGCGTCGAGCGCAAGCCGGACCGCATCACGCGCTTGGCGCAGCATCGAGATGCCCGTCACGCCGTCGAGCGAGAACCCGCGCAGGTGCAGCATGTCGCTGGCCGCGATCGCGATGTTGCCGCCGCTCGCCTGCCGGTATTCGTAAACCATCTCGCACGCGTCGTTCAGCTTCGCCGTGACGCGGTCGGGATCGAGCGGTAGAAGGCGGATCGGCTTGCGCCGGTTGCTGCGCTGGCCTTCCCTTGACCAGATGATACGGGCGTAGGCGTTACCTTTGGTCAGCACTCGCATCTGCATCAGCGAGCGGAACTCGTAGGCCGTCTGATAGCTGTTCGGCTCAGCGTGAAGCAGCCGGAACAGCGGATGCTCGGACGCCTTCTCCTTCGTCTCGTCGTTGATCAGGTGGAGCGGCAGCATGCCGATCACCGACGAGATTAGCGTGACGCACCGGAACACCGACGGGTTGCGCAACGCTTGGACGACGCTCACCTCGCCGTTCCCAGTCGGGGCAGGCAGTCGTCCATTCCATGGGCTACTGCACCAGGCGCGGCGCCGGCGGGACGGCGAACCTGCCCTCGCCGACCGCGCGCTTGGCGTTCTCCAGCCGCTGCGCTTTCTTTCCAAGACGCTCTTCGGCTGGGGCTTCCGTCTTGGCCCGATCGCGCACACGCTTCTCGGCCAGCGTCATGTCGAGTTTCTCAAGCTGCTTCCCGAGTTCTTTGATCGCCCCGACGTTGCCGTCGTTCATGCCCTCGACCAGCTTCTCCATCCGGCGAAGGTCGAGGCGCATGCGTGCGACCGGGCGGGCTTCCAACTCGGCCTTGTAGCAACGGCGCAACGTTGGCGCGCTGATGCCGATGATGTCCGCGATCAGTTCGTTCGCGTACCCCATCACCACCAGCAGCGTGACGCGGTTGCGCGTCCACGTGCTCGGTTCATGCGGGGGCCGCCCCCGGCCGCGAGCGGCCAGCAAAACGGTCTCGCCGAAGAGGTTGACATACTCGGACAAGGCGAAGGCTCCAGCCGGTCGGTCCGGCGAAAAGTATTGGTCTGATCCAGGGCCCGCCAACGCGATCACCCCATGCAGCGTAGGCCTTCCAGCCCACCATCACGCCGACCCTGGCCTGAAAAATCCGATCAGCCGAAATTAAAAATCCGCGTGAGAGCCCCTGTGACGGTGGAGGGTCCCCAGGGCCGAACTTTCGACCCCCCCCCACCTCTCGGGTCAGGTTTCGGGGGTCTGCACCATCTCGACGAGGCGGGTCGGGGGCAGCGGACGCCGAAGCGCCCAATCGCTGCCGATGTCGTCGAGGGCCACGCCCTCGGCCGAGCGCCAGTCACCAACCGGCCACCAAGTCCCAAGCCCAAACCACAACTGCACACGCCGCTCGGCTATGCAGCGGCGCTGCTGGCCGAAGCAGGTCGACACCCGTGCCCACCTGATACGGTATTGCCCCGGAGTAGGCTCAAGTTCTTGGCCGGACCATCCACCAATACCGGATGTAGGAGGCTTGTCAGGCATGCTGCGCCTCCCTCTTCGCCCGCTCCCGAGCCGTCTTCTTCCCGTGACACACCGCACACAGCCCGATGAGGTTCCCCCGATCGAGCGGCGCGCCCCCGTCCCTCAGTTCGACGATGTGGTCGACGTAGATCCGCGTATCCGCCTTGCCGCAGCCTTGGCACGTCCGCCCGCAAGCGCGCTGCACCTCCAGCCGAACCTTCTTCCAGGCCGCCGAACCGTAGAAGTCCAGCGTCGGCTTGACCGAGCGCGCCGCCGCATCGCCGCGCACGATTGGCGCGATGAAGGTGCGAGCGGTTCGAAGGCTGGGCTTCATGACGGGGATGCGGGCCATAACCCTATCCCACAAACACGAAGGGCCCGCTTGCGCGAGCCCATAGGTATCCATGGCGATGAGTGACGATCTCTCATCTCAAGCCCCGGCGAGTCACATGGCCGCTCAGAACAGGCATTTTCCGTCTGCCCCTATAGCTGTCACACGGCCTCCAGTTCGTCAACAGGCACCACGACCTCGGACAAGCCGCCGAAGATCGATATCAACAGGCGGATCGCCTTGCGGCAGGAAGCGTCCACCACCTGCCCCACGAAGCCGGTGAACGGCCCCAGCGCGATCCGGGCTTCCATCCCGTCCACGAAGCTATGCTGCCCCTTGTTGCGCTTGGCGGCCTCGAAGCGAAGGCGACCGTCCGCCTCCGCATCCATCAGCACCATGACCTCGCGCTCGGGCACGGGCACATACCGGTCGCCCATGCCAAGGATCCCATGCACGCCGTCGCAGGTGCGCGCCACGCCCCAATGCTGCTGCGTCGCGTCCACCGGCATCGCCAGGAACAGATACCCCACCATGAGCGGGAACTCGCGCTCGATCACCCGCTTGCTGCGATGGTGGATGAGCGTCTTGCGCCCCTTCGGCAGAAACGTGTCGAACCCCTTGGCGGCGAGCGTCGCCATGGCCCGGCCCTCGCAGCGTGGGTTCGTGCGAGCCACGAACCACACCCGCCCATCGTCATAGGAAACGCTCGGCATCGTCGGAGCCTGCCCCATCCAGTCCCTTTCACCCGCCAGAAAGGCGTTTTGGGCAGCTAGGGAAGGTAGATGGAAGCCGGTCTGTCTTGCTGCCCAAGTCATGGACTTTATAACCCTATGTTTTGTAATGATAAATTCTGATTTGGGTCGCTAGGGAGGCTAGGGAGGCAAGGTCTCGCATTACGTAAGAGACCTTGAGCCTTGATCCGGACACCCCATCACTCTCTCGCGCGCATATAGGAAATCCGGGACCTTGCCTCCCTAGCCGCCCTAGCGTCCCAAACCCTTGGTTCGCAGGCCCTCCCGAACCCTCGAAAGCCGAACCCTTGCGACCCAACTGGCGCGCTTGCGTCCCTAGCTGCCCAATTCGAGCGGCAGACACGGCGCCACGATCGTCGGACGGCTGAGACAGGCGGAGGTGCGGAGGCGCGGCGCATCGGCTCAATCCAGCGGCGGCGCGTCGCGCCCCGCCGGCCATTCGTTGCCCGAGCCCGGCTTGAAGGCCGGCAGGATGCGGATGCCGCGATAAACGGTGCCGCCGCTCTTCGTGCGCACGAACTGGCGCATGCGCCCGTCGGGGCTCTTCCAGGCCATCTTCGCCTTGTCGGGCAATCGCCTGTTGAAGGTCGTCGCCCCGAACGGCGTCAGCCCCTCCCGGCGGCAGAAGATGACATAGGCCTCGTGGAGGTCCCCCGGCGACACGACGTCCGTCTCGTCCCCGGTCACCTCGCACCCGCCGCGAATGAATGCGCTGATCGGGTCGCTTTCCTCCCGGTGCTCTTGCACTGCAGCCAGCACCGAGGCCGGCGGATGCAGCCCGCCCAGCGTCATGAACTCGAGCGCGCCCGCCAGCATCCAGGCGAAGATCCCGTCCCGCTCGGCCAGGAGCTTGGCGGGCAGATCCTTGTCGCGTTCCTCGCGCGGGATCTGCACCGGCCACTCGATCAGGTGGACGCGCCGCCAGATGCCGTCGTCGTCGCCCCGAATGATCGGCTTGTGGTTGCCGGTGATGACGAACTTCGCCCGGATCTGGATCTCGACGAAGTCCTGGTGCAGCTTGCGCACCGCGATCTTGTCGTCGCCCGTCAGGAGCTTGATCAGCCCTTCCTTGAGGCGGGCCGATTCGTCCCCTTCCGAGGCGAAGCAGGCATAGGCCCCGCTCAGGCGCGCCAGGTCGGGCGTCGCGTCGGCCCCACCCCGCCTCGCATCGCCGGTGAAGCTTTCGATCCCGAGCGTCACGGAATAGTCCGACATCATCTTCCCGATGACGTCGGTCATGGTCGACTTGCCGTTCGCGCCGATGCCGTAGAAGAAGAAGATCACCTGCTCGCCGGTGAGCCCGGTCAGCATGTAGCCGAACACCCGACGGAGATAGTCCCGGCGGTCGATATCGGGCTGCATGCGGTGAATGAACTCGATGAAGTTCGGCGCCGCCTTGTGCGCGAGCCGCAGAAGCTCCGAAGCGTCCAGCAGCCGGTCGGATGGGGTCGCCTCCACCGTTCGGGGGCTTCCCTCCTTCGAGGGTTCGGGAGCCGCCAGCACGTTCGCTTCGAACAGCTTGGAGATCAGATCCTCGCGCCGGTGCGGGTCGAGCCGTGCGTGCCAGCGAAAGCGCGGCTCGTCTGGATCGCTTTCGTCGTCCTCGACCTTCACGAAGCGAACGGTCCCGTTCCGGCAGTTCAGCGCCAGCGGGTCGGTGTTGAGCTCGTCCACGGTGCAGGAAAGGTAGGGCGCGGCCTCCTTCAGCATGTTGTCGAGCTTGCCGCTGTTTTGGCTCGACCGGCAGTAGCTCGCGCGGCGCGATCGCGCCTCGTCGATCGCGTCGCCGATCTTGTCCCGCTCCGCGACCGCGTCTTTCAGGATCTTCCAGCGCCGATGAACGTCCGGATCCGCATCCTTCTTCGGCGGCCCGAGCCGGTCCATTTCCGCCTCCGCATCGTTCCCAGCCTCGACCAGCAGGATCTGCGCTTCGTCGGCCTGGATCTCGACGCATTCCAGCCGAATCGCCTCGGCCGTGCGGTGCGCCAGCGGGCGCACATGCTTGCCGCCGAAATCGCGGCCCTCGTCCTCGCGCCAGCGCAGCCCGTCGAAGACGTGAAACCCGATATGCGTCACGAACCGAACGTCGTCGCCATAGCGGTGGCAGAACCGATTGCCGTTCCCGATATCGGTCTCGTCTTCGGCGGCGCAGATCGCCAGCAGCGAGACGCCCTCCTCCAGCTTCCGTTTCATGCGAAGTCCTCAAGGCAGAGAAAGCGCGGCAGGCGCGCGAAAACTCGGGAGACGAATCGAAAGGGGGCAGCGCTCAGGCCGCCATCGCCTCACGATCGGTGGAAGGAAGCGCCACAGCCGCAAACGCGAGCAGCGTGGCGCCGAGAAGAGCGTTGGCCGCGTCTCCGGATCGGCACACCTGGGGCGCGGCGGCGCCGGGGGCCAGAACGGCCGCGTCATAGATGGAAGCGCTGCCCCGCCGCTTGGCCTGGATGTTCCAGCGAAGGCCGGGAAACAGATCGTCGGCCAGCGCCAGGGCGCCCGTCAGATGGCCGGTCAGCCCGTATGTATGCTGCAGCCAGCGCTGGTCCTTGCCGTTGGTGACGGCAACCTCCATCCACTGGAGGATGTCCGCGTTCAGCGCGAGATCGACGCCGCGCGTCAGCTGCAGGCGGGCCACGAGGATCGCCGTCATGCCGCCACCTCTTGCGCCAGCGCCGCGCCGCGCTCGCCCCAGTCCGTGCCAGGCGGGGCGAAGACATCGCGCACCGTGCGGCCCGGGCGGGCGTGGCGCGCGCAGCCGCGCTTCAGCGCCGCGCGCGTCATCACCACGTCCGAATCGCCGTCACCGAGAAGCACGAGCTCCTCGATCGTTTCGGGCACCGGGATCGCGTCCGAACCCATGTCCGGCTCGGTGCCGGGCACGAACACAGGGCGCATCACCCCGTTCTTGTCCTTGCGCTTCGCGCCCGACTTGATGCGGCTTTTCGGCATCGCCTTGCCGGCGAGGTTCCCGAGATCGCCCGCCGCCGCATAGAACGTGTCGGCGCGAAACCCGTCGAACATGGCGAAGCCGAGAACCGTCTCGATCCCCTCGCCCACCACCATGCGGGTGGACTGCGACAGGCGACCGAGAACGGGAATGAGCCCGCCCATCTTCGACCCGCGCATCTTCTTCGAGGGCAGCGACTCCCCGTCGATCGGCGAGACGAGCGCGGGCCGAAACTTCGGCGCGGCGTCGAGATCGAGCCAGGTCTGGTGCAGCCCGACCGGCACATATCGATTGCCCTCCAGCCGGCAGAACAGCCCCAGCATCGCGGGGCCATGGTGGATGGCGATGTTCTGGTCGCGAGCGTCGCGGGCGAAGAAGCCGAGGCGCGGATGGGTCCGCAGATACGCCCCGTCGAGATGCGACACGTCGAGCCCGCGCGCGGCGAGATAGGCCTTGGCCGAAACGCCGTCGCAGTCGAAGGCGGCGCCCTCGCGCCAGATGTCGCGGCAGCGGTCCCATTCGCGCGCCCGGTATCGGTTCTGTTCGGCCTCGCGCTCCGCGTCCTCGCGCGCAACGCGCTCGCGCTGCTCGGCCATCCGCCGCTCGGCCTCGCGACGCCGCGCGGCGCGCTCCGCATCGTCGCCCCCATCGCGGCCGGGCCGATCCTGGCCGGTCAGGAGCTCGCAGGCGTCCCAGAAGTCGCATCCGGTCAGGTGGCGGACGAGGGCAATCCCGTCGCCCCCTTCCGCGCCCCGGCAGTTGAAGACGTTCTTCGCCGTGTTGATGCCGAAGCGATCCTTGCCCCCGCAGGCCGGGCACGGCCCGACCATCTCGACGCGCGAGCCGCGCAGCGAGCCCAGCGAATAGCCGCAGCGCTCGAAAGCCGCCGTGATCGACACCGCCTTGGCATCGGCGACGAAGGCGTCCGTCTCGATTGAGCGGGCGCCGGTCATTCCCCGTCCCCCTGTCGCCGAACGGCGAGCAGCTTGGCCTGCTTGTGCAGCAGTTCCTCGATCAGCTTGTTGATGAGCGGCAGCGCCTCGTCGGCTTCCTCGACGCTGATGGCGCGGTCTTCCAGCGCCTCGCGCATGCTGAGTTCGAACTCGTTCGTGATGCGCGCGAGCCGGTTCATCCCGGCGTCGTTGATGACTGCCGTCGGGCACACCGCCACCAGCGGAACCAGCGTCCAGTTCTGCGCCTCGGCCAGCGCCCGCGCATGGCGCGGCTCGCCAGCGAGGAGGTCGAGATCCAGCGCCGTGTCGATCCCGACGAAGTGGTCGTCGTTCTCCACCCGGTGAACCGAACCGCGCGACAGGGCGACCTCGCCGACGCGCAGCATCTTTTCCGACACCAGATCCTTCGCGCCGCCGGCATCCGCGATCGACGCCTTGGTCGCCAGCTTGAGGCGCCCCCGCATCACGCGCGTGGACGGGCGGTTCACGGCTTCCTGCGCGCTCATCGGCTCGCCTCCGAGGGTAAAGCGGCGGAGCTCTCGTTTACGTGACAGGACGCCGGAGCAGCGTAGTTACTGGCTGCGACGAGGCTTTGAACGGAGACGGCGCCTTGAGTGGCCACGCTGATACGCTGAAGAAGATCGAGGGTAGTGTTTTCGCCCCGAAGGATCCTGTGCAGCGTCATACGACTGATGCCGACGCGCCGAGCTATCTCGGTGATCGAGACGCCGTTCGAAACGGCGAAAGAGCGTAGGGGATGATCGCGCATTCCCGGTTTGTAACGCTCAAGGATACAAATGGCAATGGTGTTATGTAACTTTGAGCGATACCACGACCCGCGAGGGCTGCGGTATTCCTTGGGAATGAAAGCTCCGCGTCGCGAGAAACATTTTGTTCGTCAGTGGAGGCAGTACCGGAAGCTGTCTCTGCGAGCGTTCGCGGATATGTTGGAATCGGCGCCAGGTGTTCCGCTGATGACGTTTGTCAACATTGGCCGGATCGAACGTGGCGAGCAGCCCTACACGCAAGACTTTCTGGAAGCCGCCGCAGAAGCGCTGAATGCGTCGGTCGTTGATCTCTTGACTGTTGATCCGACGAAGGAGGGCGAAGTCGTGGACCTCCTTCGTATTCTTCGCGACCGTAAGGACGATCAGACTTTGGCCGTCCTTAAAGCTCTGGCGAGCAGCAAATCTTAGGCGGCCGAGCGGATCGCTTCTGCATCTTCCTCGGCAAAATCGCCAAACTGGAAGAGGATTTTTGCATCCTCCCAGTCCCCGGTCTTCGCATCACCGGTGCGACTAAACGCAATCACCCCAAACTTCGTCTCGCTTAGGCGTTCGCCCAAACGCAAGGCCTCAGCCTCGCTCTGCACCTGCCGTGGCTGATCCGCCTCGATCTTTCTCTTGCGATTTACGCTGTAGGTTTGGACCACAAAGTACGTCTGCATAGTCACCTCCGGAGTTGTGCCGCACAACCAAACTGAGGCACAAAGGAGAACATAGCAAGAACATATTCCTACCCTGTGGATGGATGTGGATAAGCGATGTAGCTTTCCACGTTACAGACCAGTTGACGTTTGTACCCTTGAGCGTTACAAACTGCTCCATCCCTCACGGATCGGAGCCCTTCATGCCTCCTACCCATTCCCCCATCACCGACCTGCCTGCGTCCTCCCGGGGCGGGTTCGGTGCCGACGCGCGTTCCGCTGTTCGTTCCTCCCAGTCGGTGGAACGCGCGTCGAACCTCAACGAAGCCGCCAACGATGTCGAAGACATCCTGCGCCGCGAGCCGGACTTCGCCGAGGAAGGCGAAATGGAGCGCATCTTCGCGCAGGAGGATGACAGCAGCGTTCCCGCCGGCATGTTCGCCGCCGCGCTGATGCTGATCGGCGTCTTCGGTCTGATCATGGGCTTCATCGCCGGGGTCGCCTTCGCGCCCCTCGTTCTGGGGGGCACGCTGTGATGCGCGCCTATCTCCGCGAACTCGCCTCCCTGGTCGCCGTCGGCGTCTTCTTCGCCGGCTTCATGGCCGGAGCCGTGTCCTGGACGGAACGCCACCGGCTGGAGCGCGCCGTCCTCATGGTGGAGTCGCGCTGATGGCCCGTCCCGTCATGACGCCCGAGCAGCGCCAGTCCGCACGCGGTGCCCTCAACCTCGACGGTCGCCGCCGGATGTCCGAAGGCAACCGCCGCACCGCGCAGGTCGATTCCATGGGCCACGACATGTGGCGCGAGATGGTCGCCAACGGCTGGGCGGTCGAGGTCGAAACCTATCCGACCATGCTCACCCTCTTCCGCCTGACGCGATCCGGCGCCGAAGCCGTCCTCGCCCCCGGCGAAACCCTCAACCCCGCCGACTTCCCGCCGATCGGAGCGCACTGATGAAGCCCCTTCACTTCGATATCGAAGCGACGATCGCCGACATGCGCAGGGAGCATGATCGAAACACGGAGCAGGCCGTCATGCTGGCGGAACGCACGATCGATCGCACCTTCATCGAGATGCAGGACCGTCTTCGTGATTGCGCTCTGCTTCCCTACGCGGAAGCAATGCGTGCGATCAACGAAGGCCTTCCGACGACGATGCCCGCGACAGCGCTGGCTTCGAACGTCGCCGAAGCCCTCAGCAACATCGCCAGGGTAAATCTCGCCGCGCCGGAAAAGGTGCTCGAGCACTTTGTCATGAAGCTCGCGGAAAGCTTGGCAGAACTACGCGCTGTCAGCAACGGCGTGTCCGAGCGCGGCACCGTTATCAGCCGGGGCGTTGCCGTGGCGACGGAAGGCGGCAACGCTTGATGCCGAGCTTCCGCGTCTATCTCGACGGCCCTGAGGCCGAGTCGCATCTCATCGCGGCCCCGGACCCCGAGGCCGCGCGCAAGGAAGCGCGCGCCCGGTTCGCCCTTCCCATCCGCAAGATCAAGCTTGACCGCGACACGGTCGATCCCCGCAACCGCGCGCCGCGCATGACGCGCCGCGAACTGAAAGAAGATCGTCCATGAGCACCATCGGCTTCGACTACGCGGGCCACGCCCGCACCCTCGCCGCGCGTCACGCCGCGACCCGGCGCCCTCTCCTGTCCCAGCCGGGACCGGTCACCACCCCCGACGGGGTCGCCCGCAAGATCGCTGACGACATGCTCGACATCGCCGCCGTGAAGGGCAGCGTCGACGACGCCGATCTCGTCCTGCGCGGCTGGACGGCCGATGCGCTCGCAAGGCACGGCCCCGCCGCTCGCGATCTCGCGAACGCCGCGAGGGTTCGGGAGGCCTGATGTCCGCCTGGCTCCAGACCATCACCGGGCGCGCCTTCCACTTCGACGCGCCCGTCGTCGAAACCGCGCACCTCGTGTCCGAGGTCGCGATCGTCCTCGCCACCGTGCCGCGCTTCGGCGGTCATACGCAGCAGCCCTACTCGGTCGCCATGCATTCCGTGCTGTGCGCTGAGGCGGCGCTGGTCTGCTTCGACGATCGCGAGCTCGCCGCCTTCTGCCTCCTGCACGACGCGCACGAGACCTGGACGGGCGACATCACCCGACCGATGCAGGGCGCCCTGATCGACCGCATGGCCATGGGCGCGCCCGTCGATCCGACGGCGACGCAGATGGTCGCCGCGGCGCGCGCCGCCCACCTGAAACTCTGCCTGCGCTCCCTGCAGGCCGACATCGACCGACAGGTCTTCGCGGCCGCCGGTCTCGATCCCGCGCGCCACGCCGTGCATGCCGAGCGGATCAAGGAAATCGACGTGCGCGCCCTGCGCACCGAGCGCGACCACCTGATGCTGCCCGCCCCGATGCCCTGGGATGCGCCGATTGAGACCGTCGAGCCGCTGCCCGTCGCGGAAGGCCATGCCTTCTTCGACAAGACCGTCTGGGAAGCCGAGCTGCGGTTCACCGACGCGCTCAACCGCTTCTGCCCCGCCTTCCACCACGCCGCCGACTGACGGCCAACCCGCCGAGGGAACCCCATGAAGATCGTTCGCCAACCGCAAGTGCTGATCGGAATGTTGGAGGGCGGCGAGTTCGTCGACAAGTTCCAGAACGAACTGGACGCCACGCTCAAGGCGCTGACCGAGTCCGCCGGACCCAAAGGCAAGGCGTCCGGCCACGTCACGGTCAAGCTCGCGCTGAAGGTCGAAGCCGGCATGGTGACGATCACGCCGAACCTGACATCCAAGAAGCCGGAGGAGGAGTTCGGCCCCTCCACCTTCTGGGTCACCGAAGAGGGTCACCTTTCCACACAGCACCCCCGCCAGTCCGACATGTTCGACGGCCCGCGCGACGTGAGCAACCGCGAACAGGCCTGACCCGGCCACCCCTCACCCAGCCCAACCGCAAAGGAGGCCACCATGGCCGAGACGACCACCCCCCCGACGCCCGAGCCGACGAACTGGATCAGCAACGGCGCGACGACGCTGGAAGGCGACGCCGTCGACAAGATCGCCGAGCTCGGCTCGCGGGCTAGCGGCGCCGAAACCGACTGGCTGTCGACGCCCGACGAGTTCACCGGCCTGCCGGAGAGCTTCCCGCTCGGAATCGTCCACGGCGACAAGCCCGGCATCGTCAGCGTCAAAGCCCTCGCGGAGGAATGGCGCCTGTTCCCCGAAGCGCGCCGCGGCATTGCGATCGTCGGCGACGTCGCCAGCCTGATCGAACTCGTGAACCGGCAGAAGACGGAAAATTCCGTCGTCTTCGCGCGGTCGGATTGGCGCAGCCCGTCGCTGACGGCTGTCATCGACTATCACGACCGGGAGCGTTCTGCGGTCGATGGCGATGCCGACTGGGGCAAGCACCGCGTCCACTACGCCTTCCCCTTCTCCGACGAATGGTCCGTCTGGCTGAAGAACGACGGCAAGGCGATGGATCAGGGTCAGTTCGCCGAGTTCATCGAAGAGCGCCTGCCCGACATGACGACGCTGGTGGAAGCCGAGAACGGCCACCATGCCCGCGAGCTTCAGGTCGACCGGATCGGCGCGCCCATGGACATCGCCGCTCTTGCGCGCGGACTCGAAGTCAACGTCGGTGGCAAGCTGAAGCAGAACGTCAAGCTCCAGTCCGGCGAAGCCAAAATCTCGTTCGAGGAAGAGCACACCGGCAAGGACGGCGCGCCGATCAGCGTTCCCGGCGCCTTCGCCCTGCAGATCCCGCTCTTCTACAACGAGGAGCCGATCACCATCCCCGTGCGGCTGCGCTATCGCATCGTCGGCGGCTCGCTGATGTGGATCTACAAGCTGTTCCGCGTCGATCGCACGGTGGCCGAAGCCGTCACCCTCGCCAAGCGCGAGGTCGCCGAGCGCACCGGCCTCGCCGTCTACGAGGGTGCGCCTGAAATGACCGCGCAGGGCTCGATCGTCACCAGCACCACTGCCGGAGCCTGACCCCATGGCCGTCGCCTTCACCGTGCCCCAGGACGTGCTGCTTCGCCTCGTCTCCGGTCTCGACCGGGTCGTCGAGAAGCGCAACACGATTCCGATCCTGTCCAACGTCCTCCTCACGGTGAATGGCGACGGCTCCCTTTCGGTCGAGGGAACCGACCTCGACATCGCCGTGCGCATGGAAGCCGAGCCCGGCACCGCCACGGTCGAAACGCCGGGCTCGACCACCGTCCCCGCCGGGCTCCTGCGCGACATCCTGAAGAAGCTCGGCAAGACCGACGTGCGCTTCCGCTCCGACGAGCGCTTCGCCACCCTGTCGGCCGGGCGCGCCCGCTTCAACCTCAACGAACTGCCCGCCTCGGACTATCCCGACATCGCCGGCATCCCCGGCGAGGCGACCGAGTTCAAGCTCTGGCCGGGCGCGCTGACGCGCATCCTTGACGAGGTCGGTTTCGCCATCTCGACCGAGGAAACCCGCTACTACCTCAACGGCGTCTATTTCCACGGCGTCGGCGAGACCGAACGGGAGCTCGCCACGGTCGCGACCGACGGCCACCGCCTGTCGAAGCTCGTCCAGAACGTCGACGGCGACCTGTCGGCCATGGCCGGCATCATCGTGCCGCGCAAGACGGTCTCGCTGTTCCGGAGCATGGCCGATTGGTGCCCGGACGGCGAGCAGATCGCGGTCCGCTGCGACGCGTCGAAGATCACCTTCGCCGCCACTGGCTTCCAGCTGATCTCCAAGCTGATCGACGGCACTTATCCCGACTATGGCCGCGTCATCCCGAGCGGCAACGACAACACGTTCGACGTGAAGCCGGACGCGCTGCGCGCCGCCGTCGATCGCGTCTCCACCGTCTCGGCCGAGCGCGGCCGCGCCGTGAAGTTTGCCCTCGCCGGCTCGACGCTGACGCTCACCGTCCAGTCGCCCGACGCTGGCACCGCCAGCGACGAGATCGAGATCGACGGTGCCCCGAGCGAGCTCGAGATCGGCTTCAACGCCAAGTACGTCGGCGACATGCTCGCCACCTTCGAAAGCGCCGCCCTGCGCTTCGCCCTCGCCGACCCCGGCGCCCCCGCCCTGATCACCAACCCCGCCGACGACGCCCGCCTCGTCGTGCTGATGCCCATGAGGGTGTGATGACGCCCGCCACTAACCCCAAACCGCCCCGCATCGACAAGATCCGCACCGCCGTCGGCGATCGCCGCAAGCAGGATCGCATGCTGCGCGAGGCGGTCGAGCGGGTGGCGAGGGAGTACGAGGAAGGGCGCGGCGCCACCGCCTGCATGGCCGAGATCGCCGCGGTTCTCGCCCAGCCGGCCCCAGCGAAGCCCGAGGCCCCGCCCGTCGCGATCACGCCCGCCATTCGCGCCCAGCTGCGCACCCTCGCCGCCTCCGCGCCCATGGGCTGCACCCGCGCGCCCGGCGGCTGGATCGGCACCGGCGGGCGCATCGCCCTCGACGCCGTGGCGCCCCTCGTCGCAGGCGGCCTCGCCTTCGTCGACCGCAAACAGCGCCACCCCCGCCTGAAGATCACCAAACGCGGACGCTCGGAGATCAAATCGTGACCCAAGGCCTGAGCTTCACCTACAAGAACCACCGCGGCGAAACCGCCGAGCGCCGCGTCGCCCTGGACGGCATTCGCTTTCACCACGGCTCGACGCAATACCATCCCGAGCCCCAGGTCCTGATGACCGCCTTCGATCTTGATCGACAAGCCCTTCGCGACTTCGCCTGGCGCGATATCCAGTTCGCCGCCTCCCCGCCCGTTCCTTCTGAACGAGGGAAGGTCAAGCCGCTGGACGTGGACAACCTTGCGCAGGAGATCCGGCGAGTGGACGGCACCAATTCTCTCGGCGCAGGCGCGCTGGCGGAAGCCCTGATGCCGTTCCTTTCCCCCGCCCAAGAAGCCGGTCGGGATGACCGGTTGCGGGTGGCGGGGCCAATGCCCGACTATCTGGCCGAAGCCGTAGCCGTCGCCTTGAAGTGTCATGGCGAGTTCGGCTCCACGTCTGGCGCAAACGAAGCCAACTCTTTGAAGGCTGCGCACGATGTTTGGGGCGTCATCCGCGCCGCCCTTTCCGACAATCCCCGCCCTGTCGAGAACGGGGAGGCGGTGGCCTTCTCGGCACCAGTGTTCTCAGCGCTAGCCGCTTACTTGAAGGCATACACTGATGGTCCTCCCCAAGGTGTCGAGTTGCAACGGTGGGCTCACGGTGTCGTAGACGCGCTAAAAGGCGTCGTCGATGATCGCTTCACCATCCCCGACCCCCATCGAGCCGAGAAGGCCGAGAGGGAGCGGGAAGGCACGCTTGCAGCCGAAGCCGATCACTGGAAGGCGAAATTCGAGAAGACAGTAATTGAAAAGGACGATTATCGGTCTGGGTGGCTTAGAGCCATCGCCCGTGCCGAGAAGGCCGAGCAAGAAGCCGCCGGTCTGCAGCTGGCTCGCCCGATCGACGAATGGCACGAGGACTATGGCCCCGTGATCTGGTGGGCTTGGGAAAACGGCCAGTGGATGGGCGAGCCTGCCTGGATCGGCACCCCGAACGATAGCGACTGGCCCGACTATCACACCCATTGGACAGCGCACCCGAAAGCGCCAGAGCCGAAGGATCGCGCCGCTCTCCAAGCTCAAGCTTCGGGAGGGGGAGAATGAGCGCCGCCCTGCCTGCATCCTTTGATCCTGAGTTCATCGTCGTCTGTCAGTCGGCATGGATGAATGCTGATGGGTTCGGCATCACCTACAACTGGGACGGCGAGCGGTTCAACAATCGCAACGACGCCATCAAGCATGGCTGGAAGCTACGCGGCTCCGACGACTTCAACATTGCGATCCTCTACGGCGACGATCTCATCTGGTGGGGCTGGATGGATCAGCGCATCGAAGAAGCCGAGGAAGACGCGGCAGAGATTGCCGAAGCGCTCAATCTGACTTTCGATCCACGCTGGTATCGCCTCGAATATTCCAAGGTGACCGGCAAGCCGCTGGGAGCAACTCCATGAGCGCCGCCAACAGCGCGGGACTGGTCGAGCGGCTGCGCTCGGTGATGACGGCCCCGAACGACACCCCGACATGGGTGCGGATTGCTTGTGACGATGCCGCCTCCGACCTCGAAGCCAAAGACGCCGAGATCGCCTCCCTCCAAGCCAAGCTACGCGAGCGCGAAGAACGTCTGGAGATCACGCATCACTACGTTCTGTCGGGCAACGGCGAAGACCTCGTGCGCGCTGAGATACCGCCAGAGGAGCGTGATAACGAACCGGACGGCATCGAATGCCGGGATGCTACGATCAAGGGCCTTGAAGCCACCGTCGCCTCTCTCCAAGCCCGAATAGAGGCTTTGGTCGGGGAGCGAGATCGGGCGGCGGAGGATGAGCGGGATCGGCTGCTTGCGCTTGCTGAAGCGCAACAGGAGAGGATCGAAGCCATCACAGATCGACGCATAACTTCGGCCGAAGATCAAGAATGGTGCGATGCCGTAGAGGCTGGCTGCTTTCTGGAAGATCATGGCGCCATGCTTCCCGCCGATCGAGCCGCCTCACGATCCCAGGAGCCCCCTCATGGCCGATAACGTGCAAAGCGACGTGCCGGTGCTCTTCGTCGATGAACTCGCGCAAGAAATCCGCCGCGTGGACGGCAGCCATTCGCTCGGTGCCGGCGCGCTTGCAGAGGCATTGATGCCGTTCCTCGCCGATCGCGCCTCCAACGCGGGACGGGATGCTGTGCTGGAGGAGGCGGACGGGTGGAGGCCGATAGAGACGGCTCCGCGTGACGGCACGAACGTCATCGTCGCCGTTCCAACCAAAGACCGTGACGACTTCATCGTTGGCGAGGCCTACTGCAACGAAGAGCGTGGCGGATGGTGGTGGGCCAATCTATCGGACGGTGACTACTACGCCAGTCCGATCATTGAGATGCATTATCATCTGCCTTCGCACTGGCGTCCGCTTCCGGCCCCGCCTGCCCTTTCCTCTTCCAGCACGGGAGAACGAGAGGATGGGTGAGCTTCCGACCAAGTACGCAATGGCTATAGGCGGCAAGATCCATAAACGCTGGATGACGCCGGGTGGCCCTATCCGCATCATGTGTGAGCCCGTTGAAGGATACGTCATGGCGAGGCGCCCGCAAGCCATACCATTCACGCTCACCGTTCGTGAGCTTATGGGCGCATCTAGACACCCGCACCCACACGGCCCTTTCGAGCCGATCCTAAAAGGCAAAGCCGCTCGTGGAGGTAGCGAATGACGGTCTTCACGCCTCGAACCTTGGCCGCGCGCTGGGAATGTTCCGAGCAGCACATTCGCAACATGCTTGACCGCGGCGAGCTGCCGGCCTTCCGGCTTGGAGGAAAACTGCTGCGTATCCGCGGCGACGACGTGGAAGCATTCGAATGCAAGAATGGCGCATCAGCAGACACCGCGGGAAGTTCGTCATCGAGTGCGAACTCGACGGAAAGCGAGTTAGACGATCGCTCGGCACTGACGACAAGGCTGCGGCTGAGCGCAATGCGCCAGCGGCATATGCAGAACTAACCCGACCGAAGGGGGATCATGTGGAAGCTCTGTGGCGGGGCTTCACCGAGGACAAGGCAGGCAAAGCCGTCTTGGCCACTATGGTCCATACATGGAAGGCGCTTGGGCCGCGGTTCGGTCCGATCCGCGGCGACATGGTGACAATCGCGGATTGCAGGGCTCATACCAAAGCCAGACGCGAGGCGGGCATCAAGGATGGCACGATCCACACCGAACTCGGACATCTTCGAATGGTTTTGCTCTGGGCCGCGGATCATAAGCTGATCGCTACCGCACCGCGGATTGAACGACCATCAAAGCCAGAGCCCAAAGAGCGATGGCTGACACGCAGCGAGGTCAAGAAATTGATCGACGCCGCGGAGAAGCCACACATGAAGCTGGTGATGCATCTGCTTCTGGCGACTGCGGGACGTGTCGCCGCGGTTCTTGAACTGACGTGGGACCGGGTGGATTTCAAAACTCGACAGATCCGCCTGCGAAACCCTGATGACCCGACAAAGCGCAAGGGGCGAGCCGTTGTGCCGATCAACGCCACACTCATGGCAGTTCTTACCGAAGCCAAGGAAGGCGCGATGTCGCCCTATGTCGTGGAGTGGGGCGGACACCCGATCAAGTCGATCAAGAAGGGTATGAGGCTCGCCGCGGCGCGCGCCAAGCTGGATGGAGTGACACCCCACGTTTTTCGGCACACGGCCGCGGTCTGGATGGTTGAGAGCGGCATCCCCATGGAGGAGGTGGCGCAGTTCCTAGGGCATAGCAATCCAGGCATCACTCGCCGCGTTTATGCAAGGTTCAGCCCTGATTATCTCCAGACTGCATCGAGCGCCTTGGAGTTGGACGAACCCAGCGATGTAGACCCCACGCCGGAGATGGAAGAAACGTAGTGAACTTTTGGACTGTGTGACAGAAATCGGATTTGGAGGCCAGCGCAGGTGTGCTATATTGGGGAGTGTTCGTTGCACCATTCTAGAAAGAACAATACTTTGGCTCTGGGTCAGAATGTTGACATCGTAGGGGTCACAGGTTCAATCCCTGTCACGCCCACCATTCGATCCCCTGCCGCAGATGGGTTTGTGGCAGTCCCCACCGAAAGATGCGAAGCGCCTCGTGAGGTTCATCGAACCTTGCATGCGATCTGCACGTCTATCCTTCCGACCTACAGACTGCCGCCGGCTGCGCTTGGCGATGGCATATCGCGGGCGCCGGTCAACCGAACTTGCGGGTTTGCGCACATGTCGCTTCTGTAGGGGTCCGCTTCTGAAGTGCCAGGATGCTGCACGAGCGGCTCAGCTTGTAAGTGGGTTGTTGCGAGAGGAGGGGTGCGATCCTCCCCCGCACTTTTCCCTCAGGTCCCGGCGCTCCATTCCCGTCGAGGGCTCGACACCCCTCCGCAGGCTTCTGTCTTCAGTCCATTGCTGACCGGAAAGCCCGAATGCCGATCGGCTCTACGGCGTTTCGGAGACTGCCGCGTCGCCGAACAGGGCGGACAAGGTCTTTCGGCTCTCGGGGGAAGGCCGGAAGCTTCGCGAGGCTTCCGACGTAGGCGAAGCCGGTACGTCGAGAAGGAGGTTGAAGCGCTCCGCGGTGCCGTATTCGCGGCTGAAGCGGATGCGGGTGCCCAAGAGCGTTTCCTCGAACGGTTCGAGGGCCGCGATGCGCGTGGATAGGCTTTCCGCCCCCATCCATTGCCAGCGCTCGAAAAGGTGCGCGACGAGATCGGCCGCGTCGCGTGCGGCTTGCAGTCTCGTCCCGGCATCGAGGAGATTCAACTTGATGCGGATCTCGCTCAAGGTCTCTCCGCCTCGCAGGATCGCGAAGCTCCGGGTCCCGCCCTTGGGCCCGTAGCTGCGCCCGGCGGTGCATTCGCTCCCCTGCCCCATCGGACTCGGGGCCCAGGGGGTGGCGTCCCATCCCTTCGCCGTCAGATCGCGGCAGATCGCGTCGGGCGCCTCGCGCACGCTTCGGATGAACGCGTCGGAGACACCGGGCGCCCGCAGATCGCGCAGAAGTCCCGGCGCTTCCATGCGCTCGGGCGGCGGCGCTTGCGCCGGAGACGCGATGTCGGCGGGCAGCGGGGCGACGGGAAGGATGATCGGGGCGCGGACCGGGGCGCTGGCGCCAGCGTCGGCCGCAGGATCGGGCTTCACCCCGACGAGCCCGAGATACATCGCCGCCGCGCCGAGCAAGACCACGGCCAGAAGACGAAGCGCGAGCGTGCCGCCGCCGCCCATGATGCCGAACCGACGCGTTCGCGCCCCCCCGGGCGAGTCCGGTCTTGTCGCATCCCATCGATTGGCCTTGGAATCGCTCCCCGCTTCGGCGCCCTCGTCCTCCATCAGGGCATGCGCTCCATTCGTCGGCGCGCGGCCTCGAGGCCCCAGACGAGGAGTTCGGCGGCCTGCGTTTCTCCTGCCGCTTCCACGTAGCAGCGCAGCTCCGGCGCGTTGCCGGACGCGCGGTAATGCACGGTGGAGCCGTCGGACAGGCCGACGCGAACGCCGTCGAACGTGTTCACGCCGGCGACGGCGCTGCGCTCGGCGAAGAACGCTTCCGCCTCTTCGCCGGACAATGCCAGCATGTCGAGGAAAGCCCCGCTCCGCTCAGGGGGAATGCGCTCCAGGCGATCGGCGGCCGCCGCGCCGGCGCTGAGGTCGGCCACGAGTTGCGACAGGGAAAGCCCCCGCGCCTTCGCTTCAGCCAGAACCGCCACGATCGGCAGAAGCGCGTCGCGCGTCGGCATGGCGGCGAGAATGCGCCCTTCGTGCGCAACGTCGGAGCCCAAGAGCACGCCGCCATTGGCCTCGAAGCCGACGACGACGGCGCCCGACCGGCGGGCCTCCTCGATCCCCGCGATCACGAAGGGCGAGCCGACCCGCGTGCGCAGGACCTCGCGCAGAAACGGCGCCCGCTCCAGACTGGAGGAGGAGGTGACGGGCGTGACGACGGTGGCGGCGCCGAGCCGGCGCGCGGTCAGAAGTCCGAGAAGATCGCCGCGCACAACGCCGCCCGCCTCGTCGGCGACAAGCGGTCGGTCGGCATCGCCGTCGGTGGAAACGATGGCGTCGAAGCGAGCGTCCGTCGCCCATCGCCTCAAGAGTTCGAGGTCCTCCGGCCGGTGCGCCTCGGTGTCGACGGGGATGAAGCGATCGGCGCGACCGAGGGCTTCCGCCTCGGCACCCAGTGCCCGGAGGGCCTCCATCAGGATATCGCGCGCCACCGAGCTTTGCTGGTAGACGCCGATGCGAAGGCCCCGAAGGGCATCGGGACCGAAGAAATCCGCGTAGCGACGGATATAGGCGGCATCGAGACCCGCCAGAGGCGACACGCTCCCCTGTCCGTCCGGCAGGCTCCCCGCCGACCCGCGTTCAAAGGCGGCGCGGATGCCCGCCTCGTCGTCCTTGGTGATCTCGCCGTCCGGACGATAGAACTTCAACCCGTTGCGGTCGTCCGGGATGTGGCTTCCCGTCACCATCACGGCCGCCGCGCCCCGGCGCAGCGCTTCCAGCGCGAGGGCGGGTGTCGGCAGGGCGCCGCAGTCGAGCGCCTGCCAGCCGAGGGCCGACGCGCGACCGAGGGCATTGCCGGCGATCTCGGGGCTGGACGAACGCAGATCCCGGCCGACCAGCACCTCGCGCGAGGCCGGCGCCAGGCCCGCCTTCTCCAAATGCGCAAGAAACGCGCCCGTCCAGTCGGCGGCCGGTTCGCCGACGAGATCGACGACGAGGCCGCGCAGGCCGCTGGTTCCAAATTTCAGGCTGCTCATCGACGGCGTTCCCGGATCGGCAAGGGGCAGGCGCGCCGGGCGTCAGGACCTGGCGTAGACGTCCTCGAGGCGCACGATGTCGTCCTCGCCCGTATAGGAGCCGACCTGGACCTCGATCAGCTTCAACGGGATCTTGCCGGGATTGTGAAGGCGATGGGTGCAGCCGATCGGCAGATAGGCCGCCTCGTTCTCGTGGTAGAACTTCACCGTGCCGTCGATCGTCACCTCGGCCGTGCCGTGTACCACGACCCAATGCTCGGCCCGGTGGTGATGGCGCTGGAGGCTGAGGATGCCGCCGGGCTTGACGGTGATGTGCTTGACTTGGAAGCGGTCGCCGATGTCGATGCGCTGATACCAGCCCCAGGGGCGATGGATGCGGCGATGCTGGCCCGCCTCGGGGCGGGTTTCGCGGTGGAGCTGGGCGACCAGCGTCTTGACCTCGCCGGCGCGCGCGCGCGACGACACGAGGACGGCGTCCGGCGTCGTCACCACCACGACGTCGTCGAGGCCGATGACGGTGGTCAGCACCTCGTCGGAGCGCACGAAGGAAGCGCGCGTATCGAGGACGCTGACCGGCCCTTCCAGGACGTTGCCGCTCGCGTCCTTCGCCTTGACGTCGAACATCGCGTCCCAGGAGCCGATGTCGGACCAGCGGAAGCGGGCGGCGAGAACGCCGGCCCTGCGCGTCTTCTCCATCACCGCATAGTCGATCGAGATGCGCGGGGCCGCGCCGAAGGCGGTCGCATCGAGGCGCAGGAAGTCGAGATCGCGCATCGCGTCGTCGACGGCACCGCGCGTGGCGCCGAGCACGGCGGGGGCGAACTCGGCGAGCTCGTCCAGCATCAGGCCGGCGGGAAACAGGAAGTTGCCCGAATTCCAGCGATAGCCGTTCGCCACGTAGATTTCCGCCGTTTCGGCATCCGGCTTTTCGGCAAAACGGTTGACGTGGAAGGCGCCCGCCTCGCCCAAGGGCTCGCCCGGCGCGATGTAGCCATAGGCGGTGGAAGGGCCGGTCGGCTCGATGCCGAGCAGCATGATCCGGTTGTCTGTGGAGGCGGCGCGCGCGGCCGCGCGGCAATCGGCGACGAAGAGGTCGCGGTCGGGAATGAGATGGTCGGCCGCCAGCACGAGACAGACGGCGTCGGCGTCGCGCCGCGCCACCAGAAGCGCGCCGACGGCGACGGCCGCGGCCGAATCGCGGCGCTCGGGCTCCAGCACGATCTCGGCCTCGACGCCGAGGCCCGCGAGCTGCTCGGCCACCACGAAGCGGAAGTCGGAATGGGTCACGACGATCGGCTTGGCGAAGCCCTCGCCCGAAACGCGCAGGATCGTTTCCTCGAAGGTCGAGCGTCCCGAATCGAGAAGCGAGACGAACTGCTTGGGCATGGTGTCGCGCGACACCGGCCACAGTCTCGTGCCCGAGCCTCCCGCGATCACGACGGGATGAAGAAGCTCGGCCTTCTCGACTGATGCCATATGCTTCAAGCTCCCATTCCTCCGGAGGTCGTCAGGCGGCGAGTATCCGGTCACAACCGTTTGCATCGCCCTAACGGGCGCGAACCGAGGTGGTCACCGGAAGGGTCGACGGGGCCTCGGAAGGGGTCAGGCGTCGCCTTCGCCTTCCCTCGCCTCCACCGCGCCTTCGAGACCGGCGGCGACCGGTTCCACCACGAGAAAGCCGAGTTCCAGATCGACTTCCGGCACGGCGCTCTGCGTGAACGGGATCATCACGCTCGCACCGTCGTCCGGCGCGATCTCCAGGATGTCGCCGGCGCCGAAGTCGTGGAAGGCCACCACTTCGCCGATCACCCGTCCGTCCGTCGTGCGGGCGACGAGGCCGACGAGATCGGCGTGGTAGAACTCGTCCTCGCCCTCCTCGGGCAGGGCGGAGCGGTCGACGAAGAGTTCGGTGCCGTTCAGGAGTTCGGCGGCGTTGCGATCGCCGACCTCGCGGAAGCGCGCCACCACGACGTTCTTCTGCGCCCGTGCCGACGCCACCGTGAACGTGCGGCCCTTAGCGTCGAAGAGCGGCCCGTAGGCGCCGAGATCCTCGGGCTCCTTTGTGAGCGAGCGCACGCGCACCTCGCCCTTGATGCCGTGCGCACCGCCGATCACGGCCATCAATACGGGTTCGCGTTGTGTCTGCGTCACGGGCGGGGATCCGGTTCGGGGCTTTGTCCGGTTGCTTGCCCGGCCAGGGCACGCCGCGTCAAGTCTCCGCTGCCCGCCGGCCGGGATCGTGGCGCCGGTCGAGTCCTCCCGCTTCGTAGTAGCGTCGCTTGGCCTCGTACATGCGAAGGTCGGCGCGCTGGACGGTTTCCTCCAGCCGCTCGCCTAAGCGCTGGGTGGCCGTGCCCATGGAAAGCGACAGACGCTCGCCGGGATAGAACTGGTTGTTGATCTCGCAGAGATCCTCGATCGACTGGCGCATGCTTTCCACCTCGACCGGCCCGCCGCCGGGCAGGAGCACGGCGAACTCGTCGCCGCCGATGCGCGCGGCATGCCAGGGCTTCTGAACGGCTTCGCCCAGAACCTCCCCGGCACGCCGCAGAAGCGTGTCGCCGACGCCATGGCCCATCCGGTCGTTGAGAAGCTTCAACCCGTTGAGATCGGCCACCAGGACGCTGACCGGCTCCAGCTTGCGCCGTTCGATCCGGTTCATCTCGTCCACGTAGAAGGAACGGTTGAAGAGCTTGGTCAGGACGTCGTGCTTGCCGAGATATTCGAGATAGGCCTCGGCCTTCTTGCGGGCGGTGATGTCGGTGAGCGCGACCTGGACCTCGGCCCAGTCGTGCTCGTGGCCGGGCAGGACCGAGATCTGCTTGACGAAATGCATCTCCTCGCCGGCCAGCGAATAGTTCACCACCTCGCGCGATTGGGTCAGCCGGCCGTCCCAGAGATCGACGAGCTGCTCGACGAAGGGGCCGCGCCGCCGGTCCCGGAAGATGTCGTCGCGCCGCTCCATCAGGGCGGCGAGATCGGGGGCGCCGAAGGTCAGGAGCGTCTGTCGGTTGACCTTGAGCGTCCGGACCTCGCTCATGCAGCGCGACACGAAGTCGGGATGCACGTCGAGAAAGGTGCGGAAATCGCCGATGCCCGTGGCGCGGACGTCGTCCAGGAGATCGCGGATCGCGGAAAAGTCCTCCACCCAGAGCGACACCGGCGAGTGCTCGAACAGGCCGTTGGCATAGGCCTCGCTCGCCGCGAGCGCGCGCCGCGCGCCCTCGCGCGCCGTGACGTCCTCCGTCATCACCAGAATGCGCGACCAGTCGGTCTCGTGGCCCGGCAGGACGCGCCCCTTCAGCTGGATGTCGAGCGGGCGGCCGTCCAGCGTGTAGTTCACCGCCTGGCTGGTGAAGGATGGCCGGCCGGACCAAAGCTGAACGAGCTCGTGGCGATGGTTCTCCAGCATGGCACCCTGGAAGACGCGGTCGAGGTTCGCCATCAGATGCCCTGCGTCGCGCGCGCCGAGCAGTTGGAGGACGGCGTCGTTCACCTTGACGATGCGGATGGCCCGCGCGCAGGCGAGAACGCGCTCGGGATCGGCCAGAAGAAAGGCGTCCAGATCCTCCACACCGCCGCCACGCCATTCGTCCAGCCGGGCGCGGATGGCGCTCCAGTCCTCCAGCCACAAGGGAACGGGGGCGAGTTCGAAGAGATCGGGGCCCTGAACATCGAGCGAAGGCTCGGACAACAAGCGCGACATGACGGCACCTCGGGAGCGCCGTTTTTTCAAGCTACGAAACGGCAAACGAAAACGGCGCGCCGATCGAAGCCGGCGCGCCGCACAATCTAGCGTCGAAACGTAAAGAAGCTTACTCGGCCGAAGCGGTCTCGGCCGCAGCCTTCTCGGCGGCCTCGCGGGCGTCTTCCTCGCGCTGCTTGCGCTCGGCCTCGCGCTCCTGCGCCTTCTTGCCGGGCAGGCCCTTGGTCGGGTTGGCCTTCGTCTCGCGGTTGGCGATGCCGGCCTGGTCGAGGAAGCGCAGGACGCGGTCGGTCGGCTGGGCGCCGTGACCGAGCCAATGCTTCACGCGGTCTTCCTTGAGGGTGACGCGCTGGGCGTCCTTGGGCAGCATCGGGTTCCAGGAGCCGACCGTCTCGACAAAGCGGCCGTCGCGCGGCGCACGGGCGTCGGCCACCACGATATGGTAGTAGGGGCGCTTCTTGGAGCCGGCACGGGCAAGGCGCATCTTCAGGGGCATCGGAGAACTTCCTTCTGGGTCTCGGGAACGGGGCGCCTTGCGATTTTGGGCGCCGCGATCCGGTTGGTCTGGTTCGGGTTTGAGTTCGGAGCGGGAGATCCCGCCCTTATTTCTTCCGGCCGGGCAGGCCGGGAAGTCCGGGGAAGCCGCCGCCGGGAAGGCCCGGCAGGCCGCCGCCTCCCAAGCCGGGAGGCAGGCCGCCGCCCAGGCTTCCGAGCCCGCCCTTCTGCATGGCTTTCGCCATTTCCTCGAGCTGCTTGGGGTCCATCTTGGACAGGTCCGGCATGCCGCCGCCCATGCCGGGCGGCAGACCCATCTTGGAGCCGAGGCCGCCCATCAGCTTGCCCATGATGCCGGTGCCCTTGCCCCCCTTGCCGCCCATGGACTTCATCATGTCGGCCATCTGGCGGTGCATCTTGAGGAGCTTGTTGAGATCGGCAGCGCTGGTGCCGGAGCCGGCGGCGATGCGCTTCTTGCGCGAGTGCTTGAGCGCGTCCGGATTGGCGCGCTCCCACTTGGTCATCGATGAGATGATCGCGAGCTGGCGCTTCAGGAGCTTGTCGTCGAGACCGGCGGCGGCGATCTGGTCCTTCATCTTGCCCATGCCGGGCATCATACCCATGACGCCGCCCATGCCGCCGAGCTTCTGCATCTGGCCGATCTGGGCGGCGAGATCGTCGAGGTCGAACTTGCCCGACTGCATCTTCCTGGCCATCGCCGCGGCCTGTTCCGCGTCGATGTTTTCGGCGGCCTTCTCGACGAGCGAAACGATGTCGCCCATGCCGAGGATGCGGTCGGCGATGCGGCCGGGGTGGAACTCCTCCAGCGCGTCCATCTTCTCGCCGGTGCCGATGAGCTTGATCGGCTTGCCGGTGACGGCGCGCATGGAAAGCGCCGCGCCCCCGCGCCCGTCGCCGTCGACGCGGGTGAGGACGATGCCGGAAATGCCGACGCGCTCGTCGAAGGAGCGGGCGAGGTTCACCGCGTCCTGGCCGGTGAGGCTGTCGGCGACGAGAAGGATCTCGTGAGGGGCGGAGCGGGCCTTGATCTCCGCCATCTCGACCATCAGCGGCTCGTCGATATGCGTGCGGCCGGCGGTGTCGAGGATCAGGACGTCGTAGCCGCCGAGGCGGGCGGCCTGGGCGGCGCGGGAGGCGATCTCGACCGGGCCCTGCCCCTGTATCACCGGCAGGGTCTGGACGCCGGTCTGCTCGCCGAGCACGCGAAGCTGCTCCTGGGCGGCCGGACGGCGCGTGTCGAGCGAGGCCATCAGGACGCGCTTCTTCTGGCGCTCCGTCAGGCGCTTGGCGATCTTGCCCGTGGTGGTGGTCTTGCCCGAGCCCTGGAGGCCGACCATCATGATGGTGACGGGGGCGGGCGCGTTGAGGTCGATCGCGACCTGATCGGACCCGAGCGTCGCGACCAGTTCGTCGTGGACGATCTTGACGACCATCTGACCGGGCTTGATCGACTTGACGATCTGAGCCCCGACGGCCTTCTCGCGCACCCGGTCGGTGAAGGAGCGCACGACTTCCAGCGACACGTCGGCTTCCAGAAGCGCGCGGCGCACCTCGCGCAGCGCCGCCGCGACATCGTTGTCGGACAGGGCGCCGCGGCCGGTGAGGCCGTTCAGGATGGACCCGAGCCGGTCCTGGAGCGATTCGAACATGCGAAGCCTTCGCCTTTTCTCGAGAAGGAACTTCCCGGAGAATGGGAACTCGCGGCACCCGACGCCAGCCGATGACGCGCCAAACGGAAACGCATCCGCGGGCGAAACTCGCTGGCGGATGGGGACCTCCATGCGGCTTTCGCGGGGGAAAGGGGCATGGTCGGCGGGTCGCGGACGAAAGACGAACGCTTGGAGTTGGAAGGCTTGAACCAGCCTCACTTGAGCTTGTCAAGCTTTCGCCCCTGGAGAAACGAGCACGCCACCTTTCGTTAAGCGTCTTTCCCAACACTCTTTTCAGCATCCGGGCGTATGGCTGGATGGATCAGCCTCCGATCGCGTTCAAACGGGGGTGCCACGCTATCGACCGGTGCGATGAAGATCCTGCGCTTTCCCGATCCATCCCGTCCGGGGGGAGGCTCCGCCACCCCTTCCGGAGGGATTCGACCGGACGCGGGACGTGCCGGGCTGATGGGCGGGCGCGCTCGTGCGTCCTCGTCGGAAGCGCGCACGCTTCTTTCCCTGTCCGCGCTGCAGCGCCCGCTTCTGGCGTCCATGATGGCGCGGCGATCGACCGCACGGGCCGTGCTGCGCGCCTTTGCGAGCCAAGCGCCGGTAGACGCGCCGCCGGCTCCCCGTCCCGCCAACGACACGATCTGACCCGCCTCGGCCGGCGGTCGAAATCGAACCCACAGCCATCACGATCTCGACAAATCGATCCAGCCGAAGTATGAGAACGATCGTTCGCTCTCATACTTGGATCCTTGCGTGTCCGTTGCCGAAGCCCCATCGCCTGTCGAACCCTCGCTCGGAGACCAGCGGCGGGCGCAGATCCTTTCGGCCGCCCGCGTCTGCTTCGCGCGCTGGGGATTCCACGGCGCTTCGATGAATCAGATCTGCGCCGAGGCGCAGATGAGCCCCGGCGCCCTGTATCGCTATTTTCCCTCCAAGGACGCGATCATAGGGGCGATCGCCGAGGAGCAGCAGGTGGGCGCCGGCGAATGCACGGCCGCCCTCCAGCGCCCCGGCCCGCTTCTCGACCGGATGGTGGCGACGGCCATGGACTATCTCGCCGCCTCGCGCGATCCCGAAAGCGGCGGGCTGATGGTCGAGATCCATTCCGAATCGCTGCGCAACACCGCTGTCGGCGCAAGATTCTGCGAGATCGAGAACACGGTGCGCGAGAACTTCCGCGCCGTTCTGGAGGATGCGAAGACGCGAGGCGAGATCGCCGCCGATCTCGACATTCCCATCGTCCTCACGATGATGTTCGCGATCGGCGACGGGCTCCTGATGCGCCTCCAGTTCGAGCGCGACGTCGAGCTCGCCCGCATCGAGCCGCACCTGCGCCGCGTCGTGGCCGGGCTCCTGGGACAGGTGTCCCGATGAGCGCGCCGATCCTCCCTGCCGCCCCGAAGTTCCGCCGGAGCTCCACCATGCCGATCCGTACCACCCTTGCCGCCCTGATGATCGGCGCCTGCCTCCTGTCGCCGGCCCGGGCGGAGGAGGCTCCGGCCGCGCCGTCCGTCGCCCCGCCCTCCATCAGCGTCGTGAAGGCGGAGCGCCGGCCGATCGTCGCCACCGTTTCGATCACCGGCACGCTCACCCCGCGCGAGACGGTGATGGTGGGCGCCGACGTCGATGGGCTTCGCATCGAGTCGCTCCTCGTGGACGAGGGCGACGCGGTGAAGGCGGGCGACGTCCTGGCGCGCCTCGCCACCGATCTCGTGGATGTGGACCTCGCCCGCGCCGAAGCGCAGATCAACCGGGCGGAGGCCGCCATCACGCAGGCCGGCGCCCTCGTGGAGGAGGCCGAGTCGGCCAACACGGAAGCGGCGAGCAGCCTCCAGCGCACCCGCGCGCTGGCGGGGAAGGGCATCGTCGGCCAGGACATCCTCGACCAGCGCGTGTCGGCGGCTTCCGCGGCCGCCGCGCGCCTCGCCTCCGCGCGCCAGGGCATCGCGCTCGCCGAAGCCGACCGGGCCGCCACCACGGCCGAGAAGCGCACGCTGGAGCTACGCCGCGCCAAGGCCGAAATCCGCGCGCCGACCGACGGCGTGATCCTGTCGCGCCCGGCGCGCCTCGGCGCCGTGGCGTCCGTGGCCGGGGGTGCCCTGTTCGAGATCGCCCGCGACGACCTGATCGAGCTCGATGCCGAAGTCTCCGAAACCCAGCTCGGCCGTATCGCGAAGGGGCAGCGGGCGGACGTCCTCCTGCCGGGCGGCACGGGAAGCGTCGAGGGCGAGGTGCGCCTCGTCTCGCCCAAGGTCGACCAGGCGACGCGGCTCGGGCGCGTGCGCATCGCGCTGCCCCCCTCCCCGCTCCTGCGCACAGGCTCGTTCGCGCGCGGCACGGTGGAGACCGCCCATTCCGAAGGCGTCGTGATCGCGCGCACCGCCGTCCTGACGGAGGAGGGCGTCGCAAGCGTCCAGGTGGTCAAGGACGGCAAGATCGAGACGCGGCAGGTGAAAACCGGACTGGTGGCCGGCGACGACGTCGAGATCACCGACAATCTCCAGCCCGGTGAGGACGTCGTGTCGTTGGCCGGCACGTTCGTGCGCGACGGCGACGTGGTGACTCCCGTAGCAGCGCCGGCCGGCGGCACGCAGACGGCGGAGGCGGCCCGATGAACTGGAACATCTCGGCTTGGGCGATCCGCAACCCGGTTCCCCCGCTTCTCCTGTTCTTCGTCCTCGTGGCGCTGGGCATCGTCTCCTTCATGACGCTGCCCATCACCCGCTTTCCCAATATCGACGTGCCGGTGGTCTCCGTCACGGTGATCGAGCAGGGCACCGCCCCGTCCGAGATCGAGACGCAGGTGACCAAGCGCGTCGAGGACGCGGTGGCCGGAGTGTCTGGCATCAAGCACATCACGTCCACCATCACCGACGGCCAGTCGGTGACGGCGGCCGAGTTCCGGTTGGAGATCAACACCGACCGGGCGGTGAACGACGTCAAGGACGCGATCGCCAAGATCCGCGCCGACCTGCCGCGCACGATCGAGGAGCCGATCATCCAGCGCGTCGAGGTCGAGAATCAATCGATCGTCACCTACGCCGCCTCCTCGCCCGGCATGACGCCGGAGCAATTGTCCTGGTTCGTCGACGACACCGCGATCCGCGCGTTGCAGGGTCTCAAGGGCGTCGGGCGCGTCGACCGGATGGGCGGCGTCGAGCGCGAGATCCAGGTGCGCCTCGACCCGGACCGCCTCGCCTCGCTCGGCATCACGGCGGCCAGCGTCAACGCGCAGCTGCGCTCCACGAACGTCGATCTTTCCGGCGGGCGCGGCGAGTTCGGCGGCCAGGAACAGGCGATCCGCACCCTGTCCTCGGCCCCCACGGTCTCGGGGCTCGCCTCCACCCGCATCGCCCTGCCGGGCGGGCGCGTGGTGCGGCTGGAAGAGCTTGGCGCCGTTCTCGACCGCTGGGAGGAACCGCGCTCCTTCGCAAGGTTGAACGGCGAGCCGGTGGTCGCCTTCTCGATCTTCCGCGCCAAAGGGGCGAGCGACACGACGGTGGCCGATGCCGTGGCCGAGCGTGTCGCTCAACTCGGTCAGGAACGCCCGGAGATCCGCTTCACACGCATCGACGACAGCGTCACCTACACCTACGGCAATTTCGAATCGGCCATGGAAACGCTCGGCGAGGGCGCCGCGCTCGCCGTGATCGTCGTGCTTCTGTTCCTGCGCGACTGGCGCGCCACGATCGTCGCCGCGATCACCCTGCCGCTCGCCGCGATCCCGACCTTCTGGGCGATGAGCCTGATGGGCTTCTCCTTGAACCTCGTCAGTCTTCTCGCCATCACGCTCGTCACCGGCATCCTGGTGGACGACGCGATCGTCGAGATCGAGAACATCGAGCGGCACATGGGCATGGGGAAGAAGCCCTACCGCGCCGCGATGGAAGCGGCCGACGAGATCGGCCTTGCCGTGATCGCCATCACCATGACGATCATCGCCGTGTTCGCGCCGGTGTCCTTCATGGGCGGCGTCGCCGGCCAGTATTTCAAGCAGTTCGGCCTGACGGTCGCGATGGCGGTGTTCTTCTCGCTGCTCGTCGCGCGCCTCATCACGCCGATGCTGGCGGCCTATTTCTTCCGCGCGCCCCGCCACGAGGGCCCGGGCTTCGCCCCGCTCCTGAAGCGCTACCTCGTTCGCGCGCTGCCGCTGGCGGGCCTCGCCATCGGCGCCGTGTTCGCGCTTGCCGCCATTCCGGAGGCGGCGGCCGCCGGCAACGGGCTGGCCCAAGCTCTTCTGCCCTACGCCGGCGCCCTGCCACCGGTCACCTGGGACCGGGCGGGAGCGCTGTCGATCGAGATCCTCGCCGCCGCGCTGATCCTGTCCGCGCTTCTCGCCTATCTCAACCGGCCGCACCCCGCCGAGCAGCACGACGGGCCGCTGATGCGGGCCTATACCGGGTTCCTCGGCGCCACCGTGCGCTGGCGCTGGCTGACGCTGGTCGCCGGCATCGGGCTCTTCGCCCTGTCGATCCATTCGATCCAGTACCTGCCGACCGGCTTCATCCCGAAGGAGGACGCCTCGCGCATCGTGGTGTCGCTGGAGCTTCCCCCCGGCGCCACCTTGGAGCGGACCCGTGAGATCACCGACCGCGCGGCGGCGAGCGTCCGCGAACTGCCCGAGGTGCGCTCGGTTCTCGTGATCGGCGGCTCCTCGCCGACCGGCACGCTGGAAGTGCGCCGCGCGGCGATGACGGTGGCGCTCGTGCGCAAGTTCGAGCGCACACGCTCCCAGGCTCAGCTCGAGCCGGTGATCACCGCCAAGCTGCAGGCGATCCCGGACCTTCGCTCCTATTTCGTCAACGACCGGGGCGAGCGCGAGTTGTCGGTCGGCATCCTCGGCCAGGACGGGCGGGCCGTTTCGGAAGCGGCGTCGAAGCTCGAGGCCGAGATGCGGCGCGACCCGATCTTCGCCAACCCCTCGGCCATGGCCTCGTTCGACCGGCCCGAGATCCGCATCCGCCCCCGCCTCGACGAAGCCTCGGACCTCGGCATCGCGCCGGACGCCATCTCGCAGACGGTGCGCGTCGCGACCATCGGCGATCTCGATCCGAACCTCGCGAAGTTCAACGTCGGCACGCGCCAGATCCCGATCCGCGTCCAGATCACGGAGGACGCGCGTCGCGACCTCCAGGCCGTCAGCTCGCTTCGCGTCAACACCGGCTCGGGCGCCTCCGTGCCGCTGGACGCCGTCGCCGACATCGGCTTCGGACAGGGGCCGTCCACCATCGAGCGCTACGACCGCGAGCGCCTCGTCAAGGTCGGCTCTTCCATGGCGCCAGGCTATGAGATCGGCGAAGGGACCGAGCACATCATGGCTTCCCAAGCGGTCAAGGACATGCCGGCGGGCGTCCGCCTCCAGCAGGTCGGCGACGCCGAGATCCAGGGCGAGGTCTTCGCCGGCTTCGCCTCCGCCATGGGCGCCGGGATCATGATGGTGCTGGTGGTGCTGATTCTCCTCTTCGGTTCGGTGTTCCTGCCGATCACCATCCTCGCTTCGCTGCCGCTCTCGGTCGGCGGCGTCGTCGGCGGCCTGCTTTTGACGCAGAACGCCATCTCCATGCCGGTCGTCATCGGCATCCTGATGCTGATGGGCATCGTCACCAAGAACTCGATCATGCTGGTGGACTTCGCGGTGGAGCAGGAAAAGCACGGCATGCCGCAGCGCGAGGCCATCATCGATGCCGGCCGCAAGCGCGCGCGCCCGATCATCATGACGACGCTCGCCATGGCGGCGGGCATGGTGCCGGCGGCGATGGCGACGGGCGAAGGCGGCGAGTTCCGCGCGCCGATGGCGATCGCGGTGATCGGCGGGCTTCTGGTCTCGACCCTCCTGTCCCTGATCTTCATCCCCTCGCTCTACACGCTGATGGACGACCTCAGCCACGTGACGGGGCGCATCTTCCGCCGCCTGGTGAAGCCGAACGGCTCGGGCGACGGCGACGAGGCGGCGCCTCATGCGCCGGAGCCGGGGCACAAGACGCCCGATCTCTTCGACGACACGCCGTCCTGGAAGCGGGTCACCGAGTTCCCGCACCGGGGCGGGGACGAGCGCCTGCCCCCGCCGCAGATGCAGCCGGCGGCGGAATAGGCCTCAAGGCGTTCTGGAAATCGAAGGGCGGCGCGTTTATCGAGAACGCGCCGCCCTTTCGCGTTTCGGCCAGCCGACGACGCGCGAGGGAGGTAGCCGCCGTTCTCGCCCTCGCGCCCAAGGCCGCCCCATGTCCACCGATACGCTCTTCGCCGCCGAGACCGCCGCCTCCGCCCCGGTCGAGATCACCATTCGCCGCCCGGACGACTGGCACGTCCACCTGCGCGACGGGGCGATGCTGCGGGCGGTGCTGCCCTTCACGGCGAACCAGTTCAAGCGCGCCATCATCATGCCGAACCTCGTGCCGCCGGTGACGAGCGTCGAGGCGGCAGCAAGCTACCGCGAGCGCATCCTGTCGGCGCTGCCCGAAGGCTCGGACTTCGAGCCGATGATGACGTGCTACCTGACCGACCACACGACGCCCGACGAGATCGAGCGCGGCTACCGCGAGGGCGTGTGGCGCGCGGCGAAGCTCTACCCGGCCGGTGCCACCACCAACTCGCATGCCGGCGTCACCGATATCGCGGCGCTGGCGCCCGTCCTGGAGCGCATGGAGCGCATCGGCATGGCGGTGCTGGTGCATGGCGAGGCCACCGACCCGGAGATCGACATCTTCGACCGCGAGGCCGCCTTCATGGAGGCGAGCCTCCTGCCCATGCTGCGTCGCCACGAGGGCTTGAGAGTGGTGGTGGAGCACGCGACCACGGCCGAGACGATCGACATCGTTCGCGCCCACGCCTCGCACGCGGCCTGCACCATCACGCCCCATCACCTCGTGATCAACCGGACGACGATCTTCCAAGGGGGCCTCAGGCCCCATCTCTACTGCCTGCCCGTCGCCAAGCGCGAGCGGCACCGGCAGGCGCTGCGCAAGGCGGCGACATCGGGCGAGGGCTGCTTCATGCTCGGCACGGACACCGCGCCCCACCGGCGCGGCGCCAAGCAGGCCGAGTGCTGCTCGGCCGGCATCTTCGGCGGGGCGACGGCGCTCCAGACCTATGTCCAGGTCTTCGACGAGGAAGGCGCGCTGGATCGCTTCGAGGCCTTCGCGAGCCTCAACGGTGCACGCTTCCATGGGATCCCGGTCAACGAGGGCACGATCACGCTGGTCAAGAAGCCCTCGACGGCGCTCGCCGCCGTGTCGGTCGAGGAGGAGGACGTCGTGGTGTTTCGGGGCGGCGAGCCCCTGCCCTGGTCGATCGGCGAAATCCGTCCCTGAGGACGGCATTGCCCGGCTGAAACGCGAAAAGGGCAGGCGGATCGCTCCGCCTGCCCTTCTTTCGTTGCGATGATCGAACGAGCGATCAGGACGAGTGGTAGGCCGCCTCGCCGTGGCTCGTGAGGTCGAGGCCTTCGCGCTCGGCTTCCACGCTCGGGCGCAGGCCGACCACCGCGTCGACGATCTTGTAGAGGATCGCCGAGACCACGCCGCAATAAACGATCGTGATGAGGACGGCGACGATCTGGGAATAGACCTGCCCGCCCATGGTGACGCCGTCGGCATAGCCGATGCCGCCGAGCGAGGTGGAGGCGAAGATGCCCGTGCCGATCGCGCCGACGATGCCGCCGATGCCGTGGATGCCGAACACGTCGAGTGAGTCGTCGTAGCCGGCCTTGGGCTTGACCACCGCCACGAAGAAGTAGCAGGCGGCCGAGGCGATGGCGCCGAGCACGATACCGCCGATCGGGCCGACGATGCCGGCCGCCGGAGTGACGGCGACGAGGCCGGCGATGATGCCGGACGCCGCACCCAGCATGGACGCCTTGCCGCGTGCCATCGCCTCGATCACGATCCAGGCCACCGTGGCGCCGGCCGTGGCGGTGAAGGTGTTGATCATGGCGAGCGCCGCGCCGCCGTTGGCCTCGAGGTTGGAGCCGGCGTTGAAGCCGAACCAGCCGACCCACAGGATGGAGGCACCGACCATGGTCAGCGTCATCGAGTGCGGAGCCATCATGTCACGGCCGAGCCCGGTGCGCTTGCCGACCAGGATCGCGCCGACGAGCGCGGCGATGCCGGCATTGATGTGCACCACCGTGCCGCCCGCGAAGTCGAGCGCGGCGACGCCGCCCGCATGCGCGCCGGTGAAGATCAGGCCGTTGGCATCCCACACCATGTGCGCGATGGGGAAGTAGACGATCGTCACCCAAAGGACGGTGAAGAGCACCACGGCCGAGAACTTGATGCGCTCGGCGAAGGCGCCCACGATCAGCGCCGGCGTGATGCAGGCGAAGGTCATCTGGAAGGCGATGAACACGAGTTCGGGGATCATCACCCCGTCCGTGAAGGTCGCCGACAGCGTGTCCGGGCCGATGCCGGCCAGGAACAGCTTGCCCGTGCCGCCCCAGAAGGCGCTGGTCGAGCCGCCGAAGGCGAAGGAATAGCCGTAGACGACATAGATGATCATCACCACGGCGGTGATGGTGACGCACTGCATGAGGACGGAGAGCATGTTCTTGGCGCGCACGAGGCCGCCGTAGAACAGGCCGAGGCCCGGCAGGATCATGAACAGCACGAGGACGGTCGAAACGAGCATCCAGGCGACGTCGCCCTTGTCCATCGTCTCGGCGACAGCGGCCGCCGCGTCGGGCACGGTCTGGGGCGCGGGCGCGACGCTGGCCTCCTGCGCCAGGGCGGCAACGGCGGAAAGGCCCGAAAGGGCCAGCGCCGCGGGAACAGTCTTCAACAAGCGCATGGTGTTTTCGTATCCCCTCAAAGCGCGTTCGCGTCGGTTTCGCCGGTGCGGATCCGGACCGCCTGGTCGATGCCGTAGACGAAGATCTTGCCGTCGCCGATCTGCCCGGTCTTGGCGCTCATCGCGATCACCTCGACGACGCGGTCCACCATGTCGGAGGGCACCGCCATCTCGATCTTGAGCTTGGGCAGGAAGCTTACGGCGTATTCGGTGCCGCGATAGATCTCCGTATGGCCCTTCTGGCGTCCGTAACCCTTCACCTCGGTCACGGTCAGGCCCTGGATCCCGACGGCGGTGAGCGCCTCGCGCACCTCGTCCAGCTTGAATGGCTTGATGATCGCCATCACGATTTTCATGTCCACCTCGAAACCTTCGCGCGGGTCGAAGCGTCCGCTCCCGGACACCTGACTGGATTGGGCGGCCCATCGGCGCAAGCACGAACGGGTCCACGCCTGACAAGCAAGCAAACTGCATGCCAACTCGCCGCGCAGCACGATTTCGCCATTTTTGTGCGGCGCGAAAGGGCTCGTTGCCGGATCGATGGTCAGGCGGGTTGACGCGATCCCGGGCGAAATGAACGATTTGGACGCAACTGCCGCGCGATTAGGCAGATGCGTGCCGGCGTCTCATCGCCGACGCCGGATCAGCCCTTCCTGCGCAACGGAGGCGACGAGGGTCCCATCCAGCGCGAAGAGCGAGCCACGGGTCAGGCCGCGCCCGCCGGACGAGCTCGGACTGTCCTGCGAGTAGAGATGCCAGTCGCCGACATGCACCGGACGGTGGAACCACATGGCGTGGTCGAGGCTGGCCGCCTGGATGCGCTCGTCGAACACCGACAGGCCGTGGGCGAAGAGCGAGGTGTCGAGAAGCGTCATGTCGGAGAGATAGGCGAGCGCCGCCGCGTTCAGCGCGGGATCATCGCCCAAGGGCGCGACGGTGCGCACCCAGACCTGCTGGCGCGGAGGCAGCTTGTCGCGCGTCAGGTAGTGGTCGAAGGATACGGGCCGAAACTCGACCGGGCGCGGCCGGCTCCAGTAGCGGCGGATCGGCTCGGGGGCGCGCTCAAGAATCTCGGCCGTCAGGTCGGCGGCCGAAGGCAGGTCGCCCGGGCGCGGCACGTCCGGCATCGCCATCTGATGGTCCAACCCCTCCTCGTGGCGCTGGAACGAGGCGGACAGGGTGAAGATCGCCTCGCCGTGCTGGATGCCGGTGACGATGCGCGTGGTGAACGAGCCCCCGTCGCGGATGCGGCGCACCTCAAAGATCACCGGTGCCTTGGGGTCTCCCGGCCGCATGAAGTAGCCGTGCAGCGAATGCACGCCGCGCTCAGCCGGAACCGTGCGCTGCGCGGCCACGAGGCTCTGGGCGATCACTTCGCCGCCGAAGGTGCGCTGCCAGCCGACCGTGGAACTGACGCCGCGATAGAGGTTTTCCTCGAGCTTTTCGAGGTCGAGCGACCGGACCAGCCGTTGGATCGTCTCGTTCATCGCATCCTTGCTCCTGCCTGCCGCCCCGCCTTGTCCGGCAATTCCTCGGCGCTCGCAAGTTGCCCCGGCACGCGGGCGCGCCTAGATCAGGAGATACATCCTCGGCGGCGATCCCGCCGTTCCCGTTCAGCCCGGAAGTTTCCCATGCCCGATTCCTTCGAGACCGACGCCGCCGCCGAGGACCAGCGCCGCGACATCGTGGTGGCGGGCGCGGGCTATGTGGGGCTGGCAACGGCAGTGGCGATCGCGCAGGCGGCGCCCAGCCTTCGCATCGTGCTGGTGGACGCCGCGCCGGGCGACGTCTGGCGACGGGACACGCGCGCTTCCGCCATCGCGGCCGCCGCCGTTCGCATGCTGGAGCGGCTGGAAGCCTGGGACGCGATCCGCGCCGAGGCGGAGCCGATCCGCGAGATGATCGTCACTGATTCGCGCCAGTCCGACCCGGTCCGCCCAGTGTTTTTGACGTTCGGGGGCGAGGCGGAGCCGGGCGAGCCCTTCGCCCATATGGTGCCGAACGTCGCGCTGAACGGGGCGCTGCGCAAGCGCGCCGAGGCGCTCGGCATCGAGATCCGCTCCGGCACCGCCGTCACCGGGCTGACGGAAGGGCCGGTCGATATCGCGGTGGAGCTTGACGGAGCCAAGGTCGTGCGCGCCCGCCTCCTGATCGCCGCCGATGGCGTCAAGTCGAAGATCCGCGACATGGCGGGCATCCGCACCGTGCATCAGGACTACGGCCAGTCCGGCATCGTCGTGACCGTCGCGCATGAGCGCCCGCACGAGGGGCGCGCCGAGGAGCATTTCCTGCCGGCCGGCCCCTTCGCCATCCTGCCGCTGCGCAACAACCGCTCCTCGCTGGTGTGGACCGAATCGACGGCGGAAGCCGAGCGCCTGCTTCGCGCCGACGAAATGGTGTTCGAGCTCGAGCTCGAGCAGCGCTTCGGCCTGAAGCTCGGGGCGCTCAGCGTCGAAGGGCGGCCGCGCGCCTTTCCGCTCGGGTTGACGCTGGCGCGCGACTTCGTGCGCCCGCGCGTCGCGCTGGCGGGTGATGCCGCGCACGGCATCCACCCGATCGCCGGCCAGGGGCTGAACCTCGGCTTCAAAGACGCGGCAGCCCTGGCGCAGGTGGTGGTGGAAGCCGCCCGCCTCGGGCGCGACATCGGCGCGCTCGACACCCTGGAGGACTACGGACGCTGGCGCCGTTTCGACACGGTGCAGATGGGCCTGACCACCGACATCCTGAACCGGCTGTTCTCCAACGACAACGCCTGGCTTCGCGCCGCGCGCTCCTTCGGCCTGTCGCTGGTGGACCGTGCCCCGCCCTTGAAGCGGCACTTCATCCGGCAGGCGTCGGGGCTCACCGGCGGCCCCTCGCCCCGCCTTCTCGCGGGGCAGCCGATCTGACGGGAACGGGAAATCGCGGGGAGACGCGCAAAATCCTTTCCCTTCGGCCCTTCGCTTTGGAACGCGCGACGGCGCAACCTGCGCGCCCTTCGCCTATTTAGAACCATGACAGCTTCACCGCGGCGATCGTCTCGCCTGCGGCCCCTAGGCATGGGCGGCGCTTTTTCGTCGCCGGGAAGGAATGGAATGGCGACCGAGGCCAAGGCGGGCGGAAAGAACAAGGGGCCCAAGCTCCCGGTGATCATGACCGCCAACGATCTTTTGGACGGCGAGGTCGTGTTCCTGACGCGCGAGGGCTGGAGCTTCGATCCGGGCGCGGCCTTGATCGCGGACGACGCCGAGACGGCCGAATGGATGGAGGAGGAAGGGCGCAAGGGCTTTGCGGCCAACCGCATCGTTGACCCCTATCTCGTTCCCGTGACGCGCGACGAGGCCGGCGCCGCGGTCGCCACGCATTTTCGCGAGGCGATCCGACAGAAGGGACCGACGATCCTGACGCAATACGGCAAGCAGGCCGACTTTTGAGATCGATACCGGCCGGGCGGACGCGCCCCGAGCGCCGGGCATGACGCGAAGCGGGTCGGAGCTTCGCGAGGGATAAGGAAGGACAGAGGGCCATGTATCGTTACGACGAATTCGACGAGCGCTTCGTGCGCGAGCGGGTCGCTCAGTTCCGCCATCAGGTGGAGCGGCGCCTCGACGGCTCGTTGTCGGACGACGAGTTCAAGCCGCTGCGCCTGAAGAACGGCCTCTACCTCCAGCTCCACGCCTACATGCTGCGCGTCGCCGTGCCTTACGGCACGATGAACTCCAAGCAGATGCGCCAGCTCGCCCACATCGCCGAGAAGTACGACAAGGGCTACGCGCATTTCACGACGCGCCAGAACCTCCAGTACAACTGGCCGAAGCTGAAGGACGTGCCGGACATTCTCGACCTCCTGGCCGATGTCGAGATGCACTGCATCCAGACGAGCGGAAACTGCATCCGCAACGTGACGGCCGACCAGTTCGCCGGGGTGGCCGCCGACGAGGTCGAGGACCCGCGCCCGACGGGCGAGTTGATCCGCCAATGGTCGAGCCTCCACCCGGAGTTTTCTTGGCTGCCGAGGAAGTTCAAGATCGCGGTGACGGGGGCCGAGCACGACCGGGCGGCGATCAAGGTCCACGACATCGGCCTGCGGATCCTCCGCCATGCGGAAACGAACGAGATCGGCTACGAGGTGATCGTGGGCGGCGGGCTCGGGCGCACGCCGATGATCGGCAAGGTGATCCGCGATTTCCTGCCCAAGGACGAGCTTCTCGCCTATCTGGAAGCCGTGATGCGCGTCTACAATGCGGAAGGACGGCGCGACAACAAGTACAAGGCGCGCGTGAAGATCCTCGTCCACGAGATCGGCACGGACGAGTTCAAGCAGCGCGTCGAGGCCGAATACGCCGAACTCGACGGGCCGACGATCAACGCGCCTCCGCAAGAGATCGAGCGCATCGCCCGCTACTTCGCTCCGCCCGCCTACGAGACGCTGCCCGAGACGTCGGACGCGTTCGAAGCGGCGCAGGCCGGCGACCCGGAGTTCGCCCGCTTCGTCGAGCAGAACGGGTTCAAACACCGCCAGCCCGGCTACATCGCGCTGACCGTGTCGTTGAAGCCGATCGGCGGCGTGCCGGGCGACATGTCGGACGCGCAGATGCGCGCCTTCGCCGACATCGCGCAAGCGTACTCGTTCGACGAATTCCGCGTCACGCACGTCCAGAACCTCGTCCTGCCGCATGTGAAGCTCGACGACGTGGCGGCGGTCTACGCGGCGCTGAAGGCGGCGGATCTCCATACCCCCAATGCCGGGCTCGTCACCGACATCATCGCCTGCCCGGGCCTCGACTACTGCGCGCTGGCGACCGCCCGCTCGATCCCGATCGCGCAGGACATCTCCAACCTCTTCGCAAGCCCCGAGCGACAGGCCGATCTCGGCCCCCTCCAGATTAAGATCTCGGGCTGCATCAACGCCTGCGGCCACCACCATGTCGGCCATATCGGCATTCTCGGGCTCGAGAAGTCGGGCCGCGAGAACTACCAGATCACGGTGGGCGGCGACGCTTCGCTGGACGCGAGCCTTGGCGAGCGCGTCGGACCGGGCATCGACGGCGATCAGGTCCCGGGCGCGATCGAGGCACTGGTGGCGGTCTACAAGCGCGAGCGGCAGGGGTCGGAAACCTTCATCGACACGGTGAAGCGCGCGGGGCTGGAGCCCTTCAAGGACGGCTTCTCCGCCTATGTCGCCGGGGAAACGGCAGGAGAGCCGGCATGAGCCTTCTTCTCGACGAAACCGGCGCCAAGACCGACGCCTATTCGCGCGTCGAAGAGGGCGCCGACCTGTCGCTGGTGGCGGGCGCCGTGCTCGTGCCGCTGACCGTGGTGGATCAGGCGATCGCCGACCGGCGCAATGCGCCGCTCGGGCTTCTCGTGGCCGGCGACACCCCGCTTTGTGCGATCGAGCCTTATTTCGGCGCAGTGGATCTCATCGCCGTCGCCTTCCCCTCGTTTTCCGACGGGCGCGGCCTGTCGCTCGCCAAGCGGCTGCGCCGGGCGGGCTTTGCCGGCACGCTGCGCGCCGCCGGCCCCCTGATCGCCGACCAGTTCCGCGAGGCGCTGGACTGCGGCTTCGACGAGATCGAACTGCCCGACGCGATGGCCGCGCGCCAGCCGGTGGAGCAGTGGCTGGCCGCCAAGGACATCGTGCGCGACCACTACCAGACCGGCTACGGCGAGGAGCTCAGCATCCTGCAGAAGCGCTTGGCCGCGCGCCGGGCGAGCGCATGAGCGCGGCCAACACGGAGGTGGTGGACGCGCTGAACGCCGCCTTCGAAGGCCAAAGCCCGCTGGAGCGACTGCGAACCCTTCGCGACACCGTGCCGGGGCGCATCGTCTTCACCACCTCGCTCGGGATCGAGGACCAGATGCTGACGCATCTGATCTTCTCGGAGAAGCTGAAGATCGAGGTCGTCACGCTCGACACCGGCCGGCTGTTTCCCGAAACCTACACGCTGTGGCAGGAAACCGAGAACCGCTACGGCCGGCGCATCAAGGCGAAATATCCGCAGGCCGAGGCCTTGGAAGAGCTGATCGACGACCAAGGCATCAACGGCTTCTACTTCGCGCCCGAAATGCGCAAGGCCTGTTGCGGCGTGCGCAAGGTCGAGCCCTTGAACCGCGCCCTGGCGGGCGCCAGCGCATGGATCGCCGGTCTTCGGCGCGACCAGTCCACCAACCGCGAGACGATGGACTTCGTCAGCCTCGACATCGGGCGCGGCCTCGTGAAGGCCAACCCCTTGTTCGACTGGACGCGCGACGAAATCGCCGAGTTCACGGCGCGCAACGGGGTGCCGGTCAACGCGCTGCATGCGCAAGGCTTCCTGTCGATCGGCTGCGCTCCCTGCACCCGCGCCATCCGGCCCGGCGAAGTGGAGCGTGCCGGGCGCTGGTGGTGGGAGGACGAGACGCGGCGCGAATGCGGCCTCCATGTGGACGACCCGGTCGCCGTCAGCGATACCGAAACTATGAAGGCCGCCATCCGGGACCGGGCGAGCTTCTAGCTAGCCCACCCCCGTTCCAGCCGGCTCCCCTGCCGGTCGTATCGATCATCCGGGCCTCAAGGCCCAGCGGAAAGCCATTTTTCCCATGAAGCACATGACGCATCTGCAACGCCTCGAGGCGGAGTCGATCTTCATCATCCGGGAGGTCGCCGCGACCGCCGACAATCCGGTGATGCTGTATTCGATCGGCAAGGATTCGGCCGTGATGCTGCATCTCGCGATGAAGGCCTTCGCGCCGGGCAAGCCGCCCTTCCCGCTCCTTCATGTCGACACGACCTGGAAGTTCCGCGAGATGATCGAGTTCCGCGACAAGATCGCCAGGGATCTCGGCCTCGATCTCATCGTCCACATCAACGAGGAGGGCGTGAAGGCCGGCGTCAACCCGTTCGATTCCGGCAGCCGCGTCCACACCGACGTGATGAAGACGGAAGGGCTGAAGCAGGCGCTCGCCATCCACAAGTTCGACGCCGCCTTCGGCGGCGCGCGCCGCGACGAGGAAAAGAGCCGCGCCAAGGAGCGCATCTTCTCGCTGCGCTCGGCCGAGCACCGCTGGGAGCCCAAGAACCAGCGCCCCGAGCCCTGGCGCCTGTTCAACACGCGCAAGCGGCAGGGCGAGAGCTTTCGCGTCTTCCCCCTGTCGAATTGGACGGAAGCCGACGTCTGGGACTATATCGCGCTGGAAAACATTCCGGTCGTGCCGCTCTACTTCGCCAAGAAGCGCCCGGTCGTGGTGCGCGACGGCATGATCATCATGCGCGACGACGAGCGCATGAAGCTTCTCCCCGGCGAAACGGTCGAGGAGATGACGATTCGCTTCCGCACCCTCGGCTGCTATCCGCTGACGGGCGCGGTGCGCTCCGAGGCCGACAGTCTGGAAGGCATCATCTCGGAAATGCGGGGCTCGCGCTCCTCCGAGCGCGAGGGGCGGCTGATCGACAAGGACGGCGGCGCCTCCATGGAAGAAAAGAAGCAGGAAGGCTACTTTTGATGACCGGTGCCCTAAAGACCCCGGGTTCCGCCCATGACGACGTGCTGGCGACCTCCGCCAACGAGCGGGCGATCGCGGAGGACGAGACCTTCGCCGGCCCGGCGCCGGACGACGCCGTGGCCGACCCGGAGACCGGCGCGATCGTCGATCCGCAGGCCGACATGCCGCTTCTGGCGTCCCCCGCCGAATCCCTCCTGCGCTTCATCACCTGCGGCTCGGTGGACGACGGCAAGTCGACTCTGATCGGCCGCCTCCTCTACGACACGAAATCCGTCTTCGACGACCAGTTGGAGGCTCTGAAGCGCGACTCCAGAAAGTTCGGCACGACGGGCGAGGACATGGACTTCGCGCTTCTCGTCGACGGCCTGTCGGCCGAGCGCGAGCAGGGCATCACGATCGACGTCGCCTATCGCTACTTCTCGACGGGCGCGCGCGCCTTCATCATCGCCGACACGCCGGGACACGAGCAGTACACCCGCAACATGGCGACGGGCGCCTCCCAGGCCGAACTCGCCGTGATCCTGGTGGACGCGCGAAAAGGCATCCTGCCCCAGACGCGGCGCCATTCCTTCATCACCTCGATGGTCGGCATCCAGTCGGTGATCGTGGCGGTCAACAAGATGGACCTCGTCGACTTCGACGAGGCGACATTCCGCGAGATCGTCAGGGGATACGAAGCGATCCGCCCCGACCTCGGCTTCACCGAGGTCAGCTACATTCCCTTGTCGGCCAAGAACGGCGACAATCTCGCCGACCGCTCCGCCCATACGCCGTGGTACGACGGGCCGACTCTCTTGGAGGCCCTGGAGCGGGCCGAGCCGACGACGCTGAACGCCGGATCGCCGCAGTTCCGCCTGCCGGTTCAATGGGTGAACCGCCCGAACCTCGACTTTCGCGGTTTCTGCGGCACGGTGGCGGGCGGGCGCATCGCTAAAGGAGACGCGATCCTGTCGCTGCCCAGCCGCCAGCGCAGCCGCGTTCGCGCCATCTTCGGCCCGAACGGCGAGGTGGACGAGGCCGAGGACGGCGAGGCGATCACCCTGACGCTGACCGACGAGATCGACGCCTCGCGCGGCGACGTGATCGTGCGCGAGGGAGATCCGATCGCGCCCCAGGCCCGCGTCGAGGCCGAGCTTCTCTGGATGGTGGATCGTCCGCTGATCGCGGGCGCGCGCGTCGTCGCCCGGATCGGCTCGGCGCAGACGCCGGCGACCGTTCGCACCTTGCGCGAGGCGGTCGATATCCATTCCTACCAGCCGCGCGCGGCCAACGCGCTCCTGATGAACGAGATCGGGCGCGTTGCGATCGCCTTCGACAAGCCGCCGGTGGTCGCGACCTATCGCGAAAGCCGCGAGCTCGGCGCCTTCATCCTGGTCGATCAGTTGACCAACGAGACGGTGGCGCTCGGTGTCGTCACCGGCCTCGCCCCCGAGCCGGCGCCCGCCACCGCCGCCCCCGGCACCCCGCCGCCCCCCGTGGCCTCGGCGACCGGCTTCCAAAGGGCCAAGGCCGAATGGTTGGGGCCCTCGCTCGCGGCCGATCCGGCGCGCGCGCGCGGCGTCACCCTGTTCCGCGTGGCGGCGGCGATCCTGATGGCGGTGATCTCGGTGCTGCTCGGCCTTGCCATCTGGCAGGCGCTGATCCTCGGCGTCCTCGACTTCACGCTACGCCCGCTCCTGCGCCGGCTGATGGTTCCGGCCGAAACGGAAGCGCGGCCCGTCGATCCGACCGATGTCGGGGACGGGGCGGGAATCTAACGGCGCTGCGGCCCGGCGCCACAGCCGGGCCGCGCTTCAATCGAGCTCGCGCGCTTCCGAAGGGAGCATGATGGGAATGCCGTTGCGGATGGGATAGGCGAGCCGCGCGGCCTTGGACACGAGCTCGCCCCGCTCCGCGTCGTAGGTGAGCTGTGTCTTCGTCAGCGGGCAGACCAGAAGTTCGAGGAGCTTCGGGTCCGGCCGGTTGCGCTGTGTGTCGTCCGCCATCGGCGTCGATCCCTTCGATCGCAGTTTGGGAGCATGTCCGGCGAGCGAGTGCTTGCCCGGCGGACGTCACCGGTTCCCTATTGCAGGATCTGCCCGCGTCCGTCTTCGGAATTCTCGCGTGCCAGCGAGATCTCGGTGATCGCGACCAGCGTCTGCGCCCGCGTCCTGAGATCGGGCGCTTCCAGAAGCGCCTGCTTTTCGGCCGCGCCATAGGGCGACATCATCGACAGGGCGTTGACCAGCGTCTCGTTGGAGGCCTTGGAGATGCTGTCCCAGTCCGCTTCCAGCTGGTTCGCTTCGAGATAAAGCCGGAACGCGCGCAGGAGCTCGTCTCGGTCCACCGCTTCCGAGCCCTCGCCCGGATCGAGGTCGGCCGAGAAGGGTGCGACGCGGCAGGCTCGGAACGGCGTTCGAACGCTGAGTTCCTCCAGAATGCGAAACCGCGCGATGCCCTGGAGGCTGATGAGATAGCGCCCGTCCCCGCTTTCGGAAAACGAGGTGATGCGCCCGAGGCAACCCACGGCGCAGAGTTCCGGCTCGCCGTCGGCGCGAACAGTGCCGTCGAGCCGCGGCTGGATCATGCCGATCACCCGGTCGCTCGCCATCGCCTCGTCGAACATGGCGAGATAGCGCGGCTCGAAGATGTTGAGCGGCATCTGGCCGCCCGGCAGGAGAAGGGCGCCGGAAAGGGGAAACACGGGAACCGTGTCCGGGAGCTCCTCTTCCGTGCGGTAGTTGACGTTTCCGACCTGAACCAAGGCTTGGGCCTCCCTTCGCGTCTCCCCGCAAGTGGCGCGGAGGGCCGGGAACTCAAGAGAGGGTCCGCAAGGATGCAGAACGTTCTGCTTCCAGAGTCGGAAGCGACAGGACGATTCCGGCAAGCCTTCCCTAAGCACCCCCGGGCCGAGCAACTTCGCGTTGCCGAGCAAGGGACAAGCGGGGGACTGCGTGGATGTTTCCACTCGCCCTTTTCGTCGCAGGTGTTGCGACGCCCGTCCTTTAGCGGAACAGAAGCGAGGACAGCTTGCGCCGGCCGTCCTTCGTGGCGGGATCGGCCGGGCCCCAGGCCTCGAAGAATTCGAGGAGCTTACGCCGCGCGCCGTCGTCGTCGAAGGCGCGGTCGCGCCGGACGATCTCGAGAAGCTGGTCGGCCGCCGTACCGCGTTCGCCCTTGGCCTGTGCGATCAGGGCGAGGTCGAAGCGGGCGGCATGGTCGTCCGGATCGGCGCGAAGGCGCGCTTCCAGCGCCGCCGGATCGCCGAGCCCGGCAATTTCCTCGAACAGCTTCAGCTGCGTCCTGACCGTGGCGAACGCCGGATCGTCGAGAAGGGCAGGCGGCAGCTGGTCCGCCAAGGCCTTGGCGCGCGCCGTATCGCCGGCGGCCAGATAGCATTCGGCAAGGCCGGCGGCCGCCTTGGCATTCTCGGGGTCGTGCTGCAGCACCGCGCCGAACACCTGGGACGCGCGGGCGGCATCGCCCGCCTTCAGAAGCTCGCCCGCCTGTTCCAGAGCCTCGGCCAGCGGATCGCCGCCCGGCGCCGGCTGGCCGGCGGTCAGCCGGTCGATGAAGGCCTTCACTTCGCTTTCGGGAAGCGCCCCCATGAAGCCGTCGACCGGCTGGCCGTTGTGGAAGGCGAACACGGCCGGGATCGACTGGACGCCGAGCTGCCCGGCGATGGACGGATGGTCGTCGATGTTCATCTTGACGAGCTTGACGCGTCCGCCCGCCGCCTGGACCGCCCGCTCCAGGATCGGCGTCAGCTGCTTGCAGGGGCCGCACCACGGCGCCCAGAAGTCGACGAGCACCGGCTGGTTGCGCGATTCGCGCACCACGTCGGTCGAGAAGTTCGCCGTGGTCGTGTCCTTGACGAGATCACCCATCGGAGCGGTTGCCGCATTCGCGCCGCCCGGGTTCGGCGAAGTGGTCTGCGCGCCATAGCCGCCGAGGGCGGACGCATAGGGATTGTTGCTCATCGAAACCGTCCATTGCTCGCCGGCCGTGACGCGGAACCGATCGCGAAGGACGCGAGAGGAGCGGCAAGGCGCAAAAAACCATCCCCGGGGGCTGATCGACCCATCGAAGCCTCTGGGGATGACAGGTCCCCATATCGGGCGCAAGCCCTGCCCCATCAAGGCCGAAAGGCCAGCACGGAAGCGTTCGCAAACCGGTTCCGCCTATGGCCGGAACGAGTGCCCTTCCAGCCGGAACCATCCCCTTCCCGTTCCGGAACGGGCGCTACGAATGGAGGATGCTCGTCCCGCAACGGCCTTGGTTTCAGCTTCCCGACAAAGGGTAAAATGCCGCTATTTTCCCTGTTGCAATCGGCCGACGATTGAGCGATAAGCGCCTCACCGCTGGCGCCGACGCGCTGCCAGCGAGGAGCGGGCGGGCGTAGCTCAGGGGTAGAGCACAACCTTGCCAAGGTTGGGGTCGTGGGTTCGAATCCCATCGCCCGCTCCAATTATCCCCAACGAAGACAAGCTGATACCAACTCGACTAAGTTTATTGATCAGCACGCGTTTGTTTGTGATGTCCACTGGGTGTCCACCCTTTGCGCTGTTGGATCGGCACACCTGAGGAATATCGGCAACTCGGGTAAAGCTCCCTCGCTATCCTCGGATAGAAGGAGGAAGATAGATTCAAACCATACCTTCCTGATGATCACAGTGGCCTGCCCCCATCAGGTGGCCCGGTTGAACTCTAATGCATGGTTGGCTTGTCGGCGACGTCTGAGGTGGCCGGCGAAGCGGGTTGGGGTGGCGCAGCCGGCCACGGCACGGCGGCTGGAGCGG
>NZ_CAJCKW010000014.1 GCF_903970965.1 Aureimonas sp. ME7 | reverse complement strand
ACCTGCCGCCGCGCTATGGCCGGCTGCGCCACCCCAACCCGCTTCGCCGGCCACCTCAACCGTGGTCGCCAAACCTACCATGCATTAGATTTGAACCGGACCACCTGATAGGGGCAGGCCAACACAGTATGGCTTGCATCTCGTCGCGTAATCCGGATATGCGACGCTCGTCCGCCGCACCCTCACGGGACGCGATGCGGCACGCCTCCCCAAATCCGGCGGCAGCCGGTACGTTGGCGGTTCCCGCATGACCAGCCGCTTTGTCGGCGATGGTCGAGCGAACATCATTTCCGACGAGCGCGCCGATGCCCTTCGGCCCGTAGAGCTTGTGGGCATTAAGGACCAGGTAGTCGATAGTCCAGTCGTCGCTCCGAATCTCGATCCTCCCGGCGCCTTGGGTAGCGTCTACCAGCAGTTCCGCACCCGCCCGGTGAACCATTTCGGCGATGACCTCCAGCGGGTAGATGGTGCCGACCTCGTTGTTTGCTGCCATCATACAGACAAGATCCGCGCCGTTGGTCAGCGCCCCCGCGAGCGAGGGCAGCGAGATCTGGGCGACGTCATCGACGTCTATCCACGCTACGGTCGCCTTATCGGCCTCTACCATCGCCTGTATTGGTTCGAGTACCGCCTTATGCTCGACGCGAGAGGTCACAATGCGTAGCGGACCGTCCGACACTTTTTTGAGGGACGCGATACGGAACGCGAGCGCCGCGGCTTCCGTCGATCCCGACGTGAAGCGAACATTGGAAGCAGATGAACCCACAAGGGCGGCGACTGCTTCTCTCGCGTCTTCCAATACGAGAGATGCCGCCTGGCCGTATGCGTGGGTGGCGTTACTCGCGTTTCCGAATGTTTCCGTCATCGCTTTGACCACGACTTCGACGACGCGCTGGTCCATCGGCGTGGCTGCTTGGTGGTCCATATAGATCGGACGCAAGGAGGTCGACCGAACCGAATACATGTCGGAGAACCCCGCAGGTGTAGGTGCGATCGCGTCTGTGAGGCCTGCCGTCATCGTATATCCGCGGTTCTTCCTGTTTCCACCTCGTCGAGGAGACAGAATCACTTGCAGAATTATCGCACAGAGGCACGGGTGCGTCGAACGGGCTATGAAGTACGGCGATCTGTGCCCAAGCCGCTGAAGGCCTGTGTCCGACGGATGATGCGAGAGGTGTGACTCCGAGATATTCACGAAAAGGGCCTGGGAATTCTACTGGCGCCATCCTCTCCAGAAGCATCGCAGCCGAAGCTCCAGCAAAGTTCGCCGCCGCATCGCTCCATCGCGATCGAAGCGACGCGCCGACGGAGGACGCATGCAGGACCAAAGGCCCGGGCAGGTGAGGACTGCCCGGGCCAACGTTCAGTGGTCTCTGGTTTTCTCCTCACCCAATCATCGAAGAACTGAGCGAACTTCCCGCGGGATCGAGCGAACCTTTGCGACGCCGAGCGAGATTCGGTGACGCGTCAGGCCAACTGCCCCGATTAGGTGAGGCAGTCGAATGACGGCATCGAGTGCGAACTATGGGCGCCCGAGTACATCCTTTGGGCGCCGTGACACATCCGCCGCTTCCGTATCAGGAACAGCCCGACGTGCTGCCGCATGTGTCGCACTTCAGGCAGGTTCCGTTGCGTACCATGGTGAAGTTGGAGCATTCTGAGCACGAGTCGCCCGTATACCCTTTCATCAAGGCTTGGGCCCGGCGCTCGGCGCTTGTCGCCTTGGCCTGCGGCTCGACGCGGGCGATGTCACGGTCCGATGCGGCGAAGGCGAGCGGGCTGTCGAAGAGGCCCTGCGCCGGGGACACATCGGCCGTCGGGGCCGGTTCTGCGACCGGTGCGCTTTCGTAGTTCCGCTTGAAGGCCGTTGCCTGTCCGCCCGCAAGAGCGACCGCTCCTCGTCCCGCCGAGGCTGTCACGGCAACGGCGCGGGGGGCTGCCGGCGGGGTCGGGGTCACAGCTTTCGGCGTCGGCGTTCCAGCCGAACCCTGCGGCTCGCCGGACGACACGAGACGGAACTTTGCCGTCTGGCCGCGCACCATCCCCGAGGAGATCGGCAGCGGAGCCGGCTTGTCGCCTTCCACGCCGCGACCGATCGTCGAAGCACCGAAGTCCTCCGGCTGAACGTGGGCAAGGTCATGGCGGCCGAGGTAGGACACGGCGAGTTCGCGGAACACGTAGTCGAGGATCGACGTGGCGTTCTTGATCGCCTCGTTGCCCTGCACCATGCCCGCCGGCTCGAAGCGGGTGAAGGTGAAGGCTTCGACATACTCGTCCAAGGGCACGCCGAACTGGAGGCCGAGGGAGATGGCGATCGCGAAGTTGTTCATCATCGCACGGAAGGCGGCGCCTTCCTTGTGCATGTCGATGAAGATCTCGCCCAGACGCCCGTCGTCGAACTCGCCGGTGCGCAGATACACCTTGTGACCGCCGACGATCGCCTTCTGGGTGTAGCCCTTGCGGCGGTTCGGCAGCTTCTCGCGCTCGCGCGTCACCCGCTCGACGATACGCTCGACGATGCGCTCCGCGACTTCGGCAGCCTGGACGGTGGCGGGGGCGGCGGCGATCAACGCCGCGGTCTCCTCGACGATATCGTCCTCGTCGTCTTCATCCGCAATCAGCGACGCGTTCAAGGGCTGGGAGAGCTTCGAACCGTCGCGGTAGAGCGCGTTCGCCTTGAGGGCGAGCTTCCACGACAGCATGTAGGCGCTGTTGCAATCCTCGACCGTCGCGTCGTTCGGCATGTTGATCGTCTTGGAGATCGCGCCGGAGATGAAGGGCTGCGCAGCCGCCATCATGCGGATGTGCGACTCCACCGAAAGCGATCGCTTGCCGATGCGGCCACATGGGGTGGCGCAGTCGAAGACGGCGAGATGCTCGTTCTTGAGGAAGGGCGCGCCCTCCAGGGTCATCGCACCGCAGACATGGACGTTGGCCGCCTCGATGTCCTTGCGGGAAAAGCCGAGGAACGGAAGAAGCTCGAAGGAGAAGTCGTTCAGCTGCTCGTCGGAGATGCCGAGTGCATCGCGGCAGAAATCTTCGCCGAGTGTCCACTTGTTGAAGGCGAACTTGATGTCGAAGGCGCTTTTCAGCGCTTCGTTCACAGCCGCGATCTCACCGTCGCCGAAGCCCTTCGCGCGGAGCGAGCCGGGGTTGATCGCCGGCGCCTGGTTCAGATTGCCGTGGCCGACGGCATAGGCCTCCATTTCCGCGATCTGCGCCTCGGAGTAGCCGAGCGTGCGCAAAGCCTCGGGAACCGCGCGGTTGATGATCTTGAAGTAGCCGCCGCCAGCGAGCTTCTTGAACTTCACCAGCGCGAAGTCCGGCTCGACGCCAGTCGTGTCGCAGTCCATCACGAGGCCGATCGTCCCGGTCGGCGCGATCACGGACACCTGTGCGTTGCGATAACCGTGCTTCTCGCCGAGCTCCTGCGCATTTGCCCAAGCCGCCTTGGCGCGAGCCGAAAGCCGCTTGTCCTTGAGCGAGGAATGGTCGAGGGGAACCGGCTCGACGGCCAAGCCCTCGTAGCCGTTGGCCAACCCTTGCGCGGCCCGCGCATGGTTGCGGATGACGCGCAGCATCGAAGCGGCGTTACGCTCGTAGTCCGGGAAGGGTCCGAGCTCACGCGCCATCTCGGCGGAGGTCGCGTAGGACACGCCCGTCATGATGGCCGAGAGGGCGCCGCAGATCGCGCGGCCCTCGGCCGAAGAGTAGGGGATGCCCGCGGTCATCAGGAGGCCGCCGACATTGGCGAAGCCGAGGCCCAACGTGCGGTAGTCGAACGAGCGCTGCGCGATCTCCTTGGACGGGAACTGCGCCATCAGGACCGAAATCTCGAGGACGATGGTCCAGAGGCGGGTGGCGTGCTCATAGGCATCGACGTCGAACCGGCCGTTCGCTTCGCGGAACTGCAGGAGGTTCATCGAGGCGAGGTTGCACGCCGTGTCGTCCAGGAACATGTATTCCGAGCACGGGTTGGACGCGCGGATCTCACCGGCTTCCTTGCAGGTGTGCCAGTCGTTGATCGTCGTGTGGAACTGAATGCCCGGGTCGGCGGACGCCCAGGCGGCATACCCGATCTGGTCCCAGAGTTCGCGCGCCTTGAGCGTCTTGGTGACCTTGCCGCTGGTGCGGGCGATCAGGTCGTGCGTCTTGTCCTGCTCGACGGCCTGCAGGAAGGCGTCGGAAACGCGAACCGAATTGTTGGAGTTCTGTCCGGCCACCGTCAGATAGGCTTCGGAGTCCCAGTCCGTGTTGTAGACGGGGAAGTCGATGTCCGTGTAGCCCTGACGCGCGAACTGGATGACGCGCTTGACGTAGTTCTCGGGAACCTGGGCGCGCTTGGCATCCTTCACGGCCCGCTTAAGGGCAGGGTTCACGTTCGGGTCGAAGCATTCTTCGCCTGTGCCACCCTCGCAGTTCACGCAGGCCGACAGGATCGCCTTGAGGTGCTTGGAAACGGTCTTGGAGCCGGTGACGAGGGCGGCGACCTTTTCCTCCTCGCGCACCTTCCACATCACGTAGTTCTCGATATCGGGATGGTCGATATCGACCACGACCATCTTGGCCGCGCGCCGCGTGGTGCCGCCCGACTTGATGGCGCCAGCCGCACGGTCGCCGATCTTCAGGAAGCTCATGAGGCCAGAGGACTTGCCCCCGCCGGCCAGCTTCTCGCCTTCGCCGCGAAGCTGGGAGAAGTTCGAGCCGGTGCCCGAGCCGTACTTGAAAAGACGGGCTTCACGAACCCAAAGGTCCATGATGCCGCCTTCGTTGACGAGGTCGTCGGCCACGGACTGGATGAAACAGGCGTGCGGCTGAGGATGTTCGTAGGACGAGGCCGAGCGCGTCAGTTCGCCCGTGCGGTAGTCCACGTAGAAGTGGCCCTGGCCCGGTCCGTCGATGCCGTATGCCCAGTGAAGGCCGGTATTGAACCATTGCGGCGAGTTCGGCGCGACCTTCTGGGTGGCGAGCATGAAGGCGAGCTCGTCGTGGAACGCGCGCGCATCGTCTTCGGAGGCGAAGTAGCCACCCTTCCAGCCCCAATAGGTCCAAGTACCCGCGAGGCGGTCGAACACCTGACGCGCGTCCATTTCCGAGCCGTAACGCTCACCCTCGGGCAAGGCGGCGAGCGCCTCTTCGTCCGCGACGGAGCGCCACAGCCAGGAGGGAACGTCGTTCTCCTCGACCTTGCGAAGCGCCTTCGGGACACCGGCCTTGCGGAAATACTTCTGCGCCAGGATGTCGGAAGCCACCTGGCTGAACTGCGCGGGGACGTCGATATCCGCAAGACGGAAAACGACCGACCCATCCGGGTTGCGGATTTCGCTCGTGGCCTTGCGGAACTCGACGCTCGCATAAGCGCCCCCGCCGGACTGCGTGTATCGGCGCTCGATCTTCATGCCCATCGTCATACCCCGTGCCTTGGGACCGAGCCCGAGCACACGTTTCCTGCCGACGGTTTGAACACCGAAGTGGGAAGTCGCTCGCGGTCGATGATTCTTAGATTGTCGTTACCACTATATATGGTGTGTCAGGAATTGCGACCACCAAGGGGTAGCGAAGCGGTGGATAACCAAACTCGGCGATATCGGTGAATTTTGAGAAAACGTCGTCGAGGTTCGGATGGAGAAAATTCGCCGCCGACATCCGGTTCCCGCCCGATGGAGTTATCCACAGGGGAGACAGCGCACGCGGCTGAGATGACGATCGCACGACAGGGCGCTCTCCGCATCCAACCTAAGGCGAGGAGGCCAAATCACCCTGGGACGAATGTGAATGCTGGGGATAACCGTCTTAGCCGGCGGAACCTTTCGAGATCGGCGCCTGGAACGTCAGGCCGAGATCCCACGGGAAAAAGATCCAGGTGTCCTGGCTGACCTCGGTGATGAACGTATCCACCAACGGGCGCCCCTTCGGCTTGGCGTAGACGGTGGCGAAATGCGCCTTGGGCAGCATGGCGCGCACGAGCGCGGCCGTCTTGCCGGTATCGGTAAGGTCGTCGACGATCAGAATGCCGTCGCCATCGTCTTCGCGAAGGGCGGGGGCAATGTCCTTGAGGACCTGGAGTTCCCCCTGCGTATCGTAGTCGTGATACGAGGCGATGCAGACCGTCTCGATCAGCCGCGTGCCGAGTTCGCGCGCGATGATGGCCGCCGGCACGAGCCCTCCGCGCGTGATGCAGACGATGGCCTTCCAGTCCGACCTTTGCCCCGCCAGCCGCCAAGCGAGCGCGCGCGCATCGCGGTGGAACTGCTCCCAGGACACGGGGAAGGACTTCTCTGGGCTCGACATCGCGGCAACTCCTCATCGGGGACGCCTGCGATATCGTGTCGCTCGGCAGGCGGCAAGGCGGAAGAGGTCAACCCTTCGAGGCGTTCGCCTGCGCAAGCCGGTCGATCATGGCGACCACCTCCGCTCTTGCGGACTCCAGCGCCGCCTCGTTGCGCGAGCGAACCACGAGTTCGGTCGAATAGCGGTTTCCATCGAACTTCGGGTAGGAGCCGATCGCCGTCTCGGGATGCCGCTTCTGGATCTCGCTCAAGGGGCCGCCGATATCCCCTTCGCCCAAGGGGCAGGGGATGGCAACGCTTTTCATCAATGCACCGGCCGGAAGCGTGGGAACCACCTCATCCAACATAGCGGAGAAGATGGACGGCACGCCCGCCATGACGAAGACGTTGTCGATCCGAAAGCCGGGCGCGACCGAGATCGAGTTGTCGATGAGGCTCGAGCCAGCCGGCATGCGGGTCATGCGCCGCCGCGCGTCCGTGAAGGGGAGGTCGCGGCTGGCATAGTAGTCTCCGAGGCGACGTTCGGCTTCCGGATGGACAGTAACCTCCAGCCCGAAGGCGAGGCCCACGGCATCGGCCGTGATGTCGTCGTGCGTCGGGCCGATGCCCCCGGACGTGAAGACGAAATCGTATCTCGTGCGCAAAGCGTTCAAGGCGGCGACGATGTCGTCCGTTTCGTCGCCCACGATGCGAACTTCACGAAGATCGATACCCGACAGGGTCAGGACCTGCGCGAGATGAGCGATGTTGCGGTCCTTCGTCCGACCGGACAGGAGCTCGTCACCGATCGCGAGCATGGCGGCTGTATGAATACGCGGTTCGGGCACGTTCGATATCTCCTCCATGTCTCTCCATTTACGCTGGAAGCGGAGGGAGTCGGAAGAGCGTAGCGAGCGCGATCTCGCGTAGACGGACCGTCTTCGTCGGTGCTCTCGTTTTCCCTACCGTTTCCCGCTCTAACTCTGCGCACTGCGGCCGGGAAGGGCCAATGACGCAACGCGAGGCTTTATGACGAAAGTTCTGGTTCTCTATTATTCCAGCTATGGCCACATCGAGCAGATGGCCAAGGCCGTCGCCGAAGGAGCGCGCGAGGGCGGAGCCGAGGTGGATATCCGGCGCGTTCCCGAGACCGCACCGCCGGAAGTGGTCAAGGCAGCCGGGTTCAAGGCCGACCACGACTTCCCCGAAGCGCAGCCGGACGAGTTGGCGGCTTACGACGCGATCATCGTCGGCACGCCCACGCGCTACGGCAATATGTCCTCGCAGATGGCTTCGTTCTGGGATCGCACCGGCGGCCTCTGGGCACAGGGCAAGTTGATCGGAAAGGTCGGTGGCGTGTTCACGTCCTCCGCTACCCAGCATGGCGGCAACGAGGCGACCATCTTCTCCGTCCACAAGACCTTGCTGCACCACGGCCTGGTGATCGTCGGCCTGCCGTATTCGTTCCAGGGGCAGATGGCCATGGACCAGATCGTCGGCGGCTCCCCCTATGGGGCAACGACGATGGCGGGCGGCGACGGCTCGCGTCAGCCGAGCCAGATCGAGCTGGACGGTGCGAAGTTCCAGGGCCGTCACATCGCTGAGATCGCAGGCAAGCTTTCCGCCTGATGTAACCGATCCGATCGCGGCATTCGCCGCGATCGGGCCATCTTGGTGTCTTGGAAGATTACTGCGCGATCTCTCTGAGATCCACGGACGAGATCGTCGTTTCCGCGTCATGGGCTAGCGCGTCGCGCAACTGCCTCAGAGCCTGATTGTCGCTTCGGAGATGAGCCAGGAAATCCACGGTGTTCTCGTCCTGGAATTCTTTCCAGGGATCGATCGGGGCACCGGTCTGTAGTGAAATCCTCTTGATGTCGGTCATGACCGAACCTCCCCGAACCGCCTCCGAATACGATCTTGCCCGCATAGAAAAGCATAGGGCGTGTGGGGACACAAATGAAACGCCTGTCATATACGGTGCGCGGACGACGATGCACATGCCATTAAGACCTGGTTCGTTGGGATGTGCATAACAAGTTGTGCGCGAACGCAACTCTGAATTGTCTAAAATACCAGTTTGTTCGAGCGTGCGAACCATCTCGGTTCGATCTCCAGCGCGCACGATCCGCGGATGGTGCGGGCGGCGGGACTCGAACCCGCACGTCACGAGGGACAACGGATTTTAAGTCCGTCGCGTATACCATTTCGCCACGCCCGCTGCGGCGGCTCTCGGAAACGCACCGCCTCGTCAGCGTTTATCGTGGACTGATCCAGCGGGAAAGCCGCGGGAAGCCTATCTTTACAACTTCGTCTCGATCGCGCATGAGCAGGCCGTGATCACTCGGGAAGTGGGGAGCGCGCGATGTCCATGACTGTCACGATCTGCGGAGCCTCCATTTCGATTATCGGCGCCGGCGCCCTTCGAGTCTGACGCTTTTCCGCAAGACATCAGACCCGAGCGCGACCGGCCGCGGCCGGGATCGACGGTGATCCCGAACCGCAATGCGCCCGCCAGGCTGCAAGCCTGCTCCCTTCCGGCATCCGCGAACGGCATGCCATCAGAGATCACCTCATGTCCCATCCCGATTTTCGCCTCGGCGTCGAAGTTGCCGACCAAGCACTGCGCGAGCTGTTTCCCGAAACGCCGTTGCAGCTCAACGAGCATCTGTCGAAGCGCTACGGCGCTCGCATCTTCCTGAAGCGCGAGGACCTGACGCCGGTCCGCTCCTACAAGATCCGAGGCGCCTTCAACTTCATGCGCAAGCGCATCGAGCGAGGCGAGCAGGCGGGGGAGTTCACCTGCGCCTCGGCCGGCAATCATGCGCAGGGGTTCGCCTTCGCATGCCGGCACTTCGGACTGAAAGGGCGCATCTTCATGCCGGTGACGACGCCGCAGCAGAAGATCGACAAGACACGGATCTTCGGCGGCGAAGCGGTCGAGATCGAGCTCGTCGGCGACTTCTTCGACGACTGCTACGCGGCCGCGCGCCGCTACAGCGAGACGACGGGCGCCGCCATGGTGCCGCCCTTCGACCATGCGGACATCGTCGAGGGCCAAGCGAGCGTCGGCTTGGAAATCGAGCGGCAGCTGCACGGCGAGCATCCCGACCTTCTCGTCCTGCCCGTCGGGGGCGGCGGCCTTGCGTCCGGCCTGACGCTGGTTTTCGAAGGCGGACAATCCCCCGATATCCGCCTCGTCGAGCCGCTCGGCGCCCCCAGCCTTCGCACCAGCCTGATCGAAGGCAAGCGGACCAAGCTGGAGCAGATCGACGGGTTCGTCGATGGCGCGGCGGTGGCCGAGATCGGAGCGCTACCCTTCGAGATCCTCAGCCGCTTCACGCCGGAGCACGTCCTTCTTTCGCCGGAAGGGCGTATCTGCCAGACGATGATCGAAATGCTCAACGTCGAGGGCATCGTTCTGGAGCCAGCCGGCGCGCTCGCGATCGACGCGTTGCGCACGCTGGGTCCCGAAATCCGCGGCAAGACGGTCGTTCTCGTCGTGTCTGGCGGCAATTTCGACTTCGAGCGTTTGCCCGACGTGAAGGAGCGGGCGCTTCGGTTCGAGGGGCTGAAGAAGTACTTCATCCTTCGGCTGGCCCAGCGCCCCGGCGCGCTGCGCGACTTCCTCGCGCTGCTCGGACCGGAAGACGACGTGTCCCGCTTCGAGTACCTGAAGAAGTCCGCGCGCGATTTCGGCTCGATCCTTCTCGGTATCGAAACGCGCAACGCGGCCAACTTCGAGACCCTCTTCGCGCGCTTCGCCAAAGAGGGAATCCGCTATCAGGACATCACTGACAACCAGATCATTTCGGATCTCTTGATCTAGTTCGGCACCGATCGCCGAATCCATTCGGCGATCTCTTCCGCCAATCGATCGGTCGTGTTCGGGGACACCGCATCCCCCGCGATCAGATGCTGCGACGGGTCGGTGCTGTCGTCCACGATGATCGTGTCGTGCGCGCCGCCCCACCGGGCGGAGATGGCCTCCGTCTTCGCCGGGTTCACCACCCGGTCGCCGCGCGAGTAGACGAACAGTGCGGGAAGGCGAAGCTGCGAGACGTCGAGATGGGCGGCGATCTCGACCAGCCGGGCCATCGGCAGAAGCGCGAGCGTCGGATAGCTCCTCGTCCAGGTCTCGTCGACCGTCATGTCGGCACGGTCCGAGGAGAACGTTTCCGGGCCGAGATAGGGAACGGTCTCCCGCGCGAACGGAAGCGTCAGCAGGAACGAGCGCCAGTCGGCGACGCCGAAGTTGGGCGAGATCTCGACCAGCGCCGCCAAATCCCTGGACAGTTCCGCCCGGCTGGCGCCGACCGTCGCGAGCGTCGCGCCCGTGGACGTGCCGATCACGACGACACGCTCACCGATTAGCCGGCCAACGGCCAGCGCCTCGGCGTAATCGTCGATCCAGTCGCCAACGGTAGCGTCCGCCATGGCTGCGCCGTCACCTCCATGCCCCGCAAGGCGCGTGAAGAAGAGGTTGGCGCCGAGCTTCTGCGCCACTTCGTCCGCCAGCGGCCGCGTTTCCCCCTTCGACGCCGTGAAACCATGGATGTAGACGATCGCCAGCGGCGTCTTCGCTCGGGATGCGGGATAGGCCCAGACGATCTCCTTTTCGGTGCCCGGACGAAGGTTCGCAACCGCCTCCTCGGTCCGCTGGAGATAGGCGACCGGATCGGTACCGATGGTGGTCTCCGAGACGTCGCTGCTCAACCGTGCCGGCTCGCGCGGGCCGAAAACCCAGACGAAGGCTCCCACAATGAGGAGGATGCCGATCAGAACGGCCGCCACGCGCAGCACAATTCTTCGCCGACGCCCGGGCTGCACTCGTTTCACGTCGGGAACGGCGTTGGGTTCAGTCGTCATAGGCGGGGGTCGCCACTTCGCGGGTCGAAACCGGGCGGAAGCCGAGCTTGCGATAAAGCGGCAGGGCGGCCGGGTGGTCCAGCGTGTTGGTTTCAACGGTCAGCGCGCTCGGCATCTCCTCGAACCCTGCGATGATCGCCTGCGACAGAAGAAAGCGCGAAAGCTTCTGGCCCCGGAAGTCGGGCATGATCCCGAAATGCACGAGGCGAGTTTCGCGCGGAGCTCGCCCTGCGTCCAGCTCGAACCAGCCAGCAGGCGCTCCGTCGCAGTAGAGGATGCGCATGCGCACGTTCGGCGCATGGATCTCGCGCGCCAGCGCATCGTCGCCGAGAATGCGCGAGGTCCAGTGATGGCCCTGGCCGACGGCGGTATAAAGATAGCGATAGTAGGAAAGCGGGATCTGCCGAACGCGCAGCACATCGTAGACCCGCCCGTTTCGCGGGGCAGGCACAGGCGGCTCGGGAGCTTGATGCATCACGAGCTGGGTGACGGTGGTCGTCAGGATGCGCATGGAGTTGAGGTCACGCCTTCGGCTTGGCGGGTCCGCTTTCGACAGGTGTATCGGACTGCGAACCCCATTCGGTCCAGGAGCCGTCATAAAGCTTCACGTCGGCTTTGTGGAGCGAGGCCAGCGCGAAATTGATCGTGGCCGCCGTGACGCCCGATCCGCAGGATGTGACGATCGGTGCATCCACATCGAGACCGGCTTGCTCGAACAGAGCCGTCAGCTCTTCGGCCGGCCGCAGCCGCCCTTCGTGCGAGAGCGAGGAAGCGGGCAGGGAGCGGGTCCCCGGCATATGGCCGCCGCGCACGCCGGCGCGCGGTTCGGGCGCTTCCGCCGTAAACCGTTCCAATGGTCGAGCGTCGGCAATCTGCCGCGAACTGCCGCTGACGATCGCGCGCATGTCCGAAAGGTTAACCACCGCACTCCGATCCAGCACCGCTTCAAAGTGCGCTGGGGCTGGCGACGCTTCTCCGGTCTCGATTGGCCCCCTTCCGGCGACCCAAGCCGGGTATCCGCCATCCAGGATCCGAACGTCCTTGGCTCCGAAGGTCCGAAACATCCACCAGACCCTAGGTGCCGAGAAAAGGCCCATCCCATCGTAGACGACGATCGTATCGGTATGCGAGATACCGAGCCTGCCGGCTGCCTCGGCGAACTGGGCCTGTGTGGGCAATGTATGGGGCAGGCCGGTCGCGTGGTCGGCGATCTCGTCCTGGTCGAAGAAGACGGCCCCAGGGATATGACCGGCCAGAAACTCCGCGTGGCCGAAACGCTTCTGCGCCGGCAGATACCAGGAGGCGTCGACGACGGAGAGGCCGGGCCGGCCGAGATGGGTCTCGAGATCTTCGGCCGAGATCAGAAACGGGTTGGCGCTCATCGGGCCGTTCTCCTGTCGAGCGACCACCTCTTCCCGGGGTCGGCTCGTTTGTCGGTGAGTTAGGACGCCGCGTCCGCGAAGCGAAGGCGGAAGCGACGGTTCGTGCGCCCCTTCTTCTCGATCTTGGACACGAAGACTTCGCCGACTTCCTGCGTTTCGCCGACATGCGTGCCGCCGCATGGCTGCGAATCCACCGCGCCATCGCGGCCGATCGCGACCACCCGCACGCGCCCGGAGCCCCTTGGTGGTCGGACATTGGCGGATTTCACGAGCGACGGATTGGCGTCGAGTTCCGCGTCCGTGATCCAGCGGGTGAACACCGAATGGTTCTGCAGTACGAGTTCGGCGAGCGCTTCCGTGACCGCTTCCTTCGTGGTTTCGACCTCCGGCATGTCGAAGTCGATACGCCCTTCGTCCTCGCCGACGGCAGCACCGGTCACCGGATAGGGGCAGGCGACGGTCAGGAGATGGAGCGCGGTGTGCATTCGCATCAGCCGGTAACGGCGGGGCCAATTCACATGCAGGACGATCGTTTCCCCGATCTCCGGCAGAACTCCGTCCGAGGCGTGAAGCACGATCGCCGAACGGTCCTCGTTGTAGCGCGTGTCGAGGATCTCGATCCGGCTTCCATCCGCTCTCTCGACGAAGCCGACGTCGCCCGGCTGGCCACCGCCTGCGGGATAGAAGTTGGAGCGATCGACGACGAGCCCACGCTCGCCGTTGAGCGCGACGACGCGCGCTTCCAGCGTCGAGAGATAGGCGTCTTCCAGATAGGCGGCTTCGGTCGGCATCGGCGCTCAGACCGTCTCGAAGGGAATGTCGAACTCGACGCGCTTTTCCATCCAGTTGGGGACTGGCAGGTTCTTCTCGCGCAGGAAAGCGGGGTTGAAGAGCTTGGTTTGATACCGGTTGCCGTAGTCGCAAAGGATCGTCACGATCGTGTGGCCGGGCCCGAGCTCGCGCGCCATGCGGATGGCACCGGCGATGTTGATGCCGGACGAGCCGCCGAGGCAGAGGCCTTCGTCGCCGATCAGATCGAAAATGATGGGCAGCGCCTCCTCGTCGGGGATCTGATAGGCGAAATCGGGTGTGAACCCTTCCAGATTGCCGGTGATCCGCCCTTGCCCGATCCCTTCCGTGATGGACGACCCCTCGGAGGCGAACTCGCCGGTCGTGTAGTAGCTGTAAAGCGCGGCACCAAGGGGATCGGCGATGCCGATCTTGATGTGGCTGGAGCGTCGCTTCAGCCCCATCGCGGTGCCGGCGAGCGTGCCGCCCGTGCCCACGGCGCAGATGAACGCGTCGACCTGACCATCGGTCTGCTGCCAGATCTCCTCGGCCGTGGTGACGACGTGCCCGTCGCGATTGGCCGTGTTGTCGAACTGGTTGGCCCAGATCGCGCCGCCCGGCTCCGTGCGCGCGAGCTGATCGGCGAGGCGTCCGGAAAGCTTCACGTAGTTGTTGGGATTCTTGTAGGGGACGGCCGGCACTTCGATGAGGCTGGCCCCCATCAGGCGGAGCGCGTCCTTCTTTTCCTGCGCCTGCGTTTCGGGGATCACGATCACCGTCTTGTAGCCGAGGGCATCGGCGACGAGCGCAAGGCCGATCCCGGTGTTGCCGGCCGTCCCTTCCACGATCGTTCCGCCGGGCGCCAGGAGACCTTTGGCCTCCGCATCACGGATCATGAACAGTCCGGCCCGGTCCTTGACCGACTGGCCCGGGTTCAAGAACTCCGCCTTGCCGTAGATCTCGCAGCCCGTCAGTTCCGACGCCTTGTGCAGACGGATCAGCGGCGTGTTGCCGATGGCATCGATGACGGAATTGTATCTGGGCATCAGGATCTCGGGCACCGGAATCGTTTGGAAGACGGTAAGGTGCTGCAGCCGGGCGCACAAGGAAGGGCTTGCTGCGTCGGAGCCGCCTGGGAGAAGGCGATACCATGCGACGCGTGCCGACGGCCTTTCAATGCCGTTCAGGCACGGCCGACCGTCTTCATGGCGCGCAGGCTGTCGCTGCATCGCATATGGGCCTCCGGCACCCTGCGAAGCGCCTCGCACATCGCCCGCAGATCGGTCTCGACATGCGGGGTCCAGCCGCAGGGGCAAGCGAACTCGCCGACATGGGCCTGGGCGACGTCGCGATACACGGCTCCCAAGGCTTCGGCGAGCTGTTCCAGCGCGATGATCGGTGGCGTTCCGCCGCCTCGCATCGCACTCTCGAAGGCTTGGGACACGGCCTGACGGATATCCAACGACGGGTCGAGCGTGCGGGACGGGCGGAGCGTACGCGTCATGGCGATCAGCGTTCCCCGGATGGACGAGCGCCAAACACCAGCGGATCGCGATCGGTCGAATCCAGAAGGTCGATGATCCGGCGCGTCCGGGCGTCCAGGCCTTCGTAGACACCGAACTCGTCCATTTCGCCATGGCGCAGTCGCCGGATCGCGCCCCGAAGTTCGCCGATGGAAACTTCGGTTCGAACCATCTCGTGAACCACGATGGCGCTGACGGGACCGAGAATGGCCAAGACGTCGACAGGCGTGACCGCACTCATGGAAAACTCTCGCAGGATCGATGCGGGAGTTCAGTAACAGATGACGTTTCGGGCGCAAGTCCCTGCGATCAAATGATAATTATTCCAATTCCAAGCTTCGAACGGTTTACGCCAGCGCCTCGCGCGCCGCCCGGATGATGCGATCCTGCGCATCCTCGCCGAGATAGGCGTGCATCGGGAGGCTGACGACGTCCTCGCACAGCGCATCGGATACCGGAAGGGAGCCGCCCGTGACGGGCCAGCGGCTATAGGCGGTCTGTCGGTGCAGCGGCTTTCCGTAATAGATGACGGTCGGTACGCCCTGCTGTTTCATGTAGGACATGAAATGGTCCCGTCGCCCCGTCGGCAAACGGATCGTATATTGCGCCCAAGTCGATACGACGTCCGTCGCGATCGCCTGCGGAGCCACGACGTCCGACAACGCCTTCGAGTAACGTGCGGCGATGCGCATGCGCGCTTCGATTTCTCCGGGGAACAACGCCAGCTTTTCCACGAGGACGGCTGCCTGGAACGTGTCGAGGCGGGCGGTCAGCCCCAGCCGGACGTTTTCGTACTTGTCGCTTCCGCTCCCGTGGATACGAATCGAGCGCAGGATCGCGGCAAGCTCGTCATCGTGCACCTGCAATGCGCCGCCGTCGCCGTAGCAGCCGAGTGGCTTGGCCGGATAGAAGCTCGTCGACACCACGTCCGCCCACCGGCCCGCCATATGCCCGTCCAGGGTGGAGCCGAACCCTTGCGCGGCATCGGAGATCAGCTTGAGGTCGAACTCGTCCGCAAGCGCGCGAATGGCCGGATAGTCCGCAATCTGCCCGAACAGATCGACGGCGATGATCGCACGCGGCTTGATGGCGCCGTTCGCGATCGTTTCTTCGATCGCAAGACGCAGGCTCCGGGGGTCGAGGTTGAACGTGTGGGCGTGCACGTCCACGAACACGGGCGAGGCTCCCACGAGACCGACCACCTCGGCCGTCGCGGCGAAGGTGAAGCTCGGCACGAAGACCGCATCGCCCGGCCCGATGGCCCAGGCCATCAGCGGCATGGTCAGCGCATCCGTTCCCGAACCGCAGGAGATCGTATGCTTCATCCCGGAGAAGGCCGAGAGCCCCGATTCCAGTTCGGCGACATCAGGACCCATGATGAACGATCCCTCGTCCATGATCCGGGAGAGGCGCTTTTCGACACGGCTACGGATGAGGTCGCGTTGCGTGGCGAGGTCGATGAAGGGGATCGGCTGGCTCATCTCGTTCCTTCGGATCGCGGCGTCGATCGGGCATCTCCGGCTCGAAGCGGAGAGGTCCACGATCATGCAAATGTCATGGGCGAGAGGGCTACCTGTTCGCGCGGGCAAATCAAGCGCCCGTTCGCTGCAGCGCATCACGTTTGGTGCGGCTTTCTGGCGCCGCGTGATGGGACCCTTACGTCAGAAGGGATCGATACAGGGTCTGGACGCTCCCCATCACGTCGGCTTCCGTGTAGCCGTCGCGCACGCGCCGCGCCGCCGATCGACCCATTCGCGCCAGTAAATCACGATCCGTCGCGATGCGGAGGATCGCGTCTGCCAAGGCTGCGGGATCGTCCGGGGGGACGACGTAGCCGTCGAGCCCTTCGCGCACGAAGCTGCGGCAGCCCGGCACATCCGTCGTCAACGTGGGGCGACCGCAGGACGCGGATTCCAGAAGCGTTCGCGGAAGCCCTTCGCCCCCGCGCGAGGGAAGACAGGCGAGGTGATGCGTTTCCCAGACATCACCCACGGAACTCGTTGGGCCATACCAGGAGATGCCGGGCTCCCTCGACCATGCTCGCAGCGTCTCGACAGGTACGGCCTTCGGGTTGGAGGGATCGGGCGCGCCGAACAGCGAAAGTTCGACATTCGCACCTCGGGCGCGGGCCAACCGCGTCGCCTCGACCGCCGTGTCGATCCCCTTCGACCAGAGCATGCGTGCGATGACCGCTATCCGAACCGTCGGACCACCGGGCATCGGGTATTCCGGCAGTGCGATCGGATCGATCCCCGCGCCTCCGACGATGGTAACGTTCGGCTGGTTCGGATCGAGGCCGAGGAGCCGAGGATCGTCCTCGTTCTCGAAGAGGTAGCGCGTTCCCTTCGATTCCAGCCAACCTCGGATCAGCCCCCGAACGAAAGCGCGGGCTGCGCGGCCGATCACGTCCGTCCGGGCTCCCAGAAAGCCGAGGCCGGTCAACGCGTAGACGCGCTGCCGGCAGCCGACCAGCCGCGCCGCAGCGCCGCCGAGGAGGATCGGCTTCAAGGCGATGCAATGCACGATCGCGGGCGATTCGCGTCGCATTAGTCTAGCGAGGCGGAAGGTGGTCGCAAGGGCCGAAAAAGGGTTCAGGCTTCTCCGCTCGGCCTCCAGCGCGATGACGCGCGCGCCCGTCGCGGCGATGATCTGGTGATGTTCGCGCACCCGGCAGATCACCACCACATCCAGTCCCATCTCCACGCCAGCACGCGCCATGGGCAGGAAATGGGACGCGAAGAACCAGTCCTCGGTGGCGATGAAGGCGAGTTTGGGCAAGCGGGAAGGGCCTTCGATCGGAGACGTATGATCGTCGGTTAGCCCTGCCGGCGGGAAATGGAAAGACGCATCGAGCCCCAAGCGCCGCATGGATCGGCCCGGGATGTCGGTCTATGCTGACGGGCGGATCTCCCGCATGGAACATATGCCGTGACACTGACCGACGGCCTCGCCCTTCTGGGCTTTCTCGGCTTCTCCCTCCTGGTTGCGACCAGTGGCGTCATCTTTAAGCCGGGCTCTTGGTATCGCGGTCTGCGCAAGCCGACGTGGACGCCGCCGAACAAGGCGTTTCCGATCGTCTGGTCGGTTCTCTATGTCCTGATCGCGATCAGCGGTTGGCTGGTATGGCGCGCCGACGGATTCTGGTCGGGCGCAGCCATCCTGTTCGTCTCGCAGATGGTGCTGAATTTCCTGTGGTCGGCTTTGTTCTTCGGATTGCGACGCCCGGCTGCGGCCTTTGCGGATATCCTGGCTCTTGCGGTTCTCGTCGGCTGGACGGCCGCCGTGTTCTCCCAAATCGACGTTGTCGCCGGGCTTCTCTTCCTTCCCTACCTCGCCTGGGTTTTCGTGGCGGCCGCATTGAACTGGTCGGTCTGGCAGCTGAACCGGAACAGCGGCGTGTTCGCCTGACGGCGCAATTGTCTGACGAATGGCTTGATTCCGTTCGCCGCGGCGGGCAAAGCCGCGGTTGGATGAATGCTGCCATATGGGAGGCGATACCATGAGTTTTGCGATCTACCCGAGCCTGAAGGACCGGACCGTTTTCATCACCGGGGGAGCGTCAGGCATCGGCGCCGACATGGTTCGCGCCTTCGCCGAACAGGGCTCGAAAGTCGGGTTCGTCGATATCGACGCGGAGCGCGGGAGCGCGCTTGCGAACGATCTCGGGCAGAACGTCGCCTTCGAGGCTTGCGACCTGCGCGACATCGATGCGCTCCAGTCAGCGTTCGCCAACCTCAAGGGGAAGGTCGGCGCGGCCGGCGTGCTCGTCAACAACGCGGCGCGCGACGACCGCCATGGCTGGCAGGACGTGACGCCGGACTATTACGACGAGCGGATCGCGGCCAATCTCCGGCACATGTTCTTCGCGACCCAGACGGTGGCGCCGGACATGATCGCAGCCAAGGGTGGGTCGATCGTCAATTTCGGTTCGAACTCCTGGATGCAGGCGAGCGGCGGCATGCCGGTCTATACCACAGCCAAGTCCGCCGTGCATGGCATGACGCGCTCTTTTGCCCGTGATCTCGGCGTCCACGGCATTCGCGTGAACACCGTCGTTCCGGGTTGGGTGATGACGGAGCGGCAGAAGGAGCTTTGGGTCACGAAGGAAGACCTCGACGCTCAGCTGCAGCGCCAGTGCCTGCCGGTGCCGATCGAGCCGGTCTATCTCGCTCGGATGGTTCTGTTCCTGGCATCCGACGATTCCGCCATGTGCACCGCGAACAACTTCATGGTCGAGGGCGGAGCGATCTGATCGCGCATCCCACGATGTATGATCGAATCCAACGGCCGCCTTTCAGGCGGCCGTTTTCGTTGGGCGGATCGCGATCGGTTCCATCCGGGAAACGAACAATTAACCCTCAGTTAAGCCTGACAGGGTTAGATCGGTCAGCAACGAAACGTTAATGAAGATGACCGAAGCCTTACCCACACGCAAAGCGGTTCGCCTGCGCGGCCGGTCGTTCCTTGCCCTGGTGCTGTCTCCCGAGCTTCCGTTCGGCGAGTGGCTGGGGCAGCTGGACGATCTCGCCCGACGCTCCACAGGCTTCTTTCTCGGTCGCCCCATCGTCCTCGATGTCGCCGGCCTGCCGATCACCCGCGAGCAGCTCTCGGACCTTCTGAGCGAGCTGACCAAGCGCAACGTCCGTGTCATGGGCATCGAGGGCGCGCTGCCTTCGATCCTGGCGCCAGGCATGCCGCCGGAGATGAAGGGCGGCCGCAACGCCGCCGATATCGAAGTGCCCGAAACGCCTTCGGGCGCGCCGAAGGCTGGCGACGCGAAAGCCGATGCGGCGCCGACGGCAGCCGCCGAGCCGGTGCGCACGACGCAGCTCGCCGCGACGCCATCGCTTCTGATCGAGGAGCCGGTCCGCTCCGGCCAGTCGATCATCTTTCCCGAGGGCGACGTCACCGTTCTCGGCTCCGTTTCCTCGGGCGCCGAGGTGATCGCCGGCGGCTCGATCCATGTCTACGGCGCGCTGCGGGGGCGGGCGCTGGCGGGTTCGGCCGGCAATGCCAACGCGCGCATCTTCTGCCGGAAGCTGGAAGCCGAACTGATCGCGATCGACGGCCTCTACAAGACCGCCGAGGACATCGACCCCAAAATGCGCGGCCAGGCTGTCCACGTCTGGCTCGACGACACCGTGCTCAAGACCGTCGTTCTTGCGAACTAACCGCCATGACGGCGGCGGCGAGACGACATGAGATGAACTCAAGGAAGAGGATGGCCGGCAATGGCTGAGGTGATGGTGGTGACATCGGGCAAGGGGGGCGTCGGCAAGACGACCTCGACGGCCGCTCTCGGAGCCGCGCTGGCCCAGACTGGGCAGAAGGTCGTGGTCGTCGATTTCGACGTCGGCCTACGCAATCTCGATCTCGTCATGGGTGCCGAACGCCGCGTCGTCTACGACCTGATCAACGTCGTCCAGGGCGATGCCAACCTGAACCAGGCGCTGATCCGCGACAAACGCGTCGACACGCTGGCGCTTCTTCCGGCCTCGCAGACCCGCGACAAGGACAACCTGACCCAGGACGGCGTCGACCGCGTCATGGATCAGCTCCGCGGCATGTTCGATTGGGTCATCTGCGACAGCCCGGCCGGCATCGAGCGCGGCGCGACGCTGGCCATGCGCCATGCGAACGTCGCGGTCGTCGTGACCAACCCGGAAGTGTCCTCGGTTCGCGACTCCGACCGGATCATCGGTCTTCTCGATTCCAAGACGCTGCGTGCCGAAGACGGCGGGCGGATCGACAAGCACCTCCTCCTGACGCGCTACGATGCTGTGCGCGCCGAGCGTGGCGACATGCTGAAGGTCGAGGACGTTCTCGACATCCTCTCGATCCCGCTTCTCGGCATCGTGCCGGAAAGTGCGGAAGTGCTGCGCGCCTCGAACCTCGGAACGCCGGTCACGCTGAGCGATGCGGCGAGCGCTCCGGCCCGCGCCTACATGGACGCGGCCAAGCGCCTCATGGGCCAGACGATTCCCATGAGCGTTCCGTCTGACAAGAAGGGACTCTTCGGCAAGTTCTTCGGGCGGAGGGCGGCATGAGTCTTTTCGGCTTCTTCAACAAGCGCACGACGGCCCCGGCCGCTCGCGAGCGCTTGCAGGTTCTGCTGGCACACGAGCGCGCCGAGATCGGACAGTCCGATCTGGTCGCCGTGCTTCGCGAGGAGATCCTCGCCGTGATCGCCAAGCACGTCGCGATCAGCCGCGACAAGGTGAAGGTCAAGATGGATCGTGGCGAGCAGATCTCGACTCTCGAGGTCGATATCGAGCTGCCTCAGCTTGCGAGCGTTGCGACCACTCATTGAGCGTGTCCGGCGAGTGCTCGCCGGACCGTCATGCCATCGTGAAAAAGGAGATAGCGATGAATCGAGCCGAACTCCTCGTCCGTCTGCAACGGGTCCAGGAACTCCCCCAGATGCAGGGTCGGAACATCCGCAGCATCGCGGCGGTGCTGTCGATGGAAGCGCTCCGAAAGCACGTCGAAGTCTGCGAAGCGCAGGCCGAAAAGACGGCCCCCCGTCAGTGATCGAGAAGGCCCGGAGCGATCCGGGCCTTTTCCGTTTCCGGTTCGCAGGCGCTTCCTACTTCACCAAGCCCTTGCCCCGCAGATAGTCCTGAGCCACCGTCTTGGCCGGTTCGCCGCCGACTTGAACGCGCCCGTTCAGTTCCTGGAGCGTAACGAGATCGAGCCCTTCGAAGACGGGCTTCAGCAACTCTTCGATCTGCGGGTTCGCCTTGAGGACGTCTTCGCGCACGATCGGAGAAGGCTGGTAGACGGGCTGCACGTTCTTGTCGTCTTCCAGCACGACGAGGCCGGACGGGGCAATGCCGCCGTCCGTTCCGTAGACCATGGCCAGATTCACGCCGTTCGTGTTCTGGGCGGCCGCCGCGATGGTCGCAGCCGTATCGCCACCCGAAAGCGTCAGGAGTTGCTCGGGCTTCAGGGTGAACCCGTAGGTCGTCTGGAACGAAGGAAGGGCGGAGGCGGAATTGACGAACTCGGCGGATGCCGCGAGCTTCGCCTCACCACCGCCCGAAACCCAGCGCCCGAAGTCGCTCAAGGTAATGACCTTGTTCTCTTCCGCGACATCCTTGCGGGCGGCGATGCCCCAGGTGTTGTTGGCCGGCGAGTGCGTCAGCCAGACGATCTTGTTGGCATCGTAGTCGAGCTTCTTGGCTTCGGCGTAGGCCTTGTCGGCGTCCTTCCAAAGCGGATCCTCGGCCTTGTTGAAGAAGAAGGCGGCGTTGCCGGTGTACTCCGGATAGATGTCGATCTCGCCGGCCGTGATGGCATTGCGCACCACCGGCGTTCCGCCGAGCTGGATGCGATCGGTGGCTTCGATCCCGGCGTTCTGCAGAACCAGGAGGATCATATTGCCGAGGACGCCCCCCTCGGTATCGATCTTCGACGACACGACGACCGGTGCGGCCAACGCGCTTCCGGATGCTAGGACGGTTGCCAGAACTGAGATCACTACGCGCAAGGCCATCGTTTCCACTCCAATCGGGGCGACGATTCGAGCGACGTCGCTTTCGCCTTTCCATTCTGTTGCTTCACGCCGGAACCTCAAGGGCACGGTCCGGTCAGGACGGAACTTTCCCGAAAACGGTCCGGCGAAAAGTTAACAACGATGGAACCAATCCTGATTCGGCGGATTCCGCGAACTGGACATGGAAAGGGCGGGACCCATGACGATCACCGACATCGTGCGTGCCTATGAGAACGGACTCATCACCGGCGACGAGGCCATCGAGCAGGGAATGGTCGAGAGCCTGGACGGTCTCTATGAGAAATTCACGCGTGTGTCGCGGTTCCAGCCCGACGACGGGGTTGGAATGCGCCGCTTGATTTAGCGGTAGCTTCCACGTTGGATCGACGGCGAGATGTGGCTAAGCTTATGGGCGAGCCAACATCTTACCGAATGATTCGGAGCATAGAATGAGCATTCGTCGTATCGATCCCGGACGCCGCATGAGCGACGCCGTGGTTCACGGGAACACGGTCTATCTCAGCGGCCAGGTCGGAAATCCCGGCGACGACGTGACGCAGCAGACCCATACGGTCCTGGAGCAGATCGACGCTTTGCTTGCGGAAGCGGGCACCGAAAAATCCAAGATTCTACAGGCCACGATCTGGCTTGCGGATATCAAGGACTTCGGTGCGATGAACGCGGTCTGGGACGCCTGGGTCGATCCGGCGAACCCGCCTGCACGTGCGACTGGCGAGTCGAAGCTCGCCACGCCAGACTACCTTGTCGAGGTCATCGTCGTCGCCGCGGTTTGAACCTGAACCGAGGACGGCACTCCGCGATCGCGATGGCGGAGTGACCGGAAGCCTCCGTTCGCCCTTCGCTTAGGCAATCGTAGGCAGGCGCGGCTGATCGATAGGCCGCGATCTGCGAATGCCACCGCCCACCCCACGGATGGGGTGGGCGTCAAGTCGTATTATCGTCGCGCCATCGAACCCTTATGGGTGCTTTCAGTAGGCGTTGCGTGTCGTGACCAGGCTGAGCGGGGTTGCGGCGAGGATGTAGAGATCCAGGAGCACCGACCAGTTCTCGATGTAGAAAAGGTCGTGTTCGAACCGCTTCTGCAGTTTGATGTCGTCGTCGATCTCGCCGCGCCAGCCTTTGATCTGCGCGTAACCCGTGATTCCCGGCTTCACCTTGTGGCGTCCGAAATAGCCGTCCACGATCTCCGTAAACGTGACCTGCCGGCTGGATTGGGCCGCCACCGCATGAGGGCGGGGGCCGACCATCGACAGGTTTCCAGCGAGAACGTTGAAGAGCTGTGGCAGTTCGTCGATCGAGGTACGCCGAATGAACTTGCCGACTCGCGTCACGCGGGGGTCGTCGCGTGTGACGAGCTTGCGCGCAGACGGGTCGGACATTTCGTGCCGCAGCGAGCGAAACTTCCAGACGTCGATGATCTCGTTGTTGAATCCGTGGCGCTTCTGCCGGAAGAAGATCGGCCCGGGGGTGTCCCATTTGATGGCCAGCGCCGTCAGCAGCATGATCGGCGAAACCGCAGCTAGCGCCACCACGCCGAACGCAAGGTCGAACACGCGCTTGGCCACGCGCGACCAGTCGGCGATCGGTCGGTCGATCACGTCCAGCATGGGTACGTCGCCGGCATAGGAATAGGATCGCGAGCGGAAACGCAGGTTCTGCGACAAGGCCGATATGCGGATATCGAGGGGAAGCACCCAAAGCGCCTTGAGGATCGCGAGGATCCTTCGTTCCGCCGAAAGCGGCAGCGTGATCACCAGCATATCGATCCGGGCGAGCCGGGCGAATTCCGTCAGTTCGGCGATCGTACCCAGCTTCGGATAGCCGGCGACGATGGGGGGCGAGCGGTCGTCCTCGCGATCGTCGAAGATCCCGCAGATCCGAATATCGCTGTCCGGCTGCTTCTCCAGCGTCCGAATAAACTCTTCCGCGGCGCGTCCGCCGCCGACGAGGACAATGCGTCGTTCGAGCCGACCCGTGCGTGCCCAGTGGCGAACTCGGGCAGCAAGCAAGCTCCTCACGAGGGACAATAGGAGAAACGAGACCACGCCCGATATCGCGAGCCAGGTCATCTGGTCGGGCAGGCTGAAGGAACCCAGGGCAAAAGCCAAGGCTGCGGACAAAGCAGCGCCGCCCGACAGTCCCAACGCCAATCGACGCGACTGCCGCCGCTGCGACCGCAGTTGGGACGCTTCGTAGCCGTGCAGAAGGGAAACGATCGAAACCGTCCCGAGCGCAAACCCCACAGTCGACACAACGGGGTGGGCGACATCGACGTAAGCGTGCAAGGCGTAGCGCATTCCGGTGAGGAAGGTGACGAGGATCGCGAACTCGGCGAGGCCCGAAAGACCCGATAGGAGCCGGGGGGACAGGACGTGCCCCGAGAACTGCGAGGCCGCACGGCGCGCCGCGGCGTTGAGATCGATGCTGATCGGCGCAGGGGCGCCGCCGACGCCTTGGAACGTCCGGATAGCCTCGCGTGCAAGGGTCGTATGCTCGCTTTGGTCGGCTATCATTTCGGCCCCATGGCGGTCGTTAGCTGCGTTCGTGCAGCCTCCATCATGAGCGAAAAGTCTAAAACCGTTCCTTCGCGAACGGTATCATTTGAAGGAATCTCGATGTTCGGCGCAGGTTCGGTTTCAGAAAAGCCGCTCGCGCACGGAGATCGTGTCTCCCGGAAGCACCGGATCGGACAAGACGACACGACCGGTCATCACCTGCCCGTTGACTTGCCGCGTCACGTCGACCGTTCGTTTTTCGGCACGGGAGGTGAAGCCGCCTGCGATCGCAACGGCGTTCTGAACGGTCATGCCCGGCACGTAGGAATACTGGCCTCCGGTGGTCACTTCGCCCATCACGAAGAAAGCCCGGTACTGTTCGACCTGAACCGACACGTCGGGATCGCGCAGATACCCGCCACGCAGCGCGGCCCCGATCTCGGCCCGGACCTCGTCCGGCGTCTTGCCGCGAGCGGGAACGGCACCGACGAGTGGAAGGGACAGATAGCCGGCTTTATCCACGGTGTAGGTATTGGAAAGGCTGTCCTGTTCGAACACGGTGACGCGAAGCCGGTCGCCTGCGTCCAAGCGGTACTCGGTGTTGAGCGCAGCATGAAAAGCCGGCGGCGGTGGCGGAGCCGACACGCACCCGGCAAGCATCGAGCCGGCAAGCGCGATGATGAACGCACGGGCGGTGGACATGGGTTTCTCCATGGTACGGCACCGTCGCGGCGCAGGTCCGATCACTTCGAGGATAACGTAACGTCGTTAGGGTTAATCAACTGTAAAATTTCCGCCTCATTGCTGCTGGCTGCGTGGCTACTATCCTCGAAACAGGAAGTCGATGTCGCCGTCCGATTCTAGGACGGCGATCGCTGGGACGCGCCATCGCGTCGAAATCCAATGGGAAAGACGAACGGGTGCTCAAGGTTCTGTGGATCAACCGGTCGGTCCTAATGCTGACAACCGCGTTGTTCACGGGCGCGGCGCTCTTGGCCGCAACGATCGCGCCACGCGACCATCGCGTTTCGTTCGAAGTGTCGGGAACATCGGACCAGATCGCGCGATGGGTGCGAGCCGTCGACGTGTCGGAGCCGTCAGGCTCCACGCATGACGGCGGTCTTGTCGGACGCTGGATCGACCTTTTTTCATCGAGGGCTTCGGGATCTGCCGACGAGCGACACGTTGCGTCCGCCGGCATCGATAGGACAGGTGTCGGTTCGATCGTCATCTGGGCGGAGGATGTCGATGCGGATGCGGCGCGAATACGTGCAACGGCTCTGTTGGATGAGGTGAGAGCTGCGGAAGCTGGCGGGATGCCCACCCCGTCGCCAGCCCAATCGCCCGTCCTACGACCTGACCCGCAGGCACCGAGCCTGACAACAGCCGTGTCGGAAGCTGGAAACCGTCTGCGGGACAAAGAGGCGGTCGTGATACGGTCGCGCGACCGTTTGGATGCTTTCGACAGGGAACATCCGGCAGACACGCTGGGGGAGCCGCTTGGGAATGATGCCGCAGGCGGGCAACGAGAGCGACAACGGCGCGCCGATCTGGAGGCACTCCGCGCTGACGTGCGGCGCGGACGTGTGTCGGATGGTGATACGGCCGGATCCGATGTTTCCGGGCTAGCCGAATGGGCGCGGATGCAAACCACGCGAAACCGGCTTGCGGCGCAGGTCGAGGACCTGTCCCGCACACTGCTCGACGGTCATCCCCGAATGGCGATGGCGCGACTGCGGCTGGCAGACCTCGACCGCGAGGTTTCCACCGCACGCGAACGCGTGGATCGAGTTCTGAGTCGGCGTATCGTCGCTCTCGAGAAGCAAGCCGGTGACGCGGACAGGCGCCGACGCCGGACGCAGGAGCTTTCAGCGGAACGCGAGAAACTTCAGGCGGACCTCAACAAGTCATCGGAAGCGGTCGAAGTCGAAAGGCGACTCCTAGCCGAGTTGCGGCGCGCCGACGAGGCAACGACGATGTCGGAGCTGCCTGTCGAGCCGGTCCTCGAGCCGGAAGCCGCCGAGCGTCCCACCGCCGAGACGCCGCTCGAGATCACGGAGCTTCCGGCGTCCGTGGACGGGCGGCCCGTGTGGCCGCTGATAGCCGGTGCCGCCCTCCTAGGGCTACTCGGGTCTGCGGCGTTCGTGACGGTGGGCTCGCTTCGACAGCCGGGCCGGAAGAGGATGACAGCGCCCTCGGTCGCGCCCGTCGCCATTCCGGCGGCGCCGGGCAAGCCGCGCGGCGACGGTAGTTTCAGGTCACCGGCGATGGACACCGCCTCGATCGACGATGTCATCGGGGCGATCATCGCGAGCGAAATCTCCCGCGCGGTCGTCGTAACCCCGGAGCCGACCCTGAGCCGCCCGATAGCGACCGAGATCGTCCGCCGTCTGGCTCTTCGAGGGCATTCCGTGGCGTTGATCGACGTCGGCGGCGAGCAGCGTTCGGCTCTCGCCATGGGGGTGCCGCCGGGTTCCGTGGGGCTCTCGGATATGGCGTCGGGCGAGGGTACCTTCGCCGAGGCGGCGCGGCGAGATTTCGCAACCGCGGCCGACGTGTTTCCGCTCGGTCGCCAGCCTGAGTGGTTGAACGAGCGTTCGCGAGACCTCGCGGACGCGATGGAGTTCGTGGAACGGAACTACGAGACGGTTATCGTCGACTGCGGGGCACTGGCGGAGCGCAAGGTCGCCGATGCGATGACGGTCGAGGCAGCTCTGCTTCTGGCCACCGGCTCGGCAGGAGCGACAACGGTCGAGGAGGCGGTGGCTCAGCTCCGGGCCTCAGGATTCGATGACATGGTGGTCGTGGGCGAGGGGACGTAGCGGACCTATCGGCGGCTCTTCGGCTCCCGTTCCATCCACCGGATGACGAACATTGCCGGCACGATCCAAAGCAAGCCGGTCAGCAGAAAATATAGGAGATGCACGTAGCCGGGCGACTGGCCGAGGCGGAGCGAGGCGTAGGCGGTCGCCAGAACGGCGTAGGCGATCACCAGAAACAGGAGGATCACGGCTCCGATGAGTTTCTTCAACCGGACGGGCATGGCTCTTCTCGCGCACGAAACGATGCGGCTTCCTCGCAGGTCGTGCCGCTGAGAACAAGAAGGTAGGACAATATGAACCTTGCCTTCTGGAACCGTTCGTAAGAGAGCTGGCTTGGAAAAGCCGCTGCGGGCTGGGCTCGCGGACCCTTTGCGGCGGCCTTCGTTTCGGCGAACGCTAGGCGATTGCATGACATCGATCACGACCGACCCGACCCGATCCATCCAACGTCGCTTGGCGGATCGCCGCGCGATCCGTATCTGGCTCTATCTCGTGGCGGCGATGGTGATGGCGCTCGTCGTCGTCGGCGGCGCGACGCGGCTCACCGAGTCGGGCCTTTCCATCACGGAATGGAAGCCGATCCATGGGATCGTACCACCGCTGTCCGACGCGGAATGGCAGGAGGAGTTCGATCTCTACCGTCAGATTCCGCAATACCAGCAGATCAATCGCGGCATGTCGCTGTCCGACTTCCAGACCATCTACTGGTGGGAGTGGACGCACCGTTTCCTCGCCCGCGCCGTCGGCTTCGTTTTCGCGCTACCGCTCGCTTGGTTCTGGATCGCGGGGCGCGTCGAGTCTTGGTTGAAGCCGAGGCTGGTGGGCCTTCTGGCACTCGGAGGCCTACAAGGCGCGATCGGCTGGTGGATGGTCGCCTCCGGTCTCGTGGAGCGGACCGATGTCAGCCAGTATCGGCTGGCCATCCATTTGACGACGGCTTGCATCATCCTGACGGCGACGCTCTGGATCGCTCGGGGGCTGTCCTCCAGACCGGCCGCCGCGCCGCCGACGGCGCATTCGGGCAAGGTTGGACTGCTGATCGTCGCGCTGACGCTCGTTCAGATCTATCTCGGCGGCCTCGTTGCCGGCTTGAACGCGGGCTTGAGCTTCAACACGTGGCCGCTGATGGACGGGCAGATCATCCCCTCCAACCTTCTGCCGATGTCGCCCATCTGGCGCAATTTCTTCGAGAACGTGATGACCGTGCAGTTCGTCCACCGGACAGGCGCCTACGTTCTGCTGACGGTCGCCCTACTTCATGCGTTCGCCGCATGGCGGATCGCTCCGGGCTCGCATCATGCGAAGGGAGCGCAGCTCTTGGCGCTGGCCGTCACGGGACAGGCCGCGATCGGGATCGCGACCCTTCTGCTTCATGTTCCAATCGATGCGGCGCTGACGCACCAGGCCGGCGCCTTGCTCGTCCTGACCGGTGCAGTGGCGCATGCGCGAGGCATGCATGGACGCTACCCGCTCGCGCAGCCCGGCGTCGAGTTGCGCGCCGTCGGCGCCTGAAATCTCAAGCCGAAAGCATCAGGTCCATGTTTTGGACGGCGGCACCGGACGCCCCTTTGCCGAGGTTGTCGAGGAGAGCGACGAGATTGGCCCGGGCGCCGTCCGGCGAGGTGAAGACGAAAAGCTTCATCCGGTCGGTTCCAGCCAGCTCCGTCGCGTCGATACGCTTGAGGGTCGCGCCCTCGCTGAGAGGCACGACGGTCACGACGTCCTGACCTGCGTAGTGATCGGCCAGTGCGGCATGAAGCTGGGACGGCGTCCTCGATTCGTCGAGCAGCAGGGGGATCTGAACGATCATGCCCTGCGGGAACTTGCCGACGGACGGCGCAAAGATCGGGTCACCAGCCAACTGCCCGTAGACACGCATCTCCGGCAGGTGCTTGTGCGCCAGATCGAGGCCGTAGAGGAAATGCGGTGCGGTGATGCGATCCTCGCGCGTTTCGTCCTCCATCTGCGCGATCATCTGCTTGCCGCCGCCGGTGTATCCCGAGACGGCGTTGACCGAGACGGGATGCTCAGCGGCGAGAAGGCCAGCCTCTCGCAGCGGGCGGAGAAGGGCGATCGCACCCGTCGGGTAGCAGCCCGGATTGGCCACGAGGCGGGCCGAGCGGATCGCGTCGCCTTGGCCCCGCGTCAGTTCGGCAAAACCGTAGGCCCATCCATCCGCCGTCCGGTGCGCCGTGCTCGTGTCGATGACGCGGGTGCGGCCGTTGCCCGATAGCAGCGATACGGCCTGCCGCGCGGCATCGTCCGGCAGGCACAGGATCGCGATATCGGCTTCGTTCAGAAGATCCTCGCGGATCGCCTCGTTGCGCCGCTCCGCCTCGGGGATCGAGAGAAGTTCCACGTCGTCGCGGCCCGCCATGCGCGAGCGGATCTGAAGGCCCGTGGTTCCATGCTCGCCGTCGATGAAGATGCGCGGTTTCATATCGATACCCGTCGTGGATGGAATGCGGAAGGCTTTGGCGAAACGTCAGCCCTGACGCTTGGCCTTCTTATCGGCAAGGATGCCGAGAATGTACACGGCGACGGTGGAGCCGGCGATCGCCGTCATGTCGGCGTGATCGTAGGGTGGAGACACCTCCACGACGTCCGCGCCCTTGAGATCGAGGTTCTTCAAGTGATGGAGAACCGCGAGCATCTTCGCGCTGCTCGGACCGCCCGCGACCGGCGTTCCCGTTCCGGGTGCGAAGGCCACGTCGAGGCAGTCGATGTCAAAGGTCAGGTAGCAATTGGTGCCGCCCGTCCGCTCGTAGATCCGTTTGGCGATTTCGGCCGAGCTGAGATCCTCGACCTCGTGGCCGTAGACGATCTCAAGACCGCCTGTCTCCGGCGCGTGGGTGCGGATGCCGATCTGGATCGACGTGTCCGGATCGATCAGCCCGTCGCGCAGGGCGGCCGAAACGAAGGAGCCGTGATCGACGCGCGGGCGCCCATGCGTGTCGCCTGCCAGTGGCCACGTGTCCTGATGCGCATCGAAGTGGACGAGACTGAGCTTGCCGTGCCGCTCGGCATGCGCCTGCAGCAGCGGATAGGTGATCGAGTGATCGCCGCCCAGCGTCAGCAGGAAGTCGGTCTTCTCCAAAAGCTCGCTCGCTTCCTTGCGCATGGCGAGATGCGCACGCTCGGGCAAGCGATAGTCGAGTAGGCAATCTCCATAGTCGACGACGTCGAGGACCTCGAAGAAGTCGGCATGGAACGGGTATTGCGGGTCGTTGTCGAAGATCGCCGAAGCGCGGCGTATGGCCTGCGGCCCGAAGCGGGTTCCCGGCCGGTTGGAGACCGAGGCGTCGAACGCGATGCCCCACACGGCGACGTCGGTGCCCGAAACGTCCTTGGTATAGCGCCGCCGCATGAAGGAGAGGGCGCCGGCATAGGTCGGGTCGCTGGCCGCTCCGAACGGAGCGGATGCGGTGAAGGCGTTGTCGATCGCTTTGGTGGCCATGATGATCCCGGCGTTCGTGGTCGAGGCGATCCATAGCGCCCGCGCGTGAAAGCATGAAGTCCTTCGAACGGCCGCACGCATACGAAAAAGGGCCCCGGTTTCCCGGAGCCCTTCGATGGCGAATGGTGCCGAGCCGATCAGCGCTTCGAGAACTGGAACGAACGGCGAGCCTTGGCGCGGCCGTATTTCTTGCGCTCGACGGTACGCGAATCGCGGGTCAGGAAGCCGCCCTTCTTGAGAACCGAGCGAAGGCCCGGCTCGTAGAAGGTGAGGGCGCGCGAGATGCCGTGGCGAACGGCACCCGCCTGGCCCGACAGACCGCCGCCCGCCACCGTCACGACGATGTCGAACTGGCCGTCGCGCGAGGCTGCGACGATCGGCTGCTGAAGCACCATCTGGAGCACCGGACGCGCGAAGTAGTCCGTGTAGTCCTTGGTGTTGACGGTGATCTTGCCGGAACCCGGCTTCACCCACACACGAGCGACGGCGTCCTTACGCTTGCCGGTCGCGTAGGCGCGGCCATGGGCGTCGAGCTTCTGCACGTGAACCGGAGCGGCATTGGTCTCGGCGACGTTCGAGGTCGCGAGGTCCTGCAGCGAGTTGAGATCGGCCATTATGCAGCCCTCGTGTTCTTGGAGTTCAGCGCCTTGACGTCGAGCGTCTCGGGCGACTGAGCAGTGTGCGGATGCTCGGTGCCGGCATAAACGCGCAGGTTCTTGAGCTGGCGACGGCCGAGGGGCCCGCGCGGAAGCATCCGCTCGACGGCCTTCTCGAGAACGCGCTCGGGGAAGCGGCCCTCGAGGATCTCGCGAGCCTTGCGCTCCTTGATCCCGCCGATGTAGCCGGTGTGCCAGTAGTAGGTCTTGTCCTGGTACTTCTTGCCCGTGAACACGACCTTGTCGGCGTTGACGATGATGACGTTGTCACCGTCGTCGACGTGCGGCGTGAAGGAGGGCTTGTGCTTGCCGCGAAGGCGAAGCGCGACGAGGGAGGCGAGGCGACCGACAACGAGCCCTTCGGCGTCGATGACGATCCACTTCTTCACCACCGTCTCGGACTTTTGCGAGAAGGTCTTCATTCGGAAATCCTTGGGTCGTTCGCTGCTTGGGAAGAGATCGAACTCGACCCGTGCCAATGAACGCAGGCTTCCCCGCGTTCGATTGACGCTCCATAGCCGCGAGTTGCGTAGAACGCAAGCGCTCAGCGCTACACCAGTGCTGCAGACGGTAAAAATAAGAGAGCAATTTCAATGTCTTGATATTGTGGTATTATAGAACCCCAAATTTGGCACTCAAGTACCACATAAGGCGCGTCAGGAAACGAAAAAGGGCGCCTTGGGAGCGCCCTTATTTATCACAGCTATAATCGAACGACTTACCGCTCGACCTCGATCAGGATCTCGTTGCGCTTGAGAAAACCCGGGGTGATCGGCGAGTTGTAGAAGGCGTAGACCGGGTCGCCCTTCTGCTTCAGCGACTCGTCGGAGATGTAGTTGTAGAGCGTCATCAGCTTTTTGCTGGCAACGGAGGCGGTGAAATTGCCGTTGAACCGGATGGCGACCAGCCGGCGGGCTGCAACCTCATGGATGCGGACGTCGTCCGAATTCGGCGTCGGGAGGCTGGCCTTCGTGTATTTCTTCGGCATGACGAAGCGGATCGCCCAGCCCTTGACCCGGCCTTCGCCCTCGGACAACTGCTGGAGCACCGGCACCGTCATCGCGATCTTCTTGCCGGACCGGTTGTTCGCGGTGATGAAATCGTAGAGCGTCTCGAACCCGCGGCGGCGAGCCTTCTCGTGGTAGCCGGTCTTGATCGTCTCGGCGACGACCAGCGCATCGTAGTCGCGGATCTCGATATCCCCGTCCTTGCGCACGACGTCGTAGTCCGGCTCCTCGGCGTGGTCGGCGATCTTTTTCGTGATGTAGAAGGCACCACCAATCGCCAGGATCGCGCCGCCGGCGACGAGGGCCGTCGTGACGTTCGGACGGTCGCGGAAGTAGTCGGCGCCGCGCTGATAGCCGCGCCCGCCCTTGAAGCTCGACCGATGGGTTAGGGAAGGCCAGAACGACGACAGGGCCGGTAGATGGCTGCGAGCGTCGCGAACCTGATCCTGCAGATCGTTGGCGCCGTCTAGAAGCGAACGCCGTGCCTTGTTGACCCCAGCCCGCGCGTCGTCGGCCGAAGGCAGCGACAGGTTGGAAAGGAAAGACGGCAGGTAGCGGGAATAGGACGGTTCGGCCGTATCGTAGAGCCGGTGCAACTCGCGGTCCACCGCGCGGCGCAGGCGCTCGGCTTTCGAGGGCTTCGGGTTGATGCGCTCGACGATCTGGGACTCGAGGTCGGACAGGCGTTCCCCGATGTCGCCGATCGCGTCGGTCAACCGATCATAGGCCGAGGGCTTATCGCGGAACATCTCTTTCTCCTCAACTGATCCAACATGGCGCCGCGCGGAGTTCTGCTCCGGCAAGCGGCGCGAGGCAGGGGCGTAACGCCTCCACACGCCCTTAGTTGCGGCGCGAAAGGAAATCGGGAAGGGAAAGGCCGTTCGTTAAATTTCCGCAACCTTTGTCGCAACCTTTAGGGTCAACAACCAATTCATGAGCATCGGGTTTTTCATGACCTGATACTCCAGCCAAATTGGGCGGCCCTCGTGCCGCCCTTTTTTGTGTCCGACATCAGCCTCTTGGTTCGATCGTATCCAACACCTGTCGGGCGGCAACGAAGCGCTCCGACAGTTTGGACGCCGCAATCGGCGCGACGAGCTTCGCCTCGTTCCACTTCCACCCGGCCGGACAGCCGAGCTTGCGGGCGGCGTCCGCCTGCGCACGGGTGCGAAAGGTGATCGCCGTGCCCTTCGGGCCCGAGGCCAGCTTCTGCAAGCCGAGCTCGCGGCACCGAAGCTTCAACTCTGCCAGTTTCAGGAGAATCTTCGTTTCGCGCGGGATCGCTCCAAAACGGTCTGTGATCTCCTCGATCAGGAGTTCGAGCGTCGAACGCTCGCGCACCTGATCGATCCGGCTGTAGAGATTGATACGTGCGGCGGGATCGGGAATGTATTCAGCCGGAATGCTGCCGATGGCCCCGATCGCCACATCGGGCGTCCAATCGTCGGGCGCTTGCCTGCCTTCGGCGACAATGAGGGCGCGCTCTAGAAGATGTCTGTAGAGGCCGAGCCCCACGAGTTGCAGATGCCCCGCCTGTTCGTCGCCGAGGAGTTCTCCCGCGCCACGCAGGTCCAGGTCGCGAGCGCTGATCGCGAACCCGGCGCCAAGGCTCGACATCGCTTCCAGCGTGCGCAGCCGGCGCTCGGTGTTCTCGCCAAGTGTCTGGCCGCTTTCCATCAAGAGATATACGACGCCGCGGCGCGAGCCGCGCCCGACACGGCCGCGGATCTGATGGAGCTGCGCCAACCCAAACCGGTCGGGCCGCCAGACGATCATCGTGTTGGCGGCGGGCACATCCAACCCGCTTTCGATGATGTTGGTCGCCAGAAGAACATCGCCCCGTCCTTTGGAGAAGTCGAACATCGTCTCGTCGACGACGTCCGGCGCCAGTTTCCCGTGCGCCACCGCGACCGCGAGATCCGGCACCAGCGCGCGAAGGCGTTCGGCCATCGGTTCGATATCCTCGACGCGCGGACAAACGACGAAACTCTGACCGCCGCGCCGGCGCTCGCGCATCAGCGCATCGCGAACGAGATTGTCGTCGAATTCGGCCAGCACCGTTCTGGTCGGGCGGCGCAGCGTCGGCGGGGTCGCGATCACGCTGATCTCGTTCAGGCCGACGAAGCTGGCCTGCAGGGTGCGCGGTATGGGGGTCGCCGTCATCGTCAGGATATGACGATCTTGCGCCATGCGCCGCAAAGCCTCCTTCTGCTTCGTGCCGAAACGCTGCTCCTCGTCGATCACCACGAGACCAAGATCAGCGAAGTCGATCGTGGACGAGCACAGAGCGTGGGTGCCGACCACGACGCGGATCTCGCCGCTCTTCAAGCCGTCCTTGATCCGCTTGGCGTCGCTCGCGCTCGTCAGCCGAGAAAGATGCGCGACTTCGATCCCAAGCGCATGAAAGCGCTTGGCGGCCGAGCGCGTGTGTTGTTGGGCGAGAACGGTGGTCGGGGCGACGATGGCCACCTGACGCCCGGCAGATGCGGCAACGGCGGCGGCACGAAGCCCGACCTCGGTCTTACCGAAGCCGACATCGCCGCAAATCAGTCGGTCCATCGGTCGCCCGGATGCCATGTCGGCGAGAACGGCATCCACCGCACTTTCCTGATCCACGGATAGCTCATACGCGAATCCTGCGCAGAAGCGCTCGTAGTCGCGTCGGTCGGGACGCAATGCGGGGGCCTTCGCCTGACGGCGCTCGCGCATAAGCTCGACCATGCCGGCCGCCGTCTTCTGCACACGCTGCATCAGGTCGTTGCGCCGGTTTTCCCAGCTTTCGCCCTTCAACTTGTCGAGGCGCAGATCGCCGGTTTGACCGCCGTATCGCCACAGCGCGCCCACGTCCGACATCGGCACGATCAGCGAGGCGTCGTCCGCGTAGCGGAGGCGGAGCACGTCGTGCGCCTTCCCATCCCGCTCCAGATGTTCCAGCCCTTCAAGAATGCCGACCCCATGGTCGAGATGGACCACGGCGTCGCCGATCTCGTAGTCTTCGGTGCTTCCCATCAAAGCGGACGCCGCGCTCCGATCGTCGGAGGCCGCGTTTCGTCCGCCGAGATCGCGCGGGCATACGACGAGAATGTTCCGGTCGGCGAGGTAGAAGCCTTCCTTGATCGGAAGGATAGCGGTCCAGCGTGTCCCGTCCTTCGCCCCCTTGACGCTTTTCCAGTGTCCTGCCCGCTCCCAGGTGCCGCCGAGGTTGCGACGCGCCCTTCGCTGCCAGTCGTTGAGAACGAGTTTCGAGTTGGCCGCCAGCACTACGCGAAGCGGCGCCCCTTTTTCCTCGATAAAGTCGCGCAACGCGTCCCACGGCTGCGAAGCGGCGGAGAAGGACCCCACGCTGCTGCTCGCGCCGTCCGGCAGATCGTCGATGACGGCGCCGAGACGCTTGCGCACCTTCCCGACCCATTCCTCGTCGCCCAGCAGGAAGCGCTCGGGGGAAGGCGTGCGACCTTTTCGCTCGCCGCGATCCTCCGTTTCGCGAAAGGCTTCGTCCGCAGCTTGAAGAAACGCTTCGGCCCGTCGTTCGACCCCATCCTCGATCAGGAGTTCGCTTTCGCCGAGATAGTCGAACACCGTTTCCAGGTCGCCGTGGACCTGGAGGAGACGGATTTCCGGCGTCGAGGCTGCGCTCGTTTTCTCGGGGTCCGCTCCGACCAGTTCGCTGGCCGGGTCGATGATGAGCATCTCGATTTCGGAGATCGTTCTCTGAGTGATCGGGTCGTAGGAGCGAATGGCGGTGATGCGACCCTTTTCGTGCTCGATACGGCAGGGAAGCTGTCCACCCGCCGGAAAGAAATCGACGACCTTGCCTCGAATCGCGGCCTCGCCCGGCTCGTCCACCCGGTCGTCGAATACGTAGCCGAGCGCCTCTAAGAAGGGTTTGACCTCTTCGACCTCGAACACGTCTCCCGGACGGAACTCGCGATGGAGCTTCTTCCAGACCGACCGGGGAGGAACGCGGCGCATCAAGCCCTCGGCCGTAGTCACGACGATGTCGGGAAGGTTCGCCGAGTTGGTCAGCCAGCGCAGCACACCCATCCGCTGCCCCATGACGGAAAGAGATGCCGACAGACCGTCATAGGGCAGACAGTCCCAAGGGGGCAGGTAGGCCAGCTTCAGCTTCGGCTCGAGGGCGCAAAGGATTTCCGAGATATCCCGGGCTCGGCGCACCGTCTGCGCGACGAAGACGAGCGGGAACTTCCGAGGAGCGTTCCAGGTCTCCAGGACGCGAACGGCCGTGGCGCCGACGGGGTGGAGCGGGCTGATCGCCGGAACGACGGAGGAACGGGTGTCGAGATCGGCGGACTGAAACATATTACGCATCACTCTGAACGGTCGGACTGAACTGCCGGTGAAACGCTCGGCCCCGGAGTCCGATCCGCGCATTTCTCCGCATGGTTCGTTTGGACGCAGTCCCTTGATGAAGAAAAGGCAGAGACGATGAATGCCAAGGCCTCTTCCTCCGACACCGAACATCGCCCGCTCGATCGGTTGGACATGTCGAAGTCGATCGAGCACGACGAGTACGATCGTCGGCTGAAGGCGGTGCAGACCCGATTTCAGAAGATTCATCAGGCTTATCTGCATACGAAGGACACCGCAGTCGTCGTCTTCGAAGGCTGGGATGCGGCGGGAAAGGGGGGCGCGATCCGTCGTATGTCGGCGGTGATGGACCCGAGGGGTTTCAAGGTCTGGCCGATCGCCGCGCCGACGCCGGAGGACCTACGCCACCACTACCTCTCGCGCTTCTGGAGCCGGTTGCCCGGCACGGGAGAGATCTGTGTGTTCGATCGGTCCTGGTATGGACGCGTTCTGGTGGAGCGCGTCGAGGGATATGCCAAGCCGTCGGAATGGGGCCGCGCCTTCGAGGAAATCAACCAGTTCGAGAAGCTATTGGCGGACGCGGGGACACGGATCGCCAAGATCTTCCTCTACATCACTCCCGACGTGCAACTCAAACGCTTCGAGGATCGGATGAAGGATCCGTTGAAGCGTTGGAAATTGTCCTACGAGGACTTTCGCAATCGCGAGAAATGGGCGGAATACGAAAATGCGGCCAACGAAATGTTGGAGCGAACGTCGTCCCGTTCGGCACCGTGGCTCGTCGTTCCGGCCAACGACAAACGCTACGCGCGCATCGCCGCGCTGGAGGAGATCGCCGATCGGCTGTCGGACGGCGTCGATCTCGAACCTGTCCCGGTGGGCAAGGATGTCGAGAAGCAGTTCGCCAAGCTCATGAAGCAAGAGAAGAGCGCTCGAAAGGATCGCTGAACGACGGTGCCGGCGCTCAGCGCGAACGGTTACCCCGCCGCATCGGCATGGCGTCGACGACTGCGTTGATGTCCGCCAAGGGAGCGGGAGCGTCCGCACGCCATTTCACGCCGCCGTCAAGCCCGATGAGGACGATTGCGAACTCGTCGTTGGAAACGCGGAAGGTTCGGCGCCATCCCGCACCGTCGCTCTCGCGCGCGGCCTTTCCACGAACCGGATTCACGTCATCTCCAACCACGGCCAGAACCTCCATCCGGCGCTCTTCGAGATCCCGGTCTTGACCGTCGAGAAGCGCCGCCTGTTCCTGCCATCGCGGATCGCCCGGCGTCGGCGCGAACACGATCAGCACGCGGCGCTCCCATTTGAGAGCAGTTACCGAGCTTGGCATCGCGGAAGCAGCAGCGGTCATGGCGAGCGTGGCTACGATGGTCGTCAGCATGGACCTGGCCTCCTTCTGTTCCTGGAACGCCGACTGGAAATTCCCGGTTCCCGCCGGTGAGCGACCATGTTTGTATGCGGCGCGACAAGAGGTGCCAGGCGGCTTGGGAAAGATGGGAATGACGATTCGTATCGAAGAGCGCGACGCGCTGATCGTCGTGGATGTCCAGAACGATTTTTGCCCCGGCGGGGCGCTGGCCGTCGCCGGGGGCGACAGCGTGGTGCCGATCGTCGACCGGTTGATGGAGCGGTTTCCCATCGTCGTTCTGACGCAGGACTGGCACCCACCCGGGCACGTTTCCTTCGCCTCTACACATGCCCGCGAAGCGTTCACGACGATCGAGCTTGCCTATGGCACGCAGGTGCTATGGCCCGATCACTGCATTCAGGGAAGTAGCGGTGCCGAGTTTCACCCGTCGTTGCGAATCGCGAGGGCGCAAGCCGTCATCCGAAAGGGATACAACGGCGGCATCGACAGCTATTCAGGGTTCCAGGAGGCCGATCGGACGACGCAAACGGGGCTCACGGGCTATCTTCGCGAGCGCGGCGCGGAACGGGTCTTCGTTTGCGGCCTCGCGACTGACTACTGCGTCGCCTGGACGGCTTACGACGCCAAAACGGAAGGCTGGCCGGTGATGGTCGTCGAGGACGCCTGCCGCGCGATCGACCTCGACGGCTCCCTCGAAGGTGCCTTCGCCGAAATGGAACGGCGAGGCATCGACCGAATCACGGCCGCAGACCTCGATTGAGGTCTGCGGTGTCTGGGCTTTACGCGTCGGCGTAGGCGTCCGCCTGTGCAGATGTCTTGGGCTCGGACGTGCGCTCGATCCATTTGGTGAAGCGATCGATGTAGCCCTGCAGGAACTCGCGGGTATGCTGGCTGACGATGTTGCCGGCGTCGTCGAAATCTTCGGCCTTGTAGTGCAGATACACTTCCGGCTGACCCATCAGCACGACGTCCACGACGCTCAGAACACTCTTGAGATGGTTCTGGCCCGCCGATCCGCCTCCGGCACCCGGCGACGTACCGACGAGACCGCCGGGCTTGGCGCTGAACGAGTTCTGGCCATAGGGGCGGGTGCCCCAGTCGATGGCGTTCTTCACGACCGCCGGGAAGGATCTGTTGTATTCCGGCGTAACGAACAGGACGGCGTCGGCGGTTTCGATGTCGCGCTTGAAGCGTGTCACGGCCGCCGGCACGTCGGCCCAGAGATCGTCGTTGTACATCGGCAGATCGGCCAGTTCGACCAGCCGGAAATGCAGCTTGGGCTCCGCGAGCTTGCCGAGGGCAATGGCGAGCTTGCGATTGATCGAATCGCGTCGAAGCGATCCGACGAGAACGGCGACTTCAGTCATGGGATACCTCTCGATCCTCGATGGGCCTAATGTGCGCCGCGGCAGATCGAGCGCAACCGGCTTTTCGGCCCTTCGGGTGAACACATCGTCGTCGTTCGCCGTGCGGAGACTTCAGGTCGCCACCAACTCGCGCGTTTCGTCGAAGCGAAGGTCCGGGTTGCGCTCGCGCGCATAACGCAGTTCCCAATCGTTCTTGGGCAGGAACACCGGGCGCCCATCGCGGTCCTCCGCGATCGACACCTTGTTCTCGTCCACGAAGGTCTTGAGCTTGCGCTCGTCCGCCGAGGAGATCCAACGCGCGGTCGCATAGGGGACCGGCTCGAAACCGATATCCGTTTTGTACTCCTGCTTGATGCGCGAGGCGAGAACGTCGAGCTGAAGCGGGCCGACGACGCCCACGATCCAGTTCGAGCCGAAGATCGGCTTGAACACCTGGACGAGGCCTTCCTCCGCAAGATCCTCCAGCGCCCGGCGCAGCTGCTTCATGCGCATCGTATCTTCCAACCGGACACGTCGCATGACCTCGGGCGCGAAGGACGGCAGGCCGGTGAAACGGAAGCTCTCGCCCTCGGTCAGCGTGTCGCCGACCCGAAGCGTCCCGTGGTTCGGGATGCCGATCACGTCGCCGGCGAAGGCTTCCTCCGTCAGGGCGCGCTCCTGAGCGAAGAAGTAGATCGGGTTGTTGACCGCGAGCGCCTTGCCCGAGCGCACGTGATTGAGCTTCATGCCGCGCTTGAAATGGCCCGAGCAGAACCTGACGAAGGCCACGCGGTCCCGATGGTTGGGGTCCATGTTGGCCTGCACCTTGAACACGAAGGCGGACACGTCGTCCGAGCGCGGATCGACCGGACCTTTGTCCGAGGGCTGTGAGCGCGGCGGTGGCGCGAAGCGCGACACGATGCGCAGCAACTGCTCGACGGAGAAATCGCGAAGCGCGCTGCCGAAGACGACCGGCGTCAAATGGCCCTGGCGATAGGCTTCCGGATCGAATGTGGAATATCCTTCGCGGGCCAGCTCCGCTTCCTCGCGAAAGCGCGCGAGAACATGGGCCGGGATGATCTCGTCGAGCGCGGGATCGTCCAGCCCCGTCATCTGGCGAACGCTGTCGCACGTTCCGTTGGCGCGGATCTTCGAATACAGGAACTCGTTGGTTTCCAGGTCGTAGCAGCCCTGGAAGTCCGAACCCATGCCGATCGGCCAGACCTGTGGCGACACGTTGAGCGCCAGCGCCTCTTCCAGTTCGTCCAGCACCTCGAACGGGTTGCGGCCTTCGCGGTCCACCTTGTTGGCGAAGGTGATGATGGGAATGTCCCGGAGGCGGCAGATCTCGAAGAGCTTGCGCGTCTGGCTTTCGATACCCTTGGCGACGTCCACCACCATGATGGCGCTGTCGACGGCGGTGAGCGTCCGATAGGTGTCCTCGGAAAAGTCGCTGTGGCCCGGCGTGTCGAGAAGGTTGAAGGTGATGCCTTCGCGCTCGAACGTCATCACCGAGGAGGTGACGGAAATGCCGCGCGACTGCTCGATCTCCATCCAGTCGGACCGGGCGCGGCGGTTCTCGCCGCGCGCCTTCACCGCGCCCGCCATGTTGATCGCCCCGCCGGCCAGAAGCAGCTTCTCGGTCAGCGTGGTCTTGCCGGCGTCCGGGTGCGAAATGATGGCGAAGGTGCGCCGCGCGGCGTAGCCTTCGGGTGTCTTGGCGACGCCCGCCGGGGCGGACGCGGAAAGGTCCGTTGCGGCGCTCATATCGAATGCCTTTCAAGAAGTCGTGTCGGAAAAGCGCCTTGCGCTGCGATTGCGCCTTCCATGGCCGGAACCTAACCGAACTGCAAGACGCAGCCTGCAAATGGTGTCTCCGGAATGCGCGTCGGCGTTGCATCGCAGCACAACCGGCCAATTGACAGACAATTGCTGGCCTGAAACCCTGCCACTGGTCCGCTGGCCGTGCCAGCAGGCAGGAGCTTGAATTCATGTCCCTGTCGGAATTCGTTCTGGAGAACGCGCCCGAGCTTCGCGAAGCGATCGTGCGGCGCAACGTCCGCGATGTGGTCGCCGGCAAGATCGCGATGATGATCGCATCTGGGATCCTGAAGGTGGGCGACGATCTGCCGAGCGAGCGCGAACTGGCGGCGGCGCTGCAGGTCAGCCGCGAGACTGTTCGCGGCGGGATCCAGATTCTGGCCGCGCGCGGGCTCGTGGCCGTTCTGCAGGGAGCGCGCACCCGCGTGCGATCCGACGAGGTGGGGCCGGAGTTCAAGCGACTGCGCGAGCCGCGCCTGATGAACGTCTACGGCCTGGAAGATATCCACGCCGCGCGCCTGATGAACGAAACCGCAGTCGTCGCCGACGCGGCGGAGCGGATCGACGACGAGACACTGCGCTACCTTCGTCAGTCGCTGAAGGCGCAGGAAGCGACATTCGACGATCCCGTTCGCTTCCTCATCACCGACCGGGAGTTTCATCTGGCGATCTACCGGTGCTCCGCCAACCCGGTCCTGGCAGACTTCGTCGTCGATCTCTACGCCTACATGTTGGAACAGCGCTGCCGCGCCGTATCGCAACCCGGGGCGATCGCCCGCAGCTACGCCGATCACGTCGCCATCGTCGCCGCGCTCGAAGGGCGCGACCGAGCCGCGACGGTCGAAGCGTTCGAAGTGCATATCGAGCGGATCTACCGCACCACCTTGGACGCGATGCATCGGACATCGGCGGGCGAACCGGAACGACGAATGGCTTGAATGAGTGCCGCGCCGCAGGAGGTGGCACGGCGCTATGGGAGGAAGACGATGACGAAGGTTCTCATCATCGGCGCGGCCGGGATGATCGGGCAAAAGCTCGCGGAGGCCATTTGCGGGGAAGGAAAGCTCGGCGGACGGGCCGTCGAAGCGTTGACGCTCGTCGACGTCGTCGAGCCGTCGAAGCCCGCGGGGCGGATCGGATCGGTGCGGACGGCTGCCGTCGATATCTCCGTTCCCGAAGCCAGCGAACCGCTCGTGACGGCGCGTCCGGACGTCATCTTCCACTTGGCCGCGATCGTCTCGGGGGAAGCGGAGGCCGACTTCGAGAAGGGCTACCGCATCAACCTTGACGGGACGCGCGATCTCTTCGAAGCCATCCGCCGGGAGCATGCGGCGAGCGGCTACACGCCGCGCGTCGTCTTCGCATCGTCCATCGCCGTGTTCGGCGCGCCCTTCGCCGAAGTGGTGCCGGAGGATTTCGCGCCGACGCCGTTGACGAGCTACGGCACGCAGAAGGCGATCTGCGAGCTTCTCCTCGCCGACTATACGAGGCGCGGATTCCTGGACGGCGTTGGGCTTCGCCTGCCGACGATCTGTGTGCGTCCCGGCAAGCCCAACAAAGCGGCGTCCGGCTTCTTCTCCAACATCCTGCGCGAGCCGCTGGCGGGCCAGGAAGCCGTGCTTCCCGTGTCGGATAGCGTCCGCCACTTTTTCGCCAGCCCCCGCTCGGCGATCGGCTTCTTCCTGCACGCGGCCACGCTCGACACCTCACGGATCGGGCCTCGTCGCAATCTCAACATGCCGGGCCTTTCCGCCACGGTGCGGGACGAACTCGCGGCATTACAGACGGTCGGGGGCGACGAGGCCCTCGCGCTCGTGCGCCGCGAGCCGGACGAGACGATCATCCGCATCGTCGATGGATGGGCGCCCGACATCGAGGCGCGGCGGGCTCGCGAACTCGGCTTCACCGTGGAGGATACATTCGAAGAGATCGTCCAGGCCCATGTCGAGGACGAACTCGGCGGTCGCGCATCGATGGGTGGTCGATGACCGCACGGCTCCGCTTCTCGGCCAATCTCGGCTTCCTCTGGACGGAACTGGCGCTGCCGGATGCGATCCGGCGCGCGAAGGCAGCGGGTTTCCAGGCGGTCGAGTTCCAATGGCCGTATGAAACGGATGCCGGTGCCATGGCGGAGGCTCTTCGAGAGACCGGCTTGCCAGTTCTGAGCCTGAATACGCGCAAGGGAAATCCTGGTGAGTTCGGTCTTTCCGCGCTGCCCGACCGGGAGGAGGAAGCGCGCGAAGCGATCGAGGAAGCGTTCGCCTATGCCGATAAGGTGGGTGCGGGAGCCATCCACGTCATGGCGGGCATCGCTTCCGCAGGTGACGTCGAGCCAACGCAGCGAACGTTCGACCGCAGTCTCCATTTCGCGTGCGACCTTGCGGAGCGAAGCGGGCGAACGGTTCTCATCGAGCCTTTGAATGCGCGCGACGCGCCGGGCTACGTCCTGCGAACGATCGAGCAGGCGGCAACGATCGTATCGCGCGTCGATCGCCCTTCGCTTCGTATCCTCTTCGACTGCTACCACGTGCAGATCGAGGGTGGGGATCTTCTGCGACGCTTCCAACAGCACCGCGCGCGGATCGGCCATATCCAGTTCGCCGCCGTTCCCTCGCGAACCGAACCCGACGAAGGCGAGGTGGCCTACGATCGCCTCCTGCCGCTTCTCGTTTCGGAAGGCTGGAACGGGTTCTTCGGCGCCGAGTATCGCCCCCGCGAAGGCACGGATGCTGGCCTCGGCTGGAAACGACGTTTCGAAGGGCACTGCGATCGAGGAATCGCAGCCGACAATCTCATGGAACGGGAGTGCATGCATGCCGACGGTTGACGACCAAGCAACGGGTCAGACGAAGGTCGCGCTGGTGACGGGCGGCGGAACAGGCGTCGGCCGGGCGATCTCGCATGCGCTCGCCGCAGCCGGATGGACGGTCGTGATCGCCGGTCGCCGGGCCGAGGTTCTGGAGGCGGCGGTCGCGGCCTATCGAGGTGCGTCGGGAGCGCTTGAGGCCATCTCGGCCGACATCGCCGATCCGGTGTCGGTGTCCACCCTGTTTTCCAGCATCGAGAACCGGTTCAAACGCCTCGATCTTCTGGTGAACAACGCGGGATCGTTGGCACCGCCTGTTCCGATGGAAGAGCTTTCGTTCGAGCAGTGGAACACCGTGGTATCCGCCAATCTGACCGGTGCGTTTCTTTGCACTCAGCAGGCGTTCCGCATCATGAAGGCGCAGTCGCCACGCGGCGGGCGGATCATCAACAACGGATCGGTGTCCGCGACGACGCCGCGCCCGAACTCCGCGCCGTACACGGCGACCAAGCATGGAATTCTCGGACTGACGAAGTCCACGGCGCTCGATGGCCGCCGCTTCGACATCGCCTGCGGTCAGATCGATATCGGGAATGCCGCCAGCGACATGACGACGGCGATATCGGCAGGCGCCCTGCAGGCCGACGGATCGACGGCGGCCGAACCCACGATCGACCCGGCGCTCGTGGGCCAAGCGGTCGTTAACATGGCGGCGCTTCCGCTGGAGGCCAACGTCCTGACCATGACGATCATAGCGACCAAAATGCCGTTCGTCGGCCGGGGGTAGGCGCGGGGAACGACGATCGAACAAGCGCCTTCGAGGCGATAACGACCGAACGGCACGATGCGGGGGGAGGCTCGCGGTGCTGTTTCGGGTCCAACGGGAGGAAACTGCATGGCGTCTGTCGATATCGCCGACGTTCGGAAATCCTTTGGTGCCCATCCGGTCATCAAGGGCGTCAACATTCAGATCGACGACGGCGAGTTCGTCATCCTCGTGGGCCCGTCCGGCTGCGGCAAGTCCACGCTCCTGCGGATGCTGGCCGGGCTGGAGCATGTGTCCGGCGGCGAGATCCGGATCGGCAACCGCGTCGTCAACGACGTACCACCAAAAGACCGGGACATCGCCATGGTGTTCCAGAACTATGCGCTCTACCCGCACATGTCGGTGGCCGACAACATGGCTTTCTCGCTGGCGCTGAAGAAGGCCTCGCGAGAGGAGATATCGGCCCGGGTCAAACCGGCGGCCGAAATCCTCGGCCTGTCGCATCTCCTCGATCGCTTCCCGCGCCAGCTTTCGGGCGGCCAGCGCCAGCGCGTCGCCATGGGCCGGGCGATCGTACGCGATCCGCAGGTGTTCCTGTTCGACGAGCCCTTGTCCAACCTCGACGCCAAGCTGCGCGTGTCGATGCGCACGGAGATCAAGAACCTCCATCAGCGCCTGACGACCACCACCGTCTACGTCACGCACGACCAGATCGAGGCGATGACCATGGCCGACAAGATCGTCGTCATGCATGACGGCGTGGTGGAGCAGGTCGGTGCGCCGCTCGAACTCTACGACCGGCCGAACAATCTCTTCGTCGCAGGCTTCATCGGCTCGCCGGCCATGAACATGCTGCATGGGCGCCTCGACCCGAACGATCCGACGCGCTTCGTCACCACGGACGGCATCTCGCTGCCGGTCAGCGGGCGCCACGAAGCGGCAAGGGGGCGCGATCTCGTCTACGGCGCGCGGCCGGAGGCCATCCGACTGGGCGGCACCACGCCCATCGAGGTGGTAGTGATCGAGCCGACCGGCTTCGAAAGCCAGGTTTTGGGCGAACTCGGCAAGACGGCGGTGACCTGCGTGTTCCGGGAGCGGGTCGCGCTGAAGCCCGGCGAGACGTTGCACGTCTCGATCGACCCGGAAGCAGTTCATCTCTTCGACGCCGGCACAGGCCAGCGTCTCTGAAGCCGACCGTCCGCCGGCGGGCGGGCAGACAATGACGTGGGCGGATGCGGGAAGCGCACCACGCGAAACCAACATACCCGCGAAGGAGGAAACCATGGTCAATCGCAGGCAGATTCTCACCGGGACCGCAGGGTTCGTCGCCGCCGGCGCATTGGGGGGCCGCTTCGGCCTGACCCGTGCGCTCGCGCAAGGCGCCGAGCCGAATTTCACGCCCGAACAGGGCGCGAGCCTGCGCCTTCTGCGCTGGGTGCCCTTCGTGCCGGCCGAGGAAGCGGCCTGGCTTGCCAATACGGCGAAGTTCACCGAGGCGACGGGTGTGCAGGTCCGGATCGACAAGGAAAGCTGGGAGGACGTGCGTCCGAAGGCGGCCGTCGCGGCCAATGTCGGTTCGGGACCGGACATGGTGATGAGCTGGTTCGACGATCCGCAGCAGTACCCGGACAAGCTCGTCGATGTGACGGATCTCGGCAACTATATCGGCGGCGCCAACGGCGGTTGGTATCCGGGCCTCGAATCCTACGCCAAGCGCGACGATGCCTTCATCGCTCTGCCCATCTGCGCGATCGGCAATGCGGTAATCTATCGCGACAGCCATATGAAGGCGGCCGGTTTCTCCGAGTTTCCGAAGGATACGGCCGGCTTCCTGGAACTCTGCAAGGGCCTCCAGGCCAAAGGCACGCCCGCCGGCTTCCCGCACGGCAAGGCGGTCGGCGACGGAAACAATTACGCGCATTGGCTCTTGTGGAGCCACGGCGGCAAGATGGTGGACGAGGACGGCAAGGTCGTCATCAACAGCCCAGAAACGCTGGCCGCCGTGAACTACGCCATGGAGCTCTACAAGACCTTCATTCCCGGCACCGAAAGCTGGCAGGACGTCAACAACAACCGCGCCTTCCTGGCGGGCCAGGTGTCGCTGACGGCGAACGGCGTGTCGGCATACTATGCCGCACTGAAGGATCCGGCACTGGCCGAACTCGCGGCGGACATGCGCTCGACCAACCTGCCGATCGGCCCGGTCGGCGAGTCCGTGGAACTGCACCAAGCTTCCACCATCTCGATCTTCCGCCATACCAAGTACCCGGAAGCCGCCAAGGCCTATCTGAAGTTCATGTATCAGGCCGACAACATGAACGCCTGGATCGAAGGCGCCAGCGCCTATTGCTGCCAGCCTCTGAAGGCGTTCGAGAACAATCCGGTGTGGACGTCGAACCCCATCCACGCAGCCTATGCGCGCGCCTCGGCGACGCTGCGACCCAACGGATACGCCGGTCCGCTGGGCGCCGCCTCCGCCGGCACGATGGCCGACTACGTGCTCGTCGACATGTTCGCCGAAGCGGTGACCGGCCAGTCTTCGCCGGAGGACGCGATCGCCAACGCCGAGCGCCGAGCCAACCGCTACTACCGCGTCTGAACGACGCCCCGACGCAGTGGGACCCGCGCCGGGCGCGCGGGTCCATCCTTCTTCAACTCGCGCGGGATCGGGACTTGCCATGACCATCGGCGCTGCGGACGGGACCATCCCCCGGCCGTCCTTCTTCGAACGGCTTTCGCAAAGCAGGAACGGGCTCGGTTTCCTGTTCATGCTGCCGGCCGCCATCTTCCTCCTGTGCTTCCTGACCTATCCGCTCGGCCTCGGCGTCTGGCTCGGCTTCACGGATACGCGCATCGGACGCCCCGGCGTCTTCATCGGGCTGGAAAACTACGCCTACCTGATGGAGGACAAGGTCTTCTGGATGTCGGTGTTCAACACCGTCGTCTACACGGCGGTCGCCTCCATCCTGAAGTTCGCTCTCGGCCTGTGGCTGGCGATCATTCTGAACGAGCATCTGCCGTTCAAGACCTTCTTCCGTGCCGTGATTCTGCTGCCTTGGGTGGTTCCGACGGTTCTATCGGCGCTGGCCTTCTGGTGGATCTTCGACAGCCAGTTCTCGATCATTTCCTGGGTGCTGATGCAGGCCGGTCTGATCAGTTCGCCGATCAACTTTCTCGGCGATCCGACCAACGCCCGGATCTCGGTGATCGCCGCCAATGTCTGGCGCGGCATCCCCTTCGTCGCGATTTCGCTTCTGGCCGGGCTCCAGACCATCCCCGTGTCGCTGCACGAGGCGGCCGCGCTCGACGGAGCAACGTCGTGGCAGCGCTTCCGGCGCATCACCCTGCCGCTGCTGACGCCGATCATCGCCGTGGTGATGACCTTCTCCGTCCTGTTCACCTTTACCGACTTCCAGCTGATCTACGTCCTGACCAAGGGCGGGCCGGTCAACGCGACGCATCTCATGGCCACCCTGTCGTTCCAGCGCGGCATCCCCGGCGGTGCGCTGGGCGAGGGGGCGGCGATCGCGGTGGCGATGGTGCCCTTCCTGCTGGCCGCCATCCTGTTCAGCTTCTTCGGTCTGCAACGCCGCAAATGGCAGCAGGGCGCCACGGATTGAGGATCGAGACACGATGACAGCCCCAGCCGTTGAAGGCACCGGTCCGCAACTGACCGACGACATCGTCGGCATGTCCCACCACGATACGTTGGCGAGGAAGATCCTGGTGATCTACCTGCCGCTCGCCGTGTTCATGTTCGTGCTCCTGTTTCCGTTCTACTGGATGGCGATCACCGCCGTGAAGCCGAACGACCAGCTGACGAACTACTCGGCCTACAGTCCGTTCTGGGTGGTCGGGCCGACGCTCGACCACATCAAGTACCTCCTGTTCGAGACGTCCTATCCCGGTTGGCTCTGGAACACGTTGATCGTGGCGGTCTGTTCCACCGTGATCGCGCTCGCCGCGTCCGTCTTCGCGGCCTACGCGATTGAGCGCGTCCGGTTTACCGGCGCAAGGGTGACCGGCCTCCTGATCTTCCTCGCCTACCTTATTCCCCCGTCGATTCTGTTCATTCCGCTGGCCTTCATCGTGTTCCAGCTCGGAATGTTCGATTCGCGCCTAGCGCTGATCCTGACCTATCCGACCTTCCTGATCCCGTTCTGCACTTGGCTTCTGATGGGCTATTTCCGCTCGATCCCTTTCGAGCTCGAAGAAAGCGCGCTGGTGGACGGGGCGACGCGATGGCAGATCCTCACGAAGATCGTGCTGCCGCTGGCGGTTCCCGGCCTGATCTCGGCGGGGATATTCGCCTTCACGCTGGCCTGGAACGAGTTCATTTACGCACTGACGTTCATCCAATCGTCCGAGAACAAGACGGTGCCGGTCGGCGTCCTGACTGAGCTCGTTCGCGGCGACGTCTATGAATGGGGGTCGCTGATGGCGGGGGCGTTGATCGGCTCGCTGCCGGTCGTCATCCTCTACTCGTTCTTCGTCGACTACTACGTGTCGTCGATGACGGGTGCGGTGAAGGAATGAGTCGGCGTCCCGCTCAGTTCGTCACTTCGTAGGTCACGACCTCGAAGTGGCTGAGCTGGGTCGGGCCGAAGTTGGTGGATAGCGCCACATCCGTCGCATCCCGCCCGGTCGCCATCAGGATGCGGCCGATGCGCGGCGTGTTGTGGCGCGCGTCGAAGGTATGCCAATGGCCGCCGAGATAGACCTCGAACCAGGCGCTGAAGTCCATCGGATAGGGAACGGGCGGAATGCCGATATCGCCGAGATAGCCGGTGCAGTAGCGCGCCGGGATGTTGAGGCAGCGGCAGAGCGTGATCGCGAGATGCGCGAAATCCCGGCAGACGCCGGTTCGATCGATGAAGCCGCCATGGGCCGAGCGGGTCGAGTCGGCGTTCTGGTAGTTGAAGGCGATATGGTTGTGCACGAAGTCGCAGACCGCCTGCACGCGGCCCCAGCCGAGCGGGGTGTGCCCGAAGTTCGCCCAGGCGAAGTCGGCCATTCGATCGGTGTCGCAGTATCGGCTGCCGAGAAGGAACACGAGCACGTCGTCCGGTAGATCCTGCACGTCGTGCTGGTAGGCATTCCACGACACCGGATCCGGACGTCCGCTGTCATGGACGTCGAACGAGGTCGACACGCGCGTTCTGCCCGGCTGCGCTACGATGCGCGTGCACGAGTTGCCGAAGCCATCGGTGTAGGCCCAGACCGGCATAGGTGGATCGAAGGTCAATACCTGTTCGGTCAGCAGATCCTTCCGGCGAGATGGGTGGATATCCAGCGCCAGAAGCATCGGCGTCGGCTGGATGCAGTCGAAACCAAGGGTGAAGCCAGCGCGGATTTTCATGCGTCCTCCAGATCGACCCTTCTGCGATGCCCAACGGCACCTTCGTTCGAACGACAAACTGTCGCGACGAAAACAACCGACTAGAGGTCTTGCGGTGGAAGATTAGACGATGGCGTTCGAATGCTGTCGAATTGCGCTGGATGCCTCTGAATTTTGCGTCACCCAATGTCCGTCTGAACAAAGTTCAAGCGATCGGCAGGCGTTCTCAAGCCAGTGTGTTCGTCCTGTGACAATGCCGCTCATAGGCCGCCGCGACGTTTCGCCTATGTCCGGTCTCCCATCCCGAACCTGGATATGATGTGCCCCCACGCTTTTTGATTGTCGCCAGCGAAACACCATCCCAACGCGACGAGCGCCGAAAGCGCTCCGGCGCGGCATCCGATGAAAGCTATGCGGAGACGCTCCGAGCCATCCGGCCGGACATCGAGTTTCGGCACGTTTCCTGCGTCGACGACCCCGGATCTGAACCTCCGTTCGACGCGTCCGATATCGATGCCGTGTTCTTCGCCGGATCGCCTATCCAGATGCATGCGCAAACGCCAGAGACGCGATCGGCCGCCGCGTTCATGACGCGGATCATGGAAGCGGGTCTTTTGGTGTTCGGCTCTTGTGCCGGGCTCCAGATCGCGACCGTTGCAGCCGGTGGCCGCGTCAGGCCGAGAGGGCCGATGATGGAAGCCGCCTTCTCACGCGGCATCGTGGCCACCAAGGACGGCGCGGGCCATCCGCTTCTAGAAGGCCGACCGCTGACTTGGGACGCGCTGACGATGCATTCCGACGAGGTGGAGAGCCTGCCGGCCAATGCCTTGCTTCTGGCGAGTTCGAATACGACACCTGTTCAGGCTGTCGAAATCCGGCTGGGCGAGGGGGTGTTCTGGGGTGTTCAGTATCATCCCGAGCTGTCCCTCGCCGAGATCGCGAGTTCGTTGCGAGGACAGGCGGACGATCTCGAGGAACAGGGTTTGGCGCGCGACGAGGGCAGTGTCGCTGCCTACGCGGAACGCATCGAGACGTTGTCTGTAGCTCCCGGGCGACGTGATCTCGCGTGGCAGCTTGGCGTCGGCGACGAGGTCGTGGACGATGTCCGCCGCACCAACGAATTGCGCAACTTCATACGAATGAGCGGTTTTTCCTGCTGAAGGAAGCAGGGTCGGGCAGACGAAGGATGGTGAGCGCGGTGGGACTCGAACCCACGACCACATGATTAAAAGTCACGTGCTCTACCAACTGAGCTACGCGCTCGACCTTGAACACCGCTATCGGATGAATCGCGCGGACCATAGAAAGGCGCCCGCGCCCGGTCAACTCTTCACGCTCCCATTTGCCGGGAAAATCACGGTCGGCTAAGAGGCGCGGACCCGAGAGGCGGTCGCAAGGTCGGAGTCCGAACCATTGTTCAACGAGCCAACCTACACCGCGGCGCTTTTGGCGGGTGCGCTATCGTTCCTGTCCCCCTGCGTCCTGCCACTGGTGCCGCCGTATCTCTGTTACATGGCGGGCGTTTCCGTCGACGACCTGCGTCAAACGTCGGAGCGTGGCGGCGGCGTTCAGCTGCGACTGATCGGCACGGCGGCTCTTTTCGTGCTCGGGTTCTCCACCGTGTTCGTCGCGTTGGGCGCGGGCGCCAGCGTCGTCGGGCATCTGCTACGCCAGAACCTCGATTGGCTGAGCGTCGTCGCCGGTCTTGCGATCATCGCGATGGGTCTGAACTTTCTTGGGGTGTTCCGCCTCGCATTCCTGTCGCGGGAGGCCCGGTTCCAGGCGCCTGCGCAGCGCCGTAGCCTTGGAGGGGCGTACCTGATGGGGCTCGCCTTCGCGTTCGGCTGGACTCCCTGCATCGGACCGGTCCTTGGCGCGATTCTCGGGGTCGCGGGAGCGACTCAAACGCTCGGGTCGGGGGCAAGCCTCCTAGCGATCTATTCGCTGGGCCTTGGCATTCCTTTTGTTCTCGCGGCGGCTTTTTCTGCGACTTTCCTCCAAGGACTGCAGGTCTTTCGGGCGCGTCTGCCGCTGGTCGAAAAAGCCATGGGCGGTCTTCTCGTGCTGACCGGTGTTCTCTTTCTGACCGGCGGAATGCAACGCGTCGCGTTCTGGCTGCTCGAGACATTTCCCGCGTTTCAAAAAATCGGGTAGCACGGCACTGGACGCGCCGACCCGAACCGGAGAACTGGAATGTCGAGAACCTGCCTCACCATCGTGCTCGCGGCTGGCGAAGGCACCCGCATGCGCTCCAGTCGAGCCAAGGTGTTGCACGAAGTGGCCGGTCGTTCGCTGGTCGGCCACGTTCTGGAAGCGGCTGGGGAAGCGGGAACGGACAAGGTCGCCCTCGTCGTCGGACGCGACGCCGAACTGGTGACTTCGGAAGCAGGACGTATTACGCCCGGCACTCGGACGTTCGAGCAAACCGAGCGCAGGGGGACTGCGCATGCCGTTCTGGCCGCGCGCGAGGCGATCGGCGAGGGCTACGACGACATCCTCGTTCTCTTCGGCGACACGCCGCTTCTGACACGCGAGACCATGCAGCGAGCGCGCGCCGAGCTGGCCTCTGGCGCCGCCGTCTGCGTCGTCGGGTTCGAGACGCAGAACCCAACGGGGTACGGCCGGCTTCTGATGGCTGGTTCCGATCTCCTGGCGATCCGCGAGGAGAAGGATGCCTCGGACGACGAGCGCCGCGTGCGCCTGTGCAACAGCGGCGTGATGGCGATCGACGGCCGGCACGCGCTGCGGCTGCTGGATCGGATCGGCAATGCCAATGCCAAGGGCGAGTTCTACCTGACTGATATCGTCGAACTTGCTCGCAACGAGCATTTGAACGTTCGTGTCGTCCTTGCGGACGAGATCGAGACGCTCGGCGTCAATACGCGAGGCGATCTGGCCCATGTGGAGCATCTCTGGCAGCAGCGGCGCCGAACGGAGATGATGGCGGGCGGCGTCACCCTGCGGGCACCCGAGACCGTGTTCTTCTCTTTCGACACCGCAATCGAGGCCGATGTCGTGGTGGAGCCAAACGTCGTATTCGGGCTAGGTGTCCGGGTCGCGTCCGGCGCCACGATCCATGCCTTCTCGCATGTCGAGGGCGCATTGGTCGGGGCCGACGCATCGATCGGACCCTTCGCCCGCCTGAGACCGGGCACGACGATCGCACGCAAGGGGCGGGTCGGCAATTTCGTGGAGACCAAGAACGTTGCGCTCGGAGAGGGAGCGAAGGTGAACCATCTGACGTATCTCGGCGATGCCTCGATCGGCGCCCGCACCAATGTCGGCGCCGGAACGATCACATGCAATTTTGACGGCCACAACAAATTCCGAACGGAGATTGGCGAGAACGCCTTCATCGGCTCCAATTCGTCGCTCGTTGCGCCGCTGACGATCGGAAACGGTGCCTATGTGGGTTCGGGCAGTGTGGTGACGGAGGATGTGCCGGTGGACGCTCTCGCCATCGGTCGTGCCCGGCAGGTGGTGAAGCTCGGTCGAGGCCGTGAGATCGAGGAGCGGAATGCCGCTCTCAAGGCGTCTCGCTCGAAGCCCGTCTGATACCCAATCGGAAACCGAGCGACATCAATATTGACCCCAGCGTTAAGCGGCGGGTGCCGGCCGGCGTGCTAGCAAACGCAAGCTACGAGAATCAGGAAGCGGCGGATCATGTGCGGCATCATCGGTATCATCGGCCAGGAGCCTGTCGCCGTCCGCCTGGTAGAGGCTCTCAAGCGGCTGGAATATCGCGGATATGATTCGGCCGGCATCGCGACGCTTCAGGACGGCGCGATGGATCGCCGCCGCGCCGAGGGCAAGCTGCGCAACCTCGAAGCCAGACTGGCCGAGGAGCCGCTGGGCGGAACGATCGGCATTGGTCACACCCGTTGGGCGACGCACGGCGTTCCCAACGAGACCAACGCCCATCCGCACCGGACGGGGCGCGTTTCGGTGGTTCATAACGGCATCATCGAGAACTTCCGCGAGCTGAAGGACGAACTGCTCGCCGGCGGATACCGCTTCGAAAGCGAGACGGATTCGGAAGTCGTCGCCGTGCTGGTGACACAGGAACTCGACGGCGGCGCGACGCCCCGCGACGCCGTCGCCGCGACGCTTCGCCGCTTGGAAGGCGCGTTCTCGCTGGCCTTTCTGTTCGCCGGCGACGAGAACCTCCTGATCGGCGCGCGGCGCGGAAGCCCGCTCGCGGTCGGGGATGGCGAAGGGGAAATGTTCCTCGGCTCCGACGCGATCGCGCTGTCCCCCTTCACCGATGCCGTGCGCTACCTGGAAGAGGGCGACTGGGTCGTCATCACGCGCAACGGAGCGGAAATCTTCGACGCGGACGATCGGCCCGTGAATCGGCCGGTTCGGCGCACGGTCGGCAAGGCCTTCTATGTCGACAAGGGCAATCATCGGCATTTCATGCAGAAGGAGATCTACGAGCAGCCCGAGGTGCTGTCGCACACGCTCGGCGCCTTCGTGGACATGACCACCGGGCGCACCCGCATCCCCGGTGCGCAGACGTTCAGCTTCGCCGACGTTCGGCGCATTGCGATCTCGGCCTGCGGCACCGGCTATTATGCGGCGCTGGTCGGTCGTTACCTGTTCGAGCGCTATGCGCGGATCGCCTGCGATCTCGATGTCGCCTCCGAGTTCCGCTACCGCGAAAGCCCGCTGGGCGACGTCGATCTCGCGCTGTTCGTTTCGCAGTCCGGCGAAACGGCCGATACGCTCGCCTCGCTTCGCTATGCCAAGTCGGTCGGCCTGAAGACGGCCGCGGTCGTCAACGTGCAGGAATCCACGATCGCAAGGGAAAGCGACCTCGTATTCCCGACGCTGGCGGGGCCCGAGATCGGCGTGGCCAGCACGAAGGCCTTCACCTGCCAGTTGATGGCGCTGGCGGCGCTGGCGATCCGGGCCGGCGTCGATCGCGGCGTGATCGATGGGGACGGCGAGCTGGAACTGACGCAGGCCCTGGCCGAGGCCCCGCGCATGGTGAACGAGGCTCTGAAGCGCGAGGACAGCATCGAAAGCCTCGCCAAGGACATGGCGACGCATCGCCATGCTCTGTTCCTCGGTCGCGGTTTCTCGTTCCCGCTGGCGATGGAAGGCGCGTTGAAGCTGAAGGAGATCAGCTACATCCACGCCGAAGGATATGCCGCGGGAGAGCTGAAGCACGGGCCGATCGCGCTGATCGACGAGACGATGCCCGTGGTCGTCATCGCGCCGCACGACCGGGTGTTCGAGAAGACCGCGTCCAACATGCAGGAGGTCGCCGCGCGCGGCGGCAAGATCGTGCTTCTGACCGACGAGACCGGGGCGGCGGCGCGGGCCGTGGATAAGGCCCAAACGATCGTCCTGCCGGACATGCCGGAGATCCTGACGCCGATCGTCTACGCCGTGCCGCTGCAGCTTCTGGCCTATCACACGGCGGTTCAGATGGGCACGGATGTCGACCAGCCGCGCAATCTGGCGAAATCCGTCACCGTCGAATGACCGGGACAACCTAGCCCGCCCGCAGGAGCTTGATCGCGTCGTCCTTGCCGAAGAGGTAGAGAAGGCTCCGAATCGCCTGGCCGCGGGTGGACGACAGGTCCTTGTCCTGCAAAAGCAGAAGGCGAGCGTCGTCGCGGGCGATCTCGAGAAGGTCGGCGTGCTCGTCGAGCCGGGCGATGCGGAAGGCCTGCATCCCGGATTGACGCGTGCCGAGAAGATCGCCTTCGCCGCGCAGGCGCAGGTCTTCCTCCGCGATGCGGAACCCGTCCTCCGTTTCGCGCATGATCGCGAGGCGCGCCTTGGCCGTCTCGCCGAGCGGCGCCTTGTAGAGGAGAACGCAGGAGGACGGCTTGTCGCCGCGCCCGACGCGGCCGCGAAGCTGGTGCAACTGCGATAGGCCGAAGCGTTCGGCGTGCTCGATCACGATGATCGATGCGTCCGGCACGTCGACACCGACCTCGATCACCGTTGTCGCCACGATGAGGCGCGTTTCGCCGGACTTGAAAGCCGCCATGGCACGGTCCTTCTCGTCGCCACTCATCCTGCCATGAACGAGACCGACCCGCTCCCCGAAGAACTGGCGAAGAACCTCGGCGCGTTCGTCGGCGGCGGTCAGCTCGCTCTTCTCGGTTTCCTCGACCAGCGGGCAGACCCAATAGATCTTCTCGCCTTCCTCGATCGCCTGACGGGTTCGCGAGATGATATCGTCCAGCCGCTCGAACGGCATCGCGACCGTGGTGATCGGCTTCCGGCCGGCCGGCTTGCCGTAGAGGCGCGAGACGTCCATGTCGCCGAAGGCAGCCAGAACCAGCGTGCGCGGGATCGGCGTCGCCGTCATCACCAGAAGATCCGGCGCCTGTCCCTTGCGCGTCAGGCTGAGGCGCTGGTGGACGCCAAAGCGATGCTGCTCGTCCACGATCACGAGGCCGAGGTCGAGATAGGCGACATCGTCTTGGAACAGGGCGTGCGTGCCCACGATGATATCGACCTCACCGTTCGCCATCGCGGCCAGCTTGGCGGCGCGAACGCGGCCGTTGTCGCGCCCGGTCAGGAGCAGGATCGAAAGCCCGGCCGCCTCGCAGAAGCGGGACAGGCCGGCGAAGTGCTGCCGCGCGAGGATCTCCGTCGGTGCCAGGAGCGCGGACTGGGCACCGGACTCCTTGGCCGCTGCCATGGTCAGAAGCGCGACCACCGTCTTGCCGGCGCCAACATCGCCTTGGAGAAGGCGAAGCATGCGCATGGGCTCGGCCATGTCCGCATGGATTTCGCTGATCGCCTGGGATTGGCCTTCCGTCAGCTTGAAGGGGAGGCTGGCCTCGACCTTCTGTCGCAGGCGCCCGTCACCCCCGAGCCGTCGTCCTTTCTGACGACGCACGCGCTCCCGCGCCAAGGCCAGCGCCATCTGGCTGGCCAGAAGCTCGTCATAGGCGAGGCGGCGGTAGGCCGATTGCTTTGGATCCAGATCCAAGGGCTCAGCTGGCTTGTGGAGTTGCGTCAAAGCTGGCTGGAAAGCCGGAAAGCGTTCGCGTGCTAGAACGCCGGGCTCGATCCATTCCGGGAGGGTCGGAACGCGTTCCAGCGCGCTCTCGACGCTGCGGCGCATGACGCGGCTCGTAAGGCCGGCCGTCAACGGATAGACGGTTTCCAGAAGCGGCAGGCTGGCCTCGTCTTCCAGGCGCCCGACGAAGTCGGGGTGGATCATCGAGGCCCGGCCGTTGAACCACTCGACCTTGCCCGAGACGAGCATGATCTCGCCGATGGGCAGGAGCTTTTCCAGCCATTGCGGCTGCGCGCGGAAGTAGGTGAGGGCGATCTCGCCGCTCGCGTCCCGCCCTACCACGCGGGTCGGCTGGTTGCGCGCCTCGCGCGAGGGCACGATGTGGCGCTCGATTCGAAGCTCCAGCGTCACCAGCGTATCGGGCGGCGCATCGGCCACCAGTTCACGCCGCCGCCGGTCGATGAGGCCGCTAGGCAGGTGGAACAGGAGGTCGCGAACCCGCGCGCCGTTTTCCGAACCCGGCACCGCGACGAGCGTGTTCAAAAGCGCTGAGAGCTTCGGACCGACGCCCGAGATCGTCGACACGGAGGCAAACAGGGGATCGAGTTCGATAGGGCGCATGCGCCGGCTTTTATCGGGTGTTGCGACATCGGCAAAGGCTGACAGGCCCGGGCGCGGCCACTATATCCCGCACAACGACGGTGGACCGCGACGTGCGTTCCGCCTTTTTGAGCATGACCGAAGCGGATAGCGCGATGACGGGAACGACACGAAGCTCCAGCGACCTCGATCCTCGCCGGAGAAAGGCTCTGTTCCGCTCGTGGCATCGTGGCACGCGGGAGATGGACCTCGTTCTCGGTCGCTTCGCCGATGCCGAGATCGATCGTCTCGACGACGAAGAGCTCGCGATTTTCGAGCATCTCATGGAGGCGCCGGACCGCGACCTGTTCTCCTGGCTCACGGGGTCGATCGAAACGCCTGGGAATTACGACACGGTCGTCTTCCGTCGTATCAAGGCCTACTACGAGCTGAACGAGGGTACGGCCTCGTGACCAATCCTGCCATGCTCCAGAAGCTCCTGAGGAAGGCGAGCGGCGTTCGCATCGGCAATGTGCTCGATGGATACGAGCCGTTCCTTCTGGCCGAGATCGCGCGATCGCGCGGCGGATCGAAGCCGATCGTCTTCGTGATGCGCGACGGCAACCGGATGGGCGAACTGGAGGACGCGTTGCGCTTCGTCGCGCCCGACCTGCCCGTTCTCACGCTGCCGGCTTGGGATTGCCTTCCCTACGACCGCGTCGGTCCGTCGTCGGACGCGGCCGCACGGCGCCTTTCAGCCATGTCGGCGATCGGGGCGCTGAGGCGCGACCCGCACCGGGCCATTATCCTGACCAGCGCAAACGCGCTTCTGCAGAAGATGCCGCCGCGAGCGGTTCTGGAGGACGAGACGATCTCCGCCAAGGCCAGCGGGCGCATCGCGATGGATCACATCGTGAAGGTGCTCCAGCGAGGCGGGTTCGAGCGCGTGACGACGGTTCGCGATCGCGGCGAGTTTGCGGTGCGCGGCGGTATCCTCGACCTCTTTGCGCCGGGTGACGACGAGCCGCTGCGCCTCGACTTCTTCGGCGATACGCTGGAGTCAATCCGCTCGTTCGATCCCGCCACGCAGCGCACGACCGGTCAGCGCAAGAGCTTCGAACTCGCGCCCGTGTCCGAAGTCGCCTTGAGCGACGAGACGATTTCGCGCTTCCGCACCAACTACGTCAAGCGCTTCGGCGCCCCGTCGCGCGACGACGCTCTTTATACCTCGATCAGCGAAGGCCGGCGTTTCAGCGGCATGGAGCATTGGCTGCCGCTGTTCTACGAAAGCGTTGAGACGCTGTTCGATTATACCGATGGTTTCCCGATGGTGCTCGACCATCTCGTGGTCGAAGCGGTCGGCGAGCGGCGCAAGCTGGTGCTCGACTACTACGAGGCGCGGCGTCGCGGCATTGCGGAAGCGAGTGCGGGATCGGTGCCCTACAACCCGCTGGGACCGCAGGAACTCTACCTGACCGAGGACGAGCTGAACGGGCGGATTGCAAGCGCCGACCCGGTTCGCTTGTCCGCCTATGCGGTCACCGATGCAGGGTTCCAGACCGACACGATCAATCTCGATGTCCATCGTGGGCGCAACTTCGCGGCCGAGCGTCAGACGGAGGACGTCAACGTCTTCAAGGTCGCGGTGGACCACATTTCGCGGCTGCGTGCCGGGGGCAAGCAGGTCATTCTCGCGGCCTGGTCGGAGGGTTCGCGCGAGCGCCTGACGCAGGTCGTCGAAGAGCATGGGCTCGGCAATATCAAGCCGGTCGACACGCTGAAGCAGGCGCTGGAGGTTGGACGCAACATCGTCGCGACCGCTGTGCTTGGCATCGAGGCGGGCTTCGAGACCGATCGGATCGCCGTCGTCGGCGAGCAGGATATCCTCGGCGATCGACTGGTGCGCCGGGGGCGGCGGAAGAAGCGGGGTGCGGACTTCATCTCGGAGGTCACGGGCCTCGACGAAGGGGACATCGTCGTCCACGTCGATCACGGCATCGCGCGGTTCGTCGGCCTTCGCAAGATCGAGGCGGCCGGCGCGCCGCACGACTGCCTGGAGCTTCGCTACGCCAACGACGACCGGTTGTTCCTACCGGTCGAGAACATCGAGCTTTTGTCGCGCTACGGCGGCGAAGGTTCGGAAGCCATTCTCGACAAGCTGGGCGGCGGTGCGTGGCAGGCGCGCAAGGCCAAGCTCAAGAAGCGGCTTCTCGACATGGCGGGCGGCCTGATCCGCATCGCCGCCGAGCGCGAGATGCGCGGTGCGCCAAAGCTCAATCCGCCGGACGGGCTCTGGGGCGAATTCCAGGCGCGCTTCCCATACGAGGAAACGGAAGATCAGCAGAACGCGATCGACGCGGTGGCCGACGACCTTTCCGCCGGCAAGCCGATGGATCGCCTCGTGTGCGGCGACGTCGGCTTCGGCAAGACGGAGGTGGCACTTCGCGCGGCCTTCATCGCCGCGATGAACGGCCTGCAGGTCGCGGTCGTCGTGCCGACGACGCTTCTGGCGCGCCAGCATTTCAAGACATTCTCCGAGCGCTTCCGCGGGCTGCCGCTGAACTTGGCTCAAGCGTCCCGGCTGGTGACCACGAAGGAGCTCAACCAGACCAAGAAGGAGTTGGCGGGGGGCCAGGTCGATATCGTCGTCGGCACCCATGCGCTTCTCGGTAAGGGGATGGACTTCAAGAACCTCGGGCTTCTCATCATCGATGAGGAGCAGCATTTCGGTGTGAAGCACAAGGAACGGCTGAAAGAGCTGAAGTCGGACATCCACGTCCTGACTCTCTCGGCGACGCCGATCCCGCGTACGCTGCAGCTGGCGCTGACGGGCGTGCGCGAGCTATCGCTCATCACCACCGCGCCGGTGGACCGCATGGCGGTGCGCACCTTCGTCGCGCCGTTCGACCCGCTGGTGGTGCGCGAAACGCTTCTGCGCGAGCGCTATCGCGGCGGGCAGAGCTTCTACGTCGCTCCGAGATTGGCGGATCTTGCCGGCATCAAGGAGTTCCTGGACGATCAGGTGCCGGAGCTGAAGGTCGCCATCGCGCACGGCCAGATGCCGGCCGGCGAACTCGACGACATCATGAACGCCTTCTACGAGGGGCAGTACGACGTTCTGCTCTCGACGACGATCGTGGAGTCGGGGCTCGACATTCCGTCCGCCAACACGATGATCGTGCATCGGGCGGACATGTTCGGTCTGGCGCAGCTCTACCAGCTGCGCGGACGCGTCGGCCGTTCGAAGCAGCGCGCCTATGCGCTGATGACGATCCCCGCCAACAAGACGCCGACGGCCGGCGCCGATCGGCGGTTGAAGGTGCTACAATCGCTGGACACGCTGGGCGCGGGCTTCCAGCTCGCCAGCCACGATCTCGACCAGCGCGGCGCCGGCAACCTTCTCGGCGACGAGCAGAGCGGCCATATCAAGGAGGTCGGCTTCGAGCTGTACCAGCAGATGCTGGAAGAGGCGGTGGCCGAGATGAAGGGCGTCGAGGTCGAGAGCGATGGCTCGTGGTCGCCGCAGATCACGCTCGGCACGGCCGTCATGATCCCGGAAGGCTACGTGCCCGACCTCCAGCTTCGCATGACGCTTTATCGACGTCTGGCGGACCTGACGGAGGCTCGCGAGATCGACGGGTTCGGGGCGGAGCTGATCGATCGGTTCGGCCCGATGCCGGTCGAGGTCGAGCATCTTCTGAAGGTCGTCTTCATCAAGGCGCTTTGCCGCAAGGCCAACATCGAGAAGCTCGATGCGGGGCCGAAGGGGCTCGTCGTGCAGTTCCGCGAAAAGAGCTTCGCCAACCCAGGTGCATTGGTTCGGTACATCTCGGAACAGGGCTCGGCGGCGAAGATTCGCGCCGATCAGTCCATCGTCCTCATGCGGGACTGGACCAAGCCGGAACAGCGTCTCAACGGCGCGGCGGGCATCGCCACGCAACTGGCCAGGTTTGCCGACGAGGTGTTGAAGAAGGCGGCCTGACGGCCGTCTTCAGCTCTTGCTGTCGCCGATCCAGAAGGCGGGCAGGTAGTAGCCCGTCAGCGGCGTCACCGCGGGGTGGCGCACATAGTCCCAGCGCGCCATCCACTGCTCCGGCACGTAGTACAGCGGCACGACGTAGTGGCCCGAAATCAGAAGGCGGTCGTAGGCCCTGACGGCGGACACGAAGTCCTCGCGCGTGCGCGCCGCCGTCATGTCGGCAATCAGCGCGTCCACGCCGGCATCCGCGACGCCGGCATAGTTGAACGAACCCGGCCGGTCCTTCGCGATGGAGCCCCAGCGGTTGACCTGTTCTGCGCCGGGCGACAGCGTGCCGCTGAACGCCGAAATCAGGACATCGTAGTCGAAGCTTTGCTTGCGCTTCTGATACTGCGCGTCATCCACCTGTCGAACGGTCGCCGAAACGCCAATGCGGGATAGCGTGCGCGCCCAGCCAAGCGCGATCCGCTGCTGGTCGGTGGACTGGACCAGAATCTCGAAGGCAAGCGGCGCGCCATCCGCATCAACGAGCCGCGAGCCTTGTAGCGTGAAACCTTGAGCGCGCAAGCGATCGAACGCCTGCTTGAGGATGATCCGGTCCGCACCGGAACCATCGCTCACCGGCGGCTGCCACGATCCATCGAGGACCGAAGGGTCGATGGACGCTTCGTAGGGCGAGAGCAGCCGGCGCTCACGCGTATTGGCGGGGCGACCGATGCTCGACAGCTCGCTGTTGTCGAAGAAACCTGCAAGCCGCGTATAGGCCCCGTAGAAGAGATTGGCGTTGGCCCATTCGAAATCGAACAGCATGGCCAGCGCTTCGCGAACCTTCGGGTCGGCGAAGACCGGACGGCGGGCGTTGAAGAAGAAGGCGTTGAGATTGGCGGGACGGCCTGTCGGGAACACGTCCTTGACCACACGCCCTTCCGCCACAGCCGGAAAGTCGTAGGCCGTGCGCCAATGGCGCGGGTTCGGCTGCTGGTAGAGGTAGACGGAGGACAGGCCCTTCTTGAACGCCTCGAACTGGGCGTTCTGATCGCGGTAGTACTCGACGACGATCTCGTCATGGTTGTCGAGACCGCGCTTGGACGGCAGGTCCTTCGCCCAATAATCCGGGTTGCGACGATACACGATGCGCTGCCCGGGCTCCACTCGATCCACGAGATAGGGACCGGAGCCGATGGGTTTGGCGATGGTGGTTCGGCTGATCGTCTCGGCGTCGAAGCTCCCTTCGGGCAGAACGGGCAGCCCGGCGAGAAGCAGCGGTAGTTCGCGGTCGGCCTTGTCGTTGAAGGTGAAGCGAACCCCGTTCGGCTCGGCGCGCGCGACGCTCTCGACCTTGGACAGCCAGTTCGAATATTGCGGCCGGACGCTGCCCTGGACCCGCAGGAGATCGGCGGTGGCGATCACATCCTCCGGCCGTATGGTGCGGCCGTCGGAAAAGCGGGCTGCCGGATCGAGCTGGAACTCGACGAACGTCCGTTCCTCATCGGTTTCGACGCTTTTTGCGATCAAAGGGTAGAAGGTGAAGGCCTCATCGACCGAGCGTTGCATCAACGGCTCGTAGACGAGATTGCCGAACTCGGGATCGGCGAAGATGCCGCGTGCCGTCGTCAGCGCGCCGCGAACGCTGACCGGGTTGAGGTTGTCGAAATCTCCGAACACCCCGTAGACCATGCGCCCGCCTTTCGGCGCGGCCGGATCAGCATAGGGGAAGTGATCGAAGCCGGCGGGCAGGGCAGGTTCCCCCTGCATGGCGATCGCATGGGTCGGCTCGGCTCGGGCATATTCGGTTCCGATCGTGACGAGGCACGCGGCGCCCAGCAACAGCGTCTTGGAAAGCCGCCGATCCCGCGAAGCCCTACTCGAGCGAAACCACCTCATGCCGCCTGCACTCCTTCCATTTCGAGCGGGAAACTAACGAAGCGGCATGGGTTTGCCTACCTCCGGCCAGCGCCGCGCAAGCTTCGCGCAGGTCTTCAAACGGCCGTATTTGCAGACGACCGCACAGGCCGCTAAGAGATCGCCGACCCACGACATTCGTGTCGAACCCAGGAAGGAAGCAACACCCGTGAGAATCCGCTTCAACGCCCGCGAGCGCGCCGCTACGATTGCCGGCTTGGCCCTCCTTGCCGCAGTCCCGGCCACGGGAGCGGTTGCCCAGCAGGTGCCCCCGGCCGAGTGGTTCAAGGTCTGCTCCAAGCAGGGCGACAACAACATCTGCAACACGCAGTACACGATGATCGCCGACACCCGTCAGCTGATCACCGCCGTGAACCTCATCAACGTTTCCGGCAAGGTGACGCAGAAGGTTCTCCAGGCCGTGGTGCCGACGGGCCGGGTGATCCCGGCCGGCGTCCAGCTGCAGATCGACGAGAACAAGCCGCAGGCGCTGAACTACTCGGTCTGCTTCCCCGACCGCTGCATCGCGGAGGTCGAGCTGTCGGACGCCGTCGTCGCTTCGATGAAGAAGGGCAAGGTTCTGAAGGTCACGTCCGTGAACTTCCAGCGCCAGCCGAACCCGATCAACGTCACGCTCGCCGGCTTCACCCAGGCCTATGACGGCCCGGCCCGTGCCGAGCCCGAACTCGCCCAGCGCCAGCAGCAGCTGAACGAGGCCCTGCAAAGCCAAGCCGAAGCGCGGCGCCAGCGTTTCGAGGACGCGCAGACCAAGGCCAAGGAAGCACCGGCTCAGTAAGCGGCTTCGTTTCGCGCTATGAGGCATTCTACGGCGGTCCTTCGGGGCCGCCGTTTTCGTAGGCGCGTCAGTTCAGGTGGAGTTCCTTCAGCCGGTACATGCCGTCCTCCGGACCGTCGAAGATTTCCTCCACCTGCGGGTGGCGCACCGGGCCACCCGCTTCATCGGGCAGCAAATTCTGCTCCGACACGTAGGCGACGTATTCCGTTTCCGCGTTTTCGGCGAACAGGTGATAGAACGGCTGGTCCTTTCGCGGTCGCATGTGCTCGGGAATGGACTCGTACCATTCGTCCGTGTTGTCGAACTCGGGATCGACGTCGAAGATCACGCCGCGAAACGGAAAGATCCGGTGGCGTACGATCTGGCCGATGAAGAAACGCGCCGTCTTGGATTGGCTGGAACTCATAAAGCCCCTTACCGGGAAGAACGCCGCTCCGGCAAGGCCGGGCGCAACCTCGACAGCGCGGAACGCAGCGCCGAACCGGGCTCTACGCCTTCCCGCATGATCGTATGCCGAAGCGCCGGCCAGCGGCCGAGCGCCCCTAGACCAAGCGCTCGGATCGCCTGAACGGGGAGCATGCTCGTCAGCAAAGAGCGGTTCAAGAGATCGACAGCCAGCGAGCGCGAGCGCACGTCGACGCTACGACTGCGCTCGTAGGCGTTCAGCATGCGAGACCCGCCCGGATCGTCCCGGTTCTGAATAGCCGCTTCGATCAGATCGTCCACGTCGCGCAGACCGAGGTTCAACCCCTGCGCGCCGATCGGAGGAAACACGTGCGCCGCTTCTCCGACGAGCGCCGTGCGATCGGCGGTCAGGCGGTTTGCGGTGCTGCCGGACAGGGGGAATGTCTGGACCTTGGAGTCGATCGTCACCTTGCCGAGGATCGAGTGGAGACGCTTTTCGATCTCCACCCCGAGGTCATCGGCGGGAAGCGCCACCAGACGCGCGGCTTCCGCGGGCGTCTCTACCCATACGAGCGACGAGCGATGGCCGGAAAGGGGAACCTGCGTGAACGGTCCAGATGGCGTATGGAACTCGGTCGAAACCCCGTGGTGGTCGCGTTCATGCCGGAAGTTCAGGACAATGGCCGTTTGCGGATAGGCCCACGAGCGCGTGGTGATCCCGGCTTTCTCTCGAACCTTCGACGCCCGTCCGTCCGATCCGACGAGAAGGCGACAGGCGAAGCGCCGGCCGTCTTCCGTTTCGATCGTCGCGCGATCACCCTGTATACCGATATCGCTCAAGGCCATCCGCACGACGGTGAGATGCTGCGAGAAGTCCGAACCTTGTTGCGCGATCGCGGCGAGGAGGTCCGCGTTCAAGGCGTTGATCCCGAAAGATGGGAGGCCGACCTCCGACGCACGGAACTCGATCGGTGGCGCCCGAAGCAGCCGACGTGTGTCGTCGATCAGCCGCATGGCGAACATCGGCTGTTCGAGTCCACTCAGCCGATCGAGAACGCCAAGCCGTCCAAGCAGCTTGAGCGATCGACCGAAGAGGGCCGTGGAACGCCCGTCCGTCGACGCCTTGGGCGCAAGGTGAAGCGTATCGAACCCGGCTTCGGCAAAGGCGAGCGCAGCGATGGAACCCGTCAATCCGCCGCCGACGACCGCCACTTCGTATCGCGACGTTTCCATGGGCATTTCCTTTCCGCTCTCACGCCGGTGGGAATGGACGCGAAAGCTTTCAACACTTTCGGGACATACCGGAGAGGGTGTGGATGGCAATGGCGCGGAGCCTGCGTTAACTGAACGCAGATCGATATACGAAGAGCGACGGGCGAAGTGGAAACGAATTTCATGCAGTGGCGCGCGTTCTCCGTCCACCTCCTGACGGCGAGCGGCGCGTTCTGGGCGTTCATGTCCATCATCGCCGCGGCCGAGCGTCACTGGGTCGACATGTTTGCCTGGCTCGGGCTCGCACTGTTCGTGGATGGGATCGACGGTCCGATCGCGCGCAAGGTGGACATCAAGCGACGGTTGCCGAACTGGTCCGGCGACATGCTGGACTCGATTATCGACTACTCAACCTATGTCCTGATTCCCGCGTTCGCCCTTTATCAGTCCGGGATGATCGGACGGCCGCTGTCCTTCGTCGCTGCGGCGCTCATCGTTATCACTAGCGCCGTCTACTATGCCGACACGCGCATGAAGACGAAGGACAATTTCTTCCGCGGCTTCCCCGTGACGTGGAATATGGTGGTCTTCACGCTGTTTGCCGCAACGCCGAACGAATGGACCGCCTTCGTCTTCGTGGTGCTGTGCTCGATCGCCACCTTCCTGCCGATCAAGTTCCTCCATCCCGTACGTGTCGAACGGTTGCGCCTTCTGAACCTCTCCATCCTCGGTGTCTGGTGTGCGCTCGGCATTCTTGCGATGTTGTATTCGTTCGATTCACCGGTCTGGCTGCGAGCCGGCATCCTGTTGTCGGCCCTATACCTTTTTTCGATCGGCGGAATCCTTCAGTTGGTGGATCGCGTTCGCGGACGCAAAGCGGCGCAGGAGATCTGACAAATGAATCACGCGATCGTCGTCGAACGGATCGGTGGGCCGGATGTGCTCCGTTGGCAGGAGCATGACATCGCGGCACCTGCACCGGGCGAGTTGCGGGTCCGGCAGTCCGCCGCCGGACTGAACTTCATCGACGTATATTTCCGGGACGGGACCTACAAAGCACCGTCCTTCCCGTTCGTCCCCGGCAAGGAAGGCGCCGGTGTCGTCACCCAGCTCGGTCCCGAGGTGACTGACTTCGCGGTAGGCGATCGTGTCGCCTATAGCGGTGCCAACGGAACCTACAGCGAGGAAGTCAACGTTCCCGCCGCCATTGCCGTCAAAATTCCCGATGGGGTCGATGACGAGATCGCTGCAGGCGTCATGTTGAAGGGCATGACGAGTGAATACCTCCTGCGCCGCACGTTTCCGGTCGGTCCCGACCATACGATTCTCATCCATGCGGCCGCTGGCGGTGTCGGGTTGATCGCCGGACAGTGGGCCAAGCATCTGGGTGCCACGGTGATCGGCACCGTAGGATCCGACGAGAAGGCGGATCTCGCCTTGGAGCATGGATACGATCACGTCGTGAACTACCGCACGGAGAACTTCGTCGAACGTGTGCGGGAGATCACGAAGGGCGAGAAATGCGATGTGGTCTACGACTCGGTCGGCCGCGACACCTATCCAGGAAGTCTGGATTGTCTCAAACGGCGTGGCCTTTTCGTCAGCTTCGGTCAGTCGTCCGGCGTCATCGCCAACTTCGATCTCGCCCTCCTGAATCAGAAGGGATCGCTCTACGCCACGCGCCCGAGCCTCTTCGGCTATACGGCGACAAGGGCGGAACTCGATACTTCCGCGAGCGCTCTGTTCGACGTGGTTCGCAGCGGCGCGGTGAAGCCTCGTATCGGCCAGTCCTTCCCGTTGCACGAAGCGCAAGCTGCCCATAGCGCACTGGAAGGTCGGTCCACTACCGGCATCTCCATCCTGACGATCGCGCGATGAACATCCCGGCGAGCGCGACTTTTCCTTGCGATCGCAACGTGAACCTTCTAATCGACCGGACACGGATGGGTGGCCGAGTGGTTTAAGGCAGCGGTCTTGAAAACCGCCGTGCGGGGAACCGTACCGTGAGTTCGAATCTCACCCCATCCGCCAAAGCTCAGTTAGCGTTTTTCGGTAGATTTTCTCTTCCAGACCAGGAGGCCGGGGCGGTGGCCGCCGAGCTCTCCACTGTCACGGGGCAAGCAATCACGTGCGGGCGAGGCGGCGGTACGGGTAGCCCCAAGGTGCAGACGCGTTGGATGATAGCACGCCGATAAACCTCGAGCAGAAACCGTTGGCGGTGACAGTCTTATGCGCTCTAGCTGTGATGGAAATCAACGTGATCCGAGATTTCTTGCCAAGGCGTTTCGCTTTGGCTCGCTACCTTAGGGCATGTCTTCTGGGCCTGGCGGGCGCGCTCGGGCTCACTCAGCATCGCTGTTCTTCGTCGTCTTCGGCATCTCAGACCTCAAGAAGCGAAGGCTCCGTACGCCGGTCACGGAACGTTTTATCGGAGAAACCTCGAGCGGCGCTCTATCAGCGTCGGTACGTCCCCATCCCATCCTACACGGGATGAGCGGTATCGCCACCAACCGTTAAGGTTTGTGTTCGAAGATGGGCAGAGCGGGCTGGCTGCATCGATACACGTCGTATGTGCCGCTCACTTGCCTTCCGTTCATGAGTTGATAACGTCTCCCCGTCAGTTATCGCATCTCATGATGGGTTCGATCGACCGCGTGAGTTCGAGAGTGGGGGCGTAGATGATGCGGGAAACCGGACGTGGCCGGGTGGCGAAGCTCGGTTTGTTCGTCACTGCGTCGATGGCTCTGGCAGGGTGCCAGTCCACTTCGTCTTCGACGCATGACGAGCTGGCCCCCGAGGACGACGCTCCGATCTTCAGCTCCAGCATTTTCGGTGTCAAAGCCAGTCCGCGCGTGACGCGATCGAAGACCGTGCCGAAAGGCGGGGGGCGCGATCAGACGGGTAAGCCCTACGTCGTTCGAGGGAAGTGGTATTATCCCAAGGAAGAGCCGGGATACGTCAAGAGCGGCACGGCATCCTGGTACGGCGCAAACTTCCACGGGCGGCTGACCGCCAACGGCGAAGTCTACGACATGTACCATCTGTCGGCCGCGCATCCGACCTTTCCGCTGCCGTCCTACGCGCGCGTCACCAACAAGGCGAACGGCAATTCCGTACTGGTTCGGGTCAACGACCGCGGACCCTATATGCACGACCGGGTGCTCGACGTATCGGCGAAGGCGGCAGAAGTTCTGGCGTTTAAGAACGACGGCATAGCCGACGTGAAGGTGGAATATGTCGGCCGCGCGCCCCTCGAAGGCGACGACACGCGTATGCTTATGGCGTCCTTCCGACCGGGCGATGGTCGCGCGATCGACAGCGGCTTGCCTTCCGGAGTGATGATCGCATCGCGCAAACCCGCCGAGCCGACATTGCTCGCCTCGCTCTTCACGTCGAAGAAGGCCGTCGCGCAGCCTCGCGCGACGCCGGCGGCGAAGCCGTCCATGCGCACGCCGTCGATCGAGGATCTGATCCAAACCTACGATCGAGCGGCAGTCCCCGTTCCCCTGTCACGCAACGCGCTTCTATCGTTCGCTTCGGATGAGCCGAAGCTGGGATCGCATCTTGCACTCTCGCAGATCATGTCGGGCGTTGGCATGCGGGAAACGATCGAGATCGGCGAAATCGATGATTTCGGGGTGTTGGCTCGGGTCAGCGACCTCCTGGGAGATCGCGGCGTCATGCGGGAAGAGAAAACCGGCGGCCGAACGTCGCTGGCGGTGGATCTGCGTGCAGGGCAGGATGCCGACGGAATCCTGCAAGAAATCTGGTCGGCCGGTGCAAGCGACGCGTTCGTGCTCAAAACGGATCAACACTGACGCCTTGTTGCGATCGCGTCAGATTTGGCCCTTCGCGGAACATCGCCATCGTCTTAGGATGTGATCACGCTTCGGCCTTTGGGTTTCCATGCGATCTGTTCCGAGTTTCCGATTGTCTCTCCTGGTGTGGGGCGTCTTATCGCTCCTGCCGGTTTCAACGGCTCTGTCGCAGGGGCAGGTTGCGGATTTTCCGCCTGAAACGGCGGCTAAAGTCGTCGTCCTCATGGATGCCGATACCGGCGCGATCCTGCTGGACAAGAATGGCTCCGCACCATTTCCGCCAGCGTCGCTTGCGAAGTTGATGACGGCGGAGATCGTGTTCGGGGCACTCAAAACAGGTGAACTTGCGCCTGAAGCCGCCCTTCCGGTATCGGACCATGCCTGGAGAACGGGCGGAGCGCCATCTCGCACGGCCACGATGTTTGCGTCCGTTCGCTCGCAGATCCCTGTCGACGCTCTGGCGCAGGGCCTGACCGTTCAGGCCGCCAACGACGCCGCCCTGATTCTTGCCGAACGGATCGGGGGAACCGACGCAGGGTTTGCCGCCCTCATGAATCAACGCGCGACCGAACTCGGGATGATGGGCAGTCGTTTCGTCAATTCCACTGGCCTTCCGCAGGAGGGCCAGGAAGTCACCGCTGAGGATATGGCCGTATTGGGACGGCACGTGTTCCAAACCTACCCCGATTGGTACGCCCTGTACTCGCAGCCCGATTTCGAGTGGAACAAGATTCGCCAGCGCAACCGAAACCCCTTGCTTGGATCCGTCGACGGGGCCTCGGGGATGGTGGCCGGCTTCTCCCCGGAAGGCGGATTTGCGCTTGTCGGAGCCGCGACGCGAGATGGACGGACGACCATTATGGCGATGGCCGGAGTTGAGAGCGAGCCGTTGCGAGTTCGCGAAGCCGCGAAGCTGTTCGGATGGGCGCAGACGAGCTTCGAGAGGAGCGTCCTGTTCAAGGCGGCTGTTCCTGTCGCCGAAGCGCCGGTCTTTGGGGGAGTTGTACAGTCCGTTCCGCTCGTGCTCTCCGAGGATCTATCGGCACTCATTCCCATTGCTCGATCAGACTTGGTGAAGGCTACGGTGCAGTACGACGCTCCGCTGATGGCGCCGATCGAAAAGGGACAGAAGCTGGGGGTGCTGAACATCGAAATCGCAGGCCAGCATTCTTTGGCACGCGACCTGATCGCCGGTGCGGATATTGGGGGAGGGACTTTCTCGAGCCGAGCCGCCGGCGCCGTTAGCGAACTGGCATTCGGTTGGATTCGAAGTCTTTGACGCAGCAGTCACGCGATCTCATTTTGCCGCCGCGCGGCCGGTTCGTAACGTTCGAGGGCGCCGACGGAAGCGGAAAAACGTCTCAGATCGCTCGCTTGGCAGCTATGCTGGCGGACGGCGGGATTCGGGTGGTTACGACCCGCGAACCGGGAGGTTCTCCCGGCGCGGACGCCATCCGGGAAATCGTTCTGAATGGCGTTGCCCAATCGCTCGGGACTGAGACGGAAGCCATTCTCTTTGCGGCTGCACGGTACGACCACATTCGAAGTCTCATCGAACCGTCTCTGGCGTCCGGTGCATTTGTCCTTTGCGACCGCTTCATCGACTCGACGCGTGCCTATCAAGGCACCGACCCGCAGGCGGACGCCGCATTCCTGACCGAACTGCAGATGGCAACGGTCGCCGGTTTGATGCCGGACGTGACCTTTGTTCTGGATGTCCCGCTCGAGATCAGTTTGAAGCGTACGGCGCGGCGGCGGGGCCTGGACGCGCCGGACCGCTTCGAGAAGGACGATCACGCAACGCAAGAAAATCGAAGACTGGCGTTCTTGTCCATTGCGCATGCGGAACCGGAGCGCTGCGTTCTTATCGACGCAAGCCGTGACGAAGATGTCGTTGCGGCGGAGATCGCAGGGGTGATGCGCGAGCGGTTCGATATCGTTCGAGCCGTCGGGATGCGCAATAGCGATGTCGAAGGGCTGCGATGAGCGTCGAAACCAAAGCCGGATTCGACGATATCGACGGGGTCCCACCTCCCAGTGCTACTCCATTCGCCATCGGACATGTGCAGGCCTGGGAGGATCTGGTGGCCGCTACTCGAAGCGGACGAATGCATCACGCGTGGCTGATCCAAGGGCCCTTGGGCATCGGAAAGGCCACGATGGCCTTCGGATTCGCACGGCATCTTCTAGGCGCGGTCTGGGAGCAGATTGACGATCGGAGGATGTTCGAGGCGTCGAACCCTATTTTCCGTCAGATCGCATCGGGCGCCCATCCCAACGTTGTCCATATACGACGGGCGGAAGCCGATCGCGGGGACGGTTTCAAGACGCAGATTACGGTCGACGAAATTCGCCGCCTGCAGCACTTCTTTCAATCGACCGCGCCTTCCGGGTGGCGGATCGCCATCATCGATCCGGTGGACGATCTGAACCGGAATGCGGCAAATGCCCTCCTCAAGATCCTCGAGGAACCGCCGCCTCGGTCGATATTCCTTCTCGTGAACCATCTTCCCGGGCGAATCCTACCTACCATCCGCTCCCGTTGTCGCGTTCTACGGCTGGATCTCTTGTCCGCGAGACAGGTCGAAAGCGGGCTCCATCAACTACTAGGGCCTGGCGCTTCCAACGTGAGTGCATCAGCGCAGTCCGCCGATGGGAGGCTGCGCGACGCCCTGCAACTTCAGCTGTCGGGCGGCAGCGAAATTGCCGAGACTGTTCGACGGCTGTTCGCTACAGGACCGGTCGATTGGACAGAGGTTCAAACAGTTGCGGAGGCCGTCGGCGGCAAGGGGAGGGAAGCGGTTTGGACGTTGTTCGAAACCGGCATCTTCGGCGTTCTGGCGGAGGAAGCTAGGATCGCGCTGAATGAGCAGCACTTGTCGAAGGCTTCGAAGATATCCTGTTTGTGGGAAAGCGAAAGCCGAAGGTGGACGGATGCGCTCGCCTACAACATCGACAGGAAGCAGATCGTCCTGACCTTCTTTCGCAATCTGGAACAAGCGCGAGCATCGTGAAGCCACCGAACGTTCCGTTCTGCGTTCGTTGAGTGAGCGACCGGCATGGGCTATCTCCACATGCAGACAACACCCGTAGAAGACGCGATATGGCTGAACGATTCTATCTTACGACCGCGATCTCGTATCCGAACGGGCGTCCTCATATCGGACACGCTTACGAACTGATCGCAACGGATGTCATAGCGCGTTTCAAGCGTCTGGACGGTTACGACGTCCTATTCCTGACGGGGACGGACGAGCACGGCATCAAGATGCTGCAGACGGCACGAAACCTCGGGCTGTCACCGCTGGAACTGGCGGACCGAAACTCGGCGGAGTTTCAGGAAATGGGGCGCCAGCTCGCGAGTTCGAACGACGACTTCATCCGCACGACGGAGGAGCGCCATCGAGCAGCGAGCCAGGAAATCTGGCGCCGGATGGCACAGGCCGGCGATATCTATAAGGACTCCTATGCCGGTTGGTATTCGGTTCGCGACGAAGCCTATTATGCCGAGGAAGAAACACGTCTGACGGAAACGGGCACTCGGATCGGTCCGCAAGGGTCGCCCGTCGAATGGGTGGCCGAGGAAAGCTATTTCTTCAGGTTGTCGGATTTTGCCGATCGTCTCCTGCGCCATTACGAAGACAACCCGGATTTCATTGGGCCCAACGAGCGTCGAAACGAAATCATCTCGTTCGTCAAATCTGGATTGAAGGATCTTTCGATTTCTCGAACGACCTTCGATTGGGGCATTCCCGTTCCAGAGGATGAAAGCCACGTCATGTATGTCTGGGTCGACGCCCTGACGAATTATCTGACGGCGACCGGATTTCCAGGGCAGGGGGAAAGGTCCGCCTTCTGGCCGGCGGATCTTCACGTCATTGGAAAGGATATTGTCCGCTTCCATGCCGTCTACTGGCCGGCTTTCCTTCTATCGGCCGGTCTTCCATTGCCGAAGCGAGTGTTCGTTCACGGATTCCTCTTTAATCGTGGAGAGAAGATGTCGAAGTCCGTAGGCAACGTGATCGACCCGGCTGCCTTGATTGCGACCTATGGTCTCGATCCGTTTCGCTATTTTTTGCTTCGCGAAGTTCCATTCGGACAGGATGGCAACTACTCGCATGAGGCGATCGTAGGGCGGATGAATTCTGAGCTCGCCAACGATCTCGGAAACTTGGCGCAACGCTCGCTCTCCATGATCGCGAAGAACTGCGACGGACGCATGCCGACACCAGCCGAGTTCACTCAAGCCGATCTGACGATACTGCAAATGAGCGGTCAACTGCTGGAACGCTGCCGTGCTGCGATCGACAGGCAGGAATTGCATCTGATGCTTGCCGCCATCGTCTCCGTCGTATCCGAGACGAACCGCTACTTCGCGGGGGAAGAGCCTTGGGTGCTTCGCAAAACCGACCCCGTGAGGATGGGGACGGTACTCTACGTGACGTCCGAGGTTCTCCGCCGCGTGGGGATTCTTCTACAGCCCGTCATGCCCGCGTCGATCGGGAAGCTCCTCGATCTGCTCGGCGTTGGCCCGGACGAGCGTGACTTCGGTGCCATATCCCATGGGCAGGTCCTGGAAGCGGGTCGATCGCTGCCGGCGCCGAGCGGTATCTTCCCTCGATATGTCGAACCTGCATCCGAAGCCCCGTAATGGCCGATCTATTCCTTGTCGACAGCCACTGCCATCTCGATTTCCCGGATTTCGACGCGGACCGCGACGAAGTAATCGCGAGAGCCACGTTGGAAGGCGTCGGCATCATGGTTACGATTTCGACGAAGGTTTCCCGCTTCTCGCGCATCGAAACTCTGACGTCCAAATATCCCAACGTCTTTGCATCGGTGGGTACGCATCCGTTGAGCGTCGCCGAGGAGAACGACATCTCCGTTTCGCAGCTTCTGGAAATCGCGCAACATCCCAAAGTGGTCGCGATCGGAGAGGCAGGCCTGGATTTCCACTACGACGGTGCTCCTGCCGACACGCAGGAACGAGTGTTCCGTCGCCACATCGAAGCGTCTCGCCAGTCACAGCTGCCGCTCATCATCCACTCGCGCGATGCGGATACGAAGATGGAGCATATCCTGGTCGATGAGGTGGGGAGGGGGGCTTTCCCCTTCGTTCTTCACTGCTTCACAGGAGGCGAGCGTCTGGCGGAGATCGGTATCGAACTCGGGGGATATCTATCCTTTTCTGGTATCGCCGCGTTCAAAAGCTCGGAAGCGCTTCGCGCGATCGCTCGATCGATTCCTCCTGAGCGGCTACTCGTGGAAACCGACGCTCCCTATCTCGCGCCGCCGCCTTTTCGGGGCCGACGAAACGAGCCTTCCTTTGTTCGCAAGACTGCGGAAAGTTTGGCTTCAGCCTTCGAGCAGGACATAGAGATCTTCGCTCGACAAACGACCGACAACTTCTTCCGGTTGTTCTCCAAGGTTCCCGATCCCCGGTCGGACGCGAGCTTTTGAGTAGGCTCCTGCGTCTGACCGTTTTGGGTTGCGGTTCGTCGCCTGGCACGCCGCGCATTACGGGGGATTGGGGACGCTGCGACCCACGAAACCCGCGCAATCGGCGCACAAGATGCTCGGCGATGGTCGAGTTGATAGCGCCCACGGGTACCACTCGCATCGTCATCGACTGCGGTCCGGATTTTCGACAGCAGATGCTTTCCGCAGGCGTCGACCGGATCGACGGCATCGTTATCACACACCCACACGCTGACCATATCCACGGTCTCGACGATGTCCGCAGCTATACCCTGGATCAGCGCAGCCTGATCGATCTCTATGCAGATGCGGCAACTCATAAGCGGCTGCTCGAAGCCTTCGGCTATTGCTTCCAAACCCCAACCGGGAGCTCGTACCCGCCGATCGTTCAGCACTGTGAAATAACGGCGGGCCGGCTATTCTCGATCAGCGGACCTGGGGGAGAGATCGAGTTACTCCCTTATACGCAGGTGCATGGCGCGATCACCTCGAACGGTTTCCGGATCGGACCCTTCGCTTACTCAAGCGACGTATCCGATCTTCCGGCGGACGCGCAAACAGCCATCTCCGGGGCAGGCTGTCTCGTGATTGATGCGCTTCAATACAATCCGCATCCCAGCCATTTCTCTCTCGACGAGGCAGTCGGCTGGATCCATCGGCTTGGAGTGCCCAAGGCGTATCTCACGCATATGCACACACCGCTCGATTACGGCACGCTTTGCTCGACACTTCCTCCAAATATCCAACCTGCGTACGATGGGCTTACGATCGAATATGCTGTTTGATGATAACGCTAAGAGACTAAAGGCTGCCCGCCACTCAGCTATATAAAAAAAGTTCCATAATCCATATTATCGCACAATTTTATGAGTGATTTCGTTCTGAAGAATGCAAAGCGGCCAACTCGATCTCGACCCGACCAAGCTCGTCTTCATCGATGGCGAGAGAGACCCGTGGCTCGTGAACGGGTTGAGTACGAAGATGGCGCGGCTGCGCGGCAGGGCACCGCGAGGCGAGCGCTGTCGATCCGGCGTGCCGCATGGCCATTGGAAAACTACGACCTTCGTTGGTGCCTTACGGTTCACCGGCATGACCGCGCCGTTTGTCTACGACGGCGCGATGAACGGCACGGTGTTCCTGGCCTATGTCGAGCAGGCTCTGGTTCCAACGTTCGCGCCTGGAGACACCGTCGTCATGGACAATCTACCAGCGCATAGGGCGGAGGGCGTGCGTGTTGCGATCGAGACGGCCGGCGCCAGCTTGCGCTTCCTGCCGCCTTACAGTCCGGACTTCAACCCGATCGAGAACGCCTTAGCCAAGTTGAGGGCACTGCTGCGCGCCCGCGCCAAGCGAACCGTCGACGCCCTCTGGACCACCACCGGCGAACTCATCCCAGCCTTCACACCAGCCGAATGCGCCAACTGCTTCGCCGCCGCCGGATACGAACCGGATTAAACAGAGTCTGCTCTAGCGTCTGAAGCCGACCATATCTTGACGACCTCAAGGTCGATGCCCTGCGTCACTGCAGCCAAGGCTGCTCACGCACCGCTGGAGTCCTGGTCGAATCGATGCCTGCACCGCGATGGTCAGACGTTCGAGCTCGCCGCGATCCTCGGCCTTGGCAGACGTGACGCGAAGCGCCAACAGATGCCTGAGGGTGTGACCGCCAGATGCAGCTTGGAACCCTTCTTGGTTTCGTCTGCGGGGGGATCTTGAGCGCTATGCGCCGGGTGTGGCGCGGCGTTTCGGTCTGGGGGCTGGGGCGTCGCCGATGGAGGCGGATGGCGAGCCCGCGGCGGAAAGCGACTGACCGGGCG
>NZ_CAJCKW010000013.1 GCF_903970965.1 Aureimonas sp. ME7 | reverse complement strand
CCCAAGCATGCTCAACGCATCACTCGAAAAACCTCGTCCGACACTCCAAGAGGCGCAAAACCGAGCCGAACCAGCCAACCCCGGAAGAAATCCCCCAGAACCAACCGTCAGCTCAACTTCCCGGCAGAGTGACTGGAACCATCCGGCCCCCGTCCCGTCCGCCCCGGCGCCACCGCCGTCGTCGATGAGCGGTGTATAGATCCGACCGCCGCCAAACGTCAATGGGAAAAGTGACTGTTCGATGCAGAAAAATGGAAAGTGCAATCAGGACAGTCACTTACCCGTTCAGCCAACCGACATCTCGATGCACGACGACTGCCCGAAGGCAGTTGGAAGGCCGGATCTGTCCTTACCTTCCCCCCGTCCCGCCGAACAAACCATCGCATACGCGCGCTGTAGCACTGCCGCCTGTGGGTCTTCTTAAGGATTGGTTGACATCGCCTATCGTCAGCCCTCTATCTCATGCGATCGTGGCGGCTCCTCGTTGTCTGGTCTGCCTCCTTCGAGCCCTCGCCCGTCCGATCCTTGATTCCGCCGCTTTGCGTGGGGAGGAAAGCGGGCGAGCAGCATGAGACGTGAATGAGCCACGAGCGATACGCCAAACCCCATTTCGGCAATCAGCCCGCGCTCGTCGCCGACGCCCGGCGGCGCCCGGATCGCCGACAGGTTTCCGCTCGTTGGCTGGCTGGAACCCTTCTCACCGGACTGACCTCGACCGCGATGATGGGCATCGCGCTTTCCGCCGCCCATGATGGGCGCCGCATGCTGGTGTCCCCCGCCGTCGTCGGCGAGTTGGCCGGAACCGTCAGCGACGTGGTGGAAAAGGGTGAGCGCGTGTTCGCCACGCCCATTCCCATCGACCGCAACCGATCCACGATCGAGGTGCCGACCCTCGTTCGCGTCGGGGATCGCGACGTCATCCGGTCGGTGCCCTTTGCCTATGCCTCGATGCTCCTCGGAGCGCGCCACCCCAATACGGGCTCCTATCCCGCCTTCGACGCGATGAACGTAATGGGAGGCGAGGACGAGGACGGGGATGCCGAGCCGCGCTCCGAGACCGGCCAGATCTACGATGCCAAGGTCGAGGGTGACGTCGATCTCGCGGTCGAAACCTTCGCCTTCGACGAGGCGACGTTCGACGACTTTCCCGATATCGATACGAAGGAAGCCGAGCACTTGGTGCGCGATGCACTTCCGCGTATGGAGAGCGAACCGCTGCAGGTCGCCGCCTTCCAAGCCTTCGACGCGTCCCGTTTCGGCGGCGGCATGAGCGACGCGCAGGACTATCTTCCGGGCTCAGCCTTCCGCGTCATCGAGGAGAACATCTCCGTATCCCCATCGGACGCCGCGGCGGAACGGGTGTCGCGCTACTTCGAGGAGATCGTGCCTTTCCGGGAGGAGCGTCCGATCGTCGAGGCGCTTCGCGAGAACGGTCACGAGGACGCGGAGGCGTCCGGGGAAGCGCTTGGCCATCTTCTCGGGCGCGAGGAAATGGGTGCCGGCGAGGTCTTGCGTCTCGGCCTCGAGCCGGATGGCGAGGGCTCCCGCATCGTCCGGGTTTCGGCCTATCGGGGCGAGAAACATCAGGCGACCGTGGCTTTGAGCGACGACGGTTCGTTCCAGTCGGGTCCCGAGCCTGCCCTCAGCCAATCGGTGGCGCAGGCCTTCGACGAGAACGCGACCGAGACGCCGCTGCGCCAGAGCATGCCGACCGTCTACGACGGCATCTACCAGGCGGCCCTCGCCTACGGCCTCGACGACCGGCTTTGCCGCCGCCTTCTCAAGATCCTCGCGCCCGAGGTCGACTATCAGGCGCGACTCGATCCGACCGATCGCCTGACCCTCCTTTACTCCCTGGAAGAGGGTCGTGACACCGCGAGCGCGGAATCCCAGATCCTCTTCGTGGAAGCCAAGTTCGGCGACTCGACCAAACGCTACTACCGCTTCTTCACCCCCGACGACGACCAGACCGACTACTACGACGAGGAAGGACGGAGCGCGAAGCAGTTCCTCCTGCGCAACCCGGTGCCCAAGGGGCGGTTCAGCTCGCCCTTCGGCGCGCGGCGCCATCCGATTCTGGGCTATTCGCGCATGCACTGGGGTGTCGATTGGGCGGCACCGCGCGGAACGCCCATCCTGGCGTCGGGCTCCGGAACGGTCGAAAAGGCCGGCTGGTCCACCGGCAACGGCCAGCAGACATTGATTCGTCATGCCAACGGCTACGAAACCTCCTATTCCCACCAAAGCAAGATCGCGCCCGGCGTGAAGCCCGGCGCACGCGTGCGCCAGGGCCAAGTCATCGGCTATGTCGGCTCCACCGGCCTATCGACTGGCAACCACCTCCACTACGAGGTCAGCGTCAACGGCACGCGGGTGGACCCCTTGCGCATCCGCCTTCCCTCCGGTCGCCAGCTCGGGGGCGATCAGCTGATCGCCTTCGAAAAGGAGCGCGAGCGGATCGACAATCTCCTGAAGGACAGCGTCGAGGACATGCGCGTCGCCTCGCATTGAGGCGACGCCGCGTCTCTGCCGGTTCTATTCCGGCGGACGGATCGAAGACTGCGAACGCCAGAGATCGATCCCACCCTCGGTCGCGTGGGTGTCGATGGCGGCGATCTCGTCGGACGAGAAACCAAGCGTCTTCAGGGCGTCGAGCGAGGAATCTAGCTGCTCCACCGTGCGCGCACCGATCAGCGCGGAGGTGATGCGCTCATCGCGCAGCACCCAGGCGATCGCCATCTGGGCGAGCGACTGCCCACGCGCGGCCGCGATCTCACCGAGGGCGCGGATTCGCGCGAGATTGTCCTCTGTCACCAGATCGGGCGAGAAGGACTTGGCCTTGGAAGCTCGCGAGCCCTCCGGGATGCCGCGAACGTACTTGTCGGTCAGGAGCCCCTGCGCCAGCGGCGAGAAGGCGATGCAGCCGACGCCGAGCGCGCCCAGCGTATCGAGGAGTTCGTCCTCCACCCAGCGGTTGAGCATCGAATAGGACGGCTGATGGATCAGCATCGGCGTACCGAGGCTTTTCAAGATCGCGTGGGCCCGGCGCGTCAGGTCGGGCGAATAGGACGATACGCCGACATACAGCGCCTTGCCCGACCGCACGATGTGATCCAGCGCCCCCATCGTCTCCTCCAGCGGCGTCCGAGGATCGGGCCTGTGGTGGTAGAAGATGTCGACATAGTCGAGCCCCATCCGCTTCAGGCTCTGGTCGAGCGAGGCGACGAGGTACTTGCGCGAGCCGAAATTGCCATAGGGGCCCGGCCACATGTCCCAACCCGCCTTGGACGAGATCACGAGTTCGTCCCGGTAGGGCCGGAAGTCGAGATCCATCCAGCGACCGAAATTCTCCTCGGCCGAGCCGGGGGGCGGGCCGTAATTGTTGGCGAGGTCGAAATGCGTCACCCCCCGGTCGAAGGCCCGGCGCAGGATGGCGCGGCCCGTTTCGAACACGTCGGCGCCCCCGAAATTCTGCCATAGGCCGAGGGACACTTCCGGCAGGTCGAGCCCCGAGCGACCGGTGCGACGATAGCTCATGTCGGAATAACGGTGATCGGCGGCGTTATAGGGCATTCGTGTTCCTCCTCGAAGCGCAGGCAAGCGCGAGCGGACTATAGGTCCGCTCCGACCGGAGGGAAGCAAAAACCCTTAAGGTTCAGCGGCAGTAGGTCGCGTCGTTGGACCGGGCGGCGATGTCGAGATGAAGATGCGTCCCGTGGTCCGAATCCGTGCCGGGCCCGAGAACCGTGCGGAACGGGCCGCAAGCGGCGCGCCGCACGGCGGCCGCGAAGCGGTCTTCCGGCGTGCCGGGTGTCACCGCTTCCACCGGAACGGTGCGCCCGTCCGACAGGACGAAGCCCGCGATGTCGATGGCGCTCCCGCGAGAATGCTCGGAAATGCGCGATTCGCTGGCGCGCGCCCGGCAGACATAGGTGGAAGCCTGCGACAGCGCCTTCACCTTCGCGCCCTTGAACTCGGCCTTGGCGGACGGCTCGACGCTTTCGCCCACCCAGATATCGAGCGCCAGCGCCGTGCGGCAGAGAAAGGTCGTTCCCGGCTCCACCGTGGTTCCGTTGGAAAGGCGCTTGACCGACACGGGCCGGAGGACGCCGCAATAGCCATCGGCGATCGTTTCGCCGACCGTGAACTCGGCCCCGCGCGCCTTCAGTTCCTTTTCGCACATCACCGCGTCTTCCACGGCGGCGGCCGCCTCGACGGTCTGGGCCGGCGTCACCTCCATCGGCGGCGTTTCGGGCGCGCTCGGCTCGGGCTGCGTGCGGGCCTTCTCGGGCGGCACGTAGGCCGGTTGGGGCGCGTCGGCGCTGGGAGAGGTCGCCGGCGCCAGCTCCGCCGGCTTTTCTTCGGCGGGCTTGCCGTCGGCCGGCGTCTCTGAGGGCTTCGCCTCGGGCGAAGGGGTTGCGGTTTCGCCGGCCGGCGGCTCGGGCCGGTCTTCCGGGACCGGAACGTGAACGGGCGGCGGCGGTTCGCCCGCAGTGGGCGCCTCGGCTTCCGGCGAGGTCCGGGGCACGGGCACCGCTTCCTCGGCGCGCGCGCCGTATGCCAGAAGCGACACCGCCGCCGCGATCCAGACCTTGCGTCCCCTCATCGACCCGCCCTCCCCCGGCCTTACGCTATTCCACGAACTCGACGACGACGCCGGGCTTCACCAGCTTGGCGAGTTCGGCCGCGTCCCAGTTCGTCAGGCGCACGCAGCCGTGGCTGTTGGTCTTGCCGATCTTGGAGGGCTCGGGCGTGCCGTGGATGCCGTAGGTCGGCTTCGACAAGGCGATCCAGATCGTGCCGACCGGCCCGTTCGGACCCGGAGGAATGGTCAGGACCTTGTCGTTGTCGCCCTGCTTGAAGTTGATCTTCGGGTTGTAGGTGTAGTTGGGGTTGAAGGCGATGCGCGCGACCTCCACGGTGCCCGACGGCGAGGGCGTCGAGGTCGACCCGATCGAGGAGGGATAGGCCGCGACCAGCCGCCCGGTGGCGTCGTAGGCGCGAACCTGCTCGCGCCCCTTGTCGGCAACGATGCGCGCGACTTCGACGCCCGTGATGTTCTCGCCCGTCGCCATGACCTTGATGATCGTGCCGGGGCGGGTGAAGTCGGCGCCCGGATTGATCTCCTTGAGATAGGCCTCGTCCATGTGGAAGCGCTCGCCCAGCATCTCGGTCACGCGCTCGTAGCTCATCGCGGGCAGCGCCGCCTTGTGCGCGTAGTCCTCGGGGATGGCCGCGACATAGGGGCCGCCGACGTCCTCGTTGGTGATCTCGTAGGACACCACCGCCGGCCCGCCAGTCGCCATCAACTCTTCCATGAGCGACTGGGCGTTGGTGGCGTCGATGGTGCGGCCGGTCATCTCGGTATAGGCGGCGACCGCTTTGTCGACATTGCCGCCCATGCGCCCGTCGATCACCCCCGGCGAGATGCCGGCGCGGTCGAGCAGGACCTGGAGCGCGGCGATCTCGGCCTTGGCGTTCTTGCCCTTCGGCCCGGCCACTTTGGGCGCCGGGTCGGTCTCGATCATGGTCTGGCCTTCGAGACGGCCGTTGCCGGTCAGGGGATCGTTGCCGAACCCGTCGGAGGGCGCGATCGAGCCCGTGGTGCCGCCGTCCGGCAGGCCCGCCTGATCCCAGGCACCAGCGGGGGGCAAGGGCTGCTGTTCCACCGGCGCGTCGCGGTAGTCGTCATAGGGCTCGGCGGAGGGCACACCGTACTCGACGCCCGGCGGCACGTCGCCCGCCCGACCTTCCAGGACCACGGGCCCGGAGGGCGCCCCGTAGCCGTGCCGCTCGGCCCGCTGCCCGCGCCGCGGACGCTCCACCGCGATCACCCGGCCGTAGGAATCCACGGTGACGACATTGCCGAACTCGTCGACGAAGCTTTCCGTGCCCGGTCCGTAGTCATCGTAGCCGGGATCGTAGCGCTGCGCCAAGCCCGGGGATGCGCCCATGCAAAGGCCGGCCATCAGAAGGGCCATCACCCGCACCGCTCGCTTGGCCATGTCCTTGCCTTCTCCTCATACGCCGCACCGGCAACGCCTGGCAGGCAAATAGGGCGTAATGCTGGTCCGAAGATGGTTAACGCCGCGTGCATGAACAGGGTGTGAAGCGACGCGGCGCCTCCCATGCGTTCAGATCATCGCGAGCGGGACCTTGCAGGTCGGCGCGGGAAACGCTTCCTCCAGGGCCGCGAGATCGTCCGCGTCGAGTTCGAGACCGGCCGCGGCGGCATTGTCCTCGACGTGGCCGCGCGTCGCCGCCTTCGGAATGGCGATGACGCCGGGGCGCTGGAGCAGGAAGGCCAGAGCGATACGGGCGGGGCTCGCCACATGGCGCTCGGCGACCGCCGCCAGCGTGTCGTCTTCCAGAAGCGCGCCGCCCTGCCCGACCGGAGAATAGGCCATGACCGGGATGCCGTGCTCGGCCTGCCAGGGCAGGAGATCGAATTCGGGACCGCGCTCCTCCAGATTGTAGAGGATCTGGTTGACCGCGCAGTTCGCGCCGCCGGGAACGGCGACGAGTTCCTCCATGTCCGAGAGGTCGAAGTTCGACACGCCCCAGCGGCCGATCCGGCCGGCCGAAACGAGGTCCTCCATCGCCGCGACGGTATCGCTCAGGGGATGGCGACCCCGCCAGTGGAGGAGGTAGAGGTCCAGCCGGTCGGTGCCGAGCCGTTGGAGGCTCGCTTCGCAGGCGCGCCGCGTTCCCTCGCGCGAGGCGTTGGACGGGGCGACCTTGGACACCAGGAACACCTCGTCCCTCCGATCGCGGATGGCCTCGCCGACCAGAACCTCGGATGCCCCGTCGCCGTAGATCTCGGCCGTGTCGATCAGCGTCATGCCGAGGTCGATTCCGGCGCGCAGCGCTTCGATTTCGCGCTCGCGCGGCGCGTTGCCCTCGGCCATCATCCAGGTGCCTTGGCCGAGGGCGGGCACGGTGATGCCGCCGGGCAGATCGATCGTTTTCATGAGTTCGTCATCCTCGGATTGCGCCCCGCGCCGCGTCCTATGCCGGGGAAAAAGGGAACGGCACCGGCCCCGTTCCGTTTCACACCTTGAGACAAACAGGAACGGAGACGAGATCCATGTCCTCCACGCTTGGAACCGGCACCACGTCCGAAGTCGAAGTCGGCGCGGACGCCATCGAGGCCAGCCGCGTCAACGGCACCCGCGTCTACAACACGGACGGCGACAATCTCGGCCACATCTACGACGTCGTCATCGGCAAGCGAGACGGCCGCGTGAAATACGCCATCATGAGCTTCGGCGGCTTCCTCGGGATCGGCGAGGAATACCACCCGCTGCCCTGGGAAGTCCTGAAATACGACGAGCGCCAGGGCGGCTACGTCGTCGGGCTGACGATCGACCAGCTCAACGCCGCGCCGCGTTACGGCGAGGCGGATCGCCCGAGCTGGGCCGATCCGGACTATGGGCGCCGCGTCAACGACTATTACGGCGTCGCCTACTACTGATGACGACGAACAAAAGGGGGCGGCTCGCGGGAGCCGCCCCCTTTCGCATGTCGGGCATCGCGATCCGTCAGGCCGCGACCCTGTCCCCTTCCGCCCCGGCCTTGGAGCCGACGACGTAGAAGTTCAGCCGGTCCGTACCGGACGAGATCTTCACCCGGTCCTCGTCCTTGATCTGCCCGAGAAGGATCTTCTCGGCGAGCGGATCCTGCACCTCGCGCTGGATCACCCGCTTCAAGGGACGCGCGCCGTAGGCCGGATCGTAGCCCCGCTCCGACAGCCATTCGCGGGCCGTCTCGTCGAGCTCGATCGCGATCTTGCGCTCCTCCAGAAGCTTTTCGAGCCGCTGCATCTGGATGTCGACGATCGCCCCCATTTCCGCGCGCTTGAGGCGATGGAACAGGATGATCTCGTCGACGCGGTTGAGGAACTCCGGCCGGAAGGCCGAGCGCACGACGTCCATCACCTGGGTGCGAACTTCACCCACATCCTGATCGTCGCGAAGGCTCGTCAGGTACTCGGCGCCGAGGTTGGAGGTCATCACGATCAGCGTGTTGCGAAAATCGACCGTGCGCCCCTGCCCGTCCGTCAGCCGCCCGTCGTCGAGCACTTGGAGGAGGACGTTGAAGACGTCCGGATGCGCCTTTTCGATCTCGTCGAAGAGGATCACCTGATAGGGCCGGCGCCGCACCGCTTCGGTCAGGACGCCGCCCTCCTCGTAGCCGACATAGCCCGGAGGCGCGCCGATCAGCCGGGCCACGGAATGCTTTTCCATGAACTCCGACATGTCGATGCGCACCAGCGCCGTGTCCTCGTCGAACAGGAAGCGCGCGAGCGCCTTGGTGAGCTCGGTCTTGCCGACACCGGTCGGCCCGAGGAAGATGAACGAGCCGATCGGCCGGTTCGGATCCTGCAGGCCGGCGCGCGCGCGCCGGACGGCTTTGGAGACCGCCTGCACCGCTTCCCCTTGCCCTACGACGCGCTTGGCGAGCGCATCCTCCATCGACAGGAGCTTCTCGCGCTCGCCCTGCATCATCCGGTCGACGGGAATGCCGGTCCAACGGGAGACGACCTGCGCGACATGGTCGGCCGTCACGGTCTCCTCGACCATGGAGCCCTGGCTACCGGCGCTTTCCGCTTCCGTCAGCTCGCGCTCCAGCTGAGGGATCTCGCCATAGGCGAGCTCGCCCGCGCGCTGGAACTCGCCGCGGCGCTGGGCGATGGCGAGTTCGTTGCGCGCTTCGTCGAGCCGCTTCTTGAGATCGGCGGCCAGCCCGAGCTTGGACTTCTCTGCCTGCCAGGACGTGGTCAGCCGGTCGCTTTCCTCCTCAAGGTTGGCAAGCTCGCCTTCCAGACGCTCCAGGCGCGAACGCGCCCCGTCGTCGTTCTCCTTCTTGAGCGCCTCGCGCTCGATCTTCAGCTGCACGATGCGCCGATCGATCTCGTCCAGAGCCTCGGGCTTGGAATCGACCGCCATGCGCAGGCGCGCGGCGCCCTCGTCCACGAGGTCGATCGCCTTGTCGGGCAGGAAACGGTCGGTGATGTAGCGGTTCGACAGCTGCGCGGCGGCCACCAGGGCCGAGTCCGAGATGCGCACCTTGTGGTGCTGCTCGTACTTCTCCTTCAATCCGCGCAGGATCGAGATCGTGTCCTCGACGCTCGGCTCGGAGACGAAGACGGGCTGGAAGCGCCGCGCGAGCGCCGGGTCCTTTTCGACATGCTTGCGATACTCGTCGAGCGTGGTGGCGCCGACGCAGTGAAGCTCGCCGCGCGCCAGCGCGGGTTTGAGGAGGTTGGACGCGTCCATTGCCCCGTCCGCCTTGCCCGCGCCCACCAGCGTGTGCATCTCGTCGATGAAGAGGATGATGCCGCCGTCGGCCGCCGTCACCTCCGACAGGACGGACTTCAGCCGCTCCTCGAACTCGCCGCGATACTTCGCGCCGGCGATGAGCGCGCCCATGTCGAGCGCCATCAGCTGCTTGTCCTTGAGGGACTCCGGCACGTCGCCATTGACGAGGCGCAGCGCCAAGCCTTCGGCGATCGCCGTCTTGCCGACGCCGGGCTCGCCGATCAGAACCGGGTTGTTCTTGGTGCGGCGGGACAGAACCTGGATCGTGCGGCGAATCTCGTCGTCGCGCCCGATCACCGGGTCGAGCTTGCCTTCGCGCGCGTCCTTGGTCAGGTCGCGGGCATAGCGCTTGAGCGCATCGTAGCCCTGCTCCGCAGACGCGGTGTCGGCCGTGCGCCCCTTGCGGATCGCCTCGATCGCCGAATTCAGCCCCTGCGGTGTCACGCCGGCCTTGGCCAGGATATCGGACGTCTTGGCGCTCTTCTCCAGCGCCAGCGCGAGCAGGAGCCGCTCGGCGGTGACGAAACTGTCGCCCGCCTTCTTGGCGATCTCCTCGGCGGTCGTGAAGACCTTGGCCGTGGGAGCCGCCAGATAGATCTGGCCGTTGCCGCCCGACACCTTGGGCAGGGCATCGAGCGCCGCATCGACGCCAAGGCGCACGTCCTTCGGCCGACCGCCGGCGCGTTCGATCAGGCCGGAGGCGAGCCCTTCGGAATCGTCGACCAGAACCTTCAGGAGATGTTCGGGCAGGAACTGCTGGTGGTCGCGCGCCATCGCCAGCGTCTGCGCGGCCTGGATGAAGCCGCGAACCCGGTCGGTATATTTTTCCATGTCCATGCGTTGGTCTCCTTGTCTCGCGGGGCACCCGAAGCGGCATGCGCGCGAAAAAGCGTGGAGTCGGCCGCCCGAAAGCCGGCCGCTGCTGGGAATATGGGAAGGGGATCACTGTGGCGAAAGAGCATCACAAGCCCTCCGCCCCAAAATTTCGCAGGCCGTTCAGAGCGCGCCCAACGCTCCGACGATCCGCTCGGGGTTCGTGAAGACCTCGAACTCCTCCCCACGCACCACGGCCACGAGGGTGATGCCGGCCCGCTCCGCCTCGCGCACCGCCAGGAGCGTCGGCACCGATACGGCCGCGATCAGCTCGCAGCCCATGACGGCCGCCTTCTGAATGAGTTCCACGGAGACGCGGCTCGTCAGCACGAGGAACCCGCCCGCAGGCGCGATGCCTCCTCGCGCCAGATGGCCGGTGACCTTGTCGAGCGCGTTGTGACGCCCGACGTCCTCGCGCACCACGACGACCTCGCCGTCCCTCCGGGCGAAGGCAGCGGCATGGACGGCGCGTGTCTGCCGCCCGAGGCTCTGGCGCTCGGTCATCGCACGCATCGCATCCGCGATCGCGGCCGGCGGGAGGCGGAGCGTCGATGCGACGACGGGAAGTTCGGGCGCGGCGAGCTCCAGGCTTTCCACCCCGCAAAGTCCGCAGCCGACGGGCCCCGTCATCTGGCGCCGTCGGGCGACATAGCCCGCGCCTCGCGCAGGTGAGAGCCAAAGGCGACAATCGATCCCGATCTCGGAGGCTTCGATCTCGATGCGCTCGATCTCGGACGCCTGCGCGACGATCCGCTCGTTGAGCGCGAGGCCGATCCCCAGGTCCTCGACATGATCCGGCGTCGCCATCATCACCGCATGGGTGGAGCCGTTCACCGAGATGGCGACCGCCGTTTCGGCGGGCAGGTCGCGCTCGGCCCTGGTGAAGCCGGCCTTGCCGAACCGGATGACGCTCCGACGTTCGGACGCGCCGGTCATCGCACTTCGTCCGCTTCCAAAGGAGCCTTGTCCGGAGACAGGCTCTGGATCGCCGGCCGCACGTCGGGTTCGGGCACCGCGTCCAGGATCGGGCGTCCCCGTCGCCCGATACGAACCCGGTAGAAGCCGACGAGGGTGAAAAGCAGCCAGAAGGACTGCGACACGAAGGACGGCAGGTTGAAGCTGCCGACGAGCGAGACGAGGATCAGCACCGATCCGGCGGCGTTGAGGAGAAGATAGGCCGTGTCGCCGCTCCTCAGCTTCTCGAACTGCAGAAGGCCGTAGGCGCAGAGATAGGCCGCCACGCCGACCAGCCCGACGGCATCTGACAAGAGCATGTGTTCCAACCCGAAATTCGCCGCGACCCGAAAGGATCGGGTTTCGCATCTAGCATGCGGCGAAGGAGCGGGTAGAGGGGATGCCTGAAAGAGGCGGGAAACGAAGCGAGGACGGGGCGATCCGCCCCGTCCCCGCTTGGGAAATGCTACTGGGCCGGGGGCGTGGCCGGCACGGCGCCCTCGCCCGTCCCTTGCGAGCCTGCGGGAAGCGCGGGCTGCGCCGTGTCCTCCACGGCGAAGGGAATGTATTCGCCGAGCGGCGGATACACCTGGACGAGACCCTTCAGAACCATCTGCACGGCGACGAAGAGGATCACGGCCAGGCCGACATAGGCGATCCAGCGGTGACGGTTGAGGAGCTTGGCGATGAAGTTCGCTGCCAGCGCCATCAGGGCGATGGAAAGAAGAAGGCCGAAGGCAAGCAGCGACCAATGGTGCCCTTCCGCAGCGCCTGCGACCGCGATCACGTTGTCGAGCGACATGGAAACGTCGGCGAGAATGATCTGCAGCGTGGCTTGGCCGAGCGTCTTGCGCGGAGCGCCCGTTTGAGCGCCGTTCAAGGCCGCCTCGCCTTCCGCATCGTGGTCGCCGGCGCGCAGCTCTGACCACATCTTCCAGCAGACCCAGAGAAGCAGGAGACCGCCGGCGAGCAGGAGGCCGAAAATGCCCAGAAGCTGCGTCGCGACCAGCGTGAAGGCGATGCGCAAGGCCGTGGCGGCCGCGATGCCCCAGAAGATGGCCTTCTTTCGCTGGTCCGCGGGCAGGCCCGCGACCGCGAGGCCGATGACGATGGCGTTGTCGCCCGCCAGGACGACGTCCATGATGATGATCTGGCCGAGCGCCAGCCACCCTTCGGGTGTGAGAAGTTCGAACATGCGGGGCCTTTCCTGACCGCGAACGGAAACATGCGATCCGTGCGTCGAGGCTCCGGCGTTCCGCTCAAGGTCTTGGGCGGAGGCGAACATCTCGGCGGCATGGAATGCAGACGGGATCGTCCGCCAGTCCGACATCGCAGCTACGCGGTAGCTGCCAGAGGGGCCCGGCCTGGCTGGATGGTGGCTTACGAATGTTCACGCAAACTTGCAACCGGCGTGAGGGATGGAATCCGCCATTGAAACGACACGCCGCTGCGGTTACCCGCCGGGCAACCCGTCATCCCATCGGAGCCCCCATGGCCGACCTATCCCTGACCCAGCTCGGCGTCGACGCGCGCCCCGCCGCCTCGCCGGACGAAGCGGTCCTCGAGACCGTCCCCTTCCAGCGCCGGCCCGGCGCGCCCGCGATCGTGCGCTTCACCTGCCCGGAATTCACCTCGCTCTGCCCGGTCACCGGCCAACCCGACTTCGCTCATCTCGTGATCGACTACGCGCCGGACGAACGGCTGGTGGAATCGAAGTCGCTGAAGCTGTTCCTCACGAGCTTTCGCAACCACGGCGCCTTTCACGAGGACTGCACGGTGGAGGTCGGCCGGCGCATCGTGGAGGCCACCCATCCGCTCTGGCTGCGCATCGGCGGCTACTGGTATCCGCGCGGCGGCATTCCGATCGACGTGTTCTGGCAGACGGGCGCGCCGCCCGAGGGCGCCTTCCTGCCCGACCAGGGCGTTCCGACCTATCGCGGGCGGGGCTGACGAGCCGAACGCACGCGTCGCCGTTGATCGGGCCTCCGTCTCCCTCTAAACGGCTGGTAACGAGGCTGGGATCACGAGCGATGGAACTGGACAAGGTCGAGGATGCGGTCGCCGCGATCGCAGCGGGCGAACTCGTGGTGGTGGTGGACGACACCGACCGCGAGAACGAGGGCGATCTGATCATGGCGGCCGCCAAGGCCACGCCGGAGAAGATGGCCTTCATGATCCGCCACACGAGCGGCATCCTGTGCGTGCCGATGACGGGCGAGCGCGCCCATCGCCTCAACCTGCCGCCGATGGTGGCCAACAATCTCGATCCGATGCGCACCGCCTTCACCGTGTCGGTGGACTACCGGGTCGGCATGACCACCGGCATCGCGGCCGACGAGCGCGCCAACACGGCGCGTGCGCTCACCAACGACAACGTGCCGGGTTCGGACTTCCTGCGCCCCGGCCACATGTTTCCGCTGATCGCGCGCGAAGGGGGCGTGCTCACCCGCTCCGGCCACACGGAAGCGGGAACGGACCTGGCGACGCTGGCTGGCCTGCCGCCGGTGGGCGTGCTCGCCGAGGTCGTCAACGACGACGGCACGGTGAAGCGCCTGCCCGAGCTCATTCCCTTCGCCAAGGAGCATGGCCTCAGGATCGTCTCGATCGAGGACCTCATCTCCTACCGCATCCGGCGCGAAAGCTTCGTGACCTGCGTGCGCGAGGAAGAGATGCTGATCGGCGGCCTGAAGGGGCGCGTTCGCGTCTACGAGACGCCGTTCGACGACATGCAGCACGTCGTCGCCGTGTTCGGAGACGTGCGCTACGCCGAGAAGGTGCCGACCCGCATCCACCGCGAGCAGCCCGTCAACGACCTTTTCGCCAAGGTGCGCGGCCGGCCGAACTGGGTGGAGCTGGCGGTGGACAAGCTGCGCGACCGGGGCCAGGGCATCCTGATGCTCCTGCGCACGCCCGAGGTCGACCCGATCGAAGCCGCCCCCACCCCCGGCGAGCCGGTCACCGACGGCGAGCGCCACGCGAGCGCACGGGTGCGCCAGCAGCGTTGGCGCGAGGTCGGCGTCGGGGCGCAGATCCTGCGCGATCTCGGCGTTCGCTCGATCTCGGTGCTGGCGACGCACGAGCGTGCCTATGTCGGCCTGACCGGCTTCGGCATCGAGGTGGCGGGAACCATCCTCGTCGAGGACTGACCGTTCACCGGAACGGGGCTAGGGCGCGCCCCGTTCGCCGGACTATCTCTCCGGGTGCCGGCCCATCGCGGGCCGCGCATCGCCCGGAGCGCCGCCATGCCGCAGCCAGAACCCACCGCCGCCGACGCGCCGCTTCATATCGGCGCGGTGTCGCTCGCCGTGCGCGATCCGGGTCGCGTCGCCGCTTTCTACGGCGAAGCGCTCGGACTGGCGGACCAGGGGCGGGACGGCCGGGCGCAGCGCCTCGGCGTCGGCGACCGGACGCTCCTGGAGCTCGTTCACGAGCCGGGCGCGTCCGTCGAATCGCCGCGATCCGCCGGCCTTTTCCACACCGCCTTCCTCCTGCCGACGCGCGCCGATCTCGGCGGCTGGCTCCGTCATGCCGCCTCGAGCCGCATCCCCGTCCAGGGCGCGTCCGACCACGGCGTCAGCGAGGCGCTGTATCTCGCCGACCCCGAAGGCAACGGGATCGAGATCTATGCCGATCGGCCGCGGGGCGAATGGCCGCGAAACGGCGAGACGCTGGCGATGGTGAGCGACCCGCTCGATTTCGAGGACCTGATGGCGGCCGGCGCCTCCCGGCCCTTCGCGGCTGCGCCCGCCGGCACGATCGTCGGCCACATCCACCTTCGCGTCGGGGCGGTGGACGCGGCCGCGCATTTCTATCGCGATGCGCTCGGGCTCGACCCGATGCAGCGCATGGCGGGCGCCGCCTTCCTGTCGGCCGGCGGCTACCACCATCACATCGGCCTCAACGCCTGGACGAGCCGGGGCGCGGGGCCGAGAGCCGGCGGCACGACCGGCCTTCGCTCGTTCGAGATCCTGGCGCAGGACGAGCCGAGCTTCGGCCGCGCGGAGGCCGCGCTTCTTTCCGCCGGGACCACGATCGCGCGCACCGGCGACACGCTCCTTTTCTCCGACCCCGCCGGCATCGGCATCACCCTTCGAAAGGCTTGAACCCATGCTGGTGGACGGCAAGTGGACGGAAAACTGGCAGCCTGTCCAGGGCGTGGACGCGAAAGGCGGCTTCGTGCGCCAGACTTCGAGCTTCCGCCATTTCGTCACCCCGGACGGTGCCCCCGGCCCGACCGGCGACGGCGGCTTTCCGGCGGAGCGAGGCCGCTATCACCTCTACGTCGCGCTGATCTGCCCCTGGGCCTCGCGCACCCTGATCGCCCGCCGCCTCAAGGGCCTGGAGGACGCGATCTCGGTGTCCGTGGTGCGGCCGGAACTGGGCACTGAGGGTTGGCGCTTCGGCGCGGGCGACGGCTCGACGGCGGACGAGGTCAACGGCGCGAGCTATCTGCACGAGCTCTACACCCGCGCCGACCCCCATGCGAACGGCCGAGCCACCGTGCCGGTGCTGTGGGACAAGGTGCGCGGCACGATCGTCAACAACGAGTCGGCCGACATCCTGCGCATCCTGAACTCCGGCTTCGGTGCCCTGGCGAGCGATGCGATCGACCTTTGCCCCGCCGATCTCGGACCCGAGATCGACGCGCTCAACGACTGGATCTATCCGCGGCTCAACAACGGCGTCTACCGCGCCGGCTTCGCGACGACGCAAGGAGCCTATGACGAAGCCTATGCGCAGGTCTTCGAGGCGCTGGATGCGATGGGGGAGCGTTTGAGGGGAAACGGTCCGTTCCTGTTCGGCGGGCGACTGACGGAAACCGACATCCGTCTCTTCGTCACGCTCATCCGCTTCGACGCGGCCTATCACGGCCTCTTCAAGTGCAACCGGCAGCGACTGGCGGACTATCCCACCCTGTCGGCCTTTCTCGCCCATATGCTCGCCGTTCCCGGCATCCGCGACACGGTGTCGATCGACCACATCAAGCGCGGCTATTATTCGATCCGGAGCCTCAACCCCAACGGCATCGTCCCGGTGGGGCCGGACCTTTCGGCGCTCGGACTGTAGCTCCCGGCCCCCTCGCATTCTCCTGACGCGAGAGCCCGCTCGGCTTTCACGGGAACCGCTTCAGGCCATGGCCTTCGCCCGGCGCGTCGCCTCCAGCCAGAGCTGGCGCTCGCGCTCGGCGTCGGCGAGCGCCCGGTGCGCGGGCACGGCCTTGCGGGCTTGATCTTCGATTTCCTCAAGAAGCGCGCGGGCCTCTTCCACCCGTTCCGGTCCAAGATGGCACGCGACGGCTTGGGTGCGCGCGTCTTCCGTGTCGCGGAGGCGCAGGGCATGACGCGGCAGGCCGGCCGCGCGCAGGAGGACACTGAGCCATTTCCCGTCCCAGGAGGGCGCGCTGGCGTAGAGCGCGTGGCCGGACAGCGCGGCGACCATCCGCCGTGCGACCTCGTCGTGCGCGGTGCCCGTCTCGAGAAGTTCGGCGCGCGAGATCCCATGGATCGCCGCCGCGCCCTCGTCCCAGTCGGTCCAGCCGTCCGCCGGCCGGATCAGGTGGCTTTCACCCGCGCCGTCCTCGAACACCCAGGCCACTTCGATCGGGTAGCTCCCCTTGGCGAGCGATGAGGCTTCGAAATTGAGAAAGACGTCCATAGTTCTTTGAAATGCGCGAACGGCCGACGGGATCGCTCCCGCCGGCCGTTTCTTTTCGAGCGAAGGGCTTTTCAGCCCTCGTAGGCGCGAACGCTCTGCTGCTGCTCGCCCAGCCCCTCGATGCCGAGGCGCATGACATTGCCGGGCTTCAGCCAGACGGGCTCTGGCTTCAGCCCCATGCCGACGCCCGGCGGTGTGCCGGTGGTGATGACGTCGCCCGGCTGCAGGCTCATGAATTGCGAGATGTAGTGGACGAGGTGGGCGACGCCGAAGACCATCGTCTTCGTCGAGCCGTCCTGGTAGCGGTGGCCGTCGACCTCCAGCCACATGGACAAGCCTTGCGGGTCGGCCACCTCGTCGGGCGTCACCAGCCAGGGGCCGATCGGGCCGAACGTGTCGGCCGACTTGCCCTTGACCCATTGCCCGCCGCGCTCGGTCTGGAAATGCCGCTCGGAGATGTCGTTGACGACGCAGTAGCCGGCGATATGGTCAAGGGCGTCCGCTTCCTCGACATAGCGCGCCTCGCGCCCGATCACGATACCGAGCTCGACCTCCCAGTCCGGCTTGATCGAGTTCTTCGGGATCACGACGTCGTCGTTCGGCCCGACGATGGCGCTCGTCGCCTTCATGAAGAGAACCGGCTCGGACGGCACCGCCATGCCGCTTTCGGCGGCGTGGTCGGCATAGTTCAGACCGACGCAGATGAACTTGCCGACGCGCCCGACGCACGGGCCGATGCGCTCGTCCGATCCGAGGGTCGGCAGAGCGGCGTGGTCGGCCGCGCGGATCTTCGCCAGACCTTCGGGCGTCAGCACGTCGCCCGCGATGTCGTCGACGACGCCGGACAGATCGCGCAGCGATCCGTCCTCGAGTCGGATGGCGGGCCGCTCTTGGCCCTTCTGGCCGACACGCAGAAGTTTCATTTCGATGAGATCCTTGGGCTAGTAGGTGGCTCGGCCGCCCGACAGGTCGAAGACCGAGGCGGTGGTGAACGAGTTGTCCTTGGAAACGAGCCAGGCGACCATGGCGGCGGCCTCCTCGACTTCCAGGAAGCGGCCGCGCGGAATGCGCACCAGCATGTAGTCGATGAACTCGGGCGTCAGCGTTTGGAGGATGCGCGTGTTGGCGGTGGCCGGCGTGATCGCGTTCACTGCGATGTCGTATTTCGCCAGTTCCTTGCCGAGCGACTTAGTGAGCCCGATCACCCCGGCCTTCGCCGCCGAATAGGCGGAAAGGTTCGGGTTGCCTTCCTTGCCGGCGATGGACGCGATATTGACGATGCGCCCGTATCCGCGCGCCTTCATGCCGGGCACCACGGTCCGGTTGACGTAGAACGTGCCGTTCAGGTTGATCTCGACGACGCGGCGCCATTCGGCGGGGTCGTATTCGTCGAGGCTGGCATTGGTGCCGGCGATCCCGGCGGAGTTGACGAGGATCGAGACCGGCCCGACCTGCATCTCGACCATCGCATGGGCGCGGCCGAGGGCGTCGAGATCGGTGATGTCGACGCTCTGGATCGAAGCCGCATCCCCGAGCGCGGCTTGCGCTTGGCTCAGGACCGCCGTGTTGGTGTCCCAAAGGCTGACGCGCGCGCCGGACGCCACGAGGCGTTGCGCGACGGCAAATCCGATACCCTGCGCGCCTCCGGTCACGACGGCGACCTGACCGTCCAGATCGATTCGGTTCATCCCCGCCCCTCCCAAGGCTCCCTGCCCGTCCTGCTTAGCGGGAGGCGGGCCCGGGAACAATCCCGGCGGGTTCCGTGGCATCGGCCGCGCGCGGCCTGCGGCCAAAGAGGAGCGCCGCGATCCACCCCGCGCTCATCGTCAGGACCACGGTCGGCGCCGAGGCGCTGTTGAGGAAGAACGACAGGTAGATGCCGATCGTAGAAGCCAGAAGCGCGAAGAGGACGGCGACGAGGAGCATCGCGCCGAAGGAGCGCGTCAGAAGAAAGGCGGTCGCCCCCGGCGCGATCAGGAGCGCCACCACGAGGATGATGCCGACCGCCTGCATCGAGGCGACGATCGCCGCCGAAAGCGCCGCGAGGAGTCCATAGTGCAGAAGCCGGACCGGCAGGCCTGAAACCTGCGCCTGCACAGCGTCGAAGCTGTGAAGAACGAGGCTCCGCCAGGAAAAGACGACGAACAGGCCGACGGGAAGCGCGATCAGCCCGATCTCCCAGAGATCGGCGGGCACGAGCCCCAGAAGATCGCCGAACAGGATGTGGTCGAGATGGAGCGCGGTGCGCACCTTGGTGTGGAGGACGAGGCCGAGCGCGAACATGCCGGCGAAGGCGACGCCCATCGCCGTGTCCTGCCGGATGCGGCTGTTGTTCTTCAGGAACCCGGCACCCGCCGCGCAGAGGAGGCCACTGGCGAAAGCGCCGAGCGCCAGCGGCAGGCCGGCGATGTAGCTGAGGACGATGCCCGGCAGAACGGCGTGGGACACCGCGTCTCCCATCAGCGACCAGCCTTTGAGCACCAGGAAGCAGGACAGGAGCGCGCACGGCACGGCGATCATCGCGCCCGCCAGAAAGGCGTTGCGCATGAAATCGACCTCGAACGGGAACAGGAGAAGTTCGGTGCTCATGCCGTAGCCTCCTCCAGCGTACGAGCGGCGCGCCGGCGCGCAGCCAGGATCCCGTGACGCGGGGCGAAGACGAAGGCGAGAAGAAACAGCGTGGTCTGGAGAAGCACGATGATGCCGCCCGTCGCCCCGTCGAGGAAGTAGCTGAAATAGGCGCCGAAAAAGCTCGTCAGCGCCCCGATCAGGACGGACAGCGCGATCATCCGGCCGAAGCGATCGGTCAGGAGATAGGCCGTCGCGCCCGGCGTCACCACGGCGGCGACGACGAGAAAGGCACCGACCGTCTGCATGGCGGCGACGGTCGAGGCGCTGAGGAGCGTGAAGAACAGGATGCGCAGGGCCGTCGGGCGCAGGCCGAGGGTGCGGGCGTGGTCCTCGTCGAAGAACACGGCCATCAGGCTTCGCCAGGACAGGAGAAGGATGACAAGTGTTACCACCGAGATCAGGACGAGTTGCAGCGTGTCGGCGGGCGTCACGGCCAGGATGTTGCCGAGAACGATGGCCTGGATATCCACCGCCACGGGCGACACGGACACCATGAACAGGCCGAGGCCGAAGAAGGTGGTGAAGATCAGGCCGATCACCACATCCTCCTTCAGCCGCGAAACGCGCGAGATCAGGAGAATGGCGACGGCGGCGAGACCGCCCGACAGGAAGGCGCCGATCGAGAAGGGCAGGCCCAGCATGTAGGCGCCGGCGACGCCCGGAACGATGGAATGGGACAGGGCGTCGCCGATTAGCGACCAGCCCTTCAGCACCACGAAGGCCGACAGAAAGGCGCAGACGCCGCCGACGAGGGTCGAGACCCAGATCGCGTTGGTCATGTAGTCGTAGGAGAAGGGCTCCAGCGCGGCGGCGATCACGCGAGCGCTCCGACCGGCTGGAAGTCCGGCTCGCCGGGGTCGTCGGACGGAACGATCGGGCTGGCACGAAGGACCCCGCCGAAGGCGCGCTCCAGGTTGGCCGATGTGAAGACCTCCGCCGTCGGGCCGCTCGCCAGCACCGTCCGGTTCACGAGCACCGCCCGGTCGCAGAATGTGGGCACGGCGGCGAGGTTGTGGGTCGAGACCAGCATCGCGCGCCCGTCCGCGCGAAGGTCCTTGAGGAGAGCGACGATCGCGTCCTCCGTACGCAGGTCGACGCCGGTGAAGGGCTCGTCGAGAAGGATGACCTCGGCCTCCTGGGCGAGCGCCCGGGCCAGGAACACCCGCTTCTTCTGGCCGCCCGAAAGCTCGCCGATCTGGCGCCGCTTGAAGGCCTCCATGCCGACGCGCGACAGCGCTGCATCGACCTTCTCGCGGTCCTCGCGCTTGGGCCTGCGCAGCCAGCCCATGTGGCCGTAGCGACCCATGGTCACGACGTCCTCGACGAGAACGGGGAAGTTCCAATCGATCTCCTCGCTTTGCGGGACATAGGCGATGCGGTTGCGCTTCAGTGCCTCCGCGACCGGGTTTCCGAGGATCGCGACATGGCCATGGGTCGCCGGAACGAAGCCGAGCGCGGCCTTGAACAAGGTGGACTTGCCCCCGCCGTTGACGCCGACGAGCGCCGTGATCGAGCCGCGGGGCACGCGAAAGCTCGCATCGCGCAGCGCGGTGTGGCCGTTGCGATAAACCACCGTCAGGCCGGTCGCCTCGATGCCTGCGTGCGCGCTCACGACCCGAACCCCGCGGCGATCGTCTGCGTCGTCACGCGCAGGAGGTCGAGATAGGTCGGCACCGGCCCGCCCTCCTCGCTCAAGGAATCGACATAAAGAACGCCGCCGTAGCGCGCGCCGGTCTCGCGGGCGACTTGCATCGCCGGATCGGGCGATACGGTGCTTTCGGAGAACACGACCGGAATGGCGTCGGCCTTCACCGTATCGATCACGCGGCGGACCTGCTGGGGCGTTCCTTGCGCATCGGCGTTGATCGGCCAAAGGTAGAGTTCCTTGAGGCCGAAGTCGCGCGCCATGTAGCTGAAAGCGCCCTCGCTGGTGACGAGCCAGCGATGGTCAGCCGGAAGGTTCGCGAGCGCCGCGCGCAGCGGCTCGACGGAGGCCATGATCTCGCCCTTGTAGCGGCCCGCATTGGCGGCGTAGGTTCCCGCATTGGCCGGATCCTGGGCGCTCAGGGCGTCGCGGATGTTGTCGACGTAGACGAGCGCGTTCTTTGGCGACATCCAGGCATGCGGATTTGGCTTGCCCTCGTAGGGCCCCTCACCGATCGGGATGGGTTCGATACCCTTCGTCAGGACGGCGGATGGCTTGTCTCCCAGTTGCGCGAAGAAGCGCTCGAACCAGAGCTCGAGCCCGAGCCCGTTCCACAGGACGAGATCGGCGTCCCGGATCGACAAGAGATCGCGCGGGGTCGGCTGGTAGTTGTGGATCTCGGCGCCCGGCTTGGTGACGGAGACGACCTCGGCGGCATCGCCGGCCACGTTGCGCGCCATATCGGCCAGCACCGTGAAGGTGGTGGCGACCTTGAGCTTCTCGGCGGCCCAGGCGGGAGAGGCGGCAACCACCCCGATCATCGCAAGCAAGGGGAGGAGGGATAGACGCCTGAACCGCACAAGTTTCTCCTGAAACTGATTTGCAGTTGCGAGAATTATGCACTTGCGAACGGTTTGCAAGATGCGAATGGAAATTGTCGCGGGCTGGGATGGCGCAGAAGGACGGGAGAAAAGGCGACCCTTGATCGTTGACCACGCTTTCGCTGGTCGGAGGTCGTGTGAGAATTTCAAACCCAAGGTAATATGTATACTTATGTAGTAGACATATTGGCCATCTCATACTTCACTCATCGAAGCGGTGCGTTAGCTACCGGTATGTCGGTCGAAAGCATCCGAGCAAAGGGCGTGCCGAAGCGCCCAGTCTCGGCTGCGGCCCCCTATCGCCAACACGAGGACACGCATGTCGGAGCATACCTACAAGCTGATCGAGATCGTCGGATCGTCACCGGATTCGATCGAAAAGGCCATCGAGAACGCGCTCGCGGATGCCGCCGCATCGCTGCACAAGGTGCGCTGGTTCGAAGTCGTCGAAACGCGCGGCCATGTCGAGAACGGCAAGGTCGGCCACTACCAGGTGACGCTCAAGATCGGCTTCACCCTGGACGGTTCCTGACGCCCCGTATCCACCGGTTAACTCGTCATACCAGTTGACGAGGTTCACCGGGCGTGCAAGGTCTCCTTCCGGATCGTGACGTGGGTTGCCCGACGGGAGTTCGGGCAGGCGCTGAGGCAGAAGGGTCTGCCGGCGGCCCCGTCTTCTGGGAGGAACCATGCTCAACAAATTCATGCGCTCCGTCGCGGCTGCGGCCGTTCTGTCGTTCGCAGCGCCGCTTGCCGCTTCGGCCGCCGACCTGATCGCGATCATCACGCCGAGCCATGACAACCCGTTCTTCAAGGCCGAGGCCGAAGGCGCGGCGGCCAAGGCGAAGGAACTCGGCTTCGAGCCGCTGATCCTCGTCCACGACGACGACGCCAACAAGCAGAACCAGCTCTTCGACACCGCGATCGCACGCGGCGCCAAGGCGATCGTGCTCGATAACGCGGGCGCGGCCGCCACCACCGCCGCCGTCCAGAAGGCCAAGGACGCGGGCATCCCCTCCTTCCTGATCGACCGCGAGATCAACGAGACCGGCATCGCCGTGTCGCAGATCGTCTCCAACAACTACCAGGGCGCGCAGTTGGGCGCCGAGGAGTTCGTCAAGCTGATGGGCGAAGAAGGCCCCTATGCCGAGCTTCTGGGCCGCGAGGCCGACACCAATGCCGGCATCCGCTCGGGTGGCTACCACGACGTGATCGACCAGTACCCGGATCTGAAGATGGTGGCCCAGCAGTCGGCCAACTGGAGCCAGACCGAAGCCTTCGAGAAGATGCAGACGATCCTCCAGGCCAACCCGGAGATCAAGGGCGTCATCTCGGGCAACGACACGATGGCCATGGGCGCGTGGGCGGCGCTGGAAGCGGCCGGCCGCAAGGACGTGATCGTGGTCGGCTTCGACGGCTCCAACGACGTTCGCGACTCGATCAAGAACGGCGGCATCAAGGCCACCGTCCTCCAGCCCGCCTATCGCCAGGCGCAGCTGGCCGTCGAGCAGGCCAAGCAGTATCTCGACACCGGCAAGACGGGCGTCGAGGAAAAGCAGCTGATGGACTGCATCCTGATCAACGGCGACAACGCCGACAAGCTCGAGACCTTCGCGCTCAAGGACTGATCCGAACCATTCGATACGGGCGGCGCGACGAGCGCCGCCCTTTCCCGTTCCGGCCAAGCCGCCCGTCCGGCGCCCGAGGCCGAAGTTCCGCGCCGTTTTTCGAGGCTGCGATGACCCGTATTCTGATGTTCGCCGTGCTTTGCGCCGCCAGCGCCCTTTCCGGCTGCAAGTTTGTGGAAACCGCCGAGCTCGCCGCGCGGGCGCAGGCATCCGCCAAGCCCGCCGCCGGCTCCGACATCGCCGGACGCTGGGATGGGGAAGTGCTTCCCTACTTCACGCAGAAGGCCAAGCCCCTCGCCGAGATCAAGGCCGCGGTTGCCGGCGGGCTCGATGCGGCCGGCAAGACCTTCGGCTACCGCGAGGTGCCCGAAGGCGCGCCCTGGAACTTCCCCGTCGTGGTGACCGGCACGATCGTCGAGGCCAACACCCAGTCGCGCGCGGCCACCGCCGAGGTGGACACGGACGGCGACGGCAAGAGCGACGCGACGTTGCAGCTCGGCCCCGTGATCAAGGGCACCTCGATCCGCGACGTCCTGCCCTTCGTCTCGTTCACGAGCTATGCCAACCAGATCGAATATGCCGAAGTCGCCAAGGCCTTCAACACGCAGGCCTTCGAGCGGGCGCTGAAGGACTTGCCGCGCGACAAGCTCGTCGGCTCGCCCGTCGAGGTCGTCGGCGTCTTCACCCTTCGCGGCGCGTCCGACAAGGTCCTGGTGACGCCGGTTTCCGTGAAGCTGGGAGCGGGCAGTTGAGCCACGAGATCGTCCTCAGCGTCCGCAACGCGACCAAGGTCTATCCGGGCACGCAGGCGCTCAAGGGCGTCGACTTCGACGTGCGCAAAGGCGCCGTCAACGTCCTTGTCGGCGAGAACGGGGCCGGCAAGTCCACGTTGATGAAGATCATCGCCGGCGTCGAGCAGCCGACCACGGGCGAGGTCATCCTCGACGGTCAGCCGGTGTCGCTGCCCGACACGGCGACGGCCTCGAAGCACGGCATCGGCATCGTCTTCCAGGAGCTCAACCTCTTCCCGAACATGACGATCGCCGAGAACATCTTCATCGGCCGGGAAAAGACGCGCGGCTTCGTCGACATCGACGCCAAGGCGCAGAACACGTCGGCGCGCGCGCTTCTCAAGCGTCTCGAACACGCCAACGCGCCCGATACGCCGGTCGGGGACCTTCGCATCGGCGAGCAGCAGATCGTCGAGATCGCCAAGGCCTTGGCGCAGGACGCGCGCATCCTGATCCTCGACGAGCCGACCTCCGCGCTTTCGGCCACCGAAGTCGAGATCCTGTTCGGCGTGATTCGCGAGCTGAAGGCGCAAGGGGTCGCGATCGTCTACATCTCGCACCGCCTGGAAGAGCTGGTGCGCATCGGCGACTACATCACGGTGCTTCGCGACGGGCGCATCACCGGCGCTCAAGGCATGGCCGATGTCGACGTGCCCTGGATCGTGCGCGCCATGATCGGCTCCTCGTCCAAGGACTTCGCCAAGACGCTGCATCACGACTACGGGCCGGAAATCCTCTCCGTCGAGGACATGACGCTGCCGCGCAAAGGCGGCGGCTTCACGGTGGACCACGTGTCTCTGACGCTCAAGGCGGGCGAGATCGTCGGCATCTACGGGTTGATGGGCGCCGGGCGCACCGAGCTCTTCGACTGCATCATGGGCCGGGCGGACGGTGCCACGGGCCGCGTCACGCTCGCCGGTCAGGAACTCACCGACCGCTCGATCCATGGCCGCATCAAGCGCGGCATCGCGCTGATCCCGGAGGACCGGAAGGCCGAAGGCCTCGTGCAGATCCTCTCGGTCGCCGAGAATATGACGATGTCGAGCCTTTCGTCCTTCACGAAGCTCTTCCATCTCGACGTGGGTGCCGAACGGGCGTCGGTGCGCGACTACGTCAAGCGCCTCGCGGTCAAGGTCGCGGGGATCGACAACCCGGTGTCGTCGCTGTCGGGCGGCAACCAGCAGAAGATCGTCATCGGCAAGGCGCTGATGACGGGGCCGAAGGTGCTTCTGATGGACGAGCCGAGCCGGGGCATCGACATCGGCGCCAAAGCCGAGGTGTTCCGCGTCATGCGCGAACTGGCCGCGCAAGGGCTCGGCATCCTCTTCGTCACCTCCGACCTCGAGGAGGTGATGGAGCTGTCGGACCGCATCGTCGTCATGTCCAACGGGCGCGTCACCGGCGAGCGGCTGCGCGCCGAGACCGACGAACCCGAGATCGTCGCCCTGTCTGCCGCCGGCCACATCCGCCCGACCGCCCCCTCCACCGCTTCGGAGCTCAGCCGATGACCGCCACCCAGTCCGCGAGCCCCAGCGCCGGTTCCGACGTTTCGCTGACGCTTCTCCTCCTCAAGGCGCGCACCTTCATCGCCCTGATCGCGGTGGTGGCGTTCTTCTCCTTCGCCGCGCCGAACTTCCTGTCGACGGCGAACCTCATCATCATGTCCGAGCACGTGGCGCTGAACGCGTTCCTGGCGATCGGCATGACCTTCGTCATCATCACCGGCGGCATCGACCTGTCGGTCGGCTCCATCGTCGGCCTCACCGGCATGGTGGCGGGCTATCTCGTCCTCAACGGCGTGGCGATCGACCTTCTCGGCTACACCGTGTTCTTCAACACGGCCGAGATCGTCCTCATCACGCTCGCCGTCGGCGTTCTCGTCGGCGTCGTCAACGGGCTCCTGATCACGCGCCTCAACGTCGCGCCCTTCATCGCCACGCTCGGCACGCTCTACGTGGCGCGCGGCCTCGCGCTCCTGTCGTCGGGCGGGGCGACCTTCCCGAACCTTCGCGGCTCGGCCGAATGGGGAACGCAAAGCTTCCCCTGGATCGGGGCGGGCTCGGTGATCGGCGTTCCCGTGTCGATCTGGATCCTCGTCATCGTCGGCCTCGGCGCGGCCTATCTCGCGGCGCGCACGCCGCTCGGCCGCTCGATCTACGCGGTCGGCGGCAACGAGCGCGCGGCCGCCCTGTCGGGTCTTCGCGTCAACCGGACGAAGATGTTCGTCTACATGTTCTCCGGCTTCTGTGCGGCGATCGTCGGCCTCATCGTGTCGTCGCAGCTCGTCGCCTCGCATCCGGCGACCGGCGAGACCTTCGAGCTCAACGCCATCGCGGCAGCCGTTCTCGGCGGCACGTCGATGTCGGGCGGCCGGGGCCGGATCGGGGGCACGATCGTCGGCGCCTTCGTGATCGGCATCCTGTCGGACGGCCTCGTGATGATGGGCGTCTCCTCCTTCTGGCAGACCGTCATCAAGGGCCTCGTGATCATCGCGGCCGTGGTGGTCGACCAGTTCCAGCAGCGCCTTCAGCAGCGCATCGCTCTCCAGCGCCAGGCGGCCCTCGGCCGCTGAACGCCAACACCCCGAAAGGACCTCCCATGACATCGATCGCGCTCTTCGGCGCCGGCGGCAAGATGGGCTACCGGCTCGCCAGCAACTTCAAGGGATCGCGCTTCGACGTGCGCCACGTCGAGCTGTCCGAGGCCGGCCGCGAGCGCCTGAAGTCGGGCCTCGGCTTCGACTGCGTGCCCCAGGATCAGGCGCTCGAGGGCGCCGAAGTGGTGATCCTCGCCGTGCCCGACACCGCCATCGGCAAGGTGGCGGCGGGCATCGAGGCTCAGCTCAAGCCCGGCACGATCGTCGTCGTCCTGGATGCCGCCGCGCCGTTTGCCGGCCACCTGCCGGACCGCTCGGATCTCACCTACTTCGTCACCCATCCCTGCCATCCGCCGATCTTCAACGACGAGACCGACCCGGCCGCCAAGCGCGACTTCTTCGGCGGCATCGCGGCCAAGCAGCACATCACCTCCGCCCTGATGCAGGGTCCCGAGGAGCACTATGCGCTCGGCGAAGAGGTCGCCAAGGTGATCTGGGCGCCGGTGATGCGCTCACACCGCGTCACCGTCGAGCAGATGGCGCTGCTCGAGCCCGGCCTGTCGGAAACCGTCTGCGCTAGCCTTCTCGTCGTCATGCGCGAGGCGATGGACGAGGTGGTGCGTCGCGGCGTGCCCAAGGAAGCCGCGCGCGACTTCCTGCTCGGCCACATGAACGTCTTGGGCGCCGTGATCTTCGAGGAAACGCCGGGCGTCTTCTCCGACGCCTGCAACAAGGCGATCGAGTTCGGCAAGCCGATGCTGATGCGCGACGACTGGAAGCGCGTCTTCGAGGCCGACGAGCTCGCCGCCTCGATCCAGCGCATCACCTGATCGCTTCAGTATCCCCATGACGGCCGTCCCGCCCTTGCGCGGGGCGGCCCTTTCCCGTTTTCGGAGCCGAACCCCATGAGCGAATTGCGTGGCGCCCTGATCGGATGCGGCTTCTTCGCCGTCAACCAGATGCATGCCTGGGCCGACATATCGGGCGTCTCGATCGCGGCGATCTGCGACCGCGACCCCGCGCGCCTCGCCGAGATGGGGGACCGGTTCGGCATCGAAAAACGCTACGCCGATGCCGAGACGATGCTGCGCGAGGTGCGCCCCGACTTCGTCGACATCGCCACCACCGCGCCGAGCCACCGGCCGCTGGTGGAACTCGCCGCCTCGCTCAAGATACCCGTGATCTGCCAGAAGCCCTTCGCGCCGACGATGACGGACGCGCGTGCCATGGTGGAAGCCTGCGACAAGGCGGGCGTGCCCCTGATGGTGCACGAGAACTTCCGCTGGCAGTCGCCGATCCAGGCGGTGCGCCGGGCGCTCGACACGGGCGAGATCGGAACCCCGTTCTTCGGCCGCGTGTCGTTCCGCTCCGCCTTCGACGTCTATGCCGGCCAGCCGTATCTAGCCGAGGGGACACGCTTCATCATCGAGGATCTCGGCATCCACTCGCTCGACATCGCCCGCTTCCTGTTCGGCGACGTCCGGGCCATCACGGCGCGCACGAAGCGCGTGAACCCCAAGATTCGCGGCGAGGACGTCGCCACCATGCTCCTCGACCACGAGGCGGGCTTCTCGTCGGTCGTCGACTGTTCCTACGCGACGCGGCTCGAGACCGAGCGCTTTCCCCAGACGCTGGTGGAGATCGACGGCTCGCAAGGCTCGATCCGCCTGGGTGAAGACTACCGCCTTTCCGTCACGACGCCCGCCGGCACGCGGCACGAGGACGTGTCCCCCCCGCTCCTCGCCTGGGCCTCGCGCCCCTGGCACAACATCCAGGAGAGCGTCGCGCTGATTCAGCGGCACTGGGTGGACGCCTTACGCGCCGGCACCGAGCCGCAGACCTCGGGAGCCGACAACCTGAAGACGCTCGCCCTCGTCGAGGCAGCTTATGCCAGCGCGGCGAGCGGGCGCACGCTGGACACGTCGGAGGTCTGAGGATGGCCGACCCGATCAAGCTCACCGGCACGAACGAGGAACCGGCCCCCGTCCGTCGTCTTGCGGCCGGCCGCCTGTCGGTCGAGCTCGTGTCGGGAAACCTGCGGACGATCCGCTTTGCCGGGCACGAGGTGATCCGGGCGATCTCCTACGTGGTGCGCGACCGCGACTGGGGCACCTATGCACCGCCGATCCGCAACCTCCACATCGAGGAAGCAGCGGAGAATTTCCGCGTTTCCTACGAGGCCGACTGCCAAGCGCCGGATGGCGCCCGCCTCGCCTTCTCCGCCGCGATCGAGGGCCGCGCCGACGGGACGCTGCGCTTTGCCGTGGAAGCGCTGCCCGACCGCCCCTTCGAGACCAACCGCTGCGGCTTCTGCGTCCTGCACCCGATCGAGGGCGTCGCCGGCACGCCGGCCAGCGTCGTCCACACCGACGGGCGCGTCGAGGAGGCGGAGTTTCCGAAGGCTATCGCCCCCTGGCAGCCGTTCCAGGACATGCGAGAGATCGCGCACGAGGCGGCGCCCGGCCTTCGCGTGCGTTGCCGGATGGAGGGGGACGCCTTCGAGATGGAGGACCAGCGCGCCTGGTCGGACGCGTCCTACAAGACCTATGTGCGCCCGCTCGCCCTCCCCTGGCCCTACCGGATGGACGCCGGCGTCACCGACCGGCAGTCGGTGACCCTCAGCGTCGAACTGGACGAGACGCGTTTCACGCCCGCCACTGCGGACGATACCGCGCCGATCGCGATCCGCATCGGCGAGGCGCTGGAGCACCCGATGCCCCGCTTCGGCCTCGCCGTCGCGCCGGACGAGGCGGACGCGGTGCTGGCGGCGACCGCGCGGCTGGATGAACTCCGGCCGCAGTTCCTCCTGTTCCACTTCGATCCGCTCGCCGGCCACGGGGCGGAGGCGCTCGCTGCCTTCGCGCGCATCGCGAGCCACGCCCCCGAGGCCGAGCGCTGCCTCGAACTCGTCGTGCCCGGCCGCGAAGCGCCCGCAACGGAGATCGCGGCGGCAGCAAAGCTGATCGCCGCCTCGGGCCTTGCCCCGCAGACCGTCGTCGTCGGCCCTTCCGTCGATCGGCAGTCGACGCCGCCCGGCAGCCGCTGGCCCGACTGTCCGCCGCTGGAGGAAGTCTACCGCGCCGCGCGCGAGGCCTTCCCGGGCGCGACGCTCGGCGGGGGCATGTTCAGCTACTTCACCGAGCTCAACCGCAAGCGCGTGCCGCTGGCGGATCTCGACTTCGTCACCCACGCGACCTGCCCGATCGTCCACGCCGCCGACGACCTGTCGGTGATGCAGACGCTGGAGGCGATCCCCTTCATCACTCGCTCGACGCAAGGTTTCATCGGCTCCAAGCCCTACCGCCTCGGGCCGACCACGATCGGCATGCGCCAGAACCCCTACGGCTCGCGCACGATGGCGAACCCGGACGGGCGGCGCATCGCAATGGCGAACGACGATCCGCGCGCGCGGGGCCTGTTCGGCGCGGCTTGGCTCACGGGCTATGCCGCGCGTCTGGCCGGCTCGGCCGTGGAGGCGTGGACGGGCGCGAGCCTTGCCGGAGCGCGCGGGTTGATTCTTGGCGACGGAAGCGTCACGCCGGCCTTCCACGTCGCCCAGGCCCTAGCGGCCGCCGGCGGGACCCAGCGCGTGGCACTCGATTCCAGCGACCGAAGCGCGGTCGACGGATGGGCGGCACGGACCGCAAACAGCGAAACGGTCGCCTGGCTGGCCAACCTGACCCCGAACACACGCACCGTCCGCCTGGACGCCGCCGTGTCTGGATCCGTCACGCTTCTGGACGAGGCCTCGTTCGATGCCGCGTCCCAAGGCGCGCTGCCCGAGCCCGAGACAATGGGCGCCGAGCTGACGCTGCCGCCCTTTGCCGTGGCGCGCCTTCTCCTGGACCCTCAGGTGGTCTGATGGATGTAGAGCGAGCGGGAGCGTTCGAGATGGCGGACCATGGCCGCCTCCGCCTCGTCGGGATCCCGGAGGGCGAGGGCTGCGAGAATCTCCTCGTGCTCGACGAGGGTGATGTTCTCCTTGCCTGTCCAGATCAGCATCTCGGTGTGGTACTGGCGCAGCCAGCCCAGCATGGATTCGGCGACAGCCTCGAAGATCGGATTGCCGGGAATGGCGGCGATGCGCGCGTGGAAGCGCATGTCGATGCGGATGAAGGTTTCGGGTTCGCCCAGCGCCGCCCGCTGCTGGCCCAGAAGCTCGCGCAGGGCCTCGATGTCGGCGGGCTTGGCGCGCTCGGCGGCCTGCCGCACGAGGCCGCGCTCGAAGAAGATGCGCGCCTCCTTCAGGTGGTCGAGGGCGTCGGGCGAGGTGGTCAGCATGATCTCGGCCGCCCGGTCCACCTGCCCGAACAGGGAGCGCGGCGTCAGGCTGAGCACCTTGGCGCGCTCCCCGTGCGAGATCGCCAAGAGCCCCATCCCGTTCAGCGCCTGCATGGCCTCGCGGATCGCCGGGCGACCGACGCCGAAACGCTCCATCAGCTCGCGCTCGGACGGCATCTGGTCGCCGGGCTTCAACTCGCCCGTCGTGATCATCGTCTTCAGGCGCTCGTAGACCTCCGCCGACAGCTTGCGACGAACGATCGGCTCGCTGGGATGGGCCATCAACGCTCCTCTGTCGGGAAGGGCCGGCGCGTGTGGAAGCGGGCCGACGGGCAGGCGATTGGAACTGGTATAGAGAATATACCAGCGTGGCGCCTTGGAAAGCGGCTTTCTTCGCTTCCCCGCGTCTTATCTTGCATGGGAACACGGACATGACCGACGATCGCATCGTCCTCACCTACCGGATCGAGACCCCAGGTAGCGTCGAAAAGCTGGCCACCAAGATCGCCAGCGACCAATCCACCGGAACCTTCGTGCCGCTGCCGGGCGAAACGCCCGAACTGAAGGCGCGCGTCGCCGCGCAGGTTCTCGCGATCCGGCATCTGGAGCCGACCGGCGAGCCTGCTTTCGGATCCTCGCATCCGGGACTTTCCGGCCATACGCGCTTCAACCGGGGCGAGGCGGATATCGCGTTCCCGATGGCCGCCGTCGGAACCGATCTGGCCGCCCTGATGACGATCGCCATCGGCGGCGCCTTCTCCATCGCCGGCTTCAGCGGCATCCGCATCGTTGGGCTGAAGCTGCCGGCGGCCTTCGGGGAAGCATGGCCCGGCCCCCAGTTCGGCATCGAGGGCTCCAAGCGCCTCACCGGCGTGTCGGGGCGCCCGATCATCGGCACGATCGTCAAGCCGGCGCTCGGCCTGCGCCCGGCCGAATCCGCCGAGATGGTGCGCGAACTCGTGGACGCGAGCGTCGACTTCATCAAGGACGACGAGAAGCTGATGAGCCCGTCCTATTCGCCGCTGGCCGAGCGGGTGAAGGCGATCATGCCGGTGATCCTGGATGGCGAGCAGCGGACCGGCAAGAAGGTGATGTACGCCTTCGGCATCACCGCCACCGACCCGGACGAGATGATGCGCAACCACGATCTCGTGGTGGCGGCCGGCGGCAACGCGGCGGTGATCAACATCAACTCGATCGGCATGGGCGCGATGGCCTTCCTGCGCCGGCGCTCCCAGCTCGCGCTCCACGCCCATCGCAACGGCTGGGACATCCTCACCCGCCACGGCTCGCTCGGCTTCGACTTCTCGGTCTGGTCGAAGTTCTGGCGCCTCCTCGGCGTCGACCAGTTCCAGATCAACGGCATCGCCTCGAAATACTGGGAGCCGGACGAATCCTTCCTGCGCTCCTATCATTCGCTGCGTGAGCCCTTGTTCCGCGAGGACGACCGTCCGCTTCCCGTCATCGGCTCCGGCCAGTGGGGCGGCCAGGCACCCGCGACATTCGCCGCCGTGCGCTCGACCGACCTCCTCTACCTCTGCGGCGGGGGCGTCGTCAGCCATCCGATGGGCCCGGGTGCCGGCGTTCGCGCGGTGCAACAAGCCTGGGAAGCTGCGGTGGCGGGCATCGACCTCGCCGCCCACGCCCGGACCCATCCCGAACTCGCCGCCTCGATCGAGGCCTTCGGCGGCGAAGGCGCGAAAGGAGCATGAGCACGATGACGTCCCCTCTTCTGACCTACTACGGCGACGACCTGACCGGCTCCACCGACGTCATGGAATCGCTGGCGCTCACCGGCATTTCGACGGTGCTCTTCACCGACCTGCCGACCGACCAGCAGCTGGCGCGCTTTTCGGATGCCCGTGCGATCGGCATCGCGGGCACCAGCCGTTCCGAAACCCCGGCCTGGATGGACGAGCACCTGACGCCGGTGTTCGAATGGATGAAGGCGCGCGGGTCCCGCCATTCCCACTACAAGGTCTGCTCGACCTTCGATTCTTCGGCTGCGATCGGCTCGATCGGGCGGGCCGCCGAGATCGGCCGCCGCGTCTTCGGCGACCGGCCGGTGCCGCTTGTCGTCGGCGCGCCACAGCTGAAGCGCTACACCGCCTTCGGCCAGCTCTTCGCCGCCTTCCGCGGCGAGGTGTTCCGGATCGACCGCCACCCGGTGATGAGCCGTCACCCGGTCACGCCGATGCGCGAGGCCGATCTCCGGCTCCACCTCGAAGACCAGACCGGGCTTTCGATCGCGCTTCTCGACTATCTCGCGCTGACCGGCGGGGATGCCGACGCCCGGCTGGACGCGCTCTTGGAGGGCGATCCCGGCCTCGTGCTTCTCGACGTCCTCGACGCGGCGACGCAAGCCGCGGCGGGGCGTCAGCTGGAACGTCTGTCGGACGCGGGCTGCGCGTTCAGCGTCGGCTCGTCGGGCGTCGAATACGCGCTCGCCGCCCATTGGCGCGAGACCGGACGCCTGCCCGAAGCGCCGCGCTTCGCGCCGCTCGGGCCGGCCGAGCGGATCTCGGTCGTGTCGGGAAGCTGCTCGCCGACCACCGAGCGTCAGATTCGCCACGCCGACGCCCATGGCTTCCAGGCGATCGCCTTCGACCCGCGCGCCTTCGTCGGCAACGACACGGCCGCGATCGAGGCGGTGACGCGGGCCGCGGAAGAGGCGCTGACGGACGGCCGCTCCGTCCTGATCCACACGGCAATGGGCCCCGAGAGCGATCTCGGCTCCGAGATCGCCGGCCAGGAGGGCGCGCGCCACGCGATCGGGCGCGGGCTCGGCGCGCTGCAGGCGGGTCTCGTGAAGCGCCTCGGCCTCCGCCGCGCGGTGATCGCCGGTGGCGACACGTCGAGCCATGCCCTGCGCCAGCTCGACGTCCATGCGCTGACGACCCGCCTGCCGCTGCCCGACACGCCGGGCTCGCCAGTGGCGATCGCCCACAGCGACGACCCGGCCTTCGACGGGCTGGAGATCGCGCTAAAGGGCGGCCAGGTCGGGGGCGACGACTACTTCTCGCGCATTCGCGACGGTGCCTGATTTTTTCCAACAAGGGGGACTTACGAACTTGAGCGTCCACGACCAAAGCGTCGAGCAATCGGCGATCCGCAAGATCACATGGCGGCTGGTGCCGTTCCTGGGTCTGATGTTCTTCATCAACTTCCTGGACCGCACCGCCATCAGCTTCGCGGGCCCCAACGGCATGACGGCCGATCTCGGGCTTTCCGCCGCCCAGTTCGGCTTTGCGGCCGGCATCTTCTTCGTCGGCTACATCCTTCTGGAGATCCCGAGCAACCTCGCGCTCCACAAGTACGGCGCGCGGCGCTGGCTTGCCCGCATCATGGTGAGCTGGGGCATCGTCTCGCTGCTTTTCACCTTCGTGCAGGATTCGACGCAGCTCTACTGGCTGCGCTTCCTGCTCGGCATCGCGGAGGCCGGCTTCTTTCCCGGCGCGATCCTGTTCCTCAGCCTCTTCGTGCCCTCGCGCCACCGCGCCAAGGTTCTGGCGGTGTTCTACGTCGCCCAGCCGCTGACCACGGTGGTGGGCGCGCCGCTCGCCTCCATGTTCATCGAGATGCACGGTCTCTTCGGGCTCGAGGGCTGGCGCGTGATGTTCCTCGGCGTCTCTGTTCCCGCGATCCTCATCGGCATCGTCACCTTCTTCTACCTGCCCGACCGCCCGCGCGACGCCAAGTGGCTGACGCCGGCCGAGCAGGAATGGCTGGACCGGGAACTGGCCGCAGAGCACGAGGCGAAGTCGGCCGCCGCGCCCGGCGCCGGCCACGGCCGCATGACGGGTCAGGCGCTCAAGGACGGCCGGGTCTGGACCCTGTCCCTGATCTATTTCGGCTTCATCTACGGCCTCTATGCCCTCGGGTTCTTCCTGCCGACCATCATCTCCGGCTTCGAGACCGACTTCGGCACCAAGTTCACCGTGATGCAGAAGGGCTTGATCACGGCGATCCCGTATCTGCCGGCCGCCGTCGCCCTGATCCTGTGGAGCCGCGATGCCTCGCGCCGCGGCGTGAAGCCCTGGCACATCGGCATTCCCGCACTTCTCGGCGCGATCTCGATCCCGCTCGCACTCGGCGCCGGTTCGCCTGCCTCCACGATCGCAGTCATCACGATCACCGCCTGCTCCATCTTCTCGGCCCTGCCGAACTTCTGGAGCTTCCCCGCCCGCTTTCTGACGGGCTCGGGCGCGGCGGCCGGCATCGCGCTGATCAACACGATGGGCAACGTCGCGGGCTTCGCCGCGCCCTACATCACGGGCGCGGTGCGTGACGGAACGGGCAGCTTCGGCGCGCCGATGTATGTGGTCGGCGCCTTCATGCTCCTGTCGGCGATCCTGAGCTTCCTGGTGCTTCCGCGTCTGAAGGAGCCGGGACGCCCGGCGATCCGCTGACACGACAAGGGGCGGCCTCGCGGGGCCGCCCTTTTCGTTTTCAGACCGGACATCCGTCGATCGTGGCGGCCGTCTGGATCAGCGCGAGATGGCTGAGCCCCTGCGGCATGTTGCCGAGGAAGGCGCCCGTCTTCGGGTCCACCATCTCGGTCAGGACGCCCGGCCCCTTGGCGTCCAGCGCTTCCATCACCTCGTCGAAGCGCAGGCGCGCTTCCTCGCGGTGGCCGAGAAGCGCCAGTCCTTCGATGATCCAGAAGGTGCAGGCGAGGAAGCAGCCCTCGTCGTTCTCGACGCCGTGGTAGCGGTAGTGGAAGATCCCGGAGCGCAGCTTGTCGTCCAGCGCCCGGATCGTCTTCTCCAGCCGGTCGCGCCCGTCGTAGCCGAAGCGCACGGCCAGCGCCAAGGAGGCGTCGAGCTCGTCGCGCCCCGGCACCATGACATAGGACTGGAGCCGCTCCGACCAGCAGTTGGCGTCCACCCATTCCGCGATCCGATCGCGCGAGCGCTCCCACCGGTCGCGGCAGGTGGAGGGGATGTGCCCGGCATCCGCGAGTTCCACCGCCCGGGCCAGCGCCTGCCAGGCACTGATCTTCGACATCGTGTAGTGTTCGAGTTCGGACAGCTCCCAGATGCCGGAGTCGGCCTGCCGCCAGGTTTCGGCACACTTGTCGGCGACGGACGCGAGTGTGGCGGCGCTTTGCGGATCGATGACGTTGCCGCCCGCCACGAACCGCGCCGCAGTCTCGAAGATGTCGCCGTAGATGCCGTGCTGGTGCTGCTCGGCCGCCTGGTTGCCACGCAGAACCGGGCGGCTGTCCCGGTAGCCCGGCACGTCGATCTCGCGCACCTCGTCGAGAAGTTCGCCTTCCAACGTGTAGCAGACGAGTGGGCCGTGCTCGGCCAGACGCTTGATCAGCCAAGTGAAGGCGGCCTTCGCCTCCGCCCGCGCTCCGATGCGCAGGAAGGCCTTGATCGTGTAGGAGGCGTCGCGCACCCAGGCGAAGCGGTAGTCGTAGTTCTTCGATCCGCCGATGCCCTCGGGCAGCGAGGTCGTGGCGGCGGCCGCGATCGCGCCGGTCGGAGAATAGAGAAGAAGCTTGAGCGCCAGCGCGCTGCGGATCACCGCCGGGCGATAGGAGCCGTCGAAGCGGATGCCCTCGCACCACTGCCGCCACTCGCCGTCGGTGATGTCGATGCGCGCGTCGATGACCTCCGGCTCCTCGACCACGAGCGGCTCGTCCTGGCCCGCGACGATGGCGACGATCTCGCGCTGGCCTTTGGCCATCCGAACCCGGCCGCCGATTTCGAGATCGTCCTCGCGCTCGATCGAAACCCCGTCGCTGTAGCGCAGGAGGCCGATCACCGGGCCGGCGTGGAAGGTGGTCGCGTTGGCGTTGCTGTAGAGAAACGGGCAGATCGTGTCGGCCTGCGTTCCGAACACGAACCGAAGTTCGAACGTGACCTCCCCTTCCAGCCCCTCGATCCGGCGCGCCAGTTCGCACCAGGGCAGACGCCCGCCCGAGCCGCTGTTGAGCGCTTCCACGAGGCGGGCGCGCCCGTTCGCTGTCTCATAGGTCGTTTCCAGGACGTTCGACTGCGGCCGATAGGCGCGCGTGGCGCGAAACGGCTCGGTCGGCGTCAGCGAGAAGAAGCCGCCCTTCCGTTCGGACAGGATACGGTCGAACATCGGCGCCGAGTTCATGTTGGGCACGCACCACCAGTCGATCGAGCCGTCCAGCCCGACGATGGCGACGCTGCGCCCGTCGCCGAGCGCCGCGTAGTCCTCCAGCGGCAGGGGGCCGGGACGTGTCGATTCGACCGTGGTCGGATCTTCGGCATCGTGGATCTTGTTCAGCATGCGAACTCCAACGGGTCGGGAAGAGGAGGCTTAAGGACGGTCGGCGCATCGGCCGGGCGTGCGCATCATCCGTTTCGGCGGCGCATCGGGCTGTGCACCCTGTTCGGTCGAGGCGCGATCCAGCCGCCGGATTCAGCCATCATGTAGGGCTCCGCCAGCATCGCGGCACTTTCGACAGGGCCATCGACCGGCTGCGAAAAGCCGTACCGCTGCGGGTCCACGCGTCCATTGCGAGCGTCCCGACGCGCCCGCTCGCCGGCCCAACCGCTCGTTCCCAACACATTCATCGATACCAGTCCTCGGACATAAGCTTCGCCGCCACGACCCTTCGCGCGAGACAAACGCGAGCGACCGTTCGGTGATCGGGGAATGCGTAGCCGGGCGATGAGTTTCCGCGGCAAGGAAGCGCAGTTTCACGCTTTCGTGGAAAGGTCGGATCGACCACGGATCGAGACTTGCGAGGATAGTTCGTCGTTCAGGCTTGCAATCCTTTCAACGCACAGGCATATCGGAACGATCGAAAGATGGGGGCGGCTGCCGGGCCGTGCGTCGCTCGGGCGGCGCCTGAACATCCGTTTCATCGCGATATTTGAAACATAAGCGCGCCGTGCCGGCCGCTGACGAACGCTTGCGTAGAAAGGTGTCCCATGGCGACGGGAACCGTGAAGTGGTTTAATTCCGAGAAGGGCTTCGGCTTCATCGCTCCGGACGACGGCGGCCAGGACGCTTTCGTCCACATCACCGCCGTTCAGCGTTCGGGCCTCGATGGCCTGGCCGACGGCCAGAAGGTGAGCTTCGAGCTCGTCGCCGATCGCAAGACCGGCAAGCTTGCGGCGCAGAACCTCAAGGCCCTCTGATATCCCGAAGACCCCGTCGATCCGTCGCCGGGGTTTTTATCTAAGATACGTGCCTCGCAACCCGACGCCGTGATCTTTCCAGCCTGCCGCAAGGTTTCTGACATATCGTGGTCTCAGCCCCAAGCGGTGCCGACCACGGATGAACTGGCGGCACGCCCCAGGCGGCGATCGATCGAGATCGATCCGTCCATCGACATGCGGGAACCCTGCGCCTCACCGGTCGCAGGGTTTTTGCGTTCGGGGACCTTCGAATGGTTCGCCGAGCGATCCCGTTCGTTTCCAGCGGCAAGGGCGAACGGTGCTTCAAGCCGAACGTCCACGCGGCCGATCGAACGCCTTCCTCCCCGACCCGGCGGCTTTCGGCCCGTCCTCCATCCCTCAGCCCGTCTGACCTTCACCCCCGCTGCCCACTGAAAGTTCAAAACACCGCCCAAGCCAAACAACTGGACAAAGACGGACGAATCCTGTGCAACAGTCCGCAACGCCCACAACCATCGGGCGACGCGACATTCTGGGAGGAAACATGTCGACGATCTGGAAGGGGCTTCTCGCCTCCATCGCCGTCTTGGCCGCAGCGTCCACCGCATCCGCGCAAGCCGACTATCCGACCCAGCCGATCACGATCGTCGTGCCCTTCTCCGCGGGCGGACCGACCGACACGGTGACGCGCCTCATCGCGCAGTCCATGTCGGAGGATCTGGGCCAGCAGGTCCTCGTCCAGAACGTCGGCGGCGCCGGCGGCACGCTGGGCGCCGGACAGGTCGCACAGGCCAAGCCGGACGGCTACACGCTGCTTCTCCACCATATCGGCATGTCCACGGCGCCCTCGCTCTACCGCCAGCTCGCCTTCGACCCGCTCACCGCCTTCGCCCCGATCGGCCTCGTCACCTCCGTGCCGATGACGCTCGTCTCGCGCAAGGACTTCGAGCCGACCGACGCCAAGGGTCTGATCGAATACCTCAAGGCCAACGGCGCGGACGTGACCTATGCGCATGCCGGCATCGGCTCGGCCTCGCATCTCTGCGGCATGCTCCTGCAGGAATCGCTCGGCGTCCAGATGATCACCGTCCCCTACCAGGGGGCCGCGCCCGCGATGACCGACATCGTCGGCGGCCAGGTCGACGTCCTGTGCGACCAGACCACCAACACCACCAACCAGATCAAGGCCGGCGAAGTGAAGGCCTATGCGGTGACGACGCCCGAGCGCGTCGCCTCGCTGCCCGATCTGCCGACCACGAAGGAAGTCGGCCTCGATAAGCTCGACATCGGCGTCTGGCATGGTCTCTACGCCCCCGCCGGCACCGATCCCGCGATCGTCGCCAAGCTGGAAGCGTCTCTCCAGAAAGCGCTCGCCAACGACACGGTGAAGGCGCGCTTTGCCGAACTCGGCACCGCGCCCGTTTCGGCCGCCGACGCGACGCCCGAGGCATTGCAGAACGAACTCACCTCCCAGATCGAACTCTGGCGCCCGATCATCCAGGCCGCCGGCACCTACGCCGACTGATCGGCGCCGTCACGAACGGCCGGCGCGGGAGGAGCGCCGGCCGGATCGTTTGTCACCACCATCGGGAGCGATCTCACCATGCATGCGTCTGAAGGCGTGAAGTCGCGCCGCGACCTGTTGGCCGGCTTGATCTTCGTTCTGATCGCCCTTGCCTTCGGGTGGGAAGCCACGAACTACGAACTCGGCCGCGCGGTCCGCATGGGTCCGGGCTTCATCCCCCTGACGCTCGCCATCATCCTGGCCATCCTCGGGATCCTCGTCATCATCGCCGGCTTCCGGAAGGACGAGACGGTGGAGCGGACGCCGATCCCGTGGAAGGGCATCGCGCTCATCCTCCTGGCGCTGGCGATCTTCGGCGAGTTCGGCGCGGCCTTGGGTCTCGTGCCCGTGGTCTTCGTCGGCACCGCGATCGTGGCCTTCGCTTCCGCCAAGAACTCAGCGGCCTCCTCGCTGCTGATCGCCTTGTCGATGTCCGCCCTGTGCTGGTTGGTGTTCAAGATCGGGCTCGGCATCACCCTGCCGACCTTCGGCCCCCTTCTGTCCTTCGGTTGAGGTGAGCGGCTCCATGGAACTCCTGTCCCACCTCGCCCTCGGCTTCGAAACGGCGCTGACGCCGATCAACGTCTTCTGGTGCTTCATCGGCGTGCTGCTCGGCACGCTCGTCGGCGTCCTGCCCGGCATCGGCCCGACGGCGACGATCGCCATGCTCCTGCCGATCACCTTCACCTTCTCGCCCGTCACCGCGCTCATCATGCTGTCGGGCATCTACTACGGCGCCCAGTACGGCGGATCGACGACCGCGATCCTGATCAACCTACCGGGCGAAAGTTCCTCGGCCGTTACCGCGATCGACGGCTACCAGATGGCGCGAAAAGGCCAGGCCGGAAAGGCGCTGGCGACGGCCGCGCTGGGCTCCTTCTTCGCCGGGTCGGTGGCCACCCTGCTCCTCGCGATCGCCGCCCCTCCCCTGGCAAGGGTGGCGCTTCAGTTCGGCGCGCCGGAATATTTCGCGTTGATCGTGCTCGGGCTTCTCGTGTCGATCTCGCTGGCCCACGGCTCGATCGTCAAGGCGCTGGCGATGATCGTCCTGGGGCTGCTGCTCGGCACCGTCGGCCAGGACATCTACACCGGCACGCCGCGCTTCACCTTCGGCCAGCTCGAACTCTACCAGGGCATCAACTTCGTCTCGATCGCGGTCGGCGTGTTCGGCGTCGCCGAGATCCTGCGCAACCTGGAAAACGAGACGACGCGCGAGGTGGGCGTCAAGTCGGTGGACAGCCTGTGGCTGACCAAGGCCGATTTCAAGCGCATCGCCGCGCCCGTGGTGCGGGGCACGGTGCTCGGCTCGATCCTCGGCGTCCTGCCGGGCGGCGGCCACGTCCTGTCGTCCTTCGCCTCCTATTCGATGGAAAAGAACCTCGCCCGGAACAAGGCCGAGTTCGGGCACGGCGCGATCCAGGGCGTCGCGGGCCCGGAAAGCGCCAACAACGCGGCCGCGCAGACCTCGTTCATCCCGCTCCTGACGCTCGGCATCCCCGCCCACCCGGTGATGGCGCTGATCGTCGGCGCCTTCATCCTGCAGGGGATCACGCCGGGCCCGAACGTCATCAACACCCAACCGGCCCTCTTCTGGGGCATCATCGCCTCGATGTGGATCGGCAACATCCTCCTCGTCATCCTCAACCTGCCGCTGATCGGCATCTGGGTGAAGATGCTGACGATCCCCTATCGCATCCTGTTTCCGGCCATCGTCCTGTTCGCCGCCATCGGCTGCTACTCGATCAACAACAACCCGTTCGACGTCTATGCGATCGGCGTCTTCGGCCTTCTCGGCTATGCGCTGATCCGGCTCGGCTGCGAACCGGCCCCGCTCCTTCTCGGCTTCGTTCTGGGGCCGCTTCTGGAAGAGCACCTGCGCCGGGCGATGATCATCTCGCGCGGCGACGCCACCGTGTTCCTGACGCGCCCGATCTCCGCCTCGCTTCTGGCGCTCGGCCTCCTGTGCGTCGTCTTCGCGCTCCTGCCCGCCATCCGCAACAAGCGCAAGCAAGTGTTTGTCGAGGACGATTGATCTATGCTTGACGGATCGGGCTGCCGCACGATCCTTGTCCCATGGGCATCGAGATCGAGCGCAAGTTCCTCCTGAACGGAGACGGCTGGCGGCAGGGCGCGGACGAGGGGACCATGATCCGCCAGTTCTATCTGGCGGTTCGCGAGGGTCTTTCGATCCGGGTGCGCCACCGCGAGGGGCGCCCGCCCGTGCTGACCGTCAAGACCGGCAGCGGCCCCGCGCGCGGCGAATACGAATATCCCATTCCGGAACGGGACGCGCGAGAGCTGGAAGGCGCCCGGATCGGGCATGTTGTCGAGAAGCGACGGCATCTCCATCCTCTCGGTGATGTGACGATCGAGATCGACGTCTTTTCCGGCTCGCTCTCCCCTCTCGTTCTGGCCGAAATCGAGCTGCCGGCGATTGATCATCCGGTTCCCTTGCCCGCGTGGATCGGCGCCGAGGTCAGCGCCGACAAGCGCTACACCAATGCTTCACTCGCCTTGAACGGCCCGCCCTGACGCATCCGTGCGCGCGTCTCGTCGTGGCATGCGGCAGGCTTTGCCCTAGATGAAGCGACGCAGAGATTTCGACGTTCCCAGAGGGGTGAATGGCCTACCGTTTCGATCCGCATGAGGCGGTGGACGCCGCGATCCGGCGCATTGCGCGCGAGCAGATCGATAAGGCGATCGACGACCTTTCACCGATCGACGGGGACCGGCACGAGGGTATCCACGAGGCGCGAAAGCGCCTGAAGAAGCTGCGCGGGCTGGCGCGCTTGGCTGTGCGCGCAACCCCCGAGTTCGCGGCGCGCGAAAATGCCCGCTTTCGGGACGCCGGCCGCACCCTGTCGGGCGTGCGCGACCGGACGGCGCTGATCGAGGCGTTGGACGGGCTGGCCGAGCGCTTCGAAAATGAAGGCGCGGCGGCGTCCTTCGCCGCGGCGCGCGCGGCTCTCGAGCGCAAGCGAGAGGAGGCCATCGAAGCGATGGGGTCGGAGGACGCGATCGCGGCGGCGGCCATCGGGCATCTGAAGGACGCGCGCTCGCGCCTGGACCGCTTCGTGCTGCCGGGCGGCTCTAAGCGAAACCAGCGCTTCCTGGTGGAGGCGATGGGCGCCAACTACCGGCGTGCCCGCCGCGATCTCAAGCTTGCCATTCGCAGCAAGCGCGCCGAGGATTTTCACGATCTGCGCAAGCGCATCAAGTATCTCGGTATGCATCTGAAGCTCTTCGAAGCGCTCTGGCCAAGTGTTCTCATCCCTTGGCGTGAAGAAGCCGACCGGGCCGCCGACGCGCTCGGCCGCGACCACGACTACGCGGTTCTGCGCGCCGAGATGGCGGCGGATCCCTTGTCCTTCGGACCGAAGGGCGATCTCGGCGGGGTTCTCGCCCTTCTCGTTCGCCACCAGGGCGAGTTGCGGGAGGAGGCGCGCGAGCGCTGCGCCCGCCTCCTCGCCGTCCGCCCGAAGGCGTTCGAGCGCTGGATCGGGACCCTATGGCGTCTGGCGGCCCGGCCGGAATGACGGGGCTGGGATCGCCGGGCGTCCTGGCCTATCCATCGACGATCCATCCTCAGGGTTCTCCAGGGCCCGCCGATCGAAGATGCCGGACGTGAAGCAGACTTCCTCGCCTGAGCGCGGCCACGGCCTTGCGCGTGTCCTTTCCAAGCTCGGCCACTGCTCGCGCTCGCAGGCCGAGGTGCTGGTGCGCGAGGGGCGCGTGACGCTGGACGGGCGCACGGTGCGCGATCCCGAACATCGCACCTATCCCTCGCGTGCCGCGATCGCGGTGGACGGGCAGGCCGTCCGGGCGCAGGCGCCCGTTCATCTGATGCTCAACAAGCCGCGCGGGCTGGTGACGACACGCGACGACCCGGAAGGGCGCGAGACGATCTATGCCTGCCTCGAAGGCCTCGCCCTGCCCCATGTCTCGCCGATCGGCCGGCTGGACAAGGCGAGCGAAGGGCTGCTCCTTCTCACCAACGACACGGCGTTCGCCCAGCGCCTCCTCGACCCCGCCTCGCACATGCCCAAGACCTATCACGTGCAGGTCGACCGGCGCGTGGGCGACGACCTCCTCGCTCGCATCGGCGAAGGCGTCGAGGACCGGGGCGAGCGCCTCGACGTGCGCTCGGTCCGCACCTTGCGCGAGGGCGCGCGCAATGCCTGGCTGGAAGTGGTGCTGGAGGAAGGGCGCAACCGGCATATCCGGCGCCTTCTCGCCGCCTTCGACATCGAGACCCTGCGCCTCGTGCGCGTGGCGATCGGCGCGCTCGAACTCGGCGATCTCGCCAAGGGCGCGGTTCGCCCGCTGGACCCCAGCGAAATCGCGCGGCTGGACCCTTCCCGGTGACGCTGGAGCTTTCGCCGGCCCAAGCCCGCCGCGTGGCGCTCGCCGCGCAAGGGTTCGGAACGCGGCGCCCCGAAAGCGTCGGTGCGGGGCATTTCCGGCGCAATCTCGACCGGCTCGCGCTCCACCAGATCGACAGCGTCAACGTCGTCGCTCGCGCGCACTACCTGCCGGCCTTTTCGCGCCTGGGCGCCTACGACACGGCGCTTCTCGACCGCGACGCCTGGGGCCGCCCCTCGCAGCGCCGCTTGTTCGAATACTGGGCGCACGAAGCCTCGCTCCTGCCCTTGTCGCTCCACCCTGCGCTGCGCTGGCGCATGGCGCGCGCTGACCGGGGCGAGGCCGGCTACGCGCAGATGCGCGCCTTCGCCGGCCCGCGCCGAGCGGAGGCGATGCAGCTTCTCCAGCGCATCCGGGACGACGGCCCCTTGTCCGCCTCCGATCTTGACCGGGGGCGTACCGGCTGGTGGGAATGGTCCGAGCCCAAGCGCATGCTGGAATGGCTCTTCTATGCCGGCCACGTGACGACGCGAACGCGCTGGCGCGGCTTCGAGCGCGTCTACGACTTGACCGAGCGCGTCATCCCGGCTGCAATCCTGGCCGAGCCGGCGCTGGACGAGGCGGCGGCGCATCGCCTGCTCGTGGAACGCGCCGCCCGGGCGCTAGGTGTCGCGACTGCGATCGAGCTTCGCGACTATTTCCGCCTCGGGCCGGCGGAAGGGCGGCGGGCAATCGCCGAACTCGCGGAAGAGGGCGTCCTGCGACCCGTCGCGATCCCCGGCTGGCCGGCCGCCTTTCTCCATCGCGACGCCCGCCTTCCCCGTCGGATCGAGGCGCTGGCGCTTCTCGCCCCCTTCGACCCGCTCGTTTGGGAGCGCGCCCGAACCGAGCGCCTGTTCGGCTTCCGCTACCGGATCGAGATCTACGTGCCGGCCCCGCTCCGCCAGCACGGCTACTATGTCCTGCCCTTCCTGATGGGCGACCGGCTGGTGGCGCGCGTCGATCTGAAAAGCGACCGGCAGGCCGGCGCGCTTCTGGTCCACGCCGTTCATATCGAACCCGGTGCCCCGGCCGACGCGGCGGAAGCCCTACGGCTTGAGCTCGCGCTCCTCGCTCGATGGCTTGGCCTCGGCGAGGTTCGCGGCTTCGATCCCTGATGGCCTCGAGGCGGAAAGCTCGTTCGCGAAAGCGGGCGGATTTGGCGCTTCATGCTTGGCGCGAACGGTAGGGTAGGCTTATGTTCCCCATCGTTCCTTTTGACCCATCTGCCTTATCCGGCCGACGATCGTGTCCGCCGGGTCCGAAAGTCGTTTCATGACCGATGCCGCTCTCCGTTCGCCACCCTTCCGCTCGGTTCTGCCGGGAACGCCTGGGCTTCTGGCGCTCGCCGCCCTTCTTTTCGGCGCCCTGGCGCTCGGCTCGGTCTACGGTCCGCGCCAGGGTGCGCTCCTGCTGCTCGGCGGCGCGCTCGGCCTGACGCTCTACCATGCGGCCTTCGGCTTCACCTCGGCCTGGCGCGTCTTCATCCTCGAGCGCCGGGGGCGCGGCCTTCGCGCGCAGATGGCGATGCTGGCGCTCGCGGTCGTCCTGTTCTTTCCGGTTCTGGCGAGCGGAACCCTGTTCGGCCAGCTGGTTTCGGGCAGCGCCGCGCCCTTGTCGCTCGGCGTCCTGATTGGCGCCTTCATGTTCGGCATCGGCATGCAGATGGGCGGCGGTTGCGCGTCCGGCACCCTGTTCACGGCCGGCGGCGGCAACGCGCGCATGCTGGTGACGCTTCTGTTCTTCGTGATCGGCTCGGTCTGGGCGACCGTGCATTTCGACTGGTGGCAGGCGCTTCCCGCCCTCCCGCCGGTGTCGCTCGTCCAGACGTTCGGGCCTTGGGTTGGCATTCTCGTGTCGCTGGCGCTGTTTGCGGCGATCGCGGCCCTCACCGTCCTCTTCGAACGTCGCCGGCACGGCGCGCTGGAGCACGAGACGCCAAGTCCGAACGAAGGTTTCGCTCGCTTCGCGCGCGGGCCTTGGCCGCTCGTCGCCGGGGCGCTGGCGCTCGCCGTCCTCAACTTCGTGACGCTGGCGCTCGCCGGGCGCCCCTGGGGCGTCACCTCCGCCTTTGCGCTCTGGGGCGCCAAGGGCGCCGAGCTTCTGGGTCTCACGCCGTCGGCCTGGAGCTACTGGCAGACGCCGGCCAACGCCAAGGCGCTTTCGTCCAGCGTCTTTGCCGACGTCACCTCGGTCATGGACTTCGGCATCATCGGCGGCGCGATGCTGGCGGCCAGCCTTGCCGGCCGCTTCGCGCCCTCGCTGCGCATCCCCTTCCGTTCGCTCCTCGCGGCCGTCGTCGGGGGGCTGCTTCTGGGCTACGGCGCGCGCATCGCCTATGGCTGCAACATCGGCGCCTACTTCTCCGGCATCGCCTCCGGTTCGCTCCATGGCTGGCTGTGGCTGGTCGCGGCGTTCGCCGGCAACACGGTCGGCGTGCGCCTTCGCCCGTTCTTCTTCGGCGAAGCCCGGGGCGGGCGGATCGCGCGTGGCGACGGAGCCTGATCGCGCCTCGCGCCCACGCGAAACCCCATTCCCGTTTCCGGCGCAAAGCCTTATAGGGCGTCTCATGAGCCAGACGCCGCTATCCCGCATCCGCAACTTCTCCATCGTCGCCCATATCGACCATGGCAAATCGACGCTCGCCGACCGGCTGATCCAGCTCACCGGCGGGCTCGACGCGCGCGAGATGGCGGGCAAGGAACAAGTTCTCGATAACATGGATATCGAGAAGGAGCGCGGGATCACCATCAAGGCGCAGACCGTGCGCCTGCACTACAAGGCCGAGGACGGGGAAACCTACGTCCTCAACCTCATCGACACGCCGGGGCACGTCGACTTCGCCTACGAGGTGTCGCGCTCGCTGTCGGCCTGCGAGGGCGCGCTCCTCGTGGTGGACGCGGCGCAGGGCGTCGAGGCGCAGACGCTCGCCAACGTGTATCTGGCGCTCGACAACGATCTCGAGATCGTGCCCGTCCTCAACAAGATCGACCTGCCCGCCGCCGAGCCCGAAAAGGCCAAGGAGCAGATCGAGGAGGTCATCGGCATCGACGCGAGCCAAGCGGTGATGATCTCGGCGAAATCCGGTCTCGGCATCGAGGACGTGCTGGAAGCCATCGTCAAGCGCCTGCCCGCGCCGAAGACCGGCGACCGCGCGGCGCCCTTGAAGGCGATGCTGGTGGACTCGTGGTACGACGCCTATCTCGGCGTCGTGGTCCTCGTTCGCGTGATCGACGGTGAACTCAAGAAGGGCCAGACCATTCGCATGATGGGCACGGACGCCAAGTACCCCGTCGACCGGGTCGGCGTGTTCACGCCCAAGATGGTCAACTCGGAGGCGCTCGGGCCCGGCGAGATCGGCTTCATCACGGCCTCGATCAAGGAGGTTGCCGACACGCGCGTCGGCGACACGATCACCGAGGACAAGCGCCAGACGGCCGAGATGCTGCCGGGCTTCCAGCCGGCGCAGCCCGTCGTCTTCTGCGGCCTGTTCCCGACGGACGCCGCTGCCTTCGACGACCTGCGCGCCGCCATGGGCAAGCTTCGCCTCAACGACGCGAGCTTCTCCTTCGAAATGGAATCCTCGGCCGCCCTCGGCTTCGGCTTCCGCTGCGGTTTTCTCGGGCTCCTGCACCTCGAGATCATCCAAGAGCGTCTGAGCCGCGAGTTCGACCTCGACCTGATCGCGACCGCGCCATCCGTCGTCTACGAGATCCGGATGCGATCGGGCGAGACGGTGATGCTGCACAACCCGGCCGACATGCCGGACACGATGCAGATCGAGGCGATCTACGAGCCCTGGATCAAGGCGACGATCCTGACGCCTGACGATTATCTCGGCAACATTCTGACGCTGTGCCAGGAGCGGCGCGGCGTGCAGACCGATCTTTCCTATGTCGGCAAGCGCGCGATGGTCTCCTACGAACTGCCACTCAACGAGGTGGTGTTCGACTTCTACGACCGTTTGAAGTCGATCTCCAAGGGCTACGCCTCGTTCGACTACCAGCTCGCCGACTACCGCGAGGGCGACCTCGTGAAGCTTTCCGTGCTGGTCAACGCCGAGCCGGTGGACGCGCTTTCCATGCTGGTGCACCGGACGCAGGCCGAAAAGCGCGGGCGCGCCATGTGCGAGAAGCTCAAGGAGCTGATCCCGAACCACCTCTTCAAGATCCCGATCCAGGCAGCGATCGGCGGCAAGGTGATCGCACGCGAGACGATCTCGGCGCTGCGCAAGGACGTGACGGCCAAGTGCTACGGCGGCGACGCCAGCCGCAAGCGCAAGCTCCTCGACAAGCAGAAGGAGGGCAAGAAGCGCATGCGCCAGTTCGGCAAGGTCGACATCCCCCAGGAAGCCTTCATCGCCGCCCTGAAGATGGACAGCTGATATTTGTCGGCCGACCACGTCTGGACGGCTCATAGTTTCCTCGCGCCACCGGAGGGCGAGAGAGGAGGCATATGCATGCCCCTTGCCAGCCTTTGGCACGGCCTCCTCGTCGGCGTCGTTCTCGTCGGCTCCCAACAGGCAATGGCCGAGGACAAGCCCAAGCCGCCCATGTCGAAGGCGGAGTGGGCCCGCGCCGCGCGCACGGCCATCAACACCCCCTATCCCGATCTCGCGGGTTTCGCAGGGATCGGCGGCGACCCAACCGCCCGCGTCGAGATCTCGGTGAATCGGGACGGGTCGGTGCGGAGCGCAACGCTTCGACGCACCTCCGGGGCGTCCGTGCTCGACGAGGCGGCGCTGCGCATGGCGCGCACGGCGGACGACATTCCACCCTTTACTCCGGACATGACCAGCGAGACGGTGACGCTGGTCGCCCCCTTCGTCTTCCGCTTCCCGGCCAACGATCCCGCTCGTCCGGTTCGCTTGTTCGTGGACGCGGCGTCGGGCCTGCGCGTCGAGCTTCCAGCGCCCCTTTCCGTCCAGACGCCGAAGGAAGACGATTCCGGCAATCTCCTGGTGGACATCTCCGCCGACGGACTAAAGGCCGATGGGGATTTGGCACAGCCGGCCCGGATCTGCAACCTGACGATGGAACAGCGGGCGAAGACGGTACGGCCGGATCAGGCCGCATTGAACGAGCCTGCCAATATCGAAGCCGCAGCCGCGCGCGAAACCGATGCCATGCGCGAGCTCGGTTACGATGTCGTGGCGACGAGCGTTTCGGACCACGACGGCGCCCGGTTGGTCACGATCGAGAGCCGGGAAAGGGACCAGCCGACGGATGACGGATGGATCACCTTCAACCTGTTCTACGACCGACCGGAAGGAACGGTCTCGCTGATTTGCATGGCGGCGGACGATGAAGCGGATTCGGCGCGGCGCATCATCGGGCGTATCGTGCAAGGCACGAGCGTGATGCCCGAATGAGGCTAGGCAGCCGGAAGGCTCCGATCCCGTCCGGGAGATCGGAGCCCTTGCCAGCGCAAGGCTTCAGTTTTCCGAAAAGGCCCGGGCCATCGAGTCGCGCACGGGTTTCGAGATGTATTCGAAGAAGGTACGCTTGGCCGTCTGGATCAGGATCTCGGCGGGCATGCCGGGGGTCGGCGAGAAGCCGGGCACGCGGGCGATCTCCGAGACCGGGAGCTTGACGCGCGCCACATAGACCTCGCGCCCGTCCATATGCGTCGTATCGGGGATCGCGTCGGCCGAGACGTAGAACACCTCGCCGTTGAGAACCGGCGTGATGCGCTGGTTGAGCGCGGTCAGGCGCACGGTCGCGTGCTCGCCGACGCGCACGTTGTCGATGTCGGTACGCGGCACCTGCACCTCCAGGATCAGCGGCACGTCGGAGGGCAGGATCTCGAGGATCTGCTTGCCGCTCTCGATGACGCCCCCCGAGGTGTGGTAGAACATGCGCACCACCGTGCCGGTGACGGGCGCCTCGATCGTCGTGCGCTTCAGGACGCTTTCGGCCTGGCGCGACTGCTCGCGAATGGTGTCGAGCTCGGTTTCCGCCGTTTGGAGTTCGTCCAGGGCTGCCTGCTGGTAGGTTCGGCGCGCCTGGTCGATCTGCTGATCGTAGCGCGTCTGCTGGGCCTTGGTCTCGGCGGCTTCCGAATCGAGGCGCCCGACCTGGCCTTCCGCGTCGGCGATCGCGCGCTGGATCGTCTTGATCTCGGTGCCGCGCAGGAGCCCCATCTTCAGAAGCGTCGTCTTGCCCTGGTACTCCTCGTTGAGGAGGCCGAGTTGCCGGGTCAGCGAGTTCGACTGCAGTTCGTAGCCGCGGATGCGGAAATCGAGGGAGTCGATGTTCTGCTGGAACAGGGTGACGTCACTCTTCAGCTTGCCGAGCGAAGACTGGAAGTTGACGTCCTGGCTTTCGATGATCTCCGCGACGTCCGCGTCGCCCCGGTTCTTGTCGACGATGGCGGGCCAGGCGATGGTTTCGGCTCCGTGCGCCTCCGCCGTGAGACGCGCGACCACGGCCTCCAGCCGGGCGCGGCGCAGGAAGAGCTGTCGGTCGTTGGTGAGCGCGGAGGTCTCGTCCAGCTTGACGAGCGGCTGACCCTCGACCACGTGGTCGCCCTCGCTGACGAGAAGCGACTTGATGATGCCGCCCTCCAGATGCTGCACGATCTTGTTCTGACCCGTGGCGACGAAGGAGCCGGGCGCGACGATGGCGGCGGCCAGCGGCGCCGTGAAGGCCCAGGTGCCGAAGCCCCCGAACACGAGGAGAAGCAGGCCAAGCCCGATCCAGACCGGCTTGCGGATCGACCGGGGCACTTCGGCGAACCATTCGATGTCGTGGACCTTGGCGATATCGGAACTCATGCCCGTTTTCCCTACTGGATCTGCCCGAACGGCCCGCCGCCGTCGATGTTGAAGCCGCGCTCCGACAAGGCTTTCAGAACGTCCTGGCGCATGCCGAAGAGGCCGATCGTGCCGTTGTTGAGGACGAGGATCTTGTCGACGCTCTGAAGGAGCGCGGGGCGCTGGGTGATCGTGACCACCGTGATGCGCTGCGATTTGGCGTGGGCCAGCGCGCGGCCGAGGGCGGCGTCGCCTGCGCTGTCGAGGTTGGAGTTCGGCTCGTCGAGCACCACGAAGCGCGGATTGCCGAAGAAGGCGCGCGCCAGCGCGATGCGCTGCTTCTGGCCGCCCGACAGGGGCGCGCCGTCGGCGGCGACGAACGTCTCGTAGCCCTGCGCCAGCCCCGAGATCATCTCGTGGACGTCGGCCAGCATCGCCGCCTGATAGATGTCCTCGTCGGACGCGTCCTCGCGCATGCGGGCGATGTTGGCCTTGATCGAGGCGGGAAAGAGCTGCACGTCCTGCGGCAGGTAGCCGATGTTCTCGCCGAACTGGCGCTGGTCCCAGTTGCGCAGGTCCATGAGGTCGAGCCGTACGGCGCCGGATGTGGGCAGGATCGAGCCCACCAGCATCTTGCCGAGCGTCGTCTTGCCGGCGCCCGAATTGCCGATGATGGCGAGAGAGTCGCCGGGCTGGAGTTGGAAGCTGAGACCGTTCAGGACGACGCGCTTGGTGCCCTGGGGCACGAACAGGAGGCGCTCGACGTCGAGCCGGCCTTCCGGGCGCGGCAGGTTGAGGCGCTCGAAGTTAAGCGGCGAGTTCTTCAGAAGCGCTGAGATCCGGCCATAGGCGGCCTGCGACTGGACGAAGTGGTTCCAGCCCTCGATCGCGCCCTCGATCGGGGCGAGCGCGCGGCCGGCGATCACCGACGACGCGATCACCATGCCGCCCGTCAGGTGCCCTTCCAGCGAGAGGAACGAGCCCCAGCCGAGCATGCCGACCTGCGTCAGAAGGCGAAAGCCCTTGGAGAGCGCGGCGAACATGACGTTGCGGTCCTGCGCGACGACCTGCGCCTTCAGCGAGCCGGCCGTGTCGCGGCCCCAGATCTGCACGGCCTCGGGGATCATCGCCAGCGCGTTGATGATCTGGGAGTTGCGCGTCATCGAATCGAGATGGAGGTTGGCCTTGGTCTGCGCCGCGTTCGCCTCGCCGAAGGGCGCCTCCGTCGCCCGCTGGTTGAGAACGGTGAGAAGGAGGAGCACCAGCGCCGTGCCGACGACGATGAAGCCGAGATGGGGGTGGATCAGGAAGATCGCGACGACGAATAAAGGCGCCATCGGCGCGTCGAGAAAGGCCATCAGCGTGCCGCCTGTCAGAAACGAGCGCAGCTGCTGGAGATCGCCGAGGATCTGGTATTCGCGCCCGTTTCCGTGCAGCGAAGCGCGCGCGGCGGCGCTGAGGATCGGCGCACCGAGCTGGGCGGCGACCTCGACGGCCGTGCGCATCAGGATCAGGCGTCGGATGGCGTCGAAGATCGCCTGGAAGATCACCGCGCCGACGATCACCAGCGTCAGCATGACCAGCGTGTCGATCGAGCGCGAGGTGAGGACGCGGTCCGAGATCTGGAACAGGTAGATCGGGACGGCCAGAACCAGGATGTTGGTGGCCAGCGTGAAGAGGATCACGGCCAAAAGGTTGCGCTTGACGGCCTTGGCCGCCTTTTCGAGCGAGGCGTTGAAGTCCACCGGCCCGAGACGCTTGTGGAAGACGCCGTTGCCGCCGCCCCCTCCCCCGCCGCCGCCGCGTCGGCCGCCACCGCCTTCGCCATCAACCGGCCCGCCGCCCCCGGTCTTGCGCTCGGGCGCCTTCAAGGGTCCGGTGTCGGCGTCGATCGTCACCATGCCGGGCACGGCCTTGGCGGTCTTCATGTCGGCGCTCGGCGCCTCGGCCGCGGGTTCCTCGGGCGAGCGCATGGCGGGCGCCTCGGCGGCTTCCGGCGCGGCCGCGGCCTTGTCTTCGGCGGCCGCGGCCTGGCGAAGGCGCGCCACGGTCATGGCGATGTCTTCCAGCGAGCGCTCGATCGCCCGCTCCTTGTCTCGCTGGGCGCGCAGCGCGGAGGAGCGGCTCGGCGTCGCCGCCGGCTCAGGCGCGGCCTCGCCCGAGCTTTCGCTCGGCGGGTCCATGATGTCGTCCTCGGCCAGATGCCAGCCGTTCCCCCGGTCGTCGGTCATCTCAGTCCTCGTTTCAAGCCAGCATCGTGTGCATCACGTCGGGATGGGGTGCGTGGGCGGGTGCGTGCCCGTAGGGCGTGGGATGGCCGGCATGAGCATCGCCGCTTCCGCCCATCATGTCGTCGTGGAGAAACACCACGGCTTCGGACACGAGCGCCTGCGGGTCGCGTGCATGCGCCCACGGGTCGTTCGGCACGAACTCGGCTTGGACCAGCATTTCGTCGGAATAGGCGTGGCCGCCGACATAGGTCTTGGCGTAGCCGTCGACATCGACGACGCTCGCCACGTTGACCAGCGTGTTGGCGCCGGTGGAGACGGTCCAATGGGCGTCCGAATGGCTTTCCATCTGGTTGCGCGCGGCGACCACTTGGTCGCCGTCGCCGAGAACGTTGACCTGCTTCACGTATTGCAGGTTCACGACGTCGCCGGAGATGTAGAGGACGCGAAGGCCCGCAAGGTTGGCGAAAGCCGGGTCGGATAGAACACCCGAAGGCAGGCTATGCTTGCCGCCCTGGAAATCGGCCAGGGCCTTGGCATAGGCTTCGGGCATCGACGAGAAACGGTCCGCCGACCCGACTTGGACGATGTTGGCCTGGTTCCACAAAAGATTGCCGTGGCTGGCGACTGACCCGTCGCCGCTCGTCTGGAATCCCTTCGCCCCGGCCACGAGATCGTTGTCCATCAGAAGGTTCATCTGCTGGATCAGGTTGACGTCGTAGACGTTGCCGCCGACCACGATCAGGTCGTAGTAGAGTCCGAGTTCCTGAAGCGAGACCTGGTTGGAAGCGGCGTTGTCACCGAGCACCGCGGTGACCTTGGAGCCGAAGGCCGACATCACCGTGATGTCGTTGTCCACCAGGAAGGAGAATTGCTCGATCCAGTTGAGGATCACGAGATCGCCTTTGATCTCGGTGACCGCCCAGGCTGTGGGAAAGCTCGGATGGGGGTCGGGAGCGGCGAGTTTCGCGTCGTGCGAGGGGTCGATCCGCTTGAACTGGGCGATGTTGAAGCCGAGCGTCGGGTCGCCCTTGTCCTGAGCCCAACTGCCCAAATCCGAGCCGATGGAGTCGATATCGGTCCAGGCGTTGTACTGGATGATCGCATTGAGCTCGATATGGTCGCCGCCGACCGCCATCACGGCAGAAGCCAGCCATTCGTTGGACAGGCGCACCTCGTTGAGGAGGAGATTGTCGCCGGCCGTGATCTCCATATCGGAGGTGTGGCTGAGGCCCTCGGTGCGCATCGCATCACTATGGGCGGTGTGGCCGGCGTTGCGCTCGAAGCCGTCGTTCCGGGGGGCATCGGACGCAGGGTCCTCCGCGGTCTCCAGCGGCCGGTAGTGATCGTAGTCCGGCACCGCGTCGGCCTTGACGCCGTTGACGTAGATGCCGTCCAGCACGTGCGCCCGCTCGACGAAGGTCGTCAGGCCGTCGGCTTGCCTCGGCTGGAAATCGGCGAGCGCGTCCCGCGCCCGCTCGATCGTGTCGATCAGGGCGGGAACGCTTTCGGTTGAGAGCGACAGGTCGACGAGCGGGGACAGGTCGCTCGCCTCCACTAGAAGGTGATCGAGTTCGCCCGCCGAATCCAGCATCGAATGGACGAGCGTCAGCCCGTGGTTGCCGGCGCTCAAGAAATCGTCGTCGTGGAGTTGGATCGTCTGCACCACGATCGCGATCGCGGAGCCGGGCGGTTCGATCACGCCCACCGCGCTGCCGCCGAGCCCGCGGATGAAAGGATGCGCCTGCTCGGGCGCGTCGAGGGCGAGATGGCGCGTGAGATCGAGCGGGGGCACCTGCACGCTCGGCAGGTCCATCGAGAGCCGGGCTCTCGGGCCGCCCTCCACCGACCAGCCGGACGGGTCGTATTGGAGGCGGGGATAGAAGTCATCGAAGTCGTAGGACGTGTTGACGCGTGGGGTGACGGCTTCGTCGGGATCGGGGATGTGCTCGCGGTCGGGTACGGCTTGGAACTCGAGGAAGGCCTTGCGCATCCGCCCTTCTTCGATCGCCATGTTGAAGAGGCCGATGAAGTGGGCGATCGCTTCGCTGGTGCTGTCGAGGATCATGGCGTTTCCCCCGGATCACCCCCGTCGCACCCGGCGATGGGGATGGAATGGCGGGGCTGCGCGCATGGCGCGCGCAGCCCCTTCGCGTCGGGTCGATGCCGGACGATCAGTTGATGTCGTGGGCGTCGATCGTGTTGGAGTAGTCGTAGTCGTGTCCGACCGTGGTCATGTCGACCGAGTTGGTCTGGAGGTTGGCCCCCATGACGAAGGACGGGCTGAAGGAGTGCGAGAAGTCCTGCAGGGCGTCGGCCGTCGCGGTGGACACCGCTTCGAAGGTCGATTCGGCCCCGTTGCCCGAGCCCCAGCTTCCCGCCGCATCGCCGCCGGCCCCACCGTCGCCGATGGAAGCCCAGCCGCCGGCGCCACCGGCGCCCCCGTCTCCGCCCAGGCCCCAGCCGCCGTGGCCGGCACCGCCGTTGGCCCCGTCCGCCCAGGCGCCGCTGAGCGCCGTGTTGGTGGCATCGCCGACCGTTGCCGCTCCGCCGTCGGCGGCACCGCCGATGCCGTGGCCGGAATAGGCCGCCCCGCCATTGGCCGCTCCGCCATGGCCGCCGGCACCGCCGACCCCGTAGCCTTCGCCGTTGCCGCCGGCCGTCGCCGCGCCATGGCCGTAGCCCGCCGCGCCGCCGTTGGCCGCCCCGGTGCCGCCCGAGCCGCCGCCGTCGCCGTCGGTGGAGCCGATGGTCCCGGCCCCGCCCGTGTTGGAGCCGCCGGCACCGCCGCCGTCACCATCGCTGCCGGCACCGCCGCCCTTGCCGAGATTCACGAAGGAACCATAGGGCGGGATATAGCTGTCGATCCCGTCGCCGCCGAGCGCGTCGCCGCCGCTGCCGCCATGGGTGTGGACGCTGCCCGAATCGTTGCCGCCCGTCGACGTGTTGCCGCCGTGGCCGGCATTGCCGCTGTCGCCGCTCGTGCCGCCACTGGCATGGCCGCCGAGACCGAGGCCGACCGCGAGGCCCAGCCCGAGGCCGAGGCCCGTGCCGGCCGCGCCCGCACCGCCCGCACCACCGGTGCCCGTGCCGCCCGTCGCCGTGCCGCCCGTGCCCGATCCGCCCGCGCCGCCGGCGCTGGAGGCGTATCCGCCGAGGCCGAAGGCGTTGGCCGTGGAGCCGGCCTGGGTGCCGCCGCCGTTGCCCCCCTGCCCGTTGGCGCCCTGCCCGTTGGCGCCGTTCGCGCCGTTGCCGCCCGTAGAATAGGCGGTACCGCCGCTGCCGGCACCTGAGCCGCCGGCATGGATACCGTCGCCCGACGTGGCTTCGCCGCCATCGACGCTGCCCGACGAGTTTAACGTGCCGGTGAGGCTGAAGTCGTGGAGCTGGTCGTTGTCCTGCAGGTTGAGGTTCTGGCTGAGGACGTTGGTCGAGTTGTTGCCGTCGCCGAAGGTCGCCCCTTCCAGAACGTCGCCGATCTGGACGTTGAAGAGACCGTTGACGTTGGCGCCGCTGCCGATGTCGATATCGGCGAAGTCGTTGTCGGAAGGCGCGAGATCGAGCCCGGACAGGTCGATATTGGTCGACACATGCGTGGACACGTCGGTGTGCACGTCGTTGACGGCGACGTTCTTGGCGACGTTGGTCGCCAGGTTGGTCGCATCGTTCACGCTCGAGTTGCAGTTCTCGTTGGCGTTGGCATTCCCGTTGACGTTGCCGTTCAGGTTGCCGTTGATGTTCCCGTTCTCATTGCCGTTGACGTTGCCGTTCTCGTTTCCGTTGGCATTGCCGTTCGCGTTGCCGTTGGTGTTCGAGTTGGAATTGTCGTCCGTATCGCAATCGTCGCCTGTCGGCGGATCGATCGGGGGCTGCGGGTGAACCGGATCGGGATGGGGGGGATGCACGATCACCGGAGGGGTCGGCTCGCAGTCGTCGCCGTCCGGAATGCTGCCGTGATCGGTGTAGCCGTAACGTTCCATCGTCGTCTTCCTTCAAGAGGGCGACAACCCAGCCACTTTCATCTTTGACGTGGCCGTCAGCATCGCCAGGGTTTCGTTGCTACGTGTCTGCTTCATGCGATCGGACCGGTCGGCCTAGGGGACGAACGACGCAAAAGGTCCGCATGCGTTGCTTCAGGATGTTGACTCCTCGACTGAGCAGCGAAGGCTTCCCGTCTCGAACGACGCACGAGTTTGCTTCCGCGCCGCCCAACCGGTGCGGTCGCCTAGAACTTTGCGAAGCGGGAGAGATCGGACTTCTACTGCGGAACGAGAGGACGATGCTTGGAATTGACGTTAATGAAAAGTTAGCAATTCGATCTAGTCCAAGTTGGAGCGCGGCGCTCACGAGCGCGCATCTACGGCATCGCAAAACGGTTATATCGCAACGCAAGATGTCTTACGGCAGATCCAGCCAATATTCGTCGCCATATCGAGGTCGAACGAAATCCTCATGAAACATAGAAGGGTGTTTCATGGGCTATGATAGTCCATTCGGATTATATCGTATAACGCAAAGCCGCTATAACTTACGGGTGTAAGATCAGGATTTTCAGCTTCCGATACTGCAGCAGATAGGAAACGCGTCATGAGGGCCCCTGTCGATTCCCGTTCGTCTTCGGAACAGATCGCGAGCAATGCGACGCGAAGCCGGCGCACCTTAATGGTGGCGACCTCGAGCGAATTGTCCGATTCCCTCGTCCATGCGATCGAGCGGCAGTTCCCCTGGATCGAAGTCATCCAGGCAGGCGACCTTCATGCCGCCCATGCTGGATCGGGCGCGGCGGTCGCCTTCATGCTGGTGGAAAGCTCGCTGCTTCTGGAGCCGAGAGCCCAGATGTCGCTTCTTCACCAGGCGCATCCGACGGCGGTGTTCGCCATTCTTCAGGCCGAAACCTGCCCGGCCCTGCCTCTTCTGGAGCTCCTGTCCCTTTCCTTCGTTCGCGGCGTCCTGCCGATGGATCTGAAGCTCGACCTTTGGCTTTCCGTGCTGCAGGTCATCCTTCAGGGAGGGTGCTATGTCCCGCCCGCAATGATCCTCTCGCTTCGCGCGTCCCATGGCGAGGCGCCCCCGCCCGTGGCCGAACCCGGCGCGATCGAGCTTCGACGGCGGGGCCGGATCGGCGCGCTGACCGAACGCGAGTTCGAGATCCTGGAACTCGTGTCGCGCGGGCTTCAGAACAAGCTGATCGCCAGCCGCCTCAACCTGTCGGAGAACACGATCAAGATCCATCTCCACAACATCATCACCAAGCTCGGCGTGCACAACCGGACGCAGGCCGCCGGCCTTTTCCGCGACCACACCTCGGCGGCGCCGAGAACGATCGAGGGCGGCTTCCTCCTGCCCCAACGGCAATGAGCGCGCCTGCCCCCCGTCTGCAGGACATCCTTCTCCTGGTCGGCCAGCTCAACTATACCTGGACCAATACCGAGAGCCTCCTGATCTATCTGATCGCAGGCCTGGCGAAGGTGGACAAGGAAACGGCGATCGTCGTCTTCCTCACCTTGAACACGACGCGCGCGCGCATCGACCTCGTGGAGCGCCTCGCCAAGATGTCGGCCACCTCGGCGCCCTGCCGCAAGGACGTCCTGGCCATCACCGACCAGTTGCTCAAGCAAGGCAAGCTGCGCAACAAGTACAGCCACTGCATCTATTCGTTCGACGAGACCGGCAGCCGGGCGAGCACCCAGCTGATGCGCATCTTCGACGCCAAGGACTCGATCAAGTACGGCAAGGTGGACCCGTTGGACGGGGCCGAGATGCGCAACATCGCCGCCTCGATCGAAGCCATTCGCCAGTTGAACGAGGCCATCATGTCGATCGTGACGCGCTATCGCTTCCCGCATTGAAAACGGCAGGCCGGCTCAACTAGCGCGTTGTTTTTCCACGTCCATCCATCCTTCGAGCGATTGCGTGCGCGAAGCGGATATGAAATGGTTTCCACCGTGCAGCCGATCCGGCGCATGTCATCCGCGCACCAAAAAGGGGACGGGAGCGCATTTTTTCCCACTGGAGGAAGAAATGTACCTGTATCTCGACAAACTCGTCACGACCTTCGGCACGGTTCTTCTTGTGTCCACCGCCTTGTCCGGCGGGACCAGCCCGGCGAGGGCGCAGCAGAGCCTTCGCCCCACCTTGAGCGCCGCGCAATGCCAGCCGCTGACGCGGGGCAACTTCGCGCTCTGCTGCGTGGCCGCCAACCGGAGCCGCATCCTGACCCCGGCCCAGGTCGCGCAATGCCCCCCGATCACCACGAGCCTGATCGCGCGCACGGTTCCCGGCCAGGAAACCAACGGCACGCGCAACTCCAACGAGGGGCGGCGCGGCCTCGGCCGCGAGGCCTCGCGGGGCAACGGCAACACGGGAGGTAACACGGGCGGGAACACCGGCAACGGTGGAAACAATCCCGGCAACGGCGGCAACACCGGCGACGGCGGCAACAATCCGGGTGACAACAACCCGGGTGGCGGAAGCCCTGGAGGGGGCAATCCGGGCGGGGGGAGCCCCGGGGGAGGCAATCCAGGCGGGGGCAACCCTGGCGGCGGAAACCCTGGGGGTGGGAACCCCGGCGGCGGAAACCATGGCGGGGGTAACGGTGGAAACGGTGGCAACGGAGGGGGTGCCGGCGGCGGCGGCGGAGGAACGGGCGGCGGCGGTTCCGGCAACGGCGGCTCGGGCGGTAATGGTGGCAACGGCGGAGGCGCCAGCGGCTCGGGCGGCTCGGCTGGGTCCGGCGGCGGCGGCTCGGGAAGCGGTAGTTCGGGCGGCGGCTCGGGCGGCAACGGAGGCAACGGCGGCGGTGCCAACGGCTCCGGTGGCTCGGCCGGATCCGGCGGCGGCGGCTCGGGCAGCGGGAGTTCGGGCGGCGGTGGCTCCGGCGGTTCGGGCGGCAACGGCGGCGGTGCGAGCGGCGCGGGCGGCGCGGGCGGCAGTGGAGGCGGCTCGGGCGGCGGCGGTTCGGGCGGAGCCGGAGGTGCCGGCGGTTCCTGACGCCCCTAACGATCGGGCCACGAAGAACGATGGGGCGGCGCAAGCCGTCCCGTTGCTGTGAGAGGCGAATTCGAACCTTTGCCTTTAGCTTGCCGCAAGGCCTTGCCTATACCCTCGGCCGAACGGAAGCTTGAGGGGTTTCGAAGACCTTGCGCCCAATCGTCTGGATGCTGCTCGGCAGCGCATGTCTGACCGGCTGCTCGGCCACCGGCTCGTCCATGACGGCCATGTCGACCAACGGTAGCGCTTTCGCCCCGCCCGCCTTCTACGAATTTTGCGAGCGCGACGCGCGGCTGTGCGCATCGAGCGGACCGCAGAAGAAGGTCGAACTCACCCCGGCCCGCCTCGCCGCGATGCGGGACGTCAACGCGCGGATCAACGCCCGCGTCCATCAGGTCGACGACGCACCGTCCAAGGGCGACGTCTGGCGCGCAGCGGGCGGCAGCGGGGATTGCGAGGACATCGCCATCGCCAAGAAGAAGAGCCTCATCGCGCTCGGCTTCCCGGCCTCGACCCTCCTCCTGACGGTGGTGCAGCCGCGCTTCTCCGAGGCCGGCCACACGGTTCTCACCGTTCGCACCAGCGAAGGCGACTACGTCCTCGACAGCCTGTCCCCCGCCGTCCGGCTTTGGAACCGGACGCCCTACCGTTTCTTCGCCCGCCAGTCGCAGGAGCAGCACGGCGAGTGGGAGCGCATCGGCTGAATTGATGCTCCGCGCCCGGGGCAACCGGTCGGACTTGGCCCGACGGGCTCGTCCCCTCGCGCAATCTTCGGTTCTATATTTCGCGTCTCGGGTACGAGCGTATGGTTTTGTTTACCACCCGGAAATGAACTCGGGGTTACCTCCCTTGAAACGAGTTGCGGCCGACCGTGCCTCGAAATCATCGTGAAGAGGTGCCCCTTGTCCATCTCCGTATTTCGAGGCTCGCTCGGCGCCCAGAAGCAGATGGCGCTCGACGAACTCGCCACCAACGTGATGCTCGCCGACAAGGATCTTCGGATCACCTTCGTCAACAAGACGCTGATCGCGCTCCTCGGCGAAGCCGAGGCCGACCTTCGCAAGGAACTGCCGGCCTTCAAGGTGGCCGATCTCGTCGGCAGCTCGATCGACATCTTCCACAAGCACCCGGCGCATCAGCGCAAACTCCTCGAAACGCTGGAAAAGCCCTATCGAGCCACGATCCGCGTCGGCGACTGGGTGTTCGACCTCCTCGTCACGCCCTTGCGCGAGCGCGGCCGCATCACCGGCTTCGGCGTGGAATGGGCCAATGCCAAGGAGCGCCTCGCCAACATCGACTATTCCGCCCAGATCGCCGCGATCCACCGCTCGCAACTGGTGATCGAGTTCCGGGTCGACGGCACGATCGCGGCCGTCAACGACAACTTCCTTCAAGCCACCGGCTATGCCCGAAGCGAGCTGATTGGGCGCAACCATTCGATCCTCGTCGGCGCGCAGGAGCGCGCGGGCGCCGCTTACGCCGAATTCTGGGAGGCGCTGCGCGCCGGGCGCTTCCAGGCCTCGGAGTTCCGCCGCGTCGCCAAGGACGGCTCGGACCTCTGGATCCAAGGCTCCTACAATCCGATCCTCGACGCGAACGGCAAGGTCGCCAAGATCGTCCAGTTCGCGACCGATGTGACGACGCGCGTCCAGGCCGTGTCGCGCGTCGGCTCGGCGCTCGGCGCGCTCGCCAACGGCCAGCTCGACCGCGAGATCGGCGAGGCGCTGACGCCCGAACTCGACCAGCTGCGCATCGACTACAACGAGGCGCGCACGACGCTCTGCGAGACGATCCAGGAGGTGCAGGGCGCCTCGACGCGCATTTCGGAGCGGATGACCGAGATCTCGATGGCCGCGAACGACCTGTCGCAGCGCACCGAGCAGCAGGCGGCAGCGCTCGAGGAAACGGTCGCGGCCATCTCGCAGGTGACGCAAGGGGTCAAGGAAACCACGAGCGAGGCGGGCCGCGCGCAGGCGACGGCTGCCGCCGCCCTCTCCAACGCGCAGCGCGGCGAGGAGATCGTCGCCGCCGCGATCGAGGCGATGAACGCCATCAAGGGATCCTCGCAGAAGATCGGCAAGATCATCGGCGTCATCGACGACATCGCCTTCCAGACCAACCTCCTGGCGCTGAACGCAGGCGTCGAGGCCGCGCGCGCCGGAGAAGCCGGCAAGGGTTTCGCGGTTGTTGCGCAGGAGGTCCGCGGCCTTGCCCAGCGCTCGGCGGAAGCTGCCAAGGAAATCAAGGACCTGATCAGCCGCTCCTCGGCGCAGGTCGACGGCGGCGTCGATCTCGTATCCTCGTCGGGCCGATCGATCCAGGAGATCGTCGGGCAGGTGGGAGAGATGAACCGCGTCATCAGCCTGATCGCGCAATCCGCGCGCGACCAGTCGGTCAGCCTGTCCGAGGTCGCCACCGCGGCGAACCAGGTCGACAAGGTCACCCAGCAGAACGCCGCGATGGTGGAACAAACGACCGCCGCCACGCGCGATCTCCTCGGCGAAACCGCCGAGCTCACCCAGCGCATGGCCCGCTTCGAGACCGGCTCGCGCCCGGGGGCCAAGACCGCCCTGTCGATCGGCGGGGGCAAGGGGCGCACCGCCGTTTCCATGCGCTACGCGTCCTGAGCCGAACCGGCAAGACGGATCTTTCCAACGGCTCGGGGATGGGCTAGAGCGGCCGCCCCGAACCTTGAGCGCCCATCCATGCCGCACCGCCTCCCACGAGGCGGCTTGCGGCATTCGCTTTGCTGAAAGCCGCAAGCCCCATGCCCGTATCCTTCCCCGGTCTCGACTTCGGCACGACCAATTCCACCCTGTCGCTCTGCTCTCCCGGCCAGAAGCCCCGCCTCCTGCCGGTCGAGGGCGAGCACCTGACGATCCCTTCCGCCCTTTTCTTCTCGCTGGAGGACGGCAACACCTATTTCGGACGCCGCGCCGTGTTCGAATACGTGGATGGAGCCGAGGGCCGCTTCATGCGCGCGCTCAAAAGCATCCTCGGCTCCTCCCTGATGCGCGAGACCACGCAGGTCGGGCGCGAGCGCATGAGCTTCGAGGCGCTGATCGGCCGCTTCCTGCGCAACATGCGCGAAACGCTGGAGCGCGAAACCGGAGAGGCGGTCGATCGCATCGTGCTCGGCCGCCCCGTGCGCTTCGTGGACGAAAGCGACGAGGCCGACCGCGAGGCGGAGAACCAGCTGGCGTCGGCCGCGCGCGCGCAAGGCTTCGCCCATGTCGAGTTCCAGTACGAGCCGGTCGCCGCCGCGCTCTACTTCGAGAGCGAGATGAACTCCGAGCAGCTGGCGCTGGTGGTCGACATCGGCGGCGGTACCTCGGACTTCTCGATCCTGCGCCTCAGCCCGGAGCGGGCCGAGGCCCCGGATCGCTCGGGCGATATTCTCGGCACCGCGGGCGTCCATGTCGGGGGCACCGATTTCGACCGCCTTCTCAACATCGCCAGCATGCAGCCGCTGCTCGGGCTGGGCTCCACCACCGGCGACGGCAAGCGCCGCCTGCCGGTCTGGTACTTCAACGACATGGCGACCTGGCACCGGATCAATACGCTGTATACGCCCAAGGTCCTCGCCGACATCCGCGCCCTTCGGAAAGAGGCCGCCGAGCCGGAAAAGCTCGACCGGATGGAGCACATGCTGCGCCACCGCTCCGGCCATCGGCTGGCCGGCGCGGTCGAGCGCGGCAAGATCGCGCTGACGGCAAGCGACGACACCACGATCATGCTGGAGGAACCCGGCCTGTCCCTCGCCGCGCCGGTGACGCGGGCCGAGTTCGAAACGGCGACGGCCGAACTCGTGTCGCGCATCGAAGGGGCGATCGATTCAGCGCTCCAGCTCGCCGGCATCGGGGCGGACGCGGTGGAAACCGTGATCCTGACCGGCGGCGGCGCGCAGGTGCCCGCCGTTTCGCGCGCCGCCACGCGGCGTTTTCCGGGCGCGCGCGTCGCCCTGTCGGACGCTTTCGGCTCCGTCGGGCTCGGCCTCGGGCTCGACGCCGCCCGCCGTTTCGCCTGACGGGTTGGCGAACGGGCCGGCGGCCTGTATCCCGGAACGACACGACACGCCACGACGATTCCGGGAGTTCGCCGATGACCGCCCTCACCCTCGACCAAGCCCGCCGCATCGTGGAGGCCGCCCGCGCCAAAGGGCGCGAGTTGGGCCTGAAGCCGCTGACGGTCGCGGTTCTCGATGCCGGCGGCGACCTTCTGGCGTTGGAGCGCGAGGACGGCGCGGCGCCCATGCGCCCGGCCATCGCCATCGGCAAGGCCAACGGCGCGGTCCAGATGGGCCTCGGCTCGCGCGCGCTGGGCAAGCGCGCCGAGGAGCAGCCCTATTTCATCCAGTCTATGAACGCACTCGCCGGGGGCTCGCTCGTTCCCGTGCCGGGCGGCGTCCTCGTCCGCTCCGAAGGCAAGGTCGTCGGCGCGGTCGGCATCACCGGCGACACGTCCGACAACGACGAGACGGCGGCGGTTGCCGGCATCGAGGCGGTCGGGCTCGTCGCCGACAAGGGCTGACCCTTCGATCCCATGACGCCCGTCCCGAGACGGCATGGCGTTCTGCCGGCCGCTCCGCTTTCGGCATGGCGTTTCTTGCAAGCGGGAAGCGCGATCGTCACATTGCGCTCCTGACCGCACCTACGAATCCAGCTCGAAGGCACGCCCCATGCCGACCCCGACCGAACCGGCGGATCACGAGGCCGCCCCGGCCTCCCTCCGCCCGCAGCGGATGGGCGAGCTGGCGACGCTGCCCGTGTTCTTCGACCTCAAGACCCGGCGCGCCGTCATGGCGGGCGGCTCGGACGCCGCCGCCTGGAAGGCCGAACTCCTTCTGGTGTCGGGTGCCCATGTCGACCTCTACTGCCCGCGCGCCGAGATCGGCGAGGAAATGGAGAGCGTCCTCGCCCTCCGCCCGCCCGAAGGCCGGATCCGCCACCACGACCGCCCCTGGGGGGAGGATGTCTTCCGCAACGCGGCGATCGCCGTCGCCGACTGCGAGACGCAGGCGGAAGCGCAGGCCTTCTTCTGCGCCGCGCGCGCCAACGGCGTGCCGGTCAACGTCATCGACAAGCCTGCCTTCTGCCAGTTCCGCTTCGGCACGATCGTCAATCGCTCGCCGGTGGTAGTCGGCATTTCCACCGACGGCGCGGCGCCCATTCTCGGCCAGGCGATCCGCCGACGCATCGAGACCCTCCTGCCGGCGACGCTGACGGCCTGGGCGAAGCTCGCCGCGCGCGTGCGCGCCGAGGTGATGGACAAGCTCCAGCCGGGCCCGGCCCGCCGCGCCTTCTGGGAGCGCTTTTCCGACCACGCTTTCACCATCCGCGCACCGGACGAAGCGGCGGAAGCCGACGCGCGCCGGTTCCTGCGCGAGCTCGCCAACCGGCCGCAGGCGGGCGGGCGCGTGACCCTGGTGGGCGCGGGTCCCGGCGATGCCGAGCTTCTGACGCTGAAGGCGGTGCGTGCGCTTCAGGCCGCGGACGTCATCCTCTTCGACGATCTCGTGTCCGACGACATTCTGGAGCTCGCCCGCCGCGAGGCCAAGCGCATGCTGGTCGGCAAGCGCGCCCGGCGCGAAAGCTGCAGCCAAGCCGACATCAACGCGATGATGGTGCAGTTCGCCAAGGCGGGAAAGCACGTGGTGCGTCTGAAGTCGGGCGACGTCTCGGTGTTCGGCCGCTCGGGCGAGGAGATCGCCGAGCTGCGCGCTCAGAGGATCCCCGTCGCCATCGTGCCGGGCATCACGGCGGCTTCCGCGCTTGCCGCGGGTTTTGGCGTATCGCTGACGCACCGCGACGTTTCGCAGGCCGTGCGCTTCGTCACCGCCCACAGCCAGAAGGGCGACCTGCCCGACGAGATGGACTGGCGCGCGCTCGCCGACGACCACGCCACCACGATCTTCTATATGGGCGGGCGGATGGCCCCCCGCATTTCCGAGCGGCTGCAGGCCGAAGGATTGAGCGCCGATACGCCGGTGGCGATCGCCGCCGCGATCTCGCGGCCCGACGAGATCCGCGTCGTCGGCGCCTTGAAGGATCTGGCCGCCCTCGTCGCGCATGTCGGCATCGAGCGACCGATCCTGATCGGCGTCGGGCGCGTCTTCGCCGATGTCGAGCCCCTGGCCCTGGAAGGCTTCGAGCCCGATCGGGACGACGCCCCTCGCCAAACCTCGCGGCTTCAGGCAAAGGCGGGTTGACAGCCGGGCGCGAAGCGCGAGGCGGACGAGGCGAAGGCGCGATGAGCGAAGCGACCACACTGGCGGGACTGACGAACGCGCTTCTCAGCGAGGAGGGCGAAGGCCGGCGCATCGTCGCTATCGCGGGCTCGCCGGGCTCGGGCAAGTCGACCACGGCCGAGCAGCTGCGCGAGCGGCTGAACGCGCGCCGGCCGGGCGTCGCCGAGATCTTAGCCATGGACGGCTTCCACTTCGACGACACCGTTCTGAACGCGCGGGGCGACCGGGCGCGAAAAGGCGCCCCCCATACGTTCGACCTCGACGGCTACCGCGCGATGCTCGGCCGCCTTCGCGCCGATGACGGGCGCGACGTCGCGGTTCCCGTGTTCGACCGGTCGATCGAGATCGCGAGAGCCGGCGCGCGCATCATCGAGCCCGGCGTGCGCATCGTCCTGACGGAGGGCAACTACCTGCTCCTCGACGAGCCGGGCTGGCGCGATCTCGGAGCCCTGTTCGACCTGACGGTGATGGTGGAAGCCGGCGAGGACACGCTGATCGAACGCCTCACCGCCCGCTGGCTCGGCTTCGGGCTGGAGCCGGAAGCCTTGGTGCGCAAGCTGGAAGGCAACGACCTGCCCAACATGCGCCTCGTCTTGGCGAAAAGCCGGCCGGCCGACATCGCGCTGCGCACGGACGGCTGACCGCTCAGACGCCGAACAGGAGCGTCGCCACCGCGATCCAGAACGGCAGGGTCAGGATCGAAGCGAAGGTCGTGGCGACGAGGACACCGCCGCTCTCGCGCCCCCCTTGCCCGTAGACCGCCGACAGGATCGTGCCGACGAAGCCGGCGGGGATCGCCATGGCGACGACGATGCGGCCCTCCATCTCCGGCGGCAGCGACAGCGCAAGGCATAGCGCGACGGCCAGGGCCGGGCGCAGGATGTTGGCGAGGAACACGCCGAGGAGGCTGGCGCGCGTCAGACGCAGGGCCTGCGTCGACAGGATCACGCCGGTCAGGAACATGCCCGCCCCGCCCGTCGCTTGCGCCAGGGGCTTCAGCATCGCGGTGGCGAGAGCGGGAAACGGTAGGCCCGCGAGGGCGATCGCAAAGCCGAGCGTCGGCAGGATCGTCATCGGCTTCAGGAGGGCGGCGCCGAGCGCCCGGCTCGGATGCCCGCCGCGCTGCATTTCGAGGCGCATGAAGGCGAACAGCATCACCGTCAATGTGCCCACGAGATTGGCCACCGCCAGCGACACTTCCGAACCCGGCCCCTCCAGCGACTGGAAGAGCCCGAGGCCGATGCCGCCGAGATTGGGCATGCCCACCGTCAGCACATAGAGCGCGGCCGTGATCGGCGAAAAGCCCTGGCGCCGCGCCCAAAGCGCGGACAGGGCGAGGACGACGAGAAACACCGCACCGTAGATCGTGGTCGGCAGGAGTTCCAGCGCCAGAAGCTCGCGCGGGGCAGAGACGATCGCCAGAAACAGCGCGATTGGCAGCGCGAACTGGGCGATGAAGGCGCCGAGCATGTCGGTCGCGCGCGCATCCACCCAGCCCCGCCATCCCGCGACGTAGCCGAGCCCGAGCACGAAGAACACGGGCGCGAGCGAGAAGAGAAGCGTCTGGAGCATGAAACACGACAAGGCCGGCATGAAGGTGCCGGCCTTGTCGCATTCTTCGGTTTGCGTTTCGAGCCCCGTCGGGCCTCCAGCTCAGCGCATCACGGGCATGGAGAACTCGGCGCCCGACTTGATGCCGCTCGGCCAGCGGCTCGTCACCGTCTTGGTCCGCGTCCAGAACTTGATCGAATCCGGCCCGTGCTGGTTGAGATCGCCGAAGGACGAGCGCTTCCAGCCGCCGAAGGAATGATAGGCGAGCGGGGTCGGGATCGGCACGTTGACGCCGATCATGCCGATCGGAACGCGGCTCGCGAAGTCGCGCGCGGCATCCCCGTCACGCGTGAAGATCGCGACGCCGTTGCCGTATTCATGGTTGGTGGGCAGCGCCAGCGCGTCCTCGTAGCTCTTCGCCCGGATCACCGAAAGGACGGGGCCGAAGATTTCCTCCTTGTAGATATCCATGTCCGGCGTCACGTTGTCGAAGAGGCAGGAGCCGACGAAGAACCCGTCCTCGTAGCCCTGCATCCGGAAGTCGCGCCCGTCCACCACGAGCTCCGCGCCTTCCTCGATGCCCTTCTCGACGAGGCCGAGGATCTTCTCCTTCGCCGCCTTCGTGATCACCGGCCCGTAGTCGGCGCCCGTGTCGGTATAGGGACCGATCTTCAACGCCTCGACCTTGGGGACGAGCTTCTGGATCAAGGCGTCCGCCGTCGCCTCGCCGACCGGCACCGCCACCGAGATCGCCATGCAGCGCTCGCCGGCCGAGCCGTAGCCCGCCCCGATCAGGGCGTCGGCCGCCTGGTCGAGATCGGCGTCCGGCATGATGATCATGTGGTTCTTGGCGCCGCCGAAGCACTGGGCGCGCTTGCCGCGGCTAGTCGCCTCCGCATAAACATGGGCGGCGATCGGCGTGGAACCCACGAAGGAGACCGCGCCGATCTCGGGATGCTCCAGAATGGCGTCGACGATCTCGCGGTCGCCGTTGACGACCTGCAGGATGCCCTTGGGCAACCCCGCCTCGATCATCAGTTCGGCAAGGCGCATAGGCACGCTCGGATCGCGCTCCGAGGGCTTGAGGATGAAGGCGTTGCCGCAGGCGATGGCGGGCGCGAACATCCACATCGGAATCATCGCTGGGAAGTTGAACGGCGTGATCCCTGCCCCGATGCCGACCGGCTGGCGGATCGAGTACATGTCGATCCCCGGCCCCGCCCCTTCGGTGAACTCGCCCTTCAGGAGGTGCGGAATGCCGATCACGAACTCGCAGACTTCCAGCCCGCGCACGATGTCGCCCTTGGAATCCTCCACCGTCTTGCCGTGTTCGGAGGAAAGAAGCTCGGCCAGCTCCTGCATATGGGCGTTGAGAAGTTCCACGAACCGGATGAAGACGCGCGCCCGGCGCTGCGGGTTGGTGGCGGCCCATGCCGGCTGCGCGGCCTTGGCGGCGTCCACCGCGCGCTGAAGATCGTCGCGGCTAGCAAGGCCGAGTTCGGCGCTCGCCTGCCCCGTCGCCGGATTGAACACCGGAACGGTGCGGCCCGACGTGGCGGGTGTGTGTGCGCCGTCGATGAAAGACCCGATCTCGCTCATGCTTTTCCTCCTGAATTCTTGGCTCCGGATCATGTGCTGATGGAATGCACTTGAAGGCAAGGCGTCGGCATGCTCATCCGTTGTGCGCCGATCGTAGTCCTGTCGAGGATCGCCCTGTGAATTGGGATGATGTCCGCGTCTTTCTGGCGGTGGCCCGTGCCGGCCAGATCCTGGCGGCCTCGCGCCGCCTGTCCTTGAACCACGCGACGGTCGGGCGCCGGCTGGACGCGCTGGAGCGCGAACTCGGTGCCAAGCTCTTCGAGCGGCGGCCGAACGGCTGCGAACTAACGGGGGAGGGAACAGCCTTTCTCCAGTCCGCCGAGCGGATCGAGGCCGAGACGCTGCGCGCGCGCTCGGCGGTCGGCGGCGGCAACCTCGATCTAAACGGCACCGTGCGGATCGGCGCGCCGGACGGCTTCGGCACCGCCTTCCTGGCGCCCCGCCTCGGGGCCCTCCTGCGCCGCCACCCGAACCTGACGCTCCAGCTCGTGCCGGTTTCTCGCGCCTTTTCCCTGTCGCGGCGCGAGGCCGACATCGCCATCACGGTGGAGCGGCCGACGCAGGGGCGCCTCGTGGCCCGCCGCCTCGTGTCCTATGCGCTCGCCGCCTTCGCGTCGCGCGACTATCTCGATCGATACGGGCGCCCCGAGAGCCCCCAGGACCTCGCGAACCACAGCCTCGTCGGCCATGTCGAGGATCTCCTTTACAGCGCCTCGCTCCAATATGCGGCCGAGTTCGCGGGCGGATGGCAGAGCCGGCTCGAAATCTCCTCCGCCCTCGGGCAGACCGAGGCGGTGGCAGCCGGGCTCGGGATCGGCATCCTGCACACGTTCATCGCCGCCCGCCGGCCCGAGTTGGAGCGCGTCCTGGCGAGCCGGGAGATCCGGCGCGAATACTGGCTGGTCTATCACGAGAGCGCGCGCGACCTCGCCCGCATCCGGGCCGTGGCGGACTTCATCTCGGCCGAGGTCGAGCGTGACCGCCACATCTTCGCGCCGCCCAAGCGCTGACACGGACGGCCGCTTCGCAAGCGCATGCTCGCATCTGCGATGCTGCAACGCACAATTCAAGGTCATGACGACACTGGACGAGGGTCGTATTCGATCTCACGCGATCGAATACGACACCATGTGCATCGAATCGATCACGCGCCCAAACATTCGTTCATATCGATTTACATGGACCTTTCCCAACGTCGGCGAGCCACACGACTCTTGTTCGCAAGCCGTTGCTTTGACGATGCTTTCAACCGACACCTTACCAAACGTGCCGCTTTCGGACCCTTCGAAACGACCCCGTCTACTGTGCAGGTGCGAAAGAACCGGTTGCCCGAATTAGCTAAATCCTCTAGATGACCTTTACCGTTCTCTTAACGACAAAGACGGGAAGCGATGGCGAAGATCACGGGTTTGGCAGCCGCCGCAGAAACCGACATCACAACGAGGGCCAAGCCGGTCGATCTGTCTCGCCCTCTGGGCGGCACGGTGAAGCGGGCGCTCGACGTGACGCTGGTGCTCGGTGCGCTGATCGTCCTCAGCCCCCTCCTCCTCATCATCGTCGCGGCGATGAAGATCAGCGATCCCGGTCCGGTCTTCTTCGGGCACAAGCGGCTCGGCTTCGACGGCCGGCATTTCCGCTGCTACAAGTTCCGTTCCATGGCGACGAACTCGGCCGAGCTTCTCCAGCGCCTCCTGCAGAGCGACCCGGCGGCGCGCGCCGAGTGGGAAGCGACGCAGAAGCTGCGCGACGATCCGCGCGTCACCCGGATCGGCCGCTTCCTGCGCGAAACCAGCCTCGACGAACTGCCGCAGCTCTTCAACATCCTGCGCGGCGACATGAGCCTGATCGGCCCTCGGCCGATCGTCGACGAGGAAGTGCACCGCTACACCCACCGCTTCTCCGCCTACAAGCGCACCCGCCCCGGCCTCACCGGCATGTGGCAGGTGAACGGCCGCTCCAACACGAGCTACGCCTCACGGGTGAAGTTCGACACCTACTACGTCCGCCATTGGTCGCTTTGGCTCGACATGCAGATCCTGATCAAGACGGTCAAGGTCGTCCTGAAGCGCGACGGCAGCTGCTGAACCTCTCGACATGGCATCGGACAAGGAGGGCACCGCCCTCCTTTTTTCGTTGAACGCAGGCTTTTCCTCGGCCCGGTGCCCGGTCGGGACTTTGATCGGCGGCCCGTTCGTCGCAAACTCGCGTTCCCCGCCCTTCATCCGCATGGAACGCCCCGCCTTGATTCCTTCCCTCGATTCGCTCGTTCCCCTGGCGCTGGACGCCGGCCGCTGCGTCCTGTCGCATTACCGGCCGGAAACGCGTGTGGAAACGAAGTCGGACGGCTCGCCGGTGACCGACGCCGATCGCGAGGCTGAGGCGATCATCCTCGACGGATTGCGGAATCTGGCCCCCGACATCGCGGTGGTGGCGGAGGAAGAAGTTTGTGCCGGTCGCGTGCCCTCGTCCGCCGAGCGCTTCTTTCTCGTCGACCCGCTCGACGGGACGCGCGAGTTCGTGTCCCGCAACGGCGAGTTCACGGTCAACATCGCGCTCGTCGAAGACGGCGTGCCGACGCTGGGTCTCGTCTACGCCCCGGCTCTCGGCCGCCTGTTCGCGGGCGGGCAAGGGGGCGCGTGGCAGGCGGAGGTGCGAAACGGCGAACTCGAAGCCCGCCGCGCGATGCGCGTGCGCGCGGCGCCCACCGGCCTCACCGTCGTCGGCTCGCGCAGCCACGGCTCACCCGCCACCGCCGCCTTTCTCGAGCGCTTCGAGGTCGAGGCCTTCGCCGCGCGCGGCTCGTCCCTGAAGTTCTGCCTTCTCGCGGCGGGCGAGGCCGACCTCTATCCCCGGTTCGGTCGGACCATGGAATGGGACACGGCGGCCGGAGACGCGATCCTTCGCGCCGCTGGCGGCCTGACGGCCACCCTGGACGGCTCGCCGCTTCGCTACGACAAGCGCGACCAGACTCACGACGCGGACTTCGCCAATCCGAACTTCCTCGCGGTCGGCGACCTTCGCCTCCTCGCCCGCGCCTGCATGGACAGCGAAGTGTCTTCGACGTAAGCCGAAGCGAGCGTCCGCGAGAGGGTTCCCACCATGCGCCAAGCCGGGTCGGCAGAGCCCACCGCTTACCCCGCGCGAAGCGTTTCGCGCGTCCTCGTCTACGGCGCGCCGGATGTGTCCCGTCTTGCCTCGGCCCTCCATGCATCCGCGAGCGATGGCACCGAGCCGGAGGGAGTGCAGTCCGAAGCCCTGCCGAGCGATCTTCTAATGGTGAACGCTTCGGAGCCAACGGCGGGGGGCGCGTCGCTAGCTGTCCTGTTCGTCGATGCGGACGATGGTTTCACGCCGCAGGCCCGGCAGGATGCCTTCCGGGCGACGCTGCGCGGCGTTCGCCACCTCGTCCTCGCCGTCGACAGATTGGACCGGCAGGACGGCGAGCCAGGAGATCGCTTGGGAGCCCTGACGCGCGCCTTCGCGGAAGGGACGAGGTTTCTGGAGCTCGCATCGCTCCGGGCGGCACCCGTTGCCTCGCGAACCGGCGAGACCGTCGACATGGCCCGCTCGCCCCTCCCCTTCCACGACAAGCCTTCTCTTATCGACCTCCTGCGAGACCTGTCGCGCGATGGCGGGGAAACTGCGCCGCAACCGTTCCGCATGATCGTGCAGGGCTCGAACTCGGAAAGTGCGGACCTCTTCGGCACGCTGGCCGGCGGAACGGCGGCGCCGGGCGACGAGGTCGTCCTTGCCGCCACCGGCGCCCGAGCGCGGATCGCAGCGCTTGCTTCCCCGCCCGATGCGGGAACGACGGGCGGCGACGCGATCGGGCTTCGCCTCGACCGCCCCCTTGCCGCGACGGCCGGCGACATCCTGGCCGCCGCCGCCGATCGCCCGCAGGTCTGCGACCAGTTCGCCGGGCATGTCGCATGGTCGGGCGACGAGCCGCTTCTGCCGGGGCGCGCCTATCTTCTGGAAAGCATGGGGCGCCGGACGCCCGCCAGCGTCACCCGCATCAAGCACAAGCTCTCCCTCGAGGACGGAACGCCGCTGGCCGCCGGAACGCTGGCGCATGGCGATATCGGGCAGGTCAACCTGTCGCTGGCCGAGGCGATCGCCTTCGAGCCCTTCGAGCGCAATCGGACGCTCGCCACGTTCCGCCTGATCGATCCTGCGTCGGACCGAGACGTCGCCGCCGGGCGCATCGACTTCGCGCTGCGGCGCGCGGCCAACATTCACCGGCAGGCGGTGGACGTGACCAAGGCGGCGCGGGCGGAGGCCAAGAACCAGCGTCCCGTTCTCCTGTGGTTCACCGGCCTCTCGGGCGCCGGCAAGTCGACGCTCGCCAATCTCGTGGAGCGGCGCCTCTTCGCGCTCGGGCACCACACTTATCTCCTGGACGGCGACAACGTGCGCCATGGGCTCAACCGCGACCTCGGCTTCACTGCGCCGGACCGGGTGGAGAACATCCGCCGCGTCGCCGAAACCGCCAAGCTGATGGTGGATGCGGGGCTGGTCACGCTGGCTTCCTTCATCTCGCCCTTCCGCGCCGAGCGGCAGCTGGCGCGCGATCTCCTGGGCGCGGGCGAGTTCGTCGAGATCTTCGTGGACGCGCCTCTGGCGGTCGCGGAAGAGCGTGATCCCAAGGGCCTCTATGCCCAGGCCCGGGCGGGAAAGATTCCGAACTTCACCGGCATCGACAGCCCCTACGAGGCGCCCGAGGCGCCCGAGATCCATCTGCGCACGGACCAGCGCTCGGCCGAAGATCTTGCCGACGAGGTGGTCGATCACCTACACCGGAACGGTTTCCTGGCGGGAGACATCCTGTCCGGTTGACGAAGACGGAACGCGCCGGATCAGAACCGCATCGCGATGTTGAAGGCGGCGAGCCACAGGATCGCCGAAAGGGCGAGGCCGACCGCGACGCCGCGCGCCGGGCGCAGGACGTCGGGGCATTCGACATAGGCTCGGGCGGCGGCGCGGCGCAGGAGGGCGGCCAGTTCGATCGATCCGGTCATCCTCGATAGGTCCTCATGCCAGTCCTGTTGCCTGACCTCGAGTCTAGCGCGAAACGGTTCCCGAATCGTATGAAATCTCGGTCATGTTCGCGCCGGACGGGGAGAGCGAAGGGCCTAGAGCGCTTTCCGACCGGGTTGGATGGTTGGCACGGCGGTGATTTCGGTTCGTGGCAAGGCGCGAGGAGTGAGCGATGCCGTCGCATCGTGACCGACGAGCAACGCGGCCGCGGAGCGAAAGCGCCCCGCCGCGCAAGCGGGCGTCCGCAGGACGATGACGAGCGTTCAACCCGGTCGGAAAGCGCTCTAGCGCCGGAGAAGGTCCGGACGACGTTCCGCCGTCAGCCGCTCGGCCTCCGCGCGCCGCCACGCTTCCACCGCGCCGTGATGACCGGACTGGAGAACGGCGGGAATGGCGCGCCCTTCCCAGACGGCGGGACGCGTATAGTGCGGATGCTCCAGGAGATCGTTCTCGAAGCTTTCGGTCTGGCCGGACTGCGCGTTGCCCATGACGCCCGGCAGAAGACGCACGGCGGCGTCGAGCAGCACCAGCGCCGCCATCTCGCCACCCGACAGGATATAGTCGCCGATCGAAACCTCGCGAAGGCCACGCGCTTCGATCACCCGTTCGTCCACCCCTTCGAACCGGCCGCAGACGATCACGACGCCCTCGCCGGCTGCCAGGTCCCGCACCTCCCCCTGCCGGAGCGGGCGTCCGCGTGGGCTCATCAGGAGGCGCGGGCGCGTATCGCCTTCGGGGCTTGCCGCGTCGATCGCGGCGGCCAGGACGTCCGGTCGCAGCACCATGCCCGGCGAGCCGCCGGCGGGCGTGTCGTCCACCGTGCGATGGCGCCCGATCCCGTGCTCGCGGATCTGGCACGCCTCGAGGCTCCAGTCGCCACGCTCCAGCGCACGGCCCGCCAGCGAGAGCCCCAAGGGGCCGGGAAACATCTCGGGATAGAGCGTCAGGACGCTGGCGCGGAACACCATGGGGTGGCGGGTCAGGCGAAGGGTTCGACCGAAGCCGTCTCGACGAGCTTGAGATCGAGGCCCTTGACCTCGATCGTCTTCAACGCGTCGCGCCAGATGGTCATGTGCGGAGCGCGCCCGTGCGCGTCCAGCGCTTCGCGGCTGTCCCATTCCTCGTAGATGCGGATCGTGCCGGGCTCGGAGATGTCCTCGGCGAAGGTGTAGACGATGCAGCCGGTCTCGGCATTGGTGGTGGCGACGGTGGCGCGCGCCACCTCGCGCACAGTGGCGAGGCCCTCCGGGGTCAGTCTCAAGACGCCTGCAACGATGATCATGATCGGCTTGCCCTTCCAGCCATTGCGCGACTGCGCTTCGGGTTATCGCCTTCCCCCGCGCGGCGCAACGCCCGCAGGCGCTCGGCGGCAACGTGTGCACCGCCCGCGCGACGGCGTTGCATTGCAGCATTTTCCTTGACGGACCGAGCAAGCCGGGTGATCGTCGGAAGGTCATCAGAAGGTTAACGGACCAAGGACACCCCGCATGGCCCGCTTCGCACCTCGCCTTCCGTTTCGCTTCGCCGCCTCGCTCGGCGCGCTTCTCGCGGTGGCGAGCGTCGCGCGCGCCGACGAATACCGGCTCCAGCCGGGGGACTCGGTGGATTTCGCGGTCCTGGGCGTGGCCCAGCTCCAGCGCCGCATCGTGGTGTCGCAGGACGGGGAGGTGCGCGTTCCCATCGGCGGCGCGTTCCGCGCGGCGGGCCGCACGATCGACGAACTGCGCGCCGACATCGTCGACAAGCTGAAGAGCGCCTCCTATCCCGCCGGCGTCGACGAACAGGGCTCGCCCGTTTGGAACGTGATCTACCCGGAAGGCGTCCTCGTCGAGATCGGCGACTATCTGCCGATCTACGTTTCCGGCGACGTGCTGACGCCGGGCTCCCAGGCCTTCCGCTTCGGGATGACGGTGCAGCAGGCGACGACGGTAGCCGGGGGCTTCAGCGCCTTTCGCAGCCGGCAGGACCATTCGCTGGAGGAAGCGGGCATCGAAAGCGAGATGCAGGACGCGCTTGCCGCCGAGTTCCGGGCCCGGCTGCGCATCGCCCGGCTCGAAGCGGAACTTGTCGGCGCCGCCGCGCTCGACTTCGGGGCGATTTCCGGCACCGGCCTGCCCGCCCCGCTCGTCGCCGAGCTCAAGACCCTGGAGCGCCAACAGTTCGACGCGCGGCGCGACGACCATGCCAAATCGCGCGAAAACCTCGCCACCAGCCTGCGCAGCGCGCAATCGCGCTTCGACTACCTCCGGCAGTCGCAGGTGAACCTCCAGGCCGAAACCGCGAACTACGAAGGCGAGGTTCGCCGCGTGCAGGACCTTCTGCGCAAGGGCCTGACGCCGGTGGAGCGCCTGAACGAGGCGCAGCGCGCGATGTTCCTGGTCTCGACGCGCTCGCTCGACACCTCGGCGGAGGTGGCCAAGATGGAACGCGAGATCGCCGATCTCGAGCGCGCGACGCAAAAGCTCGACGACGACGTCCGGATGGAGAATCTTGCCGCCCTTCAGGATGCGTCCGGCGAAGCGGCGAGAGCCGGCGCGGCGATCGAGGCGGTGGAGCGAAAGCGCGCCCTTCTGCGCACCAACGGAGCGGAGGGGCCGCGCATCGTGCTGGCCCGGCGCGACGGCGAGCGGATCGTGCGCATGGACGCCGGCCCCGATACCGGGCTGATGCCGGGCGATCTTCTGGAGGTCGCGCTGCCGGAACCCGAACGGGCGCCGCGAAGCGCCGAGGCGGCGGCAGACGTCACGGAACCGGCATCGTCGCCGGAGCCGACCGCTGCCGCACCCGTTCTGGCGACCGCATCGGCCGTCACCTCGCCCGCTGTTTCGGCCGGCAGCGCGACGACGCGCATCCCGACGCCGCATGCGGCGCCGCGTTGAGGCGTCAGCCGAAGATCAGAGCGCCGATCCCGACCCAGATCATCGCCGAAAGGCCGAGGCCCACCGCGACGCCGCGCGCCGGATTCGTCGGATCTTCGCTTCGCGCTACGGAGGCCGAGGCCGGGCGCATGGCGGCGCGCTTGGGCGAAGGGCGAGGTGCTGCAAGGCTCTGGGTCGACATGACGGCTGCCTCCGATACGAACGAGCCCCACCTTGTCACCGCGTCCGCTAAGGAACGCCTGCGCGAAAGCGTCGAATTTGATGCGAATTTCGAAATACCGGAGCCGATGAAGCGCCCCACCCCGCGCCGCGCTTCCGTCGGCGGGCGTTTCGAGGCCTGGATCGCGACAGCGACGATGGAACGAGGTCCCGGATGGCCCTGACGCGCGCAAGGTTTTTGCAAGGATTGGCGGCGCTGGCGCTTTTCCCTGCGCTGAGGCCGGCCGGCGCGGCGAGCGCGAAGCGGCCACGCCCTCCGGTTGGGGCCCTCCTCTACGAGACCGACTTCGTCCACGGGTTCGAGGTGACGGATTCGGGCCGGGAGGCGCGGGGACGCCCTGCCTGGCGTTCGCAGTTCGCCTACGACCGGCGGACCCCCAACAACGGGGAATCGGGCTTCTACAGCGATGCCTCGGTCTTTCCGGGAGCGCCCGATCCGTTTCCGGTGGAGGACGGGCGCCGCCGGCTCCGCTCGTATCGCCTGGACCGGCCGATCGAGTGCGAAGGCAAGGAATACGGCTACGCCGCCGCGCTGATGTCCTCGGCCGGCGTCGTCGATGTCGGGGCGGGCGAGCGTGCCGAGTGCCGCTTCGCCCTGCCCCATGTGATGCGCAAGGGCTACTGGCCGGCCTTCTGGCTGCTTCCGGCTGACGGCTCCTGGCCGCCCGAGATCGACGTCATGGAATGGTGGCTGTTCAACGAAGGCGACAAGCCCGACGGCTTCTGGAACTCGCTCCACACCACGAAGGCCGGCGTGCGCACCGCCGACCAGAGGGTGGTCAGCCTGCCGGCGCTCGGCCTTTCCGGCGACATGCGGGACTTCCACACCTACGGCGTGGAGTTCACCGGGGGCGAGGTCGTCTGCTTTCTGGATGGGCGGGAGATTTCACGCCGCGCCGACCCGCTGCCGGGCGGGCGCTGGTACATCATCCTCAACGTCGCCATCGGCGGCGACCCGTGGCCCGGGGCGCCGGCCGACGACACGCCCTTTCCCCAGGAGATGGTGCTCGACAGCCTGCGGGTCTTCCGGATCGACGGATGACCCGCGCCGCCTTTTTTGCGCGCGATCGCTAAAATTGCAGCGACGCGAACGACACCGCGTCAAGCGTGGGCGGCTAGGTTGGCCTCGATGCCAGAGGGGTCCGACATGGTACCGATCGCCGTCCAGTCCAGAATCATCAAGTCGATCCGGTTCGACCCGTCGGACGGGCGGCTGCATCTTCGCCTCGCCAACGGCGAGGAACGGCTGTTCGAAGGGGTGACGCTCGGCGCCGTGGCCGAGCTGGTCGAAGCGCCCTCGCCCGGCACGCACTATATCCAGCGCTTCCGCCGCGAGCAGCGCCGCGTCGCCTGACGGGGCGAGACTGGTCTCCTCGCCTATCCCACACGCATCGCGCCGAACCCGCGCACCCGCGCGGCGACATCGACTTGCGCCCCCGGCAGAAGCTTCACCACGAGGCGGAGGCTGACCGGCGACAAGCGATCGCAGACCCAGGGCGGCGAGGCGCAGACGCCCGCCACCCCGCCGACCCCGGGAAAGGCATGGCTGAGTGGGGAATGGTCCATGTCGGCCGCAAGGCGCCTCTGGCCGGCATCGTCGAACAGGACGACGCCGAGATGAGCGACGCCCGCCAGCCGGTCGATCTCGATCTCGCCGACCGCGCGCAGGATTTCACCCCGCTCCTGCCCCCGCAGCGCCTGGGCCATGACGACGCATTCGTGCGCGCCGGTGGCCGTGCCGGTGAGCGCGAATTCCTGCCAGCCGTCCTTGGGCACCCGGTCATCGTAGGGGCTCCCGAGAAAGCCCGATGTCGGCTCCGGCTTGGCATAGCGGAGCCGGGTGCCCGTCGCGGCCAGGTCGAAGGCGAGAAAACCGTCGGCAAGGCTTCCTTCGTTGCCCCCGCCCGGCCTTCCATCGGTGCCTCCCATATAGGGATTGCGGCTTCGCAGCGACGCATCGCCGTTGCTGGCGGGCAGGACGAAGCGCGGGGGAAAGAGGTGGCGCAGCACCCGCGCCAGGAGGATGCCCTTCTCGTAGGCTCCGAGCGCCACCTCGTGCAGCCCGTCCCACATCCGGCCCGGCCGCGCGTCGCCAGTCTCGGACAGTTGGTCGGCGAGGAGTTCCCACGTATCCACGGTATAAACGCCGGGAATCGCGCGCTGCTCGATCTGCCAGCGGCGGATGTCGAAGGCGCGCGCGAGATCGGCGCCGGAGAGGCGCGGCGCCGGATGATCCCTGTCGCCGCGCGGATCGTCCGTCAGCCAGATCAGCGCGAGCCCGCGGGTCGTGAACTCGGCCTGGATGGCTGGGGCGACGCGCCGCCAGTCGGGGACGGGGCTGCGCGCCGCGTTGTCGTTGGTGAAGGCCTGAACCACCCAGACGCGCACGTCCGGATGGGCCCGCAACATGGCGGGAATGCGCTTCAGGATCTCGTCCGACTTTTCCCCACCGATGCCGTAGTTGAGCTCGGGCCCGCTGTCGAAGCGCTGCCCGAGAAGGAAGCGTGTCCATGTCATCCAGCCGTGGACGGTGGCGATGTTCATGTCGGCGTAGTCGTGGTTCTGCCGAACCTTGGAATGGCCGAGAATTCCGACCTTGGGCACGGCCGGCGCGGGCGACCCGGCCAGGATCTCGCGAATGTCGCCGGCATGGGCGCGGCGCGGCTCAGCCATGATCATCGCCCGCCTGCCCGAGGAGAAGCGCCCCGCCCGGCGCGGCCCACAGGGCGCCGTCGCGTGGCAGGGCGAGGGGAACGAGGTCCCGCCCGTCCCCGCCCGTTCCCGGCAGCCGGGTCGCGGGCCAGACGTCGGCCTCGCCCGATACCCTCCCCGTCCGGCCGAGGGCGAGCGTCGCGCCCGTGGCGGAAAGGGCCGCGAGGAGGCCGACGAACCGCCTTCGGGTCAGGACGCGTCGGCCCATCGGCTTGCTCCGTTTCGTCGTGATCGGGGAAGAGTACCGCGAGCCCATGTCAGGACATCAGCGCGTCATAGGCCCGCTCGCCGAGCGTCACCACCGAAGGCGGATCGTAGTGCACCCCGTCGGGGCCGATCGAGAGATCCTCCGTGTCGAAGGGGACACAACGGGGATCGACCTGCGCGACGCGCTCCTGCGCCTGACGCACGAGGGGCACATGCGGCCAGAGACGGGCCTGGAACAGCGGAAGGCGCGCGACCGCCAGGCGCAGGTCGGGTGACGCGAAATCCGCCCGCGCCCGGGCGGCGAAGGCTAGCAGGTTGCGCTCGTAGCTTTCCGCCGTGTCGCGGTCGTTGGCGTCGTTCTCCCCCTGCACCCAGATCATGCCGAGAAGCCGGGGGGCGAGGCCCGCCTCACCCCAAGCCGCACCGGCGCGGCAATAGGCGTCCAGAAGCTGGTGGTAGTATCCGCCGGGCGTTTCGGGCGACCAGTCGGTCTTTCCCTCCTGCGCGCGCCGGGCGAGATAGGTGGCGCCGACGGCCCGCTTGACCACGAAAAGTGGCCGGTCCGGCGCGGCGGCCAGAAAGCGGCGGGCGAAGCCGAGTTCCGGTCCCCAGCATTGGGGAACCCGGTCGCCCTCGTCGACATAGGAATTGCGCCCCGCCTCGTAGGACTCGAAGCGGCGGCGCCGATCCGCCCAGATGCGAACCCTTTCGACGGGACCGGCGAAGTCGGACGGCATGTCGCCGTTGCCGGTGGTGCCCGCGCTCATCGCATTGCTCTGCCCCGCCACGAGGACGACGGACGCTTCGCCGCCCGTCGCCGCCCGGCTTCGCCGCACGAAGGGCATCCCGAGCCCGAGCGTTCCCCCGATCAGGAGCGTGCGTCGGTCGATGGCCATGCGGTCCCCTTTCCCATGCGCGCCCGGCGGCGCCCGCCGATCGAAACCGACCGGTCATGGCATCAGCTAGGCCGCCGGGCCGTGTCGGACAACAGGCTTGCGCGCGGGGTCCGGCATGCGCGAGCCGGGGGAGACCGATTCTTCAGACACTCGTAATCCGATCGCAGCATCGCCATGCGAAGGAGGTGTCGATGAGCGAGAGCGATCACGAAGCCCGCATCGCGGCCCTGGAAGCGCGCGTCGACGAATTGTCCGTCGATCTGGCGCGCCTGCAGGTGGCCCTGATCCAGGCGCGAAGCCGCGCGGACGGGGCGCCGCCCCGCCCAGCCGGCGAGCCGGCCGCCCCCACCAAGGCCGGCTTCACGCTCGACGCGGAGCGCCTCGTCACCTGAGCCGTCAGGCGCCGATCAGCGCCATGTTGAGAATGTCGATCGTGCCGGCGATCGTTCTTCCGTTCAGCGCCCGGGCGCCCAGCACGATGCGGGGCGTCGCCGCGGTCAGGGTGAAGGGCGGCGTCAGCATCAGGCCGGGCCCGACCGTTTCGGGCAGGTTGCCGGACGGGCTGTCGTTGGCTCCGCGATCCGCCGCGTGGGCGTCGATATAGCTCATATCGGCGACCCCGCCCGTATAGATCGACGTGTTCGGATTGATGCTCGGGCTGACGGCCTCGACGTTCTGGAGCCCCGACCAGCCGTCGAACTCCACCGCCAACCGCACCCGGTCGCCCACCGTGCGGCCGGAAAGGTTCCAGGCCGTGTCAAAACGCTGAGCCCGTTGTCGTTTGACGTTTGGGGGCTGACCTGGATGGCTGGGTACTGAGAGACGGCGCACTGCGGCTGCTTTCACGATGGTCGCGGGACAGGGCGATGCG
>NZ_CAJCKW010000012.1 GCF_903970965.1 Aureimonas sp. ME7 | reverse complement strand
GGAAGAAATCCCCCAGAACCAACCGTCAGCTCAACTTCCCGGCTGACGCTTCAGAACCTCAAGGCCCCGTCCCGTCCGCCCCGGCGCCACCGCCGTCGTCGATGAGCGGTGTATAGGGGGAACCAACGGGGAAGGTCAACAGGGAAATGCAGGAAATTTGGAGAAAGTTGAATTTCGCAATTCAAGCAATGAGTTGGCGCGACCCGACTTCGTCACCTCGGTGAAACATGCCTGTCATTCTACCTCACCCGCCCCGTCACCTGTACTCTTCTACTCCCCGGATCCTCGATTTTCCCGCACTCCGCGGTTCGGAACGCGGGCCTTCCCGCGTTTCGGCAATTCAGGCCGCTCCTTCTTTCCTTCTCGCTCGAGAGCGTCCCGTCTTCGACGACATCCTTCGCCGTTTTCCCTCCGCGCATGATCGGCTATGGAAAACGCATGAGCACGTTGCAGCCATCGCCCGCGACCACACCGGACTACGAGACGCTTCTGCGCGAGGCGGGCGTGCGCATCACGCGCCCGCGCCGCACGATCCTGGCGATCCTGCGCGATCATCCCAATCATCCGGACGCGCTCGAGATCTTCCGCAGCGCCTCGGCGGTGGACCCATCCATCTCGCTGTCGACCGTCTACCGGACGATGCGGCTCCTCGAGGAGAAGGGCGCGATCCACCGTCATGCCTTCGGCAACGGCCCCTCGCGCTTCGAGCAGGCGGACGGCGAACACCACGACCATCTGATCGACATCGACACCGGCGACGTGATCGAGTTCTCGTCCGAGCGCATCGAGGCACTGCAGGACGAGATCGCCCGCTCGCTCGGCTACGAGATCGTCTTTCACCGGCTGGAGCTTTACGGGCGCAAGCGCACGAAAGGCTGAAAGGTCGCGGCGCGGGTCGCCCGCGCCGCGACTGGTCGTTTTCAGACGAGCTTGGCGTCCAGCGTGACCTCGATGGCGCCGAGCGCCTTGGAGATCGGGCAGCCGGCCTTGGCCTTGTCGGCGAGTTCGTGGAACTTCGCCTCGTCGATGCCCGGCACCTTGCCTTCCAGCGTGATCGCGCTGGAGCGCACCTCGAAGCCGCCGGACGCCTGTTCGACGCTGACCACGGCGCGCGCCTTCAACTCGTCCGCAGGCGTGCCGTTCTCGGCCAGGAAGTGCGACAGCTGCATGGCGAAGCAGCCGGCATGGGCGGCGGCCAGAAGCTCTTCCGGATTGGTGCCGGACTTGCCGCTTTCGTCCTCGAAGCGGGCCTTGAACGAGTAGCCGTGATTGTCGAGCGCGCCGGACTGGGTGGTCAGGGCACCCTTTCCGTCCGCAAGCGCTCCGTTCCAGATGGCGGTGGCGTGACGCTTCATTCTGGGCTCTCCTTTGGCAACCGCTTGGCGAAAGCGGTTCTTTCATCGGTTTTTGGGGCGTTCGGGTTCGAACGCCGCTCGAACCTGCGAAATGGAAGGCGCGCCGGGATCGTCCAGCGGCAACCCGGCATTTACCAATCGCGCGCTTTGGTAGTGCCTACCGATCTCGGGAAAGAAAGCCCCTATGCCCGAAGCGCTTCTCCTGCCCGCGACACCCGCCCTTCTGGACCATAAGGCGGCCTGGCTGGAGCGGCTGGAGCACGAGCGGCATGTCGGTGCGAACACCCTGACGGCCTACGAGCGCGACGTTCGGCAGTTCTTCCAGTTCCTTGGGAGCTACCATGGCCGCCCGGCGACGCCGAGCGACTGCGCCGATCTAAAGACTGCGGACCTGCGCGCCTTTCTGGCCGAGCGGCGCCGCGACGGGGCGGGGCCGCGCTCGCTGGGTCGCATCCTGTCGGGCGTGCGCTCCTTCGTGCGTCACCTGGAACGCGAGGGACTGGCGAGCGCCGCCGGCGCCGCGGCGATGCGCGCGCCCAAACAGCCGAAGACCCTGCCCCGTCCGCTGGCCGTCCCGGATGCCCTGGCGGTGACGGAGGAGGCGGGCGCCATGGCCTCGTCGCCCTGGATCGCGGCGCGCAACGTCGCGGTCTTCACCCTTCTCTACGGATGCGGTCTTCGCATATCGGAAGCCTTGGATCTCGATGGCGGGGCGTTGCGCGATCCCCGCGCCCGCTCGATGACGATCCTTGGCAAGGGCCGCAAGGAGCGTCTCGTGCCTCTCCTGCCGGCGGTGTTTCAGGCGGTCGACGAATACCGACGCCTTTGCCCCTTCGATCTGGCACCGGGTACCACCCTGTTTCGGGGCGCGCGCGGCGGGCCGCTCCGCCAGCAGATCATCCAAGGCGAGATGGCGCGCCTGCGCGGTCTTCTCGGCCTGCCCGATTCCGCCACGCCCCATGCGCTGCGCCATTCCTTCGCAACGCATCTCCTGGCCAAGGGGGGCGATCTGCGCACCATTCAGGACCTTCTGGGCCACGCGTCCCTGTCCTCGACGCAGATCTACACGGCCGTGGACGGGGCGCGTCTTCTGAAGGTCTACGAGGATGCCCATCCCCGGGCGCGGCGTGCCCGTGCCGGTTGAAGGGGAGCTGTTCAGCTTTTCGTCGGATTTCGCTGATAGCGGTGGGATCCCCTCGCTCGGCGGGCCCGGCTCGCTGGCCCGGGCCTTCGAAACCATGGATCCGACGATGAAGCGCGCCTGGCGTCAAACGCTGCCTCTTCTTCTGACCGCGCTGCCGCACCTGTTTCCGCTCCTCCTGTGTGCGGCGCTGCTTCTGGCCGCCACGGTTTCGCGCGCGGATGCGCAGACGCCGGGCGAAGCCGCGCTCCAGTGCCGGACGAGCCGCAGCCTCCTGCCCGATCTGCGGCAAAGCGCCGGGTGGGACGCGTCCCAAGCGAAAGCGGACGCCACGCCCCACGGCCGGGGCCGCTTCTTCCGCGTCGAGCGCGACGGGGTGAAGCCGTCCTGGCTGTTCGGCACCATGCACCTGTCGGACCCGCGCGTCCTCGACCTGCCGCCGGCCGTGGACGCGGCGCTCGGGCAGGCTGACGGCGTGGTGATCGAGACCACGGACATTCTCGACCCTACGAAGATGGCCGGCACCCTTCTCGCCCGCGCCGACCTGACCACGCTGCCCCCCGGCCCGTCGCTGCCCGAGCTCCTGGGCGAGGCGAACATGGCCAAGGTCGCACCGGCGCTGGAAGCCAGGGGCATGCCGCCGGCGACCGTGTCCCGCCTCCAGCCCTGGTTCGTCGCCGCCGGCCTTCTCCTGCCCGATTGCGAGGTGGCGCGCGGCAAGACCGGGGCCAAGGTTCTGGACGTCACGATCGCCGAGCGGGCGAAAACGACGGGCAAGTCGCTGGAAGGCCTGGAAACCGCAGCCGAGCAGCTGGAAGCGCTGGCTTCCATGCCCCTCCCCCTTCAGGCCGACAATCTCGTCGCCAGCGTCGATCTCACCGACCGGCTGCCCGACCTCTTCGAGACGATGATCGATCTCTACCTCCGGGGCGAGATCGCCCTGATCGGCCCGGCTACGGAAAGCGCGGTTCCCGCCGGCACCACGGACGCGAACTCGGTCGCCATCACGCAGGAGTTCGAGGATCGCGTCGTCCATCGTCGCAACGCGCTGATGGCCGAGCGCCTCCAGCCGATCCTCGATCAGGGCGGCCGGTTCGTCGCGGTCGGCGCGCTGCATCTTCCCGGCGAAACCGGGTTGGTGGAACGTTTGGAAAAGGCCGGCTGGCGCGTGACCCCGGTCGAATAGCCGCACGGGGAACCTGGGGTTCCGGCTTCGTGTTGAAGCTTCTGAAAGGCGCTGTCGCCCCGTGCCGAGGGCACCGGAACCGGCGGACGGCGCGGCAGGCTCCCGATGCGCGCTCGCACCCTCCTCCTTCTCCTGCCGCTTCTGAGCGGTTGCACCGCAGTCGACGGCCCCGCCTTTTCGGAGCGCGGCCCGGCCTACGACCCGCCGATCGGCGTCGTGCCCGATTTCTATCGCAAGCCCGTCTCACGCACCTGCGAGAACTATGCCGACCAGACCGCGCGCAATTCCTTCGAGAACCTATCGGACGGCGAGGATTCCTTCGGCGTGTCCGCGCTCAACCGCACCCGCGCCGAGCGCGAGGGCGACCGGGCCTACCAACGCTGCCGGGAGGGGCGCCTCTCCTGACATGAAGGATAGGTGACAGCGCCCCGCGATGGGTCCACACTCCCTCCCGTGTTCCATCCTTGGGAGGTTTGAACGGATGTCGAGATACCGGATCGAAACGGGGCGGGTCGAAGGTGCGACCTGGGTTCCCGGCGCCTGGCATGACGCGATCAACGCGGTCACGCCGGATCAGGCGGTCGGCGCGGTGCGCGATGTGCTGACCCAGTCCGGCTTCGAGGAAAGCTGGGGCGACCATGCGCGGGTCCTGGATGCCGAGCGTCACGAGGTCGCCCGTGTTTCGCTCGACCAATCCTTCTGGACCGCCGGCACCGCCTGACTCCGGCGCCGGATCGTCGTGGTCTGAAAAAAGGGCGGCCCCTCTGGAGCCGCCCTTCTTCGTTTGCGTCAGGATGCCGGCGCGGATCAGACGTGGATCGGCTTGGCGAAGGCGCCGAAGGCGGCCTCGCGCACGGCTTCCGAAAGGGTCGGGTGCGCGTGACAGGTGCGCGCCAGATCCTCGGCCGAACCGCCGAACTCCATCAGCACCGCGATCTCGGCGATCATATCGCCCGCGCCGAAGCCGACGATATGGCCGCCGAGTACGCGGTCGCTCTTCGCTTCGGTCAGAACCTTCACGAAGCCGTCGGTGTGCAGCATGGCGCGGGCGCGCCCGTTGGCGGTGAAGGGGAACTTGCCGACCTTGTACTCGATCCCGTCCGCCTTCAGCTCTTCCTCCGTCCGGCCGACGGAGGCGATCTCGGGCGAGGTGTAGACCACGGACGGAATGACGCCGTAGTTCACGTGGCCGGCCTGGCCCGCCAGGATCTCGGCCAGCGCGATGCCCTCGTCCTCCGCCTTGTGGGCGAGCATCGGTCCCTTCACCACGTCGCCGATGGCGTAGATGCCGGGCACGTTGGTCTGGTAGTGCGCGTCGATCTCGACCCGGCCCGCCTTGTCGCGGGCGACGCCCGCTTCGTCGAGGCCGAGCCCGTCGGTGAAGGCGCGCCGGCCGGTGGCGACCAGCACGACCTCGGCTTCCAGCACTTCCGGAGCGCCGCCCTTGACCGGCTCGAAGGTGACGGAGGCGCCCGCCCCCGTCTTCTCCACCGCCGTCACCTTGGCGCCGAGCTTGAAATGGAAACCCTGCTTCACCAGCATCTTCTGGAACTGGGTGGACACCTCGACGTCCATCGGCCCGAGGATCTTGTCGAGATACTCGACCACGGTGACGCGGGCACCCAGCCGCGACCAGACGGAGCCGAGCTCCAGGCCGATCACGCCGCCGCCGACGACGACCATGGTGGCCGGCACCTTCCCCAAGCCGATCGCATGGTCGGAGGAGACGATCGTCTCGCCGTCGAAGGCCACATCGAGGCCCGGAATGCCGGCGACCTCGGAGCCCGTGGCGATGCAGATCGCCTTGGTCCGGAGCGTGCGCTTGCCCCCGTCCGCGCCCGTTACCTCGACCTCTCCCGCCCGGACGATGCGGCCCGTGCCGGTGATGCCTTCGATCTTGTTCTTGCGGAACAGGAAGGCGACGCCGTCGACATTCGCCTTCACCGTCTTGTCCTTGTGGCCGAGCATTGTCGGCAGATCGAGCTCGGGGGCCACCTTGATGCCGAGATCGGCGAAGGAATGGCCGGCCTCGGCATACATTTCGGAGGCGTGCAGCAAGGCCTTGGACGGAATGCAGCCGACGTTGAGGCAGGTTCCCCCGTAGGTCTGGCGCTTTTCCACCACGGCGACCTTCAGGCCGAGCTGCGCGGCCTTGATGGCGCCGACATAGCCGCCGGGGCCCGAGCCGATGACGACGAGATCGAAGGGGGTGGAGGTGTCGGACATGGGGAACTTCTTCTCAACGGTTCAAAGAAAGCGGAACAGCATCAGGACGAGCCCGAGAACGGAGCCCAGCCAGACGAGGGAGCGGATATAGGGGATGCCGGCGAGGTAGAGCGGCACATAGACGATTCGGGCGACGAACCAGAGGATCGCGCCCCATTCGCCGATGCCACCGGTGCGCCCCGAAACGGCAAGGCCGAGCGCAAGCGCCACGAAGGCCGGATAGGTTTCCTGGAAGTTCGAAAGGCAGCGCGCGGCGCGGCCGGCATAGGTGCCGAGCGGCTTCGCCTCGCCGTCGCGCGCGCCGGCGTTCCAGTCGGTCCCGCGCTCGCGCGTCGCCAGCTGCCCCTGCAGCATGATCTGCACGAACAGAAGAACCACGGACCAGCCGAGAAGAACGAGTTCGGTGGGAAGAGCGGTCATCGGCGTCCAGCCTCCAATGGCAGGCGCCAGCCGCCCGCGTTGCGCCAGCAACTGGAACGAAAGCGCGCGGAGGGAACGGGGAGCGTCACTCAGTGCCCTCGCCGGTGCAGTGCCCTTTCGCCGCGTCGAACGTGTCGCGCACCTCAGCCAAGCTGCCTTTGGTGATCGCCAGCGGGCGGAACGGCGGCTCGATCTGCGCCGCCGGCTGGACGAGGCGCAACTCGTAGCATCCGGCAAAGACGCTCGTCCCCGCGTCGCTCACCGCTTCGACCACCGTCGGCACACTGGAGAAGATCGATCCGGCCGCGCCCTCGCTCGATGGCGTGAATAGCCGGACGCGCACATGCCGCGTCGTATCGTAGCCGGCCGCGAACTCGGCGAAGGGCTTGGCGGCATCGCCTTCGAAATACGACCACGCCCGCGCCAGCTCTTTCCGCTCGATCGCGTTGTAGAGGGACTGAACGACGGCCTCCGGCGTCGAGCGATCGTCGCGGTAGTCCGGCAGGGTCTGCGCCGTGGCGGGCGCGGCGGCCAGAACCAGCAGCAGGATCGAGGCGGCGCGCATCACGGCAGGATCGAGCGCGCGCCGGACACGTCGAGGATCGTGCCGGTGGAATAGCTGGCCTCATCGGAGGCAAGCCAGAGAATGGCGCGCGCCACCTCGTCGACCGTTCCCGGACGGCGCATGGGCAGCGTCGGCGTCAGGTCCGCGACGCGGCCCGGCAGACCGCCGGAAGCATGGATCTCGGTGTCGATGATGCCGGGGCGCACCGCGCAGACGCGAACGCCCTCATCAGCCACTTCCTTGGCAAGGCCGACCGTGAACGTGTCGATCGCGCCTTTGGAGGCGGCGTAGTCGACGAACGTGCCCGGCGCACCGAGCTTGGCGGCGGCCGAAGACAGGTTGATTATCGTCCCTCCCCGGCCGCCGTGCCGCGTCGACAGGCGGCGCACCGCCTCTGCCGCGCACAGGATCTTGCCCGAAACGTTGATTCGGAACATCCGCTCCAAACGCGCGGCATCCATCTCGTCGACGCGCGCCGGCTGGTCGACGACGCCGGCATTGTTGACGAGAACGGCCAGCCGCCCCATCCGGTCGGCAGCCTCGAAGATCCGCGCGATGCCTTCGGGCGACCCGACGTCGCCGCGCACCGTTTCGGCCCGCCTGCCCACCCGGCGGATGTCGTCGGCCACCGCCGTCGCCGCCGCTTCGTTGGCCGCGAAGTTGACGAGCACGTGGTAGCCGGCAGCACCTGCCAGACGCGCCGTCGCCGCGCCGATACCGCGCGAGCCGCCGGTGACGATCAGGACGCCGCGTTCGCTCATGACGAGTTCCTGCTTTGGCTCATGAAAACGAGGGGCCGGTCGCCCGGCCCCTCGAACGACGTGGGATTAGAGATCGAGAACGAGACGCTCCGGATCTTCCAAGCTGTCCTTGACGCGCACCAGGAAGGTCACGGCTTCCTTGCCGTCTACGATGCGGTGGTCGTAGGACAGCGCCAGATACATCATCGGGCGGATCACGACCTGTCCGTTCACGGCCATCGGCCGCTCCTGGATCTTGTGCATGCCGAGAATCCCCGACTGCGGCGCGTTCAGGATCGGCGTCGACATGAGAGAGCCGTAGACGCCGCCATTGGTGATGGTGAAGGTGCCACCCTGCATGTCGGCCATCGTCAGCTGGCCGTCGCGCGCGAGCTTGGCAAGGCGCCCGAGTTCCTTCTCGACCTCGGCGATCGACATCTGGTCGGCGTCGCGGATGACCGGCACCACGAGGCCCTTGTCGGTGCCGACCGCCATGCCGATGTGGGCGTAGTTCTTGTAGATGATGTCGGTGCCGTCGATCTCGGCGTTGACGGCAGGGATTTCCTTCAGGGCGTGGGTGATCGCCTTGGTGAAGAAGCCCATGAAGCCGAGCTTCACGCCGTGCTTCTTCTCGAAGAGATCCTTGTACTTCTTGCGAAGCTCCATCACCGCCGTCATGTCCACCTCGTTGAAGGTGGTGAGCATCGCGGCCGTGTCCTGCGCGTCCTTGAGGCGGCGCGCGATGGTCTGGCGGAGCTTGGTCATGCGCACGCGCTCTTCGCGCGACGCGTCGTCGCCCGAGGACGGCGCACGGGGCGCGGCCGGCGCCTTGGCCTGCGGGGCGGTCGGCGCCGAGGCGCCCTTGGCGATGGCGTCGAGAACGTCGCCCTTGAGCACCTGGCCGCGCTTGCCCGAGCCTTCGACGTCGGAGGCCTGGAGGCCCTTCTCCGACAGGATCTTCTGCGCCGACGGAGCGGCCGGAACGGCGGCCGACTGGCCGGCGGCAGCGGGAGCGGCCGGCGGCGCGGACGCGTTGCCGTAGCCCTCGACGGCGCCGGAAGCGGCGGCCTGCTCACCGGCGGCTGCCGGCTTCTCGGTCGGCGCCTTGGTGCCGGTGCCCGAACCCTCGCCGATCACCGCGATCAGCGCTCCGACCTCGACCGTTTCGCCTTCCTTGACGAGGATCTCGGACAGGACGCCGGCGGCGGGCGCGGGCACTTCCACCGTCACCTTGTCGGTTTCCAGTTCGGCGATCGTCTCGTCCTGCGCGACGGTGTCGCCCGCCTTCTTGAACCACTGGCCGATCGTGGCCTCGGTCACGGATTCGCCAAGGGTCGGGACTTTGACTTCGGTGCTCATCTAAGATCTCACTGAATGGTGTCTTGAGGGGAAGGCGAGGCGAGGCGGCCGTCAGGCCGCCGCGTCTCCGAGCGCTTCCTCCAGGAAGGCTTCGAGTTGGGCGAGGTGCTTCGACATGGTGCCGACAGCCGGGGATGCCGCCGCTTGGCGCCCGGCATAGCGGGCGCGCCGCTTTTCCGTGCCGATCCGGTCGAGCACCCATTCCAGATAGGGCTCGATGAAGCTCCAGGCGCCCATGTTCTTGGGCTCCTCCTGGCACCAGACGATCTCGGCTCCCTTGAAGCGCGACAGCTCGTTGATCAGGGCTTTCGCCGGGAACGGATACAGCTGCTCGACGCGCAGGAGGTAGATGTCGTCGACGCCCCGCTTTTCGCGCTCTTCCAGAAGGTCGTAATAGACCTTGCCGGTGCAGAGCACGACGCGGCGGATGTCCTTGTCCTTCCGGAGCTTCACCGTGACCGAGTTCGGCTTCATCTCGGCATCGTCCCAGAGGAGACGGTGGAACGAGGTTTCGCCGGCGAGTTCCGACAGGTCCGAGGTCGCGCGCTTGTGGCGCAGGAGCGACTTCGGCGTCATCAGGATCAGCGGCTTGCGGAAGTCGCGCTTCATCTGCCGGCGCAGGATGTGGAAGTAGTTCGCCGGCGTCGTGACGTTGGCGACCTGCATGTTGTCCTGGGCGCAGGCCTGGAGGAAGCGTTCCAGGCGCGCGGAGGAGTGCTCCGGCCCCTGCCCCTCGTAGCCGTGCGGCAGAAGCATCACGAGGCCCGACATGCGCAGCCACTTGGCTTCGCCCGACGAGATGAACTGGTCGATCACGACCTGCGCGCCGTTGACGAAGTCGCCGAACTGGGCTTCCCAGAGCGTCAGCGCGTTCGGCTCGGCGAGGGAGTAGCCGTATTCGAAGCCGAGCACGGCCTCTTCCGAGAGCATCGAATTGATGACCTCGTAGTTCGCCTGCCCCTTGGCCAGATGCCCGAGCGGAATGTAGCGCTCCTCGTTGCGCTGGTCGTAGAGGACCGAATGGCGTTGGCTGAAGGTGCCGCGCTCCGAATCCTGGCCCGACAGGCGGATCGGCGTGCCTTCCGTGAGGAGCGAGGCGAAGGCCAGCGCCTCGCCCGTCGCCCAGTCCAGATTCTCGCCGGTCTCGATCGCCTTGGCGCGGTTGTCGAGGAAGCGGCCGATGGTCTTGTGGACCTCGAAGCCTTCCGGCACCTCGGTCAACTTCTGGCCGAGCTCCTTCAGCGTCTTGGCGGCGACGCCGGTGACGCCGCGGCGCTGCTCGTCTTCCTGGTCGGCCCGGCGCAGGCCCGACCACGCGCCGTCCAGCCAGTCGGCCTTGTTCGGGTTGTAGCTCTGGCCGGCCTCGTACTCGCCGTCGAGTTCGGCGCGGAACTCGGCGCGGCGCGCCTCGACGTCGGCGTCCGACAGGACGCCGGCTTCCACCAGGCGCTTGGCGTAGATTTCCAGCGCCGTCCGGTGCTCGCGGATCTTGCGATACATGATCGGCTGCGTGAAGCCGGGCTCGTCGCCCTCGTTGTGGCCGAAGCGGCGATAGCAGAACATGTCGATCACCACCGGCTTGTGGAACGTCTGCCGGTATTCGATCGCGATCTTGGCGGCATAGGTCACCGCTTCCGGGTCGTCGCCGTTGACGTGGAAGATCGGCGCCTCGACCATCTTCGCCACGTCGGACGGATAGGGCGAGGAGCGCGAGAAGCGGGGATTGGTGGTGAAGCCGATCTGGTTGTTGATGATGAAGTGGAGCGTGCCGCCGACGCGGTGTCCCTTCAGGCCCGACAGACCAAAGCATTCGGCCACCACGCCCTGGCCGGCAAAGGCCGCATCGCCGTGGATCAGAAGCGGCAGGACGCGGTTGCGGTCCTCGATGGCGACCGGCTCGGTGCGCGTGCGCCCGCCCCCGATCTGGTCCTGCTTGGCGCGCGCCTTGCCCATCACGACCGGATTGACGATCTCAAGGTGCGACGGATTGGCCGTCAGCGAGAGGTGGACCTTGTTGTTGTCGAACTCGCGGTCCGACGAGGCGCCCAGGTGATACTTGACGTCGCCCGAGCCTTCGACGTCCTCCGGCTTGTAGGAGCCGCCCTTGAACTCGTGGAAGATGGCGCGGCGCGGCTTGTGCATGACCTGGGAGAGGACGTTCAGGCGGCCGCGATGGGCCATGCCGAGAACAATCTCCTGAAGGCCCATCTGGCCGCCGCGCTTGATGATCTGCTCGAGTGCCGGGATGAGCGCCTCGCCGCCGTCGAGGCCGAAGCGCTTGGTGCCCTTGTACTTGACGTCCAGGAACTTCTCGAAGCCCTCCGCCTCGATCAGCTTGTTGAGGATGGCGCGCTTGCCCTGGTCGGTGAACTCGACGCCCTTGTTCTCGCCCTCCATGCGCTCCTGGATCCACTGCTTTTCCAGCGGATTGGAGATGTGCATGAACTCGACGCCGATCGTGCCGCAATAGGTGCGCTGCAGGATGTCGACCATCTGGCGGAGCGTGGCGAACTCGACGCCGAGCACGTTGTCGATGAAGATGCGGCGGTCGTAGTCGGCGGCGGTGAAGCCGTAGTTCTCAGGGGAAAGCTCGTTGTAGTCCTCCTCCGGCGCCGCCAGACCCAGGGGGTCGAGCTTGGCGTGGAGGTGGCCGCGCACCCGGTAGGCGCGGATCAGCATCAAGGCGCGCACCGAATCGCGCGTCGCCTGGAGGATGGCGGCCTCCGACGGCGCCTCGCCCTTCGGCGCGGCGGCTGCCGCCTTGTCGCGCAACTTCTTCTCGACGCGGATTTCCGCCTCGCCCCAGTTGCCGTCGAGAGCGGCGACGAGTTCGCCGTTGGGCGTCAGCGGCCAGTTGGTCCGGCCCCAGGAGGGCCCTTCCGCGTTCTTGACGACGGTCGCCTTGTCGTCCGCGACCGAGGAGAAGAACGAGCGCCATTCCTCCGAGACCGAGGACGGGTCGCGCTCGTAGGCGGCGGCCAGCGTCTCGATGTAGTCGGCGTTGCCGCCGTAGAGGAAAGAGGTCGCCGCGAAGGTTTCGTTCGCCGGATTGCGTGCCATGATGGTGACAAAGCGGCTCCCGCCGAACCGGGCGCCGTCTCCCTGAAAGATAACGGAAGGCGAAGGCTTGGATTTAAGCTTTCGCCGCTCACTCGAACGCGTTCCGACTGGGGGACTTGCCCGGAGAACCGAACAGGCCGCGCGGTGTCGGAACACCCGCGCGGCACGTTTCTGCGTGTCCTATCAATCCGACGAGATAGGGGCGGGATCGTTAAGATTCGATCCTTTTCGCCCCTTGTCCCCGGTCATCAGCCCTTAAGGACCTCGACCAGCGTCTTGCCAAGGCGCGCCGGCGAGGGCGACACCTTAATGCCGGCCGCTTCCATCGCCGCGATCTTGGATTCCGCGTCGCCTTTGCCGCCTGACACCACCGCGCCGGCGTGGCCCATGGTGCGACCCTTGGGCGCCGTGCGGCCCGCGATGAAGCCGGCCATCGGCTTCTTGCGACCGCGCTTGGCCTCGTCGATCAGGAACTGGGCGGCGTCCTCTTCGGCCGAGCCGCCGATCTCGCCGATCATGATGATCGACTTCGTCTCGTCGTCGGCGAGGAACATTTCGAGAACATCGATGAACTCGGTGCCCTTGACCGGATCGCCGCCGATGCCGACCGCCGTCGTTTGCCCCAAGCCCTCGTTGGTGGTCTGGAACACGGCCTCGTAGGTCAGCGTGCCCGAGCGCGAGACGATGCCGACGTTCCCCTTCTTGAAGATCGAGCCCGGCATGATGCCGATCTTGCATTCTTCGGGCGTCAGGATGCCCGGGCAGTTGGGGCCGAGGAGGCGCGACTTCGACTTTTCGAGGCGCGCCTTGACGCGCACCATGTCGAGCACCGGAATGCCTTCGGTGATGCAGACGATGAACGGCACTTCCGCTTCGATCGCCTCGATGATGGCATCGGCCGCGCCCGCCGGCGGCACGTAGATCACGGACGCGTCTGCCCCGGTCTTCTCGCGGCCTTCGGCGACGGACGCGAAGATCGGCAGCGCCGTGCCGTCGACGCCGGACGACCAGCTTTCGCCGCCCTTCTTGGGATGGATGCCGCCCACCATCTTGGTGCCGTAGTAGGCGAGCGCCTGCTCCGTGTGGAAGGTGCCGGTCTTGCCGGTCAGGCCCTGGACGAGGACCTTGGTGTTCTTGTCGACGAGAATGGACATGGTGTCTTATCGGACTCCGGAAATGGGATCGATCGGCAGCAGACGGGCGCGGCTCAGACCGCGGCCACGATCTTCTGCGCGGCGTCGTCGAGATCGTCAGCGGCCGTGATGGCAAGCCCGCTCTCGTTGAGGATCTTCTTGCCGAGATCGACGTTCGTGCCCTCCAGGCGCACGACCAGCGGAACTTTCAGGCCAACCTCCTTCACCGCCGCGACGACGCCCTCCGCGATCACGTCGCAGCGCATGATGCCGCCGAAGATGTTGACGAGGATGCCCTGCACCGCGGGATCGGCCGTGATGATCTTGAAGGCCGCCGCGACCTTTTCCTTCGAGGCGCCGCCGCCGACGTCGCAGAAGTTCGCCGGCTCCTTGCCGTAGAGCTTGATGATGTCCATCGTCGCCATGGCCAGCCCGGCGCCGTTCACCATGCAGCCGATGTTGCCGTCGAGCGCCACATAGGCGAGATCCCAGGCCGAAGCCTCGATCTCCTTGGCGTCTTCCTCGGTCTCGTCGCGAAGCGCCTTCATGTCGTCGTGACGGAAGAGCGCGTTGCCGTCGAACGAAACCTTGGCGTCGAGAACGCGCAGGTGACCGTCGGTCATGACGATCAGCGGGTTCACCTCCAGAAGCGCCATGTCCTTGTCGGTGAACGCCTTATAGAGCGCCGGGAACAGGCTCTTGGCATCCTCGCGCGCCGCGCCGTCGAGGCCGTAGGCGTCGGAGATCCCGGCCACGTCCGCGTCCGTCACACCCGTTTCGGGGTCGATCGCGATCGTGTGGATCTTTTCCGGCGTGTCGTGGGCGACCGCCTCGATGTCCATGCCGCCCTCGGTGGAGACGACGAAGGCGACGCGCCCGACCGAGCGATCGACGAGGAGCGAGCAGTAAAGCTCACGCGCGATGTCGGCGCCGTCCTCGATATAGAGGCGGTTGACCTGCTTGCCGGCCTCGCCCGTCTGCGCGGTGACCAGCGTGTTGCCAAGCATTTCCGTGGCGTGGGCGACGGCTTCCTCGACCGACTTCGCCAGGCGCACGCCGCCCTTCGCATCGGGGCCGAGTTCCATGAACTTGCCCTTGCCGCGCCCGCCCGCATGGATCTGCGACTTCACCACATAGAGCGGCCCGGGGAGCTGCTTGGCCGCAGCTTCCGCCTCGGAGGCGCTGGTGATGGCGACGCCGGACGCCACCGGCGCGCCGAAACCCTTGAGGACCTGCTTGGCCTGGTATTCGTGGATGTTCATGAAAACTTCCCGTCTCGGATGAATGCGAGGAACGATGGGGAGGATGCCGGACCGATGCCCCGGGCCATGCCACGCATCGTGGTCCGGCGAGGGGAAGGAGGAACAGGTCGGGTCATCGGGAACCGGGGACTTTTGCAAACTGCCGGGCCCGTATGAGCCCGTTGAAGGAACACGCCGCGCCCTGATGGTCCATTCCCGGAAGAACCGGACGAAAACCACGCGCCAGATGGGCACGAGATATCCCGGCCTGAACCTTTCTGCAACGCTTCCAAACCGGTGCGAGCAATTTCAACCGGTTAGCTCATGTGGGGCTTACGTAAGCGTCATTCGTCTTTTCATGTGTTTCCAAGGGGTAGCCAGAGAAACGGCATGTCGGAGAATTTTCACATAAAGGCGAAGCCGCGGGTCGCATTCAGCCGTCGTTCGATGCCGCCCGCCGCTCCGTCTCCACTAGATAGTCGTCCGAGCGCATCTCGATCAGGCGCGACACGGTTCGATCGAACTCGAAAGCTTCGGTGCCGTTGGCCGCGACATACAGCCGATCGGCCGGCGCTTGCGCCGAGACGATCAGGCGGCGATGCGCATCGTAGAGCGTATCCACCAGAAGGATGAAGCGCTTGGCCTCGTTGCGCTCGGCCAGCCCCATCACCGGCAGATGGTCGACGACCAGTGTCCGATAGCGCGCGGCGATCGCCAGAAAGTCGGCGGCGCCCAGCGGCTGCGAGCAAAGGTCGGCAAAGGCAAAGCGCGCGGCACCGGCCCCCGCGCGCGGCACGGGGATCGTGCGCCCACGCAGGGACACCGTGTCCGGCGCTTCCCTCTCGCCGCCGAGGACCGAACGCCACAGGGCGTCCATACGGCGGTCGGTCTCGGCCCCGAGCGGCGTCACGTAGAGATCGCCCGCCCCGATCGTCTCCATCCGGTAGTCGGTCGGCGCGTCGAGGAACACGACGTCGGTATGGGCCTTCAACGTATCGACGAAGGGCAGAAAAAGCGGGCGGTTCAGCCCGTCGCGGTAGAGATCGTCCGGCGCGACGTTGGAGGTCGCGACAAGCGTCAGCCCGCGCGCGAAGAGCGCGTCGAAGAGGCGCGACAGGATCATCGCGTCGGCGATGTCGGTGACGGTGAACTCGTCGAAGCACAGGAGCCGGGTTTCCGCCGCCACGCTCTCGGCGACGGGCGGGATCGGATCGTCGCCCTTGGCCTCGCCCGCCTTCACCGCCGCCCGGTGCGCGTTGATGCGCCCGTGCATCTCGGCCATGAACTCGTGGAAATGGAGACGGCGCTTGGCCCCGATCGGCGCCTTCTCGAAGAACAGGTCCATCAGCATGGACTTGCCGCGTCCGACCGAGCCGTAGATGTAGAGCCCGCGCGGTGCGGATGCCTTTTCGCGCTTGCCGAAGAGCCAGCCGAGCGCGCTGGATTTGACCGGCAGCGCCGCCGTCTTCAACTCGGCGCCCAACCGGTCCAGCCGGTCGGCGATGCCCGCTTGTACGGCGTCGTCGCGCAAGGCCCCCTCGCGTACGCGGCGCGCCAACTCGGCGCGCACCGGGCCCCGTTCCGACCCGACGGAGCCGTAGCCTTCATGCGCCATGGGGAACCGATGCCTCTGACATGAATGCCGGCTTCGTTTCGCCACTGAAACGAAGCCCTTCGGGGCCGCGCGAGCCGCGCGGCCTTCCCGCTAGGATCAGCGGTAGAGGCTGACCGACTGCCCGCCGCTGGTGGTGCCCTCGTAGCGGGTGCCGCCGGTGTTGGAAAGGGTCGCGACGGTGGAGCCGCCCGAATCCTTCAGGACCACTTGGGAGCCAGAAACGTCCCAGGCCGATACGTCGGCGACCTGGCCTGGGCAGCCGCGCGAGGCGGCGCGGTAGCCGCCGGTCCACTGGGTCAGCGCCATGAAGATCTGGCAGTTTCCGCCGCCCGACGACACGCGCCATGCACCAACCAGCCCTTCGCGCGTCACCGGCGCGGCGGATGCGGTCTGCGTCGGAGCGGGCGCGGCGCCGTTCGCCGCCGTGTCGGTGACCGGCGGGGGCGTCTGCGTCACGGGGCTGGCCGGCGGCGGCGGCGGGGGCGGCAGCTGGTTGGAATAGACCTGACCGGTCGGGGCCGGGCGCAACGGGGCCGGGCCGCCGGACGAGCCACCGAAGGTCGGAGCCGCCGACTGGCAGCCTGCCACCGTCAGAAGCGCCGCGAGCGCCGTGCCCGTCTTGAAAATATGGGTCATCCCGTTCCCCGTCTGGTTGGTCGCCGCACCCGGTCGCGGGCTCGTCGCGTATCCCCTTTTAAAAAGGGTGTTTACCAAGTTTCGCAAGCAAGGCTCCGGCGAAAACCCCAAACCATCCCCCATTCTGTGGCCTCCCCGACACGGCGAAGCGGAATGGGGAGCGCCGATCAGATCACCGCGTCTTCGACGTCCACGAGCGGGCGGTGGAAATCGCCGGTCTCGGCATCCATCGCCCAAAGCTCTGCGGTGGAGATGTCGAACCAGGCGCCGAACAGGCTGAGTTCGCCCGCCGCCTCTCGCGCGGCGATGTAGGGGAAGGTGCGCAGGTTGGCGATGGAGGTGCGGATCGAGATGCGCTCCAGCGCGGTCTGCTTCTCGCCCGCCGTCATCATCGGGCTGGCGGCGATCGGCTCGGCCACCGGCTCTAGGATGCTCATCCACTTGCCGATGAAGTCGCCGGGCGACAGCGGCTCGGCCCCGACGTTCAAGGCCGCCTTGATGCCGCCGCAGCGCCCATGGCCCATGACGACGACGTTGCGCACGTTGAGCGCCTGCACGGCGAACTCCAGCGCCGCCGACGTGCCGTGGAAGTCGCCGTCCGGCGCATAAGGGGGCACGAGGTTGGCGACGTTGCGCACCACGAAGAGTTCGCCCGCGCCCGCGCCGAAGATGGTCTCGGGCGCCGCCCTCGAATCGCAGCAGGCGATCACCATGGTTTCGGGCGCCTGCCCGTCGCGCGCCAGAGCGCGGTAGGTCTGCGTTTCCTGGAGGTAGCGGCCTTCCACGAAGGTGCGGTAGCCGTGGAGGAGGGAATCGGGAAGAAGGGGCATCCGGCGCTCCGTCGCGGGTTCGGAACGCTTCTAACCCGATTTGTCCCGCGACGCACAAGGGGGTAGCCAGATCGCCACCGGCAGCCCGTGCGCGTCGCGCTCCAGGGGTTCGGGACAGGGCCGCGCTTCCCCTCGCGCGGCCGAACGCGCCACGAGCAGCATGGCGCAGGCATCGATCCGGTCGTCCTCTCCCGCCCCGCGAGGGCGCGGCGCGCCCAGAAGCGCCGGGGGAAGGTCATGGCGACGCAGAACCGCGCGCCGTTCCTCCAGCCCCGGCGCCTCGCCGATGCCCTTGCGCTTCTTGGGATGGGCCATCGCTGCGCCCCCGTTCAGCCGCGCGAAGGCGGCTTCCGGGTGGCTTTCCAGAACCCGCTCGGAAAGCGCCGGGTCGGCGCGCAGGAGCGTGTCGAGCTCGAGGATCTTAGGAAACAGCATGAAGCCTTGTCGCGAAACGCCACGCGGCGGGTTGGACAGGGCGCGGGCCAGCGTCGAGACGCGGGCATGAGCGATGGCGAGTTCCGCCATCGCGCGACGGGGCCCGGCCGCCGCTTCCACCACCGCGCGCGCGGGAATGGCGAAGATGCTGGACCGGCGGGCCCCGAGACCCTCGCGCACCGCCTGTTCGGCACCGCGACCATGCCCCGAAATCCGCTCCGGCAGGCCGATCGGCATGTCGACCACGACCAGAGCGTCGCCGGGAAGATCGGCCAGAAGCGTCTCGAAACGGGGAAAGACCTCCAGCTCCCCTTCGCCCGGGCGGCGCTCGATCGCCGCCACCCAGCCGGCCGGGCATCCGTCGACCCCGGCGAGCGCGCGAAAGGCGCTCAAGCCCTCGTCTTGCCTCCGACGGGCGCCAAGCGGCGCATCTGCACCATGGCCATCGGCGTCTTCAGGCTGTCGGCGTCGGTTTCCAGCGCCAGCTCGTCGCGGCCGCGTTTGGTGGTGCGCGCCAGGATCTCGAACACGGCGGCCGTCGTGCTCTGCAGCGCCTTTTCGCCGGAGATGCCGGACAGGATGCGCGCCAGGAACACCGCGCCCGTGAGGTCGCCGAGCCCGTTCGGCACCTCCTCGATGCGCCGGTGCTCGGCCAGCACGGAAAGGCTGCCCTCCACCAGGAGATTGCCGATACCACCGCGTAAGAGAGGAAAGGCCGAGGTGACGACGACGCTGGAGGGCCCGAGCGCGGCGGCCGCCTCGGCCAGATGCGCATTGGTGGAAAGCTCCAGCCCGGTCAGGAATTCAAGCTCGAAGCGGTTGGGCACCGCGATGTCGGCGCGCGGGATGAGGTGATCGCGGATCGCCTCCAGCGTCTCGGCCGGCTGGTAGAGCCGCCCCCCCGCTTCCGTCCCGTCGCCGACCACCGGGTCGCACAGATACACCGCCTTCGGATTGGCGCGCCGCACCGCGTCCACGAGGCGCGCCACCGGCTCCACCTGATGGCTCGCCCCGAAATAGCCGGTGACGACGCCCCCGACCTCGCCGAGCCAGGGCGCGCGCACGAGGTCGTCGACAAAGGCCGAGAACGCCGCCTCATCCGGCACGATGCGCGTTGCGGGCCCGTGGCCGGGATGCCAGGGCAGGGTGACGGTCGGCACCGACCACACGGGAAACCCGAGCGATTCCAGCGCGAACACCGCGGCGCGGTTGCCCACCGTGCCGCGCGCCACGTGGCTGGAGATGGAGATGACGGCCGGCTTGTCGCCGGGGCTCGGAGAAGCGACGGACACGATGCGATCGGCTCCGCTTAAATCAGGAGGAAAGCTGGTTCGCCAGCATGGCGGCGAGCACCACGAAGGCGAGGAGGCCGGCGAGCCGGCCGATGCGCATGCCCCAGACCTCCATCCGGTCGGCGGGGTCGGCGTCCGCGCCCCAAAAGTGACGGCGCACGCCATGGGCCATGCTTCCGGCCGCCGCCCCGGTCTGCGGGTCGGTTTCCTCCCGCACGCGGCGCAGGATCGCCTCGGCTTCGGCCTGCCGGGCTCGGTCGTCGGAGGGGCTCGTCATGAAGCGGGACCCTGACGGAAAAGCCGATCGAGGGCAAGTTGCGGGATCGGGCGCCGCCCCACGCGCGACAAGCGGCGGCATCGCTCTATAACGGGTTGCGACCATCCGGCTCGAAGAGGGACCCATGATCGCCGCAGCCTTCCGCCTCCGCGCCCTGCCCCGCGCCCGCTCCCTCCTGCCGGCGCTGGCCGCGCTTCTTCTCGTTCCGCTCCTGTCGGCCTGCGGCGTCAACAACGTGCCGACCTACGAGGAGCAGGCAAAGGCCGCCTGGGCCGAGGTGCAGAACCAGTATCAGCGCCGCGCCGACCTCATTCCCAACCTCGTGGAAACGGTGAAGGGTTTCGCCGCGCAGGAGCGCGAGGTGCTGACCGCCGTGGTGGAAGCGCGTGCCAAGGCGACGCAGACCACGATCAACGCCGACCAACTCACCGACCCGGCCGCGGTCCAGCGATTCCAGGCGGCGCAGGATCAGCTGTCGGGCGCTCTGTCGCGCCTTCTCGTCACCGTGGAGCGCTATCCCGACCTGAAGTCCAACGCCAACTTCCTCGCCCTCCAGAGCCAGCTGGAAGGGACGGAAAACCGCATCGCGGTGTCGCGGCGCGACTATATCGAGGCGGTGCGGGTCTACAACACGGAGCTGCGCACCATTCCGGGCCGCTGGATCGCCGGCATCCTGTATCCGGAAGCCAAGCCGATGCAGGCCTTCGAGGCGAGCGCCGGGGCCTCGACGCCGCCCACCGTGTCCTTCCAATAGGGATCTTGAGCGCGATGCGCGCCTTGTCCCCCCTCCTGATCGTCGTCTGCTTCTTCCTCGCGCTGCCGGCCGGCGCGCAGGACTTTCCCGCCCTGACCGGGCGCGTGGTGGACGAAGCGAACCTCCTCTCCGCCGGCCAGCGCGAAGGGCTGGAAACGAAGCTTGCAGCCCTGGAAGCCAAGACGAGCGACCAGCTCGTCGTCGCCACCGTGCCGAGCCTCGGCGGTTACGAGATCGAGGACTACGGCTACCGCCTCGGCCGCGCCTGGGGCATCGGCCAGGCTAGGCAAAACAACGGCGCCATCCTCCTCGTGGCGCCAGCCGAGCGGAAGGTGCGTATCGAGGTCGGCTACGGGCTGGAAGGCACCTTGACCGACGCCCTCACCCGCACCGTGATCGAGGGCGACATCCTGCCTCTCTTCCGCTCGGGAGATTTTGCCGGCGGCATCGAGGCCGGCACCGGCACGCTCGTCGAAATCCTGTCGGGCAACGGCGCGGCGGTGGCCGAGCGCGCCGAACGCCTGCCTCCCTGGGAGCGGGGAACCCGCAACGAGGATCCGCGCTTCCTGGCGCTTTGGAGCCTCCTGTTCTTCGGCGGCTGGGGCTTCTTCCTGCTTCTGGCGTTTCTGGCCGCGCGCCGGACCGGCACCTACGGCACCCGCACCACGCGGCGTGGGCGCAACGGGCGCGTCGTCACCACCTTCGGTCCGACGATCGGCGGCATGGGCGGCGGCGGCTGGTCGAGTTCGGGTGGCGGCGGCTTTTCGGGCGGGGGCGGCTCGTTCGGCGGCGGCGGATCGTCGGGGAGCTGGTAGCCATGACCTTGCGCTTTTCCCCCGAAGACCATGCCCGCGTGCGGGACGCCATCGCGCGCGCCGAAACGCGCACCAGCGCCGAGATCTACGCCGTGTTCGCCCGCTCGTCGGGCGAGAACGGCGGTTTCGGCGCGGCGGCCATCGCGGTGGCGGCCCTGATCCCGGCGGCCTTCGCCGCGACGCTGATCCTAGAGCTTGCCGGCCGCCCCGTCGGCGGCGTCGAGGCGACGGGCATCCTCTTCATTGTCGCAGCGCTCCTGTCGCTCGCCCTCGCCGCCCTGCCCGGCCTTCGCCGCCGCCTCGTGCCGGCGGGCTTCGCGCGCGCCCGTGCCTCGCGCATGGCCGCCGCGCAGTTCCTCGCCCACAACCTCCATGTGACCGCCGATCGAACCGGCGTCCTCCTCTTCGTGTCGGAGGCCGAGCGCCATGCCGAGGTGATCGCCGATGCCGGCATCGCCGCCCATGTCGACCAGGACACCTGGGACGAAGTGGTGGCGGGCCTCGTCGAAGCTGCCCGTGAGGACCGGCTGGCCGACGGGTTCGCGGACGCCGTCACCTATGTCGGCGAAATCCTCGCCGGCTCGTTTCCGCCCCGCGTGGGGGTAGGCAACGAGATCCCCGACCGCCTGGTGGAAATCTGAGCACGATGCCTGTTGTTCCGCCACCGGACCCATGTTCCCGTCATCCGATCGTGAGATGATTCGCCAGGGGCTTTCCGACGGGGAGCCCTTCGAGACGACCGCCCGAGCGAGGACCGCCATGACGCCCGAACCGACCCTGCAGAAGAACCGGATCCTGGCCGACGTCCTCGCCCATCTTCCGGCGGAAGGCCCCGCCGCCCGGCTGAGCCCGCTCCTGTTCGCCCGGCCGCCGGCGGAGGATCTTCTCGCCATCCAGCCCGAAGCGCTCGCCCGCCTCGCCGAGGAAGCGGTCTCGGTGCTCGGCCGACACCAGCCGGGCGAGGCCACCGTTTCGGTGCGGCGCCTGCGCGGCGAACTGCGTGCCGGCGAGCCGATCAGCGTCGCGACCCTCGTCCATGACGACATGCCCTTCCTGTTCGACTCGGTTCTGGCCGAGATCGCCGACCGGGCGCCCGCGATCCACGAGATCTCCCACCCGATCCTCGCCGTCCAGCGCGACGGGGCGGGCGCGATCGCGGGGTTCGGCGACCAGCGCTCGGGGCCCGAGACCGGCGAATCCGTCAGCCTGATCCAGGTCGTGTTCGAGCCGATGCCCGACCCCGCCGGCGAGGAGGCGCTCGCCGCCCGCCTGCGCGAAATCCTCGCCGAGGTCGCCGCCGCCAATGCCGACTTCGAGGCGATGCGCGAGCGTGTGCGCGCCGAGGCGCAACGGATAGAAGTGCGCGCAAACGAGCGCACCGAGCCCGATCTCGCGGCGGCCGACCGCGAGGGCGCGGCGCTTCTCGACTGGCTGTGCGAGGGCAACTTCATCTTCCTCGGCATCCGCGAGTTCGCCTATTTCCGCGAGGGCGAGGCGCTGCGCCAGGTGGAGGGCGGCGAGCTCGGCATCCTCCGGAACCCGGAGGTCCGCGTCCTGCGCCGCGAGGGCTCCGCCGGCGAGCCGAGCCCGGAGCTGCGTAGCTTTCTGGAAGACCCCGAGCCGCTGATCGTGGCCAAGGCCAACGCGCGCTCGCGCGTCCACCGGCGCACCTACATGGACTATGTCGGCATCAAGCTGCGCGACGCGCAAGGCGCGCTCGTCGGCGAGCTTCGCGTCGTCGGCCTGTTCGCGGCCAGCGCCTACACCCGCCCGCTCGCCACCATTCCCTATCTCCGACGCAAGGCGGCCGTGGTGACGGAGCGCTTCGGCTTCGCCCCGCGCTCGCATTCGGGCAAGGCGCTCGCGGTGGCGCTCGAGACCTATTCGCGCGACGAGATGTTCCAGATCGACGTGGATCTTCTGGAGCGCTTCGCGGGCATCGTCACCGAGCTCGGCGAGCGCCCGCGCATCCGCGTCCTGCCGCGCATCGACCGGTTCGACCGCTTCGTGTCGGTTCTCGTCTTCGTGCCGCGCGAGCGCTATGACGCGCGCCTGCGCGACGAGATCGGGGTGCTGCTCGCGGAGCGCTACGACGGCCACGTCTCGGCCTACTACCCGAACTTTCCCGAAGGCGCGCTCGCCACCATCCACTTCATCATCGGCCGCACGGGCGGGCCGACGCCCGATCCCGATACCGGCGAGCTGGAAGCCGAGATCACGGGGATCGCGCGCGACTGGTCGCTCGGCTTCGAGCGCGCGGCCGCGCGCACCGGCCAGCTCGGCGCCCTGATGGCGCTCGGCTCCGGCCTGCCCGGCGGATACCGCGACGCGGTCGACCCCGACGAAGCGGTGGAGGATGCCGGCCACATCCTGTCGCTGACCTCCGCCGCCCCGCTCGGCCTCGACTTCTACCGCCGCGACGACGAGCCCGGCGCGCCCTTGCGCCTTAAGCTCTTCAACCTCGGCGAAGCGCTGTCCCTGTCGCGGCGCGTGCCGATCCTGGAGAACATGGGCTTCTCGCCGCTGGCCGAGCAGACGCACGAGATCGTGCGCCCCGACGGCACCCATGTCTGGCTGCACGACATGGAACTGACGCCGCGCTCGGGGTTTGAGGCCGCGCTCGGCGACAAGGGCCTCGCCCTCGAGGCGACGCTGGAGGCGGTGATCGACGGGCGGATCGAGAACGACGCCTTCAACGCACTGGTTCTTTCGGCCGGGCTCGACTGGCGCGAGGCCAACCTTCTGCGCGCCTATGCCCGCTATCTCCGCCAGACGGGTTTCGCCACGACGCCCGACTTCATGGCCCAGGTTCTGGAGCGCCAGCCGGCGGTCGCCCGGGCGCTCGTCGCGATGTTCGCGGGCGCCTTCGACCCGGCGCTGGAGCGACGCACGGACGATCTGCCCGAGGAGCTCGCGGGCGACGCGGAGGCCGCCCGCGCGGCCGCGCGCGGCGCCTTGCAGCCGCTCCTGGACATCCGCGCCGAGCTCGACGCGATCACCAGCCTCGACGAGGACCGTGTGGTGCGCCGGCTTCTCGGCGTCGTTCTCGCCACGCTGCGCACCAACTTCTACGCGGTGCCGGACGTCTCGGCCGATCCCGGCTCGACGCCCGCCGCTGTCAAGCCGGCGCTCGCCTTCAAGCTCGATCCGCACGCCATCGAGGGGCTGCCCGCGCCCGTGCCGTTCCGCGAGATCTTCGTGTTCGACGCGCGCGTCGAAGGCGTCCACCTTCGCTTTGGCCCCGTGGCGCGTGGCGGCCTGCGCTGGTCCGACCGGAGCCAGGACTATCGCACCGAGATCCTCGGCCTCGTGAAGGCGCAGCAGGTCAAGAACGCGGTGATCGTGCCCGTCGGCTCCAAGGGCGGCTTCTACCCCAAGCAGCTCCCCGACCCGTCCAACCGCGAAACGTGGTTCGAGGCGGGGCGCTCGGCCTATGTCGTCTTCATCGCCTCGCTTTTGTCGGTCACCGACAATATCGAGCCCTCGGGCGAAACCGCGACGCCGACCGGTGTCGTGCGCTACGACGACCTCGACCCCTATTTCGTGGTGGCGGCCGACAAGGGCACGGCGACCTTCTCCGACACGGCGAACGCGGTGGCGCGCGCGCGCGGCTTCTGGCTGGACGACGCCTTCGCCTCCGGCGGCTCGGCCGGCTACGACCACAAGGCCATGGGCATCACCGCGCGCGGCGCCTGGGAAGCGGTCAAACGCCATTTCCGCGAGATGGGCCACGGGGGCCAAGCCTGGGACATCCAAAACGAGCGGTTCACGGTCGCCGGCTGCGGCGACATGTCGGGCGATGTCTTCGGCAACGGCATGCTCCTGTCGCGCCGGATCCGGCTGGTCGCCGCTTTCGACCACCGCGACATCTTCATCGACCCGAACCCGGACGAGGCCCGCTCCTTTGCCGAGCGCGAGCGCCTTTTCGCCCTGCCCCGCTCGTCCTGGGCCGATTTCGACCGCTCGGCGATCTCGGCGGGCGGCGGCGTCTTCTCGCGCCGCGACAAGGTGATCCGTCTTTCCCTGCAAGCCGCCGAGACCATCGGCTTCGACAAGCTGTCCGGCACCCCGGCCGAGATCATCGCCGCGATCCTGCGCAGTCCCGTCGATCTCCTCTGGTTCGGCGGCATCGGCACCTACATCCGCGCCTCGACCGAAACCAATCTCGACATCGGCGACCGTGCCAACGATCCCGTGCGCATCACCGCGCGCGAGCTTCGCGCCCGGGTCGTCGGCGAGGGGGCCAATCTCGGTCTCAGCCAGGCCGGCCGCATCGAGGCGGCGCGCGCGGGCGTCCGGCTCAACACGGATGCGATCGACAATTCGGCGGGCGTCAACACGTCCGACGTCGAGGTGAACTTCAAGATCGCCCTCCGGGCTGCGCTCGCCGAAGGTCGCATCTCGCGCGAGGAGCGCGACACGCTGCTCGGCTCGATGACGGAGGACGTGTCCCATCTCGTGCTCGCCAACAACTACGCGCAGACCCTGGCGATCTCGCTGGAGGAAAAGGCCGGCGTTTCGCGCCTTGCGCTCCAGGCCCGGCTGATGGCGGCGCTGGAGGAGACCGGCGCGCTCGACCGCGCGGTGGAAACCCTCCCCTCGCCTGCCGCGATCGCCGACCTTCGCGCCCGGGGCCAGACCCTGTCGCGACCAGAGCTGGCCGTACTCCTCGCCTATGCCAAGATCGACCTCTTCAACGCCCTCGTCGCCGGTCCGCTGCCCGACGACCCCTATCTTGCCGGCCGCCTCCTCCATTACTTCCCAACCCCCATGCGCGCGCGCTTCGAAGCGGACATCCTCGCCCATCGGCTCCACCGCGAGATCATCGCGACGGGGCTCGCCAACGAGTTCGTCAACCGGCTCGGCGTGTCCTTCGCCACGGTCTTGCGCGACGCCACCGGCCGCTCCGCCAGCGCGCTCGCCGCCGCCTATGTCGCCGTGTTCGACGGGTTCGGCATCGCCGACCTTCTAAAGCGCATCGACGCGGTGGATGCGCGCGTGCCGGGCGACGTCCAGAACGAGCTCTACGCCGCCGTGTCCTTCTTCCTACAGGTCGGCGTCAGCATTCTCGCCCGGCGCGGCGCGTTCGATCTCGCGGAGACCGTCGCCATTTTCGGGCGACTTTCGTCCGAACTTGCGCCCTCGCTTTCCGAACTGGCCGGCGGCGATGCGAGCCGCGAGGTCGCGAGCCGTCAGGCAGACTGGACGGCGAAGGGCGTGCCCGACGAGTTGGCCTCCCGTGTCGCCGCCCTCACGCTCCTACGTCTCGTCCCGGACATCGAAGATGTTTCACGTGAAACAGGTCGATCGGTGAAGGAAGCGCTCCAGGCCTATGTCGAGATGAGCCGTTTCCTTCACGTCGATCAGTTGGAACAAGCTCTCATCGCGCAGCAGCCCGGCGACTACTACGAAACCCTGGCGCTGGAACGGGCCGGTAGTCAGATCGCTCGGGAACGGCGGCGCCTGACGATCCTCGCGCTGCGCGACGGGACGGGCGACGATCCCGTCGCCGAGTGGGCAGGAGCGCAAGGTGACATGCTCCAGTCCGCCGCCGAGCGGTTGCAACGGCTGGCGGGAACGGGCGACACCTCGGTCGCCCGCCTAACGCTGGCCGCCGGCCTGCTTCAGGACATAGGCATCTAGTCGGCCGATCCGAACGCGCAAGGAGGAGGATGGTGGGTGGCTCCACCATCCGCCGGCCACGCTCGGGCAGACCGGTGAACCTCCCAACTAACCAAAGCCTAGCCATCCCGCGAGTGGGCGGACACGACATCGAGCGGTGAAGCGGGGCGCCCGCATGCGCAACCCGCTTCACCGCTCGCGCGAACGAACGCTCCGGGTGCACAAGCTTACCGGGCATCCCGTAAACGCCCTTCGTTCGCCCGGCGGTCAGCCGGTCAGCATCACGTCGGATGCGGCTGGTCCGGTACGGCGGAGGGCGGGATCACCGGCGTCGTGCCCGGGTCGGGGGCGGGAACGGGCGCTTCGATGGCGCTGCCGCCCTCGTCGGGCGGCGTCAGAACACCGCCGCAATCCTGCAACTGACCGCTCAGCGTCTGCGCTTCTCCGGTTTGGGGTAGCGCGGAACACGGATCGGTGGAGGGAGGAATGGCTTGCCCGGGTGCATCCTCGTTGCCCGAAAGCGGCGGCGGTTCGGCCGTCTGCGACCATCCGGGCGAAGCGCCGAGGATCAGGGCGGACAGCAAGGGGGCGGCGAGACGAAAGCGCATGGCAGGTCTCCTTTCGAAAAGGAAACGCCGCGCCCCGCGGATGGCTCCCTTCCCTTCCGCCCGCGCCACCTCAGGCCTCCCGGCGCCGCCGTGTTCCGCGCGGCGCCGGGAGGGCGGGTCCCTTCAGTGGCGGAAGTGGCGCATGCCGGTGAACACCATGGCGATGTCGTGCTCGTCAGCGGCCGCAATCACCTCGGCGTCGCGCATCGAGCCGCCGGGCTGGATCACGGCGCGCGCGCCGGCCGCGACCGCCGAGAGAAGACCGTCGGCAAAGGGGAAGAACGCGTCCGAGGCCACCACCGAGCCCCGCGTCAGCACCGCACTGCCTGCGGTTTCGGCCGCATCCTCGGCTTTCCTCGCAGCGATGCGGGCGGAATCGACGCGGCTCATCTGGCCGGCCCCGACCCCGACCGTCGCCAAGTCCTTGGCGTAGACGATGGCGTTGGACTTCACGTGCTTGGCGACGCGGAAGGCGAAACGGAGGTCCGCCATCTCGGCGTCGGTCGGCGCGCGCTTCGTCACCACCTTGAGATCGAGACCCTCCACCGTGCCGTTGTCGCGCGACTGGACGAGAAGGCCGCCGGCGACGGATTTCACCGCGAGCCCCGCCTCGCGCGGGTCCGGAAGGCCGCCGGTGAGGAGCAGGCGAAGGTTCTTCTTGGCGGCGACGAGCGCGATCGCCTCCTCGTCGGCGTCGGGCGCGATGATCACCTCGGTGAAGACCTTGACGATCTCGGCGGCGGAGGCGGCGTCCAGCTTGCGGTTCAAGGCGACGATGCCGCCGAAGGCCGACACCGGATCGCAGGCGAGCGCGCGGGCATAGGCTTCTCCGAGGCTCGCCCCTTCGGCGACGCCGCAGGGGTTGGCGTGCTTGATGATGGCGACGGCGGCCGTGCGCTGGGGATCGAACTCGGCGACGAGCTCGAAGGCGGCATCCGTGTCGTTGATGTTGTTGTAGGAGAGTTCCTTGCCCTGAACCTGGCGCGCGGTGGCCACGCCCCGGCGCCCCGACCCGTCGAGATAGAAGGCGGCGGACTGGTGCGGGTTCTCGCCGTAGCGCAGGGACGACTGGAGCGTGCCCGCAAAGGCGCGGCGCGCGGGCGCCGGCTCGTTTTCGGTCGCCGCAAACCACGTGGAGACGGCCGCGTCATAGGCGGCGGTAACCCCGTAGGCCTTGCCCGCGAGGCGTCGGCGCGTGTCGACGCCGATCTCGCCCTTGCCCTGCGTCAGCTCGGCGAGAAAGGCGGCGTAGTCGGCGGGGTCGGTCAAGACCGAGACATAGGCGTGGTTCTTGGCGCCGGCCCGGATCATCGCGGGTCCGCCGATGTCGATGTTCTCGATGATCGCCAGCCGGTCGGCGCCCGACGCCACCGTTTCGGCGAACGGGTAGAGATTGACGACGAGAAGATCGATGCCGGAGATCCCATGCTCGTCCATGGCTTGAGCGTGCGCCGGGTCGGCGCGCACGCCCAGAAGCCCGCCATGAACGCCCGGATGCAACGTCTTCACGCGGCCGTCCATGATCTCGGGAAAGCCGGTGAGTTCGGAAACGTCGCGAACGGTGAGCCCCGCCGCCTCGATCGCAGCGCGCGAGCCGCCGGTGGAGACGAGCTCGACGCCGAGCGCGGAAAGACCCCGCGCCAGATCCACCAGCCCCGCCTTGTCGAACACCGACAGGAGCGCGCGGCGCACCGGATGACGGTCGGGGGCGGGAGTGCGGTTGGCGGCGACAGCCATCGGAAGCATCCTTTTCGAAGCATGGGGCACGCCCATCGACGGGATGTGCCTTTCCATCGCCCCCCATTAGGCCGGGCCGGCACGCGAAACAACCGCCGCGCCGGCCCCGATGGGACCTTCAGCCCATCGCGCGGCGGTAAAGATGCCAGGTCGCGTGGCCGAGAACCGGTAGAACCAGGGCGAGCCCGACCAGCAATGGCACCGAGCCGAGGATCACGAGCCCGGCGACGATCAGCCCCCAGGTGCCCATGATGCGTGGGTTGGCGCGCACCGCTTCCACCGAGGTCGCCATCGCCTCGCCCGCGCCGACATGCCGGTCGAGGATCAGGGGCAGGGAAATGGCGCCGAGCGAAAAGGCGACCGCCGCGAAGGCGAACCCGACGATGTGCCCGACCATCACCAGCGTCCATCCGGCCGGCGTCGACAGGAGGTCGCCGAGGAAGCCGAGATAGCTCGAGGTGCCGGTTTCGGGCGCCAGCAGCGCGAACAGGCCTTTCGCGCTGACGAGCCAGAGAACGAACAGCGCCAGGAGGGCGAGCGCGACACGCGCGATCGCGCCGCGCGCCGGGCTTTGCAGCGCGTCGAAGGCATGGCGCCACGAGGTCGGCTCACCCCGCTCCTCGCGCCGGCTGATTTCGTAGAAGCCGAGCGCGGCGACTGGGCCGAGAATGGCAAAGCCCGACACCAGCGGAAACAGGAGGGGAAAGGCGTCCGAGTTCGTCAGGCCGAAAGCGATGGCAAGGCCCGCCAGGGGATAGATGAAGGCGAGAAACACGAGATGCGTCGGGCGGCGCAGGAAATCGGCCCAGCCGAGGCGCAGGGCTTGCGTGAGGTCGGTGAGCTCGATCCGTCGGATCGCGGGCACCGGGTGCGCGGCTCTTTGGCCGGCGTCGAACGGCATGGCTTTCATGGGATCGTCTCCTCCGGCCTGGGGGGACAACCGATCGATACGCGACGCAACCGGCGGGAGCGGGCGGCCGGGAGCCGAACTCCCCATGCGTGAAGCCCGGGAGGTTACGCCCCTTCGCGGGGCTTGGCGACCCCTCGCCGTTCAAGGGCGGACGGCCAGCGCCTCGTCACCCGGCTGCCGGGGCCCACGAAGCGGCTCCGTCTGGCGCCCGAGGTCGTCCAGCGTATTGGGAAGGACGGTGACGGCGCGGTTCATGCCGCCGCAGCCGGACAGGAGAAGGCCCAGCCCCGCGAGAAGAAGTGTTCGGTGCATGGGACCTGCCGCCTTCCGTGATGGACAAACGAGCAGATAGGGCGGCGGGGGACGGGCGTTCAGCCCATGCGGTTTTTTCACCCCTGGCGCTCGAAGCGCCAGTTGAGGTCGGTCCGGTCGAGGCAGTCGAGCGGCAGGACGATCTGCTGAGTGCGCCGGGGGCCGGCGGCATCGGCGAAGAAGATGGATTCTTCCAGCTGCGCCTCGCCGTCGGAGAAGAACCACCAGATCTCCTCGCCATGGACGAGGCGGAGCCCTTCGCCCGCTTCCTCCACCCGCACGTCGGGGTGGAGATGGAAGCGCAGCGTTCCCATCGGCTCTTCCGAGGCCATTCGGTGGCAGCGGCCGGCGGCCTGGAACAAACGGTCGACGCCCTCGATGCGGCGCCCGTCGCGCGATACGAAGAGCTGGCGCTCATGGACGAAGCCGAAGGCCTGTCGGTAGCCGTCGTGGGCGGCGGTGAGGAGCTGGCCTTCGCGCGTTTCCTCGCGGTTCACCGGCACGCGCGTCGGGCCGGGCAGAAGCGGGCCGCCGAGAAAGCGGTCGACGGCTTCGGAGCGCGAAAAGCGGGACGAGGACTGGTCGTTGAGCGTCAGCGTCGAATGGGCAGCCGTGGTGCGCGACAGGCGGCGCCAGCCGGCGTCGAGCTTCACCGGCGCCCCGCAATTGACCACGAAGCGCCGGCCGCCGGCGGAGAACTCGAAGGCGAGCGTGCCGGCATGGGCGTCGCTGGACACGTCGGGCGCCGGCGGCGCGCCGGTATCGGCCAGAACCACGGTCAGCCCGGCGGCGAGGCGATGATAGCCGGACTGGCGCATCTGGCTGATCGGCTCGCCCAGCGTCTCGTCGTGACGCAGGAGCGCGGCCGCCAGATGATGGTCGGGCACGCCCGCGCCGTTGAAGAGGGCGAGCGCCCCGTCGCCGTGGCGGAAGAAGCGCAGCGCCGGCAGCATCCGGTCCACCGCGCCGAACACCGGGCGCGGCACCGCCTGCCCGCGCTCGGCGAAGAGCTGGCAGAGCGGGACGAGGTCGGCGAGGATGCTGGAAACGGCGGCGGGATTGCGCGACAGGTGGCCGCCGTCGGGGTGGATCTGGCGATCGAGCTCCTCGCCCAGAAGCTTGGCCTGAAGCTTCAGCGCCGCGCCCGGGCGCGGCTCGGCCAGCGCTGCCGCGCACAGTGCCATGCGCAGGCGAAGGCGCGGCGTGCCGTTGGGGGCGGAAGGCGCCATGCGGCGCAGCTGGCGCACCTCGGCGCTCAGCCCGCGCGCGAAACGATCGACGAAGGCGGCGTCGGCGCCGCTGAGGATCGTCGGCGCATGGGCGATCCAGCTGATGACCCGGCGCGCCGCCACCTCGTGCTCGTAGGCAAGGCCCGTGCGCTGGCGCCGCTTGAGGCGCAGCCAGTCGCCGACGAGGGCGCGCACGTGCTCGGCCGACAGGGCATCGCCCGCCCTGGTGAAATGGCGCAGCCAGCCGAAGGCGTGCAGTTCCGCCCGCCACGGCCGCGCCTCGTCGCGCAAGGAGAAGGGCGAGCGCCCGTTGAGCTCGACGAGATAGCCGCCGAGCCAGACATGGCCGACATAGAAGCCCCGCGCCACCGAAGCATCGCCGAGCCGGAGATCGGACAAGGGGGCGGCGGGAAGCTGCGGCGCGTTCCAGGCGAGGCTGAGCGGACGGGCAAGGGCCGAGCGCAGGCGGGCGGCGGTCCGGCGCGTGATCTCGCGCACCATCAGCCCGGCAAGGCGGGGTTCGTCGACGAATCCTGTCGTCATCCGCATTCCTCCGCGAGGCGCAACGCCTGTTCGAAATGGTCCGCGAAGAAGACGTGAAGCGCGGATCGGTCGAGGACCAACTTCCGCCAACAGGGTTAACGATGTCTTAAAGGATAGGGCCCGTAAGCGGGCAGGCTGATGCGAGGCTGGCGCGACGAGGGACGAAGGGCGATGGAAGCCTCCTCGTCGCTCCCGCGCATCACCCGGTGCGGCGGAACCTTGCGGCGAAGAAGCCGTCGAGCCCCGAGCGCTCCGGCGCGCCCCGATCCAGCATGGCGGGCGTCGTGCGCAGGAAGCCCTCCGCGCTCACCGCCGCTTCGAGACCGGGAACTTCCTCTGCGCGGACCGGCTCCAGCCGGAAACCGGGCGTCTCGGCGGCAAAGGCGCGCGCCACCGCCTCGCCCTCCACCGGGTCGAGCGAGCAGTTGGAAAAGACGAGAAGCCCGTTGGGGGCGACCAGCGCTGCGGCCTGACTTAAAAGACGGGCCTGGACGCCGGCGAGCTTCTCCACCTCCTCGCCCGTCTTGGTCCAGGCGACGTCCGGATGCCGACGGATCGTGCCGGTGGAGGAGCAGGGCGCGTCGAGAAGCACGGCGTCGAAGGGCTCGGGCGGTTGGTAGGCCGCGAGATCGCCGACATGGGTTTCGGCTTCCAGCCCGAGGCGGGACAGGTTTTCGCGCAGGCGCCGCATGCGCGAGGCGGAAATGTCGAGCGCGGTGACGCGCGCGCCGCGTGCGGCGAGCTGCGCCGTCTTGCCGCCGGGCGCGGCGCACAGGTCGATGGCGCGCCGGCCCGCGAGATCGCCGAACAGCTGGGCGGGGAGCGCGGCGGCGGCATCCTGCACCCACCATTGCCCTTCGGCAAAACCCGGCAGGTCGCTCACCGCCCCTTCCCCGCCGACGAGCCGCACCGTGCCGGTCGGCAGCGCCTCGCCGCCGAGCCGCTCGGCCAACGCGTCCGGTGCGCCGCGCACCGTCAGGTCGAGCGGCGCCGGAACGCGGTGGAGCGCGGCGATACGGGATGCCTCCTCTTCGCCATAGGCGGCGGCGAGGCGCTCCGAGAGCCAGGGCGGACAGTCGAGGCGCGGATCGTCGAAGCTTTGGAGAAACGCGTCCTTTTCTCGCGCGATGCGGCGCAGGACGGCGTTGACGAGCTTGTCGAAGCGCCCGGTGCGCGGGTCGAGGCGCGCTTGCTCGACGCCGAGGTCCACCGCCGCCGAATCCGGCACGTCGAGAAACAGGATCTGCGCCGCCCCGACATGGAGGATGTGGCGAAGCGCGGCGGCCTTGGGCGGCAGCGGCTTCTCGATGCAGGCCGACACGATCGCCTCGATCGTGCCGCGCCGACGCAGGGCGACGAGGAGGATCGCCTTGACCAGCCCCTGGTCGCGCGCGTCCAGCGCCCGGAAATCGGGATGCCCGTGGCCCCGGTCGGTCAGGCCGTCGAGCGAAGTGCGCGTATCCACCACGGCGGCCAGCAGCCGCGCGGCGACGCGCCGGCTGGACAGGCCCGGCCGCTCGGGCGGCGTGGCGACGACGGGGCGGACGGCTTTGCGCGGCTTTTGCATCGCGGATGCTATGGGCCGCGCGGGGAGCGAGGGCAAGGGCCGGTGCGTCGGGCATCCATGCCACATGGGCGCGGCTTGCGGATTTCGCGAAGCTGATGGACCTCCGGTCGGCTCGACCCGCCGGGCGCTCGATATGGATCAGCGTCGATCGGACGAAGGGCCGCCGTTCTCGCCCTTCACGAGTTGGAGACGAGGCCGATGACCGGGAGCGAGCGTATCGTAGATATCGCGCAGGCGAAGCGTCGATTCGATCTCGGGTAGATCAACGATATCCGCAAGATCTTCGTACTTCGCTGCGGACCAGACGCCTTCCTCGCCGCGTCTGTAGAGCTTCGCCGAAACGATCCCGGGTTCGACGAACAGGATCAGCCGGATCGTCTCGTGCCTCTGATACTCGTCGAGCTTGTCCGTCGTATCCACCTGGCTCGTTCCGGGCGAGGACACTTCCACGACGAGCGTCGGACGAGCCGCGACGAGCGCGGACGGATCGGGGGGCCCGCAATCCACCACCACATCGGGAAACCGGATGCCGTCCGCGCCCGTCCTCACCGCCGTGTCGCTGGAGGTGGTCCGGCATCCGTCGCGTTTGGCCTGGGGCCCGATCGATATCACGATATTGCTGACGACGACGTTGTGCGCCTGTTTGGCGCCCGCCATCATCTCGACGACGAACCCATCCACCAGTTCGAAATGCCCGTCCTGATCGAACACCCAATGGAGGAATTCGTCGGCGGATACCTTGCTTGGCTCGGGAACTTTCACGTCCTGCCCTCCTTGCCCCGCCAACTCTAGCATGCGCCTTGCGTCTCCCTCCAGTTGACCGAAGGCGATCGGCCCATCCTGCGGCGCGAGCGAGCGGGGGCCGAGCGGCATCGGTTGCGTTCGAAGGCTTCAGGCGTCAAACGTTCCGACCTCGAACCCCCATCCACCAAGGACACCCCGATGAGCGAGCCGATCCTCGACGACGAGACCCTGGCCTTTGCGGCCCGCGTGTTCCAGGCGGCACGAGACGGCGAAGCGGGGTTCCTCGAAGGACTTCTCGCCGGCGGCCTGCCGCCCAACCTCACCAACGATAAGGGCGACACGCTCCTGATGCTGGCGAGCTACCACGGCCATGCGGAGCTTTCGGCCGCGCTGATCCGCCACGGCGCGGACCCGGACCGGCCGAACGACCGGGGCCAGACGCCGCTCGCCGGCACCGCCTTCAAGGGCGACGCCCGGACGGCCCGCGCGCTCCTCGACGGGGGCGCGGCGGTGGACGGGGCCGGGCCGGACGGGCGCACGCCCTTGATGATGGCCGCCATGTTCGACCGGGTCGACATGGTGCGCCTCCTTCTGGAGCGGGGCGCCGACGCCCGCCGCCGGACGCCCGAAGGGCTCGATGCGCTGGGGGCCGCGCGTGCCATGGGCGCGGCCAACACGCCGGCCATCCTGGAGGAAGCGGTCCGGGATCGGACTTGAGCCGCCCTCGAGCGCGCGAGGCTCGAGTGTCGTCCGACGACGCCGGACCGAAGAGCCGAAACTCGCCGGCTCCTCAGCCCCAGGGGCCCTTGCGCGGCTTGGCGTTGCCCGACCACGGCCCCTGCCGGACGGCGGCGGGTGTGGGCGACGGCGCGGAAAAACGCCCCTGCCCCATCTCGCCTGCGATGGCGACGAGCGCATCGATGCGGTTCTGCGTGTCCGGGTGGGTGGAGAACAACCCGTCCATGCGCTGGCCGTTCAGGGGATTGATGATGAACATATGGGCCGTCGCCGGATTGCGCTCGGCCGGCATGTTGACGCTGCGCCCGGCCGCATTGGCGATCTTGGCGAGCGCGGAGGCGAGCGCCATCGGGTTGCCCGAGATTTCCGCCCCGCGCCGGTCGGCGGAGTATTCGCGCGTGCGCGAGATCGCCATCTGCACGATCATCGCGGCGAAGGGGGCGACGAGCATGGCGACGAGAACCCCGATGAACCCGAGCGGGTTGTTGTTTTCGCGGTTGCCGCCGAGAAAGAAGGCGAAGTTGCCGAGCATCGAGATGGCGCCGGCCAGCGTCGCCGTCACGGTCATGATCAGCGTGTCGCGGTTCTGCACGTGGGCGAGTTCGTGCGCCATCACGCCGGCGATCTCCTCGCGCGACAGGCGCCGGAGAAGGCCGGTGGTGGCGGCGACGGCCGCGTTCTCGGGGTTGCGTCCCGTGGCGAACGCGTTCGGCTGGTCGTTCTCCATCAGGTAGACGCGCGGTATCGGCAATCCGGCGCGCGCCGTTAGCTCCTCAACGATGCGATAGTATTCCGGCGCCGTGCGCGCATCGACCTCGCGCGCGCCGTGCATGCGCAGCACCATCTTGTCGGCGTTCCAGTAGGAAAAGAGGTTCATCGCCGCCGCCATCACGAAGGCGATCCCCATGCCGCGCCCGCCGCCTAAGAGAAACCCGACCCCCATGAAGAGGGCCGTCATCGCGGCGATCAGCATGGCGGTCTTGGTGGCGTTCATGGGCGTTTTCGAACTCCTTCGATGCGGGAATGGGCGACGGCCCGGATTTTTCGCTTGCAGGGGCCCGCGCCAAACCCGATCTGTCGGGAAACAACTGGGGAGGGCAAGGGTTCGGGTCAACGCCTTCGAGGCGGCGCCGGACCGCCCCACCCGATCCCGATGCCGTGAGCGATCCGGAGCCATCATGAGCGAGCCGACCGACCCCACCGTTCCTTTTCCCGCCAGCCCCGAGCGCCGCCCGGAAGACCTCTTGCCCGCCGCCCGTCGCGCGCTGGCGGAGGCCGAGGCGCGCCGCGCGGCGGCCACGGCGGCGAGGCTGCCGGAGGAGGTGAACGGGCGCGGCGGCGCCGAACCCACGCGCTTCGGCGACTGGGAGAAGAACGGGATCGTCTCGGATTTCTGATCACCTCGTGTTAGGACACACGTCCTGCGAGTGAGTGCAAGCCCTCTGCTTGATGCAGGATGTATCTCATCTTCGGACGGATTTGAGCGCCGTTTATCCTCGGAACTACCGACGCATGAAACGGTTGTGGGAATTTAATCCCTTGCCGTCAGAACTGTCGACATGCGCTGTCTCCCCCTCCTCCTTTTCGCCGCTTCGATCGTCCCCGCTTGGGGAGGTGAGATGCCGCGCGAGATCGAAGGGCCGATCCTCGCCGATGTCGTCAAGGTGCGCGATGGCGACACGATCGAGGTGGAAGCCTTCATCTGGCCGATGCAGACGGTCCGCGTCGCCGTCCGTTTGCGCGGCGTCGATGCGCCCGAACTCAAGGGCGAGTGCCCCGCCGAGCGGGATGCGGCCGCCGCCGCACGGGACCGGCTCGTCGAATTGATCGGCAAGGGTCCGGTTCGTCTCGCGCGGGTTTCGGGTGACAAGTATTTCGGCCGCGTCCTTGCGGATGTCGCCACGGCGGACGAACCCGACCTTGGAGCCCGCCTGCTGCGCGAAGGGCATGTGGATGCCTATGACGGCGGACGCCGGCGCAACTGGTGCGCAGCGGCGGGGCTCGGATCGCCCCGCGTCGGGGTGCGTCGGGGTTGAGGGGCTCGCACGGGGAAGGTCCAAGCGTGAGCCCCTTTTCACTTTCCTGCCCCACCGTCCACGCACAGCTCACCGGTCTCAAGCCGCGCCTCCCCGGCTTGAATCCGCGCGGGTCGGTCCCATCTGCGAGTCCAGGCAGGGACGACCCTGCTCGGGTCCGCCCAAACGGTGCGGCCGAACGAGACGGGACGACCCGGATTTCAAGGATCGAGTCCCGTCCATGCCTTGGATCTTCCTCTTCGTCGCCGGTCTCCTGGAAATCGGCTGGGCTTCCGCGATGAAGCAGTCCGCCGGGTTCACCCGTCTCGGCCCCAGCCTTCTGACCGTCGTCCTGATGCTGGCAAGCTTCGGCCTTCTGGCCAGCGCCATGCGCACCCTTCCGCTTGGAACGGCCTATGCCGTGTGGACGGGAATCGGGGCGCTCGGCGCCTTCGTCGTCGGCCTCGTCTGGTTCGGCGAAAGCGCAAGCCCCTTGCGCATCGCCGCCGCGATCCTGATCCTGTCGGGCATCGTCTTGATGAAATACGCCTCGTCGTCCTGAAACAGGCGGACAGGGGCGGCCGAGGGGTCTAGAACGGGTTTCACGTGAAACATCTGTTCGGCTCCATGACCTCTACCCCGACACAAGACGACGTCCGCATCGCGAAAAACCTCGCCGATCTCGTTCGCACGCTCGATCTCGGCGTTCCCGTCGAACTTTGGACGGGCGAGCGCATTGGCGACAGTCAGGGTCCGGCGGTGCGCATCGCGCATGCCGAGGCTTTGTCCCGCCTCGTGTTCAAGCCCAAGGTGGAAACGCTGGTCGGCTTGTGGATGGACAAGAGCATCGACATCGTCGGCGGATCGTTTCTGGATCTGGCCGATCGGCGTGGATCGAAGGGACGCTCGCGCGGCGCCTGGAAGCGGATCGACAAGATCGGCCTCGCCCGGCTCCTGCCCGCCCTTTGGCGCACACGCAAGGGCGCGGCCGACACCGGGCTCGCGCAGGCCGGCGCCGACGCCGGGGCCAGCGGTTCCACCAAACAGGCGATCCAGTACCACTACGACGTTTCCAACCGTTTCTACGAACTCTTCCTCGACAAGCGGATGGTCTATTCCTGCGCCTACTTCGACGGCTGGCACGGCGATATCGATAAGGCCCAGGAAGACAAGCTCGAGATGATCTGCCGAAAGCTCAGGCTGGGAGCCGGCGATCGGTTCCTGGATATCGGCTGCGGCTGGGGCGCGCTCCTGATCCATGCCGCCTCGCGCCACGGGGTGATTGGGCACGGCGTCACCCTTTCCAAGGCGCAGTTCGATCTGGCGACGCGGCGCGTGCGCGAGGCCGGGCTTGAGGACCGCGTGACGATCGAGCTCAAGCCCTTTCAGGAACTGACGGGCACGTTCGACAAGATCGCCTCGATCGGCATGTTCGAGCATGTGGGCTTTGCCCATCACGACGAATATTTCGGCGCGGTGCGAAAGCTCCTGCGCCCGCGCGGGCTCTACCTCCATCACGCGATCACGCGGCCCGCCAAGAAGAACCTGAAGACCTTCCACAAGGGTTCGCGCGAATATCGCGCCATCACCCGCTACATCTTCCCAGGGGGCGAGCTCGATTATATCGGCCACTCGCTCGAACGGCTGGAAGCGCACCGTTTCGAGGTGCACGACGTCGAGAACTGGCGCGAGCACTACGGGCGCACCTGCCGGATCTGGGCGGAGCGGCTGCACGAGAATTTCGAGGCGGCGGCCGCGGAGGCCGGCGAGCCGGTGGCCCGGCTCTGGCTCCTTTATCTCGCCGGCTGCGCGCTCGCCTTCGAGCGCGGCACGGTGATGATCAACCAGACCCTCGTCTCGAAGCGGGACAAGGGTCCGTCCGGCCTGCCGCCGACGCGCGCCGACCTCTACGCCTGAAGGCGCTGCCGCGTTTCGACGGCCTCGAGCCCGGCATCGTCCAGCCTTTCGCGCTGAGCGGCGACCAGGAAGCGGATCTCGTCGCGCAGTTCCGCCACCTGATCGCTGAGCGCGTTGATCTGCGCCTCGGCGCGCTGGTTGGTGTCGTAGTCGAGGCGCGCCTCGAAGCGATCCTTGGCCGCCTGCCGGTTCTGGCTCATCATGATGATGGGGGCCTGAAGCGCGGCCAGCATGGACAGCATCAGGTTCAGGAAGATGAAGGGAAACGGATCGAAGGCGTTGGCCGCCAGGATCCAGACGTTGAGGATCGCCCACGCTGCCAGAAACAGCGCGAAGCCGACGATGAAGCTCCAGGAGCCGCCGATGGTGGCGACGCGATCGGCCAGACGCTCGCCGAAGGTCATGCCTTCGTTGAACATCTCGTTGGGATCGCGGGCGGGGGACACGCGGCGCAGATGGCCGGCGACGAAACGGATAGCCGTGTTCATGACGCTTGAACCTTCGGGATGGGGGACCGGCCGCCGGCCGCCCTCAAGCCCTCAGGCGAGCGTGAAACTCAACCCAGGCTTCGAGCGCGACCGAGCGGCTCGGTCGATCGACTGAGATCGTTGCTGGGCATGATCCTTCTCGGGATCGGTTTCGGGAGGAGGCAAGAGCAAAAAACGCTTGACCTTTCCGGCATATGGACCCGTCGCGGGTTTTGGTCAAGCGGACGTGATCGAACGCCGCGTTCGAGCGGAAAAGACGATGAAGCGCCCATGAAAAAAGGCCGCTTCCCTTTTGAGGAAACGGCCTTCCGTGAAGTCTGGCGTGCCGGCGGGTCTGCTGACCGCTGCCGGTACCGCGAGGTCGTCAGATCAGCGAAGAAGGCTGCTTCGTCGCCACCATAGAACCCATGGACCCGGCCGGCACTCGGAAATCACTCGACATCGGATCACCTCCTTTCGCTTCGTTGAAAACGAGAGAAAGTATGGGGTCCTCAAGCAAGGAGCGCAAGGGCGAAGGGGGCGATGCGGCAATTCGATCAGCCCGTTCGCCGGAACTTCACTTCAAGGCACCTTGGCGATCGTCGTCCTTCGAGCAGCCCTTCGGGTTCGGAGGGCATGCCCGATGCGATCGCGGGAGCGGGCTGTGTTCGCCAAGCGGAAAACCGTGCGGGAACCTGATCTTCAGCCGTCTTCCCATCTACCCGTCCGGCCCGAAAGCCCCTGCAACGCAACCTTAAATGCTTCGTGCAAGATTGAAGTGTCCGACCGGGAGTGCGGAAAAGGTCGAATGCTGTTGCGGATCGAGCGCCATCAAGCGCGCCTGGGCATGTTCGTGGAAAGCCTTGAAGGGTCGTGGCTCGACCACCCCTTCTGGACGCAGCGCTTCGTCATCAACGACCACGACTCGCTCCTGAAGCTGCAGAACAGCAGCGTCAGCACCCTCGTCATCGACCTGGACAAGGGGCTGGGTCCGAAGGTGCAGAAACTTCCCCCCTCCCCGCCCCTTTCGGCCATCCGATCCACCGCCGCCTCGCCTCGCCTTGGCCGCGCACCCGTCGACCCGCAGATCGCGCGGGCGCGCGAAACCCTTCGCCGCACCACGCGTGCGCTGCGCGAACTCTTCGACGACGCGCGCGGCGGCCAGCCCATCCATCCCGGACGGGCGGCGGCGATCGTCGACGAGGTGGCGAGCGCGATGCGCCATCGGCCCCATGCGCTTCTCGGCATCACCCGGTTGAAGACCAAGGACGAGTACAGCTATCTCCACTCGGTCGCCGTTTGCGCGCTGATGACGCATTTCGGGCGTTTCCTGCGTCTCGATCCGGAATTCGTCCAGACGCTCGGGCTTGCCGGCCTTTTCCACGACATCGGCAAGGCGACGCTCCCGAGCGAGCTCCTGGGCAAGCGCGACACCTTGAGCGAGGAGGAGATGGCGCTGATGCGCACCCATCCCCTCGAAGGCTTTCGCATGCTGGAAAACCAGGACCTGCCGGATATGGTGCGCGAGGTCTGCCTCCATCATCACGAGCGGATCGACGGGGCCGGCTACCCCAAAGGCCTTGCCGACGACGAAATCTCGCTCGGTGTCCGCATCGCGGCGATCTGCGACGTCTACGACGCGGTGACCTCGGTGCGCCCCTACAAGGAAGCGTGGTCGGCCAAGACCGCCTTCCGCCGCATGTGGGAATGGGAGGGCCATTTCGACCGGGTGCTGCTCGACCAGTTCTTCCGCAGCATCGGCGTCAAGGGCCAGAAACCCTCCAACGCCAATCGTTCGCCGGCTCAAGCTAGACCGTAAGCCGGCTTAAGGCCGACGGTTCTCGCGGTTCTCGATCAGCTCGTCGACGACGCCGGGATCGGCGAGCGTCGAGGTGTCGCCGAGCGCGGAGAATTCGTCCTCCGCGATCTTGCGCAGGATCCGGCGCATGATCTTGCCCGAGCGCGTCTTCGGCAGACCGGGCGCCCACTGGATCTTGTCGGGCGAGGCGATCGGCCCGATCTCCGATCGCACATGGGCGACGAGTTCCTTTTTGAGAGCGTCCGTCGGATCCTCGCCTTCCATCAGCGTGACGTAGCAGTAGATCCCCTGCCCTTTCACGTCGTGCGGGTAGCCGACCACGGCTGCTTCCGCGACCTTCGGGTGCGAAACGAGCGCGGATTCCACCTCCGCCGTTCCCATCCGATGGCCCGATACGTTGATGACGTCGTCGACGCGGCCCGTGATCCACCAGTAGCCGTCCGCGTCGCGCCGGGCGCCGTCGCCGGTGAAGTACTTGCCGGGATAGGTCGAGAAATAGGTCTGCTCGAAGCGCTCGTGGTCGCCGAAGACGGTGCGCATCTGGCCGGGCCAGCTATCGGCGATGCACAGGTTCCCCTCCGCCGCGCCGTCCAGAACCTTGCCGTCGGCGTCCACGAGCTCGGGCCGGACGCCGAAGAAGGGCATCGTCGCCGAGCCGGGCTTCAGGTCGGTCGCGCCCGGCAGCGGGGTGATCAGGTGGCCGCCGGTCTCGGTCTGCCACCAGGTGTCGACGATCGGGCAGCGCTCTTCGCCGACCGTGCGGTAGAACCACATCCAAGCTTCCGGGTTGATCGGCTCGCCGACCGTGCCGAGCACCCGCAGCGAGCGGCGCGAGGAACGCTTCACGAACTCGTCGCCCGCCCCCATCAGGGCGCGGATGGCGGTGGGCGCGGTGTAGAAGAGATTGACGGCGTGCTTGTCGACCAACTGCCAGAAGCGCCCGGCATCGGGAAAGTTCGGCACGCCCTCGAACATCACCGTCGTGCCGCCGTTGGTGAGCGGACCGTAGACCGTGTAGGAATGGCCCGTCACCCAGCCGACATCGGCGGTGCACCAGAACACCTCGCCCTCGCGCACGTCGAAGACGGTTTCCTGCGTCATCGAGGCCCAGACGAGATAGCCGCCCGTGGTGTGGAGAACGCCCTTCGGCTTGCCGGTGGAGCCGGACGTGTAGAGGATGAAGAGCGGATCCTCCGCTCCCATCTCCGCCGGCTCGGCCTGCACCGAAGCCGTCTCGCGCGCCTCGTGCCACCAGACGTCGCGCCCTTCCGTGAAGCCGACCTCGGCGCCCGTGCGCCGGACGAGGAGCACCTTGTCCACGGTGTGGCCGGCCGCGGCCGCGATCTCGATCGCCCGGTCGGCGTTCGCCTTCAAGGGAACCTTGCGGCCCGCGCGCAGGCCCTCGTCGGCGGTGATCAGGACCTTGGAGCCCGAGCCTTCCATGCGACCGGCGAGCGCGTCGGGCGAGAAGCCGCCGAACACCACCGAATGCACCGCACCGATGCGGGCCGAGGCTAGCATGGCGACCGCCGCCTCCGGGATCATCGGCATGTAGATCGACACCCGGTCGCCGCGCCGGACGCCGAGATCCCGGAGGACGTTGGCCATGCGGCACACGTCGGCATGCAGTTCGCGATAGGAGATGCGGCGCGAATCGGCGGGGTCGTCGCCTTCCCAGATGATCGCCGTCTGGTCGCCGCGCTCGAGCAGGTGCCGGTCGAGGCAGTTGGCCGAGAGGTTCAGGGTGCCGTCCTCGAACCATTTGATGGAGACGTTGCCGGGCTCGAACGAGGTGTTCTTGACGATCGAATAGGGCTTGATCCAGTCGAGCCGCAGCCCGTGCTCGCCCCAGAACCCGTCGGGATCGGAAACCGAGCGTTGGTATCCGGCCTCGTAATCGGCCTTGGTGATCCGCGCTCCGGCCTTCCATTCATCCTTGACGGCGATCGTGTTCATTCAAAGTCCTCCGCGTTGGCTCCGCGCCGCTCCCGGCTGGCGCTTCGCCTCGCAGACTAGAACGGCTCCCCGCCCGAAGAAACCTTTATCGGGTTCAGGCGTCTTCGGCGCTTTCCACCGGCCCGCCCAGAACGTCCTTCACGTAGAGCTCCTGGATCATCGTCATCAGGACGGCGACCACCGGCACGGCGAGCACGAAGCCGAGGAGGCCGAACAGGAGCCCGAAAACGATCTGGGTGGACAGCGTCAGCGCCGGGGGAAGGGCAGTCGTGTAGCGCTGGGCGATGGGCTGGGCGATGTTGCTCTCGACGCCCTGGATCAGGAGATACAGCCCGAGCGCCCAAAGCGCGGTGTCCACCCCTTGCGCCAGCGAGGCGAGCACGATGATGACGCCGGCCACGAACGCGCCGAGCGTCGGGATGAAGGCGAGGATGCCGGCCTGCAGCGCCAGAAGAAACGCGCCGTTGACCCCGATCAGCGCAAGGCCCGCCCAGGACACGGTGAAGATCAGCAGCATCGAGATGGAATCGCCCGCCACCCACATCAGGAGCGAATGCGCGCTCTTTTCGAGAACCTCGGAAATTCGCGCGCGCTTCTCCTTGGGAAACAAGGACACCAGCCCGTCGCGGTAGAGCGTCGGCTGCCACGACACGAAGATCGCCAGGAACAGGACGACGAAGAAGTTGCCGAGCCCTCCGAGCGCCCCGAACACGGCCTGGCCGGCCGAGGACATGAAGCCGGACGGGTCGGAGACGATCGACTGGATGTCGCCCGACTTGATCTCCTGGCTGACGGGAAGGCCCATGTCCGAAAGCGAGGACAAGAGCTGGTTCGCCTGGTTGCGAACGCCCCCAATCAGATCGTTGAACTGCTGCACCAGGGCGACGCCGCCCCAGGCGACGGGGGCGATGATGAGCGCGAAGGTCACGAGATAGACGATGGCGAGCGCCAGCCAACGGGGCATGCCTGTACGCTGGAGAAGCCGGGCGAGGCCGCAGAAGATCGCCGCGATCAGGAGGCTCGCGAAGATCAGGAAGAAGGCGGACGCCGCCAGCGAGAACACCACCACGAGGAGGATCAGGCCCAAGACGATCGCCGCCATCGTCACGGTTCGATAGGCGAGGCGCGGGGGAACGGCGGCGTCGGGCGCGGATGTATCGGTCACGGGGGTCGATCCGGATGGGAAGGGCCGGGTCCCTTGTCAGGGATCCGCCGTTCGGGGCCATGGGCGCTCCGGCACGAGCGTCGGATCGCGAGCGGGCATATAAGGCGCCCCGCCCCCTCGGGAACATGCGCGGCGCACGGCAGGGACCCCAGCCCTGCCGGAGCGCCGCTCGCCGCCCGTCAGGCCGGGTCCTTGGCCGCGCGATGGCCGAAGATCGCCGACCCCACGCGAACGCTCGTCGCGCCGAACGGGATGGCGCGCTCGAAGTCGCCCGACATGCCCATGGACAGCTTCGGGACGCCGGCTTCCCCGGCGATCTTCTGGAGAAGCGCGAAATAAGGCCCGGGATGCTCCGCCACGGGGGGAATGCACATCAGCCCCTCGATCGCGAGACCGTGGCTTTCGCGGCAGCGCCGAACGAACTCGGCCGCCTCGCGCGGCGCGATGCCGGCCTTCTGCGCTTCCTCGCCGATATCGACCTGCACGTAGAGGTGCGGACGCCGGTTCTGGCGTTCCATCTCCTTCTTGAGCGCGCCGGCGATCTTGTCCCGGTCCACAGTCTCGATCACGTCGAACAGCGCCACCGCCTCCGCCGCCTTGTTGCTCTGGAGCGGGCCGATCAAGTGGAGTTCGACGCCTGTGAACTCCTCGCGCAGGGCCGGCCACTTCGCCCCCGCTTCCTGAACGCGGTTCTCGCCGAAGACGCGCTGTCCGGCCCCGAGCACGGGGCGGATGTCGTCGGCCTCGAAGGTCTTCGACACGGCGACGAGCTCCACCGAACCCGCGGGGCGTCGGGCCTCTTCCTCGGCGGCGCGGATGCGGGCCCGGATCTCCTCGAGGCGTTGGACGGCGGTCTCGCTCATGGCGTTCCTTGAAGGCAGCACGGTTTCGAATTAGATTGAGGAGCAGGTGCCGGAGCGCTAACTCCGACACCCTTCGCCTTAGATGAAGAGTTGGACCCGGAGGATAGCTTGCCGGCCTCTCCGGGGCCGTTTCATCTCAAGCGTGATGATACAGCGGTATCAACCACATCGCGATCACTCCTTTCGAAGACAAAGCCTATGCCAAGGCCGCGGGGGCTCATCCTCCGCGGCGGCGCGGGCTGGCGTCGCGCGTCTGCTTCTGTCTTCGAAGGCGCTGTTATGCGGTCTCCCCGCGAGCTTGTGAAGGCGGCGATAAGTCAATATTGACTTATGCCCGAGGCTCCGCGCCTTGCCCGCCCGCATCCACGTCTCCGCAGGAACCACCGCCCGAAATGGCCATCGAACGATACAATCCCCGCGCCGCCGAACCCCGCTGGCAGGAGGCTTGGGGGCAGGCGAAGCTTTTCGAGACGGACACGGACGCCGACGGCCAGCCCTACTACGTCCTCGAGATGTTCCCCTATCCCTCGGGCCGCATCCACATGGGCCACGTGCGCAACTACGCGATGGGCGACGTCGTGGCGCGCTACAAGCGGGCGCAAGGGTTCAACGTCCTCCACCCGATGGGCTGGGACGCGTTCGGCATGCCGGCCGAGAACGCCGCCATGCAGAACAAGGTCCATCCGCGCGAATGGACCTACCAGAACATCGCCACCATGCGCGGCCAGCTCAAAAGCATGGGCCTGTCGCTCGACTGGTCCCGCGAGTTCGCCACCTGCGACGTCGAATACTACGAGCAGCAGCAGCGCCTCTTCCTCGACATGCTGGACAAGGGTCTCGCCTACCGGCGCAAGTCCAAGGTGAATTGGGACCCGGTGGACCAGACCGTGCTCGCCAACGAGCAGGTGATCGACGGGCGCGGCTGGCGCTCGGGCGCCGAGGTCGAAAGCCGAGAGCTGACGCAATGGTTCTTCCGCATCACCGACTATGCCGACGACCTTCTGTCCGCGCTCGACGCGCTGCCCGGCTGGCCGGACAAGGTGCGCACCATGCAGCGCAACTGGATCGGCAAGTCGGAAGGTCTGTCGGTACGCTGGGCGCTAGAATCCGGTACGGCGCTTTCAGCCGCGATCGTCGCAGGCGACGAGATTCGACCGGAGATCGAGGTCTTCACGACGCGCCCCGACACGCTGTTCGGCGCCTCATTCCTCGCAGTGGCGCCTGATCACCCACTAGCCAAGGCGGCCGCCGAAGCGAACCCGGACCTCCAGGCCTTCATCGACGAGGTGAAGCGCGGCGGCACGGCGGCGGCCGAGATCGAGACCGCGGAAAAGCGCGGCTTCGACACGGGGCTGCGGGCCGTCCATCCGCTCGACCCCGAATGGACGGTGCCGGTCTATGTCGCCAACTTCGTTCTGATGGAATACGGCACGGGCGCCATCTTCGGCTGCCCGGCGCACGACCAGCGCGACCTCGACTTCGCGCGAAAGTACGGCCTCCCCGTCACGCCCGTGGTCCTGCCGGACGGCGGCGACGCTTCGAGCTTCAATGTGGAGGCGACCGCCTATGACGGGGACGGGCGCCTCTTCAACTCGCGCTTCCTCGACGGGCTGACCCCGGCGGAAGGCTTCGACGCCGTGGCGACGCGCCTGGAAGCCGAAACGCTCGGCAATCGCCCGGTGGGGACACGCCGCGTCAACTTCCGCCTGCGCGACTGGGGCATCTCGCGCCAGCGCTACTGGGGCTGCCCGATCCCGGTTCTCCATTGCGAAGCCTGCGGCGTCGTGCCGGAGCGCCGCGAGAACCTGCCCGTGCGCCTGCCGGACGACATCGACTTCGAGAAGCCCGGCAACCCGCTCGACCGCCATCCGACCTGGCGCCACGCCACCTGCCCGCAATGCGGCGGCGAAGCCCTGCGCGAAACCGACACGATGGACACCTTCGTCGATTCCTCGTGGTACTTCACGCGCTTCACAAGCCCCCGCGCGCCCGAGCCGACCGTTCCGGCGGTCGCCGACCGCTGGCTGCCGGTGGACCAGTATATCGGCGGCATCGAGCACGCGATCCTGCATCTTCTGTATTCGCGCTTCTTCACCCGCGCGATGCGCGCCACCGGCCATGTCGGCTTCGACGAGCCGTTCCGCGGCCTCTTCACCCAAGGCATGGTGGTGCACGAGACCTACCGCGACGGGCGGGAATGGGTGCCGCCCGCCGATGTCGCGATCGAGGAGATCGAAGGGTCCCGCACCGCCCGCCGCCTGTCCACCGGCGCTCCGATCGAGATCGGCGGCATCGAGAAGATGTCGAAGTCGAAGCGGAACGTCGTCGATCCCGACGACATCATCGGCTCGCTCGGCGCCGACACCGCCCGTTGGTTCATGCTGTCGGATTCGCCCCCCGAGCGCGACGTGATCTGGACGGAAGCGGGCGCGGAAGGCGCGCACCGCTTCGTGCAGCGCGTCTGGCGGCTCGTGGCCGAGACCGCCGAGGTCCTGAACGGGCTGGAACAGGGCTTTGCGGAAACGAGCAGCGCGGCCACCGCCGTTCGCCGCGCTGCGCACCGGACGGCGGCGGGTGTCGGCGACGACATCGAGCGCCTCGCCTTCAACAAGGGCGTCGCGCGGCTCTACGAGCTCGTCAACACCCTGTCCGCCGCCCTGACCCCGGAAGCCCTGAAGGCCGACGTGTCGCTGCGCGAGGCCGCGCGCGAAGCGCTGTCCATTCTCGTGCGGCTGGTCGCGCCGATGATGCCGCATCTGGCCGAAGAATGCTGGCGCGCGCTGGGCGAAAGCGGCCTGTGCGCGGCCGCGCGCTGGCCAAAGGCCGACCCGGCGCTCCTTGCGGTCGACGAGATCACCCTGCCGGTGCAGATCAACGGCAAGAAGCGCGGCGACATCACCGTCTCGGCCAAGGCCGCCAAGGAAGACGTGGAAGCCGCCACCCTGGCGCTTCCCTTCGTGGTGGAAGCGCTTGCCGGCGCCAGCCCCAAACGCCTCGTCGTGGTTCCGGGAAGGATCATCAATGTCGTCGTCTAGCCGCCTCGCACTTCTGGCCGCCTCGGCGCTGCTTCTGGCCGGCTGCACCTCCGGCCCGCTCTACGGCACGACCCATGTCGATCCGGCGACCGGCGCGCGCTCCTCGATCCTCACCGATCTTCGCGGGCGCATCGCCGTGACGCCGGCTTCGACGCGCACCGCGCAGGTCTTCCGCAACGCCGTCCTTTACAAGCTGAACGGCGCGACGCCCGTGTCCGCGCCGCTCTACGAGCTGCGCTACACCGTCACCGGCACCGATCAGGTCGCTTCGGTGGAAGCGGGCACGGGCACGCCGAGCGCCGCGATCTATCGCATGAGCGTCCAGTACCAGCTCGTGCGCACGAGCGACAACAAGCAGATCGCCAACGGCACGCGCTCGGCCATGGTGCCCTACGACCGGACCAACCAGCTCTTCGCCGCCGAGCGCGCGGTGATCGATGCGCGCGATCAGGCGGGCGAGGGCGCGGCCGAGCGCATCCTCGGCGCCATCGCGCCCGTTCTCCAGCGCGAGGCCTTCCAGACCCCGACCGTCGCCAAGAACTGACGGGGAAGCCGGCTTGGCCCAGAAAAAGGCGCACGAGGTCGACGCCTTCCTGTCGCGGCCCGACACGTCCTTCCCGGTGATCCTCCTTTACGGACCCGATCCCGGCCTCGTGTCGGAGCGGGCCGAGGTCGCGGCCCGGCTGTCGGGCGTCGAAGCGGGCGACCCCTTCGCTCACGTCGTTCTCCAGGCCGACGAGCTCGAGCGCGACATCGGCCGCCTGTTCGACGAAGCGCGCACCGTTTCGATGTTCGGCGGCCGCCGCCTCGTGCGCGTCAAGGGCGCGGGCAACGGGCGAAACCTCGCCGACGCCGTCGCCGATCTCGCCGCCGAGCCGCCGCCGGGCTGCACCATCGTCATCGAGGCGGGGGACCTGAAGAAGTCCGCGCCCCTGCGCACCCAGACCGAGCGCGGGCGCGCCGCGATGGCGTTGCCCTGCTACCAGGACGAGGACAAGGCGCTCGATCGGATGATCGACGAGGAATTGACTGAAGCCAAGCTCACGATCGACCGCACCGCGCGCGAGGCACTGCGCGATCGCCTCGGCGCCGACCGGCGCGCCTCGCGCGGCGAGGTCCGCAAGCTCTGCCTTTATGCGCTCGGCAAAAGCCAGATCTCGGTGGAGGACGTCGAGGCCATCGTCGGCGACGTGTCGGCCGAAACCGTGGACGAGGCGGTGGACGCGGCCGCCAGCGGCGAGGTGAAGCGCCTGCCAGAGGTCATCGGTCGCCTCGTTTCGGGCGGCACGTCCACCTTCCAGCTGCACGGCGCGCTTCTGCGCTTCTTCCAAGGCTTGCAGCTCCTGCGCGCCGAGGTGGAGCGGGGCATGCCCGTCTCGGCGGCGGTCGAAAAGCGCCGCCCGCATTTCCGCCGACGCCCGGCGCTGGAAGCCGCGCTCGGCGCCTGGGACGGAGCGGGCATCTCCGGCGTTCTGGCGCGGCTCGAAGCCAACATTCTCCTGTCGCGCCGCGAAAGCGCCTTGGCGATCACGATCATGCGCCGTAGCCTGATGGAGATCGGCGTCGACGCCGCGCGCCGGCGCGCGCGCAACCGGCGCTGACCGGGACAAGCGAAGGGCGGAGGATCCCTTCGCATCCCGTAGAAACGGGAGGGAAACCCATGGAATACCGCACGCTCGGACGCTCGGGACTGAAGGTCTCCGCGCTCACCATGGGCACGATGACCTTCGGCGGCTCGGGCGTCTTCGGCGCCACCGGGGCGACCGGTCTCGAGGAGGCGAAAAGCCTCATTAACATTTGCCTCGATGCCGGCATCAACCTCATCGACACGGCCAACATGTATTCCGCCGGTCTGTCGGAGGAGATCATCGGCGAAGCGCTGGGGGCCAAGCGTCCGAACGACGTCCTGATCGCCTCCAAGGTCCGCGCGCGCATCGGAAAAGGGCCGAACGACGAGGGTCTGTCGCGCCACCACGTGATCCGCGAGTGCGAGCGCTCCCTGAAGCGGCTGCGCACCGATGTGATCGACATCTACTACCTCCACGAATGGGACGGCACGACGCCGCTGGAGGAAACGATCGCCGCCCTCGACACGCTCGTGGCCCAGGGCAAGATCCGCTATATCGGCTGTTCCAACTATTCCGCATGGCAGGTGATGAAGGGGCTCGGGATTTCCGATCTCCGCCATCATCCGCGCTTCATCACCCAGCAGATCCACTACACGCTGGAAGCGCGCGAGGCCGAGTACGAGCTCCTGCCGCTTTCGGTGGACCAGGGGCTCGGCGTCCTTGTCTGGAGCCCGCTCGCCGGCGGTCTTCTGTCCGGCAAGCATCGCAAGGGAGCGACCGCCGAGGGAAGCCGTCTCACCGCCGGTTGGACCGAGCCGCCGATCCGCGACGAGGATCGCCTGTGGCGCATCGTCGACGCCCTGGTGGAGATTGGGAAGGGACGAGGCGTTTCGGCCGCTCAAGTTGCGCTCGCCTGGCTGCTCGGGCGCCCGGCCGTCGCCTCGCTGGTGATCGGCGGGCGACGCGAGGACCAGTTCCGCGACAACATCGCCGCCGCCGCGCTGACCCTGTCGGACGAGGAGCGTCGGCGTCTCGACGAGGTCAGCCGGCCGCCGGTGATCTATCCCTACTGGCACCAGCAGAACACCTCGCGCGACCGCTTCGGCCCGGCCGACCTCGTTATGGATCGCGGCTGAGCGGACCGGGGTCTGCGAAAGACGATCGCACCGCCTGCGTCGAACTGGAGGAAACCACCATGCGGACTTTCGCTTTCTGCATCGTTGCCGTCCTCATCGGTTCCACGATGGCGAGTGCGGCGGACATCTGCGACGACCAGACCACCCAGACGGCCCTCAGCGCCTGCGCCGCGCAGCAGTTCGAACAGGCCGACGACAAGCTGAACACGGCCTATGCCGAAGTTCTGGAACGCCTGGAGGGGGAGCCCCCGCGCCGCGACCTCCTGCGGGCCGCCCAGCGCGCCTGGGTGGCGTTTCGCGACGCCGAATGCACCTTCGCCGTCTCAGGGACCGAGGGCGGTAGCGCGGAGCCGATGGTGAACGCGCAATGCCGCGCCGAACTGACGGACAGGCGAACCGGCGACCTGAAGGATTATCTCGCCTGCGGCGAGGGCGACCTCAGCTGCCCACTCCCGCCGAACTGATACCCTTTTCGGGGGAGAAGAATTTCGGCGAAACGGCCGAACTCGAACGTGGCGCGGCGTCCCCATACGAGCGGATCGTTCGAGTTCATGCCCATCTCGAACGTCCGGTTCCGGCGCCCCGAAGCCGAGCGCTCAGAGCGAGCGAACGCGCGGTCCCTTGTTCTCCTCCTGCGGCCCGCCCGACTGGAGAAGGCGGCAGATCGCGTCGAGCTGGTCGAGATTGCGGAAGTCGAGGCGCAGGGTCCCGCCCTGGCCGGCCATCTCGATAGCGACGGGAAGCGACAGCGTTTCGGTGAGAAGCTGGGCGAGGGCGCGCGCGTCGGACGCCTCGGGCGAGGCGGGGGCCATCGGCGTGCGGCGCCGGGGGCTCGGCTTGGAAGCGGACACAGGGGAGGGGGAGGGGGAGGGCGCCGGGGTCTCGGGCCCGCGCGCCAGCACCTCGGCCTCGCGCACCGACAGGCCTTCCTCGACGATGCGCCGGGCGAAGGCTTCCGGGTCGTCCTGCACCACGGCGGTGCGCGCCGCGCCCGCCGACAGCTGGCCTTGGCTCACCATCGCCTTGACGCTGTCGGGCAGCTTCAGGAGGCGCAGCGTGTTGGCGACATGGGAGCGGCTCTTGCCGACGACGTCCGCAAGGTCGGCCTGCGTATAGTCGTGCTCGGCGATCAGCATCTCGTAGCCCATCGCTTCCTCGATCGGGTCGAGATCGGCGCGTTGGACGTTTTCGATGATCGCGATCTCAAGCGACTGGCGATCGGAAATCTCGCGAAGGACGATCGGCACGTCTTTCAGCGCCGCGCCCTTGGCCGCGCGCCAGCGCCGCTCGCCGGCGACGATCTCGAAGCCGGCCGCCCCTTCCACCTTGCGCACCAGGATCGGCTGCACCACGCCGTGCTGGCGAACGGAGGCGGTGAGCTCGGCGAGATCCGTCTCGTCGAAATGCCGGCGCGGGTTCTTCGGGTTGGCGCGAAGCTCGCCCACGGCCACGCGCCGCTCGCCACCGCCGCTCCCCTCTCCCCCGCGTACGGGCGCGGGAAAGGCGCCGGCGGCGCGCTGCGGCAGGCCGGAGGAAGCCGATCCGCCGATCAGGGAGGCGAGCCCGCGCCCCAGCCTCTGGCGACCCTTGTCCTCGCTCATACGCGTCTCCTGCATGTGGTCAGCACCGGACGGTTCGGCCCGCCCTTCGTTGTCGTTTCGAATTCGCTCAGGCGGCCGCCAGATCGCGCTCGCGCTGGATCACCTCGGACGCCAAGCGGATATAGGCCTGACTGCCCGGGCATTTCATGTCGTAGAGGATCGCCGGCTTGCCGAAGCTCGGCGCCTCCGACACCCGCACGTTGCGCGGGATGATCGTCTCGTAGACGTGGTCGCCCATGTAGGAGCGCACGTCGCGCACCACTTGGCTCGCCAGATTGTTGCGCCCGTCGAACATGGTGAGAACGATGCCGTGCAGCGACAGGGCGGGGTTCAGCGTGTCGCGCACCTGCTCCACCGTTTCCAGAAGCTGGCTGAGCCCTTCCAGCGCGAAGAACTCGCACTGGAGCGGCACGAGGATCGCGTCCGCCGCCGCCATGGCGTTGATCGTCAGGAGGTTCAGCGAGGGCGGGCAGTCCACCAGCACGAAGTCGAACTGGGTGCCTTCCTCGCCGTGGAAATGCAGCGCGTCGCGCAGGCGATAGGCGCGCCCCGTGGCGTTGGAGATCTCCATCTCGACACCGAGGAGATCCAGCGTTGAGGGCACGACCGACAGGTTCGGAACGGCCGTCGCCATCGCCGATTCCGAGATCGAGGCGTTCTCGACGAGGACGTCGTAGGACGAGGTCGCGCGGTCCTCCCGGTCGATGCCGAGACCCGTGGAAGCGTTGCCCTGCGGGTCGAGGTCGATCAGGAGCGTGCGCTTGCCGATCGCCGCCAGCGCCGTCGCCAGATTGATCGCGGTCGTGGTCTTGCCGACGCCGCCCTTCTGGTTCGCGACCGTAATGACGCGCATACGCGGAACGGAAAGCGTGTCCATGTTCTGTCGTCTCCAACCCGGGCGCGGTGCGCGCGAGCGTCATTCCAAAGGCCGGCGGGTTTAGGCGATCCGCTGGAGGGAGCGGATTTCCAGGACCACCGAGCCATCCTCGACGGGTGAGGGATGCTTTACCATGTTAGAACGCCAATGGGCAGCAGCTTCCGCGATTTCGCTCTCGTGCGAGCGCCCCTTGAGGAACCAGAGAATGGTGTCCTCACGCTTGTGCGGGGCAACGAGGGAGAAGAGATCGGCGAGCGAGGCCAGCGCCCGGGCGCTGATGCCGTCCGCCGCTGCCAGCACGCCTCCGCAGCCCTCGATCCGCTCCGCATGGACCGTCACCGGAAGGTTCAACTCGCGCGCGGCCGTGCGCAGGAACGCTGCCTTCTTGTCGTTGCTCTCAATGAGATGCACCGACCCGCCCTCACGCTCGGCCATAAGAATACCGAGAACGATCCCCGGCAGTCCGGCACCCGAGCCGAGATCGACCCAGCGCGAAACAGCTTTCGCCTTCTCGCCGAGGACCAGACCGTCTTCGATATGGCGCGTCCAGATTTCCGGCACGGTGGAAGGCGCGATCAGGTTAATGCGTGCCTGCCACGTGCGTAGGAGAGTGACATAGGCGTCCAACCGCTCCACTGTTTCACGTGAAACAGCGTTGCGTGACAGGACAGCGGAGCGCTCTTCGGCAAGCTTCGCCTCCGTCGCCGCCTTGCCCATGCGGGGACGGGGAGGGGTCGAGCGCTTCGGGGAGGCGGCGGGGCGAGCCGCCTTTCGATCAAGCGGCTTGCGCAAGGTCCACCTTTCGAAGGGCGACGAGGATCAGGGCGAGGGCGGTCGGCGTCATCCCGTCGATGCGCTCGGCTTCGGCGACCGTCGTGGGCCGACGCTCCGTCAGCTTCTGGCGAAGCTCGTTCGACAGGCCTTTGATGGCGGCGAAATCGAGCGTTTGCGGAATGGCTCGCGCCTCGTCCCGCTTCAACTGCAACTGGTCGCGGCGCTGGCGATCGAGATAAACGTCATAACCCGCCTCGATTTCGATCCGCTCCCGAACCGATCCTTTTATATCCTGGATTTCCGGCCAAACCTTGATGAGCATATCGAGCGAAATGTCGGCATGCGACAGGAGCAGCCACGCCGTTCGCGTGCGTCCATCCTGATTGACCGGTAGCCCGTTGCGGGCGGCCTCGGTCGAGGTCAGCGACAGGGATTCGAGGCGCTTGCGCGCGTCGGTCAGCGCCAGTTCGCTGGCCTCGAACAACGAGCGGCGCCTGCCGTCCACCAAACCCCACTCGATCCCGAGCGGCGTCATCCGCCGGTCGGCGTTGTCGGCGCGCAGCGACAGGCGGAACTCGGCGCGGCTGGTGAACATGCGATAGGGCTCGGACACGCCCCGGCTCGTCAGGTCGTCCACCATCACGCCGAGATAGGCGTCGGAGCGGTCCACCACGACGGGCTCGGCCCCGCCCGCGCGGCGCGCCGCGTTGAGCCCGGCGAGCAGCCCTTGCGCCGCCGCCTCCTCGTAGCCCGTCGTTCCGTTGATCTGCCCGGCGAGGAACAGGCCTCGCGCCGCGCGCACCTCCAGCGAGCGGGTAAGCTCGCGCGGGTCCACATGGTCGTATTCGATGGCATAGCCGGGCTTCAGGATGGCGACGCGTTCGAGACCCGGAAGCGATCGGAGGAAGGCCTCCTGCACGTCGGCGGGAAGCGATGTCGACAGGCCGTTCGGATAGACCGTCGGGTCGTCCAGCCCTTCCGGCTCCAGAAACACCTGATGCCCGTCGCGGTCGCCGAACTTGACGATCTTGTCCTCGATCGAGGGGCAATAGCGCGGGCCGACGCCTTCGATATCCCCGGAATAAAGGGCCGAGCGGTGGAGGTTGTCGCGGATGATCTGGTGGGTCTCGGGCGTCGTGCGGGTGATGCCGCAGTCGATCTGCGGATTGTCGATCCGGGTCGTCAGATACGAGAACGGGTAAGGCTCGTCGTCCGGGCGCTGCATGTCGAGCCCGGCCCAGTCGATCGTACGCCCGTCGAGCCGCGCCGGCGTACCCGTCTTCAGGCGGCCGAGGCGCAGGCCGAGGCGGCGCAGCGTCACGGACAGCCCAAGCGAGGGCTTTTCCCCAACGCGCCCGGCCGGGATCTTGGTGGTGCCGATGTGGATCAGGCCGTTCAGGAAGGTGCCGGTGGTGATGACGGCCGCGCCGCAGCGGATGCGCCGGCCGTCCTCCAAGACGACGCCCCGGACGCGGTTGCCCTCATCTAGATCGAGATCGAAGGCATCGCCCTTGACCACCCGCAGCCCGGCTTGCGCGCGCACCGCGGCCTGCACCGCCGCCTTGTAGAGCTTGCGGTCGGCCTGGGTGCGAGGGCCGCGAACGGCCGGACCCTTGCGTCGATTGAGGAGGCGGAACTGGATACCGCCCCGGTCGGCGGCCTCGCTCATGATGCCGCCGAGCGCATCGATCTCGCGCACGAGATGGCCCTTGCCGATGCCCCCGATCGCCGGATTGCAGCTCATCGCGCCGACCGTCTCGAAGGCGTGCGTCAGGAGAATGGTGGACGCCCCGGCGCGCGCGGCCGCGCTTGCGGCCTCGACGCCCGCGTGTCCGCCGCCGATCACCACGACGTCGGCGACGAGTTCGACTGGTTCCTGTGTCATGGGACAAGGGTTAAGCCTTGGCGCCGCCGGGCTGTCAATCGATGCCGTACGAACGCGATGCGGTCAGGGTGCGAGCGGCGGGGTCGAGGAGGGCGTCGTCGGAACCGGTCGCAGGCGGGCCATGATGAAGCAGTCGACATAGGCGCCGGCGCGAAGGGTGGACTGGCGCGCCCGCCCCTCGATCTCGAAGCCGGCCGAGCGGTAGAGCGAGACGGCCGGATCGTTGTCGACCTGGACGTCGAGTTCGAGCCGCAGGAGGCCGAGCCAATCGTCGGCCAGATCGAGGAGCGCGCACAGAAGGGCGCGGCCGATGCCGCGGCGGTGGAAATCGTCGTGGACGCCCATGCCGATCGCCCCGACATGCGCCCGCCGCCCGGCGTCGCGATGGAGCGAGGCGGTGCCCACGATCTGCGGGCCGATTTCGGCCACGAGGAGGGTGAGGTCCGACCGCCCCTCGAACAGGCGGCGCCGGACCTTGTCGCCGGTCTCGAAGGGCAGGCGCAGCGTGCCGAACCGAAAGGCCGGCAGGTTGCACAGGGCCGCGATGCCGTCGGCATCGCCCGGCTCGGCGCCGCGGATGACGAACGGGTCGCTGGGGACGGCGGCTGGTCTCGGCATTCGACCACGATCCAAGGACGCCCCCCAGTTCCAGGGGCCGCGCCCCTACTTGCCGATACAGAACTCGGAAAAGATGACGCCAAGAAGGTCCTCGACGCCGGTTCGCCCCGTCAGGCTCCCGAGCCGGTCGGCGGCAAGGCGAAGGGTTTCGGCGGCGATTTCCGGGGGGAGGGTCGTATCGAAGTCCCGGAGGAGGCCAAGCGTGCCCGCGATGATCTCGCGATGGCGCTCGCGCGCCGGCAGAACGGCGGCGGGGTCGCCCACCGCCGCGCCGGCATGGGCGGCGATGCGCGCGATCAGTTCGGGAAGACCCGCGCCCGTCTGCGCCGATATGGCAAGGTCGGCGTCCGGCCGGGAAGCCGTGTCGCCGAGATCGGACTTGGTGCGGATGCGCAAGCTCGGAATAGCCGGATCGAGCCCGAGGTTTTCGTTCGTCCCGCCCGGCTCAGTGAGATGAAGCACGAGCCCGGCGGCCTCCATCGCGGCACGGGCGCGCTCGATGCCGATGCGCTCCACGGCGTCGCCGGCCTCGCGCAGGCCCGCCGTGTCGGAAAAGCGCACGGGAATGCCGCCGAGGTCGAGGCGCAGCTCGATCACGTCGCGCGTTGTGCCGGGAACGGGCGAGACGATCGCGACCTCGCGCTCGGCCAGCGCGTTGAGAAGGCTGGACTTGCCGGCGTTCGGCGCGCCCGCGATCACGACGTGGAATCCGTAGCGCCAGATTTCGCCGCGCCGGGCGCCGGAAAGGCTCTCCTCCATGTCGGCGAGGAGACGCGCGATCTCGGCGGCGACCCCTTGCGAGACGTCGTCCGACACGTCGCCTTCGTCGGAAAAGTCGAAATCGGCCTCCAGCAGCGCGCGGGCGTGGAGAAGGCGGCGCATCCAGCCGTCGGCCAACTGGCGCATGCCGCCGTCGGCCTGCGCCAGCGCCTGGGCGCGCTGGCCTTGCGTTTCGGCTGCCAGGAGATCGGCAAGGCCTTCGGCTTCCGTCAGGTCGATCCGCCCGTTCTCGAAGGCGCGGCGGGTGAACTCGCCGGCCTCCGCCAGTCGGATGCCGGGAAGGCGGGTGAGGGCAGCCAGCATGGCGCTCGCCACCGCTCGCCCGCCATGAATGTGAAACTCGGCGAGATCCTCGCCCGATACCGAGCCGGGCGCGGGGAAGAACAGAAGGAGGCCCCGGTCGATCGGCGCGCCATCGGCACCCCGAAACGTGCGCAAGACCGCGCGGCGCGGTTCGGGAACGCCGCCCGAGAGGTTCTCCATCGCCCCGCGCGCCGCCGGCCCGCTGACGCGCAGGACCGCGATGCCGGCGGGCAGGGTGCCGGACGACAGGGCGGCGATCGTGTCCGTCATGACACCCCGATCACCTCGGCGTCGCAGGCGACGCGAAGCGCGTCCGGCACCGTTTCGAACACGTGGAACGGCGTGCCGGCGGCCGCCCAGACGAAGGGAAACGCGAGGAGGTCGCGGTCCATGAAGGTGCGCAGCGGCGTGGGGGCCCCGAGCGGCGCGACACCGCCGATGGCAAAGCTCGTGGCGTCCCGCACGAAATCGGCGTCGGCGCGGCCGAGCGCCTCGCCGATCACGGCGCCGACCGCCTTCTCGTTCACCCGGTTGGCGCCCGACACGAGAAGCAGATAGGCGGTGCCCGTCTCCTTGCCCCGGAAAACGAGGCTCTTGACGATCTGCCCGACCGAGACCGACACGGCGGCGGCGGCTTCCTCGGCCGTGCGCGCGATGGTCTGCGTTTCCACCACGCGAATGGCAAGGCTTTTGGCGAGCGCCGCGATCTCGACGCGGCGCACCGCATCCGGTCGGCTCGGCTGGTCGGTCATGGCGGGGCTGGCTCCTGTCCTGTTCGCCGGGCTCTAGCACTCCGTTCGCGCACGAAAAAGGCCGCCGTGTCGCCACGGCGGCCTTCGGAAAGGGGAAATGTCCCCCCTTACGTGTTCATCGAGTCGAAGAAGTCCGCGTTGGACTTGGTCTGCTTGAGCTTGTCGTTGAGGAACTCGATCGCGTCCGTGGTGCCCATCGGCGCCAGGATGCGGCGCAGGACGAAGATCTTCTGCAGGTCCTGGCGCGGCACGAGGAGGTCCTCCTTGCGCGTGCCGGACTTGAGGATATCCATGGCCGGGAAGATGCGCTTGTCGGCGACCTTGCGGTCGAGCACGAGCTCGGAATTGCCGGTGCCCTTGAACTCCTCGAAGATCACCTCGTCCATGCGGGAGCCCGTGTCGATCAGCGCGGTCGCGATGATGGTGAGCGAGCCGCCTTCCTCGATGTTGCGTGCCGCGCCGAAGAAGCGCTTGGGGCGCTGGAGGGCGTTGGCGTCGACGCCGCCCGTCAGCACCTTGCCGGAGGAGGGAACCACCGTGTTGTAGGCGCGGCCGAGACGCGTGATGGAATCCAGAAGGATCACCACGTCGCGCCCGTGCTCGACGAGGCGCTTGGCCTTCTCGATCACCATCTCGGCGACCTGGACGTGGCGCGTCGCCGGCTCGTCGAAGGTCGAGGACACGACCTCGCCCTTCACCGAGCGCTGCATGTCGGTGACTTCCTCCGGCCGCTCGTCGATGAGCAGCACGATGAGGTAGCACTCGGGATGGTTGGCGGTGATCGAATGGGCGATGTTCTGGAGGAGCACCGTCTTGCCGGTGCGCGGCGGGGCGACGATCAGCGCGCGCTGGCCCTTGCCGAGCGGGGCGACGAGGTCGATCACACGGGCCGACAGATCCTTCTTGGTCGGATCCGGATTCTCCATCTTGAACCGCTCGTTCGGATAGAGCGGCGTCAGGTTGTCGAAGTGGCTCTTGTGGCGGATCCGCTCCGGGTCGTCGAAGTTGATCGTATTGACCTTGAGAAGCGCGAAATAGCGCTCGCCGTCTTTTGGGGAGCGGATCGTGCCTTCCACAGTGTCGCCGGTCTTCAAGGAGAAGCGGCGGATCTGGGAAGGGCTGATGTAGATGTCGTCGGGGCCCGGCAGATAGTTGGCCTCGGGGCTGCGCAGGAAGCCGAAGCCGTCCTGCAGCACCTCGACGACGCCCTCGCCGATGATCTCGACATCCTGCGCGGCCAAGCGCTTCAGGATGGCGAAAAGCAGCTCCTGCTTGCGCAGGACGGACGCGTTCTCGACCTCGTTCTCCTCGGCAAAGGCGACGAGCTCGGCGGCGTTCTTGTTCTTGAGGTCCTGGAGTTTGATCTCGGACATGGAAATAGGGCTCCACCCCATCCGGGCCGTCAGGCCGCTCGGCGATGGGGGCGTAAATCAACGGGGGATGGGCTCGGCCGGAACAGCAAGGCGAGGGGTTCGGCAGAAGCAGACGGGACGATCGGCCATGCCGCGTCGCGCCTTGAGGCGGGATAGACGAAGAATCCTATAGCGGACCCGCCGACGCCCCGCAAGATGGGATCGGAGCGGGCGGGGCGCGCGGGTATCTAAGCGGAGGAGGCCTGCGCTTCGAGCCCCAGGCGGTGCAGGGCATCCTCCACCACCGCGTCCGGCGCCTGCGCGACCGACACGCGCACGCCTTCCTCATCGGCTTCCAGCGGCTGGAAATCGGCGAACTGCGAGGCGAGGAGCGAGGGCGGCATGTAGTGCCCCCGGCGCTTTTCCATCCGCTCGCGGATCACGTCCATGTCGCCTTCCAGCTCGACGAAGCGCACATGCGAGCGTGCCTCGCGCAGGGTGTCGCGGTAGCGGCGCTTCAGCGCCGAGCAGGTGATCACGACGCTCGCCCCCGCGTCCGCGCGCTCCGATATCCAGTCGCGGATGGAAGCCAGCCACGGCGCCCGGTCCTCGTCGTTCAAGGGAACGCCCTCCCGCATCTTCTCGATGTTGGCAGGGGGATGGAACTCGTCGGCTTCCGCGAAACGCCAACCGAGGCGCGCGGCAAGCCCCTTGGCCGTCGTGGTCTTGCCCGTGCCCGACGGCCCCATCACGACGAGACAGGTGGGGCGGCCGGAAACGGGGGAAGGCTGGGACACGGGAACGGACGCGGCTCCATGGAACGGACGACACCCAAGATCGCGCCGCTCCGCCGAAAGGCAAGCACCGCCGCCCGTCAGAACGGCTTCACCACCACCAGGATCACGATGGCGACCATGAGAAGCGCCGGCACCTCGTTGACGATGCGCCAGTGTCGACTGGTCTTGGTGATCTCGTCGCGCTCGAAGCGCTTGCGCGAGGCCGACAGATAGCCGTGCACACCCGACAGGAGCACCACGAACAGAAGCTTGGCATGCAGCCAGCCGCCCCGGAACGCATAGACCTCGTAGGCCAGCCACAGTCCCGCCACCCAGGTCACGATCATCGCCGGGTTGATGATGCCGCGCATCAGGCGCCGCTCCATCACCTTGAACGTCTCGGCCTGCGCCGAGCCGACGCCCGCCTCCGTGTGGTACACGAAGAGGCGCGGCAGATAGAGCATTCCCGCCATCCACGAGATCACCGCCAGGATATGCAGGCTCTTTACCCAGAGCTCCGCTTCCAGCGGAACGAACCCGAACAGCACCACCGCCAGAACCAGCCCGCCCGCCAGCGAAACCAACAGCGACCGATCCTTCGCCACCTCCGAAGACCCCTGAACGCTCATCGACCAACCACCCTCATCATCTTCCAACCTGCCTAATCCAGAACCCTTCCAAACAAAAGCCGACGCTTTGTCCAAGGGCATGGGGCGAGGGTTGGCGGACGGGTGGCATGGGGCTCAGCCCCAAACCCCGCCAGGGGAAATGATTTCCCCTGGACCCCTCTTCGTTGGGGATGTGTCCGAGATCAGGGAGGGCCGCTGGCCCTCCCCGATCTCGGAAATAAGTCCAAACGAAAAGAAGGGTTCGGGAATTCCTTCCCGAGCGGGGACCGGGGCGGCAGCCCCGCCATTCCATCCGCTACCCGCGCCGCACGCGTTCGAGCAAGGCTTCGACGTGGGCGATGGGGGCGTTGGGGGTGATGCCGTGGCCGAGGTTGAAGACGAGGGGGCCGGCGCCGAGGCGCTCGAGGATGGTGTCGATGCCCTCGTCGAGCGCTCGGCCGCCGGCGATGAGGCGGAGGGGGTCGAGATTGCCTTGGACGGGGCCGGATTTTTGGAGCTCGGCGGCGTGAGAGAAGGGAACGGACCAGTCGAGGCCGAGCGCGTCGACGCCGGTGCCCTCGCGGTAGGCCTGGAGGAGGGGGCCGGCGCCCTTGGGGAAGCCGATGATGCGGGCGCCGGGGACGGCCGCGCGCACGCGATCGACGATCACCTTCGTCGGACGGATCGAGAAGCGGTGGAAGGACAACTCGTCGAGGACGCCAGCCCAGGAATCGAAGATCTGGACGCAGTCGGCCCCGGCCTCCAGCTGGCGGATCAGATATTCGGCGCTCATCTCGGCGAGGAGGGCGAGGAGTTCGTCCATCGCCTCCGGGTGCTGGTAGGCGAAGAGGCGGGCGGGGGCTTGGTCGGGCGTGCCGTGGCCGGCGATCATGTAGGTCGCCACCGTCCAGGGCGCGCCGCAGAAGCCGATGAGGGCGGTCTCAGGGGGAAGCTCGGCGCGCAGGCGCGCGACGGTCGCGATCACCGGGGCGAGGTGCGTTTCGGCGCGGCTCGGATCGAGCGCGGCGATCTCGTGGGGGGCGATCGGGTCCATCTGCGGCCCTTCGCCTTGCACGAAGCGCACGTTGCGCTGGAGCGCGTCGGGGATCACCAGGATGTCGGAAAAGAGGATCGCCGCATCGAAGCCGAAGCGCCGGATCGGCTGGAGCGTGACCTCGGTGGCGAGATCGGGATTGTAGCAGAGGTCTAGGAAGCCGCCGGCCCTGGCGCGCGTCTCGCGGTATTCCGGCAGGTAGCGCCCGGCCTGGCGCATCAGCCAGACGGGGGGCGGAAACACCGTCTCGCCGGCGAGGACGCGCAGAAGCTTTCGCTCTTCCATGAAGGACCTTTCGAAACCGGGAGGATTGTCGGAGCAGGGATGCCGCCCCTCGGGCGCCCCGTCCAGTGCTTTCTCAGAAGGGTTGGCGGCGGGCGCCTCCGGTTCGGGAGATGGGCCGCAGAGGTTTTCCCGTCCTCCCCTCTTAGAAAAGAAATCCATGAAAAGAGAGATTCTGATTCTATGAGTCGGTGGATCATGGGAATTCACAGGGGACACCGGAAAAGGCTGCGAATGCCCGGCCGCACCGCGATCGTTTCGCAGCCGTTGGAAACCCTTGGAGCGCATGGGTTCTGGCTTTCCGAAGCGAGTGTAGCGGAAGTGGGAAAGACCCGCTTTTCACAAGCACTCGTCCACAGGGGGGATGGGGTGCCGATCTGTGGATGACGGCGGGGTTTTCAAAAGGGGCGAAAATTCGCTCCAAGGCTTGACGGACCTTGTCCGCTGATTCCCACAGAGGCCCCGGAATCACGGGGTTTTCGCGGGGGCTCCCTTGCCACGAGGGGCCGAATCGAGTCCGTCCGCCAGGCTCTCGGGCTTTCCGAAGCGGTGTCCGCTCCCGTATGAACGGGGAGGGCTCGCGAGGAAGGATCGCTCGATGACGCAAACCCTCATTCTGGCATCCGGCAGCCGCCACCGGCAGGCGCTTCTGCGACAGGCCGGCATCGAGGCGATGGCGGACCCCTCGACGCTGGACGAGCGGTTGGTGGAAGCGCCCCTGAAGGATTCGGGCGCGACGCCGGACGAGGTGGCGCTGGTTCTGGCCGAGGCGAAGGCCGTGGACGTGTCCGAGCGCCATCCCGGCGCCCTGGTGATCGGCGCCGATCAGGTCCTGTCCGTCGGCGACGAGGTGCTGCACAAGCCGGCCGATATGGAAGGGGCGCGGCGCACGCTTCTCAAGCTGTCGGGGCGCACCCATCATCTCGACTCCGCCGTGGTGCTCGCCAAGGACGGCGAGGCCGTGTGGCGCCACGTGTCGCGCGCCTCGATCACCTTTCGCGAGTTGAGCCCCCCCGAGATCGGGCGCTATCTCGCGGTGGCCGGCGATGGGGTTCTGACGAGCGTCGGCGCCTATCAGGTGGAAGGATTGGGGATCCGGCTGATGAGCCACATCGAGGGCGATCTCTTCACCATCATCGGCCTGCCCATGCTGCCGCTTCTGGCCGAGCTCCGATCGCGGGGCGCGATCGATGGCTGACACGCCACGCGCCTTCGTCACCGGCTGGCCGATCCACCATTCCCGCTCGCCGCTGATCCACAACACCTGGCTGCGCGAGCTGGAACTTCCCGGCTCTTACGAGCGGATCGCGGTGCCGCCCGAAGAGTTCGGCGCCTTCCTCGGCGGTCTGCGGGCCGACGGCTTCGTCGGCGGCAACGTCACCATCCCCCATAAGGAGGCGGCGTTCGCGGCCTGCGCCCGGCGCGACGGCGCGGCCGAGGCGATCGGGGCGGTGAACACCTTGTGGTTCGAGGGGGACGCGCTCGTCGGCGGCAACACGGACGCCTACGGCTTTTCCGCCAATCTCGACGAGCGCCTCGCCGGTTGGCGCGAGGCCGGCTCGGCGCTGGTGCTGGGGGCGGGGGGCGCGGCGCGGGCCGTGGTGCATGCCCTGAAGGGGGCCGGCATTCCCCGCATCACCGTCCTCAATCGGACGCAAGCGCGCGCCGAGCGGCTGGCGGCCGAATTCGGCGTCTCGGCCGACGGCGAAGCGGCGTTCGCGGCGCTGGCGGGCGGGGCCGATCTCGTGGTCAACACGCGCGCACCCAATTCGGACGGCGCCCAGGCCGACGCGCGGGCGCTGGATGCCCTGCCCGCCAGCGCGCTCGTCACCGACATCGTCTATGTGCCGCTCCAAACGCCGATCCTGGAAGCCGCCGTCGCGCGCGGTCTTCGAACGGCGGACGGTCTCGGCATGCTTCTCCATCAGGCGGTGCCCGGCTTCGAGCGCTGGTTCGGTCGTCGTCCCGAGGTTCGCGGGACGCTTCGCGAGGCGGTGATCGGCGATATCGCGGCGCCGGCGGGATGATCGTTCTCGGCCTCACCGGCTCGATCGGCATGGGCAAAAGCACCACGGCCGCCATGTTCGAGGCGCTTGGCGTTCCCGTCCACTCGGCGGACGCGGCGGTACATCGGCTCTATGCCGGCCGCGCCGCGCCGCTCGTCGAGGCGCGCTTTCCCGGCACGGTGCGCGACGGCGTCGTAGACCGGGCGGCGCTCGGCGCGGCGGTCATCGGAAATCCGGAGGCGCTGGCCGCGCTGGAAGCCCTGGTGCACCCGCTGGTGCGCGAGGAGGAGCGCGCCTTTCTCAGAACCGCGCGCGGCTCGGGCGCGCCGCTCGCGGTTCTCGACATCCCGCTCCTGTTCGAAACGGGAGGCGAGGGGCGCGTCGACCGGACGCTCGTCGTTTCCGCGCCGGCCGACGTCCAGCGCGCCCGCGTCCTTGCGCGCCCCGGCATGAGCGAGGCGAAATTCGACGCCATCCTCGCCCAGCAGATGCCGGACGCGGAGAAACGCCGACGGGCCGATTTCGTGATCGACACGGGCGATGGACTGGACGCGGCGCGCGGCGCCGTCGCCGCCCTCGTGGAAAGCCTCACCCCCCGAACTTGAGGCTTGCGCCGCGCGCCCGCGCGTCCGACATGGAAAGGCGAACCATCCGAAAGGCCGGACCCCATGCGCGAGATCGTCTTCGACACGGAAACCACCGGGCTCGATTTTGCCGAGGACCGGGTGATCGAGATCGGTGGGATCGAGCTCTGGAACCACATTCCGACGGGGCGCGAGTTCCACCGCTTCATCCGACCGCAGGGCCGGAAGGTCGATCCCGGCGCCTTCGACATCCACGGCATTTCCGACGACTTCCTCAAGGACAAGCCGGTCTTCGCCGAGGTGGTGGAGGATTTCCTCGCCTTCTTTGAGGGGGCGACGCTGGTCGCCCACAACGGCACGTTCGACATGCGCTTCGTCAACGCCGAGCTCGCCCGCCTCGCTCGCCCGCCGATCCCGAACGAACGGCTGATCGACACGCTCACCATGGCGCGGCGCAAGTTCCCGATGGCGCCCGCCACGCTCGACGCCCTGTGCTCGCGCTTTTCCATCGACACGACCAAGCGCGACAAGCACGGCGCGCTCGTCGATTCCGAGCTTCTCGCCCAGGTCTATATCGAGCTGATCGGCGGCCGGCAGTCGGCGCTTCGCCTCGTCACCGAGGACGAGGCGCGCATGAACGAGGACGCGGCGGGCGGCGTCACCCGCGCCCTGCCGCCCCGCCCCGCGCCCCTCCCCCCGCGCCTGACGGCGGCCGAGATCGAGGCGCATCGCCGCTTCGTCGAAGGCATGGGCGAGGGCGCGCTGTGGCGTCAGGTTCCCGGCTTCGACGAAGGCTGACGGCAGGCCTCCGAGGCTTTCCAACGCAAGGCCGGGCGCCTAGAGGAGACCGCAAGCGAAAGTCCGTCCGGCTTTCGCATCGGGTCCATGCCGGGAATGCCTTCCATGAATCAGGCCACCCTTCCGCTTCGCCACCTTCTTCTGGGGCTTGCCGTGGTGGCGGTCTGGGGCACCAACTTCGTGGTGATCCACCGGGGGCTGGAAGCGCTTCCCCCGCTTCTCTTCGCCGCCCTGCGCTTCGTGTTCGTGGCCTTTCCGGCGGTGCTCGTCCTGCCGCGCCCGCGCGTTCCCTGGCGCCAGCTCGCCGCCTACGCCATCCTGATCGGCGCCGGGCAGTTCGGTCTCCTGTTCGTGGCGATGCGCAGCGAAATCTCGCCGGGGCTCGCATCCCTCGTCATCCAGGCGCAGGTGTTCTTCACCATCGGTCTCGCCATGCGCCTGTCGGGCGAAACGGTGCGGCCCTTCCAATGGGTGGCGCTGGCGCTCGGTCTCGCCGGCCTTCTCGTGATCCTCACCCATACCGACGGGACGACCACGCCGCTCGGTCTCGCGCTCGTGCTCCTGGCGGCTTTATCCTGGGCGGGCGGCAACACGGTCGCGCGCCGGGGCGGGGTCACCAACATGCTGCCCTATGTCGCCTGGGCGGGCCTCTTTTCCGCCCCGCCGCTTCTCGCCCTCTCGCTTCTCCTGGAAGGGCCGGCGGCGATCGCGCGCGGGCTGGCGGCGGCCGATGCCGGCACCTGGGCCGCGGTCGCCTGGCAGTCGGTCGGCAACACCCTGTTCGGCTATGCCGCCTGGGGCTGGCTCCTGTCGCGCCACCCGGCAGCCCTCGTCACCCCGCTCGCGCTTCTCGTCCCCGTGTTCGGCATGGGCGCCTCGGCCTGGATTCTCGGCGAGCCCCTGCCCTTCTGGAAGGTCGGCGCCGCGCTCCTCGTCCTGTCCGGGCTCGTTCTCGGCCTCCTGTATCCGCGCTGGCAGGCAAGGGCTGGCGCGCGAAGCCAACGCGGCTAGCTTCGAGATTTCGAACGGCAGGGAGGAAACACAAGCCATGACCAGTTTCGTGATCCGGACGCGGGACGAGGACGACCTCGGTTTCCTCCTGTTCGCCGCCCACGAGGGCGAATGGCCGCCGGCCGGTACGATCGACTGCGTCTTCACCGGATCGCCCCACGACCCGAGCCTTCTCGACGATCCGAGGGGGCGTTTCGTCGTCACCCACAAGGATCGCGAATACAGCGCCGAGATCGGCTACACGCCGAGCGAGATGCGTGTGCGGATCGATCTGGGCGACGGCTGGCTGTTCGAGATCGCGAGCGACGAGGCCGGCAACGCCTGGACGGCGACGCGCGGGACGGAGCGGCTCGGTGGCTCGGGTCTGTTCCTTTGATGTTCGATATGATCGAGCGTTCGAGCCCTGTAGACATCAATCCGCTGAACGAGCCGGTCCGAAACGCTTGAGCATGGTCCCGTCCGCCCCGTCCTTCCCTTTTCGATGCTCGGCCCTTCGGCTGCGGCCGAACCTTGCCCTCGTGCTCCTGCTGCTCGTCGTTCTTCTGACGGCGGGCTGCGCGACCCGCCCCGGGGACACGGCCCTGGCGCCGGGCGGTAGCGCCCCGTCCGGTGCCCGGCAGGTCACGATCTTCGTGGCCACCGACCCCGCGCCGCTGGAGGAGAAGGCCGTCGGCACCGCCGTCGAACGGGCGGCCTTGAACTACATGGAACTGACGGTCTCCGTTCCGCCGGACCACCAGAGCGGAGCCGTCGAGTGGAGCGAGGCGGGCGCCGGCGATCCGTCCCGGAGCTTCGTGGTGACGGGGCGACGGGTGCTGGACAAGGCCGCCTTCGCCCGCACTATTGCGGCACGCGCGGGCCCCAAGGGCACGATCGGCATCTTCGTCCACGGCTACAACTACACTCTGGCGGAGGCGGCCTTCCGCACCGCCCAGCTTTCCGCCGACACGGCGGGCGTCGATGTGCCGATCCTGTTTTCCTGGCCCTCGGAAGGTGCCGTCACAGGCTATGTCGCGGACCGGGACGCGGCGACCTATGCCCGCGACGATCTGGCGGAGGTGATGAAGATCGTCGGCCGAACGAAGACCAGCGGCCGGATCTTCCTCGCCGGCCACAGCATGGGCGGCTGGCTGGTGATGGAAACCCTTCGCCAGTTGCGCCTCGAAAAGCGCGATGCGCTGATCGCCCGCTTCGACGTCGCGCTGGCCGCGCCCGACATCGACGTCGACGTGTTCCGCCGGCAGCTCGACGTCGTCGGGCCGCTCGATCCGCCGCTGACGCTTCTGGTCGCGGGAGACGATCGGGCGCTGGCCCTTTCACGGCGGCTTTCGGGAAATCGCGGGCGCGTCGGGGCGGTGGATGTCGGCGATCCAGAGCTGCAGGCCGTCGCGACGAGGGCGAACCTTCGCATCGTCGACATCTCGTCGGTCACGGCGGGCGACGGGGCGCGGCACGACCGCTTCGTCCGCTTCGCGGCGCTGCAGTCGCGGGAAGCGGCGAGGGACGGCGGGCCGCTCGGCTCGATCGGGCGCGCCGGGGCCTATGTGTTCGATGCGGCGGGGGCGACCGTGGCCAGCCCGTTCGTCTTGGCCAGCCGGATTCTCGGCGGGACCTGAACCTCCGGGCGCGAACGCCCGGAAGTTCGAAATTCTTCGTGGCCGCCCTCAGGCGACCGGCTGGACCTGTGCCTTGGCGCGCTCTTCGGCGAGGCGCTGGGTGAAGAGGGCGGCAAAATCGATCGGGTCGATCATCAGCGGCGGGAAGCCGGCATTGCGCGTCACGTCGGCGACGATCTGGCGCGCGAACGGGAAGAGAAGACGCGGGCACTCGATGAAGAGCACGGGCAGCATGTGCTCCTGCGGGAAGCCGGCGAGGCGGAACACGCCGCCATATTCGAGCTCGACGTGGAACAGCGTTTCCGCGCCCTCGCCGGCGCGCGCGTTCAAGGTCAGGCGCACGTCGTATTCCTGATCGCCGCCCTGAACCGGGTTGGCCCCGACGTTGACGCCGATGTTGATGCCCGGCGCGCGGGTCTGGCCGCGCAAGGAGGCCGGCGCCTTCGGGCTCTCGAAGGAGAGGTCCTTGATGTACTGGGCGAGGATGTTGAGGGCCGGCTGCTCGGGCGCGGCCGAGCCGTTGGCTCCGTTGGCGCCGTTCGTCGAGGTGTTGTCGATCTGGGACATGGAGGGTCCTCCCTGAAGCGTGTCGCGTCGGCCGCGTTCGGGTGTTGGCCGCGTTCGGGTGTTGGCGACCGTTTGAGGACGCTCGCCGCTGTCGCGGCAGCTATCACGGGGTCGGGGGCGGAAACAAGCGCGCCCGCGCCCTAGGGGCTTCCCAGGGGCTTCAGTGCAGGGTGCGCGGGCCCTTCGGATCTTCGTCCGTGATCTCCCGCCACGGGCTGTCGCCCTCGCCCTCGCGGCGCCGGAACTCGCCGCCCGAAAGATCGATCACCTCCGGACCCGCGTTCGGGCGATAGGGCGCGTCGCGCCGCTGCGGCGTCACCACCTTGATGCGCGAGCGCAGCTGGCGCCAGACGAGGTCGCGCACCGGGGGCAGGAACAGGAGAAGGCCGGCGATGTCGGTCAGGAAGCCGGGCAGGATCAGGAGGATGCCGGCCAAGCCGATCATCGCGCCGTGCACGATCTCGCGCTCCGGCACCCGGCCGGCGCGCGCCTGGGCTCTGGCCGCCTGGAGGGTCGACAAGGTCTGACGCTTGAGGAGAACCGCACCGAGCACCACGGAGGCGACCACGAGAAGCAGCGTCCAGCCGACGCCGATCCGGCCGCCGACCCAGATGAAGACCCCGATCTCCAGAAGCGGCAGCGCCAGGAGCGACAGGGGAAGAAGGATCAGCGGCATCGGGAAACGAAATCTCCTCGGCAGGGTTGTACGCGGGAGGGAAGTCGCCCGCGTCCGAAATTCGCACCCTAGATAAGACGCGCTTTCGTGAATTTGAATGGAAGGGCCCGGCGGACTATATGAAACCCGCGTGACCAGCGTCCTGGTCTGATCATAGGCGAACGGAATTTCATGGGCTTCGGGACGATCTTCTTCATCGTGGTGGCGGCGATCGTCCTGTATCAGCTGCGGTCCGTGCTCGGCCGGCGCACGGGCAACGAGCGCCCGCCTTTCGACCCCTATTCCCGGCCGAGCGACGGGGCGGCTCCCTCGCAGGGCAACGTCGTCACCCTTCCGTCGCGCCGCGTCAACGCGGACGACGCGCCCGCCGCTGCCTCCCCCTATGAGGCGATCGACAAGGTGGCGCTGCCCGGCACCCCCGCCAACGAAGGGCTTCGTCGCATCAAGGACGCCGATCCCGCCTTCGATGTCGCCGAGTTCGTGGACGGCGCCAAGATCGCCTACGAGATGGTGGTGACGGCCTTCGCCGACGGCGACCGCAAGCTCCTCAAGAACCTCCTGTCGCCGGAGGTCTACGGCGGCTTCGACGCCTCGATCACGGATCGCGAGGCCAAGGGCGAACGGCTCCAGTCCTCGTTCATCGGCATCAACGAGGCGACCGTCACCGGTGCCGAGATGAAGGATCGCGAGGCGCTCGTCACCGTGCGGCTCGTGTCGCAGCTGATTTCCGCGACTCTGAAGAGCGACGGCACCGTGGTGGACGGCGACCCGGAAACCGTGGTCGAAGTCATCGACCTCTGGACGTTTGCCCGCGACACGCGCTCGCGCGATCCGAACTGGAAGCTCGTGGAAACCGAATCCGAGGACTGATCCGTCCCATCGATCCGGGACAGTCCCGCGATGTCCGCCTCCACCCCTCCCCAGCCGGACGCTTCGTGGCGCCGGCGCTTCGCCGAGCGGTCGTTCGACACGCTGGCCGGTTGGCGCGATGCCGACCCTCGACCGGCCTTCGCCGCGTTTCTGCGTTCCGCGCCATCCATCCTTCGCGCCGACACAGCCTCGGCGCGCTCCGGGCTCGGCCCCGCCCATTTCGCCCCCGCCGCCGAACGGGCGCTGGAAGCGAAGGGGCCGCCGACGCAGCGCGAAGCGCGCACCTTCTTCGAGCGTTTCTTCCGGCCCTTCGCCATTCTGGACGGCGGGGCTCCCGCGCCCGGCTTCCTGACAGGCTACTACGAGCCGGAACTGCCGGCCTCGCGCGAGCGCAGCGCGCGCTTCTCGGTTCCGCTCTACCGGACGCCCGGCGATCTCGTGCGGCTTCCGACTGAGACGCGCCTCGACGGGATGGACGGGGAAACGCGCTTTGCGTGGCGAGCCGAGGACGGGCGCCTGCGCCCCTATCCCGACCGCGCGGCGATCGACGGCGGTTGGCTGCGCGGGCGCGGGCTGGAACTCGTCTGGCTGGAAAACCCGGTGGACGCCTTCTTCGTCCACATCCAGGGCTCGGCACGGCTTTCCCTGCCCGGAGGCGAGACGATGCGCGTCGGCTACGACGCCAAGAACGGCCACCGCTTCACCGCGATCGGCCGCGTTCTCGTGTCGCGCGGGGCGCTGCCGCTGGAAGAGGCCGATATGGCCGGCATCCGGCGCTGGCTCGCCGCCCATCCCGGCGAGACGCAAGCGCTTCTCCACCAGAACCGCTCCTTCATCTTCTTTCGCGAAGTGGAAGCGCGCGAAGGCGAGGGGCCGATCGGCGGCGCCGGCGTGCCGCTCACCCCGCTCGGCTCGCTGGCGGTGGATGCCGCGATCCATCCCTACGGCATGCCCGTCTTCGTCGATGCGCCGGGGCTCGCGATCGAAGACCGGCCGTTCCGCCGGCTCGTGGTGGCGCAGGACACCGGCTCGGCCATTCTGGGCCCCGCGCGCGGCGACCTCTTCGTCGGGTCGGGCCTGGCGGCTGGCGCGATCGCCGGTGCGATCCGCCATCCCGCCGCCTTCACGGCGCTCCTGCCCGTGGCCCTCGCCGAGGCGGGCCGATGAGACGGCGGCGCGATCTGTCGGGCGAGGAAAAGCGCCTGTGGGCGAGCGTCGCGCGCTCCGCCGTGCCGCTGCACGGCAAGACGATGCCCGAGCCGCCGCCGGAGCCTGTGCCGGCGCCCGAACCCGCGGTGCCGCTGTCGAAGCCGATCCCGAGCCTGCCGACGACCTCCGCCGCCCGAGCCGGGCAGCGCGCGGTGCCTTCCACGGCGCCCGCCCTCCACCCGATCGAGCGCCCGACGCGGCGCAAGATCGGCAAGGGGCGGATCGAGCTGGAGGACCGCATCGACCTCCACGGCCAGACGGAGGCGATCGCCCACGGCGCGCTCCTGTTCTTCCTGCGCCGCGCGCAGACCAGCCAGTTCCGCCACGTCCTGGTGATCACCGGGCGCGGCGCCTCGTTCGGCTCCACCGGCTCGCTCCGGCGCGCCCTGCCGCACTGGTTCTCGACCCCGGAGTTCCGCGCCCTCGTGTCGGGCTTCGAGCAAGCCGAGCGCGGCCATGGCGGCGAGGGGGCCTTCTATGTGCGGGTGCGGCGGCGATGACCCCGTTCGGCGAAAAGGTGCGCGAGCTGCGCGCCGCGCGCGGGGTGACGCAAGGCGAGATGGCCAAGGCGCTCGGCGTGTCCGGCGCCTATCTCTCCCAGCTCGAGCACGGCAAGCGCGGGCGCCCGACCTGGTCGATGCTCCAGCGCATCATCGGCTTTCTCCACGTCATCTGGGACGACGCGGAAGAGCTGGAACGCCTCGCCGAGCTCAGCCATCCCAAGGTGGTGCTGGAAACCGGGAGCCTCGGGCCCGGCGCCACGGCTTTCGCCAACCGTCTGGCCGAATCCATCGCCCTTCTGAGCGCCGAGGACATCGCCGCCCTCGACACGCTGCTGCTCGAAGCGGTGGCGCGCGCCGAAGCCGCCCAGCGCGAGGCGCGCCGGCGCCAGAAGGCTTAGAGACTGTTTCGAAAGTCCGCCGGGTCGGCTCGCCGATTCTTTTCGCGCCCCGCTTCGTTGCTTCGGGGCGAGCCACTGGTCTCGCCCGCCCTTCGGACGCTCGCCGATGCCGGCGGCATCGACTGCGCTCGGCTCCTAGCAAGGAACGAAAATTCCTCGCCGATCCTCCGCCAGGGACTTCCGAACCAGTCTCTCAAGGAAAGATCGCCTTGAGCTCGGCGAGCTTCTCGTTGACCAGCCAGCCGTAGTAGTTCTCCTCCGGCAGGCGGCGGGAGCCCGAGCGGTTCTCGGCCGCGAGCCGGGCGGCGCGGCCATACGGGTCGCCGACATTGTAGAGCGTCGCCACGACCCCGGGATTGTCGGAAATGTCGAAGCCCGCGACTTGCGTGTAGGCGTCGATCGAAGTGCGGATCACCGCCGCCATGTAGGCCAGCGTCTTGTCGGGATCCATGATCGCCTCGTAGACCTCGCCGGCATCCCGCATGTCGAGCTCGGGATAGCCCGAACGGCGATGGACGATATCGGACACCGAGAGCGCCGTCAGCGGGTTGAGCTGACCGAGGCCGAAGGTCTGCCCGGCATAGAAGGGCTGGAAGAACACCGCGCCGAAGCGGTTGTCGGGGAAGGCGGTGCCGTCCACCGTGCGCCCCCGGAAGCGCGTCTCGAACACGCGCTCCCGGCAGGACCAGAGGGCGGTGTCGTTCTTCGCGCCCGCGCATGTCGCGAACTGGGGCCGGGCGACGAAATCGGCCACCGTCTCGCCGCGATAGGCGAAGGCGACGCCGGAGGTCAGATACGAGGCGGCCTTGACGTAGTAGGTCTGCAGCCGGTCCAGCGCATCGACATTGTAGGTGTGCTCTCCGACCAGCGCGCCGGCGATGTGGATCGGCTGGATTCCGTAGGCCCGTGCGGCGCGGCGGATCTTGTCCTGGAGATCGCGGTTTTCGGCCAGGAGATCGTGGATCTTGCGGTACTTCGCCTCGAAGCTCGAGCGTGTCGCCTTGGTGCGCGAGCTCGACCCGCCGGGGATGGCGGGTTGCTCGGCATGCCGGTTGCCGGGCGGCACCCGCACGGCACCGAGCGCCGGCATGGCGAGGCAAAGACTGAGAGCGAGAAGAATGGGACGGATCATCGACCGGTTCCGGGACATGCGGCACCTATCCCCTCGCGCTAGCGCATTCAGCCTCGTAGGAAAATCAAAAACCCGTCCGAGCTGGGAAAGGGTGCCGAACCGAGATCTCAGGTGCGCCCGATCGGACACAGAAGCACCGATTGCTTCACGTGAAACATTTCGGCCGGATCAGGCGTAGCGCGTCGGCACGGCGGTTTCCGACTTCACCGTCTCCATCGAGATATAGGCCGACACGTCGAACAGCTCGATGCGCGACACCAAACGCTTGTAGATCGTGTCGTAGTGCTCGACGTCGGGCAGGACGATCTTCAGGATGTAATCGACGTTCCCGGTCAGCCGGTGGACCTCGACGATCTCGGGGATCGCGGCGAGCGCCGACTTAAACTCTTCGAGCCACCCGCCGGAATGGCGCGAGGTCTTGACGATGACGAAGACGGTGGTCGGAAGGTTGATCCGCCGCCGGTCCACCAGCGCGACGCGGCGCTTCACGTAGCCCTCGTCGCGCAGGCGCTGGATGCGCCGCGAGCAGGCGGATGGGGACAGGGCGGCTCGCTCGGCCAGTTCCCCGACCGGGCGGTCGGCATCCTCTTGGAGAAGGTCGAGAAGCAGTCGGTCGCGATCATCGAGCATGCCGGTGGAATGCAGTGTTTCGGCGTTGGGCGCAACTGAATAGCGCCGAAAGCCGGTTGGGCGCTTCCAATGTGCATCGATAGCCCTTCGCTTCCCCGAATTGGCGAACCGATTGCACAAGGCGCGCGGTAGTCTACGTTCGAACTCGGATGGGGTATAAGCTATGAAGCGTATTGGACTGATCGGCGGGATGAGCTGGGAATCCACGGCGGTCTATTATCGCCTCCTGAACGAGACGGTGCGGGCGGTGGAAGGTCCGCTTCATTCGGCCGACATCCTCCTGCATTCCGTCAACTTCGCCGAGATCGTCGAGATGCAACGCGCGGGCCGCTGGGATCTGGCGGCCGAGGCGCTTTGCGACAGCGCGCGCCGGCTGGAGCGCGCGGGCGCCGACTGCGTCCTGATCTGCACCAACACGATGCACCTCGTGTCGGCGGAGGTTCAGGCCGCCGTTTCCATTCCGCTGGTCGACATCATCGAGGAAACGGGCGCGTCGCTGGCGTCGGCGGGGCGTCGGCGTCCGCTGCTCCTGGCCACCCGCTACACGATGGAGCACGGCTTCTACGCCGACCGGATGGAAGCATCCACCGGCATCCGCCCCATGGTGCCGAAGGCGGAGGACCGCGAGAGCGTCCATCGCATCATCTTCGAGGAGCTTTGCGCCGGCCGCGTCCTCGATGCCTCGCGTCGCCAGCTCCAGGCCATTGTGGAGCGCGGGCGGGAGGCGGGCGCCGACAGCGTCATCCTCGGCTGCACGGAGATCGTCCTGTCGCTGGACCCCGCCGCGCAGGTCCTGCCCGGCTTCGATTCCACCGCGATCCATGTGGCGGCCGCCAGCCGCTTCGCGCTGGGGGAAGCCGGCCAGCCTCGCGAACGGAAGGCGGCGTAGGGTCGGTCCCTTCGGGGCTCCATCCCCAGGGAACAGGACCGCTCGCCGCAGGACCGCTCGCCGATGTGCCGTCTTCTCGCCTATCTCGGAACGCCGCTGTTTCTGGAGGACCTCCTGATCCGGCCCGAAGGCTCGCTCGTGTCGCAGTCGCTGGCCGCGCGAGAGGCGCGCACGGTGGTCAACGGCGACGGCTGCGGCCTCGGCTGGTACGGAGAGCGGCCCGAGCCCGGCCTTTATCGGGGCGTCCTGCCGGCCTGGTCGGACGCCAACCTCGCCTCGCTCTGCGGGCAGATCCGCTCCGGCCTGTTTCTGGCCCATGTGCGCGCGGCGACCTCCGGGGGCGTGTCCACCGCCAACTGCCATCCGTTCGCGCTCGGGCGACACCTCTTCATGCACAACGGCCAGATCGGCGACTACGGGCGCCTGCGCCGACAGGTGGAGGCGATGATCCCCGACGCCGCCTACGAGAGCCGGCGCGGCACCTGCGATTCCGAGGCGCTGTTTCTGGCAGCCCTCGCCCACGGGCTGGAGCGCGACCCCGCCGGCGCCTATGCCCGGACGCTCGGCACCGTGGAGGCCCTGAAGGCGGAAGGCGCCGAGCCGACGCGCTTTGCCGCCGTCCACACCGACGGGCGACGGCTCTTCGCCTTTCGCTGGGCGAGCGACGGCCAGCCGCCGTCCTTGTATTGGCGCGTCGAGGCGGGCGGCGTCCTCGTCGCCTCCGAGCCCTGCGGCGACGACCCGAGCCTTTGGTCGGCCCTGCCGCCCGGCAGCGTCCTGGAAGCGGGGCCGGAGGGGGCCTGGCTGCGTGCCTTCGAGGTCGGCCCCCAAGCATGCGTCCGGGCGCGGCACGCCGCCTGATCGTGGCGCGATTGCGGCACGCCCCGCCCATTTGCCACGATCTTAAGTCCTTTGCGGAACGGCCGGATTCCCGGTCGTCTGGAACGATTATCGCCGTTTTCAAATTGACGGTTGGCGCGAGGCGTCAACAGGTGTAATGCCGGGTACGCCTCTAGAGGAAAGGCCCCGACCCATGCCCCATTATCGCTCCCGCACCACCACGCACGGCCGCAACATGGCGGGCGCACGCGGCCTTTGGCGTGCCACGGGCATGAAGGACGAGGATTTCGGCAAGCCGATCATCGCCGTGGTGAACTCGTTCACCCAGTTCGTGCCGGGCCATGTCCACCTCAAGGATCTCGGCCAGCTCGTGGCGCGCGAGATCGAGGCGGCCGGCGGCGTCGCCAAGGAGTTCAACACGATCGCGGTCGACGACGGCATCGCGATGGGCCACGACGGGATGCTCTACTCGCTCCCCTCGCGCGAGCTGATCGCGGACTCGGTGGAATACATGGTCAACGCGCACTGCGCCGACGCCATGGTCTGCATTTCCAACTGCGACAAGATCACGCCGGGCATGCTGATGGCCTCGCTCCGGCTCAACATTCCCGTCGTGTTCGTGTCCGGCGGCCCGATGGAAGCGGGCAAGGTCAAGCTCAGCGACGGCAAGATCCATGCGCTCGACCTCGTCGACGCCATGGTGGCCGCCGCCGACGACCGGATGTCGGATGCCGACGTCCAGGTCATCGAGCGCTCGGCCTGCCCGACCTGCGGCTCGTGCTCGGGGATGTTCACCGCCAATTCGATGAACTGCCTGACGGAAGCGCTGGGGCTTTCCTTGCCCGGCAACGGCTCGACGCTCGCCACCCATGCCGACCGCGAGGACCTGTTCCTGGAGGCCGGGCAGCGCATCGTGGCGCTCGCCAAGCGCTACTACGAGGGCGATGACGAGACGGCGCTGCCGCGCTCCATCGCCACCAAGGCCGCCTTCGAGAACGCGATGGCGCTCGACATCGCCATGGGCGGCTCGACCAACACCGTTCTCCATATTCTCGCCGCCGCGCACGAGGCCGAGGTCGACTTCACCATGGCCGACATCGACCGCATGTCGCGCCGCGTGCCCTGCCTGTCCAAGGTCGCGCCGGCCAAGGCCGACGTCCACATGGAGGACGTCCACCGCGCGGGCGGCATCATGGCGATTCTGGGCGAACTCGCCCGGGCCGGCCTTCTCAATCTCGACGTGCCGACCGTCCACACCGCGACGATGCGCGAGGCCATCGCCAAGTGGGATATCGCGACGAGCCGGGACGCAAGGGCGCTGAAGCTCTTCAGCGCGGCGCCGGGTGGCGTGCCGACCCAGGTCGCCTTCAGCCAGAACGCTCGCTGGAAGGAGCTCGACACCGACCGCGCCGGGGGCGTCATCCGCGACCGCGAGCACGCGTTCAGCCAGGACGGGGGCCTCGCCGTCCTCTTCGGCAATCTCGCCGAGGACGGCTGCATCGTGAAGACGGCGGGCGTCGACGAGAGCATCCTCACGTTCAACGGGCGCGCGCGCGTCTACGAGAGCCAGGACGCGGCGGTGAAGTCGATCTTGTCCAACGAGGTGACGCCCGGCGATATCGTGCTGATCCGCTACGAGGGGCCGCGCGGCGGGCCGGGCATGCAGGAAATGCTCTACCCGACGAGCTATCTGAAGTCGAAGGGCCTCGGAAAGGCCTGCGCGCTCGTCACCGACGGGCGCTTCTCGGGCGGCTCGTCGGGCCTGTCCATCGGCCACGTCTCGCCGGAAGCGGCCGAAGGCGGGCTGATCGGGCTCGTCGAGGAGGGCGATCCGATCGAGATCGACATTCCCAACCGGCGCATCCATCTGGCCGTCGACGACGCCGAGATCGCGCGCCGCCGGGCCGAGATGACTGAACGCGGCGCGGACGCCTGGAAGCCGACCGAGATCCGCAAGCGCAAGGTGACGCTGGCGCTGCGCGCCTACGCCTCCATGGCGACGAGCGCGGCCAAGGGCGCGGTTCGCCAGCTCGACTGAGCCGGCCTCGTCGCGACGATCGCTGCAAGGCGTCGGCCCCCGGGGTCGGCGCCTTTTCGCGTTCAGCGGCGGTCGAAGCGCTCGCGGGCCGCTTCCACGCTGTCGCAATGCTTCTCGGCCCAGATCCAAACGCCGCAGAAGGCCGCCCCGAGGCTTTGGCCGAGATCGGTCAGGCCATAGTCCACGTGCGGCGGCACTACGGGATGGACGGTGCGCGAGACGAGGCCGTTGCGCTCCATCGCCCGCAGCGTCTGCGTCAGCATCTTCTGGCTGATCGTGGGCACGCGCCGCCCGATCTCGCTGAAGCGCAGGGTTCCCGCCTGTTCCAGTTCCTCCAGGATCAGGAGCGTCCACTTGTCGGCGACGGCGCCGATCAGGTCGTTGACCAGAGCCTCGACGCGCGGATCGGCGACCTCGCCTGCGGGCGAGACATGGCGGGCGGGAGCGTTCATGCCGACACTCTCCTTTCGGTGCGTATCATTCTTTTGGGTGCCTTCTTCCCAATGGGAAGCGTCATCTCCCATATGACGGATATCGCGACCGAAACAAAGGCGGTTTCCATGAAGACCACAGGCAACACCATTCTCGTCACCGGTGGCACGGGCGGTATCGGAGAGGCTCTCGCGCTTCGCTTCCACGAAGCCGGCAATACGGTGATCGTCGCCGGGCGGCGGCAGGACCGGCTCGATGCCATCGCGAAAGATCATCCCGGCATCGAGGGCGTGGTTCTCGACGTCGACGGCGAGGAGGGCGTCCAGCGCTTCGCGGCGGAGGTAATCGCTCGCTTTCCCAAGCTCAACGTCCTCGTCAACAATGCCGGCATCATGCGCTTCGAGGATCTCGGCCGGACGCGCGATCTGAAGGACGCCGAGGACACGATCGCGACCAACCTCCTCGGCCCCATCCGCCTGACCAACGCGCTGGTGGAGCATCTCAGCGCACAGAGCGACGCGGCGATCGTCAACGTGACGTCGGGCCTCGCTTTCGTGCCGCTCGTCGCGACGCCGACCTACAACGCCACCAAGGCGGCGATCCACTCCTACACGGTCTCGCTGCGCGAGGCGCTGAAGGGCAAGATCGAGGTGATCGAACTGGCGCCGCCCGCCGTCCAGACCGGGCTGACGCCGGGCCAGGAAACGCGGGAAGGCTACATGCCGCTGCCCGAGTTCATCGACGAGGTGATGAGCTTGTTCGCGAAAGCGCCGACGCCGCCCGAGATCCTCGTCGAGCGCGTCCAGTTCCTGCGTCATGCCGAGCGCGACGGCCGCTTCGACGAGACGGTAACCCAGCTCAACGAATTCGCCAACAAGGCGCGCGCCGCGCAGGGCTGATCCGGGCGACGAGGGGCCGGACGATCGCTCGTCCGGCCCTTGTGTGTCCTAGAGAATGTAGCGCGACAGATCGGTGTTGCCGGCGATCCCGTCCAGCGCCTTGTGGACGTAGTCGCCGTCCACCCGGTAGCTCTGGCCGCCCCGGTCCGGCGCCTCGAAGGAGATGTCGTCCAGCACCCGCTCCATCACCGTCTGGAGGCGGCGGGCGCCGATGTTCTCGACCGAGCCGTTCAGCGCCACCGCGACGTCGGCGATCGCGTCGATCGCGTCGTCGGTGATCTCGAGATCGACGTTCTCGGTCTTGAGGAGCGCGACGTACTGCTTGAGGAGCGAGGCCTCGGTCTCGGTCAGGATGCGGCGGAAGTCGTCGCGCTCCAAGGCGCGCAGCTCGACGCGGATCGGCAGGCGGCCCTGGAGTTCGGGCAGAAGGTCCGAGGGCTTCGAGACGTGGAAGGCTCCGCTCGCGATGAAGAGGATGTGGTCCGTCTTCACCGGCCCATGCTTGGTCGCGACCGTGGTGCCCTCAACAAGGGGTAGGAGATCGCGCTGGACGCCCTCGCGGCTGACGCCCGCGCCGCCGCGCCCATCGCCGTTGTTGGCGACCTTGTCGATCTCGTCGAGAAACACGATGCCGTTGTTTTCGACCGCGCGGATGGCGTCGGCGACCAACGCCTCGTTGTCGAGGAGCTTGTCGGATTCCTCGTTGATCAGAAGGGCGTAACTATCCTTCACCGAGGTGCGGCGCGTCTTGGTGCGCCCGCCGCCCATCGCCTTGCCGAACATCTCGGACAGGTTGAGGACGCCGATATTGCCGCCCGGCATGCCGGGAATGTCCATGCCGCCGAGCGGATTGGACGTATCGGCCACCTCGACGTCGATTTCCTTGTCGTCGAGCTCGCCGGCGCGCAGGCGCTTGCGGAAACTGTCGCGCGTCGCCGGCGAGGCGGTCTTGCCGACGAGCGCGTCCAGCACCCGGTCCTCGGCACCGGCATGGGCCTTGGCGCGCACGTCCTCGCGCCGCTTCTCGCGCGTCAGCGCGATGCCGATCTCGAGGAGGTCGCGGATGATCTGCTCGACGTCGCGCCCGACATAGCCGACCTCGGTGAACTTCGTCGCCTCCACCTTGATGAAGGGCGCGCCCGCGAGCTTGGCGAGGCGGCGCGAGATTTCCGTCTTGCCGACGCCCGTCGGGCCGATCATCAGGATGTTCTTCGGCATCACCTCTTCGCGAAGCGCGCCGTCCAGCTGCTGCCGGCGCCAGCGGTTGCGAAGGGCGACGGCCACCGCGCGCTTGGCGTCCTTCTGGCCGATGATGTGGCGGTCCAGCTCGGACACGATCTCGCGGGGGGAAAAGTCGGTCATCGAATCTTGGGATCTCGAAGAAAACGGGATGGTCGGATCGCCGCCCGGACGGATCGGGATCCACCGCGCGGCGAGGCATCACATGGGAATGCGCGAAGGCTCGCGCCAGTCCCGCGCGCCTCTCGCCTTGAGCGGATCGATGGCGCGCGACGGGAAAAAGGTGGCGGAAAGGGGGTCCCATCGCGGCGCCTTCGCGATAGGATAAAGGATACAAAGGCTCGCCCCCCGTTTCCCCGGCGATCCCTTGGCCTCCCTCCGTTGGAAAGGATCGTCATGGCCGCCCCTTCGCCGTTCATCCGTTTCCGCCGCGCTGCGCGCGCCGCATGAGGGGAGCCGGTGCCGGACTGATCCCCCGCCTCGAGAGACCCTGGACGGAAGGCGGCCTCAAGGCGGCGCTCGGAAGTCTTGCCGCCGAGAACGGTTTCACCCGCTTCGCCCTCCTCAGCATTCCCTCCACGGATGCGGCGGGCGCCGAGATGCGACCCGTCCTGTCCAACTGGGAGGACGAGTTCCGCGTCGGCTTCGAGCGCTTCGCGCTCCATCGCTTCTCGCCGGTGCTCCGCTCGCTGATCAACGGGACGCTGCCCTTCGTCTGGGACGCGGAGTTCCTCCATGGCTATGATCCGGCCGATCCCGATGGCTCCTCGCCGCAAGGGCGGTTCCTGGCGGCGAACGGCTGCCTGTCGGGCATCTACTGTCCGGTGCACGGGATCAACGGCTTCACGGGCGTCCTGTCCCTCTCCGGCCCGCAGCCGGTGACGGACGAGGCGGGCGGGGACGCGTTCCAGCTTCTGGCATTCTCCGCCTTCGGGGTCCTCGCGTCCTGCCGCTTCGAGGAGAACCGGCGCAACAACCCGCTGACGGGGCGCGAGCGCGACTGTTTGAAGCTCGCGATGCTCGGCAAGACCTCGTCCGAGATCGGCACGATCCTGAAGCTTTCCGAGCACACGATCTCGCAGTACCTGACGGCCGCGACGCGCAAGCTCGACGCGTCCAACCGCACGCACGCGGTCGCGCTCGCCGCCCAGCTCGGCTACCTCTCGTGAGCGCGCGGGCGCCGGGGCCGCTGCCGCCGGGGCTCCACCATTACCCCCTCCGCCTCGATCCGGGCGAGCAGGCGACCCTTCTCCAAGGCATCCGCGACGTGGTCGCCAAGGCACCGCTCTACCGGCCCCGCATGCCCGGAAGCGGGCGCCAGTTTTCCGTGCGGATGACCAATTGCGGCGCGCTCGGCTGGGTGTCGGACGCGGGCGGCTACCGCTACCAGCCGGTTCACCCCGAAACGGGAGAGCCCTGGCCGCCGATCCCGGACATGCTCCTCGCGCTCTGGGCGGAACTGTCGGACTACGCCCATCCGCCGGAAGCCTGCCTCGTCAATTTCTACGAGGCGGGCGCCCGGATGGGCCTGCATCAGGACAAGGACGAGACCGATCTCGACGCCCCCGTCCTGTCGGTCTCGCTCGGCGACGAGGCGCTGTTTCGCATCGGCGGCACGGAGCGCGGCGGGCCGACGCGCTCGCTGCGCCTCTCGTCCGGCGATGTCCTCGTCATGGGGGGCCCGAGCCGCCTCGTGTTCCACGGGATCGACCGGATCTATCCGGGCACCTCGACCCTCCTGAAGGGGGAGGGCCGCATCAACCTGACGCTTCGCCGGGTGACGCGGCCCTGATCCCTCAGCTGCCCATCGAAACGGGCAGGAACTGGTAGGCCCAGGTTTCGGTGAGCACCTTGTCGCCCTGGCGCATGTAGAGGCGCAGCTCCACCGGGTCGCTGCCCTCCGCCGTCAGATCGAAGGTGACGCGCCAGGCGGTGCCGACCTTGATCGAGTAGCAGTCGACCTTACCGACCGTCCCGCGCGAGGTGGTGGCGAGCGCTTCGACGCCCTTTTCCTCGCGCCCGAGCGCGGCGACGAGGCCGCCGTCGAAGTCCACCACGATCTTGGTCACGCCGGCCGGGCGCGGCTGGCCGGCGATGCCCCCCCGCCCGAGGCGGGTCGCCACCACCTTGCCGACGTCGCCGGGATAGGGCTCCTTGTTCGCCCAGTGGAGCTTATAGTCGAGCGCGATCGCGTCGCCCCGGCGCACGGGCTTCGACGACACCCAGTAGGCGGCGATGTTGTCGTGGATCTCGTCGTCGGTCGGGATCTCGACGAGCTGCACCGCGCCCCCGCCCCAGTCGCCCTTCGGCTCCACCCAAACGCTGGCGCGCTTCTCGTAGAAGACGCCGTCGTCCTCGTAGTTGGCGAAGTCGCGGTCGCGCTGGAGAAGGCCGAAGCCGCGCGGGGTGGCGTCGGTGAAGCTCGAGGTCATGACGCGCGGCGGGTTGTTGAGCGGGCGCCAGATGCGCTCGCCCGAGCCCGTCCACATCGCCAGGCCGTCGGAATCGTGGACCTCCGGCCGCCAGTCGATGCGGCGCGCCTTGTCGGTCTCCGAGTACCAGTACATCGAGGTGAGGGCGGCGATGCCGAAGCGGGCGATGTCGTCGCGCGCGAAGTAGCGCGCCTGGATGTCCATGACGATCGGGCCGCCCTTTTGGATATCCATGCGCAGGACGCCGGCGACGCGGGGGCTGTTGAGGAGGCAGGAGATCGCGAGCCGGCCATCGGGGGAAGGCTCGAGGAAGAAGTCGGTGAAGCGGGGAAACTCTTCCGGGGTGGGCATCGCGACGTCGATGGCGAGCGCGCGCGCCGACATGCCGAACTGGTTGTCCTCGCCAGACGTGCGGAAATAGGCGGCGCCGAGGAACGCGATCCAGTCGGCGTCCGAATTCGGCTCCAGGACGCGGAAACCCGCAAAGCCGATGTCGTCCGGGAGCTCCTTGGCCGGCGAGTCCGCCGGAATGGTGAAGAGGTTCGGGTCGTAGCGCAGCGTGCGGGCCTGACCCCCTTCCACCACGTGGATGCCGACCGGCAGCTTGAAGTAGCGCCCGAGATGGAAGAAGCGGATCGGCGCCTTGCCGTCGTTCAGGAGAAGGGTCTGGTCCTTCTTGTACTGAATGCGCCAGTGCTGGTCGAAGTCGATCCGCTCCAGCGTGTCGCCCGAGCGCGGCACTTCCGGCACGTAAGGGGCGACGGCGAGCGCCTTCGCCCGCTCCACCAACGCGTCGAACGAGAAGGGCTCGGGCGCCCCGAACTGGAGAAGGTCGCCGTCGGCTGCGAGCGCGGTGCCTGTCGCACCGGCCAGGCCGAGAAGGCTGAGACCCATCATCAGTTCGCGTCGGTTCAGATCGATCGTCATCGGCGTCCTTGTGTTCCGCTTCGGATTGCGCGCGGGGGAGTTGGGCCGGTCGCGGGTGAAAGTCAACTCACCGCATGCGCTGGCGAAGGCCGCGCCCCGCTTGGCCCCACCTCATCAAATCTTGCGGAGCGCCACCTCCTCCACGAGGTGATCGCCCCCTTTTCGCAGGATCAGGTCGGCGCGAGGGCGGGTGGGGAGGATGTTCTCGTAGAGGTTTCGCGCATTGATCGTCGACCAGAGGCGTTCGGCGACCTCCAGCGCCTCGGCCTCCGAAATCTTGGAATAGCGATGGAAGAACGAGCTTTCCTCGCGGAACGCCGTCTCGCGCAGGCGCATGAAGCGCGACACGTACCAGCGATGCAGGTCGCGCTCGTCCGCGTCGATGTAGATCGAATGGTCGAAGAAGTCCGAAACGAAGGGCACGAACTTGCCGTCCTTCGGCATCTCGCGCGTCTGGAGGACGTTGAGCCCCTCGAAGATCAGGATATCGGGCTGATCGACCTCGATCCGGTCGCCGGGCACCACGTCGTAGACGAAGTGGGAATAGACCGGGGCGGTGACCGAGCGCGCGCCGGCCTTGATGTCGGACAGGAAGCGCAGGATGGCCCCGACATCGTAGCTTTCGGGAAAGCCCTTGCGCTGCATCAGGCCCTCACGCTCCAGAACAGCGTTCGGATAGAGAAAGCCGTCGGTGGTGACGAGATCGACCTTGGGCGTTCCCGGCCAGCGGGCAAGAAGCTCCTTGAGAATGCGGGCCGTCGTGCTCTTTCCCGCCGCGACCGACCCGGCGATGCCGATGATGAAGGGGGTCTTCACCTGCTCCTGCCCACGCAGAAAGCGCTTGCGTTGGCGAAACAGCGCCTGACTGGATTCCACATGGGCATAGAGAAGACGCGAGATGGACAGGTAGATGCGCTCCACCTCGTCGACATCGATCGTGTCGCCGAGCGAGCGCAGGCGCGCCACCTCTCCCTGCGTCAGGGTCAGCGTTTCACGTCCGCGGAACGTCGCCCATTCGGCGGCCGAAAAGAAGTGGTAGGGCGACAAGGGCGGGGAGGCGAGCTGGTCCATGGCCGTCCTACCCGGCATGGGGCCGGGCGGCCTTTTCCTCGAGCCCGGTCTGGGCGGTGCGCCGTTCGAGCTCGGCCATGACCTCGGCGACCGGAACGTCGCGCAAGTGGAGAAGCACGGTCAGGTGGTAGAGAAGATCGGCGGCCTCGCCGACGAGCTCGCCGCGGTCCTGCGACACGGCGGCGATCACCGTCTCCACCGCTTCCTCGCCGAGCTTCTGGGCGACCTTGGGAACGCCGCGACGGGCGAGCTTGGCGGTGTAGGAGTTCGGATCGCCCGAGGTGGCGCGGGCGGCGACGATCGCCTCGAGGGCGGCGAGATCGAACATGGGGCGCCTCGAACGGTTTAGGGCACGGCGGGGGCGAGCGTGCTCGCGCCGTCGAGCCGCATGGGAATGCCGGCCGCCGCCATGTGGCGCTTGGCCTCGGCGATCGTGTGGGTGCCGAAATGGAAGATCGAGGCGGCCAGCACCGCCGTCGCGCCGCCATCGCGAACGCCGGCCACGAGATGATCGAGCGTGCCGACGCCGCCGGATGCGATCACCGGCACCGGGACGGCGTCCGCCACCGCGCGGGTGAGGGGAAGGTCGAAGCCCGCCTTGGTGCCGTCGCGGTCCATGGAGGTCAGGAGGATCTCGCCCGCCCCCAGCGCGACCACGCGGCGCGCGAACTCGACCGCGTCGATGCCGGTCGAGGTGCGCCCGCCATGGGTGAAGATTTCCCAGCGATCGGTTTCGCCGATCCCCGAGACGCGCTTGGCGTCGATCGCCACGACGATGCACTGGTTGCCGAACTTGTCGGCGGCTTCCGCCACGAATTCCGGCCGCTTCACCGCCGCCGTATTGATCGACACCTTGTCGGCTCCCGCGAGCAGGAGCTTGCGGATATCGGCGACCTCGCGCACGCCCCCGCCGACCGTGACGGGCATGAAGCAGGCTTCCGCCGTGCGCGCGACGACGTCGAAGATCGTCTCGCGGTTATCGGAGGAGGCGGTGATGTCGAGGAAGCAGAGCTCGTCGGCGCCCGCCGCATCGTAGGCGCGCGCCGCCTCCACCGGGTCCCCGGCATCCACCAGCCCCTCGAAGTTGACTCCCTTGACGACGCGTCCGTCCTTGACGTCGAGGCAGGGGATGATGCGGGCTTTCAGGGTCACGTCCGGGCGAACTCCATGCGGGGCGTCTGGGCCGAGCGCCGCGTCGTTTCAGCTTATGCGATGCCGCGATAAAGCTCGGCAAGCGGCAGGGTCAAGCCGAAGCCGGGCAGGGGGAGGCTTTCGCCCGCACCCGCGATCATCTCCGGCGTGCCGAAGGCGCCGTCCTCGCCGCGCTGCCACAGCCAGACGCGCGGCTCGTCCTGCGCCAGGACGACGTAGTGGAGGAGCGAGGGAAGGGCGGTGTATTCCCCGACCTTCTCGCCGAAGTCCCGAGCCATGGAGGAGGGCGAGAGAATTTCCGCGACGAGAAGTGGCGCATGCGCCGTCAGGTCTCTGCCGTTGCCGCCCGCGGTATCCACCAGAACATCGGGAAAACGAACACCGTCGCGCGTTCGCACACCGAAGTCCGCCGCACCGACCTCGAACCGGTCGGGGTCGAGGTGACGCGCCAGAACCACCGTCAATGCCGTCGTCAATCTCGCATGGTTGCGAGAGACATTGATCGTCAAGTCGACCACCTTTCCGCGCACGAATTCCCGCTTCCCTTCGAGAACTTCGAAGGCCCGCAGGAAATCATCCGCAGTTCTGATCGCCGGAACCTGAATGTTCATGCGTCCAACCTAATGGAACGCGTCGTTTCCGCAAAGGGCCGTCGGGTGTCACACGTGAAACATTGACTTCACCCCCGGAGACGAGCCAGCGCTTCCGCCGGGTCGATCCGCCCGTCGTAGAGGGCGCGGCCGGAAATGGCGCCTTCCAGGATCGTGGCCTCGGGCGAGGCCAGGCGCTCGATGTCGGCCATGGAGGCAAGACCGCCCGAGGCGATGACCGGAATGCGCACGGTGCCGGCCAGATCGATCGTGGCGTCCCAGTTGATGCCGGCGAGAATCCCGTCGCGGTCGATGTCGGTGTAGATGATCGCCGACACGCCTGCGTCCTCGAAGCGGCGGGCGAGGTCCACGGCGGTCAGCTCGGAGGATTCCGCCCAGCCCTCCACCGCGACCCGGCCGCCCTTGGCGTCGATGCCGACGGCGACCTGTCCGGGGAAGCGCCGGGCGGCTTCGCGCACCAAGGCGGGATCGCGCACCGCCACCGTGCCGAGGATGACGCGGGCAAGGCCGGCGCCGAGCCAGCGCTCGACGTCGGCGAGTGTGCGGATGCCGCCGCCGAGCTGCACCCGCATCGTCTCCCCGACAGCACCGAGGATCGCCTCCACGGCTTCGGCGTTCACCGCCCGGCCCTCGAAGGCGCCGTTGAGATCGACGACGTGGAGATGGGTGAAGCCTTGAGCCTGGAAGGCGCACGCCTGCGCCGCCGGGTCTGCGTTGTAGACGGTTGCCTCTTCCATCAGCCCGAGCTTGAGGCGGACGCAGGTGCCGTCCTTGAGGTCGATGGCGGGAAAGAGGATCGGCATTCAGGGTTTCCAGCGCAGGAAGTTGGCGAGGAGGGCGAGGCCCAGCGTCTGGCTCTTTTCGGGATGGAACTGCGTCCCGGCCTTGTTGCCGTCGGCCACGATCGCGGTCACCGGGCCACCGTAGTCGGTGGTGGCGACGATTTGGGAGCGGTCACCCGGGTTCAGGTGATAGGAATGGACGAAATAGGCGTGCAGCCCGTTCGGCCCCGTTGCGACCCCCTCCAGAAGGGGATGGGCGTGGTTCACCCGGATCGTGTTCCAGCCGATCTGCGGAATCTTCAGGCCGGGGTCGCTCGGCACGATGGGCTCGACATCGCCCCGGATCCAGCCGAGGCCATGGGTGATGGTCTTTTCCAGGCCCCGTTCGGACATCAGCTGCATGCCGACGCAGATGCCGAGGAACGGTCGGCCCTTGTCCTCCACCGCCTCGCGCAGCGCTGGAAGGAGACCGGAAACGGCATCGAGCCCGGCCCGGCAGTCGGCATAGGCGCCGACGCCCGGCAGGACGAGGCGGTCGGCGCGCGCGATCGTCTCCGGATCGTCGGTGACGAGAACGCGCGTCTCGACACCCGCTTCGCGTGCGGCGCGCTCGAAGGCCTTGGCGGCCGAGCGCAGGTTGCCCGAGCCGTAGTCGATAATGACGGTGACGGACATCGCGATCAGGCTCCGCGTAGGTCGAACAAGGTGCGGCCAGGGCGCAGCGGCGAAACGTTGGTCGCCGTAGTATGCTGCGGAGTATCCAGGGGTGCCGATACCTCGGCTGGCTCCGCTTCGCCGGCAAAGTAAAGCACTTCGGCATCCCGTTCGCCCTGCGCCCAAACCGCGCCAGCCTCGCGCCAGCCTTTGCGTAGGAGGCGCGCGGCGCGAAGGCTCGGCCCTTCCAGCGCCACCAGCGCGCCCAGAAGCAGCGACAGGCCGAGCGCAGCCGTCGTCTCTCCGGCCGCGATCTTGATCAGGAGATCGAGCAGAAACGCACCCGCCGCCCAGAACCAGAGGCGGAAGCGAAGCAGCCAGACCCATGGGAGCAAGAGCGCCCACCAGCCGAACCCGTCGCGCAGGAACACGGCGCTCTCGCTCCGGCCCTCAACGCTCGGCGGCTCGAAGACGCGGTATCGCCTCACGCCAGCATGCCCTTGGTGGAGGGCACGAGGTCGGCCTGGCGCGGGTCGATCGACAGCGCCTCGCCGAGCACGCGCGCCACCGCCTTGAAGCAGGTTTCCGCGATATGATGCGAGTTCTCGCCATAAAGCGTCTCGATATGCAGCGTCAGCCCGGCATTGACCGCAAACGCCTGGAAGAACTCGCGCACCAGCTGCGTGTCGAACGCGCCGATCTTCTCCGTCGGAAACCGCGTGCGGAACACCAGGAACGGCCGCCCCGACACGTCAATCGCCGCGCGCGTCAAACACTCGTCCATCGCCAGATCGAGCGACGCATAGCGCCGGATGCCGCGACGCTCGCCCATCGCCTGCCGGATCGCCTGCCCCAGCGCGATCCCCACATCCTCCACCGTATGATGGTCGTCGATATGATAATCGCCCTCCGCCGCCACGCGAATGTCGATCAGGGAATGGCGCGCCAGATGATCCAGCATATGGTCGAAGAACCCGACCCCGGTCTTCACCTCCGCCCGCCCCTCACCGTCGAGATCGACACGAACGCTGATCCGGGTCTCCTTGGTCGCTCGTTCGACCGCCCCGTCCCGCCGTCCCGCCGTTCCGCTCATCGCTCGAAATCCCCGCATCGTTCGCCACTTCATACAGAACGCCGCCGCCTGCGCCAACAAGGAGCGCGGGTGGTGGGAAGATCGGGGGCTCCGCCCCCAAACCCCGCCAGGGGAAATGATTTCCCCTGGACCCCTCCCCGATCTCGGAAATTAAGTCCAAACGAAAAGAAGGGTCCGGGAAGTCCTTCCCGGATGGGGTTCGGGGCGATAGCCCCGCAACGTCCCACCACTCGCCACCCTTGTCCGCAACGCGGCGGCGTTCCCATATGGGGTGCGAACGAGACGAGGAATTCGAGCGACGATGATGGACCAGCACGACCCGGCGAAGATGTATGCGACGACGATCGTCACGGTGCGCAAGGGCGGCAAGGTGGTGATCGCGGGCGACGGGCAGGTGTCGCTCGGGAACACGGTGATGAAGGGGAATGCGAGGAAGGTCCGGCGCATCGGCAAGGGGGGGCAGGTGATCGCCGGGTTTGCCGGTGCGACGGCGGATGCGTTCACGCTTCTGGAGCGGCTGGAGGCCAAACTGGAGCAGTATCCCGACCAGTTGATGCGGGCCTGCGTGGAACTCGCCAAGGACTGGAGGACGGACCGCTATCTCAGGCGGCTGGAGGCGATGATGATCGTCGCCGACAAACAGGTGACGCTGACGCTGACCGGCAACGGCGACGTCCTGGAGCCGGAAAACGGTGTGATCGCGATCGGCTCGGGCGGCAACTACGCGCTGGCGGCGGCAAGGGCACTGGCGGAGACGGACTATTCGGCCGAGGAGATCGCGCGGCGCGCGATGCGCATCGCGGGCGAGATCTGCATCTACACCAACGGCAACGTGGTCTTGGAAAGCCTCGACGCCGCCGACTGAGGCGATCCGCATTCGAGCCTCATGCAGCGCCGCCGCTTCGCCGGCGGCGTTTTTGCGTCCAGCCTCCGGGGAGGAGTTCGAAGCGCGACGTCGGGTTGTGGGCGGCGGGAAAGGCGGAAGGAGGCAAGGACCTCACCGCGACAACTTCCCGCAAGGTTCGCTCTCCATCCGAATGGAGTAGCGGCGGCGCATTCCGCCGCATTGCGGCAAAACGGTGTCGCCAGCGTGTAAAAGCAAGGAAAAATCTGCCGTTTTTCGATCTCGGCTGAGATCGATGGAAGCCTATCGGCAGAAACGTCGTATTCATAAGACAACCGAAGATTATGTGCCTTGATCGGCACACTCGCTTGCTCTTGCGAATACTGCAGCCGATTAGGCGGTTGAAGACCGAGCGAGGGGGATGTCATGTCTGTGGAGCAGATTTGAACCCTTCCACATCAGTTCTTCAGAAGAAAAAATGGCGCATCTCAAACATCTCTTCCTGGGTACGGCCGCGGCCCTCGTCGCAGTTTCCGGCGCCCGCGCTGCCGACGCCATCGTGGCCGTCGAGCCCGAGCCGGTCGACTACGTCCGCGTCTGCGACGTGTACGGCAAGGGCTTCTACTACATCCCGGGCACCGAGACCTGCCTTTCGGTCGGCGGTTACGTCCGCTTCCAGGTGAACGTCGCCGGTGACCCGGCCGTGAACCTCGAAGGCGACGACTACCAGGTCGCCAGCCGCGTTCGCGCCCGTCTGAACTTCGACGCCCGCGAAGAAACCGAGCTCGGCACCCTGCGCGCCTTCGCCCGTCTCCAGGCCACCAACACGTCCGGCGGCTCCAACGGGGTGGACATCAACCAGGCCTACATCCAGCTCGGCGGCCTGCTCCTCGGCTACCGCGACTCGCTGTGGTCCTCGGGCATCGGCGGCATCGAGGACGGTCTTCTGACCGACACCGATCTCGTCGTCGGCGACTTCAACACCAACCAGGCATCCTACACCTTCACGTCCGGCGGTTTTGCCGCGACGCTGGGTATCGAAGACGACGGCACGGGCGACGTGGTTCCCGACGTCCATGCCAAGCTCGTGTACTCGGGCGCCTGGGGCGGTGCGTACATTTCGGGTGTCTACGACGAGACGTTCAACCGCGAGGACGTGCGCCGGGCCTACGGCACCAATCTCGGCTTCATCAATCTCGCCGGCGTGACGCCGACCCTTCTTCAGGACGGCAACAACGACGCCTTCGCCCTCAAGGGCGGCGTCCTCCTGAAGGACCTGATCGCACCGAAGTCGCAGTTGAAGATCGAGGGTCACTACGCCTTCGATCCGACGGTCTACGCGACTCTCGCGGGTGTCGACACGGTGGCCGGATTTGCCGCCAACAACCCGAACATCCTCAACCCGACGCCCGGCGCGATCCCGATCTTCCTGGAATACGCGGTCGGCGCGGGCTATGCCCAGGCGTTCGGCAAGTTCGGTGTGGCGATTGCCGGCCAGTACGGCGAGACCTTCGACACGACGTTCTTCCTCAACAACAACGGCGTCGTGACGCCCTATACCGCCTCGGCGGACTATTATGCGGTGGTCGGCAACGTCGGCTACCAGATCACCAACAACTTCGCGACGCTCGCCGAAGTCTCCTACAAGAACGTCGATTTCTCCGGCCCGATCGGCGAGACCGACCAGGTCAGCGGCTTCCTGCGCTTCCAGCGCGGCTTCTGATCGAACGACGAACGGGCGAAGGGGGCTTGGCCCCTTCGCCCGCATGCCTCCGGTTCCAGCGGGGGAGTTCGTCGTCCCGAACTCTCCCGAGCCGCCCGGCATAAGGCAAAGCGACCCCGCACCCTGTCGAGGCGCCGGAAACGCCTATCATCTCCCCGCATGGACGTTTCCCACTCCCCTTCGAAGCCTTCCCGGGGTTGGCGCGCGATGCGCCGCCGCCTCGACTTCCTGTACCATGCCGACCATCCGACGGCGGTGCGCTTCCAGGGCTGGGTGGCGATCGTCGATCTCGTGATCATCGCCTTCTTCGTGTTCAGCCCGGTGCTGCAGGAAAAGCGCTACTTCCTCTGGCTCGACTATTCGCTGGCGGGGCTCCTGGCGCTGGATTTCGCGGCGCGCGCGCTGGCGGCCCCGAGCCTCAAGGCCTGGGCGAAGCGTCCGGTGATCTGGGTGGACGCGCTGGTGCTTTTGACGCTGCTTCTGCCGAGCGTCTTCTTCAACCTCGGCTTCCTGCGCATCCTGCGGCTGTGGACCCTGTCGCGCAAGGACGTCCTGTGGCGCTCGCTGCGCCGCCGAGGCTGGCAGGCCTGGGAGGAAGCGGGACGGGCGGTGATCAATCTCCTGACCTGCCTGTTTCTGGCGACCGGCTTCATCTACACGGCCTTCGTGCGCGAGGGGTCGGGCATCGAAGGCTATGTCGACGCCCTGTATTTCACCGTGGCGACGATGACGACGACGGGCTTCGGAGACGTGACGCTGCCGGGACCGCAGGGCAAGCTCACCTCCGTCGTCATCATGATCGTCGGCATCTCGCTCTTCGTGCGCCTCGCCCAGACGATCTTCCGTCCCTACAAGGTGTTCTTCCGCTGCCCGCGTTGCGCGCTGGAGCGGCACGAGCCGGATGCGGTGCATTGCAAGGCCTGCGGCGAGATCCTGGCGATCCCGGACGAGGGCGGGGACTGACCGGACGCTTCCGAGCGAACCTCAAGGGCGGCAGACGCGTACGGATGGCGCCCGGCGGCAGGGCGCGAGAAGCGAAACGCGACGGAAGGCACATCGAAGAACGCGGCCTCTTGTACCTGCCGCCTGGCGGTCCCATATCGGGTTCAGGCGATGCTTCCCGGATATCCGGTTCGAAGCGAACGCCCGAAAATCCGGCCTTTCGTTCGACCACGGATGTACTGGCGCCCCGAGGGGTCGGATCACGCGTTTCGGTTGTCTTTCGTCCGAAGCGCCATGCGGAGCCGCTGGGTCGAACCTGGCGGCTTTTTCGCGTTCCTAGCTGACAAGGTTTCTCCAAAGGAGTAACCTTTCATTCATGTCCCATAACCCTAGATAGAATGACGTAACCCGATACTGGGTCTGGTCGTACTCCATGCTGGACAAGGTGGACGTTCCCTCCAACGACGACACGGCGGACATGCGCGGCATGTTGCGTCTCGTGCGTCAGAACCTCGGTCTCGACATCGCCTTCGTCAGCGAGTTCTCGGGCGACCGGCGGATCTTTCGTTGCGTCGATGCGCCATCGCGCCACTCCGGCATCGTGGAAGGCGACGAAACCGATCTACGCGACAGCTACTGCGCCCATATCGTGGACGGACGGCTGCCGGAGGTCATGCCCGATACGCGGCGCGTGCCGCAGGCGCAGCTTCTGCCCGTCACGCACGACCTGCCGGTGGGCTCCCATGTCGGCGTTCCCATCCGCCTGTCCAACGGCATGGTCTACGGTACGCTCTGCTGCGTCGGCCACGAACCCCATCACCACCTCGACACGCGCGACGTCGCGATGCTGCGCGTGGTGGCGGGCATCGTGGCGCAGCGCGTGGATCGCGGCCTGCAGACCGAAAGCCTCGCATCGGCGAGGCGCGCGCGCATCCGCCAGCTTCTGGACGCCGGGGGGCCTTCCATCGTCTACCAGCCGGTGTTCCTGGCGGACGGGTTGCGCCCGGCGGGCGCCGAGGCGCTGTCGCGCTTTCCCGAAGGCGGGGTCCGCCAGTCGGTGGATGCCTGGTTCAGCGATGCGGCCGACGTGGGACTCCAGGCCGAGCTGGAACTGGCCGCCGTTCGCAACGCGCTCCAGGGTTTCGCGCCCCTTTGGCGGCGCCATCGCTTCCAGCTCGGGATCAACGCCTCGGCCACGACGATCCGCGACGAGCGTTTCATCCGCTGCTTCGACGGCTATCCGACGGACCGGATCGTGATCGAACTCACCGAACACGAGAAGATCGGCGACTATGCCCCGCTGGTGGAGGCGTTCGCGCGGCTTCGCCGCACCGGGATCAAGATCGCGGTCGACGACGTGGGGGCGGGTTACGCCAGCATGAGCCATATCGTGGCGATCCGCCCCGACATCATGAAGCTCGACCTCGGCATCGCCCGCTCGATCGACAAGGATCCGATGCGCTGCGCGCTGACGGCGGCACTGGTCGGCTTCGCCAACCAGTTCGACTGCCGCGTGGTGGCGGAAGGCGTGGAAACGCCGGCCGAACTCGAAGCCCTCAGCGGGCTCGACGTGCAGGCGCTTCAGGGGTACCTCCTCGGGCGCCCGATGAGCGTCGAGGCCTTGAGCGAGGTGTTCGACCGGGGCCGGGCGGTGCTCGGCCCCGCGCCCGTTCACGCCTGAGGCGGCGGCGTGCCACCTCGTAAACGTCGCTGCGACGGCGGCCGGCCGTGGGAGGCTCACGGCCCGTCGTCCCATGCGAAGGTTCGCCCTCATCCAACGCGCATCCTCGCTCGCCGAGCCGCTGCCGGCCGCCTGACGCGCGGTCTTCGAATCTCGATGGGACTGTTCGGCGTTGTAATGGTCCTTGGTGCCGGCCCGGGGCCGGCGACGGGGGCGAGGCGGGCGCGCTGCGCCACCGGGTCGACCCGGCGCAAGCGCCCTTCGCGGCGATCGGGCAGGTCAACACGGGCGCGCAGGGACGCTGCACCGGCGTGCTTCTGCGAGCCGATCTCGCGGTGACGGCGGCGCACTGCGTGTTCAACCCGGCGACCGGGCGCTTCCTGCCGCCCGCCTCCATCCATTTCATGCTGGGCTACGACCGGGGCGCCTACGCGTTCCAAAGCGTGGCGCGGGCGATCCGCATGGACGGGGCGCAGAACGGCGACCGCTCGTTGGCGGCACTTGGTCGCGACTGGGCGCTGCTCGATCTCGCCGCCCCCGCGCCCGCCTCGATCGCCTCGATCCCGCTCCTCCCGCAGGCGCCGGCACCCGGCACGGCGCTGCGGGCGGCCGGCTTCGGCCGCGACCGCGCCTACGCGCTGACGGTGGCCGAAGGGTGCCGGGTGGAAGGACCGGCGGGCCTCCATCTCCTGGCGGTGCGTTGCCCCATCATCCCCGGCTATTCCGGCGGCCCGCTTTTGGACGCCGATGGGCGGCTCGCGGCGATCGCGGTGGCGAGCGTCGGCGGGCAGGGCGAGGACATGACGGCCCTCGGCGTCCTCGCCTCGGCCTTTGCGAGCGCGATCGGCGACCCTTGAGCGTCAGGAGCAGCGCTGAAGCTGGGCGGCGTAGCGTGCGGCCATGTCGCGCGCGCGCTTGGCCCCGCGCAACGCTTCCGGGCGGTTGCGCCAGACGCCGCGCTCGTAGCCGGCATGGCCGGAATGGTAGGCGAGGTAGAGGTTGTAGGCGTCGGACTTGGCGATGCCGAGACGGCGGCTCGTGTCGGCGTGGTACCAGCCGATGAAGCGGACCGCGTCGGCGAAGTCGTTGCGCCGGTCGCCATGCCGGCCGGTGCGGCGCTGGTACTCGTCCCAGGTCCCGTCCAGAACCTGGGCGTAGCCGTAGGCGGTGGAGATGCGCTTGCCCGGGATGAAGCCGAGGATCCAGCGGCGCGGCGGGCGGGCGCGGCCGTCGAAGTTGGATTCCGCCTGGATCGTCGCCATCAGGACGTGGACCGGTACGCCGAACTCGGCCGACGCGCGCTCCGCGTCGCCCCGCCAGTCGGACACGAAACCGGAGCGCTGGTCGAAGATCGCGCAGGCGTTGCCGGTCATCTTCGGAGCGGAGGCGCAGCCGGCCAGCGCGAGGACGGCGGCCAGGGCGAGAAGGCGCTGGGCAGAAGCTTTCATGGCCCGAAGGCTAAGGGCGAGTCCGTTTCCGAAAGGTTGACCGATTCCGGTAGCGGTGCCTTTACCCTGTTCTTTCCCATGACTGCCCTTCGCCGGGGGTCGGAGCCTCGCGCTCGGTCGGATGGCAGAGAAGACTGAACCTGGCTTCGATCTCCGGGTCGACCTCGTGCCCTATGAAGGCGAGGTCCGCGGGGTCGATCGCCTCGTATCGCGTCGGCTCGTAGGCGCGATTGTTGTTGCCCTTGTAGGACCAGACGGGCTGGAAGGCTCCGAGCGGGGACAGACCGGTCAGCCGGGCGAGGGCCTCCACCACGCCGGCCGGATCGTCCTCCAGCGCCTGATGCGACAGGAGGGCGACGTTGTGGGCGCGCGCGCCGAGTTCGGACCAGTGCCGGAGCTTGGCGGTGCGCTTGGCGATCGGGTGGCGGAAGCGCTCGCCGGTGATGGGATCGCGCTCGTGGGGCATTTCCAGCCCGCGCAGCGGATGGTCCGGCCCGATCCCGCCGAACTCGTCGTCCCAGTAGGAATGCCAGGGCGAGCGGATGAACTCGGCGAAGGGAAGCGATTTCAGCTCGGGATGGGCGTGCCAGGGCTGGCGGTGCAGGCTGCGCAGCCAGTCGAAGACGTTGCGGGCCACCACGAGAACCAGAACCTCTTCGTGGAACAGGGTTTGTTCGGGCACGAACCAGTGCTTGAAGCCGTAGGCGCGAGTGGGAACGCCGGTGCCGAAGTTGCCCTCCAGGAGCCGGGCGAGCGCGTTGGTGCCGCTGCATCGCTGGCCGAAGATCTGGATGTGGCGGATCGGCCGGGTGCCGCGGCGCAGGGCGCGAAGGCCCGGGCCTGCCTCCACCCATGTCTCGTCGCGAAAGCCCATTCGCCCCTCCCGGTCCCGAAACGGCGCCCGCCCGTCCCCGTGGCGGGGAGGGAATGGGCGGGCCGTCTGGCGAGGGCTTGTCCCCGATCCGCGCGGGGTCGGCCATCGGACATTTGGTCGCTCGGGGACTGAGGTCGGAGCGCCCGAAGGCCGTGCGATCGACCTTCGGGGGTCGATCGAAACGGTCTCGCTAGATCTGCTGGCTTTCCTCCAGCCGCGCCCGCAGACCCATGGCGAAAGCGCGCACCGCCGCCTGGACGTCGGCGAGGTGCTGGGTCTGGCCTTCGAAGCCGTCCTCGTCCTCTCCACGCTCCATCTGGGCGTTGATAGCCAGAACCTCCTCGGCCGCTTCCTGCGGAAACGTGCCGCGCTGGAGGGCGCGCTCGGCGTAGAGCGCCTGGATCAGGAGGTCCTGGGCGTGAACCTGCGCCTGCAGCTTCATGATCGCCTCCGCCATGACGCGCAGGGTGTTGTCCGAAGAGGGCATGAGGAAACCTATGGGGTTAGGGGTATGGAGGGAGCGTGGGGTGGAACGTCCCGCCGAGCGCCCACGCCGCACCGGTGGCTTGAAGCCGTTTCTAGGGCGGCGGCCGGCCGGGGTCGACATCGCCGGCGCTTGGATCCGCGGCTCCGGTCGCGCGGCAAAGGGCCGAAACGAGGAAGCCCGCCGGCTCCCTCCCAAGAGCCGACGGGCTTCGAAGCCGGTGCAGCTCGCCGGCGCAACGCAGCTCGGATGGATTTGGTATCAGATTGCGCTTTCGTGACAATGGCGTATCGAGAGATGATCTGCACCGATGCGCGACGTTTGCACCGATTTCCACCAGGCGACGGCTGGGAATGTAGGCATTTCGTGTCCGGCGCTGGCTCAGCCCCTTCATTCCTGCAAGGCAGCCATGCGATCTCGGCTCTATCGCAGCGCACAAAACATCCGTACCTTCTGGTCATAGAGTTTCGCACAGGCTTCTTCCTCCCAAATAGCCTGTGTGGATCGCCTGAGGGCTACCTCCTCCCAGCCCAAGGGCAACCCTTAGCGCCTGCCGGTCCTCCCCCGGCAGGCGTTTTTGTTTTGGGCGCCCAGTCTTTGGCGGTTACCCGGAGGATTTCCCCTCGATCGCTAGAGACTGGATCGGTCGGCGATGGCGAAGGAAACCGTGTCGGGCTTCTCGTTTTCCGCCCGCCAGGCCAGCTGAAAGAACGGCAGAAGGAATTTCTGCCAGTCCGGCGTGGAAACCGTCACCGCCAGCGATCCCTTGTCGTCGAAGAGCCCGGTCACGATGGTGGCGGGAAGCGGGCGGTTCTCCACCACGAGGAACAGCTGCTTGGCGGTCTCGTAGACGCGAACCAGCCGGGGAATGCGCCAGGGCTGGTCATGAGCGTCGCGGGCGGAAAGCTGGGGCGTGTATTCCCGGTCGTCGTGCTTCTGGTCCCAGGTGCTTTCTTCGTAAAGCCACTGGTCGAAGGAGGTCGGCCGATGGGGAGCGCGGGCCATGGTTGCGGTGTCCGGATGGTGCCAAGAAAAACGGTTGCCTCAGCTTTCCCACAACGTTCCTACTCAAACCTTGCGATCTTACCCCTGGGTTGTGGAAATTGCCGGACAAGCGGCCGGAAATGCTGACCCTGCCGCGGCCCGATCTCTTCAAAAACAAGCGGCTCCATTTCGCGCCGGTCGTGGCCTGCCCCTATCAGGTGGTCCGGTTCAAATCTAATGCATGGTAGGTTTGGCGACCACGGTTGAGGTGGCCGGCGAAGCGGGTTGGGGTGGCGCAGCCGGCCATAGCGCGGCGGCAGGTGC
>NZ_CAJCKW010000011.1 GCF_903970965.1 Aureimonas sp. ME7 | reverse complement strand
CCCCCCCCCCCCCCCCCCCCCCCCCGACTTGCGACACGATGTTGGGCGGCCTCGTCATACCTATGATTGTGCTCGGGTTTTGGTTCCCGAGGAGCTTGCATAGGGCCTTGCGAAACCCTGGCAATACTCAGCGAGTGAAACTTTTTAGGGGCGGCAATACCGCAACGCACAACGCTCCATGCGGAGGAAAGTTGTTGCCGTAACACCTTGTTAACGATGGCAAATGGGCCGCTGATAGGGGGCTGATGACGATAGCTTGCGCTCCTGATCGGCCGTCCGTTCCCATTGACCCCCATACCCTCCCATGATATCCCAAATCTCACGTTCGAAGGCCTTCTTCGGGTCGATTTCAAGCATAGGAACGACGCCGCCCGACCGCAGGGAAGGGCAAGTCGGGGCAACCATGGGTTGCTCGGGCGTGGGATTCTCTTGTCTATTTCGGTCGTGAGGTTGGTGCGGTTTGAAGGTGAGGCGCCAAGGGTTGGGGTTGGGTATCGCGAGTGGCGGATCGGTTTCTTTCCAACGCGATCAACAACATCGACGCCAAGGGTCGCGTTTCGGTGCCGGCGCATTTTCGCCAGGTGCTGGCGGCTCGGGACTTCCGTGAGCTCTACGCCCTTCAGGCGATCGGGCAGCCGGCGATCGATGTCGGAGGCATGGATCTCCTGGAGCGATACGAAAGCCGCATGGCGCAGGAGGACCCGTTCGGGGAGGACTACGCCGACATGTCGCTCTTCGCCTATGGCGACGGGGCATTCCTGAAGTTCGACGGGGAGGGGCGGATCATGGTTTCGGATTTCATCCGCTCTCATACCGGCATCACCGATCGCGTCGCCTTCGTCGGGCGCAACCATTTCTTCCAACTCTGGGAGCCATCCCAGTTCGAGGCCTACAGGGCCGAGGCGAGGGCGCGGCTTACCGCGCGCCGCCAAGGCCGAGGCGCGTTCGAGAGTACACCGGAATGACGGCGGATCACGGCTCGGCATTCGTGCCGGCCGATGGCGGACCGGTTCGCCACATTCCGGTGCTTCTCGGCCCCGTCCTCCAGGCGCTCGACCCCAAGCCGGGCGAGCGCTTCGTGGACGGAACCTTCGGGGCGGGCGGCTATTCCGCCGCCATTCTCGGGCGCGGCGCGTCCGTGCTCGGCATCGACCGCGACCCGACGGCGATCGCTGCGGCCGAACCGCTTTTGGCGCAATTTCCCGATCTGTCGCTTCACCAGGGCCGCTTCGGCGAGCTTCGCGACATCGTCGAGGATCGCGAAGGGCAGGTCGACGGGCTGGTGCTCGATATCGGCGTGTCCTCCATGCAGATCGACGATGCGGACCGCGGCTTCTCCTTCCAGAAGGATGGCCCGCTCGACATGCGCATGAGCCGTTCGGGCCCGAGCGCGGCGGATGTCGTGAACCGTCTCAAGGTGGGGGATCTCACCCGCGTCCTGTCGTTTCTGGGCGAGGAGCGTCAGGCGGGACGCATCGCGCGCGCGATCGAAACACGCCGCGCCGAGCGCCCGTTCGAGCGCACGCTGGATCTGGCGGGTCTCGTCGGGCGCGTCGTCGGCCGCTCGCACAAGGATCGCATCGACCCGGCGACACGCACCTTCCAGGCGCTTCGCATCTATGTGAACGACGAGCTCGGCGAACTGGTGCGTGCGTTGATCGCCGCCGAGCACGTGATCAAACCCGGCGGCCGGCTGGTCGTCGTGACCTTCCACTCGCTCGAAGATCGCATCGTGAAGCGCTTTCTTCGCGATCGCGGCGAGGCGACGTCAGGTTCGCGCCATTTACCGGATGTTCAGCATAAGGACGTCACATTCGAGACTCGCAACAAGGCCGTGTCGGGCGACGAGGCGGAGATCGCTCTCAATCCCAGAGCCCGTTCGGCCAAGCTGCGAGCCGCCGTTCGAACCCAAGCGCCGCCCCGGCGCGAGGGGGAAGCGACGGAATTCATCGATCTGCCCTCGCTGGCGGACCTGCCGATGTCCGGAGCTGCCTGAGAAATGCTGAAGACGTTCGATGTCCTTCTCGTCGCCGTGGTCTTGATGGCCGCCGCCTGGACCTTCGGCCACAAGTACCAAGCCGAGGCGCTGGAGCACGAGGTGATGCTGCTCGACCGCAAGATCGCGCAGGAGCGCGAAACCATTCAGCTTCTGGAAGCGGACTGGAGCCTTCTCAACCAGCCGTTCCGCCTGGAAGCGCTTGCGCGCAACTTCGACGCCGTCCTGCAGCTGCGCCCCGTCGATCCCCAGCAGATCGTCGAGCCGAACCAGCTGCCCGCCGTACCCGTGGCACCGGCGCCTGAAGAAGCGGCGACCGGCCCGAAGATCGCATCCGCCAGCCAGGGCAGGGTCCGCTGATGAAACTTCCCAAGCTCGTCCGCGATCTCGTCAAGGCGCAGGGAAGCTCCGCCAAGCCCTCCGTCTCGCCCTTCCGCCGTCGTCGCGCGGAAGCGCCCCGCAACCGGCCGCGCTTCATGATCGCGACCGGCCTTTTCTGCGCGATCTACATGGTGATCGGCGGGCGGCTCGTGATGCTGGGCGCCGTCGCCGATCCGAACGACACCTATCGCTCCACCGCCGGCCAGGGGCCGGTGACGCGCCCCGATCTCGTCGATCGCAACGGCGAAGTGCTGGCGACCGACATCAAGACCGCCTCGCTGTTTGCCGAGCCGCGCCGCATCGTCGATGCCGACGAGGCGAGCGAAGCCTTGATGACGGTTCTGCCCGACCTGAACCCGAAGGTTCTGCATGCGCGCCTTTCGTCCAAGGCCGGCTTCGCCTGGCTGAAGCGCGAACTGACGCCCCGCCAGCAGCAGGAGATCCTGGCACTCGGCATTCCGGGCATCGGCTTCCGTACGGAGAAGAAGCGCTTCTATCCCGGCGGCCCAACCGCGGCCCATATCGTCGGCGTGACCAATGTCGACAATCAGGGCATCGCCGGCATGGAAAAGTATGTCGACGACGCGGGCTTCCGCGATCTTCGCCAGCTGGGCTTTGCCGGCAACGACAAGATGGAGCCGGTCAAGCTTTCCATCGACCTGCGCGTCCAGCACATCGTGCGCGACGAGCTCGTGGCCGCCATGGCGAAGTACAAGGCCGTCGCGGCCGGCGGTCTCGTCATGGACATCCAGACCGGCGAAGTGATCGCCATGGCATCCGTGCCGGACTACGATCCGAACTTCCCGGGCGATGCCCTGAAGAAGGAAAACCTCAACCGCATCTCGGCCGGCACCTTCGAGATGGGTTCGACCTTCAAGATCTTCACCACCGCGATGGCGCTGGATTCCGGCCTCGTGCGCTACAACGACGTGTTCTCGACGACGCCGTTCCGCGTCGCCGGCTTCACGATCAAGGAGTTCCACGGCAAGGGTCGGCCGCTCTCGGTGCCGGAAATCTTCGAATACTCCTCCAACGTTGGCTCCGCACGCGAGGCCGACCTCGTCGGCATCGACGGGCACAAGGAATTCCTGACGCGCATGGGCCTTCTGTCGCGTCTGCGCACGGAACTGCCGGAAACGGCGATGCCTTCGCAGCCGAAGGTCTGGAAGAAGATCAATTCGATGACCATCGCCTTCGGGCACGGCGTTTCGACGACCCCGCTTCAGACGGCGGCGGCCGCTGCCGCGATCGTCAACGACGGCTGGTACGTGCCGCCGACCTTCCTGCCGCGTACCAAGGAGCAGGCCGACGCGCTGCGGGTCAAGGTCGTCAAGGATCAGACCTCGGCGGAAATGCGCGAGATCTTCAAGATCAATGGCGTCAGCGGCTCGGGCAAAAGCGCCAACCCGCCGGGCTATCATGTCGGCGGCAAGACGGGCACGGCGGAAAAGGTTGTGGGCGGGCGCTATTCCAAGGACACGCGCTTCAACGCCTATGTCGGGGCCTTCCCGATCGAGAAGCCGCGCTACCTCGTCCTTTCGATCATCGACGAGCCCAAGAAGGTCGAGGGCGACTATGCCGCGACCTCGGGCTACAACGCGGCACCGATGGTGGGCAACATCGTCCGGCGTGCGGCGACCTTCCTCGACGTCAAGCCGGACTTCGGCGACACCGGAAAACAGCTTCTCGTGTCCTACTGACGTCAAAATGCTTCAACAGCCTGTGACCTTGCTCTAGGAAACGGGCATCGAGGACACGAGGGGAAGCCGGCGGCCAACCGCCGGCTTTTCCGCGCAGTGCGGAAGATGGTGAATGAAGCTTTGCGATCTGGCCGAAGACCTCGCCTCTGGCGGGACCGGTGAAACCATCGACATCACGGGGCTGACGTCGGACTCGCGGGAGGTCCGGCCGGGCTTCCTGTTCGCCGCACTGGCCGGCTCCAAGGGCGACGGCGCGACCTATGTCGCGGATGCCATAGCGAAGGGTGCAAGCGCCGTCCTCGTATCGGCGGGAACGGACGTGTCTTCTCCGGTGCCGGTCCTTCGCTCGGGCGATGCGCGGCGCGCGCTCGCCCGGCTGGCCGCCCGCTTCTATGGTGGGCAACCGCAATATGTCGTGGCCGTCACAGGCACTGCCGGCAAGACATCCATCGCATCCTTCACCCGGCAGATCTGGTCGAGCGCTGGCCTCAAGGCCGCCTCCATCGGCACCACCGGCGTCGTGTCGCCGACGCGCGACGACTACGGATCGTTGACGACGCCCGAACCCGTGGCGCTGGCCAAGCTGATGTCGGAGTTGGCGGGCGAGGGCGTCACCCACGCCTCGATGGAGGCGTCCAGCCACGGCCTCGACCAGCGCCGGCTCGACGGGGTCGAACTGCGCGCGGCCGGCTTCATCAATCTCGGCCGCGACCACCTCGACTACCATCCGACGATGGACGACTACTTCCGCGCCAAGATGCGCCTGTTCGATACGCTCCTGCCGAAGGGCGCCCCGGCGGTGATCTACGCCGACGATCGCTGGTCGGCGCCGGCCACCGAGGTCGCGCAGCGCGCCGGCGCCACGGTGATGACGGTCGGTGCCAACGGCGGCTTCCTGAAGCTGAAGCGGTTGGAGCACGAGCGCCATCGGCAGATCGCCGAAATCGAAGCGGCCGGCAAGCTGCATCGCATCGTCCTGCCGCTGGCCGGCGAGTTCCAGATGGCGAACGCGATGGTCGCGGCGGGCTTGGCGATCGCCACGGGACAGAACGTCGACGACGTGCTTCCGGCGCTGGAACACTTGAAGGGCGCGCCGGGTCGGCTGGATCTTGCCGGCACCACGCCTGCCGGTGCTCCGGTCTTCGTCGACTACGCGCACAAGCCGGAGGCGCTCGAAAACGTTCTCTCCTCCGTTCGCCCCTTCACGACGGGCCGGGTGATCGTTGTGTTCGGCTGCGGCGGTGATCGCGATCGGGGCAAGCGGCCGATCATGGGAGAGATCGCGGGACGGCTCGCCGACATCGTCATCGTCACCGACGACAATCCGCGCTCCGAGGTTCCCGCCGAAATTCGCGCCGCTATCCTGGAGGCCGTGCCGAGCGCGGAGGAGATCGGTGATCGCCGCGCTGCCATCCGCCAAGCCATCGGCGAGGCGCGTTCCGGCGATACGATCATCGTCGCCGGCAAGGGGCACGAGAACGGTCAGACGGTCGGCAACGCGACGCTGCCCTTCAGCGACCACGAGGAAGTTCGCCTCGCCATCGCCGGAATCGCCTCGTGAGCGCGCCGCTCTGGACGGGCGCGGACCTCGCCGCGGCCACGGGCGGACGCCCGATCGGTGCGCTGCCCGGCAGCGTCACCGGCGTTTCCATCGACACGCGCACGCTGGGGCCCGGCGAGGTCTTCTTCGCGGTCAAGGGTGAAGCCTTCGACGGCCATGCCTTCCTGCGGCAGGCGACCGCCGCCGGCGCATCGATGCTGGTCGTGTCGGAGCAGAAGCTGCCGGCGCTCGGCGCCGTGACGCTGCCGCTCGTCGTAGTGGACGACGTCCTGAAAGCACTGGAGCGCCTCGGCGCGGCCGCCCGTGCGCGCTCCACCGCCCGCATCGTCGCGGTGACGGGAAGCGTCGGCAAGACGACCACCAAGGACGCGCTGCGCCACGTGCTGCGCGAGCAGGGCGTGGTGCATGCCTCGGCCGCCTCGTTCAACAATCATTGGGGCGTACCGCTGACGCTGGCGCGCCTTCCCTCCGACGCGCGCTTCGCCGTGTTCGAGATCGGCATGAACCACCCGGACGAGATCCGGCCGCTGGTCAAGCTCGTGCGCCCGCATGTGGCGATCGTCACGCTAATCGCCGCCGCCCATCTCGGCTTCTTCAAGGATCTCGCCGAGATCGCCGCCGCCAAGGCCGAGATCTTCGAGGGACTGGTGCCCGGCGGAACGGCGGTGCTGAACGCCGACGATCCGATGACGGACTTCCTCGCCAACTCGGCGCGCACCAACGGCGTCACCCGCATCACCACCTTTGGCGAGGCCGGCGGCGCGGACTATCGCCTGATGGGATTCCGGCCATCGGCGTCGGGCTCTCGGATCGTGGCGCGGATCGACGGAACGGAAGTCGAGGTGCATCTCGGCTCCGGCGGTCGCCACCTCGTCCAGAACGTCTTGGCCGTTCTCGGCGCGGCCGATCTTCTCGGCGCCGATGTCGAGGAAGCCGCGCGCTCCCTGGGGTCTTGGCGCGCCGGAAAGGGGCGCGGCGAGCGCCACGTCTTGCCGCTCCTTGGCGGCGACGGCGAATGGACCCTGATCGACGAAAGCTACAACGCCAATCCGGCTTCGATGCGCGCCGCGCTCAGCCTCCTGGCGCAGGCCGCGCCCGGCCCCAACGGCCGGCGCATCGCGATCCTCGGCGACATGTTGGAACTCGGTGAGTTTTCCGCCGCGCTCCATGCCGAATTGGCCGGCCCCATTCTCGACGCCCATCCAGATCTGGTTTTCCTCGCGGGCGCAGAAATGCGAGGGCTCGACGCAAGCCTTGAGCGGCTGGTGCGCCACGAGTGGCATGGCTCGACCGACGAGCTTCGCGAAAGCCTTCTGAGGCATCTTCGCCCCGGCGACGTCGTCATGGCGAAGGCCTCGAAGAGCATTGGTTTCTCCAAGATCGTGGACGACCTGATCCGCATCCACACTCCGCCGGCAACACCTGCCCCATCCGACACCGGGCAGGGAGCCTGAACCATGCTGTCCTATCTGGCCGCGCTGGCCGACGACGCCCAGCTCTTCAACGTCTTCCGCTACATCACCTTCCGCACCGGCGGGGCGATGATCACCTCGTTCATCGTGGTGTTCCTGTTCGGCCCGGCGATCATCGCCAACCTGCGCGTGCGCCAGGGGCGGGGCCAGCCGATTCGCGCCGACGGGCCGCAGACCCACTTCAAGAAGGCCGGAACGCCCACGATGGGCGGCCTGATGATCATTTCCGGCTTTCTCGCCGCGACGCTTCTCTGGGCGGACCTGTCGAACCTTTATGTCTGGATGGTGCTTCTGGTGACGATCGGCTTCGGCTCGATTGGATTCTACGACGACTACCTGAAGGTGACGAAGCAGAGCCACAAGGGCTTCTCGGGCAAGTCGCGCCTCGGGCTGGAATTCGTGATCGCGCTCCTCGCCGGCGTCATGGTGATCCTGGCGCAGACCGGCTCTTTCGCGACCTCGCTCTCGATCCCCTTCATCAAGTCGCTGCTGATCGATCTCGGCTGGTTCTATGCTGCCTTCGCCGCCTTCGTCATCGTCGGCGCCGGCAACGCCGTCAACCTGACGGACGGGCTGGACGGGCTCGCCATCATGCCGATCATGATCGCGGCCGCCGCCTTCGGTCTCATCGCCTATCTCGCCGGCAACACCAACTTCGCGAGCTACCTGCAGATCCACTATGTCGTCGGCACCGGCGAGCTTGCCGTCGTCTGCGGCGCGGTGATCGGGGCGGGGCTCGGCTTCCTGTGGTTCAACGCGCCGCCCGCCGCGATCTTCATGGGCGACACGGGGTCGCTAGCGCTCGGCGGCCTCGTCGGCGCGGTGGCGGTCGCCACCAAGCACGAGCTGGTGCTGGTCGTGATCGGCGGTCTCTTCGTCATGGAGGCGCTGTCGGTCATCATCCAGGTCGCCTCGTTCAAGCTGACGGGCAAGCGCGTGTTCCTGATGGCGCCGATCCACCACCATTTCGAGAAGCTCGGCTGGACCGAAAGCCAGGTCGTCGTTCGCTTCTGGATCATCGCCCTGCTTCTGGCTTTCGTCGGCCTGTCCACCCTCAAGCTGCGGTGACGACGATGATCGCGGCGCACACGTTCAAGGATCGCACCGTCGCGCTTTTCGGCCTCGGCGGCTCGGGGCTGGCGACGGCCCGCTCGCTTCAGGCGGGCGGCGCGCGGCTTCTCGCCTTCGACGACAATCCGAAGAGCGTCGAGGCGACCGCTGCCGAAGGCATCGCGACCGGCGACCTGCATGGGCTCGACTGGTCCAGGGTGGACGCGCTGGTCCTGTCGCCCGGCGTTCCGCTGACACACCCCAAGCCCCATTGGGCGGCGGATCTGGCGACGGCCGCGCAGGTGCCGATCATCGGCGATGTCGAAATCTTCGTGCGCGAGCGCGATGCGCAGACGCCGAAAGCACCCTTCGTCGCCATCACCGGCACCAACGGCAAGTCCACCACGACGGCCTTGATCGCGCATTGCCTGGAGGCTTCGGGGCGCGATACGCAACTCGGCGGCAATATCGGCGTCGCCGTCCTGACGCTCGACCCCCCTTCGCCCGATCGCTTCTACGTAGTCGAGTGTTCGTCCTACCAGATCGATCTCGCGCCCTCGATCCGCCCGACCGTCGGCATTCTCCTGAACCTGACGCCCGACCATCTCGACCGCCACGGCACGATGGAGAACTACGCGGCCGTGAAGGCGCGGCTTCTTCAAGAGGCCGGCACGGCGGTGATCGGCGTCGACGACGACTATTGCGCCGGCATCGCCGATTGGCACGAAAGCGAGGGTAACGTCGTCGTGCGCATCTCCAAGGAGCGCGCGCTAGACGACGGCGTGTTCTTTGCGGACGGCGAGATCCGCGTGGCGCAAGGCGGTGCGGTCACGAAACGTTTTCCCCTCGCTGGCATCGGCTCGCTGCGCGGGCGCCACAACGGGCAGAACGCGGCGGCGGCCGTCGCGACCCTTCTGGCGCTCGGGCTCAGCGAGCACGAGATCGCCAACGGCCTGCGGCTCTTCCCCGGCCTCGCACATCGCATGGAGGAGGTCGGCCGGCAGGGGTCGGTTCTCTTCGTCAACGATTCCAAGGCCACCAACGCCGATGCCGCCGCGCCTGCGCTCGGCAGCTTCGAGCGCATCCACTGGATCGCCGGCGGTCTGCCGAAGGAGGGCGGGATCGCCTCGCTCGAGCCCTTCTTCGACCGGATCGCCAAGGCCTATCTGATCGGCGAGGCGGCGCCCGTGTTCGCGGCGACTCTTGGTGAACGAATTCCTTACGAAATCTCGGGTAGCCTCGATACTGCCGTCGAAAACGCGGCGCGAGATGCGGCGCGGTCGGGTGCGGAGGAAGTGGTGCTCCTGTCTCCTGCCTGCGCCAGCTTCGATCAGTTCCGCAATTTCGAGGTCCGGGGCGATACGTTCCGCCGGCTCGTGGAAGGGCTTCCTTCCATCGAACTCTCGTCTAGGGGTTAAGCGATGACCAGCCGCGCCAAGAAGGGGCTCATCACGGACTGGTGGTGGTCGATCGATCGCTGGTTCCTGGCCGCCTTTCTGATCCTGATGATCGGGGGCATGGTCCTGAGCTTTGCCGCAAGTCCGCCGGTGGCCGAGAAGATCGGCTTGGAGCCATTTCACTTCGTCAAGCGCCACGCGATGTTCCTCCTGCCGTCGATCGCGGTGATGCTGGCGACCTCGCTTCTGACCCCACGCGGCATCCGCCGTATGGCGATCATCATGCTGGGCGTTTCGCTTCTCATGATGGTGGGCGCGCTGTTCTTCGGCATGGAAGTGAAGGGCGCGCGGCGCTGGCTGAGCTTCGGCCCGCTCACCATCCAGCCGTCCGAGTTCATGAAGCCGGCTTTCGTGATCGTCTGCGCCTGGCTCTTCGCCGAGCGCTCGCGCCGGGCCGAGATTCCCGGCAACCTCTTCTCGATCATGCTTCTGATCGTGGTGGCGGCGCTGCTCGTCGCCCAGCCCGATCTCGGGCAGACGATCCTGACGGCGGGCACCTGGAGCTGCATGTTCTTCATGGCCGGTCTCTCCTGGATCTGGATCGTGCTCCTCGGCGGCATCGGCGGGGTCGGGTTCCTGGGCGCCTACTTCGCCTTCCCGCACGTCGCCTCGCGTATCGATCGCTTCGTGACCGGCGAGGGCGACACGTTCCAAGTGGACACCGCGCGTGACGCCATCCTGCGCGGCGGCTGGTTCGGCCAGGGGCCGGGCGAGGGAACGGTCAAGCGCCTCCTGCCCGACAGCCACACCGACTTCGCGTATTCGGTCATTGCCGAGGAGTTCGGTATCGTTTCCTGCATGGCGCTGACGGGGGTGTTCTGCTTCGTCGTGGTGCGCGGCCTTTCCATCGCCTTCGCGCAGCGCGACACGTTCTGCCGCCTCGCCATCTCCGGCCTCGTGATGCTGTTCGGCCTCCAGTCTATCATCAACATGGCGGTCAATCTTCACCTGATGCCGGCCAAGGGCATGACGCTGCCGTTCATCTCCTATGGCGGCTCGTCGATGACGGCGGTCGCCATCTCGGCCGGCTTCGTCCTTGCCCTGACGCGCAAGCGCGCCGAGAACGTCTCGCAGACCGACCGGCTGGTGGAGCGGACCATGGCGTTCCAGATGCCGGTCCCGGCGCGCTGAGGAACGAGCCATGTCCGCACCCATCCTTCTGTGCGCCGGCGGCACGGGCGGCCACCTGTTTCCGGCCGAAGCCCTGGCGCACGAGCTTCATGCGCGCGGACTGAAGGTCCACCTCGTCACCGACGAGCGGGCCGGGCGCTACGCCGGCAGCTTTCCCGCTGACGAGACCCACGTCGTGCCGTCCGCCACGTTCGGCTCGAAGAACCCGGTCGCGATCCTGCGCTCCGGGCTCAAACTTTGGGGCGGCTACCGGCAGGCGATCGCGTTGATGAAGCGTCTGCGACCTGCCGTCGTCGTCGGCTTCGGCGGCTATCCGACGGTTCCCCCGATGATGGCGGCGGTGCAGGTCGGCGTGCCGACCGTGATCCATGAGCAGAACGCCGTGATGGGCCGCGCCAACAAATTTCTCGCCGGCCGCGTCGCCCGCATCGCCGCCGGTATCCCGCAAGCGCACGATGACGCCACGATCGCCGCCAAGCTGGCGGTCACCGGCAATCCGGTGCGCCCGGCGGTGCTGGAGGCTGCGGCCTTGCCCTATGTGCCGAGCGCGGAGGGCGAGCCGTTCCATCTCGTCGTGTTCGGCGGCAGCCAGGGCGCGAGCTTCTTTTCCGACGCGGTGCCGGCGGCGGTGAAGCTCCTGCCGGCGGCCGTGCGCGCGCGCCTGCGCATCACGCAGCAGGCCCGGGCGGAGGACGAGGACCGCGTTCGCGCCGCCTACCGCGAACTCGGCGTGCCAGCCGACGTCTCGCCGTTCTTCCAGGACATGGCATCGCGCATCGGCGCGGCGCATCTCGTCGTCAGCCGCGCCGGGGCCTCCACCGTTTCGGAACTTTCCGTGATCGGCCGCCCGTCCGTTCTTGTGCCGTACCCCTACGCGCTCGACCACGATCAGGCGGCCAATGCGGCTCGCCTCGAAAAGGCCGGCGGCACGATCGTCTCGAAGCAGGCCGACCTTTCGCCCGAGCGTCTGGCCGGTATCGTGACCCTGATCGCCAACGACCCCAACCATGCCGAGATCATGGCTACAGCTGCGAAGGCGCAAGGCATTCCGCACGCCGCGAAGCTGCTCGCCGATCTCGTGACCTCCCTGCCGAGCGCTTCGAAGAGCGCTTAGAATCTTGACGACCAGACGACGGAAAAGGAGCGCGCCATGAAGATGCCGCCCAATATCGGCCCGGTGCATTTCATCGGCATCGGCGGCATCGGCATGAGCGGCATCGCCGAAGTGCTCGTCAATCTCGGCTACACCGTGCAGGGTTCCGACGCGTCCGAAGGCGCCAACGTCCAGCGCCTGCGCGAAAAGGGCGTGACGGTCCATGTCGGCCACGCCGCCGAGAATCTGGGGCTGGCCGAAGTCGTCGTCGTCTCCACCGCCATCAAGCGCTCCAACCCGGAGCTCGCCGCCGCGCGCGAGCGCCTGCTCCCCATCGTGCGCCGCGCCGAGATGCTGGCCGAGCTGATGCGCTTCCGCCAGGCGATCGCCATCGGCGGCACGCACGGCAAGACCACGACCACTTCGATGGTCGCGACGCTTCTCGACGCCGGCGGCATGGACCCGACCGTCGTCAACGGCGGCATCATCAACGCCTACGGCACCAACGCCCGCATGGGCGAGGGCGAGTGGATGGTGGTGGAGGCGGACGAGAGCGACGGCACATTCCTCAAGCTGCCGGCCGACGTCGCGGTCGTCACCAATATCGACCCCGAGCATCTCGACCACTACGGCACGTTCGACAAGGTGCGCGCCGCCTTCCGCGCCTTCGTCGAGAACGTGCCGTTCTACGGCTTCGCCGTGATGTGCCTCGACCACCCGGAGGTGCAGACGCTGGTGTCCGAGATCGAGGACCGGCGCATCATCACCTATGGCGAGAACCTCCAGGCCGACGCGCGCTTCGCCAACGTGCGGGCGGAGGGCGCCAAGTCGACCTTCGACGTCACGATCCGCGACCGCATCACCGGCGAGACGGCGGAACTGCCGAACCTCGTCCTGCCGATGCCGGGCCGGCACAACGTGTCGAACGCGACGGCCGCCGTCGCCGTCGCCCATCGGATCGGCATCGGCGCGGAGGCGATCCGCAAGGGTCTCGCCTCGTTCGGCGGCGTCAAGCGCCGCTTCACCCATACCGGCAACGCCCACGGGATCGACGTCTACGACGACTATGGCCACCACCCGGTGGAGATCCGAGCCGTCCTTTCGGCCGCGCGCTCGGCCGCCTCGGGACGCGTTATCGCCGTGGTGCAGCCGCATCGATACACGCGCCTGCAAAGCCTGTTCGCCGATTTCGCTGCCTGCTTCAACGACGCTGACACGGTGATCCTGGCGCCGGTCTATTCGGCCGGGGAAGAGCCAATCGAGATGGTGAACTCCGAGATGCTGGCCGAGCGCCTGCGCCTCGGCGGGCACCGCGACGCGCGGCTGATCGACGGGCCGGCAGAGCTCGCGCCGTTGGTGCATCGCGTCGCCAAGAGCGGCGACATGGTCGTTTGCCTCGGTGCCGGCTCCATCACCGGCTGGGCCTATGCGCTGCCGAAGGAGCTCGAAGCGCTGGGCCAGCCTGCTTGAGCGAACTCCTCGAACATTTGTCTGGCCTCGGGCTTCGCGGCAAGCTGGCGGTGGACGCCGATCTGTCGAAAATCACATGGTTCCGAACCGGCGGCCCGGCGGATGTGATGTTCCAGCCGGCGGACGAGGCCGATCTCGCGGCCTTCCTTGCGGGCCTTTCGGCCGACGTGCCGCTGACGGTGGTCGGCATCGGGTCCAACCTCCTGATCCGCGATGGCGGGGTCGGGGGTGTCGTCCTACGGCTGCCCGCCAAGGGCTTCGGCGAGGTCGAGGCGATCGGGGCAGGGCGCATCCGCGCAGGCGCAGCGGCGAGCGACAAGCGCGTCGCCGCCGTGGCGCTGGAAGAGGGCATCGGCGGCTTTCACTTCCTGCACGGTATTCCCGGCGGGATCGGCGGCGCGATCCGCATGAACGGCGGGGCGAACGGCGTGGAAACTGCGGACCGGCTGGTGGAAGCGCGCGCGCTCGGTCGGCAGGGAAGGCTCCACGTTCTGTCGCGCGCCGAGATGGGCTATTCCTATCGCCATGCCGATGCGCCGGAAGAGCTGATCTTTGTTTCCGCTGTCTTCGAAGGACCTGAGACCGATCCCGCCGAAATCCGCCGCCTGATGGATGAGGTGCAGCACCACCGCGAAACGGTCCAGCCCGTGCGCGAGAAGACCGGCGGCTCCACCTTCAAGAACCCGCCCGGCACATCCGCCTGGAAGGAGATCGACCGGGCCGGATGCCGCGGATTGCGGATCGGCGGGGCCGAGATGTCGGCGCTTCACTGCAACTTCATGATCAATGCCGAAGGCGCCACCGGTCACGACCTCGAACTCTTGGGAGAAACCGTGCGCCGGCGGGTGTTCGAGACGAACGGCATCCTTCTCGAATGGGAGATCAAGCGCCTCGGTCGCTTCGGCGACACCGGCGAGGTCGAACCCTTCGAGCCCTGAATCAGGCTGGCCGTTCGTCGAGGACGGCCCTAAACCCCGAGGACCGATGCGCCAAGTCCGCCGGGTCACGATGTCCGACAAAGCCGAACAATCCGTCCTCAAGCGCTCGATCGCCGCGACCATCCTCGTCGGATCGTTCGGCGTCGTCTTCGGCGCCCTGTCGGGTTCGCTGTCGATCGTGTTCGACGGCGTGTTCTCGGTCGTCGATGCGTCGATGACGTTCCTCGCCCTTCTGGTGACCCGGCTGATCGCGCGTCATTCCAGCCGGCGGTTCCAGATGGGGTTCTGGCACCTCGAGCCGATGGTGCTCCTGTTCAACGGCGGGCTGCTGACGCTTCTGTCCTTCTATGCCTTCGTCAACGCCGTTGCGACGCTTCTGGCGGGCGGGCGCGAGCTCGTGTTCGACTGGGCCATCGGCTACGCCGTCGTGACGGTCGCCATCTGCCTGTCGATGTTTCTCTACGGTCGGCGGAAGAACCGCGAGATCCGTTCCGACTTCCTAGCGTTCGACGTGAAGGGCTGGGCGATGTCCGGCCTCGTCACCGCCGCGCTTCTCGTCGCCTTCGTGGTGGCGACGCTTCTGGAGGGGAGCGCCTACGAACACTGGACGCCGTACGTCGATCCGGCCGTGCTCGCGGTTCTGACGCTTGGCCTTGTGCCCGTGCCCCTGCGCACGGTGATGGAGGCGCTGAAGGACATCTTCCTCGTCGCGCCTGCCGAACTCGACATCCGGGTGCGCGAGATCGCGGATGCGGCGCTCGCGCGTCACGGTTTCACCGAGGCGCGCACCTATGTCGCCAAGGTCGGGCGCTCGCGCTTCGTGGAACTCCACTTCGTGGTTCCGGCGGATCATCCAGCCCAAACGCTTCGCGATTTCGACCGCGTGCGCGAGGAGATCGGCGAGGCGATCGGGGGCGCCGCAAGGGATCGTTGGCTGACCGTGTCGTTCACCGCCGATCCGAAATGGGTGGAGTAGAAACGGAGGCGGAAGGGTTAACGCCGCCTCTCCGAACGGCCTTACGATTTTCTTGATTTGGCCACCGTTGCTTAACCCTCGCTTAACCATCCTCAAGCGATGAATGGTCCCTGACCCTTAATGGATGGGATCTCCGGTCGATGACCTCGCATGTTGCAGTGCTGTTCGGTGGCTTCTCGTCGGAAAGGCCGGTGAGCCTTTCCTCCGGCAAGGCCTGCGCGGACGCGCTGGAGACGGAAGGGTTCCGCGTCAGCCGGGTGGACGTGGACCGCAACGTCGCCGAAGTCCTCAAGGAGCTGAAGCCCGACGTCGCCTTCAATGCGCTGCATGGGCCCTACGGCGAGGACGGCACGATCCAGGGCATCCTCGAGTTCCTGCAGATTCCTTATACGCATTCCGGCGTCCTCGCCTCTGCGCTCGCCATGAACAAGGTGAAGGCCAAGGCGATCGCCAAGACGGCCGGCGTGCCGGTGCTGGATCACAAGATCCTGCCCCGTCGCGAGGTGGCGGCCGCCCATGTCCTGCCCCCGCCCTATGTCGTCAAGCCGATCGCGGAAGGCTCGTCCTTCGGCGTCCTGATCGTGCGCGAGGACCAGCCCCATCCGCCCCAGCAGTTGCACGGCGCGGACTGGAGCTTCGGCGAGGAGGTGATGGTCGAGCGCTTCGTTCCCGGGCGCGAGCTGACCTGCGCCGTGATGGGCGACGTCGCGCTTCCCGTCTGCGAGATCACCACCGAAGGCCACGCCTTCTACGACTACGATTCCAAGTATCTGCCGGGCGGCTCGCGCCACGTCATTCCGGCCGAGATCCCGTCCGCGATCGCGCGCCGGGTGCAGGAGGCCTCGCTCGCCGCGCACCGCGCGATCGGCTGTCGCGGCGTGTCGCGCTCCGACTTCCGCTTCGACGACCGGGGCGGGGAGGCGGGCGAGCTGATCTGGCTGGAGGTCAACACCCAGCCCGGCATGACGCCGACTTCGCTGGTGCCCGACATCGCCAAGCAAGCCGGCCATTCCTTCGGCGAACTCCTGTCCTGGATGGTGAGGGACGCGTCATGCCATCGCTGAACCGCCCCCGTTTTTCCGGCCCCGTGTTCCAGCGCGTCAGCCCGCTGGCGATGAAGGCGCAGCGGCTCGGCCGCAAGCTGATCATCGCCGTCAAGAACGCGCGCGACCTGCCGCTTCCGCGCTTCGGCTTCGTGGCGACGGGGCTTCTCGGCTCCACCGCGCTCTACGGCATGGTGCTCGGCGGGCACACGCCGGCCGTGATCGATGCTCTCGCCGAGCCGATGGGCCTGTCGATCGAAACGGTGGACGTCACCGGCTACTCGGAGACCAGCGAGATCGACGTTCTCCAAACGCTCTGGATGACCGGCGCGCAGACGCTGCCGGCGCTGGACGTGGGCGCTGCGCGCACCGCGATCGAGGCGATGCCTTGGATCGAGAGCGCGACGATCGAGAAGGAATATCCCAACCGCGTGAAGATCGCGCTGGTGGAGCGCAAGCCCTTCGCCCTTTGGCAGCGCGACAAGGATCTTTGGATCGTCGATCACGAGGGCCGGGAGATCGTGCCCTATGCGACGACGCGCTTCACCGACCTGCCCTTCGTGGTGGGGCCGGGCGCGGCGCGGGAAGCCGCCGACATTCTCGACAAGATGGCGCTCGTTCCCGAACTCGATCAGCGCATCAAGGCCTATGTGCGCGTCGGCGACCGGCGCTGGGACCTGCGTCTCGACAACGGCGTCGTCGTGCGCCTGCCCGAACTCGAGCCGATCGAGGCGGCGGCCACCGTCATGCGTCTCGACCGCAACGAGGGGCTGCTCGGGCGCGACATCCTCTCGGTCGACATGCGCCTTCCCGACCGGATGGTGGTCAAGCTCACCCCCGCCGCCAAGACGCGCTGGGACAAGGTGGTCAAGGAGCGCGACAAGCTCTGGAAGCAGGCTCAAAAGGAAAAGCCGGTATGAGTCTCTTCTCCAAGCACACGGACGAACTGCCCCGGATCAAGAAGCCTTCGGACAAGCGCGTTCGCACGATCTCCGTGCTCGACGTCGGCTCCTCCAAGGTCACCTGCCTGATCGCCAAGCTGAAACCGCGCCCCGAAAGCGAGGTCCTTCCTGGCCGTACGCATGTGGTCGAGGTCATCGGCATCGGTCACCATCGCTCGCGCGGCATCAAGTCGGGCGTGGTGGTGGATCTGGATGCGGCGGAAAAGTCCATCCGCTTCTGCGTCGACGCCGCCGAGCGCATGGCGGGGTTGACCATCGAGTCGCTGATCGTCTCGGTCTGCGCCGGCCGCCTCAAAAGCCTGCGCGGTTCGGCGCGCGGGCTCGTGTCGGGCGCCGAAGTTGACGACAACGACCTGAAGCAGGTGCTGAACCAGGCGGCGCGCCATCCGATGCGTGAAGGACGGATCGCGCTGCACCGCGTGCCCTTCGACCTGTCGCTGGATGGCGAGGGCAACCTCGAAAATCCCGTCGGCATGACCGGCTCGGAGCTCGGCGCCGATCTCCACATCCTGTCAGCCGAGGAAACTCCTCTGCGCAACCTCGAGGCCGCGATCAACCGTGCGCATCTCGTGGTCGAGGCTTTCGTGGCGACCCCCTATGCCAGCGGCCTGTCGACGCTTGTCGACGACGAGGCGCTGATGGGCTCCGCCTGCATCGACATGGGCGCCGGCTCCACCACGATCTCGATCTTCCAGAACGGCCGCTTCGCCTATGCCGACGCGGTCGCGCTCGGCGGCCATCACATCACGATGGATCTGGCGCGCGGCCTGTCGATCCGGCCCGAACAGGCCGAACGGCTGAAGGTGATGCACGGCAACGCGCTGCCGAGCCTGATGGCGGACGGCGAAACCGTGTCCGTCGCCCCGCTCGGCGACGAGGGCAACGAGCAGCCGGTGCAGGTGTCGCGCTCGCTGATCGCGCGCATCATCCGCCCGCGCGTCGAGGAAACGCTGGAGCTGATCCGCGATCGGCTGGCCGCGTCCAATCTCGGCCACGTGATCGGCAAGCGCGTGGTGCTGACGGGCGGCGCCAGCCAGCTCGCCGGCCTGTCGGATGCCGGGCGCCAGCTTCTCAACCGCAACGTCCGGCTCGGGCGCCCGGTCGGCGTCGCCGGACTTTCGGCTTCCAACAAGAGCCCGGCCTTCGCCACGGCGGTCGGCCTTCTGATCTATCCGCAGGTGGCGTCCATGGAACACGTGCCCGAACAGTCGATGATCGATTTCGCGCTCGACCCCCGCACACGGGTCGGCCGCTTCGGATCGTGGCTCAAGCAAAGTTTCTGAGCCGAGTTTCTGACAAGCTTCGCGTGCGAAGCTGACCCACCCGAACCCTATCGGTGCGCGCCGCGCACCGGCACAAAAGACCCGACGGCCGGCGCGGCGAGACGGCCCAGCGACAAGGAAACCACGATGAGCATCACCCTGCAGAAGCCGGACATCACCGAGCTGAAGCCGCGGATCACCGTGTTCGGTGTGGGCGGTGGCGGCTGCAATGCCGTCAACAACATGATCAACGCCGGGCTCGAGGGCGTCGAGTTCGTGATCGCCAACACGGATGCGCAGGCGCTCCGCTCCTCGCGCGCCGAGCGCGTCATCCAGATGGGCGTCGCCGTCACCGAAGGCTTGGGCGCCGGCTCGCAGCCGGAAGTCGGCCGCGCGGCCGCCGAAGAGTCGCTCGACGAGATCTGCGATCACCTTCTCGGCTCGCACATGTGCTTCGTCACCGCCGGCATGGGCGGCGGCACCGGCACGGGCGCAGCCCCGGTGGTCGCCCGAGCGGCGCGCGAAAAGGGCATCCTGACGGTCGGCGTCGTCACCAAGCCGTTCCACTTCGAGGGGCAGCGCCGTCTGCGCATCGCCGAGCAGGGCATCGAGGAACTGCAGAAGAACGTCGATACGCTCATCGTCATTCCCAATCAGAACCTCTTCCGCATCGCCAACGACAAGACCACCTTCGCCGATGCCTTCGGCATGGCCGACCAGGTGCTCTATTCCGGCGTCGCCTGCATCACCGACCTGATGGTGAAGGAAGGCCTGATCAACCTCGACTTCGCGGACGTGCGTTCCGTGATGCGCGAGATGGGCAAGGCGATGATGGGCACGGGCGAAGCCTCCGGCGAGGGCCGCGCCATGGCCGCCGCCGAGGCGGCGATCGCCAACCCGCTTCTCGACGAAACCTCCATGAAGGGCGCCAAGGGCCTCCTGATCTCGATCACCGGCGGGCGCGATCTGACGCTGTTCGAGGTGGACGAGGCGGCGACCCGCATCCGCGAGGAAGTCGACCAGGACGCCAACATCATCCTCGGCGCGACCTTCGACGAGAACCTGGAAGGCGTGATCCGCGTGTCGGTGGTCGCCACCGGCATCGACAAGGCCGCCATGGAAGTCTACGGCCACTCGGAAGCCCGCGCGACGGCGCCCGCCGTGGCGGCTCGCCCGGCGCCTGCGCCGCAGCCGGCTCCGGTCGCCCACGTCCCGGCCCCGGCGCCGGTCATGCAGCAGCCGATGCCCGCGCCGGTCGCCGCCCAGCCCGCCTACCATGCCCAGCCGGTCCAGGCTCAGGCGCTGCCCGACATCGAGGACGACTTCACCGCCGCCCTCGAAGCCGAGATCGCCCAGGTCGCGCCACGCGCGCCGGCTCCTCGCCAGCCCGTCCAGAGCCAGCCGGTCCAGACCCGCATGCCGCGCGTGGAAGACTTCCCGCCGGTGGTGCAGGCGGAAATCGAGCGTCGCAACGCCGCGCTCGAGGCATCGGGTGACGATCGCGGGCCGATGGGCCTTCTGCGTCGCCTGACGACGGGTCTCTCGCGCCGCGAGGAAGACGAGGCGATCCTGGCCGATCCGGTCCGCCCGGCTCCCGCCCAGCGCCGCCCGGCCGAGCAGAGCGCCTATGCGCCGCGCCGTCAGGCGGCCGACTCCGCCGCCCGTCCGCAGACCGCGACGCGTCCGGCGAGCGAAGACGATCAGTTGGAAATCCCGGCCTTCCTGCGCCGCCAGTCCAACTGACGGTCACAAACTCGTCGCGTTTCATCGAAGGCCCGCCCCGGAAACAGGGCGGGCCTTTTGCTATGCGACTGATTTTGTTGAGGTAAATCAACGCTTAACGCCTGTTCCGGTAACACTGGGTAAGAATGTGTGATTTGGCCGAAATAGGACCTCGACCTAAATCACGTGACAGATTTCAAACGCTTCGCGCGCCCCTTCGGATCTTCCGAAAGCCGAGAAGAGTTCCCCGCCGGATCTTCGTTTCAGTCGCGAAGGCGTTCCTGCGGATCGGCATGAAGGGACAGCCCACAGTGGTCATGAGCCAGCACACGATCGGAGCGCGCATCGGGTTCGAGGGCGTCGGCGTCCACAACGGTGCGCTGGTGGAACTTTCGCTTCATCCCGCCGAGCCGGACACGGGCATCGTCTTCCACGTGTTCGAGGAGTCGGGTCTGGTGCAGGAGATCCGCGCGATCTCCTCCAACGTCTCCTCCACCGATCTATCGACCATCGTCGGCGATCGCCGGGGCGCGCATGTCGCGACCATCGAACACATCATGGCGGCGCTTTACGCCATGGATGTCGACAACGTCGTGGTCCAGATCGACGGCAACGAGATCCCGATCATGGACGGCGGCTCGGACATGTTCGTTCGCGCCATCGAATCGGCCGGCCTCGTCGCCCAGCGCGCGCCCCGCCGTTTCCTCAAGGTGCTGAAGCCAGTTCGCGTCGAATTGAACGGTGGCTATGCCGAGTATCGTCCGTTCGAGGGTACCCGCTTCGAGATCGAGATCGATTTCGCCACCGCTGCCATCGGTCGCCAGCGCTTCGCCGCCGACCTGACGCCGGCGACCTTTCGCGATCAGCTCGCGCGCGCGCGCACCTTCGGCTTTATGAAGGACGTGGAGCGTCTCTGGGCGTCCGGCCACGCGCTCGGCTCCTCGCTGGAAAACTCGGTCGTGATCGGTGACGACGATCGCGTGATCAATCCGGACGGCCTTCGCTACGAGGACGAGTTCGTTCGTCACAAGACGCTGGACGCCGTCGGCGACCAGGCGCTCGCCGGCGCGCGGGTTCTCGGCTGTTACCGCTCCTACAAGGGCGGCCATCGCCTCAACGCCATGGCGCTGCAGGCGCTTCTCGCCGACCCCGCGGCCCATGCCTTCATCGAGGCGCCCGCCCGCCGCGCGGAGCCCGGCCGCCAGTCCGGCATGGCGGCGATCGCCGTTCCCGCTCTCGGACCGCAGACGATCTGATCGCGCCAGCGCGAGCCCAAGTCTTAAAAAAGGCGTCTTGACCTGTCCTCAAGCGTTGTCGCGGCGAGGGACGTTGGCTAGGAAGTTGAGCCGGCTTCGCGATGCGTGCCGTTTCGAGAAAAGCCTGAGGGGAACCAGATCGATGGGAATCAAGACGCCGCTGACCGGCCGCTTCTCGGTCGTGCCGATGGCTCTGGCCATGGCGGCTTCCGGCTTCGTTCTTTCGGGCTGCATGTCGAGCAAGGACACGGATATCGACGCGCTGGCGCTCGCCTCGCAGACCGAGCCGGCCGACACGCTCTACAATCAGGGCCTCGCCAATCTCGACGCCGGCAATCTCAAGGAAGCCTCCGCCAAGTTCCAGGCGATCGACCGGCAGCACCCCTATTCCGAGTTCGCCCGCAAGGCGCTCGTCCTGCGCGCCTTCACCAACTACCGCCTCGGCAACTACGACGACGCGGTGTCCTCGTCCCGCCGCTACCTGTCGCTCTACCCCGGCTCCGAGGACGCAGCCTACGCGCAGTACATCATCGGCTTGTCCTACTTCCGCCAGATGCCGGACGTGACGCGCGACCAGACCGACACCGGGCGTGCCGTGCAGGCGATGCAGGAAGTGGTCGACCGCTATCCGAATTCCGAATACGCCGAGGACGCGCGCACCAAGCTGCGCATCGCCAAGGACCAGCTCGGCGGCAAGGAGATGCAGATCGGGCGCTACTATCAGGAGCGCCGCGAGTACATCGCCGCAATCAACCGCTTCAAGAACGTGGTCGACACCTATCCCGACACCCGCCACGTCGAGGAGGCGCTGGCGCGCCTGACCGAGACCTACTACGCGATGGGCCTGACCCAGGAAGCGCAGGCGTCAGCCTCCGTTCTTGGCCAGAACTTCCCCGAGTCTCAGTGGTACAAGGACTCCTACGCGCTTCTTCAGTCCAAGGGGCTGGAGCCGCGCAGCGGGGGAGCGACGTCCTGGTTCTCCAATGCGACGCGCGCCATCACCGGCGCCGACCGGACGCCCGCCAACGCGCGGGCCGCGGCCGGCGAAGTCGGCCCGCCGCGCGCCTGACCTCCTGACGAAATCGAAGAGGCCGGCTTCGCCCGGCCTTTTTCTTTTCACGACCCCGCAAATCGACGCGGGCGCGCCGGTGCGCCTCTTCTCTCCCGACCGTGGCGGCCATATCTTCGCGCTTCCTCGGTTGCCATCCGTCGCGAGCCGGTCTAGCGCTTCTCCTCGATGCTTGTTCACCTTTCGATCCGCGACATCGTTCTCATCGACAAGCTCGACCTTGTCCTGAACGACGGCCTTTCGGTGCTGACCGGCGAGACCGGTGCCGGCAAGTCCATCCTCTTGGATGCGCTGTCGCTGGCGCTGGGCGGGCGAGGGGACGGTGGGCTCGTTCGCCACGGCTCGAAGCAGGGCGAGGTGTCGGCCGTTTTCGACCTGCCGGCCGCCCATCCCGCGCGCCGGGTCCTCACCGACAACGGCTACGACGACGACGGTGACCTGATCCTGCGCCGCATCCAGAGCGCGGACGGGCGCACGCGCGTCTTCATCAACGATCGGCCGTCGAGCGTCGCCTTGATGAAGGAAGTCGGCGCGACGCTCGTGGAAATTCACGGCCAGCACGACGACCGGGCGCTGGTGGACCCGGAGGCTCATCGCCGCCTCCTCGACGAGTATGGTGGCCTGAATCTCGAAGCGATGGCCGTCGCCCAGGCCTTCGGCGACTGGCGCAAGGCCGAGACCGAGCTGACGCGCCACCGCGCCCGCGTCGAGGCCGCCGCACGCGAGGCGGACTATCTGCGCTCGTCGGTCGAGGAACTCTCCGAATTGTCGCCGATCGCCGGCGAGGAAGAAGAACTCGCCGAACAGCGCCAAACCATGATGCGCTCGGAAAAGATCGCGACAGACGTCAACGACGCCAACGAGGAACTGTCGGGCACCGCTTCGCCCATCCCTGCGCTCGGCAGCCTCCTGCGCCGCCTCGACCGCAAGAAGGACGAGTTGCCGGGTCTCCTCGACGAAGCGATCGAGCGCTTGGAAGCGGGGCTCGACGCGCTGTCGGATGCGCAGATGAGCCTGCAAGGGGCGCTCCGCTCGCTGGAGTTCGACCCGCGCGCGCTGGAGCGTTGCGAGGAGCGGCTCTTCGCGCTGCGGGCGGCGGGGCGCAAATACAACGTGCCGGTGGACGCGCTGGCCGACCTGACGGCCAAGATGGTCGGCGATCTCGCCGAACTCGATGCCGGCGAGGAGCGGTTGGGTCATCTGGAGGCGGAAGTCGGCGCGCGCCGCGAGGTCTTCGACAAGCTGGCCGCCGATCTGTCCGTCAAGCGCCACGCCACCGCTCGCCTCCTGGAAGAGGCTGTCATGGGCGAGCTGCCCGACATGAAGCTTGAGCGCGCGGCCTTCATCGTCGAGCTGACGAGCGACCCGGAGTCTCGTTCGGGCTCCGGCATCGACACGGCCGAGTTCTGGGTGCGCACCAATCCCGGCACGCGGGCCGGTCCGATGATGAAGGTGGCGTCGGGCGGCGAGCTTTCGCGCTTCCTGCTCGCGCTGAAAGTGGCGCTCGCCGACAAAGGGTCGGCGCCCACGCTGGTGTTCGACGAGATCGACACAGGGGTCGGCGGCGCCGTCGCCGATGCAATCGGCCGCCGTCTGGCGCGCCTCGCCGCGCGCGTCCAGGTTCTGTCCGTCACCCACGCCCCGCAGGTCGCCGCGCGCGCGACGACCCATCTCCTGATCTCCAAGGCCGAGATGGTGCCGGGCGACGAGCGCCTGTCGACGCGGGTCGCCACGATCGACACTCCCGCCCGCCGCGAGGAGATCGCGCGCATGCTGGCGGGCGAGCGCGTCACCGACGAAGCGCGTGCGGCGGCGGCCCGGCTGATCGACCATGCCGGCTGAGGCATTCGGCCAAGGCGTGAAATTCCTGGCTTCTGCCCCAGAATCGATACGACCCGTATCCTTGCGTTTGATCGAGTTTGTCGCCCATGCCCTCCATCGATGAGTTCCCGGATCTCGACACGCTGACGCGGGACGAAGCTGTAGCCGAGCTGGGGCGTCTCGCCGCTGAAATGGCCGAGCACGACCGGCGCTATTACGAGGAGGACGCACCGACCCTCACCGACGCCGAGTTCGATGCGCTACGTAGGCGCAACGGCGCGATCGAGGCCCGCTTTCCCGACCTCGTGCGGGCCGATTCGCCCTCCGCCAAGGTCGGCTCGGCGCCGTCCTCCAAGTTCGCCAAGATCCGCCACGCGGTGCCGATGCTCTCGCTCGACAATGCGTTCTCGGACGAGGACGTCGCGGACTTCGCTCGCCGAGTCCGCCGCTTCCTCGGGCTGGGGACGGAAGAGAAGCTCGCCATCACCGCCGAGCCGAAGATCGACGGCCTGTCGCTTTCTCTTCGCTACGAGAAGGGGCGGCTCGTGTCGGCCGCCACGCGCGGCGACGGGCAGGTCGGCGAGGACGTGACCGCCAATGCCCGCACGTTGGACGACATTCCGGACGAGCTGATCGGCTTCGCGCCGGACGTCTTCGAGGTGCGCGGCGAGGTCTACATGACCCATGCCGATTTCGCGGCCCTCAACGCCCGGCTGCTCGCCGAGGCCGGTGGCGAGGAGGCGGAAAAGAAGGCGCGCCAGTTCGCCAACCCGCGCAACGCCGCCGCCGGATCGCTCCGCCAGAAGGATGCGGGCGTGACGCGCCAACGCCCGTTGCGCTTCTTCGCCTATGCCTGGGGGGAGACGAGCGAACTGCCGGGCGCGACCCAAAGCGAGGTCGTCGCCGCGCTGCAGGGCATGGGCTTCCAGACCAACGCCGTGCCGCAGAACGGGCGGGCGGAAGCTCTGATGCGCCATCTTGAGACGGTGGACGGACTTGTCGAGCACTACCGCCTGATCGAGGCGCAGCGCGCCGCGCTCGGCTACGACATCGATGGCGTCGTCTACAAGGTGGACGATCTCGGCGCGCAAGAGGAACTCGGCTTCGTGTCGCGTGCGCCGCGCTGGGCGATCGCGCACAAGTTCTCCGCAGAGCAGGCGACCACCACGGTCGAGGAGATCGTGATCAATGTCGGGCGCACCGGCAAGCTCGCCCCGCTCGCCAAGCTGACGCCGGTGAGCGTCGGCGGCGTCGTCGTGTCCAACGTGACGCTGCACAACGAGGACTATGTGGCCGGGCGCGATGCCGACGGCAACCCGATCCGGGGCGGACGCGACGTGCGGATCGGCGATACGGTCGTGGTGCAGCGCGCCGGCGACGTGATCCCACAGGTGGTCGACGTCCTGTTGGAAAAGCGGCCGGCCGATGCCGTCCCGTTCGCCTATCCCGACCATTGCCCGATCTGCGGCTCGCGCGCCGAGCGTGAGATCAACCCGCGCACCGGGCGCCTCGATTCGGTGCGCCGCTGCACGGCCGCGATGACCTGTCCTGCGCAGGCGAAGGAAGGGCTGAAGCACTTCGTCTCGCGCAACGCCTTCGATATCGAGGGTTTGGGCGAGACCTTCGTGGAGGAGCTTTACGACGCGGGTCTCGTGCGCCAGCCGGCCGACCTCTTCGCCATGCCCTACGATCGGCTGCGCGAGGTGATCGAGGCGCGCCGCCGTGCCCTGTCGGATGCGCGGCGTCAGGCCGAGGGCAAGACGGAGCCCGCCAAGCCGGCCAAGCGCAACGAAACCACCAAGGCGATCGACAACCTCCTGGCCGCCATCGAAACGCGCCGCACCGTGGCGCTCGATCGGTTCATCTTCGCGCTCGGCATTCCCGAGATCGGCGAAAGCTCGGCGAAAGCGCTCGCGCGGCACTTCGGGGATATCCGTGCGCTCATCGAGGGCATCGACGCGGCGAGTGCGGGCCGTCCCGGCGAGGACTGGGCCGAACTCAACGCCCTTCAGGGCATCGGCGGCGTCACCTTCGAGCGCCTGATGGCGGTCGAGGACGCGCGGCTGGCCGATCCTGATTGGCAGCCGCTTCGCGACGCGGCCCTTGGCCTGAAGGCCAACCAGCGCGTCGTCTTGCGCGAGCGCTACGGCGAAGAGAGCAGAGGCTTTGCCGATGCGCTGCGCCGCGCCAAGGCGGGCGCGCCGGGCGAGGCGTTCCTTCGGCTGACGCGCGACGGCGACATCGGAACCGTCGCCACCCTCTCCTTGATCCACTTCTTCGCCGAGCCTCATAACCGCGAAGCGGTGGAGGCTCTGGTGGCCGCCGGCGTCTCGACCACCAACGATCGTGCCGCCCAGCCGCCGACCTCGTCGCCGGTCGTCGGCCAGACCGTCGTCTTCACCGGCACGCTGGAGAAGATGACGCGCGGGGAGGCGAAGGAGAGGGCGGAAGCGCTGGGCGCCAAGGTGTCCGGCTCGGTGTCGAAGAAGACCGACCTCGTGGTGGCGGGGCCGGGGGCCGGCTCCAAGCTCGCGGACGCGCAGAAGCACGGCGTGAAGGTCGTCAGCGAAGACGAATGGCTTGCCCTGATCGGCGAAGCCTGATTCACCTGGGGGAGGCTTTCCCCAACTCGCGTAAGACCCCGATGACCGTCGTCGCCCTCGATTTCGAGACCGCCAACCGAAGCGCCGACAGCGCCTGCGCCATCGGCCTCGCCTTCGTGGAAGGCGGGAAGGTCGTGCGGCGGTTCTACACTCTGATCCGCCCGCCGGAACTGCGCTTCGACCCGATCAACATCCGCGTCCACGGCATCCGCCCCGAGGACGTACGCGACGCGCCGACCTTCGCCGACGTCTGGCAGGCACTCGAGGGCGACTTCGATGGCGCGCTGGTGCTGGCGCACAACGCATCCTTCGACATGGGGGTCCTGCGCGGGGCGGCCGCGCGCTACGGGCTCGACCTTCCCGCCTTCCGCTCGTTCTGTACCGTCGCCATGGCGCGCCGTCTCTGGCCGGACGCCGGGAGCCGCAAGCTTTCCGCGCTGGCCGAACGCTTCGACATTCGGTTCCGGCACCACCATGCCGGCGAGGACGCCTTCGTCTGCGCGGCGATCGCCCTGGAGGGCGTGCGCCATGCCGGCGCGCGGGACATCGCCCATCTTGCGGAACTGAGCGCCCTCGCGAAGCGAGTTGCCCCCGCAACGGCGCCGAGGCCAAGCGGGATTGCCGCGCGGGCCTTGGCAGCGCGAGGCGCCAGCCGTCTTGACGCGACGCTACGCTTTCTCGTGGAGGGCAGTCGGGGCACGCCTTACGAAATCGAGGCGGTTCGCAACGCTCGCGGCATTCCGCGCCTGTCCTGCTCGTGCCCCGCCTCCCGTTTCCGCTCGGACTGCAAGCATCGCGCGGCCCTGCGCGGCGGCGACCTCTCGGCGGTGGTGGACCTGACGCCCGACCTCGGCAGCCGTTTGATGCGCTTCCTGTGCGAGCCGGCCCCGCGCATGCGGGCAGCGGGTTAGAGCGCAGGTTCCACGCGTTTTCGAGCCGTGTAGTTCAAGGCGAGCGAGGGTGTGGAGCAGGTCGTCCGACCGCCCACAACCCCTTCAAACCTTCCGCATGAAAAGCCCGCCCGGTCGATCGAACCGGACGGGCCATTTTCCATGGGACGCGGATCGAAGCGATCAGGCGTCCTGGATGGCGGACAGCTTCCACTCGTCCTTGAAGTCTCGCAGGAAGGTCCAGACCTCCGTGGACTCGACCGGCGTCGTGCCCCCTTCGACGATCTCGCCCGTTTCCCGGTTGCGCAGCGTTTCGATCATCGAATAGCGCATGGCGACGGTGGCGTATTCGCGCGAGCCTTCCTTCCAGCTTTCCGCGACGTCGCCTTGCAGGAGCGTCACATCGCGCGCTTCGCCGCGCAGACCCTTGGCTGCATTGTTGGCGAGTTCTTCCGAAAGGTAGGACGCGACTTCCGGCGTCGTGATCTCGCGCAGCTTGGCGTAGTCCTCGCGGCTGAACGCGTCCTGCAGCGTCTTCAAGCGCTGCTCGAAGATGTCGAGATCGGCAGCCGTGATGCGAAGCTGATCGACCCCGGACGGTCCGGTATCGACGGCCTGCGGCCCCGCGTAGCCGCGAGCACCGGCGGCCTGTCCGCCCTGCGGCGACTTCTGCCCGCCAAGACCTTTAAACATCGCCGCATTCCCGGCGCCGTTCGGACGCCCGCCGGCCATGGAAGGCTGGTCCGAGCGACGGCGGAACATCCGCACCGCGAACCACACGAGAAGGCCGATCAGCGCCGCCTGGACCAGAAGACCCAGCATCCCGGCAAGCCCGCCGAAGCCCGTGCCCATCAGGAGCCCGAAGAGGCCGCCGATCACGAGACCGCGCATCAGCGCTCCGCCGAAGCCGCCGCCGAACAGGCCGGAGCGCGCACCCGAACGCGCACCCGCCGCCGCGCCGGCCGCCGGAGCCGCTTGGTTCGGCGAGGTCATCGAGCGCTGCACGGGCGCCGCCGCCGGTGCCGTATTGGTGGCCGGTGCGGACTGGTAGGTCCGCGCCCCGCGGCTGCCGAAGCTTCCGCCGCGCCGAGCCTCCGCAAAGTCGACGGCTGCCAGCGAGAACGTGAGAGCCAGGACGCTCGTCAACGCCAAGCCGCGCATCGTGCGGGAAGTGCCCATGTGATCCGATCCTCCGATATGCTTTTTCGGATTTCATATAGGTGTGGTGCGCAAGCCCTGGAAAGGATTCGCGCTCGATCGGTGGTCAGGCCGCGATCACAAGTTCGACAGCGACTTTCTCGACGTCCGCCACGCCGCCGGATGACCCCGATCTCTTCTTGCGTCGGTGCTCAATTCGTATATCGGGCGACGATAAAAGCTCGTAGTTGCTTGTGGGGATCCGCTTCCCGCATCTGTCGATCAGGACGGCGTCAGGAAGCGGCATCTTCCCAGCGCGCCAGGAAGTGCTCCGGCGAAAGCGTCTGCATGTCTGGGATCGCGTCGAAGAGACGCTCGCGCGGCCAGTCCCACCAGGCGAGGCGCAGGAAGCGCTCGACGATCTCGGCGGGAAAGCGGGGGCGCAAGGGGCGGGCGGGAACGCCGGCGGCGACGAGATACGGGGCGACGTCGCGCGTCACCACCGCCCCCGCGCCGATCACCGCTCCGTGGCCGACGCTCACGCCCGGCAGGATCACCGCGCCGTGGCCGATCCAGACGTCGTGGCCGACCTCGACGCGGCGCTGGAGCCGCCGCTCGCGAAAGGCGTCGTCCACGCCGAGGAAACGGAAATATTCGTTGGGGCGGTAGGTGATCTTGTGCGTCGTCACGCGCTCGATCGGGTGTTCCAGCGCGTTGAGGCGCACCTGCGCGGCGATCGAGCAGAACTTGCCGATGGCCGCATGCGTCGCCTCGCCGCCGCGCTCGAAATAGGAATAGTCGCCGAGCGTCACGTCGCGAAGGACGACGCGCGGGCCGATGTCGCAATGGCGCCCGAGGCGCGTTCCCTTGAGTTCGGCGCTTGGATGAATGCGCGGTTCGTCGTCGCGAAACCGCAGCTCGTCTCGACGATCGGGATCGTTGGTCATCGCTTGGGCGCTCCGCGGGCACGGCCGTCCTCGATATCGCGACCGTCGCGACTTGGAGCATGCGGCGCGTTGATGTATCCGAAGGCCCGACACAGGAGCAATTGCATGACCGAGCGCAAGCCGAGCCCGAAGCCGCGCAGCCGACTGCCGCTGATGCGCATCGCGCTATGGTTCCTGGTCGCGGCGGTGTTGGCGTTGCTCGTGCTGGTCTGGTTCTTCGGACGATCCGAGATGCAGGAGGTTTCGCAAGCGGGCGAACCCTACGGCACCGCGTTCACGCTGGTGGACCAGAACGACGCGCCGGTGACGCAGGCGGTTCTGCGCTCCCGCCCGACCGCCTTGTTCTTCGGCTTCACTCATTGTCCGGACGTCTGCCCGACCACCCTGTTCGAGCTTTCGGCCCAGCAGAAGGCGCTGAAGGCAAAGGGCGAGGATCTTGCCATCGTCTTCGTGACCGTGGACCCGGAGCGCGACACGCCCGAGATCCTGAAGACCTATGTCAGTGCGCTATCCGACGACATCACGGCGGTCACCGGATCGCCCGAGGCGGTCGCGGCCATGCTGAAGGGCTACGGCGCCTATTCGCGCAAGGTGCCGCAGGGCGACGACTACACGATGGATCACACCGCCTCGGTGATCATGCTGGATCGCCAGGGACGGTTCATCGGCACCATCGCCTATGGCGAAAACCCCGATACTGCGCGCGCCAAGCTCGAGCGTCTCGCCCGTCTTTGATCTGAGACCGGCAGCCTGATGCCGGCAGAAGGAGTGCTCGTTCGTTGGGCCAGGTTCGTTTCCACACCCGCGCGTCGCGCCCCGCCGCCGAGGCGCTCTACGACCATCTCGACCAGCGCTTCGGGGAGGAGGGGGCCCCCGTCGCGCTGACCGAGATCGACGAGAAGGCTGATGTGTTCGAGGTTTCGGTTTATTTCGAGGACGCGGAAGCGGTCGACGAGAGCGACGTGCGCAACGCGTTCGAAGGGCATGAGCCGGAACGCGAGGATCTGCCGGACATCGACTGGATGGCGCAGGTTCTGGCGGATCTGAAGCCGGTTCGGGCGGGACGCTTCCTGGTTCACGGCGCGCACGACCGCGCTCGCGTGCTGCCCAACGATCTGGCGATCGAGATCGAGGCGGGTCAGGCCTTCGGCACCGGGCACCACGGCACTACGGCCGGCTGCCTGTCGATGATCGAGGAGGTGGTCCGCCGCCGCCGGCCGCGCAATGCGTTGGACCTGGGAACGGGCAGCGCGGTTCTGGCGATCGGGTTCGCCAAGCTGGCGCGCCGGCCGGTTCTGGCCACCGATATCGATCCGGTGGCCGTGGCCGTCGCGCGCGAGAACGTGCGTCAGAACGGGGTGCATCGCTTCGTGACCACGGCGACAGCGACGGGTTTCGCCTCACCGGCCTTCCACGGCGCCACGCCGTTCGACCTCATCGTCGCCAACATCCTTGCCGGTCCGTTGATGCGTCTCGCCCCCGAGATGGCGCGTCACCTCTCGCGGGGAGGGGACGTGGTCCTGTCGGGCATCCTCGATCGCCAGCGCGACGCCGTTCTCTCGGCCTACCGCATTCAGGGGCTGTTCCACCGCAAGACGCTTCGGCGCGGCGAATGGGTCACGCTCCACCTGACGCAGAACCGGCTCGACTAGGGCGAGCGCGGGGATGGCGTTTGCGCCCTTCCGAACGCATGCCGTCGAACGAGAAAGGCCCGGCGTCCAGGACGCCGGGCCTTTTTCAAAAAGGATAGGTTTCGCCGATCAGGGACGATGGGGCGCCGAGGATTCGAACATCGAGCCGCGCATCGACAGAAGATGGATCATCGGCTCGGTTTCCAGATACATCGGGCGAGACGTACCATGGGTGTAACGGCTGGCGGGGCGCGAACGATCCGCTGTGCCCGGACGGCGGGAATTGGCGCCGATTTGGGTCGGAAGCGACCCGGAGCGTTCGGTGCGGACGGTAAGCATGACAACCTCTTCGGGATTCTCGATCTGGCTCCCTACGCACTGATATGCTGCGGCGCGAAAGAAAGAGCTACCCCGTTCGGCGCATAGGTTCCCTGACAGGAATGCAAGGCAAGCCCCGCAATATCTTAACGCTTCGTTCATGATCGTCCGATACGGAGCGCGATCGCCGAGACGGTCGGGCAGCATTTCCCTCAGCGAGATTCCGCATTCGCCTTCAGCGAGTCGCGGACGAATTCCAGCGTTACATCCATCGCATGCAGGGACTCTTCGAGATCCCTTTTCTGTTCCAGGAGAAGGATCCGCTGTTCTTCCATCCGCTCCAGCGCGATCTCCATCTGCTTGGTGCGACCGTCGGGCTGATGGTAGATCTCGATGATCTGCTTGGCTTCCGTCAGCGAGAAGCCGAGGAGCTTCGCCAAGAGCACCAGGCGCAGGCGCATCCGGTCGCGGCGGGAATAGATGCGGGTGGTGCCGCGCCGTTCGGGGCTGATCAGCCCACGATCCTCGTAGAAGCGCAGCGTTCGCAAGGATACGCCGAACTCGCGGGCGAGATCGCCGATGCGAAATCCTTCGTTCGAGGCGTCCCGCTCTTCGCGTTTGGCGAAGTAACCAAGCAGGTCCTCGATCCCGATCTTCAACTCGGTATCGTCTCGCGAGTCGCTCGCAACAGGTTGCTTCATGATGCCTCACTCATCATCCGCAATCTCTTGCGGATATATGCGAAGGCGTCGTCGGTTCGTAAGCCTGCCGCTGCAAATTATTTATTGAGTTCCGACGGATGGACACAAGGCCGGTGTCCCGTAAATCCAGCTTCGCTCCCGGTTAGGTTTTTAAATCCCTAACGTGCCGCTGGAGTTTTAACCGCTCGTTAAGCCCGTCGGCGTTCATCTGGCAGCGTGGATCACGGCCGATCGGCGGGCTGGCGGCAACAGGAGCTTGAGGACATGTCGCGGAACGAAGCGCAAGTGAAGCCGCGAGCCAGCGAGGCGACGAAGCCCGCAGACACGTCCGTTTCCACCCTGGCCAAGACGCTGGAGGACTTGGAGCGTCGCCTGAGCCGCCTGTCGTCCGGCAAACCGGAGCCGACGCCTGCTGCCGAAGCCACGCCGCTGCCGGCCGCCGAAGTGCCCGTTGCCACGGCCGGCGAGCGCCTTCGCGCCGTGGCCGAAGCGCGCCGAGCCAAGCGCCCTTCGCTCTCGTCGGCCGTCTCCACCATGGCTGTCGAGCGCCAGCTGTCGGGCGACGTCGTGTCGCAGACCCCGGCGCCCAAGACGCGGGCGCCGCTTCGCTCGCCGACCGTCGATCGTCGGCTCGGCGGTATCGCGGCCGAGGTCGAGCAGCTGCAGATGCAGAACACCGCGATCGCGCTGATCAAGGATCTGGCGGCCGAACTGTCCGACCTGCGCGGCGACATTCACGCTCGCCTGGGCGACGGCGGCGAGGATCGCATCTCCGAACTCCAGGCGTCCTTCGGCGATCTGAAGCGGATGATCGAGGCCCGCGAAGCGCCGGACCGGATCGGCGACGAGATCCTCGAGATCATGGAATCGCTGACGGAGCTGACCGTCGGCACCGCCGACCAGTCGTCGCTCGACGCGCTGCGTCTGGAGCTCGATTCGGTGGCTGTCCTGGTGTCGCAGATGGCGCGCGAGGAATCGCTCGAAGCCGTACAGCAGCGCTGGGACGCGTTCGAAACCCAGATCGCCGAGCGCATGGACCTCGACATGCAGGCCAAGCGCGACCTCAAGGTCGAGCTGGAGCGCCTTCGCGGCTCCCTGCGTTCGCTGGCAACCGAAGACCAGGTTCTCGAAGTCCAGAAGCGCTGGGAGGAGTTCGAGGCGCGCTACGTCGACACCGTCCGCATTCAGACGGAAGAGTCGGTTTCCCGCGTCCTACGCTCCGAACTCGACGCCCTGCGCACCAAGCTCGACACCCTCGTCGCCGAAAGCGGCAGGGAGGCACTGGACGCCCGGTTCGCGGCGCTCGCCGACGACCTGCATCCTCGCGAGCTGGAAGCCAGCGTCGAGCGCTTGTCGGGCCGCATGGACGAGATCGAGCAGGCCCTCGTCGGTCTGCCCGAAATCCTGCAGATCGACCAGATGGACCAGCGCATCCAGGCGCTGGCCGCTGGTGTCGAAGCGTTGACACGCGAGATCCGCGAACCCGACCTGTCGCATCTCGAAGTGATCGAGGAGCGCCTCGACGAGATCTCGCTGGCGCTGGCTTCGGCCGGCGCGCGCACGATCGCCGAGATCGACATGGCACCGGTGGAGCGGATCGAGGCGCGCGTCGCCGATCTCGCCGGTCGCATCGATCGCCTCGGCGACCGGTCCGATATCGACGGCTTGTCCGCGCAGATCGTAGCGCTGACCGAGCGCGTCGAGGATCTGGGTGCCCAGTCGATCCACGAAGATCTCGGAAGCCGGCTGGACACGCTGTCCGAACGTGTGGAAGTCCTGTTCCGCAGCGCCGGCGCGCCCGACACGTCGGCCTTCGAAGCGCGGCTGGCCGCGCTCGCCCAGCGCCTGGAAGCATCCGCTTCCTCGCGCGGTGTCGACCCGGATGTGATCGCGGGGCTCGAAGCGCAGATCGAGCGCATGACCGAGCTTCTGGCCGGCGCCCCGGGACTGGGACTGGGCTCCGACGACGGCGCGGCCGTCACGCAGCGCCTGGAAGCGATCGAGCGCCAGCTCGACGAGAACCGCGATCATGTCGTGGCCGCCGCGCGCGCCGCTGCCGACGAGGCCGTTCGTCGCATGCAGGACGAGGACGTGCGGCGCGAGAGCGGCTTCGTGCGTGAGCTTGCGCAGGATCTGCGCAACCTGGAGGACCTGTGCCGCGAAAGCGACGAGCGTTCCTTCGGCATCTTCGAAGCCGTTCATGCGACGCTGCTGCGCATCGTCGAGCGGCTGACGCTGATTGAGGGCGAGTTGCGCGGCAAGGCGATCGCCCCGGCTGTCGCCGCCCCCGTCGTGGCAGCTCCCGTGGAGCAGCCGTCCGTCGAACCCGCCGCGATGGCCGAGTTCGAGCCGCGCTCGCGCCTTTCCCCCGCCGCCTCCGTGCCGGTCGAGGAGGAAGAGCCGAAGGGCCTTCGTGCCGCCCTGCAACGCCATATCGCCCGCCGCAACGGCAAGGCTGCTGCCGTCGAGGCTCCGCAGCCGACGCTGGCCGAGCGCATCCGCCCGACGCCGATCGTCGAGGAGCCGCAGGCCGTGGCCCCGCCGGTCGAGATCGAGGCGCCGGCGCTCGACGCGTCCGACAGCCTTCTGACGCGGGAGGCGAACCGGCCGCTGGAGCCGGGCTCCGGCGCGCCGGACATCGCGGCCCTCATCGAGCGCGTGCGCCAGCAGCAGCGCGGCGAGCAGCCCTCGGTCGAACCGATGGCCAAGGCCGACTTCATCGCCGCCGCGCGCAAGGCCGCTATGGCGGCCGCCAGCGAGGCCGAGGCCCTGCGCGAGCGCGAGGAGCGTGGCGAGGAAACCCGGGACGGGAAGGGCGCCAGCCGTCGCAAGCCGATCCTCATGGGTGTCGGTGCCGTGCTCCTGGCGCTGATGGCGGTGCCGCTCGGCATCAACTACCTGTCGCCGTCCCCCGACGTGTCGGAGCCCCCGGTCGCCGTCGCATCGCTCGAAGCGCCGGCCGAGACGGCGCTGCCGGCACCGGCCCCGATGGCGCAGGCGGAAGCCCCGGTTGTCGCCGATGTCCCGGCAACGGAGGACGCTCCGCCCATGTCGGCAACGTCGGACGCCGTCGTTGCGGAACCTGCCGCCGAAGCGAACGCTCCGCTCGTCTCCGAACCGGAAGTGCCTGCCGCCGCCGAGATGGCGTCCGAGGCTCTCGAAGCCGAGACCCCACAGCCGACCGTGACGGAAGCGACGAGCACGCAGACGGACGGCAAGGCCATGCTGGTGGCGAGCGCGCGCTCGCATCTCCCTCCCACCGCGCAAGGGGCCGTTCCCGCGCTTCCCGCAGGCATCACGTCCGAGCCGCTGGTGAAGGCGGTCCAGACCGAAAGCCCGATGGCCTTCTTCGAGGTTGGCCTTCGCTTGATGGAAGGGCGCAACGCGCCTTCCGACCCGACCGCGGCCGTCGCTTGGTTCGCACAGGCCGCGCTTCGCGACTTCGCGCCGGCGCAGTACAGCCTCGGCACTTTGTTCGAAAAGGGCAACGGCGTTCCCCGCAACGCCGCCGCCGCCCGCGACTGGTATCGTCTTGCCGCCGAGAACGGCAACGTGCGCGCCATGCACAATCTCGCGGTGCTCTACGCCACCGGCATCGACGGCAAGTCGGAACCCGCCACGGCGGCCGAATGGTTCAACCGCGCCGCCGCGTTCGGCATGCGCGACAGCCAGTACAATCTCGGCATCCTTTATGCGCGCGGCGCCGGCGTCCCGCAGGATCTGGCGACCTCCTATCGCTGGTTCGGCATCGTCGGTCGCGCCGGCGACGCCGACGCCGAAACCAAGAAGGGCGAGGTCGGCAAGACCCTTGGCGAGGAGGAGCGTGCGCGTCTCGACGCCGAGATCGCCGCCTGGAAGCCGGAAACCCGGATCGAGGAAGCCAACACGGTGGACGTGCCGGCCGACTGGGCCGGCACCCCGGAGCGCACCGCCTCGGTCGACATGACCCGCGCGATCCGCAACGTGCAGGCGATCCTGATCAAGCTCGGCTACGATCCCGGCCGCCCGGACGGCGTGGCCGGCGCTCAGACGGAAGCCGCGATCCGCCAGTTCCAGGGCAAGGCCGGAATGGAAGCCACCGGCAAGATCGACGAGCGCCTGATCCGCGCCCTTCTGGAGCGCAAGGACGCGTGACGTTCCCGGAGATCGCACGCTTGGTTTGACTTGTGTCGGGGGTTCGGGCCATGAGGTCCGAACCCCTTTTTCGATCCCGAGGGATCGTTTCGGCGGATATCGGCCCGTGACGTTCTATCTCCCGATCGCAGAGATCACCGTCAACATCTTCGTCATCATCGGAATGGGGGCGGCGGTCGGGTTTCTATCCGGCATGTTCGGGGTCGGCGGCGGCTTTCTCATCACGCCGCTCCTGATCTTCTACAACATTCCGCCCGCCGTCGCGGTCGCGACGGGCGCCAATCAAGTGATCGCCGCCTCCTTTTCCGGCGCCCTGGCGCACTGGAAGCGGGGCACGATCGATCTCAAGCTCGCGCTCATGCTGATCGTCGGGGGCGTCCTCGGCTCGGCCTTCGGCGTGTGGGTCTATACGCTCCTGCGGCGGATCGGGCAGCTCGATCTCGCCGTGTCGATCCTCTACGTCGTGATGCTCGGCGCGGTCGGCGCCTTGATGATGAACGAGAGCCTGCGCGCCATGCGCCGCGTCAGGAGCGGAGGCTCGGGCGAACTCGTGCGCCGCTCCGGCCATCACAGCTGGGTGCATCGCCTACCGTTCAAGACGCGCTTCAAGCGCTCGAAGCTCTATGTCTCGCTCCTGCCGGTGCTCGGCCTCGGCTTCGTGATCGGCATGCTCGGATCGGTGATGGGCGTCGGCGGCGGCTTCGTCATGGTCCCCGCCATGATCTACCTCCTGCGCGTGCCGACCAGCGTGGTGATCGGCACCTCGCTGGTTCAGATCATGTTCACCGCGGCCGTCACCACCGTCCTCCAGGCGGCGACCAATCAGACGATCGATATCGTCCTCGCCTTCCTCCTGATGCTGGGCGGCGTCGTCGGTGCCCAGTTCGGCGCGCAGGCAGGGCGCAAGCTGCGCGGCGAGCAGCTGCGCGCGCTTCTGGCCGTCCTTGTTCTTGCGGTCGCCGGACGCCTTCTGATCGAGCTCGTGCTGATGCCGGGCGAGATCTACTCCATCACCCTGCCGAGCGGAGAGATCGGGTGAGGGGGCTTCAGCTTCTCCTGGCCGCCGGGCTCTGCCTGCTCGCGCCCGCCGCCATTGCGCAGACGAACCCTCTCGCGCCCGAAACGTTCGAGATCGGCCTGTCCACCGAGACCATCTCGGTCGGCACCAACTTCGGAGGCGCGCGTCTCGTCGTCTTCGGCGCGCTCGACAATGCCGACCAGCGCCTTCTCCGGCAGGGGCGCTACGATATCGTCGTCATCCTGGAAGGGCCGAGGCGCGATATCGTGGTGCGCGAGAAGAAGCGCTTCTTCGGCCTTTGGATCAACCGGGGCGCCGAGCGCTTCAACGGTGTCCAGAGCTCCTATTCGCTCGTATCCACCCGCGCGCTGCGCGACATCGCCCCGACCACGACGCTGCGCCAACTCGACATCGGTTCGGAGAACCTCGAATTCGAGGCACCCAACGCCAAGGGAGTTAAGAGCGAGCGCGGCCGGGAGTTCGCCGAGGCCGTTCGCCGCCTCAACGCGCAGCGCGGCCTCTTCACCGAAACGGTCGGCGACATCGACTTCGTTTCCGCCACCCTGTTTCGCGCCAACCTGACCCTGCCGGCCGACCTTCCGGTGGGCCGCCATGTGGCGCGTGCGATCCTCTTTCGCGACGGCGTCTTCGTTCGCGAGCGTTCGGAGGATCTGTGGGTGGTCAAGACGGGGATCGAGAGCCAGATATCCCGCTTCGCTTCGACCGACGGCGGGCTCTACGGTCTCCTGGCGGTGGGCGTTGCGATCTTCACCGGCTGGTTCGGCCGGATCATCTTCAAACGGGACTGACCCTCATGCACGACGACGCTTCCCTCCACCCGCCGCGCAGCCGGGCCGAGCAGATGGTGCGAGCCGCCTGGATCCTCGGGCTCGGCGGGCTCATTCCCTTCGTCGTCGGCGCCTATCTGATCGCGATCGGCTCCGAGATCATTCCGCTGCCCGACCTGCCCTTCGTGATCCTGTCCTACGGGGCGATCATCCTGTCGTTTCTCGGCGGCATCCGCTGGGGCGCGGCGCTGAACGAGCCGCGACGCCAGAGCCCGACGACGCTCGCGATTTCGGTGCTGCCGGCCATCGCCGCCTGGGTCTGCGTTCTCCTACCCTCGCCCTGGAGCTTCGTCGGGCTGGCCGTCGTGCTCGTCGTCCAAGGCGTGTGGGATGTCGGCGCCATTCGCGAAGGGCGGATCGTCACGCCCTGGTTCGCGCAGCTCCGCATCGTGCTGACGGCGGTCGCCGTCCTGTCGCTGGTGGTCATCGCCTTCGTCTCGGCCCAGCCCGTCGCCTATTGAGGCTTCAGCTCCGGCAAAGCGCGGCGAAGGGGATCGGATAGATCCGCGACACACCGATGACGTGGGCGCGCGCTCGGCCGAGGTCGAAGAGACCGTCGAAGGGCGGGCTCAGAACGTTGAGCCCCCCGGTGGTCACGCCGAAGGATGGCATGATCATTCGCGCCCCGTCCGAAGCGAAGCAAGGCCCCCGAACGCTGCGCCCGTTGCCCGACACCTTGGCGACGGGGTGGAGGTGGCCGGCGATCTCGCCGGCGCGCGGGCCGGGCGTCGGCTCGTGCCGCAGCACCCAGGCTCCGATCGCCACTTCCTCGGCGCAAAATCCGCCGAGATCGGCCGGCGGCTCGGGATCGTGGTTGCCGGTGATCCAGATCCAGTCCCGGCCCGTCATCAGCGCCTTCAGTCGATCCCGCGGCTCGTCCGGCATCAGCGCCGCGCCGTTCCGATCGTGGAAGCTGTCGCCGAGCGCGACGATGCAGCGAGGCTCGTAGCGCGCGATCGCCGCCTCGAGAAGTGAGAGCGTTGCAGCCGTGTCGTAGGGCGGCAGAAACATGCCGCGCCGCGCGAAGGCGGCGCCCTTCTCCAGATGCAGGTCCGACACCACGAGCACACGTTCGCTCGGCGCATAAAGCGCGCCCGACGGGTCGCACACCATGACCTCGCCGTTCACAGCCGTTTCCAGCCCCTGCGCCTCGGCCTGCCGCATCCGCCGCTGGATCATGTTCATGGGGGTCGGGTCGTCCTCGATGTTCTCCAAGCGTTCTTCGAATCCAAAAACGGGGCGAAGGCAAGGCACTGCGACGATCCGCACTTGATTCCCGAGCCCGAACGCGACAAGAGGAAAGGGCACAAGGACCCGGCCTGCCGGGTGGCTATGCCGGGCGCCTATCCCTCGGCCAATCCAGACGACGTTTTCAGAGACTGTTTCGGAAGTCCGCGGCGGAGGATCGTCGAGGAGTTTTCGTGCCCTGCGAGGCGCCGATCGCAGCCGATGCCGGCGGCATCGGTGAGTATCGGCAACGAAGCAAGGTGTGAAAAGAACCGGCGAGCCGACCCGGCGGACATTCGAAGCAGTCTCAAAGTTCATCCGACCGCACCCGACATGCGAAGGGGCAAACGTCGTCGAGATCCTCGTTGTTTCCCTATGTTCTCGACTGAAAATTGGAAGGCCGAGTGGTTCGGCAATGTGCGGGGCGACCTTCTGTCCGGCCTCGTGGTGGCGCTCGCCCTGATCCCGGAGGCGATCGCCTTCTCGATCATCGCCGGCGTCGATCCGCAGGTCGGCCTCTACGCCTCGTTCTCAATCGCGGTGTTGACCGCCATCTTCGGCGGCCGGCCCGGCATGATCTCGGCAGCCACCGCCGCGACCGCCGTCCTCATGGTGACGCTCGTGCGCGACCACGGGCTGCAATATCTCTTCGCCGCGACGACCCTCGCCGGCCTCGTCCAGATGGTCGCCGGCTTCTGCCGCCTCGGCGATCTCATGCGCTTTGTGTCGCGCTCGGTGATGACCGGCTTCGTCAACGCGCTGGCGATCCTGATCTTCCTGGCGCAGATGCCCGAGCTCGTCGGCGTGCCGAACATGACCTATGTCTTGGTCGCCGCCGCGCTCGGCATCATCTACCTCTTCCCGAGGCTCACGAAGGCGGTGCCGTCGCCGCTGGTCGCGATCGTGGTCATCACCGCCGTCGTCCTGTTCTTCGGCATCGACGTGCGCACCGTCGGCGACATGGGCCAACTGCCGTCCTCCTTCCCGACCTTCTTCGTGCCGGATGTTCCATTCGATCTCGAGACGCTTCGCATCATCCTGCCCTATTCGGTGGCGATCGCGCTCGTCGGCCTTCTGGAATCGCTGATGACCGCGCAGGTGGTGGACGATCTCACCGACACGTCCTCGCACAAGAACCGCGAGTGCTTCGGGCAGGGCGTCGGCAACTTCGTCACCGGCTTCTTCGGCGGCATGGCGGGTTGCGCGATGATCGGCCAGTCCGGCATCAACATCCGCTCCGGCGGGCGAGGGCGCTTGTCGTGTCTCTTTGCGGGGATCGCGCTCCTGTTCCTGATCGTGGTGCTCGGCTCCTGGGTCGCTGTGATCCCGATGCCCGCGCTCGTCGCCATCATGATCATGGTCTCGATCGGCACGTTCGACTGGGGCTCGCTGAAAAGCCTCGTCACCCATCCCCGCCGCTCTTCGGTGGTGATGCTGGCCGTCGTCGTCATCGTCGTGTGGACGCACAATCTGGCGCTCGGCGTCTTTGCCGGCGTTCTCCTGTCCGGCCTCTTCTTCGCCTCCAAGATCGCCCAGATCTTCCGCGTCACCTCCGAGCTTTCGGATGGCGGACGAGCGCGAACCTACCATGTGGAGGGCCAGGTCTTCTTCGCCTCCGCCGGCCAATTCACGCAAAGCTTCGACTTCCGGGAGGAGCTGGACCGCGTGACCATCGACGTCAGCCGTGCCCATATCTGGGACCTGACGGGCGTCGGCGCGCTTGATAAGGCCGTCCTCAAGTTCCGGAAAAACGGCGCCGTGGTCGACGTCGTTGGCCTCAACGCCGCCTCGCAGACCCTCGTCGACAAGCTGACGGTCCAGAACCGAAGCGATGCGCTGGACATGCCGGCGGGGCATTGAAGGCTTGCCGCAGGGCCTCGCGCGATGCGGCCTTGCGGCGCGGCTTCCTTGAAGGGCACTGAAGGGCCGACATCTAGCGGAGCGTCGAACCCTACGGCGTGCGTTCCCGGAGTCGTCCCTTGAAGCCCAGCCTGCGTTTCGTTCTCGGCGACCAACTGACGCGTGGGCTTTCCAGCCTGTCCGACATCGAGCCCGGCGACGTGGTGTTGATGGCGGAGGTCGACGAGGAAGCGACCTATGTTCGCCACCATCAGCGCAAGATCGCCTTCCTGTTTGCAGCCATGCGCCACTTCGCCGGGGAACTCGAAGCCGAAGGCGTCCGGGTCGACTACATCCGGCTCGACGGCGAGGATCGGGCGGCGAGCTTCACGCAAAGCTTGGAAATGGCCCTGAAGCGGCACCGGGTCGCCCGCATCGTCGTCACGGAGCCGAGCGAGTGGCGAGTCCTGGAGATGATGCGCGGGTGGGAGGCTGCGTTCGGCGTGCCGGTCGAACTGCGTCCCGACGACCGGTTTCTTTGCCCGTGGGACGAGTTTCCCGATCTGGCGGGTGAAGGCCGGACGCTCCTGATGGAGACGTTCTACCGGCACATGCGCGAGCGCACCGGCTTCCTGATGACGGCGGACGGAAAGCCGGAGGGCGGGCGGTGGAACTTCGACGCCGAGAACCGCAAGCCTCTCCCTAAGCGCATCGCGGTGCCGGTTCGCCCCGTCTTCGAACCCGACGAAACGACGCAAGACGTTCTCGACCTCGTGGCGCAGCGCTTCGGCAATCATTTCGGCTCGCTCGAGGATTTCGACTATCCGGTGACGCGTAGCGACGCGGTTCGCTACCTCGCATGGTTCGTCGACACGGCGCTTCCGGACTTCGGCACCTACGAGGACGCGATGCGGCAGGGCGAGCCGCTGCTCTTCCACTCGCATCTTTCGGCGGTCATGAATTGCGGGCTGCTCACCCCTCGAGAATGCTGCGAGGCAGTAGAAGCCTCGTATCGGAAAGCGAAGGCGCCGCTCAACGCCGCGGAAGGCTTCATCCGTCAGATCATCGGCTGGCGCGAGTTTATTCGCGGCGTCTACTGGCGCGAGATGCCGGGCTACGGGACCCGCAACGAACTGGGGGCGGAGCGCCCGCTTCCCGATTTCTTCTGGACGGGCGAGACCGAGATGAACTGCCTCGCCCAGGCGATCGGCGAAACGGCCCAACACGCCTTCGCGCACCATATCCAGCGCCTGATGGTGATCGGCAACTTCTGCCTCCTCGCGGGGCTTTCCCCAAGCGAGGTGCAGGAATGGTACCTCGTCGTTTATCACGACGCCTACGAATGGGTGGAGATGCCCAATGTCGTCGGGATGATCCTCTACGCCGACGGCGGTGTCTTCGCCACCAAGCCCTATGCCGCATCGGGCAACTACATCAACAAGATGTCGGACTATTGCGGCCATTGTCGCTACGACGTGAAACAGCGCACGGGCGAGGACGCTTGCCCGTTCAACTATCTCTATTGGGATTTCATGGCGCGCAACCGCGAGCGTCTTTCCCGCAATCACCGGATGACCCGCACGATCTCGACCCTCGATCGCATGGACGAGCGCAAGGTTGCGGCCATGCGCCGGGATGCCGCCGATTTCCTCGGCGGGTTGACATCGGCGGGAGGCTACTGAACCGGCGGTTCGCTTACCGCAGGTAGTTCGACCGGAAATCCGTCATCTCGCCGAGCGCCTTGATGATCAGTTCCTCTTCCATCGCCTCGGCCAGGAGATCGTCCCGCGCCTCGCCCTCGATGCGCTCGCGGCCCGCTTCCAGCATGATGGGAACGGCGAGCGGCGAGATCTCTTCGAGATTCTTGTGGAGGATATGCCGCTTGATGCGGGCGAGGAGGTCGGACACGCGCCGCACGTCGAGAAGTCCCGTCGCCGCGTCCGCCCAGGTGGCGCGCAGGAGGATGTGGTCCGGCTCGTGTGCGCGCAGGACGTCGTAGACGAGATCAGACGAGACGGTCATCTGCCGACCGGTCTTCTCCCGCCCAGGCTGGCGCTTCATCACGAGCCCCGCGATCACCGCACATTGGCGAAAGGTGCGCTTCAGAAGCCAGGAATCGGCCATCCAGGCTTCCAGGTCGTCGCCCAGCATGTCCTCGCCGAACAGTTCTTCCAAGGATAGGCGACCGCTGCCGATCATCTCGCCGAGGTCCGCCCGGCCCCAGATCGACAGGGCGTAGTCGGTCGCCACGAACCCGAGGGGTTTGGCCCGCGCCCGCTCCAGCCGGCGTGTCAAGAGCATGCCGAGCGTCTGGTGCGCCAGACGCCCCTCGAACGGATAGGCCACCATGAAGAAGCGGTTGCCGTTCGGAAAGGTCTCGATCAGGAGATCGTTCGGGCCGGGAATGGCGGATTTGCGTTTCTGAATCTCCAGCCATTCGCCGACCTGGGAGGGCAGGGCGCCCCATTGCGTCGGGTCGGCCAGCATCTCTCGCACCTTGGCGGCGAGAAAGGTGGTGAGCGGAAACTTCTGGCCGCCGTAGTACGGCACCTTGGCCTCGTCGTCACGCGTCTTGGTGACAAGGCATTCCATCTCGTGGATGCCTTCGAACTTGAGCACCTGCCCCGAGAAAAGGAACGTGTCGCCTATCGCTAAGGTCTCTAGGAAGTTCTCCTCGATCTTGCCGAGCACCGGCCCGCCGCGCGCCATGCCGCTTCGGGTCTTGGCGCGGATCAGGCGAACGAGCAGGCTTTCGGATTCGATGATCGTCCCGGCGTTCATTCGGTAGCCTTGGACGACGGACGGGTGCGTCACCCGCCACGTTCCGTCTTCCGTCAGGCGGATCTTGGCGTAGCGGTCGTAGACCTTGAGCGAGTAGCCCCCCGTCGCCACGAAATCGACCACCCGGTCGAACGTCTCCCGGTTGAGGTCGCGGTAGGGCGAGGCGGTGACGACCTCGGCATGGAGATCGTCCGATCGGAACGGGGCGGCGCAGGCCATGCCGAGAACGTGCTGGGCGAGAACGTCGAGGCAGCCTTCGCGCATCGGCGGCGAATCCTGCGCGCCGAGATAGTTGGCGTCGAGCGCCGCTTGGCATTCCATCACCTCGAACCGGTTGGCCGGCACGAGAATGGCGCGCGAGGGCTCGTCCATCCGGTGATTGGCGCGCCCGATCCGCTGGGCGAGGCGCGAGGCGCCTTTGGGCGCGCCGACATGCACCACGAGATCGACGTCGCCCCAGTCGATGCCGAGATCGAGCGTCGAGGTTGCCACCACGGCGCGCAGCTCGTTGGCCGCCATCGCGGCCTCGACGCGGCGGCGCTGCGAGACGTCGAGCGAGCCGTGGTGAAGCGCGATGGGCAGCGTTTCCTCGTTGATGCGCCAAAGCTCCTGGAACAGGAGCTCGGCCTGCGAGCGCGTGTTGACGAAGAGCAGCGTCGTCCGGTGCGCCTTGATCGCCTCATAGATTTCGGGCATCGCGTAGCGCGCCATGTGCCCCTGCCAGGGCACGCGCTCGCGCGACTTCAGGATGGTGATTTCGGGCCGTGCGCCGCCGTCCACGGTGATGAGGTCGGCCATCTCAGCGGCGTTCGGCCCCTGCGCCACCAGCCATTCGCGCAGCTCGTCCGGATCGGTCACGGTCGCCGACAGGCCGATCGTCTGGATCGCCGGCCGCAGCTTGCGAAGGCGCGCCAGCCCCAGCGCCAGAAGATGGCCGCGCTTGGAAGCGACGAGCGAATGCAGCTCGTCGAAGATGACGTAGCGGAGATCGGAGAAGAACGTGTCGGCGTCCGGGCCGGATATCAGGAGCGCCAGCTGTTCCGGCGTCGTCAGCATGATGTCGGGCGGCTTCAGCTTCTGCCGCTGGCGCTTCGACTGAGACGTGTCGCCGGTGCGCGCTTCCAGCGTGACGCCGAGGCCAATCTCCTCGACCGGCTTTTCCAGGTTGCGCCGGATATCGGTGGCCAGCGCCTTCAGCGGCGAGATGTAGAGGGTGTGGACACCCGGAGGGCGTGTTCCGGGCTTGCGGCGGCCACGCCGCGACAGATCGACCAGCGAGGGCAGGAACCCGGCCAGCGTCTTGCCGGCGCCCGTTGGCGCGATCAGGAGAACCGAGGCGCCGTTTTCGGCACGCGCCAGAAGATCGAGCTGGTGCGGGCGCGGCGCCCATCCCTTGTCCGCGAACCAGCGCAAAAAGGGTTCGGGCAGGTCGAAGCCGGGCGAGGACGGGGGAGGGGCGAGGAGCGGCGCGGTCACGAGGAAAGAGGTAAGACTCCCCCTCCTGCCGCCAAGATGTCAGACGGCGAGATAGCGGTCCGTCCGGTGGTTGATCGCCAGAAACAGGTTGAGCACCAAAGCGCCGAGAACGGAATAGGCGACCGCGCCGGGAGAAACGGCCGTGAATGCGGTGACGAGCACCAGAAGATCGACGGCAAGCTGCGTCAACCCGGCGCGCCAGCCGAAACGGTCCTGCAGGTAGAGGGCGAGGATACCGACGCCCCCCGCACTTGAGCGATGGCGAAACAGGGCGAGGAGTCCGAAACCGAGCATGAGGCCGCCGAGGCAGGCCCCGAACAGCGGCTGGATATGGGCGAACTGGAGAAAGTCGCCGCTGAACGCCGTCATCAGCGAAAGCAGCACGACGGCGAAGGCCGTCTTGATCGTGAAGGCCCGGCCCATTCGACCGATGGCGAGACCGTAAAAGGGCAGGTTGAGCAAGAAGAACACGAGGCCGAAGTTCCACCCCGAAAGGTAGTGCACCACGAAGGCGAGGCCCGCCATCCCGCCGGTCAGGAAGCCGAGCGAGCCGAGAACCGAGATGCCGACGGCCGTCAGCGTGACCCCCGCGACGATGCCCAGTGCATCCTCCCACGGGCTGTGGCGGGTCGCCGTCGAGGCCCAGGAACCGAAGCGGTGCGCGCGCTTCGCGGATTCCTGTTCCAAGCGCTCGCCGGCTCGTTCGGTCTCTTTCAAACTCACGCTCTTCTCCGAACTTCAAACACGACGGGCGACGAGAATCGTGCCCGGCACGGGCTCGCCCCGATCGAGGCGGACCACGACCGATCGCTCGGCCCGCAACTCGTAGCCGGCCTCAGGGAGAAGCCGAGCAACGTAGGCGGGCGCGTGAGCATAACGCAGGGAAGGGCGCAGGACGAAGTCGTCCGTCGCCTTGTTGGACTCAGTGGATAGACCGAGCCATCCGCCGACCTCCTGAAGGGTGGCGAGGCGATCGAAGAGCGGGCGAAGATCGCCGAGATAGATCAGGACGTCGGCGGCGGTGACGAGATCGTAGGGGCGCCCGTCCGCGCGTGCGGCATCAAGTATGTCGCCTTCGCGAAGATCGTCGTAGATCGCCTTCCCGCGCGCCTTGTCCAGCATTCCGGTCGATAGGTCTATACCGTGAAGCCGCGCGCAGTGGGGGCGCAGCCGCTCGCCCATCAGGCCCGTTCCACAGCCGAGATCCAAGGCGGACGAAAGCGAGTTCGGCATGCCGGCGCCGAGCAGCATCTCGATCAGCTTATCAGGCACGCTGTATCCGAGCCGGCGCACCAGCGAGTCCTCGAAGGTGTCGGCATATTGGTCGAACAGGCCGGCGACGAAACTCGGCGAGGGCGCGCTCGGCACCGGCGCTTCGCCGATGCGCGCGAGCTTCAGCGAGGCACCGTAAGGGTCGAGCTCGTCCTCGGCGAGAACGGCGCGCAGGATCTCGGCCGCCGTCTCCCGGTCTCCGGCCTCGCCGGCCAACTCGGCCCAGCGAACGCGGCCGAGCAGCCAGCCGGGCGCGCGCTCCACCGCCTGACGCATCAGATCGGCCGCCGCCTCGAGCTCGCCCGCCCGGGCGTAGGCTTCGGCATAGTCGGCGCGGCGATCGGCGAGCGGGTCGCCGGAACGGTGCGTGGTCTGGAGCAAGGGGCCAAGGGTTCCGAAAGGGGCGCGAGGCGGTATGGAGGGCAACCGGCCCCGGATGCAAGCGGCTTCGCTTACCCCGGCGAAACGCCACCCTATCTATCGTCCCATGCCGCGCTTCGAAGACCTCCTGCGTCCGACGCCCGAAGGGCTCTTCTGCCCGCCGGGAAACTTCTACATCGACCCCGTGCGGCCCGTGGATCGCGCACTGGTGACGCACGGTCACGCCGATCACGCGCGACCGGGCAATGCGAGCGTCCTCGCCACGCGCCGGACGCTCGACATCATGGCGCTGCGCTACGGCGAGGATTTCGCCGAGGTCCGGCAGGTCGCCGAATGGGGCGAGCGGACGCAGATCAACGGCGTTTCGGTTTCCTTCCATCCGGCCGGTCACGTCCTTGGTTCGGCGCAAATCCTGGTGGAATGGGAGGGGATGCGCATCGTCGCGTCGGGCGACTACAAGCGACGCGAGGACCCGACCGCCGAGCCCTTCGAGCCGGTGCCCTGCGACGTCTTCATCACCGAGGCGACCTTCGCGCTTCCCGTGTTTCGCCATCCCGACAGCCGCGGCGAGGTGCGTAAGCTGATCCAGTCCACCCGTCAGTTTCCCGAACGCGCCCATCTCGTCGGCGCCTATGCGCTTGGCAAGGCGCAGCGCGTCATCCGCATGCTGCGCGAGGAGGGCTACCGCGAACCGATCTATATCCACGGTGCCCTTAAGAAGCTCTGCGACTTCTACGAGCGGGAGGGGATCGATCTGGGAGACCTGCGTCCGGCGACGATCGCACGGGGCAAGAGCGACGAAGGGGCGGCGAAGAGTGAGTTCGCGGGTGCCATCATCGTTGGGCCGCCCTCCGCCTTTGCCGACAAGTGGGCGCGGCGCTTTCCCGATCCAGTCTCGTGCTTTGCGAGCGGCTGGATGCGCGTGCGCCAGCGGGCGCGCCAGCGCGGCGTGGAACTGCCCCTGATCCTGTCGGATCACTGCGACTGGGACGAATTGATCGAGACCATTGCCGAGATCGCGCCGCAGGAAGTCTGGGTGACCCATGGGCGCGAGGAGGCGTTGGTGCGCTGGTGCGCGCTGCGCGGCGTGCGCGCCCGCCCGCTCCATCTCGTCGGATACGAGGACGAAGCGGAATAGGGCGCTCAGTCCCCCTGCCGGAGCATGGTCTCGAAACCTCCGAAGATCATGCGCTGCATCGAGAAGGGCATCTCGTCGTTGTCGAATTGCATGCGCGGGTCGGAGAAGACCTTTTGGACCGCCTCGTCCCGCACCGCCTTGGAGGGGTAGACGATCCACGAGAAGACGACGTTCTCGTCGGCTTCCGCCTTTACGGCTTTTCTGAAATCCGTGACCTTGCCGTCCTGGAGATCCTGCCCCCAGCACTCGACGACCTCCGTCGCGCCATATTCCCGGAAGATCGGGGCGGCCTTCTCCGCCACGGCGAGGTAGGCGTCCCGCTTGTCATGCGGGACCGGAATCAGGAAACCTTCGACATAGCTCATGGCTGGTCTCTCCATGCGCGGGGCGATTCAAGCGACAGTCTCGGCAGTTTGCTGAAAGCCCGGGAGGGCCGCGGGATCCATCCAGGCGATCTCCCAGATATGGCCATCCGGGTCCTCGAACGAACGTCCGTACATGAAGCCGTGATTCTGTGTCGGAGTCGGGTCCGCCACGCCGCCGGCGGCGACCGCCTTTTCCACCCATGCGTCGACATCCCCCCGGGTCTCTGTCGACAGGCACAAAAGAACCTGTGCCGTTTTGCGGGCATCGGAGATCGGACGTGGCGAGAACTGCATGAACTTCTCGTGCGTCAGCAGCATCACATGGATGACGTCCGAAACCACGATGCAGCTTGCCGTTTCGTCGCTGAACTGCCGGTTCCGTGGCCCGCCCACCGCCTCGTAGAAGGCGGTCGACGTCGCGAGGTCCCGCACCGGGAGATTGATGAAGATCAACTGGCTCATCCTGACTTATCCTCCAGTGCCGCGGAAATCCGTCCCGTCCGCTTGACGCAGCATCTCGCAGATAGTTATTAAAAGCAACAATGAAGTTAGAAAAAGAAACTAAAGACGATCGAGCGGCAAGCGACCGGCGTTGGCACTACCTCGATGCCTGCGCGGCGGCCCATGCCATGGAGCTTCTGGGCGAGCGCTGGACGCTTCTCGTGGTCCGCGAAATGATGACGGGACCGCGCCGGTTCAGCGATCTTCGCGCCGGCCTGCCGGGCATCAGCGCCAACATCCTGACGCAGCGCCTTCAATGGCTGGAGGAGGCGGGCGTTCTCCAGCGGCGCACGCTGCTGCCGCCGTCAGCCGCGAAGGTCTACGAGCTGACGGCATGGGGATACGAGGCCGAGCCAATCCTTCGCGTCCTGGGACGCTGGGGCGCTCGCTCGCCGTTTCACGACCCTTCGGCGAGCTTTTCCAGCGCTTCGCTGATGCTCTCGCTTCGCACGATGTTCGACGCGGGGATGGCAGGTGATTTTTCCGCGCGGGTCGGTTTCCGCCTCGGTCGCGAGATGCTGATCGCGACGGTGGGGGACGGTCGGCTTCTCGTGGCGGCAGGCTCCATCGACGCGGCCGATGCCGTTTTCGCAGGGGAGGCGCCGGCCGTGGCGGCCGCCATCTATGGCGGCCAGCCGCTCGAAGTGCTGGAAGACGGCGGGACGTTGCGGATCGAGGGAGACCGGGCGCTGGCGCGCCGGTTCGCGACCCTGTTTCCCCTGCCCGAGAAGGCGTCCCGCCCCGCCGGCTGATCCTTCGCGTCTATTCGGCGGCTTCGAGATAGGCGTATTGCGGCTCGGGCATCGCCTGCCGCTTGGCCGCGACGCCGGCATCACGCGCCAAGCCGGCGAAGATGCCACCGCGCTCGACCAGTTCGTCGAACGTGCCGCATTCGGCGATCGAGCCGTTGTCGAGGACGAGGATCTTGTCGGCCGACCGGATGGTGGACAGGCGATGCGCGATGACGAAGGTCGTGCGCCCCTTGCGCAGACGCTCCAGTGCGCCCTGGAGGCGGGTTTCCGTCGCGGTGTCGAGCGCGGAGGTGGCCTCGTCGAGGATCAGGATCGGCGCGTCCTTCAGAAGCGCGCGCGCGATCGCAAGGCGCTGGCGTTCGCCGCCCGACAGCCCGGCGCCGCGCTCGCCGACAGGCGCGGCGAAGCCCTCCGGCTTGCCCGTGATGAAGTCGTAGGCGCCCGCGAGCCTGGCGGCTTCCTCGATCTCGGCCATCGAGGCCTCGGGCCGGCCGATCGCGATGTTCTCACCGACCGAGCGGCTGAAAAGGCCGGCTTCCTGGAAGACCACGCCGATCGAGCCGCGCAGCGAGTTCAGCGTCACGTGGCGAATGTCCTGCCCGTCGATCGTGATGCGACCCTTTTCGGGATCGTAGGCGCGCTGGAGGAGGGAAAGGGCGGTGGACTTGCCCGAACCGGTCGGGCCGACGATGGCAACCGTTTCGCCGGGCGCCACCTCGAAGTCGAGCCCGCGGATAGCGCCCGACCCTTGCGGGTACTGGAAGGAGACGTTTTCGAAGCGCACGCGCCCTTGCGTGACCTCAAGCGGGACCGCGTCGGTGAACTCGATCACGTCGGAGCGCTCGCGCAGGACGCCGAAGAACTGCACCAGCATCGGCGCGCGGGTGAAGAGGCTCATCAAGAAGCCCGTGAGCTGGTCAAGCCGGCCAATCAGGAGCGTCGCGAAGCCGACGAAGGAAACGATCTCGCCGACGCTCGACTGCCCGTGCGAGGCGAGCCACGAGCCGTAGGCGAAGATCGAGACGATCGAGATGGACGAGGCGCCACGCGTCAGCACCGCCATCACGGCCCACCAGTTGAGCACCGGATATTGCGCGGCGAGGATGCGGTCGAGCGAAGAGCGGATCGAGCGCACCTCGAGCGGCACGGCGAGGAAGCTCTGCAGCATCGTGGCGTTGCCGAACAACTCGCCGACCGTGCCCGACACCTGCGTGAAGTGACCCTCCACATGGCTCTGGCCGCCCGACGTGCGCCGCACCACCGCGAGATTGACGATCGTGTAGACGCCGATCAGCACGCCGAGAAGAGACGCCAGCCGCCAGTTCATCCAGAACGCGACCGGCACGAGCACGCCGAGCGCGACGAAATTGCCGATCTGCTCTCGAAAGAGCGGCAGCCAGAAGTTGAACAGCGTATCGACGCCCGACGTCATGATGCGCATCAGGCTTCCCGACTGGGAGCGCGAGTGGAACGAGGCGGGAAGCGCCAGAACATGCTCGAAGAACGTGCCCATGGCTGCCAGACGTCGGCGATGCATCAGGCGGTCGCAAAGGAGCGAGATCGCCATGGCTGCCAGAAACGACACGAAGCTCGCCGCGCCCCACAGGAGCACGAGACCGAGCGCGTTCTCGCGTGCCAGAAGGGCGTTGATCGCATGGCCGAAAAGAACGGGCTCCGCCACCTGGATGCCGGCCAGCGCGACGCCGGCCAGGACGATGCCGGATGCCCGGCCGCGCTCAGGTGCCAGCAGGCGAATGGCTTGGACATAGGCTTGGAAGGCTTGAGATGCAGCGGACATGGCAGCCATCGATCATCGGCGCGACGGCTCGAATCATGAGCCGCCTCAAAAGCGCGGCGCTCATTCGCGCCGGTTTTTGTCCAAAACACGACTAAGCCGACTTGAAGCTGAAATGTTTGGCTCTATTTCGCTCCGACCTTTCCGTTCAGGCTGCGTTCAGCTTGGCGCCGGGTTGTTTCCAAGGACGTAGGGCGCAAGATGCCCCGCCGCGTAGGCCGCTCCGGCCGCCGAGGCGTGGAAGCCGTCGCGCGAGAACCCCGCCGGCTCGACGCGGGGAAGCGTGGTCGCCGGCACGACGCCGCGCTCTAGGCACAGCCGCTTGCCGAGCCGCGCCAGCATCCGCTCGCGCAGGCTGAGGACGTGGGCGAGACCGCGCGGCAGGGCCGGCACGCGCAGCATGTCCACCGGAGGCGACCAGACGATGCGCGCATCCGGCCAGCGGGCGCGCAACGCGTAGAGAAGCCCGCCGAAGCCGCGCTTGAAGCGCCGCGTGGAGTGGAAGTTCTTCACGTCGTTGGTGCCGACGCTGAGAAGAATGTGGGTGAAGGCGTCGCGTGCGATGTTGGGGACGATCAGGTCGCGCACATCGGCCGAAACGGCCGAGTTGGACCCCACCGCGCGCCAGACGACGGTTCGGCCCGTCAGCGCGTGCATGCGCTCGGCTAGCCGGGCCGCCAGCCCCTCCTCGATGCGATCGACGCCGACGCCCGCCGCCGACGAATCGCCGAGCACCAGAAGGCGGATGGCGTTCGCCGCCGGCGCGGCTTCGGATCCCGACACGCCGTGGCTCGGGCCCGTCGGCGGCAGCATCCGTTCGATGCGCCGCCGGATGCCGATGCCCTGCCAGATATAGACAGGCAGGAGCAGCCACGAGGCGAGGGCCGTGTTCATCGCGGGGCAGCCCTCAGGCCTTGAGCGCGTCGACGCCCGGCAGCGGCTTGCCTTCCATCCATTCGAGGAAGGCGCCGCCGGCGGTCGAGACGTAGGAGAAGCGCTCGGACACGCCTGCCTGGTTGAGAGCTGCGACCGTGTCGCCGCCGCCGGCGACCGACACGAGCTGGCCCTCGTCGGTGCGCGCGGCGGCATGGCGCGCGGCCGCCATCGTCGCCTTGTCGAACGGCTCGATCTCGAAGGCGCCGAGCGGGCCGTTCCAGACCAGCGTCTTCGACTTGTCGATCCACTCGGAAATCGCGCCGACGCTGGCCGGGCCGACGTCGAGGATCATGGCGTCGCCCGGCACGGCGTCGACAGATACCGTCTCGTTCGCCGCGTTCGCCTTGAACTCGCGCGCGACCACAGCGTCCACCGGCAGGAGGATCGTGCAGCCGCTCCTTTCCGCGGCCGCCATGATCTCGTTGGCGGTTCCCGCCAGATCATGCTCGCAGAGCGACTTGCCGACATCCTTGCTGAGCGCGGCCAGGAACGTATTGGCCATGCCGCCGCCGATCACGAGGCAATCGACCTTGGTGACGAGGTTCTGCAGGAGGTCGATCTTGGTCGAGACCTTGGCGCCGCCGACGATCGCGACGACCGGCTTTTCCGGATTGCCGAGACCCTTTTCCAGGGCTTCCAGTTCGGCCTGCATCGTGCGGCCGGCATAGGAGGGCAGATGATGCGCGAGCCCTTCGGTCGAGGCATGGGCGCGGTGCGCGGCGGAGAACGCGTCGTTCACGTAGACGTCGCCGAGCGCGGCGAGCTGCGAGACGAAGGTCTCGTCGTTCTTCTCTTCGCCCTCGTGGAAGCGCGTGTTCTCCAGAAGCAGGACGTCGCCGTCCTTCATGTTGGCGACAATGCCATCGGCGACCGGGCCGACGCAGTCCTCGGCAAAGCCGACCGGCTTGCCGAGCTTTTCCGCCAGAACGGGCACGATCGGCGCCAGCGACTGCGCGGGATCGACCTTGCCCTTCGGGCGGCCGAAATGGGCGAGCAGGATGGCGCGGCCGCCCTTGTCCGCGATCTCGCGGATCGTCGGCAGGATGCGCTCGATGCGCGTCGCGTCCGTGACCCTGCCGTCCTTCATCGGCACGTTGAGGTCCACGCGCACCAGGACGCGCTTGCTCGAAAGCGCGGCGTCGTCGAGCGTCTTGAACAGGGTCATGGCGTGGGCTCCGTATGGGGTGATGGCGCTTTGCGTCAGACGCGCTTGAAGAGAGTCGGGTAGTCGATCACCAGCCCGTCTTCGTCGACAGGCAGTTCGACCGAGAAACTGCGGTCCATTGCCTCGTAGCGGAACAGGGTGGGTGACAGTTCGGTATATCGCTGCTCGTCCACCAGCGGCTCGAACGTGTCGAAGCGCACGTAGAGCATGCGCAGGTCCGCCGGCTGCGACAGGCGGCCGGCGAGGCGGCGGATCGGGAGCGTGTTGGTGAACGGTGTTCCGGCGAGGTCAATGTCGATGCAGCCGTCCAGCGCGGTCCGATGCGCGCCGCTCTCGTCGGTCCAGCGCCCCGTCGCTTCCTGCGTCAGCGCCAGCCGCTGCCCCCGCGCCGTCGAAATCTCGAACCGCTCCACCCGCCAGCCGGCGTCGAGGTGGATCTCGTAGAAGATGCCGTAGGCGATGCCGCCCCGCTCGCCGATGACGGCCGAGCGTGCGACGACGCCCGAAGGCGTCGCCGAAAGATGCAGATGCTCCAGCCCCTCGCCCTCGACGGGCGCCCAGCGGACATCGCGGGAGGGGAGAGGCCGGAAGCCCATGATCGACCTCAGGCGGCGTTGTGCATCGCGATCGCGGTGTCCGACATGCGGTTGGAGAAGCCCCACTCGTTGTCGTACCAGGACAGGATGCGCACGAAGTTGCCGCCGAGCACCTTCACCTGATCCATGGCGAAGATGGAGGAGTGCGGGTCGTGGTTGAAGTCCACCGACACGTTCGGGTCGAGCGTGTAGCCGAGGATGCCCTTGAGCGGGCCTTCGGCGGCCGCGCGGATGGCGTTCTGCACTTCCTCGACCGTGGTGTCTCGCTTGGCGGTGAACTTGAAGTCCACCACCGACACATTCGGCGTCGGCACGCGGATCGAGGATCCGTCGAGCTTGCCCTTGAGCTGCGGCAGGACGAGGCCGAGCGCCTTGGCCGCGCCCGTCGAGGTCGGGATCATCGACAGGGCGGCGGCGCGCGCCCGGTAGAGGTCCTTGTGCATCGTGTCGAGCGTCGGCTGGTCGCCGGTGTAGGAATGGATCGTGGTCATGAAGCCGGTCTCGATGCCGATGGCTTCATCCAGGACCTTGGCGACCGGGGCGAGGCAGTTCGTCGTGCAGGACGCGTTGGAGACGATCCGGTCGCTCGCCTTCAGCGTCTTGTCGTTGACGCCGAAGACCACCGTCTTTTCGTCGGCCGCGTTGGTCAGCGGGCCGGAGATCAGCACCTTCTTGGCGCCCGCTTCCAGGTGCGCCGAGGCCTTGGCCGGGTCGGTGAAGATGCCGGTGCATTCGAAGGCGATGTCGATGCCGAGCTCGCCCCAGGGCAGGTTCTTCGGATCGCGCTCGGCGGTCACGCGCATGGGCCCGCGCCCGACGTCGATCGTGTTGCCGTCGACCTTCACGGTGCCGGGAAAGCGGCCATGGACCGAATCGTAGCGGATCAGGTGAGCGTTGGTCTCGACCGGGCCGAGGTCGTTGATGGCGACCACTTCGACGTCGGTGCGGCCGGACTCGATGATGGCGCGCAGAACGTTGCGGCCGATGCGACCGAAACCGTTGATGGCGACGCGAACTGCCATGGTCTTCTTCTCCTCAAGGGACGCGGCCGGAATGGCCGGAGCGTCCGAAGCCTGCCCGAAAGGGCGCGGCGAATGGGTGGTCCCGGCCCGAGATAGGGCCTCGGGCGTTCGATGTCAGCCGCGCCGGGCGCGCTCGTTCCGCGAAGGGAGGGTGTGCGGGACGGCGATGACGGGTGGATGACGATGCGAGGGCGCGACCATGATCGAGGTCGCCGAAACGGCCGCGCGGACATCCTCCGCCTGCCGTTGCAAGTCGTGCCGGGCCATCATCCGTCGCGCATTCCTCCGCGGCTTCGCCCGTGGCGATTAAGAGGATTCGTCGTTCGGTTGGCACACATCATAGGTACTCCACGCGTGTCAATCACGCGGGCGAAACGGGCCTCGTCCTGCCTTCGGCGCTTTTCAAACCGTGGTCGGTCACGTTAAAGCGTGAAACACGACCGCGCTCGCGCGCCCCGCCGGGCGTTCGATGCGCAACCTCGACGGCGGAGGGCAAATGATGGATGCGGGAAACCCGCTGGGCGATGCGACCTATCGGCTCCAGAAGGCTCTGGAGCGATTGGAGAACGCCGTCGACGCGCGTTTGTCCCGCGACCATGTCGTCCTGTCGGTAGAGGAGGAAGTGCAGCGGATGACGGCCGATCGCTCCCGCCTCGCCGGCGAACTCGACACCGCCCTGACGCGGGCGCAGCGCCTGGAGGCGGCCAACCGGGAAGTCTCGCGCCGGCTGGTGAACGCGATGGAATCCATCCGCGACGTTCTGGCCGAGCGCCGAGCCTGAACCGACCCGTTTCAGCGGAGACTTGAAGGCCCATGCCCCAGATCGTCGTCACCATCGATGGCAAGACCTACCGCATGGCCTGCGCCGAAGGCGAGGAAGCGCATCTCGAGGGCCTGGCCGCCGGGCTCGACGCGCGCGTCGCGGAACTGCGAGGCTCGTTCGGCGAGATCGGCGACCTGCGCATGATGGTGATGGCCGCCATCATGGTTTCGGACGAACTCGACGATGCGAAGACCCAACTGGCCGAAGCGCAGGCGCGTGTGGCCGAGTTCGAGGCGGGCGCGGCACGTTCGGCCGACGGACGGCGGGAGGGCGACGAGCGGCTGACGGAGCACCTCCTCGGCATTTCCGACGTGGTGGAGCGCATTGCCGCGAAGCTGGAAACCGGGCGCGACTGATCGTCGGAGCGATCCTTCGCTGCTAGCCCATGGAAACGCGGCGGGGAGGGTGCTATATCTCGTTGCGGCGGGCTGCGCGGTTCGACAGGGATAACTTATTCCCCGGGGCCTTACGCATCCCTAAGGGAGCTGTTCCTGCCTCGGCTCGTGGGCTGGGGCATACGGCGCCCACCTACTCTGTAGGTTCCCGGGATCGATCTTCTCATCGGCCGAGGTGGCTCGCCACTCCTCTCGCCCTTCGCTAGATGCGGTGCCACTGCATCGCCGCCGCGAGGGAGAACCATGCCTGATATCGCCATCCTGAAGGCCGAGCTTCGACGTGTTGCGCGAGCGCGCCGCGACGCGTTGCCGGAAACCTGGCGCGCTGAGGCGTCGCTGGCGATCGTCGACGGCTTGAAGCGGTGCCTGCCGGATGGCGATCTCGCCACGGTCGGTGCCTATCTTCCCATTCGCTCGGAGATCGATCCCCGGCCGGCGATGCAATGGCTGTGGGCGCGGGGCGCGCGCCTCGCCGTGCCGGCGATCGTGGAGGGCGAACTCGACTTTCGGGAACTCGCCCCCGGCGCCGCTCTGGAGCCGCAAGGCCTCGGCACGGTCGCGCCGGGTCCGGGTGCCGGGCGCCTCGACCCGGCGATCCTCCTCGTGCCGCTTCTCGCCTTCGACGCGCGCGGCGCGCGGATCGGCTACGGTAAGGGGTTCTACGACCGGGCGATCGAGCGTCTCCACGCTCTGAACCCTTCCCTCCTCACCGTCGGCCTTGCTTTCGAGGCGCAGGGCGTGGACGAGGTGCCGGTCGATGCGCGGGACAGGTTCCTCGATTTCGTGGTTACGGAAAACGGAGTTCGGGCCCCCAGCGCATCGGCTTCTCCGGCGTGACCGAGGGGCGGTTGCGGCTGGGTGCCGCGAAGATCTGCGACCAGTAGGGGCGAGGGTTCCCGGCGAGCTTGGCGCCCGCGAACCCGATCTCGGTGACGTTGGGGTTCAAGAGATTCTTGCGGTGGCCGGGCGAGTTGATCCAACCGACCATCGCGGCGTCGTAGCTCTGATATCCGCGCCCGATGTTCTCGGCAGTCGTACCCCAATGGTAGCCCGCGCCTTCCACGCGGCCGGGCAGGGCGCCCGCCACCGCATGGTCCATCTTGTCGCGCCGTGCCATCGCCTCGCTCTGCGAGGCGGCCGCTCGCATCAGTCGGTCGTCGATGCGCAGCGGTTTCAGTCCGTTTTCGGCGCGGAAGGCGTTGACCGCCGCCAGCCCTTGCGCCCGGTCGATCGCCATCGCTTCCATGTCGGAGCGCGGCGTGCTGGTGGCACATGCCGCCAGAAGGCTGGTCGCCAGCATCGCGCCGAGCGCTTTCGTTCGTCCCGTCATCCGTTTGTTCGCCTGTCCATGCCGGTCCGCCCTCGCAACGCGCCTCGGCGCGCGCTAGGTCGTTGGAAACTTCGTTTGTCGGGAGATTCGCCTCGTGATCGAACTCTACACCTGGACCACGCCGAACGGCGAAAAGCCTGTCATTCTTCTGGAAGAACTTGGGCTGCCCTACGATCTGCGCCTTCTCGACATTTCGACGGGCAAACAGAAGGAATCCGACTTTCTTGCGATCAACCCCAACGGCCGCATTCCGGCGCTGGTGGACGAGGAGGTTCGGGTCTTCGAGTCGGGCGCGATCCTGATCCATCTGGCCGAAAAGACGGGCAAGCTTCTGGCGGCCGGCGGCGCGGCCCGCGCCGAGGCGCTCGGCTGGGTGTTCTTCCAGGCCGGCGGCACGGGGCCGATGATCGGGCAGGTCCACTACTTCCGCAACGCGTCCGAGAGAAGCGAGTTCGCCATTCGCCGCTTCGAGAAGGAGGCCGAACGCCTGCTCGGCGTTCTCGACGCGCATCTCGCCTCCCGCGAATATCTCGCGGGTGACTACTCGATCGCCGACGTGATGAACTTCTCCTGGGCCAAGGCCGGGCTGAGGGCACTGGACGCCGCCGAGCGCTATCCCGCCCTCGCCGCGTGGGTCGAGCGCGTCGGCCAGCGCCCAGCCGTCGTTCGGGCGCTGGAAAAGCTGAAGGCGGCCAAGGAAGCCCTGTCCGCATGAGGTTCCTGTTCCTCGGCGACATGGTGGGCCGCACCGGGCGCACGGCGGTCGCGCAGCGGCTGCCGGGCCTCGTTTCCGACTGGCGGCTCGATTTCGTCGTCGTCAACGGCGAGAACGCGGCCGGCGGCTTCGGCATCACCGAGGAGATCTTCGAGGAAACCTGCGCCGCCGGCGCCGACGTGGTGACCACCGGCAACCACGTGTTCGACCAGCGAGAGGCGCTGAGCTTCGCCGGGCGGCACGACCGCTTCCTGCGCCCGGCGAACTATCCGAAGGGAACGCCCGGGCGCGGATCCTGCCTCGTGGAGGCGCGCAACGGGGCCCGCGTCCTCGTCGCCAACGTCATGGGGCGCGTCTTCATGCACCCCGAACTCGACGATCCGTTCCGCGCGATCGAGGACATCGTTTCGGCCTGCCCGCTCGGCGAGCAGGCGGACGCCGTGATCGTCGATTTCCACGCCGAAGCGACGAGCGAGAAGCAGTGCTTCGGCCACTTCCTCGACGGGCGGGCGTCGGTCGTCGTCGGCACCCATACCCACGTGCCGACGGCCGACTATCAGATCCTGCCCGGCGGCACGGCCTACCAGTCGGACGCCGGCATGTGCGGCGACTACGATTCATCGCTCGGCATGGATAAGGAAGAACCGCTGAACCGCTTCGTCACCAAGGTGCCGCGCGGCCGCTTCGAGGCGGCGGCGGGGCCGGCGACGATCTGCGGGCTGGCGGTGGAGATCTCGGACCGGACGGGCCTTGCCGAGCGGGTCGCCGCCGTGCGCCTCGGCCCGAGGCTGACGGAGGCCGTTCCCGACTTCTGGTGAGCGCCGGAGAATGGCCGCATTCGCGGCGTTCCGTCGCGGCGGCCGAAACAGGGAGCGGGACCCTTGCCTTCGAACCAGACCCGCCTTCACCTCATGGGGGTTCTTCTGTCGTTGATTTCCTTCGCGACCTCGGCCCCCGCGATCCCGCGCCATCACCACGGACCGACGCTCCGCCAGCCCTCCCAGATCCAACTGGACGACGACGACGACGAACGCGAGAAGGAAGCCGCAATCCTCGACGGCGAGGACGAGAAGGCGAACGCGGCCGGCAATCGCCGGCGCCGCTGAGCGTCAGACGCCGCTCAGAATCACCACGGTCGGCTGGCGAGGCAGTGTACGGGCCGACAGAGTGATCGAAGCTTCCTTTCGCCGTTCCACCGCGAAGTCGGGGATCTGCGACAGGAACTGTTCGATCGGCGTGCGGAAGCGGTGCATCGGCAGGACCACCGACGAGTGCAGCCTTTGAGCGATCTCACCCATGCCCGCCTGGCTCATGGTCCACGATCCGTCCACGGGCACCATCAGGACGTCGAGCCGGCCGATCGCGGCATAGTCGTCTTCCGTCAGCTTGTGGTGGAGATGGCCGAGATGCCCGATGCAAAGGCCCGACGCCTCGAAGATGAAGATCGAGTTGCCGTCCGGCTCGAACGTGCCGAAGCGGTTGATGTCGGTCGGCACGTTGCGGACGAGGACGTCCCCGACGCTCACCGCATGATGCGCCGCGCCCCCGCCGGGGTTCCAGCCGCGCAGCACCGTGCCGATGCCGGGGTCGGGATGGTCGGTGTAGTGGGTCGAGTGCGCCTTGTTCATAGTCACGGCATCCGGCGGCTCGGCGCCGCCGTGATAGCCGGAATAGTCGGTGGCGATGCGAACGCCCTCGGCACTCTCGATCAGATAGGTCGAATGGTGGACGAAGGTGATCCGCACCTCGCCGCGCGTGTTGGCGGCAAGGCGGGTCGGCGCTTCCGCCGCGTCCAGCGCCGCATAGCGCGCGCCGGGCACGCGATCGGCGATCGAGAGGCACGAGCTGACGGGCGTTTCCTGCGCGAAAGCCGGGGGAGTCGCGCCCAAGACGAAGGCGAGACCGAGGAGGAGATGCCGCATCGCTGGAAACCTCGCGAGGGGTGCCGTCCGGCGAGACTGCGCTCGATCACACGCGCATCCCAACTCATTTTCCGGTGATCGGCCCGCTTCCGCCGGTTCTGGACGTGAGCCGCCCGAGATTTTATAGGATCGACTTCATCGATCCGAGAACACAAGCCAAGAACAGGTGCCGCAATGGCCGGTCATTCCCAATTCAAGAACATCATGCATCGCAAGGGCCGGCAGGACGCCGTGCGGTCCAAGATGTTCTCGAAACTCGCGCGCGAGATCACGGTCGCGGCCAAGAGCGGCACGCCCGACCCGGACATGAACCCGCGTCTTCGCCTGGCGGTCAACAACGCCAAGGCGCAGTCCATGCCCAAGGACAACATCCAGCGCGCCATCAGCAAGGGTTCGGGCGCCGATACCGAGAACTACGACGAGGTGCGCTACGAAGGCTACGGGCCGGGCGGCGTCGCCGTGATCGTCGAGGCGCTGACCGACAACCGCAACCGCACCGCCTCCAACGTTCGCTCGTACTTCACGAAGTCGGGCGGAGCGCTCGGCGAAACCAACTCGGTGTCCTTCCTGTGGGATCGAGTGGGCGAGATCGTCTACCCGCCGAGCGCGGGCGATGCCGACAAGGTCATGGAAGCGGCGATCGAGGGTGGAGCGGACGACGTCCAGAGCGACGAGGACGGCCACCGCATCATCACCGCCTTCGGGGATCTCGGCGACGTGTCCGCAGCGCTGGAAAAGAGCCTCGGCGAGGCGGAAAGCGTCAAGATCATCTGGCGCCCGCAGACCAACACGCCGGTGGACGAGGACAAGGCGCAGAGCGTGCTACGGCTCATCGCCAATCTCGAGGACGACGACGACGTTCAGAATGTCTACGCCAACTTCGAGGTGGACGAGGAAACGCTGGCCAAGCTTTCCGCCGCCTAACTTGCAAAGCGTTTAAAACGGGAGAGGCCGCGCCGGCTCGTCTCGCGCGGCCTTTCTCGCATCAGGTCTTCGGCGCAGCGGCCTTCCTGGTTTCCGCCGCCGGTACGATCGCCTCCGACACGAGTCGGTGCAGGTCCTGCACGTAGCCCGAACGAGCCGAGGGTTGGCTTTCGTCGGAGGTGATGGCGACGGTGAGATCGAGGTCAGGGATCACGTAGATCATCTGTCCGCCATAGCCCCAGCCGTAGCGCCCCTCGTGGCCGGCGAACGTGTCGATGAACCAGCCGTATCCGTAGCGCCCGTCGTGGAAGCGGGAGGTGGTGCGAGGTGTCCAGGACTGGCGGATCCAGTCCTCCGACAGGACGCGCGTTCCATCCTCCGCCACGCCGCCGCGCCGGTAGAGTTCGCCGAAAGCCAGAAGCGAGCGGGGCGTCATCGCCATCTGGTTTCCGCCGAGATAAACCCCTTGCGGATCGCGCTCCCAGTCGGTCACCCGGACGCCGGCCGGCCCCAGCCATTCGCGCGCCAGCGCCAGCGTGCTCTTTCCGCCGGCCTTCGTCAGGATGGCGGAGAGAAGATGGGTCGAGCCGGTGGAATATAGCATCTCCGCGCCGGGTTCGGCGACGAAGGGGCGGCGGAGCGCGTCGCGCACCCAGTTGCGCGAGGAGATCCAGGCGCCGTAGTTGCCGCCGGACGTGCGCTCCAGCCCGGCCTGCATGGACAGGAGGTTGCCGATCGTCACCCGAGCCAAGCGCGGGTCGGGATCGGCGGGAAAGTCGGCGCGCAGGAAATCGGCGATCGGCTGATCCGGTCCTTCGATCAGACCCTTGTCGATGGCGATGCCGACAAGGGCGGAGATCACCGATTTGGAAGCCGACTTGATGTTGGCGGCGCGATCGGTCCGGCTGGCGCGAAAGCCGCGATCGACGGCGACATCACCGGCTTGCGCGATCTGCAGCGTTCGAAGCGCTGGAAGCGTGCCCGCGCGCTGAACGGCCTCATCGAAATCGGGCGTCGCGGCTACGCCCTGATTGGCCGTCCGGGCTTCGGACGGAACGGGTGGTGACGCATCCTGCGCTAGGGCGGGAAGCGGCAGGGCCAGCGCGACAAGGATCGCGGCCGTCGGGTGTAGGGATCGGATCATGGGAGCAAGATGGGACGGCAATTCGCTGATCGCCACGGCACCTCACCGAAGCTTGTGCGCGCCGTCGTTCCGCTTCGTTTTCGATCCGTTCACTCTTTGTCTTTAGTTCGAGACGATCTACGGTGAACAAAGGTTCAACACCCACATGCTTCAGGAGCGGACCATTCGTATCATCGGGATTGATCCCGGCCTGCGGCGCACTGGTTGGGGCGTCGTCGAGACGGCCGGCAACTCGCTTCGCTTCGTCGCCAGCGGCACTGTGACGTCGGACGGCAAGTTGGAACTCGCCATACGGCTGCGCCAGTTGCACGACGGGCTGACCGAGGTGCTGCAGCGTTTCGTGCCGGACGAAGCCGCCGTGGAACAGACCTTCGTCAACAAGGACGCCGTGGCGACGCTGAAGCTCGGCCAGGCGCGCGGCATCGCACTTCTCGTTCCTTCGCTGGCGGGGCTCTCCGTCGCCGAATATGCGCCGAACGCCGTCAAGAAGGCTGTGATTGGCGTCGGCCACGGGGAAAAGAAGCAGATCCATATGATGGTCAAGGTCCTGATGCCGAAGGCGACTTTCGACACGGACGATGCCGCCGACGCTCTTGCGATCGCCATTTGCCACACCCATCACCGCCAATCCGCACAAGCTCGCGCGGCCTACGCGGCGCTGTGATGTTCTTGACTTGTTCCGTTGTGGAGGTTAGGTAATACCGATCGGTATTACCGAGGGCGAGGCAATGCGAGTGACCGAGAAGGGGCAGGTGACGATCCCCAAGCCGATCCGCGACAAGCTCGGGATCGGACCGGGAAGCGAGGTCGAGTTCGTCAGCCGTGCCGACCGCGTCTTTCTCGAGAAATATGTCGACGGCGGGCCCGAAGGCGATCCGGCGGAAGCGCTGCTGCGCCACATCGATCGCAACGCGGGACGCTTCGCGTTGGGAGATATGCAGGCTGACGCGGTGATGAAGCTTCTGCGCGACTGAGCGATGAAGACCTTGTGCGATACGAATATCCTGATCGACCTCTATGGTGTGGATCAGGACTGGCACGAGTGGTCTCGTGATCGCGTCGCGGCCGCACGCCGTAAGGGCCCTCTTGCTATCAATCCTCTGATCGTGGCGGAGTTTTCGGTCGGGTTCGAGGACGAAGCTGAAGTCTTTCAGCTGCTCGACAAGGCCCTATTCGATCATGAGCCGCTCCCATGGGGCGCGGCTTTCCCAGCGGGTCGCGCCTTCCTGAACTACCGCCGCCAGATAGGCGAGAAGCGCTCGCCGCTTCCCGACTTCTACATCGGCGCGCACGCATCCGTCGCCGGCCATCGCCTTTTAACGCGCGATGCCGCCCGCTACCGCGCCTATTTTCCCAACCTCGAGATCATCTGCCCGGAGACGCATCCTTGATCGGCAAGTTGAAGGGCACCGTCGACGAGGTCGAGGAGGATACGGTGACGCTCGACGTCCACGGCGTCGGCTATGTCGCCTTTTGCGGGGCGCGTACGCTGGCGGGCCTGCCGGGCCGTGGCGAGGCGGCCTCGCTCTTCATCGAGACCTATGTGCGCGAGGACATGATCCGGCTCTACGGCTTCGCCTCCGCGGTCGAGCGGGACTGGTTTCGGCTGCTTCAGAGCGTGCAGGGGGTCGGCGCCAAGGTGGCGTTGGCCGTCGTCGGCACGTTGTCGGCGGGCGATCTCGCCAACGCCATCGCCCTTCAGGATCGCACGATGGTGGCGCGCGCGCCCGGCGTCGGACCGAAGGTCGCCGCGCGCATCGTCGCCGAGCTGAAGGACAAGGCGCCGGCCTTTTCGGGCGCGGCTTCCGTCGAAAGCTTCGGGTTGAAGCGAGAGCTCGGCGAGGGCGTCGCCCTGGCGCCGATCGCGGATGCGGTTTCGGCCCTCGTCAATCTCGGCTATTCCCGCGAGCAGGCGGCGGGCGCGGTCGCCGCCGCCGTGAAGGACGGCGGCGAGGATGCCCCGTCCACCACGCTGATCCGCCTCGGCCTGAAGGCGCTCAGCCGATGAATGCGCGTAAGGTTCGATGAGCGACACCCGTTTGATCACCCCGGAAAAGCGCGGCGAGGACGTCGATGCCTCGCTGCGTCCGCAGCGGCTGGAGGAGTTCGTCGGACAGGCGTCGGCGCGCGCCAACCTCAAGATCTTCATCGAAGCGGCCAAGACGCGCGGCGAAGCGCTGGATCACGTTCTCTTCGTCGGCCCGCCGGGGCTCGGGAAGACGACGCTCGCCCAGATCATGGCCAAGGAGCTTGGCGTCAACTTCCGCTCCACGTCCGGCCCGGTGATTGCCAAGGCCGGGGATCTGGCGGCGCTCCTTACCAATCTCGAAGAGCGCGACGTCCTGTTCATCGACGAAATCCATCGCCTCAGCCCGGCGGTCGAGGAAATCCTCTACCCCGCGATGGAGGATTTCCAGCTCGACCTAATCATCGGCGAGGGGCCTGCGGCGCGCTCGGTGAAGATAGACCTGTCCAAGTTCACGCTGGTGGCCGCCACGACGCGCATCGGCCTCCTGACGACACCGCTGCGCGACCGTTTCGGCATTCCGGTGCGGCTCAACTTCTATACGATCGAAGAGCTCGAACACATCGTCAAGCGCGGCGCGCGGCTGATGAGCTTGGCCATGGGCGACGACGGCGCGCGCGAGATCGCTCGCCGCGCGCGCGGCACGCCCCGCATCGCCGGTCGCCTCCTGCGGCGGGTGCGCGACTTCGCGACCATGGCGGGGTCGGAAGTGGTGGACCGTCGCATCGCGGACGAGGCGCTGACCCGGCTCGACGTGGATTCGCTCGGGCTCGACCAGCTCGATCGCCGCTATCTCGACCTCATCGCGCTCAACTTCGGCGGCGGTCCGGTCGGCATCGAGACCATCGCCGCCGCGCTGTCGGAGCCGCGCGACGCGATCGAGGACATCGTCGAGCCTTATCTCCTGCAGCAGGGCTTCATCCAGCGCACGCCGCGCGGGCGGCTCCTGACCCAGCATGCGTTCCGCCATCTCGGGCTCGCCGTGCCTTCGACCTATCAGGGCGTGCAGTCGAGTCTCTTCGAAGAGGGTGCCGACGAATAGGCGTATCAGAAAGGGCGGGGCCACGAGACCCCGCCCTTCCATGAGGTGCGAAACCGATCAGTTCTTGAGCGCGGCGGACTGGTCGCTCATGCGCCCGATGCCGAAGAACAGGGTCTCACCGGAGGAATCGTCCACCCCGTCGTTGTCGGTGACGACGAAGCCGTTGCCGTCGCGGTCGATCGCGAGGCCCTCGACCTTGTCGACGACGTAGCCGTTGGTCTGCGCCCGCAGGGCGGGCAGGAGATCACGCACCACCGTCTTCGAGACAGTCGGCAAATCCCCGCCAAGCGGCGCTGGCTTCAGGTTGGACAAGGCGACGCGCGTGATCTGCTTCAGCCGGGCGGCGTCGCCGATCAGGTTGTCGCGCTCGATCAGATAGGCATCATCGCCCGACACCGTCAGCTCCGACAGGCCGACCCACGCACCCTCGGCCGGGGGCGCTTCCAGCGGGTAGCGAACGGCGCCCCATTCCTTCGATGTGAGGTCGTAGGCGAGAAGCTTGGTTGTGTTCTTCGGGTCGTCCTTCCAGGGGCGCTGCACGGCGATCCAGAGCCGGTCGCCGACCTTGGCGATGCCCTCGGCGCCGAACCGCGTCTGGTGTTCGAGAAGCGCGGCGGGGAACGTGACCTTCTCCAGGACCTTGCCGGCCGCATCGACATGCACGAGCTGATGCGGGACCTCCTTCTCGGGGTTGCCCTCGCTCGCCAGCCAGAAACCGCCGTTGTCGTCCGGCGTGACTCCCTCGATGTCCAGCTTGGCCGCCGGCTTGTCGCCTTCTGTCACGATCGTGGCATCCGTGATCCGCGCCGGTTTGGAGCCGGCGTCGATCGCGTAGATCGTCGGTGCCTTGCCGTACGCGCTGTCGCTGGCGGCGAAGAAGCGTTCCGGCTGGGCGGGATCGGCGACAAGAGCGCCCAGCGCGCCCCAGCCGATCGGGTGCCCGTCCTTCTCGACCGAGACGATCTGCGGGTAGGCCGGCGTGCCTTCACTCCGCTCGTACAGCATCACATGGCTGCGAGCGGCGTCGTCCTCGACCAGATCCGCCTCGTTGACAGTGGCGATGAGATTGCGGCCGGGGATGGCGACCGCGCCTTCCGGCGAGATGCCCGACGGCAGAAGCTGGACGAACTCCGGCGCCGCGCCCGTATCGCGGTAAACGCCGACCACCGAGCCGCGTTCGGCGAGGGCGAAGATGTATCGCTTCCCGCCGAACTCGGCGACCTCCAAGCCTTCGGGCTCGATGCCCTTGGCGTCGGAGCGCTTGTCCGGGTAGTGGCCGGCCTTGGCCGCTTCCATCTCGAAGCTCGGGCCGGACTCGTAGGAGATGCTGCCGTCACGGTTGAAGATCGTGAAGCCGCGCGTTCCGCCCTTCCAGTCGCCTTCGTTGGCGACCACGAGGCGATCTGTGCCCAACCACTTGATCGCGTCGGGCTCGCGCGGGCGCGCCTCGATCGTGTCGGTAAAGGCGATGCGTCCGTCGTCCTGCGCATCGACGCCTTCCAGTGCTAGCGCGCCGGCGCTGAAGTGGCCCGTCACCTTGCCGGTCGACCCATCGATGATGACGATGTGATTGTTTTCCTGAAGCGTGACCGCCAACTCGTTGCGCTCGTTGAAGGAAACGAATTCCGGCTCCGGGTCGTCGGCGCCGACTTCCGCAAGACCGGTCAGCTCGACGCGACGAAGCGACGCGCAGTCCGGGGCGCCGTTCTTCAAGGGCAGGATGACGACGAAGCCGGCCGGCATCTGGGGCAGCGCACCGTCGTTCACGTCCTCGTCGCGCTCGTTCTCGATCGCGACGGCGACGAGCGAGCCGTCCGGCGACACCGCGACGGAGTCCGGCTGGCCGCCGAGGTCGCAGCGCGCCGCGATCGAACGGTCCGCGAAGGCGACGGTGGCGAGGAAGCCGGAGGGGTTGGCGCGGTTTTGCGACGTGTTGACGCCGACGAGGACGTTGGTACCCGCCACGGCGACCGAGGTCGGCTCGCCGCCTTCGAACGGGGTGTAGCCGCCGGCCTTCGGCGCGCGGGCGTCGGTGATGTCGATGAAGCCGATGCCACCATGCGGGCTGTCGGAATAGACCAGCGTGTTGCCGTCCGGCGAGGCGGCGACGATCTCGGCGGATGTTGCGCTTTTCGGGTCCGTGCCGGCCGGCAGGTTGGCCGCGACGGGAAAGGAGGCGATCCGGTTGAAGACGGGCTCGGCGGCTGCCGGCATCGCGGTGCCGGCGAGAAGCGCCACGAGGGCGGGCAGGTGGATCGGGCGCATGGCAACCTTCCGGTTCGTGTTCGGTCGGCTCCTCCAATCAGCCGGGGATCACGATGGGATGACGCTCGCGTGACGGATCGATGACGGGGCGCGCCGCGTCGCTTGGCAGCCTGTCGCGGGACGGGCTATGAGCGGGCGATGAGCGATACCCACACTCTGTCCGGCGAACTGACCGAAACGGGCCATCGGCTCGACGTTCGCGTCTACTTCGAGGACACCGACTTTTCCGGCGTCGTGTACCACGCACGCTACCTGCATTTCCTGGAGCGCGGGCGAACGGACTATCTGCGCCTTCACGGTATCGGCCACCGTGAGCTGATGGCCGGGACGTTCGGCGAGCCGATGGCGTTCGCGGTCCGGCGCATGGAGATCGAGTTCCTACGCCCGGCCCGGATCGACGACGTGCTTCGGGTGGAAACGAGAACGACGCTTCTCGGCGGCGCGCGGGTGGTGCTCGACCAGCGCATCCTGCGCGGCGAGGAGGTGCTCGTCGAGGCCAAGGTGAAGGTCGCGGTGATCTCGCCGGAGGGCAAGCCGCGCCGCATGCCGGCGGCGGTCGCCGAGCGCCTCGGCGGGCCGGGCGGGGAGGAGGCCACCGCCTGACGCCCGCTCCTGGCGGCCATCCTCGAAGGGGGAATTTTTCCCTCGCACACGATTTGTTAACCCTAACGATGCTTGATCAAGTTCGAAGGGCCAGCTGCGTCACGCCATTCTTTCACCGGAATCCCCGGCGAAAGGGGCGGGATCGACGAAGCTTCGAAGCTGATCGAACCGGCTGGGGGCTCGCCCGGCCGCCGCCGAACGGCTCGGCTCGCAACTGATCGGCCGAAAGGCCAGACCGCTCCGCCGGATTCTGAGGAACGCAAGGGTTATGAACGAGGTCGCTCAGACTGCGCTGGCCGCACCCGCCCACGACATGTCCCTTCTGGGATTGTTCTGGCAGGCCGGGTTCATCGTCAAGTTCGTGATGCTGGGGCTGCTCGTGGCGTCCGTCTGGACCTGGGCGATCATCTTCGACAAATGGCAGCGCTACAGCCGCTTCCGCCGCCAGCTCAACCAGTTCGAGAACAACTTCTGGTCCGGCCAGTCTCTCGAAGAGCTCTACCACACGCTCTCCGACCGCAAGACGAGCGGCATGGGCGCGCTGTTCGTCGCCGCCATGCGCGAATGGAAGAAGAGCTTCGAGAAGGGCGCCCGCTCGCCGATCGGTCTGCAGACCCGCATCGAAAAGGCGATGGACGTCACCATGGCGCGCGAGATGGAGGGGCTGGAGTCCCGCCTCGGCTTCCTGGCGACCGTCGGCTCCGCCGCGCCGTTCATTGGGCTCTTCGGCACGGTGGTCGGCATCATGACCTCGTTCCAGTCGATCGCCGCGTCCGAGCAAACGAGCCTGGCCGTCGTCGCGCCCGGCATCGCCGAGGCGCTTCTGGCGACGGCGATCGGCCTCGTCGCCGCCATCCCCGCAGTCATCGCCTACAACAAGCTGTCGGCGGATGCCGGCAAGCTCGGCTCGCGCCTCGAAGCCTTCGCCGACGAGTTCTCGTCCATCCTGTCCCGTCAGATCGATGAGAAGGCCGCGCGCTAAGCGCGTCGCTTCTTCCGGTCGTTTCCATTCTTTCGAAGGGTCGTTTCCATGGGCATGTCGACGGGAGCTGCATCGTCGGGCGGGTCGCGCCGGGGTCGGCGTGCGCGCAAGGCTCCCATGGCCGAGATCAACATGACGCCGATGGTGGACGTCATGCTGGTGCTGCTGATTATCTTCATGGTGGCCGCGCCCCTGATGACGGTCGGCGTTCCGTTGGAGCTGCCCAAGACCAATGCCAAGGCGCTGAGCGCCCAGAAGCAGCCGATTACGATCTCCGTCCAGAAGGGTGGCGAGATCTTCCTGCAGGAAACGCCCGTCGCGCCCGACGCCGTCGTCGAGCAGCTCAAGGCGATCGCGGAAGCGGGCTACGAGGAGCGCATCTTCCTGCGCGCCGACAGCTCGGCCGACTACGGCACGGTGATGCGCGTCATGTCGCGCATCTCGGCCGCCGGCTTCAAGAACATCGGTCTCGTGACCTCGCAGGAAACCGCGGGAAGCTGACGCGCGCATCATGAAACCCGTCGTCACCTCCACGATCCTGCATACCGCGCTCCTGACCTGGGGTCTGTGGTCGTTCGGGCCGCCGGAAAAGCTCGACATGGGCGCCGAAGCGCTGCCCGTGACGCTGATCTCGGACATGAGCGAGGCGACGCAGGGCGACGAAAAGGCGCCGGAAGCCGAAACGTCCGCGCCGACCCCGACCAAGACGCCTCCGAAGCTGCCGATGGACGCGCAGAACGTCGGCGACAACGAGGTCGATCTGCCGACGCCGCCGGCGCCCAAGGCCGCTCCGCGCGAAAGCGTGAAGACGGCCGCCGCCGAAGCGCCGCCGCCTCCGCCGCCGCCGACCCCCAAGGTCGAGCCGGCCCCGACGCCCAAGCCCGAGCCGACGCCTCCCGAAGAGGTCGCGGAGGAAAAGCCCGAGCCGACGCCGGCAGAGCCGGTGCCCGAGATCGACCCGCTGGCGGCCGAGATCGCCAAGGCGGAAGCGGAAACGCCCGCGCCGCCGCGCAACGTGCCGCGCCCGCAGGTCAAGCCGAAGCCGCCCGAGCCCGTGAAGGTGGCCGAGGCCAAGAAGCCCGAGCCGGTCAAGGAGCCGGTGAAGGAAGCGGCCAAGACGCCGGACAAGCCGAAGGAAACCAAGAAGCCGGCAAAGAACGCCTCGTCCGAGAAATCGTTCGACGCCGACGAGATCGCCGCGCTCCTCAACACGCAGGATTCGTCGGGCGGCGGCGCCAAGCGCTCCACCCAGCAGGCCGCGCTGGGCGCCAAAAAGGCGACCGGCGGCACCCTGTCGCAAAGCGAGATGGACGCCCTGATCGGCCAGATCTCGCAATGCTGGAACCCGCCCGCCGGCAGCACGGAAGCCGGTTCGTTCCGCGTGAAGATCGCCATGCGGCTTTCGCCGTCAGGCGACGTCGAGGGCATGCCCGAGATCTTGTCCGGCGGCGGCGCCTCGATGGCCGAGCGAACGGCCAGCGAAGCGGCGGTGCGCGCCGTGCGCCGCTGCGCGCCCTACAACCTGCCGGCCGAGAAATACGATACCTGGGCGCAGGTCACCGTCAATTTCGATCCGAGCCAGATGTTCTGAACAAACCCGGCGATGGCGCCCCGTCGCCGCTCGCCCATTCTTCGTGCCTCATCGAACCCGATTGCCTAGCGGCCTCAGGGTTCGACGCCATAACGGGAAGGTCCCTTCCATGACGCGCTTCATCCGATCCTTCGCCCTTGCGCTCGCCGCCACCGTGGCGGGCCTTGCCGTTTCCTCCAGCGCCCAGGCTCAGGTCGAGATCGACGTGACGCGCGGCAACGTGCAGCCGCTGCCGATCGCCCTGCCGAACTTCCAGTCGCGCGATGCGCTGGGCACTAAGCTGATCGAGGTCGTGAACGCCGATCTCAAGCGCTCCGGCCTGTTCGCCCCGATCAACCAGTCCGCCTTCATCCAGAAGGACATCGGCCCGGACGCGACGCCCCGCTTCCAGGACTGGACGGTGATCAACGCGCAGGCCCTCGTTACCGGGCGCGTCACACCTGAAGCCGATGGGCGGCTGCGCGTCGAGTTCCGCCTGTGGGACACCTATGCCGGCCAGCAACTCGACGGGCAGCAATTCTACGCCAGCCCCGACAACTGGCGCCGCATCGCCCACATCATCTCGGACGCGATCTACGAGCGGCTCACCGGCGAGAAGGGCTACTTCGACACGCGCATCGTCTTCGTCGACGAGAGCGGTGCCAAGACCGACCGCAAGAAGCGCCTCGCCATCATGGACCAGGACGGCGCCAACGTACGCTATCTCAGCCAGGGCGGCGACCTCGTGCTGACGCCTCGCTTCTCGCCGAACCGGCAGGAAATCACCTACATGTCGTTCGGCAACGCCGAGCCGCGCGTGTACCTTCTGCAGCTCGAGACCGGGCAGCGCGAGGTGGTCGGCAACTTCCCGGGCATGACCTTCGCACCGCGCTTCTCGCCCGACGGGCAGAAGGTGGTCATGAGCCTCCAGCAGGACGGCAACTCCAACATCTACGCGATGGACCTTCGCTCGCGCGCGACGACGCGCCTGACCTCGACCAACGCGATCGACACCTCGCCCTCCTATTCGCCGGACGGCTCCAAGGTCGTGTTCGAGAGCGATCGCGGTGGGCGTCCGCAGATCTACGTGATGGATGCGAGCGGGGGCGGGCAGCAGCGCATTTCCTTCGGGCAGGGCAGCTACAACACGCCCGTCTGGAGCCCGCGCGGCGATCTCATCGCCTTCACCAAGCAGTCGGGCGGCCAGTTCCAGATCGGCGTGATGAAGCCGGACGGCTCGGGCGAACGCATCCTGACGTCGAGCTTCCACGCCGAGGGGCCGACCTGGGCTCCGAACGGGCGCGTCATCATGTTCTTCCGCGATCAGGGTGGGGGTCCGCAGCTCTATTCGATCGATCTGACGGGTCGCAACGAGCAGAAGATCGCCACGCCGAACTACGGTTCCGACCCGGCTTGGTCGCCGGCCCTGGAATAAAGTTTCCTCAGTCGAATCAACCGCCTGTTGACCGGTCGTTAACCTCGAATATGGTAAACGGGCTGTCACGGAAATCCATACACGTAAGGAGACGGCCATGCGCCGCATCGCTACTGGGGTCCATGGTCGTATCGCCCTCGCGCTGGTTGCAGCGCTGGCACTCTCGGCCTGCGCCAAGAAGAACAACGGTCTTCCCGACAACGCCGCCGGCCTCGGGCTTGGCGGCGCGGGCGGGGCAGGCGGCTACGGTGCCGGCGGCGCCGGCGGGTCGGCAGCTCCGGGCACCAGCCAGGACTTCACGGTCAATGTCGGCGACCGCATCTTCTTCGACACCGACTCGACCTCGATCCGCGCCGACGCCCAGCAGACGCTGTCGCGCCAGGCGCAATGGCTGAACCAGTACCGGAACTACTCGATCACCATCGAGGGCCATGCCGACGAGCGCGGCACGCGCGAATACAACCTCGCGCTCGGCGCCCGCCGCGCCGCCGCCACGCGGGACTACCTCGTCAGCCAGGGCGTCGCCGGCAACCGGCTGCGCACCATCTCCTACGGCAAGGAACGGCCGGTGGCCGTTTGCGACGACATCTCGTGCTGGTCGCAGAACCGCCGGGCCGTCACCGTCCTGTCCGGCGCTGGCAGCTGATCTGCGGCTCTTTGGCAACAGTCACACGTGTGAAGCGGCCCTCCGGGGCCGTTTTGCGTTGCATCCCGCAGGGTTGTGCTAGCACCGGCCCAACTTTGGACGCCTTCCGCTTCTTCAAGCGGAGGGGTCGACAGGTTCTCGCGGGGCCGGCCGAATGCCCGACGGGCAAAGGCGACCGTCCCCAGCGATGCCGAGGGGATCTTCGCATGGCCAGCATGAAGCTCGCATCTTTCTCCGTTCTCGCCGTGGTGGCCGCACTGGGCACGCCGGCATCCGCGCTGGAGCTGCCGTTCGGTCTGGGTGGCTCGCGCGCACTCGTCGCTGAAAGCTCGCAGCAGCCCGTCGTCATGGCGCAGGCGGGCGACGGCGGCGTTCGCATGTCGCAGGTGGAAGAGGAAATGCGCCGGCTGACGGGCAAGGTGGAGGAGTTGTCCTTCCTCGTGCTCCAGCTCCAGGAGCAGCTTCGCAAGACGCAGGAAGACAACGAATTCCGCTTCAAGGACCTGGAAGGCGGGAGCGGCGGCGGTAGCAATGCTTCGGCCACGCCGCAGCGCCGGACGCAGGCCGACACGCCCCCGCAGACGCCGGCTCCCAGCGAGCGCGTCGCGTCCGCCGCGCCGCCGAGCGTCAACGACGCGACGGTGCCGAGCGGCCAGCGGACCGACGAGATCGGCGCGCTTCTCGGCGACACCAGCATCAACGAGCCCAGTCGCACCGAGGCACCGGCCCCTGCCAGCGGTTCGAACAAGGTCGCCTCGATCGCCACGAACGGTCCGGTCGAGATGTATTCGCTGGGCTACAACTACATGCTCGCCGGCGACTACCAGCTCGCCGAAAACACGTTCCGCCAGTACACGCAGGCCTATCCGAACTCGCAGGATGCGGCGGATGCGCAATACTGGCTGGGCGAAAGCCTGTTCGCGCAGAACAAGTACCGCGACGCGGCGGAGGTGTTCCTGAACGCGCAGAAGCAGCACCCGAAGAGCGGCAAGGCCCCGGAGATGATGCTGAAGCTCGGCATGTCGCTCGCCAAGCTCAACAACCGCGAAACGGCCTGCGTGACCTATGCCGAGATCGGCAAGCGCTATCCCGACATGAGCGCCAACGTGAAGCGCAAGCTCCAGGGCGAGACCAAGTCGGCGAACTGCGGCTGACGACCGACCCGGCCACCTCGCTCGAAGACGCCGTCCGCCTTTCGATCATCGAGGCGGAGCGCCATCGCGGCGCGATCGGTGCGATCCTCCTGGCCGTTTCGGGCGGTCCCGATTCGCTGGCACTGTTTCTGGCTGCGGCCGAGTTGCGTTCCCGTGCAGGCTTCCCGTCGATCACGGTGGCGACCGTCGATCATTGCCTGCGACCGGAGTCGGCGGCGGAGGCTAACTACGTCGCGTCGGTTTGCCGCGAACTCCGTCTTCCCCATCGAACGCTCAGCTGGGAACGCAGGGCGAGCCTTACCGGCAATCTGCAGGCTGCGGCGCGCGAGGCGCGCTACGATCTCCTCACGCGCGAAGCCCGGCGCATCAGTGCCGGCGCCGTCGTCACCGCCCATCATGCGGACGATCAGCTTGAAACGCATTGTCTCGCGCGCCAGCGGGGCGGAACGGGAACGGCGCTCGCCGGCATGCGCACATGGCGCGATCTGGCGCCCGGCCTCGTGCTTCTCCGTCCATTTCTCCGGCTGCCGAAGGCCGAACTGGCCGCAAGGGTACGGCGCGAGGGGCTGACCGCGATCGACGACCCCAGCAACCGAAGCGACGCGTTCGCGCGTGTGCGGCTGCGGCATGCACTGGCGAGCGGGCTGTACGACCGCCGCCTGCTCGACCTCGAACTGCGCGAGGCGCAGGCCGCGCGGCGAGAAGCCGACGCTGAGCTGGCTCGATCGATAGCCGAGCTTTGCTTAGGCGGCGCGGTGCGGCCGAGGCCGGACGGCGCGCTCGAACTGGTACCGCGTGATGCACCGAACGCGTTCTGGAAGCGGGTGCTGGTCGCCGTCGGAGGCGGGGAGGGCGCGATTCGAACGGACGCGGTCGAGCGTCTGTTGGCTCGCTTCGGCGCCGACGGAAAGGCCGATGCGACGCTCGGCGGCTGTCGTATCCGGCGTGTCGGCGAAAAAGTGATCGTCGCCCGCGAGTTCGGCCGCACTGGGCCTGCCGACGTTCCGCTTCGCGGCGCCAAGTCCGCCAGCTTCGATCGCCGCTTCGACATCACCCTTCCAAGGGATCATCCGATCGACACCCTGCGCGCCTACGGAAACGCCTCCGCGCCCCAGGTTCGCGGGGCGGTCCTGCCTGTCGGGCTCGATCGGGACGGGGCGATCCGCGCCGTCCATCCCGGGTTGGCGGCAAGGTTTCCCGAACTCGGCGTGCTGGCTGCGAGCGAGCGGATCGGCTGGCGGATCTGGGCGGACCTGCCCGGACGCGCTCCGGATCGATTAACCCCCTAGGCTCCAAAATGCCGCAAATCCCGTGAAGCCTGTTGGCAAGGATTTGGAGGCCACCTATCTTCGATGACAAGTCATGGCTCGAGGCGCCGAAAGGCGAAGCGAATCGGGGCGTCATCCCAGGACGGATAATGAACCAGAACTTCCGGAATTTCGCTCTTTGGGCGATCATCGCCCTTCTGCTGATCGCGCTGTTTCAGCTGTTCTCTAACGGCTCGCAGACTGCGAACTCACGGGAGGTCCCCTATTCGCAGTTCCTGTCGGATGTCGACTCGGGCCGCGTGCGATCGGTGACGATCCAGGGTCAGCGCATTTCCGGCAGCTACACGGACGGGTCGAGCCCGTTCCAGACCTATTCGCCGGGCGACCCGCAGCTGGTCTCGCGCCTCGAAGGCCGCAACATCCAGATCAACGCCTCGCCGCCGTCGGACAACACCAATCCGATCTGGTCGATGCTGCTTTCCTTTGGTCCGATCCTCCTCATCCTCGGCGTCTGGATCTTCCTGATGCGCCAGATGCAGGGCGGCGCGGGCGGCAAGGCTATGGGCTTCGGCAAGTCCAAGGCGAAGCTCCTGACCGAGGCGCATGGCCGCGTGACCTTCGCGGATGTCGCGGGCGTCGACGAGGCGAAGCAGGATCTCGAGGAAATCGTCGAGTTCCTGCGCGAGCCCCAGAAGTTCCAGCGCCTCGGCGGTAAGATTCCGCGCGGCGTGCTCCTCGTCGGTCCTCCGGGCACGGGTAAGACGCTGACGGCGCGCGCCGTCGCGGGCGAGGCCAACGTGCCCTTCTTCACGATCTCGGGTTCGGACTTCGTCGAGATGTTCGTCGGCGTCGGCGCGAGCCGCGTGCGCGACATGTTCGAGCAGGCGAAGAAGAACGCGCCCTGCATCATTTTCATCGACGAGATCGACGCCGTCGGTCGCCATCGCGGCGCGGGCCTCGGCGGTGGCAACGACGAGCGCGAGCAGACGCTGAACCAGCTTCTCGTCGAGATGGACGGGTTCGAGGCCAACGAAGGCATCATCCTGATCGCCGCGACCAACCGTCCGGACGTTCTCGACCCCGCGCTCCTGCGTCCCGGTCGCTTCGACCGTCAGGTCATGGTGCCGAACCCCGATGTCGGTGGCCGCGAGAAGATCCTCAAGGTCCACGTGCGCAACGTGCCGCTGGCTCCCAATGTCGATCTGCGCACCATCGCGCGCGGCACGCCAGGCTTCTCGGGCGCCGATCTCGCCAACCTCGTCAACGAAGCGGCGCTGATGGCGGCCCGTCGCTCCAAGCGCCTCGTCACCATGCTCGAGTTCGAGGACGCCAAGGACAAGGTCATGATGGGCGCCGAGCGCCGGTCGATGGCCATGACCGAGGAAGAAAAGAAGCTGACGGCCTATCACGAGGCGGGCCACGCCCTCGTCGGCATCTACGAGCCCTACAACGACCCGCTTCACAAGGTGACCATCATTCCGCGCGGGCGTGCCCTAGGCGTCACGATGAATCTGCCCGAGCGCGATCGCTACGGCATGCGCAAGAACGAGATGGAAGCGCGCCTTGCGATGATCTTCGGCGGCCGAGCCGCGGAAGAGATCATCTACGGTCTCGACAACGTGACGACCGGCGCCTCCAACGACATCCAGCAGGCCACCAACATGGCCCGTGCGATGGTGATGGAATACGGCATGAGCGACAAGCTCGGGCGCCTGCGCTACCGCCAGAACCAGGAGGAGATCTTCCTTGGCCATTCCGTGTCGCAGCAGCAGAACATGTCCGAGGACACGGCGCGGCTGATCGACTCGGAAGTGCGGGGGATCATCGAGGTCGCCGAGAACAAGGCGCGCCGCATTCTGAACGAGCGGATCGACGATCTTCATACGATCGCCAACGGCTTGCTTGAATACGAGACGCTGTCGGGCGACGAGGTCCGCGATCTTCTGGCCGGCAAGTCGCTGGCTCGCGACATGGGCGACGACACGCCGCCCTCGCGCGGGAGCGCGGTCCCGAAGGCCGGTTCGGTGAAGCCGTCGGGCCCCCGGGACGACAAGGAAGGCGGACTGGAGCCGCAGCCTTCGGCCTGACCGGAAGCGAAACAGGTTGAGATAAGGCGGGCCCATGGCCCGCCTTTTTCGTGTCGATCCGTCGACCCGCATCAACGCATCGCCTCGCGCTGACATTCTTTTTTACTTTCTGCGCCATTCTGTCTTCCCTACTGCAGAACCAGATCGGCGCGCGGAGACGAGACCCTATGACGAAGTCGTATTTCGGAACGGATGGAATCCGCGGCCGCGCCAACCGCCATCCGATGACCGCCGAGATCGCGATGAAGGTCGGCATGGCGGCAGGCCTCGCCTTCCGGCGCGGCAGCTATCGCCACCGCGTCGTGATCGGCAAGGACACGCGCCTGTCCGGCTACATGCTGGAAAACGCCATGGTCGCGGGCTTCACGGCGGCCGGCGTCGACGTCTTCCTGCTGGGGCCCATGCCGACGCCCGCCGTCGCCATGCTGACGCGTTCGCTGCGCGCCGACATCGGGGTGATGATCTCGGCCTCGCACAACCCGTTCGACGACAATGGCATCAAGCTCTTCGGCCCGGACGGCTACAAACTGTCCGACGAGGTGGAGCGCGAGATCGAGTCACTGCTCGAAACCGACCTGTCCAAGCGGTTGGCGGACGGCACGAGCCTCGGCCGCGCCAAGCGCATCGACGGCGTCCACGACCGATACATCGAATTTGCCAAGCGCACGCTGCCGCGCGAGTTCTCTCTGGAAGGGCTGCGCGTCGCGATCGATTGCGCCAACGGCGCGGGCTACAAGGTTTCGCCGGGGGTCCTTTGGGAACTCGGCGCGGAGGTCGTCTCGATCGGCGTCGAGCCGAACGGTACCAACATCAATCTCAACTGCGGCTCCACCAGTCCGGCGGCGCTGAAAGCCAAGGTGCGCGAAGTGCGGGCCGACATCGGCATCGCGCTGGACGGGGACGCCGACCGGGTTCTGATCGTCGACGAGCAGGGCGAGGTGGTGGACGGCGACCAGATCATGGCGGTGATCGGCGAGGCCTGGGCCGAGGACGGGCGCCTGGCGGCCGGCGGCGTGGTCGCGACGATCATGTCGAACCTCGGCCTCGAGCGCTTCCTGAACGAGCGGCAGATCCAGCTCGCACGCACCAAGGTCGGTGACCGCTACGTGGTCGAGCACATGCGCCAGCACGGCTACAATGTCGGCGGCGAGCAGTCCGGCCATATCGTGCTTTCGGATTTCGGCACGACGGGCGACGGCCTCGTATCGGCGCTTCAGGTGCTGGCGGTCGTGCGCAAGGCCGGTGGCACGGTGTCGGAGGTCTGCCGCAAGTTCACGCCGGTGCCTCAGGTGCTGAAGAATATCCGCTTTTCAGGCGGAGCGCCGCTGGAGCGCGAGCGGGTCCAGTCGGCGATCGCGCAAGGCCGGGACCGGCTCGGCGAGACCGGGCGCCTCGTGATCCGTCCCTCGGGCACCGAGCCCCTGATTCGCGTCATGGCGGAAGGGGACGACCCGTCGCTCGTCGGCAACGTGGTCGATGACATCATCGGCGCCTTGCAGCGCGAGGCGGCTTGATCGTCAAGAAACAGGCCTAACGCTACGTCACGGTAAACCTGGCATTAATCATTAATCCTTAAGTTTGCGATCATTGCGGAACCCAAGCCGCAGAATGTCGTGAAATCAGGAGATAACGATCATGCTACGGCTTGCGCTTGGCCTTCTGGCCGCCGCCGCATTGTTGCCGTCCGTCGCGAGCGCGGCGGATATCATCGAGCCGATCCCGGTGGTGGAAGAGGCCCCCTTCAGCGGCTGGTACATCCGCGGTGACGTCGGCTACAATTTTGAATCCAAGACCAAGGGCAACTGGGCCTTCTACAACCAGTTCCCCGGCGTCGAAGGCATCGACGACTACTACCGCTACGACGACCTGCGCCTCAGCGATGCGGCGACTTTCGGCGTCGGCGCCGGCTATCGCTTCACCGACATGTTCCGCGTGGACGCGACGGTGGATTATTTCCGCTCGGACGTGAACGGCAAGACCAAGTGCCCGCTGATGATCAAGACCGATCCGGCGCACGGTCTCGGTCCTTTCGAGGAGTGCAACTACAACGACAGTTCCGAAGCCGACGTGTGGACCATCATGGCGAACGCCTATGTCGATCTGCCGAGCTTCGGTGTCGTGACGCCTTACCTCGGCGCAGGTATCGGTACGGCCTACGTCAAGTACGACACCGTGAATTCGCAGGAAGTCTGCCCGCCCTGCAACCCCGGCTACACGCCGTATTCCGGCCAGCATGACGGCACCGACGACTGGCGCTTCGCCTCGGCCCTGATGGCCGGCGCGACGGTGGACCTGACCAGTCAGCTCGCGCTGGACGTCGGCTACCGCTTCACCAAGGTCTGGGAAGGCGACTCCTGGGAATACGACAGCGCCGACAAGCAGTTCGGCGCGACCGGGATCCAGACCAAGGACAACGGTTTCGACATCCACACGGTGCGCGCCGGTCTTCGCTACAGCTTCTTCTGAGCGATCGGCACCGAACACTTTCAAAAAGGCCGCCCCACGGGGCGGCCTTTTTGCGTTCGGACGGGGCAACAAGGTTCGGCACAGCGTGGGCGGGCATGGTTAACCGCCTGTAAACCCCGTCCGCGGCCACGAGGCCAAGCGGTGCCATTGCGCACCGATGCGGGGTCTGCCGAACGACCAAAGCCTCGAAAGTCCATGCCATGCCGTCCAGCCGTATCCTTCTCGCCATGGGCGCGCTGTTCCTATCGGAAGCCGCGCAAGCCGCCGACATCGACATTCTCGACGCGCCGGAGATCGGCACGATCGCTCGCGGTACCGGTTGGTACGTGCGCGGCGATCTCGCCTACGGGTTCGACGCGACGTTCGGCGGAACGCAGGAACTTGCGGCGCCTTTCGGCACCGTGTCCGACCGCTTCGGCGAGATCCGGCTGGACGAAGGTTTCGGCGCCGGGGGCGGCATCGGTTACAAGGCGACCGACTGGCTGCGCTTCGATGCGACGGCGGACTACTGGAAGCGTAACGTCGAGGCGGTGAACGGCTCCGGATGGTTCTGCGGCTTCTCCTCGCTCTGCGCGACGCGCGATGCCGGCAAGATCGAGGCCGTCGAACTCCTCGCCAACGTTTATGCCGACCTCGGCACCGTTGCGGGCTTCACGCCCTATGTCGGCGCGGGCCTCGGCGCGGTCTATGTGAACTATTCCGACGTTGCGAGCACGGCGACCTGTCCTTCGGGCACGTCCGCCTGTTCGGCGCTCGGGGCCGCAGCCCGCTATATCGGCGAGGACTCCTGGCGCTTCGCCTATGCCCTGTCGGCGGGCGTTTCCTACGACGTCACCGACCGGATAGCCATCGACACGGGCTACCATTACCTCCAGGTCACGGACGGCGACAGCTACCGGTTCGAGCCGGCGGCCGGCACGCGTTTGGCGAGCGAAGACGATGGTTTCGACCGGCACACGATCCGCGCCGGTCTCCGCTTCCGGTTTGACTGACGTCAGGTCCGGTTGTCGCGTGCGCCCTGTGCGTCGCGGACGAACTGGGACACGCGGCCGGCCTCCATGGGGCTTCCGATGCGCTCCGCCTTCTCGTTCTCGACGGGGTTCATCCCGCCGTGCGCGGTGCGCCCGGAGCCTGGTCGGCGAGCGCTGCGCCGCGCGTTGGCGCGCTTGAGCTTCAGCGCTCGGCGGGCATTGCTTTGGAGCGCAGCCGATGCCTCCTTGTGCTCGCGCCGCGTGCGCTCCTTGTTCAGCCGGGCCAACGCTTCGGCGAGGACGCCAGCCTTCTGCCGCATGCCGGAGTTTTCCGGTTCGGCTTGACCCTGGCCCAGGCGAGCCGCGCCGCGCCGACGGTTGGCGATCTCGCGCGCCCGGTCGCGGCGCTCGCGCAGGCGCTGGGTCAACTCGTTGATGTCGGTGTGGCCGAGTTCGCGAAGGGCGGGGTAGTGGGTCTTCGCCACGAGCTCCAACTCGTCCTTGTCCAGAGCCCGCCGTTCCAGGCTTCGTCCTGCTGCCATGGTGGTTCTCCTTTTCAGTGTTGACGGAGGCAAAACCACCGGGCTGCGGCACCGTTTCATAGAATGCCCGTGATCGTCGCGTGAGCGTCGCCCGATTGTTGCTTGACCGCCGGGCGAGATGGGCATATCCGCACACTTGGGACACGCCTCCCCAACGAGGCGCTTCTATCTGTAAGGGTAGCTTTTGATGACTGACATCGCACCGCCGGACCTGCGTCCGGCCAATCCTCGTTTTTCGTCCGGCCCCTGTGCCAAGCGTCCCGGCTGGACGCTGGATGCGCTCTCCGACGCGCCGCTCGGGCGCTCGCATCGCGCCAAGTTCGGCAAGGCCAAGCTCGCACAGGCGATCGACGACACCCGCTCCGTTCTCGGTGTTCCCGCCGACTATCGCATCGGCATCGTTCCGGGCTCCGATACCGGTGCCGTGGAAATGGCGATGTGGTCGCTCCTCGGCGAGCGTCCGGTCGATATGCTGGCTTGGGAAAGCTTCGGCGCCGGCTGGGTGACCGATGCCGTCAAGCAGCTGAAGCTCGCCGACGCCCGCGTCTTCGAGGCGCCCTATGGCGAGATCGTCGATTTCTCCCAGGTCGATTTCAACCGCGATGTGGTGTTCACTTGGAACGGCACGACGTCGGGCGTGCGCATGCCGAACGGCGACGCCATTCCGGCGGATCGTGAAGGCCTGACCATCTGCGACGCGACCTCGGCCGCCTTCGCGCAGGACCTTCCCTACGACAAGCTCGATGTCGTCACCTTCTCCTGGCAGAAGGTGCTGGGCGGGGAGGGGGCGCACGGCGTCCTGATCCTGTCCCCGCGCGCGGTCGAGCGTCTCCTGACCTACAAACCTGCCTGGCCGCTGCCCAAGATCTTCCGCCTCACCTCCGGCGGCAAGCTGATCGAGGGCATCTTCAAGGGCGAGACGATCAATACGCCCTCCATGCTCTGCGTCGAGGATTATCTCGACGCGCTGCAATGGGCCAAGGGCCTCGGCGGTCTGGATGCGCTGAAGGCCCGGGCCGACCGGAACCTCGCGGCCATCGAGCGTTTCGTGGAAGCGAACGATTGGATCGACTTCCTGGCCAAGGGCCGGGACATTCGCTCCAATACCTCGGTCTGCCTTCAGTTCACCGCGCCCGAGATCGTCGCCTTGCCGAAGGACGCGCAGGAAGCGTTCGCCAAGGGCGTCGCCTCGAAGCTCGAGAAGGAGGGCGTCGCCCTCGACATCGGCGCCTATCGCGATGCACCTCCGGGGCTTCGCATCTGGGCCGGCGCGACCGTCGAGACGGCCGACCTCGAAGCCTTGATGCCCTGGATCGCCTACGCCTACGAGGCGCAGAAGGCCGCGCTCGCGCAGGCTGCCTGACCGGCTCCAGCCCGTCCCCCGCAACGGGGCCGGGCCCTTTCGCATCCCCTTTTTTCGGCGCACTGCAGCGCCCTTCCGTGCATGGAGAAGCCGCATGGCTCCGCGCGTTCTCGTTTCCGACAAGCTGTCCCCCACCGCCGTCCAGATTTTCAAGGACAAGGGCGTGGAGGTCGACTATCTGCCCGACCTCGGCAAGGACAGGGAGAAGTTCCTCGAGGCGATCGGAGGGTATGACGGCCTCGCCATCCGCTCCGCCAGCAAGGTGACCGAGAAGGTCATCGAGGCGGCGACCAAACTCAAGGTGATCGGCCGCGCCGGAATCGGCGTCGACAATGTCGACATTCCGGCCGCCAGCCGGAAGGGCATCATCGTGATGAACACGCCCTTCGGCAACTCGATCACCACGGCCGAGCATGCGATCGCGATGATCTTCGCCGTCGCCCGCCAGCTGCCCGCCGCCGACGCCTCCACCCAGGCCGGCAAGTGGGAGAAGAACCGCTTCATGGGCGTCGAGATCACCGGCAAGGTGCTGGGCGTCATCGGCTGCGGCAATATCGGCTCGATCGTCGCCAGCCGCGGCGTCGGCCTCCGGATGAAGGTGATCGGCTTCGATCCGTTCCTGTCCGAGGAGCGCGCGGCGCAGCTGGGCATCGAGAAGGTCGAGCTGGAGGATCTCTTCAAGCGCGCCGACTTCATCACTCTTCATACGCCGCTGACCGACAAGACGCGCGGCATCATCGACGCGAAGGCGATCGCGACGATGAAGCGGGGCGTGCGCATCGTGAACTGCGCGCGCGGCGGTCTGATCGTGGAAGCCGATCTCGCCGAAGCCATCAAGTCCGGCCAGGTGGCGGGCGCGGGTATCGACGTGTTCGAGGTGGAGCCGGCGACCGAATCGCCGCTGTTCGGCCTCGACAACGTCGTCTGCACCCCGCATCTCGGCGCTTCCACCACGGAAGCACAGGAAAACGTCGCCCTGCAGGTGGCCGAGCAGATGGCGGACTATCTCGTCAACGGTGCGGTCTCGAACGCGCTCAACATGCCCTCGATCACCGCCGAAGAAGCGCCGATCCTGACGCCCTACGTCAAGCTCGCCGAGATCCTCGGCTCCTTCGCGGGGCAGCTGACGGAGGAGCCGATCGACGCGGTCGAGATCCTCTACGACGGCGCGCCGGGCACCATGAACACGCGCGCCCTTTCGGCGGCGGCGCTGGCCGGTCTTCTGAAGGCGCAGGTTCAGACGGTGAACATGGTTTCCGCGCCGCTGATGGCCAAGGAGCGCGGGATTGCCGTGTCCGAAGTGCGGCGTGACAAGTCCGGCGTCTTCGACGGCTACGTCAAGGTGACCGTGACCACCAGGAGCCAGACGCGCTCGGTGGCGGGCACGACCTTCTCGGACGGCAAGCCGCGCTTCATCCAGATCAAGGGCATCAACATGGAGGCCGACGTCGGTCGCTACATGCTCTACACCGCCAACAAGGACGTGCCGGGCGTGATCGGCCAGCTTGGCACCGCCTTTGGCAAGGCGGGGATCAACATTGCGAACTTCCATCTCGGGCGCGACGACAAGGGCGGTAGCGCGATCGCGGTGATCTATCTCGACGAGCCGTTGAGCGAAGAGTTCCTGAGCGAAATCCGAGGGCTGAACGCCATCGGTCAGGCGAAGATGCTGACGTTCGACGTCTGAGAGAGCGTCGAGGCATCACAGAATGGAAGGGCGGTGCCGCAAGGCGCCGCCCTTTTTTATGCTGCGGTGGGTTTCGGCCTGCCGCGCTCGGCGAGGGCGATGCCGCCCAACACCAAAAGAAGCGACACGATGTGATAGGGGTGGATCGGCTCGCCGAGGATCGCCACCGCCAGGATTGCGCCGTAGATCGGCACGAGGTTGATGAAGAGGTTGGCACGGTTGCCGCCGATCAGTTCGACGCCCTTGATGTAGAGCGACTGGCTGGCGATCGAGACGACGACGCCGGTGAAGAGAACCAACCACCATCCTCGGGCATCGGGCATCACGAGTTGGCCCATGGCGCCCTCGATCGCAGCCGCAAGAGCCGCCAAAAGCGCGGCGAACACGGCGGCCACGAACATCAGCGTCAGCCAGTGGACCGGCGGTTTGCGGGCGAGCGCGATGGTGAAGACGCTGTAGAGGATCACCGCGACGACGAGCATCGCATCGCCCCGGTTGACGTCGAGGTGAAGTAGCGCGGCCGGATCGCCCTGCGCGACCGTGACCACGACGCCGACGAGTGTCGTGGCGAACCCCAGAACCTGAAGCGCGGTGACGCGGGTGCGGAAGACCGCGAACATGCCGGCAAACACGAAAAGCGGCATGGCGGACTGCACGATGCCCGCCTGGATCGCGGACGTGTAGTTCAGGGCGAGATAAAAGAGGACGTTGAACGCGGTGAACCCGGCAAAGCCGAGAAGCGCGAAGAACGGCAGCCGCCGACGAACCACCGGCCAGTCCGCCCTGACGAAGCGCCACGCGAAAGGCAGGAGAACCAAGGCCGAGACCGTCCATCGAAGCCAGGTCAGCGCCATGGGCGAAACATGGCCGACGGCCAAGCGGCCCGCCACCGTATTGCTGGCCCAGATCAATGTCGCGATGTTGAGGAGAACGTAGGGGTGGGCGAGCGTTTTGCGCATGGGCGCTGAATAGGCCGAGGTTCGGCGCCGCGCAATGGGCGCGAGTCCCGCGGGCGGAAGGGTTGGAAAAGCTTGCGCTTCGCCCTCGCAACGCGCCGCGCGCTTCACTATAGTCCGCCCGTTTTGCGCCGGGATTCGCCCGGCTCGGGGCGCGGCAGCCGGCCGAACGCCCATCCGGTCGAACAAGGGCTGTCGTGGCCCTTCGAGGAGAATGCATGGCAAACGTCGTCGTCGTCGGTTCCCAGTGGGGAGACGAGGGTAAGGGCAAGATCGTCGACTGGCTGAGCGAGCGGGCCGACGTGGTGGTGCGCTTCCAGGGTGGCCACAATGCCGGCCACACGCTGGTGGTGGGCGGCGTGTCCTACAAGCTCTCGCTTCTGCCGTCGGGCGTCGTGCGGCCGGGCAAGCTTTCCGTGATCGGCAACGGCGTCGTGTTCGACCCGCATCATTTCGTCGGGGAAAAGAAGCGCATCGAAGGGCAGGGCGTGTCGATCAGCCCCGAGACGCTGCGCATCGCCGACAACGCCGCGCTGATCCTGTCGCTCCACCGCGAGCTCGACGCCGCGCGCGAAGCTGCCGCCGCCGGCACCAAGATCGGCACCACGGGGCGCGGCATCGGTCCGGCCTACGAAGACAAGGTCGGGCGCCGCGCGATCCGCGTCATGGATCTCGCCGAGCCGGAAGCGCTGCCCGAGCGTATCGAGCGGCTTCTCGCGCACCACAATCCGCTGCGCCGGGGCCTTGGCCAGCCGGAGGTGGACGCGTCCGCGATCCTGGAAGAGCTGACCTCGGTCGCGGCCGAGATCACGCCCTATATCGACCGCGTCTGGCGTCTTCTCGACGAGCGCCGCAAGGCCGGCGACCGCATCTTGTTCGAGGGTGCGCAGGGCACGCTTCTCGACATCGACCATGGCACCTATCCCTTCGTCACCTCGTCCAACACCGTGGCGGGGCAGGCGGCTGCGGGCTCGGGCCTCGGACCCTCGGCGGCCGGCTTCGTGCTCGGCATCACCAAGGCCTATACGACCCGCGTCGGCGAAGGGCCGTTTCCGACCGAGCAGGACAACGAGGTCGGCGAGTTCCTCGGCACCAAGGGGCACGAGTTCGGCACGGTCACGGGTCGCAAGCGCCGCTGCGGCTGGTTCGATGCCGTTCTGGTTCGCCAGGCGGTCGCCATCAACGGCATCCACGGGCTGGCGCTGACCAAGCTCGACGTGCTCGACGGTCTCGACGAGATCCGCATCTGCACCGCCTACGAACTGGACGGCGAGCGGATCGACTATTTCCCCGCAAGCCTTGCCGCGCAGAAGCGTGTCGTTCCCATCTACGAAAGTTTCGAGGGCTGGAAGGCGACCACGGCCGGCGCCCGCTCCTGGGGCGATCTGCCGGCTCAGGCGGTGAAATACGTTCGCCAGATCGAGGAACTCGTGGGCGCACCCGTCACGCTCCTGTCGACATCGCCCGAGCGTGACGACACGATCCTTGTTCGGGATCCGTTTCAGGATTAAGGAAAGATTGATATAAGGTTTCCAGACCGTTGAACTGTTCGGCCGTGCAGCGCGGCCTTCACGACCCGGATGCGGAGCGGCTTGCAGCTCCGCCTCGTCCGGGGTGGAGAGATGCCGCGTCGCCGCCTTCCCCATCCGTTTCGCGTTCGACCCCTCGGCAGGCGGGGCCGGGTCGCGAGCCGGGCGAGGCGGCGGCGCCCGAACGGGGAACGGTTCGGCCGATCTCAAGTGAGTGCAGCGCTTCATGGCGAATCTGACCGCCGTCCTTCGCAAGACCATCGACGGCTTGCCCAACGCGACGCCCCAACTGCGCGCCAAGGTCTACGAGAAGGCCAGGGCCGCGATCACGCGGCAGATCCAGGCCGCCGATCCGCCGCTGGCCGATCACGTGGTGGAAGCGCGCTATCGCGTTCTGGAAGACGCGATCCAGGAGTCGGAAGCGCACTATCTGGAGCTAGAAGGCGGTCCGGCGGCGTCCGATGTGGCGCCCGCGCCAACTGAGCCGGCGCGCCCCGAGGCGGAGCCGGTCTCGCCGTCGCGGCCGCCTGTCGAACCCGCCGCTCCGTCACCGCCTCCGGTTGCCGAGGAACGTCCCGTCCCCCCGCCGTTCCCACGGGCGACGCCGACGATCCGGCCGGCATCACCAGTCGAAGCCGCGCCACCTGCTTCCGAGCCGGCATTTCGCGCCGAGCCGAGGCCGCCGCGCGAAGGGGCGCCCGCGCGTCCGGCCTTCCCTGCCGAGCCGCGCGCCCGCATGGCGCCCGACGAGACGCCCCGGGTTTCCGACGAGCCGAAGGTCGGCGAGATCGGACCGGTGGTGGATGCGCCGTCCGAACGCGACGCTGCGGCAGAGCGGATGCCGCGCGCCATCCTTCGCCCGGCCAGCGCTCCGCCGGCCCCTGCCGAGGATCGCCGGGCCGGTCAGTCTCCCGGTGCGATGCTGTCCGGCATTCCAGAGGCGGATGTCGCGGCCCCGCGCTATCCCGCCCGCCGTGCGAAGCGACGCAACTCCGCGCCCTTGGTCGCGGGTGCGGCCGTGGTCGGCATTCTCGGCCTTGGAGCTCTCGGCTTCGTCTACCTCGACGATATCCGCGACGCCCTCCTCGGTTCCTCGACGCAGGTCGCGTCCGTTCCGGCGACGCAGCCGGGGCAAACGACCGATACCGGCGAAACGCCTGCTGCGACCGATGGTGCGACACCGGAGGTCGCAACACCTCCCGCAGGCGCGCCCGCCGATACGGCGCCGGGTGCCGGAACGGGTGGCCGTCAGTTCACCCAGCGCCTTCTGCCGGACGGTAGCGAGGTGGACGAAGGTCCCGGCCCGAACGCGCCGAACGCCTTCGAGGAAGGGACCGACGTCGCGCAGGCCAGCATCCAGCCTGCCGAGGCGGTGTCGTCGCCCCCGGCCGACGCACCGCCTGCGACCGCTGCGGCAACGCCCGAGCCCCCGACGACGAATGCATCGCCCCCTGCCACCGCCTCCGCGACGGTCCCCGTCGGCCAACGCGCGGTGTTCTACGAGGAGCGTTCGGCGGACCGGGAAGGAACCCAGCAGGGCGGCAACGTCGTTTGGAGCGTCATCAGCGAGGCGCCGGCCGATGGGCAGCCGCCCGAGCCGGCGATCCGCGCCGTTGCCGACGTTCAGGGCTCGAACCTTCGCATGACGCTGACCATTCGGCGCAACGCGGACGCCACCCTGCCGGCGAGCCACGTGATCGAGCTGATGTTCGACACGCCCGCCGGCTTCCCGGGCGGCCAGATCGAGAACGTCCAGCGCCTCGCGCTGAAGCCGACCGAACAGGCGCGCGGCGAGCCTCTGATCGGAGTAGCCGGCAAGATTTCGGATGGTTTCTTCATCATCGCGCTGAACGATCTGCCGCAGGCAGTGGAAAGCAATCTCGGGCTTCTCGGCCGAGAGGAATGGATCGATATCCCGATCGCCTACACGAGCGGCCAACGCGCGCTGATGTCGATCGAGAAGGGGATCCCCGGCGATCGCGTCTTCAAGGAGGCGCTGGATGCCTGGGCCGCGCGTCGGACCTGATCTCGACGGAAGTGACACATGAAAAAGGCCGGTCTCGAAAGACCGGCCTTTTTCGTTGGATACGGGCAGGCAAGCCCACGCGTCAGGCGTGGGCTTCCTCGACGACGCGAAGCTGCCGGCGAGCAGCCTCCGCCGTGTCCTGCACCGCCTTCTGAACCTTCTCGAAGGCGCGCACCTCGATCTGGCGCACCCGCTCGCGGCTGATGTCGAACTCGCCGGACAGCGCTTCCAGCGTCAGCGGATCTTCGGCAAGACGGCGCGCCTCAAAGATGCGGCGCTCGCGGTCGTTGAGGACGTCCATCGCGCGGTGGAGCATGCCACGACGCTGCTGCATTTCGTCCTGCTCGACCAGGATATCCTCCTGGCTCTCCGACTGGTCCACCAACCAGTCCTGCCACTCGCCCGACTCGCCCTCGGTCGCGCGGATCGGCGCGTTCAGCGAAGCGTCGCCCGACAGGCGACGGTTCATCGAAACGACCTCGTCCTCGCTGACGCCGAGCTGCGTGGCGATCTGCTCGACCTGATCGGGGCGCAGGTCGCCCTCGTCGAGCGCCTGAATGCGGCTCTTCATCTTGCGCAGGTTGAAGAACAGGCGCTTCTGGTTGGCCGTGGTGCCCATCTTCACGAGGCTCCAGGACCGCAGGATATATTCCTGGATCGAAGCCTTGATCCACCACATCGCATAGGTCGCCAGACGGAAACCCCGCTCCGGGTCGAAGCGCTTGACCGCCTGCATCAGGCCGACATTGCCTTCCGACACGACTTCGCCGATCGGCAGGCCGTAGCCGCGATAGCCCATCGCGATCTTCGCCACGAGGCGCAGATGGCTCGTCACCAGCCGATGCGCCGCCGCACGATCGTCGTGCTCGGCATAGCGCTTGGCCAGCATGTATTCTTCCTGCGGCTCCAGCATCGGAAAGCGGCGGATCTCGTCGAGATAGCGGCTGAGGCCGCCTTCGCTGGATGCGATGCTGGGTAGGTTGGCTTTCGCCATATGAAACCCTCCTTCTGCCTGGACCGCTTCTTCGCAGAAGCCGGCCGGCCCTGAGCCGCCCCGAAGGCACGACCCATCGAGATGACATATGGGAACGCAATGCCAGAATTGCACGGTTTTTCGTGGGCAAACGAAGGTTACATTTCGTTCACCTGATGAGGACGTCGGCGGCGTCTTCCGCGAGGAAGCCAAGCTTTGCGCCGCGTCGGTGTCAGCCCAAACGCCGCAGGCTCTCCACGAGTTCCTCCATATCGGCCGGAAGCTCGGTTTCGAACTCCATCGCTTCGCCGGTGGCGGGATGCTCGAAGGCGAGGCGATAGGCGTGAAGCGCCTGCCGGCCGAAGGCTTCCACGTCGGCGCCGACCTCGCCGAGCTTGCGCGACTTGGTGCGGAAATGGGCGCCGTAGACGTCGTCCCCGATCAGCGGATGCCCGATATGGCTGAGGTGCACGCGGATCTGATGCGTGCGGCCGGTTTCCAGGATGCAGGCGATCAGCGAGGCGTTCGCCCCTTCCACCCCGAACCGCTCCAGCACTTCGAAATGCGTCACGGCATGGCGCGCGTCCGGGCGGCCTTCCGGTACGACGGTTCGTTTGGTGCGATCGGAGTTGGAGCGCCCGAGTGCCGCTTCGATCGTGCCGTTCGGGCGCGAGGGGATGCCCCAAACCACGGCCTGATAGGCGCGCTCCATCCGCCCGTCCTGCCCGTGCGCCGCGAACTGGGCAGCGAGCGAACGGTGGGCCGCGTCGTTCTTGGCGACCACCATGACGCCGCTCGTATCCTTGTCGAGCCGGTGGACGATGCCCGGGCGCTTGACGCCGCCGATGCCCGACAGCGTGTCGCCGCAATGGAAGAGAAGGGCGTTGACGAGGGTACCCGTCCAGTTGCCGGGACCGGGATGGACTACGAGGCCGGCCGGCTTGTCGAGCACCACGAGATGCTCGTCCTCGAACAGAATGTCGAGCGCGATGTTCTCCGGCGTCGGATCGGGGGCCTCGGGCTCGGGCACCTGAAGCGCGATGGTTTCGCCCGCCGCGACCTTGCGCTTGGGGCTTAGGGCGGCGTGGCCGTCGATCGCAACCTGTCCGGCCTCGATCAAGGCCTGGATGCGCGACCGGGACAGCTCGCCGCCGAGCGCTGCTGCCAGAAACTGGTCCAGCCGCCGGCCGGTATCCTCGTCGCCGACCACGAACGCACTTGCCCCGCGTTCCCCCGCGCCTGTACCAACGAACGACATTCGAAACTCCAAAGGCGCAAGAAAACCAAGTGACAGCCAACAACGAGCCCAGCGGACTGCCTCAGGATCCCGCCTTCGAAAAGGTGCGGCGCAAGATGGTTCGCCTTCTGGCACTGTCCATCGCCGTCTTGTTCGTCGGGCTTATCGCGGTTCTGAGCGCGGTTGTCTATCGCTCCGGGGGGAGAGGCTCGGACGCCGAGGCCCCCACGACACCTGTCGCCGCGCTCCTGCCGATTCCGTTGGGCGGCCGCGTGACGCTCGCGACGGGCATTTCGCCCGATCGAGCGCTCGTGGTGGTCGATGCGCCGGAGGGGTTCCAGGAGCTCGTGGTTTTCAACCCATCCACGGGCACCCTGATCTCGCGCATCCGTTTGGATCCGGACGGCTCCTGACGCACCCATGCCCGAGCGGGTTCCAAGCTTTCGGGCGAGAAACCCCCTTGCCATGCCGAAACGCTCCGGCTATATCCCCGATCACTGGCACGCGCCCATCGTCTAGCGGTTAGGACGGCGCCCTCTCACGGCGCAAACAGGGGTTCGATTCCCCTTGGGCGTACCAGCTTCCCATCACGGCTCAGCTTTTCCAGGATCCGGCTGCCGTTTCGCCGTTCGTGATTGAGACGATTTCAACGAACGTTCGGCATGATGGGCACTCGCTCGGAATCCTTTCCCATGAAGAACATGCTCGCCAATCTCGCCGTGATCCGCAGCCGTCGGGAGATGGTGGTCAAGGTTCTCCTCGCAACGCTTGGGATCACCCTTGCCACCGATGCGGTGGATGCCGCGATCAACCTTTATACGCAGCCCGATCGCCTTTGGCCGTCCCTGATCCAGACGACGTTCACGGCGTCGGCGATGTCGGCCCTGTTCCTGAGCGCTTTGGCGCATGCCAACCTGAAACTCTTCCGGCTGAAGGAGCAGTTCGAGGCTCTCTCGCTGACCGACGTCCAGACCGGCCTTCTCAACCGTCGCGGCTTCTTCGCGACGTTGGAGCGCTCGCGCAGCGTCACGGCCCGAGCGACCCTTCTCGTTCTCGATATCGACCACTTCAAGCGCATCAACGATACCTACGGCCATCTCGTCGGTGACTACGTCATCGCGGAGGTCGGGCGCACGCTGAACGGGCTTCTCAAGCCGCCCCATTTCGCAGGCCGGATCGGCGGCGAGGAGTTTTCCGTCACGCTGCAGCAATTGAGCCGCGAAGAGGCGATGGAGATCGCCGAGCGGCTGCGCTGGAGCGTCGCGCGGCTCGGCGGCTCGCCCTTGCCCCCCGAACTGCATGTGACGGTCAGCGTCGGTTTGTCGGAGATCGGCGATCGAAGCGTCATGGCGGCCTTCGCCCGCGCCGATGCAGCGCTCTACGAAGCCAAGCGCGAGGGACGCAACATGTGCGTCGACGCGGACGGCGCCCGCGGCGGCAAGGTCATTCCCATGCCCCTTCCGGCCAGCGCCTGAAGGCCGGCCGGGGATCAACGGTCGTCCCAGACTTCCCTCACATCGAGATGCGATGCGTCGATCCGCACATCGTAGGACGCTTGCTGATCGGCGTCCCCGCAGATCACGCGAACGGCCTGCGTCCCATCATTCCCTTGAGGGCGCTCGATGGAAACGTTGCCAGCGCACCAGAAGCCTCGACGTCGAATCGCATCGCGAACCGAGCGCTGGATCTCGTCGAGCGGCGGCTGCGTCGGTGCGACGGGGGCGGCGTCCGCGCCGCCCACTGTCGCGAGGCAAGCGAGCGTGATCAGCAGTTTCCCGAAACGGGTCGGCATCGCATCTTCGAAACGGGGGCCGGCCAAATCGCTTGCTCACACGCTCGAGGGTGGTACTGCGGTCCATGGCCCGGACCAAGCGGCTCGCGGCGAGGAATATCGAACCGGCGATGGAAGAGGAAGCGGCGTTGCACGATCGCTCGAACGGGCAGCCCCGGCTGATCGACATCCATGATCCGCACGATCCCCGGATCGAGGCCTACCGCGCGGTTCGCGAGCGCGACTGGAGCCGGCAGGGGCGGTTCATCGCGGAGGGGAGTGTGGTTCTGGACCAGCTTCTCGCCTCCACCCGCTTTCGTCCTGTCAGCCTGCTTCTCCTGCGTGCGCGTGTGGCCAACCTGTTGCCGCGCCTGAGGATGTTGAATCCGGATGTTCCGATCTACCAGGTCGAAGGCGAGGTGTTCGACGCGATCGCCGGCTTTCATGTCCATCGCGGCGTGATGGCGCTGGCCGAGACCGACGCGGCGACGGCCGAGCGAGACGCGGATGCGGCACTGGATGCTACGGCGGCGACAGGTGGCACGGTGGTGGTCGCCTGCGGCATTTCCAACCACGACAACATGGGTGCGATCTTCCGCAACGCCGCAGCGTTCGGTGCCGGCGCTGTGCTGCTCGACGAGCGCGCATGCGACCCCTTGTATCGCAAGGCGATCCGGGTCTCGGTCGGAACCGTTCTGACCCTGCCGTTCGCGCGCGGCGGGACGGCGTCCGGCCTCGTCGCCATGCTGGAAGGGAAGGGATTCCAATGTCTGGCGCTGTCGCCTTCGGGGCCGACGGAGCTTCGGAACATGGGGCGTGAGAGACCCCGTGCCCTGTTTCTCGGGGCGGAAGGTGAGGGTTTGGAGCGCGAGGTGATGCGTCGCTGCCAGCCGGTGCGGATCGCGATGGCGCCGGGGCTGGACAGTCTCAACGTGGCGACGTCCGCCGCGATCGCCCTCCACCATTTTTTTTCGGAGAGCGCGGGGACGGCGGCGGGCTGACGGCCTTGGCGCCCGCTGCGTCCTCGGCCTGCAACTGGCGGACCCGATCGGCCAGAAGCGGCTCGGTGGCGTTCGGATCGGCCGGAGGGGCCGCCGCGATGATACGGGCGACCTTGGAGTCCGGCCCTTCCGCCTTGATCTGCTGATGGATCACGCGCGCGGCGATGTCGCCGACGCGCTCGCGAATCTCGGCGTGGCTCTCCGTGCCGGTCGGCGGCTTGATGTCACTTCCCTTCGACAACGCTGCGCGCAGGCGGCTGCTTCCCGACGGCTGGTCCGGGCGGCGTTCGGCGGCCGGGGGAGGCGCGTTCGGGGCGGGCGCGGGGTCGACTCTCGGTGGTGCGACCTCCGGCTTCGGCTCAGGCCGAAGCGCGGCGCCCATTTCCAGAATGCGTGTTTCGGCGGTCGCCAGACGAAACCGTTGCTCGTCGAAGGCTTCGCTCAGCGCCTGATGCTTGCCGGAAAGGGCCTGGAACTCCGCCTCGCGACGGTCCAACCGCTGGCGCAGATCCTGGCGCGTCTCGGCGAGCGAGTTGCGCTCGCCGGTCAGAAGCTGAAGCTGCTCGTCGAGCGCTTGCGCCTTCGCGCCGGCTTCCAGGATCGTCTCTTCCAATTCCGACTGGCGAGCCAGGAGCTGGCCGTTCTGAAGGATCGTGCGCCCGGCTTCCGCACGCTCGCGCACCGATGCGTCCAGCGCGGACCGGTGGCGGATCGCCTCGCGCCGCAGCTCAAACGCGCTCTCGGCCCGAACGGCATCGATTTCCGCCTGCACCTCGCGAACCGCGACCGGGATCGTGGCTTGGAACTCGCGCCGGGCGAGGCGCTGGGCGTTGGTCCACACGATGGGCGCGAACAGGAGAGCGACCAGCGAAGCCACCAGGGCGCCGAGCGCGAACACAAGGGCGGTGGCGATCATGAACACCTCGGCATGCTGGGCGAAATCCCGATCTCGCGCGAAACCGCGAGGAGCCCCTCGGCTCCCCGTTCGGGCGCGACCGGCGATCGCCCCGATGCGCCAGTCTTACGCCAGGTCGGGTCTGTGGCCTAGGGCCGGACGGGCGTGAGGCTCAGAACGGGTTCCAGGTCGAGGTGGGCGTCAGCTTGAGATAGCCGATGTTGACGCCGAGGCGTGCGCCGAGGCCGGTGCGAATGGGCACGAGCGTTATCGAGTCGCGTTGAAGAAAGGTCATCCCGACACCGCCGACGAGATAGGCGCTGCCGCTCATGCCGATGTAGCGTCCATAGACACCTTCCACGGAGGGGAGGTTGTAGACAAGCATCATGGTGCGCGCGCCGTCGCCGCCGGCATCGAAGCCGACGGAAGGGCCCTGCCAGAAGATGCGATGCTCGCCAGCGTTCTTCGTAAACAGCGTCCCTTCGCCGAACCGCAGGCCGCCTATGAAGGCGCCCGAACCCTCTTCGCCGAGAATATAGCCGTTGGGCAGGCCGCGCTGCTGGAAGGCGCGTTCGATCACGGTCGCCAAGCCTCCGGACGTCGCGCCGAAAAAGCGGTGCCCTTCGCCGACGATCTCGTCCATCGAGTATCCGTCGCTCTGCTGGGCGAGGGCGGAGGTGGGCGCGAGGCCGAGGCCAAGCGCGGGAAGCGCGGCGGCGGCAAGGGCAGCCAGCGATAAACGGCGGATCTGCCGGATCATGCGGTTCATCGTTCGAATCCTTCCGAAAGCTCGGGATGCGCCGAACGGCGACGGGATGCCGCTCGGATCCCCAATTTGCGCGCGTCATGGTTTCCGCTTTGCTAACGCGGAAGGGGTTCTCGATCGGGGAGGGCGTGTTCCCTTCGCGCCACGCCGTCGGCGAAAATCGATAGCCGTCCGCTGCGGGCTCGCGGACGCGCCCGAACCCATGTTAGGCCGGATGCCATACGAATTTTCACGCCGCGTTAACCAAACGGATCGCCGATGACGAACCTGCCCGAACTTTCCGCGCCGGATCTCGCCGCGCTTCTGGCCAGCCGCCTCTGCCACGATATCATCTCGCCGGTCGGCGCGATCCAGAGCGGGTTGGAGCTCCTGGACGACATGCCGGACGATCCCGAATCGATGGCGCTCGTCCGCAATTCGACGAAAAGTGCGGTGGCCAAGCTTCAGTTTGCCCGGATCGCCTATGGCGCATCCGGCTCGGCCAGCGCGCAGATCGACATGGGCGACGCTCGCTCGGTGGCCGAAGGCTTCATGAGCTTCGAGAAGGCCAACCTGTCCTGGAGCGGCGAGCGGGCTTATGTGGCGAAGAACATCGCCAAGCTGGTGCTGAACCTGATGCTGGTGGCCAACGCCTCGGTACCGCGCGGGCGGGAGGTGCAGGTCGAGATCGAGGCGCTGGAGCCCGCGCCGCGCTTCACCATCACCTCGACCGGCAAGCCGCTGCGGGTGCCCGCCAAGTTCCGCGAGCTTCTGGCCGGGGACGCGGCGCCCGAATCGATCGACGCCCATGCGATCCAGCCCTACTACACGCTGGTTCTGGCGCGAGAGGCGGGCCTTGGCATCGCCATGGAGCAGGAGGACGAGAAGGTGACGTTCCGCGTCACGCCGCTCGAACGCGCGGCGCCCGCCGAAACGCTCGAATCCGACGCATCGAATTGACGAACGGTTGGCCTTGTTTGGCAACGAGGCCTAAAACCTGAGGGTGTAGATTGAGCCTTCGAAGCGCTGGACCTGCCGGCGTGGAACGGGAGCTCAAGCCATGCCGTCCTGTCTGGTGATCGACGAGTCCGAAATCGTCATCAAGGTCGCGACCCGCATCCTGGCCGATATCGATCTCCAGGTGGAGGGCTCGTCCGATATCGACGCCGCTGTCGCGGCGGTCGATCGGATGGGGGAGGGGCCGGAACTGATTCTCCTGTCCGCCTCGCTTCCCGATACGGCCGTGGATGCTGCCGTGCGTCGCCTGCGGCAGGACCCGCGGTTAGCCAAAACCAAGATCCTCGTTTCCATGGTGGAGGCCAATCTCGGCACGATGACGCGCTCCAAGCGCGCGGGTGCCGACGGTTTCATCCTGCGCCCCTTCGACCGCCGATCGCTGCTCGCCTGGGTGGACCCCTTCGTTCCCGTCGCAGCCTGAGACACGAAAAAGCCCGCCACGCAGGAGCGCGGCGGGCCTGATAGGCTTTGGTTCTGGAAGCGGACGGCCTCAGGCGGCGCGGGTATCGACTTCCGGCTCGCGCAGCACGTAGCCGCGTCCCCAGACGGTCTCGATGTAGTTCTTGCCTTCTGTGGCGGTCGCCAGCTTCTTGCGGAGCTTGCAGATGAAGACGTCGATGATCTTCAGTTCCGGCTCGTCCATCCCACCGTAGAGGTGGTTCAAGAACATTTCCTTGGTGAGGGTCGTGCCCTTGCGGAGCGAAAGCAGCTCCAGCATCGCATATTCCTTGCCCGTCAGGTGGACGCGCTGGCCGTTCACTTCCACAGTCTTGGCATCGAGGTTCACCGTCAGGTCGCCGGTGACGATGACCGACTGGGCATGGCCCTTGGAGCGGCGGACGATGGCGTGGATACGGGCGACGAGCTCATCCTTGTGGAAGGGCTTCGTCATGTAGTCGTCGGCACCGAAGCCGAGGCCGCGGACCTTGTCCTCGATGCCGGCCATGCCGGACAGGATCAGGATCGGCGTCTTGACCTTGGCGAGGCGCAGCGTGCGCAGGACCTCGTAACCCGACATGTCGGGCAGGTTCAGGTCGAGAAGAATGATGTCGTAGTCGTAGAGCTTGCCGAGATCGACGCCTTCTTCACCGAGATCGGTGGTGTAGACGTTGAAGCTTTCGGACTTCAGCATGAGTTCGATGCTTTGCGCGATCGCGCTGTCATCCTCAATCAAAAGAACGCGCATCAGTCAGGTCCTCTGCATCGGCCCGGCCGGGGAGCAATGTCCGACTAGGTTGGAGTTCGTCTTAGAGCTGAAGGCATCGTGCCAGTGAATGGTTAACAATGCCTTCCACCCAAATCGTTTGTTCAACCGAGTCTTTCGATTTTTGTCCGCATCGGGGCCGCTTGGTGGTGGATGTGCGTCCGGAAGGACACTTCCCCACAAACGGAGACTTGGACGGGATCGATTTACCCTGCCTTAAATCATCCATGACTATGATTAACGGTGCGCGTAAACAGACGGTTAAGGTGTAGCCGACGAGGCTTGCCCGAAACCCGATGGATGGCGCGAAACGGGGTTTCATGTCCTAGAAGCCCTATGGACCAAGGAGATGATGGCGCCATGGCCAAACGTGACAACCTTGTGCGTCTGACGCGCTTCAAGGTCGCCGAAAAACGCCGGCAGGTCGACCAGCTTCAGATGATGCTGAGCGAGTTCGAGCGTATGGCCGGCGACCTCGATGCGCAGATCGCCAGCGAGGAAAAGAAGTCGGGCATCACCGATGTCCAGCACTTCGCCTATCCGACCTTCGCCAAGGCTGCGCGCACCCGGCGCGACAACCTGACGAACTCGGTCGGCGATCTGCGGATCCAGATGAACGCGGCTCGTATCGCGCTGGAAGAGGCGGAGGCCGAACTCGTCAACGCCGAAAAGCTCGAGCAGCGCGACGCTGGCGACGATCGGCGCACCGCCGTCGCCTGAACCTCGAAACCGGACGTTTCGTATCCAAAGGCCCGGAGCTCTGCGCTTCCGGGCCTTTTTCGTTGCCGCGTGCCTTACCTCCGCCAGTCGACCGGCCATGAAAAAGGGGCCGGTTCTCTTCGAACCGGCCCCTTCTTTCCTCCCGACACCCACGTTTTCAGTGGAGATCGATCTTCTTCCGGTATTCCTGAATCTGCGTCGTGCGCAGCCCGGCAAGGCCATGGCTGTCGATCGACACCTGCCAGGACAGGAACTCTTCCACGGTCAGCGTATAGCGCGAGCATGCTTCGTCGAGGCTGAGAAGCCCGCCGCGCACGGCCGCAACCACCTCTGCCTTGCGCCGGATCACCCAGCGCCTCGTGTTGGAAGGCGGCAAGTCGGCAATCGTCAGCGGACTGCCGTCAGGTCCAATGACATACTTCACTCTTGGTCTAACCTGATCGGTCATTGAACTCTCTACTTTACGCAAAGACCTAATCGCCAGACGAAGCTAGTCCGTCGCTTCTAAAAATTCCGCTAAGCCCTTAGTAGCAATTCGATAACACGTTGAACGAACGGGCCTCGATCCGCCTACGGCAAAAATCTTGCCTTGCGAAAGCCATGCGCCATCAACAGGTTGGCACCGTAGGGCAGGTTGGTTAAAAGGTCCGCACCGGCCGAGCTTGCCGAACGATCCGGGTTTCCATGCCATGTTGAACAGTCTTGATCTGCCCAAGGCACCTGCCGATACGCGCGTCGTGGTGGCGATGTCGGGCGGCGTCGATTCGTCGGTGACGGCGGCGATTCTGAAAGCCGAGGGCTACGACGTCGTCGGCATCACGCTGCAGCTTTACGACGGCGGCGCGACGCCCAAGCGCGCCGGGGCCTGCTGCGCGGGGCAGGACATCGCGGACGCGCGGCGCACCTCGGAGCTTCTGGGCATTCCGCACTACGTTCTGGACTACGAGCGCCAGTTCCGCGAATCGGTGATCGACCCGTTCGCGGAAAGCTATCTAGCGGGCGAGACGCCGATTCCCTGCGTCGCGTGCAACCAGACGGTCAAGTTCCGCGATCTCCTAGCGACGGCGCGCGAGCTCGGCGCCGATGCGCTGGCGACCGGCCACTACATCCTGTCGCGTCCGAACGGCGAGCGTCGCAGCCTTTACCGACCTGCCGATCTCGACCGCGACCAGAGCTATTTCCTTTATGCGACGACGCAGGAGCAGATCGACTTCCTGCGCTTCCCGCTCGGCCATCTGACGAAGCTAGAGACGCGCGAGATCGCAGCCCGTCATGGCCTTGGCGTCGCCTCGAAGCCCGACAGCCAGGATATCTGCTTCGTGTCGAACGGGCGCTACAGCGACGTGATCGCCAAGCTCCGGCCGAGCGCCAACGCGCCGGGCGACATCGTGCATCTCGACGGGCGCACGCTCGGGCGCCATGAAGGCATCGTCCACTACACGGTCGGCCAGCGGCGCGGGCTCGGCATCGCGGCCGCCGAGCCGCTCTATGTCGTGGGCATCGAGGCGCGAACGCAGACCGTGGTGGTCGGCCCGCGCGAGGCGCTGGCGACGCATCGTTTGACGCTTCGGACCGTCAACTGGCTGGGCGACGGGAGCGCCGAGAGCGCGGCGGAAGCGGGGACGGAGCTTTTCGTGCGTATCCGCTCGACCCGCGCGCCGACGCCCGCGCGCCTCGTGACCGACGGCGAAGGCGCCCTTTGCGTCGAACTGGCGAGCGGCGAGGAGGGTGTTTCGCCTGGGCAGGCCTGCGTCTTCTATTCGGGCGAAGGCACGGGCGCGCAGGTGCTCGGCGGCGGTATCATCGCGCGCACGCAGCGCGCGGCCTCCGGTGGGGTGCCAGCGGCCAGCCTCGTCGCCTGAGCCGTCAGGCCCCGGCGCGGGGCGAGGCCAACTGCAGGATGCGCACCGTCTCGACGGCTTCCGCCGGGCCCGTGCGCGGGGTCGCGCGCGTTTGGATGCACTCGATGAAGTGGCGCAGTTCGCGGTCGAGCGGCAGGCCCGGTTCGGTTTCCAGAAACTCGGCATCGACTGAGGAGAAGGCGTAGGCTGCGCCGTCACGCCAGACGCGGTGGCCGTAGAGGGCGAGCTTCTGGCCTTCGGGCGCCAGATCGTCGAACACGATCATCCCTTCCGTGCCGATGACGGAGAAGCGTCGGTCGCGGTAGGGCGAGATGCGCGAGACATGGATCTCGGCGCTGATGCCGCTCGCGAACTCGAAGGCGATATCGGCGGCGTCCGTTTCGTCGCTGAGAACGGTGCGGCGCAGTGTGTGAATCTGCGACGGATGCTCGCCCGAAATCTGAAGCACCAGCGAGATATCGTGTGGGGCGAGGTCCCAGACCGCGTCCATGCCCAGGAACCGACCGAGCCCGAGGCGCGTCGAGGCGATATGCCTGACCGTGCCGATACGCCCCTCGCGCACCACCTCTTCCAGCTGCTGGAAGACGGGATGGAACTTGAGGACGTGGCCGACCATCAGGATTCGGCCCGCCGAAGCGGCGGCCTCGGCCGTTGCGGCCGCGTCGGCGGGATCGAGCCCGATCGGCTTCTCGATGAAGACGTCCTTGGCCGCCGCCACCGCGCGGCGCGCGACCTCGCCATGCAGGCGCGGCGGTAGAGCGAGAACGAGCGCGTCGATCGACGGGTCCGACAGCACGGCGTCGAGCGTCAGCGACGGCACATCGAACCGCCGGGCGAGCGCTTCGGCGCGCTCGCCGTCCGCGTCGGAAAGGCCCGCCAGCGCACCGATTTCCTTCAGGGTTCGAACGTGGTTCTGACCCCATTGGCCACAGCCGACGACGGCGATGCGCGGTGTCATGGGCGCTCCATTCCCGGTTCCATTGAGCGTTGCCTAGCGTCCGCCAAGGCGCTTCGCAAGTTCGAGCGGAACGAACGGGTAGGCAACGAAGGGAGCGGACATCGGTGCGACGGGTAATGGGCACCGTCGTTGCAAGCGATCGATGGATGCAACCTAAAGTGGAGATTGGGTTGCTTCGAGCGTCCACATCGTTCGGCTAGGTATCCTTACCAATGGTCCGGTCTCACCTAGAGTTCTGCCCGCCTGGCCAATTGAACTCCTTCGCATGCTGCTCGAAACGAACGGCTTATACGAAACCGTCAAGTTTCGCGCACGCTCAACGGGTGTATTTTTCACCTAGAGATTATATCGGGAGTTCAAGATGCGAAGCTTGAAATTCTTCTGGTCGAGTGTCGCTGCGGCATCTGTTTGTATCGAGCCTGCAGCGGCCGTCACCAACACGGTCACCTTTTCGGGGACCGTGAATGCCGCATGCACGATCAACATCAAGAACGGCACCGGCGCCCTGACCACCAACGGGGCGCTCAACACGCTGAGTTCCAAGAACGTCGGCGGGAGCCCCGCGGAAGTCGAACTGGTGACGACGGGTGGCGTGCGCATCAGTCTCGACCCGGTTTCAGGCGTGACGGTGCCCGCAGCCGATCTGACCCCTACGACCTGGCTGCCGACCTACGAGTTGCGAGGCGTCCAGAACGTCGACGAGACGGGTGCTCCGACCCTGATGACGGCCGCCGGCACGAGAACCATGAAGGTTCACCTCGCAGGCTCGAAGGCCGCCGCCGACACGTTTTCGAACGGGCCCTATTCCGCAACGGTGACGCTGCGATGCGAGTAGGATGGCGTCCATTCGCGATCGGCGGTTTCGCGGTCCTATTTCACCTCGTGCCGGCGTCCGCCCAATCGCTGACGCCCATGCGCGGGGAAGTGAAAAGCGTCACGGATTCGTTTGCCGTGCGCGTCTATCCGACGAACCCCTACGACAAGTCCATTCGCCTCGATGTCCGGATCTACGATCAGGACTTCCGGCCGGTTCCCGACGCCCGCGCGTCGCTTCCGTCTATGACGCTGGCGGCTCAGTCGTCCCGGCCCGTCGTGGTCGTCGTCCCCTTCGACGGCCAACGCGAGCGCAAGGTCCGCATCTGTGCGGAAAGCATTCCATTTCCCGATTCTCAAGCGCGAGTGAGGGCGCAGATATGCGGCAAGTTTCTCGGACGGCGGGCCTTCTGACCATCGTCTTCGCGTCCGGCCTTTGGGCCGTCCCGGCCATCGCCGAAGACATCTACTACCTCAACCAGAGCCAGAGCGGCTTCAACCTTCCCGGGGTTTCGCTTCCCCAGGGGCAGGACGAGGTTCGCGCCGCCGACGGGACGACCTGTCGATCGGCGGTCGGGGGCAACGGCGCCTATCTCGATGTCGGCGCGATCAACGGCTCGAGCCGGCGCGATGGCGAGATCGCGACCTATGGGCGCGTGGTCATTCCGCTGGGCCGGGGCGGCAAGCGCCTGAATTGCGCCGAGCTCTACGAGCTGGAGGTCGCCCGGCTTCGGGCAGAGCTGAAGCTTCTCCAGATGGGGCTTTCGGGAACGAGCCAGGTCGCCAACCTCAATGGAGGCGGCAAGCGCAACTCGGCCGGCGACGACCACTGGACCAATACGGGCTGGGCCGACGGGCCGGCGACCGACGCGCCATGACGAGGCGAGGGGGCAGAGCACGCGGGTTGGCGTCGCTGGCGTTTCTGGCCTGTTGCCTCGGGGCATCCTCGGTGGCCGCTGGGGTGGACGTGACGGTCGGCACCTGTACCATCGTCGTCACCGGCTCCGGCACGCTGACCGCATCACCGGATCTGCGCAGCCTGTCGACGCGCAACGCCGGAGGCCAGCCGGCGAGGGTTCGCGTCTCCACCCTTCTCAGCGGATCGGTTCTCCAATCGACCTGCGGCCTTCTGGTGCAGATCAATTGCTTTCGCGTCAGCCTCGACCCGCCGGGCCGGTTCGCCCAGTCGCCCCCCGATGCGGATCAAGGGGTCTTGTTCGAAAGCGGCTGGCGTTCGCAAGGCGCGGGGGCGACGCTGGACGTCGTGTCCGCCTTGATTCTGAGCGGGAACCACGAACTCGACCTCAATCTGACCGCGACGAAATCCAACGGTATCTTCTCGGCGGGACGATATGTCGTGGATCAGACCATACGCTGCGAATAGCGCTTCGAACGATCGGTCGGGCCGGGTTTGGTAGCAGTGGGCAGACTTGAACTGCCGACCTCCGGGTTATGAAGCTGATTGCAACCCTTGTGCTGCAACGAATTTAGCCCGGCATGTTGCGTCCATGTTGCGTCAGCCGAGGAGGCTGGC
>NZ_CAJCKW010000010.1 GCF_903970965.1 Aureimonas sp. ME7 | reverse complement strand
CCTCAAGGCAGGGCGGAAACAGAGTCGCTTGATCGCGATCGGCACCGACAACGAAGCGTCCCATGCCACCCTCCCGTCAACCCCGACGAGAATAGCACGCGCAGGGTTTTGACACAGCCAGGGTCGATAGCAGCCACAAAACCTTATCATGTGATCGGCGCGCAGCTGCGAGGGGCCGCCGATCATGCGTCGCTTCGCGGGGCTGGGGCGGTAGCTACTGCGGACAACCCTGTTCCTCGACGCCATCCCCGTAAGCGACGCCGCACTCCATGATGGACGCGATGACATCGCCACCGCTTCCATCTTTCGGAGCCTGCGGCCGGCAAGAGACTTGGGCGCTGGCGAGTTCGTCTAGGGGCTCCATCGCCTTCCCGCGAACCTTTCGCAGGTCCAGGACATGGCGCTTGACGCACATCTCGTAGCGCCCCTTCGCACCTTTGAACTCCTGCGGCAGCATCTTCGGCGCCGCGGTCGCCCCGCTCGCTAGCAAAAGCCCGGCGGTTACGATGGCAGTGGACTTCTGCATGGCGGATCCTCCCTCGTCAAACTGCATGATTGCTACCAGCAGGGATGCCTATGCGTCGACCGCGACCGAAGGCTGGGTAACGCGAGCCGTAAACTCCTCCCTCGAGATGAGACCTCGCGTTGGGCTGGAGTTCGTCAGACCTTTGAGACAGAAGGAGAACGAACTGGCGAACTGGCCGAGTTATCCAGTTAATTTCACTTAATAGCGGCGATCCTGCCGGGGTCGCCAACGTCGGCGTATGTCTTCCTCTCGTTGAAGCGATGCGATCGGTCGTGACGTTGGTTGGGTAAGGCGGTGCGATGGCCACTCGCGATCGACCGATATCCGCCGCTGCAGATGTCCGAAATTTAATACAACCTTACGATCGACTGCGTGTTTCTCAGAGGCACGATACCCGCACCCATGGCGCTCAGAAGGTTATCGCCATTTCGCGAGCATCGGCGAACCTGGGAGAAGAGCTATGAGAACCAAGCTTCTGCTGGCGGGATGCGCCACGGCGCTCGCTATGGCATTCATGAGTGCCCCATCGATGGCAGCCACGATGCGACACGACCTGCACCATCGCGTCATCCATCATCGGATGCATGAACCCACACGCGCAATGAATCGGAACGGAACGCATTATGCGGTGATGACGCATCGCTCCCAGCACGGGATGCCGCGCACGGCCTTCTCGCGCGACAGCACGCAGAACCCGACCGGACAATCCGAAGAAAGCGGGTCGCTGGCCGTTCCGGGCTCGGATGCCGCCTTCATGAACTACGATCCGCACGACAAGAATGCCCACTACGGCTACTGACTCAACGTCCTAGCGGGCTGTGCGGCGGGAAACATCGGTTCCCGCCGCAACTGCAACAGGCTCGATGTCCTCAACGCTGGATGAAGTCCGCAAGAGCGGTCGCCCTGCTCGAAGCTTCGGTAGAGACGGGCCTCCCCTGGCGCTGACGTGCCGCCAACCCGATGGTGCGCATGGTTTCGATCGGGACAGGGAACTTGGAACGAATAAACTGTTACCCGTTGGGCGACCGGTAGCTCGCGAGCGTCGATCGAGGCTTGAGCAGCGTACACAGCGCCTGGCGCAACCGCTCCGGTCAATGCCAATTCGAACTGCGCCGACTGTTTGGGTGGGGGGCATGGTGGGCGATGACAGGCTCGAACTGCCGACATCCTCGGTGTAAACGAGGCGCTCTACCAACTGAGCTAATCGCCCTTCGCAGTTCGCATTAGTGGCTCCTTCCAACGAAGGCAAGGGGTGAAGCCCGTTTCACCGCCCCTCCTTTGAGCAGTATGTATTTCGCCACATTGATTCCCGCGTTGCACCATCGTTGGACCTTTCGATCCGCGTCACGGTGCGAGCGCTGTATCGTCAAGTCATTGACTGGAAAAGGCTTTTAAAAAGTCCGCAAAACTGCGTTGACAGGTCAGCGAGGAGTCCGTAAACGACCGCTCATGCCGCTGACGAACACGACAGCGGCACCAAGCGCGGGTGTAGCTCAGTCGGTTAGAGTGCCGGCCTGTCACGCCGGAGGTCGCGGGTTCGAGCCCCGTCACTCGCGCCATTTCCTTTCGGAAATGCCTTACTTCAATATTCGCATTTAAAATCGACGGCGAGAACATTCGGTTTCGGGTCCGAAGAGATGGTCTTTTGCCTCTCGGTTCGGTCGGAATGATCGCCCTTCGAAGAGCGCCTTGAACCTCCTTGCGTCTACATTAGGAAGGGTCTAATCCTCGCCGCAATGCGAAGGGCGAGCGTGTCCGTTGGACGCATTGAACCCGTCCATCACTCGCTTAACTTTCTCAACGAAACGGCCGTTGGCGCGCTCGCGCTACGGGCGTTCGGTCGGACTGCACGCAAAGGAAGACCCGCTTGTGAACGAGCTTCTCGGATCTTATCTGCCGATCGTCATCTTCGTCGGCGTCGCGTTGCTGATCGGGCTGGCTCTTCTCGTTTCGCCCTTCCTGCTCGCCTTCAAGGCGCCGGACGACGAGAAGCTGTCCGCCTACGAGTGTGGCTTCGATGCGTTCGACGACTCGCGCATGAAGTTCGACGTCCGCTTCTACCTCGTATCGATTCTCTTCATCATTTTCGATCTCGAAGTCGCTTTCCTGTTTCCGTGGGCTGCTTCCTTCGGAAGTCTCGGTTGGGCCGGCTTCTCGTCGATGATGGTCTTCCTCGGCGTGCTCACCGTCGGGTTTGTGTATGAATGGAAGAAAGGCGCCCTCGAATGGGATTGAACCCCGGCACCGCCCCCTTCGCGGCACGGTCCGATCTGCAGGTTCAGCCTGCGGCCGATCCGTTCGTGACGGATGTCAACAACGAACTGGCCGACAAGGGCTTCATCGTCACCTCCACGGAGGATCTGATCCAGTGGGCCCGCACGGGTTCTCTGATGTGGATGACCTTCGGGCTCGCCTGCTGCGCCGTGGAAATGATGCAGATGTCGATGCCTCGCTACGATGGCGAGCGGTTCGGCTTCGCGCCCCGCGCTTCGCCCCGTCAGTCTGACGTGATGATCGTCGCCGGCACCCTGACCAACAAGATGGCGCCGGCGCTCCGCAAGGTCTACGACCAGATGCCGGAGCCGCGCTACGTCATTTCCATGGGCTCGTGCGCGAACGGCGGCGGCTACTACCACTATTCCTATTCGGTTGTGCGTGGCTGCGATCGCGTCGTGCCGGTCGATATCTACGTGCCGGGCTGTCCCCCGACGGCCGAGGCGCTTCTCTACGGCGTTCTTCTCCTTCAAAAGAAGATCCGGCGTCTTGGAACGATCGAGCGCTGAGGGCGGGATGAACGAGCTTGCGGAATATCTGACGGGTGTATTCGGGGCGAAAATTTCGTCCCTGGACACCCGTCTCGACGAGTTGACCCTGACAGTTGCGCCGGCCGACCTCCTGGAAGTCGTGACGCTGCTTCGCGACGATCCGCAGTGCCAATTCAAGTCCTTCGTCGATCTATGCGGCGTGGACTTTCCGGCGCGCGTCGATCGCTTCGAGATCGTGACGCATCTCCTTTCGCCCTACCTCAATCAGCGCATCCGCGTGAAGGTGACGACGGGGGAGGACGATCCCGTACCGTCCATCACCGGCATCTTCCCCGGCGCCGATTGGTTCGAGCGGGAGGCGTATGACCTTTATGGCATCCTGTTCACCGGCCACCCCGATCTGCGCCGCATCCTCACGGACTATGGCTTCGAGGGGCATCCGCTCCGCAAGGACTTCCCGCTGACCGGATTCGTCGAGGTCCACTACGACGAGCAGCTGAAGCAGGTGGTCTACGAGCCTGTGGAACTTCGCCAGGAGTTTCGTCAGTTCGACTTCTTGTCGCCATGGGAGGGCACGGATTACGTGCTGCCGGGCGACGAGAAGGCGAAGGCGAACTGAGCGGCGGCGGCCTGTGATCGGCGAGCGACTGAGCGGGCGTTGCCTCTGCGGAGAGTGCCGCTTCGAGGCGCGGGTCCTGAAGTCCCATGCGGACGCATGTCATTGCGGCATGTGCCGTCGGTGGGGAGGCGGTCCTTCGCTCGGCGTAGAGGTCGCGGATCTCGAATTCGACCCTGGTGCACCGCTGCTGATCTATCGTTCGTCGGAATGGGCTGAACGGATTTCCTGTGTCCGATGCGGCAGCGGGTTGGCGTTCCGAATGATCGATGGTTCGTTTGCGAACGTTCCGCTCGCCGTATTCGATCCGCCGCTCGATCTGCCCTTGACCGTTGAAATTTTCATCGACGAAAAACCGTCCGGCTACGCTTTCGCGGGGTCGACGCAAAAGATGACCGGGGCCGAAGTCATGGCCGCATTCGCCGGTAGGGAAGCCTGACATGGCCGAGATCGACGTCCGCAACTTCAACATCAATTTCGGCCCACAGCATCCGGCCGCGCACGGCGTGCTACGCTTGGTGCTGGAACTCGACGGCGAAAACGTCGAGCGCGTCGATCCGCATATCGGCCTTCTGCATCGGGGCACCGAGAAGCTGATCGAGCAGAAGACCTACCTCCAGGCAATGCCCTATTTCGACCGGCTCGACTACGTCGCGCCGATGAACCAGGAGCACGCTTTCTGCCTTGCGGTCGAGCGGCTGGCCAATGTCGAGGTCCCGATCAAGGGGCAGCTGATCCGTGTCCTCTACTGCGAGATCGGCCGCATCCTCTCGCATCTCCTCAACGTCACGACGCAGGCGATGGACGTGGGTGCGCTGACGCCGCCGCTTTGGGGTTTCGAGGAACGCGAGAAGCTGATGGTGTTCTACGAGCGCGCATCGGGCGCTCGTCTGCACGCGGCCTATTTCCGACCCGGCGGCGTGCATCAGGATCTGGCGCCGCAGCTCGTGGACGATATCGGCGCGTGGTGCGACCCGTTCCTGAAGGCGCTGGCCGACATCGACGAACTCCTGACCGAAAACCGCATCTTCAAGCAGCGCAACGTCGATATCGGCGTCGTCAGCCTGGATGACGCGTGGGCCTGGGGCTTCTCGGGCGTGATGGTTCGCGGTTCGGGCGCCGCGTGGGATTTGCGCAAGTCGCAGCCCTATGAATGCTACGACCAGATGGATTTCGACATCCCGATCGGAAAGAACGGCGACTGCTACGACCGCTATCTCATCCGCATGGAGGAGATGCGCCAGTCCGTTGCGATCATGAAGCAATGCGTCGAGCGGTTGGCGGGTCGGGACCGGATCGGGCCCTTCGCTTCCACGGAAGGCAAGGTCGTGCCGCCCAAGCGCGGCGAGATGCGCAAGTCGATGGAAGCTCTCATCCACCACTTCAAGCTCTACACGGAAGGCTTTCACGTTCCGGCAGGCGAGGTCTATGCCGCGGTGGAGGCGCCCAAGGGCGAATTCGGCGTGTATCTGGTGGCGGATGGGACGAACAAGCCCTATCGCTGCAAGATCCGCGCTCCGGGTTTCGCCCATCTCCAGGCGATGGACTTCCTCTGCCGCAACCACATGCTGGCCGACGTGTCCGCGATTCTCGGGTCGTGCGACATCGTCTTCGGCGAGGTCGATCGCTAGTTCGTCCACACTCGCTTGGATGTGAGAAGGCGTCTTGTTTCAAGGCGCAAGGAAAACCAAACGGTGCGGCGTCTGAACCTCGTTCGGGCGCTGGCCTTTTGCGCTTACTGTGTTAGAACGCGCCGCAACACGGGTGTGTTGGAACCGTTCTGAAGTCGAGGTCCGATGTCCGTCAGACGTCTTGCGGAAGATGCCGTTCAGCCTCAGGGTTTTGCCTTTTCTGCGCAGAACGCGGATTGGGCCGAGGCGACGATCCGCAAATATCCCGAAGGCCGCCAGCAGTCCGCGGTGATCCCCCTTCTCATGCGTGCGCAGGAGCAGGACGGCTGGGTCACTAAGGCTGCGATCGAGCATGTCGCGCAGCGTTTGCGCATGCCGATGATTCGCGTTCTGGAAGTCGCGACCTTCTACACGCAGTTCCAGCTGGCGCCCGTCGGCAAGCGCGCACATATCCAGGTTTGCGGAACGACGCCTTGCATGCTGCGGGGTTCGGACGATCTAAAGCGCGTCTGCCGAGAGAAGATCCATCCTCAGCCGTTCCACCTGAACGAAAGCGGTTCGTTGTCGTGGGAAGAGGTCGAGTGCCTCGGCGCCTGCGTGAATGCGCCCATGGTCATGATCTTCAAGGACACCTACGAGGATCTGACGGCCGAGTCGCTGTCCGGGATCATCGACGCGTTCGAGCGCGGTGAGGGGGCTGCCGTGAAGAAGGGGCCGCAGGTCGACCGGCACCTCTCGGTCCCAATCGGCGGCCTGACGACATTGAATTCCTTCAACGATGAGGAAGGCGGTCCAGACGAGGCACGCAAGGCGCCGCAGGCTGCGAACGCGGCGTCCGGCGGCGATGCGAGCGGAGGTGTCGCGCCTTCGCAGGCAGGGCGACCCGACACGCATGCGGCCGAGACCGACCCGTCGATCAAGGGTCCGGCGGGCGCTCCCAAGGCGAGCCAAGCGGCGGAGGACGCGATCAGCGTCGATCCGAGTGAAGGCGCGGGACGTCCCGGTTCCGGCCGTACCGGCGGCACCCGGCAGGGCCCGACGGGCGCGGACGAAGTAAATGCGGCGGCCGAGCAAAAGAAGGCCGAGACGACCTCCGGCGAGGCGCGCACCGACGGTCCGTTGAAGACCAAGGGGGCGGCTGCCGAAGATGCGGTTGTGCAGGAGCGTCAGCGGGTCGACGACAAGGGGCGCACCGCGCCTCATGACGGCTCGGAAGATCTTTCGGGGAAGGATCATACGGCCAGCGGCTCGCTCGAGGCTCAGCGTGACGACACGTCCGACGTGACGTCCGGTCCCGACGTGAAGGGCGATGGCCCTGCGAAGGGGCGCGAGGGCTCTGGCCCCAAGGCTTCGGAATAGGCGGAGATCGGGATATGCTGCAGGATCAGGATCGGATCTTCACCAACATCTACGGCCTCCGGGACAAGAGCCTGAAGGGCGCGATGAAGCGCGGCCATTTCGACGGCACCGCCGGGATGATCGAGAAGGGGCGCGACTGGATCATCAACGAGATGAAGGCGTCGGGTCTACGCGGGCGCGGCGGCGCCGGCTTCCCGACCGGTCTCAAGTGGTCCTTCATGCCCAAGGAGATCGGCGAGCGTCCTCACTATCTCGTCGTCAACGCGGACGAATCGGAGCCCGGAACCTGCAAGGACCGGGAGATCATGCGCAACGACCCGTTCACGCTGGTCGAAGGCTGCGTGATCGCCGGTTTCGCGATGGGCGCGCATGCGGCCTACATCTACGTTCGCGGTGAATACATCCGCGAGCGCGAGGCGCTGCAGCTGGCGATCGACGAGTGCTACGAGGCGGGTCTGCTCGGCCGCGACAACAAGTGCGGCTGGGACATGGACATCTACGTCCATCACGGGGCCGGCGCCTATATCTGCGGCGAGGAAACGGCGCTTCTCGAAAGCCTGGAAGGCAAGAAGGGTCAGCCACGCCTCAAGCCGCCGTTTCCGGCCAATATGGGCCTCTACGGCTGCCCGACGACGGTCAACAACGTCGAGTCGATCGCGGTCGCGCCGACGATCCTTCGCCGTGGCGGCGCCTGGTTCGCGGGGATCGGACGTCCGAACAACACCGGCACCAAGCTGTTCTCGATCTCGGGCCACGTCAATCAGCCATGCACCGTCGAAGAAGCGATGGGCATTCCTTTCCGCGAACTGATCGATCGCCATTGCGGAGGCGTTCGCGGCGGCTACGACAATCTTCTGGCGGTCATTCCGGGCGGTTCGTCCTGTCCGCTGGTGCCCGGCGAGCAGATCCTCGACGCGCCGATGGATTTCGACGGCATGCGGGAGGTGAAGTCCTCGTTCGGCACGGCCGCCGTGATCGTCATGGATAAGTCGACCGACATCGTCCGTGCGATTGCTCGGCTGGCCTACTTCTACAAGCACGAAAGCTGCGGCCAGTGCACGCCTTGCCGCGAGGGCACCGGCTGGATGTGGCGCGTCATGGAGCGCATGGTGGTCGGCAACGCGCAGAAGCGCGAGATCGATATGCTCCTCGACGTCACCAAGCAGGTCGAAGGGCATACGATCTGCGCGCTGGGCGACGCGGCGGCTTGGCCGATCCAGGGTCTCGTTCGCCATTTCCGCGCGGAGATCGAGCGGCGCATCGACGAGTTCTCCCGCAACGCCGATCTGGATCGTAAGCCGATCCTTCAGGCAGCGGAATAGGAAAGGTCTCGAAGGGTCGTCGATCCCTTGAGGATTGCGGCCGATCTCGCGAAGTCGGGGTTTGAGAAGAAGCTGATGGCAAAGATCAAGGTCGACGGCAACGAGATCGAAGTTCCCGATCACTACACGCTGCTGCAGGCAGCGGAGGAGGCGGGCGCCGAGATTCCGCGCTTCTGCTTCCACGAGCGTTTGTCGGTGGCCGGCAACTGCCGGATGTGCCTCGTCGAGGTGAAGGGCGGTCCGCCGAAGCCCGCGGCCTCCTGCGCCATGGGCGTTCGCGATCTTCGCCCCGGCCCGAACGGGGAGGCGCCGGAAATCTTCACCAACACGCCGATGGTGAAGAAGGCCCGCGAGGGCGTCATGGAATTCCTGCTGATCAACCACCCGCTGGATTGCCCGATCTGCGATCAGGGCGGCGAGTGCGATCTCCAGGATCAGGCGATGGCCTTCGGCGTCGACTCCTCGCGCTATAAGGAAAACAAGCGCGCGGTCGAGGACAAGTATATCGGCCCGCTCGTGAAAACGATCATGACGCGCTGCATCCACTGCACGCGCTGCGTTCGCTTTACGACCGAAGTCGCCGGCATATCGGAGTTGGGTCTCGTCGGCCGCGGCGAGGACGCCGAGATCACGACCTATCTCGAACAGGCGATGACCTCCGAGCTGCAGGGCAATGTGATCGACCTTTGCCCGGTCGGCGCTCTGACCTCTCGTCCCTACGCGTTTCAGGCCAGGCCTTGGGAGTTGACGAAGACGGAAAGCGTCGATGTCATGGACGCGGTCGGCTCCGCCATCCGCGTCGACACGCGCGGTCGTGAGGTCATGCGCATTTTACCGCGGGTCAACGACCTGATCAACGAAGAGTGGATTTCCGACAAGACGCGCTTCGTTTGGGACGGTCTGCGCACGCAGCGCCTCGACCGGCCGTATGTGCGGCGGGACGGGCGCCTTCAGCCGGTGTCGTGGCCGGAGGCCTTCGAGGCGATCCGCGCCAAGCTGCAGGGCGTTTCGGGCGAGCGCATCGGCGCCGTCGCCGGCGACCTTTCCGCAGTCGAGGACATGTGGGCACTCAAGCGCCTGATGGCGAACCTCGGGTCGGCCAATATTGACTGCCGCCAGGACGGGGCGAAGCTCGATCCGGCCGATGGGCGCGCGTCCTATCTCTTCAACACAACGATCGTCGGGATCGAAGAGGCGGATGCGCTTCTGATCATCGGCGCCAACCCGCGCTTCGAGGCGCCGGTGCTGAATGCACGGATCCGCAAGCGCTGGCGCCGCGGCGACATGCCGGTCGGGCTGATCGGCGAAAACGTCGATCTGCGCTATGCCGTGACCTATCTCGGAGCCGGCCCGCAGACGCTGTCCGACATCGAGAACGCCAATGGCGAGTTCTTCGACGCTTTGAAGAATGCCAAGCGTCCCATGATCATCGTGGGGCAGGGGGCTATCAGCGGCGAAAACGGCGATGCGGTCCTCGCCAGCGTTGCGGCGCTTGCCCGTGAGATCGGCGCCGTCAGCGACGGTTGGAACGGGTTCAACGTTCTTCACACGGCGGCAAGCCGGGTGGGCGGCCTCGACATCGGCTTCGTGCCGGGCGAGGGCGGGCATTCCGCGCAGGCGATGGCCGCGGGCGGCGTGGACGTTCTGTTCAACCTCGGAGCCGACGAGATCGAGATCGCGCCCGGCGCCTTCGTCGTCTATGTCGGTACGCATGGCGATCGCGGCGCCCACCGCGCCGACGTCATCCTTCCCGGTGCAGCCTATACGGAAAAGTCCGGAACCTGGGTCAATACCGAGGGCCGGGTGCAAACGGGCTCTCGCGCCGGCTTCCCGCCGGGCGACGCCCGGGAGGAATGGGCAATCTTCCGCGCGCTGTCGGCGGTGCTCGGCAACGCTCTGCCGTTCGATTCGCTCGGCGCACTTCGCCGCGATCTCGCCGGCGCTCATCCGATCTTCGGCGGTCAGCCGCTGGAAGCCGCCGACGCTGGCGCGGTCACGGTGCTGGCGGACCGCGCGGGAACGCCGTCGGGCGCAGCCTTCCGGTCCGGCATCGGCGACTTCTATCTGACGAACCCCATCGCCCGGGCCTCGAAGGTCATGGCGGAGTGCTCGCGCCTCGCGCAGGCCGAACATCTCGAAGCGGCCGAGTAAGGACGACGGACGACCATGGAGCTTTTCTCCCTCTATATCTGGCCGGCGCTCGTGATCATCGGGCAGAGCCTTCTGTTCCTGGTGGTCCTGCTCGTCCTGATCGCCTACATCCTGCTTGCCGACCGCAAGATCTGGGCGGCCGTGCAGATGCGCCGCGGGCCGAACGTCGTGGGGCCCTTCGGCCTCTTTCAGTCCTTCGCCGATCTTCTGAAGTTCGTTCTCAAGGAGCCGGTGATCCCGGCTTCGTCGGACAAGGTCGTCTTCCTCCTGGCGCCGCTCGTCGCGGTGACGCTGGCGCTCGCGACGTTCGCCGTCGTGCCGGTGGCGGACGGTTGGGTCATCGCCAACATCAACATCGGCATCCTCTACATCTTCGCGATCTCTTCGCTCGAAGTGTATGGCGTCATCATGGGCGGTTGGGCTTCGAACTCGAAATACGCGTTTCTCGGCGCGCTTCGTTCGGCGGCGCAGATGGTGTCGTACGAAGTCTCGATCGGCTTCGTGATCGTCACCGTTCTCCTGTGCGTCGGCTCGCTGAACCTGACGGATATCGTTCTGGCGCAGACCGATGGCGTCGGGACCATGGTCGGTCTCCCGTCGAGCTTCCTCGACTGGCATTGGCTGGCACTGTTCCCGATGTTCGTCATCTTCTTCATTTCGGCGCTCGCCGAGACGAACCGTCCGCCCTTCGATCTGCCGGAGGCGGAATCGGAGCTCGTCGCCGGTTTCATGGTCGAGTACGGATCGACGCCGTACATGATGTTCATGCTCGGCGAATATGCGGCCATCACCCTGATGTGCTCGCTGATGACCATCCTGTTCCTCGGCGGTTGGCTGCCCCCGTTCGGCTTTGCGCCGTTCACCTGGGTTCCCGGCGTCATCTGGTTCCTTCTGAAGGTCGCGCTTTGCTTCTTCATGTTCGCAATGGTGAAGGCCTTCGTGCCGCGCTACCGCTACGATCAGCTGATGCGGCTGGGCTGGAAGGTGTTCCTGCCGATTTCGCTCGGCATGGTGGTTCTGGTCGCGCTGGTGTTGCAGCTGACCGGCTGGGGAGCGGCCGCGCATGTCAACGCCGCGCACAACGTGTTCGCCGCCTGGTAAGCCGAAGTCATACAACGAGGGCGGCCGCCGGGTCGCCCGAACCCTCCGTTAGCGGAGATCGGATTTTTCGATGAGTGCTCTGACGCAGTCCGTCAAATCGCTGTTCCTGATCGAGTTCTTGAAGGCGTTCCGTCTTTCGATGCGTTATTTCTTCGCGCCGAAATCGACCGTGAATTACCCGTTCGAGAAGGGACCTGTCAGCCCGCGCTTCCGGGGTGAGCATGCGCTTCGCCGTTACCCGAACGGTGAGGAGCGGTGCATCGCCTGCAAGCTTTGCGAGGCGATCTGCCCGGCCCAGGCTATCACGATCGAGGCCGGTCCGCGGCGCAACGACGGCACGCGCCGGACGGTGCGCTACGACATCGACATGGTGAAGTGCATCTACTGCGGCTTCTGCCAGGAAGCGTGTCCGGTGGACGCGATCGTGGAAGGACCGAACTTCGAGTTCTCGACGGAAACGCGCGAGGAACTTTACTACGACAAGGAAAAGCTGCTGGCCAACGGCGACCGTTGGGAGCGGGAGATCGCTCGCAACATTGCGCTGGACGCGCCGTACCGCTAATTTGCTGAACGCGAGGGCTCGAGAAGGCTCCGCGTTCCCAATCGAACAGAAGGGCGGCGAATGGGAACCCATTCGTCCGCCCCGTGACGTTACCGCGAATCCAGGGGAGCCCGGCATGTTGGGGCTGCAAGCCTTCTTCTTCTACGTCTTCGCGATCGTCTCCGTCGGATCGGCGTTGATGGTCGTGCTGTCCCGAAATCCGGTGCACTCCGTCCTCTTCCTGATCCTGACCTTTGTGGCCGCCGCCGGGCTCTTCCTGCTGACGGGCGCCGAGTTCCTCGCGTTGATCCTGATCGTCGTCTATGTCGGCGCCGTGGCGATCCTGTTCCTTTTCGTCGTGATGATGCTGGATCTCGACTTCGGTCGCATCAAGCAGGGCGCACTTCAGTATGCCCCGATCGGCGCCATCATCGGCTTCATCCTCCTTGCGCAGCTGATCATCGCGGTGACGGGCAGCTACTACGCGCCCCAACTCAATGCGCAGACGGTTCTGCCGACGCCGCCGCTGTCGCAGGTCTCGAACATCGAGGCGATCGGCCTCGTCCTCTACACGCGCTACGTCTTCTTCTTCCAGATGGCGGGGCTCGTTCTCTTCGTGGCGATGATCGGGGCGATCGTTCTCACCCTGCGCCAGAAGCCGGGGCTGAAGCGGCAGTCGATCCCGGTGCAGGTCGCGCGCAATCCGGCGACGGCGATCGAGGTGCGCAAGGTCGAGAGCGGCAAGGGCATCTGAGGCGGATACGGAAAAACAACATGGCTGTCGGTCTCGGACATTATCTCACGGTCGCTGCGATCCTTTTCGTTACGGGGGTCTTTGGCATCTTCATGAACCGCAAGAACATCATCACGATCCTAATGTCGGTCGAGTTGATCCTCTTGTCGGTGAATCTTAACCTTGTCGCCTTCTCGGCCTTCCTGAACGATCTGGCGGGGCAGGTCTTCGCCCTGTTCATCCTGACGGTAGCGGCCGCCGAGGCTGCGATCGGCCTCGCGATCCTGGTTGTCTTCTTCCGTAATCGCGGCTCCATCGCCGTCGACGACGTCAACACGATGAAGGGCTGATCCCGACGATGTATACCCTGATCGTCCTTCTGCCGCTCGTCGGCTTCGTTGTCGCGGGCCTCTTCGGCAACCAGATCGGTGCCAAGGCTTCGGAATATGTGACCAGCGGTCTTCTGATCGCGGCCGCCGTTCTGTCCTGGGTCGGGTTCCTCACCTTCGGCGGCGAGACGCTCCACATCCCGGTTCTGCAATGGATGCAGGCGGGAACCCTGGACATTTCCTGGCAGCTGCGGATCGACCGGCTGACGCTCGTCATGCTGGTCGTGGTCAACACCGTTTCGGCTTTGGTCCACGTGTACTCGATCGGGTACATGCACCACGACGACTCGCGTCCACGCTTCTTCGCTTATCTCTCGCTCTTCACCTTCGCGATGCTGACGCTGGTGACGGCCGACAACCTCGTCCAGATGTTCTTCGGCTGGGAAGGCGTGGGCCTCGCGTCCTACCTTCTGATCGGCTTCTGGTATCAGAAGCCTTCGGCCAACAAGGCGGCGATGAAGGCCTTCGTCGTCAACCGCGTCGGCGATTTCGGATTCCTGCTCGGCATCTTCGGCCTGTTCGTCGTGTTCGGCTCGGCCAACCTCGACACGATTTTCGCGGGCGCCGGCCAGATGGTTGGCACGATCTACCCTGAGGGTGGGGAAGCTGCTGCGACCGCCACCGCGCCGATCTTGAACTTTGCGGGCTACTCGCTTCCGGCGGCTGGGGCGATGACCGCGATCTGCCTGCTTCTCTTCATGGGTGCGATGGGCAAGTCCGCGCAGATCGGCCTTCACACCTGGTTGCCGGACGCGATGGAAGGGCCGACGCCGGTGTCCGCGCTGATCCACGCGGCAACCATGGTCACCGCCGGCGTGTTCATGCTAGCGCGTCTTTCGCCGGTCTTCGAGCTCAGCCATTCCGCACTGACCTTCGTCACCTTCATCGGCGCCACGACGGCGTTCTTCGCGGCGACGATCGGCCTCGTTCAGAACGACATCAAGCGCGTCATCGCCTATTCGACGTGCTCGCAGCTCGGCTACATGTTCGTAGCGCTCGGCGTCGGCGCCTATGGCGCGGCAATCTTCCACCTCTTCACGCACGCGTTCTTCAAGGCGCTTCTGTTCCTTGGCGCCGGCTCGGTGATCCATGCGGTCGATGGCGAGCAGGACATGCGCCACATGGGCGGCCTGCGGAAGCACATCCCGATCACCTACTGGACGATGATGATCGGAACGCTGGCGCTGACCGGCTTCCCGTTCACGGCAGGCTACTATTCCAAGGACGCGATCATCGAGAGCGCTTTCGCGGGCGAGAACGCCTTTGCGATGTACGGGTACATGATGACCGTGATCGCGGCGGCGCTGACGAGCTTCTACTCCTGGCGCCTCGTGTTCCTGACCTTCCACGGCAAGCCGCGCGCAAGCCATGAGGTCATGCACCATGTGCACGAGTCGCCTCCGGTGATGACGACTCCGCTCTTCATCCTGTCGGCGGGCGCGCTGTTGGCCGGTATCGTGTTCTATCCGTACTTCCTCGGAGCGAACTACGAGACCTTCTGGCATACCGCGCTCTTCGCCGGGCCGGAGAACCATATCCTGCATGAGGCGCACGAAGTTCCGGCTCTTGTGGTCTGGTCGCCGACCATCGCGATGGCGCTTGGTTTCGTGCTGGCCTACGTCTTCTACGTCCGCCAGCCGCAGCGCCCGGCGCAGATGGCGGCGCGCAACCCTGGCCTGTACCAGTTCCTCTTGAACAAGTGGTACTTCGACGAGCTCTACGACTTCCTGTTCGTGCGCTCGGCCAAGTGGCTCGGTCGTTTCCTTTGGAAGAAGGGTGACGTCGCCGTCATCGACCGCTTGGGACCCGACGGCATCTCCGCCCGTGCGCTCGACGTAACGGGTTGGGTTGTGCGGCTGCAGACGGGTTATCTCTACCATTATGCCTTCGTCATGCTGATCGGCGTCGCGGCGCTGGTCACGTTCATGATGTTCAGGGGAATGCTGTGATGTCGGGCTGGCCTATCCTTTCGGCGGTAACCTTCGCGCCGCTGATCGGCGTCCTGATCATCCTGTTTACGCGGGACGACAGCGAACTGGCTCGTCGCAACATCCGTAACGTTGCGCTGCTCGTCAGCATTTTCACGTTTCTCCTTTCGCTCCTCATCTGGATCGGCTTCGACAATTCGGTCGCTGGCTTCCAGATGGTCGAGGAGGCGGAGTGGCTGACGGGCGGCATCGCTTACCGGATGGGCGTCGACGGCATCTCGATGCTGTTCGTGATCCTGACGACCTTCCTCCTGCCGATCTGCATTCTTGCCAGCCGTGATGCGATCACGGTTCGGGTTAAGGAATACATGATGGCGTTCCTGGTGCTGGAAACGCTGGTCATCGGCGTGTTCTGCGCCCTCGATATCGTGCTCTTCTACCTCTTCTTCGAAGGGTCGCTGATCCCGATGTTCCTGATCATCGGGGTGTGGGGCGGCAAGCGGCGCGTCTACGCGTCCTACAAGTTCTTCCTCTACACGTTCCTCGGCTCGGTGCTGATGCTGGTCGCCATCATGGCGATGTACTGGACGGCGGGCACGACCTCGATCCCCGAGCTTCTGGCCTACCAGTTTCCGGCACAGATGCAGACCTGGCTTTGGGTCGCCTTCTTCGCGTCCTTCGCGGTGAAGATGCCGATGTGGCCGGTCCACACATGGCTGCCGGACGCGCACGTCGAGGCTCCGACGGCGGGCTCGGTGATCCTGGCGGGCATCCTGCTCAAGCTCGGAGGCTACGGCTTTCTGCGCTTCTCGCTTCCGATGTTCCCGCTGGCCTCGGCCGACTTCGCGCCCTTCGTCTTCGTGCTTTCGGTGGTGGCGATCATCTACACCTCGCTGGTCGCGCTGATGCAGGAGGACATCAAGAAGCTGATCGCCTATTCGTCGGTCGCGCACATGGGCTTCGTGACCATGGGTATCTTCGCGGCCAATGAGCAGGGTATCCAGGGCGCGATCTTGCAAATGCTCTCCCACGGCCTGATCTCGGGCGCGCTCTTCCTGTGCGTCGGCGTCGTCTACGACCGGATGCACACCCGCGAGATCGCCGCCTATGGCGGGCTCGTGAACCGGATGCCGGCCTATGCCGCGATGATGCTGCTCTTCACCATGGGCAATGTCGGCCTGCCGGGGACGTCCGGCTTCGTCGGCGAGTTCATGACGCTGATGGGCGTGTTCCGCGTGAACTCCTGGGTCGCGATCTTCGCCGCGACCGGCGTCATCCTGTCGGCCGCCTACGCGCTATGGCTCTACCGCCGCGTGATCCTGGGGGCGCTCGATAAGGAGAACCTCAAGTCGATCCTCGACCTGACACCGCGCGAGAAGGCGCTTCTGTACCCGCTCGCGGTGCTGACCGTCTTCTTCGGTGTCTATCCGATGCCGGTCTTCAATGTGACGACCGCTTCCGTCGAGCAGCTTCTGAGCAGCTACACGGCAGCCATCGAAGCGGCGTCCAGCGTCGCATCGATCCAGAACTGAAAACAGGGCAGGGCAGTCGATGTTCTCGCAATTCGTGGCGCAAAGCCTTCCCATTGTCGGTCCTGAGCTGATCCTTTCGGTGGGCGCCATGGCGCTCCTGATGATCGGGACGTTCCTGGGTGAGAAGAGCGCGGGGCTGGTCACCTCGCTCACGGTCGGCACCCTTCTCTTCGCTCTCGTCTGGCTTCTGTTCGCGACCCCGCTCGGCGTCGCCTTCGGCGGATCGATCATCCTCGATCCGTTCGCGCGGTTCATGAAGGCTCTGGTTCTGATCGGAGCGGCTGCGGCGGTCCTCATGTCCACCGGCTACGCGCAGCGCGAGCGTTTCGCCAATTTCGAGCTTCCGGTTCTGATCGTGCTCTGCACGACCGGCATGCTCGTCATGGTTTCGGCCGGGGACCTGATAGCCCTCTATATGGGCCTCGAGCTTCAGTCGCTGGCGATCTACGTGATCGCCGCGATCCATCGCGATCACGTCAAGTCCACGGAAGCCGGCCTCAAGTACTTCGTGCTCGGCGCGCTTTCATCCGGCATGTTGCTCTACGGCGCTTCGCTCGTCTACGGCTTCACCGGCCAGATCGAGTTCCAGGCGATCGCGACGGCGGTGGCGGTGGACGGGGCCCGCTCGGTCGGCCTGATCGTGGGCCTGGTGTTCGTCCTCGCCGGTCTCGCGTTCAAGATCTCGGCGGTCCCGTTCCACATGTGGACGCCGGACGTCTACGAGGGCGCCCCGACGCCCGTGACGGCGCTGCTCGCCGGTGCACCGAAGGTCGCGGCTGTGGCGCTTCTGACGCGCTTCACCGTGCAGAGCTTCGGCCCGATGACGGCGGATTGGCAGCAGGTCATCGTCTTCCTGTCGATCGCTTCCATGCTGTTCGGCTCGTTCGCGGCGATCGGCCAGCGCAACATCAAGCGGCTGATGGCCTATTCCTCGATCGGCCACATGGGCTACGTGCTGGTCGGTCTGGCGGCCGGAACGGAAGCGGGCGTACAGGGCGTCCTGATCTACATGGCGACCTATGTCACGATGACGCTCGGGACCTTCGCGCTGATCCTTGCCATGCGTCGCCGTGACGGCATGGTGGAGGACGTCTACCAGTTGGCAGGCTTGTCGCGCACCAACCCCGTCATGGCGGTTTCCATGACGGTGCTGATGTTCTCCCTGGCAGGGGTGCCGCCGCTGCTCGGGTTCTGGGGCAAGTGGTTCGTCTTCAGTGCCGCGGTCGGGGCAGGGTTGGTTCCGCTTGCCGTGATTGGTGTCGTCGCATCGACGGTTGGCCTCTTCTACTATCTGCGCGTGGTCAAGGTCATGTGGTTCGACGAACCGCTTACCGGGTTCGAGCCGATGAGCACCGAACTGAAGCTCGTTGCCGGCGCGGCGACGCTTCTCATCTTCCCGGCGTACATCGTCATCGCCGGCCCGTTGTCGGCAGCGGCTGCCGCAGCGGCTCATACGTTCTTCTGATCCGAATGGAGAAGCGGCCCGTCGGCGCAAGACGACATCTGGCATTCGACGACGTCGCTTCGACAAATCTGGTGGCCCTGGAGGCGGCGCGTTCCGGCGATCCCGGACCGCTCTGGGTCACGGCTGCCGTCCAGACCGCCGGGCGCGGCCGACGGGGTCGGGTCTGGCAATCGGAGCGCGGCAACCTCTATGCTACGCTCCTTCTTCTCGATCCCGCACCCGATAGCGAGATCACCAATCTGCCGCTGGTGGTGGCGCTTGGCGTCCGAAACGGTCTTGCGACCTTACCCGGCGTCGACCCGGACCGGGTCCGCATCAAGTGGCCGAACGACGTTATGGTCGATGGCGCGAAACTGGTCGGGATTCTTCTGGAAAGCGAAACCGTGGCGCCGGGACGCCGAGCGGTGGTGATCGGCTGCGGCGTCAACGTCGAGCTCGACTTCGCGGGCGCGGCATATCCGACCACCACCCTGCGATCCCAAGGGTTCAAAGGTACGATCGACGACGTATTTTCTGCGCTAGCCTCCGGAGTCGAGGCAGCACTGGAAATCTGGTCGTCGGGTCGCCAATTCCAGGTGATAAGACGGGAGTGGATTCGCCACTCCATCGGCAAGGGAGAGCCTTGCCGTGTGACGCTGCCGAGCGGCGAAGCGATCGAGGGGCGGTTTGCCGACCTCGATGCGGATGGACGGTTGATCCTGGAGCGCGAAGGGGGGGAGCGGCGGGTGTTTTCTGCCGGTGACCTGTTCTTCCTGCGTTCGGCCTCCGCCGTGCCCTGAGCGGCGACGATACGAATTCCGGGTGACCCCCGGCTGCATGAGACGTGGAACGCGCGGCCTTCGGCCGTGCCTGAATGAAAGAACGTGACACTTGTCGGAATTGGTTTTCGTGCCGCTTGGCGGCATTGGTGAAATTGGCATGAACTTCGGGCTTTATGGATACGGCCCGCCGGACAACCGGGAATGGATCGCGATCGACTGCGGCGTTTCCTTTGCGGGTCCCGAGTTTCCTGGCATCGACCTGGTGATGCCCGATATCTCCTTCATCGAGCAGCGTTTGAAGAACCTGAAGGGTTTGATCATCACGCATGCGCACGAAGATCACTACGGCGCCGTGCTGACGCTCTGGCCGAAGTTGAAGGTGCCCGTCTACGCGACCCCGTTCACGGCCGCGCTTCTGCAAGCCAAGCGTGAGGGGGAACCCGGTGCGCCCAAGGTCCCGGTCGAGATCTTCCGCGCCGGTGATCGGTTCCAGGTGGGACCGTTTTCGATCGAGGCGGTGAACGTGACGCACTCGATCCCCGAGCCGGTGGCATTGGCCATTCGCACCCCCGCGGGTACGGTGCTCCATACGGGTGACTGGAAGATCGATCCGACCCCGGCGCTCGGCCAGCCGACCGACGAGGCGCGCCTTCGACAGATCGGTGACGAAGGGGTCCTCGCGCTCGTCTGCGATTCGACCAACGCGATGCGCGAAGGCGAGTCGCCAAGCGAACTGGCGGTTTCGCAGTCGCTTGCGCAGATCATTCGCGAAGCGAAGGGACGCGTCGCGATCACGACCTTCTCGTCGAATGTCGGCCGCATCCGCTCTATCGCGCAGGCTGCCGCCGAGGCGGACCGTCAGGTCCTCCTGATGGGCCGCTCCATGAAGCGGGTCGCCGATGTGGCCGATGAGCTCGGTTACCTCGAAGGCATCGCGCCCTTCGTCAGCGAGCAGGATTTCGGTTATATCCCGCGCGACAAGGCCGTGATCGTCCTGACGGGGAGCCAGGGCGAGGCACGTGCGGCGCTGGCGAAGCTCTCGCGAGACGAGCATCCGACGGTCGCGCTATCGCAGGGCGACACCGTCATCTTTTCCTCGCGCAGCATTCCCGGAAACGAGAAGGCTATTCTCGATATCAAGAACGCGCTGATCGAACGCGGCGTCCGTGTCATCGAGGATCACGATCAGCTCGTCCACGTGTCGGGCCATCCCCGTCGCAACGAGCTGCGTCAGATGTACGAATGGACCCACCCTGCGATCGCCGTGCCGGCCCATGGCGAGGCCGCGCACCTGATGGCACATGCGCAGCTGGCCCGCGAACTGGGCGTCAAGGACGTGGCCGTCATTCGCAACGGCAAGATGCTGCGGCTATCGCCGGGGCCGTCCACCGTGATCGACGAAGTGCCGTTCGGACGGATCTACAAGGATGGGCATCTGGTCGGCACGGCCGATGAGATGGGTATCGGCGAGCGTCGACGCCTGTCCTTCGCGGGGCATGTTTCGGTTCTGGTTGAGCTTGATGAGAAGTTTGAGCTTGATATCGATCCCGAAGTGGTCGCCATGGGCCTTCCGGAGAAGGACGAGGACGGCGAGGAGATCGGCGAGCTTCTGATGGAGGCGGCCGCTGGCGCCGTGGAGAGCATCCCTCGCGGACGCCGCAAGGATCTGGAGCTCGTTCGCGAAGCGGTGCGGCGAGCCGTTCGTGGCGAGGCGCAGGACGTTTGGGGCAAGAAGCCGGCGGTGACGGTGTTCGTCACGCGGTGCTGATCTGCCCGTTGGTTTCGCTCGTGCTAGGGCAGGGGCGAAACCCACAAGCGCGAGGGAAACGACCATGGGCGTACTGACGGCGATCGCGATCTACTTCGTGATCTGGTGGACTGTCCTGTTCGTTGTTCTCCCCATCCGCATGCGCTCACAGGCGGATGACGGAGATATCGTCCTCGGCACGGCGCACAGCGCACCGGCGCGCTTTCGGATGGGACGAGTCGTCCTTTGGACGACCGTCTTGTCGACGCTGGTTTTCGCGGCCTATTACGTCGTGACGGAAGTGTGGGGCATTGGCCCTGGGTCGTTCCCGCACATCGTTCCCGGAACATGACGGCCCAACAGTGCACAAAAAAAATGCGAAGCTCGCGCTTCGCATTTTTCAGTTTGCCGGGTCTGGGTTCTGCTCCGATGACTGGACCGGGGCTGCACCGAAGTGCGCCGAAAACCACGTCCTCCCAAGACGAGACCAAGCCTGTCGCGCTGTTGATGCGCTTGTCTTGATGGGAATATCTACGCTCATTGCGCGCGGTATGTCGATACGGATTTTCGCGTTTATGACATTTTTTAGTCAGCGCGCCCGGTTTTACGCCAGTCATCGAAAATGAACCGAGGCTTGTCACCTGACCCTTGGTTTGAGATCTCAACGCCGGTTTGGTTTGCAAGCCGAAGGGGAATGGTTAAGACACGAGCTTCATTCGCGCGACATGCGCTCGAACGCCAAGCTCCAAGGTCCCATGCGTCTTTCCCGCTACTTTCTGCCGATCCTCAAGGAGACCCCGAAAGAGGCGGAGATCGTCTCGCACCGGCTGATGCTGCGTGCCGGGATGATCCGCCAGCAGGCTGCCGGGCTCTACAGCTTCCTGCCGCTGGGCAAGCGCGTTCTCGACAAGGTGACGCGCATCATCCGCGAGGAGCAGGATCGGTCGGGGGCCATCGAGCTTCTGATGCCGACGATCCAATCTGCCGATCTATGGCGCGAAAGTGGGCGCTACGACGACTACGGCAAGGAGATGTTGCGGATCCAGGATCGCCACGAGCGCGATCTCCTGTTCGGGCCGACCAACGAGGAGATGGTGACCGATATCTTCCGGTCCTATGTCCGCTCCTACAAGGACCTGCCGCTCAACCTCTACCATATCCAGTGGAAGTTCCGCGACGAGGTGCGTCCTCGCTTCGGCGTCATGCGCTCGCGTGAGTTCCTGATGAAGGACGCTTACTCGTTCGACATCGACTACGAATCGTCCAAGACGGCCTATGACCGGATGTTCGTCGCCTACCTGCGCACCTTCGAGCGGATGGGCCTGAAGGCGATCCCGATGCGAGCCGACACCGGTCCGATCGGCGGCGAACTCAGCCATGAGTTCATCATCCTGGCATCGACGGGCGAAAGCGAGGTCTTCTGCGACCGCGCCTATCTCGATATGGCCGTGCCGAGCGATGGCGTCGACTTTTCCGACGCGGGTGCTCTCGCCTCCATCGTCGAGACGTGGACGACGCCTTACGCCGCGACGGAAGAGATGCACGACGAAGTGGCCTGGGGCGAGGTGGCCGCGGATCGGCAGCTTGCGGCGCGCGGCATCGAGGTCGGCCACATCTTCCATTTCGGCACCAAGTATTCCGAGCCGATGGGGGCCACCGTCACCGGGCCGGACGGCAAGGAAGTGCCGGTGCAGATGGGCTCCTACGGCATCGGACCAAGCCGCCTGATCGCCGCGATCATCGAAGCCAGCCACGACGAGGCCGGCATCATCTGGCCGAAGGGCGTTGCGCCGTTCGACGTCGGGCTGATCAACATGAAGCCGGGCGACGCGGACTGCGATGCCGTCTGCGACCGGATCTACGCCGAACTTCAGACCGCCGGTTTCGACGTTCTCTACGACGACGAAGACACGCGCGCGGGCGCCAAGTTCGCGACGATGGACCTGATCGGCCTGCCGCTGCAGGTGATCGTCGGGCCGCGCGGTGCGAAAGCTGGCGAGGTCGAGCTGAAGACGCGGGCCACGGGCGAGCGCGAAACGCTGCCCGCGGCGGATCTCCTGGTTCGGCTTTCGGCGTGACGCGCAGCGACACCCTGGAAGCAGCCGTCCACGGCGAAGCGGGTGCGGGCAAGACACGTCCGTTCTCGCGCTTCGAATGGATGATCGCCGGTCGCTACCTGCGCTCACGCCGTCGCGACGCGGGCGTGTCGGTCATCGCCGGCTTTTCCTTCGTCGGGATCATGCTGGGTGTCGCGGCTCTCATCATCGTCATGTCGGTGATGAACGGTTTTCGCGGCGAGCTTCTGACGCGCATCCTCGGCGTCAACGGACATGTGATCATGCAGCCGATCGACAGTCCGCTGACGGATTTCGACGAGGTCGCCAAACGCGTTTCGGGCGTCGAGGGCGTCGCCTACACGATGCCGCTTGTCCAAGGGCAAGTCCTGGCGACGGGCGCGGCGTCGAATTCGACGGGCGCGCTCGTGAAGGGCGTACGCGGGGCCGACCTTCAGCGCCTGACACCGGTGGCCGCCAATATCCAACAGGGCACGATCGACAACTTCGATACGAGCCAAGGTGTCGCGATCGGATCCCGATTGGCGGAAAGCTTAGGGCTTCGGCTGGGCGACAGCATCACGCTGGTTTCGCCGGAAGGCGATGTGACGCCGCTCGGCGTAACACCCCGGGTGAAGGCCTATCCGGTGGTTGCGATCTTCGAAATCGGGCTTTCCGAATACGACGCGTCCTACGTCTACATGCCGCTCGGCGAGGCGCAGCTGTTCTTCAATTCGGAGGACAAGGCGCAATCGATCGAAATTTTCTTGAACGACCCGGACCGTGTCGTCTCGCTGCAAGGCCCGATCGAGCAGGCCGCCGGTCGGCCGAACTACACGGTCACATGGCAGCGCATGAACGAGAGCTTCTTCTCGGCGCTCGAGGTCGAGCGAAACGTCATGTTCATCATCCTGACGCTGATCGTGCTGGTGGCCGCGCTGAACATTATCTCCGGCCTCTTCATGCTGGTGAAGGACAAGGGCCGCGACATCGCGATCATGCGCACGATGGGCGCGACGCGTGGCTCGATCATGCGCGTGTTCCTGATCACGGGCGCGTCGATCGGCGTTGCCGGGACGCTGGCCGGGTTCGTGCTGGGCACCCTGTTCTGCCTGAACATCGAGAACCTCCGGCAGTTCTTCTCCTGGGTCTCGGGGACGACGCTGTTCAATCCCGAATTCTACTTCTTGTCCCGCCTGCCGGCCGAGATCGATCCGAGCGAAGTGGTGACCGTGGTTCTCATGGCCGTCGGGCTTTCGTTCCTGGCGACGATCTTCCCGTCCTGGCAGGCTTCCAAACTCGATCCTGTCGAAGCGTTGCGTTACGAATGAGCCAGACGTCCTCCCTTCGCCTGACCGGGGTCGAGCGCCATTACGTCCAGGGCGAATCGAAGCTGACCATCCTCGATCGCGCCGACATGGAAATCCGCGCAGGCGAGATCGTCGCGCTCGTGGCGCCGTCCGGCGCCGGCAAGTCGACCCTTCTCCATATCGCTGGGCTTCTGGAAAAGCCGGACGCCGGCGACGTGTTCATCAACGACACGTCCTGCGGTGGGCTGGACGATGCCGGACGAACCGACATGCGTCGTTCGTCCATCGGCTTCGTCTACCAGTTCCATCATCTCCTGCCGGAGTTCTCCGCGCTGGAGAACGTCATGCTGCCGCAGATGATTCGAGGCCTGTCGCGTAAGGTCGCCGGTGAACGGGCCAAGCTGCTTCTGGAATACATGCGGCTCGGCAAGCGCGTTTCGCACCGCCCATCCGAGCTTTCGGGCGGCGAGCAGCAGCGCGTGGCGATCGCCCGTGCGGTGGCCAACAACCCTTATGTGCTCCTGGCCGACGAGCCGACCGGCAATCTCGACCCGACGACCTCGCAATACGTGTTCGAGGCGATGACGGCCCTGGTGCGCCAATCCGGCGTCGCGGCGCTGATCGCGACCCACAATCACGACCTGGCGCGCCGGATGGACCGGGCGGTGACGCTGGAAGGCGGGAAGATCGTCGACCACGTTCTTTGAACGGACGAGACGAAGCGAAGGCGGGACTGGTGCCGGCTGCAGGGATCGAACCCGCGACCCCCTGATTACAAATCAGGTGCTCTACCATCTGAGCTAAGCCGGCGCCGGATTGCCTCTAGCATGGTTGGTCGGGGGGTGCATCATCAAAATCGGGCGGCGTCTGCGAGGAGTCGTTTCAACGGAACGAACGCGGAATAGCTTTCGCGGGACGGAAATTGCGGGCATAGGACATTCCACGAGTGTGGGAGGATTCCGGATGGACCGTCGCAAATTCTTTCGTCAGGCAGGTGCCCTCGCAGGCGGGGCCGTGGTGGGATCGAGCCTCGCGGCGCCCGCCTTGGCACAGACCGCGCCGAGCATTCGCTGGCGCATGACGTCGAGCTTTCCGAACACGCTCGACACACTGTTCGGCTCCTCGCGCCTCTTCTCCGAGACCGTGTCGAAGCTGACGGACGGCAAGTTCACGATCGACGTCTTTCCCGCCGGCGAGCTTGTCCCGGGTCTGCAGGCGCTGGATGCCACGCAGGATGGGACAGTCGAAGCCTCGCACACCGTTCTCTACTACTACGTGGGCAAGGATCCGACCTTCGCGATCGGCAGCTCCATTCCCTTCGGCCTGAACGCGCGCCAGCAGAACGCCTGGCTCTACAACGGCGGTGGCAACGAGGCGATCAACGACTTCTTGTCGGACTACGGCGTCTTCGGCTGGCCGGGCGGCAACACCGGGACGCAGATGGGCGGCTGGTTCCGCAAGGAGATCAATTCGGTCAACGACCTCCAGGGGTTGAAGATGCGGATCGCCGGCATCGCGGGTCAGGTTCTGGCCCCGCTCGGCGTGATCGGACAGCAGCTGGCTGGCGGCGACGTGTATCCCGCGCTGGAGCGCGGCACGCTGGATGCGACCGAGTTCGTCGGACCGTATGACGACGAGAAGCTCGGCTTCTATCAGGTCGCTCCGTACTACTACTACCCTGCGTTCTGGGAGGCGGGGCCGACGGTCCACTACCTGTTCAACCGGGCGAAGCTGGACGAGCTTCCGGAAGCCTACAAGGCGGCCTTGGAAGCGGCTTCGACCCTTTGCAACACCCGTATGCTGGCCGACTACGACGTGAAGAATATGCGCGCGATCCGCTCGCTCGTCGGCAAGGGCGTACAGCTTCGTCCGCTGCCGCGCGACGTTCTCGACGCCTCGCTCGCATCCTCACAGAAGCTCTACGCCGAGCTTTCGGCGAAGAACGCCAAGTGGAAGGCGATCTACGACCCATGGAGCCAGTTCCGCACGCAGATCTACGAGTGGTTCCGCGTCGCCGAGTACACCAACGACACCTACGTCTACAGCCAGCAGGCCGCCGGTAAGTAAGGCGAGGCGCAGGACCGATCGGAAGGCCGGCGCGCAAAACGCGTCGGCCTTTCTCGTTTTCCAAACACAAGCGCAGCTTGCGCTCGGCAGTCGTGTCGTTTCCTATGCGCGAGTGGCGAGACGCCGCGTGTGGGAGGAAAGCACGTGAATCGCAGAAAGTTCATTCTCAACGCCGGTGCGGTTTCCACCGGCGCGGCGGCCAGTACGATGCTGGCGGCACCGGCCCTTGCACAGGATGCGCCAAGCATCCGTTGGCGGCTGACATCGAGCTTCCCGAACACGCTCGACACGATCTTCGGTGGGGCGGAGGCCCTATCAAAGGCGGTGTCCGAGATCACCGACGGCAAGTTCAAGATCGACGTGTTTCCCGCTGGCGAGCTCGTCCCCGGCCTTCAGGCACTCGATGCCGTGCAGGATGGGACGGTCGAGGCGGCTCATACGGCCTGCTACTACTATGTCGGCAAGGACCCGACCTTCGCCATCGGCGCGACGATCCCCTTTGGCCTCAATGCTCGCCAGCAGAACGCCTGGCTCTACCATGGCGGTGGCAACGAGGCGTTCGACACGTTCTTGGCCGACTACTCGATCAAGGCGCTGCCGGGCGGAAACACGGGCGTCCAGATGGGCGGCTGGTTCCGGCGCGAGATCAACTCCGTCGCCGATCTGAAAGGCCTGAAGATGCGGATCGCCGGGCTGGCGGGCCGGGTGCTCGAGCCGCTCGGTGTTGTGCCGCAGCAGCTGGCCGGCGGCGACATCTATCCCGCTTTGGAGCGCGGGACGATCGACGCGACGGAGTGGATCGGACCCTACGACGACGAGAAGCTCGGCTTCTATCAGGTTGCGCCGTACTACTATTATCCTGCCTTCTGGGAAGGCGGATTGACGCTGCATTTCCTCTTCAACAAGGCGAAATACGACGAGTTGCCGAACGCCTACAAGGCGGCGCTCGATACGGCGGCCAAGGCCGCGAACATCAACATGCTCGCGCTCTACGACGCCAAGAACATGCAGGCCATCCGCTCTCTCGTCGGCAAAGGCGTCCAGCTTCGGCCACTGCCGCGCGACATTCTCGATGCGTCCTACGACTCGGCGATGAAGCTTTACGCGTCGCTGTCCGAATCCAACGCGAAGTGGAGGGCGATCTACGAGCCCTGGAAGCAGTTCCGCTCGGAAAGCTACGAGTGGTTCCGCGTCGCGGAGTATTCCTACGACACCTACGTTTACACGCAGCAGGCCGCCGGCAAGTAGCCTCGCACGATCATTCCCCATCCAATGTTGAAAGGCCCGGCGGTTGATCCGCCGGGCCTTTCTGTTTTTTGTCTTAGTTCGGCGCACCGAACGACGGCGGGGCGGGCGCTCCGAAGCTCGGGGCCGCGGGTGCGCCGAAGCTTGGCGGAGCGGGCACGCCGAACGAAGGAGCGGCGGGAGCACCGCCGGGGTTGGCGGCCGGAGCGTCCGGCATCGGAATGTTCAGCTGGATGGTCGACGGATCGACCACCGCTTCCTCCTTGAGGAAGTAGGTCACCGACTGCGGCCAGAGGATGAGGATCAGCACCAGGATCAGCTGAAGCCCGAGCCAAGGGATCGCGCCGAGATAGATGTCCGAACTCTTCACGTTCGCCGGCGCGATGCCGCGCAGGTAGAAGAGGGCGAACCCGAAAGGCGGATGCATGAAGGCGGTCTGCATGTTGACGCACAGAAGCACGCCGAACCAGACGAGATCGATGCCGAGCGCATGAGCAGCCGGCGCCAGCAGCGGCACGATGATGAAGGCGATTTCGAAGAAATCGAGGAAGAACGCCACGAAGAAGATGAAGATGTTGACGAAGATCAGGAAGCCGACGACCCCGCCTGGAATGTGCGAGAGCAGGTATTCGATCCAGTGCCCGCCATCCATGCCCTGGAATACGAGGCTGAAGACGGTGGACCCGATCAGGATGAACACCACCATCGCGGTCAGGCGCATCGTGGTCGCCATCGCCTGACGCGTCAGCGTCCAGCTGAGACGGCGATGCAGGGCCGCCAGCAGAATGGCGCCGACCGAACCCATCGCGCCCGCTTCCGTCGGTGTCGCCAAGCCCATGAACATCGTGCCGAGGACGAGGAAGATCAGCGCCAGCGAAGGCACCATTCCCTTGGCCACCTGCCACAGGAGTTCGCGGCCGCTCTTGGTGCGCGCTTCGGGTGGCAGCGGCGGCATCTTGTGAGGCGACAGCTTCGAAACCACGAAGATGAAGCCGAGGAACAGCGCGATCTGTAGGAACGAGGGGCCGATCGCGCCGGCATACATGTCGCCGACCGAGCGGCCGAGCTGATCGGCGAGAATGATCAGGACGAGCGATGGGGGGATGACCTGGGTGATCGTGCCGGACGCCGCGATAACGCCGGTCGCGAGACGCATGTCGTAGCCGTAGCGCATCATCACCGGCAGGGACACGACGCCCATGGCGATCACCGAGGCGGCGACGGTTCCCGTAATGGCACCAAGAACCGCGCCGACGATGATGACCGCATAGGCCAGGCCGCCTGGAACCGGTCCGAACAGCTGGCCGGAACCTTCCAAAAGGTCTTCCGCCAATCCGCACCGCTCTAGGATCGCTCCCATGAACGTGAAGAAGGGGATCGCCAGCAGCAGATCGTTGGAAATGACGCCGTAGAAGCGCAGCGGCAGCGCATTCAGGAGGGCGGGGCTGAAATGGTCGAAAGCGACGCCCAGAACGCCGAACAGGAGGCCGACGGCTGCCAGCGAGAAGGCCACTGGGAAACCCAGGATCAGGAAAACGATCATCCCGCCGAACATCAGCGGTGGCATCGGTCCGTATTCGAACATGTCGATTAAATCCCCCGCGGCCCGCGCTTACTGCAGCGGCTTTTCGTACTTGGTCTCGATGGTGATGAGCCCGGCCAGCGCGGCGAAGCGCTTGATGAGTTCGGACCCTCCCTGCAGGAAGAGAAGGCCGAAACCGAGCGGCAGGGTGGCCTTGGCGGGCCAAAGGATCAGTCCGCCCGCGTTCATCGACCCTTCGCCGCTGATGAAGGAGCGCCAGAAGAACGGAAACGTCAGGCTGAAGAGGTAGCCGATCACCGGAAGGAAGAGGACCACGAAGCCGAAGATATCGACCAGAAGCCGGCCCTTGGTGCTCAGCGCCGAATACAGGAGATCTACGCGAACGTGCTCGTTGAGCCGGAGCGTGTAGGAGGCGCCGAGCAGCACCATGCCGGCGAAGAGATACCACTGGATCTCGAGAAGCCCGTTGGAGCTGATGTTGAGCGTATAGCGGAGGATCGCATTTCCGGCGCTGATGAGCACGGCGATCAGAACCATGTAGTCCGCCAGCACGGCGAAGCCTGCGCTCAACTTGTCGATCGCTCGGCTGAAAGCCAGAAGTCCCCCCATGACGCCTCCGTGCGAGGGATCGCGGCCTGCCGATGCAGGTCTTCATCGACGAAACCCGTTGCGCCCCTCTGGCCTACGACAGCAAACGCAGGCATGGCCATTGTTTTCCGGCCACAGCAACTCCCCGGATTCGCCGCAATGGCCGTTTTGGAGCGAACACATGTCGCCCTCTCGACGTATCGAGCGACAAACGGAAAAGGTGCGCAGGCTCGCCGGTGAGTTGCGCTTCGAGCTTCTCCTCCTCCAACGGCTGAGCGAACAGGACGCGGCGAAGGACGGGGTTCGCGGGGTCGAAGAGGCGTCACTTCGCTCGCTCGAGGAGGTCTACGCCGCCGCGATCCTGCGTCGAAGCGGCGGTTAGGACCTCAGGTATCGGCGCGCCGCATAGAGTGAGACCGCCGCAGCGTTCGACACGTTGAGCGAACGGATGGCACCGGGCACTTCGAGGCGGGCGAGGACATCGACCGTCTCGCGCGTCTTCTGCCGAAGACCCTTGCCTTCCGACCCTAGAACCAGCGCCAGCCGGCGGCCATCCAGCGAGATTTCCAGCTCGTTTTCGCCGGCCGAATCGAGGCCGATCGTCCGGTATCCCTGCTGGGCGAGTTCAATGAGAGCGTCGGCGAGGTTTGTCACCTGCACGTACTGGATCAATTCCAGCGCGCCGGACGCGGACTTTGCCAGAACGCCGGACTCCTGCGGCGAGTGGCGCGACGTCGTGATGACGGCCGACGCGCCGAACGCCACGGCCGACCGCAGGATGGCCCCGACATTGTGCGGGTCGGTCACCTGGTCGAGCACGAGAACGAGGTCGCTCTCGGCGAGATCGGCAAGGCGGGATGGCTCCAGCGGGGCGACCTCGAGAAGGATCCCCTGATGGACGGCATCCGACCCGAGCTCCTGGTCGAGGAAGCGCGGCTCGACGATTTCGAGCGGGCAGGGCAGGGCCGCCTCATCGATCTCGAGCCGGTTCAGCGCGTTGCGCGTCGCGTAGAGTTGAAGGTGCCGACGTCGAGCATTTCCAAGGGCAGCCTGGACGGTATGAAGGCCGTAAAGCCGAACGCGGTCCGGCGGTGCCGGACGTCCGGGATTGGCAGGCTTGACGGGTCGTGCTGCCTCGCCGGCGACGTTCTGGTCGCGATGCGCGCGACGAAGACGCGCGTAGTGGGAATCCTTGGGCGTATGGGTCTTGGTTTTGTCGCTCATGTCATCGCTTTAAAGCAGCGGCGCAAAGCCGCAAGCGGTCCCACACAAAGAAGGTGGCCTAACGTGTTGACATGAATCGGGAGGCCCGCCATAACGCCGCTCGAACCGGACGGCACGGCCGAACGGTTCTCCAGCGCCAAGAGCGCAGGGTGCCCTGGAGGGATGCCCGAGTGGTTAAAGGGGACGGACTGTAAATCCGTTGGCTTAGCCTACGTTGGTTCAAATCCAACTCCCTCCACCATCCCGCTACGTTCCCTTGATCCCGTCTTCGATCGAATTGAATTTCTCGCGTCGATATTCGTCGTCTCGAATGAGATCGTGCAAATCCGCGTTGACATCACCCCCAATTAGGAACAAAAAAGGAACATAGGAACGAAAGGGGAACACGATGCTGATCGTCAAGGAACTCGCTTCGCTGACCGCGCTATCCGCATTTCTCGCCGGCTTTGCCTTGGTCATTCATCTCGTCTGACACAATTGTTGGGGATGGGCGCTCGGGGGTGCGCCGATCCCAAGATCATGGGCTGGACTCTCCCCGATGAATTGGAACACTGACGAATCTTCTGACGTCGAAGGCCCTGCCGAGTCGTACTACGACGACACCGGCTACCTTCGGCATGACGGCGAACCGTTCGAGGACGATGCGCCGCCGCTCGAGGAGATCGTCGTGGCCGAAGATATCGAACCGATCGCTCCGCCGAGGTTCATTCACCTAAGAGTCCACAGCGCCTTCTCGCTTCTCGAAGGCGCTCTTCGCACCGATCAGATCGTCAAGTTCGCGAAGAAGGATGGCGCCCCGGCGATCGGCATCGCCGACACCAACAACCTCTTCGGCGCGTTGGAATTTTCGGAGAAGGCCGCGAAGTCGGGCATTCAGCCGATCATCGGCTGCCAGCTCGATCTCGATTTCGCCGACGTGGAAGCCAATCCGCGCGACCGCTCGGGCTTCGATTCGTTCGGGGCGGTGGCATTCATTGCTGCAACCGAGAAGGGATACGAGAATCTCGTCGAGATCGTTTCACTCTCCTACCTCGCGCACGACGGCAACGTGCGCCCTCACGTGCCGGTGGGTTGGCTGGCCGGGCGCACGGAAGGGTTGATCGTTCTCACCGGCGGTCCGCTCGGGCCGATCGGCGCGGCGATCTCTGCGGGCCAACCTGCGATCGCTCGCGCGCGGCTGGAGCAGTTGGCGGGTCTTTACGGCGACGGCCTTTATGTCGAACTTCAACGCCATGCCGGGCGGCAGCGCCGCACCGAGGCGGAGACGGTCGCTCTTGCCTACGAGTTCGGGCTACCGCTCGTGGCGACCAACGAACCGTTCTTCTTCTGCGACGAGGACTTCGACGCGCACGACGCGTTGATCGCCGTCGCGGCGAACCGGCTCGTCAGCCATGAGGATCGCCGCAGGCTGACGGCGGACCATTGCCTGAAGTCGCAGGACAAGATGGTCGAGCTCTTCGCCGACCTGCCCGAAGCGATCGAGAACACCGTCGAGATCGCGCGTCGTTGCTCCTACCGCGTGCGCACTCGCAAGCCGATTCTGCCGCGTTTCGCCGGCGCCGATGCCGATGCGATGGAAGCCGAGCTTGCGGAGGCCGCCGAACTTCGCCGTCAGGCCGAGACGGGCTTGGAGGCGCGACTGGCGGCGCACGGCCCCGCCCCCGGGCAGACGGTCGAAATCTATCGCGAACGTCTGGAATTCGAACTGTCCGTCATCGAGCGGATGAAGTTTCCCGGCTACTTCCTGATCGTGTCGGACTTCATCAAATGGGCCAAGGCCAACGGCATTCCCGTGGGGCCGGGCCGCGGCTCGGGCGCGGGGTCTCTCGTCGCCTACTCGCTGACGATCACCGACCTCGATCCGCTCCGCTTCGCGCTTCTGTTCGAGCGCTTCCTCAACCCCGACCGCGTGTCGATGCCCGACTTCGACATCGACTTCTGCCAGGACCGGCGGGAGGAGGTTATCCGCTACGTGCAGGAGAAGTACGGCCGCGAGCAGGTCGCGCAGATCATCACCTTCGGGTCGATGCAGGCGCGCGCCGTCTTACGCGATGTCGGCCGCGTGCTCGAAATGAGCTACGGCCATGTCGACAAGCTCTGCAAGCTCGTGCCGCAGAACCCCGCCAACCCTGTCACGCTGGCTCAGGCGCTGGAGGACGAGCCGCGCCTGCAGGAGGCGCGTAAATCGGAAGAGGTGGTGGATCGCCTTCTGGCGATCTCGCTGAAACTCGAGGGTCTTTATCGCCACGCCTCGACGCACGCCGCCGGCATCGTGATCGGCGATCGGCCACTGTCGCGCCTCGTGCCGATGTATCGCGATCCGCGCTCCGACATGCCGGTTACCCAGTTCAACATGAAGTGGGTGGAGCAGGCAGGCCTCGTGAAGTTCGACTTCCTCGGCCTCAAGACGCTGACGACCCTGAAGACGGCCGTCGATCTCATCGCCCGGCGCGACATCGCCATCGATCTCGGTGCGCTGCCTCTCGACGACAAGCGCAGCTACGATCTCCTGACGCGCGGCGAGACGGTCGGCGTGTTCCAGGTGGAATCGGTCGGCATGCGCAAGGCCCTGATCGGCATGCGTCCGGACTGCTTCGAGGACATCATCGCTCTCGTCGCGCTCTACCGCCCCGGCCCGATGGAGAACATTCCCGTCTACAACGCGCGCAAGCACGGCGAGGAAGAAGTCGAGATCATCCATGAGAAGATCGAGCCGATCCTGCGCGAAACGCAAGGCGTGATCGTCTATCAGGAACAGGTGATGCAGATCGCCCAGGTCCTGTCCGGCTATACGCTCGGCGAGGCCGATCTCCTGCGTCGCGCCATGGGCAAGAAGATCCGCGCCGAGATGGACGTGCAGCGGGTCCGTTTCGTCGAGGGCTGCGAAAAGGGCGGGATCAAGAAGGCGCAGGCCAACACGATCTTCGATCTTCTGGCGAAGTTCGCGGACTACGGCTTCAACAAGAGCCACGCGGCGGCTTACGCGCTCGTGTCGTACCAGACGGCCTATCTCAAGGCGAACCACCCGGTCGAGTTCCTGGCCGCGTCGATGACGCTCGATATGGGCAACACGGACAAGCTCAACGATTTCCGCCTCGACGCCAAACGGCTCGGCATCCCCGTCATCCCGCCGTCCGTTCAGGTTTCGCACAAGGCGTTCGAGGTCGAGGACGGCAAGATCATCTACGCGCTCGCGGCCATCAAGGGCGTCGGCGAGCAGGCCGTCGAGCATATCGTGGCGAAGCGCTTGGAGGGTGGCGAGTTCACGAGTCTCGAGGACTTCTTCGCCCGCATCGATCCGAAGATCGTCAACAAGCGCACGCTGGAGCACCTGATCTGTGCCGGCGCGCTCGACATCTTCGGCCACGACCGCGCGCGCCTGTGCGGCAATCTGGAGCGGCTGGCCGCCTATGCGTCGCTCGCGCAAAGCGGACGCACGTCCGGCCAGCACGACATGTTCGGCGGCGCGAACGCAGGGCCGGAGCCACTCCGCTTGGCGGAATCGCAGGGATGGACCACGGCGGAGCGCCTTCTGAAGGAGTTTCAGGCGATCGGCTTCTATCTTTCGGCGCATCCGCTGGATGAATACAGCGCGACCTTGAAGCGCTTGAAGGTGCAATCCTATGCTGAGGTCGTCGCCGGGGTGCGAAAAGGGCAATCGGCAGGTCGTCTCGCCGGCACTGTCACTTCGCGCCAGGAGCGCAAGACCAAGACGGGCGGAAAGATCGGCATCGTCCAACTGTCCGACCCGACGGGACAGTACGAAATCGTCCTGTTCACCGAAACGCTGATCGCGTTCCGCGACATGCTGGAGCCGGGCGCTTCGGTAATCGTCACCGTTTCGGCGGAGGATCGGCCGGAGGGCATTTCGCTTCGCGCCGCATCGGTCCATTCGCTCGAGGATGAAGCGGAGAAGATGCAGAAGGCGCTTCGCATCGTGATGCGCGACGCCAAGCCCTTTGCCGCTGTCCGCAGTCAGCTGCGTCCCGGCGGCGACAGCGAAGTCTCGCTGATCCTCCTTCGCAACGAGGACGAGCGGGAGGTGGAGATCGCGCTTCCCGGCAAGTTCCGCGTCTCGCCACAACTCGCGAGCGCGATCAAGGCGTCACCCGGTGTGATCGAGGTGGAGCTGGTATAAGGGCGGGCCGCTGGCGGCTTACCTCGTCAGCGGATCGGCTATGACGGGTATGCGTGGGCGAGCGGTAGAGGGTCGTCAGCGACGCTGCCCTGCATGGCATTGCGCAGGACGCTCTCGGCTTCGGTCCAATCCGCGACCTGCACCGTGCCCGCGGGCATCGGCGGCAGGTGCGGACGAAATTCCGCGTTGGCCATGAGATGAACAAGGCGAGCGCGAGGAACGCTTCGCCGCACGCCTTCGAGGTTGGGCGGTAGATCGTCGACGAAGGCAAGCGGGCCGGACCAGCGTTCGGCCAGTTCCGCAATCAGCGCACCCTTCGACCGCTCGGTCGCGATCATCGGATGGCGCAGTCCGATCGCGTCGAGAAGCCGTCGGCGCTGGAGGTAGAAGCGCGGGGTCATCGCGGTCAGGAAGATGATGTCCGCATCGGCGGACAATCGCCCTAGCGCTTCGGCAACGCCGGCCACCGGTGGCTGTCGATCCTCCTGCTCGGCGTAGAGTTGCTCGGTGATTCCGTCGAGTTCGTGTCCCGTCAGAGCGGCGCCAGTGGAGAGCGATCTTACGTTTCCGGTCAGGCGAAAGCTGTCGAAGTGGAGCTTTGCGCCGTGCTCTTCGAGAAGGCGGCAGAACGGATCGATGAAGTGAAGCACCACCTCGTCGATATCGAGAACGATCAAGCCGGGATGGGTCTGCGGCAGGTCCGCGACCGGGGGACCGGCTGTTGCCGGAGCGCGGTTCATTGCTGCCATTCCGCGTAGGTCGTTCCAAATGCGCGGCGGGCTGCCAGAACTTGATTGGGCTCGATGTCGGCATGCCCTGCGAAGTCCGTCAGAGTGCGTTCGTCGGCGATGACGAAGTCGAGAACCCCTGCCAGAAAGGCCGGCTCGCCAGCGGCCTGGCGCAGGTTCTCGAGCTCCAGCCCCGTCAGCCGCAGGAAGCGATTGAACAGGACGGTGTCAGAGGCGATGTAGGAGAGGGCGTCGATGGCGAGAGTGGACGCATCGTCTTCCGGTTCGGGACCAGACATGAAGCCTCTCTTAACCATGCGTCCAACCTCCACCCGTCGATTCCCTGCAATCCACCTTTGTTAAATCAAATTACGCGAATTTTGGCGAACCATGACAGGAACGGACGCCGACGGCCTCCGGTAGGAAGGTTGTGCCCATGACCAAGACCGTCATGATCGTGGAAGACAACGAGCTGAACATGAAGCTCTTCCGCGACCTTATCGAGGCGCACGGCTACCGCACGGTTCAAACGCGCAGCGGCCTGACCGCCATGGATCTCGCACGCGAGCACCGGCCGGATCTCATTCTGATGGATATCCAGCTGCCGGAGATTTCGGGGCTCGAGGTGACCCAGAAGCTGAAGGCCGACCCGGACCTCCGCTCGATCCCCGTCATCGCGGTGACCGCCTTCGCCATGAAGGGAGACGAGGAGCGCATCCGGCAGGGCGGGTGCGAAGCCTATATCTCGAAGCCAATCTCGGTCATGAAGTTCATCGAGACGATCAAGTCGTTTCTGGCCGATGCCTGACGCCGATCTGGGTGACCGGCATGCTTAACTATTCATGAAAAGATCATGGGCGAGAATGCGTGAGCGGATTGATTCCCGTGCGATTCTCGGCAAGTCTCAGGGCGTGGGATATATGGGACGCAGACAAGCGATTCCCTTCAGTTTCCCCATGGAATGCTCAGGTCCGCCGCATCTCCTGGGTCCCGTGGGGCGGTCGGTCGGCGTTCGATCGATAACGGTGTCCTCGTACCGTGATCGAACCGCCGGCCGACCACTTCGATCTCCACCGACCTTCAACGAACGACCCAAACGCAAAACGCCGCCTCAAGGGCGGCGTTTTGGTATCGGCAAGCCTGAATGGCTTACTTGATCTTGGTCTCACGGAACTCGACATGCTTGCGCACGACCGGGTCGTACTTCGTCTTGACCATCTTGTCGGTCATCGTACGCGAGTTCTTGTTGGTAACGTAGAAGAAGCCGGTGTCAGCGGTGCTGAGCAGCTTGATCTTGATCGTGGTTGCCTTGGCCATATCGGTCCGTCCGTCTACAAAGGTCGAAACCCGCACGGGGCGAAGCGGCGATGGGCCATCCGCACGATGCAGGCGAAGCAGGGTTCAAGAAGCTTCGAGCCCCGGATCGCAGGACTCGACGGGGCGGAAGGACCGACCCGGCTATCGCTGCGGACACTACGCATGGCGGCGCGCAAGTCAAGAGGTTCGGCGCAGCGCGCGTGTCCCCACCACCACAAGATAGGCCGCGAAGAGCGCCGACAGCACGTAGGCGAAGCCGAAGGGACCGAAGAGATCCATGGACGCGCCGAGCGTCTGAGGCCCGACCAGCATGCCCAGCGCATAGCAGAAGATGAACGCCGCGTTGGCCGCCGCAAGGTCTGCTCCCGACAGTTTCGAGCCGAGATGGGCGAGACCGACCGTGTAGAGGCCCGCCACGACGCCGCCCCAGACGAACAGGACGATCGCCAGCAGGAAGCCGTTCGCCCCGATGATGGGCATGAGCAACGAGCCGATCATGCCGATGGCGGCAAAGCCGAGGAGCAGTCGTCGGCGATCCCTCACTCGGTCGCTCAGGAACCCGAGCGGCATCTGGAGGACGACGCTTCCAAGGCCGATCGCCGTCAGAAGCCGGGCCGCATCGACCTCGGTGAAGCCGATCGCCAGCCCATAGATCGGAAACAACGACAGTCCGCCGGCTTCCACCGCGCCGAACACGAAGACGGCGCAGGTGGCCGCCGGTACAGCCCATAGAAAGCGGAGGAAGGAGGCATGGCTTTCCCCTTCGATCCGCGGTTGCGAGCGGCCTGCGAAGAACAGTGGTACGGAGGAAGCGAGGATCACGCCCGCGACGATGCCGAAGGGAAGTAGCCCACCACTTCCGACCAGGGAGAAGACGAAGGGACCGGCAGCAAAACCCATCGAGAGGACGGTGGCGTAGATCCCGAGGATCATTCCCCGTCGTCGCGGCGGCGAAACGGCGCTGATCCAGAACTCCGACAGGACGAACATCAGCGTGTTGCAGAAATGGAAAACCAGTCGGAGCGGAAACCACGTCCAGAACGGCTGGAGCCAGTAGAACCCGAGCGCGGCGAGGCTGGAGGCGACGATGGCGATGAACATCGTCGCGCGTACGCCCAGCCGCCTGGCGAGGAACGGCGCGCTCGGGGCGGCCAGAAGCGAGGCGAGCCCGGCGACAGCCGTGTTCAAGCCGATGAGGCTCGTGGAAATGCCGCGATCCTGCAGAACGACGCTGAGAAGCGGAAGGCCGAGACCAAGGGCGAGACCGACCGCCGTGATGGACGCTATGGCGGCAGCCACACCGATCCAATCGATCGAGTCGCCCACTGGGTCTGACGTTTGACGCGACGGGTTGACGCTCAGGCCGCTCATGCGATCGCGTCAAGCATTCCGCGGCGTCGCTTGATCCAGCGATCCGACGGCCCGGCTGCGTTCGTCAGTGTTGAACATCCTCGACCTCGCCCCCGAAACCATGCATGCGGACGGCCCATTGCAGGCCGATCGTTGCGCCCTTCAACGGCTGGAGAAGCACGAGCGAGAGGATCAGGGTGACCGGAATCCAGATCGCGAGATGGGCGGCCAGCGACAGATCGGCCCATTCCTCCGCTCCCATGAAGAGGGCAACGACGATATGGCCGACGATGAAGACGGTCAGGTACGGCGGCAGATCGTCGGCGCGGTGATGGCTGTAGGTCTCGCCGCACTCGTCGCAACGATCAACGCTCTTGAGGAACCCACGAAACAGTCGGCCTTTCCCGCAATGCGGGCAGCGCATCCGGAAGCCGCGCCACATCGCCTGGACCGTGTCGCGACGCTCGACCGGTTCGCGCTCTAGGGGAGCGTTCATCGCTTCTTTCGAACCTTTCCGGCCACGTTCTTCGCGCGCCGGTTCCGACCCGATCGATCGACGCGCCCACGCACCTTGTGGAACGAACCGGTCGTTGCCGGAAGCTCGCGCGGATCGGTCAGCATCTCGAACCGCATCGAGCCGGCAAGAGGAACCGCCTCCGCCAGCTTGACATCGACCGTGTCCCCTAAGCGATAGCCCAGCCGAGTGCGCTCGCCGACCAGCGTGTGAGCCGCTTCGTCGTAGTGGTAGTAGTCGCGTCCGAGCGTCGAGATGGGCACGAATCCGTCGGCGCCGAAGGCGGGAAGCTGAACGAAGAGGCCAGCCTTGGTGACGCCGGTGATGCGCCCGGAAAACTCCTCGCCGACGCGCTCGGCGAGGTGCTGAGCGATCAGCCGGTCCACCGTATCTCGCTCGGCGGCCATCGCGCGCCGCTCGGCCTGGCTGATGCTTTCGGCCGTCTTTTCCAGATCGGCCTCGTCCGCCTCGCTCAACCCGCCCGCCCCGAGCCCGAGCGCGGTGACCAGGGCACGATGGACGATGAGATCGGCGTAGCGGCGGATGGGCGAGGTGAAATGCGCGTAGCGCATGAGGTTCAAGCCGAAATGGCCGATATTTTCCGGCGAGTAGGCGGCCTGGCTCTGGGATCGCAGGACGACCTCGTTCACCAGGCTCTCGTGCTCGGAGTTGCGGACGGCCGACAAGATGCCGTTGAAATGGGCCGGGCGCAGGTTGCCGCTTTTGGCGAGGGGGAGTTCGAGCGTTCGAAGGAAATCGCGCAGCGCCTCCATCTTCGCCATCGATGGCGCGTCGTGAGCGCGATAGATCAGAGACTGCTTCCGCTGCTCCAGGGTCTCCGCCGCCGCGACGTTGGCCTGGATCATCATCTCTTCGATGAGCTTATGCGCGTCGAGGCGCGGCGGAACGATGACCCGATCGACACGGCCTTCGGCGTTCAGGACGATCTTGCGCTCGGGAAGATCCAGGTCGAGAGGCTGCCTTCGGATGCGCGCCTGCGTCAGCGCGTGGTAGGCGGCCCATAGCGGGCGGAGCACGGTGTCGACCAAGCGGGGTTCGGCGAGGTCGGATGCTCCGTCGATCGCGGCCTGCGCGTCCTCGTAGGCGAACTTCGCGTGGCTGCGCATCATGATGCGGTGGAACTGGTGGCGGCGCTTATCCCCTTGAGCGTCGAATACCATGCGGACGGCGAGGGCCGGGCGGTCCACGCCCTCGCGCAGCGAGCAAAGGTCGTTGGAGATGCGCTCGGGCAGCATCGGCACGACGCGATCGGGGAAGTAGACCGAGTTGCCGCGCAACTTGGCTTCGGCGTCGAGCTTGGTGGCCGGGCGCACATACCAGGACACGTCGGCAATCGCGACGGTGACGACGAAGCCGCTCAGGTTGGCGGGGTCCTCGTCCGGCGCAGCATGCACGGCGTCGTCGTGGTCCTTCGCATCGCGCGGGTCGATGGTGACGAGGGGCAGTTCGCGCCAATCCTCGCGGTTATCCATCGTCGCCGCACCCGCGCGCTCGGCCTCGTCGAGAACCGCGCGGGGAAACACGTGAGGGATCGAGTGGGCGTGGAGGGCGATGGTGGAGATCGCGCGCTCGGTCTTCAGCGAGCCGATGACCTCGACCACCGATCCGCTCGGCAACCCGCTCCGGTGTCGCTGCGCCGGCTCGATCTCCACGAGGTCGCCGTCGCGCGCATCGGCTGCGGCGCCCGCCGGTACCACATATTCCAGCTGCCGGCGTTCTACCGGCTCGATCCGGCCGCCGCCGCCCGGCGTCTGGCGGAAGACGCCGAGAACGCGCGCCGTGCGGCGCTCCAGCTTGCGGATGATCGAGGCGCTCGGTGCGTCCGGATCGTCGTAGTTCAGCTGCGCGAGGATCCGGTCGCCGACCCCGGCGGTCGCGCCCTGCGAGCCGAAACGGACAGCGAAACGCGGACGTGGACCGCGCTCGTCCTCGTCCCACTCGACGGGCGTCGCCAGGAGGCCGCCGTCGTCGTCGCGCCCGCGAATCTCGAGAACCGCGACGCTCGGAAGCTCGCCCGGCCGCCGGTAGCTCTTGCGGCCGCCCTCCAGAACGCCTTCCGCTTGCAGGTCCGCCAGGATGTCCTTCAGGACGTAGCGTTCGTCGCCTTTCACGCCGAACGCCTTGGCGAGATCGCGCTTGGTGGAGCGACCCGGGTTTTCCGCCAGAAAACGGAGAACGGCCTCCTTGCTCAACGAGCGAGCCTCGTGGTCGGGTTTCGCTCGTCTTGCCATTCGGATCAGTCCGCCTTTGCTTTCGCTCGTGTCTTCGCCGCGGGCTTCGCAGCCTTGGCGGGTTTGGCGTCGTCGCTCTTCGTCGCCTTGGTCGCAGTTTTTCGCGCCGCCGGCTTGGCGGCCTTGGCTGCCGTCTTGGCCGGAGCCTTCTTGACCTTAGTCCCCGTCTTCTCGGCGCGCTCGGTCAGAAGCTGAATGGCTTCCTCCAGCGTTACGCTCGCCGGATCCTTGCCGCGCGGCAGCGTGGCGTTGACCTTGCCGGCATTGACATAGGGGCCGAACCGACCTTCGCGAACGGTAATGGCGCCGCCGATCGTCGGATGCTCGCCGAGCGTGGCGATGGCGGCCGGCGTCGATCGCCCACGCCCGCCGCGCTCCTTCTTCTCGGCGATGACCGTGACGGCACGGTTGAGACCGATCGTCAGCACGTCCTCGATGGTCTCGAGATTGGCATAGGCGCCGTCGTGCTGAAGGAACGGCCCGTAGCGCCCGAGCCCCGCCAGAATCTGCTTGCCGGTCTCCGGGTGCGTCCCGACCTCGCGCGGAAGCGACAGGAGCTGACGCGCCTTCTCGAAGTCGATATCGGCGACCTGCCAGCCCTTGGGTAGGGACGAGCGCTTGGCCTCCTTGCCCTCGCCGCGCTGGACATAGGGGCCGAAGCGGCCCGAGCGCAGCGTGACCGGATCGCCCGTTTCTGGATCGACGCCCAGTTCCTTCGGCTCGTTCAGCCCTTCGCCGTCCACGGCTTCGGCCTGGAGGTTGGAGCCGAGCTGGCGAGTGTAGCCGCAGTCGGGATAGTTCGAGCAGCCGACGAAGGCGCCGAACTTGCCGAGCTTGAGGCTCAAGCGTCCTTCGCCGCATTTCGGGCAGGCGCGCGGATCGCTTCCATCACCTCGGTCCGGGAAGACCAGCGGTGCGAGCTCCTCGTTCAGCGCGTCGAGGACGTCGGTGACGCGCAGTTCCTTGGTGTTGTCGACATTGGCCGAGAAATCGCGCCAGAAGTCGCGCAGAACGTCCTTCCACGAAAGCTCGCCCGCCGAGATGCCGTCGAGCTTGCCTTCCAGATCGGCGGTGAAGTCGTACTCGACATACCGCTCGAAGAAGTTGTGTAGGAAGGCCGTGACGAGGCGGCCCTTGGAATCGGGGAAGAGCTTGCGCTTGTCCTGGACGATATATTCTCGGTCCTGCAGCGTCTGGAGCGTCGCGGCATAGGTCGAGGGACGGCCGATGCCGAGCTCTTCCATCTTCTTGATCAGCGAGGCTTCGGAATAGCGCGGCGGCGGCTCGGTGAAGTGCTGCGTCGGATCGACGGCTATGCGCTTTAACTTGTCGTCGGCCGCGATTTCCGGCAGGCGTGCGTTTTCATCGTCATCGTCGGCCTGCTCGGTCGGCGCCTTGGAATCGTCGCGGTGGTCCTGATAGGCACCGATGAAGCCGTCGAACCGGATAACCGATCCCGTCGCGCGTAGGAGCGCGTTGCGGGTGCCGTCCGTGGCCTCGATCTCCGCCGTCGTGCGTTCGATCTCGGCGGAGGCCATCTGGCTGGCGATCGCGCGCTTCCAGATCAGATCGTAGAGGCGCGCCTGATCCCGGTCGAGGAAGCGTTCCATCTCCTTTGGGTGGCGGTCGAAGCTGGTCGGGCGGATCGCCTCGTGCGCTTCCTGGGCGTTCTTCGCCTTGGTCGAGTAATAGCGCGGCTTCTCCGGCACGTAGCGTTCGCCGAAGGTCGAGGCGATCGACTTGCGGGCTTCCGCAATCGCTTCGGGCGCCATCTGGACGCCGTCGGTTCGCATATAGGTGATGAGACCCACGGTCTCGCCGCCGATATCCATGCCCTCATAGAGGCGCTGCGCCACCTGCATGGTGCGCGAGGCGCCGAAGCCGAGCTTGGCGGATGCCGCCTGCTGGAGGCTGGACGTCGTGAAGGGCGGGCTCGGGTTGCGCTTGGTCGGCTTCGCCTCGACCGACAGCGCCCGGAACGACGCGCCGTTCAGCATGTCGCGGATCTCGAAGGCACGGGCCTCGTTGCCGACCGACAAGCGCTGGAGCTTCTGGCCGTCGAAGGCGGTGAGCCGCGCGGTGAAGTCGTCGCCGCGCGGCGTCGATAGACGGGCGGCGATCTGCCAGTATTCGTCGGTCTTGAAGCGCTCGATCTCGCCTTCGCGGTCGCAGACCAGCCGAAGCGCCACGGACTGGACGCGGCCGGCCGAACGGGCTCCCGGAAGCTTGCGCCAAAGGACCGGCGAAAGCGTGAAGCCGACGAGATAATCCAGCGCGCGGCGCGCGAGATAGGCGTCCACCAGCGGCACGTCGATCTGGCGCGGATTGGCCATCGCGTCCAGCACGGCCTTCTTCGTGATGGCGTTGAAGACCACCCGGCTGACCGGCTTGTCCTTGATCACCTTCTTCTGCTGCAGCACCTCCAGCACGTGCCAGGAGATGGCCTCGCCCTCGCGATCCGGGTCGGTTGCCAGAACCAGCGCGTCGGCGCCCTTCAGGGCCTGCGCGATCTCGGCAAGGCGCTTCTGCGAGGGCTTGTCGACCTCCCAGTCCATCGCGAAATCGTCGTCCGGGCGAACGGACCCGTCCTTGGCGGGAAGGTCACGCACATGTCCGAACGAGGCGAGCACCTTGTAGTTGCTGCCAAGGTATTTGTTGATCGTCTTCGCTTTAGCCGGCGACTCGACGATGACCACTTCCATGGGCGAACGGTCCTGAGGAACGGGCGGCCGAACGAAGGGCTGCCTTTAGAATCTGCTGCGTTCACATGGACAGGCCGAACGCGCCGGTCAACCCCGGCGTCCCGTACCGTGCGGCGCGGACCCTACGGCAGAAGCGACAGCCGACCCCCTGCATGCCGCTCTAACCGGCCCGCCAGATCGAGTTCCAGGAGCAGCACCTGTGCCGCGTCCCATTCGACTTCGGCGTGAGCGATCAGGTCGTCGAGGAGAACGGGTGCCGTGCTCATGGAGCGCAGAAGGCGTTCGCGATCGGTTTCGCTGGGTTCGCGAAAAGCGATCGAAACGTCCGGTTCCTCCAAACTGAGACGAGACTGGCGCGACATTCGCGCGTCGAGCGGCGAAAGTGCAGTGAGGACGTCGTCCGGCTCGGTCGCAAGGATGGCGCCGTTCTTCAGAAGCGCGTTGCAGCCGGCGGCCTTGGCGTCCAGGGGGGAACCCGGCACGGCGAACAGAAGGCGCCCGAGTTCTCCCGCCAACCGAGCGCTGATCAACGTCCCCGAACGAAGCGCGGCCTCGACGACAAGAACGCCGAGCGAGAGCGCGACGACGATCCGATTGCGACGCGGGAAATCCACCGCGCGCGGTTCCCACCCAAAAGGCATTTCCGTCAGGAGGCAGCCTCCACTATCGACAATGCGCCGCATCAGGGTGCGGTTCTCCTGCGGATAGGGCCTGTTCAGCCCACCCGCGAACACGCCGATCGTACCCGTGGGCAGGCTCGCTTCGTGCGCGGCGGCGTCGATCCCCCGGGCGAGGCCGGACACGATGCCGTAGCCGCCTTCGCCGATACCCGATGCGAACATGCGGGTGATCTTCGAGCCCGCGGCCGTCGCCGAACGCGATCCGACGATGGCCACCGCCGGCTTCTGCAGAATGGCCCCGTCGCCCATCACGGCGAGAACGGGAGGTGCGGCTTCGGTGCTGCGAAGAATGGCCGGGTAGTCCCGCTCGCCTGCCACGATGAAACGCGCGCCCATCCGCTCGGCAGCGGCAAGCTCGGCTTCGATGGAAGGCGCGGAAGCGACCGAGATGCGGCGTTTCGAACCGCCGCGTGCGGCGAGGTCGGGAAGGGCGTCGAGCGCGGCCCTTGCGGTGCCGAAGCGCGACAGAAGCGAACGATAGGTGGCCGGCCCGACGTTCTCGCTGCGAATCAGACGAAGCGCTGCGCGCCGGTCCTCTTCGTCGAGTTCGGTGGGCCGCGTAGAGTTCACCCCTTGGACCCGATCCGGCTTTCGGTTCCCGACAGGAGGCGCCGGATGTTGGGAATGTGCTTGAGGTAGACGAGGACGGTCAGCAAACCGCTGAGGGCGGCCGCCATGGGATTGCCGATCAGGAGATAGACGATCGGGACGATCAGCGTCGCGAGGAGAGCGGCCAGCGAGGAATACTTCCAGATCTTGGCCGCGCCCAGCCAGACCGCGGCGAAGACGAGGACGCCCGGCCATGCGAAGCCCAGAAGGACGCCGATATAGGTGGCGACGCCCTTGCCCCCGCGAAAGCCGAGCCAGACCGGAAACAGGTGACCGAGAAAGGCGCCGAGGCCGGCGGCCGCAGCAGCGGGCGCGCCCCAGCGCCAGGCGATCAGCACCGGCACGGTGGCCTTCAGGAGGTCGCCGAGAAGGGTGAGGGCGGCGACCGTCTTGTTGCCCGTGCGCAGGACGTTGGTCGCGCCGATATTACCGGAGCCGATCGAGCGAAGGTCTCCGAGCCCGAACAGCTTGGTCAGGATCAGGCCGAAGGCGATCGTCCCGCAGAGATAGCCGCCGAGAAGGGCGAGGAGAACGACGGTCGGCTCGATGGTCATCGCGGTTTCCTGATCCGTTCGCTCAGCGGTCGTCTTGCGGCGCGGAAAAGACCTCGCGTCCGGAAACGAAGGTATTGATCACCTCGCCCTGGAAGCGGGCGCCTTCGAAGGCCGTGTTCTTGGAACGCGAGTGAATGCGCGACTTGTCGAAGACGAAGGGGGCATGGAGGTCGACCAACGCGAAATCCGCCGGTCGTCCCGTCTGCAGCGTTCCGCGATCCAGCTTTAGGAGCTTGGCGGGCGCCACCGTCATCGCCTCGATGATCCGCGCCAGCGGAACCTGATCGGAATGGTGGAGCCGGAGAGCGGCGGGAAGGAGTGTTTCCAGCCCGATCGCCCCGGTTTCGGCTTCCGCGAAGGGACGGCGCTTGCCGTCCGCGTCCTGTGGATCGTGCGAGGAGCAGATGACGTCGATGGAACCGTCCGCCAGTCCTGCGATCATCGCCTGGCGGTCGTCCTCGTGGCGGAGCGGCGGCGACAGGCGGAAGAAGGTGCGATACTCGCCGATGTCGTTCTCGTTGAGCGACAGGTGGTTGATGGACACGCCGGCAGTGGCATTGGCGCCACGATCCTTGGCGGTGCGCACGGCGGCGACCGAATCGCTCGTGGAGATCTTGGCCGCGTGATAGGCGGCGCGCGTCAGGGAGGCGAGACGCAGGTCCCGCTCCAGCGGGATGATCTCCGCCTCGCGCGGGATGCCGGGCAGGCCGAGCCAGGAGGCGAGAAGGCCCTCGTTCATCACCCCGGAGCCGACGAGCGCGGCGTCCTGCGTCTCGTGGACGAAGAGCGCTTCGAAGTCGCGCATATAGGTCATGATGCGACGGATCAGCCCGGCGTCGGTCAAGGTGCGCCGACCATCCGTGAAGGCGCGCACGCCGGCCTGCGACAGAAGGCCGATCTCCGTCATTTCCTTGCCGCGCAGCCCCTTGGTGAGGGCTGCGGACGGGAAGACGTTGACCGACGCGGTCTCGCGCGCCGTGCGGACGACGAACTGCGCCAGCGCGACGTCGTCGATCACCGGATCGGTTTCCGGCATGGTCAGGATGGAGGTGACCCCGCCGGCTGCCGCCGCGCGGCTGGCCGAGCGGATCGTCTCGCGGTGCTCGTTGCCCGGCTCGCCGACGAAGACGCGCATGTCGACGAGACCGGGAATGAGCAGAAGGCCGCTCGCGTCCAGCCGCTCGGCGCCATCGGGCACCCCCTGGTTGGCCGCCTGCGCACCCGCCGCGACAATCGTGCCGTCCTCGACGATCAGCGTCCCCCGCTCGTCCACACCCCGCGAAGGATCGAAGATGCGAGCGTTCTCAACGACGAGGGGGCGGGCCGAACGCTCGCTCACGATGCGGCCTCCTCGTTGCCCATCATCCACTCCATCACCGCCATGCGAACCGCGACGCCCATCTCCACCTGTTCCTCGATGACGCTTTGCGGCCCATCGGCGACCTCCGATGCGATCTCGACGCCGCGATTCATCGGGCCGGGATGCATGACGAGCGCATCGGGTTTGGCGCGGGCCAGGCGACGTTCGTCGAGACCGAACAGGCTGAAATACTCGCGCACCGAGGGCACGAAAGAGCCCTCCATGCGCTCGCGCTGAAGGCGCAGCATCATCACGACGTCCGCGCCTTCGAGCCCCGCGTCCATGTCGCGGAAGACGCGCACGCCCATGTCCTCGATACCGGTCGGCAGAAGCGTTGACGGCGCGATGACGCGCACATCGGCGCCGAGCGCGTTGAGGAGCAGGATGTTGGAGCGCGCGACGCGGCTGTGAAGCACGTCCCCGCAGATCGCCACGACGAGCCGAGCCACTCGGCCCTTGCGTCGGCGGATGGTCAAAGCGTCCAGAAGCGCCTGCGTCGGGTGTTCGTGCGCGCCGTCGCCGGCGTTGACCACCGAGCAGCCGACCTTTTGGGCCAGCAGCGCGACGGCTCCCGCCGAATGGTGGCGGACCACGAGAATGTCCGGCCGCATGGCGTTCAGCGTCATCGCCGTATCGATCAGCGTCTCGCCCTTCTTCACCGAAGAATTGGCGACCGACATGTTCATCACGTCCGCCCCCAGTCGCTTGCCTGCCAGCTCGAACGAGGCCTGCGTGCGGGTGGACGCTTCGAAGAACAGGTTGATCTGTGTCCGACCCTTGAGGGCGGACTTCTTCTTGTCGCGGCCAAGGCTGACCGCGATCTCGCGTTCGGCGAGATCCATCAGCGTGTGGATGTCGGGAAGCGACAGACCCGCGATGCCGAGTAGATGGCGACGGGGAGCGGACGGAGTGCTGGAAAGCTCTGACATGTCGAGATCGGGCTATAGGAGATAGCGCCCGTCCTCACAAGCGGCTGGTGCGCGGGAAGGCGAGGGGCGGCGGGTTATCCCCGGCGTTAACCATGGCGCGACATTCCGGTTGCGGACCCGGAGCTATGGGGAAAGGTTTGCGTTAATGTTTCGTTAACGAACTGGGGGCGGATCGATGCGCCGAATTCCAACGACCTTTGCCCTAAGCGCGTGGACAGGCTTTCTTCTCGTCACGGCGTTCGTAGACCTTCGCGACCCTATTGGAGCGGATCTGCCCGTCGCTGTTCTAACCCTTGGCACCGGCGTCCTGTCCGCCTTCAGTCTCGTATGCTTGCACTCGGGCAAGGAGACGCACGTGCGGCGGGGCGAGCTTCTGGCCTTTGCCGCCATCGGCATCTGCTCATCCATGGTGTTGGCAGCGCTGATCTTCGGAGCACCGTTCGCGGCCGTGTTCGGGCGCCTCGACCTCGCGTTCTGGTCGGTCGGCCTCAGCCTTCTCGCCATCGCGTTCGACGCGTGCATCTTCGCGCCCGATGCGGAGGACGAACTCGACGAAATCGCGTTCAAGCGCACGGTGAAGGCTATCGAGGCATCCATCCCTCGGCAGAAGCCAAGCCCGCGTACGCACTGGACGGCGAACCGGGACGAGTTCTGATGCGCTGGCTCCTGTCCCTCTGGTTCCTGCCGATCTCGTTTCTCGTCGTCTGGCTCGCGCTCGCCTCGAACGACTGGAGCTTCGGGCTCTTCTTCTTCTCGCGCGAGATGTACGACACGGTCTTTGCCGTTTACGGCGAAGCGCTCGGCGTTCCGCCGGAAACGCTGCCTCCGCTGGTGGCGCGAGCGCTGGTGCTGGACAGCCTGATCGTGCTGGCCCTCTACGCGTTCCGCCGTCGCAAGCCGATCCTGGCCTTCGCGAGGTTGCGTTACGCTCGCTGGGCAGCGAGCACGAAAAGCCTGTCCAACGCTCCCTGAAGGATGAAGGCCGCTGCGGCGGCGTCGATACGCTCGGCCCGCTTGCGCCGCGACATGTCCATCTCGATCATTCCGCGCTCGGCCGCGACCGTGGAAAGCCGCTCGTCCCAGAACGCGATCGGTCGTTCGTCGAGCCGCATGTAGTTGCGGACGAATGCCTTGGTCGATTGCGCGCGGGGGCCCTCGCTTCCGTCCATGTTAAGCGGCAGACCCATGACGATGGCATCGCACTTCGCCTCGTCCAGAACGGATTTCAGTTCGGCGGCGTCGGCTTGAAACTTCGTCCGGCGGATGACCGTGCGCGGCGTGGCGAAGCGCCATCCAAGATCCGACATCGCGACCCCGATCGTCTTTGTTCCGAGATCGAGACCCACGAGGATGCTACCTCCCGTTTTGCGCCCGGACAGGTCGGCAAGTTCGGCAAGCGGCATGTCGTCTCCTTGATGTGCGGTTCTCGGCCCTAGCTTCTCCGCCATAGCAGCCCAGGCCATGCGCGGAGAACCATCAGCATGAAAATGACCTACTTCGGCCATTCGGCCTTCCGGATCGACACGGGACGATCCGTCATCCTCATCGATCCGTTTCTGACGGGCAACCCGCATTTCCACGGCGACGTGGCGGAGGCTACGAAAGGCACCACGCATATTCTTCTGACGCACGGCCATTTCGACCATGTCGGCGACACGGTGGATATCGCTCAGCGGAACGGGGCCAAGGTCGTCGGCACGTTCGAACTGGTGCAGTGGCTGGGCAAGAAGGGCGTCGCTTCGATCGAGCCCGCCAACACCGGCGGCACGATCAAGTTCGACGACTTTTCCGTCACGCTGACGCAGGCCTTCCACTCGTCGGGCAGCGTCGAGGAAGACGGCACCGTCACCTATCTCGGCATGCCGAACGGCATCGTCATCCATTTCGACGACGGCGGCAGCGTCTACCACATGGGCGACACCGACATCTTCGGCGACATGGCGCTGATCGAGGAGCTTCACCAGCCCAAGATCGGCCTCGTGCCGTGCGGGGACCGGCTGACCATGGGCGCGGCGGTCGCGGCGCTCGCCTGCCGGCGCTACTTCAACTTCCAGACCATCGTGCCGCTCCATTGGGGCACATTGCCGATTCTAGACGCTAATCCGAACAAGTTCATCGAGGCGATGGAAGGCGAGGCGTCTCGCGTCCTCGTGCCGAAGATCGGCGAAGCCTTCGAGATCTGAGATCGGGCACGCCCGCTCGACGGCGTTGCCTCGGCGCAACGCCGTCGATATAGCCTTGTCCCAAAGCAAAGCTTTCGGGAAAACGCATGTCTGTCGATACCGCCACTGTCCGTCGCGTCGCTCGTCTTGCCCGCCTTGCGGTCACCGAGGACGAGGTTCAGACGATGCAGGGCGAGCTGAACGCCATCCTCGGCTTCTTCGAACAGCTCGGCGAGGTGGACGTTTCGGGCGTCGAGCCGATGACGTCCGTCATTCCGATCGAGATGAAGAAGCGCGACGACGCCGTCACCGATGGCCACAAGGCGGACGACATCGTCGCTAACGCGCCCGCGACCGACGACCACTTCTTCCTCGTGCCGAAGGTCGTGGAATGACGGCTGATATCGTGATCTCGCGCGTAAGCGCGCTTCATCCCGATCTCGCCGACCTCATCGCCGAACTCGACGTCGCGATCCGCGAGATGGAGCCGGAGACCCCGCAGGACTTCAACTTCTGCCTGACAGCGGAGGAGATGGACGGGCCGGACACGACGGTCTGGATCGCCCGGACGAATGACCGAGCGGTCGGCTGCTGCGCTTTGCTGCGCCACCCGGATGGCGCCGCCGAGCTCAAGCGGATGTTCGTCCGCCCCGAGGCGCGGGGAGCGCGTCTGGGAGCGCGTCTGCTCGATACGGTGGAAGCGCAGGCTCGCCTCGAGGGCTCGCGACGGCTCTTGCTGGAAACGGGCGTCCATTATCGCTCGGCACGAAGGCTGTACGAAGCCGCCGGCTTCGAGCAAACCGGCGCTTTTGCCGATTACCCAGACAATCCATACTCGATATTCTACGCGAAGCCGCTGACGTAACGTCTTCCACGCTTTCGCCTTTCTCAGTTTCAAAGAAGCCGAGCCGATGACCGACCTGACCCGATACACGATTGCGGAAGCGCGCGATGCGCTGAAGGCGAAGACGTTCACCGCCGCCGAGCTGACCGATGCGTATCTCGGTGCGATCGACGCCGCGAATGGTGCTCTCAACGCCTATGTGGCGGTGACGCCCGAGCGGGCGCGCGAGATGGCGGCGGCCTCCGACGAGAAGCTGGCGAGCGGCGCGGCCGGGCCGCTCGAGGGCATCCCGCTCGGCGTCAAGGACCTGTTCGCGACTAGGAGCGTGCACACGCAGGCCTCCTCGCATATCCTCGACAAGTTCGAGCCTCGCTACGAATCCACCGTCACCGCCAATCTCTGGGCGGACGGCGCCGTCATGCTCGGCAAGCTGAACATGGACGAATTCGCCATGGGTTCGTCCAACGAGACGAGTCATGACGGACCTGTGGTCAATCCGTGGCGGCGGTCGGGCTCGGACGTCGCGCTGGTGCCGGGTGGCTCCTCCGGCGGTTCGGCAGCGGCGGTGGCCGCGCGCATCTGCGCCGGCGCCACGGCGACCGATACCGGCGGCTCGATCCGGCAGCCGGCTGGCCTCACGGGCACGGTCGGCATCAAGCCGACCTACGGCCGCTGCTCGCGCTGGGGTATCGTCGCCTATGCCTCGTCGCTCGATCAGGCCGGGCCGATCGCGCGCGACGTTCGCGACGCGGCCATCCTTCTGAAGTCGATGGCTTCGGTGGACGACAAGGACACGACCTCGGTTGACCGTCCCGTTCCGGACTACGAGGCGGCCGTCGGTCGTTCGGTTCGTGGCCTCAGGATCGGCATTCCGCGCGAATACCGCGTCGAGGGCCTCTCCGCCGAGATCGACGCGCTTTGGCAGAAGGGGATCGCTTATCTGAAGGACGCAGGCGCCGAGATCGTCGACGTCTCCCTGCCGCACACGAAATACGCTCTGCCGGCCTACTACATCGTGGCTCCGGCGGAAGCTTCATCGAACCTCGCACGCTACGACGGCGTGCGCTACGGCCTTCGCGTGCCCGGCAAAGACATCGCGGAGATGTACGAGAACACCCGCGCCGCCGGGTTCGGGCGCGAGGTGAAGCGTCGCATCATGGTCGGCACCTATGTGCTTTCGGCCGGGTATTACGACGCCTACTATCTGAAGGCGCAGAAGGTCCGCACGCTGATCAAGCGCGATTTCGAGACCGTCTTCGCCGACGGCGTCGACGCGATCCTGACGCCGACGACGCCGTCGGCCGCCTTCGCCATCGGCGACGAGAACCTCGCGGCCGATCCCGTCGCGATGTATCTGAACGACGTGTTCACGATCACCGTCAACCTCGCCGGCCTGCCGGGAATCTCGGTGCCTGCCGGCCTCTCGGCCGAGGGAACGCCGCTCGGGCTTCAACTGATCGGCCGTCCGTTCGACGAGGAAACCCTCTTCGCCTCCGCGTCCGTGATCGAGCAAGCGGCCGGTCGCTTCCAGCCCGATCGCTGGTGGTGACGGCGCCCATCGCCTCCCACATGTCGCGCAGATCGCTCAACGCACTTCACGAGTTCGTCCGATGACCATCGTCGATGTCCGCACCCCCGATCCCAAGAAGTTCATCCCCGGCATTTCCGGCGATTGGGAGATCGTGATCGGCATGGAAGTCCATGCGCAGGTCCTGTCCGAGTCCAAGCTCTTTTCCGGCGCCTCGACCCAGTTCGGCTCCGCACCCAACGACAACGTCTCGCTGGTGGATGCCGCGATGCCGGGCATGCTGCCGGTCATCAACGTCGAATGCGTTCGTCAGGCCGTCCGTACCGGGCTCGGGTTGAAGGCGCAGATCAACAACCGCTCGGTCTTCGACCGAAAGAACTATTTCTATCCCGACCTGCCGCAGGGCTATCAGATTTCGCAATTTCAGCAGCCGATCGTCGGCGAGGGAACGGTGATCGTCTCGGTCGGTCCGGATTCGAAGGGCCAGTTCGACGAGATCGAGATCGGCATCGAGCGCCTGCATCTGGAGCAGGACGCCGGCAAGTCGCTACACGACCAGCATGCGACCATGTCCTACGTCGATCTGAACCGCTCCGGCGTCGCCCTGATGGAGATCGTCTCGAAGCCGGACATGCGCTCGGCTGACGAGGCGCGCGCCTACCTCACCAAGCTGCGCACCATCCTGCGTTATCTCGGCACCTGCGACGGCAACATGGACGAGGGCTCGATGCGCGCCGACGTCAACGTGTCCGTTCGCCGTCCGGGCGGTGCCTTCGGCACGCGTTGTGAGATCAAGAACGTCAACTCGATCCGCTTCGTCGGACAGGCCATCGAATCCGAAGCCCGTCGCCAGATCGCGATCCTGGAGGACGGCGGTTCGATCGACCAGGAAACGCGCCTGTTCGATCCGGGCAAGGGCGAAACGCGGGCCATGCGCTCCAAGGAAGACGCGCACGACTACCGCTACTTCCCCGATCCCGATCTCCTTCCATTGGAGTTCGACGACGCGTTCGTGGAAGGATTGCGCGCCGATCTGCCCGAACTGCCGGACGACAAGCGCCAGCGCCTGATCACCGATGCCGGGCTTTCAGCCTACGACGCATCGATCCTCGTCTCGGAAAAGGCGATCGCCGATTTCTTCGAGCAGGTCGCCAAGGGGCGGGACGCCAAGCAGGCCGCCAACTGGGTGATCAACGATCTCCTCGGCGCGCTTAACAAAAGCGGTAAGGGAATCGAGGAAACGCCGGTTTCGGCCGATCAGCTCGGCGCGGTTCTCGATCTCATTCGTGAGGGAACGATCTCGGGCAAGATCGCGAAGGACCTGTTCGAGATCGTCTGGAACGAGGGCGGCGATCCGCGCGAGCTCGTGGAAAGCCGGGGCCTGCGTCAGGTGACGGATACGGGCGCGATCGAGAAGGCGGTGGACGAAGTCATTGCCGCCAATCCGGAGAAGGTCGAGCAGGCGAAAGCCAAGCCGACGCTGGCCGGTTGGTTCGTCGGCCAGGTGATGCGGGCAACAGGCGGCAAGGCCAATCCCCAGGCGGTGAACGATCTCGTGAAGGCAAAGCTCGGCATCGAATGAGCCGCTTCTTCGTTCGAACCGCCGGCAAGGCCGATGTGCCGGCGGTTTCAGCTCTCCTTCGTGAGACGTGGCACGATACGTATGATGGGATCTACGGTGCCGAGCGCGTTCGCGAGATCACTGACGCTTGGCACTCCGTAGAAGTTCTGGCCTCTCGTCTGTCGCAGCCGAACGCCGAGTTTCTGGTCGCCGACAGCGGCGCCGAACTCGGCGGCATGGCCTATGCCAAAATGGCCGCCGCCGATCGAACGCTCGTCGTGCTCCACCAGCTCTACGTCCGCCCGACCGTTCAGGGGTGCGGGGTGGGCGCCGATCTTCTCTCCGAAATGCTCGACTGCTTCCCCGAGGCAAAGCGCATGCGGATCGAAGTCGAGGGTGCCAACGTTCGTGCGATCGCCTTCTACGAGCGCCACGGGTTCGTCAGAACGGGCAGGGCGGATAGCGAGCTCGGCATTCCGGCGACCGTCTTCGAACGACAGCTTTGACCGACGGTTCTGAGCCCTACCTGAAGCCCTCGGATCGCTGGACTTTTGCCGGTGACGGCAGCATAAGGGCCGCATGGCCCGGAATGGACATGGCACATGAAAGACTGGCTGCTTCAGATCTTCACCTGGTGGAACGGTCAGACGATCGGAACGCGTTTCCATACGTGGCGCTTCGGCCAGCGCGTCGGCGAGGACGAGCGCGGCAACGTCTACTACCAGTCCGCCGATGGCAAGCGCCGGTGGGTCATCTACAAGGGTATGGCCGAGGCCTCCGAGATCGGGCCGGGCTGGCACGGCTGGATGCACCACCGCGTCGACACGCCGCCGGTGGACGAGAACTACAAGCCGCGCGACTGGCAGAAGCCGCACGTCCCGAACCAGACGGGGACGCGCTTCGCCTATCGGCCGAAGGGGTCGCTTCTCAACACCGCCGAGCGCCCGCGCGTCTCGGGCGACTACGACGCGTGGACGCCCTGACCGCTTCGCGTCGTCCCATGCCTCAGTTCGCGTTTCGCCGAACCCTGGTTTTCGCTGCCACATCGCTGCTTCTTGCGACGGTGTCGGCGTCTGCCGCGCGCATCGAGAATCCCGAGGCCGTCTTCTCTGGTCTCGATAAGATCACCGGCCGGATCACGACGTTCGAGGTTCGTATCGACGAGACGGTGCAGTTCGGCGCGCTGCAGGTGACGCCGCGCGCCTGCTTCACACGCAGTCAGGACGAATCTCCCAAGACCGACGGTTTCATCGAAGTCGACGAGATCACGCTGGATCGCGAGATCCGTCGTATCTTCACCGGCTGGATGTTCGCGGACTCGCCAGGGCTGAACGCCGTCGAGCACCCGGTCTATGACGTCTGGCTCAAGGACTGCAAGACGGACTCGGGTGTTCCGCCCGCGCAGTGAAAGTTTGCGTGGCGTTCGAGCGCCGCGCTCAGGCGATCGCGATACTCCGCCCGCTCCACCTCGATTGCGCCGAAGCGCTCCAGATGCGAGGTGATGAACTGCGTGTCGAGAAGCGTGAAGCCGCTGCGACGTAGCTTGTCCCACAAGAAGACGAGGGCGACCTTGGAGGCGTCCGTGCGCCGCGAGAACATGCTTTCGCCGAAGAAGGCCGAGCCGAGGCTGACCCCGTAGAGGCCGCCGACCAACTGCCCATCCGCCCAAGCCTCCACCGAGTGCGCGTGGCCCATTCGAAAGAGCCCGGCATAGAGGTCGCGGATACGGCGGTTGATCCAGGTGTTGTCGCGACCGGGTGCCGGCTCTGCGCAACCGTCCACGACTACTAGGAAAGCGGTATCGAAGCGGATGTCGAACGCGTTTTGCCGGATCCGCTTTCGCAGGCTCTTCGGCACGTGGAACCCGTCGAGCGGCAGGATGCCGCGATGGGTCGGGTCCACCCAGTGAATCGACGGATCGTCGGCATCCTCCGACATCGGGAAGATGCCGGCGGCGTAGGCCCGCAGAAGCAGTTCCGGCGTGATGAGGACCTCGCCGCCGCCGGATGTCGCCATCGCCGGATCAGGCAGCCTTGGCCGCAGCCGCGAGATACTGTTCCAGCCAGTGGATGTCGTAGTTCCCTGCCTGGATGTCCGCGTTGTCGACGAGATCCTGGAACAAGGGGAGCGTCGTCTTCACGCCGTCTACGATAATCTCATCCAGCGCTCGGCGCAGGCGCATCAGGCATTCGTTGCGCGTGCGCCCATGGACGATCAGCTTGCCGATCAACGAATCGTAGAACGGTGGAATCGTATAGCCCTGGTAAACGCCGGAATCGATACGGATGCCGAGGCCGCCGGGCGCGTGATAGTAGCTGATCTGCCCGGGCGAAGGCGCGAAGGTGCGTGGGTCCTCGGCGTTAATCCGGCACTCGATCGCGTGGCCGAGGAACTTCACCTCGTCCTGGGTGACGGAAAGGCCGAGGCCGGCGGCGACGCGCAACTGCTCGTGAACGAGATCGAGCCCGGTGATCGCTTCCGTCACGGGGTGCTCGACCTGAAGACGAGTGTTCATCTCGATGAAATAGAACTCGCCGTTCTCGTACAGGAACTCGATGGTGCCGGCGCCGCGATATTTCAGCTTGGCCATCGCGTTGGCGCAGATTTCGCCGATGCGGGTCCGCTGCTCTTCGTCGAGAGCCGGAGAACGGGCCTCCTCCCAGACCTTCTGGTGGCGGCGCTGGAGAGAGCAGTCGCGCTCGCCGAGATGAATGGCGTTGCCCATCCCGTCGCCGAACACCTGAACCTCGATGTGACGCGGCTTGCCGAGGTACTTTTCGAGATAAACCGCATCGTCGCCGAACGCGGCGCCGGCTTCCGCGCGCGCGGTGGAAAGCGCCAGCGACAGGTCGGCCGGCGTATGCGCGACCTTCATGCCGCGTCCGCCGCCGCCCGCCGACGCCTTGACCAGCACCGGAAAGCCGATGTCCGTCGCCACGCGCATCGCCTCGGCATCGTCCGTCACGGCACCCGCCGAGCCGGGAACGACCGGAATGCCCAACGCCTTCGCCGTGCGCTTGGCTTCGATCTTGTCTCCCATCACCCGAATATGCTCGGCCGTCGGGCCGATGAAGGTGATGTTGTGGGCTTCGAGGATATCGGCGAAACGGGCGTTTTCTGATAGGAAGCCGTAGCCGGGATGCACGGCATCCGCGCCGGAAATCTCGCACGCCGCCAGGATCTGGGGGATGTTCAGGTAGCTGTCGCGCGCCGGCGGCGGGCCGATGCAGACGCTCTCGTCGGCCAGCCGGACGTGCATCGCCGCGTTGTCGGCAGTCGAGTGAACCGCCACCGTCCCGATGCCGAGTTCCTTGCACGCCCGCAGCACACGCAGCGCGATCTCGCCGCGATTGGCGATCAGAACCTTGTTGAACATGAATGCCCTTCCATTGACCGCCTGACCCGAACGTTCGCGTGGGATGTCGGCCTCAGCCGATCACGACCAATGCTTCGCCGTATTCCACCGGCTGTCCGTTGTCGACGCAGATCCGCTTGATCGTGCCGGAGCGCGGCGCCGGGATCTGGTTCATCGTTTTCATCGCCTCGATGATCAGCAGCGTCTCGCCTTCGCTGACGCTCTGGCCGATCTCGACGAAGGGCTTCGCACCGGGGGCTGAGGCGAGATAGACCGTGCCGACCATGGGCGAGGGGACCGAGCCCACTTCCGGACCGGAGGACGCGGCCGGAGCGGCGGGAACTGCGGCCTGAGGCGCGGGCGCCATAGGTGCTGGCAGCGGAGCCGGCATATGGGCGTAGGTGGGCGCGGCGACGAACTCCTTCTTCCGGGAGACGCGAATGCGAAGCTCGCCCTGTTCCACCTCGATCTCGGTCAGATCGGTATCGTTCAGGATGTCGGCGAGTTCGCGGACGAGCGATCGATCCACAGTGGAGTCCTTTTCCATAACATTCCTTCGAGCTCACCGAAGCCGCAATCCATAAGGCTTGGCCTCGGACACGTCGGTCGAACAATCCATGGCGGCCGTGGCGCGCTGGCGCTCGGACGCGGCGTATGGGCGATCTGGCGCCCCGGCGAATCGTGAACGGACCGGAGCTGTCGCCGGTGCATTCCTTGCGCAGCCCTATAGACCCTTGCGCAGCGGGGGAAAAGCGCGAAGGGCAAACATGTCAATTGCCGGCGGGCGGGCAGGTGGCGGATCCGCAGGCGCGAACGTTGGCGATTTTCTGTGCAAGCGCGTCGGCGCCGACTGCGCCGGGCACGACCTCATCGCCGATCACGTAGCTCGGCGTTCCGTTGATATCTAAGGCGGTGGCGAGTTCCGCGCTCTCGCTCAGCGCGGCCGCAACGCCCGAGCCGCCGATCTTCGGGCGCAAGGTGGCTTCGTCGACGCCGAAATCCTTGGCGACTTCGAGCGCGCGGGTTTCGTCCGCCTGCGAACGCGAGGCAAGGAGGGCCTTCTGGAACGCGCCGTACTTCTCCGGCGCGACTTCGCGAAACGCGAGGCTGACGCGCGTCGCGGCTTCCGAGGGGGGGCCGAGCACCGGGATCTCCTTCAACACGACGCGAAGGTTCGGATCGCTGTCGACGAGCACCTTCACGTCGCTCGCGGCGCGGCGGCAGTAGCCGCAATTGTAGTCGAAGAACTCGACGAGGGTGACGTCGCCCTTCGGGTTGCCGACGACCGTTCCTTCCGGCGAGGCTTCGAGCCGTGACTTCAATCCGAGGATGGTGTCGCGCTGCCCGACCTTCGCTTCCGCCGCGCGCTTCGCGTCGAGCGCCTGTATCGATTCCAGGAGCACCTCCGGATGTTCCAGAAGGTAGTTCCGGACGATTCCCTCGATTTCGTCCGTCTGCGCCTGATCGAAGGCGGAGGCGTGGGAAGCGGTCAGGAGGAGAGCGCCGATGGTCAACGAGCGAAGGAGGCTGCGCGCGCTCATTTGCGGTTCACTTTCGTAATGATGATATCCTGCGCCTGCCGCCACTGCGGTGAGTTCGGCCGGAATTTCTGCTGTGCCCGCGCGGCGAAGATCTTCGCCTGGCGGAAATTGCCGCCTTCCCAGTAGCCTTCCGCCGTCGCCAGCTCGGCCGAGCCGACGTCGCCGACCTTGCCGTAGGCCATGGCGAGGAACTGGTAGGCGGTGGAGTTGGCGGGATCGGACTCCAGACCTTTCCGGATCTGCGAAATGGCTTCCTTCATCCGCTCCGGCTGACCGCCGGTCACCAGGGCCTGACCGACTGCGGCTTCCAGAATGCCGGAATCGGACGGATCGAGCTTGGCGGCGGTGCGGAACGCGGCAGCCGCTTCGTCCGCCTTGCCGCCCGCCATCAGGATCTCTCCGCGCACCTCGTGAAACCATGGCGTCTTCGGTGAGGACGCGATCAGCGCATCGATCTTGGTCAGCGCCGCCTTGGGCGAGCCGGCGAGATGCGTCGCGATCGCGTCGCCGTAGCGAGCGGGCAGGCTGGTGATGTCGCGGCCGAAGGAGCGGCGCACCTGCGCGGCGCCTCCGTTGTAGGCGGCGATCTTCGCGCGAGCCAGATCGTGGCGAAGCTGAAGCTCGGGCGGGTCCTTCTTATCGAAGTAGGGGCTTTCCTTCGCGGCCGTCTGGAGGAAGCCGATGCGTTCCTGCGGCGCGGGGTGGGAGGACACGTAGCGATCCGACGAAATGCCGGACAACATGTTCTTGCGCATCAGGCCGGAGAAGCTGTCCAGGAGACCCTTGGGGGATTGCTGGGTCTTCAGAAGGTATGTGAGCGCGGAGCGGTCGGCGGTGGTTTCCTCCGTCCGCTGATAGGCGAAGAGGCTGCGTTGCGCGATGCTGCCGCCGCTCGTCATCAAGCCGCCGCCGACGCCCGCCAGCGAGCTGTTGCCGCCCGCCGCACCCGCCACCGCCGCGCCCGCGCCCAAGAGTCCCGCCACCACGGCGATCGTCTTGGCCCGCTCGATCTGCTCGCGCAGCCGCTCCTGATGGCCGCCGGCCAAGTGGCCGACCTCGTGCGCGAGAACGCCGATCGTCTCGTTCGGCGTTTCGGAATCGAGGATGGTGCCGGTGTTGATGAAGATGCGGCGCCCCGCCACGAACGCGTTGAAGGCGAGATCGTTGACGAGGACGATCTCGACGCGGCTGGGCGAAAGCCCGGCCGCCCGCAGGATCGGTTGCGAGTAGTCCTTGATCAGCGCTTCGATTTCCGCGTCGCGCACGATCGGTAGGGATGGGCGACGGGCCGTCTGCGCCGATGCGACCGGAGCCGCGATGGCGAGAGACAGGACGGCGATACCGACCCGTTTGACGATGCTCCCGATCAAAAAATCCATCCCACGTCTTCCCAGGCTCGCTTCCACGCTTCTAGAACGCAGGCTCGCTCGACACCATCCCGGCGGGTGTCAAGCGCATTGCATTCCGGCGTTTATGAGGCTTTCATGTCCACTCTTCCGCCCATCAAGGCCTCGCGGCGCTCGCAGATCGATCCGTTTCGCGCCATGGACATCATGGCCGCCGCCAACCGCCTCGTCGCGGAAGGGCACGATGTCATTTCGCTGGCCGTCGGCCAACCCTCCGCCCCGGTCCCCGAGATCGTATCCGACGCCGTTCGCGCGTTTCTGGCGCGCGGCCGCATCGGATATACGGACGCGCTCGGCCGCCAAGGCCTTCGTCGGCGTATCGCGCGACACTACGCGGAGAGCGAGGGGGTCGATGTGTCCCCCGACCGGATCATGATCACCACCGGCTCCTCGGCCGGCTTCAACCTCGCATTCCTAGCCGCTTTCGATGTCGGAGACCGTGTCGCGATCGCCTCGCCGGGCTATCCCGCCTATCGCAACATCCTTCTGGCACTGGGGCTCGTACCCGTTGAGATCCCGGTGGGACCGGACGATCGATATATCCTGACGGCCGAGGCACTGGAGAATGCCCATCGCGAGGCGCCAATCCGCGGCGTGCTCATCGCCAGCCCGGCCAACCCGACCGGTACGATCACGCCGCCGGACGAACTGCGCAAGCTGGTGGAGTTTACGGACGCGGCCGGGATCGTGTTCGTTTCCGACGAGATCTATCATGGGCTGGCGTACGGTGCGCCGACCGTCTCGGCTCTGAAGTTCACCGATCGGGCGATCGTCGTGAACTCCTTTTCCAAGTACTATTGCATGACCGGCTGGCGGATCGGCTGGCTGGTGCTGCCGAAGCCGCTCACGCGCGCTGCCGAGCGTATCGGGCAGAGCCTCTACATCTCGGCGCCCGAACTCAGCCAGATCGGTGCAGAGGCCGTGTTCGACGCGCGGGAGGTTCTGGAGCGGACGAAGCTCGACTATGCTCGAAGCCGCGAAACGCTGATGACCGCGTTGCCGCAGTTCGGCTTCCTCGACATCGCGCCGATCGATGGGGCCTTCTATGCCTACGCCACCATTCCCAATGGGTTCGAGCACTCGTCCGAGTTTGCCGAGGTGGCGTTGGAGAAGGCGCTCGTTGCGTTGACCCCGGGCATCGACTTCGATCCGCAGCGCGGCGAGCGGACGGTGCGCCTGTCCTATGCAGGCGACCCGGCCGAGATCGAACGCGCCGTGGCGCGGCTCCGCACGCTCCTGGTCTGACCCATTCCCAAAATGAAAGGAGCGGCCGTTGGGCCGCTCTTTCCCAGCTTGTTACTCGGCCGAACGTTTCGACCACCAGCCGCGCTTCTTGGGACGCGTGTCCTCCTCGGCGCTTTCCTGCCCGTTGGTGGACAGGCGGGGGCTGGCGGGCGGCGCGGGCGGCTGGTCGTTGGCGGCGGTGATCTCGTGCTCGCTCGTCACTTCGTCGCGATCCGCAATCTCAGCATCCGCCGGCACCGTTTCTTCGGCGACAGGCTCGTCCACGGCTTCCGGTTCCGCCGCCGTTTCGACTTCCGTTCCGGTTTCGCCAAGCGGCTCGGCATTGCCGTCCACCTGGGCGGCCTCGACCTCCGAAGGCTCCGCGACAGCGTCGGGCGCTTCGTCCGCGCCCGCATCGGATGCTTCCGTCACAGCGTCGTCGTCACGGCTGCGACGGCCGCCACGACGACCGCGACGGCGACGCTTGCGATCGCGACCCTCGCTGTCGTCCTCGCCGGCAGGCGCTTCCGCCGTTGCCTCGGCGGCGGCTTCGTCGTCACCGGCGGTGGAAACGGCATCATCGCCATTCCCGTTCTCGTCCTCGGCCGAACCGTCCTTCTCGTCCGAACGGCGGCCACCGCGGCGACGACGACGGCGGCGGCGCGAACCGTCGCGGCGCTCGTCTTCGCCGTTGGGGGCGGGCGTCGTCGCCTCAGCTGCCTCCGCCTCCTCGTCATCGGATTCGATGATGGCTTCCTCGATCTCGATGAGATCGGGCGAAACGGCAGGGGCCGTCGCGATCTGTTCCGGCTTGACTCGCTTCAGCGCTTCCGCGCCGTGCTCGATCGCGATGTGCTGATGGCCGAAGCCCTCCACCGCTTCCAGAACGATGCGCAGACCGTAATGACGCTCGAGCTCGTCGATCGTCGCGCGCTTTTCGTTGAGGACGTAGAGCGCCGTCGCGGTCGGAACCTTGACGATCAGGTCGTGCGTACCGTGCTTCTGAAGGTGCTCCTCGATCGAGCGCAGGAGATGCAGCGCGAGCGACGAGGCCGAGCGGATGAAACCATTGCCGCTGCACACCGGGCAGACCTGCATCGTGGATTCGAGAACGCTGGCGCGGATGCGCTGGCGGCTCATTTCCAGAAGGCCGAAATGCGAGATGCGGCCGATCTGGATTCGGGCGCGATCGTCCTTCAGGCAATCTTTCAGGCGCTTCTCGACGTTCCGGTTGTTCCGCTTCTCCTCCATGTCGATGAAATCGACGACGACGAGGCCGGCGAGATCGCGCAGGCGGAGCTGGCGGGCGACCTCTTCGGCCGCTTCGAGGTTGGTCTGATAAGCGGTGTCCTCGACCGAATGCTCGCGCGTCGAACGACCGGAGTTCACGTCGATCGCCACCAGCGCTTCGGTCTGGTTGATGATGATGTAGCCGCCGGACTTCAGCGTCACGTGGGGCTGCAGCATCTTGTCGAGCTGCGCTTCAATGCCCTGGCGGGTAAAGATCGGGACGAGTTCGCGATAGGGCTGCACCACCTTTGCCTGGCTCGGCATCAGCATGCGCATGAAATCCTTCGCCTCGCGGTAGCCGGCGTCGCCGGCCACGAGGATCTGGTCGATGTCCTTGTTGTAGAGATCGCGGATCGAACGCTTGATCAGGCTGCCTTCCTCGTAGACGAGGGCAGGGGCGCTGGACTGGAGAGTGAGCGTGCGCACGGTTTCCCAGAGGCGCATCAGATACTCGTAGTCGCGCTTCACCTCGGCCTTGGTGCGGTTGGCACCGGCCGTGCGCAGGATGATGCCCATGCCCTTGGGCACTTCGAGATCGCGCGCGACCTCCTTCAGGCGCTTGCGATCCGCCGCGTTGGTGATCTTGCGCGAGATGCCGCCGCCACGGGCGGTGTTCGGCATCAGGACGGAGTAGCGGCCGGCCAGCGACAGATAGGTGGTGAGGGCCGCGCCCTTGTTGCCGCGCTCTTCCTTGACGACCTGCACGAGCAGGATCTGGCGACGCTTGATGACTTCCTGGATCTTGTACTGCTTGCGCGGTGCGCGGTTGCGAACCGGCACCTCTTCCATCGCGTCCTCGCTGCCGAGGTCGTCGACTTCCTCGACCTCCTCGACCGGCGTTTCTTCCTCGGCCTCGCGCGAGCGGCGCGAGCTGCTCCGCCGACGGCGCGGCTTTTCCTCGACTGCGACTTCTTCGTTCTCCGCCGTCGAGACTGCTTCCTCATCGGCAGCAACTGCGACGCCTTCGTCGGCTCTGTCCCCGACAGGAGCTTCGTCCGCCCCGTTCTCGGCGGGATCGGCGGAACCGTCTTCCGGCTCCGTCACCTTCTCGTCCGACGAGGCGTCGGCTTCCGCAGCGACGGCCTCGAGCGATTCGGACACGCTGTCGTCGGCGGCGTCCGCTGCCTGCGCTTCGCTCGAGCGTGAGCGACGGCTGCGCGAGCGGGCGGGCTTCGCTGGCTTACCCTCGTCGTGGTCTTCGTCCTCCTCTGCGCGCGCGAGCTCTTCCTCGATCAGAGCTTTCCGGTCGGCCGCGGGAATCTGGTAATAGTCGGGGTGGATTTCGCTGAAGGCGAGGAAGCCGTGGCGATTGCCGCCGTATTCGACGAAGGCGGCCTGCAACGAGGGTTCGACCCGCGTCACCTTGGCCAGATAGATATTGCCCTTGAGCTGCTTCTTGTGCTCCGACTCGAAATCGAATTCCTCGATCCGGTTACCCTTGACGACGACGACCCGGGTTTCTTCCGGGTGGGCGGCGTCGATCAGCATCTTGTTTGCCATGTGATCTCAACTCCGGGCCCTGCCGACGCCGGGAGGATGCGGTCCTTGAAACCGACATGGATTCCGGGATGGGGAGGGCCGACACGGTCGGCTCGCGGCGTAGGGCGGATGTCCTCGACGAACAAACGCCCGGTTCGACCGAACCGAGCGAAGGCGTCATGAGAACTCCGTATGCCGATGACACGCGCGAACGACCTGCAACATATGATGGCCGCGAAGCAGCCGACGAAATCGCGGGTTTTGGAAAAGGACGACGCCTTCCCCGGCATGACCCGCATAGGAACCGATGGACGCAAGCGGCCCGATCGGCGCAAATCTGTACGAGAAACCGGCGTGTGGTCGCGTGTACGCCCATTAACGATGCATCCGTTCTGCGGTGCGACCGTCGGCGACGCATCCACGCGAATGACGCAGGAGCCTCACTTATGCTTGTAAGGCGCGTTAGCTCCGCAAACAAGGGGAGGGCTCAACGAAGCGGCAGGAGGTCTGCTTGCCGCCATCTTGATCGACCATGATCCCCTCCTGAAGTCACCAAGGTCGCCCGCTCGCCATGCTCGCTGCCCGAAATCTCCTGCGTTTCCTGGTTTCCGTCGTTTGCGTCGCTCTTCTCTTCCCGTTCCCGGCTCATGCGGAACAGAGCGATCTATCGATTGTCGCGAAGATCGAGACCGTCGCCGTGCCGGACGGTTTCGGTCTCGATCTCGATCTGATCGGGACTGCGGTTCCGCAACTGATTCTGTTGGAAGCGCCCTACCGGGTCGCTCTCGATTTTCCCGAAACGCTCGCGGCGGCCAAGCTGCCTGACATCAAGAGAAGCAAACTCGTGTCCGGAATCCGGCATGGATTGATCGCCAACGATCGATATCGGCTGGTTCTCACGCTTCCGGGTCCCGTCCGTCCCGAACTGAAGACGGAGCGGACGGAAGCGGGAGCGCGAATCTCGCTTCGCCTTCACGCGGGCACGCGGAAGGATTTCGTCGGCCCGAGCGTCGCGGCGCCATCCAAACAGGCTGAAAGGAGGAGTGCGACCGCTCCTCATCGCTTCGTGGTGGTTCTGGATCCCGGCCATGGCGGCATCGACAAGGGGGCGACGGGGCAGAACGGGGCCGAGGAAAAGACCGTCAACCTCGCTTTTGCCAAGGCGCTGCGGCATGCGCTGAAACCGTATGAAAACGTGGATGTCGTCATGACGCGCGAGGACGATGTCTTCATCCCGCTCAACGAGCGCGCGGCGATCGCGCGCCGGGCGGGCGCCAATCTGATGATCTCGCTTCACGCCGATTCGATCCGCTACAGCGAGTTGCGCGGCGCGACCGTATACACCCTGTCCGACAAGGCGTCCGACAGTCTGGCCCGCGAACTCGCAGATGTGGAAAATTCCGCCGACCGGTTCGCGGGGCCGGAATGGGACCAGGACGCCCCGGAAATCCACGATATCCTGGTGGATCTCGTGCGGCGCGAGACCGAAGGACTGTCGGAGCATTTCGCCGTTCGGTTGGTCGCCGATTTGCAGCGCGGCGAGGTCCGGTTGATCAACAACCCGAAGCGCTCGGCCGGGTTTCGCGTGCTCCGCGCACCGGACGTACCCTCCATTCTCCTGGAGATGGGGTATCTGTCCAACGCCGACGACGAGAAACTGCTGACCTCGAGCGACTGGCAGGGCAAACTGGCGACCATTCTGGCCCGCTCCATCGGCGATTTCTCCGCTCGCGCGGGCACCATGGCACTTGGCTCCGACCGGTGATGCGCCGGCGCAACAGTGTCGGAGGGCAGCGCTGCAAACCATGCGCCCGCCGCATTTTCCCTCCATTCGCATTGCGTTAACGTTTCGCAGCGGGCATGGCCGGGCGGTGGCGTTCCCGCCCGCCACTCGGCCGAGCGACCGGCCCAAGCAGCAGCCAACGAGGATACGATGATCAGACTTCTTGGCTACCTGTTCGGAATTGGAACGGTGTTCGCCCTGATCGTGGCCGGCGGCGTGGCTTGGTATGTCGCAAGCATGAGCCAGGACCTGCCGGATTATCAGGTTCTGGAACGCTACGAGCCGCCGGTGACCACGCGCTTCCACGCGGCGGACGGCGCGCTGATGGCGGAATACGCCAAGCAGCGTCGCCTTTATCTGCCGATCCAGGCCATTCCGCAGCGGGTGAAGGACGCCTTCCTTTCGGCCGAGGACAAGAACTTCTACGAGCATTCGGGCATCGATCTTGAGGGCATCGCTCGCGCCGCTCTCGTCTATGTCCGAGGGGGCTCGCTTCAGGGTGGCTCGACGATCACCCAGCAGGTCGCCAAGAACTTCCTTCTCACGAACGAGCGCTCGATGGAGCGCAAGGTGAAGGAGGCGATCCTCTCGCTGCGCATCGAGCAGGCCTATTCGAAGGACCGCATCCTCGAACTGTATCTCAACGAGATCTACCTCGGCATGGGCTCCTACGGCGTCGCGGCCGCTTCGCTGGCTTATTTCGACAAGTCAGTCAGCGAGCTGGAAATTCAGGAGGCCGCCTATCTCGCCGCGCTTCCCAAAGCCCCTGAGAACTACAACCCCTTCCGTGATCCGGGTGAGGCGATCGGACGCCGCAACTGGGTGATCCAGCGGATGGCCGAAAACGGCGTGATCACGCAGGAGGAAGCGACGGCGGCCATCGCCAAGCCGCTCGGCGTGAACCCGCGCCCGAGCGGGACCTATCTCGCTTCCGCCGAATACTTCACAGAGGAAGTGCGCCGGCAGATCATCGCGCGGTACGGCGTCAACGCGCTCTACGAGGGCGGTCTTTCCGTTCGCAGTACCCTCGACCCGCAGATGCAGGAGGAAGCCCGCACCTCGCTGCAGCATGCCCTCGTACGCTACGACCAGACGCGCGGCTATCGCGGACCGGTTGAGACGATCGAGGTTGCGGGCGATTGGGGCCCGGCGCTTAACAAGATCGAGCCATTCGCCGACGTGCCGGAATGGCGGCTTGCCGTGGTTCTATCCGCCGACAACAACTCGGCCAGCATCGGCCTGCAGCCGACGCGCGACATGTCCGGTCGGCGCGGTGCGGACCGCGATGTCGCGACGCTTTCCTTGAACGACATGAAGTGGGCGTTGCGGCAGGATCGCGAGGGTAAGCGCGGAAGCGTTCGCTCGGTCGACCAGTTCTTGTCGCGCGGCGACGTCATCTATGTCGAGGCTAAGGGAGACGGGTTCATTCTGCGTCAGCCGCCGAAGGTGCAGGGCGCCCTGGTGGCCATGGATCCTCATACGGGCCGTGTCCTGGCGCTGGCCGGCGGCTTCTCCTACTCGCAGTCCGAATTCAACCGCGCGACGCAGGCCTATCGCCAGCCCGGCTCGTCCTTCAAGCCTTTCGTCTACGCTGCGGCCCTCGACAACGGCTATACGCCTGCGTCCGTGATTTTGGACGCGCCCGTATCGATCCCCGACGGGCGGGGCGGTTTCTGGGAGCCGAAGAACTACGGCGGCGAGGTGGCGGGTCCTTCGACGCTTCGCCTCGGCATCGAGAAGAGCCGCAACCTGATGACCGTTCGTCTGGCCGACGACATGGGAATGAAGCTCGTGGCCGAGTATGCCGAGCGCTTCGGCATCTACGACAAGATGGCGCCGTATCTGCCCATGGCGTTGGGTTCGGGCGAGACGACCGTTCTGCGCATGGTCTCGGCCTATTCGGTCATCGCCAATGGCGGTCGTTCGATCGAACCTTCGCTCATCGACCGCATTCAGGATCGCTACGGGCGCACCGTCTATCGGCACGACAACCGCAAGTGCGACACCTGCAACGCGTCCGACTGGAGCAATAACGCCGAACCCGAACTGGTGGACGAGCGCCAGCAGGTTCTCGACCCGATGACCGCCTACCAGATCACCTCCATGATGGAGGGTGTCGTCCAGCGCGGCACGGCGACGGCCGTTCGCGAACTCGGCGTACCGGTGGCCGGCAAGACCGGCACCACCAACGATGAAAAGGATGCATGGTTCGTCGGGTTCACGCCCAATCTCGTGACCGGCATCTACCTCGGCTACGACAACCCCCAGCCGCTCGGACATGGCGGGACCGGCGGCGGCTTCGCGGCGCCCGTGTTCATGGAGTTCATGAAGCAGGCGCTGGCCGGGAAGCCCGTTGTGGATTTCCGCATTCCGGACGGGATGACGCAGATTGCCGTCAACCGTTCCAACGGGATGGCGGCCAGCCCCGACGCACCGGGATCGATCGTCGAGGCGTTCAAGCCCGGTACGGGTCCTTCGGACCAGTACGAGGTCATCGGCGGCAGCTATGCCAGCGCTCCGGCGCAGCAGGCGATCTCGCCGGAAGCGGCGAGCGCGATCGCCTCGGGCGCCGGCGGGCTCTTCTAGAAAACGCTGATCTACGGGTTCGCTTTACACGATGGGGAGCCGCACCTATGGTCCGCGCTCCCCATCCGCGTTTGTAAAGGAAATGCCGGCATGCGTGCCGAAATCGAATCGATCGTCGACGAAATCAAGCAGGCCGTAAGCCTGCTGAGGAGGCATCTTTGACTGGGATCAATCGGTCCGCGAACTCGATCGCCTGAACGCCGCCGCCGAGGACCCTTCCATCTGGAACGATGCGCAGGAAGCGCAGCGCCTGATGAAGGAACGCCAACGGCTCGATACCGCCATTAACGGAATCCGCAATCTCGAACGGGCGCTCGGCGACAATATCGAACTCATCGCCATGGGCGAGGAGGAGGGCGATGCCGACATCGTGGCGGAAGCCGAAGCGGGCATTCGCGCGCTCCAGAAAGACGTCGGCGAGCGCCAGATCGAAACGCTTCTTTCAGGCGAGGCAGATTCGAACGACACCTATCTCGAAGTGCATTCGGGTGCTGGCGGCACGGAAAGCCAGGATTGGGCCTCCATGCTTCTGCGCATGTACATGCGCTGGGGCCAGCGCTCGGGCATGAAGGTCGAGGTGCTGGAAGAGCAGGACGGCGAAGAAGCGGGCATCAAGTCCGCGACGATCCTTCTCAAGGGTCACAACGCCTACGGCAAGATGAAGGTCGAGTCGGGCGTTCACCGCCTCGTGCGCATTTCGCCCTACGACAGTCAGGCTCGGCGGCATACGTCCTTCGCTTCCATCTGGGTCTATCCGGTGGTGGACGATTCGATTCAGGTCGACGTCAGTGAAAGCGACGTTCGCATCGATACGTATCGAGCGTCGGGGGCAGGCGGTCAGCACGTCAACACGACGGACTCGGCCGTGCGCATCACGCATCTGGCCAGCGGCATCGTCGTCCAGTGCCAAGCCGAGCGGTCCCAGCACAAGAACCGGGCGACCGCCTGGAACATGCTGCGCGCGCGCCTTTACGAGGAAGAGCTGAAGAAGCGCGAGGAAAAGGCCAATGCTCAGGCCGCTTCCAAAACGGATATCGGCTGGGGTCACCAGATCCGATCCTATGTCCTTCAGCCGTATCAGATGGTGAAGGATCTGCGCACGGGCGTCGAGAACACGACGCCACAGGACGTTCTCGACGGGGAAATCGACGAGTTCATCGAGGCCGCGCTCGCGCAACGCGTGTTCGGCGGCGAAGTCGAGGTTTCCGACGTCGACTGACCGGCGACTTGCCGCTTTCCGGGCGTATCGAACGCTCGGGAAGCGGCCTCTCCGTCAGAGGGCCGCCCAGCGGCGACCGGCGCGGATGTAGCGCTGGGGGTCCACCGGCTCGTCCCGGATCCTCACCTCGTAGTGCAGATGCGGCCCCGTGCTGCGCCCAGTCGATCCGATCGCTCCGACGATCGTCCCGGCCTTCACATGGTCGCCGACATGCGCGTCGATACGCGATAGATGGGCAAAGCGGGTCGACACGCCGTTGCCGTGGTCGATTTCCACCGCTTGGCCGTACCCTCCCATATCCCCCGCCGATACCACGCGTCCGGCGCCCGTCGCGCGGACGGACGTACCCTGAAGGCCGGCAAAATCGATGCCGGTGTGAAGTGCGGCGCGTTCCAGGAACGGGTCGGACCGTACGCCGAACCCAGACGAGATCACCGTTCCCTTCGGCTGCGGATCTCCGAGGGGAAGCTGGTCGGCGGAGTTCTTCAAGCTTTCCAGGATCGCCAACCGTTGTTCCAGTTGGCGAACCTGGGTGTCGAACGTGTCGTCGATCGAAGCGGCCACGAACGGTCCACCCATTCCCTCCGTCGACGCGGCCACCTTGCCGAGCGGTTTGAGCGCATCGGTCATTCGGTCCACCTTGTCGGCGACCTGCTGGGAGAGGTTCGACACGCTCGCTCTTTGCTGCTCCTCCACCAAGCCGACCGTCTTGCGGATCGACGGCAGAAGCTCGCTGCGAAGATGCGCGATGTCGGTGAGGTCCGTTCGCGACACGTCCTCGATCTGGCTGCGAAGACCGAGAAGCGGGTCGGCGGCGCCACTCGTCGAAAGAACGCCCGTATCCGTGGGGTCGGGTTTGGACGTGTCGATCAGACCATGATCCGCAGCTTGCTCCATCAACGGTCCGAGGCGCTCGAACTGCCCGACGATGCGCTGCTGCTGGGAAAGGAGGTTGCCGACCTGACGACCGATCTCTTCCCGGTCCACCAACTGGCGCGTGGTGACGCGATCAAGTTCCTGTCGCAGTCCGTTGATGCGATCTTCGTAGACGTTCGTCGTTCGCACTTCGCGATCCAGCATCAACTGGATGACGCGGTCGCTCGACAGCAAGAGACCGATGGCCGCAACGCCCGCGGCAACGGACAGCGTTGCGCCGCCGGCAAGGACTCCGAGGCCCCAGGACGGTAGCGTCCAATGACGGACGCGGTCTCCGCGCGCGATGACGATCGTGTGGGATTTCGCGCGTGCGTCGAAAAGCGAGTTGCCAGACTTCGAACTCATGACCCGGCTCCGGGCTTGCCCAACGCGGCAAGCTGGAGAAATTAGAGTTCATTAAGGTTAAAGCCGAGTTGATATTCGCGGCGCTAGTGGGAAAGGGATGAGAGGGAGCGGTAGAAGGTCGGCGTCAGCCCGGCTTCCGCGCGGGCGCGGTCGTTGAAGGGCGCCTTGACCTCGCCGCGAAAGCATTCGCGGACGAGCTCCTGGAAGCGCCGTGCGGGGTCGATCCGCTGCCGCGCGCAGAGGAAGCGGAACCACTTCGCGCCGACAGCGACATGGCGCTTCTCGTCGTTGTAGATGATATCGAGGATCGCTGCCGTTTCAGCATCGCCGACCTCCGTGAGCTTGCCGAGCAGCGACGGTGTCACGTCCAGCCCTCGCGCTTCCAGAATGAGGGGAACGATCGCAAGCCGTGCCGCAAGATCATGCGCGGTTGCTTCCACAGCCTGCCAAAGGCCGTCGTGGGCCGGTAGGGCGCCGTAGCGCGATCCTAGCTTTTCCAGCCGATCCGACAGAAGACCGAAGTGCCGCGCCTCGTCGGTCGCCACCAGCATCCAGCCGTCGAAGAAGGAGCGTGGAACCGGCTGCCCGCAGAAGCGCGCGACGATATCGAGAGCCAAGTCGATCGCGTTCAGCTCGATATGGGCGAGCGCGTGGATCATCGCGATCCGCCCTTCCAGGGTATGGACCGATCGACGCGGCACATGGCGCGGGCTGACGAGTGCCGGTTCGCGGGGGCGGCCAGGGCGCGACGGCAGGGATGGATCGGACGGTGCGGACAGGCTGAGCGTGCGCGCGAACCAGCGCTCGCCGGCAAGGCGCGTCAGCCGGCATTTCTCCTCGAGATTGGCGGAGGCCAGCGCGTCGATGGCCAGGCCTCGCAAGGTTGCGGCGTCCGGCCCTCGTTCGGTCACGCCGACGTTCCGGCAAGACGACGCGCTTCCTCAAGCACCTCGCTCGCGTGCTCTTGCACCTTTACCTTCGGCCAGACACGACGAACGGCACCAGCCTTGTCGACGAGGACGGTGGTGCGTTCCACACCCATGTAGGTCTTGCCGTACATGCTCTTTTGGACCCAGACACCTGCCGGCTCCAAGAGGGCCAATTCGGGATCCGAAAGAAGGGGAACGGCCAGCGAATGCTTGTCGCGGAAGCGACAGTGCTTGTCGATCCCGTCCGGCGAAACGCCGAACACCCTCACGCCCGCCTTGACGAAGTCGGGCGCGAGTGCGGTGAAGTCCAAAGCCTCGAGCGTGCATCCGGACGTGTCGTCCTTGGGATAGAAGAAGATCACGTAGGGTTGGCCGGCGAGGCTCTCGGACGAGACGTTCTCGCCGCTATCCGCCGGTAGATCGAAGATCGGAAACTTCTGCCCTGTCGCCAGACTTGCCATCGAGCCCTCCTTTCGGCCAATTGCCGCGATACATGCACAGCGTCGAGCAAGGGCCGGGTCGTTGAATGCCGGCGCCGAATCCTCGTGCCGAACCGCGCTTGTTGTCTATCATGATGTCGTCGGGATGGGGGTCATCCATAACCGACGCTCTGTTGGTTTTTGTACGGGGATGTGTGCTCGGTTCGCCCGACACGATGGGTAGGAGCGCACTGTCCGGATGAAATATCTCGCGCGCTTTGTTGCTGCGATCGGTATCCTGATCCTAGTCGTCGTGGTCTTGGCCGTCGGCGCGTTCGCGTTCCTGTTCGGAACGGAAAGCGGCGAACGCTTTGTCCAGGCGCAAACCACGTCGGCACTGGGACGCCTGCTAGGGCCGAGATACGAGGCGACGCTCGCGCAGCAGCATTTCGAATTTCGGCCGGACGGCACGCTCGCCTTGAACTGGCGCGACGTCGTCCTGCGCCGCAAGGACGCGCCGGACAACGAGTCGCGTGTCGATCGCGTTTCCGTCGCCCTCCGTTTGATGCCGTTGGTTTCGGGCTCGCTCGAGTTCGGCCGATTGGAGATCGACGGTGCACGTGTCGATCTGGAGGCATTCGCAGGCCACCAAACAGATGTGGGGGAAAAGCGTCCTGCGCCTGCGCCGGGATCGCTGATGACGCGCACGGCGGACCGGGCGATCTCTACTTTGGAGCGTCAACTGAAGACGCTTCGCGATTTTCATTTCGACACGTTGAGCCTCGACAATATCGTCGTTGAGGGCGTGAAGGTTTCGGGTGGGCCAAGCCATACGGTCGAGCTGCGCCATGCCGAACTTCACCGCGCGATCGACGGGACCTTACGCCTCACCTCCCAGCTGAGGGCCGGCGAACTGCCGGTCGTGCTTTCCGGGACGGCACGGTTCGACCCCGAGACGGAGCGGCTTCAGCAATTCACCGCGCGGTCGGGGCGCATCGCGCTCGAGGATTTCCTGCCCCCTGCCGACAAAGCCGACGTCAAGGACGAGCGGCCGTTCGGCAGCAATTCAGAAGCGTCGTTCGAACTCGATCTCACCCGAGACGCCGAAGCCGACACGGCGACGGCATCCGCCTCCATGCATATCGGCAAGGGCGATCTGCAACTGGGTCTCAACCGGACCGAGATCGAGGACATCCAACTCAATCTTAGTTTCCGAGAGGGCGATACCGGATTCGTCGTCGAGCCAAGCCCGTTGCGGTTTCGGGACGTCGAAATGGAGTTGCGCGGCCGTGCCGACCAGATCGATGTGGGCGACACCACGCTTCCCGAGCGGTTCCGTTTCCAAATCGGGTCGGATGCGATCCGCTCGCGGGTTGGGCTGGAGGATCCCGGAGTTTCGCCGCAAACGGCAAAGCTCTCGTTGGAAGGAGAGTTCGATGCTGCTAGCCGACGCGTGATCCTCAGCCGCTCGTTGCTCGCCGCCGGCGACGGCACGTTGCAGGCGACGGGGGGGTACGACGGATCGGCACCGGACGCCCGCACGACCCTGTACGTATCGGCTGCCAATCTCTCGGTGGCGTCGGTTCGAGCGTTCTGGCCGTTCATGATATCGGGCAAAGCGAGACGCTGGGTGCTGGAGCATATCGAGAACGAGGGTCTGGTTCCGAACGGCACGATCGGCATCGACATCGCACGCGATCGGATGGGGCCGGCGTTCAAGCCCGGCGGCAACCCGAGCGAAACGGAACTGCGGGTCGATGTCGCGATCCAAGGCGCACGGGTCATGCCGGTCGGCGACGTTCCACCGCTGGTGGAGGCCGCCGGAACGGTGCAGACGCGCGGCGGACGGACCGTGATCGATGTCGAGGGCGCAAAGGCCGAAGGGTTCGGGAGCGTCACGCTCCAACCGGCGCAGGTCGTTCTGGAGCGACCGCCGAACGGCGGGCCACGCGATCTTCAGGTCGATCTGACGCTTCACGCCGCAGGAGATGTCGCCGAGCTCCTTCACGTCGCGGATCGCGAGCCGATCCATGCGTTCAGGACGGTTCCTCTTCAGATCGATCCGTTCAAGGGTCGAGCAGCCGCCGACGTTTCGGCCGTGCTCCGTTTCGGCGACGATATCCCGAAGTCGGAACAGGTCGCGAACTGGTCGGTGGACGCCAAGCTCGACGGGGTGGACCCCGGTCAGGCTATTCAGGGACGGCGCTTCGCGGCGTTGAAAGGGAATTTCCGCGTGATCCCCGGCCAAGCCAGCGGGTCCGTCGACGGAACGATGGACGATCTGCCGGCCTCGTTGGACTTCGCCCTCCCGTTCGGGGAAAAGCCCGTCGGCTCCCGCAGCGTCGAAGTCGGCCTCAAGGTATCGTCGAAGAAGGCCGTCGAACTGCTTCCTGCGCTGAAAGGCGTGGTCGACGGGCCGATCGATGCCCGGATCGTGGACGGGGGAGAAGGTCTCGACGCGGAGATCGATCTGACACGGACGGCGCTCGACCTTCCGGCTGTCGCTTGGAAGAAGGGAGCCGGCGTTCCCGCGAAGATAGCGTTCGATCTGACCCGAGACGGATCGATCACCACGCTCAGGGACATGCGGATCAAGGGAGACGGTTTTTCGGCGGACGGCAGCATCGTGCTCGACGAAGGGGGCCTGCGAAAAGCCGACCTGTCCCATGTCGCACTCAATCCGAACGACTCCGTTCGCGTGGCGGTCGAGAGGCACAAGAGCGGGTTCGGCGTGAAGGTCGAGGGCGAGCGGTTCGACGCACGTCCCATTCTGGCGGAAATCAAGTCCGGACTCGGTCGGGAAAAGAAGGGGCGCGTCGGAGGCGGTACGTTCGATGTGATCGCGGACGTCGATCGTCTCGATGGCTTCAACGGAAAGTCGGTGGGTGGCTTTTCCTTGAACTATGCGGCGTCGGACGGCCAGTTGGCGGCCCTTGCCATGTCGGGGACCATTGGCGGTGTCGGGGTCAGCGGCGACCTGTCGCCGCGTGACGACCAGCGGCGAATCCGTATCGCTTCGGACGATGTCGGCGGCTTCCTGGGTTTTGCCGGCCTCTATGATCATATGGAGGGCGGGCAGGGCGGCCTCACGCTCCTGGGCACCGGCCAGCGCGGCTACGCCGGTGAGATCAAGGTCGCCAATTTCACCCTCGTGAACGAGCCTCGACTGTCGCGTATTGTGGGTTCCTCGCCGACGCCGCAATCCAAGAGCCTCTCGCAGGCGGTAGGCAAGGACCTTCGGACCGAGCGTGCCTTCTTCGACCATTCTTCAGCGAAGGTGGCGTATGACAACGGGCGTCTGCGCGTTGCGGACGGGATCATCCGGGGGCCGGTGTTCGGATCGAGTTTCGCGGGAACGATCTACGATCCGTCCGGGCAGATCGACATCTCCGGATCGTTCATGCCGGCCTACGGGATCAACCGGGTCTTCGGCGCGATCCCTCTCGTCGGCCAAATCCTCGGGAACGGAAACGAGGGCGGACTGATCGGCCTGACCTACCGCGTCAGCGGGGCGTTCTCCTCGCCGACGCTCGTGGTCAACCCGATCTCCGCGATCGCGCCGGGCATCTTTCGTCAGATCTTCGCCTTCGATTGATGCGCGAGGCCGCACTTGGCGGGCTCGTCACTTCGCGGATCAGTCCGCAAGTTTCAAAAGAACGTGTCGCTTCTTGCCGAGCGAAAGCTTGGCGACGCCGTCGGTCATGGCCGCGGGATCGAGTTTGAAGCGCTCGTCGGAAACGGCCTGATCGTCGAGCCGCACGGCGCCGCCGGCCACATGGCGACGGGCCTCGCCGTTGGACGACGCCAGACCGGCCTTCACCACCAACGATAGAATGCCGATGCCGTTCTCGACGTCGGATACCGATAGGCGAATGGTCGGCAGGTCCTGCGCAAGGGCGCCTTCTTCGAACGTGGTGCGGGCGGTTTCCGCCGCCTTCTCGGCGGCGTCCCGGCCGTGGACGATGGCGGTGGTCTCGGTTGCGAGAATCTTCTTCGCTTCGTTGATCTCCGAGCCGCCGAGCGACGCAAGGCGCGCGATCTCGTCGAGCGGAAGGCGCGTGAAGATTTTCAGGAAGCGGCCGACGTCGGCGTCCTCCGTGTTTCGCCAGTACTGCCAGAAGTCGTAGGGGCTGAAGAGATCGGCATTGAGCCAAACGGCGCCGGACGCCGACTTGCCCATCTTCTCGCCGCTCGACTTCGTCAGGAGCGGCGTCGTCAGAGCGTAGAGCTGAGGGCCGCCCATGCGGTGCGACAGGTCCACGCCGTTGATGATGTTGCCCCACTGGTCGGATCCGCCCATCTGCAGGACAGTGCCATGGCGGCGGTTGAGCTCGGTGAAGTCGTAGCCCTGCATGATCATGTAGTTGAATTCGAGAAAGCTCAGGGACTGCTCGCGATCGAGCCGCAGCTTCACCGAATCGAACGACAGCATCCGGTTGACCGAGAAGTGCCGACCGACATCGCGCAGAAACTCGACGTAGTTCAGTTTCAGCAGCCAATCGGCATTGTTGACCATGATCGCAGCGTTCGGCCCATCGTAACGCAGGATGTTGCCGAAGACGCGCTGGATGCCGTCGATATTGGTCTGGATCTGCTCGGGCGTCAGCATGCCGCGCTGCGAGTCGCGGAAGGACGGATCGCCGACCATCGACGTTCCGCCGCCCATCAAGCTGATGGCCTGATGACCGGTTTCCTGAAGCCAATACAGCATCGTCACCGAGATCAGGTTGCCGATGTGGATCGAGGTCGCCGTCGCGTCATAGCCGACATAGCCGGTGATGCGACCCTTCGCAGCCAGCGCGTCGAGCCCTTCCGGGTCCGAAACCTGATGAATGAACCCGCGCTCGTCCAGGACGCGCAGGAAGTCGGATTTGAAACGGCTCATGGAATTGGTCCAGGTCGAAAGGGTGCGGCCGTGGCCGCCTTACTTGAGGCGCTTGGGGCGGGCGTCGGAAAGCTCGCCGGCCAGACGGCGATCGAGATACTCGGCGCACTCGCCCAGAAGCTCGTCGGTCTGTTCCGAGAAGAAGTGGTTGGCGCCGGCCATCGTCTTCTGCGTGATCAGGATGCCTTTCTGGGTCTTCAACTTGTCCACCAGGCCCTGGACATCCTTGGGCGGCGCCACGCGATCCTTGTCGCCGTGGATGATCAGGCCGGACGACGGGCAGGGCGCGAGGAAGGAGAAGTCGTAGGAATTGGGCTGCGGCGCGATCGACATGAAACCCTCGATCTCCGGCCGACGCATGAGAAGCTGCATGCCGATCCACGAGCCGAACGAATAGCCCGCGACCCAGCAATGCTTGGAGTCGGGGTGCAGCGCCTGGATCCAGTCGAGCGCGGCGGCGGCGTCCGAAAGTTCGCCCGCACCATGGTCGAACTCGCCCTGGCTGCGCCCGATGCCGCGGAAGTTGAAGCGCAGCGTCGTAAAGCCGCGCTCGACGAACATGTAGAACAGCTTGTAGACGATCTGATTGTTCATCGTGCCGCCGAAGCGGGGATGAGGATGCAGAACGATCGCGATCGGCGCGTTCTTTTCCTTCGCCGCCTGATATCGCCCTTCCAGGCGGCCGGAGGGTCCATTGAAGATGACTTCGGGCATTCTGCAAACCTCGGGAGAACCGCGCCCGGGAGGGCCGGGCAGCTTGACGGAGGAAGGGCAGCCTCGTAGGTTCTATGACTTAGAACGATTCAAAACTACACGGGTCCTTTTGGGGCGCTATGTAGTCTGTCGGTCGCTTGAATTACAAACATTTTCGACGTCGGCGCCTTCATAGCGATCTCCCATCGGGCAAACTGGAAAACCGTAGGACGCTTGTGCAGGAAAGCAGGATCTATCTCGATCACAACGCAAGCTCGCCTTTGATCAACGAGGCGAGAGATGCGGTTCTGCGTGCGCTCGAATTCCCGGGCAATCCGTCCTCCGTGCATTCGGAAGGCCGCGTGGCGAGGAGTGTTCTGGATGAAGCGCGAGCGGCCGTCGCATCGCTGGTCGGCGCACATGCCCATGGCGTGGTGTTCACGAGCGGAGCCACGGAAGCAGCTGCGACCTGCCTGACACCGCACTGGCAAAGGGGTGGACAGCCGCTTCGTCTCTCGCGGCTGGCCGTGCTTGAAACCGATCATCCCTGCCTTCTGCAAGGTGGCCGGTTCGAAACCGACGAGGTGACGCGACTGCCGGTTTCAGCGGATGGCGTCGTATCGCTTGGTGCGCTGAATCAATGGCTGGAGGCGGGAGAGCCGGGGCTGGTTGCGCTTTGCTCGGCCAACAGTGAAACGGGAGTCCTGCAGCCGGTCGAGGAGATTGGTGCGTGTGTCAGGGCGTCGGGAAGCCTTTTCGTCTGCGACTGCGTTCAGCTGGCAGGCCGGATGCCGATCGACATGGCGACCCTGAGTGCGGATGCGGCCATCGTGTCCGCACACAAGATGGGAGGGCCGAAGGGGATCGGCGCCTTCGTGCTTCGGAACGAAGGATTGCGGCCGGCGCCTCTCCTGACCGGGGGAGCGCAGGAGAAGAGGCAGCGTGCGGGCACCGAGGCGTTGCCGTTGATCGCCGGGTTCGGAGCGGCGTCGCACATGGCGAGGGATCGTGCCATGGATGGGGCGAAGCTCCTACATCACCGTGAGCGGATCGAAAGCCGCCTGACCGCTGTCCTTCCGGGTTTGTCGATCGTCGGCGAGGGCGCAGCGCGTTTGCCGCAGACGCTCGCCTTTCATCATCCCGCCTTACGCGGCGAGACGGTACAGATCGCGATGGATCTTGCGGGCTTTGCCGTGTCATCCGGTTCGGCGTGCTCATCCGGCAAGGTGGAAAGCAGCCACGTGTTGCGGGCCATGCAGGCCGCCGGTGCATCGATCGATGCGGCAAAAGGTGCGGTTCGTGTCAGCTTCGATCACCGAACGACGGAACTGGAGATCGATCGCTTCCTGTCCGCATTCGCTGCCTATGCCGCCCGTACAATACCAGCCGACCCGCCTCGGAAAGTCGCTTGAAGCGCTTGCGATAAATCTGGTTCGCCGTCTTCAACTTTTATCCGGCGACACCCATTTGAACCGTTGTAAACAGCCGCTATAGGGCTCTTTGCAAGCCAACCACCGGACTTTGAATCCGGCGAGTGTGGAGAAGAACGATGCCAGCAGTCCAGGAGACGATCGATCAGGTTCGCATGATCGATGTCGACCAATACAAGTACGGTTTCGAAACGCTGATCGAGATGGACGTCGCCCCGAAAGGGTTGACCGAAGACACCATCCGCTTGATCTCCGCGAAGAAGAACGAGCCGCAATGGATGCTGGACTGGCGGCTGCAGGCGTTCGAGCGTTGGCAGTCCATGGAGAGCCCCTCCTGGGCGCGCCTGGATTATCCAGCGATCGACTTCCAGGACATTCATTACTACGCCGCGCCGAAGTCGATGTCCGGCCCCGCTTCGCTGGACGAAGTGGACCCCGAAATCCTTCGCACCTACGAGAAGCTCGGCATCCCGCTCAAGGAGCAGGAGATTCTGGCGGGTGTCCGCAAGCCCGACGAGCCGTCCGAGTTCGGCCGCGACGACGACTCCGGGGTGCCGGGGTCCGAAGGCAGCTATGGCGGCCGGGTGGCGGTCGATGCGGTGTTCGATTCCGTGTCCGTCGCCACGACCTTCAAGAAGGAGCTGTCGAAGGCCGGCGTGATCTTCATGCCGATCTCCGAGGCCATCCGCGAGCATCCCGAACTGGTGCAGAAGTATCTCGGCTCGGTGGTTCCGATGTCGGACAACTTCTTCGCCACGATGAATTCGGCCGTGTTTACCGACGGCTCCTTCGTCTACATCCCGCCGGGAGTCCGCTGCCCGATGGAGCTTTCGACCTATTTCCGCATCAACGAGCGCAACACGGGCCAGTTCGAGCGCACGCTGATCATCGCCGACAAGGGTTCCTACGTCTCGTATCTCGAAGGCTGCACCGCGCCGCAGCGCGACGAGAACCAGCTTCATGCCGCCGTGGTCGAGCTGGTCGCGCTGGACGATGCGGAGATCAAGTATTCGACGGTGCAGAACTGGTACCCCGGAGACAAGGACGGGAAGGGCGGCATCTACAATTTCGTGACCAAGCGCGGTGATTGCCGCGGCGCCAACTCGCGCATTTCCTGGACCCAGGTGGAAACCGGCTCGGCCATCACCTGGAAGTACCCGTCCTGCATCCTTCGCGGAGACAATTCGCGCGGCGAGTTCTATTCGATCGCGGTTTCCAACGGTCGCCAGCAGATCGATTCTGGCACCAAGATGATCCATATCGGCAAGAACACGTCGAGCCGGATCATTTCGAAGGGCATTTCGGCGGGAAACTCGAACAATACCTATCGTGGCCAGGTGACGGCGCAGCGCAAGGCGGCCAACGCGCGCAACTTTACCCAGTGCGACTCGCTGCTGATCGGCGAGGAGTGCGGGGCGCATACCGTCCCCTACATTGAGGCGAAGAACTCCTCGGCGCAGTTCGAGCACGAGGCGACGACGTCCAAGATTTCGGAAGACCAGCTGTTCTATTGCATGCAGCGCGGCATTCCCGAGGAAGAGGCCGTGGCGCTCATCGTGAACGGCTTCGTCAAGGATGTCATCCAGCAGTTGCCGATGGAGTTCGCCGTCGAGGCACAGAAACTGATCGGCATCAGCCTGGAAGGCAGCGTCGGCTGAGTTCTCGCCGAGACAAGCCATCGAGAACCGGTGCCGGGGGTCTTCCCGACGCCGGGGGCGAACGGGCCCCGCCTCGGCGTCGGTTTCTCGACCGGGTGCTCGACTGGGGCGAATGGTTTGTTCTCGCTAGGGAACTCGTCAGCCTGACGCTGTCCATCCTTCGATTTATCATGGGTCGCTGACCCGCGAACCCCTATTCGGCACGTAGACCGTAGAACGACGAAAGCTCAGAACGATATGCTGGAAATCCGCAACCTCCACGCACGTGTCGCCGACACCGATACGGAAATCCTGCGCGGGCTAGACCTGACGGTGGAGGACGGCGAAGTGGCCGCCATCATGGGGCCGAACGGTTCCGGCAAGTCCACGCTATCCTACATCATCGCGGGTCGAGAGGACTACGAGGTCACCGAAGGGGACATCCTCTACAACGGCGAATCCATCCTGGAGATGGACGCGGCGGAGCGCGCGGCATCCGGCGTCTTCCTGGCCTTCCAGTATCCTTTGGAGATCCCGGGCGTCGCCACGATGACGTTTCTGAAGACGGCCGTGAACTCGCAGCGCAAAGCGCGCGGCGAGGGCGAGCTGACGACGCCGGACTTCCTGCGACGCGTCAAGGCATCCGCCGCCGAACTGAAGATCGATGCGGACATGCTCAAGCGTCCGCTCAACGTCGGCTTTTCCGGCGGCGAGAAGAAGCGCGCCGAAATTCTTCAGATGGCGCTCTTGGAGCCGAAGCTCTGCGTCATGGACGAGACGGATTCCGGCCTCGACATCGACGCCTTGAAGATCGTGGCCGACGGGGTGAACGCTCTGCGCTCGCCCGAACGGTCGTTTCTGGTGATCACCCATTACCAGCGGCTTCTCGACTACATCGTGCCCGATCGCGTCCACGTTCTTTACAAGGGGCGCATCATCAAGTCGGGCGACAAGACGCTGGCGCTGCAACTCGAAAACGAAGGCTACGCCCAGATCATCGGCGAGGCGGCGTGATGGCGGAGGCTCGAGGTCCTGTCCGCACCAAGGCCGAGTTGGCCTTGATCGGGCGTGGCGAGGCGCTGGCGCCGACGGAAGCGCAGCGCAGCGCGCTTCAGGTCCTGGCGGACGAGGGGTTGCCTAGCCGGCGGGTCGAGGCGTGGCACTATACCGACCTGCGGCTCCTGCTGGGGCGCCAGTCGGAAGCTCATGGCGGTGCCGCCCCAAAGGGGGAACAGAATTACCTCACGCCTTTCCTTCCGAACAGCGTCGTCGTCGAGCTGGGACGAGTGCTGGCGGAGAACGACGTGGCGCCGGGGGTTTCGGTGCGTCATTCCGCCCAAAGCGCTCCCTATGACCAAGTGGTCAATCACCTCGACCGCTCGTTCGACACGGTGCGGACGCTGAACGTCGCGCTCGGCGCCTCTACCTCCCGCATCGAGATCTCCGCCGGTATCGGACCGGAGACCGCCGTGGAGTTGCGCCCCGCGCCCGCTGGTGGCGGGAGTCATGCGGCTTCGGACGTCGTCGTTCAAGGCGGCGCGCGGGCGACGCTGGTCGAGCGGGCCCCCGCCGGCGCGTTCGGCGATGTTTCGTCGTCCGTGCATCGGTTGGAGATCGGCGACGGCTCGGAGGTCCTCTGGGTCATTCTTCAGGAGAAGGGTGCCGACGAAACGCATCTCGGTCAGCTCAATGTCACGCTAGGTGCCGATTCCCGGTTGAAACTCTTCGTCTTCAACGGAGGCGGCGCGGTGGTGCGCCAGGAGGTTCATGCTGAGACGGTCGGCGAAGGAGCCGACATTCAGATTCGTGGCGTGAATCTTCTCCAGGACGGCCAGCACATCGACGTGACGACGACGCTGAACCACAACGTGGCGCATACGACCTCGACGGAAATCTTCCGTAACGTGGTGTTCGGCGGACACGGCGTGTTTCAGGGCATGATCCGCGTGGCCAAGGGTGCGCAGAAGACGGATGCGCGGCTGGCTTGCAATACCCTTCTTCTGTCCGACGACGGGGACTTTTCGGCCAAGCCAGAGCTCGAGATCTTCGCTGACGACGTGCAGTGCGGGCACGGCGCGACGGCCGGCGAGATCAATGCCGACCATCTCTTCTATCTGATGAGCCGCGGTATCCCGGAAGCGCCCGCACGGGCGCTGCTGATCAAAGCGTTCCTCGACGAGGTCGTGGAGGATCTCGAACACGAAGCCGCCGTCGAGGCGCTCGAAGCGCGCATCGACGAGTGGCTCGGCCGCACCCGCTAAGGCGCCTGCGTTCTCAAACGCACCGCCGAACGGTAGGGCGTCCATGTCCGTGATCGACGCCGATTGGAGTTGAAGCCATGACGACTGAAACGCTCGCCACGAAGGCCTACGATGTGGACGCGATCCGTCGGGATTTCCCGATCCTGTCGCGAACGGTTCACGGCAACCCGCTGGTCTATCTCGACAACGGCGCCTCTGCGCAGAAGCCGGAACGCGTTCTCGACGCGATCCGATCCGCCTATGCCGAGAACTATGCCAACGTTCATCGCGGCCTCCACTTCCTTTCCAACAAGGCGACGGAGGACTTCGAGGCCGCGCGCGAGACCGTACGGGTGTTTCTGAACGCGGCCAGCCGGGACGAGATCGTATTCACGCGTTCGGCGACGGAAGCGATCAACCTCGTCGCCTACGGCTACGGCATGCCGGAGATCGGGGAGGGCGACGAGATCGTCCTGACCGTCATGGAGCATCACTCCAATATCGTGCCCTGGCATTTCATCCGCGAACGGCAGGGCGCCAAGCTGGTCTTCGTGCCGGTTGCGGACGACGGTTCCATTACGCTGGCCGACTTCGAGCGTGCGCTTTCGCCCCGCACGAAGCTTGTTGCGTTCACCCATATGTCCAACGTTCTGGGCACGGTGACGCCTGCCAAGGAGGTGACCGCGCTGGCTCACTCTCGCGGCATTCCCGTCCTCGTCGACGGCAGCCAGGGCGCTGTGCATCTGCCGGTCGACGTCCAGGATATCGGCTGCGACTTCTATGTCCTGACCGGTCATAAGGTCTATGGCCCGACGGGAATTGGCGTCCTCTACGGCAAGTTCGAAATGCTCGATCGCATGCGGCCGTTCAACGGCGGTGGCGAGATGATCGTAGAGGTCAGCGAGGAAGCTGTGACCTATAATGCGCCGCCGCATCGCTTCGAGGCGGGAACGCCGCCGATCGCGCAGGCGATCGGGCTTGCGGCTGCGCTCGACTATATGAACTCCGTGGGACGGGGAAGGATCGCGGAGCACGAAGAGACGCTTCGGGATTATGCGCACGAGCGACTGGAGTCCATTCCGGGTCTGCGGATCTATGGAAATGCTCCCGGCAAGGGCGCGATCGTTTCCTTCGATCTGGAGGGGATCCACGCGCATGACGTTTCCATGGTCATCGACCGGGAGGGCGTCGCTGTTCGCGCCGGCACCCACTGCGCCCAGCCTCTGTTGAAGCGGTTCGGCGCGACTTCGACTTGCCGGGCCTCGTTCGGTATGTACAACACGCTGGCGGAAGTGGATCGCCTGGCCGACGCGCTGGAAAAGGCGCGACGGTTCTTCGCTTGAGGACACACGTCATGACCGACGATATCACCCATCCCCACAAGATCGACGTTTCCGACGCCCCATCGACCGAGGCGGATCGTGTCCAGTCCAACCTGGAAACGGCCGGCGATACCGCAGCATCCTCCATTCCGGCGGAAGAACTAGCGCGGTTGACCGACGATATCGTGGCTGCGTTGAAGACGGTCTACGATCCCGAAATCCCGGCCGACATTTACGAGCTGGGTTTGATCTACAAGATCGACATCGACGACGACCGCAATGTCGATATCGAGATGACGCTGACGGCGCCTGGCTGCCCAGTTGCCGGCGAGATGCCGGGTTGGGTCGAGAATGCCGTGGGTTCGGTTGGTGGCGTCCAACTCGTCAAGGTCGAACTCGTGTTCGATCCGCCGTGGACGCCGGACCGGATGAGCGAAGAGGCTCAGGTCGCCGTCGGCTGGTTCTGACGACATCTCCTGGAGCGTGAAGACGTGCGGTGGATGGGCGCGATCTCAGCCTCGCCGGTTGCGATTACTCGGCCCGACAGCCATCTATGGGGCAGCACACTTTGAGGAGTCGCGGTATGGGCCGTTTTTCCGTTGTCACGATGACCGATGCCGCCGCCGAGCGCGTGCGATCGGTGATGGCCGCGCAAGGCGAAGACGCGGTCGGCATCCGGGTCGGCGTCAAGAAGGGCGGCTGCGCGGGCATGGAATACACGATCGAGATCGCGCGGGACACGAAGGTCGGCGAGGATATGACCGAGCACGAGGGCGCGCGTGTGTTCGTCGCGCCCGAGGCGGTCCTTTTCCTGCTTGGCACGCAGATGGACTACGAGGAAACGACGCTTCGCTCCGGGTTCGTGTTCAAGAACCCGAACCAGACATCGGCCTGCGGCTGTGGTGAGTCTGTCGAACTCCGGCCTGCCAGCGGAATGGCAACCGCCTGACAGGCACGCGGCGATCCAGATCAGGCGACGCTGGTCTGGATCAACATGAAGGCCGGGACGTCTTCGCCGAAGCCCACTGGGGACGATTCGTCGTGAGACGAGCCGGAGCGCTGATGCGAACCGCGACCGCCGGCGCTCCTGCCGCTCTCGTTTCGGCGCCCAGTTTCGGCGCGTGGGCGAGCGCGCTCCGCGGGCGCCGTTGCCGGAATGGCGTCGAGAAGGCTCGATGCCGCTTCCTCGACATCGACCGGGCTTTCCACCGACGCTTCTACGACGCTTTCTCGGCGTTCCTTGCTGCTTGAACGGCCGCCCTTCGCCGAGGATGAACGACGAGGCGTGCGCTCGCGGCGACCTTTCTTGCCGTCGGTCTCCTCATCGGAGTTTGCCAATTGGGGCAGCGAGGACAAGTCACCGTCCAGCCATTCGATCTGCTGGGTCGTCATCGTTTCGATGGCGTCGAGATATTTCTTGTCCGCCTTGGACACGAGCGTAAACGCCTTGCCCGACCGACCCGCGCGGCCCGTTCGCCCGATGCGGTGGACATAGTCCTCCGCATGGATGGGGACGTCGAAATTGAAGACGTGGCTCACCATCGGGATGTCGAGACCTCGCGCCGCGACGTCGGAGGCGACGAGAAGGGTAATCTTGTTGTCGCGGAACGCCTGCAGCGTCATCGTCCGCGCGCGCTGATCCATGTCGCCATGGAGGGCGCCGACCGAGAATCCGTGCTTTTCCAGCGAGCGGAACAGCAGCGAAACGTCGCGCTTGCGGTTGCAGAAGATGATCGCGTTGGTCAGATCGTCGCCCTGTGCGCGGATGACCCGACGCAGTGTGTCGCGCTTCTCGTAGTCTTCCTTCGACGTCGCGACGAGCCGCTGCTCTACCGTCTGGGCGGTGGACGACGCCTTGGCGACTTCGACGCGAACCGGGTTCTGCAGAAATTGGTCGGCAAGTCGCGTGATCTCCGGCGGCATCGTGGCCGAGAAGAAAAGAGTCTGCCGCGTGAACGGGATCATCTTGCAGATGCGCTCGATGTCCGGAATGAACCCCATGTCGAGCATACGATCGGCTTCGTCGATCACCAGGATCTCGACGCCGGTCATCAGAAGGCGGCCGCGCTCGAAATGATCGAGAAGACGACCGGGCGTCGCGATCAGAACATCGACGCCGCGCTCGAGCTTCTTGTTCTGCTCTTCGAACGAGACGCCGCCGATGAGAAGCGCGACGTTGAGGCGCTGGTTGACACCGTATTTGACGAAAGATTCCTCGACTTGCGCGGCGAGTTCGCGCGTCGGCTCGATGATCAGCGTGCGCGGCATGCGGGCCCTGGCGCGACCTTGCTCCAGGAGGGTCAGCATCGGCAGAACGAAAGAAGCTGTCTTGCCGGTTCCCGTTTGCGCAATGCCAAGAACGTCACGGCGTTGTAGGGCGTGCGGAATGGCCTGTGCCTGAATCGGCGTCGGCTCGGTGTAGCCTGCACCTTCGACGGCTGCGAGAACCTTGTCGCTCAGTCCGAGATCGGAAAATGGCATAAGATCGAAAGGTCTCTTGCTGTCGGACAGCGTCCGAAGTAACTTCTGGTCGCCCTCCGGCGATAGGCTTCCCGTCCGCACATGTCAACCGATGCGCGAGACGTCAAGTCGCTGATTTGCCAAGAATTCCGGTTTTCTACTACCTTCGAAGACTGTGAACCAGGCATGCGGGTGGAGCGCGTCAACCTCGCATCGGCATCACCCATCAGTTCGAGGCGGGACCGAATCTATAGGGCTGGCCGGGCGCAACGAAGAGTTCGTAGGTCTCAGTAATCTCGCCATCCAACGGGACGATGTCGAAGAACAGCGTCAGATTGCTTTCCTGACCCTCCGCCGGAGCATCCGCTCGGTAACCGACGATCGCACCCTGCACGGTCTGGATCTCGGTGACCTCAGTGCTGTTGACGACCACAGCTTTCCCATCCCGCTCCTCAACCTGCTGATAGAAGAAGCGATTGCCCTTCGTCTCGCCCACGGACTGGGTCATGATCGTGCGCCAAACGCCGTTCCGATCGCCTTCCGCCCAAGGGCCGACAATCTGAACGTCGCCGATCATCGGGGACAGATTGGCGATCGCCGAAAGCACGTCCGCATTCTGATCGGCGACATTGGGCTGCGCCGAAGGCGAAGGCTGATCGCCAGGCGCGGCAGGGGACTGCGCTGCTGGCTGTTGTGGGACGGGCACGGGTGTTGCGGGAGGCTCCTGCGCCGAGACGTTGGCAGAAAAAGCCGTGGCAGCTGCCAGTATCGATAAACGTCGGATCATCGCTGCATCCCTCACGCCAAACGCCCGCTCAAAGGTCGAGATCTTCCACGAAGGCTGCGCGATCCTGGATGAACCGGAAGCGAGCTTCGGGCTTGTTGCCCATCAGGGCATCGACAGCTCCCGCAGTACCAGCTTCGGGCGAGGCGTCAATCTCGACGCGAAGAAGGGTGCGCTTGCGCGGGTCCATCGTCGTTTCCTTGAGCTGCGCCGGGAGCATCTCTCCCAGCCCCTTGAAGCGGCTCACTTCGACCTTTCCCTTACCCTTGAATTCGCGGGCGACGATGCGTTCTCGGTCGGCGTCATCGCGGGCGTAGATCGTTTTGCCACCCTGCGTCAGCTTGTAAAGGGGCGGAACCGCCAGAAACAGGTGATGACCCCGGATGAGCTCGGGCATCTCCTGAAAGAAGAAGGTGATCAGAAGCGAGGCGATATGCGCGCCGTCCACGTCCGCGTCGGTCATGATGATCACGCGTTCGTAGCGCAGATCGTCGTCGCGGTACTTGCCGCGCGTGCCGCAGCCGAGAGCCAGAGTGAGGTCGGCGAGCTGCTGGTTGGCGCCGAGCTTCTCTCGACCCGCCGATGCGACGTTCAGGATCTTACCTCGAAGCGGCAGGATGGCCTGGCGTGCGCGGTCGCGCGCCTGTTTGGCGGACCCGCCGGCCGAATCGCCCTCCACGATGAAGAGTTCGGCACCCGCGGCACCCGTCTGCGAGCAGTCGGCCAGCTTGCCGGGAAGGCGGAGCTTGCGGGTGGCCGTCTTGCGACTGACTTCCTTTTCCTGCTTCCGGCGAAGACGCTCGTCGGCGCGTTCGACGACCCAGTCGATCAGCCTGGCCGCATCCTGCGGCGAGGATGCCAGCCAGATATCGAACGAATCGCGGATCGCCGCCTCGACGAGACGTTGAGCTTCGACGGTGGCGAGGCGGTCCTTCGTCTGCCCGACGAACTCCGGCTCGCGCACGAAGATCGACAGCATGGCGGAGGCCGTGACCATCACGTCGTCGGCGGTGATGCCGGCAGCCTTCCGGTTGCCGGTCATCTCGCCGAACGCCTTCAGTCCGCGCAGAAGAACGGAACGGAGCCCGGTTTCGTGGGTGCCGCCCTCCGGCGTCGGGATCGTGTTCACGTAGGACCGCACGACACCGTCCTCGGGCGTCCAGGACACGGCCCATTCCACCGCGCCGTGGCCGGATACCTTTTCCGTACGGCCGGAGAAGATCTGGCTGGTAATGCGCTGCTGGCCCCCCAGCGACGTGTCGAGATAGTCCTTCAGGCCACCGGGGAAGTGGAAACTGGCGCGAGCCGGAACCTTGCCGTCGACCGGCAGCAGTTCGGGATCGCAGTTCCAGCGAATCTCGACGCCGCCGAAGAGATAGGCCTTCGAACGTGCCATCGCGAAGAGCCGCGCCGCGACGAACGTGGCGCCGGCGCCGAAGATCGTCGTATCCGGCTTGAATCGGATGCGTGTTCCCCGGCGGTTCTGGACTTCGCCGACTTCCTGCAGGTCGGACGTCGCGATGCCGCGCGAATAGGTCTGACGATAGAGTTTGCGATTGCGGGCGACCTCGACCTCGAGTTCGCTCGATAGCGCATTCACCACCGACACGCCGACGCCGTGAAGACCGCCGGACGTCTCGTAGACTTTGGAATCGAACTTTCCGCCGGCATGCAGCGTGGTCATGATGACCTCGAGCGCGGACTTGTCCCGGTACTTCGGATGGGCGTCGATCGGGATGCCGCGACCGTTGTCCGTAACGGAGAGGAAGCCTTCCTTGTCGAGCGAGACCTCGATGAAATTGGCGTGGCCTGCCACAGCCTCGTCCATCGAGTTGTCGATCACTTCGGCAAATAGATGATGGAGAGCCTTTTCGTCCGTGCCGCCGATATACATGCCGGGGCGACGGCGAACGGGCTCGAGCCCCTCGAGGACCTCGATATCGGCGGCAGTGTACTCGGCCGACGTGGCGACAGGCGCTTCGGGAGCAGGTGTTTCCACCGGGCGACGCGCGGTGGCGCGAGGCGCGCCGCCGACGAAAAGGTCCTGCTTCATGCCGACACCTGCCTGCGACCGGTGCCGCGTTCAACGAGCGTTCTGTCCATGCGCCGGAGGTAGCCCCTCGATAAATGTTCTGCAAGCGTTCTCGTTGGCTGCCGCAATTGCCTCGCGCCAAGCTATGGCGGTTATCGGCAAACTGGCGCTCCGGCGCAACGGTTTCGGCGACGGTGGGCGGTGTAGTGTCCTGGGGAAACGGAGGAGGCGATGGGGCTGAGCATGTTGCGCACAGGTGGGTTGTGGTCGGCGGTTGCGGCGTTCTGCATGGCAAGCGTCTGTGTGAATGCAGCGGAGTTCGCACCCTTCAAGGACGACTTGTTTGCCTATCCTCAGCCTACGGCCAGCCTTGATGGCGGTCGGCTTTTGGACGTGCCCTATAGCGAAGCCAGAGATATCGACCAGCGAGACGAGATCCCCGAACGAAGGGTTCGCCGAAACTACGTAGACCTTGCCCCGTCGCTATCGACCGAGGACGGCGTCTTCGCATCGTCGTCCGGTCCGTTGCGATACAGCCGTGTCGGCTCTGCGCAGTCGCCATCCACCATCGTGATTTTCGTTCATGGCCGCAACGGCGATCGCCGCCTCGGGATGAACGACTGGTCCTTCGGCGGGAACTTCAATCGGCTGAAGAACCTACTGCTGAGAGGGGGCGGGGAGTATCTGACCGTGGATGGTGGACGCCTCGACGAAAGCGAGTCACGCAGGATCGCCGAGTTCGCAGCGGACCTCAAAGCGAAGCAACCGGCCGCACGCTTGGTGATCGTTTGCGCTTCTATGGGCGGGCAGGTCTGCTGGAACTTAAGCAAAGACGTGCATGCGCCGTTGCTCGACGGGATGATATTGCTCGGCGCCGATAGCGACATATCTCGGTTCGAAGGCTGGCGTGCCCGGAGCGAACGCGCCGTTCCTCTGCTTCTCGCTCACGGGACGCGCGACCCAGTCTATGCGTTCGGACGTCAGAAGGCTTTTTTCGAAAGCGTCCGCAAGACGCATTCGAACTACCCCATTCGCTTCGTCGGGTTCGACGACGGAAACCACGGGACGCCGGTGCGAATGATCGATTGGCGAGACGCGCTCAACTGGATCGCCGAAGTGAAGCGTTGAAACGAAGAAGGCCCCCGCAAGCGGAGGCCTCCGATTATTCCAGCCGTCGGTCGATCAGACCGAGTAGTACATGTCGAATTCGACCGGATGCGGGGTCATTTCGAAACGCAGCACTTCGGCCATCTTCAGGTCGATGAAGGCATCGATCTGATCGTCGTCGAACACGCCGCCGGCCTTCAGGTAGTCGCGGTCGGCATCCAGGCTTTCCATCGCTTCGCGCAGCGAGCGGCAGACCGTCGGGATTTCCTTCAGCTCTTCCGGCGGCAGGTCGTAGAGATCCTTGTCCATGGCGGCGCCCGGATGGATCTTGTTCTTGATGCCGTCGAGGCCGGCCATCAGCATGGCCGAGAAGGCGAGGTAGGGGTTCGCCGTCGGATCCGGGAAGCGGACCTCGACGCGCTTGGCCTTTGGCGACTGGCCGAACGGAATGCGGCAGGACGCCGAACGGTTGCGCGCCGAGTAAGCGAGCAGCACGGGCGCCTCGTAGCCCGGAACCAGGCGCTTGAAGGCGTTGGTGGACGGGTTGGTGAAGGCGTTCAGCGACTTGGCATGCTTGATGATGCCGCCGATGTAGAACAGCGCGTTCTCGGACAGACCCGCGTACTCGTTGCCGGCGAAGGTCGGCTTGCCGCCCTTCCAGATCGACTGGTGGACGTGCATGCCCGAGCCGTTGTCGCCGAAGATCGGCTTCGGCATGAAGGTCGCCGTCTTGCCGTAGGCGTTGGCGACCTGATGGATCACGTACTTGTAGATCTGCATCTTGTCGGCGTTGCGGACCAGCGTGTCGAACTTGATGCCGAGTTCGTGCTGAGCCGCGGCCACCTCGTGGTGATGCTTCTCGACGGAAACGCCCATCTCGGCCATCACCGTCAGCATCTCAGAGCGCATGTCCTGGCAGCTGTCGATCGGCGGAACCGGGAAGTAGCCGCCCTTGACGCGGGGACGATGGCCGAGGTTACCGGTCTCGTACTCGCTATCGTCGTTGGACGGCAGTTCCGTCGAGTCGAGCTTGAAGCCCGTGTTGTACGGATCGGCCTTGTAGCGGACGTCGTCGAAGATGAAGAACTCGGCCTCGGGCCCGAAATAGGCGGTGTCGCCGATACCGGACTGGTTGAGATAGGCTTCGGCCTTCTTGGCGGTGCCGCGCGGATCGCGGTTATAGGCCTCGCCCGAAACCGGATCGAGGATGTCGCAGTAGATGACCATGGTCGACTGCGCGAAGAACGGGTCCATGTGGGCCGTCTCCGGGTCGGGCATGAGCGTCATGTCCGACTCGTTGATGGCCTTCCAGCCGGCGATCGACGAACCGTCGAACATCGTGCCTTCGGAGAACATGTCTTCATCGACGATGGTCTGGTCCATCGTGACGTGCTGAAGCTTGCCCTTGGGGTCCGTGAAGCGCAGGTCGACGAACTTGACGTCGTTGTCCTTGATCTGCTTCAGAATATCGTTGCCCGAAGTCATGGGTGTCCTTCCTGTTTGGACGACTGAACTCGTGGAACGGCCTCGATCGAGGCCGATATCAGATGGCGTCGACGCCGCTTTCGCCGGTGCGGATGCGCACCGCTTCCTCGACAGGGGAAACGAAGATCTTTCCATCGCCAATCCGGCCGGTCTGCGCAGCCTTGCGGATGGCCTCGACCGCTGCCTCGACAGCCTCGTCGGAAAGCACGATCTCGATCTTCACCTTGGGGAGAAAGTCGACGACGTATTCGGCGCCGCGATACAGCTCGGTATGGCCCTTCTGGCGCCCGAACCCTTTCGCCTCGATGACGGTGATGCCCTGAAGGCCGGCTTCCTGAAGAGCCTCCTTCACCTCGTCGAGCTTGAAAGGCTTGATGATCGCTTCGACCTTCTTCACCGACGTGCGTCCCCCATCTTCATGCGCATGGTCCAAGCACCTCGGCATTCTCGTCATGGCCGCCTGGACCGGCATCAACGCCGCTCCAAGCTTCCCAGCCGGCCGCTTCGGGACATCTATGTATCGGATGCGGAACCCCGTGGCCAGCATTCGACCCGCGTCGTATGATGAATTTTTGTGCAATTTCTGCGCTATTTATGTGCAACAGATCGAAGAAGGCGCAAGGTGCATCCTTCACACCAGAAAACGGCTCTGATCGATGCAGATGCCGTTCGAACAGTCGATCGTCGCTACATCGAGGCGGGCGGACTATTGAGTGAGCTCGTGGAGCAGGCAGGTGGCCAAGTGGCTGACGCCGTGCGGTCGAGCGTACCCAACGGATCGAGAATAGCATTCCTCATCGGACCTGGACTGAACGGAGCAGACGCGAAAGCCGCCGCTCGGCTCCTGGCCGATGAATACGCCGTTGCGCTCTATGGACCAGAGGCGGCGAAGGGAATGCGGGAATACGGGGGCATCGAGGTTGCCGTTCGCCCTTGCGAGGACTTCGCGCCGGAAGGCTACGACGGCATCGTCGATGGTCTATTCGGGGTCGGCTTGTCCCGACCCCTTGAAGGACCGATCGGCGAAATGGTTCGGCGCACGAACCAGTCCAGTGCCATCGTCGTATCGATCGATCTGCCGAGCGGGATCGACAGCGTGTCGGGAGCGGTTCGGGGCGTGGCCGTTCGCGCCGACGTGACCGTCACCTTCGACCGTCGCAAGCCGGGGCATCTCCTGATGCCGGGACGATCGCTCTGCGGGAACCTGATCGTCGCCGAACTTGGCATGCCGTCAGGAGCCTTTCAGGACATTACGCCCGTCGCCTACGCGAACGAGCTGGAATTCTGGATCGACGAACTCCGTCAGCCGGGAATGTCAGGCCATAAGTACGATCGCGGCCACGCCGTCATCTTTTCAGGACCGGCGGCGAAAAGTGGGGCCGCAAGATTGTCGGCGATGGGAGCGCTTCGTGCGGGCGCAGGCCTGGTGACGATCGCTGGGAGAACCGACGACCTGAATGTGCTCGCCGCACAGACCACGGCGATCATGCTGATGGGGTGCGATCGTATGGCGGATGTGGAAGCGATGACCGCGGACGAGCGCTTGAACGCCTTCGTCATCGGTCCGGGCTTCTCGAACATGGAGAGCGCGAGGTCTTACGTGACCCACCTCGTCCGTAGCGATCGACGCGTGGTGATCGACGCCGACGCGATCACGGCGTTTGCAGGAGCGCCTGACGAGCTCTTCGAGATATGCCGGAGTCACCCATCCCAGATCGTCCTCACGCCGCATGGGGGTGAGTTCCGGCGACTGTTCGCCGATATCGCCCAGGATGAAAGCTCTTCGAAGATCGCGAAGGCTCGCGCTGCGGCCGAGCGATCTTCGGCCGTCGTGGTGTTCAAGGGCGCGGACTCGGTGATCGCCGCACCGGACGGGCGAGTCGCGGTCAATGCGACCGGCACTCCTTGGCTGGCGACGGCCGGAACCGGCGACGTGTTGGCAGGTATCATCGCCGCGCAGATCGCTCAGGGTGTTCCCTCGTTCGAGGCCGCCTGCATCGGCGTATGGATGCACGGCCGGGCAGCCGAGTTCTTCGGTCCCGGCCTGATATCGGAGGATCTGCCGAATATGCTTCCGCAGGTGCACGCGGCCCTGGCGGAAAGGATTCGCAATAGACACCCGCGTTGAAGCTACTCCGCCGCCTCGGCTTTGGTGATCGGACGACGTACGAGAAGCTCCTTGAGGAACCGCCCGGTATGGGACCGCGGAGCCTCGACGATCGCTTCCGGCGTTCCGACGGCCACGATCTGTCCGCCACCGTCGCCGCCTTCCGGACCGATGTCGATCACCCAGTCCGCCGTCTTGATCACCTCGAGATTGTGCTCGATGACGACCACCGTGTTGCCTTGGTCGACGAGTTCGTGGAGCACTTCGAGAAGCTTCGCCACGTCGTGGAAATGAAGGCCGGTCGTCGGCTCGTCGAGGATGTAGAGCGTGCGCCCGGTCGCCTTGCGGGCTAGTTCCTTGGCGAGCTTGACGCGCTGCGCCTCGCCGCCCGAGAGCGTCGTGGCCTGCTGACCGACCTTGATATAGCCGAGCCCGACCTCCTTCAGCGTTATCAGCTTGTCACGAACGGCGGGAACGGCGGCGAAGAACTCGACACCCTCCTCGACGGTCATGTCGAGGACGTCGGCGATCGACTTCTCCTTGAACGTCACCTCCAGCGTTTCGCGGTTGTATCGCTTCCCGTGGCATACATCGCAGGTGACATACACGTCCGGCAGGAAGTGCATCTCGATCTTCAGGACGCCGTCGCCCTGACAGGCTTCGCAGCGACCGCCCTTGACGTTGAAGGAGAAGCGGCCCGGCTGATAACCCCGCGCTTTCGCCTCGGGTAGCCCGGCGAACCAGTCGCGGATCGGTGTGAACGCGCCGGTATAGGTCGCCGGGTTCGAACGCGGGGTACGGCCGATCGGCGACTGGTCAATGTCGATGACCTTGTCGAGAAGCTCCAGACCGTCGACGCGATCATGGTCTGCCGGCACGTCGCGCGCGTTGCCGATGCGCCGTGCGGCGGCCTTGAAGAGCGTCTCGATCAGGAACGTGGACTTGCCGCCGCCCGATACGCCGGTCACGCAGGTGAACAATCCCATCGGCACTTCGGCAGAAACGTTCTTCAGGTTGTTGCCGCGCGCGTTGACGACCTTGATCGCCTTACCTTTTTGCGCCTTGCGGCGAACTGCCGGTACGGGCACGCCGCGCGTCCCCGACAGGTAGGCGCCCGTCAGCGAGTTCGGATCGGCCATCACCTCCTGCGGTGTGCCGGACGAAATGACCTGGCCGCCATGGATGCCGGCCGCCGGGCCGATATCGACGACATGATCCGCCATCATGATGGCGTCCTCGTCGTGCTCGACGACGATCACCGTGTTGCCGATATCGCGCAGGTGCTTGAGCGTCGCCAGCAGACGCTCGTTGTCGCGCTGATGCAGGCCGATCGACGGCTCGTCCAGAACGTAGAGAACCCCCGTCAGCCCGGAGCCGATCTGCGACGCCAGACGAATGCGCTGGCTCTCACCGCCGGACAGCGTTCCCGAGGATCGCGACAGGGTAAGATATTCCAAACCGACGTCGTTGAGGAACCGGAGCCGTTCGCGAATTTCCTTCAAAATTCGGACCGCGATGTCGTTCTGCTTCTGCGTCAGATGTTCGGGAAGCGTCTCGAACCATTCTCCCGCCTGACGGATCGAAAGCTCGGTGACCTCGCCGACATGTCGGTTGTTGACCTTCACCGCGAGAGCCTCGGGCTTCAGGCGATAGCCGGCGCAGGCGGGGCAGGGAATCGCCGACATGTAGCGCTCGATCTCCTCGCGCGACCAGGCGGAATCGGTTTCTTTCCATCGCCGTTCGAGGTTGGGCACGATCCCTTCGAACGTCTTCGTCGTCGAGTAGGACCGGAGCCCGTCGTTGTACTTGAACTCGATTTTGGTCTTGCCGGTGCCATTCAGGATCGCCTGACGCGCACTTTCCGGCAGGGCGGACCATCGATCGGTCTGCTTGAAGCCGTATTCGCGGCCCAGCGCCTCGAGGGTCTGCCCGTAATAAGGAGACGTGGACTTCGCCCATGGCGCGATCGCGCCGTTCTTCAGCGTCCGGTTCTCGTCGGGAACGATGAGCTTCGGATCGATCTGCTGCTGTGCGCCCAGGCCGTCGCAGCGCGGGCAGGCGCCGAACGGGTTGTTGAACGAAAACAGTCGCGGCTCGATCTCCGGGATGGTGAAGCCCGATACGGGGCAGGCGAACTTCTCGGAGAAGAGGAGTTGCCGAGGCTTTCCATTCTCGTCCGTCCCATCAGCGAATTCGGCGACGGCAAGGCCCTCGGCCAGGCGCAAGGCGGTTTCGAGAGAATCGGCAAGGCGGGACTGGATATCGCCGCGAACCACGACGCGGTCCACCACCACGTCGATATCGTGCTTGAACTTCTTGTCGAGCGCCGGTGCGTCGGCGATGTCATAGAACTCCCCGTCGATGCGAACGCGCTGGAAGCCCTTCTTCTGGAGTTCCGCCAGTTCCTTCTTGTACTCGCCCTTCCGGCCACGGATCATCGGCGCGAGGAGATAAAGGCGGCTGCCTTCCTCCAACGCCATGATCCGGTCCACCATCTGGCTGACCGTCTGGCTCTCGATCGGCAGGCCCGTCGCCGGAGAATAGGGAACGCCGACGCGTGCGAAGAGCAGGCGCAGGTAGTCGTAGATCTCGGTGACAGTGCCGACGGTCGAGCGCGGGTTCTTCGATGTCGTCTTCTGTTCGATCGAGATGGCCGGTGATAGCCCGTCGATCTGGTCGACGTCCGGCTTCTGCATCATCTCCAGGAACTGGCGCGCATAGGCCGAAAGGCTTTCGACGTAGCGCCTTTGCCCTTCCGCGTAGATCGTATCGAAGGCGAGCGACGACTTGCCCGAACCGGACAGCCCCGTCATCACGATCAGCTTGTCCCGGGGAAGGTCGAGATCGACGTTCTTCAGGTTGTGCTCTCGCGCACCGCGAATGGAGATGACGTTCTTCATGGGTTCGGGCGTTCGCTCTTGCTGACCTTGCCACCCATATCGGCGCGGCGGTCGAAGTTTCAAAGCGGGCGGCGACGATACGGGGCATGTATCGACATCGTTCCGCATTTGTTCTAGCCATTCGTCGGATGGCTCGCAATCGGTGCCTTGGGTGTTTCCGAATTCTTGACGATATTGCCCTCAGGTAGCACGTCCGGACGTCCACGGTCCGCTAAGTTCGCATTATGGAATCACGAGAGGTCAGAGATGGCAGGCAGCGTCAACAAGGTGATCCTGGTGGGCAATCTCGGCGCCGACCCCGAGATCCGACGCCTCAACTCAGGTGACGCCGTGGTCAACCTTCGGATCGCGACGTCGGAAACGTGGCGCGACAAGGCTTCGGGCGAGCGCAAGGAGCGCACCGAATGGCATAGCGTCGTCATCTTCAACGAAGGCCTCGTGAAGGTCGCCGAGCAGTTCCTGAAGAAGGGCTCCAAGGTCTACGTCGAGGGACAGTTGCAGACCCGCTCCTGGGACGATCAGTCCGGCCAGAAGCGCTACACCACGGAAATCGTGCTGCAGCGGTTCCGCGGTGAGCTGCAGATGCTCGACGGCCGGGGTGAGGGCGGCGGTTCCTTCGAAGGCAGTGGCGGCGGCGGTGGCGAGCGTTCCGGCGGCCGTTCGGGCGGCGGCGGCGGTTATAGTCGTGGCGGCGGCGACCGAGGCGGGTCGGGCGGCGGAAACTACGGCGGTGGCGGTGGCGGGCGTCCGTCGGACGACATGGACGACGAAATTCCGTTCTGACGAGCGGATCGTCAGGGTGCGGGGAGAAGGAAAACCGCCTTCACCCCGTCGCTGACGAATTGGACGGCCAGCGCGGCGAGGAGAACGCCGAGCAGCCGCGTGATGACCGCCCTTCCGGTCTGGCCGATGAGACGCTCGAAGCGATCGGCCAGCGCCAGGATCGCGAATGTCGCGCCGATCGTGACGGCAATGACGGCAAGAAGGCTGAGCTGCCCGGCGACGCCTGGGAGATCGCCCGATAGGAGGATCACGGCGGAGATTGCGCCGGGCCCCGCCATGAGGGGGATTGCCAGCGGGACGGCTGCGATCTCTCCGACATCGTGCTCGCTCATGGCGGTTTGCGCGTCCTTTTCCTTCCGGGTCTTGCGCTTCTCGAACACCAATTCGAACGCGATCCAGAACAGGAACAGGCCGCCGGCGATCCGGAACGCCCCGAGCGATATGCCGAGCGTCTCGATCACGCGAAGCCCGGTCAGGCTGAAAACCGCGAGAATGCCGAACGCGATCAGGCATCCGTTCCGGGCGATGCGGCGACGGTGCGCCATCGTCATTCCGGGCGTCAGCCCGAGGAAGATCGGCGCGAGACCGATCGGATCGATGATGACGAAAAGCGTCGCGAATCCGTTCAGCAGTATTTCGATCATCCCGCATGGCCCTTCGTCACCCTGAGCCTCCATAACCGATATGACGCGAGGCGCCACCACGCGATTGGGAAGGCCCGATATCGCCTCAAGCCGCGCAGCTTCACGCCGATTGCGAACCTGATTCGGAGAAAAACCGTAAGCCGCTGGCGTATATAAGAAATTCCGACGTCCGAAATTTGCCAGTCGGGTTCGCGCTGTCGTATAAGACGTTCGCGTTTCTCGTAGGAAATTCCCTTGTCCGACATCACCTCCGATCTGCCGCCCGAGCGCCCCACGGGCATCGAACCGGTTTCCATCATCGAGGAGATGCAGCGCTCCTATCTCGATTACGCGATGAGCGTGATCGTCAGCCGCGCGTTGCCGGATGTCAGGGACGGGTTGAAGCCGGTGCATCGGCGCGTCCTTTTCGCGATGAGCGAGATGGGGCTCGTCTGGAACAAGTCCTTCCGTAAGTCGGCCGGCGTCGTCGGCGAGGTGATGGGCAAGTACCATCCGCATGGCGACGCCTCGATCTACGACGCGCTGGTGCGTATGGCGCAAGACTTCTCGCTCCGGGCACCGCTGATCGACGGACAGGGCAATTTCGGATCGATCGACGGCGATCCGCCAGCGGCGATGCGCTACACCGAATGCCGGCTCGAGAAGGTGTCGGAAGCGATCCTGACGGATATCGACAAGGAAACGGTCGATTTTCAGGAGAACTACGACGGGCGCGAGCTCGAGCCCGTGGTGCTGCCGGCACGCGTGCCGAACCTGCTGCTCAATGGCTCGGGCGGCATCGCCGTCGGCATGGCGACGAACATTCCGCCCCACAATCTCGGAGAACTGATCGACGGCTGCGTCGCTCTCATCGACAATCCGGCGATTGAGCTCCCCGACCTCATGGAAATCATCCCCGGGCCCGATTTTCCGACCGGGGCGATCGTGCTTGGCAGGGCCGGGATTCAGAGCGCCTACTCCACGGGGCGCGGGTCGATCCTCATGCGGGGCAAGGTGCATGTCGAGGACATGCGCGGCGATCGCGAAGCCATCGTCATCACCGAGATTCCGTATCAGGTGAACAAGGCGACGATGATCGAGAAGATGGCCGATCTCGTGCGCGAGAAGCGCATCGAAGGCATCTCCGATATTCGCGACGAAAGCGATCGCGAGGGCTACCGGGTCGTGGTCGAGCTCAAGCGCGACGCTTCGTCAGACGTCGTCCTCAACCAGCTTTATCGGTTCACCCCGCTCCAGACGACCTTCGGCGCCAACATGGTGGCCCTGAACGGCGGCAAGCCGGAGCAGATGAACCTACTCGACATGCTGACGGCCTTCGTCGCGTTTCGCGAGGAGGTCGTTCAGCGTCGGACCAAGTACCTCCTGCGCAAGGCGCGGGAGCGGGCGCACGTCCTGGTCGGGCTTGCGATCGCGGTGGCCAATATCGACGAGATCATCCGCCTGATCCGCCACGCGCCCGATCCGGCGACGGCGCGCGAGCAGTTGATGGCAAGGGAGTGGGAGGCGAAGGACGTCGCCCCGCTGATCCGCCTCATCGACGATCCGCGCCACCGCATCAGCGAACAGGGAACCTATCGGCTTTCCGAAACGCAGGCGCGTGCCATTCTCGATCTTCGACTTCAGCGCCTGACGGCGCTCGGCCGCGACGAGATCGCGGACGAGTTGAACGCGATCGGCGCCGAGATCCGCGACTACCTCGAAATTCTGTCGTCTCGCGTTCGCGTTCGCGAGATTATCAAGGAAGAGCTTGCGGCTGCCCGCGAAGAGTTCGCGACGCCTCGGCGGACCGAGCTTCTGGAAGGCGCAGCCGATCTCGATGACGAGGACCTGATTCCCCGTGAGGACATGGTCGTCACCGTCAGCCACGGCGGGTACATCAAGCGCGTACCGCTTGCGACCTACCGCGCCCAGCGACGGGGCGGGAAGGGCCGGTCCGGCATGTCCTTGAAGGACGATGACGACTCGGTGACGCGCCTGTTCGTGGCCAATACCCACACGCCGGTGCTGTTCTTCTCTTCGCGCGGCATCGTCTACAAGGAGAAGGTCTGGCGACTGCCGTTGGCCACGCCACAGTCGCGCGGCAAGGCTCTGGTCAACATGCTACCGCTCGATAAGGGCGAGCGGATCACCTCGATTCTGCCCTTGCCGAACGACGAGGGCACGGCCGAGCGGTTGAACGTCATGTTCGCGACGACAAAGGGCACCGTTCGCCGCAACAAGCTATCGGACTTCACGCAGGTCAATCGCAACGGCAAGATCGCCATGAAGCTCGACGATTTCGGCGACGAGATCCTGGCTGTCGCGGTTTGCGGTGAAGACGACGACGTGCTTCTGACCGCCGCCAGCGGCCAATGCATTCGATTCCCCGTTCCCGATGTGCGTGTTTTCGCCGGCCGCAATTCCGTCGGGGTCCGCGGTATGGCTTTGGGCGAGGGTGACCGGCTGATCTCGATGTCGATCCTACGCCATGTCGATGCGACTGCGGCAGAGCGAGCCGCCTATCTTCGGATGCGCCGGGCCGTAGAAGGCGAAGGCGGTTCCGCAGATACGGGCACGGACGAAGAGGCTGTGGAGGAAGTCTCGCTCAGCCAGGAGCGCTACGCATTCCTGAGCGCTGCCGAGGAGTTCGTTCTGACGTTGAGCGAATTCGGCTACGGGAAACGGTCGTCTTCCTACGATTTCCGCACGAGTGGGCGGGGGGGGAAGGGCATACGAGCGACCGACATCTCGCGACTGCAGGATATCGGACGCCTAGTGGCCGGCTTTCCCGTCGAAGCCGACGATCAGGTTCTGATGATTTCAGATCGCGGACAGATGATCCGCGTTCCGGTGGAGGGTATCCGCGTTGCGGGTCGCGCCACGAAGGGTGTTACGATCTTCAATACCGCTGAGAACGAGAAGATCGTTTCGGTGGAGCGCATTCCCGATCAGGGTTCGGCCGAAGCAGAGGCCTCGGACGATGGTCTTAGCCCTGAGAACCCTGCAGCCTAGAGGTCATCTTTCGGCATTTGCGGCAGCTTTTGAAGCTGCCGCCTAGAGGTCAGCCGAAGAAGCGGGGCTTGCGAACGGTGGCTACGGCACGCTGTTTGCTGGCTTCGTTATGCATGGCGACCACAGTCGCCGTTACGAGAGATGCGACCATCGTCAGCGAGAGCGCGAAAACCAACATCGTATGTCTCCATTACCTGCAGCCATAATGCCAAAGGTTGACGAATCGTTCCCGCCGTGAACGCCTTGGATGGTGGCGATACGTCAAACTCGCCGTGGCAAGTTGGCGCATACGTCGTTTCGAAACGGTAATGCGGGGGCGTCGCCCGAGAGGCGGGCTCGTTCATGGTAAAGGAACACGGAAGCCGTGAGGATCGGTCTCTATGCCGGCAGTTTCGACCCGCTGACGCTCGGCCATCTCCATGTCATCGAGCGCGCGTCAGAGCTTGTCGATAAGCTGGTCGTTTCCGTGGGCATCCATCCCGGCAAGACGACCCTTTTCTCAGCCCACGAGCGGTCTCTTCTCATCGAGACTGTGCTCGACGGGAGAAAGTCGAAGGAAGCGGCGATCGAGGTCTCCTTCTTCTCCGATCTCGTGGTCCAAGAAGCGGATCGACACGGTGCCCAAACCTTGTTCAGGGGCATTCGCGACGGTACGGACCTGGATTACGAGATGCAGATGTCGGCGATGAATGCGGGTCTTGCCCCTCATCTCTCGACCGTCTTCATACCGGCGTCTCTCACGACGAGGCCCATTACCGCCACATTGGTTCGTCAGATCGCACGGATGGGCGGAGACGTTTCGAAGTTCGTTCCCGAACCTGTCGCCGCCGCTTTCAAACGCAAGCTTTCCCCTATCTGAGAGCCCATTGGAGAACGTTGTATGAAGTATCTTGCTGCAGTTGGTCTGGCCTTGGGCGTAGCGACACTCGCAGCCAGCCCATCGGCCTTCGCCCAGTCGGCCGACGCCAAGAACACCCTCGTGATCGAAACCAACAAGGGCGAGATCGACATCGCGCTTCGTCCCGATCTGGCTCCGAAGCATGTGGCGCAGATTGAGGCGCTCGCGAAGGAAGGCTTCTACAACGGCGTCGTTTTCCACCGTGTCATCGATGGCTTCATGGCGCAGACCGGCGATCCCACCGGAACCGGCATGGGCGGGTCCAAGAAGCCCGATCTTGCGGCCGAGTTTACCGATACGCCGTTCAAGCGGGGCGTCGTGGGAATGGCACGCGCGCAGGATCCAAACTCCGCGAACTCGCAGTTCTTCATCATGCTTGCGGACGGAGACTTCCTGAACGGCCAGTACACGGTGGTGGGCGAGGTCACCAAGGGCATGGATGTGGTCGACAAGATCAAGAAGGGCAGTGAAGCCAACAATGGTACGGTCGAAAACCCCGACAAGATGCTGAAGGTCGAGGTCGGCGGCTCGGGCCAGTAACATTCGCCTTGCAACTCGCATGGCCTTCAGCCATGCACCCGTCAAACAAACGCGGCGCGAAGCAACACGCGCCGTATTCCAACTTGGAGAGACACGATGGCCTACGACGATCCCGAGAACACGCTGGTGCTCGAAACGACGAAAGGCCAAGTCGTCATCAAGCTTCGCCCGGATCTCGCGCCCGGTCACGTCGAACGGGTGAAGGAGCTCGCGCGTGACAAGTTCTATGACGGCGTGGTCTTCCACCGCGTGATCGAAGGCTTCATGGCGCAAACCGGCGATCCGACGGGCACCGGCACGGGCGGGTCGGACAAGCCGGACCTGAAGGCGGAGTTCAGTGCCGAGCCGCACAAGCGCGGAACGGTTTCGGCTGCCCGCACGGCGAACCCGAACAGTGCCAACTCGCAATTCTTCATCTGCTTCGAACGCGCCCCTTGGCTCGATCGGCAGTATTCGGTTTGGGGCGAGGTGACAGAAGGGATGGACGTGGTCGACAAGATCAAGCGCGGCGAGCCCGTTCGCGACCCCGATTCGATCACGACGATGCGCGTTGCCGCCGATCTCTGAGCGGCGTCGACGTGAAAGTCGATCTCTTCGATTTCGAACTTCCGGAAGAGCGGGTCGCGTTGCGGCCCGCTCTTCCGCGTGAATCGGCCAAGCTCTTGCATGTCCTCGCATCGGGCGAACTGCGAGATCGGCACGTCGGCGACCTGAGCTCGCTTCTGCGAGATGGAGATGTCCTCGTTTTCAACGATACGAAGGTCATTCCCGCGCAGTTGTTCGGGCATCGCTTTCGCTCAGGGTCGGACGGCGCAACGACCGACGTCGCCGTGCAGGCGACCCTCCATATGCGCACTGCGGAAGACCAGTGGAAGGCTTTCGTGCGCCCGGGCCGCCGCATCAGGGAGGGGGACAAGTTGGAGTTTCGCGCTTCCTCCGCCGCTAGTGCAGATGGAAGCGTGCTTGCCGCGATCGTCGTCGCCAAAGACGGCAGCGAGGTCGATCTCCAATTCGAGGTTACCGGCGCGGAACTGGATCGGCGAATTGCTGAGGTAGGGCAGGTGCCTCTGCCGCCCTATATCGCGTCCAAACGCAAGATCGACGAAGACGACAGCCGCGACTACCAGACGATCTTCGCGCAGGCGGAGGGCGCCGTAGCGGCTCCGACCGCCGGCTTGCACTTCACGCCGCAACTCTTCGAAGCGTTAGATGGACGAGGCATCGAGCGCGAGTTCCTGACCCTCCATGTCGGCGCTGGCACCTTTCTACCGGTCAAGGCGGACGACACGGCCGAACATCGGATGCATAGCGAGATCGGCATGATCTCCGAGGCGGTCGCGAATCGATTGCAAGCCGCGCGCGACGACGGACGACGGGTGGTGGCGATCGGCACGACATCGTTGAGACTGCTCGAGTCGGCCGCCTGGACGACCGGACGTATCGAACCCTTCTCCGGTCCGACGGACATCTTCATCACCCCGGGCTTCGAGTTCCGAGCGGTCGATGCACTGATGACGAATTTCCATCTGCCGCGTTCGACGCTTTTCATGCTGGTCTCCGCCTTCTGTGGGCTCGATCGCATGCGAGCCGCCTACGATCACGCGATCGCCGGCAACTACCGGTTCTATTCCTACGGGGATTCCAGCCTTTTGGAGAGGGTCTCTTGACTGAGTTCGGCTTCGAGATTCTCGCGCGGGACGGTTTGGCCCGCCGCGGAACCGTCATGACCGGACGCGGAGCCATCCGTACTCCCGCTTTCATGCCGGTCGGCACGGCGGGAACGGTCAAGGCGATGTATCTCGACCAGGTGCGCGACCTTGGGTCCGACATCATTCTCGGCAACACCTATCACCTGATGCTGCGGCCGGGAGCCGAGCGCGTGGCTCGGTTGGGCGGCCTGCACGAGTTCGCACGTTGGCCATATCCCATCCTGACCGACTCCGGCGGGTTTCAGGTGATGTCGCTGTCGGGTCTGCGAAAGATGTCGGAACAGGGCGTCACGTTCCGCTCCCATATCGATGGATCCATCCACGAGATGAGTCCCGAACGCTCGATCGAGATTCAGGGGTTGTTGGATAGCGATATCCAGATGCAGCTCGACGAATGCATCCGCCTACCGGCGGAGCGACCGGAGATCGAGCGGGCTATGGAACTGTCGCTGCGTTGGGCGGAACGCTGCGCAGTGGCGTTCGGCACCCAGTCAGGCAAGGCCATGTTCGGTATCGTCCAAGGCGGCGACGATGCTGCGTTGCGCGTCCGTTCGGCGGAGCGCCTCCGAGACATGGACCTGAAGGGATATGCCGTTGGAGGCCTCGCGGTCGGCGAACCGCAGGACGTGATGTTGCGGATCCTGGATGAAACGGTTCCGGTCCTTCCCACGGAGAAGCCGAGATATCTCATGGGTGTCGGCACTCCGGACGATATTCTGAAGTCGATCGCGCGCGGTATCGATATGTTCGACTGCGTGATGCCGACGCGAGCCGGACGTCATGGACTGGCTTTCACGCGGCACGGGCGCATCAATTTGAAGAATGCGCGTCATGCGGAAGACGCGTCCCCGCTCGACGACACCTCGTCCTGTCCGGCATCGCGAGACTTTTCACGCGCCTACCTGCATCATCTCGTTCGATCGAACGAGGCCCTTGGTGCGATGCTGCTGACTTGGAACAACCTCGCATACTACCAGACCCTGATGGCTGGAGCTCGAGCTGCCATCGAGGCAGGGACGTATGCCGATTACGTTGAGGGGACGACGCAAGGCTGGGAAGAGGGAAGGGGTGCTGCGTGAACGCGGTGCTGAGCGCATTAGAGGCCCAAGGGTAAGCGCCCGACAAGTTTTTCGACTTTTTCTCAAAAACCCTGTTGACCTTCCCCGGTGGTTCCCCCTATACACCGCTCATCGACGACGGCGGTGGCGCCGGGGCGGACGGGACGGGGCCTTGAGGTTCTGAAGCGTCAGCCGGGAAGTTGAGCTGACGGTTGGTTCTGGGGGATTTCTTCCGGGGTTGGCTGGTTCGGCTCGGTTTTGCGCCTCTTGGAGTGTCGGACGAGGTTTTTCGAGTGATGCGTTGAGCATGCTTGGG
>NZ_CAJCKW010000009.1 GCF_903970965.1 Aureimonas sp. ME7 | reverse complement strand
GAGAAGTCGGTGATCGTGTCGTGGCCGCTCCCCTTCGTCATGATGAAGATATCGTCGCCACCGCCGCCGGTCAGCGTATCGTTGCCCTCCAGGCCGACCAGGGTCTGGCGCCCCTCGCCACCCGTCAGGACGTTGTTCAGAGAGTTTCCGGTGCCAATGAGCTTGTCACCCAAGATTTCGAGGTTCTCAACGTTCGCACCTAACTTGTAATCAATGCGGTACGTTGTGACGACGTCGTAGCCGCCGTTTGCCTCTTCCTCCACTACATCCTTACTGGATATGACGAAATAGCGGTCATTGCCCAGCCCGCCCTTCAGAAAGGTACCGGCGATGCTAGAGGCCAGGTAGTCGTTGCCGTTAGTTCCTAGAACTTGCGCAGCGTACTTTGGAAGGGAGGTCGACGCCATTTCTAAAACCCTTAGGGGGACATGACTCGACGGTACTCGCAAAATTTTCAGACTTGCCGAACTTGGCAGGTTTGATTTGAAACTCATTCAATTAGTATTTGAAAGATTTTCTCTGGCCTGAACCTTGCCGATGCGGGCAACCAAAGCCGGCCCATCGGATCGTTCGATCCAATGGGGGCCAAGGCCAGCGAATAAGCCATACGTAGACCTACCCATGATGGTGCTGCGAATCCAAACGGCCGGCAAACCTGAAGCTGACCACCCTACGCTGAAACGCCATAGTTCATCACTTCACCCCATTTGTGTATGATGCGATGCAGCAGAGGGCATTTCCTGCCCTTCGGCTGGTGCCTTTGAGGTTCGTCGAGCTGGCATATGCCTGGGACGGCAGGGGCTTAGTGGAATAGGGAACCATGAGCAGAACCGAGAGCAGGCTGGCCTTAACGACGCAATCGTCCCCATTCGAGGTCCTATTTCGCGGAGACCTCGTCGTCTACATCATGTCATTCTTCCTGGTGACACTCCTCTTCAAGCCAAGGTGGACCGCCTCCAGCTCGATTGATGACGAACTGATCGAATTCTCGTCGAACGCCGACGCGAGCATCTACCGCCAGTTGATCTTCATCGCGCTCTTCCTGACGACGGTGGTGCTGTATCTAGCCAAGCGCGGCGTGCGAATGCCTAGAACAATATCGCTCCTGCAGTTGGCGACGATATCATGGATGCTAGTCAGCTTCAGCTGGTCAGATCAGCCGGCGATTGCTTTCCGTCGTGCAGTGCTGATGGCAATGGTCGCGCTCATTGCCGCACTCCTACTCGACGTTATGGGCGTTAAGAAAGCATTCAAAACTCTATACCTTACGTTCTCACTGTGTATCTTTCTGTCATATTTGTCGCTTCCGCTCCCATATGGAATCCATCCTGGTGACGAGATCGATGTCGCACTGATTGGCAATTGGAAGGGAATCTTCTTCCATAAGAATATCGCAGGCGCGGTCATGGGTGCCGCGGTGATTTTCTTCTTCTACGTCTTCCTGATCAAAAGAAGGTGGCGGGATTTGGGAATGCTGGCCTTAGCGGCCCTGTTCTTATACAAAACCCAATCCAAGACACCACACAATCTGCTCATTCCCTCACTCGCGTGCGGGTTAACCTATTGGTATTTCTGTCGGAACAGGAACGGACGCCCGGCCTTTTTGATCGGCGCCTATATGGCTGTAGGGCTCTTGGCCCTGATCGTGACGATGAACTGGGACGTCGTCGAGAGAGTCTTCAACGACCCCCAATCATTCAGTGGACGTGTAGCGATTTGGGAAGTCGCAGTCAGATACATCATCGACAACCCATGGCTGGGAGCGGGTTTCAACTCGTTTTGGGGCGTTCACTCTGCGGATTACGTGACTTCACGGTTCACGCTGGCGGTAGGACATGCCCACAGTGGCTACATTGAAGTCCTTGCTACGACTGGCATAATCGGCTTAGGACTGGCAGTCTGCGCCTCCATTTTGGCTCCGATCAGACAGATCCTGTTCGCTCCATCTTATTATGCGCCGACATATGCGATGCTCGCATCACTGATGTTCTTCTTCATTTTCGAAAACTTTTTTGAGGCGCAGTTCTACAACATCGACAAAGAGGCGTGGTCAATCCTCATGATAACGGTCTTTATCACGCGCCTCGCCTACGTCGAAACTCAAGCTGAGGTTCATGCAGAGAGGCTTGAGTACAAACGCCGCGGACGAATCCAAACGAAGTTTGCGCGCAAGGTGGGCGCGGGGAACTCGGCCGGGGTGCATCCCGGTGCGCGAACAGTAGGCTGATGGGACGGTAGGGCGCCCGTCACTCCTACGGTACGACGAATCTTGGAAGGAACGACCTTGCATCGACGCGACGTTTTGAAACTCGGCGCTACATTAACATCGGCTGGCATGCTTGGCTTGCCGTGGCCGCGTCACGGTTTTGCGGATAGTCGCTCGCTCCGCGAACGGGCCGACGCAAAAGGCTTGGTCTTTGGCTGCGCGGTGAAGTCACCGCAGCTGGGCACTGATATGCCGTATACCGACCTGATTGCCACTCAAGCCAATATGCTGGTTCACGAGTACGAATTGAAGCGGAAGAACGTCGAGCCCAGTCCTGGCCAATACGTTTTCGCCGGTGCGGACAAAGCCATGAATTTTGCTGCCGACAACGGACAGGCAGTGCGTGGACATACCCTCTGCTGGTTCCAGGCCAACCCGGATTGGCTGGAAGACGCACTTATGGTTCCAGTGGCTCAACGCGAGCAACTGCTGATTTCATATATCGATCGGGTGATCGACCGCTATGGCTCTCGGATGCAGTCCTGGGATGTCGTCAATGAGGTAATCGAGCCTCAACAGGCAGACTGGAATGGCATGCGCACTGATAATCCGTGGTGGCGAGCACTTGGTGAGCGTCACATCGATATCGCATTCCACGCCGCAAAAGAGAAGGCTGGCGAGGCGAAGCTGTACCTAAACGACTATAGCGTTGAGAACGACGTTCGGTGGAACGAGGACCGGCGCAACACGACTTTAAGGCTTCTTGAGCGTTTGAAGAAGCGGGACGTGCCAATCGAGGGCTATGGCATCCAAGGTCACCTAAAGCCTTATCGGGATCGTTTCGAACCGGAAGTGTTCGCCAAATTCCTTCGCGAGTTGGAAGGGTTCGGATTGCAAGTCATGGTCACTGAATTCGATGTTGCCGATGTTGACGGTCCTGCAGACCCAGCGGAACGTGATGCTGATATTGCCGCAGTCACCAAGAGCTTTCTTGACACTGCCTTGGACTCGCCGGCTTGCGCTGGTGTGCTGTGTTGGGGGATCACGGACGAGTATTCTTGGCTGTCAGACCTGGAGAAGTACAAACGAGCCGATGGAACGAAGACTAGGGGCCTTCCTTACGACGATCAGTACCGTCCTAAGCCGATGTGGGATGCGATTGCCGCTGCGCTGGATGCGGCACCTGCGCGGGTCCCCACATAGATCGCGCCGCCTCTCATCTCCGAGCATTGGCAATAGAGGGTCGGAAAAACAAATAATATGAGAACGCACTAGAGATGGATCGAAGGACTGAGGACTTACTCCGCCGAATTGCCGACAACGGCGGTAGCCTTCGTATGTTCGATCACGAGTTCGAAGACGAACTCGATGAACAGTGGTATTTCATATCTGCACTCGATGACAGGCTCATAGGTTACGACAGGAGCGATAGTTGGGGAGCTAGCTGCAACGTCTACCTTTTGGAACGTGGGTGGAGAAAGCTTGGCTTAGCGCCTCGAAAGAGCCTCTGGGGGGAGTTTGTCGAATTCATTTCCAACTTCCTAGTCTTTGGAAAGCGTTAGCCCCCGAGCGAAGCGATCGATGAGGTGACGTGACCGCTTAGCCACGTCATCGCCTATCGAGCAGGTAGTTGCGCATCTGGTTCGCTTCGGCGTTCGTAAGCGCCTGCGTAACGTAGATATCGCGCATTTTGCCCTGCCACGGGTTCGATCCGCCGCTGAGAGCGCCGATCATGGAACTTCCTGCCGTGATCGCAGGGACGGCGGAAACCGCAGCGCTCGCAACCCCATCCACTTCGACGATCGAAGCCGTTGGGCCTACCTTGCCGCGGAACAGCGTGCGGTTAGGGCCGGACGCCTGGGGGGCGACCACTGTCGCCGTGCCGGTGCCGCCGGTGCCGACCACCATCTGGAGGAAGCCGTCGGCTGCCCGCTTCGAGATGCGGATCTGCGTGCCGTAGGTCCCTCCGCCGATCGCCATGAGAGTGCGCTGCGTCGTCGTGTCCGTCGCCTCGTTCTGTACCAAGGCCCAGACTTCGATATCAGCCGCCCCCGATGCCAGCGAGTTGGCGATGGACAGGAAGTCGTTCGAGCCGTCGAATGCGAGGCAATTCACGCTTCCGGCCCAGGTTGCGGCATAGGCGGGCTGATTGGCTGCCGTTGCCTGGAGGGCATTGAAATAGGCCACCATGTCGCGCGCGCCCGTGACGGTACCGGATGCCACGTCCACGAGGTCGTCGCGATCGAACTGCCAGAAGGCGAGCAGCTTGCCGGCCAGCGCGTTGAGCGGATGATAGGTGCCGTCGCGTTGCGCCGCCCAGGCCGAGCCCGACCCAAGCATCTTTTTGAAGGTCTTCGCCGCGATCGGCTTGCTGTCGTCGGTCAGCTTGCATGCGAAATCCGCCTGCCCGGGGACGTTCTTATCCCAGTAGAAGGCGTGGGCGATCTTCTTACCGGCACACCAGCGCTCCAGGCCTGCGAACCAGTCTCGGCCGTCTTCGTTGAGGCCGAACTCGGGGAAGCAGAAACCCTTCCCGCGCGCTTGAGCGAAGGCATAGAAAGCGTTGAAGCCGTCGTCGAGATTGCTGTCGGAGCCCGCGATCTTGCGCAGGATGTCCTGCTGCTGGTTAAGCCCCTGAGACGTGACGAAGTAGGGATCGACGCCGATGAGGTCGATCATGTCGTCGCCGGGATAGCCGTCCTGCCAGTTGAAGCTGGCATCCCACTTCGTCGGGGTCGGAACGAGGCACCACGTGAAGCGGAAGCGCGGATCGACAGCCTTCAGGAGACCGATGACCCGGCGCATGGCCGCCTTATAGGGCGCTGCGCCCCCGTCCTTGTTGTAGGTCCAAGCCGGGAACGCCGATCGGTGGTTGCCCTCGTGTCCGGGACGGATCGGGATGTAGGCGTTCTTGCACATGCGCGAGATCACCTGCCCGATCTGCGTGATCACGGCGTCATGGGTGCCCGCGATCGTCTCGGCCAAGGGCTGTGTCGGCGTGGCTATCGGGAAGCCGACATCGAAGATGGCTGTCGAACCGGGATAGGCTGTGCTCTCCTGTTGCTGCGCGATGGTCAGGTTCTCAGCCCAAGTCTGTCCGGCTTCGACGAAGAGATGGGCGCCGGGGACGGTCGTCGGTGCCATCCAGGCCCGCTGAGTCTCCAGCGCCGCGTTGTTGTCGCCGCGCATTCCAAGCACGGAAAGCGGCAAAGGCGGCTGCACGAACCCGCCACCCGAGCCGGGGGTATCGCCTGACGTCCGGAGTCGAATTCGGCGGAGTTGATCTCGGCTTAGGACTTTCGCGGCCACGGGTTCACCTCATGAAAAAGGCGCCACACGGGCGCCGGGATGGACAACAAAAAACCCGGCACGATGGCCGGGCTCGCTTGACGTGGATCGTCAGGCGGCAGGGTTAGGGGTGCGATCCGCTTCGCTGGCTTCGGCAGCGATCAGGGCGGCGTTGAGCAAGTTGTTGACGGACGGCGATCCGAGCTCAAGCGCGACGTACTGTGCGATGATGATGGCTCGGACCAGTCGATTGGGATGCGTATGCAATCGCTTCATTGGCTCCCCCTTCGTAAAGCGCAGGGGTTACGCTACGTCATAACCATAGCGTGTGCACAGCAATCCTTGCGTGTTTACAACACTCGCATGAGACATTCCGTCACACCCACCCGTAGAACGCGACGGCGGCCACCATCACGAAGCGCCGGACCGCAGATACCTCATCCGCTGCCAGCGCCGCGTTGAACGCCCCACCCGCCGTGACACGATCAAAGCCGCGCCGCAGAAGCTCATCGTGAAGTGCGGCCGCCTTAAGATAGCGCGGGTCGTGCGGATCGAACGCCCAGCGCAGCGCCCAGGGAATCGACACGTCGAACACCGTCCCGTCGTCGATATGGACCCAGAAGCCGGAGCCCTTCGCTCCGATCTCCCAACTCGTGCGCCCGTGCTGGCGGTAGAGGATTCCGTCGAGGCGTTCGAAGACGACGACGGTCTCGGTGTAGGCGCTCACGCGATCTTGGCAGCCGCCACGAAAAGGGCGTCGATCGCCGCCTCGTCGAGGCCGAGCGCCGAGCCGATGCCGGCGACGAGCGGATGATCGCGCCGCAGGACGGTGGCCGACTGCCATTCGATCTGCGCCCGGCGGCCGTCGTCGCCCGTCATGGCCGCGATCGCCGCGTCGGCCTGGTCAAGGATCTTCGCGCCGAGAAGCGCGAGCTTTGCCTGCCGCATGGTGACGGAGAACACCTGACCCGTCACCGGCTCGCCGCCGATGGCCTCGATCTGCCACGTTCCACCGTCCTCGACGACGCGCTGCGTGGCGGGATCATAGGAGGCGAAGAACACGAACCCGAGCTCCCTGCGGCTGTCCGGCTGGTTGGCGAGATCGGTGCGCGACCAGCCCTCGTCGGTATAGGCGATGGCGGGCAGCTTCTCGGGCGGGCCGTTGTGGCGACGGTAGAGGTCGATCATCCGCTGGCCTCCGCGTAAACAAGAACGATCTGCGCGCCGCCGGGCGAGCCTGGGGTCGCGGTATAGCCGCTGGTAGCCGGCGCAAAGGCACCACCGGAACCCGCACCTGGATGACCTGCATTTAGCGAAGCTTCGTCGCCGCTCGAACTGCTGGCGCCTTGCGACCGCGTGCCGCCGGGCAATTCGGAGAAGCCAGGAGCCGAGGCGCCATTGCTGCCGGAGTTGGCAACGCCCTGAAGGTTGATATCCCCTCCGGAGGCGACGCCCGGCGTCTGATCGGTTGCGGCGCCCGCCGACATGTTGACGCTCGAACCCACGACCGTCGCGTTGCCGCTGGCATCGATCTTCAACGCAAGCTGCACACCCCTATCGAGTTCGACGACCTTTTTGCACGCCGCCCCGCTCGCGCCCCCGGACGCTGTTCCCGACCCCCTGACACCACGACCGCGACCACCACGTCCCCACGCATAGATCGTATAGATCCCGCCTTCCGGTACAACGAAGGTCTGAGAAGCACCCGACCAAGGCGAGGCCGGAGCACTCGGGCCGTTGAACTCGGCCAGAATAGTTACCGTCGATTTCTGCGACATCCCGGAGGCAGCGCGATCGGACAAACGATCGAAGGGGCGCCCAACGCCCATAGCGAACGCATCCATCAAGCCGGCTCCTCAAAGATCTTCTGCACATGCGCGTAGATTGCGCTGGCCTCCGAGGCGCTGATTTGCAGGCTGTCGCCGGGATCGAGCACCACACGGCGCGAGATGGCATCGCGTCGCTTGACGATGACGTTTGTCGGCAGGATCGGCCGCGAGACGTTGGACGCGCTGGCATCGATCAGCAAGCACTGCGGCACCTGCGGATCGGGTGCGCTGTCGGTCGCATAGGTCTTGATGTTCGACAGGGCGATCTCATAGGTGCGCACCTTCCCCTCGGACGCCGTGTTGGTGACGACGGTGGTGAGTGAGGTGGTCAGCGATGCGCCGCCGATGGCTGCGGTGTTGGGCATGGGGTTCAGCCTCCGAAGGCAAGAGAATAGGCGGCCGCGTTGGTGCGGATCGCTGCGTTGGATGCCGAAAGCTGATCGAGAGCGTCTTGCACCTCGGCGAGCTTCTGTTCGGCCGCTTCCGAGACCTCCGCGAGGTCGATCGTCACCGCGCCGGTTTGTGTCACGCCGCCGACCGTGATGGACGAAACCGCTCCACCTGCGATCAGGATCGCGGCTGCCTGCACCTGCGCGGCCAGCTCGGCCGAGGCCGAGCGCATGGCTTCGGTCTCGCGCACCACGGCCTTGCCGAACAACGCGAGGTCATGGGCGCCGGTGATGAAGTTACGCTGCCCGCCCTGCCCGAGCCCCAGCGGGTTCGAAGGCGAGAACTTGCCGATGTTCAGAAGCCCCAGCCGCTCCCCGGCGGCGATCTCTTCCGGGGTGAATGCCATCACAGAAGTTCCTCTAATCGGAATCCGATATTGGCCCGCTCGAACGCCACCCGCTCCCAGGGCAGAAGTTCCTCGAAATGACAGAGGAAGCTCGTGCGGGTCAGGTTCTCGGCATCGTCCGGGTCGTCGATGTAGAAAAGCTCGCCGTGCTTGCCAGCGCGGCGCATCAGCTCGAGGCCACGCGCCAGGGCCTCTTGCTCAGGCAGGTTCTGGAAGCCGATCGAAAGCGTGCGGTAGGAGGCGCAAGGATCGAAGAACTTCGCCCCCGACATCGACGCTTCCGACGTCGTCGCGGTATCGAAGGCAAGCGCCGAGGAGCCGTAGGCCATGTTGTGCGAAGGCTGCCAGCCGGTCGCCATCCACAGGCGGCCGAACTGGAGGTATTCCACCTCGTTCTCCTCGTCGATCACCTCGATCCGCCAGTGCCGCTCGTAGCGCGGCTCCGGCAGAACGTGGATGGCATTCTGCGTGAAGCCTTCCAGATCCTGCAGGAGCGGCTTCTGGTCAAACCAGTTGGCGCGCTCGAACGGCGTGTCCTCGGGATAGCCGAGCGTCGGATAGACATCCGTTTCGACTTGGTAGGCGTGATCGTAATAGGACCCGTCGTCGTCCCAAGCCGTCAGGCGCCAGCGCGCCGTGGGCGAGAAGTTGTGGTTGACGAGGACGATGGCGCGGATCTCGCCATAGGCGTCGAAGACGACGTCGAATTGCGTGTCCGCCGGCAGAAGCGAGCGCGAGCGCGCCACCTTCGACAGGATGCGGTTCTGCGCGTTGACGAGCGGCAGGATCCACCCCCCGCCCCGCAGCTCGGCGCCGGGCGTGGCGCCGCGCCGCTGGTCCGAGAGGTTCGGATACAGAAACAGGCATCGGGCCATCAGCGCCAAACCTCGATCGTGGTGGTGTTGATCTTCAAGGTGACGTCCATCCCCATGACGCGGACGGGCTCGCCTTCGGCCAAGCCGAACCGGTCGAGCGCCAGCGTCGCGACGTCGCCGATCTCGATCCCGGCCGCCTCGTCGCTCGCGACCTCCAAGGTGAAGAAGTCTCGCCTGGCGCCGTAGATCGCCATCAGCCGCTCCGCCTCGGCCTTGGCATCGGCCTGCGAGACGAAGCAGGTGTCGAAGATGATCTCCGGCCCCTTCGGATGGCGCAGCGTGTTCTCGTCTGACGTGACGACTTCCTTCCGCCACTCCTGCGTGACGAAGGAGCGAACCGCCTCCGGCACGTTGTCGTCGGCAGCCTTCAGATCCTGTTCGCTGTAGACAGTATAGGCTCGCCCCCAGCGCAGGGTGACAGAACGAGCGGGCACGCCGTCGCCCTGATCGCCCGGCGCGTTCCGGCTGAAACCCTCGCCCCGGTCGAGGATGTTCGTCTCGTCGAAGACGACGCCATCCCCGATCGGCAGCTCCAGCCGACGAACCCGAACGACGCCGAGAAGATCGACGTTGATCGAGGCGCCGATCGAGTTGAGGAGCGCCATCACCACGGCGAGGATCGTGGTCTCGCTCGTCCCCGTCCAGGCGTAGCATTCGGCCGGGTTGGCCGCGTGAAGCGTGTCAAAGTCGTCCTCGTCGACCATCATGGCGGCGGGGATCATCTGGCGCACGAGGCGCGCGGCCGAGCGATCGGCGATCGTTGCCCCGACATAGGCGTCCACCGTCAGGCTGCCCGGCACCATCTGCGTGCGAACGAGGCCGAGCGCGAGGCAGGTGGCATACCCCCCGACCGGCAGCGTTGCAGCCTTTAGGCTGGCGACATCCGGATAGTCCTGCATGAATGTCAAAGCGACGCCGGTATCGCGCACGGCGGTGATACCGTCGAGAAACCGCGCCACCCGGTAAATCCGGTTAAATGCATCCACAACGATCGGCGAGATGGCCCGAGGCGAGCCGAACAGCTCGGGCACCAGGACGTCCTTCAGATCGACGTTACCTTCCGCTTCGGTGGCGTCTCCCGACGTCGTCGTGCCCTTGAAGCGTTCGGTCTGGATCGTCTCGCGCAGGAGGTCGAGGCGATCGCGAATGCGGATCTCGACCTCGCGACCGGCAAAGGTCGCTTGTTCCATCAAGCCGACGAACACCGTCTGCCGGCTCGACCAGGGGGCCTCCGCATCCTCCAGGGCGAGGATGCGGATTGCCCGCCCGTCGAGCGCGAGATCGAGAAGGAAATCGAGTTCGCCGTCCGGGTTCACCAGTTTGATGTTGCCGCCGTCGAGCGCGCTTTCCCCGCGCGTACGACCGCGAGAGAACAGGTAGCGCTCGAAGTTGCCGGCGTCCGAAACGCGTGGCTCGAACCAGGCGTGGGCGGGCACATCGCCGGGTTCGGTGATGTAGCCCGCCGAGCCGTAGCGCAGCGACCGAACCACTCCCGTCGCCGGGTCGAGCGGTTCGGCCTCGATCAGGTAGATCATGCCGCCTTCCTCAAGGAGTTGTCACGACTGGCCGTCAGTGCCGCCTTCTCGGCGGCGCGCGCGCCCCGATCGGACGCCTGCTCCACCCGCTGCAGCCCGCCGCCCATGGTGGCGATCTGCAGGCGAAGAAGGCGATTACTCTCTTGCAGACCCTCGCCCGAAAGCGATTGGTCGTCGCCGTGCGCGTGAGGCGCATGGCGTTGAGCTTGTCGGTTAGAACCTCGACCTGCCCTGCCGCCGCATTGATGGCAGCCAGGGTCTCGGCCGGGATCGCCTTGAGACCGGCTTCACGCGCGATGTCCCACGCCTTCGCCATCTCGCGCGTGACGAACTCCAGACGAGCCGTCGCGCCCTCTGACGCGTCGAACATGTCGATCTGACGCTGGAGTTCGGCAGCAATCTCGGCAACGCTGTAACGCTGCTTCTGGAAGGCTTCTGTCGCCTTCTCGGCCTTCTTCCCTGCCTCTGCGGTTGCTGTCCCAGTGCTGTTCGCCCCATCTGTAGCGATCCGGAATCCTTCGCCGGTCAGCTTCGCAGCGTCGCCCATGTTCTGCGTGGAAGCGGCCGCATCATCGATCCGGTCTTTCGCCTCTACGATCTTCGCTCCAACCGCGGCAAACGGTTCCGCCAGCTTGGAGAGAGCACCGCCGAAATAATCGGTCGATGTAGCTGCCGCCATGATGACACCTACGGTGTCGGACGTGGCACTCTCGGCCTCCGTCAAGCTCTGTTTGTAGTCCGACAGGTCGAGCCCTGGTACCGTCGGAACCTGGGCGAACTCCGGAGCAACGCTGTTGATCGCATCGATCACGGTGTTGACGGCCGCCAGCGCTCCGTTCACTCCGAGTTCGAGACCCGAAATCAGCATGTTGGCAGCGCCCTTCGCGAGCGCGCTGAACGCCGCAGGAAGCTGATCCCAAGTCGCAATCACCGACTGGTAGGCGCCAACTCCTGCGCCGATGATGACATTCAGCGCAGTGAGGATTGCGCGGCCAGCGTCATTCCAAGCTGCAGCGAACGTTTGAGCGGCGGATGCCATGCCCGAACCAACGGAGACCACCTGCTCGCCCAATCCCTGGAAGCTCGGGAGCATCGCGCCAAGCACTTCCGCAGTGGCCGTGATCCACTTCCACCCTTCACTAAGCGCTGCACTGGCGGCATCCCATGCGTCTGCATAGAGATTGATGGCACCGCCAATTGCTGCCCCGATCGACCGTGCCAAGCCGTCGTTCGCTGCGAGCATGTCGGACATATCGCCTACGACGCGCTTGATCGCGGCGCTCATACCGCCTTCACCGATCGCGTTCTGGAAGCCTTCTGCTGCGTCCCCGAAGTTGGCAAACGCCCCCTTTAGCGTATCCATTTGCTCTGACATGGCACCGCCGAACTGGACCTCTCCAAGCCGGCGGAGATACTCTTCGATCTCCTTCGCGTTGTTCCCGATGGTGGTCGTAACGCCCTGGAATGTGTAGGCGACCTTCTCGCCGTTCACCGAAGCTCGGACGCCGAACTCCTTCAGGCGCTCGTTTTCACCCGTCACAGCATCCGCAACAGCCTCGACGAACTGCATGATGGGCTTGCCCATCGCGGAAGCGGTGTTGCCGTAGCTCTCCAACGCCTTGCGCGACGGGTCGAGCCCAAGCGCCTGCAAGCGGATGAAAGCTTCAGTCGTCTGCTGGAGCCCATAAGGTGTGTCGACAGCGAACTGGCGAAGGTATGCAAAGGCCCGCTCGGCATTCGCTGCCGACCCGGTGACGGTCTTCAGGCTAGCGCCAAGGCTTTCAAACTCGGTCGAAGTCCGGACGACACCTGAAATTGCCGCGGCACCGCCTGCCAAGGCCATGAGCGGGGCGAAGGCGCGCATAGCGACGGTTGCGGCCGATGCTAGGCTAAGAGCGGACACTTTCGCGACATCGAACGCAACGCCAAGCCGCCCAGCAGCACTCGCAGCAGCGATCATATGCCGTTGCATGCCCTGAATGTTGTCGTTTGCCGAGCGGCCCATGCGATCTGCGGCCGAGTTTACGCCTTTGAAGGCGTTCTCGATGTCTGCAGCCGTCCGCTGCACAACCCGTTGCCCCCGCTGCATGCTTCCAGCGGACTTGCCTGCTCCATCAAGTGCCTTCTCCATGCGATCCGCAGAGGAGGCAACGGAGTCCAACCCATCGCGTACCTTCTCAGCGGCATCGACAGCAGGCCGAGGGTCGATCTTGATTGAAAGCTCAGCCATACAGCCTCACGTAGAAAAAGCGCCCAAAAGGACGCCTTGCAGTAGGGGAATATCCCTGAGTAATTTCGCGGATCAGGCGGCGATTCTCGCTGCGGCGAGGATGGCTATGTCACTGGATGCGCACGAACGATTGATCATCGAAACCCGCGTTGGAAACGACGGACCTAACGTGACGCTCGCCTATCTGCTGTGGTTCTTCCTAGGACTGTTTTCAGCACACAGGTTCTACCTTGGTCGGCCGCTGTCGGCGATCCTGCAAATCCTGTCCTACCTGGTACTCGTCGGCTTCATCTGGCTTCTGGTTGATCTGTTCCTGATCCCGGGGATGGTTCGGGCAAAGCAGGAAAAGATCCGGCGCGAGCTCACAATTGATGCGATCTCCGCAGGCCGCACGATTCCGAATAGGCAGATTGCGGAATGAAGGGCTTAGCTGCTGTAGCCTTTCTCGCATGCGCGATTGCGGCGCCGGCGTATGCGCAATCCGGTATTCTCCTACGAGATCGACCAGACGCCGAATTGATCGAATCCTATGTGGCGTTCATCAGCCGAGACGACCTCTACAATTCCAGCGGCCGGCCGCTGACGCGACCTTGGCAGGTGATCCGACAAGATCGCGCCAATTATCACGCCTATGGGATTCGCGATCGAGGAGATCAGGGCGACACGTTCTTCTCGTCGGCAGTCAATCGCGGCGAGTTGGAGAACATGTTGGCGAGGGGAAGCATCTCGCGGGCAGCGGCGGCTCGCGTGATGAGAGGGAACGTGTTCGTGGTAGTGCAAATCTATGGGCGCGGCGACATCGGGGAGTTCGTTCGGGTCGACGTCGAATGAAGACCCCGCCTCATCAACTCCCTACAGACCCCGCCGACCGCCCCTCCAGCCTCCAGCGCATCATCCTCGGCATCGCGATTGCGGCTTTGGCGGCCGGGATCGTCGGCTCGGTGCTGATCGCGCTGTTTTATATGGGGCGGGGGTAGGAGGTGACGGTCACTTCGCGTTCGTTCGCTGATAGAGGAACGCGCCAACAACCGTAGCGATCGTGCCGCTGCCTATAACCGCAGCGACCCACGCTTGTTCGTAGACGACTGCGAGTGCAGCAAGAGCTAGAGCTCCTAGGGCGAAAGCTACGGCAAAGAACTGCCCGCGACGCTCGCGCTTGAGTGCGCCGGCGAGAGCAGTGTTCTCGTATTTCCGACGATGGTCCGATTCAGCTTCCCACTGCGCGAAAATGCGCTCGGGCGCATCCGGCACGATCTGCCGAAATTCCTCAAGCGTCTGTGGCGGGGGCAGAGGCCCCTGCCAGAACCGTTCGCTATGCGTGACGACTGTCTGTGTGGAGGATGCGGCGGGTGGAGTTGCTGGAACCCCAGCCCGACCCGGTGCGATCGTGTTGTTACGACCGCGCTTCGAGTTTCGCATGCTCACGCTCTATGGTGCGGCTGAGATCAGCCCCAACCTTCACGACATCGGTCCGCAGGGCGTCCATTTCGGACTCGTGCGGGTATCTATGCGGTGTCGTCGCGGGCCACAGCGACGCAAGGGTGCCGAGGCTGGCGACGAAGCTGGAAAGCATCCTATTCATCGTGCTTGCTCGTTCCGTTGAGCGGACAACATGTCCGCCGTTGCGGATATATGGCTACACGCTGTTTCTGTCCATTCCGTATCGTTTCGGTACGTTTCGTCGTGTTTCATGCGTATTCATGCAATTTGGGTCGGCGTGTCGTTTCTGACCTACCCGAAAAGGGCATCGAACATCGCCGGATTGATCGCCTGCGTTGCCGGAAGCGGATCACTTCCCCCGCTTCCGGTCTTTATCGGCCTTCTTCGCCAGCACGGCGAGCATCTCGCGATCCATCACCTGCATGAGCCGGAGGAGCAGCATTCGCTCCGAAGCATCCGTGATGCCGGCCAGGGCGCAGTACGCCATGACCTCGACCACGGGGATCGCCTGATAGCCGCTCATGCCGATCTGGCGCCCCGCATGGAGGCTCCAGAACATCGACCAGATGAACTCTTCCAGCGGCCCGATGTCGGGTTGGGAAGCAAGGTGGGGACTGTCGGGCACCATCTCCCGAAGCCACTCGACCTTATCGCCCCATTCGATCACCCATCGGACGGCTTGAGCGAGTTTCCCTCCATTTCCTCGTCGGAGAGCGGCCGGAAGTGGGTCTCGTCCGAAGCGTCCCGCAGGAACACCGAGAGGACGTTCGACGTCGCCGGGTTCGACATGAGCTCCACGAAGTTCTCCTTCGTCGCCTCGATCTCGGCGCCGTCGGACTTGATCGTGGTGGACCAGTCGATGACGAGGTTCTCGTAGACGATCCCGAGGAATCGGCGTTCCGATTCCTTGTCGTCGAGGCTGTCGAGGTTCTTGCGGCGCTCGAGGTACTCGTTGTGCACCTTCATCGCGAGGCGCCACTTCACGTTGTCGCGGCCGGCCAGCCGTGCCGTGATATGAACGTCGCCGTACTTAGTCGGGTACTCGAAGCTGACGCCCTGGTGGAGGGCGATTTCCTTGTCGGGCTTCACATAGCCGTCGATCTGCATGTCGGGTTTCCTTGATGTCGGGTGGGTCGGGGTGGGTGGGTGCGCCGGCAGCCCCCGACAGAACCGCCGGCGCGTGTCAGCCGGTCAGCCCTTCGGCTTCTCGGCCGATTCCGGTTCGGGCTTGGTCTTGGGCGCTTCGTCGGCCGCCTCGACGGCAAGACCCTTGTCGACCCAGTTCTTCTGACCGTTGCCGACGACCTGGCCGCGCTCGTAGCGGACGGGACCGCTGGCGGTATCGACCTCGAAGCCTTCGATGATCTCGACACGCATGGTCAGGACACTCCGCGAACGATCTGGATGGTGGCGCCGATGGGCGTGCCCGACGTGCGATCCAGAACGCCCGTAAAGTCGAACGTCTGCATCATGTCGTCGTCGTTGCCGTTGGCATTGCCGCCGGGCGAGCCGGTCGGAACGGCGGTCGGAACCGAGAACTGGTACTTCTTGCCCGCCTCCGTCCCGAGCGCGAACTGCAGGCCGAGATCGGTGTGCGCGAGGAAGGCGTCGAGAAGGGAGCCGCTCTTGAAGTAGGCTTCGACGGAGCCCGTCACTTCGAACTGACCGAGGCCCATGCCGATGTTGTCGAGATCGCCGACGGCGCGCTGGGCTCGCAGGTTGTTGGTGATGTTGAGACTGATCGAACGCACGATCGGTGCCTCGGCGACGCCTGCAATCGTCAGGCCGGCGAAGTGCGTGGCCGCGTTGATGACGCGGTTCTGCGGAGCGTCGGCGTAGGTCGCACCGGCGATGGCCGTCGTCCCTGCGCCGCCGAACTTGCCCATGACGTCCATGGAGCCGGTGACGAGCGCACCGGCTGTGATGTCGAGCGACAGAGAGTTTACGACGAGGCCGTTGAACCGGGTGTAGTGCGACGTGCCGCCGGGCAGGCGCAGCGTGCGCTCTGCGGTGAACGATTGGCCGAGACCAGCGCCGTTCTTGATCGTGTTGGAGCCAGTACCGCCCCACTCGGAGAAGAAGAGGCTTTCCAGCAGCATATCCAATGCGCCGTAGGAAAGCTCGAACCCGATCGGGCCGGCGACCGAGCGGCCGGTCAGGATCTCGTCCACGACGTTGCGATCGGGGCGGATTTCGCCGGAGCGGGTTGTTTCCTTGGCGGGCTGGAGGTTTTCGGACGTGAAACGCAGCGCTTGGAATGCGGGGTTGGCGGGGACGACGGCCCAGGCCGTTTCCTTCACGATCGCAAGGCGGGTGTCGGAAGAGTTCGCCCCGGCGCGGATGCCAGTGGTGGGCATGGTTTGCTCCATGAAAAAGGCCCGCCGAATGGCGAGCCGGGGTGGGTTGCGTCGGGGTGGGTTTTGGTGAGAGGCGGCGGGGTCAGCGGCTGGCCCGACAATCCCATTTTTGAGCCTTGCCGCCTCTCGCCAAAAACCGTGCGGGGAACGTGGGACACATCGTCAGGCGTGAAAGCTGTCCCGCGTGAACGGCACCATGACCGTCTGCATAAGGAAGGGCGGGTCCTCGACACTGCCGGAGACGTAGGGAATGCCGCACCGGATTGAATCGATCTCGGCGTTGCGGAACAGATCGGACAGAGCGTCCTCTAGCTCGCGACTGGCCGCAGTGCCCTTCCCGCCTTCGGTGAACACCTGAATGGCGATGACGCCAGCGTAGCGGACCACATTGCCGCCAGGAGTGCCGACCGAAGCTTGTCGCCCCTCCCCGTCGAGGATTGTCAGGCGAACGCTTCCAGCGATCGGCGTGAAGGCATGGCCGTACTCGCCCAACAGCGCATAGGCGTTGGCGGCCACCTCGGGGTCGAGCTTGACGGGCGTAGTCGCGCCCGCTTCCGACGCGACGTCGAGCTTGTTGCCAGCCATGCCGGACGACGCGAACACGCCGTTGATGACCTGGCCGAGGACGGTCTCTTCGTCCCGCACCCAGTATTCGGCAATGAGCTGGGCGACGACGTCGAGCGGATCCTCCGCGAGCACGGCCGCGACGAGGTTGGCAGACTGCCAGCCGTTGTTCCGGCGGACCTTGCGGGCCATGTCCTGGCCTTGGGTCAGTTTGTTCGGAACGGCGGCCTGAGCCGGGTCGTCCGACGAGACGTTCGAGGCGCCGGTCAGGTCGTTCCAGAACGGCATCTGGACGATGTCGCCCGGACCGTTGGCAAAGCGCTGGATCTCGGGATCAGCGGAGACGATCGGCGAGTTGCGCAGGCGCGAAAGCTGGGCGATGCGCTGGATCGTGGTGGGCAGGAACAGCGGGCCGTAGATGACGTCCTGCAGGCGGGTGGTGGCCATAGGAATGGCTCCTGTCGATCAGTGGGGTGAAAGGGTTTCGGTTCGGCCACCCCACTGGGCGAGGCCTGCGTAGGCGGAAGCGTCACTGACGCCGGAATGCGATTACCAGGTGACTGCGTGCCCCACGGCCTTCGCCATCTGGCGGGCCTTCTCGGGGTTTGACGCGATCAGTTCCTGGGCTTTGGTCAGGTTCGGCTTCACGGTGCCGCCCTTCGTGTCGAACGGGTTGTCGCCGAAGCGCTGGCCGTCGCCGCCCTTCGCGTCGCCGCCGGTGGGTTTGGAAATGAACACCTTCCCCTCATCGGACTGCGACCAGTTCTGGACGAACTTTCCAACGTCGTCCTCGCCCATGTCGGTTTCGACTACTGCGCGATAGGTGCCGTCCTCGTGAAGGATCTTGACCGAGTCTTTCAGCATAGCCTTCGCAGCCTTCAGGTACTCCTTGCCGACGCCGGCTTCGATCAGCGCCTTCGTCAGGCCGTCGTCGACCAGAAGCTTGCTGATGAAGGTGTCCTTCTGGACCAACGCCCTGTTGCCCTGCGCGGCCGGCTGCAGAGTGTCGCCGTCTTTCTCCGTGCCTGTGTAGCGCTCGACCTCGTAGCGCCCCTCCACAAGCTGCAGAACGCGATACCGCTTCTCTTGACGCCATTCGAAGTCGAACCGAACCAGACCGCTTTCGTCGAGCACGTAGAAGTCGCGATCCGGCGACCAGTTGATCAACGCCTCAGCCGAGTAGCCGGCGAGGTAGGGAAGCTCGGAGCCCTCCGACTTCGCATCGGCCAGGATCGAGTAGCGGCCCGTCAGAAGCAGTTCGGACGTGATGCGTCGGTGGAACGCCTCAAGCGCCAGACCGTCAGCCGTCGCTCGCTCCCAAAGCCCCTGCATGGCGTCGGGCATGTCGATCTGCGCTTCGGTGCGATGAATGACGCCGATCATGCCGCGGATGGTCGGCCCGACGATCTCCGGGAACTGAGCCCGCTTCTGGTAGGCGGCATACATGCGATTGCCGCCGTCCGTCTGTGCGCGGAAGCCCGACGGCATCGGCAGGAACTCTTCGCCATCCTCCTTCACCGCCTTCGCACCGCGGCTAGTGGCACGCATCTCCCGCCATTCCTCGGCTCGGTCGGTGTAGTCGGGGTGACGGGTATCAACGGCCATCAGTATGCGCCCATCGTGGTCGTTGTCTTGGCTTTGCCGGGCTGGGGTTCAGTCGAGAGCATCAGCTCAGTCAGTGCCCAGACCAGCGCGTCGGCACGGTCGGGAGAGCCCTCTCCGATGAAACCCGACGGCGTAAAGTTGCACATCTGGTCCTCGAGGTCGGGGAAGTCGCCGACATGGCTGACCTTGCGTTGCTCGTAGAGCGCGGCGATCGGTTCCCATCGGCATCCGCATCATGTTTTGGTGGTCTGGCGATGACGCAGAGACCGCCGACATGAAGATTGGGAAACTGGAAGTGCTTGGAAGCAGGACGCTGCCAGTCATCGGCTCAGTGATCTACAACGTCAATGCTGATCGCTTCACCCACTGGCGCCCGCTTCCGGCCCCGCCTGCCCTTTCCTCCAGCACGGGAGAACGAGAGGATGGGTAGCCCGCTGATCCTCACACGTCAGGAAGCCGCTGACCTTCTCGGTATCAGCACGTCCACCTTCGACAAATGGGTGCGGAAGGGCGTGGCGCCCGCATCGATCTCTGGCACGCGGCGATGGAGCCGAGCGGCGCTAGAGCGGGCGATGTCCGGCGTTGCCCCCAGTGCAGCCAACGAGGACGAAGCCCTGTCGCCCTTCGAGGCATGGAAGAAGCAGAATGCACGCGCGCCTCAAAGGCATCAATAGGGTCAAGGCCAAGCTCGCAAGCGGGGAACAAGTGACCTACTACTACCACCGGGCAACGGGCACGAGACTGGAAGGGGAGCCGGGCACCGCCCTGTTCCTCGCCTCCATGGCGAAGGCCCAGGCCAAGGTAGAGACGCGAACCGCAGGCACGCTGTCTGGCATCATCCGAGACTTCGAGAAGACCGCAAAATGGCGAAAGCTCGCCGCCAGCACGAAGAGCGAATATAAGCGCGTCCTGAAGTTCTGGGAAAACGACTACGGCAAGGTGCCTTTTCCTGCGCTGGAGGACAAGGCGTTCCGCCGCGAGGTGCTGAAGTGGCACGACGAGTTCTCGGAGGAGAAGCCGCGCGAGGCCGACAACCGCGTCACGATCCTCGCCCGCGTCTTGTCATGGGCCACGAAGGACGGCGACCTGAAGGCGAATGTGCTTGACAGCTTTGACCGCGCCTATTCGTCCGATCGCTCGGAGATGATCTGGCTGCCCGAGCACGTTGATGCGTTCATGGAGAAGGCAACGCCAGAAATGAAGCTCGGGCTCGTGCTGGCGCTCCACACCGGCCAGCGGCAGGGAGATCTTCTGGCGTTGAAGTGGGACGCATACGATGGGACGCATATTCGTTTGCGACAAGGCAAGACGCGACGGTTCGTGACGGTGAAGGCAACGGCGGCTCTCAAGGCCACGCTCGACGACCTGCCGCGCAGCTCGACCTTGATCCTGACGACTAAGACGGGCCGGCAGTTCAAAAAGCGCTATTTCGCGGAGAAATGGGAAGAGACCTGCACGGCGGCCAAGATCGCGGATCTGCATTTCCACGACATTCGTGGAACGACAGTCACCATGCTTTTTCAGGCCGGCTGCAATCTCGGTGAGATTGTTGCCGTGACGGGACACTCTCTGCGCCGAGCGCAGGAGATCTTGGACCGCTACCTCGCCCGCACAAGCACGATGGCCGACAACGCCATCGCGAAATTCGAGGCTGTTTTAGACGCCGACTTTGCAAAACAAGGTGCAAAACAAGACGCGAAGGAGTAAGCTAAGTGTTGGTGATCCCAATAGGATTTGAACCTATGACCCCCAGATTAGGAATCTGGTGCTCTATCCTGCTGAGCTATGGGACCGACCGGGTGGAACGATAGCTGATCGGACGCGTGTCGGCCAGCCCTGCCGTTCGATGCGCTTGCCGCCCCCCGGCATCAACGCACCAGCGGATCCGCCTGCAGGAGAAGAAGCGCCCTTCCCTTTCGAAGATCGACCGTCACGTCGCCGAGAGCTTCGTTGCTCTGGGTCAGGATCGAGGCGAACGGAATGTCGGCCCGGTCGAGTGGAAAGCGCGCCCCCTCGATCGTCAGGCCGCCCAAGTCGGAGAACTTCAGGATCGAGAACTGGGCGCCCCGCCGCGCGGCAAACCGCCGGGGAGCGAGAGGCAGGGGATAGCCCCATTCCCGTCCGTCGAACAGCACGACGTCCCGTCCCGCCTCGCTTTCGCGCAAGGCGATCACGAGATGGGAGAAGGCATGGTCGCTCCGCCCGCCGAAGGCGCCGACGACCAGAAGCGAACTGGCGCCGCGCGCCCAAGCCTCGGCGATCGCAATCTCCCCGTCCGTCCGGTCCTTGTCGCGCGGCCAGGTCCGCCGGGGAACGGCCACGAGATCCGGTTCCCCGACATGCGAATCGAAATCGCCGACCCAAAGTTCGGGAACGACCTTCAGCGCGCCCGCATGCCGGATGCCAGCATCGGCCGCGATGACGCGCGTGCCCGCGACTTCGGCGAGGAGTTCGGACGTCGCCTCGATCGGCCCGGCCAGGAGAATGGTGAAGCGGCTCATGGCCAAGGGGCTTAGACGATCCGCCCCGTTCGGGGAAAGAGGCCGTGGCGGAAAGGCGGAGGGCGACCTTCCCCCTTGCCGAGCGCCGCCGAATGCCGCAACTATGCGCCTGCTCACACGGGGTGCCCATTTCGGGCTGAGAGGCGTTCGGCCAACCCGCAGAACCTGATCCGGCTCGTACCGGCGGAGGGATTGAGAGCTTTCGCGGGCCCCCATTCCGCCGATCGCCCTCCAACGCTCCGAACACAACGCTTGGAGTGTCGACGATGCGCCCGCTTCTTTTCCTGCCCGCAGGTCTCCTGGCTTTCGCGCCCATCGCGGCGCAAGCGCAGGAAACGGAGCGCCCGGTCCTGACCGTCTACACCTACGAGAGCTTCACGCCCGAATGGGGTCCGGGTCCGCGCATCGAGAAGGCGTTCGAGGCCGTGTGCGAATGCGATCTGCGCTTCGTCGGACTGGACGACGGCGTCGCGATCCTCAACCGGCTGAAACTCGAGAGGGATACGACGCCGGCCGACGTCGCGCTCGGCATGACGGCCGAACTCATCCCCGAACTGAAGGCGACGAACCTCTTCGCTCCCTCCGACGTCGATCTGGCGCCCCTTACCATTCCTGGCGGCTTCCGGGACGACGTGTTCGTGCCCTTCGACTATTCCTATCTCGCCTTCGTCTACGATACGCAAAGCATCGAGAACCCGCCCAAAAGCCTTGCCGAACTCGTGTCGGGCGACCCGGAGCAGAAGATCGCCATCCAGGACGCGCGCACCTCGACGCCGGGGCTCGGCCTCCTCCTGTGGATGAAATCGGTGTTTGGCGACGAGGCGGAGGCCAAGTGGGCCGAGCTGTCCAAGCGCATCCTGACCGTGACGCCCGGCTGGAGCGAATCCTACGGGCTCTTCACCAAGGGCGAAGTGCCGATCGTCCTGTCCTACACGACCTCGCCCGCCTATCACATGATCGAGGAGGGAACGGATCGCTATCAGGCCGCCGCCTTCTCCGAAGGGCATTACCTGCAGGTGGAGCTTGCCGGACGCCTGCGGACCTCGCGCCATCCCGAACTCGCCGAGCGCTTCCTGCGCTTCATTCTGACGCCGGAGTTCCAGTCGATCATCCCAACTGCCAACTGGTCGCTGCCCGCCGCCTCCACCGGCGCGCCGCTGCCCGAAGCGTTCGAGAAGCTCGTGCAGCCGGTGAAGCCCTTGGAAATCCCCGCGGATGAAGTGGCCGCGCACCGGGCGGAATGGACGGCGGAATGGCTGCGGGCGCTGGGCCGCTGAACGCGGGAGCCGACACATCGGAGGCCGGCGCGACGACGACCTCGAGCGATGCCATACGCCGCCGCGCGGCGGGCGGGCTCGTGGTCGCCGCGATCGTCGGCTTCTGCTTCCTGCCGATCCTTCTCCTGCCCCTTCTGGCGGGGCTGGCGCCGGCCTCGCCTTGGGCGCTCGCGAGCGATCCCTACCTTCGCTCGGTCGTCGGCTTCACGCTGACGCAGGCGCTTCTTTCCACGGCGCTGTCGGTTCTCTTCGGGGTGCCGCTGGCGCTGGCGCTCGATCGCCTGCGCTTTCCCGGGCGCGATCTCGTGCTTCGCCTGTTCTTCCTGCCGCAGGCGCTTCCCGTTCTCGTCGGCGCGCTGGGGCTCGTCACCGTGTTCGGCCGCAACGGGGTCGTCGCCGATGCCTTCGCCTGGGCAGGCCTGCCCCGCCCGTCGATCTACGGGCTGACCGGCGTCCTTCTCGCCCATGTGTTCTTCAACATGCCCCTCGTCGCACGCATGGTGGTCGGCGGGCTGTCCGGCGTGCCTGCGGAGAGCTGGAAGCTGGCGGGGCAACTGTCCCTGTCGCGCTGGGCGACGTTTCGCATCCTCGAGCTTCCCGTGCTTCGCCGAACGCTCGGGCCCGCCGCGGGCCTCGTGTTCATGCTCTGCGTCACGAGCTTCACGCTCGTTCTGGTGCTGGGCGGAGGTCCGCGCGCCTCGACGCTCGAGGTCGCCATCTACCAGTCGCTGCGATACGATTTCGACCCCGGCCGCGCCTTCACCCTGGCGGTTCTCCAGATCCTTCTCGTCGCTCTCCTGCTCCTGCCGACGCTCGGGCGTTCGAACTCCGTCGATACCGGCTTCGGGCAGGCGCGCGCCAACCGACGCTTCCATCGCGGCAGCATCCCGTCGCGGCTCTTCGACGGCGCGGTCGTGGTCGTGGCCCTGGCGTTTCTCCTCGCCCCCCTCACCGCCATCGCGGTGTCCGGCCTTCGATCGGACCTTCCCCACATCCTCATGGATCCCGCCTTTCTCGATGCCCTCCTCAAGAGCCTTTCGATCGCGCTCGGCGCCTCGGTCCTCGGCATCGCCGCGTCCGTCTGCCTCGCATTGGCGGCCGACGGGTCGGGCCTTGCGCGCAGCCGCCTCCTGTTCGCGCTGCCGGCCAGCCTCGTTCTCGTGGTTCCGCCGATCGTCGTCGGCGCGGGATGGTTCCTGGCCCTGCGCGCGTTCGGGGATGTGGCGCGCTTCGCCCCCTTCGTCGTCGTGGCGACCAACGCGGTGATGATCATACCCTTCGCCACCCGCATTCTCGGCCCCGAGATCGCAGCCGTCGGTCGGCGTCACGGACGCCTCGCGCGGAGCCTCGGGCTGGAAGGCTGGGCGCGCATCGTCCATGTGGAATGGCCCGCGCTGCGCCGACCGCTGGCGCTCGCAGGCGCGTTCGCGATGGCCATCTCGCTCGGCGATCTCGGCGCCGTCGCCCTGTTCGGCAATGCCGATCTCGTCACCCTTCCCTATCTGCTCCTCCAGCGCATGGGTGCCTACCGCTCGACGGATGCGGCCGGCATCGCACTGATCCTGGGGGTCCTGTGCGTCGCGCTGATCCTCGTCGCCGAACGCGGTCTTGGAGAGAAACGCCGATGAGCGCGATCGAACTCCACGGCGTCACCCATGCCTATCCCGGCTCGCCGATGCGCTTCGACCTTCGCGTGGAGCCCGGCGAATGGCTGGCGGTGATCGGCCCTTCGGGTGCCGGCAAGTCGACGCTTCTCGATCTCGTCGCCGGGTTCCTCCCCCCGGACAGCGGCACGATCCGCCTTCTGGGGCGCGACGCGACGCGAACCGCGCCCGCCGAACGCCCCTTGAGCGTCGTGTTTCAGGACGACAACCTGTTTCCCCATCTGACGGCGGAGCGAAACGTCGCGCTCGGCCTCAGCCCGACCTGGCGCCTGGCCCCCAAGGTTCGCGACAAGGCGCGGCAGGCGCTCGCCAGGGTCGGCCTGGCTGGTCTCGAAAACAGGCGGCCGGGGGAGTTGTCGGGCGGCGAGCGGCAGCGCGTCGCGCTGGCGCGCGCGGTGCTGCGCGATCGGCCGATCCTGCTCCTCGACGAGCCGTTTGCCGCCCTCGGCCCCGCGCTGCGCGGCGACATGCTGGCGCTCGTCGCGGAACTGCGCCGGGAAGCCGCGACCCCTCCCACGATCGTCATGGTGACCCACCATCCCGAAGATGCGCGGGAACACGCCGATCGGATGGCGTTTCTCGATGGTGGGCGGATCGCGCTCGTGGATACGCCCGCCGCCGTCCTTTCCGGCGCCGACCCGCGCCTTGCGGCCTATCTCGGGAACACCACGAGCCGAACCTAATTTCGTCCCTTTCGCAACGCACTCGGACTTCGGAGGCGGGTTCGCACTCCGCTACGATTCCGCTGGCGCTGTGACGCGTTGACCCTTTCGACGGGTCGCAGTTGTCGGCTAGAGCATTCCGGCAAGGGGGAACGGAAGCGTTCCACCATCGGAGAATGCGGCCCGATCCGTGGGCCTGAGGCATTTTCGGTGAGACCGCCCTCATCGAACATGCTCTAGATCGAATTGGGTCCTGGCCCGCAGGCATCGTTGGGGATCATCGGGAATGAGGCACGACGTCCGACCGCAAGGGGCGGCGCAGTCCTGGAAGACGAAACGGCACGGCGCCCCAGCGGCGCTGGCCCTTCCGCTCGCCCTTTTCCTGGCCGGCTGCACGACGCTCGGTGGCGGGCTGGAAGAGGTCGCGACGGGTGCCGGCTCGCAAAGCAACCTCCTGTCCTCGCCGAGTCGCGAGCCGGTGTCGTTCGAAGCCGTGCAATCCAACGATCCGCAATCGACCATCGGCAAGTCGCAACATCCGCGCATTCTGGCGGCCTATGGCGGCGCCTATTCCGACCCGAAGCTGGAGCGTATGCTGGCCGGCATCGTCGGCAAGCTGAACGCCGTGTCGGACGATCCCGGCCGCGCCTACTCCATCACCGTCCTCAACTCGCCCAACATCAACGCCTTCGCCCTTCCCGGCGGCTATCTCTACGTGACGCGCGGCCTTCTGGCACTCGCCAACGATTCGGCCGAAGTCGCGGCCGTGCTCGCGCACGAGATGGGACACGTGAAGGCCAATCACGGCATCGAGCGTCAGCAGCGCGAGGCGGAAGCCGAGCTCGCGGGCCGCGTCGTCACCGAGGTTCTGGCGACCGACAACACCGCCGCGCGCGCCGCGCTGGCGCGTGGCCGGCTGAATCTGGCGAGCTTCTCGCGCAACCAGGAACTCCAGGCCGATGCCATGGGCATCAAGCAGACGGGGGACGCGGGCTACGACCCCTATGCCGCCGCGCGCTTCCTGCAGACGATGGATTCCTTTTCCGCGTTCCGAAACGCGTTCCAGGCCACCAATCCGAACCTCGACTTCCTCGCCTCCCATCCGGCCGCGCCCCAGCGCGTCGAACTGGCCAAGCGCCATGCCGCCGTGTTCGGCCCGCCGGGCACCGGCAACGACGACCGGGATCGCTATCTCGCCGGCATCGACGGCATGCTGTTCGGCGACACGGCATCGGAAGGATACGTCCGGGGGCGCTCCTTCTTCCACGCCGGCCTCGGCATCACCTTCACGGTGCCGGAAGGATTCGTCATCGACAACACGGCCGACGCCGTCCTGGCGACAGGCCCCGGCGATACGGCAATCCGCTTCGACGGCGTCGCGGTCCCCCCGGGAACGACGCTCGCCGACTATATCCAGAGCGGCTGGGTCGGTGGTCTCGACGCGGCCTCGATCCGCCCGATCCGCATCGGAAACCTCGAAGCGGTCTCGGCGCGCGCGGTCGGCGGGTCCTACGTCTTCAACGTCACGGTGATCCGCGTCGGGGGCCAAGTCTACCGCTTTCTCACTGCCCTGCCCGCCGACGCCGCCGGACGGCTGCCCGGCATTGCCGACAGCATCGCCAACTCCTTCCGCGTTCTCCAGCCGGCCGAGCGCGAAAGCCTGAAGCCGCTTCGCGTGCGGGTGGTGACGGCACGGGCCGGCGACACCGAAAGCTCGATCGCCTCGCGCATCCAGGGCGTCGATCGCAAGCTCGAGATGTTCCGCCTCCTGAACGATCTGGAGGACGGATCGGGGATCAAGACCGGCGTCCGGTACAAGATCATCGCCGAATAGCGCGGCGACCATCCGCTCAACGAAAAGGCCGCCTCGAAGGGCGGCCTTTTCGTTGGAAGCTTGATGTGGCGACGGTCAGGCGATGAACGCCGCCTCGTCCGGGTTGGCCTGGAGCAGGGCGACCCGGAGCTTCTCCATGGCGCGCGTCTCGATCTGGCGCACGCGCTCCTTCGAGATGCCGAGCTTGGAGCCGAGCGCCTCCAGGGTCGCGCCGTCGTCCTGCAGGCGACGCTCGCGGATGATCTTGAGCTCGCGCTCGCTGAGAACGTCCAGCGCCGAGCGAAGCCAGACGACGCGGCGCTCGTCGTCGATCGAAGCGGACACCATCTCGTCCGGCAGCGGCTCGTTGGAGACCAGGAAATCCTGCCGGTCGGCCGATCCCGACTCGTCTTCCATCAGGGGGGCGTTGAGCGAGGAATCGGGGCCCGACAGACGCGAATCCATCAGGGCGACGTCCCCCTCGGAAACCTTCAGCGCGGTCGCGATCTCGCGATACATCTCGACGCTGGAAATCTTCTCGCTGCCCTGGTTGAGGCGCGCGCGCAGGCGGCGGAGGTTGAAGAACAGCGCCTTCTGGGCGGAGGACGTGCCGCCGCGAACGATCGACCAGTTGCGCAGAATATAGTCCTGAATCGAAGCGCGGATCCACCACGTGGCGTAGGTGGAAAAGCGAACCTCTCGCTCGGGTTCGAAACGGGCGGCCGCTTCCAGAAGGCCGACATGGCCTTCCTGAATCAGATCGTTCATCGCGAGGCCGAAGTGACGGAACTTCGAAGCCATCGAGATCACGAGGCGCATATGCGCCGAGGTGATCTTGTGCAGCGCCGCCTGATCCTGATTCTCCTTCCAACGCACGGCCAGTTCGTACTCTTCCTCACGCTGAAGATAGGGAGCGGCCATGGCGGCCTGGATGAGATGACGGCGCGTCGACTGAGACTTCATGGCCCGAACCTTCCATGTCACGCGGGGAACCCGAGGAACGCGACGCCGGACGAATGGAATATTCAGGGCGCCTATGTTCCGAAAACACCGCGAAAGGGCAAAGGTTCCCGGTCGGACAAAGTTTTTTCGCAACATAGGCAATGATGCGAATTGGGAAGGGGAGCGAAGAAAAAAGCGGAAAAGCGGGAGTCGAGGCTCGACCGCTGCGGAATCAGGATTAGCACCCGCGCGAGGCAAAGAAAAGCCGGCTGCTGGGAGGCAGCCGGCTGAAAAGCGCATCGCTCGGAGAGGCAGCGAGGTCAGGCGGCCTGATCGGCCTCAGCCTCGCCGTCGACCTCGGCTTCCGCGTCGTCCTCGTCCTCGTCGAGCGGCTTGGCGCCGCGCTTGGGGCCCTTGTTGAGGTTGACCTCGATCAGGCGCACGGCCTCGGTTTCGCTGACCTCGTTGACGGCGGCGAGTTCACGCGCCATCCGGCCGAGCGCCGCTTCATAAAGCTGGCGCTCGGAATAGGACTGCTCGGGCTGGGACTCGGCGCGGTAGAGATCGCGCACCACCTCGGCGATCGAGATCAGATCGCCCGAATTGATCTTCGCGTCGTATTCCTGCGCGCGGCGGCTCCACATCGTGCGCTTCACGCGAGCGCGGCCCTGCACCACCTTCAAGGCACGCTCCACGAAATCCGTCTCGGACAGCTTGCGCATGCCCACGGACTCCGCCTTGGCGACCGGCACCTTGAGGCGCATCTTGTCCTTCTCGAAGTCGATGACGAAGAGTTCGAGCTTCATGCCCGCGACCACCTGCTCCTCGATCGCAACGATCTGTCCGACGCCGTGCGCGGGATAGACGATGCTCTCGCCGGTCTTGAAACCCTGACGCTGGGAGGTCTTCTTCTGACTGCTCATACGCTTCATAAACTCCCTGTTGTGCAGAGCCGGGAACATCGCTATGCACGGACCGACCCGAAGGTCGTGGATTGAGCATGCCGGTTCGATGGCCGGTCGCAGCCTGGAACCCACGCGGGCAGAACCTCGGCAAACCCACAGCGCGCCTCCGAAGCGGCGCGCGGACAATCGGGTGGAAGAGGAAAGACCTTTGGAAGCACCTTGAGCATCGGTCCAGGCTTCAGCGCCTGTATCCGACGTTCGACTGTTGCAGAAATAATACCCTATCCCGCTGGAAATTTCAACCGAATTGCGCATGCACTGCACAAGCGCGGCGCGGAAATGCGCTACGCGCACACCGCTATGGCGCTTGCAGCCGCGACGGTTCGCGGGAAGAGCGGGGAATTAAGCGTGGGCAGCCCAGCTAGAGACGGGAGACATCAGTCCCCCGTGCCGGCCTCGGCGGAGAAGTACTTCTCGAGCTTGCCCTCGACGCCGTCCATTTCCTTGGCGTCGGCCGGGGCATCCCGCTTGATCGTGATGTTGGGCCACTTCTCGGCATACTCGGCGTTGAGTTTCAGCCAGACGTCGAGATTGGGCTCGGTGTCGGGCTTGATCGCCTCCGCCGGGCATTCGGGCTCGCACACGCCACAGTCGATGCATTCGTCCGGATTGATGACGAGCATGTTGTCGCCCTCATAGAAGCAGTCCACCGGACACACTTCCACGCAGTCCGTGTACTTGCAGCGAATGCAGTTGTCGGTGACGACATAGGTCATGGCGAATTCCTGGAACGATTGGTCCGCAACGCACGACTTCGACGGGGGTTGCGGAGCAAAGGCCGCGCGTGCCCATTCGCCAACGCGCCCTCGAAGCCCGGACCTATCGCCTCGCGGCCCGCCTTGCAAGAGCGCGAAACGCCACGACGCGGGGTGTTTGCGGAATGTCTTTCTATGGGTCGAGGGAGAAGGCCGGCTCGTCCGGCCCCTGGCCGACGCGCGGCGGGGTGAGATCCTCGAACAGGGTCGCCGCCTCCGGGGCCGGCCCGCGCCGTTCGCCGGGATCGAGAACCTTCAGGACCCGGACGCGGTCGTTGATCGAGATCGTCAGGACGTCGCCGGGACGCACGATGCGCGCGGCATGGGACACCTTCTCGCGGTTGACCCGGACAGCGCCCGAAAGGGCAAGCTTCTGAGCGAGGCTCCGCGACTTCACGACGCGCGCGAAGAACAGCCACTTGTCGATGCGCTGCTCTCCGCCCCCCGTCATGCCGCCATCCTACTTGCCCAGCTTGTCCTTCAAGGCCGCGAGCTTGGCGAAGGGCGAATCGGGATCGATCGGCTTGGCCGCGCGCTCGGGACGTCGCGCATCCGCACCTCTGAACGCGTCCCGCTCCTTGCCCTGCGCCGGCTTCGGTCCCCGGTTCGGTCCGCTGCGCTCTTCGCCGCCGGGCCCGTTGCCGCGGGCTTCGCGCCGGTTCTGGCCGTTCTTGTCGTTGTTCGGCCGATGGAAGCGACGCTCGCCTTCGTCGCGGCGCCCACCGCCCGAGCCCCCGCGTCGGAACCCAGGCTCTTGGCGTTCGCCGCCGTTGGCACCCGCCTCGCCCGTCCGCTCGGAGCCGCTACGTCCACGCCCCTGCCCCGGCCGTCCGCCGCGCCCAGGCTGCCGACCGCGGCCTTCGCCTCGGAACGGCTTCCAAAGCTGAACCATCTTCGGAGGCTCGGCTTCGGCGCCTTCTGCCGTCTCGCCAGCGGGCTTGTCCTTCGCCGGATCCGCAATCTCAGCCGTCGTCTCGCCTTCGGAAACGTCGCCCGATGCCGCAGCGTCCGGCTCGCCCGAGTGCGTCTCGACCTCGAGTTCGGCCTGGGGCTCCGGCTCGGAAACCTCTTCGGCCGAAACGACGTCCTCGACACCGACCGGGACATCGGCAGGCGCCGCATCTTCCTCAGGGGGCTCGACCGAAGCATCCTCGCCGAGCGCCTCGGGTGCAACGTCCGAAGGCGTCGGTGCAGCGTCTGCTTCCGCCTTGGCAGCAGTTGCCGCGTCCTGACGCGTCAGCTCCTCCTCGACGACGCTCTGCGCCACGGACTGCGCGCGGTAGCCGAGGCCTTTCAGGATCTCGTCCATGTCGCCGGCGGTGGCGCCGAGGATCGACATCATGGCGGGGGTGACGATGAATTCGCGGCCGTTATAGGCGCCGTCGGGGCGCTTGGCCGCGCCCGGCGTCCATGCGAGAGCCGGGCGGATCAGGTCGGCCAGACGCTCCAGAATATCGATGCGCACCGCGCGCTGGCCGAGCAGGCGGTAGCCCGACAGCGCGTAGAAGATCGGCTCGAACCCGGCTTCCGGCTTCACGGAGGTGCGCCCCGTCGCCAGAAGCTGCGTCACCTCGCCGAAGCCCGCCTTGTCGCGCCCGTCGTTGTGGATCGCCCAGAACAGGGTCATCAGCGCGGCCGGCGCCGGCTTCACGAGGGCGGGCACGAAGATGTGGTAGGCGCCGAAGCGCACACCGAGCCGGCGCAGCGCGGCGCGCGCGTCCTGATCGAGGGACCGGATCTCCTCCGACACGTCGCGCCGCTGCAGGAGGCCAAAATTCTCATAGAGCCGGTAGGCGATGCCCCGCGCCGTGCCCTCGAGCCCTTCCGCGTCGCGCAGATCGACCAGCGGCTTGAGGATCGTGGAGATCTGGAAGGTGACGAAGCGCTCGGCGCGCTGAACGACCTTGTCGCGCGCGGGGCCCGCCAGCTGCTCGTCGGCCAGAAGAACGAGGCGTGGCTTCAGCGGGTCCTCGCCGGCCGTCATCATGGCGATGGGGGCGCCGAGCCAGCGTAGGAGCGCGTCCGAGCCCAGCGCCAGATCACCGTTCGGCGCGTTGAAGAAGCGCTCGGCGCGCTTGTCGTACTCGCCCGCCAGCGCCTTCTGGGCGGCGGCGCGCACGGCCTTGGCATCCGGACCGTCGGACTTCGTGTCCGGCGTGAACCTGAATCCCTGCAGCTCCCCCACCTCGTGGCCCTCAACGAGCACGGTGCCGTCGCTGCCGATCTCAGCTTCCATGAATGCGCTCTCTCTCAGCCGCCTCATCAAGACGCTTGTCCTGCGATCTACGAAGCGTTTCGTCAACCGCTCGTGCAGCGCGTCGGACAAGCGGTCCTCGATTGCCTTGGTGTTTTCCTGCCAGTGTGTCGGATCGGCCAGCCAGCCGGGCCGGTGCGAGATGTAGGTCCAGGTCCGAATCTCGGCGATCCGCTGCGACAGGGTGTCGATGTCGCCTTCGAGCACATCGGCGCGCCGGACCTGCGAAGCCATGTAGTCTTCCGCCACGTGGCCGCGGCGCACGAGGTCGGCATAGATGGAGGCGATGATCTCGGCGTGCTGGGCGGGCGCGATGCGCCGGTAGTCCGGCAACTTGCAGGCTTCCCAAAGAAGCTCGACCTGGCGCGCGCCCTTGGCGGCCGCCATCACCGCCTCGTCGCGCGACAGGAACTCCAGCGCCCGCTGGTCCACCGAGGGCAGCGAGCGGGCGAGTTCGGGCGTGGAGGCCGGGCGGTCCAGACTGGCTTTGAGCGCGTCGACGGAGGCAAAGTCGAGTTCGCGCGAGCGCCACTGGACGACCTTCACCGAGGCGAAGTCGTGCGCCTCGATCGATTCGGCAAGTTCCTGCGGCAGCGGGTCGACGCGCCCCGTCACCCCGAACGTCCCGTCGCGCACGTGCCGCCCGGCGCGGCCCGCGATCTGGCCGAACTCGGCCGGCGTCAGCTGGCGGTACTGGAAACCATCGTATTTCCAGTCCTGCGCGAAGGCGACGTGATCGACGTCGAGATTGAGCCCCATGCCGATCGCGTCGGTCGCGACGAGAAATTCGACCTCGCCGTTCTGGTAGAGATCGACCTGCGCGTTGCGCGTGCGCGGGGAGAGCGCGCCGAGCACGACCGCCGCCCCGCCGCGCTGGCGGCGGATCAGCTCGGCGATCGCGTAGACCTCTTCGGCCGAGAAGGCGACGATGGCCGAGCGGCGCGGCAGCCGCGTGATCTTCTTGGACCCGGCGTAGAGAAGCTGCGACATGCGCGGGCGCGTGATGCACTGGATGCCGGGCAGGAGCCGCTCCAGGACGCCGCGCATGGTCCCAGAGCCGAGCAGCAGCGTTTCCTCGCGTCCACGCGTATGGAGGATGCGGTCGGTGAAGACGTGGCCCCGCTCCAGATCGCCCGCCAGCTGCACTTCGTCGATGGCGACGAAGGACGCATGGGCGTCGCGCGGCATCGCCTCCACGGTGCAGACCTGATAGCGCGCGTTGGGCGGCTTGATCTTCTCCTCGCCGGTGATGAGAGCGACCGCCCCCACCCCGACCCGGTCCACCACCCGCTGATACACCTCACGCGCCAAGAGGCGCAGCGGCAGGCCGATCACCCCGGACGAATGGGCGACCATGCGCTCGATCGCCAGAAAGGTCTTGCCGGTGTTGGTCGGCCCGAGAACGGCGGTGACGCCGCGCCCGCTCTGCCGAGGCTCTGCACGCTGAAGGGGCTGGGGCGGGAAGCGGCTGTCCATCATGGTCGCACCATAGTTGGTGTCCGGTGGACGAAACGCAAACCCGACGCCCCGATCCGTTTCTAGCGAACGTCGATCACGTCGCCCGACCGCGCATCGATAATGACGGTCATGTCGCGCCCGCGACGATCGGCACCTTCGACCCGGATCACCCGGCGCTGCCGAAAGACGTCGTCGATCTCGCGCATGCCTTCGTAACGCGCGATGCGGGCGGCCTCCCGCTCGCTGATGCCGGGAGGCGGCCCGCGACGCGGCGGTGGGCCGTCGTAGGGGCCGCGCGGCGGCGGGAACGGACGGTCGTAGCGATCCGGAGGCCCGCGCCGATCGTCATCGGGCAGGACGCGCAAACCGCCGGGTCCGATTTCCAGCGATTGGGAGAAGGCGGGAACCGCACCCGCAACGGCGAGGCAGGCGGCGAGCGCCAGGGTCAGACGTGACGGCTGAATCATTTCGATCTCGAAAAACATCGTCCCACGAGACGAGGAATGTGCCGGTGCTCGTGTCCGATTCAAGGCGGACGAAGTCGTTCGGCCTACAAAAAAGGCGGGCCACCGAGCGACCCGCCTTCGAAACCGTTGCGCTCCGGAACGCTTAGCGAACGCCCAGGACATCCCCGCTGCGGCGATCCACGTCCACCTGGATGTCGTCGCCTCGGCGATCGACGCCGATCACCCGGTAGGCGTTGCGCGTGCGGCGAACGTCGTCCACCTCGCGCACCCCTTCGGCGCGTGCGATGCGAACGGCGTCCCGCTCGCCGATCTCGCGTCCCGGACGCCGATCGTCGCGACGCGGGCCGTCGCGGTTACTGTTGGGATCGACGAGACGAACGCCGTCACGCCCGATCTCGATGCCTTGCGCGAAGGCGGGGGCGGCCGAGGCGATGGAAGCAGCGGCCAGAATGGCGATGGTCAGTTGCTTGCGGATCATGACGAATCCTCCACGATGAACCTGGGCGCTCGGGTTCGGACACATCAGGCGCCCCATATCGCGGTCTAGAACACCGAAAGTGCCGTTCGGTTCCTTGCAACCTCCCTTCCTCACCATCACTCGGTCAGTGGAAGTACTGTCCTCCGTTGACGGTCATCGTCGATCCGGTGACGAAGCCCGCCTCTTCCGACACCAGGAACAGGACGCACCGCGCCACCTCTTCCGGCTCGCCGAGACGGCCGACCGGAATCTGTGGCAGGATGCGCTCGGCCAGTACCTTCTCGTCGATCGCGCGCACCATCTCGGTACCGATATAGCCGGGGCAGACGGCGTTGACGGTGATGCCGACCCGCGCGCCCTCCTGCGCCAGCGCCTTGGTAAAGCCGATATCGCCGGCCTTGGCGGCGGAATAGTTGGCTTGGCCCGCCTGCCCCTTCTGCCCGTTGATGGAGGAGATGTTGACGACGCGCCCGAAGCGGCGCGCGCGCATGCCCTCCCACACCTGCCGTGTCATGTTGAAGAGACCGGTGAGGTTGGTACCGACGACCTCGCCCCATTGCTCCGGCGTCATCTTATGGAACATCGCGTCGCGCGTGATGCCGGCATTGTTGACGAGGATTTCGACCGGACCAAGGGCCGCCTCCACGGCCTGGATGCCCTCCCCGCAAGATCGGAAATCGGATACGTCCCATCGGAAGACGGGAATGCCGGTTTCGGCCTCGAAGGCCTTTGCGGCCTCCTCGTTGCCGGCGTAGTTGGCGGCCACCGAGTGGCCCGCCTCCTGCAAAGCCTTCGAGACCGCCGCGCCGATGCCGCGCGAGCCTCCCGTGACGATCGCAACCCTGCCCATGCCCTTCCTCCCATTTGACGTGTCCGGAAGCCACCCAGGGCCGACCATGTGCCGAACCCGGGATGCACGAAGGCGCCTCCCGCTTCGCAACCCGAGGGAAGCGGAAGCGGTCGACGCCTTCGTATGCGATTGTCGAAAAAGCGTTGGCCGGTCGACCCGCGACCGGCCGATATCGGCCCTTAGGGGCGCTCGAAGCACATGGCGACACCCATGCCGCCGCCGATGCAAAGGGTGGCCAGTCCCTTCTTCGCGTCGCGCCGCGCCATCTCGAACAGGAGCGTGTTGAGAACGCGCGCTCCGCTCGCGCCGATCGGATGGCCGATGGCGATCGCCCCGCCGTTGACGTTGACGATGTCCGGGTTCCAGCCGAGGTCCTTGTTGACGGCGCAGGCCTGCGCCGCAAAAGCCTCGTTGGCCTCCACGAGATCGAGGTCCTCGATCCGCCAGCCGGCCTTTTCCAAAGCGCGGCGCGTGGCGGGGATCGGGCCCGAGCCCATCACCGCCGGATCGACGCCGACGCTCGCCCAGGACACGATGCGCGCCAAAGGCGCAAGCCCGCGCCGCTCGGCTTCCGCCTCGCTCATGAGAACGGCCGCCGCCGCCCCGTCGTTGATTCCGGAGGCGTTGCCGGCCGTCACCGTTCCGTCCTTGTCGAAGGCCGGCCTCAGCTTGGCAATCTTGTCGAGCGTGGTTCCGGCCTTGATGTACTCGTCGTCCGACACCACCACGTCGCCCTTGCGGCTCGAGACGGTGAAGGGCGCGATCTCGTCGCGGAAGCGGCCGGCCTTCTGCGCGTCCTCGGCCTTGTTCTGGGAACGGACGGCGAAGGCGTCCTGCTCGTCGCGCGTGATCTGCCACTGGCGCGCGACGTTCTCGGCCGTGTTGCCCATGTGATAGCCCTGGAAGGCGTCGATCAGCCCATCCTTCAGCATGGTGTCGACCATCTTAAGGTCGCCCATCTTGGTGCCCGCGCGCAGGTGCGCGGCATGCGGGGCCATGGACATGGATTCCTGCCCGCCCGCCACGACGATGCGCGCGTCGCCGCCCGCGATCTGCTGCATCCCGAGCGCCACGGCGCGCAGCCCCGAGCCGCAGAGCTGGTTGAGGTTCCAGGCCGTCGCCTCCTTGGGGACGCCGGCCTTCATGGCAGCCTGCCGCGCCGGGTTCTGTCCCTCGCCCGCCGTCAGCACCTGGCCGAGAATCACCTCGTCCACCTCGCCAGCCTCGATGCCGGCTCGGGCGAGCGCGGCCTGGATCGCGCTAGCACCCAGGTCGTGCGCCGGCACGCTGGCAAAGGCACCGTTGAAGGAGCCGACCGGCGTGCGCGCCGCTCCCACGATGACGATGGATTGTTCCGAAGACCGCATGGACAGCACCTTTCCTCCCGACGGCGCGGCGCCCCATCGCACCCGTCGCGTTATTTCGCAGACGTGCTCGACAGGTGTCAAACGCCGCGCATTTCCCAAACCAGGACGCGATGCAGCATGTTTTTCGGCTCACCGCCCCTTTCGGAGCAAACACATAGTCACAAACCGGCCGAAATGAGCCGAAGGGTTTGGAAACGCGGCCGAATTGTGCCTATCTCTTCGCAATGGCAGCAGAGCGGCGAGGAAACGCTGCCGGTCATGGGAATGGGAGAGAAGCGGATGGCGCGCAGCAACGAACCGACGGTGATCAAGAAATACGCCAACCGGCGCCTCTACAACACCGGCACCTCCATGTACGTGACGCTCGAGAACCTCGCCGCCATGGTGAAGGGCAACGAGGAATTCGTGGTCCAGGACGCCAAGACGGGCGAGGACATCACCCATTCGGTGCTGACGCAGATCATCTTCGAGCAGGAAAACAAGGGCGGCCAGAACCTGATGCCGATCACCTTCCTGCGCCAGCTGATCCGCTTCTACGGCGACCAGATGCAGATGGTCATCCCCGCCTATCTCGAGCAGTCCATGACCGCCTTCTCCAAGGAGCAGGAGACGTTTCGCGGCTCATCCGCCAATCCGCTACAGATGATGGAAACGCAGGTGCGCCGCAACACGGAGATGTTCCGCGAGGCGATGGCCGTGTTCAACCCGTTCATGGCGGGCGCGCTCGGGGGGAGCGATGCGGCGGCCTCGAAGGCGCCCTCGCCCGCCTCGGCCGGCCCGAGCCAGGACGACTTCGCCGCGATGCGCGACCAGCTCGCGGAGATGCAGAAGCGGCTGGAGGCCTTGGACGCCAAGAAGCCCTGAGAAACATGGCCCCCAACGAAAAAGGGCCGGCGCCAGGTGCGCACGGCCCTTTTCATAGGGTTCGAACGGTGCCCCGGATGGAGCGCCGTTCGAGGCAAGGATTCAGGCGTTTTCCTTGACGGTGAGGATCTGCTTGCCGCGATACATGCCCGTCTTCAGGTCGATGTGGTGCGGACGGCGCAGTTCGCCCGAGTTCTTGTCCTCGATATAGGTCGGCGCGGCCAGCGCGTCGGCCGAGCGGCGCATGCCGCGCTTGGAGGGGGAAGTCTTTCGCTTAGGGACGGCCATCGGTCTCTCCGTTCAGGTCGACGGCGAGCGGCCCATGAGGGAGCCGTGCCGTTGCAGGTCTCAAATCTGACGAGCCGGCCCCGGCGGGGAAGCATCCGGCCCTTCCCGAACCGAAGAAGAGCGTCCGATCCTTGTATCTGAGGATCGTCCCTGCCCTTCGCATCGACGGGAAATCGGGTGTGGCCATAGCAAACCATGCCCCGTTTGGGAAGGGGCGCCGTTCACGGAAAGTCAAACGCCGTCGATGCACCCGACATAGCCGCCCGAGGCTCGGGCGCGCGCTTCCACCGTTCCCGCCAGCCGACGAAGCCCGGCGGACGGGTTGGTCGGATCGCGCGTCAGCGGCGAAGGAAGCGCGACGGCCAGAAGCGCCGCCTGGCGCGCCGTCAGTTGCGAGGCCGGCCGGTTGAAGTAGTAGCGCGAGGCCGCACCGATCCCGTAGATGCCGTTTCCCCATTCGGCGACGTTGAGATAGATTTCCATCGTCCGGCTCTTCGACCACACGAGATCGGCATAAAGCGCGATCGGCAGTTCCAGCCCCTTTCTGAGGTAGGACCGGCCGTTCCACAGGAACAGGTTCTTCACCGTCTGCATGGGGATCGTCGATGCGCCCCGGCTCGGCTCGCCGTCGCCGATCGCCTGATCCACGACGGTGCGCATGGCGTTCCAGTCCACGCCCCCATGGAAGCAGTACTGCCCGTCCTCGGACATCATCACCGAACGCACCAGAACCGGTGAAATGTCCTCCAGCGGCGTCCATTCGCGCTCGAAGGGCTGGAAGGAGAAATGCTCAGCCAGCATCAGGGTGGAGATCGGCCGAACCCCAGGAATGGCATAGACGGGCACCAGCACCAACGGCACTGCAACCAGAAGCACCAACACGAACGCGGCGGCATAGATCATGCGTCGGATCATCGCGTCGTGTCTTCCAGTTGCGCGTTCGGAAAAAAAAGGCCTTGCCGCTCCGTCATAGCAAAGCGCGGGAAAGCCCGGCAACGGGAGCGCTTCCCCCCCGGGCCTTCCTCGTGCGATAGGCACACACGTTGGCGCGAGACGCGCCGGCCGGGAAATACGAGCGGGTGATGGACAGGTTGAGCGACGACCCCTTCGAGACGCGCCTGCGCGAAGCGGCGAGCCGGACGGAAACCGCGCTTGCCGCAGCCCTTTCGGGAACCTCGTTCCTTGTGGCTGGCGCGCCGGACGTGCTGCTTTCGGCCATGCGGCACGGCTCGCTGGACGGAGGCAAGCGGCTTCGCCCGTTTCTTGTGGAAGAATCGGCGCGCCTGTTCGGCGCCGACCCGGCCGCGGCCGCCCCGGTCGCGATCGCCCTCGAATGCATCCATTGCTATTCGCTGATCCACGACGACCTGCCGGCGATGGACGACGACGACCTGCGCCGCGGACGGCCGACGGTTCATAAGGCGTTCGACGAGGCGACGGCGATTCTGGCGGGTGACGCGCTCCTGACGCTCGCCTTCGGCCTCGTCGCCGAAGCGGACGGCGCGATCGAGCCGGGCAACCGCCTCGCGCTGATCCGGCTTCTGTCGCGCGAAGCGGGCGCGGCGGGCATGGTGGGCGGACAGGCGCTGGATCTGGCTGCCGAGACCATGGTGCTCGATGCCGCCGAGATCGCGCGCATGCAGGCGATGAAGACAGGCGCCTTGATCGCCTTCGCGGCGGAAGCGGGCGCGATCCTGGCGGGCGCCGCCCCCGAGGCGCGCCGAGCGCTGCGGCGCTACGGCGAGATCCTCGGCCTCGCCTTCCAGCTGGCGGACGATCTTCTGGACGAGACGGCGGACGCGGCGACCCTCGGCAAAGCGGCCGGCAAGGATGCTGCCCGCGGGAAGAAGACGCTTCCGGCCCTGAACGGCATCGCCTGGACCAGGAACGAGCTCGACCGCCTCGTCGGCGAGGCCGAGGCCGTGCTGGCGCCCTTCGGCGCGTCGGCCGCCACGCTGCGCGAGGCCGCGCGCTTCGTCGCCTTCCGGGATCGCTGATCACGCCATGGCAACGCTCGAAGCCACCGTGCCGACAAGAGGTTCGGAAATCGGGGACGCACTGCGCGAATCGCTTCCGGTGGTGATCGCCATCGCGCCGTTCGGCGCCGTGTTCGGCGCGCTCGCCACCGACGCCGGGCTGACGGTCGCGCAGGCGATGGGCTTTTCCGCCGCGATCTACGCGGGCGCCTCGCAGCTCGTGATCCTCCAGCTCGTCGCGCTCGGCACGCCGATGTGGTCGATCCTGATCGCGGTCGTCGCCCTCAACTTCCGCCATGTCCTGTATTCGGCATCGATCGGGCGCAAGCTGACGCGCTTCGGCACCGTCCAGAAGGCGCTCGCCTTCTACCTCCTGGTGGACCCGACCTTTGCGGCCGCCGAAAACCGGGCAACCAGCCGCCCGATCACCAAGCGCTATTATTTCACCTACGGCGCCGTGGTCTATGGGTCCTGGATCCTCGCCACCTGGGCCGGCATTCTGTTCGGAAGCATCATTTCGGATCAGCGGGCCATCGGGCTCGACGTTCTCCTGCCGATCTATTTCCTGGCACTGACGGTCGGCTTTCGCAGGCGAGCCGGGTTCCTGCCTGTCTTCCTGGCGTCCGCGACCGTCTCGGTGCTGGTCTACCTGACGCTCGGCTCGCCCTGGCACGTCACGCTCGGGGGCCTTGCCGGCATCGCGGTCGCCGTGCTGCGCGCCCCGAAGACCCGGACCGTGGCGGAGCCATCATGAGCGACATCTGGCTCCTGGCCTTGGCTGCGGCCGTCCTCACCTACGGAACACGGGTCGCCGGCCACCTCGTCCTGTCGCGCTTCGACACCATCCCGCCGCGCCTCGAAGCCGCGCTCGACGCGGTACCCCCCGCCATGCTCGTCACCATCGTCACCCCCGTCTTCGTGGACGGGGACTGGACCGAGCGGCTCCTGATCGTGGCCTGCGGCTTTCTCGCCCTGCGCCTGTCCGTGCTCACGACGGTCGCGATCGGCGTAGCGAGCGCGGCGCTCCTGCGCCTCGCCGGTTTCTAGAGCTCGTCCGGGGTCCATCCGTAGAACAGGATCTCATCGCCGAAGCGTGGGTGGCGCTCGGTGCGCAGCGCACGAAGGCCGGACGCCTCGTAGAAGCGGCGGGCGCGAACATTGCCGGGACGGGTGAACAGGGTGAAGCCGTCCGGCATCCGGCGCTTCGCCTCGTCGATCAACTGCCGCCCGATGCCCGTTCCCACCGCATCCGGCCGCACGAAAAGCTGATCCAGCACCCTTTCGTCGGGTTTCAGCGCGACGAATCCGAGAACCATGTCCGCGCCTTCGGCCACGACGATCCTGCAAGCCGACACGAGCGCCGGTATCAGCTCGTCTCGAAACTCGGCGATCGAGGGAAGCGCTTCGGGACCAACGCCCGGCAGGCTGGCGCCCCGGTGCCAGATGTCGATGATCGCATCCGCATCGCTTTGCCGAAAAGGGCGCAAAAGAACGTCGGCCATCGTCGCCCCGGCTAATTGCGCATCACGACGCACGCGCCGCCCGCCGCGCGGTAGCGCGTGCAGAACGTGTTGGCCTCGCCCCGCGAATCGGCGCCGATGCGGATGGCGGTGATGCGGCGCGGCCCGGAGATCGGGCGCGCGCGCATGACGATCGGCTCGACGCCGCCTAGAACGCCAGGATACTGGTCCTGCAACTTGTGGAAGATGCGAACCGCGATCGCCTCGTTCGGATGACCCGCGATCTGCGCGCCCCAGGGGCGCATCGGCGCGCTTTCGGCGACGGCAAAGACCGCGCGCGTCGGCAGGATCGGCAGGCGGCGGCAGGCGGCGGCAAAATCGAGATCCTTCACCAGCGGACGCACCTCCGCTTCGCGCTCCTCGTCGCGGAACCAGGCGGCGGGCTGCGCCGTGATCGAAAGGACGTAGTCCTCCGTCTCGTAAGGCAAGCGCCCGCCCGCCTTCATCCAGCGCTTCACCCGGTTGATGCCGCCGTTGTAGGCGGCCGCCGCCAAGCCCCAGGAGCCGAGCTCGGCCCGCAGGTCCCGAAGGTAGAGCGCCGAATGCTTCAGCGCCTCGGCCTTGTCGTAGGGGTTGCCGAGCCCGCGTTCCCTCGCGGTATAGGGCATGAACTGGGCGATGCCTTGCGCGCCGACCGGCGAGCGGGCGCTTTCGTCGAAGCGCGACTCCTTCCAGATCAGACGCGCGAAAAAGTCCGGCGCCATGCCGACGGCCCCAGCATTCTCCGCGATCAGGTCGCAGATCTGCCCGACGCGCGGGTCTTCCGCCTTCTCCTGCGCACGCGCCTGTCCCCCCGCAAGGCCGGCCAGAAGCACGGCTACGGTCAGAGCCAGACGCCCTCCTCGCCTCATTCGGCGGCGGCGGCGGGCCGCCCGAAGCGGCGGTCGATATAGGCGAGGACCATCTCGTGGAACTCCTCGGCGATGCGGGCCCCACGCAGCGTCGCGACCTTCTGCCCGTCGAGATAGACGGGGGCGGACGGCACTTCGGCGGTTCCGGGCAGCGAGATGCCGATATCGGCATGCTTGGATTCGCCCGGCCCGTTGACGATGCAGCCCATCACCGCCACCGACAGCGCCTCGACGCCCGGATACTTCTCGCGCCACACCGGCATGTTGGTGCGGATGTCGTTCTGGATCGTCTCGGCGAGTTCCTGAAACAGCGTCGAGGTCGTACGCCCGCAGCCGGGACACGCCGCGACGATCGGGATGAACTGGCGAAAGCCCATGGTCTGCAGAATTTCCTGCGCGACCTGCACCTCCTTGGTGCGATCACCGCCGGGCTCGGGCGTCAGAGACACGCGGATCGTGTCGCCGATACCCTCCTGCAGGAGAATGCCGAGCGCCGCCGACGAGGCGACGATGCCCTTGGAGCCCATGCCCGCTTCCGTCAGCCCAAGATGCAGCGCATGGGGCGTGCGGCGCGACAGGTCGCGGTAGACCGCGATCAGGTCCTGCACGTTGGAAACCTTGGCCGACAGGATGATCTTCTCGCGCGGCAGGCCGGTTTCCTCGGCCAGCGCTGCCGAATGGAGCGCCGACTGGATGATCGATTCGCGCATCACGGCCCGGGCGGGAAGCGGCTGGGCGAGCGCCGAATTCTCGTCCATCAGCCGGGTCAGGAGTTCCTGGTCGAGCGAGCCCCAGTTGACCCCGATGCGCACCGGCTTGTCGTGGCGGATCGCCATCTCGATGATGTCGACGAACTGCCGGTCCTTCTTGTCCTTGAAGCCGACATTGCCGGGGTTGATGCGATACTTGGCGAGTGCGGCCGCGCAGTCGGGATAGTCGGCCAGAAGCTTGTGGCCGATATAGTGGAAGTCGCCGACGAGCGGCACATCCACTCCCAGCCGCAGGAGCCGCTCGCGAATCCGCGGCACGGCGGCGGCCGATTCGTTGCGATCCACCGTGATGCGCACGATCTCGGACCCGGCCTTGGCGAGCTGTGCGACCTGCGCCACGGTGGCATCGACATCCGCCGTGTCGGTGTTGGTCATCGACTGGACGACGACCGGCGCTGGCCCGCCGACCGCCACCCCGCCGACATTCACCGACACGGTCGGCCGGCGCGGAAGGGGATCAGCCAGTACCGGTTCGATCGGGGCCTGCAACGTCATCGCTATCCGTCTCGTCAAAAGCGCGTTCCGGCCGCCCCGCACCCGTTGGTGCCGAAGCCGCCTGAAACCGTCGCTGCCTATATCGCCGTTCGCAGCGTCCAAGAAAAGAGCATCATCATGTCGCGAGGGTGACGGCGGGCAGGCCTTGATCTCCTGCCCGAAGCCTCGCAAACCCTCCGGCGACCCATCGTCCTCAGGAGACCCGATGTCGCCCGCTGCCGCCCTCGCCCTCTTCGCCTTCGTGATGCTCGTCGCTCTCGTTCCGATCTGGCCCTGGTCCCGCGGCTGGAGCTATCGGCCGGCGATCGCCTTCGCCGTTTTCTTCACATTTCTCGTCGTGGTGTGGGTGACCGTCCTAATCTGACCGAAAAGAGGCGAATTCGGGCCGAAATCGTGGAACCGATCACGGGTTTGGGAAGTTGAAGCGGCGTAGACGCACTTGTTCAGCCGGAGTTTCCCATGCCCATCGGCACCATTCTTCTCATCGTCCTGATCCTGCTTCTGATCGGCGCCTTCCCGGGCTGGGGCTATTCCCGCTCCTGGGGCTACGGCCCGAGCGGCATCCTGGGCTTCCTCCTCGTCGTCGTCCTGATCCTGGTTCTCCTCGGACGAATCTGACCGTTCCTCCTCCCGCGACAGCGCCGATCGTCAGCTTCCGGGCTGGCGGTCGGCGCCGCGCATGAGGCCGGACAGGAACAGGATCGCCACGAGGCATCCGCTGAGACCGAGGAACACCGCCGAAAAGCCGAAGCGCTCGGCGAAGAAGCCGATCGCGGACGGGGCGATCAGAATTCCGGAATAGCCGATCGTGGTGGCGATCGAGATGCCGACGCCAGGCTTCAGACCGGGCACGTTGCCGGCGGCCGAAAAGGCGATCGGCGCGATGTTGGACAGTCCGACCCCGAGCAGCGCGAAACCGAGGATCGAGACGGCGAGGTTCGGCGCCAGTCCGATCACGAGAAGCGCCGCGATGCCAGCGCCGCAGGAATAGCGCAATGTGCGCGTCGCGCCGAGACGGTCGCGAATGCCGTCCCCCAAGAACCGGAACAGGGCCATCACCGCGGAAAAGGCGGCGAAGGCAAGACCCGACAGCGCGATGTCGACGCCCAGATCCTGCCGGAGGTGAATCGCGCTCCAGTCGATGGTCGCTCCTTCCGGCACCATGCCGAACAGCGCGCAGAGCCCGATGCCGACCACGGCAAGCTTCGCGCCGCCGGCTCCCGTCCCGCTTGGTGTAAGCGACGCGTCGTGGCGAGCATCCGAATGGGTCGCGGCGACGTCCTCCAGCATGTTTCGAGCGATCGGCACGAGAAGAACGAGAAGCAGAACGGAAACCAGGGCGAGATGCCCGATCGCCCCGAGCGCCTCGATCAGGACGCCGCCCGACGCCGCCCCCAGGAACCCACCGATCGACCAGAAACCGTGGCAGGACGACATGATGGCGCGCGGCATGCGCCGTTCGACGCTCACCGCGTTGGCGTTCATCGCGACGTCCATCCCGCCCATCGACGCGCCGAAGAAAAGGATCGCCGCCCCGGCCGCCAGCGGCGTTGGGGCCCATACCAGCGGAAGCAGCGAAAGCGCCAGCAGCGCGTGCAGGACGAGAGTCGAGGTTCGCGAGCCGAACCGGGCGGTCGCCGCTCCCAGAACCGGCATGGCCAGCACCGCACCGATGCCGAAGGCGAGGATCAGAAACCCGAGATGGGTTTCCGACAAGCCGAGCCGTCCGGCTAGAACCGGGATCTGCGGCGCCCAGCTTCCCATGACGAAACCGTTGGCCAGAAATGCTCCCGCCACGGCCAGCCTTTGCCGCGGCCAGACGCCCGTGATCGCGGCGGGCATTCGAGCGACGTCGGTACTCATCGCAAAGCTCCTTGCGAAACGGGGGCTCCCGTGCGGCGACGGGCGATGGATGTCTCGGACGCCGCCTCCTCGGCGCGCAGCACCCGCAAGCCCTGCGCCTCGAAGGGCGTCAGGGCGGCCGCGTCACAGTCCGGCTCGACGAACAGGCGCAGCCGACGATCCAGCGCGGCGACGACGAAGGAGGCGGCCGTGCCGATCTTGTCGTTGGTGGCGGCCACCGCGATCGTCTCCGCGCGGGACGCGAGCGAGGCCTTCAGGTCGGCTTCCTCGAGGTCGTGCGTGGTGATGCCGGCCTCGGCATCGATGCCGCAGGCGCCCAGAACCAGTACCGATGGGCGGATCCGCTCCGCCTCGCGCAGCGTCTGCGCGCCGAGGCAGGCGCCGCTTCGCCCGTCGAAGCGCCCGCCCAGCATCACGACGGTGGTGCCCGAACGCTCCGCCAGCGTGCAGGCGATCGCCGGCGTGTTGGTGACGATGGTCAGGCCGAGGCCGGACGGCAGAGCCTCCGCCACGGCGAGGTTGGTCGAGCCAGCGTCGATGAAGATCGTCGACCCGGGCTCGAAGGTGGAGGCGATGGCGCGTCCGAGTAGGAGCTTGCGGCTTTTGTCCTGGTCCTGCCGGTTCTTGAACGATCCGCCATCGGGTGCGAACGGCAGGGCGCCGCCATAGACACGCCGGCATTCGCCCGAGGCCGCAAGTTCGCGCAGGTCCCGGCGCACCGTATCGTCGGACACGCCGAAGTTCGCGGAAAGCTCTGCCGCCACAACGCGCCCGTCCCGCTGCAGCCATTCGCGGATCACGGCCTGTCGTTGCCGGGCCAAAAGATGCGGCGTCGCCTCGCCCATGGGATGCTCCTCAAGAAAGGAGCCCCCATCTGCACGTTTCTGCACGTTTCGTCAAATAGGCGATTGGGAGGGGCGCTCAGCCCGTTTTGAACACGACGAGCAGATCCTTGGCGTCGATCGGGTCACCGGCCTTGACGTGGACGGCCTCCACCGTGCCGTCGCTTTCGGCATGGAGTGCGGTTTCCATCTTCATCGCCTCGATGGAAAGGAGGACGTCGCCCGCCTTGACGCTCGCACCCGGCTGGACGGCGAGCGTCGAGACGACGCCGGGCATCGGGGCCGCGACATGGGCCGGATTGCCGGGCTCGGCCTTCGGGCGCGCCGCCCCCGCCCCCGCCTGACGGTTGCGGTCGGGCACCTTGATGCGGCGCGGCTGGCCGTTGAGCTCGAAGAACACGGTCTTCTTGCCCTTCTCGTCCGTGTCTGCCGTCCCAAGGCAGCGCACGACGAGCGTCTTGCCGGGCTCGAGATCGACCAGGATCTCCTCCTCCGTACCGATGCCGTAGAAGTAGTTCGGCGTCGGCAGCGTCGAAACGGGGCCGTAAAGGTCGGCGGCCTGCGCGAAGTCGGCAAAGACCTTGGGGTACATGAGATACGAGGCGAATTCGGCATCCGACACGGGGCGCCCGACCTTGGCCTCGGCCGCCGCGCGCTCGGCATCGAGATCCGCATCCGGGATCAGTGACCCCGGGCGAACGGTGATCGGCGCCTCGCCCTTCAGCGCCTTGCGCTGCAAGCCTTCCGGCCATCCGCCCGGCGGCTGGCCGAGATCGCCGCGCAGCATCGAGACCACCGAGTCCGGAAAGGCGATGTCGCGCGCGGGGCTTTCCACGTCGGCGACGCTGAGGTCCTGCGCCACCATCATCAGCGCCATGTCGCCGACGACCTTGGAGGACGGGGTCACCTTGACGATGTCGCCGAACATCCGGTTGGCGGCGGCATAGGTGCGCGCCACCTCGTGCCAGCGCGTTTCGAGCCCGAGCGAGCGCGCCTGCTCCTTGAGGTTGGTGAACTGGCCGCCGGGCATCTCGTGGAGATAGACCTCGGAAGCCGGCCCCTTGAGATCGCTTTCGAAGGCAGCGTACTGCGTGCGCACCGCCTCCCAGTAGAACGAGATCTGGCGAATGGCGTCCCCGTCGAGGCCGGGATCGCGATCCGAACCCTTCAGCGCCTCGTTGATCGAGCCGAGGCAGGCCTGCGAGGTGTTGCCGGAGAAGGCGTCCATGGCGGCGTCCACGGCGTCGACCCCGGCGTCCACGGCGGCGAGGATCGTGGCGGCCGCGATGCCGGACGTGTCGTGCGTGTGGAAGTGGATGGGAATGCCCACCTCGTCCTTCAGCGCCTTCACGAGAACGCGTGCGGCCGCCGGCTTCAGAAGGCCCGCCATGTCCTTGACGCCCAGGATATGCGCGCCCGTGCGCTCCATCTCCTTGGCGAGTTGGACATAGTATTTCAGGTCGTACTTGGCGCGGGCGGGATCGAAGATGTCGCCGGTGTAGCAGATCGCACCTTCGCACAGTTTGCCCGAGTCGAGCACCGCGTCGATCGAGACGCGCATGTTCTCCACCCAGTTCAGGCAGTCGAAGACGCGGAAGAGATCGACCCCGCCCCGGGCCGCTTGCCCGACGAAGCGCTTCACCACATTGTCGGGATAGTTGGTGTAGCCGACACCGTTGGAGCCGCGCAGCAGCATCTGGAGAAGGATATTGGGGGCCTTCTCGCGGATCGCGCTCAGGCGCTCCCACGGGTCCTCCGTCAGGAAGCGCATGGCGACGTCGAAGGTCGCCCCGCCCCAGCATTCGAGACTGAGAAGCTCCGGCAGCGCGCGGGCGTAGGCGTCCGCGATCCCCGCGATGTCGTGGGTGCGCACGCGCGTCGCCAGGAGAGACTGGTGCCCATCACGCATCGTCGTGTCGGTGATCAGGACCTGGGGCTGGGCCAGCATCCAGTCGGCAAAGCCCTTCGCGCCCAGCTCCTCGAGCTTCTGGCGGGAGCCGGGGCGGATGTCTTGCGCGAACTGCGGGGCAACGGGCCGGCGCGCGTCCGCCGGCGGGCGAGGCCGCGCCCGCGTTTCGGGATGGCCGTTCACGGTGACGTCGGCGAGATAGGTGAGGAGCTTCGTCGCCCGGTCGCGCCGCTTCACCTGCGCGAAGAGCTCGGGCGTCGTGTCGATGAAGCGGGTCGTGTAGGAATTGTCCCGGAAGCTGGGATGCGTGATGATCGCTTCCAGGAACGTCAGGTTGGTGGCGACGCCGCGAATGCGGAACTCGCGCAGCGCCCGGTGCATCCGGGCGATCGCCTCTTCGGGCGAGGGTGCCCAAGCCGTCACCTTTTCCAGAAGCGGGTCGTAGAAGCGCGTGATGATCGCGCCCGAATAGGCCGTGCCGCCGTCCAGGCGAATTCCGAAGCCCGTCGCCCCGCGATAGGCGGTGATGCGCCCGTAGTCGGGAATGAAGTTTTGCTCGGGGTCTTCGGTCGTGATGCGGCACTGGAGAGCGTGGCCGTTGAGGCGGATGTCCTCCTGCCGCGGCACGCCCGATTCCGGCGTTCCGATCGCATGGCCGTCGAGGATGTGGATCTGAGCCTTGACGATGTCGATGCCCGTCACCTCCTCGGTGACGGTGTGCTCGACCTGGATGCGCGGGTTCACCTCGATGAAGTAGAAGGCATTCGTCTGCGCATCCATCAGGAACTCGACGGTGCCCGCGCCGACATATCCGGTCGTCCGGCAGATCGCCTTGGCGTATCCCGCCACCTCGCGCCGCTGCTCGTCCGAAAGGTAAGGCGCGGGCGCGCGCTCCACGACCTTCTGGTTGCGGCGCTGGATCGAGCAGTCGCGCTCGAAGAGATCGACGACGTTGCCTTGCGTGTCGCCAAGGATCTGGACCTCGACGTGGCGCGCCCGTTCGACGAGCTTTTCGAGATAGACCTCGTCCTTGCCGAAAGCGGCCTTGGCCTCGCGCTTTCCTTCCAGAACCTCGCGCTCGAGATCCTTCTCCTCACGGATGGCGCGCATCCCCCGCCCGCCCCCGCCCCAGGAGGCCTTGAGCATGACGGGATAGCCGATGGCCGCCGCCAGACGCTTCACCTCGGCCATGTCCTCGGGCAGCGGATCGGTGGCGGGCACCACCGGCACGCCGACCTCGACCGCAATGTTGCGGGCCGCTACCTTGTTGCCGAGGCGGCGCATCGTATCGGGCCGCGGGCCGATGAAGGTGATACCGGCCTGCGCACACGCATCGGCGAATTCCGGGCTTTCCGACAGGAGACCGTAGCCGGGATGAATGGCGTCCGCACCCGACAGCTTGGCGACCCGGATCACCTCCTCGATCGACAGGTAGCTTTCGATCGGGCCGAGATCGCGGGGCAGGTGCGCACCGCGCCCGACCTGGTAGCTTTCGTCCGCCTTGAAGCGGTGCAGCGCGTACTTGTCCTCCTCCGCCCAGATCGCCACCGTGCGAAGGCCGAGCTCGTTGGCCGCGCGAAACACCCGGATCGCGATCTCCGACCGATTGGCGACGAGAATCTTGGCTATGGCCACCTTTGCACTCCCCCGAGTCACACGCCGAACGCGCGGGGGAAGAGGTAATGCCAATGACGGTTCGAGTGCAATGCAGCAAGCGACCGGTGTGACAGGTTCTCGACAGGTGGCGGCCCGACCGGATCGTCAGCGGAAGCGCCAGCTCCGTTCCAGGACTTCGATCCGATATCCATCGGGATCGGACACGAAGAAGAAGCGAGCCTTGCCGCCGCCAGATGCCGACAGTTCGCGGATCGGCTGCGGCCCGAGGCCGGCAGCCTCGAAGCGCCGATGCTCGGCTTCGAGATCGACGACGCCGACGGCGAGATGACCGTAGCCGTCGCCAAGGTCGTAAGGCGCGGTGCGTTCCTTGTTGACCGTCAGTTCGAGTTCGAAGCCGGTTTCGCCGTTCGACAGGTAGAGCAATGTGAACCCGTCGAAGTCGAGCCGGTCCGCGACCTCGAGGTCGAACGCCGTCCGGTAGAAGGCGAGCGAACGCGACTCGTCGAGGACGCGGATCATCGAATGGATAAGCTTGGCCATGGGTATCGGATGTCTCCTTCGGAAAGCCGAAGGGCCCGATTATGGCATTTCGTTCCCACGAAGAAGGCCCGCCGGGCGATACGCTCGGCGGGCCTTCGGGTATGGCGAATATGGGGACGAGGATCAGGCCCGCAGGAGGCGCGTGCGCCAAGTGCGGCTGGCGGGGCGCGTCGCCTGGCTGTTGCCGCCGAGCGTCGCCAGACCGCAGAAGCCGACGAGCGCCATGCCGCCGACCGCGACCGGATCGGGGAACTCGCCGAAGAACAGGGCACCGATCACGGCCGCCCACACGATCTGGCTGTACTGGGTGGGCGCGATACGGCTCGCCGGGGTGATGCGCGCCGCCATGACGATGGCGATATGGCCGACGCCGAGGCACGCGCCGCCGAAGACGAGAAGCGGAAGATCGGCGAGCGTCGGCACTTTGAAGCTGGGAACCATCAGGACGCCGTTCACCACCACACCGGCCGTCAGGACGGCGCCGACCAGCGTCAGACGCTTCTCGGTCGGCCCGAGCGTGCGCAGAAGGATCACCGTCAGGGCACCGACCATGGCGCAGACGAGAGCCGCCAGATGGCCAAGCGTCAGGGCGTTGAAGCCCGGGCGCACCACGAGAAGAACGCCGGCCAGCCCTCCCAGCAGAGAGGCCCAGCGTCCCAGTCCCACCACTTCCTTCAGGAACAGGGCCGAAAGCACCGCGACGAAGAGCGGCAGGAGGAAGATGAGCGAGTAGGCCTCCGCCAGCGGCAGGTGGATGAAGGCATAGGTGGCGGTAATGCCGCCGACCGTGCCCGTGCCCATGCGCGCCAGCACCAGCCACGGACGCTTCGGACGCACGATCTGGCGCCAGCTATCTTCCGGCCGCTTGGACAGGAGCGCGGGAACCAGCGCGAACAGGGAAACGAAGAAGCCGATCTCGAAGATCGGCAGGGTCAGGCCCAACGCCTTGCCGGCGGCGTCGGAGCAGGAATAGGCGAAGTACGCCAGGAAGGCGAACAGGATACCGGTTTGCATCGCGGAGCGGCTTCGAAATCTCGAGATATGGGAACGAGCCGGTGCGCGATCTGGCGATCGTTTGCCCGATAAGGGCGCGTATTCGGAAGGAGGGCGGTCGGCACGCGCAACATCGCGCAAGGGGGTTGATAAAACCTTTAAGCCACCCTTCGCAACGGCGCCAAACCGCTGATTCCGATCATCTTCTCTTACCACGCGGCACGGCGCGTGATCGCCTTTCTCTGCCGTGATTCATTGCGGCAAAACGATGGAAACGGCGTGTTCTCGAAAAGAAACCGGCACCGTGGCCGAACACTCATTCGACCGGCAGCATCCGTCTCTCGCGGTCCGACACGAAGCAAAAATCGAGAAGCTTCTGGAGCGCGGCGGCATGCCGGAAGTCCGGCTGTCCGTTCCGGCCGGTCGCCAGGGCAGCGGCAAAGCGATGCTCGTTGCGCGGGGTCGCCGGGCATTCCACTTTGACCCAGGTCTGCGTTTCGATGTCCCGCCCGAGACATGCTTCGAGGCGCGAGTCCGCATGGTTCGCCCAGATGCGCAGGGCGCCCGTTTCGCCGTAGATCGCGAGGTTCAGGTCGTTGAGCTTGCCGGTGGCGTAGCGACTCATGCCGATCGTGCCGAGGGCGCCGTTGCCCATCTCGACTGTGATCACCACGCTGTCGTTGACGTCGAGAACATAGGGCCCGATCACGTCGCCCTCGACTTTGGGAAAGGTCTTCATCCGCGCCTGGAGGGCAGCGACGTCCAGTCCCATTCCGAAACAGACGAAATCGAGGATGTGGATGCCGATGTCGCCGAGAACACCCTTGGAGCCGTGGCCTGACGACAGGCGCCAGAGCCAGCGCTCGTCGGTGCGCCAGTCGCCCCAGTGGCGGGCGGTGAGCCAGCTTTGCAGATAGCTCGCCTCGAAGTGCCGGATTTCGCCGATCCGCCCTTCTTCCACCATGCGCCGCGCCATCTGGACGGCATGCGCGTTGCGATAGGTGAGGTTGACCATGTTGACGAGCCCGGCGCGCTCCGCCGCCTCCGTCATCTCCAAAGCGTCGGCGTGGCTCAGCGCCAGCGGCTTCTCGCAGAACACCGGCTTTCCCGCTGCGATCAGTTGCAGCGTCGTCGCCCTGTGCGCGCCGTCCGGCGTCGAGTTCACCGCCGCGTCGAACGCCCCCCAGGCGATCGCCGCTTCCAGCGAGCCGAAAGCTTGGGGGATCGCGTGCCGCTCGGCGAAGGCTTTCGCCCGTGCCTCATTCGTATCGACGGCCGCCGCCAGCCGGCAGCCCGGTATGGCGGCGAAGTGCTCGGCATGGCGATGGGCGATGGAGCCGGTCCCGAGGATCAGGATCCGCCGGTCGGCGCTCATCGATAGCCGGCCTCGCCGGCTTGGTGCAGCGACAGGCCCTTCCGCTCGATCGGCTCGCGCGCGGCCTCGACCGGAACGTTGGGCGCGTTCGCGACGTCCTTCCAAGGTCTGGCGGGGTTGTAGGCCCAGCGCACCGCATTGCGCAGGACGGTCTGGATCTGCCGGTCGTGGTAGATCGGATAGGTCTCGTGCCCCGGCTCGAAATAGAACACGTTGCCCGCCCCGCGCCGATACGTCAGGCCGGAGCGGAACACCTCGCCCCCTTCGAACCAGGACACGAACACCGTCTCCAGCGGCTCCGGGACGAGGAAGGGCTCACCGTACATCTCCGAGTTCGGCAGTTCGATCGCGCGATCGATCCCGTGCGCGATCGGATGGGACGGATTGATCACCCAGAGCCGCTCGCGCTCGCCCGCCTCGCGCCAGCGAAGCGAGCAAGGCGTGCCCATCAGGCGCTTGAAGATCTTCGAGAAATGGCCGGAATGGAGAACCAGAAGCCCCATTCCTTCGTGAACGCGCTGCGCGACGCGCTCCACCACCTCGTCGGACACGCGACCGTGCGCCTTGTGTCCCCACCAGACGAGGACGTCGGTCTCGTCCAACCGCGCCTGGGCAAGCCCATGCTCGGGCTCTTCCAGCGTCGCGGTCGTCGCCTCGATCCCCTCCCCAGCATTCAGCGCGCCCGCGATCGTGCGGTGGATGCCGTCGGGGTAGATCCCCCGAACGGCCTCGTTCTCGTGTTCATGCAGAAACTCGTTCCAGACCACGGTTCGGATCGGCACGGGCAGTCCCCTTCGGCTTCTATTCCGCAACCAGTAGCGCGACCGGCAGGTCCGCGAGGATATCGGCAAGCCTCAGCGAGCCCGCGCCCGCCACCGGCTTGAGGTTCAGGATGTCCTCGAACCGGGCACCCGACATCTGCGAGGGCAGCTTGATCGCCGTATCGCCCCATGCGGACGCCTCGGGCATCGGAACGCTCGCCTCACGGCCGAGGAGAGCCAGCGACAGGCGCGGTGCGACGACGACGGCAAAGCGCCCCTCGTCGTCGGCGCGCGCGAAGGCGACCACATGATCGCTCTTCTCGCCCGTCACCTCCAACGGAACGTAGCGCCCGGTGGTGAAGAGCGCCGGCGCCTGGATGCGGGCCTTGAGCGCGGCCGCCGTGAGCTTCGCCTTCACCCGCCCGTCGCGCCAGTGCGGCAAGGCTTCGGCGACGCCGTGCCCGTCCGTCATCGCGTCCGCGCGCGCCTTGAAGTCGATGGCGCGCCGGTTGTCCGGGTCGACGAGGCTGAGATCGTAGAACTCGGTGCCCTGGTAGATGTCGGGCACACCCGGCGCCGTCAGCTTGATCAGCGTCTGCGAAAGCGAAGTCAGCGCGCCGGCAACGACGAAGGGCTGAACCTCGCGCCAGAACCCTTCCAGGAACTCGCCGCTTTCCGCCTTCGACAGCGCCGCCTCGACGAAGCCCTTCAGCGCGCTCTCGTAGTCCTCGGCGGGCGCGGTCCAGGTCGTGTAGCGCTTGGCCTCGCGCGCGGCCTTTTCCACGAAGGCGACGAGGCGCTTCGACACGTTCTCGCGCACCTCCGAGTCCGACGGGTCGAGATCGGCCGGAAGCACGCCGAGGAGCGCCTGGTAGAAGCCCCATTCGGACGCGGGATCGGGGGACACGAGATCCTCGCCGACCGGCTGGCGCCAAGGTTGGAGCGTGGCGGAGGCCTTGGCGACGATCTCGTTCCAGGTCTCAGGCGCTTCCGAGAGGGCGTAGATGCGCGCGCGCGCGTCCTCGCCGCGCTTGGTGTCGTGGGTGGACGAGGCCATCAGGCCTTCGGGCTGGTCCTCCGAGCGGATCGCCATCGCCTCGTGGAAGGCGGCGACGTCGGCACCGTAGTGATCCGGCTCGCCGCCGACCTCGTTCAGCGCGATCAGGCGGTTGTAGCGATAGAAGGTCGTGTCCTCGACGGCCTTCGCCATCACCGCGCCCGTCGTCTGCTGGAAGCGACGGGTGAAGTTGAGCGCGCCCGTCACGTCGCGCCCGTCCTCGAAGTCGAGCTTCAGGAGGCGGCCGACGAAGGCGACGGGGCGGTCGGCCTCGACCTCGCGGCGCGACTGCGCCAAGGTCACCGCATCGTCGATCACCTTCACATCGTCGTCCGGAACGCCGTCGACGCTCGCATAGGTACGGTAGACCGGAAGCGCCGCCGCGACCTCGACGATCGAGCGCGTCATCGCATCGCGCCCGAAGTCGCGCGTGTCGAGATCGCGCGCGGCGACGCTCAGCGCCTCGTCGGTGAGGAAGGCGAGTTCGCCCGCGAGATTGTGGGTGAAGATCAGCCGCTTCTGCTCGACGATCATCTGGCGAAGGTCCTCCGCCTCGCCGAGGAACGCCTCGTAGGCGTCCGTCATCGCATCTTCCTTCGACGCGTCGACATAAAGGCCGGCCACCGCCGAGATGAACTCGTAACCCGTGGTGCCCTCGATGTTCCAGGATCGGCGGAGCCGCTCCGGCCCGGTCAGGATCTTCTCGACATGGATCGTGACGTCGCGCCCGATCGCCTCGAAGGCCTGATGGAGGTCGGCGAGGTAGTTCTTCGGGTCGGCGACGCCGTCCACATGGTCGATGCGGATGCCGTCGAGCCGGCGCTCGCGGGCGAGGCGCAGGATGGTGCGGTGCGACTCGCGGAAGACGCGGCGCATTTCCTGGCGCACGCCGATGAGGTCGGCGATCTCGAAGAAACGGCGATAGGACAGCTTCTCTCGCGCCAGACGCCACCAGGCGAGGCGCCAGGTCTGCGCCTCGTGCAGGGCGTGCAGCGCTTGCCTATCGGCGTTGATCGCCTCGACGCCGGCCTTGAGCGCGGCGAGGAAGCTCGCGTCCGCGACATGCTCTGCGAAGCGCTCGTTCAGCTCCTCGCCGTCCGCCGGAACGGCGGCGGAAAAGCGACGCACCATGCGCTCGCGCTCGCCATGCTCCACGAAGGCGAAGACGTGGCTGAGCGTTCGCGGATCGATCGGCAGTTCGTAACCGCCCGCCGAAAAGCGCAGCTCGCGGCGCGCCTCGTTGTAGACGACGGTGAGATCGCCCTCTTTCAGCGCCTCACCGTAGGGCTTGCCGAGCGTCGGCACGAGGATCTTCTCGGCTTCCCAGGAAATATCGAAGGTCTGGGCGAAGTGGCTGTCGCGCCCCCAGCGCAGGACATCCTCCCACCAGGCATTCTCGGGTGACACGCCCATGTGGTTGGGCACGAAGTCGAGCATCAGCCCGAGATCGGCCGCCATCAGCGCGTCGCTCAAGCCGTTGAAGCCTTTGTCGCCGCCGAGGTCCTCCTCGAAATGGTTGTAGTCCACGACGTCGTAGCCGTGGGTGGAGCCCGGCGAGGCCGAGAAGATCGGCGAGGCGTAGAGATGGCTGACCCCCAGCGTCTTCATATAGGGGATCAGGTCCCGGGCCTCCCCGAACCCGGTGCCCTCCCGGAACTGAAGGCGATAGGTGGCGACGAGCGGACGGCTCATGCGATCTCCGGTCTCTCAAGGCGCATGGCGCGCGCCATCGTCTGGAAGCGCTCGTCGGCTCCGAGATCCTCGAGGAGGATGTCGGAGCGGATGCGCCAATTGGGATATTCGTCCATCGTGCCGGGCAGGTTCGGCTGCTTTTGGGAGAGGATCATGTCCTCCATCTGAACGGCGAAGAGCATGGAGCGCGTGCGCGCGCCGAAGCGGTGGACGGCGAGCGCCAGCTCCTCGTCGAGCGCGGATGGGAGGTCGGCCTTGCCCTCGGCTGCCGAAACGAGTTCGGGTGGCAACAGGTTCTCGTGGCGCAGGGCGGCCAGAAGCGTCTGCCGGTCGCGCTCGCGCTCCTTGAGGTCGCGCTCCGTCGCCGCCTCGTCCTGGCGCCCGGTCTCGGCGCGAAGGCGGATGTCGGCGCCCTGCCACCAGCCGGCGAGCGTCGCCAGATCGTGGGTCGAGATGCAGGCGAGAGAACGCTCGGGATACTCGCCCGTCGCCTTGAACAGCCCGTCCTTCCAACGCTCGAAGTAGAGCACCTTGTAGGACAGGATGTTGGAATCCAGCATCGTATCGCGGAATCCCTCGGGCACGGTGCCCAGATCCTCGCCGATCACGAGACAGGACGTGTCCTGCGACACCCGGGCGACCGCGTCCACCATCTCGCCCAGCGGATAGCGGACATAGCCGCCGTCCTTCGACGAGACGCCCTCCGGGATCCACCACAGGCGGGCGAGCCCCATCGCGTGATCGATGCGGATCGCGCCCGCATGCTCCATCAGCCCGTCATAGGCGGCCGAAAGCGGGGCATAGTGCCGCTCGGCCAGCGCGCGCGGCGACAGGGGCGCCAGACCCCAGTCCTGCCCCGCCGAGTTGAACATGTCGGGCGGCGAGCCGACGCGCGCGTCGCGCACCGTCAGTTCGGGGTCGGCCCAGGTTTCCGCGCCGTCCGGCGAAACGCCGACGGCGAAATCGAGGTAGAGGCCGATCGCCATGCCGGCCGCCTTGGCGCGAGCTTGCGCGGCGCCCAGCTGCCGGTCGCATTCGAACTGCAACCATTCGTGAAAGCGAACGTCGTCCGCGTGGGCCGCCTCGAAAGCGCGCACCGTTTCGCCGCCGCGCGCGTGGAACGCGTCCGGCCAGTTGTGCCAGCCGGCGCTGCCGCCTTCGGCGCGCATGCGGTGCGAGATCGCCTCGAACAGCGCGAAGTCGCGCAGCGCGTCGCCGCCCTTTTCCAGAAAGGCTCGGAAATCGCCGTCGCCGTCCAGCGTCGCGCGCAACGTATCGAAGACGGCGCGCAGGAGACGCCCCTTCAGCGCACCGACCGCGCCGTAATCCACGAGTTCGCCGTCCAGCCCCTCGAAGACATCCGCCTCCCCTCGTGCCGCATCGACGACCTCAAGCCCGCCCGGTAGCGCGTCGATCGCCAGATAGAACGGGTTGAGGAAGCGACGCGTCGAGGGCGAATACGGGCTGTAGCGGCCGGGATCGGCCAGAAACAGCGCGTGCAGCGGATTGACGCCGACGAAGCTCGCGCCTTCCACCGACGCGATCTCGGCCAGCCGCGCCAGATCCTCGAAGTCGCCGATGCCGAGATTGCGGTGCGAGCGCAGCGAATAAAGCTGGCAGGTCACACCCCACGCGCGGCGCCCGCGAAGGTGCTCGGGCACCGCGCAGGCCAGGCTCGGGCGATGCTCGGCATGCTCGAACTCGCCGTGCTCGCCCCCTTCGGGATCGACCTTCAACACCTTGAGGAGGCCGGACTTCGCCGCGTCGTCGATCCGCTTCGGCTCGCCGAGTTCCGACACGTATCGCGTCTGGATTCCGTGGCTTTCCGCCAGGGTTTCGAGCCGCTCACTCGTCATCGGCCGGCTCCACGAACAGCGGGGCGTCGGACAAGGCGAAGATCGTCGTCATGGCGGGAAGCGAGCCTTCGCGCAGGCGATCGGGCGCCGACTTGTGGTTGGAATAGACGATGTCGGCGGCGTCCACCGCGTCCGTCAGAAGGCCGTCCTCGATCTCCCAGGTCTCGTCGGAGAGGTTGGCGAAGAGGTGGTAGAACTGGCCCGGCTGAAGCTCCCAGGAAACGACGAACGAGCGCTCGTCGACCAGCGCCGAGCCGCAGTCGCCCTGCGCGCCGTCCAAAAGCGGCATCAGGATGTCGCGCCGGATCTGAAGGAGCTTCGTCGTCACCTGCAGGCGCCGACGCTGCACGGGATGCACGAGCTGGTTCCAGTCGAGGCGCGAGATCTCGAAGGTGCGCTCGTGGTTCGGGTCGGGGAAGACCTCGGCCGCTTCCTCGTCCTCGAAGGCGGCGAACTTGCGGAACTCCTTCTTGCGCCCCTTGGACACCGCGCTCGCCAGCTCGCCGTCGAAGTCGGTGAAGAAGCAGAACGAGTTGCAGTCGCCGAACTCGTCGCCCTGGAACATCAGCGGGATCTGCGGCGACAGGAGAAGGATCGCCTGGAGGCAGTCGTAGATGCGGGCCGAGGCGAGCGAGCGCAGCCGGTCGCCGAAGGCGCGGTTGCCGACCTGATCGTGGTTCTGAATGAAGTTCACGAAGGCGGTCGGCGGCAGATGGGCCGACGAGGTGCCGACCTTCTTGCCGCGATGCTGCGAATCGTCCCCCTGGAACACGAAGCCGGTGGCGAGCGCGGTGGCCATCTGCTCCGCGCTCTTCGGGTCGTAGTCCCGGTAGTAGGCTTCCTGCTCGTGGGTCGCCATGGCGTGGGCTGTGTGATGGAAGTCGTCGTTCCACTCGCCCGACACATGCCCGATCGAGCCGTCCGCCTCGCGCTCGATATGCCAGGTGATGTTGCGGTCGTCCTCCGTGGTGATGTGGACGTGGCGATCGCCGAGCACCTCGCGAACGCGCGCCGACAGCTCCTTCACGAGCGGCACGTCGGTCGTGTCCTTGATGGAATCGATTGCGTCGAGCCGAAGCCCGTCGATGCGGTATTCGGTCAGCCAGTAGAGCGCGTTCTCGATCATGAAGTCGCGCACCGGCTTCTCGTCATAGGCGATGGCGGCGCCCCAGGGGGTCATGATCTCCTGGTGGAAGAACTCCGGGATATAGGCGGGGATGTAGTTCCCGTCCGGTCCGAAGTGGTTGTAGACGACGTCGAGGAACACCATCAGGCCGCGCTCGTGCGCGGCATCCACCAGACGCTTCAAGCCCTCCGGCCCGCCGTAGACGTCGTGCGGGCAGTACAGGAGCACGCCGTCGTAGCCCCAACCGCGCTGGCCGCCGAACTGGGCGATCGGCAGGAGCTCGATCGCGGTGATGCCGGCTTCCTTCAGGTAGTCGAGCTTGCCGATCACGGCGTCGAACGTTCCTTCGGGGGTGAACGTGCCGACATGCAGCTCGTAGAAGATGCATTCGTGCCAGGGGCGGCCCTTCCAGTCGGCCGAGCGCCACTTGTATTCGTTCGGATCCACCACGCGCGACAGCCAGTGGACGTCGCCCGACTGGGCGCGGGAGGCGGGATCGGCGACGATCCGCCCGCCGTCGATGCGATAGCCGTAGCTGTAGCCGGGCTTCACGTCCGGGGTGACGATCTCCCACCAACCGTCCTCGGTGCGCCGAAGCGCCTCGAACCCGTCCGGCTGGTGCCGGTCGGTGTGGGCGATGCCGAGCTCGACGCTCTGGGCGCTCGGCGCCCAGAGGCGGAACCTCGTGCCGTCGGGTGCGTAACGCGTCCCCCAGCTGAGATCGAAGGAAAACGTGTTGCCGGCGCTCATCCGCATTCCGCCCTTTTCATACGATGGTCTTGGAGTTCGAGCGGGATGCCCGTTGCGACCCGCCGAGACGGCGAGCCTTGACGGCCCGATCCTCGCCGGCACCCTTAACTGGAGCGCCGGCGGGGTCCGGCAGGAGCGGACCCCGGTTTAATTTGCTGCGGCGCCCTCGGCGGGTTGTGCCATGGCGCCGCACCCGCCCTTTTCAGGCGGCAGTCTGCTGCACGACCTCGGCCGAGGCAGGGGCGGGGCGCGCGGCGGTCCCGACGCGCCCGTGGACGAGATCGTGGATGAAACCGAGCTTGCCGATCACGGTCGGCGACAGCACGAAGGGATAGAGGTCCTGCAGGCCCATCGCCCGGTTCATCGAGTTCAGCGCCTGGCTGATCGCGAGCCATCCGTCGGCGATCTCCTCGATCGTCGTCGCGTCGTCATAGACCTTGAAGTCGAGGTCGGTGGTCAGGATGCCGTCGCGGTCGAGACGCGGATGGATCGTCATCCCGTAGGAGCCGCCGACCTCCAGCGTGTCGATGATGTGGAGATAGTGCGCCCAGGTTTCGGCGAAGTCCTCCCAAGGGTGGGCGCCGGCATAGGCGGACACGAATTCCTCCTGCCAGTCGGGCTTGGGACCGTTGGCATAGTGCGCCTGGAGCGCCTGCCCGTAATCCTGGCTGTCGTCGCCGAACACGGCGCGGCAGGCTTCGAGCGCGCCGCCGTCGCGCACCAGGATATCCCAGTACCAGTGGCCGACCTCGTGGCGGAAATGGCCGAGAAGCGTGCGGTAGGGCTCGCCCATGGCGGAGCGGCGCTTTTCGCGCTCCAGGTCGTCGGCCTCCGCCAGCGCCACGGTGATGACGCCGAGATCGTGGCCCGTCATCACCTTTTCGGTGCTCGCGGGATCGTCCGCCAGGAACTTGAAGCCGAGGCCTTCCTGATGTTCGTCGCGCGTGTAGAGCGGCAGTTGGAGGCGAAGCAGCGTATAGAACAGCTGATGCTTGGCCGCTTCCATCTTGCCCCAGAGAATCTGATTGTTCGGATCCGACAGGTCCGGCACCATCATGTTGTGCCGGTCGGCGAGACACAGGATGTCGGTGCCGTCCGCCGGCACCAGCCAGTTGCAGACGCCGTACTGGTAGTTGTCGCAATAGCGCCAATGCGCGCCGTCGCTGCCGCGCCCGACCGAGACGAAACCGTCCTCGGCCTGCTCCAGCGCCAGGATGCGGTTGGCGCGCGGCTCGTAGCCGAGCGCATGTCCGCAGCGCTCGCAGCGAACGTTGCCGAAGAACACGACCTGGTCGCAGGACGGGCAGGAAAAGAGCTTCATCGGATTCCTCGTGGCGTGACCGCCTCGGGGCGGAGTTGGCGCCGTAACTCGGTCGCGCACGAAGGGTTCCGCCGCAGCGCGGAGAGGAATTCTCGCTCTCCCGCAATGCAGCGGTTTATGATGCCCGTCTTCGTCGATAAGGTGCCCCCGAGCGATCCTCGAACCAACGTCCGGGACCCGATGCCGATCCTTGCCGCCCTCCGCCACCTGACCCACTACCGCTACGACCGGCCGGTGACGCTGGGGCCCCAGACCATCCGCCTGCGCCCCGCCCCGCATTCGCGCACCCGCACGCCGAGCTATTCGCTCAACATCTCGCCCGCCGAGCACTTCATCAACTGGCAGCAGGACCCGTTCGGCAACTGGCTCGCCCGTGTCGTGTTTCCCGAGAAGGCGCGCGAGTTCCGCATCGAGGTCGATCTCCTCGCCGACATGACGGTCTACAATCCGTTCGACTTCTTCGTGGAGGACGGGGCCGAGACCTTTCCCTTCCCCTACGGCGAAGACCTGTCGGCCGACCTCAAGCCCTATCTCCAGGCCGAGCCCGCCGGCCCGCACCTCCAGTCCTTCCTTGAAGGGGTGGATCGCTCGCCCGCGCGCACGATCGATTTTCTGGTCGCCCTGAACCGGCGCGTCCAGGAGGCGGTGGACTACACGATCCGCATGGAGCCCGGCGTCCAGACGCCGGAGGAGACGCTGGAAAAGGCCTCCGGCTCGTGCCGGGATTCGTCCTGGCTTCTGGTGCAGGCGGCGCGCCATCTCGGCCTCGCCGCGCGCTTCGTGTCCGGCTACCTCATTCAGCTCAAGCCCGACCTCGTCGCGCTCGACGGCCCGACCGGCACGGCGGTGGATTTCTGCGACCTTCACGCCTGGGTCGAAATCTACGTTCCGGGCGCCGGCTGGATCGGCTTCGACCCGACCTCGGGACTGATGACCGGCGAAAGCCACGTGCCGCTCGCCGCCACCCCGCATTTCCGCTCCGCCGCGCCGATTGCGGGCGGCGTCGATCCCGCCGAGGTCGAGTTCGACTTCGCGATGGAGGTGACGCGCATTTCCGAGGCGCCGCGCGTGTCCAAGCCGTTTTCGGAGGAAAGCTGGCAGGCGCTCGACGTTTTGGGCCAAGCGGTGGACGCCGACCTTGAGGCTATGGACGTTCGCCTGACCATGGGCGGCGAGCCGACCTTCGTGTCGATCGACGATTTCGAGGCGGGCGAATGGAACGCCGACGCCACCGGCCCCGCCAAGGCGGGCCTTGCCGACGATCTCCTGCGCCGGCTCCAGGTGCGCTTCGCCCCCGGCGGCTTCCTGCATCACGGGCAGGGCAAGTGGTATCCCGGCGAAACCCTGCCGCGATGGACCTATTCGATCTACTGGCGGCGCGACGGGCAGCCGATCTGGCGCAATCCGGCGCTGGTCGCGCGCGGCGACAATGCCCGCGCGGATGTCGAAGGGGCCGATGCCCTGATCCGGGACGTCGCCGAGCGGCTCGGGGTCGATCCGGAGAACGCCCTGCCCGCCTTCGAGGACCCGTCCTACTGGCTCGTCCGCGAGGCCCGGCTTCCCGAGAACGTGACGCCGGAGAATTCGGAGCTCGACGACGCCGAAGAACGCTCGCGCCTCGCCGCCGTGTTCGATCGGGGTCTCGGCCGGCCGGTCGGCGCCGTGCTGCCCGTCCAGGCCTGGCAGGCGCGTGCCCCTCGCTGGACGTCGGAGCGATGGACGACGCGGCGTGGGCATCTGTTCCTGACCCCCGGCGACAGCGCGCTCGGCTATCGCCTCCCGCTCGCCTCGCTCCATCATCTGCCCCCTCAGCGCTATCCCTACACGCACTCCGCCGATCCCATGCAGGACTTCGGGCCGCTCGCCCCGCCCGAAGCGCTCGGCCAGGTGCAGGGGCGGATCGACCAAGCCGATCCCCCCTCCTGGAGTCCGCCGGAAGCGGGACCGGACGAGGAGATCGGGGGCGCGGTGCGCACCGCGCTCGCCGTCGAGCCGCGCGGCGGCATCCTCCACGTCTTCATGCCGCCGCTGGAAACGGCCGACGCCTATCTCGACCTTCTGGCCGCGGTGGAGCGGAGCGCGGAGGCCTTGGATCTTCCCGTGCGGATCGAGGGCTATGCGCCGCCCTTCGACCCGCGCCTCGACGTCGTGCGCGTCGCGCCCGATCCCGGCGTCATCGAGGTCAACGTTCATCCCGCCCGCTCCTGGCGCGAGGCGGTCGGGATCACGACGGCGGTCTACGAGGAAGCCCGCCAGTCGCGGCTCGGCACCGACAAGTTCATGGTGGACGGGCGCCATGCCGGCACCGGCGGGGGCAATCATGTCGTCGTCGGCGGCGCGACACCCGCCGACTCGCCCTTCCTACGCCGGCCCGACCTTCTGAAGTCGCTCCTTCTCCACTGGCAGCGCCATCCGTCGCTGTCCTACCTGTTTTCCGGCCTCTTCATCGGCCCGACCAGCCAGGCGCCGCGCATCGACGAGGCGCGGCATGACCAGCTCTACGAGCTGGAGATCGCGATGGCGCAGGTGCCCGCCGCGAGCGAGGGCGCCGCGCCCCCGCCCTGGCTGGTGGACCGCCTGTTCCGAAACCTTCTCGTCGACGTCACCGGCAACACGCACCGGTCCGAGATCTGCATCGACAAGCTCTACTCGCCGGACGGACCGACGGGGCGGCTCGGCCTCGTCGAGTTTCGCGGCTTCGAGATGCCGCCGGACGCGCGCATGAGCCTCGCCCAGCAGCTCCTGATCCGCGCCCTGATCGCCACCTTCTGGCAGCGCCCCCTGTCGGGCCGCTTCGCGCGCTGGGGCACGCAGCTCCACGACCGTTTCATGCTGCCCGAATTCGTCTGGGCGGACTTCCTCGCCGTCCTCGCCGAGTTGGGCCAAGCCGGATACCCGGTGCGACCGGAATGGTTCGAGGCGCAGTGGGAGTTCCGCTTCCCCTTCTGCGGGCGGATCGAACGGGGGGGCGTCTCGCTCGAACTGCGGCAGGCTCTCGAACCCTGGCACGTGATGGGCGAAACCGGGGCGATCGGCGGCACCGTGCGCTTCGTGGATTCCTCCGTCGAGCGGCTGCAGGTCAAGCTGGAAGGCTTCGACCCGTCCCGCCATCTCGTCACCTGCAACGGGCGCACCGTCCCCTTGAGCGCGGGGAACAGCGTCGGCACGGCGGTCGGCGGCGTGCGCTTCAAGGCATGGCAGCCGGCGTCCGGCCTCCATCCGACGATCCCCGTCCACGCGCCGCTCACCTTCGATCTCTTCGATCGCTGGTCGGGTCGCTCGCTCGGCGGCTGCACCTACCACGTCGCCCATCCCGGCGGGCGCAACTACGACACGTTCCCCGTCAACGCCTACGAGGCGGAAGCGCGCCGGCTGGCCCGCTTCGAGGATATCGGCCACACGCCGGGCGCGTTTAAGCCCACGCCCGAACGGGCGGACCCGAACTTTCCGATGACCCTCGATCTCCGCCGGCCCGCCACCCTTGCGCTCTGACCAAGCTCAGGCCCAGTCGCAGGGCGCCCTGTTCGCCGAGGACATCCTGGCCGGATACCGGCCCGGCGGCTTCGACGAGATGATGACCGCGCGGGGCGAAGTCCGCCCCGCGTATCGGCCGGTGGTAGAGGCGCTGCGGGCGCTCGATCGGGGAAAGCGCGACGAGCGCTTCCGCGCGGCCGAGCAGTATCTCCGCGAAGCCGGTGTCTTCTATCGCGCGGGTCAGGACGGGGGCGAGCGCCTCTGGCCCCTCGCCTTTCCGCCCTTCGTGATCGACGGGAGCGAATGGGCACGGCTGGAGCGCGGCCTCGTGCAGCGCGCCGCCTATCTCGAACGGCTACTCACCGATCTCTACGGCGAGCGGCGGCTCCTGCGCGACGGCACCCTGCCCGGACGCATCCTCGGCCACAATCCCGAGTTCCTGCGCCCGCTCGCCGCGCAAGGGCTTTCCGGCCGTCCGCTGATCCGCTTCATCGCGGTCGATCTCGCCCGCGCGCCGGACGGCTCCTGGCGGGTTCTCGGCGACCGAACGCAGGCGCCGTCGGGCGCCGGCTTCGCCCTGGAAAACCGCGTCGCGACCTCGCGCGCCTTTCCCGACCTGTCGGGGGATCTCCACGTGCGCCGGCTGGCCGGCTTCTTCTCGCGCTTTCGCGACACGCTGGACGAGCTGAACGGGGCGGAGGGCGCGCGCGTCGGCCTCCTCACCCCCGGCCCGTTCAACGAGACCTATTTCGAGCATGCCTATCTCGCCCGCTATCTCGGCTTCCACCTTCTGGAAGGCGGCGATCTCGTCGTGCAGGGCAACGAAGCCAAGCTTCGCACGGTGGACGGGCTTCGGCCTGTCAGCGTCCTGTGGCGGCGCCTCGACGCCGACTATGCCGACCCGCTGGAGCTTTTCTCCCGCTCGCGCATCGGCACGCCCGGCCTTCTTCGGGCCGTGCGCGCCGGCAAGCTCGAACTCGTCAACGCGCTCGGCTCCGGCATTTTGGAAACACCGGCGCTCGCCGCCTTCGAGGACGCCATTTCGCGCGCCCTGACCGGCGAGGCGCTGGAGCTTCGTTCGGTGGAAACGCTCTGGTGCGGCGAGCCGAAGGCGTTCGATCTCGCGCGCTGCGGGGTCGAAGGCTGGACACTCGCGCACGCCTACCCCCCGCGAACGGCCACGCCGCCGGGGCCGCTGCGCCCGCCGCGCGGCTCCGGCGAAGCGCAGGACCTCGTCCTGCGTCGCGCCTTCCCGTTGTCCACGGTGCCCGTGCAGAACGGCGAGCGCATGGAAGCGCGCCCCGTCACACTGCGCGTCTTTCTGGCGCGCGGTCGGGATGGGTGGGAGGTCATGCCCGGCGGCTTCGCGCGCGCCTCCCACGGCGCGGGTGACGGCCTGCCCGCGATCTCCGGAGGCGGACGCTCGCTGGACGTCTGGATCCCGGGGGAGCGGGTGGAGACACCGCTGACGCTTCTCGGCGTCCCCGGCGCCTTCCGTCGCCGCCTACCGGGTTCGCTGCCGGCCCGCGCGGCCGACAACCTGTTCTGGCTCGGCCGCTACGCCGAACGCCTCGAAGTCGCCGCGCGCCTTTGGCGGGCCGATCTGGAGCGCGAGGGGGATGCCGATCGCCGCGCGGTGGACGAGGCGCGCCGTGCCCTCCTGTCGCGCGCCGGCGTCAAGGCCGATGCTCCGGTGAAGGGCCTTCTCGATCTGGCACGGAGCGCCTTCGACATCGCCTCGCGCATCCGCGACCGCTTCTCGCCCGACGCATGGCGGGTGCTCGGCGAGATCGTGGAACTCCTGCAGGAAGCCGCCGCCGAGCCCACTGCCAGCGACCATGCCACGGTGGCGCCGCGCGTCCTGACGCGCCTGTCGGGCTTTGCGGGCCTCGTGCAGGAGAACATGTACCAGTTCGCCGGCTGGCGCTTCCTCGAACTCGGTCGGCGCATCGAGCGCGGCGCGGCGACGGCGGGCGCGCTTGGCGACTTCCTGGCCGCCGGTGGCGAAGGGGTGCTGGAAGCGCTCTTGGAATTCACCGACAGTCGGATGACCTATCGCCGGCGCTTCTCGGTCGAACTCCAGGCCGAGACGGTACTCGACCTGTGCGTGCTCGACCCGCTCAACCCGCGCTCCGTCGCCTTCCAGGCATCGTCGATGCGCGGCGTCATCGCCGCCCTGCCGGGCAACCTCAGCGGCGAAAGCCTCGACGAGGCCTCGCGCCGCGCCGCCCGGCTTCTGGTCCGCCTCCAGACGGCGAACCCCGGCGAGGTCGATTGCGCATTCCTGTGGCGGGCGGCGGGGGACATCCGCGATATCTCCGACCACATCTCGACGCGCTACTTCACGGTCGCCCCGCAAGGGTCGATCGAGCGCTTCGGCGGGGAGTAAAGGCGCGATGCTCTACGACATCCGCCTCCTAATCGCCTACCACTATCCCGGCTTCGTGCGCGACGCGCGCCACATCCTGCGCATCGACCCGCGGCGCGATCGCGGGCAAAGCGTTCTCGCCCGGACGCTCAAGATCGAGCCGGAGCCGACCGAGCTCGATGCCGAACCGGACTTCTTCGGCAACCGCACCGAACACCTTCTCCTGGAACGCCCGCACGAGGCGCTGCGCATCGAGCTTCGAACGCGCGTTCGCGTCGAACGCTCGGCTCCCGCGCTCGATCGCACGCCCCTTCCCGCCGAGTTGCACGGCATGGTCGAGGCGACGCGCGATGCTGAGGGGGAAAGCCCGATCCATTTCGGCGGCGCCGGACACATCGTCGCTCCCTCACCCGCGATCGGCGCCTATGCGGCCGAGACGATCGATGCCGGAACGCCGATCGGCGTCTGCCTCCTGGCCCTGACACGGCGCATCCGCGAGGAGTTCCGCTTCCAGGCCGGCGTGTCCACCGTATCCACCGGGGTCATGGAAACCTTCGCCAACCGGCGCGGCGTCTGCCAGGACTTCTCGCACATGATGATCGCGGGATTGCGCGCCATCGGCATCCCTGCGGCCTATGCCAGCGGCTTCCTGCGTACCGAACCTCCGCCCGGGCGCCCGCGCCTCGAAGGCGCCGATGCGATGCACGCCTGGGTTGAGGTCTGGCTGGGGGAGAGCGCCGGCTGGGTCGGCTTCGATCCGACCAACGGGTGCCTTGCGGGCGAGGATCACGTCGTCGTCGCACGCGGGCGAGACTATGCCGACGTCGCGCCGATCGACGGTGTCTTGATCACCTCCGGCCCGCAGAAGCACCATCACGCGGTGGACATGGTGCCGGTCACGGAGTGACCTCGCGCCGAGGCGCCGTGCGCGACGCCACAAGCGTCAACGACGCGTTTACCCTGCGAATGACAGGAGGGAACGTGGAAAGGATTCGTTCGTTGTAGCGGGTTCATGTTGGGCACCGAACAACCGGTAGTCCTGATGCAAGTCGATCTCCATACGCTCTACATCCTGTGTTTCGGGACGCTCGCCGTCGCCGGGGGCATGGCGATGTGGGACAGCCTCTTCAACGTCCAGCGCCGCACCGTCCTGCGCTCCTGGGCCACGGCCTATGCCCTTCTGTTCGCAGGCTGCATCCTTCTTTATGCGCGCGCCGAGATCCCTGCGCTACTGGCTGGCGGGATCTCCAACATCCTCATCGTATCCGGCTATGCCATGATGGTGGCCGGCATCGGGCGCATGGGCGGTCGCGTCGTGCCGCGCGCGCTTCTCCCGGCCGCCGTCGCCTTGGCCTGTCTCTGGCTCGCGATCGGTCCCCGGCTTCCGTTCCTCTACTGGGATGCCTTCGGGTCGCTCGCCATCGCCGCAACGCAGTTCGTCGGCGTGGCACTTCTGCAGGCGACGGGGCTGAAAAACCTGCGCTCACGGCCCGTCGCGGTTGCGATCTTCGCCACCCACGGCGTTGTCTATCTTTCGAGAGCGTTGATGTTGCCGTTTCTCGACAGCTCGCTCGACGGCGCTCTCCTGGCTTTCGCGTCCAAGACCACCATGTTCGAGTCGGTCCTTTATTCCGTCGCGGCGCCGGCCATCCTTCTCGCCATGGCGCGCGAGGAGAGCGAGAACCACCTTCTGGCCGCGTCCCAGACCGACTTTCTCACCGACCTCCTCAACCGGCGCGCCTTCAGCCGCCGCGTGGGCAAGCTTCTGGCCTCGGCGCGCCCGAGCGGCATTCTTCTGCTTTTCGATCTCGACCATTTCAAGCGCGTCAACGACACCTATGGCCACCAGACGGGCGACGAGGTGCTGCAGCTCTTCAGCCGCGTCGTCGAAGCCGAACTTCGCCCGCAGGACATCGCAGCGCGCTTGGGGGGCGAGGAGTTCGCCGCCTTTCTGCCGGGGCAGGACGCTCGCGAGGGCGAAACGGTCGCTCTGCGCATCGCGCGGCGCTTCTCCGAGGCTGCCGCCGCCGGATCCGGGCTCCCCCGCCTGAACCTGACCGTGAGCACCGGCCTTGCGATCACCGAGGGGTCTTCACTCGACGAACTCGTCGCCTCGGCCGATCGCGCGCTCTACCGCGCCAAACGGCTCGGACGGAACCGGATCGAACGCGACGACCCAGCCCCGCTGGCGGCCTGAGCCTCAGGCAGGCCGGTCGCCCGGCACGAGAACGATCGTGGCGAGCGGCGGCAGGCTGAGGGAGAGCGAGAACGGCCGGCCGTTGGCATGGACCTCCTCGGCCTCCACGCCGCCCATGTTGCCGACGTTGGAGCCGCCGTAGATCTCGGCGTCCGTGTTGAGCGCCTCCGCCCAGAAGCCGCCATGCGGCACGCCGACCCGGTATCCATGGTGGACGTTGGGCGTGAAGTTGCACACGACGAGCGCCGCGCCGCCGTGCCTGTCCTTGCGAAGGAAGGACAGGATCGACTGGTCGGCGTCGGACGTGTCGACCCATTCGAAGCCCTGCGGGTCGCAGTCGTTCTCGTAGAGCGCGGGAACGCCGCGATACAGCGTGTTGAGATCGCGAACGAGGCGCTGCACCCCCTTGTGCTCGGACTGGTCGGTGAGGTGCCAGTCCAGCGACTGGTCGTGGTTCCATTCCGCGACCTGCCCGAACTCCCCGCCCATGAAGAGCAGCTTCTTGCCCGGGTGGGTCCACATGAATCCGTAATAGGCGCGCAGGTTGGCGAACTTCTGCCACCAGTCGCCCGGCATCTTGCCGAGGATCGACCCCTTTCCGTAGACCACCTCGTCGTGGCTCAGCGGCAGGACGAAGTTCTCGGAATAGGCGTAGACCATGCCGAACGTCATATGGTGCAGGTGGTATTTCCGATTGATCGGATCCTCAGCCATGAAGTGCAGCGTGTCGTGCATCCAGCCCATGTTCCACTTGAAGTGGAAGCCGAGGCCGCCGGCGTAGGTCGGGCGCGACACGTCGGGGAAGGAGGTCGATTCCTCCGCATGGGTCGAGGCGTTCGGATACTGGCCGCCCGCCTGTTCGTTGGTCTCGCGCAGGAAGGCCATGGCCTCGAGGTTCTCGCGCCCGCCGTAGATGTTGGGCTCCCATTCGCCGTGATTGCGCGAATAGTCGAGATACAACATCGAGGCGACGGCATCGACGCGCAGCCCGTCGATGTGGAAGCGGTCGAGCCAGTAGAGGCCGTTGGCGACGAGGTAATTCTTCACCTCGGTGCGCCCATAGTCGTAGATCAGCGTGTTCCAGTCCTTATGGAAGCCCCGGCGCGGGTCGGCATGCTCGTAGAGCGCGGTTCCGTCGAAGCGGCCGAGACCGTGGACGTCGGTCGGGAAATGGCCGGGCACCCAATCGAGGAGGACGCCGATATCGGCCTGATGGAGAGCGTCCACGAGGCGCGCGAAGCCGGCCGGATCGCCGTAGCGCGCGGTCGGCGCGTAGAGGCCGATCGGCTGGTAGCCCCAGGAGCCGTAGAACGGGTGCTCGGAAACGGGCATGAACTCGACATGGGTGAAGCCCATCTCCTTCACATAGGCCGTGAGTTCTACTGCCAGCGCGTCGTAGTCGAGGAACGTGTCGCCGTCGCCCCGCTTCCAAGAGCCCAGGTGCACCTCGTAGATCGAGACGGGTTTCGATGCGTCCTGCCAGTCCTGCCCCTTGGCGCGAAAGGCGTCGTCCCGCCACTCGTGCTCCACCAGCCCGTCGACGATCGAAGCGGTGGAGGGTGCGAGTTCCTGAAGGAAGCCGACGGGGTCGGCCTTCAGCGGCAGGATCTCGCCGTGCTTGCCGATGATCTCGTACTTGTAGACCTCGCCGCGCCCGAGCGAGGGCACGAAAATCTCGAAGACGCCGGTGTCGAGCCGCTTGCGCATCACGTGGCGTCGGCCGTCCCAGGAGTTGAAGTCGCCGACCACCGACACGCGGCGCGCGTCCGGCGCCCAGACGGCGAAGGTCACGCCCTTCACCCCGTCGATCTCGGCCGGGTGCGCGCCGAGCTTCTCGTAGAGCTTGTAGTGCCGGCCTTCGGCCAGGAGATAGGCGTCGAAGTCGGTCAGGATCGTGCCGAAGCGGTAGGTGTCCTCCTCCTCCCAGGTGACCGAGCCGTGGGTGAAGCGGAAGCGGTAGGCGGGAAGCTCGCCCGCGATGAAGCCGGAGAACAGTCCGTCGACCTCGCCCGGCTCCAGCTCGCCGAGCACCTGGCCCTTCGCATCGATCACCTCGGCCCGCTCGGCGCCGGGACGCACGGTACGGATCACCGAGCCACCCTCCGCCCGGTGCCGTCCAAGAACCGAGAACGGGTTCTCGTGCCGCCCGACGCTCAGCGCGCGCGCCTCGTCGCCGTGAAGCGCATGGTCGAACGTGGAAAGGGTCCGGCTTGGCGTGGTTTCAGTCTGGCTCATCGGAGGACCTGACGCTTTCGAAGGAGGGAGACGATGCCGCGGAGCGGGATGGACAGCCAGGCGGGCCGCATGGCCGCCTCGTAGCGCAGCTCGTAGAAGGCTTTCTGGATCAGGAAGAGATCGAGGAGGCGCGAGTTCCCGTCGCTCGTCAGATCGACGCCGCTGGCTCGGCTCCAGGCCGCGAGGAAGGTCGCGCTGGCTTCGTCGCGCCACCGGTCGGCGGCGTCCCGCACGGCATCGCCGCCCTCCCCCAGCTTGTCGCGCGCGGCGAAGGCGGCGTAGTCGAAGGAGCGCAGCATCCCCGCGACGTCGCGAAGCGGCGAGGTCTTGGCCCGCCGCTCCTCCAGCGGACGCCCGGGCTCGCCCTCGAAGTCGAGGATCACGGCATCCTCGCCGGACACGAGAACCTGGCCGAGATGATAGTCGCCGTGGATCCGCGTCCGGTGCCCGCCGCCGGCAAGCCCGTCGAACCCTGAGAACCAGTCGTCGATCGCGATGCGCGCGGCCAGAAGCGCATCGATCTCGCCATGCAGTTCGGGGCTGCGCTCGCGCTCGGTGGAGAGGATGTCGAGCGCTTCGATCGCCTCCTCTCGCGCTTCCGACACGATGCGCTTCAGCGAAGGTGCGTCGAGCGGTTCCGGGTCGAAGGCCGGATCGCCGGTCCGGGTGGCGAGCGCGGCATGCATCTCGCCCGTCCGACGTCCCAGCGTTTCACCGGCGTCGAAACGCTCCGGCGACGCACTCCCGCCGCTCAAGACCGCCACGAGATCCGTTGTCACGACGCTCCAGGCGTCGCCCCGGTTGGCGACGCGCTCGAAAAGGGCCGCCACCGCGGCGCTGGCGCCATCGGCGCGCCGGAGTTCCACCGAGCCGTAGAGCGCGGGCGCGCCGGTGAAACCGGTGCGCTCCGTCAGGAACTCGGTAAGTTCCAGCTCGGGCTGCTCCCCGTCGCGCAGCCGCCGATAGAATTTCAGGATCCCGAGCGACCCGATGCCGACGGACGTGTTGGACTGCTCGCCGGACAGGACCTTGATCTCCGATGGCGGCACCTTGGCGACCTCCACCAGACGGTCGGCGGCGGCCTGGCTGCGATGGGCCGTCAGAGCGCCGCGCGTCGCATCGCCGCCAGCGATCCAGCCGATGACCTGCGCCGCGAAGGCGGCGTCGCGCGCGCCGTCCGCCAACGTGCCGCGCGCCGGGCCAGCGTCGAAGCCGAAGGCGGCATCGCCCTCGCCCGCCGCTCCCAGCGGCAGGAAGTAGCGCTGCTCGTCGCCCCCCTCGATGTGGACCACAAGTTCGCCGATTTCCGGTCCGCCAGCGAAGGGCGAGACGATCGGGGCGAACTCCGCCCGCTCGATCCGTTCCGTACGCCCGGCAAACCAGCGTTGCCGGTTGGCGAACTCGACGAGCGCCGCCGAGGGAAGGTCGCCTTCGGCCTCACCGGTGCCGGAGGGATGGGATGCGGTCATGCTGGCACTCTCGCTTTCCGGCCGGGGTCGCCGGCATCGAAGGATCCGCCTCGGGGGCGCCTCATGCGTCAGATGGAAATGCGGAACACCGCATAGGGGTTCTCGTCCGGGCGGAACCACCAATGCTGGATCTTGCCGGCCCAGGTGAACCGCTGCCCGCTGACGAGATCCTCGACCTTCACCGACGCGTCGTCGGGCAGGTCGAACTCCCAGAGCGGCACCTCGAAATGCCCGCCTTGCGCGTTGTGCGGATCAAGGCTCACCATGATCAGGAGGAACGACGACAGGTCCGGCGTGCGCTTGGCGTAGTAGAGGACGTTGTCGTTCCAGAAGTTCAGGAACTCGAGGTTGCGGAAGTCGCGAAAGGCGGGCTCCGAACGACGGATCTCGTTGAAGAAGGCGATGTCCTCACGGATATTGCCTTCGCGCTTCCAGTCGAAGGCGCGGATCTCGTACTTTTCCGAGTCCTTGTACTCTTCCTTGCCGGCGAGAACCGGCTCGTGCTCGCAAAGCTCGAAGCCGGAATAGACGCCGTAGTTGCCCGCCAAGGTCGCTGCCAGCGCCAGGCGGATGCGAAAGCCTGGCCGCCCGCTCGTGTGGAGAAAGAGCGGGTTGATGTCGGGCGTGTTGACGAAGAAGTTCGGCCGCATGAACTCGGCGCACTCCTCCTGCGTCAACTCGGTCAGGTACTCGCGCAGCTCCCACTTCTGGTTTCGCCATGTGAAGTAGGAATAGCTCTGGTTGTAGCCGACCTTGGCGAGGCGCTTCATGAGCTTCGGCCGCGTGAACGCTTCGGCCAGGAACACGACCCCTGCGTCCACCCGCCGGACCTCGGCGATCAACCACTCCCAAAAGGGGAAAGGCTTGGTGTGCGGGTTGTCGACGCGGAAGATGCGGATGCCCTTGTCCACCCAGAAGAGGACGGTGCCGAGCAGTTCCTGCCACAGCGACGGGATCGAGCCCTCGCGGTAGAAGTCGACATTGACGATGTCCTGATACTTCTTCGGCGGATTCTCCGCGTATTTGATCGACCCGTCCGGCCGCCAGTCGAACCAGTCCGGGTGCTGCTTGATCCAGGGGTGGTCGGGCGAGCACTGGATCGCGAAGTCGAGCGCGAGCTCCAGCCCATGATCGGCGGCGCGCGTCAGGAGGCGCTGGAAGTCGGCAAAGGAGCCGAGTTCGGGATGAAGATCCTTGTGGCCGCCCTTGTGCGATCCGATCGCATAGGGGCTGCCCGGCTCGCCGTCCTGCGCGGTGACGCTGTTGTTCTTCCCCTTGCGATTGCTCTTGCCGATCGGGTGGATCGGGGGAAAATACAGGACGTCGAAGCCCATTTCGCGGATGTCGGGCAGGCGCGCGATCACGTCGTCGAACGTACCGTGTCGCTTCACGTCGCCCGATTGAGAGCGCGGCATCAGCTCGTACCAAGAGGAAAAGGCCGCGCGCTCGCGGTCCACCCAGACCGGAACTTCGGTGCCGTAGCGCGACAAGTCCTCGCGCACCCCGACATCGCGAAGGAGCGCGGTGGTCTCCGGTTCCACGAAGGCGGCGTAGAGCGCCTCGCCGTCGCCCTTCTTGGCGAGCTTCTCCACGCGCTGGCGAAGCGCCTTGAGTTCCTTCTGCTGGTCGCGGGTGCCGCGCCCCGAGGATGCCGCCTTGTCCAGAAGGATCGCGCCCTCGATCAGCTCGAGCTTGATGTCGACGCCCGCATCCTTCTTCTTCTTCGTGTCGCTCGCCCAGGTGGCGAACACGTCGCGCCAAGCGATGATCGTGTAGCGATAGGGGCCGGGGCGGTCGAAGGAAACGGTCACGCCCCAACGGTCGTTCGACAGGAACACGAAAGGCGTTTCGCGCCACCCGTCCTCCCCCACGCCCCTCGTCAAGAGCGCGGCGGCGATGATCTCGTGGCCATCGGAAAAGATGTCGGCCGAAACGGTCAGCGGCTCGCCCTCGAACCGCTTCACCGCGAAGCGCCCGCCGTCGATCTCGGGCGAAACGCCCTCGATCGCCACGCGGTCGGCGGCTAGACGGTTCAGGCGCTCCAGCGATGCTTCCGCCGCCTTCCGGGCTCCCGCGTCGCGCTTCTTCGGCTTTTCGTTGATCACGGCCTCGGACATGAGCGAACCTTCTTCCTGCCTCGCGAATGCGCGAGCGAGCCGATGGGCCGGCTTGTTCGCGCTCGCAGAAGGAATAGGGGGCGGGCGCTCCGGTTCCAGAGCGCCGCCCCCGTTTCTTCGCGGGAAGGCTAAGGTGAGCCGAGGCGTCAGCCCTGCGCGGCGAAGACCTGCCGCTGCTCGCCGAGCACCGCGTTGCCGAGCGTGACGATGTCGCCGCCCTTCAGGAACACCGGCGGCTTCTGACCCGCGCCCACACCGTGGGGTGTGCCCGTGGTGACGATGTCGCCCGGCTCCAGGGCGAAGAACTGCGAGGCGTATGAGACGATCGTGGCGAAGTCGAAGATCATGTCCGCGGTCGAGCCGGTCTGCATGCGCTGGCCGTTGACGTCGAGCCAGAGTTCGAGGCTCGCGGGATCCTCGATCGCGTCACGCGTCACCAGCCAGGGGCCGAGCGGGCCGAATCCGGGCGCGCTCTTGCCCTTCAGCCACTGCCCGCCGCGCTCCTTCTGCCAAACGCGCTCCGACACGTCGTTGCACAGGCAGAAGCCGGCGACATAGTCGAGCGCCTCCCCCTTCTCGACCTGATAGCAGCGCTCGCCGATGACGACGGCGACCTCGACCTCCCAGTCCACCTGCGAGGCCCCCTTGGGGATCGTCACCCCGTCGCGCGGACCGGCGATCGAGGACACCGCTTTATTGAAAAGAAGCGGCTCGGTCGGCACGTCCGAGCCGGTTTCGGCGGCGTGCTCGGCGTAGTTGCGCCCGACGGCGACGAAGTTGCGCGTGCCGCCGACCGGAGGACCCAGCCGATAGGACGGGTCGGTCTTCGGCAGACTCTTCACATCGATCTGGCGCAGCTTCTCCAGCCCGTGGCGCGACAGGACCTCGCCGGCGATGTCGTCGATCTCGCCCGACAGATCGCGCAGGTGGTTCTCGTCGTCGATCAGTCCGGGCTTTTCCGAGCCGGGTTCGCCAAATCTCACCAGTCGCATGTCGTGTCTCCGTTTTATGCCGCGGCCAGCGGCCATCGTCCCAACCATAAGCCGAGGCGGCCGAGGCCGTTCCGCTTCGCTTCAGCGCCCTTCGGCGCTTTCGCTCGGCATGTCGTTGCCGAGCGCCTCGCGCGAGATCGGCTGGTCGAGCGGCGAAGGAAGGTCTCCTGCGCTTCCGCCGCGCGCATGGACCTTACGCCCGCCCGCATAGGTCGCGACCACAGAGCGGTCGTCGCCCATCGTCATCAGGACGAAGAGCTCTTCCTCCAGCGTCTCGATCCGCTCGTGCCGCCGGCGCATCGCCGGCGTCGCCTGCGTGTCGAGGATGACGAAGTCGGCCTCGAAGCCGGGCGCGACCTGCCCGATGCGCGCCTCGAAACCGATCGCCTCGGCATTTCCGGCGGTCAGCATGTAGAAGGCGGCATGCCCGCGCAGCTTCTGGGAGCGAAGCGCCAGGACCTTGTAGCCCTCCGCCGCCGTCGTCAGCATCGAATAGGACGTGCCGCCGCCGATATCGGTCGCGATGCCGGTCCTGAGGCCCGCCGCAAGCGCTGCGTCGCGGTCGAACAAGCCGGAGCCGAGAAACAGATTGGAGGTCGGGCAGAAGACGGCAGTGGCGCCCGCTTCCGCCAGGGCGGCGCGCTCGCGGGGGCTCAAGTGGATGCAGTGACCATAGAGCGCCTTTGGGCGAACGAGGCCGTAGCGCTCGTAGACCGCCGTATAGTCCTCCGCCCAAGGGAACAGCTCTGCCACGAAGGCGATCTCGCCATGATTTTCCGAAAGGTGCGTCTGGATGTGCAGATCGGGATGCTCTGCCGCGAGCGCGCCCGTTGCTTCCAGCTGCGCCTCGGTCGAGGTCGGCGCGAAGCGGGGCGAGATGGCGTAGGACAGGCGTCCATTGCCATGCCAGCGCCCGATCAGGGCCTTCGACTCGTCGTAGCCGCGCTCCGGCGTGTCGAGAAGCGCTGCCGGTGCGTTGCGATCCATCATCACCTTGCCGCCGACCATGCGCAGGCCGAGCCGGTCGCTCTCGGCGAAGAAGCTCGTCGCCGACTGGGGATGCGAGGTGCAGAAGGCGACGGCCGTCGTGGTGCCGTTGCGCAGGAGCTCGTGCAGCAGGAAACGGGACGCCGCGTCCGACACCGCCGGGTCGCCGTAGCGCACCTCCTCGGGGAAGGTGTATTTCGACAGCCACTCCATCAATTCGGTGCCGTAGGAGCCGATCACCTGCGTCTGCGGCAGGTGGAGATGGGGATCGATGAAACCCGCCATCAGAAGGTGCGGGCGGTAGTCCGACACGGTCATCGCGGGATCGAGATCGGGAAGAAGTTCGGACGCGTTGCCGACGGTCTCGACGATCCCGCCGCGCACGACGACGAGCCCGTCGTCCCAATAGCGATGCGAGGCCGTCTCGCCCGCGAGCAGCGGATGGGCGTGATAGGTAAGGACGCGCGCGCGGATCGCCAGCGTGCCGCCGTCGTGCAAGGTCGGTTCGGTCATGGAGTCAGCCTAAAGCATTTCAGGCGAAAGCCGAATCGGCTTTCACGTTCGTGACGTGCGAGAAAAAGGGGAAACGAAGCCGATCGAAACGATCGGGGGATCACCGGAACGCGTTCGTCACGGCCGATAGGTGCCGTCGCCTGAGCGGATCCAGCGCGCCAGCGCCAGCCGCTCTTCCGGCTCGAGCCCGGTGATGTTGCCGGGCGGCATGGCGTGGGAGCGCACGGCCTGCCGCTCGATCAGGGCGGCGTTGAGGACGATGTCTCGGCCCGTTTCCAGAAGCACGGCTTTGGGCGCATGAGCGATGCCCGGCCAGAGCGGCGCGCGCGCGTGGCACATGGAACAGCGCGACTGGACGATACCCTCCGCCTCCCCGAACAGGGGCGAGCGCGCCAGCGCGACCTGCGGGTCGGCGGGAAAGTCGAGGCTCGTGTCGGCGGCCGCCACCGTTCCGGGTGCAGCGCGCCAGCCGGGCGCTCCGGACAGGGTGATCACGGCGGCAAACAGGAGCCCCGCCACCGCCCAGCACCACCAGAGCTGCCGCCCCGTCCGATGCATCGTGTTGAAGAAATGGCGCACCACGGCGCCGATCAGGAGCACGAGGCCCGCGATCACCCAGTTCCACTCCGTCGCGAAGGCGAGCGGATAGTGGTTCGACAGCATCAGGAAGACGACGGGCAGCGTCAGGTAGTTGTTGTGGAGCGAGCGCTGCTTGGCCGCCGCGCCGAGCCGCGGGTCGGGCGTGCGACCGGCCTTGAGGTCCGCCACCACGATCTTCTGGTTGGGGATGATCAGCATCGCGACGTTCGCGGTCATGATCGTCGCGATCATCGCGCCGGTATGGAGCATCGCGCCGCGCCCGGAGAACAGCTGGCTGAACACGAAGCTCGCCGCCACGACATAGACGAAGAGGACGCCGAGCAGCGCCGAGTCGTTTCCCCGCAGCGGCGACTTGCAGATCGCGTCGTAGACCACCCAGCCGAGGCCGAGGCCCGCGATGCCGATCGCGCTCGCGCCCCAGGCCGGCAGGTCGGCCTTCGCCGGATCGACGAGGTAGAGGTCGGCGCCGATATAATAAACGAGGAACAGAAGCGCGAAGCCGGAGAGCCAGGTGAAGTAGCTCTCCCATTTGAACCAGGTGAGGTCCTCGGGCATGTGCGGCGGGGCGACCATGTATTTCTGGATATGGTAGAAGCCGCCGCCATGGACCTGCCAGGCCTCGCCGCCGACGCCGACCAGGGGCGCGCCGTGGGGTTTACGCAGGCCGAGATCCAGCGCGATGAAATAGAAGGACGAGCCGATCCAGGCGATCGCGGTGACGACGTGCAGCCAGCGCACGCCGAACTGGAGCCATTCGGCGAAATAGGTCCACATGGGATGAGCTCCGAAGCGCCGCCCCCTTGTCGCGAACGCCCCCAACAGTGATCCGATGTGCCTTCAGCGGCCCCTCGCCGTTCAGGAGACGGTGGGAGGAGCAGGCGTTAGGTCGAAGGGCGCGGACGCCCTTCTAGTTCTCCGAAACGAGCACCCTTCCAGGGCGCCGACAAAAGGGTCGTGATAGCGAGGCGTATGGAGTGGATCGGCGAGAACCGAAGCGGAGCGGACTTTCGTCCGTGAGCCTAGGCAAGCGCAGCCGATCCGCGCCAGACGGCCGTCAGCGCGATCCGAACCTAGTTCCGCACGCCCTCAACGTACCAGTCCATCTTCAGAAGATCGGCGTCGGGCACGACGGTGCCGGCGGCGATCTTCTCGGCGCCCGACTGGTCCTTGATCGGGCCGGTGAAGATTTCGTAGGTGCCGGCCTTCGTCTCGTCGACGACCTTCTGGGCCGCCGCCTTCACGTCCGCCGGCATGGCAGCGTTGAAGGGCGCCATCTCGACCTCGCCTTCCTTCATGCCGAGCCAGACGTCGCTGCGCTCCCAAGTGCCGTCCATCACCGCCTGGACGCGGCTGACATAGTACGGCCCCCATTGGTCGACGATCGCGGTCATGTGCGCTTTGGGCGCGAAGCTCGTCATGTCCCAGGCCTGGCCGAAGGCGATGGCGCCGCGCTTCTCGGCCTCCTGCAGGGGGCCCGGGCTATCGGTGTGCTGGGTGATGACGTCGGCGCCCTGGTCGAGGAGCGCGCCGGTCGCCTGCGCCTCCTTGGCCGGGTCGTACCAGGAGTTCACCCAGAGGACCTGCGTCTCGAAGTTCGGGTTCACCTTGCGCGCGGCGAGCGTGAACGCGTTGATGCCCATCACGACTTCCGGGATCGGGAAGGAGGCGACATAGCCCGCTTTGCTTGTCTTCGACATATGGCCGGCGATCGTGCCGAGCACGGCGCGGCCCTGGTAGAAGCGCGAGTTGTAGGCGCTCATGTTGGGCGCGGTCTGGTAGCCGGTGGCGTGCTCGAACTTGACGTTCGGAAACTGCTTGGCGACCTTCAGCGTCGGGTTCATGAAGCCGAACGAGGTGGCGAAGATGATGTCGTTGCCGTCCTGCGCGAGCTGGCGGATGACGCGCTCGGCATCCGGCCCTTCCGCGACGTTCTCGACGAAGGTCGTCTGCACCTTGTCGCCGAGCTTCTCGGCCAGGTACTTGCGCCCCTGGTCGTGGGCGAAGGAATAGCCGAAGTCGCCGACCGGGCCGACATAAACGAAAGCCGCCTTGACCGGGCGGTCGGCCACCTGCGCGAAGGCCGGCAGGCCGCCGATCGTCACAACAGTGGCGAGGGCGACGCCGCCCAGAAGAACTTGTCGGCGGGTGAGAAGGCTCATGGTCGGCTCCTTGGCAAGCATGAAAGGTGGTCAGGCGGTGGCGCGGAACGGCTTGCCGAGGCAGGCCGGGGCGGCATTTCGGATTCTGCCGCCGCCCGAGATGAGGGCGAGCACCAGGATGGTCGCGAGATAGGGAAGGCTGGTCAGGAACTCGGGCGCCAGAAGCGACCAGCCGGCTGCCTTGGCCTGCAGTTCCAGCGTGATCACCGCGCCGAAGAGATAGGCGCCCAGAAGCAGCCGCCCCGGCCGCCACGAGGCGAAGACGACGAGCGCGATCGCGATCCAGCCCCGCCCCGCCGTCAGCCGCTCCGCCCACATCGGGGTGAGCACCAGCGAATAATAGGCGCCCGCCAGCCCCGCCATCGCCCCGCCGAAGAGCACCGCGAGATAGCGCACCTTGAGAACGGGATACCCGATCGAATGGGCCGACGTGTCGCTTTCGCCGACGGCGCGCAGCACGAGGCCGGCGCGCGTGCGCTGGAGAAACCACCAGACGCCGAGCGTCAGGAGAAGCGAGGCGTAGACGATCGGCGAATAGCCGAAAAGGACGCGCCAGATGGGGTCGCCCGAAAGGCTCTGCGGAAAGAACGAGCCGAGCGTCGGCGTGGTGATGCCGACGAAGGAGGCGCCGGCCAGCGCCGAAACGCCGGTGCCGAAGATGGTCAGCGCCAGGCCTGTCGCGACTTGGTTGGCGGTCAGCGTCAGGGTAAGCCAGGCGAAGATCAGCGACGAAGCGGCGCCCGTCGCGATCGCAGCGAACGCGCCGAGCGCGGGCGAGCCGACGCTGACGGAGACGGCGAAGCCCGTCACCGCGCCGATCAGCATCATGCCCTCGACGCCGAGATTGAGGACGCCGGACTTTTCCACCACGAGTTCGCCGAGCGCGGCGATCAGGATCGGGGTCGACGAGGCGACCACCGCGACGACGATGGCGACGATGAACTCGGGGCTCATGCGGCCGCTCCCCGGCCGGAGGTGGGCTCCGGCACGAGGCCGGGTGCGGGGGCGAGAGGCGCAGGTGCCACCGCCGTGCCGCGTCCGCCCGTTGTCAGCCGGTAGCGAACGAGGATGTCGACCGCGAGCAGGAAGAACAGCATCATCGCCTGGAACACGCCGATGGCGGCGGCCGGCAGGCCGATCGTCGTCTGCGCGCTTTCCCCGCCGACATAGGTCAGGGCGAGGACGAGCGCGGCGAGCACGATGCCGATCGGGTTCAGGCGCCCGAGAAAGGCGACGATGATGGCGGTGAAGCCGTAGCCGGTCGGAAAGGCCGGCACCATCTGCCCGAAGGGCCCCGCCGCCTCGAAGATGCCGGCGAGCCCCGCCAGCCCGCCGCCGAGCGCCATCGTCATCCAGACAACCCGCCCTTCGCGAAAGCCGCCGTAGCGCGCGGCCTGGGGCGCCAGCCCGACGACGCGGACCTGGAACCCGGCGACCGTCCTCACCATCAGGAACCAGACGGCGAGCGCGAGCGCCAGCGCCACGGGAATGCCGAGGTGGATCAGCGTTCCCGGAACCACGTAGGGCAGCGTCTGGGCGCCCGAGAACATCGCTGTCTGCGGGAAGTTGAAGCCCATCGGGTCCTTCCAGGGCCCGCGCATCAAGTAGTACAGGATCTGGATCGCGACGTAGTTCAGCATCAGCGAGGACAGGATCTCCGAAACGCCGAGCCGGGTGCGCAGGAAGGCGGGGATCGCGGCCCAGGCCATGCCGCCGAGAACACCCGCCGCGATCATCGCCGGCAGGATCCAGGCGCCCTCGCCGTCCAGCGTCAGGAGCGCGACCCCGGTGCCGGCGAGACCGCCGATCACGTATTGCCCTTCCGCCCCGATGTTCCAGACATTGGCGCGGAAGCCGACCGACAGGCCGATCGCGATCGTCGCGAGCGGCGCCGCCTTCACCAAGAGGTCCTGCCAGCGATAGGGGTTGAAGAGAGGCGTTACGAAGATCTCGCGCGCCGCGCCCAGCCCGTCGTAGCCGAGCGCGGTGAAAAGGACGGTGCCGACCACCAGCGTCATCAGAACGGCCAGCACCGGCGTCGCCCACAGCATCGGGCGGCTCGGCTCGCGCCGGGGAACGAAGCGCAGCGCCATCACGCGGCCTCGGCGCCGGGCTGGGTCTCGCCATGGACGCCACCCATTAGAAGGCCGACCCGGTCGATGGAAATCCCCTTCACGTCCATGGCTTCCGACAGCCGCCCCTCGTTCAGAACGGCGATGCGGTCGCACAATTCCAGAAGCTCGTCGAGATCCTGGCTGACGACGACGATGGCCGTGCCGCGCGAGGCGAGGTCGATCATTGCCTGCCGGATGAAGGACGCAGCACCCGCATCCACGCCCCAGGTCGGCTGGGACACGACGAGAACCGCCGGCTCCTGCTCGATCTCGCGGCCCATGATGAACTTCTGGAGGTTGCCCCCCGACAGGCTGCCCGCCAGCGCCCGCGCACCCGTCGCCTTCACGGAGAAGGCGGAGATCACGTGACGGGCGTAGTCGCGCGCCGCGCCCGGCCGCAGGAGCCCGGAACGGGCAAGGCGCTTTCGCCCCCGCGCCGAGAGGATCGCGTTTTCGGCCAGCGTCAGCGCCGGCACCGCGGCATGGCCGTTGCGCTCTTCGGGCACGGAGGCAAGGCCCCGCCGCCGCCGGGCCGACACGCCCTCGCGCTCGGCACGGACGCCGTCGATCGTGATCGCACCGGATACGCCTTGAAGCTTTTCGCCGGCCAAAACTTCCAGGAGTTCGTTCTGACCGTTGCCGGCCACACCCGCGACGCCGAGGATCTCGCCCGCGCGCACCGCGAAGGACACGTCCTTCAGCGATGTGCCGAAGGGCGGATCGCCGGGGGCGGACAGGAATTCGGCGCGCAGGCGAATTTCGCCGAGCCGCCCTTCCGCCTTCGGCTTCAGCGCCTTCAGGGAGCCGCCGATCATCAGTTCGGCCATGGAGCGGGCCGTTTCGGTGCGCGGATCGCAGGCCGCCACGACCTTGCCGCCGCGCAGGATCGTCGCGGTCGAGCAGAGCGCTTTGATCTCGCCGAGCTTGTGCGAGATATAAAGGATCGAACAGCCTTCGGACGCCAGTTGGCGCAGAACGGCGAACAGGGCTTCGACCTCCTGCGGGGTCAGAACCGAGGTCGGCTCGTCCATGATCAGGAGCTTCGGGCGGCCGAGGAGCGCGCGCACGATCTCGATGCGCTGGCGCTCGCCGACCGACAGCGTGTGCACCTCGCGATGCGGGTCGAGGCCAAGGCCATAGGCGCCCATCACCTCGCGCACGCGAACTTCCAACTCTCGTGCGGGCGGGGGATCGTCGAGGCCGAGCGCGATGTTCTCCAGCACCGTCATCGCCTCAAACAGGCAGAAATGCTGGAACACCATGCCGATGCCCAAGGATCGCGCCTCGCGCGGTGAGGCGACGCGAACGGGGCGCCCGTCGAAGAGGATCGTCCCCTCGTCCGCCGCTTGAACGCCGTAGATGATCTTGACGAGGGTCGACTTGCCCGCCCCGTTCTCGCCGAGGAGAGCATGGATGCGGCCCGGCTCGACGGCGAAGGACACGTCGTCGTTGGCCACGACGCCGGGAAAGCGCTTGGAGATACCCTTCAGTTCAAGACGATGCGCCATGAGGCTCCGAGCGGCGACGATCCGAGAATCGAAGTTATTGCACTCACATTACGCAGTCGCAAATCCTGCGCAATCCTGATCCAGCTTATGCCCAAGAAGTTGAACCACAAGTTCGGCGACGACGAGCACGGCGATGACAGCCGGCCGCTTGTCACGCACGGGGAAGGCGCCGATCGGCAGGACGAGGCGGTCGATCGCGGTCGCCTCTCCCCGATCTGCGAGGAAGCGCGCGAATTTCTGCCGCTTGGTGGCCGAGCCGATCATTCCGACATAGGCGGCGTCCTGCCTTTCGAGGGCAGCGGCGGCGATCAGGAAATCCAGCGCGTGGTCGTGCGTCATCACCACGAAAGCGGTGCCGGGTGGAGCATCGGCGATCGCATCTTCCGGCAAGGCGAGCCGTCGGCGCTCGACGCCGGACGGCAACTCCGCCAGCCGGTCGGCCCGCGCGTCGAAGACCATGGTGCGAAGCGGCAGTGCAGCCAAAGCCCGCGCGGTCGCCTGCCCCGTGTGGCCGGCGCCGAAGAGGTAGACATGCGGCCAGCGGAAGCGCTCCGCCTCGTCCTGCCGCTCCAGCGCTTCCAGAAGCGCGAACGTGCCGCGCCGGAGGGACAGGACGACGCGGCCGCCGCAGCATTGGCCGATCGCGGGACCCAAGGGAATGTCGAGCGAGCCCTCGCGCTCGCCCGCCTCCAGCATGCGCCGCGCCTCGACGATCCCCTCCATCTCCAGCGCGCCGCCGCCCACGGTGCCGAACACGCCGCTCGGCGTCACCAGCATCGCGGCGCCGGCTTCGCGCGGGGTCGAGCCGAGCGCGCGCTCCACGCGCACGACCATCGCGCGCTCGCGACGTTCCAGGGCGGCTCGAAGATCGGCGAGCAAGGTCAAGCTCCCCGCACCGCTTCGACTGCGGCGAGCACGCGCTCCGGCGTCGCCGGGGCGTCGAGGTCGGGGAAGCGTCGGTGGTCGCCCACCGCCAGAACCGCGTCGGCCAGCGCCGAGAAGACCGACAGCGCCAGCATGAAGGGCGGCTCGCCGACGGCCTTGGAGCGATAGATCGTCTCGGCCGGGTTGCGCCCCTTGTCCCACAGGCGGACGCGCAGATCGTCCGGCCGGTCGTTGGCGGTGGGAATCTTGTAGGTGGAGGGCGCATGGGTGCGAAGGCGCCCGGCCTTGTCCCACCAAAGTTCCTCCATCGTCAGCCAGCCCATGCCCTGGATAAAGCCGCCCTCGATCTGGCCGAGATCGAGCGCCGGGTTGAGCGACTGGCCGACATCGTGGAGGATGTCGGCGCGAAGCAGCTTGTTCTCGCCGGTCAGCGTGTCGATCACGACCTCCGAGCAGGAGGCGCCATAGGCGAAGTAGAAGAACGGCCGCCCGCTCGCGCTCGCCCGGTCGTAGGAAATGTCCGGCGTCGCGTAGAAGCCGGTCGAGGACAGGGACACGCGGGCGAGATAGGCCTCGCCGACGAGGTCGGCGAAGCGCAGTTCCTTGTGCCCGATCCGCACCCGGTTCGGCAGGAACACGACGGCTTCCCGCGCCACGCCGTAGCGCGACACGGCATAGTCGATCAGCCGTTCCTTGATGGTGCGCGCGGCGTTTCGCGCCGCCATGCCGTTGAGGTCGGAGCCCGAGGATGCGGCGGTCGCCGAGGTGTTGGGCACCTTGGCGGTCGTGGTCGCCGTGATCTTCACATGGCCGACGTCGATCTGGAATTCCTCGGCGACGACCTGCGCGACTTTGGTGAAAAGGCCCTGCCCCATCTCCGTGCCGCCGTGGTTCAGGTGAACCGAGCCGTCCTTGTAGACATGCACCAGCGCGCCGGCCTGGTTGAGATGGGTGGTGGTGAAGGAGATGCCGAACTTCACCGGCGTCAGCGCCAGCCCCTTCTTGAGGATGGGGCTCGCCGCATTGAAGGCGCGCACCGCCTCGCGCCGGGCGCGGTAGTCGCAGGAGGCTTCCAGTTCCTCGACGATTTCGGCGATCACACAGTCGTCCACCGCCATGCGATAAGGCGTCAGCCCCGGCTCCCCCTCGCCCATCGGGGCGTAGAAGTTGTGCTTGCGTACGTCCAGCGGATCGAGGCCGAGATCGAAGGCGATGCGATCCATCGCCCGCTCGATCGCGACCATCCCCTGCGGCCCGCCGAAGCCGCGAAAGGCGGTGTTGGAAACCGTGTTGGTCTTGAGGCGGCGCGAGTGGATGCGCGCGGTCTTGAGGTCGTAGGCGTTGTCGGCATGGAACATCGCCCGGTCGGCGATCGCGCCCGACAGATCCTTGGAATAGCCGCAGCGCACGAAATGGGCAAAGTCCGCCCCCACGAGCCGCCCTTCGCCGTCGTGGCCGACGCGGTAGTCGGTGCGCATCTCGTGGCGCTTGCCGGTCATCTCCATGTCGTCGTCGCGGTCCAGCCGGCACTTGGCGGCGCGCCCGGTGCGGGCGGCGACGAGGGCGCAGACGGCGGCGAACAGGGCGGGCTGCGATTCCTTGCCGCCGAAGCCGCCGCCCATGCGCCGTACCTCGATCATCACCGCATGGTCGGCAAGGCCCAATGCTTTCGCCACGTTGTGCTGCACCTCGGACGGGTGCTGGGTGGAGGAGCGCACGAGAACGTCGCCGTCCTCGCCGGGGATCGCGTAGGCGATCTGCCCTTCCAGATAGAAATGGTCCTGGCCGCCGGTCTCGATCCGGCCGGACACGACATGGGGCGCTCCCGCGAGCGCGCCTTCCGCATCGCCGAGCCGCATCTCGTGCGGCTCCAGGAGGTCCTCGCCCTTGGCACTTGCCGCTGCCAGCCCGTCGTCGATCGAGATCGCTGCCGCCTCGTCGGCGTATTCGACGCGCGCGAGCTTGGCGGCGAGGCGGGCGGTGCGTAGATCGCTCGCCGCCACCGCGAAGAGCGGCTGCCCGACATACTCGACCCGTGTCGTCGCGAAGATCGGGTCGTCTCCGAAGACCGGGGAATAGTCGTTGGTGCCGGGAATATCGTCGGCGCCGAGAACGCAGACGACGCCGGGCGCCTCGCGCACGGGATCGAGGTCCATGGCCAGAACCCGAGCGTTGGCGCGCGGGCTCATGGCGATGAAGACCTGCAGCGTTCCCGGCAGTTCGGGGTCGTCGTCGGTGTAGCGCGCTTGCCCGGTGACGTGCTTCTCGCCGCTGTCGTGGCGGATCGGCTGCCCGACGCCGCCCCGGAGCCGGGCTTGGGGCGCGGGCGGGCGCTCGTCCAGCACCTCCGGCCCGACGGTTCCGGCCTCGCCGCGATCCTGGACGCGCGTTTCCTCCATCACGCCACCTCGCCGATCCGGGTCGGCACGCCGGAGAGCTGGAGCTGGAAGCGCTGGAGACAGCTGGCGGCGGCCTTCAGGCGGTAGTCGCTGGTCGCGCGCATGTCGCTCAAGGGCTGAAAATCTTGCGCCAGCGCCCGCATCGCGCTCTCCACCGCCGCCGCATCGAACGGGCGCCCGATCAGCGCCTCTTCCGCATGGGCCGCGCGCTTCGGCGTTCCCGCCATGCCGCCGAAGGCGAGGCGCGCTTCGGACACGATCTCGCCCTCGAAGCCGAGCTTGAAGGCGGCGAGAACGGCGGAGATATCCGAATCCATGCGCTTGGAGATCTTGGACGCCGAAAAACGCTCGTTCGGCTTCAGAAGCGGCACCTCGACCGCCGCCACGAACTCGCCCGGCCGGCGATCCTGGCGCCCGTATTCCACGAAGAAATCCTCGAGCGGCAGACGCCGAACGTCGTCCCCCCGACGCAGGAACAGGGTCGCGCCGAGCGCGATCAGAACGGGCGGCAGGTCGCCGATCGGTGAGCCGTTGGCGATGTTGCCGCCGACCGTTCCGGCGTTGCGTACCTGATAGCCGGCGAAGCGGCGGGTGATCTCGGCGAGGTCGGGATGGATCTCGGCCAGCCGCTCGCGCGCCTGCGAATGCGTCACCGCCGCGCCGAAGAACAGGCTTTCCGGCCCTTCCTCGACGTGCCGGAGGTCGGCGACGCGCGACACGTCGATCAGCGTCTCGAAATCGCGGTGCTGCTTGGTGACCCAAAGGCCGACATCGGTGGCACCCGCCACCAGCGTCGCTTGGCTGTGCGCGGCATAGGTGTCGGCGAGATCGTCGACATGGGCGGGCGAAAGCCAGAGCTTATCCTCCGCCTCGTAACGAAACACGCCCTCGCCCCGAAGCTCCGTCAGCCGGCGGGCGAGTTCGGCATCCGCCGCGCCCGTATCGGGCGGCGCGATATAAGCCACGTCCAGCCCCGCCTCCACGATCGGCCCGTAGCCAGTGCAGCGGCAGAGATTGCCCGACACGACGTCCTTGACCGACTGCCGGTCGGTGAGTGCGCCCGTCAACCAGCCGGCATGGAGCTGCATCACGAAGCCGGGCGTGCAGAAGCCGCATTGGCTCGCGTGCCGCTCCACCATCGCCGCCTGGATCGGCTGGAGGCCGTCGCGCCCGATATGCTCGACGGTCTGCACCGCCCGCCCATGGAGCGCCGGCAGAAACAGGATGCAGGTGTTCAGCGCGCGGCGGCGAAGACTGCCTATCCCGTCCGGCTCCTCCACGAGGACGGTGCAGGCGCCGCAGTCACCTTCCGCGCAGCCTTCCTTGGTGCCGGTGAGGCGCTCGTGGGTGCGCAGGTACTGGAGCACGGTGGTGGTGGGCGGCAGGCCTTCCACCGCCCGTTCCTCGCCGTTCAGGACGAAGCGGATCGGCGCCATCAGCTGCCCCGATAGGTCGAGTAGCCGAAGGGAGAGAGTAGAAGCGGCACATGGTAGTGTCGATCTTCCGAGATGCCGAAGCGGATCACCACGTCGTCCAGGAATTTCGGGTCGGGCAGGCCGAGCCCCTGCGCGTCGAAATACGGCCCGCAGAAGAAGGTCAGCTCGTAGGCGCCGGGGCGGAACGCATCGCCTTCCAAAAGCGGCGCGTCGCAGCGCCCGTCGGCATTCGTGCGCCCTTCCGCCACCGCTTCCCGGGCTCCGCCTTCCAGACGGTGCAGCACGAGTTCGAGCCCCGCGGCGGGGGTCCCGCGCGCGGTATCGAGAACATGGGTGGTCAGCCGGCCGGGGCCGGAGGGCGATGGCGCCATTCTGGGAGGATCCTCATGGGTATCGCCCAAGTCTGCACCCGTTTGCGATCGCCCGTCCAGCCCAAAACTTGGAAGCGTTTCAAGCGGCCCCCGATTGGAAATCCCCGCCGAAAGCGCGTATCCAGATGCCTCCCCGACACGTCGAGGCTCCGACCGATGACGACCCCCTACCCCCGCGACATGCGCGGCTACGGCCGCCACACCCCCGATCCGCGCTGGCCGAACCCCGGCGGGTCCGGGCCGGCCAGGATCTGCGTCCAGTTCGTGGTGAACTACGAGGAGGGCGGCGAGAACGCCGTGATCCACGGCGACAAGGCGTCGGAAGCCTTCCTGTCGGAGATCGTCGGTGCCGCCCCCTGGGTCGGCCAGCGGCACATGAACATGGAATCGATCTACGAATACGGCGCGCGCGCCGGCTTCTGGCGGCTCCACCGCCTGTTCACCGAGCGCTCGCTGCCGGTGACGGTCTACGGCGTCGCCAGCGCCCTGGAGCGCAGCCCCGAACAGGTGGCGGCGATGCAGGAGGCCGGGTGGGAAATCGCCTCGCACGGGCTGAAATGGATCGACTACCGCGACCACACCGCCGATGCGGAGCGCACCGACATGGACGAAGCCCTGGCGCTGCACGAGGCGGTGACGGGCGAGCGGCCGCTCGGCTGGTACACCGGCCGCTCGTCGGAGCACACGCTGGAACTCGCTGCCGAGCGCGATTTCCTCTACGTGTCCGACGCCTATGCCGACGACCTGCCCTACTGGCAGGAAACCCGCACGAAGCCGATCCTCGTCCTGCCCTATACGCTCGACACCAACGACATGCGCTTTGCAACGCCCCAGGGGTTCAACACCGGCGAGCAGTTCTACACCTATCTAAAGGACGCCTTCGACGCGCTCTACGAAGAGGGCGAGCGGGGCGCGGCAAAGATGCTCAACATCGGCCTCCATTGCCGCCTCGTCGGCCGGCCGGGGCGCTCGGCGGCTCTGGCGCGCTTTCTGGACTATGTTGGCTCGAAGCCGGACGTCTGGGTCGCGACGCGCGCCGACATCGCCCGTCATTGGCGCACCGCCTTCCCCCATCGCGAGACGATCCGCCCGAGCCGGATGGAGCGCGCGGTGTTTACGCAAATGTTCGGCGGCGTCTTCGAACATTCGCCCTTCGTCGCCGCGCGCGCCTTCGACCGTGGGCTCGGCCCCGCGCACGATACGGCGGCGGGTCTTTCGGCAGCGCTCAACGTCCAGTTCCGCCGCGCGAGCCGCGAAGAGCGGCTCGGCGTCCTGAAGGCCCATCCCGACCTTGCGGGGCGTCTCGCTCTGGCGAGCGGCCTCACGGCCGAGTCCGCCGCCGAACAGGCCTCCGCCGGTCTCGACCAGTTGACGCCCGACGAGTTGGCCCGCTTCACCGACCTCAACGCGCGCTACACCGCGCGCTTCGGCTTTCCGTTCATCATCGCGGTCCGTGGGCTCTCCAAGGCCGACATCCTCGCAGCCTTCGAAGCGCGCATCGAAAACGACGCCGAGACCGAGTTCCGCACGGCCGCGGCGCAGGTCGAGCGCATCGCGCGGCTGCGCCTCGATGCGATCCTGGGAAGCGAGCCCGCATGAGCCTGATGACCCTGCGCGCCGAGCCCCTGAGCGCGGACGCCTTTCGCCCGTTCGGCGAGGTGATCGAGCCGGACAACGCCGCCGAAATCCGCCTTATCAACAACGGCACGACGACGCGCTTCCACGACATCGCGCCGGTGGACGTCGCGACCGGCGGCGGCCACGCGCTCGTCTCGATCTTTCGCGGCAAGCCCTTCGCGCTGCCCTTCCGGGTCGAGATGCTGGAGCGCCATCCCCTCGGCAGCCAGGCCTTCATGCCCTTGGAAGGGCGGCCCTATCTGGTCGTCGTGGCGCCCGATCGGGACAGCCGTCCGGGCGAACCGGTGGCGTTTCTGGCAAGCGGCGTCCAAGGCGTATCCTATGCTCGGGGCACCTGGCATCACCCGCTGATCGCACTGGACGAGCGCTCCGACTTCCTGGTCGTTGATCGCGGGGGACCGGGCACGAACCTGCAGGAGTTCATGCTGGAAGTCCCCATTCTCGTCGATCGCTGAGGCTTCGCCAGCTTTCCGGCGCTTGACGCGGCTTCGCACTGCGACATCTCCGCCCGTGACCCTTTCAACGGGACGGCTTCGCGGGGAAGCCGCCGGCGAGCGGGCACGAGCCCCTTCTGGGGGCAGCGAAGGACGCTTCATGCCCGGTCGAACCTCCCGAACCTTTCTGCGCATCATGACATGGTTGATCGGCCTCTGCGGTCTCGGCCTTCTCGGCGGCGGCGCATGGCTCCTCGGCATCGGCGGCTCGCCCTTCTATCTCGTGGCGGGCATTCTCTTCCTCGTCACCGCGATCCTCCTGCATCACCGCCGCCCGGAAGCGCTCGCCGTCTTCGCGCTGGTGGTGGTCGGAACGCTCGGCTGGGCGCTCTACGAGGCGGGGTTCGACTGGTGGCCGCTGGCCGCGCGCGGCGACGTCGTCTTTGTCATCGGCGCGCTTCTTCTCCTGCCCCGGGTCACGCGCTCGCTCGGGCGGCGCACCGTCGCCGACGCGCTGGACGGCCGGAACCCCGCGCCCACCCCGTTGACAGGCTACGGCGCGCTCCTGTCCGGCGCCCTCGTCCTGGCGCTCGGCGTCGCCGTCACCTCCTGGTTCGTGGATCTGCACCGGACCGAAGGCGAATTGCCGGGCACGCGGCTCGGCGCCGGCGACGGCGGCGTGCCGGAGAGCGAATGGTTGGCCTACGGCAGGTCTCAGGCCGGGCAGCGCTATTCGCCACTCGCCGACATCACGCCCGCCAACGTCGCCTCGCTGAAGGTCGCCTGGAGCTTCGAGACCGGCGACAAGTCGCAGCCGGGCGACCCGGAGGAGACCACATTCCAGGTGACACCGCTGAAGATCGGCGAGCGCCTTTACCTCTGCACGCCGCATCAGAGCGTAATCGCGCTGGACGCCACGACGGGCGCCGAGATCTGGCGCTTCAACCCCGTCATTCAGGGCGAACTCGCCCTCCAGCACCTGACCTGCCGCGGCCTGTCCTACCAGCGCGCGGAGGCGGCGCAGCCGGCGGCGGCAACGGCCGCCCCCAACGCCCCGCAACCGTCCGCCGCCCCGACGGGCACAGCGAGCGAGCTTTCCGCTCAAGGCGGACTGACGGCTCCACAGAACGAAGGTGAAGCCGGCGCTCCCACCGGCCAGCCCGGCAACACGAACGATCCGGGCCTTCCGATAGCGGCGGCGAACGCGCGCACGGCGGTCTGCGACGACAAGCTCTTCATGCCGACGGCGGACGGGCGCATCCTCATCCTCGACCCGGAAACCGGCGCGGTCTGCTCCAACGCGGGCGGTGGCGACGGGCAGATCGACCTTTGGGATCGGATGCCCAACGTCAATCCGGGCTCGTACTACTCGACCTCGCCGGTGATCGTCGCCGGCAACAGCGTGATCGTCGGGGGCACGGTTCTCGACAACGTCTCGACCTCCGAAGCCTCCGGCGTCATCCGCGCCTTCGACATCACCTCGGGCGCCCTTCTTTGGAACTGGGATTCGGGCAAGCCGACGGAGACCGCCCCGATCGCGGAAGGGCAGACGTATACCCCCAACAGTCCGAACTCTTGGTCGATCATGAGCGCCGACGAAGCGCTCGGCCTCGTCTACGTGCCGCTCGGCAACCAGCCGCCGGACCAGTGGGGCGCCAACCGCTCACAGCAAGTCGAGGAGTATTCCTCCTCCATCGTCGCGCTCGACATCTCGACGGGTCAGGTGCGCTGGCACTTCCAGACCGTACACCACGATCTGTGGGACTACGACGTTCCCGCCCAGTCCAGCCTCGTCGATCTGCCGATCAACGGCACGACCGTGCCCGCCCTCGTTCAGCCGACCAAGCAGGGCGAGATCTTCGTGCTCGACCGGCGCACCGGCGAGCCGATCCTGCCGGTGACGGAAAAGACCGCACCCGGCGGCGCGCAGGAGCCGGACCGCGCGGCGCCGACCCAGCCAAAGTCGGCCATCTCATTCGAGCCCCCGCCGCTCCGGGAGCGCGACATGTGGGGCGCCACGCTGTTCGACCAGCTCGCCTGCCGCATCGCCTTCCACGGCTATCGCTACGAGGGCCGTTTCACCCCGCCGTCGACGCAAGGGTCGCTGATCTATCCCGGCAATTTCGGCGTCTTCAACTGGGGCTCGGTGGCGGTGGACCCGGCGCGCGGCGTCCTGTTCGCGACGCCCACCTATCTTGCCTTCACCTCGCAGCTCGTGCCCCGGCCTGCGGGCGACGAACTGGTGGTCAACGAGCAGAAGCCGGAAGGGGCTTTGCCTGCCCTCAACGAAAACTTCGGCGCGCCCTATGCGATCAAGCTCGCGCCCTTCACCTCGGTGCTCGGCCTGCCCTGCCAGGCGCCGCCCTGGGGCTATGTCGCGGGCGTCGATCTTTCGACGGGCGAGATCGTCTGGATGCACAAGAACGGCACCACGCGCGACGCCTCGCCCGTACCCCTGCCCTTCCGCATGGGCGTGCCCAATCTCGGCGGACCGATGATGACGGCCGGCGGCGTCGCCTTCCTGTCGGGCACGATCGACGACTATGTGCGCGGCTACGACGTGACGACGGGCGAGGAGCTTTGGAAGGCACGCCTTCCGGCCGGCGGCCAGGCGACGCCGATGACCTATCGCGGCGCGGACGGGCGGCAGTTCGTGCTGGTGGTGGCGGGCGGCCACGGCTCGCTCGGCACCAAGCGCGGCGATTCGGTGATCGCCTATGCCCTCCCGACGACCAACTGAGTGCCTTAAGCGAAGTGGCGCGCCGCTTCGCCGTGCTCGGCCCGCAAACGGGCGATGTCGACGCCGACCGGCATCGCGTCCACGACGCGCCAGACACCGGCGACCATCACCCGGTCGGCGCGCGTCGCCCCGCAATGGACGAGCGCGGCGATCGGATCGTGGGCGCCGGAAAAGCGCAGCTCGTCGATCGTGAACAGGGCAAGATCGGCCTGAAGGTTGACCGCGATCCGGCCGATGTCGGCGCGACCGAGGCAGGCGGCCGAGCCTTCCGTGCCCCATCGGATCGCGTCGCGCGCCGTCATTGCCGACGCGGACCTGCGCGACAGCCGGTTCAGCATCAGGGCGTGGCGCACCGCCTCCATCATGTTGGAGGAATCGTTGGAGGCCGCGCCGTCGACGCCGAGCCCGACCGGGCTGCCGGCGGCTTCCAGTTCGGCCGCCGGGCAGAAGCCGGAGGCGAGCACCGCGTTGGAAGTCGGGCAATGGCAGACGCCGACACGGTGCGCGCCGAGGCGCCGGCACTCGTCGGTGGTGAAGTGGATGCCGTGCGCCAGCCACGTGCGGGGCCCAAGCCAGCCGACCTCTTCGAGATAGTTCACCGGGCGACAGCGGAAGCGCTCCTCGCAGAAGCGGTTCTCGTCCTCCGTTTCCCCGAGATGCGTGTGCAGCCGGCAGTCGAAGCGCTCGGCAAGCCCCGCGCTCTTCTCCATCAAGCTCTTGGTGACGGAGAAGGGCGAACAAGGCGCCAGCGCGATCTGCACCATCGCGCCGTCGCTGGGGTCGTGAAGCTGGTTCAGGAGACGCTCGGAATCGGCAAGGATCTCGTCCTCGTCCTGCACGACGCTGTCGGGCGGCAGGCCGCCGTCCTTTTGGCTGAGGTTCATCGAGCCGCGCGTCAGCGTTACGCGGATGCCGAGCGCCCTCGCCTCCTCCGCCTCGATGTCGATCGCGTCGCCCAGGCCCGCCGGGAACAGATAGTGGTGGTCCGCCGCCGTGGTACAGCCCGACAGAAGAAGCTCGGTCAGCGCCAGGCGAACCGACAGGCGAAAGGAATGGGGGTCGAGCCGTGCCCAGATCGGGTAGAGCGCTTGGAGCCAGGGAAACAGCTCCTTGTCCATGGCCTGCGGGTGGGCGCGCGTCAGCGTCTGGTAGAAATGGTGATGGGTGTTGACGAGGCCGGGCAGGACGACGTGACCCGAGGCGTCGAAGGTCTCATCCACCGGCGACGATGGCGCACCACCGGCGGGCACGAGTTCCGCGATGCGCCCGTTCTCGACGACGATGCCGCCGTCGGCGTTCTCCGCGAGGATCGCAAGCGGCGAGCGCAGGAACAGGCGCGCCATGCGTCAGGCCGCCTCGCGCCGTTCCGGCAGGCCGCCGGTCGCTTCAAGGAAATCGAGGATCTCGGGGAGCCCGTTCCCGCGCGACAGGTCGGCGAAGACGCTCGGCAGCCCCTTTCGGCCGCGCTCGGCGTCCGTGGCCATGCGATCGAGATCGGCGCCGACATGGGGGGCGAGATCGGTCTTGTTGACGACGAGAAGGTCGGACCGGGTGATCGCGGGGCCCCCTTTTCGAGGGATGTCGTCGCCCTGGCAGACCGAGATGACGTAGATCGACAGGTCCACCAGATCGGGCGAGAAGGTCGCGGCGAGATTGTCGCCGCCCGATTCCACGAGAACGAGGTCGAGATCGGCGTGGCGCGCGCGAAGCTCGGCGATCGCGCGAAGGTTCAGGGAAGCGTCCTCGCGGATCGCCGTGTGCGGGCACCCCCCGGTTTCCACCCCGATGATCCGGTCGGCCGGCAGCGCCTGCCGGCGCACCAGCGCCTCGGCGTCCTCCACCGTGTAGATGTCGTTGGTGACGACCCCGATCGACCAGTGCTCGCGCATGGCGACGCAGATCCGCTCGCACAGCGTTGTCTTGCCGGAGCCGACCGGGCCGCCGATCCCAACCCGCAAGGGGCCGTTGCGACGCGGGCGATGATCGGACGCTTGGAGGTTCGTCATGTGCGGAACAGCCTCGTGGACAGGGTTTCGTGGCGCATCGCCGATATGTCGGAAAGGATCGAGGCCGAGCCGAGATCGTCCGGCGAAGCGCCTTCCGCGCGCTCCGCCGTCTCGGCCAGGAAGGGCTCGAGGTCGTGCAGGATGCCGACCGCCGCGCCTTGACCGAGCGGCACGAGGCGAACGGCAACGCTGAGAAGATTGGCGGCGAGCGCATGCGCATAGGCCGACAGCGTCAGAAGACGGGGAATGGCGTGGCGCGCTGCCAAGGCGCCGACCGCCACCGGATAGGGCCACTCGGCGCCGCTTCCGCCCCAAGGCTCCGCTGCGCGGGTGAAGGCCGCGCCGAGTTCCAGCGTTTCGCGACGGCGCTCGGCGCAGCCGGACAGGGCGACGGCGAATTCGCCGAGGGATCTAAGTTCCACCTCGTCGCCGCAGGCTGCCGCGCGATGCGCGGCGCCGAGGAGAACGAGATCGTTCCACAGGCTGCCATGCCGGACGAGGGTTTCGATCCAGCCGCGGCAGGCATCGGCGCCCGCGATCCGCCCCTCCGCGATCGCCGCTTCCAGCCCGTGCGAATAGCCGAAGGCGCCGACCGGAAAGGCCGGCGACAGCCAGGTCTGCAGCTTCAGGAGGGCGGGCAGGAGCGCCGCGCTCGCCTCGGCATCAAGCGTGGTGCGCATGTCCATGGCCGCCGGCATAAGCGCCCCCGATCGGGTCGAACGGAGCCTCGACTTCGCTGAGATGCGCCCCGAGCCCTTTCAGCATCGCCTCGATCACATGGTCGCGGCGCAGGAGAAGCCGGCCATCGCGGATCTGGCACGGCAGATGGCGATTGCCGATCTGCCAGGCGAGTTCGAGAAGATGACCGGCGTCGCGTGCTTCCACCGCCACGAGCGGCTCGGGCTTCGCCCGGACCTCGACAAGGCGCCCGTCGGAGAGGACGATCGCATCCCCCTCCCTCAGGAGGCGCGCCTCCGTGAGGTCGAGCAGAAAGGCGATGCCGCCGTCCGACACCATCGCCATGCGCCGGCGATGGCGCTGCGCCTCGTCCAGCGTGATCGTGTCCGCGGCAGGGCGCTGCCACGTCTCGCGTTCCCGGATGTCCCCCGCTTCGATCAAGCGCCGGCCCCTATTTCCTGACCTGTTGGCATTCCACCACCGGCGCATCGCCCTTGGTGACGTCGAGAAGGCTGGCTTCGCCCCCTTTCGACCACCAGACCGAGGAGCCGGCGGCATATTTGGCGCCCGACGCCGAGATCACGCCGACGAAGAGGCGGCGGCTGTTGCCCGCCTCCACGATCGCCAGATCGTTGTCGGGCAGGTTCACGTATTCCACCACTCGGCGGACGTCGTCGGAGCACTGATAGGCGAAGGAGCGCCGTTCGGCCGCTCCCGGCAGGTCGAGCGTCAGCGGGTCGGCTTTGGCGCCGGCCACGGAGGCCAGGGTCGCCGCCGCGAGAACGAGGCATGTCTTCATTCGCTATCCGGATAGAAGTCGGGGTCCAGCACATCTTCGATCCGAAATGGGCAGGAAATGGGGAAGGCGCTTTCCGAGAAGCCGGTTTCGGCGGCCGCCTGGACCCGTGCCAACTCGTATTCCTCCCCCAGCATCTCGGCTGGGTAATGCTTAAGGCTCGGGCTCTTGATGATGCGCCTTCGGATTCGATTGCGCTGCTCGACGATCGTGCCCTTCCAACTGCCGCAACGCTGATCCGGCTGGTACCTCCATTTCAGGAGATGCATCAACAAGACGCCCAGGCGGCTTTCGATCTCGCTTCGTTGAGAATCTCCCAAGCTTTCCAGTTCCTCGGCGGCGTTGTCCCAGTCGATCGAGTTGTGCGCCCGGGCGCGGAGATGCGCCGCCTGTTCCTGCGTCCAGGCGTAGAAGTCGCTGTCGTAGAGGTCGGAAGCGAGAGCCTTGGTCATGTCGAGCAGAGACTAGAACAGGAAGTAGCGCTGCGCCATCGGAAGAACGGTGGCGGGCTCGCAGGTCAGAAGCTCGCCGTCGGCCCGCACCTCGTAGGTTTCCGGGTTCACCTCGATCTCAGGCGTCAGGTCGTTGAGGATCATCGAGGCCTTGGAGATGCCCGAGCGCGTGTTCTCGACGGCGAGGAACGCCTTCTCGCAGCCGAGGCGCTCGCGCAGCCCGTCCTCCATCGCGGCGCGCGACACGAAAGTGACGCCGGATGCCCCGACCGCCTTGCCGAAGGCGCCGAACATCGGACGATAGTGCATGGGCTGGGGCGTCGGGATCGAGGCGTTGGGATCGCCCATCGGGGCGGCGACGATCGTCCCCCCGAGGAGCACCATCATCGGCTTCACGCCGAAGAAGGCCGGATCCCATAGAACGAGGTCGGCGCGCTTGCCGACCTCGACCGAGCCGACCTCGCGCGACAGGCCATGCGCGATCGCCGGATTGATCGTGTATTTGGCGACGTAGCGGCGGGCGCGCAGATTGTCGTTGTCGCCCGTTTCGCCGGGTAGCGCGCCGCGCTGCTTCTTCATCTTGTCGGCGGTCTGCCAGGTGCGGATCACCACCTCGCCGACACGGCCCATGGCTTGGCTATCGGAGGAGACGATGGAAAAGGCGCCGATGTCGTGGAGGATGTCTTCCGCCGCGATGGTCTCGCGCCGGATTCTCGATTCGGCGAACGCGATGTCCTCGGGGATCGAGGCGTCGAGATGGTGGCACACCATGAGCATGTCGAGATGCTCTTCCAGCGTATTCACCGTGTAGGGGCGCGTCGGGTTGGTGGAGCCCGGCAGGACGTTGGGCAGGCCGCAGACCTTGATGATATCAGGCGCGTGGCCTCCGCCGGCCCCTTCCGTGTGGAAGGCATGGATCGTGCGCCCCTTGAACGCATCCACCGTATTTTCCACGAAGCCCGATTCGTTCAGCGTGTCGGTGTGGATCATCACCTGGACGTCGTAGTCGTCCGCCACCGAAAGGCAGCAGTCGATCGCGGCCGGCGTCGTGCCCCAGTCCTCGTGGAGCTTGAGTGCGGCCGCGCCCGCCTTCACCATCTCGACCAGAGCCTGCGGCTGCGAGGCGTTGCCCTTGCCCGACAGCGCGAAGTTCATGGGAAAGGCGTCGAGCGACTGGAGCATGCGCGCCAGATGCCAGGGACCCGGCGTACAGGTCGTGGCGAGCGTTCCGTGCGCCGGCCCCGTGCCGCCCCCGATCATCGTGGTGACGCCCGAATACAAGGCTTCGTCGATCTGCTGCGGGCAGATGAAGTGGATGTGGCTGTCGATGCCGCCGGCGGTCAGGATCTTGCCCTCGCCGGCGATCGCCTCCGTCCCGGGACCGACGACGATCGTGACGTTCGGCTGCGTGTCCGGATTGCCGGCCTTGCCGATGGCGTGGATGCGCCCGCCGCGAAGGCCCACATCCGCCTTGTAGATGCCGGTATGGTCGAGAATCAGCGCGTTGGTGATCACCGTATCCACCGCACCCTCGGCCCGGGAGCGCTGCCCCTGCCCCATGCCGTCGCGGATCACCTTGCCGCCGCCGAACTTCACCTCCTCGCCATAGGTCGTCAGATCGCGCTCCACCTCGATCAGGAGGTCGGTGTCGGCCAACCGGACCCGGTCGCCGGTGGTCGGGCCATACATCGCGGCGTAGGAAGCGCGGGAGATCGTGGCGGGCATGTCGTCTCCGGAATGGGCGTTTGCACTGCGGGAGATTAGGACGCTCGCAAAAGCTTGTCTGCCTTTCAAACGGGCATGAGCGACTTTTTCGCAAGAACCGCGTTGATTTCCATCATCAGGAAGCATTCGATGTCCCCGCGCAACGCACTCCTCCTCACCGCCATCGTCATCGCGCCGTGCCTCGGCACGCAGACAGCCGGGGCGCAGGCCTTCGATCCCGGGCCGCGCGCCGCCGTTCCCGGGGGGTCGATCGCGATCGCTCCGATCGGCGGGTATCGACGCCCTGCGGCTCCCCTCGCGATCCCCAACGCGCCCGTCTTCGGAGACACGGTGGAGGAGCGGCGATACGGACGGGACTACGACGATTCCTACCGTCGCCCCCGCGTGGTGAAGCCGGACGTCGACGGCTCCTCCACCCGGCTTCGCGCGGCGCAAGGACGCTCGACGATCGAGCCCGACACGGCTGGCGACTTCGCTCGCTCGGACGGATCGGTGATCAACCGGAGCGGCGTGACACGCCCTATCGCGCCGCCGCGCCGCGCCCGGATCGTGCGCTGACACGCGGCTTGCAACTTAATGGTCTCGTCAGTCTTTTCCCCCTATAGAAAATCGACCGATTCGCCCGCCATCCACGTCGAGCCCCGTTTGGGAGCGCTCCGTTCCACCGAAAGGTTTCCCGTCATGCGTCGCGCCACGTCCCTTGTCCTCGGCCTCGCGCTGTCCGGCCTCGTCGCCGCTTTGCCGGCAGGCGCGCAGTCGCTGGGCGGCGCATCCAATTCGGTGGGTTCGTCGGGCTCGGGCGGCTCGGGTATCGGCGGGGGCGGCGGCGGATCCTCGACCCCAAGCCTTGGCGGCGCGTCCAACTCGGTCGGCTCGTCGGGTGGCGTCGGCTCGAGCGCGACATCGACCCAGCAGCGCGCGACGCAAGGGTCGGGCACGCTCAACCCGGTCAATGCGGATGCGGCAGCGCGCACTGGAGACGTCGGTTCGGCCAGTTCGATCGGCGGTGTTTCGGGCACGATCGGAGCGTCGGGAACGGGCGCATCCTACGGTCAGGCGGGTGCCGGCCCCGCGCGCCTCTACAACATTCCACGCCCGCGCGTGAACGTCGATCTCGACGGCATCCGGGCCGCGTTGCGCATGGGCCCGAACGCCACGCCGGATTCCCGCGGGTTCTGACCCCCCAGCCTGTCAGTCGTCCAAAGCGCCGGAAATGCGGGCGTTAAAGCCGAAGACGCGTCGGTCGCCCCGGAAGGCGACGAGACGCACGTCGCGGGCCTGACCCGGCTCGAAACGGACCGCAGTGCCCGCCGCGATGTCGAGCCGCATGCCGCGCGCGGCATCCCGGTCGAAACGAAGCGCCGGGTTGGTTTCGGCGAAGTGATAGTGCGAGCCGACCTGGATCGGGCGATCACCAGTGTTGGCGACGTGGAGGCTGATCGCTTCGCACCCTTCGTTGAGGGTGAGTTCGCCATCCGCAGTCATGATCTCGCCTGGAATCACGGGGGCAACCTTCGCTTTTAAAGCCTCACCGCGCCATCATGCGGCGCGGGCCCAGAGCTGTCAAAGGCCGAGGGACGCTCCTGACGACCCGCGTTCTGCGCGACGAAACCAGGGGGAAACGAAAAAGCCGGGTCCTCGACACCGGATCGAAACCTCACGCCGTTAGTTTCGAGAGCAACAGAACAGCCGGACACGGCGGCGGGCAAGCGCCGACCGAACACAAGAAAACCGGCACCGCAGGGACGACAAAGACGATGAAACCGATTCCCACCGGAGCGGTCACCTTGGTTTTCGCGCTTCTGGCCACCGCCGGCACGGCCGTGCCGGCAGGCGTTGCCGAACCCTTCACGGTGCGCACCGTGACGATGCAGGGTACGAGCGGTCCGGCCTACTACTCGCACACCGCGCGCGCCTACCGTTTCCTCGGTCCCGCGCCGGACGATGCGGTGGCTGCGCTGGATGCCGACGACCTCAGCGAATCGGCTCGTGTACGGTGACGAGCTTGGTGCCGTCGGGAAAGGTCGCCTCGACCTGAATGTCGTGAATCATCTCGGCGATCCCGTCCATGACCTGATCTCGTCCGACCACGTGGGCACCCGCTTCCATCAGATCGGCGACTGAACGTCCATCGCGCGCGCCTTCCACCACGAAATCGGTGATCAGGGCGATGGCCTCGGGATGGTTGAGTTTGACGCCGCGTTCCAGACGACGGCGCGCGACCTGGGCCGCCATGGCGACGAGGAGCTTGTCCTTTTCACGAGGGGTGAGGTTCATCGCGGGCCTTTCGAACGAAGCATACGGTCACAGCGACCATACGCGCGGGAGCGGCGCCTGCGCCAGTAGGGCGAGCGCAGGCATCAACCTTTGGCGCAAGGCGTAGCCGTCGGCCGCGACCAGTCGGGCGACGAGCAGCCCATCCACAAGGCTGGCACCGCCATGGTCTCCCAGAATTTCGCGAAGTCGAGGCACGAGTTCGTCCGCCCCCGGCCCCTGATGCAGGATGGTGGACCAGCTGGCGGCTCCATCGAGAACCGCCCCCTCAGTCATCCGTTCGCCGAGCGCGCCGGCAAGCCGAAGGTGGTCGGCGAACACGAGCCGGCCGTCACGTCGCACGCGCCAGCGGTCGCGGATCTCGCCTTCGCGCACCGTCTCCCCCATCGCGGTCCGGCCGAGGACGACGCTTTCCACCAAGAGGAAGCGACTGTCGGCCCGAGCCTCGACATCGAGGCTTCGCGACAGGCGACCGCCATCGAAAAGGATCGTTTCCTGCGGGAGATAGGACAGCGTGGCGCCCGGCCCGACCACCAGCGACACGTTCATGTCGGCCGCATCGCCGCGCGAGCGATAGATGCGCTCGCAGGCCTGCGTGGTCACGGTCAGGACACCGCGTGGCTCGACGCAAAGTGCAAGATCGAGATGGTCCCCCCCCGTCAAGCCACCGGACGTGTTGATGACGACCGCCTCGCAGGCGCCGCCGGGCAAGCGGGGAAAGCGCAGCTTCAGGCAGCCGGCCTGATGGAGGCGGCGGATGGCGGTCGGCTCGGCGTCGCCGCGCCGGACGGGTCCGACAAGAGCACTCGCCCGCCCCCGCGCGCGCTGCAAGGACGTCGCATGAACGCTTCGGGCGTCCGGTTCGGCGATGCCCCCGGACCGGTTGGCTGACAGCCCATCCGTCACGCGAGATCGGCCTATTGCGCGGCTTCCACGAACCCGTGCTTCTCGTGGATCACCTCGCGGCCCGGAACGCCGCCTTCGGCGAGGCGTCGCCCGGATACGGGAAGATCGGAGGGACCGGCGACATAGACGCGCGTCGCGGGATGCAGAAGGCTGACGAAACCGGTATCCACGACGCCGGCCGCCGACACCGCCTCGATGGTCGAGCCCGGCGGCAGGTCAATCTGCTTGATGAGGCAGAGCGAGGCACCCTCGATGCCGCGCGCCAGCCAGGCGGCAAGGCTGTCGGACGTGGTGCTCCAGGTCCGCTCGATCCCGTCGGCGCGCAAGACGAGCTTCGCCGGCATCCAGACGGGAATCGCACCCGCCTCGTGGGCGGCCTCGATCGCATCCAGCGTCGCAGCGGGGCGAAGGCGCGTGCCCAGGCTCACGAGCGCGTGGCCGAACTGCTCCATGCCGAGGATCGCCATGCGGTGGGCGGCGTCGTTGTCGTAGCCGATCCGAGTCTGGTACTGGCGCACGAGCTTGGCGAAGGGGCCCCCGCCGGGAACGACGACGAGCGGACGCGTGGACTTCTCGATCGCTTCGACCCATTTGCGCAGGTCGGTCGAGGCGATCGAGCTGCCACCAAACTTGACGATCAAGACGTCATGCATTTCGCGAACTCCTGTCGGTTACGCCGGACGGATAGGGATCCCATATCCGCCGCGCCGCAATTTGAACAAGTTTGCCGCAGTTGGAAAGTTCCCTTCGCAGCCGCACGCGAGAAGGCTGTGCGGTGCGACGGAACTCAAGGCTTGCGGCGGCGATGGATCTCGATGCCGACGGCTTCCGGCCCGAGATCGAGCTTCTCGACGCGGATGGTGACATCACTCAATCGAGCGTCGAGCAGAAGCTCTTCGGCCAGTTCGTCGGCCAGCGTTTCCACGAGGTCGGTGTGCCCCCGCTCGCACAAACGGCGGATGGCATCGAGAATCACGTCGTAGGAATAAACATTCCCGACCGTGTCCGCTCGGCGCGCCGGCCGGCGAACCGAGGCCTCGACGCTGAACCGGACGCGTTGGGCACGCTCGCGTTCGAACTCGTAGGCTCCGATATGGGTATGGAGAACGTAGTTCGTAACCCTGATCCGGTCGATCGGCCCGTCCTCGAGCGTTTCTTCCGGACGGCGCAGCATCGCGAGCGCTTGAGCCAGGGCCTCCGGCGACAGGTTTTCCACGACCAGCGCATCGGGCGAAAGGACGCCGAGACGCGGGACATCGGGAAGTTCGAGCGCTCCGCCGAGCCAGCATTCGATGCCGGCCGCGCGGCATTCGTCGAGGTGCCGCGAGAGGGCCTCCAGGGAGAAGGCGCGCAGGAGGGGGCGGCCGGGGTCGAGGAGCAGCGCGGCAAAGCTCGTGCCCGCCTCCGCCACGTCGCCGAGTTCGCGCACGCGTCGGATGCGCTTGGGTTCGGCCGGCAGGGATTCGTCGGCGCCGACCGCGAACAGAAGGTCGTCCCCCTCGTCCCGGATGCGATCGGGAACACCGATGCGCGAACGCTCGCGCCGGGCCGGCGCCAGCACGTAGTCCGCGCCCGCTTCCAATGCCCGGCGCGCCTCGTCGGGCGAGGACACGAGAACCGCAAGGCGCGCCACTTTCGGCCCGCCCACCTCACTCACGGCCGAACGCCTTGAAGGCGACGGTGGTGAACGTGTCGGCCACCCCGTCGATCACCTGCAGGCGCTCGGTGACGAAGTGGCCGATGTCCCGGCCCGCTTCGAGATAGAACTTGGCGATCAGGTCGTACTGGCCGGAGGTGGAAAAGACCTCCGAAATTTCCTCGACCGTTTCCACGAGGGCCGAAGCGACGGAATAGGCGCGGCCCGGCCGGCACTTGAACTGGACGAATATGGCTTGCATCGCGGGACCCCTGTCGATGGGGTTGCGTATCAGAGCGGAGCGCCGGCCGTCAAAAGACGCGCGAGCCGCCCACCCCCCGAGCCAAGCGAGGCGATCACGTCGAAATGGTGCGCCCCGTCCACCTCGTGCGCGTCGATCCGGGCGCCGAGCCCGGCCCAGGCCGACTGGAGGAGATGCGTCTGGCGGCGAAGCTCGGGAAGCTCCGCCCCGCCCACCACCGCTTCGATGCGCACGTCGTGGACCGGCTCCAGAAGTGCTGGGCTCTCAGCTGCCGCCTCCGGCCCGTCGATGCTCAGGACGTCGTTCATCCTGGTGCGGCGGATCGGGCGAAGATCGAAGAGACCGCTGATCGGCAGGGCGAGGTCGACGCGCGACAGAATCCGGGGTTCCAGGGGCGTATCGCCCGCCACCATGCGGGTGACGAGATGGCCGCCGGCCGAATGCCCGACGAGGCGGATCGGCCCCTCCACCCGCCCGGCCGCGAAGGCGATCGCCGCCGCGATATCGACGGCGATGTCGCTCACGCGCACTTGGGGCGCCAGACGGTAGCTCGGCATGGCGACATGGAAGCCGTTGGCGAGCGCGCCCTTGGCGAGATGCGACCAGTAGGACTTGTCGAGCGCCTTCCAGTATCCGCCATGCACGAAGACGACGAGGCCCGCCGCACCCTCGGCCTCCGGCCGGAACAGGTCGAGCCGGTGTCGTTCGTCGGAACCATAGGCAAGGTCGAGTTCGGCCCGTCCGCGCGCCGAGGCGAGCTCACGAAAGGCCGAAGCCTCCGCGCTCCAGCGCGGCAGGAAGGCGTCCGATCCCGGCACCGCCGCCGAATTGTCGTAGGCGGCGTCGAAATCGGCGACGGGGGTCCAGCGGGTCATCGACGGCTCCGAAGAAGAGGGCATCCCGTATCTAGAGGACGCCGCTCCCAATCCGAAGAGACCCCATCAATCGACGAAGGCGCGCTCCACGACATAGGTGCCGGGATTGGCGTTGGAGCCCTCCACGAGCCCGAAGCGCTCGCACATTTCGGCGGTGTCCTTGAGCATGGCCATGGAGCCGCAAATCATCGCGCGGTCATGGGCGGGGTCGATCGGCGGCACGTCGAGATCGGTGAACAGCTTGCCGGTTCCCAGAAGCGTCGTGATCCGCTCGCCCTTGTGCTCGCCCTCGCGCGTGGCCGACCCGTGATAGAGAAGCTTGCCGGCGGCGATCTCCGACAGGATCTCGTCCGTCTTCAGCGCCTCCACCAGTTCCTCGCCGTAGTGCAGCTCGGCGAGCGTGCGCGTCGTGTGGGTCAGGATGACCTGATCGAACTTCTCGTAGGTTTCCGGGTCGCGGATCGTGCCGGCGAAGGGCGCGATGCCGGTGCCGGTGGAGAAGAGGTAGAGGCGCTTGCCGGGCAGGAGCGCGTCCAGAACCAGGGTGCCGGTCGGCTTCTTGCGCAGGAGGACCGTGTCGCCCGGCTGGATCTTCTGCAAGTGCTCGGTCAGCGGGCCGTCCGGAACCTTGATCGAGAAGAACTCGAGCTCCTCGTCCCAGGAGGGGCTGGCGATCGAATAGGCGCGGAACACCGGCTTCTCGGCGTTCGGCAGGCCGATCATGGCGAACTCGCCGGTGCGGAAGCGGAAGCTTGCCGGACGCGTCATCCGGAACCGGAACAGGCTGTCGGTGTAGTGCTTCACCTCCGTCACCGTTTCGGCGAAGACGTTGGCGGGAATGGGGAAGCTCGGCGCGCCCGAAGCGTGTTCCAGGGTCTCGGCGGTTCCGGTCATGATCGGCCCTTTTCCAGTTGAGCGTTCGCTTTGGCTTCAGGGAGATAAAGCCTGATGCGGCGCAGCAAAAGGCCCCGCGATCCATCAAGTCGGGGAGTGGCACGACGAGGGCCGCTCTCCAAGGCAGGTTTTTCTCAAACGGCGACTTCGCGCGCAATATTCGCCGCCGTCCCGAACAGGCGGCGGTAGCGCTCGATATCGACCGGCGTTCCCGTCGCCTTGGCAGGATTGTCCGACAGCTTCACCGCCGGGCGCCCGTCGGCCTCCATCACCTTGCAGACGAGCGAGATCGGGTGGAGGCCGAGATTTTCCTCCGGCGCGACGCCGCGAAAATCGTTGGTGAGGTTGGTGCCCCAGCCGAAGCTCATGCGCACCCGACCGTCGAAATGGCGATAGGTTTCCTCGATGGAATCGACGTCCATCCCGTCGGAAAACACCAGGAGCTTCTCGCGCGGGTCGATCCCCTTGGAGCGCCACCACGCCATGATCGCCTCGCCGCCCTCGATGGGCGGCGCGGAGTCGGGGCGAAAGCCGGTCCAGGCCCCCACCCAATCGGGTGCGCGCTGGAGGAAGGAAGCCGTGCCGAACGTGTCGGGCAGCACCACGAGGAGGTTGCCGGCGTACCAGCTCTGCCACTCCTCCAGAACCTTGTAGGGCGCGTCGCGAAGCTCGGCATCGGTCTTGGCCAGCGCGGCGGCGACCATCGGCAACTCGTGCGCGTTGGTGCCGATGGCTTCGAGATCGGCCTCCATGGCGAGGAGCACGTTGGAGGAGCCGATGAAGCGGGACCCCAGCTTCTCCTTCAGCGCCTCGACGCACCAACGCTGCCACAGGAAGGAATGGCGACGGCGCGTTCCGAAGTCCGAGATGCGGATATCGGGCAGCCGGTCGAGCCGCTCGACCTTCTCCCACATCTTGGCCTTGGCGCGCGCATAAAGGACGTCGAGCTCGAAGCGGCGGTAGGTCTTCATCGCCGAGCGCGAGCGCAACTCGTTGATGATGGCGAGCGCCGGGATCTCCCACATCATCGTGTCGGTCCAGCGGCCGCGGAACATCAGTTCGTACTGGCCGTCGCGCTTGGCGAGTTCGTAGGGGGGAAGCTGAAAGTCCTTCAGCCACTCCAGAAAGGCGGGGCGGAAGATCTGCCGCTCGCCATAGAACGTGTTGCCGGCGAGCCAGATCATCTCGCGCTTGGAGAAGCGGACGGAGCGCGCGTGGTCGAGCTGGGCGCGCAACTCGTCCTCGTCCACCTCGTCGGCGACGCGCACCGTCTTCGTCCGGTTGATCAGGCGGAAGGTGACGTCCGTGTCGCGGTGGAGACCCCAGATCATCTGGAGCATCAGGAGCTTGTAGAAGTCCGTGTCGAGCAGCGAGCGGACGATCGGGTCGAGCTTGAACGTGTGGTTCCAAACCCGTGTGGCGATGTCGATGGCAACCATGATTCGTCTCGGCGTCTGCTGGCATTCCCGCGCGATGCTTAGCCGAACAATCGCGGGTAGCACAAATCCACTTTCACGCTCACGCGAGCCAACGGCCACGCCCCCGCCCGATTCCAAGCCGAACCCTCCGCCACCCGCCCGAAGCGAACCGGAGCCCCCATGCCGCGCCGACATCTCCTCGCCTGCGTTCTCGCCTCCGGTCTGAGCCTCGCCGCAGCCACGGCCCATGCCGAGCCGCGCCTCGCCCTCCCCGTCGCCTGCGCGATCGGCGACACGTGCTTCGTGCAGCAATGGCCGGACATGGACGGCGGGCCGGGCGCGGCCGATCCGTTCTGCGGCAGCGCCGCCTATGACGGTCACGACGGGCTCGACATCCGGGTGCGATCCATGGCGGACGTGGCCAAGGGCGTCGCTGTGGTGGCGGCGGCCGCCGGCACCGTGAAGGGCGTTCGCGACGCGCTGCCCGACAAGCTGGCCGCGGGCGCAGCGGGCCGCGAGGCGGTCCGGGGCGTCGAGTGCGGCAACGGCGTCGTGATCGACCACGGCGAGGGCCTCGAGACCCAGTATTGCCACATGCGGCGCGGCAGCGTTTCGGTAAAGTCCGGCGAGTGGGTGGAGGCCGGGCAGAAGCTCGGCGAGATCGGCGCCTCGGGCGCGGCCGAGTTCCCACACGTGCATTTTTCCGTGCGGCGGGGCGGCGAGAAGATCGATCCGGCGAGCGGGCGGGCAATCGGCTCGGGCTGCGGCAGGGGCGCGCCCTTCGCCGGCACCCTGTTCGACGAGGGGGCGGTGAAGGCGCTGTCGGGCTCGTCCACGTCGGTTCTCGGCCTCGGCCTCGCCGGTGCGCCGGTGGACTACGGGGCGCTCGTGATCAAGGGCGCGCCGCCCGTGCCGCACGCGGGCGGCGACGCATCGCTGGTCTGGGCTTGGATCTCCAACCTTCGCAAGGGCGACACGCTCGCCTTTCGCATGGTGTCGCCGGACGGGCAGACCTTCTTCGAAGGGTCCGGGGAGCCCCTCCCCGGCAACCAGGCGGTCTATTCCGCCTTCGCGGGCCGCAAGCGCCCTCTCCTGCCCGGCCGATGGACCGTTTCGGTAGAGGTGATCCGCGACGGGGTCGGCGTTTCGTCGAAGCGGAGCGAGATCGAGGTGACCGGCTAAAAACCGTCACGGCTCTCCCCGGCGGAGCACGAAGGCGTCGTTTCCGCAGCGGACGAGGCCGATATCGGCCAACTGGCGGTCGGTCAGATGATGGAGCGCGGCCAGGTTGCGCCGGCGGCGGCGGTGGAGATCGAGGGCGGATCGCAGGTGGGACAGCATCGCTTCTTCAAGTCCTTGGCGTTGTGAAAGGCCTCTCTTTCCGCTCCCCGCATTGCCGGCGCATGACGCGCGGGCGCCTTTTGGTTTCGACAATCTTTCCGCTCTGTTGCATCCTCCCGAGCCTCACGGACGGGGAGACGAAGATGCAGACCAGCATGGTCTTCAAACGCGGCGTCGCATGGATCTGCGCGGCCGGCATCGTGGCGATATCGGGCTCAGGAGGCGCTTTCGCCGCTTCACCCGCCCCCGTGCCCGGCACCAACGGCATGGTGGTCACCGCGCAGCGGCTGGCGAGCGAGGTCGGGATCGAGACGCTGAAGGCGGGCGGCAACGCCGTGGACGCGGCGGTGGCCGTCGGCTACGCGCTCGCCGTCGTGTATCCGACGGCTGGAAACCTGGGCGGCGGCGGCTTCATGACGGTCCGCCTGAAAGGCGGCGAGACCGCCTTCATCGACTTTCGCGAGCGCGCCCCCGCCCGTTCGACGCGCGACATGTATCTCGACCCCGCCGGCAACCCGGTCGAGGGTTTGTCGACCGACGGCTATCTGGCAGTCGGCGTTCCCGGCTCGGTGGCCGGGTTCGAGCACGCGCGCGAGCGCTTCGGCACCAAGGAGCGGGCGGCGCTGATCGCGCCCGCGATCCGCCTCGCCTCCGACGGGTTCGCCCTGTCGCCCGGCGATGTCGCGAGCTTTGCGGACGGCAACGCGGATCTTGCCAAGGATCCGGCGGCGGCCGCGATCTTCCTGAAGGCGGGCGGCACGCCTTACGCGGCGGGCGAGCGCCTCGTGCAGAACGATCTGGCGAACACGCTTCGGGCGATCTCGGAGCGCGGGCCGGACGGGTTCTACCGGGGCGCGGCGGCGGACGCGATCGTGAAGGCGAGCGAGGCCCACGGCGGCATCTTGGAAGCCGCCGACTTCGAGGGCTACAAGGTTCGCGACCTCGATCCCGTCCGCTGCGACTACAAGGGATACGAGATCGTTTCCTCGCCGCCGCCGAGCTCGGGCGGCGTCATCATCTGCGAGATCCTCAACGTCCTGAAGGCCTACCCGCTGAGCTATACCGGCTTCGGCTCGGCCGAAACGGTGCATCTCATGGCCGAGGCCATGCGCCACGCCTATGTCGACCGGAACTCGGCGCTGGGCGACCCCGACTTCGTCCAGAACCCGGTTGAAACGCTTCTGTCGGAGGAACACGCGGCCGAAATCCGGGCCAAGATCGACCCGAACCGGGCGGGCGTATCGGCGGCGCTGAAGCCGGCCGGCATGGGCGAGAGCCACGAGACGACGCACTATTCGATCATCGACCGGGACGGCAACGCGGTGGCGGTGACCTATACGCTCAACGGCTCGTTCGGGGCGCGGGTCGTGGCGCCGGGCACCGGCGTCCTTCTTAACAACGAGATGGACGACTTCACGCAGAAGCCGGGTGTTCCCAACCTCTACGGCCTCGTCCAAGGCGAGGCGAACGCGATCGAGCCCGGCAAGTCGCCTTTATCCTCCATGAGCCCGACCATCGTGTCCAAGGACGGCGAGCCCCTGATGGTGATCGGCAGCCCCGGCGGCTCACGCATCATCACCATCACGCTGGAGGCGATCCTCAACGTCCTGGAACACGGGATGGACATCCAGGAGGCGATCGACGCGCCGCGCATTCACCACCAATGGCTGCCCGACCGGATCACGATCGAGCCGCACGCGCTTTCGCCCGACACGATCGCGATCCTGTCGGCCAAGGGTCACACGGTCAGCGAGGATCCGGATTGGCCGATCTGGGGCGAGGCAGCGGGCATCCTCGTCGGCGGCCCGAGCCTTGCGGACCGGGACCCATCGCGCCCCGAGCGCTATTTCGGCGCGATCGACAGCCGCGCAGGCGCGGGCGCGGCGATCGGATACTGAACGAGGCGTTCAGCCGACGGAAGAACGGGGCAGGATCGCCAGATCCACGGCCTCGTCTTCCGTCCGGCGGGACTGGCAGAGAACCCAGGCCGCCGCCACGGCCAGAACGCCGTATCCCAGAAGCTCGGCGGTTTCCTCCAGGAAGGTGCCGAGATAGGCGATCCCGTCGAACATCGGTGAGCCGTCGAAATAGGCGCCGAGAAACACGAAGCCGGCCGCGACCGCGAAGGGCCAGCCGCGAAAGGACAGGCCATAGGCCGCGATCTCGCGCAGGCAGTGCCGGCGAGCCACGAGATAAGGAACGGTGATGAGGACGACGGCGACCATCTCGTGCCAGCGGAACGCGTGGGATCCGAGATAGCGCGTGATCGGCCCGATCGGCGGCAGTTCCAGTTCGCGCAGCAGGAACACCACGTAGAGAACCGTGGCGAGAAAGGCGGCCAGACGCTCCGCCTTGCGAAGGCTGACCATGGAGCCGACCGAGAACACGGCCGCGACGAGAAGGAAAACCTCCTGCGTCCATTCCAGGGGGCCATTCTCCGTGGACGCGTCGGCAAAGCCCAATGCCTTGGCCGACAGGATCGCACCGACCAGCATGATGGCGATTGCGCAAACGAGGATCCGCGCGAAGTCGGCGGAAAATGTGAGATGCTTCATAAGTCCCCTCGGGCGACGTCTGGCGGCAACCTATGGAAAGGCCAAGGGGATGTCAGCCCTTATTACGAATTCATGAACGTCCCCGTCACATTGGCGCGTTTGCGCCACAGAGCACGAAGTGAAATCTGCTGAAACCGAAGGCAGGAAGGGGTTCCGCCCGCTTTGCACTCACATGCAATGCTGCCATGCACAATACGCACTACAGGTCTCGGGCGTGGGTGCGTATGTTCCTCTCATCGAAACCAAGACAGCGGCTTCCAGCGGGAAGCCTCAAGAGGACAAGACCATGGGCATCGCCCGTTCCTTCCAGACCTGGCGTCAGTACCGCAGCACGGTGAACGAGCTGAACCGTCTGTCGCACCGCGAACTCGCCGACCTCGGCATTGCGCGCTCGGACATTCCGGCCCTCGCCCGCCAGGCGACCCGCTAAGATTTCATCAGTTTCGCGACGGCCATCCTCCTCCCAAAGGCCGAAGCGGATCCAGCCTGCGATCCTCCCACGCAGGCTCTTAAACGACGCCCGCCGGTCCTCCCCCGGCGGGCGTTGTCGCGTTCGGGGATGGCCCACGACGCGATATCGCCCGCGCGCAAGCGCCGCCTGCCTTACTCGGCGGCCGAGCGGAAGCCTTCGACGCCGCGATGGTCCGGATTGAGTCGCTCCAGCGCCTTCTTGGCCGCCTCGCCGGGATACTCGGTGTCGATATAGACGGTGCGCCCGTCCAGCGACTTGTTGACGAGGATGATCGTGTCGAGCACCTCGGTGAAGGTGGCGCGCTTGTCCTCCGGGCCGGCGATCAGCAGCTGGAGCCCCATGTCGCGGAAGAAGCGCAGGAGCGCCTGCGTGTTGGGAACGTCGAGCTTGTTGAACGCCTCGTCGAAGAGGGCAAGCCCCATGCCGACCGGCCGGCCGGCGATGTGGCCGGGGAAATAGGCGAGCGCCAGCGAGGCCGCGATCGCGACATAGAACGGCACCTGCGCCTCGCCGCCCGAGCCCTTCATCGCGCGTGAGGACAAGGTCGTCCGATTGCCCGACGCATCGCTCATCACGATCTCGAAGGTGAAGTACTGGCGGTAGTCGGCGAGAAGCGCGGCGTCCTCCGCCCCTTCGATCATCGCCTCCACCTCGGCCATGGAAGCGGCGAAGGCCTCGTCCGTCAGTTCGCCCTCCCCCGCCTTTTGAGCCAGATCGTGCATGCCGGCGAAGCGGCCGTTGACCGCATAGGAGAATGCGTAGGTCTGCCCGGTGAAGCGGTGGCGCTTCAGGAGACGGTTGATGCCGGCGAGGCGATAGTTCACCCGAGCGAGCTTCTCCGACAGGCGGGCGAGAAGATCCTCGCGCATCATCGCGCGCATCTCGGTGGCGGCGCGCGCGCAGGCCTCACGGTGACCGCGCAGCTCGTGCGTTTCGAGGCGCGCGGCCTCGTCCAACACCCAACGCGTGCCGGCCGGCATCGTATCGCCGTCGATCAGCGGCACCGAGACCTTCCAGCGCCCGGCATATTCGGTGAGTTCGCGAAGCGCGACGAGCTGCTCGCGGCGCGCGGCCGTGTCCGATGCGTCGGCCTTCGCGTCCGCCTCGTTGCGCGCGCTCGCCAGGGCGCCCAGCATGTCGCGCGGGCTGGCCTCGATCGCGGCGATCTCCCGTTTGGTCGCGGCGGACGCCGCTTGCGCCGACGGATGGCCGCCCATCCGCAGGGCAAACAGTTCGCCCGTCGCTTCGCCGCCCACAACGCGCCAGGCCTTGCGGCGGCGCCCCACCGCCGACTTGTGCTTGTCGGCCGCCATGTCGAGCCGGGCGCGAAGCGTCGCGACCGTCTGGCGCAGCGTCTCGACCTTGGGCTCCACCTCTTCGGCGAGCTCGGCGGCGTGAGCGTCGCGCTCCTGCCGGATGTCGTCGAGCTCGGCCTTGATCTCCGACGCTTCGCCCTCCTCCACCGCGCGCCGGTCGCGCGTCAGCTCGTCGCGGCGCTGGCGAACGGTCGCCGCGCGCCGCTCCAGCTCGGCCGGTCCGGCGTCGGGCGACAGCGCGGCGGCGACCGTGCCGAGCGCGCGCGCGCTTTCGCGAAGATCCCGAAGGGTGGCGCGCGTGGCGGCGAGTTCCCGCTCCAGCCGATCGCGCTCGCCTTCCAGGCCGGAAGCGCTCGGGCCCGCACCGCCCTTGCCGAACAGGAGATCGCGTAAGTCCCGCTGCACGGACAACCCCATGCCGGACGAGGTCTTGCCGTTGCGCATGACGCCGCGATCGAGGCGATCGAGCTCGGCATCCGTTTCCGCCTTGCGGAAGGCGCCGATGCGCACGTTCAGGAAAGCGCGGGCATGATCGTTGCCGGTTTCCAGCGCCTCCAGGATGCTGCCGGGCGCGGCACGCCCCCCGCTCGACCGGGTGGCGCTGGTCTTCACCAGCGTACAGCCTGAAAAGGCGTTGCGGTCCGACCACATCAGGTCGAAGGCGCGCTGCAGAAGCGACGGTTCGACGATGATCGCCTCGCGCCCGCGCCCGAGCAGGGCTTCCGCCGCGTATTGCCAGCTCGGGTCGACCACATCGACGACGTCGCAGAGCGGCACGGCGGGAATGCCGGCGTCTTTTAGGACGGTGAGAAGCCTCAAAGCCTCGCGCGACAGGAGGCGGCTGCCTTGCGGGCGCGACAGCGCATCGCGCAGGCGCTCGAGCTCGCCCTCCTGCGTATGCGCCTTGGCTCCGAGCCGTTCGGTCGCCTCGTCGAGGGCCAGTTCCCAGCCGCTGGTGCGCCGCGCCTGAGCGAGAAGATCGTCGAGAACGCCCCCCTTGCCGCGCGGCAGATCGAAGAAGCTGTCTCCGTCGGGCAGGATGGTCAGCGCTTCTGCCGCCGCGCGGCCCGCTTCCACCGCACCCGGCGGCAGGTTGGCGGCGTGACGCACGACGAGCCGCGCCAGCGTGCCGAGCCCTCCGGCGATCCGGCCCCAGCCCTGCTCGATGTCGCGGATGTCGCGCTCCACCAGCCGGCCTTCCGCCGCGATCTCGCGCAGCCGCCCTTCGCCGCCGGCGGCGGATAGAAACGCTTGCTTTTCGCGGATTTCCTCGTCCCAGGCGCGGATCCACTCCCGACGGCTCTGGAGGACGCCCTGCTCCAGCGCCAGTTCCTTTTCGCGCTCGCTTAAAGTTCGGCGAAGGGCGAGCCATTCCTGCCCCGCGCGGCGCGCCCCGAAGGCGCCGGCGCGCCAGCGCTCGGTATCGGCGTTCAAGCGTTCGCGGGCCCAGGTGCGAAAGCGCCCGGCGATCAGCGAAACGTGGCGGTGCTTGGCCTCCGCCTCCTCGATCAGGGCTTCCAGCTCGCGCCAGGAGGCGATCGAGGCGCGCACCCGATCGACGTCCAGCGGGTCGGGCTCCAGCACGAAATCGCGCACGAAGACGGTGGGATCGAAGATCGGGCGAAAGGCGAGCGCGTTGGAAAAGGCGCGCAGGAAATGCCGGGCGTTCGGGGCGGACGCGGGGCCCCGCATCGCGCTCAGCATGTCGCTCGTGAACTTCTCGGCCGAGTTCCTGTACTCCTGGAAGCCGGCGGAGGCCTGCCGCATCTCGGCCGCGATCTCGCTCCAGGGGGCGATCGTTTCCGCCCCGTCCGCGCCGCGCCGCATCCCCTCCATCGTGAAGGCGTAGCCCGGCGCGATGAAGCGCGACAGGATCTCCTCGCGGCTGTCGCCGAGGCGCGCGGCCATGGCGATGCCGACCGAGATCGGCTCGCCCGTCCCGTCGTTGGCGAAGGTCAGGACGAGGATCGTCTCGCAGGACGGGCGAAGCGGGCGCCCGTTCTCTGCCGGGTCGCCGGTCATGCCGAGGCAGTATTCGAGAACCGAGCGCGAGGAGCGGCCGCTCGCCGACGCGTTGAGGTTCAGGCGGTTCTGGCTGGCGCCGGTGATGACGGTCTGGATCGCGTCCTGGATCGAGGTCTTGCCGGCGCCCGTCGGGCCGATCAGCGCCGCCTCGCCCCGGATCTCGATGTCCTTGGCGCCGATCAGGTACCAGTTCGAAAGGGAAATCCGCCGAAGGCTATACATGGGGTTCGCTCTCGGCGGGGGTCGGGTCGGGCTCGTCGCTCACGGGTTCTGGTTCCGCGATCGGCGCCACCGGCTCGCCCGCCCAGAGGATCAGTTCCTTGACGTAGGAATCGGGCACGAGAATGCCGATGCCGGGCAGGATCGTCAAAGGGGACACGCGCCGGGCCTTGTCGCGTTCGCCGAGCTTAAGCGCGCCGTGGCGGGCGAACATGCGCAGGATGTCGAGGAGGCGCGGCTCGTCGGGCGCGGGCGCCTGCGCGACGCCGGCGATCCGATCGACGAGATCGTCGGTCGTGGCCTCGACGGTGGCCGCATCACCCGCCTCGTGAGCGCGCAGGGCCTCTTCCCAGATCAGGCGCAGCGCCAGAAGCACGATCGTCTCGTCCTTGCGCAGCCGCTCGAAGGTGCCGTCGTATCGCGGCTCGTTCTCGGGAACCGACAGCGCCACCATCTGGTCGCGTGGGGAGACGACGAGCCGATATCCGAGCGAGCCGAAATAGCGCTCGAAGAAGGTGGGATAGGCGCGCACGAGATCGTAGGTGCGCCCGGCCCCGACCGTGTGCGAATAGAGGCACTGGCGCGTCATCATCACCTGGAGGGCGCGCGTCATCTCCTCCCCGGTGGGACGCTTGCCGGCGATGTGGCCGCCGGCCCAGTCGCCGTCCACGATGTCGCGGAACTCGTCGGTCTCAGGCGGCATCGAGTTCGGTCCCCATGCGGCGGCGGATCACGAAGTCCTGGCAGACGATCCAACGGTTGGCGCAGCGCGCGTCGAGAAACTCGATCTCGTAGCGCCGCGCCATGGTGCCGCCGAAGATCGAGGGCAGTTCGCGCAGGCGCTGGAAGGCGACGAAGTCGTCGATCGAGCCGAGCTGCACGTCGCGCCCGCGAACCTCGGCTCGAACCCCGATCAGGCGTTCGAGATAGGCGGTGAGCACCGGCGCGGTGACGCGGGTGCGCCGCACGTACTCGTCCTTCGCCCTCGCATAAAGGATTGCCGCCGGATCCAGCGGCACGTCGCGCAGGAGCACCGCCGAGACCGGCGGCTTGTCGCGCCGGGGCGAGGGAATGTGCACCGGGCCGATCGGCATGAAGCGCGGCAGGATGGGGGGCGCGACGGCGACCTCGCCCCGCGTGTCGGCGCCCAGACGCCGCAGCGCTTCGGCGAGTTCCGCCGTGGAGCCGCCGCTCATCCGGTCCATGTGGCGGGCGGCGTTGACCATGCGGCGCTCGATGCGCGCGACGGTGGCGTTGATGGCTTCCAGATGCCGCTCGGCCGCCTCGAACACCTGGACGATGCGCGACAGCTCGGTGCGGATCTCCGCCTCTCCCTCGTCCGCCCCGGGGCTTCGCCCTTCGCGCCCGTAGGCTTCGCCAAGGCTGGACAGAAGCGCCGGGTTTTCGATCATCTCCGTCGCCCGGCGGATGATGGCGGTGCGGAAGCGGAACGGGTTGTCCTTGGTGTGAAGCGTCTTGTAGTCGCGGATCAGGTGGCGCTCGACGAAGTCGCCGAAGAACTGATGGAACACGGCGCGCAGCGAGGGCTGGCGCAGGATGCGCTCCTCCGCCTGGCGCAGCGTGACGGCGACCGTGCGCATATGGGCCATGAAGTCGTCGGCCGAGCGCAGGGCGTTGCGAAGGGACTCGGAGCGCTCGTCCGGGTGCTCGGCCGCCCCTTCGAGGCCGCTCAAGACCTCCAGCACCGCGCCGCCGTAGGAGCGCGTTTCGCCCCGCTCGATGCGCGACAGGAGATGGAGGAGGCCCGCCGCTTCCGGGTCGAGGTCGACGAGGCGCAGATAGCGGTCGCGGTGCTCCACCAGCCAGCCGGTCTCGATCAGCCGGTCGTAGACGGTGCGCGCGCGCTCCTCCAGACGACCGGGGGGCAGGTCGTCGGCGCCCTCCTCCGCCTCGCCCGCCTCGTCGCGGCGCATCAGGAACGCTTCGATCTCGCGCAGGACGTCGACCCGGCGCGGCGCTTCGGCCGAGGGCTCGAAGGTGCGATGGAGGAGGTCGATCAGGAGGTCGGAGTAGAGCCGCTTGGTGGACGCCGCCAGGGGCTTGAAGAGATCCGGCGGCAGGACGTCGAAAAGCGGCATTCCGTTCCAGTACAAGGGGTTCGGGAAGCGTGCCGCGATCTCATGCCGGGCCCGCGCGATATCGCCCCGTCATAAAGCTCCGCCCTCGCGCGATCAACAGGTTCACGCAAGGCTCGCCTGTCTCTCGACCGGCCTCTTGCCCGTTCAGCGCGTCGGCGCCGCGTCGTCCGCCTTGCGCTTCTTCGGCTTGGCGACCTCGCCCTTCGGCTTGTCGAGCCGCAGGAAGCGCCGCGCTTCCTGCTGGCCGGACAGGCGCAGGAAGAGCTGGCCGAGCTGGGGCTCCAGCACGAGATCGGCCGCATCCAGCGGCGTGAACCACTGCCGCTCGCGCTGGTCCTTTTCCTTCCAGCGCTTCAGCATCTTGTCGACCCGCATCAGGAACACGTCGACCTGGTTGAAGCGCATGTGGGTGCGCGTGCGCTGCCAATAGGCGTAGCGTCCGATCGGCTCGCGCAGGAGCTTTCCCTTGATCCCCGCCTCCTCGCGCGCTTCGACACCGGCCGCCTCGTCGTCGCGAAGGCCATTCATTGGCCAGCCCTTGGGAACGATCCATCGGCGCGTCTCGCGCGAGGTGACGAGCAGGATCTCGATCGTCCCGTCGTCGAGGACGCGCACGGGGAGCGCGGCGATCTGGTCGCGCGGCTCCGGGACCGGTGCATTCGTTTCGGGATCCTGGCTCGCGCGACGCGCCATGACGTCCTCCGGTCGGGGGGTTGCCATGCCATGGATGCCGGAGGGGTGGGCGCGCTTCCCCGTTCCGTCGAAGCAGACTCGGAGCGTGGGGATGGGCTGCCGCACCTTCCGGCGGGCGGACGAACCACGGGCGGGAATGGGTGTGCCTCCTGTTTCCCGCATCCGGCGAAACGATGCAACCCTTTTCAACTTTTCAGGAGGAGGGCGGCGGGTAGCGATGCAAGGTGCCGCCGGGATCGGCGACCGACCATTCTTCCCCTTGCCGCTCCAGATAGCTCGGCCCGATCGGCACCTTGCCGTGGCCGCCGGGAATATCGAGCACGTAGGTCGGCTGGCAAAGGCCCGACACGTTGCCGCGCAAGGCTTGCATCAGTCCCTGCCCCGCCTCGATCGTAGTGCGCAGGTGCGAGGTGCCGGGCGCCAGATCGCCCTGATGGAGGTAGTAGGGCTTGATCCGGCTCTCGACGAAACGCCGCATCAGCGCGGCCAGCGTCTCGGGGTCGTCATTGACGCCGGCCAAGAGCACGGACTGGCTGACCATCGGAATGCCGGCATCGACGAGACGGGCGATCGCGCGGGTCGCTTCCTCAGTGAACTCGCGGGGATGGTTGGCATGGAGCGCGACGAAGCTCGCCCCCGGAAACGCACGCAGCGCCGAGGCCAGTTCGGCGGTGACGCGCTTCGGCTCCACCACGGGCACGCGGGTGTGGAAGCGCATGACCTTGACGTGGCCCATGGCGCCGAGCGCGCGCGCGATCGCCTCGATCCGGCGCGGCGACAGGAGAAACGGGTCGCCGCCCGTCAACACCACTTCCCAGATCTCGGACCGACCGGCAATGTAGGCGAGCGCGGCCTCCAGCTCGGCGTCCGTCAGGCTGCCGGCACCGCCGGGCCCGACCACCTCGCGGCGGAAGCAGAAGCGGCAATAGACCGGGCAGACATGAAGGGCTTTGAGAAGGACGCGGTCGGGGTAGCGGTGGACGATGCCGGGAACGGGGGCATGCGCCTCGTCGCCGATCGGATCGAGGCGCTCTTCGGGCAACGTCAGAAGCTCGGCCTCGCTCGGCACGAACTGCCGGCCGATCGGATCGTCCGCTTCCTCCACCAGCTCGGCCATGTCCGGCGTGACGGACACGGCGTAGCGCGCGGCGACGCGCTGGAGTTCGGCCAGGCGTTCGGGCGGCGCGAGGCCGGCCTCCACCAAGCTTTCAGCGCTGCGCAACGGGCGGCTCACGGGGCGCCGTCCGCGACCGGCGTCCACAGAACGTCCTCGATCCGGCGCGCCCCGACCGCCAGCATCGCCAGCCTGTCGAAGCCGAGCGCGATGCCGCTGGCTTCCGGCATGGCGCCCAGCGCCCGGAGAAAGTCCTCGTCCAGCGGGTATCGCTCGCCGTAGACCCGCTCGCGCTCGTTCATCTCCGCCTCGAACCGCCGGCGCTGCTCGGCCGGGTCGGTGAGTTCGCCGAAGGCGTTGGCGAGTTCCACGCCGCAGCAATACAGCTCGAAGCGCTCGGCAACGCGTCCGTCCCTCGCGCTTCGGCGCGCCAGCGCGGCCTCTGCGATCGGGTATTCGTGAAGGATCGTGGCGCGCCCGATCCCGAGGTTCGGTTCGACCTTCTCGGTGAGGACGCGGCTGAAGAGATCGGCCCAGGTGTCGTCCGGCGCGGTTCGCAGGCCGATGACGCGAAGGTCGGCTTCGAGGCGATCGCGGTCGGTTTCCCCGGCGGCCGAGACGCCGGCCAAGAGGTCGATCCCGGCGAAGCGCTCGAACGCCTCGGCCACCGACAGACGCTGGGCCTCCGCGAACGGATCGGCCTGCCTGTCACGGAAGGAAAAGCGGCGGGTGCCAGCGGTTTCGGCGGCCAGCGCCAGAAGCGCGGCGCAGTCCGCCATCAGGCTCTTGTAGGTTTCGCCCGCCCGGTACCATTCCAGCATGGTGAAGCTTGGATGATGCAGCGCGCTGCGCTCGCCGTTGCGATAGACCGGGCCGAGGCTGAACAGGCGCGTCTCGCCCGCCGCCAGGAGCTTCTTGCAGGCGAATTCCGGCGAAGTGTGGAGGTAGAGCGGCTGACGCGTGCCGTCGGAGCGATGCTCGGTTGTTTCGAAGGCGGCCAGATGCGCCTCGTTGCCCGGCGACACCTGAAGTGCGGCGGCTTCGACCTCGACGAAGTCGCGCGCGTCGAACCACACCCGGAAAGCCGCGGTCAGCCGGTTGCGCAGGAGAAGGCGCGGGCGCCGGTCGGCATGGACATGGGGGGCCCACCAGGGCGAGGCGTGGCTCATGGCATTCCGGCTTTCGGCAGCCCGCGGGGCAGCGGACCGCTCGGATGATCGCCGACGTCCCCGGGCTGGCGGCAGGCCGCCAGATGCGCTAGGGCCGGGGGCGAAGGCTTGAGACGAACTCCCCCTGTACGACAACGAACACAGATTAGGAACAAAGCCCGTGAAGGTCATCGCCAGTTCGCTCCGCAAAGGCAACGTCGTGGAACGCGACGACGGCAAGCTCTACGTGATCCTGTCCGCCGAGAACATCCACCCGGGCAAGGGCACGCCCGTGACCCAGCTCGACATGCGCCGCATCTCCGACGGGGTGAAGGTGTCGGATCGCTACCGCACGACCGAGCAGGTCGAGCGCGCCTTCGTGGAGGAGCGCGAGCACACGTTCCTGTATTCCGACGACGAAGGCTTCCACTTCATGAACCCGGAAAGCTTCGACCAGGTGGCGGTGCCGGAAAGCGTCGTCGGCGACTATGCGCCCTATCTCCAGGAGGGCATGCCGGTCCAGGTCGCCATCTACAACGATCTGGCGATCTCGATCGAGCTGCCGCAGCGCGCGACCTACGAGGTCACCGAGACCGAGCCGACCACCAAGGGCCAGACGGCGTCCTCGTCCTACAAGCCGGCGGTGCTCTCCAACGGCGTGCGCACGCTGGTTCCGCCCCACATCGCGGCCGGAACGCGCATCGTGGTGATGACGGCCGACGGCTCCTATGTCGAGCGCGCCAAGGACTGACCCGGCCGGCCGGCGACCCGTCGCCGGCCTTTTCCCGCCGCTCGGGCCTCGCTTCGACCGGACGTTTTCTTCGGGAGCTACCGGTTAGAGGTACCGGGAAGGATTGGCCCCGCGTATCGGCTATCCGCCTTTGGCAAGGACCAAGGTCAGGCTTCCGACATTTCCAGACTCGAGCCCGATCAGCTCTGCGACCCCGCCGATGTGAGGGTGTTGTCCTCCGGCTCAGCGAGAAGCCCGGCGTGAGAAGCTTTCGTTATCAAGGATGCGGACGCGTCGGCCCTTGGCAAGGAAACCCCGGCGCCGATGATCAGCGCGCGGCGCATGCCAGCCGAGGGGTGGATCCGTCGATCCTACCCGGACCCTAGTCTGGATACGGAGGAGAATACGAAGGCCGACAGCCTTCAGTTCGCAGGGGCGATGTCGCCCGCGACCTTGCGCAGGGACTGCGCGTCGTAGGGCTTGGGCAGAAGCGGCCATTCGAGCTTCTGGACGTTGACGTAGCCGGACACGAGCACGATCCGCACCTGCGGGAAGCGTTCGGCCACGACGGTGGCGAGTTCCGGGCCGGACATGCCCGGCATCCGGCAGTCGCTGAACAGAAGGGATACGTCGTCCCGCCGCTCCAGAAGCGCCAGCGCGGACGCGCCGTCGGACGCTTCCAGAACCTCGAACCCCATTTCCTCGAACATGTCCACGGCGTTCAGCCGAACCAATGGCTCGTCGTCCACCACGAGAACGACCTTGGAGGACGATGCGCTTCGCTGCTGATACATACTGCTGCAACCCGGGTTCAAGCGACCGGCGCGCCGGATGGACCCGCCGATCTTCAGCCGTTCGCGGGCGTGGATCGAACCCACCGCCGTGAACGAGACCCCATAGATGGGGCGAAGCGGCGGCGGGAAAAGAGGGTCCGACCCTTCGAAACTCGAATGGCTCGAACCCGTGTCACCACCTCAGCCGATGCCCAGGCCGACGTCGTGCCGGCGCTCGGTCCAGCCTCGCGCGGTCCAGGGGCTGGCGAGGCGCGGCGACGAACCGCGTCCCAGGACCGGGCGCCCACGCAAGCCGTCCGCCAGCGTCTCGGCGTCGGGCCAGGGCCCGAAGCCGCTGGCGATGTTGACGTGCCCCACCTCGCCGGCATCGTAGAGCGCGGAGCCCCATTCGGCGGCCTGCCGTTCGGCGCGCTCGAAACTCATGTAGGGGTCGTTCCGGCTGGCCACGAGAATCGAGGCGAAGGGCAGCGTACCCTTGGAGGCGGCCGCAAACTGCGACACCGCGGGATGGGTCTGCGACAACGGCTCGAGGTCGGCCGGCGCCACGAGAAGCGCGCCCCCGACATGCGAGGCGGCGGGGCGGCGCGCGAGCGCGGCCACCAGCGCGCAGCCGAGGCTGTGGGCGACGAGGATGACGCCCGGCGCGCTGCCCGCGATCTTCGCCTCCAGCGCATGGAGCCAGTCGGACAGGCGCGGGTCGGACCAGTGCTCCTGCTCGACCAGTTCGGCCGCCGGGTCCTTCGAGGCCCAATGATGCTGCCAATGGCCCGTCGGCGAACCGTTGAGACCTGGAACGATCAACGTCTCGATCATGGGTTTGGCCTTTCCCGTGAATGCGTGTCGCCTTCCAAGATAGGAGCGGCCCTCACTGGGGGAAAAACAAACCATACTCTTTTCATGGACTGAGGCGGAAAGCCTATCCCCCGCGATCGAGCCCGATCGTCCGCTCCCTCTTCCGCGGCGCGGGCGTCAGGCGTTTCCGACCAGTTCGCGGAATTCAAGATCGATCTCGCCCGGGTGCTCGGCCGCCTCGGCCAACGTGCGCTCGTCCAGGACGGCGGAGATGGCGTTGCGCACCTCCAGCATGATGCGGCGCACCGAGCAGGTGCGCTCGTCGCGACAGTCGTCGCAGCGGCGATAGGCCGTGCGGCTGGCGCAGGGGATCGGCGCCAGGGGGCCGTCCAGAACGCGCAGGACATGTCCGATCCGGATTTCCGACGGCGGGCGGGCGAGGATGTAGCCCCCGCCCCGGCCCTTGCGCGCATGGATCATCCCGGCGGTGCGAAGCTCGCCGAGGATCGTGTCCAGGAACTTCTTGGAAATGCTGTGGGACCTTGCGATCTCCTCCGAAAGGGCGCGCTGGCCTTCGGGCAGCCTTGCCAGATGCAGCATGGCCTTGAGGCCGTACTTGCCTTTCATGGTCAGCATGGATGAAAAACTTCGCTTTTCGGGGGCCGTCGGGGTCGTTTGTTCCAATTAGCCCGTCGCGCCGGGAATTTCCAGCGCGGCGGGCAACGCCGTCCCCGGGGACGCCCGCCCTCAAGCGAGTGCGCCCAGACGTCAGAACGGCGAGTCGGGATAATAGAACTCCTGGGCGTTGTCCTTGGTCACCAGCGTGGCGTCCAGAACGTAGCTACCGCGCACCGGGTTCTGATCGAAGAGGGCCGCTGCCGTCAGGTCCATGGCGGTGGCGATCATCGCAGGCGGATAAAGGACGTCCACCGGCACCATCTTGTCGCCGTCCGACACGCGCTTGATCATCTCCTTCATGCCGGCGCCGCCCACCACGAACTGGATGTCGGAGCGGTTCGACTGCTGGATGGCCTCGAGGATGCCGACCACCATGTCGTCGTCCTGCGCCCAGACGGCGTCGATCTTGGGATACTTGGCGAGGTAGTCCTGCATCACCTTGAAGGCGTCGTCGCGCGACCAGTTGCCGAACTGGCGGTCGAGGACGTTGACCTTGGACCCTTCGATGCCGGTGTCGAACCCCTTCTGGCGCTCCTCGTCGATGACGATGGGCAGGCCGCGCACCACGACGACGTCGCCCCCGTCGGCGAGGCGCTCCTTGAAGTATTCGCCCGCCACGCGTCCGAGACCCGGATTGTCGCCCGCGACGTAGAGGTCCTGGATGGAAGTGTCGGACAGGGCGCGGTCCACCACGGTGACGAAGACGCCGCCGTCCTTGACCTGACGGACGGGATCGGTCAGCTCGTCGGAATTGTGCGGCAGGGTGACGAGCGCATTGATACCCTGCGCGGTCAGGTCTTCCAGCGCATTGGCCTGCGCGGCGCCGTCGGGCGAGGTCTTCACGATGATCTCGAGGTTCGGATAGCGCTCCCGCAGGAGCTTGGCCTCGCGCTCGGCATGGTAGACCACGCCGCCCGTCCAGCCGTGGTCGGCGGCGGGGATGGAGACGGCCATCACCTTCTTGTCCTGCGCCTGTGCCAGCGTCGCCACCGAAAGGGCTGCGAGCGCGGCAAGGCTCGCGACGATACGCTTCATGTTCGGTTCCTCCCAAAAGCCGGGGCGTTTTCGGCTTCGACATCCGGCGGCGCGCCCCGGGCAAGGCGCCGCCGGAGCCTTCGTCATCGCCGCGCGAGCGAGCGCTGGATCAGCATCGCCACGATGATGATCGCACCCTGCACCGCGCCGATGAGGTATTCGCTGACGAGGCTCGACAGAACCATGATGTTGCCGACGAGCTCCAGGATCAGCGCGCCGCAGACCGTCCCCCAGACCCGGCCGACACCACCGCGCAGCGCGGTGCCGCCGATGACGACGGCGGTGATCGCCTGAAGCTCCCACAGGAGCCCGGTCGTGGCCGTGGCGGCGCCCAGACGCGGCACGTAGACGAGAACCGCGATCGCCACGCACAGGCCCTGGATCACATAGGTCAGGGTGCGCACGCGGGTGACGCGGATGCCGGAATAGCGCGCCACATCCTCGTTGGAGCCGACGGCCATGACATGCCGGCCGAAGCGCGTGCGATAAAGGACGAAGGCGCCAAGGGCCGCGACGAGAAGGATCGCGATCACCGGAAAGGGAATGCCGAACACGCTGCCGAAATAAACCGGTCGATAGGCGGCGCGCAGCTCCTGCGAGCGCATGGCGATGGAGCCGCCCTCGGCCAGCCAGATGGTGAGCGCGCGGAAGATGCCCATGGTGCCGAGCGTGACGATGAAGGGCTCGATGCGCCCGAGCGTCGTCATCAGGCCGTTGGCGAGCCCGCACGCGGCGCCGACGCCGAGCGCCAGCGCCATGCCGAGGCCGAGCGTGGCGAACGCGCCCTCAGTCGGCGCCGCGTTCAGGAACAGGATCATCGTTCCCGCCACGAAGGCCGCCATGGAACCGACCGACAGGTCGAGCCCGCCGGCCGAGATCACGAAGGTCGCGCCCACCGCGATGATGGCGATGAACGCGGAGCGGGTGACGACGTTGGAAAGGTTCTCGATCCCGAGGAAGTTCGGGTTCACGAGGGCGCCGAAGACAAGCAGCGCGGCGAGCGCGGCGAAGGGCGCGACGGCCCGGAGATCGATCCCCCGGCGGGGAACCGGCGCGGATGCGGCGGTGGTCGCCTCGCTCATGCGGGTCATGCTCCTTCGCTGGCCATGGCGGCCTCTTTGGCATCGGCACCGGTCGCCAGCATGACGATGGCCCGTTCGTTCATGGATTCGCCCGACACCTCGCCCGCGATCCGGCCCTCGCGCATCACGAGGATGCGGTCGCACAGCCCGATCAGCTCCGGCATCTCCGACGAGATCACGATCACCGAGCGCCCCTCGGCGGCCAGTTCGGCGAGGAAGCGGTAGATCTGCTCCTTGGTGCCGATATCGATGCCGCGCGTCGGCTCGTCCACCACCACGACGCGCGGGTCGAGAAGCATCATCTTGGCGAGCAGGAGCTTCTGCTGGTTGCCGCCCGAAAGCTGCCCCGCCAGAAGGTCGCGCCGCCGGGCGCGGATGTCGAAGTCGCGGATCGCGGTGTCCAGCGCCTCGTCCTCGCGGCCGGGGCGCAGCAGAGGTCCGCTCGAAAACCGGTCGAGCGCCGCCAGCGTCAGGTTGGTGCGCAGCGTCTGGTGAAGGAGGAGGCCCTTGCCCTTGCGGTCCTCCGACAGGTAGACGATGCCCGCTTCCATGCTGGCGCGCGCGTCGGCGAAGCGCACTGCCTGCCCGTCGAGGCGAACCGTCCCGCGCATCGGGCGAAGGCCGACGATCCCTTCCAGAAGCTCGGTGCGCCCCGCGCCGACGAGACCGGCGAAGCCGAGAATCTCACCTTTGGCCAGAGCGAAGCTCGCGCCGCTGACATAGCCCGGCACCTCGATGTCCTCGGCTTCCAGAACCGGGCTGCCGACAGGGGCCGCGACGCGGTCGGGATAAAGCTTGGACACGTCCCGCCCGACCATCAGCCGCGCCATGTCGGCGGGCTCCAGATCGGCGGCGGCGTGGGTGGCGACCTGGCCGCCGTCGCGCAGGACCGTGACGCGGTCGGCCAGGAGCTTCACCTCCGGCAGACGGTGCGAAATGTAGAGAACGCCGACGCCGCGCGCCCGGATGTCGTGGATCACGCGCAGGAGGGCTTGCGTCTCGTGCGGCGTCAGCGATGCGGTCGGCTCGTCGAAGATCACCACCTCGTGCGGCACGAGAAGCGCGCGGGCGATCTGGACGAGCTGGGCCTGCGCGATGGACAGGGAGCGAACGGGGACACGCGGGTCGATCGTCGCGCCGAGCCCTGCGAGCGCCTCGGCCGCCGAAGCGTTCATGGCGCGATCGTCGAGGGTGAGGCCGCGCCGCACCTCGCGCCCGAGATGGATGTTCTGCGCGACCGTCAGGTCGCCGGCGAGCAGGATCTCCTGGTGGACGAGGACGATCCCGCGAGCTTCCGCGTCCACCGGCCCGCCGAGGCTCACCGGCTCGCCCTTCACGATGATGCGCCCGGCGCTTGGGCTCAGGTGCCCCGCCAGAATCTTCATCAGCGTGGACTTGCCCGCGCCGTTTTCGCCGATGATGGCGTGGACCTCGCCCGCCATCAGCGAGAAGTTGATATCGCGCAGGACCTCCACCGGCCCGAAGGATTTCGACACGCCTTCGGTCGCGATCGCCGGGGGCGAGACGCGACCGGCTCCCGTAGGAACCCGTTCCATCAGCCACTCCTTCCCGGCCGGCGCCGAACCCTCTTCCGGTTCGATTCGCTTGGCCCCATGCGACTTCGCCGTTAGCTTGGCCAATCCTTAGACAAATGCAACCTCCCGGCGAACGATCACGAAAGCGTCAGACGGAGAGCGCTATCCAACGGGGGTCCAGACGCTGCCGGCCTTCGAGGACGCGACGGCAGCCGCGATGAAGCGCATGCCCGCCAACCCATCCTCGACGCTCGGGAAGGTCACGGCGGCGTCGGGCACGGCACCGCTTCGCGCCGCCAGGATCGCCTCCGCGACCTCGCCGTAGATGTTGGCGAAGCCTTCGAGATAGCCTTCCGGATGGCCGGGCGGCACGCGCGAAACGCGCTTGGAGGCCGTGCCCGTTCCCGCGCCGTTGCGGGTCAGAAGCTGCTTCGGCTCGCCCAGGCGCGTGAACCACAGGTGGTTCGGGTCTTCCTGGGACCATTCGAGGCCACCTTTGGTCCCATAGACCTGAAGGCGCAGGGTGTTTTCGTTTCCGACCGCCACCTGGCTCGCCCACAGCAACCCCTTGGCGCCGCCCCGGTAGCGTAGGAGAACGCGCACGTCGTCGTCGAGCCGGCGCCCTTCGACGAAGGACGTCAGTTCGGCCAGAAGCGCCTCCGGCCGAAGGCCCGACACGAAGGCGCCGAGGTTGAAGGCATGGGTGCCGATGTCGCCGATCGCGCCGCCCGCGCCCGATCGCTCGGGGTCGGTGCGCCATTCGGCCTGCTTGGAGCCCGAAAGCTCGGCGCGCTCGCTCAGCCAGTCCTGCGCGTAGTTCATCTGCACGAGGCGCACGGTTCCGAGCTCGCCCGCCGCCACCAGCGCACGCGCTTCGCGGATCATCGGATAGCCGGTGTAGTTGTGGGTGAGCGCGAAGATGCGGCCCGACGTCTTGCCGAGGGCGACGAGTTCCTCCGCTTCCGCGACGGATACCGACAGCGGCTTGTCGCAGATGACGTGGATGCCGGCCTGGAGAAAGGCGCGCGCGGCCGGCGCATGCATGTGGTTGGGCGTCACGATCGACACCGCCTCGATCCCGTCGGGGCGCGCGGCTTCGCGTTCGGCCATTTCGGCAAAGCTCGCATAGGCCCGCTCCGGATCGAGCCCCAGCGCCGCGCCGGACGCCCGTGCCCGCTCCGCGTCGGACGAGAGAGCGCCCGCGACCAGCTCGTAGCGGTCGTCGAGCCGGGCGGCGATGCGATGCACCGCGCCGATGAAGGCGCCCTGCCCGCCACCGACCATGCCGAGGCGGATCCGGCCCTGCCCGCCTTCCGTTGCCTGTCCCGCTTCGATCGCCATTCGTCGTCTCCTTATCGATCCAGCCCGAGCATGCGCCGGTTGGCCGCCTCGTCGGTGCCGGCCCCCGCGAAATCGTCGAACGCCTTCTCAGTCGCCTCGATGATGTGGGCGGCGATGAAGGGCGCGCCTTCGCGCGCGCCTTGTTCCGCGCTCTTGATCGCGCATTCCCATTCGAGGACCGCCCAGCCGTCGAAGCCTTCCTTGGTCAGCTTGGAGAACACGGCGCCGAAATCCACCTGCCCGTCGCCGAGCGATCGGAACCGCCCCGCCCGGTCCGCCCAAGACTGGAACCCGCCGTAGACGCCCTGACGCCCGGTCGGGTTCAGTTCGGCATCCTTGGCATGGAAGGCGCGGATGCGCGCGGCGTAGATGTCGATGAAGGCGAGGTAGTCGAGGCCCTGGAGCACGAAGTGCGAGGGGTCGTAGAGAATGCCCGCGCGGCTGTGCCCGTTCACGCGCTCCAGAAACATCTCGTAGGACGCGCCGTCGTGCAGATCCTCGCCCGGATGAAGCTCGTAGGCGACGTCGACGCCCATCTCCTCGGCATGATCGAGAAGCGGGCGCCAGCGCCGCGCCAGTTCGTCGAAGGCGGTTTCCACGAGTCCCGCCGGACGCTGCGGCCAGGGGTAGACATAGGGCCAGGCGAGCGCGCCGGAAAAGGTCGCGTGCGCCCGCAGGCCGAGATGGCGGGACGCGGTGAGCGCGCGGCGCACCTCTTCGGCGGCCCATTCGCTTCGCGCGGCCGGGTTGCCGCGGACTTCCGGCGCCGCGAACCCGTCGAAAGCCTCGTCATAGGCGGGATGGACGGCAACGAGCTGTCCCTGCAGATGGGTGGAAAGCTCGGTGATGCTCAAACCGTGCGAGGCGGCGACCCCGGCGATCTCGTCGCAATAGTCCTTGGACCGGGATGCCTTCGCCAGATCGAACAGTCGCGCGTCCCAGGTCGGGATCTGGACGCCCTCGTAGCCGAGCGAGGCGGCCCAGCCGCAGATCGCGTCGAACGAATCGAACGGGGCGGCGTCGCCCGCGAACTGGGCCAGAAAGATGCCCGGCCCTTTGATCGTCTTCATGTCGCTTGGATCCTCCCGAACGGGCCGCCATACGCTCGTTTCCAACGCTGGGGCCTGGCGCCGGGTCGTGCGCCTCCCGCCGTCCCGGTCTTGATACAGGATGGCACGATTCGCGCGCGCGTCCCAACTCCCGCTGTGCGATCACCGTCTGCTCCCAAACTCGTGTCGCAATATCTTGCGCCCGACCGGAACGTTGTTTCGAGTGGCGCTTTCTTCCGGCGATTATTCCGTGGGAGAACCGACATGAAGATGACGACCCTTGCAGCCGCCGCCCTTTTCGCCGTGTCCGGCAGCGCCGCGCTGGCGCAGACGGCGCCGTCCGTCACCACGCCGGAAAGCGGCAGCAGCATCCCGGTTCCCGGCAACAATTCCGGGATCGACTCCACCGTTCCGGCCGGCGCGGCGTCGCGCGTCGTCACCACGAACGATGCGCCGGTGGCGACCACGGGCGCCGCCACGAGTTCCGTCCCGGTTCCGGGCAACAATTCGGGCATCGACTCCACCCTGCCGGCTGCGGCCGCCAACACCGTCGTCAGCACGAGCGACGCGGTGAAGGTGCCGACCGATACGCAGAACCCGGTGCCGGGCACGAGCGCCGGCGAGGATGCGATCACCCCGGCCAAGTAACCGTCTGCTTCTTGTGGATCGAAACCGCCGCCATGCCCTTGGCGGCGGTTTTTCGTTGGGCGAAGGCTTGAAGCATGCGAGGCGCCGACCGCGTCGCGCAGCCGGGAAAGGGTTGAAGAGGCCGACCGGATCGCGCATCTGCCGGAGCGTGCCGCCGAAAATCGCGGGCCTCGCTCCATTCCGTTTCCCCGATGCCGAACGGCAGACAAGGATGCCATGCCTCTTTCCGACAACATCACCCGGCTGCGCGTGACGGACGGGAAGACGATCGAGGACGTCGCCGAGGGTGCGCGACTTCCGGTCGCGTTGGTGGCGGGGTTGGAAAGCGGGCGTTCCTCGGGATCGCCGAAATCCCTGAAGGCGCTCGCCGGATATTTCGGGGTCAGCGTCGATGCGCTCCTGCGTTGATAAGGGACGAATACCATCCCATTATCAGGGAGAGGATCGCGGTTCGCCGATCGGCCACACCCGCGCTGCGACGATATGGCTTCGCAGCCTGCCGGTCCGAATCGGCTAGTGGAGCCGGTCTCGGATCTCGTCCATTTTCTATGGTAGGGCGCTCCCTCCAGCGTCACCGCTCCGAAAGGTCGCCGTCTTGTCGTCGCATTCCGTTCCCCAGCAACTGGACACCTATTTCGAGCGGGCGAGCGTGGCCATCGCACTGGCGTCCTCGAGCCACGACAATCCGCTGCTGCGCGTCAACCACGCCTTCCAGGAACTGACCGGCTACACGGCGGGCGACGTCGTCGGCCAGAACTGCCGCCTCCTCCAGCGCGACGCCGAGAACAAGGACGCGCGCGACAAGATCCACGCCTTCCTCGCCTCCGACGCGCAGCAAAGCGTGCGCACGCCCATCGTGAACTTCCGCAAGGACGGGCGCCCCTTCGTCAACCTTCTCTACATGTCGAAGCTGCGCGGACAGTCGGGGGCCTGCGAGTTCATCTTCGCCTCGCAGTTCGATGTCAGCCGGTCGCAGCCCGAGCTTCTGGCCACCTACGACGCCGAACTCGCGCGTGCCCTATTCGACCTCAAGCCCAAGCTCGCCGACACCGGCATCATCATCGAGGGCTCGCTCATGACCATCGCCAACACCGCCGCGACCGTGGCGCAGGCCAAGCTGAGGCTTGCCGAACTCGATGGCTGAGCCGACCCGAGACATGGGCGAGCCGCGCGCCGGCGCCGGGGACGGCGTGGAACAGGCGCCGAGCACCGTGCCCGCCGTCGCCCCGCTGCCGTTCCTGCCCGTGATCGGCGTCGGCGCCTCGGCCGGCGGGCTGGAGGCGCTGCGCGAGATGCTGGCGGCCGCCCGCGTGCCGACCGGCATGGCCTTCGTCGTGGTGCAGCATCTCGACCCCTATCACGAGAGCATGCTGGCGCAGCTTCTCGACCGGCACACACCGCTCAGCGTCATCCAGTGCGAGGGCGGCGAGCGGCTGGAGGCCGAGACCGTCTACATCATCCCGCCCGGGCACGGGCTGATCGTCTCGGACGGCGTCCTGGAGCTGACCGAGTTCTCGCAGCCGCGCGGCATGCGCCGCCCGATCGACGACTTCTTCCTGTCGCTGGCGGGCGACCAGCAGGCACGCGCGGCCTGCGTGATCCTGTCGGGCACGGGGGCCGATGGCACGACCGGCCTTCGCGCGGTCAAGGAGCATGGTGGCCTGTGCGTCGCGCAGGATCCCGTTACCGCCAAATACGACGGAATGCCGCTGTCGGCCGTGGGCACCGGCCTCGTCGACTTCGTCAAGGCGCCGGGCGACATTCTGGAATGCCTGTCGTCCTTCTTCCGCCGCCGCGAAACGGACGGGTCGGGGGGCGAGGCCGAATTCGTCGCCGATCACGTGGACGATCTGTGCCGTGTCCTGCGCACGGCCGTCGGGCACGACTTTTCCGGCTACAAGCGCTCCACCCTGGTGCGGCGCGTCGAGCGGCGGATGCATGTTCTGGGCCTGGAATCCGCCCGCTCCTATGTCGCGCGCCTGCGCGCCGACGCGGCGGAATGCGAAGCCCTGTTCCGCGATCTCCTGATCAACGTCACGCGCTTTTTCCGCGACGCGGAGAATTTCCAGGTCCTGCGCGAAAAGGCGATCGAACCCCTCATGCGCGGCCATACGGGCGAAGACGACCTGCGCGTCTGGGTACCCGGCTGCTCCAGCGGAGAGGAAGCCTATACGATCGCGATGATCTTCGCGGAGGTCGCGCGCGAATACGACGTGCCGCTGGCCGTCCAGATCTTCGCCACCGACATCGACGAGCGCATGCTCCAGATCGCGCGCGAAGGAACCTACCCCGCCGCCGCGCTCGCCGACATTCCCGCCGATCTTCGCGAGCGCTACGTCATCCCCCATGCCGAGCGCTTCACGATCGCGCCCAAGATCCGCGACCTGATCCGCTTCTCGCCGCATAGCCTCGTCAAGGATCCGCCGTTCTCGCGGATCGACCTCCTGTCCTGCCGCAACCTCCTGATCTATTTCGACGACCGGCTCCAGCAGTCCACCGTTCCCTTGATGCACTATGCCGTGCGGCCGGGCGGCTACCTGTTCCTCGGCCCGTCGGAAAGCGTCAGCCGGTTCGACTACCTGTTTCCGCCGATCGACCATCAGGCGCGCCTGTTCGAGCGCTCGCCGGGCGCGCCCCATTATCCGATCGATCTGCCCGGCGGCAACACGCGGCGCTCGGGCCGCCCGAGCGAGGGGAGCGCGCGGCGCTCGGGCGCGGCGGAAAGCGACGAGACGGCCCTCCTGCGCCGCATCGTCGATCGCTATGCGCCCGCCACGCTCGTGCTCGACCAGGACGGCAGCATCGTCGCCGCCCACGGGCCGCTCAGCCGGTTCTTCGACTTTCCCGTGTCGCGCGCAGGCGGCTCCAGCGCGACCTCGCTCGCCAAGCCGGGCCTTCGCTCCGTGGTCGGGCCGCTGCTCCGCCAGGTGCGCGACAACGGCAAGCGCCTCGTCGTCAACGCGGTGGAGGTGAAGTCCGAATACGGCGCGCAGGAGGTGCAGGTCGTCTGCGATCCCCTGCCCGACGGCACGTTCCTCTTCGTGTTCCGCGAAACCGCCCCGTTCCAGCCGGTCAGCGATCCCGACCTTGTGTCCATGAGCGACGGGGACGACCATGTGGAAACCCTGGAGGACGAGCTGCGCGTGACGCGACACCGCCTCCGCTCGGCCGTGGAGGAGCTGGAAACGGCGAACGAGGAGCTGAAAAGCTCCAACGAAGAAATGATGTCGATGAACGAGGAGCTTCAGTCGACCAACGAGGAGCTGTCCACCGTCAACGACGAGTTGAAGGGCAAGGTCGATCAGATCACGATCGCCAATTCCGACCTTCGCAACTTCTTCGAATCCACCGATCTCGCCGTGGTCGTGCTCGACCGCAACCTCGGCTTGCGCTCCTACACGAGCGCGGCGCTCGGCATCTTTCCGTTCCAGCCCTCCGACCGGGGCCGCCCGCTCGCCGACATGACGAGCCGGCTCGACGACGCGGCCTATCTCGGCGACGCGGAGGACGTGCTGCAGGGGCGCTCGCCGATGCAGCGTCGGGTCACGCTGCGCGGGGCCGAGCGCACGCTTTCCTTGCGCATCCTGCCCTACCGGACGCAGACCGACAGCGTCGACGGGGTGACGCTCGTCTTCACCGACATCACCGACGCCCTGTCGTTGGAACGCGCGCTGACCGCCGAGCGCGAGCGGCTGGATCTCGCCGTCAAGGCGGGAGGCATCGGCATCTGGGAGTACCTTCCCGAAACGGGACAGGTGATCTTGGATGCGACCGAGCGAAGCCTCTTCGAGGTCGAGAACGCCGAGTTCCACCGGATCGAGGAACTGACGGCCGCGATCGACCCGGAGGACCGGGCGCGCATCGAGGCGGACCTGCGCCGCGCGGCCGCCGGCGAGGCGGATTTCGAGACGAGCTTCCGCCTTCGGACCAAGGACGGCGAGATCCGGCACATCAAGGGCTTCGGCCGGCTGATCGCCCATTCCACGCCTCGCCGCCTCGTCGGCGTCTCGATCGACGTGACCACCGAGCGCGAGGCGACCGACACGCGCGAGATCATGCTGCGCGAGATGAACCACCGGGTGAAGAACCTCTTCGCCATCATCGGCGGCATGATCACGGCCGGCGCGCGCACCCATGTCGACGTGCGCGCGTTCTCGCGCTCCATGCGCGAGCGCATCGCAGCGCTCGGCCAGGCCCATTCGCTCGCCGCCCCGTCCGGCCAGCAATATGCGATCGATCTCGGCGAGCTCCTGAACACGACGCTCGCCGCCTATCGCGGCCATTCCGCGATCGAGTTCGACGGACCGTCCGCCACCGTCGACGGACGCTACCTGTCGCCGCTGGCGCTCCTTCTGCACGAATGGGCGACCAACTCCTTCAAGTACGGCGCGCTCGGCGCGGAGGGGGGCAGCCTTCGCGTATCCTGGCACAAGGTCGAGGAAGGGCTGGCGTTCCATTGGGAGGAAGCGTCGGATCGAACGGTCGAGCCGAGCGGTACGCCAGGCTTCGGCACGCTCCTCGTCGAAACCTCCGCGCGCCAGCTCGGGGCGGATGTCGAGCGGTCCGCGGAGGCGGGAGGCTTTTCGATCCGCATGACATTGCCGAACGAGGTTCTGGTCCGTGAGTAACGTGGTGATGGTGGTCGAGGACGAGTTCTTCGTCGCGCTCGATATACAGGACATCGTGGAAGGCATGGGCCACCTGATGGATGGTCCCTACCCGACCGTTCGCGAAGCCAGCGACGCCCTGTGCTCGCAGAAGCCGACCTGCGCGATCCTCGACGTCCGGCTTAAGGATGGCGACGTGTTCCCGCTCGCGGACGCGCTGGACGCCGCCGCCGTTCCCATCATCTTCCATTCCGGCCATGCCGACGACGCGCACCTGCGCCGTCGCTACCCGTTGGCGCTGATCTGCTCGAAGCCGTCTTCCCCTTCCGCTCTCCAGAGCGCGATCGAAGACGCCATCCGCAACGACGCCGGCGGTGCGACACCGCCCACGAGCGGCGAGGCGACCTGAGGCGGCTCGCGAGCTCTAAAGGGCGCGGCGGCACTTCAGGAGATTACCGGCATGCCCTTTCTCCGGCGCGACCAGGCCACGAGCTCGGCGGAGATCGGCGTCAGGGAACAGGCGGCTTCGGTCAGTTCGTAGTCCACACGGGGCGGGATCGTGGGATAGGCCGTGCGGCTGATGAGCCCATCGGCCTCGAGCGCTCGGAGCTGCGAGGTCAGCATGTTCTGGGTGATACCGGGCAGAGCGCGGCGCAGCTCGCCGAACCGCCTGGGTCCGGCCATGAGAACGAACAGAATATCGATCTTCCACTTGCCGACGACCGTATGGACCACCCGCCGGAACTCCGCGACCTCCTGCGCGGAGGGAATGCAGACGTCCCCGCCCCCGGAACTGCCGATCGTATCCATTTTCAAACCAAGTCCGATTTTTCTGCCTACTTGAGAGATCGTATCGCGCATCGGACATCGGAGCCATCGAAAGCGCCATTGCGGCGCTCGACCTCCTCGATGGACGACGTTTCATGATCCGCGCGACGATACTTCTTCTGAGCGGCCTTTCCCTGGCCGCTTGCCACGCCGCGAGTGCCGGTCCCGCCCGCCTGGCCTACCCGGCTCCACTCGTCATCGGCGCCATGCCGTTCTGACGATGGGACATGGTGCCGACGGACGGAACCGGGCTGCCTTGAGCGTCGGCCGGCGGGTCAGTGGTGATCGAACACGCATTGACCATGGTCGCCTAGCACCTCGATGACCCGGCAGTCGGCGACGGAGTGGTTCGCGCAGTCCGCCATGCGGGCAACCTCGACCCTGAGCGCCGTCAGCCGGGCGATCTTGTGGTCGATGTCGGCGAGGTGTGCCGCCGCGATGCGGTCGGCGCTGGCGCAAGGGCGGTCCGGCTCGCCGGCCAGCGCCAGAAGCTCGCGGATCGGCTCGATCTCGAAGCCGAGCTCCCGGGCGTGCCGGATGAAGCGAAGCCGGCGCAGGTCGCTCTCGTCGTAGAGCCGGCGGTTGCCTTCCGTGCGGCGCGGTGCGGCCAAGAGGCCGATCCCCTCGTAGTAGCGGATGGTCGGCACCTTGATGCCGCTCGCGCGCGAAGCCTCGCCGATGGACACACCGCCCGTCATTTTTCCCTTGCTCCTCTAGCCGCTAGAGGAAGTACGCCTCGTCCCGGAACGATGCAAGGAGAGCGCCATGAGCGCCACGACGGGCGAAAGCCGTTTCCGGATTACGGGCATGGATTGCGCGGCCTGCGCGAGCAAGGTCGACACCGCCGTCCGGCGGCTTCCGGGGGTGGAGGACGTCGCCGTATCCGTATCCGCCGGCACGATGCGGGTTCGTCACGGGGAAGACTTCGACGCAGGCGCCGTGACGCGGCAGGTCCGCAACCTCGGCTACGGGGCCGAAGCGGCGAGCGGCCCGATCTCCCGTACCGGCGCAGCCGGACATCACGATCACGACGATCACCGCCACCACGACCACGCTGAGGGCGAGGCTCGCGAACACGACGGCGGAAGCCACACGCACGACGATCCGGCGGAGGCCGGCCTGCCCTGGTGGCGGACGAAGAAGGCGAAGCTCACGGCCGCCTGCGGCGCGGCGCTGCTTGCGGCCTACGCTCTCGGACACTTCGCGCCCGCGATGGAGCGACCGGCCTTCCTTGCCGCGCTCGCGGTCGGCCTCGTCCCCGTCGCCTGGCGGGCGATCACGGCGGCCCGGTTCGGCAGCCCGTTCTCGATCGAGACGCTGATGACGATCGCCGCGATCGGCGCCGTCCTGATCGGGGCCGAGGAGGAGGCCGCCACCGTCGTTCTCCTGTTCCTCGTCGGCGAGATGCTGGAGGGGCTGGCGGCGAGCCGTGCCCGGGCGAGTATCCAGGGCCTGTCCGCCCTCGTGCCGAAGACGGCGCTTGTGGAAAAGGATGGCGAGACGGCCGAGGTTCCGGCCGAAAGCCTCGCCGTCGGTGCGATCATTCTCGTGCGCCCCGGAGACCGCATTCCGGCCGACGGATCGGTCGTGGAGGGATCGGGCGAGGTCGACGAGGCGCCGGTCACCGGCGAAAGCGTCCCGAAGCGCAAGACCGTCGGCGACGCCGTCTTCGCCGGCACGGTCAATGCGGGTTCGGTCCTCAGGGTGCGCGTCACGGCCGCGGCGGCCGACAACACGATCGCGCGCGTCGTCCGCCTCGTCGAGGAGGCGCAGGAAGGAAAGTCGCCGACCGAGCGTTTCATCGACCGCTTCTCGAAGGTCTATACCCCGGCCGTGCTTGCGGTCGGCTTCCTTGTCGCCGTCGTCCCGCCTTTGGCCTTCGGCGGGGACTGGAGCGAATGGATCTACAAGGGTCTTGCCATCCTTCTGATCGGCTGCCCCTGCGCGCTCGTCATCTCGACGCCGGCCGCCATTGCGGCGGGCCTCTCGGCCGGCGCCCGGCGCGGCCTGCTGATCAAGGGCGGCGTGGTGCTGGAGACGCTCGGCAAGATCACCGCCGTCGCCTTCGACAAAACGGGGACGCTGACGGCCGGCAAACCCGTCGTCACCGATGTCGTTCCCGTCGGGCGCTCGGCGCGGGACGTCCTGTCGCTTGCGGCCGCCCTGGAAAAAGGGTCGAGCCATCCGCTGGCGCTGGCGATCCTGGAAAAGGCCAAGATCGACAACGCTCCGGTACCGCCCGCCTTCGACGCGAACGCCGTTCCCGGCGAGGGCGTTGAAGGCAAGGTCGGCGGCGAACCCGTGTTTCTGGGCTCGCCGCAGGCCGCCGATCGGCGGGTGTCTCTCGGCGAGACGCAGAGGACCGCGATCGCGGCGTTGAATGCCGAAGGCAAGACCGTATCGGTCGTCATCGCGAGGGGCGGGATCGCGGGCACCATCGCCATGCGCGACGAGGCACGCCCGGACGCCCGCGAAGCGCTGGCCGCGATGAAGGCCGGCGGCATCCGCACGGTCATGCTGACGGGCGACAACCGCACGACGGCCGAGGCGGTCGCTGGCGGCCTCGGTATCGAAGCGCGGGCCGAGCTCCTGCCGCAGGACAAGCAGCGCATCGTGCGCGAACTCCAGGCGGAAGGGCTCGTCGTCGCCAAGGTCGGCGACGGCATCAACGACGCGCCGGCGCTGGCGGCCGCCGACATCGGCATCGCCATGGGCGGCGGCACCGATGTGGCGCTGGAAACGGCCGACGCCGCAATTCTTCATGGCCGCGTCCGGGACGTGCCCGACATGATCGCCCTGTCCCGGGCGACCATGAGCAACATCCGGGCGAACATCGCGATCGCGCTCGGCCTGAAGGGCGTGTTCCTGGTGACCACCGTCCTCGGCATCACGGGCCTTTGGCCGGCGATCCTCGCCGACACGGGCGCCACCGTCCTCGTCACCGCCAACGCGATGCGGCTCCTCGGCTGGAGGCCGCGTTGAGCGCCGCCGCCGGGAACACCCCGGAGGTGAACGCTGCGAAAAGCGCGTCGGCCCGCGTCCCGCAGCACTGGGGCAAGAACGCCCTCCGCTCGTTTTGCCGGGCGTCCGGTTGGGATTGCCGTATGGAGCCTGATGCCGGTCGGCTTGAAACGGGCAACCGATGCCAAGGCCACGCCGAATTTCCACCTCCCCTCCTGCAACCCTGCATTTCCGGGCGTGCTCGCCGCGGCGACGGACCTGCCCGTGGCGGTTCCCTCGCGAACTGCGTCCGCCTCACAGAACCGAATACGCGGGAGATGAGGATGCAAAGGGATGTGGTGGCGCGTCCCGCCGAACGGCTGGGGACCGGCGCGGCATTCCGGAGGCGAAGCGGTAGGACAAGCGAAGCGATCGCGCGAAGCGGAATGGAGGCTGCCGATGTCGGCACAATCGGTTGATCGGGCAAGACGGCAGGCCGGCGTCCATGACGCGCCGACCGGTCATCTGGTCCCGCTCCAGGCGGCATGGATCGTTGCACTTGCGGCGACGCTCGGAGCGCTGTTCGTCGGCGAGGTCATGGGGCGGACGCCTTGCGTCCTTTGCTGGTACCAGCGGATCGCGATGTTCCCGCTGGCCGTCCTGCTCGGCATCGCGGCTTTCCCCGGCGATTGGGGCGTGCGGTTTTATGCGCTGCCGCTGGCGGCCGTAGGTCTCGCCCTTGCCGCATTCCACACCCTCGTCCTCGCCGGGATCGTGCCCGAGGCGATCGAACCCTGCGGCGCGGGGCCGTCCTGCGCGAGCGCCGACATGACGATCCTCGGCGTCCTGCCGCTGCCGCCCCTATCCCTCGCGGCCTTCGCCGCGATCCTTCTTCTTCTTGCCCTCCCCTTCGACAGGAGACGCCGATGAACCGCCGGACCTTCGTCGCCTCCACCGCCGCCGCCGCCCTTCTAGCCTTCGGCGGCGGAGCGGCGTGGTATCGAAGCCGCCGCCCGGAAGCCGTCGCGCTTTCGGCGGAAGGCGACCGGCTCGTGCGTCCCCACTCGCCCGTGATCGGGCCCGCCGCGGCGCCGGTGACGCTGGTCGAGTTCTTCGATCCGTCCTGCGAGGCCTGCCGGGCCTTTCACCCGATCCTCGGGCAAATGCTGTCGCGACATCCCGACGACCTTCGGCTGGTGCTGCGCTACACGCCGCTCCATGCGGGCTCGGACGAAGCGGTCCGCATCCTGGAGGCCGCACGGCGACAGGGCCGGTTCGAGGCGGTCCTGGATCGGCTGTTCGAGCGGCAGCCGGAATGGGCGATCCATGGCGCGCCCGACATCGCGAAGGCCTGGGAGATCGCAGGGACGGGCGGGATCGACCTGGCCCAAGCCCGGCAGGATGCGGCGCTGCCGGAGGTGACGGCCGTCCTCGAACGCGACGTCGCGGACCTCAAGGCCATCGGTATCGCGAAGACGCCGACATTCTTCGTCAACGGAAAGGAGCCGGCGCAGTTCGGACCGCAACCGCTCTACGAAGCCATCGTCGCGCAGATCGAGGGATCGGCCAGGGATAGCTGAGCCCAAGAGCGCGAAATACGGCACGCGGTTCGACGAACTCATCGATACGATCCGGTGCGAACGCGATGGAACCGCAGGCGGGGGGTGCGGGGCGCCCAGCGCGTCCGAATGCCAGAGGTCCGCGGATCCGACGTGCCTTATTCTCTCAAATGTCCAGCAAATAGATATACATTTCTGTCGAAGGGCACCCCGCCTGCCTTAGGCTGGGCAGCGCCGCGTCGAGGAACCGTTTCGATGGGGCGATGACCCAAAGCCCCAGGAGCCCTTCCTCATGAATCGAACCGCCTTCCGTCTTTCAGGGCTCGTTGCCGGTGTCATCGCCCTCCTTTCAGGCTCTGCAAGCGCTGCGGAGCTGTCGCAGATCACCGTGGACTGGGCGACCTACAACCCGGTTTCGATCCTCCTGAAGAACGAAGGCCTTCTCGAAAAGGAGTTCGAAAAGGACGGCATCACCGTCAACTGGGTGCAATCGGCAGGCTCCAACAAGGCGCTGGAGTTCCTGAACGCGGGCTCCATCGACTTCGGCGCTTCGGCCGGAGGGGCGGCACTCGTAGCGCGCATCAACGGCAACCCCATCCGCTCGGTCGGCGTCTACTCGCTGGCTGAATGGACAGCGCTCGTCGTGCCGGAGGGCAGCCCCATCACCAAGGTCGAGGACCTGAAGGGCAAGCGCATCGCGGTCACGCGCGGCACGGACCCCCACATCTTCCTCGAGCGCGCGCTCGCCGATGCCGGACTTTCCGACAAGGACGTGACCCTTGTCCTGCTCCAACATGCCGACGGCAAGCAGGCGCTGCTGCGCGGCGACGTCGACGCCTGGGCCGGACTCGACCCGCTGATGGCCTCGGCCGAGCTCGAGAACAAGGCGGTTCTCCTCTTCCGCAAGCCCGAATACAACAGCGGCGGCGTCATCAGCGTCCCCGAGAGCTTCGCGGCCGAGCATCCCGATATCGTGCGCCGCGTGCTCGGCGCCTACGAAACGGCTCGTCAGGACGCCCTTGCCCGGCCGGAGGCGCTGAAGGAGGCGCTCGTGGCCGCAACGAAGCTGCCGCCAGAAGTGATCGAGCGTCAGCTCGAGCGCACGCGCCTCACCACCACGGCCATCCAGCCCGCCGAGCGGGAGGCGATCGCCGAGGCCGGGCTCGCCCTCCAAAAGGCCGGACTCGTCGGCGCCGAGGTCGATGTCGCCGCCGTCACGAACGAGCTGATCGACGAAAGTTTCGTCTCCCCGACCCCATGAGCGCAGGCGACATGAGCTCGACGGCTCCAACGACCGCGCCGTCCGGAACCGCCGGCGAAGCCCGAAGGTCGGCGGCCGGTGGCGGCGCTCGGATCACCGTGCCGCTCGGCTGGATCCTACCCGTTGGTCTGGCGCTGGTCTGGGAGCTGGCGGTTCGATCCGGCTGGTCGAACGGCCGTTTGATGCCGCCCCCCTCCCGCATCGCTGGCACGCTCTGTACCCTTGCCGCCAGCGGCGAGCTGTACGACCATGTCGTCGCCACATCCGTGCGCGTCGCCTGGGGCTTTGCGGCCGGTGCCGCCGTCGGCATCCTCGCTGGTGCGCTCACCGGCGCGGTGCCCCTGGCGCGTCGCCTCCTCGACCCGACGATCCAGGCGCTGCGCGCCATTCCATCCATCGCCTGGGTGCCGCTCTTCATCCTTTGGTTCGGCATCTTCGAAACTTCCAAAATCGTCCTGATCGCGGCCGGGGTGTTCTTTCCCGTCTATCTCGGCGTTGCCAGCGCCGTTCTTTCGGTGGACCGGCGCATCGTCGAGGTCGGGCGGGCCTTCCGCCTGTCGCGGCCAGCGCTCGTGCGCCGCGTCCTCCTCCCCGCCATCCTGCCTCAGACGGTGACGGCGCTGCGCACGGGTCTTGGCCTTGGCTGGATGTTCGTCGTGGCGGCGGAGTTCATGGGCGCCTCGGAGGGCCTGGGATATCTGCTCGTCGACGGCCAGCAGCTCGGCAAGGCCGACCAGATCGTCGCCGCGATCCTCGTCTTCGCCGCGCTCGGCAAGGTCAGCGATGCATGCCTGGCCGCGGCCTCCGAACCGTTCCTGCGCTGGCAGGACCGCCACCAGGACGGGATATGACCCCATGCTGATCGCCGCCAATCTCACCCGGACCTATCGCAACGGCACGACGGCGCTCCGAAACGTCTCGGCGGAGTTCGCCCCCGGAAGCATCACCGCCGTCGTCGGAGGCTCGGGCTGCGGGAAGTCGACCATGCTGCGACTTCTCGGCGGCCTCGACCGGCCCGACGGGGGCGAGGTCCTGTTCGACGGGCAGCCGATTCGCCAGCCCCACCCCGCCGTCGGCATCGTGTTCCAGGAGCCGCGGCTGATGCCCTGGCTGACCAATTCCGGCAATGTCGAGTTCGGCCTGTCGAACCTGCCGCGCGCGGTGCGCCGCGAGCGCGCGGCCGCAGCGCTCGCCCGCCTCCGGCTGGACGGGGTGGGCGCGCGATGGCCGAAGGAATTGTCCGGTGGGCAGGCCCAGCGCGTCGCCATCGCCCGCGCGCTGGTTGCAGAGCCCTCGGTGCTTCTTCTCGACGAGCCTTTCTCGGCGCTCGACAGCTTCACCCGCTCCAGCCTCCACGAGCATCTCCTCGACCTTTGGCGCGGCAGCGGTCTCACGCTGGTTCTCGTGACGCACGACCTCGACGAGGCCTTGATCCTTGCCGATCGGATTCTCGTCATGAAGCCGGGGCCGGGCCAGATCGCCGCGCATTTCGATGTCGATCTCGAACGTCCTCGCCGCCGTAGCGACTCCGCTTTCGAGACCTTGCGCGAAGAGATCGCCGGCATCATCACGACCACGGTCGCGCCGGACCGGCTTGCCTCCTGAAGGCATCCATCCCGTCGCGGTCGGGTTCGTTCACCTTGCGGCAGGGAATCCCCCGCAACGGTTGGATCGCGGGCTTCAGCTCTTGCCCCGCCAGGGAACCAGACGCCGCTCGGCCAGGCGCATCAGAAGGGTGAAGCCGAAGGCGAGCGCCGCGATGATGCCGATGCCCACGAACACCACATCGGTCGCCAGGAACTGCGCCGCCGACATGATCATGAAGCCGATGCCGCGCGTGGAGGCGATCAGCTCGGCGGCGACCAACGTGCTCCATCCCACCCCGAGCGCGATACGGATGCCGGTGAGGATTTCGGGAAGCGCCGAAGGCAGGACGACGTCGAGGAAGAGCTGGCGCCGGGTGGCGCCGAGCGTCAGCGCGCCGTTCACGCGTTCGATCGGCAGAGACCGCACGCCGGCCTGCGCCGAGAGGCAGATCGGGGCGAACATGGCGAGCACCAGAAGCGCGATCTTCGAAGTTTCCCCGATGCCGAGCCAGATGATCATCAAGGGCAGGTAGGCCAGCGGGGGCAGAGGCCAGTAGAACTCGATCGGCACGTCGAACACGCCCTTGGCCCAACGGTTGAGCCCCATCAGAAGACCGAGCGGCACCCCGATGGACGTCGCGATCACCGCGGCGGACACGATGCGCGTCAGGCTGGCGGACACGTGCTCCCAAAGCGAGGCGCCGGCATAGCCGTCGTGCGCGATCAGGAGGATCTGCGACCAGACCTCGTCCGGGCTCGGCAGGAAAAGAGGCGAAACCAGTCCGAGACGGGAAATCAGCCACCATGCCGAGAGGATCGCGGCGGCCGTGCCGATGCTGATGGCGCGCGTCGAACGGCCCTCGGTGCCGAAGCCGTGCATGCGAACGAGGCGGGGCGCTTCGGCCGTCTCGGCCTGCGGTACGGGAACGCGAACGCGGGCGATGTCGCTCATGCGGCGAGGCCTTGAAGGTCGGAGCGGTGGATGATGGCGCGCAACTCCTCGCCGAGCGCGGCGAATTCGGGACGCGCCTTGGCGGTGTGGGCGGTGCCTTCGGCGGCGAATTCCTCGACGAAGCGGAGCGGAATGCGCGCGACGATGCGCCCGGGCCTCGGCGACATCACGACGACCTCGCGCCCGAGCAGGAGCGCCTCGTCGATCGAATGCGTGATCAGGAAGATGCGCTTGCCGGTTCGGTGCCAGACGCTGACGAGAAGCTCCTGCATCGTTTCGCGCGTCATCGAATCCAGGGCGCCGAAGGGTTCGTCCATCAGGAGGATTTCCGGATCGGTGGCGAGCGCTCGCGCAATGCCGGCGCGCTGGCGCATGCCCCCGGACAGTTCGTACGGGTAAGCCTTCCCGAAGTCCTGAAGGCCGACGAGGCCGAGGAGTTCGTCCGCCCGCTCGCGGCGCTCGGCGCGCCCGAGGCCCGCGAACTTCAACCCGAGCGCGACGTTGTCCGCCACGCTCTTCCAGGGCAGGAGCGTGTCCTTCTGGAAGACGACGCCACGGTCGGCACCCGGCCCCGCGATCGGCCGCTCGTTCAGCGTGATGGTGCCGCTCGACACCGGCAGGAACCCGGCGATCGCATTCAGAAGCGTGGACTTGCCGCAGCCCGACGCGCCCAGCGCCACCACGAAACCGCGATCGGGAATGTCGAGCGACACGCGGTCCAGGGCATGGACGGCGCGCCCGTCGCGTCCCGCAAAATGGATGCTGACGCGATCGACCTTGAGCATGGAACCGTTCTCCCTTGGGGTCGAAATGTTAGAACAGGCCGCGTCAAAGGAGGCGGCCTGTCCGGTTCGCTCTCAGTTCGTCAGGGCCAGCGCGGTCGGGGTGACGAAGTCGGCGTAGGAGGCGAGAACACGCGATACCTTGCCCTGCTCCTTCAGGAAGGTCGCCGTGTCCTTCAGGATCTTGGCCGCACCCGAATCCGCGCCGCCGCCGAGCCACTGGGCGGAAGCCTGCTCTTCGGGCGTCAGCAGCGTCAGGTTCTTCAAGGCCGCCGCCTGCTGCTCGGCCGTGCCGCCGAGGAATTGGGCCAGCGTCTTGGCGTTCTCGCTGTCCGGCCCCCAGGCGGCCGGGTCCTGCCGGAACGATGCATAGATCTTGTCGACGACGCCCGCGAAGCTCTTCAGGAATTCGGGGTTCTCCTTGGCGAACTCGCCCGCCGCGACCCAGGCCGAGAAGGTCGGGGCGCCCTTTTCCGCGACCTCGCGCGAGGTGACGAGGACCTTGCCGCCCTTTTTCAGCTCGGTCAAAGCGGGATCCCAGACGAAGCCGCCGTCGAGATCGCCGCGGTTATAGGCGGCGACGATCTCGGGCTGGGGAATGGCGAAGACCTGAACATCCTTTTCGCTGAGACCCTGCGCCTTGATGAGGGCCAGCAACTGATAATGATCGGTGGACACGGGAGCGGCCGCGAGCTTCTTGCCCTTCAGGTCGCCCAGCCCCTCGATGCCCGATCCGTTGCGCACCACGAGCGCTTCGTCCGTGCCCGAGATCGAGGCGAGCTGGAACGCCTTCACGTCGAGCCCGCGCGAGGTCGCCGCCGCGAACGGGCTCGACCCGACATAGCCGACCTGCACGTCGCCCGACGCGATGGCGGCGAAGATGTCGGCGCCGGAATTGAACTTGCGGAAATCGATCTCGTATCCCGTGGCGCGCTGGAACTCGCCGCTGGCGATGGCGACCGACGACGGCAACGCGTCCGTCTGGTAGGCGACCGTCACCTTCTTGTCGGCAGCCTCGGCGCCCGTTCCGAAGGTCAGCGCCATCGCTCCCGCCAAGGCGGCGATCCAAGTTTTCGTCCGTTTCATGCTTCCCAGGCCCCCTTGCGTCGTTCATCGAACTCGGACGGCGAAAGCCGGCTTTCCTGGCTCGCTCTGCCGATGAAGACAGTATCGGCGACTAGGAAGACGGGAACGAGATAAATCCATCCACAAGATATACTGATTTGGGAACGTTTCGTCCGTTGAACGAAGCTGCGGGAACTCGAAAGAACTCTACGCGATGCGGCCTGCTGGGTGCCGTCGTCAGCGGGCTCCGCGATGATCGAGCCGGGCGGTAATGCGGTCCCCGACCCATTGCAGGGCGCAGACGAGAACGATCAGAACGGCGACCACCGCGATCATCACCCCAGTCTCGAAGCGTTGGTAGCCGTAGCGGATGGCGAGATCGCCGAGCCCCCCCGCCCCGATCGCCCCCGCCATGGCCGAAGCGCCGACGAGCGTCACGAGCGTGACCGTGAAGCCGGCGACGATGCCCGGCAGCGCCTCGGGAACCAGCACCTCACGCACGATGTGCCAGCGATTGCCGCCCATCGCCCGGATCGCCTCGATAAGGCCGGGCTCGACCTCGCGCAAGGAAACTTCGGCGATGCGCGCGTAATAGGGCGTCGCGGCGATGGCGAGCGGAACGATCGCCGCCCAGGTGCCGAGCGAGGTGCCGACGATGAAGCGCGTCACCGGGATCAGCGCCACGAGAAGGATGATGAACGGCACGGAGCGGAAGCCGTTGATCACCGCGCCCAAAATGGAATTGACCCAGCGGTTCTCGGCAAAGCCGCCCTTGGCGGTCGCCACCAGCACGAGCCCGAGCGGCAGCCCGACCACCAGCGAGATCACGCCCGACGCCATCGTCATCAGGATCGTTTCCCAGATGGAGCGAACGAGCAGGCGAAGCATCACGTCAGACATAGCCCAGAACCTCCACGCGAGCGCCCTTCCCTTCCAGGATCGATCGGACGATCGCAACCTCCGGCTCGCCCGACACGGCGACGCGCAGGAACAGCGTCCCGACCGTGTGGCCCTGGATCGCCTCGAGGCCGCCATGGATGAACTCGACGGGCCGGCCGAGCGCGGCCTGCATTTCAGGAAGAAGGCGCGAAGCCTCCCCGCCGACGACATCCGCCCTGACGACGACGAAACGCCCCGGAACCGGACCAAGCGCCTGCGCCAGGGCTTCGGGCAGTTGCGGGCGCACGGGGCCGAGAAGCGTGCGGGTCAGGGCCTGTTCGGGCCGCGCGAAGATGCGCCACACCGGCCCTTCCTCGACGATGCGCCCCGCTTCGATCACCGCCACCCGGTCGGCGATCGCGCGCACCACCTCCATTTCGTGGGTGATGAGGACGATCGAAAGGCCGAGGCGGCGGTTGATGTCGCGCAAGAGCGCCAGGATGGAGCGGGTGGTTTCGGGGTCCAGCGCGGAGGTCGCCTCGTCGGACAGGAGCAGCGCGGGCTGGGCCGCCAGCGCCCGCGCGATGCCGACGCGCTGCTTCTGCCCGCCCGAAAGCTGAGCGGGAAACGAGGCCGCCTTCTCGGTGAGGCCGACGAGGTCCAGAAGCTCGTCGACGCGCGCGTTCCGGGCCTGCCGGCCCTCCCCCGCGATCTTGAGCGGCAGCGCGACGTTGTCCCGGACGGTCTTCGCCGACAGGAGGTTGAAGTGCTGGAAGATCATGCCGACGCGCCGGCGAAGCGGCTGGAACTCGCCTTCGCTCAAGTGGGTGATGTCCCGCCCCTCGATCTCGACGCGTCCCGCATCGGGCCGCTCCAGCCCGTTGAGGCAGCGGATCAGCGTGGACTTTCCCGCCCCCGAACGCCCGATGATGCCGAGGATCTCGCCTTGGCGCACCCGGAGCGAGATGCCGTCCAGCGCGGCCGTCCGGCCGAAGCGTCGCACGACGCCGTCGAGCCGCACGATATCCGGGACGCCCGGCGGCGCCGAAGCCGCTTCGTTGAGGGAAACGTGCTGGGTCATGAACGCTGGTGAAACCTCAAGGGGAAAGGGCGGCGCGGTTGCCCGCGCCGCCCGATGGGTGACGTTCGATGAAGTTGCGACGGGATCAATAGGCCGAAAGGCCGGTGCCCTTGTAGACCTTGTCGAACTCGGCCTTCACGGTCGGGTTCTGGTAGGACGCGACAAGATTCTGCACCCAGGGCTCGTCCTTCGATTCGGTGCGCACGGCGATGAAGTTGCTGTAGGGATTGCCCTCCACCGCCTCCTGCGCGATCCGGTCCTTCTCGGCGTCGAGGCCCGACTTCAGCGCCCAGTCGGTGTTGACCACGGCTGCGTCGAGATCCTCAATGGACCGGCCGACGACGCCCGAATCCAGTTCCTTGATCTCGAGATTGCGCGGGTTCTCCTCGACGTCGGCGAGCGTCGCCAGGATGCCGGTGCCGTCCTTCAGCTTGATCAGCCCCTCGCGCTCCAGGAGCTTCAAAGCGCGGCCCTCGTTGGACGGGTCGTTGGGAACGCCGACCACGGAGCCTTCCTTCAGGTCGGCCACGCTGTCGGCCTTGCGCGAATAAAGACCGATCGGCCAGACGCCGGTGTAGCCGACCTTCTCGATCTTGTAGCCGTGCGTCTTGATCTGATTGTCGAGATAGGGCTGATGCTGGAAGGCGTTGGCATCCACCTCGCCGTTCTGCAGAGCCTCGTTCGGCTGGGTGTAGTCGTTGAACACCACGGTCTCGATCTGGAGGTCGTGCTTGGCGGCCTCGGTCGCGACCACGCGCCAGACGTCCTCGTCCTCGCCGCTCATGATGCCGACCTTGATCGACTTCGCTTCGGCATGCGCGGCCCCGCCGGACAGGGCAAGAAGCGAAGCGGCCGAAAGCATCGCGGACAGAAGCACGCGGCGGGACAGGCTGGCGGGGGCAAGAGAGCGAAGACGCATCGTCGGCTTTCCGAAACGAGAGAAGGGGGCCATCGGCAAACAACGCCCGCCGACGCTCCGACTTAATCTGTCTACAACAACGATATACAGAAACGGTGATGCGTCTTGGCGAACGGTTTGAGAAAAAACGTCCACCTCCCCGCCCTCCTCGGAGCGGCGCATGCGTTTCGAATCGCGGGGAGCCGCTTTAAGCTGCAGGTCCCGCTTCGAACCGGACGCTTCCCATGGCCCGCTCTTCCATCCTTCTCGCTCTTCTCCTCGTCGGAGCCGGGTCCACGTCCGCCCTCGCACAGACGGCCGATCCGGACGCCGTGATCCGCATCGGCTCGCTCTACGAGCCGCAGAACCTCGACAACACGGCTGGCGCCGGCCAGGGCATCAACGAGGCCTTCAACGGCAACGTCTACGAAGCGCTCTTCAAGCTGACCGATGCCGGAACGGTCGAGCCGGCGCTCGCGCAGACGCACACGGTCAGCGAGAACGGCCTCACCCACACGTTCACCCTTCGCGAGGGCGTCCGCTTCCATTCGGGCAAAGCGCTGACGGCGGCCGACGTCAAGGCCTCGATCGAGCGGGTGACGGCCGAGACGTCCAAGAGTTCACGCAAGAAGAGCCTGGCCACGATCGCGGGGATCGAGACGCCCGACGATCGCACTGTGGTGGTGAAGCTGTCGGCACGCTCGATCTCGCTGCCCTACAACCTGTCCTATGTCTGGATCGTCAACGACGCGGCCGGCGACATCACCGCCAAGGAAGACGGCACCGGCCCCTATACGCTGGCCGACTGGCGCCGTGGCTCGGCCCTTTCGCTCCAGCGCTTCGACGGATACTGGGGCGATAAGGCTGGGAACGGCGAAGTCGTGTTCCAGTACTTCACGGACGCGACCGCGCTCGGCAACGCGCTCCTGACGGACGCGGTCGATATCGTCACCTCGGTCCAGAGCCCGGACGCGCTTTCGCAGTTCCAGGGCAATCCGGGCTTCACCGTCTCGGAAGGCGCTTCCACCACCAAGGAACTCCTGGCCTACAACGACCGCGTCGCCCCGTTCAACGACGTCCGAGTGCGCAAGGCCCTGGCGCGCGCCGTCGACAAGAAGCGCCTCCTGAATTCGATCTGGGGCGACTACGGCACGCTCATCGGCTCCTTCGTGCCGCCGACCGACCCCTGGTACGAGGATCTGACGGGTGTCGACGCCTACGATCCGGCGAGCGCCAAGGCGCTTCTGGCCGAGGCGGGTCTCGCCGACGGGTTCGAGTTCACTCTCGACACCCCCGACTACGATCCCCATCCGATCGTCGCGGAGTTCCTGCAGAGCGAGTACGCCAAGATCGGCGTCAAGGTGACGATCAACGTCATCACCGCCAACGAGTGGTACACCAAGATCTACCAGAGCCACGATTTCCAGGCGACGCTGCAGGAGCACGTCAACCACCGCGACATCGTCTTCTACGGCAATCCGGACTTCTACTGGGGCTACGACAACCCTCAGGTCGTCAAGCTCATCGCCGACGCGGAGAAGGAGGCGACGGAGGCGGGGCAGACGGACAAGCTTCGTCAGGCCAATCGGCTGATCGCCGAGGACGCGGCGAGCAACTGGCTCTACCTCTATCCCCAGATCGTGGTGGCCAACGCGAACGTGACGGGCTATCCGGTGAACGGTCTCAACTCGCAATTCTACGCCGCAGGAATCACCAAGGCGGACTGACCGCGAGCCCAGTCGACCGAAACGCCGTCGGCCCGAACTGCCGGCGGCATCGCATTTCAGGGGCCGACCCATTCTCGCCTACGCCATCCGACGCACGCTGATCCTCCTCGTTTCTCTGCTGGCGGCGGCGCTGATTCTCTTCGTGCTCCTGCGTCTTCTGCCCGGCGATCCGGCCAATGCCCTCGTGGGCGTCGGCGCGACCCCCGAGCAGTTGGCAGCGGCGCGCGCCGAGGTCGGCTCGGACCAGCCTATCGCCGCGCAGTTCGCGCGCTACCTTGCGGATCTCTCGCGTCTCGACCTCGGCACGTCCTTCGTCAGCCGCGCGGGCGTATCGGGCGAGATCGCAGCCCGCTTGTCCGTGACGCTGCCGCTGACGCTGGCCGGCTTCCTCCTCGCACTCCTTCTTGCCGTGCCATTGGGCATCCTTGCGGCACTGCGGGCGGACCGCCCTTCTGGCGCTGCCATTTCGGTCGTCTCGCAGCTCGGTGTCGCCGTCCCCGCATTCTGGGTCGGCATCCTCCTGGTCACGCTGTTCGCGGTGAACCTGCGTTGGCTGCCTTCGGGCAGCTTCCCGCGGCGAGGATGGGGCGATCCGTCCGGTGCGATGGAGGCGATGATCCTCCCGGCGCTGACGGTCGGTCTCGTGATGGGAGCCTCGCTGCTGCGCTACGTACGCGCGGCGACGCAAGGGGTCATCGGCTCCGACTACCTGCGCACGGCGCGCGCGATGGGGGCCGGGCGGCGCGAGGCGCTCCTGCGGCACGGGTTTCGCAACGGCGCCATTCCCGTCGTCTCCATCCTCGGCATCGAGATCGCGAGCACCTTTCTCGGCGCCGTCGTGGTGGAGCGCGTCTTCAGCCTGCCCGGTCTCGGCTCCATGCTGCTGCTCGCCATCCAGCAGCGCGATTATCCGAGCGTCCAGGGCGTTCTCTTCGTTTCGACCCTTCTGGTGCTTCTCGTCGGTTTTGCCGCCGATCTCCTTCAGCGCCTTCTCGACCCGCGCCTGCGGGAGAGATCGGGCGCATGAGCGCGCTCGCCGCCTCGGCCTCGAAGCCACCCCGCTCCTGGACGTTGCGGGTCGGCCTCGTCCTCGTCGCGCTCCATCTCGCCGTCGCGCTCCTCACGCTGGTCTGGACGCCCTATGACCCGACCGAGCTCGCGGGGCGCCGACTGGAGGGCCCGAGCCTTCTTCACCTCGCCGGCACCGATCGGCTCGGCCGCGATCTCCTGACGCAGATGATGATCGGCAGCCGCATCGCGCTCCTGGTCGGCACCGGAGCGGTCGCGGTCGGGGCCCTCGTCGGCGTCACGCTCGGCATTCTCGCCGCCTTCGCCTCGCGCTGGCTCGACGACGCGCTGGCTGCCGCGCTCGATATCATGATCGCCTTTCCGACGCTCCTGATCGCCATGCTGGTGGTCGCGGTCAGCGAAAGCGCCAGCCTGTTCACCGCCGTCCTGGCGCTCGGCCTCGGCCTTTCCGCCATCTTCGCGCGGCTGACGCGCATTCTCGCCAAGCGCGTCATCGTGCTCGACTTCGTCACCGCCGCGTGCACCTGCGGCACGTCCTGGCCCGGCATCGTGTTCGGGCATGTCCTGCCCAACATCTGGCCCCAGTTGTCGGTCGCCTTCGCGCTGCAGTTCGGGCTCGCCGTGATCGCCGAGGCTTCGCTGTCCTATCTCGGCCTTGGCGCGCCGCCGCCCAACGCATCCTGGGGCCGGCTGCTGCAGGAAGCGCAGGGCACGGTCTTCACCGCGCCGCTCGGCGCCGTTCTTCCCGGCCTTGCCCTCGTTTCGCTGGTGATCGGCATCAACCTCCTGGCCGACGGCCTTCGCGAGCGGTCCGATCCGCGACAGGCCGGGCGATGACCCCCCTCCTCTCCATCACCGGCCTGACGATCCGTTCCGGCGACACGCCGCTCGTCCAGGATCTGTCGCTCGGCGTCGGCCCGCGCGAGCGCGTCGGCCTGATCGGCGAATCCGGATCGGGTAAGTCGCTCACCGCGCTGGCCATCGCCGGTCTCCTGCCCGCGGGCATTCGAGCCGAAGGCTCGGTGCGCCTGGCCGGCGAGGAGGTGGTCGGCGCGCCCGACCGGCGCCTCGACGCCCTTCGTGGGAGCGCCGTCGCTCTCGTCTTCCAGGAACCCCTCACCGCGCTCGATCCGCTGATGCGCGTCGGCCGTCAGGTGGCCCTGCCGCTTGCCCGGCGCAGCCGCCGCGACGGGGCGCTCCTGCGGGGGCATGCGCTCGACCGGGCGGTCGAAGAGCTTTTCGCCGAGGTCGCCCTGCCCGAGCCCGGCCGGATCGCGCGCGCCTATCCGCACGAATTGTCCGGCGGCCAGCGCCAGCGCGTCGCGATCGCCATGGCGCTCGCCTGCCGACCGGACCTCCTGATCGCCGACGAGCCGACGACCGCGCTCGACGTGACGACACAGGGCGAGGTGCTCGCCCTTCTCGATCGCCTCGTCGCCGAGCGGGGCATGGCGCTCCTGTTCATCGGCCACGACCTCGCCGTCGTCGCTCAGGCCGTGGACCGGCTGGTGGTCCTCCAGCGCGGCATCGCCGTGGAAGCGGGACCCACCGCCGAGGTCCTCGGCGCGCCTCGCCATCCCTACACGCAAAGCCTCGTCGCCGCCGCCCGCCGCTTCGATGCCGCATTGGGGCCCCTCGCATGACGCTGCTCGCCCTCGACGACGCGACCTATGCCTACGACGCGCGGCGCACGGTGCTGCACGGCGTCTCGCTCGAAATCGGCGAAGGCGAGGCGGTGGGCCTCGTGGGCGAGTCGGGCTCCGGCAAGACGACGATGCTGCGCCTCGCGCTCGGCCTCGCGCGCCCGACGACGGGCGCCGTCCGCTTCGAGGGCGCCGCGCTCGATACCCGCGATCGCCGCCGGATGCGGCAGTTCCGCCAGAGCGTCCAGGCCGTGTTCCAGGACCCCTACGCCTCGCTCGACCCGCGCCAGCGCGTCGGCGCCATCGTCGCCGAGCCGCTGCGCTCGCTGCGGATCGCGGGCGACCACCCGTCCATGGTGGCAAACGCCCTGCGGGCCGTCGGGCTCGACCCGGAAATCGCCGGGCGCTATCCCCATCAGTTTTCCGGCGGCCAGCGCCAGCGCATCGCCATCGCGCGCGCCGTGGTCTGCGGTCCGCGCCTGCTCCTGGCCGACGAGGCTCTGAGCGCACTGGACCTCACCACCCGCATCCGCATCCTCGATCTTCTGGCGGAGCTCGGCACGCGCATTTCGATCCTCTTCGTTTCGCACGATATCGGCGCGGTTGCGGCGCTTTGCCGGCGCATCGTCATCCTAGAGCGCGGTCGCGTGGTGGAAGCGGGTCCGACCGCCGCCGTTCTCGCCAACCCGTCCCACCCCTATACGCAACGCCTTCTCGCCAGCGTTCCCCGCCTCGACCCGGAAGGACCATCCCGATGAGCGACCCCATCTCCGCAGCGCAAGCCGAGTTCCGGGCCTTTCGCGAAAGCCGCCTTGCGGCACTGGCCGCTCCGGACGGCTGGCTCAACATCGTCGGCCGCTACCCGCTGGAGAACGGCACGTTGCGCGTCGGCAGCGCGCCCGGAAACGACATCGTCCTGCCGACGGGACCGGCGGAGGTCGGCACGCTTACGCAGGACGAGACGGGCGTCAGCTACCGGCCGGCGGGCGGCGGCTCCGAACAAAGGCTCGCCCTGTCGAAATACGCCCCGCCCCGCTTCACGAGCAGTCACCTCCTCCTCGAGGTCACGACGTTGAACGGCGAGAACGCCCTGCGGGTGCGCGACACGACCCCGATCGAGCCGGATCACCTGCCGAAGCTTTCGACCTTCCCGTTCGATCCCTCCTGGCGGATCACCGCGCGCTGGGAGCGCCTCGACGCCCCCCACGCGATGGAAATCGACACCAGCCGCAGCATCCGCACCGCCGTCGAGGCGACACATCGCGCCGTGTTCGAGCGGGACGGACAACGCTTCGAGCTTCTAGCGACGCACGGCACGCCGGAGCGCCCGCAGTTCGTCTTCCGCGACGCGACGGCGAAGGGCGGCGAAACCTATCCGGCCGCACGCTTCCTGTTCGGCGAGGGGGTGACGGACACGACGATCGTCCTCGACTTCAACCGCGCCGTGAACCCGCCTTGCGCCTTCACCGACTTCGCGGTCTGCCCCCTGCCCCCGCCTGAAAACGTCCTGCCGATCCGCATCGAAGCCGGCGAACTCGCGCCGCCCTCGCATCCGACGACGCGATGAATGAACCTCGATGAAGCTTCAACAGAGGACTCGCCAGTGCATGGGCCGACCGGAATCCGGTATAGCGCGAATGCCGGATCGATAGGGGAACGCACGTCGCGAAGGAACGACCGCCATCTCGATCGAAAAGGTCCGAAGCCGGCCAGGAGCGTTCGGAAAGCCGGACGCTACGTCGGTTCCACCTTCGACCGCTTTCGGGAAACGCATCCGCATTGCTTTGGGGTGGAAGGAGCGTTCCGTATCTGGCGAACGGCAACCCCGAGCTTCGAAGCGCTAGCGCGGATCGACGTCCAGCGTAGCCCGATCATGGCACTGGCCGGATGGACGCCGCCGGCGAAGGGGCTGGTTCTTCGATGCCAGCGCGTCGCGAAGGGCAGGAAGCGCGTGTGCCAACAGGAACGTCACCGTCGTGCTGGACAGCCGCGAAGCGCTATACCGCACCGGACATCGCTCGGCTCACACCTATCCACCGCGATCACCTGTCCAACGCCTCGACACGTCGATCGTCAAATCAGCGGACGGACGACCCGAAAATCATGAATTCCACCATCGCTTATCGAACGCCGGCAACCAGCGCACAACATGATGCGACATCAGATCGAGGGTCCGACGCTTCTCGCGGCTCGCCACTGCAAACGTTTGGGAAAAACGGTGGTACGGTTGAGTGGGTTCGAACCACCGACCTTCGGAGCCACAATCCGACGCTCTAACCAACTGAGCTACAACCGCATACCGACAGTGCCCGCAATAGAAAACTTTGCGGGGAAAGGCAAGGGGCCGCTGGAGGATGGCGAAGCAGCAGCCCCGCGTTTCACAAGCCGTCCCGGCTCCTGGCCTTTTCGGCCGCCTCGCGCGCCGGGCGCACGACATCCTGCGCGACGGATTGCGACAGGGTCTGCAACTCCTTGGCCTGGTCGGCCGCCAGTTCCACCTGACGGCGGAGGAAACTCGTCTGGAGTTCGATGAATTCGGCCATGCTTTTCGCCGAGGCGAGTTTTTCCAGATGGGAGAAGTTCATCTCCGCTTGCGCCCTCATGCCCTCAAGGGCACGCTTGGTGAGGTTCAAGGAGCCGGCATGGGCGTTCTCGATCGTCGCCTCCAGCGTCTGAGACGCCTGGTCGGCGGCCGACTTCATCCGGTCGTAGGCCTGCCGGGACTGCTCGATCGACTTCTGCGTCATCGTGCGGAAGGCCTCGCCCATCCTCGCGGGGTCGAGCCCGAGCGCGGCCTGGGCGCGCTGCGCGCTTTCGAAGGCGTCGCGCGCCGGATCGTTGTTGTTGAAGTTCTCGGTGTCGGACATGAGAATTCCTCCGGAAACGAACGATGAAAGATGAAGCCCTCGCTTGAAAGCTAGGCGCGCCGTGCGCTAGGAACAGCCCCGACGCGGCGGCCATGCGAACGCGCGTTAACCCTAAGGGCGGCCTTCACGCGTCGCCGGGCGCGAGGTTCTGGCTTTGACCTGCGCCAAGCTCTATTAACGGAACGGTAACCCTAAGTCGTTCCTGGGAGCCGAGGCCATTTCTTCCGCCCTCGACATCATGGCCCTGAAATCCGTCCAGGCGGCCGCCGCCGCGGGCTCCGCCGTGATCGTGCTCGACGACGAGCTCGGATCGGTTCTGTGGACCAACCGCGCCGGGGAACGGCTCGCCCGCTCGCCCGGCGGCAACGCGGACGTGGTTCGGCAGATCGGCTCGGCGCGCGAAGCCTTCGCCGCCAAGGGGCGCACCCAACTCCTCATCCGGCCGAATGCCGCGAGCGGGTTAGGGCGCGCGGTGCTCGCCCGGTTGGAGCGTGTCGCGCTCGGGTCCCGCCCTCTCGCCCTTCTTTCGGTGAAGCTCGGCCTCGTCACCCGGACCCTTGTGGAGGAGGCGCGGGACGCCCTGCACGACGCCGGCCTCGAAGCCTCGCTCGCCTGCGTCGTCGAACTCGATGGCATGGTGGCCGCAACACCGTCCCTTCCCGCGCACGAGCATTCGCTTCTCGCCGTTCAGGGCCGGGAGTTCCTTCTGGCCGAGGAGGATCGGCTGATCGTGGAAGACGAGGCGGGCGCCCTGTCGTTTGCACGCATCTCGCCGTCGCTGGCCCTGATCCATCTCGACATGATCGACATGGACGCGTCGTCGCCCGAGGAAGAGGAGACGATCGAGGCACCCGAAGAGCTGTCGGCTTCGCCTACCGTCGACGATGAGGCAGCCCCGCCACCCGAAGCTCCCATGCCGGCCGCCGAAGCGATCGAGCATGAAGCGGACGAGATCGCCGCCGCCGATCCGGCGCCGATCGCACGAGACGACGGACCTGACGAGGCGCCCCCTCCCGCTCCGACCATTTCGGGGCCGTTTCATGCCAAGCTCGACGCCGAGCCGGTGCGCTTCGTCTGGCAGATCGACGCCGACACGTGCTTTTCTCATCTTTCCCCGGAATTCGCCGCGGCGGTCGGTCCGCACGCGGCCGATGTGATCGGCCGCTCCTTCGCGGATGTCGCACGGGTGTTCGGGTTCGACGAAAACGGCGAGATCGAACGGCTTCTCCAGCGTCGCGACACATGGTCGGGCCGCTCGATCGTCTGGCCGCTGGAAGGAACGGACCGGCGCGCGCCGGTGGATCTCGCCGCTCTCCCCGTCTACAGCCGCGGCCGCGAGTTTCTGGGCTTTCGCGGGTTCGGCGTCGTTCGCCCCGGCGAACACGAGGCCGACCCGGCCGCGATCGGCCTGGCGCTGACGATCCCCGATCGCGGCGCAGTGCCGCCCACGGCCGCCGCCGAGCCGGGCCCCGCCCCAATCGAAGCGCCGGAGGCGGCCGAGGCACCGGACACGGCGGATGGCGAGCGCGCCTTCGGGCGCCGCGCTTCGCCGCCTCCGGTGCCGGCCGATCCGCGACGGCGCGAGGGCAGCCTGTCCTCGGCGGAGGCCGCCGCCTTCCGCGCCATCGGTGCGGAGCTCGGCCTGCCGATCGCCCCCTCGACGGCCGTGCCGCCGCCGTCCGCCCTGCCCGTCGCATCCGAGCCGCCCGCTTCCGCGGCTCCCGCCCCCGAAGAAGGCGAGGGTGAGCTTCTCCTGCCGGTGCAGGAGCTGGAGGACATGCTCGACGCGCTGCCCCTCGCGGTTCTCGTCCAGATGCAGGACCGGCTGATCTTCGCCAACCGCCGCTTCTTCGCGCTGACGCGCTACGAGGATCTGGACGCGCTGGAGGATGCCGGCGGGCTCGACCGGCTGATCCAGACCTCGGGCTCGGGCGAGGGCGACGAGGACGCCGTCCTGATGCGCGCCGACGGGGCGATCGAACGCGCGCGCCTCCACCTCCAGCGCATCAGCGTGGCCGGCCGCTCCTGTCTCCTGATGTCCTTTCCCCCGACGGCGCCGTTGCCGGAGGAGGAGTTCGACACTGAACTCCTCGATCTCGAACGCGAGGTCGAGGAGTTGCAGGCGGTGCTCGACACGGCGACGGACGGCATCCTCCTTCTCGACGAGGAGGAGCGGATCCGCAAGATGAACGGAGCAGCCGAGGCGCTGTTCGGCGTTCGCCCCGACGCCTATGCCGGCCTGCCGCTGCACGATCTCCTGACGCCCGAAAGCCGGCAGCCGCTGTCGGACTATATCGGCACGCTTCGCGACAACGGCCTTGCCTCCATCCTCAACGACGGGCGCGAGGTCATGGCCCGCGTCGGCTCCGGGGGCGGGGCGATCCCGATCTTCGTCACGCTCGGTCGCCTGTCGGAAGGGCGCGGCTGGTGCGTCGTGATCCGCGACATCGCGCAGTGGAAGACGGCCGAGTCCGAACTCGTGGAAGCGCGGCGGCAGGCGGAGGACGCCAGCCTCCATAAGAGCCGGTTCCTGGCCAATATCAGCCACGAGCTGCGCACGCCGCTCAACGCCATCATCGGCTTCGCCGACGTCATGGCCTCCGAATGCTTCGGACCGATCGGCCACGAGCGGTATCTCGAATATCTCGGCGACATCAAGCGCTCCGGGCACCACGTGCTCGATCTCGTCAACGACCTCCTCGACATCTCCAAGATCGAGGCGGGCAAGGTGGATCTCGCCTTCGAAGCCGTCTCGCTCAACGAGGTGGTGGCCGAGGTCGTATCGCTGATGCAACCGCAGGCCAACCGCGAGCGGGTGATCGTGCGCTCGGTCCTGCCGGCCTCGGTTCCCGCCGTCGTCGCCGACCGGCGCTCGGTCCGGCAGATCGCCCTCAACCTGATCGCCAACGCGGTGCGCTTCACGCCGGCCGGCGGCCAGATCGTCGCCTCGACCCATTACGGCACCGACGGAAACGTCGCCCTGCGCTTTCGCGACAGCGGCATCGGGATGACGGATCGCGAGATCGAGATCGCTCTGACCCCGTTCCAGCAGGTCCATGCGGGCCGGGGCGACCGGAGCGAGGGCACCGGTCTCGGGCTTCCGCTGACCAAGGCGATGACGGAGGCCAACCGCGCCCAATTCTCGATCGCCTCGACGCCGGGCGAGGGAACGATGGTGGAAATCCTGTTTCCCGCCCAGCGCGTCCTCGCGGGCTGACGGGTCGGCGGCGCGCCGGGCGGGCGCTCGGAGCTGAGCCGAGGCAAACCCGTTTTCGCCCGCCTTGCGCCTTGCCTTGGCGGCGGCGCAATTAAATGGCAAGGAAAGCCGAAGGGTCGGTCCGATCCACCGGGTGGTCTTTGCGCAGCATCGTTGCCGCCAGCCTTCCTCGAAGGACGAGAGATTGATCGAACCCCGTGCCCCGTCTTCCCGCGCTTCGTCCGGCGGGCGCACGGCCCGAGACTGGAAAAGGCGGAGCTTCGCGGCGGTGGCTCTCGTTCTCGCTGCGATGGGCGCGGCGGCGCTCTACCTTCTGTCGTCCGTTCCGCTCGATCTTTCCGCCGCCCGCAGCGATATCGAAGCGCGCCTGACGCGGCTCGTCGGCGCACCTGTGGTGGTCGATGGGACCGCCGAGTTTTCCTTGTTTCCCAAGGCTCGCGTCGTCCTGTCCTCCGTTCGGGCCGTGGCCGGCGGCAGCCATCCCGTCCAGCTCGACGTCGATCGTCTGGAAGCGGAGTTCGACCTTCTCGACGCGCTGACGGGCACGGCCGACATCAAGCGCGTCACCCTCGTGCGGCCCGAGATCGGACCGCCGTCCGAGATCGACCCGGCGGGCGCAGCGGCCATTGCCCCGCCCCCCGCCTCCCCCGGCATCGCGCCTCCTTCGCCGGCGGGCGGAGACCGGCGGGATCTTCGCGATCTCCTCGTGCGATTCGAGGGTCTGCGGGAACTGCGCATTCGCGACGGCCTTCTTCATTGGCCGGGGCTGCGCAACGGCCTGTCCAACGCCAATCTCGATTTTCGCTGGGACGGCGGCAGCGCCCCGGCTCTTCTTGAGGGCACCTATGTCTGGAACGGGCAGCCGGCCACCATTCGAACGCGGCTCGACCGTCCGCTGCCGTTCTTCGACGGGGAAACGAGCCCGATCCAGGTGCAACTGTCCTCCCCATCCGGCGAGGCGGCCTTCTCGGGCGAGGGGTCGGGCGGGGAGTATCTGCGCCTTGCGGGCGCGTTGAAACTGTCCACGCCGTCCCTGTCGCGCGCCGCGCGCTGGATCGACGGTGCGGCGCTGCCGGACTTCGGCGCCTTTTCGCTGGAAACGCGGATCGAACTCGTCGGCGACCGGCTGAATCTGGGCGCTCTCGATCTCGACCTCGGCGGCAGCCGCGCGCGCGGCGCCGTGGAGGCGATCCTGACGGGGGGCGCGAATGCCAAGCGCTCGGTGTCCGGTACGCTGGCCTTCCAGGATCTTGACGTCTCGCCCTTTCTCCAGACGGTGGCCCCGGTTCCGCGCAACATCGTCGATCTCCAGCGCCCGATCCGGATCGACTGGGCGAAGACGCTCGACATCGACATGCGCGTGTCGGCGGCGCGCGCGCGCTTCGGCGACATTCCGGCCAGCGACGTCGCGGCGGCCGTCAAGGTGATGAACGGCTCCGGCATCCTCGATATCGGGGATATGAGCGTCCTGGGCGGGAGCGGCAGCATGCGCGTCGGCCTCGACATGTCCGGCCCGCAACCGGCATTGAGCGCCGACATGCGCCTGCGACGCGTCGGGATGGCGGACCTCGCCGCCCTGTCGCAGACGCCCATTCCCTTTTCGGCCGGATCGGGCGACCTCGATCTGAGTTGGAAGGGACCGGCGGCGAACTGGGGCGAGATCCTGATGGACAGCCGCTCGAACCTGACGCTGCGCGTCGACAACGGAACGCTCCAGGGATTTGCCCCCGACATGCTGCGCTCGGCCGGGCAGCATGCGATCGATCTCTCGCCGGGCGGCGCGTCGCAGCCGTTCCAGGACTTCACGCTGTCCGTGCACGGTGCGGGAACACGCATGCGCCTCGACACCGTGGCGATGACCACGAGCGCGGGAACGAGCGAGGCGCACGGCACGTTCGACGCGCGCACGCAGGCGATCGAGCTTCGCGGCCGATCGCTCGCGCCGGTGGTGGAGGCCTCGGGTTCGGGGCCGACGTTCACTTCCTCTCAACCGGTTTCGTTTACGATCCGAGGCGACTGGCCCCGCCCGGACATGATCGTGAACGCGCCCGACGCGCCGATCTAACGCTAACGAGTGGTGGGGCGCTTGGCATCAGGAACCGGACGCCCATGGCAAAGCCGCCCCTCCTTCCCCGCACGATCCGCATTCATACTTTCGCTCTTGCCCTCGCGACCTCCGCCGCGAGCCTGACGCCGGCCGCAGCCTCCTCCGTGGCGGTGGGCGAAGCGCGCGGGGCGGGCGGCTCCAGCGTCGTCGAGCTCAAGGCGAAGCCGGCAAAGTCCGCTTCGCCGGCGGCTTGCGCGCAAGAGTTCCACACGCGGTTCGAGGCGATCCGCACCGGGCCGCTCGCCGCCTTGAAGACAGCGGCCGGCGCCGACGCTAAGGCCGGCGACGCGCGCCTGCCGGGCGCGCTTCTGTTCCCCCCGCAGGCGCGCCCCGGCACAGCCGAGAATGCCTCGGCGCTGCGCGCCGCGTCCGATCTCGCCCGCCGCCAAGGCTCGATGGCGCAGCCGCTCGACGCCAACACGCGCTGGATCGTGTCCCGCATCCGCGAGGATCTGGGGGACTTCCTGTCCCAGAAGCCGACGACCTATCTGTGCAGCGGCATCGCGGAATATCTCGATACGCTGCGCGCGCAGGCCGCGCGGATCGGCTCCTCGCCGGACCGCCTCGCCGCCCAGGTCGAGACCCAGCGCGAGGCCGCCAAGGCGAGCCTCGATCGCGCGAGGGCGGCGCTGCGTCCCGCTCCCCTGCCGCGCTTCGCCCCGAGCGACCGGCCGGGCTCCGAACTCGTGGCCGACACGCTGCGCTCGAGCGTCGGCCTGCACGACGAGGACGTCTACGGACCGGTGATGCGGGTCGCCGGCCGCCAGGACGTCCGGATCTCGGAAGGAAGCTCCGATCCCGACCTGCCGCCGCGCAAAAGCTTCGAGGCCTTGCGCACCAACGAGGACGTGGCGCGAGCGGTTCGCGATCTGGCCGCGCGGGCGCAGGGCGCGGGCGCCCTCGGTGCTCCCGCCGCGACGGACACCGATCCCGTGCGCACCGGCTCGATCGCCGTCATGGGCCCGCAGAGGCCGGATCCGCGTCCGGCGCTCGCCCTTCTCGTCGAACTGAAGCCGCGCCTCGTCGGCCCGGCCGCTCCTACGTCGGATCCGCTCCTGCGGGCCGATCTCACGCAGTCCTTGTCCGACCTCGAAGCGCTGGACTATCTCCTGGCCGCCGCCGACATGCCGGCCGACCCGCTGCCGGCCGCGCTGGAAGCGACGTTCCAGGCGATCGAGACCGCGCGGGCCGAAGCCTGCCACTGCGCGCCCTGACCCGTCACGCTCCTTGCGCGGCGAGCCTTTCGTCGCGCAGGCGCCTGATCTCCTGGCGCTTGGCGAGAAGCGCGGCGATCACCACGCCCACCGCCACCACCGCGATCAGGATGGTGGAGATGGCGTTGATCTCGGGCGTGACGCCGAGCCGGACCTGGCTGTAGATCCGCATCGGCAGCGTCGTCGCGCCGGGGCCGGAGGTGAAGCTCGCGATCACCAGATCGTCCAGCGAGAGGGTGAAGGCCAGCATCCAGCCGGCCGCCACGGCCGGAAAGATCACCGGCAGGGTGACGAGGAAGAACGCCTTCCAGGGCGGGCAGCCGAGATCCTGTGCCGCCTCCTCCAGCGACAGGTCGAAGGACACGAGCCGCGACTGCACCACCACGGCGACGAAGCACATGGTGAGCGTCGTGTGGGCGAGCGTCACCGACCAGAAGCCGCGATCGAAATTGATGGCGACGAAGAGAAGCAGCAGCGACAGGCCGGTGATCACCTCGGGCATGACCAGCGGCGCGAACACCATGCCCGAAAACAGGATGCGCCCGCGAAAGCGCGTGTAGCGCACGAGTGCGAGGGCTGCGAGCGTGCCGAGCACGGTGGCGAGCGTCGCCGACAGGAGCCCGACGCGCAGCGTCACGAAGGCGGCGTCGAGAAACAGCCGGTTCCCCGCGAGCGCGGCGTACCAGCGCGTCGAGAACCCGCCCCACACGGTCACGAGCTGCGAGGCGTTGAACGAGTAGATCACGAGGATCAGGATTGGCAGGTAGAGAAACGCGAAGCCGAGGACCAGCGACACCACGTTGAACGGGGACAGACCGCGCATCCTCAGGACACCTTCGCCTGGACGCGCTGGAACAGCATGATCGGGATCACCAGAACGAGAAGCAGGAGCACCGCGACGGCGGATGCCACGGGCCAGTCGCGGTTGGTGAAGAACTCGTCCCACAAGGTCTTGCCGATCATCAGCGTCTGCGACCCGCCGAGGAGATCGGGAATGACGAACTCGCCGACGGCGGGAATGAAGACCAGAAAGGCGCCGGCGACGACGCCCGGCAGCGACAGAGGAAAGGTGATGCTCCAGAAGGCGCGAAGCGGCGTCGACCCGAGATCGCTCGCCGCCTCCAGAAGGCGTGGATCGAGCCGCTCCAGGCTGGCGTAGATCGGCAAGACCATGAAGGGCAGGTAGGAATAGACGATGCCGATATGGACCGCCGTCTCGGTGTTGAGGATCTGGAGCGGCGAGGCGATCGCGCCCGTCCACAGGAGGAACTGGTTGAGATAGCCCTCGTTGCGAAGGATGCCGATCCAGGCATAGACGCGGATCAGGAAGCTCGTCCAGAACGGCAGGATCGTCAGCATGACGAGGATCTGGCGCGCGGTGCGCGGTGCCCGCGCCATGCCGTAGGCCAGCGGATAGGCGACGAGAAGCGACAGCGCGGTCGAGATCGCGGCGATGCGCAGCGACGACAGATAAGCGTCGAGATAAAGCGGATCGTCGGCGAGCCAGAGGTAGTTGTCGACGCCCAGTTGCCGGAGATCGGCCAGGAACCCGGACCAGCCGTCCAGCGAAAAGGCCGGGATGTAGGGCGGCTGGGCGATCGTGGTTTCCGACAGCGAAATCTTGAGAACGATGCCGAACGGCACCAGAAACAGCGCCAGCAGCCAGAGATAGGGCACGCCGATCACCGTGCGGCGCCACCAGCCTCCAGCCCCCGCCGCCTTTGTCGCGCTCGCCATCGCTCCCCGCCCCTATTCGGCCAGAACCACGCCGGCGTCGCGCCCGAAGGACAGGAAGACTTCCTCCTCCCAGGCGATCTGCTCGGACGAGGCGCGCGCCGCGTTGATGACGGTGCAGCACATCAGCGTTCCGTCGGCGAGCTTGACGTTGAACACCGTCACGTCGCCGAGATAGGCGATGTCCCACACGGTGCCGCGCAGCGTGTTGGGCGTACCGTCCGGGGGCGCACGGCGCGACAGGCGGACCTTTTCGGGCCGGATCGCGAAGGCGACCTTCTGGCCGGGCCGCAGCGCCAGCCCGGTTTCCGTCTCGATCGGGCCGGGAACGCTGTCCAGCCGGGCGATCTCGCCGTCCACCCGGTCCACCACGGCTTCGATCAGCGTGATGTTGCCCACGAAGTCGGCGACATAGCGCGAGGCCGGCGCCTCGTAGACCACGGCCGGCGGCGCCACCTGACAGAGCTGGCCCGAGCGCATCACGGCCATGCGGTCGGCCATGGTCATCGCTTCCTCCTGGTCGTGGGTGACGATCACGAAGGTCAGGCCGAGCTCCTGCTGGAGGTCCATCAGCTCGAACTGGGTTTCCTCGCGCAGCTTCTTGTCGAGCGCGCCGAGCGGCTCGTCGAGAAGCAGCACCTTCGGGCGTTTGGCGAGCGAGCGCGCGAGCGCCACGCGCTGCTGCTGGCCGCCCGACAGCTGGCTCGGCTTGCGGCGGCGGAAGGGCTCCAGCTTGACGAGCTTCAGCATCTCTCCAACCCGCGCGTCGATCTCCGAGCGCGCCATTCCGTCCTGACGCAGGCCGAAGGCGATGTTCTTCTCCACGCTCATATGCGGGAAGAGAGCATAGGACTGAAACATCATGTTGAGCGGGCGGCGGTAGGGCGGCACGCCCTTGAGGCTCGCGCCGCCCAGCCGGATGTCGCCCGCGGTCGGTTCCTCGAAGCCGGCCAGCATGCGCAGAAGCGTGGACTTGCCGCAGCCGGAGGGGCCGAGAAGCGCGAAGAACTCGCGGTCGTAGATGCCGAGCGACAGGTCGTCCACCGCCGTGAAGTCGGCGAAGCGCTTGGACACGCGATCGAACTCGATCAGAGGCTTGGCAGCGGGGTCGTTCCAGGGGTCGAAATTGCGGCGAATGTTGCCGAGTGACTTCTGCGCGCCCGCCATGCCGACCTTTCGAACCCGTGTGTCCCGTTTCCCGTCGATCGCGGAACCGAAGCGCTCTAGCGCCCGGTCTTGACCGTGGTGAAGGCGCGCGTCGCCAGACGCTGCGCGCGCGAGTCGTAGGGCAGCTTGATGAAGAGCTTACGAAGGGTCGCCTCGTCCGGATAGATCGCGGGATCCTCCAGGATTTCCTTGTCGATCAGGGGCTGCGAGGCGAGGTTTCCGTTGGCGTAGGACACGTAGTTCGTCGCCTTGGCGATGACCTCGGGGCGCATCATGTAGTCGATGAAGGCGTGCGCCTCGTCGACATGGGGCGCGTCGGCGGGGATCGCCATCTGGTCGAACCACATCATCGCGCCTTCCTTCGGGATGGCATAGCCGATCTCGACGCCGTTCGAGGCCTCCTCGGCGCGGTCGCGCGCCTGGAACACGTCGCCCGAGAAGCCGATCGCCACGCAGATGTCGCCGTTGGCGAGCGCGTTGATGTATTCGGAGGAATGGAAGCGGCGGATGAAGGGGCGGATTGCCGACAGGAGCTCTTCGGCCTTCTTCATCGAATCGGCGTCGCTGGCGTTCGGGTCGAGGCCGAGATAGGCGAGCGCGGCGGGGATGATCTCGCCCGGCGCATCGAGCATGTCGATGCCGCACTTCGACAACGCTTCGGCGTTCTTCGGGTCGAACACCAGCGCCCAGCTGTCGAGCGGCGCGCCGGGCAGCGCCTCGGCGACCTTGGCCGTGTTGTAGCCGATACCGGTCGTGCCCCACATGTAGTTCACCGAATGGGCGTTGCCCGGATCGAACAGGGCGACGCGCTCGGAGATCAGCGGCCACATGTTCTTGAGGTTCGGCAGCTTGGACTTGTCGAGGTTCTGAAAGACGCCGGCCTCGATCTGGCGCGAAAGATATTCGGCGGACGGCACCACGACGTCGTAGCCGCTGCCGCCGGCCAGGAGGCGCGTTTCCAGGATCTCGTTGGAATCGTAGACGTCGTAGACGACGCGAATCCCCGTTTCCTTGGTGAAGTCGTCGATGATCGAAGTGTCGATGTAGTCCGACCAGTTGAAGACGTTGACGACCTTTTCCTGCGCCAGGGCCGAGTGGGAGCCGGCCAGGATCAGGGCGCCGGTCAGGAGGGAGGACGCAAATCGCATCGGTCGGACACCTTCTTCTCGCGGTCGGGTCTGTTGCCGGGCAATATCGACAACGAGGCCTGATTTGCCTAGGGCCTTCGCACGTTTTCCCTTTGCCGGTTATTCGAGCGGGTCATGAAAACGGCATCCTCGCCGTAGGGTGCGATCCATCGGCGCACCTCCGGCTCGTCCAGCGGCGAGAAGCCGAAGCGGCTCCAAAACGGCGACGTGCCGTAGACGGACACGAGCATCGCAGCCCCGAAAGGCTCGGCAAGACGGAGAAGGCTCTCGACCGCCCGGTCCGCCAGATGGTGCCCGCGCCATTCGGGCGCGACCGCGACGTCGTGGATGTAAAGGCTGTCGACGTTTGTCGGCAGCGCGCCGAGCACCGTGTCGATCGGCGGCGGCCGCCGGAAGGGGGCGGGATAGGCGATCGCGTAGCCGGCAAGTTCTTCGTCTTGGTCGGGCAGGACGAGGCACCCCTGTCCGAACAGGGCGAGCCGGTCGGCGAACATCTCGCGCCGCTCGAAGAAGGTCGGATGGACACGCTCCGACAGGGCCATCACGGCCTCGATGTCGGCCTCCAGCATCGGCCGCCAGTCGCCAGGCGCCGGCGCCCTCACCGGTGCTTGCGCCCCTCGCCGTAGAACATCTTCTCCCACGCCTTGTGCGCCTTGTACCCTTCGCGGATGAACGGCGTGAAGACGGCCAGGTTGAGAACCGCCTTGTTGGTCAGGTTGGCGGGAAAGCGCAGCGGCTTCTCGAAATCCACGAACAGCACCACGCGGACTCCATCGGAATGGTTCCAGGCCTCGTGCTCGTAGGCGTCGTCGAAGATCAGCGCCTCGCCCTCGCGCCAATGGCGCGTGTCGTCGGCGATGCGGATGCCGATCTTGTCGGGCTGGTCGGGCACGACGAGCCCGAGATGGAAGCGCAGGACCCCGTTATAGGGGCCGCGATGGGGCGGCAGGTGCTTGCCGGGCTCGAAGATCGAGAACATCGCGGACTTCAGACCCGGGATCTTCTGGAGGATGCGCCAGGTTTCCGGGCACTGCCGGATCGCCTCTTCCGACTTGATGCCGTAGCCGCACAGGAAGAACGTCTTCCAGTTCTGATCGGACGAGATCGAGCGCACCTCGGAAGATATCTCGTGAAAGGCGGGAAGGTCGCCCTTGCGCACCAGGATCCGGTCGAGTTCCTCGCGGATCAGGCGCCATTCGGCCTCGACCTCGCGCGCCCAGGGGAAGTCGTCGGTCGGGTAGACCGGCGGGTTGCCGACGGCCGAATGCCGCAGATTCAAGGCTTCCGCCTTGTCGACCAGCCCCTGCACGGTGCGCGCGACGACGCCGCCTCGGCTCATCGTGTCTTCCAGCCCCTGCGTCTTCCCCGTTTGCTGGGGGCTGCGCTCGTTCGGGCTCGTCGGCTTGGGTCGGGTGTCGCTCATGGCGGTCTCGCGTCTTTCCGTCGTCACCATTTCGGTGCTTCGCGCCGGGTTTCAATGGAATCCTCCGGCCGTCAAGCGGAAGATATGTCGAAGACGTGAACCGCGCGGTGCCGGCGGCACCCGGCGGCGCGAGGTTTTCGCCGCCTTCCGAGCCCGCCTTCCGTCCGATGGTGCGAGACGATATGCTCGGCGCCATCGATCAACCGCCCGCAGGATCGCATGCCCGACCGCACCCGATCGTCCAAGCCGGAGAACGGCAGCCCGTCCAAGATCAAGCGCGACAAGCCCAAGCGGCGCAGCACGGGCGACGGGCCGCTGAGCCCCAGTGTCTCTCCGCGCCTCGGCGGTCCTCGCGCAGTGCCCGAACTGTCCGCCAGCCGCCCGTCCTTCCTGGATTCGAAGCGCGGCGTCGGCTCCATGGCGGAAGCGGGGGAATGGCTGCGCGTTCGGGGCATCGAGGACATCGAGTGCATCACGCCGGACCTTGCCGGCGTGGCACGCGGCAAGATGATGCCGGCCAAGAAGTTCACTGGCAACACCTCGCTGGCGCTGCCGTCCGCGCTCTTCATGCATACGATCTCGGGCGACTACCCGGAAGAAACCGGCTCGTTCCGCTATTCGCCCAACGACGGCGACCTGAAGCTCGTGCCCGACCTTTCGACGCTGTCGGCCGTGCCTTGGGAAAGCGATCCGACCGCGCAGGTGATCTGCGACCTCGTGGACACCGCCGGGGAAGCCGTCGGCTACACGCCGCGCAACGTCCTCAAACGCGTCGTCGGCCTCTACGAGAGCCGAGGCTGGCGCCCCGTGGTGGCGCCCGAGATCGAGTTCTACCTCGTGTCCAAGAACGTCGACCCCGACTATCCCCTGACCCCGCCGATCGGGCGCTCGGGCCGACAGATCCAGGGCGGGCAGTCCTATTCGATCGGCGGCATCAACGAGTTCGACGAACTCATCGACGACATCTACCACTTCTCCGACGGGCAGGGCCTGGAGATCGACACGCTGATCCACGAGGACGGCGCCGCCCAGCTCGAGATCAACCTGCGCCACGGCAACCCGATCGAGCTCGCCGACCAGGTCTTCATGTTCAAGCGCACGATCCGCGAGGCAGCGCTGAAACACGACATCTACGCGACCTTCATGGCGAAACCCATCCAGGGCCAGCCGGGTTCGGCCATGCACATCCACCAGTCGGTGGTCGACGTCGAGACCGGGCGCAACGTCTTCGCCGGCGAGGACGGGGCGCCCTCGCCTCTGTTCTTCTCGTTTCTGGGCGGCATGCAGCGCTACGTGCCGGCGGCCCTCGTCATGATGGCGCCATACGTGAACTCCTATCGGCGCCTGACCTACGGCATGTCGGCGCCCACCAACAACGCCTGGGGCTTCGACAACCGCACGACGGCCTTTCGCGTGCCGACCTCGGACCCGGCCGCGCGCCGCGTCGAGAACCGTCTCCCCTCCTCGGACGCCAACCCCTATCTGGCGCTCGCCGCCTCGCTCGCCTGCGGCTGGCTCGGCATGGTCAACGCGGTCGAGCCCGACCAGCCGACCGACCGCACGGTGAACGAGGACGGCGTGATCTCGCTGCCGCGCGGCCTTCTGGAGGCGGTCGCCGCCTTCGAGGCGGAGGAAGCCTTCCAGGAGGTCCTGTCCAAGGAGTTCGTCGGCACCTATGCCGGCATCAAGCGCGGCGAACACGAGACCTTCATGCAGGTGATCAGCCCCTGGGAGCGGGAGTTCCTGCTGCTCAATGTCTGAGCCCTACCAGTCCCCGATCTCGCCCGGCCGCTCGTGGTACGAGGACTCGGTCGGGGATCGCCCGCGCTATCGGTCGCTCGACGGATCGACGCGGGCGGACGTCCTCGTCGTCGGCGGCGGCTATACCGGCTTGTCGGCGGCCCTCCATCTGGCAAGGGCCGGCGTCGACGTCGTCTTGTGCGAGGGGGCACGGCTCGGCGACGGCGCGTCGGGGCGCAACGGCGGACAGTTCGGCACCGGCCAGCGCCTTTGGCCGGAGGAGATGGAGCCGAGATACGGCGTGGAGCGCTCCCGCCGGCTCTTCGATCTGGCGGAAGCGGCCAAGGCGAGCCTCGTCGAGACGATCGCGGCGGAGGGGATCGACGCGGACTTTCGCCCCGGCCAAATCTCGCTCGCCCATAAGAAGCGCTACGTCGAAGACTTCCGGCGCCATGCCGACTGGCTGAACGAGCGCTACGACTACCCCCATATCCGCTTCATGGACGCAGCCGAGACCGCCGAGCGGCTCGGCTCGCCCGCCTATCACGCGGGCCTTCGCGACACCGGCACGGGCCATATCCACCCGATGAAGCTCCTCGTCGGCATGGGCCGGGCCGCGCGGCGGGCCGGCGCGCGGCTCTTCGAGGACACGCCGGTTCGCCGCCTACGCCGCGAGAACGGCCTTTGGCAGGCCGAAACGCCGACGGGAACCGTGTCGGCGACGCAAGTCCTGCTCGCCACCAACGCCCATGGCGGGCGCCTCAACCGCGACAACGCCGCCCATGTCCTGCCGATCCGCTCGTTCATCGGCGCGACGGAGCCGCTCGCCGAACCGGACCGCGTCCTGCCCGGCAACGAGGCGGCAGACGATTCGCGCTTCGTCGTGCGCTATTTCCGCAAGACGCCCGACAACCGGCTCCTGTTCGGCGGGCGAGAGGCCTATACGTCGGCGTCCGGCGACGTGGCGGGCCAGATCCGGGCGCAGGTCGGCTCGATCTGGCCGCATCTGTCCGACGTCGCCTTCAGCCATGCCTGGGGCGGCTCGGTTGCCGTGACCATGCCGCGCATGCCCTATGTCGCGAGCCCCGAGCCCGGGCTGACCGCGATCGGCGGGTTTTCGGGCCACGGCGTCATGCTGACGCACTGGACCGGCCGCCTCTACGCCGAGCGCATCACGGGAGGCGGGACGGATCGCCTCGGCGTCTTCGAGGATCTCGACATCCCCGCCTTTCCCGGCGGATCGTGGCTGCGCGGTCCCCTTCTGTTCCTGGCGATGACTTGGTATGCCTTGCGCGATCGTTTCTGATAGATGACAACCGGAAACCGATAGGCGTCATGAGCTTGGCGCAACGTCGCCAGACCGGAAGGCTCGCCTTGACCATCACCGACGCTCCCGCCGCCGCCCGGCCCTCCTTGCGCGATCGCCTGCGATCGGACACGCGCGAAGCGCACGAGGCGCTGGACGCATCCTTCGCCGACATGTTCGGCGACGCGGAAGGCGCGCGCTATCGCCGGTTCCTGCGGATGAACCATCTGGCGCACGAGGCGATCGAGCCCATCCTGTCCGGCAGCCCGCTCGATTGGACGGGGCGGGACGCGCCGGATGCGGGACGCCTGGCAGCCGTGCGCCGCGACGCCGAGGCGATCGGACTGCCGCCCGAGCCCGCGCCGGGCTTCCCGATCGAAAACCCCGACCTGCCCGAAGCGCTCGGCATCGCCTACGTCCTGGAAGGTTCACGCCTCGGGGCCAAATTCATGCTGCGTGCATTGAAACGTGAGGGGGCGGGGAGTGGCGATCCCTGGCCGACGGCCTATCTGGAAGCTTCCAGCGATGCGCGTCCCTTCGCCCATCTGATCGAGCGCATGGACGCCGAGCCGATGAACGAAGGGATGGTTCGTCGCGCAGTGAGTGCGGCGGACGAGACGTTCCGCTTCTTTCAACGTCTGGCCGAAGACAGCGCAACAAGGACGATCCGCGTTTGACCATACAGGCCCAAGAGTTCGGCGACGTCGATCTCACCAACTGCGAGCGCGAGCCGATCCAGTTTCTGGGGCGCATCCAGAACTTCGGCTTTCTGCTTGTCGTGTCGATGGACTGGCTGATCGAGCGGGTCTCGACCAATATCGACGCTTTCGTGAACCGCGACGCCGAGAGCCTTCTCGGCGAGCCGGTGCTGTCGATCGTCTCCGAGGGCGCCCTCCATTCGATTCGCGGGCGGCTGCAGATCCTGTCGGGCGATGGCGGGGTGGAGCGCATTCTCGGCCTCGACCTTCTCGGCGGCGGCCTGCGCTTCGATGTCGCGCTGCATGTGTCGGGCGGCTCCATCGTGATCGAGGCAGAGCCGCTGGCCGAGCGGCCCTCCGGCAATCCCGGCGCGCTCGTCAAGAGTATGATCACCCGCGTCCAGAAGACGGACGGGCTGGACGCGCTTTATCGCGAATGCGTGCGCCAGCTGCGCGGCATCACCGGCTTCGACCGCGTCATGCTCTACCGCTTCCAGGATTCCGGCGCCGGTTCGGTGATCGCGGAAACCGCGCGCTCGTCGATCGGGTCCTTCCTGGGGTTGAACTATCCCGCGACCGACATCCCGCCGCAGGCGCGCGCCTTGTACATCCGCAATCAGGTGCGCCTGATCGCCGATGTCGGGTCGCAGACCGTTCCCATCGTCCCCGAGCTCGACCCGCACGGGCGGATGATCGACCTGTCGCTTTCGGTACTGCGCTCGGTCTCGCCCATCCATATCGAATACCTGACCAACATGGGCGTTGCGGCCTCCATGTCGGTGTCGATCGTGATCGACGGCAAGCTGTGGGGACTGTTCGCGCTCCACAACTACGCACCGCGCCATCTGCCGATGGACGTGCGGGGCGCGGCCGAGCTGTTCGGCCAGATGGTGTCGCTGATCATCGAAGGGCGCCTCGCCAAGGAGCAGCGCCGCGCGGAAGAACTCGGGCGCGAGCTTCACGACCGCTTCGTGTCCAAGATCGTCGCCGCATCCTCGACGCTGGATTCGATCGGCGAGTTTGCTGACGACCTGCGCGAGATCATTCCCGCCGACGGTTTCGCGGTCTGGGTCAAGGGCGAGGCGCAGCGCTTCGGCCATTGCCCGACGGAGGAGGAACTCGCCGGTCTCGCCCGCTTCCTGAACCGCGCGGGCTCGGGCCGCATCTACGCGACGGACGAGATCTCGGCGCTGCATGCGCCCGGCGCCGACTATATCGAGCGGGCGGCCGGCGTTCTCGCCATCCCGATCTCGCGCTCGCCGCGCGACTACCTCCTGTTCTTCCGCCGCGAGATGGTCCAGACCGTGACCTGGGCGGGCGATCCGAAGACCAAGGAGCGCACGGTCGGGCCGAACGGCGTCCGGCTGACCCCGCGCAAGAGCTTCGAGGCCTGGAAGGAAACCGTGCACGGCAAGAGCCATGCCTGGACGGTGAGCGAGACCAAGGCGGCCGAGGCGCTGCGCATCTCGATCCTGGAAGTGCTCCTGCGCTTCAACGAGGAAAGCGAGCGCCAGCAGAGCCTCGCCACGCAGCGCCAGGAACTCCTGATCGCCGAGCTCAACCACCGCGTGCGCAACATCCTCAGCCTCATCCGGGCGCTCGTCGTCCAGTCCAAACCCAGCGCGCGCACCGTGGACGAGTTCGCCGGCATCATCGGCGGACGCATCCAGGCGTTAGCGCGCGCGCACGATCAGATCACCAGCGACACGGCCGCCGCGACCACGCTGCGCGACATCGTGCGCACGGAAGTCTCCGCCTATATCGGCGGCAAGGCGGACCGGGTGCGCCTGTCCGGGCCCGACATCTTCGTGGAGGCCAAGACCTTCTCGACGCTGGCGCTCGTGTTCCACGAGCTCGTGACCAACTCGGCCAAATACGGCGCCCTGTCCGACTCCTCGGGCAGCGTCGCCGTATCGTGGCAGCTCGACGAGGACGAGACCTGCCGCATCGACTGGGTGGAAAGCGGCGGCCCGCCCGTCGCCCCGCCCCGCCGGCGCGGCTTCGGCTCGACCATCATCGAGCGCTCCATCCCGCACGACCTGTCGGGCGAAGCGCGCGTCGACTACCGGCTCGCCGGGGTCCAGGCCCATTTCAGCCTGCCCCGCGCGGTGTTCCATACGCAGGCGCCGCGCTCGACCTTCGCCGTGTCCGAGGCGCAGGAGGAGGCGACGTTGCCCCCCGCGGACCGGCGCGTCTCGCTGGAAGGGCTGAAGGGACTGATCGTCGAAGACAACCTGATCATCTCGCTCGACGCCGAGCAGCTTCTCCTCGACCACGGCATGAGCGAGGTGTTCACCGCCGCCAGCGTCGCGGATGCGCGCCACATCATCGACACCCAGCGGGTCGACGTCGCGCTTCTCGACGTCAATCTCGGTTCGGAAACGTCCTTCCCGCTGGTCGGCGACCTGAACGCGCGCGCCATCCCCTTCGTCTTCGTGACCGGATACGGCGAAGCCATCGAACTGCCGCCCGAGGCCGAGCATGCCGACGCGGTGAAGAAGCCCTTCGTGTCCGATCTCCTGATTGCCGCCATCGCGCGGGCCGCGGCGCGGGGGAGCCCGCGATGAGGCGTCGCTGACGCCTCGTCGCCAACGGTCCACGGACCGGTCTTCCATTTTTCAATCGATTAGACTATCGAGATCGGAGGCGGACGTCCCAAGCCGCCATCCGGCCGTTGCTCGGAGGTGAAGCCGCTTGTCCAGTCAGATCATTCCCGTCGATTGCTTCGATTACATCGTGTTCGGCGGCAACGGCGACCTTGCCGAGCGCAAGCTTCTGCCCGCCCTCTACCATCGGGACAATGACGGACAGATCCCGCCGGGCGCACGCATCATCGGTGCGTCGCGAACGCCCCTGTCGGACGAGGAATACCGCGCCTTCGCGCGCGAAGCGCTCCAGTCCTTCGTGGCCGAGGCCGATCGCAACGAGGAGGCCATTGCGCGCTTCGTGTCGCGCTTGTTCTACCGGCAGGTGGACGCGCGCAGCGAGACCGGCTGGGCCGAGCTGAAGAGCCTTCTCGACGAAGCCGGCGGGGACCGGATCCGCGCCTTCTATCTCGCGGTCAGCCCGGCGCTCTTCGGCGACCTCGCCTCCAGCGTCCAGCGCCATGGCCTCGCCAACGAGAAGACGCGCCTGGTGGTGGAAAAGCCGGTCGGGCGCGACCTCGCCTCCGCCAAGGCCCTGAACGCCCTGATCGGCGAGCATTTCGCCGAGAACCAGGTGTTCCGCATCGACCACTATCTCGGCAAGGAAACGGTGCAGAACCTGATGGCTCTGCGCTTTGCCAACATGCTCTACGAGCCCTTGTGGAACTCGGCCTTCGTCGATCACGTGCAGATCACGGTGGCCGAAAGCGTCGGCCTCGAAGGGCGCGCGGGCTACTACGACAAGGCCGGCGCCCTGCGCGACATGGTGCAGAACCACATCCTGCAGCTCGTCTGCCTCGTGGCGCTCGAACCCCCCTCCTCCTTCACCGGCGACGCGCTGCGCGACGAGAAGCTGAAGATCCTGCGCTCGCTCAAGCGCATCGACGAAAGCAACATCGAGCATCTCACCGTGCGCGGCCAGTACAAGGCCGGCGCCTCCAACGGCGGCGCGGTGAAGGGCTATCTCGACGATCTCGGCGAGCCGACCAGCGACACCGAGACCTTCGTCGCCATCAAGGCCGAGATCAACAACTGGCGCTGGGCGGGCGTCCCCTTCTACATCCGCACGGGCAAGCGCCTGTCGGAGCGCATGAGCGAGATCGTCGTCACCTTCCGGCCGATCCCGCACTCGATCTTCGACGAGCAAGCCGGCCACGTGCAGCAGAACCAGCTCGTCATGCGCCTTCAGCCCGACGAGGGCGTGAAGCAATGGCTGATGATCAAGGATCCCGGCCCCGGCGGCATGCGCCTGCGCCACGTGCCGCTCGACATGAGCTTTGCGGAAAGCTTCGGTGCTCGTAACCCGGACGCCTACGAGCGCCTGCTGATGGACGTGATCCGGGGCAACCAGACCCTGTTCATGCGCCGCGACGAGGTCGAGGCCGCATGGGAATGGGTCGATCCGATCCTCAAGGCCTGGGAAGCCCGTTCGCTTCGCCCGCAGGGCTATACGTCCGGCACCTGGGGCCCGTCCTCCTCCATCGCGCTGATCGAGCGCGACGGGCGGACGTGGCACGAGCCGGATTGAGGCGGGCGATGACGATCCGCGAGCACGACTATCCGACGCGTGAGGCGCTCGCCGAGGCGCTCGCCACCGGCGTCGCGGCGGTTCTGGCCGGCGGCATCGCGACACGCGGCTCGGCGGTTCTGGCCGTTTCGGGCGGCTCGACGCCCAAGCGCTTCTTCGCCGCGCTGGCGAACGTCGATCTCGAGTGGGCCCATGTCACCGTGTGCCTCGTCGACGAGCGCTGGGTGAGCGAGACGAGCGATCGCTCCAACACGAGGCTGGTGCGCGAAAACCTCCTAACGGGGCGCGCCGCCGCGGCCCATCTCGAGCCGATCTTCGTGGACGGCCCCTCGGCAGCCGAAGCCGAGGACGCCTTGTCCGCGCGCTTCTCCGCCCTGCCCCGCCCCTTCGATGCGGCGATTCTGGGCATGGGCAACGACGGGCACACGGCGTCCTTCTTTCCAGGTGCCGACCGGCTGCCGCAAGCGATCGATCCGAACGGCCCGCACCGGGTCATCGCGATCGAGGCCCCTGGCGCCGGCGAGCCACGCGTCACGCTGACCCTCCCCTTCCTTCTGGAAGCGCGGTTCCTAGCGCTCCACATCGAGGGCGAGGACAAGCGCGCGACGCTGCAGCGTGCCTGCGGCAAGGGTCCGGTCGAGGACATGCCCGTGCGCTCCGTCCTTAGGGGCGAGCGGGCCGAGCCGCTGCAGATCTTCTGGGCGCCCTGAAGGGCGCCCTTTCCATCCCGAAGGGTTGACGCCATGTCCGCCGATCGCCGTATCGAAGACATCACCGACCGGATCCGCGAGCGCTCCGCTCCGACGCGCGAGCCTTATCTCGCGCGCATCCGGCAGAAGGCCGCGACCGCGCCCAAGCGCTCCGCCCTCAACTGCGGCAATCTCGCCCATGGCTTTGCCGCCTGCGGCCCGACCGACAAGGAGCGTCTGATCGGCGACCGGACGCTCAACCTCGGCATCATCACCTCCTACAACGACATGCTCTCGGCCCACCAGCCGTTCGAGACCTATCCCGAGATCATCCGCCAGACCGCGCGCGAAGCCGGCGCCACGGCGCAGGTCGCGGGCGCCGTGCCCGCCATGTGCGACGGGGTCACGCAAGGGCAGACGGGGATGGAGCTGTCGCTCTTCTCGCGCGACGTCATCGCCATGTCGGCCGCTGTCGGCCTCAGCCACGACATGTTCGACGCCGCCGTATATCTCGGCGTCTGCGACAAGATCGTGCCGGGGCTCGTCATCGCCGCTTTGTCCTTTGGCCACCTGCCGGCGATCTTCGTGCCCGCCGGCCCGATGACATCGGGCCTGCCCAACGACGAGAAGGCGCGGGTGCGCCAGCTCTACGCCGAAGGCAAGGTCGGGCGCGACGCGCTGCTGGAGGCGGAGTCGAAGAGCTATCACGGCCCCGGCACCTGCACCTTCTACGGCACGGCCAACTCCAACCAGATGCTGATGGAGATCATGGGGCTCCACACGCCGGGCTCCTCCTTCGTCAACCCGAACACGCCCTTGCGCGACGCGCTGACGCGTGAAGCGACACGTCGCGCGCTCGCCATCACCGCGCTCGGCAACGAATACACGCCCGCCGGCCTCGTGGTGGACGAGCGGGCGGTGGTGAACGGCGTCGTCGGCCTTCATGCCACCGGCGGCTCCACGAACCACACGCTGCATCTCGTCGCCATGGCGGCGGCGGCCGGCATCAAGTTGACCTGGGCCGACATTTCGGAACTGTCCGAGATCACGCCGCTGCTCGCCCGCGTCTACCCGAACGGCCTCGCCGACGTGAACCATTTCCAGGCGGCCGGCGGCATGGGCTTCCTGATCCGCGAGCTTCTCGGCCACGGCCTCCTGCACGACGACGTGCGCACGGCCTGGGGTACGGGCCTGTCTTCGTATACGGTCGAGGCCAAGCTCGGGGAGGACGGACAGGTCGTTCGAACGCCGACGCCCGAGCTCAGCGGCGACCCCAAGGTGCTCACCACCGCCGATCAGCCGTTCTCGGAAAACGGCGGCCTTCGCATGCTGTCGGGAAACATGGGCAAGGCGGTGATCAAGGTTTCGGCCGTGAAGCCGGAGAAGCGCGTGGTCGAAGCGCCGGCTCGCGTGTTCCACGATCAGGACGAGTTGCAGCGCGCCTTCAAGGCGGGCGAACTGACCGGCGACTTCGTCGCCGTCGTCCGCTTCCAGGGTCCGAAGTCCAACGGCATGCCCGAGCTTCACAAGCTCACCCCCTCGCTCGGCGTCCTCCAGGATCGGGGGCAGCGCGTGGCGCTCGTCACCGACGGACGCATGTCGGGCGCGTCCGGTAAGGTGCCGGCGGCGATCCACGTGACGCCCGAAGCGCTGGACGGCGGCCCGATCGGCAAGATCCGCGACGGCGACCTGATCCGGCTCGACGGCGAGGCGGGTACGCTGGAAGTCCTGGTGGACCCGGCCGAGTTCGCGCGCCGGCCCAATGCCGAGGCCGATCTCTCGGCCAACGAGACGGGCCTCGGGCGCGACCTCTTCGCCGTGTTCCGCCGCGCGGTCGGCACCGCCGACACGGGCGCCAGCGTCTTCTGAGCGCCCCCGCGCCGGCCGAAACCGGCCTTGCGTGACAGGGCCCGCCCGGATCGGCTAGAGGTGGGCTCGAGCGGGGCCGCCCGGCGGCTTGCGCGCCTCGACGACGCGGACAACCGAATGCAGCCTCGCCTTCCCTTCTCCCTGCCTAGAGGGTCGTTCCGCTCGCTCGGCATCGTCCATGACGTCCTGATCGCGGCGATCGCGATATCCCTGTCGATGGGGCTGGCCTTCGGCTTCACCGCGCTGTTCGGCTACTGGCAGATCTGGTCGCTCGTCGTCGCCTTCACGCTCCTGTCGGCGGCGATGTTCCCGCTCTTCTCGCTCAACAGCGGCGCCTGGCGCTACGCCTCGCTTCTCGACGTCCTGTCGATCGTCAAGGCGGTGACGGCGATCAACGTCGTGTTTCTGGTCGGCCATTTCATCCTGTTTCGCGGCCTCTACCTGCCGCGCTCCTCGCTGGTGATGACCTGGTTCATCATGATCGTGGGCCTCGGCGGCCCGCGTCTCGCATATCGCCTGTGGAAAGAACGCGGTCTGTCCGCGCGCTTCTTCGACACGAGCGGCATCCGCGTACCGACCGAGAACGTCGTCCTCTACGGCTTCACCGACAATGCCGACCTTTTCATCCGCGACGCGCGGCGCTCCCATCACGGGGTGCACATCGTCGGCCTCGTCGACGACAAGGCGAAGAACCAGGGGCGCCATCTGCACGGAGTGAAGGTGCTCGGCTCGCTCGCCGACCTTCCCGAGATTGCCCGGCGCGCCGAGCTTTCGGCCACCCCCCTCACCCAGCTCATCGTCGCCAAGGGCCATGTGTCGCCGCCCGAGCTGTCGGAGGTCGTCGAGGTCGCCGCGCCTTTGAAGATCGCGGTCAAGCGCCTGCCCGACATTTCGCGCGCCGGCGATCTCGGCGACACGCCGATCGAGGTCCTGCCCGTGTCGTTGGAGGACCTTCTCGGCCGCCGCGAGATCCGGCTCGATATCGGCGAGGTCAGCGGGCTGATCCAGGGGCGCTGCATCGCCGTGACCGGGGCTGGCGGCTCGATCGGCTCCGAGCTCGTCGCGCAGATCGCCTCGTTCGGACCGAGCCGGCTTCTCCTGGTCGATGCGGGCGAGTTCAACCTCTACTCGATCGGCCGCCGCATGGCCGAGAACTTTCCGAACGTACCGGTGGTGGAGCGCGTGGCCGACGTGCGCCAGCGCGAGCGGATCATGACGACGTTTGCGCAGTGGCGCCCGGAGGTGATCTTTCACGCGGCCGCCCTCAAGCACGTGCCGCTCGTCGAGGAAAACCCGCTGGAGGGCATCGAGACCAATCTTCTGGGCTCGCGCAACGTCGCGGACGCGGCGCTCGCCTGCGGCGCCATGGCCTTCGTCATGGTGTCGACCGACAAGGCGGTGAACCCGACCAACGTCATGGGCGCCACCAAGCGGGCGGCGGAAGCCTATTGTCAGGCGCTGGATCTGGCGGGCGGCGGCACGCGCTTCATGACCGTGCGCTTCGGCAACGTCATGGGTTCGGCGGGCTCCGTCATCCCGCTGTTCCAGAGCCAGCTCGGGCGCGGCGGCCCGCTGACGGTGACGCACCCGGACATCGAGCGCTTCTTCATGACCATTCCGGAAGCTTCACGGCTGATCCTCCATGCCGCGGGACACGGGATCGCGGACCGGGCGGCGGAGGGCCAGATCTTCGTTCTCGACATGGGCCGGCCGATCCGCATCGTGGAGCTTGCCGAGCGGCTGATCCAGCTGGCGGGCCTGCGCCCGCATACCGACATTGCGATCGAGTTCACCGGCCTTCGCAAGGGCGAGAAGCTCTACGAGGAGCTCTTCGGCGAAGGCGAAACGCGCGAGGATACCGGGCTCCCCGGCCTCCTGATCGCCCGATCGCGCGTGTCCGACCTCAGCTTCCTGCGCTCGCGTTTCGAGGCGGTGGAGCGGGCGCTCGGCGATGGCGATGCGGCCCGCGCGGTGGAAATCTTGTGCGCGATCGTGCCCGAATATGGGCGCACGCGCATCGCGGCCACGAACGGCGGGCCGGTTCTTCTCGACGCGCCGGGCGCCTGAACCGGCGCTCGTTCATGCTTCGGGGGTGGCGGGCTCGTCTTCCCCTGCCATGCGGCGCTGGCGTGCGGCGGCGAGCCGCAAGCTGATCCGCTCGCGGCGCTCGTCGCGCGGCAGCGCCTCGCCCGTCGCGCTCGTTTCCCTTTCCCCGCTCGCCCCGCCCAACGGAAAGCGGCGTTCGCCAAGTTCCCGGATGCGGCGGCGCAGGGCGTCCCGGCGCTCCTCGATGTCGCTGGCGGGCGATGGCTCCATCGCGTCCTCGTCCGGCACGGCGTCGCCCGGCGGCTCGGCGTCTCCCAGCGCGCCGCGCAGCGACCAGTCGCCGGCCCAATCCTCCATTCCCGGCGCCTCCGCCTCCTCGGCGCGCTCGGGAAGCTGCGGGGCGGTCGGATGAAAGTCATCGGCCGGGGCGAACGCCTGCGTCCGGGCGGCGGCGGGCGAAGGTTCGTGCGCGCTCGCCTCGGCCATGGCGGGTTCAGGCTGGGCTTCGTTCCTTTGCGCGCGCAGGCGATCGGAGGCGGCGGCAGCGGTCGCGGATTCCGGCACGCGTTGCCGGCCGTTGCGGAACAAGGAAAGGATCGCGAGCCCCAGCGCCAGCGCGATGCCGACACCAAGGCCGAGGATCAGACCCACGACGACGACGATCTTGCGCGACAGGCTGGACGGCTGGAACGGCACGCTGGCGTCCGAGATCACGCGCACGTTGGCCGAGTTCAGGCTTTCCTGCTCGCTGGTCTGGCGCGTGCGCAGGAGATAGGCCTCGTAGACCGCGCGCGAGGCGTCGACCTCCCGCTCCAACTCGCGCAGGCGCACGAAGGCGCCGCTCGTCTCGATCTGGCGCGAGCGCAGCGTCTCGATCTGGGTGGAAAGGTCCGCCTCCGTCGCCTGGGCGCGGGCCAGTTCGGTCTGGGCCGAGGCGACGATGCGCGACAGCTCGGTCTGGATGGCGCGGCGCGCGGTGGAAACGGCCTGGTCGGCCGCGATGCGCTGGGGATGGCGGGGGCCGAGGCGGGTGGCGAGGACCGCTTGGTTCTGCGCCGCTTCCGAATAGATCTGGCGCAGGCGCAGGAGCGACTCGGCGTTCAGCCCTTCGGGAAAGGAGCCGGACGCGACGTCCTCGACGCTTGCCTCGCGCAGCGAGCGGGCGCGCACGTTGAGCGCCGTGATCTGTGTGCGCACGTCCGCAAGCTGGTTGTTGATGCGGGTGATGAACTCGTCGTCGATCAACCGTCCGCCGACGCCGACGAGCTGGTTCTTCGCCTTGTAGGCTTCCACCGCGTCTTCGGACTCGACCACCCGCGCGCGCAATTCGGCGAGGCGTGAGGACAGGGACGCCGTCGCCCGGCGGGCCAGCTCGGACTGGGCGCGCCCTTGCTCGGCGATGAAGATCTCGGTCGTCAGGTTGGCGAGGCGCGCGGCCTTTTCCGGGTCCTCGCTGGAGACCGAAAGGTTGATCACGAAGCTGTTGGGGTTGCGCGTGGCGGTGACGTGCCGCTGCAGGAGGTTGATCGTGCGCTGCTTGCGGTCGCGCACGGCATTTTCCGGCTCGTCGGCCGAGATCGCGGTCAGCGTCGCGGAAAGGCGCGACAGCCAAGTGGAGCGGGCGGCCCCGCCGAATTCGGGATCGGCGGTGAGGTTCGCCTCGTCCACGACGCGTCCGAGGACGCTGCCCGAGGTGATCACCGCGATCTGGCTTTCGATCAGCGCCAGCGCCGCTTCCGTGTTGAGACCGTTGGCGGTCGGTGCGACCTCGTTCTGCACGAGGTTGAGATCGCGCGGGTCGAGCACGATCTGCGTCGCGGCCGTGTATTGCTTCGGGCTCGACATGGCGACGGCGCCCGCCGCCACCGCGCCGAGCACACCCATGACGAGGATCAGAGTGCGCGCGCGCCAGACGGCGCCGGCGAGATAGGCGGGATCGAGGAAACTCTTCGTCGCCCCCTCGCCGGCCGGCGCAGGGTCCCAGCGGGAAGCGGGACGGGACTCGGCACTTTCGGCGTAGAACATCGGAAAGGGTCCTGGATCGGGACGGCGCAACTGCGACGGGTCCAGCTTTCCGGCATCATGGCAAAGAAAGCGTTAATTCTCGAAACAGCGCCCTTCCCCAGCGTCAGCCTCGCGCCAGCCGCCGCCGGAGCTCGCCGTACCAGGGCTTCGGCCTTAGCTCGGCATCGAAGGGGAGCGGCCGGCAGGGCCGGCCGTCAGCGCGCGGCATGGCGTCGCCGACCCAGGAATAGCGGTCGGTCAGCCCCCAGGTGACGACGGCCTCCGGCCGCTGCCCGCCAATGAGCCCATCGAGGAAATCGGACACGACCTTACCCGCCGCCGCGTCGATCGCCTCGGCATCGCCGGGCACCTGGAAGTCGATGACGTCGAGCTCGCTGGCCAGAAGCCCGACCCCCAGTGCCTTGAGGTCGCGCCCGAACCGGGCGAGCGCCTCGACGTCGATCTCCTGATGCGCGTAGAGGTGGCCCTGGATGCCGACGGCGTCGATGCGGATGCCGGCATCCTGAAGCTGGCGCACGATGCCGAGCGCGATCGCCCGGCGCGTGTCGAAGCGGGGCCCGCGAAACTCGAGGTCGTAGTCGTTGAGGACGAGACGCGCGGCGGGGTCGATCCGCGCTGCCGTCCGGAAGGCCAGCGGGATGTGGCGGGGCCCGAGGCGCCGAAGCCAGAACGTGTCGCGCAACGGGCCGCCGTCCTCGTCCGGGTCGTGGGCGATCACCTCGTTCACCACGTCCCAGCTCGACAAGCGCCCTCGATACCGGTCGGCGACGCGCTCGATATGCTCGACGAGAACGCGCTCGGCTTGCCCCTCGTCCTCGATCGCCTCCAACCAGTCCGGGTTGGTGGACCACCAGACGAACGTGTGACCGCGCGAGGCCTGTCCGTTGGCCCGTGCGAAATCCACCATCCGGTCGGCCGCCTCGAAGGCGAAGGTCTCGCGGGTCGGCCGGAGAAGCGCGAACTTCAGCTCGTTCATCGGCAGGACGAGATCGCATTCGCGCGTGAACAGCGCGCGATAGTCCGGGTCGGCGTCGAAAAAGTCGGACTGGATCGCCGCGCCGAAGGGAATCGCTCCGGGCGAGCTCGACGCTCGCGCCGGCAGCGGGCCGGCCATGAAGGCCGCAGCGCCTCCCGCCAGCAGCGAACGGCGCGTTAAGCTCGACGGTCTATCACCGGCGAAAGGCGGCGTGCTACGGACGGCGTCGAACGGATTTCGCGTCATCACGCCGCAGCCCTCCAAGGTGTCTCGATGCTCCAGTCGCCATTCCTGGCAGGAAGTCTTGAAGCAAAGCTGAAGGTCGTGCGCGACTACGCCAAGCTCCTGGGCGGCTCCGGCGGGCGCCTGGTTCTGTCGCTTCTCTATTTCACCGCCGTCGCCAACAGCCTGAGCGTGTCGGCCTTCGGCCTGTTCGCGACGGCCTCGGCCACCGGCATCGTCCTGTCGCGCATCGCCGGGCTCGGCTTCGTCTCGCCGCTCTACCGCGCGGCGACGCGCAAGCCCCACCTCGTCGGCACCTACACGGCGGGGCTTCTCGCGGCCTTCGCGCTGTCGATGCCGCTGGTCGTCCTGGCGGGCGCGCTGTTCTTCGTTCTGGTGTTCGCCGGCGACATGGGCCTTGCCGCCTTCGCCGCCATCGTCGCGGCCGAGGTCGTGTGCTGGCGCGCGCTCGAAGTCGTGTGCATCGTCAACAACGGCATGAACCGCTTCGGCCGCGCCTCGGTTCTGGTGGTGGTGGGAACGGGAATGAAGGCGCTGGCCGCCGTACTCTTCGCCGCCCTCGCCCCCCAAAGCGGGCTTCTCGGCTGGAGCCTGTTCTATCTCGGCGCCAACGCCGTGTCGGCGATCAGTGGCATCCTCGCGCTCTACCCACGCCAGCGCCTGCGCTGGCGCCCCGATCTCTACAAGCGTCGCGCGGCCGACAGTTTCGCCGTGGCGGGGGCCGAGGTCCTGTTCTATCTCCAGTCCGAACTCGACAAGCTGCTCGTCCTGTCGCTCGGCGGCCCGCACATCGCCGGCCTCTACGCCATGCTGATGCGCCTGATCGACCTGACCGCTCTGCCCGTGCGCTCGTTCAACATGATGGTGGTGCAGAAGCTGATGCGCTCGCCCGCCTGGCTCAACTCCTGGCGCATGCGCTGGGGGATCGAGGGCGCCATCGCGCTGGTCTCGGCCGGCGGCCTCGCCGCGTTCGGGGTGATCCTCCATATCCGGCCGACGCTGCTCGGCACCAATGTCGCGGACGCGGCGCCGCTCGTGCTTCTGGTGCTGCTGGTTCCCGCCTTTCGCAACCTCGTGGAATACGAGGGCGAGCTTCTCTATGCGCAAGGGCGGACCGGGGTTCGCGCTGCGGTGCTCGCCTTCCTGACCGTCCTGAAGGCCGGGTTCCTAGCGGTGATCCTCGGCAACGGGGCAGCCTCGGACACGGGCTGGGTGATCGGTCTGAACGGTGTGTTCGGGGCGCTATGGCTCGCCTCGGCGATGACGACCTATCTCGTTCTCGACATGCGCCGCGGCGGTCGGTTGCGCTCGGCGACCGTCGCCGGCTAGAGACCCGCCGCACGGCGGATCAGGGTCGGATCGGTTCCCGTGAAGGACTGGAGCCCGACCGCGACCTGATGCTCCGCCAGACCGCCGAGAAAGGCGGCGAGGCCGTCGGCGTCGAGCGGCGGCCCGTCCCAGTAGACGGCACAGCGTTGGAGAGCGGTCGGCGCATGACGCTCGGGGTGCCCCTCCACCTCGTCGACGAACCGTCCGTAGATCGTGCATTCCGACAGGGTGCGCGAGGCGACGAGCCGGCGCATCGCCGAGCGCCCGCCCACGGCTTCGATCCGGGCGAGGAGCGCTCGAACCGTATCCCGTCGCCAGGCGATCAGGGTGCCGATATAGGTGGCCGAACTCGGCGCCTCCGTTCCCAGAAGCTGGCCCGCCCGGACGCTCCAGGCTTCGTGCTCGGCCCGCAGGTGCGGCAGCACGCCGTCGATCCCGTCCGGCACCCGGTAGAAGGCGACGCGCCCGCCCTCGTGCAGCGTGCCGACGTCGAAGGGTTTCACGAAGACGACGTCGGAATCCAGCGACACCATCGCTTCCTCCCCCATCGCCGCCGTCATCGCGAAACGGCGAAGCTGCTGGACGTGCCAGCCGCTCAAGGCCGGCCCGAACGGGGACAACCAGAGGCGCCGGCCCCGGCGGCGCGGATCGGGCACCGGGCGCAGCCACCAGGGCAGGAGATCGCGCTCCGACACGACGCGCCGCTTGGGCCCCTCCAGCTGACGAAACAGGGCGACGTCTGCCTCCTCCACCAGGAGGTAGTGGAAGTCGTGGCCCGACACGAAGCGATCCACGCTGTCGCACAGGAGGCGGCAGCGATCCCAATCCCCCCGATAGCTGGAGGTCACCAGCGCGAAGCGCATGCGGCTCACTTCTCGATGCGCTGCCGGGCGATCCGGGCGAGAAAGGCGGGGTTGCCGGCGATATAGCGCTTGGCAAGACGGCGCGGCTCCAGAACGAGACGCCAGACCCATTCCATACGCCAGCGGCGCATCCAGGCGGGCGCGCGCACCACCTTGCCGGCGGTGAAGTCGAGGAGCGCGCCCACCGCGAAGCTCACCGGCGCTTCGCGCGCGCCGATATGGGCGGCCATGAAGAGTTCCTGGCGCGGCACCCCGGTTCCCACTAGGAGGACGTCGACGCGCGCCAGCCGAATCCAGTCGAGAACGTTGGCCGTTTCCTTGCCGGGCTCGAAATAGCCGTCCGAAATGGCGATGAAGCGATGCTGCTCGAACCGCTCGCCGAAGCCGAGCGCCGCGCGCTCCACGATGCCCGGCTCGCCGCCGACGAGCCCGACGCGCAGGCTCCCCTTCGCCGCCCCGAAGAAGCGAGGCAGGAAATCGGTACCGTTGAGGTTTTCCGGGAACGGCTCGCCGAACAGCATGCGCGAGCCGATGTCGACGCCGATGCCGTCGGGCAGGCACAGCATGTCGGCCATGGCCTCGCGATAGCCGTCGCTTTCGGCGGCGACGTTGACGCAATGCGCGTTGACGAAGGCGACGTGGAGGCCCGTTCGCCCCTCGATCGCGGCCTCGATCATACGGATCGTCTCGTCGCCGGTGATCGCGGCGATCCGAAGCCCGCCCATGCGGCGCGTCGGCAATGGCCTCGGTTGGCGGGCCGGCGCTCGTGGGGGAACGGGGGGGACGGGAAGCGGAAGCGGATCGATCATGAGGCGAGCGCCCGGTGTTCGAAATCGGATGGAACGCTCGCGAGCTCGGCGGACAATCCGGCCAGTTCGAGCCCTCGCCGCACGCCGCGTTCGAGCTCGGCGCGCTGGCGGGCCGCGAAGGCCTGCCCATCGAGCCGCAGCGGCTCGCCCGCGCGCTCGCGCGCCACGAGTTCGGTGAGCGCGTCGGCGAAGGCTGCGGCATCGTCCGCCACGCGGATGTTGGACGGGAGCGCGGTCCCGATCCCGCGCAGCGAGGACGATGTCGCGACCGCCGGCAGGCCTTCCTCCAGGGTCTCGATCGTCTTCAGCTGAACGCCGGTCCCGCCCCGCATCGGCAGAGCGACGACGCGGCCGGATCGAAGAAAGGCCTGCGCATCGGGAACGCGGCCGAGAAAGCGCACCGAGCCGGGCGCCGGGGGCGGCGCGCCGTCGAAGCGACCGGCGATGCCGATCGCGAGCGCGGGATCGAGGCGCGGGGCGACCTCATGGACGAACCAGTCGACGCCGACCCGGTTCGGCGCCCAGCTCCAGGTGCCGATCAGCACCACGTCGAAGGCGCGGAGCCCGGCATCGCCAAGTCCGCTCGTCCCGTGACCGACGGTGAGCGGCAGCACCACCGAACGCCGATCGCCGGACAGGCCAAGATCGGCTGCGTCCGTCGCGGACAGCGAGTGAACGGCGCTCGCCGACTTGCAGGCCCAGGCCTCGTGCGCCCGCAGGAGGCGCGCCTCGCGCCGATACAGGAGGCGTGTGGCCGGCGAGGTCGCGCTCGTTCCCATCTCGGCCGCCGAGCGATGCTCGACATTGTGGGCGACGAAGATCGTCGGGCCGAGTTGCATGAGCGCGGGATAGGCGATCGGCATCTGTACGGAGGACAGAACCAGGGCGTCGAACGGTCCCGCCCGCTCGATGCGGGCGAGGAGATCGCGCTCGTCCACCGTGCGCAGCTTGGCGGCGCCGACGGGCAGTCCGCTCCGCAGCGCGGCCACGAGCCAGCCGAGCTTCTGCGCGCCGTTCGCTTCGGCGTTCTCGATCAGGAGTTCGCCGAGATCGACGTGAGGGCCGGCGGGACGCTCGGCGCCCGGGCGGCGAAACCCGGCAAAGGTCACCCGCGCTCCGTTCGCCTCGTAGGCGCGCGCGATCGCCGTGTTGGCGATCTCGAAGCCCGTGGCCGGTTTCCGTTCCGGCAGGAGGGATGACACGAAAAGCAGATGCATCGACGGATTCGTCCTCTTCGAGATCACGCTCGCACGCAGGCCGTTGCGATTTCGTCAAAGGCACCAGGACAAACTTCGACGCTCAGCGGATCGTCAACATTTGCGCCCTATCGTCGGCCGCTATGGAAGCATCTGCCGCGCCCTCCCCTTGCGTCACCATCGAAGCCCGTTCGCCGCACGACCCGGCCGCGGTCGACACGGTGGTGATCCTGCCGACCTTCCGCCGGCCGGACGGGCTGACGCGCAGCCTGGACTCGCTCCGCGCGCAGACGACGCGCCGTTCCTTCGCCGTGGTGGTGATGGAAAACGACGCCGACGGACTGGCCGGGCTCACAGCCGCCCGTGCCCGCTTCGAAAGCGGCGAGACGCGAGGGCTCATCCTCGTGGCGCACGAGCGGGGGAACTGCTCGGCCTATAATGCCGGGTTCGCGGCGGCGCGGCGCGAGTTTCCCGCCATGCGGCACTGCCTCGTGCTGGACGACGACGAAGCCGCCGAGCCCGGCTGGATCGACGCGATGGCGGATACGCTTGCGATGCTCGACGTCGACATCGTCGGCGGCCCGCAGGTGCCCGTGTTCGAGCGCTCCCCGAGCGCGGCGGTGGCACGTCATCCGGTGTTCCGGGCGCCCTATGGGCGAACAGGCCTCGTGCCGATCCTTTATTCCTCGGGCAATCTCTGCCTCCATCGCCGCGTTCTCGAACGGATGGGCGATCCCTTGTTCGACACGGCGTTCAACTTCACCGGCGGGGGCGACGCCGACTTCTTCTCGCGTGCGATCGAGCGGGGCATCCGACTCGGGTGGTGCGCGGACGGGCGGGTTCTCGAAACGGTGCCAGCCCGGCGCGTCGAGTGGTCCTGGATTCACGCCCGCTCCTTGCGCAACGGCGCCTTGTCCGCCCTGATCCAGCGCCGACGGGCCGGACGGCGCCGCTCGCTCGCCAAGACGCTTCTGCTTCTGGCCGCCTCGCCGTCCCGCGCGATCGCGCAAGGGGTTCGCGAGCGCTCGGCCCTGATCGGTCTCTACCCCATCCAGATCGCGCTCGGCCGGCTGCAGGGCGAGTTCGGTCGGATGGGCGAGCAGTATCGCCAACCGGAAGCCAACTGAGCTTTCCCGAGGCCCAAGGTGCCAAATCGCGAACGGCGCGCTAGATGCCGGCTCCAAACACCGGGAAAGACGCGCCTCGCATGGACCAGCTTCGCCTGAACGCCCTCGACGCGGAGGACCTCGCGGTCCTTTCGGCCCATACGCAGGACGCGGTGGCGCGGGCGGGCGATCTCACGCTCGACACGCGGGCGCGCCGGTTCCTCGTCCCGGTCAACCGCTTCGTTTGGGAAAAGACGCCGCCCCGGCGCTGGTTCGGGGGGACGGCCGAGCACGAGCGGCGGCGCAGCGTCCTGCGCTTCGACCGGGTTCTCGCGGCCCGGCGTGTTGGCATCGATCCCGCCTCGCCCGACGAGATCCTGTCGCTTCTCGCCCTTCGCTGGATCGAGGGGGAGGCTCCATCGGGGACGATCGAGCTTGTCTTCGCGGGCGAAGCCGCGATAAGGCTCGACATCGAATGCATCGAGGTCCAGCTGACCGATCTCGGCCCCGCGTGGACGACGGCGTCCCAGCCGAACCACCGGGTCTGACGCGGGGCCGACGAACCGCTCCGCCGACCCAAGGAGTCCAATACAGTGCCCCAAAGGCTGAACGCGGCCGAGCCGGATTTCGAGCGCCGCTTCCGCGATCTCCTGTCCGCCAAGCGCGAAGCCTCGGCCGACGTGGAAGCCACCGTGCGCGCCATCGTAACGGATGTGCGGGGGCGCGGCGACGAGGCGCTGATCGCCTACACCGCGAAGTTCGACGCCCTGGATCTGACGCCCGAAACGCTGCGCGTCGGCGAAGACGAGATCGAGGCCGCCTTCGCGGCGACGCCGCCCGAGACGCGGGACGCCCTGACCCTCGCGCACACGCGTATCAGCCGCCACCATGAGCGCCAGCGCCCGCGGGACGATCTCTACGAGGACGAGATCGGCGCGGTCCTCGGCAGCCGCTGGACGGCGGTGGAATCGGTCGGCCTCTATGTTCCCGGCGGGGCGGCAAGCTACCCCTCTTCCGTTCTGATGAACGCCGTGCCGGCCAAGGTCGCGGGCGTCGAGCGCATCGCCATGGTGGTGCCGGCGATGCGCGGGGCCCTGAACCCGCTCGTGCTGGCGGCCGCGCGCCTGGCCGGCGTCGACGAGATCTACCGCGTCGGCGGGGCGCAGGCGATCGCCGCTCTTGCCTACGGCACGGCGACGATCGCCCCCGTCGCCAAGATCGTCGGGCCCGGCAACGCCTATGTGGCGAGCGCCAAACGGCAGGTCTTCGGGCAGGTCGGCATCGATATGATCGCCGGTCCTTCGGAGGTCCTGGTGATCGCGGACGCGGACAACGACCCGGACTGGATCGCCGCCGATCTTCTGGCGCAGGCCGAGCACGACCGCTCGGCCCAGTCGATCCTCCTCACCGACGACGCCGCCTTCGCGGCGCGGGTGGAGGACGCGGTGGAGCGCCAGCTTGGGCAATTGTCGCGCGCCGAGACGGCGCGTGCGAGCTGGGACGAGTTCGGCGCGACGATCGTGGTGGCCGATCTCGCGCGCGACGCGCCCCCGCTCGCCGATCGCCTCGCCGCCGAGCACCTGGAGATCGCGACCGGCGATCCCGACGCGCTTTTCGCGCGCATCCGCAACGCCGGCGCGGCCTTTCTCGGCCGCCACACGCCGGAGGTCATCGGCGACTATGTCGGCGGCTCCAACCACGTCCTGCCGACCGCGCGCTCGGCGCGCTTCTCGTCCGGGTTATCGGTTCTCGACTTCGTCAAGCGCACCTCGATCCTAAAACTGTCCCCCGAAGCTTTGCGCGCACTGGGACCGTCTGCGATCGAGCTGGCGCGGGTGGAAGGGCTTGACGCGCACGGCCGGTCCGTCGCCGTCCGGCTCAACCTCTAGGACCGGCGACATGGCCAGCGCGCCCCGGCTGATCGCGGTGGAACTCGACGAGACGATCGGTCAGGCCTCGCCCGACGTCGAGCACGAGCGTGCCGTCGCGATCTTCGACCTCATCGAGGAGAACGTCTTCGAACCCCAGGGACTGGCGGGCGAGCGCTTCAACCTGCGCCTGTCGATCGCCGGCCAGCGCCTCGTCTTCGACGTGTCGGACGAGAGCGGCGCGCCCACCGTCACGCACATCCTCTCGTTGACGCCGTTCCGGCGCGTGATCCGGGACTATTTCCTGATCTGCGACAGCTACCACGAGGCGATCCGCTCCTCGACGCCGTCGCAGATCGAGGCCATCGACATGGGTCGGCGCGGCATCCACAATGACGGCTCCGATCTCCTGCGCGAACGGCTCGGCGGAAAGATCACGCTCGACAAGGACACGGCTCGGCGCTTGTTCACGCTGATCTGCGTCCTTCATCGGCGGAACTGAAGGGGATGGGAGCGATGCGGCGCCGGATCACGATGGGAAAACGCGCTTGAGCGAGCGGAGCGGCACCGCCTCGCGGCCGGGCTCGATCCTGTTCGTCTGCGGGATGAACGCGATCCGCTCGCCCATGGCCGAGGCGATCGCACGCTCCGTTCTGCCGCCCGCCACCTATATCGCGTCGGCTGGCGTCAAGGATGGCGAGCGCGATCCGTTTGTGGACGTGATCCTTGCCGAGGAAGGCCTGTCGCTCGGCGACCGCAAGCCGCAGAAATACGAGGATCTCGAAGACGGGTTCTTCGACCTGATCGTCACCCTTTCACCCGAAGCCCACCATGCCGCGATGAGCGCGACGGAAGCAGAGGCGACGAGCGTCGAGTTCTGGCCGATGCCCGACCCGTCCGCCGTGTCGGGCAGCCGGGGGCAGATTCTCGACGCCTATCGCGACCTTTACCGGCGCATCCGCGCCAAGCTCGTGGAGCTTACCAACCGTCAGTGAGCGTCCACCTTGACGCCCGTCTGCGGGCGCTGGACGAAGATGCACAGGACGCAAAGGCCCGCAAACAGCGTGGTCAAGGCCAGAAACACGTCCGAAAAGGCCATGACCGAAGCCTCGCGCTTCACCAGTTGCACCATCTGCGAGATCGCGGCCTGCGATCCGTCGAGCCCGGCGGCCGACAGGTTGGCCGCGATGTCGGCCATGCGCTCCTCGGCGATCTGGCTGCCCCAGCGCACGTGCTCGACCAACCGCTCGTAGTGAAGCGCCGTGCGGTCGTTGATCATCGTGTTGATGATGGCGAGCCCCACCGCACCGCCGAGATTGCGCGTCAGATTGTAGAGGCCGGACGCGCCCTTCATCACCTGAGGGGGCAGAGTGCCGAGCGCGATGTTGTTGATCGGCACCATCGCCATCATCAGGCCGAAGCCGCGCAGGATCTGCGGGATCAGGAGCTCGTAGAAGTCCCAGTCGTGGGTGAGCCCCGTCATCAGCCACGTGCCGAGGCCGAAGGACAGGAAACCGATCCCCATCATCACGCGCGGGTCGAGCTTGGTGGACAGCTTGCCCGAGATCGGGGCGGTGACGAACATCGCCAGACCCGACACGAACATGGTCTCCCCGATCATCAGCGAATCGTAGCCCCGGATGCGGCCGAGATAGACGGGATAAAGGTAGGTCAGCCCGTAGAGGCCGACACCCATGATGAACGAGAACAGGGAGCCGAAGGCGAAGTTGCGGTTCTTGAAGGCCGACAGATCGACGATCGGCTCCTTGGCGGTGAAGGCGCGCCAGAAGAACAGAAGCGCTCCGGCCACCAGGACGACGGTCATGACGACGATCACCTCGTCGTCGAACCAGTCGTCGATGGGCCCCTCTTCCAGGACATATTCGAGCGATCCGAGAAACGCCGCCATGCCGAGCAGCCCGAACCAGTCGAACTTGGAGAACAGGCCGAGGTCCGGCTTGTCGAAATCCACGAGGTTCCAGACCGCCAGCGTGACCATGATGCCGAACGGCACATTGATCAGAAACAGCCAATGCCAGGACAGGGCGTGGCTGAGATAGCCGCCGACGGTCGGGCCGATGGTGGGCGCGAGCGTCGCGACGAGACCGATCATCGGCGACACGAGCGCACGTTTGGACGGCGGGAAGATCGTGAAGGCGGCCGCGAACACGCTCGGGATCATGCCGCCGCCGATGAAGCCTTGGAGCGCGCGGTAGAGGATCATCTGGTCGATGTTGGTCGCCGTCGCGCACAGGGCCGAAGAGGCGGTGAAGCCGGCGGCGGCGAGCGAGAAGAGGACGCGCGTCGACAGCATCCGGGCGAGGAACCCGGACAAAGGGATCATGATCACTTCGGCGATCAGATAGGCCGTCTGGACCCAGGCGATCTCGTCGGTCGAGGCCGACAGACCGGCCTGGATCTCGGACAGGGAGGCCGACACGATCTGGATGTCGAGAATGGCCATGAACATGCCGAACACCATGGCCATGAAGGCCAGGATACGGCGGGTCGGAACGGTATCGGAGGCCGGGGCGGCGGCCAGTGGCTTATCGGCGGTGATGGAGGACATGAGCTGACGGACCTCGGCCTTCGGGTGATGCGGGCCGGCGTTGGTGTCAGGTCGCTTACCGGGCGGCCTCGGCGAGTTCGGCGGCGCCGTCGGGCGCGGTGCGCGTATCGACGGCGGCGGTGACGGAAAGCCCCGGGCGCAGGTTGCCCTTGGCCGCATCCGACGGGTCGATCGCGATACGAACGGGCACGCGCTGGACGATCTTGGTGAAGTTGCCCGTGGCGTTGTCGGCCGGCAGCAGCGAGAACACCGAGCCGGAAGCGGGCGCCAGCGACACCACCGTGCCGGTCACGTCGTGGCCTGGCAGAGCATCGACCTCGATGCGGACCTTTTCGCCGACCGCGATCTCATGGAGCTGCGTTTCCTTGAAGTTCGCATCGACATAGACGCGGTCGAGCGGCACCACGGCGGCAAGGCGGCGGCTCGGCGACACGAGATCGCCCTCCTGCACCGACAGGTTGCCGATGACGCCGTCATAGGGCGCACGGATCGTCGTGAAGCCGAGGTCGCGGTTGGCCTGGTCGCGCTCCACGGCGAGCGAGCCGAGCGTCGTCTGCGCTTCGGCAATCTGCGCATCGAGCACCGAGACGTTGGCTTCGGCCGAGGCGCTGGCGGCCTTGGTGCCGGCCAGACGCGCGTCGGCTTCCGCCTTGGCGGAACGGGCCTGATCGAGCGGGGCCTGCGCGCCCGCGCCCGAACGGACGAGACGATCGGCGCGCTCGAGGTCGAGCGCGGTCTGCGCGACCGAGCTTTCGGCGGCCGTCTCGTTGGCGCGCGCTTCGGAAACCTGTGCGACGGCGGCATCGCGCTGCGCGCGGATGCGGGCGATCGAGGCGTTCTGCGTCTCGATCTTGGCCTCCGCCGAGCGAAGGGCGAGCTGGTAATCGCCCGGATCGATCACCGCGATCGTGTCGCCCGCCTTGACGTGCTGGTTCTCGACCACGGGAAGCGACTGGATGTATCCCGTCACCTTGGGCGTGAGCACCGCCATGTCGGCGCCGACATAGGCGTCGTCGGTGGACACGAGGAAGCGTCCGTCGACCCACCACTGGTGCCCGTACCAGCCGCCGCCCGCGAGCGCCGCGATCACGACCACCGGGAGAACGAGGCGCTTGCCGATGCCCTTCTTCTTGGGCGCATCGGTCTTGGCCGACTGCGTGGCGGCGGCCTGGGGCGCATCCTCGCCACCCTTGCGGCCGACCACCTCGAGGCGCGGCGCGCTGGCGCGATCGTCCGCAGACGGGGCACTGGAAATCGGAGACGAGGATTGCGACATGACAATGATCCCAATCGAACCGAACCGTTCGGTTCGACGTTGACATAGACGTGATGAGGGTGCAGTGCAAGAAGCACGACAGCGCTCTTTCGCATTTTCTTTCGGCAGACTTAGCGAACCGTGTGGGTTGCCATGAACCAACCGACTCAATCCCCAACTCTTTGCGACGTTCCCGCGGAGCGGCGCTCGGCCGCGGGCGAGGACCCGGTCAAGCGTCGGCAGATTTTGGACGGGGCGCGGCGCATCTTCGTGGAACTCGGCTTCGACGCCGCCTCGATGAACGACGTGGTACGCGAGGCCGGGGTCTCGAAATCGACGCTCTACGTCTACTTCCGCTCCAAGGAAGACCTGTTCCGCGCCCTGATCGAGGCGGAGCGCGAACTTTACATGGCCGAGATGGAAGCGCTCCTGACCGACCCTGAAGCGCCCGAGCACACCCTGCGCACATATGGCCTGAAGCTGGCCCACCACATCATGTCGCCGGCCGCGATGCATGCCAAGCGCACGGTGATCGCGGTCGCCAACCGCATGCCCGAACTCGGCCGAGACTTCTATCGGCACGGGCCGCAGCGCGGTCTGGCCCTTTTGTCCTCCTACCTTCAGCGGGCCTGCCACACGGGCGCGCTTCGCATCGACGACGTGCCGCTCGCCGCCTCGCAGTTCGTGGAGCTTGCCACGGCCGGGGTCCTGCGCCGCCGCTTCTTCGACGACGAAGCGCCGCCGGTCGAGGAGGAGGAGATCGAGCGGATCGTCGCCTCGGCGGTGCGCCTGTTCATGGCCGGCTACGGCGCGAACGCCCGTTGAGCTGGCGCCCCGCCCCGCAGATACGGGTCAAGGTGATCGGCCTGCCGCACTTTGGCGGACGGATCCTGGCGGCGGAAGTTCGAGATGACATGGGGCGTCTCAAAGGCGTTCGCCCGCTCGGCGGCTCCGTGGAGTTCGGCGAAACGCGAGAAGACGCGCTCCGTCGCGAGTTCTTGGAGGAGATCGGCGCCGCGATCCGGATCATCGGTCCGTGGGAGGCGATCGAGAACCTCTTCCGTCACGAAGGTGTCGTTGGTCACGAGATCATCTTCGCGGCGCCGATCGTCCTTCCGGACGGCCCGTTCGATCTCGATGCGCCCCTCGCCTTCGACGACGGCATGCCGTGCATCGCACGGTGGTTCGAGATCGGCGACCTGAAGCGGGGCGAACCGCGGCTCTTCCCGACAGGTCTGGCGGATCGCCTGGACGTCATGCTGCATCGGACGCTTTGAGCGTCAGCCCTCGGCAAATCCCGCGATGGCCGCCTGTACGAGGTCGAGGCCGACGCCCTTCTCGGACGAGGTGGCGAGAATCTCCGGGAACGCGGCCGGGCGCTTTCGGATCAGTTCGCGCGTGGCCGCTTCCAGCTTGGGCAGGGCGAGGGCGGAAATCTTGTCGGCCTTGGTGAGCACGATCTGGTAGGAGACGGCCGCCTTGTCGAGAAGCGTCAGGACGTCGGCATCGTTCTTCTTGATGCCGTGGCGCGCGTCGATCAGGACGAAGACGCGCTTCAGCGTGGCGCGCCCACGCAGGTAGTCGAAGACGAGGCGCGTCCAGGCGTCGACCTGTTCCTTGGGCGCCTGCGCGTAGCCGTAGCCCGGCATGTCCACCATGGCGATCGGCGGCAGGTCGCCGGCCTCGCCGGAAAAGCCGTCCGGTACGAAATAGTTGAGTTCCTGCGTGCGCCCCGGCGTGTTCGAGGTGCGTGCTAGGCCCTTCTGCCCGACGATGCCGTTGATCAGCGACGACTTGCCGACGTTGGAACGCCCGGCGAAGGCGATCTCCGGTGGCCCTTCGGGCGGCAGGAACTTCATGGCGGGCACGCCCCGGATGAAGACCCAGGGGCGCGCGAAGAAGAGGCGGCGCGCTTCTTCGGATTGGGCTGCGGTCTCTTGGCCGGCATCCGGCCCGGTGGTCTCGCTCATGTCGCCTGCTCCAGCGCGTCGATGTCGGCACCGCGAATGGCGGCAAGGTTTCGGCTGATCCGCTCCACCGGCCAGTTCCACCAGCCCACGGCCAAGAGCCGCTCGATCGTCGCGTCGTCGAACCGGCGTCGGCGTTTGCTCGCCGGATTGCCCGCCACCACCGCGTAGGGGGCGACATCGCGCGATACGACGCTGTTGGCGGCCACGATCGCACCGTCGCCGATCGTCACCCCCGGCAGGATCAGCGCATCGGAGCCAATCCACACGTCGTTGCCTACCACCGTGTCGCCCTTCAAGCCGGACAAGATCGTCTCCATCTCGAACCCCTCCTCCCAGCCGCTGCCGAAGATGTTGAAGGGGAAGGTGGAGAAGCCGGTCATCGCATGGTTGGCACCGTTCATCACGAAGCGGGCGCCGGTGGCGATGGCGCAGAAGCGGCCGATGCGGAGGCGGTCGCCCAGAAAATCGTAGTGATGCAGGACGTTGCGCGAGGCGAAGAGGAGCGCCCCTCCGGGATCGTCGTAATAGGTGTATTCGCCGATCTCGATCTTGGGATCGTCGACGACGTTGCGCAGGAACACGATGCGCTGATGGGCGGGCATGGGGTGCACCGCACGGGGATCGGGGCCGTGTGACATGGCGTTCGTCTTACGAGTTGATCCCGGCGCCGTCCATGGCAAAAGGCCCGCCGGAACGGGCGGGCCTTCGCTGGAAGTTTCGGGATGGAACGGCCGTCAGCCGCTCGCCTTCTTGCGCCGGAACGTGTCGCGCAGATTGTCCCACAGCTCGATCTTGGCCCCGTGGCGCTTCATGATCACGCTCTGCTGCGTGATCGAGAGCGTGTTGTTCCACGTCCAGTAGATCACGAGGCCGGCCGGGAACGAGGCCAGCATGAAGGTGAAGATGATCGGCATCCAGGTGAAGATCATCTGCTGCGCCGGGTCCGGCGGGGTCGGGTTCAGCTTCATCTGGATGAACATCGTGATGCCCATCAGGATCGGCCAGACGCCGACCATCAGAAGGTGCGGCAGCGTGATCGGGATCAGGCCGAACAGGTTGAAGACGCTCGTCGGATCGGGCGCGGCCAGATCCTGGATCCAGCCGAAGAACGGCGCGTGACGCATCTCGATCGTCACGTACAGCACCTTGTAGAGCGCGAAGAACACGGGGATCTGGACCAGCACCGGCCAGCACCCTGCCGCCGGGTTGATCTTCTCCTCCTTGTAGATCCGCATCATCTCCTGCTGCTGCTTCGCCCGGTCGTCGGCGTATTTTTCGCGCAGCTCGGCGATCTTCGGCTGCACCGTCTTCATCTTCGCCATGGAGCGATAGGACTTCGAGGCGAGCGGGAAGAAGATCAGCTTGAGCGCCACGGTGACGAGCAGGATCGCGACGCCGAAATTGCCGGTGAAGCGATACAGGAAGTCGATGACGTGGAACATCGGCTCGGTGATGAAGTAGAACCAGCCCCAGTCGATCAGCTGGCCGAAATGGGCGATCCGCTGGCTCTTCTCGTAGCCGGTGATCGTGTCCACCACCTTGGCACCGGCGAAGGCGCGGGTGGTCGTGTCGAGCGAAGCGCCCGGCTGCACGGTGATCGGATCGGCGAGATAGTCGGACTGGTAGAAGGCGCGGCCTTCGGCGGAATAGCGGAAGTTCGGCTGGAACGTGCCGATCCCTTCCGCGGGAACGAGCGCCGTCGCCCAGTACTTGTCGGTGATGCCGAGCCAGCCGGTGTCGGTCTTGGCGGGCGAGGCGCGGCCCTCATCCTCGATCTTCTTGTAGGTGACCTCCTGCAGACCGTCCTCGCCGAGATGCCCGATCAGGCCCTCGAAGATCACGAAGGCCGCGGCGACCTCGGGCTTGGAGAAGCGGACGGCGCGCCCGTAGGGCGAGATGGTGACCGGTGCCGCGCTTTCGTTGCGCACGGTGTCGCGCACGGTGAACATGGATTCCCCGTCCACCGAGATCTGGCGCGCGAAGGTGACGCCCGCTTCGTTGGTGGCGGTCAGCGTCACCGGCGTCTGCGGCGTCAGGGTCTGATTGCCCTCAGCCTGCCAGAGCGTCGCCGGGCCCGGCAGCGCGCCGGCGCCCTGGCCCGAATAGCCGAATTCGAGGAAATAGGCGTTGGAGCCGATCGTCTCGGGCGACAGGAGCACGATGGTGGGCGACGTGTCGTCCACCGTCTCGTGGTAGTTCTTCAGCCGGAGATCGTCGAGGCGGGCGCCCTGAAGATTGATCGAGCCGGACAGCGCCGGCGTGTCGATCGCGATGCGCGGGCTGGAGCCGAGCGCCGCCTCGCGCGTCTGGCCGGTGACGGCCGGGGTCTGCGTGGTCGGCACGACGCTTTCGCGCCCGGCCGGCGATACCGCGCCCTCCTGCTCGGTACCCGCGGGGGTCGTCGGCGTCTGGAGGGTCGCCTCCTGGCCCTGCGCGGCGACGCGCTCGGCCTCCATGCGCGGATTGACGACCAGGAACTGCCACCCGACCAGAACGGCGATCGAAAGCGCCATGGCGATCAGGAAATTCCGGCTGTTTTCCATGTTATTCGGTCCCCGAGGGAGGCGTTGCGGGCGGTTGCCGGGACGCCTTCACCTTGGCGACGCGTCTGGAAAGCTCGCCCTTGAGTGTCTCGAACGGCAGCGAAAGAAGATCGCGGCGGGCGACGACCACATAATCGAAGCCGGGCGCCATGTCAGCCCCGCAACCCGTGCGGATGGCTTCTCGCAGGCGGCGGCGGATGCGATTGCGCTCCACCGCGTTTCCGACCTTGCGCGTCACGGTCAGTCCGTATCGCGCCGATCCGCCGTCCGCCCGGTCCAGAGCCTCGATCAAAAAGAAAGGGCCGTTCAACCGACGGCCCCGTCTTGCGGCCAGAAACTCGGCGCGCTTCGTCAGTCTGGAAACGATCGCTCCGCCCGCGTCGGAACGGCTTGGGCTCAAGCCGACAGGCGCTTGCGGCCGCGATTGCGACGGGCGGCGATGACCTTGCGGCCGCCGGTGGTCGCCATGCGGGCGCGGAAACCGTGACGGCGCTTGCGAACGAGCTTGGAGGGCTGATAGGTGCGCTTCATGGACGTCTCCCACGGGGTGGCCCGCGGGCCTCTTGATCGGCTAGGGGTTCAAATCGAACGTCGAACGCACGAAAGATCCGCATGGGCAACACCCCATCCGACCCGGCATCCGTCTGTGGACGCGCTTATAAGGACGAAGCATCGGCGAAGTCAATCGCCGGGACGCAGGTTGGCGCGAACGCGGACTTGCCGACGGCTCGCCGTCGCTTGAGCCCAGCCGATGCCGTCTCGCGCGCCCGCGTCCTTTCGATCGGCGACGATCGGCTTGCGCCCCTCCGAGCCGGCCCTTGCAGGAAGGCGCCCGCGATGGGCTTGTTATGACCAAGCCGACCGACCACGCCAAGCCTCGCTCCGCGACGCGCCCCCCCTTCGCGCGGCGCCTGTCCTCGCGTCTCTTCGTCATGACGGTTCTGGCCATCATGGGAGCGGAAATTCTGATCTTCGTGCCCTCGATCGCCCATTTCCGCGTCGACTGGCTCCAGTCCAAGCTCGAGACCGTGTCGGTCGCCACGCTGGTGTCGAGCTTCGCCGAGGGCGGCCTTCTCTTGTCGCCCGACCAGGAAAGCGAGCTTCTTCATGCGCTGGACGCGCATCTGATCGCCATCCGCAAGCCCGGCTCGACGCAGCTTCTGGCCAGGGCCCCCGATCTCGGCACGGTGGACGACCAGGTCGATCTCGCCACCGAAGGACGCCTGTCGGCGGTGGTCGAGGCCTTCGAGACGCTGTTCACCACGCGCCCACGCCTGATCCGGCTCGTCGGCGCCATCGGCGACGGAACGATCACCGGCGAGGTCGTCATCGACGAGCGCCCGCTTCGCCGGGCGATGCTGATCTATTCGCGCAACATCCTTCTCCTGTCGCTCGGCATCGCGAGCTTTACCGGGCTCCTCGTGTTCGGGGCGATCAACCACTTCCTTCTGCGCCCGATTCGCGCCCTGACCCGCGCCCTCGTGCGATTTGGCACCGATCCGGAGGATCCCCGCCTGATTCTCAAAGCCAGCGAGCGACGCGACGAGCTCGGCATCGCCGAGCGCGAGCTCGCCGGCATGCAGAGTGTTCTGGCCGACACGCTGCGCAAGCAGCGCCATCTCGCCGATCTCGGCCTCGCCGTGTCCAAGATCAACCACGACCTGCGCAACATCCTCGCCTCCGCGCAGCTCATCTCCGACCGCCTCGTGGACGTGCCGGATGCGCAGGTCCAGCGCTTCGCCCCGGTTCTGATTCGCAGCCTCGACCGCGCCCTGCACTACACCCAGTCAGTTCTCGCCTACGGCCGGGCCAGCGAAAGCCGCCCGGCGCGCCGGCGCGTGCGCCTCCATCATGTCGTGGAGGAAATCTTCCAGACGCAGCTCGTACCGCCGGAGGGCGGCATCGAGCTTCGCAACGCCGTGCCCGCCGGTCTTGAGGTCGATCTCGATCCGGAGCAGTTCTTTCGCGCCCTGTCCAATCTCGTGCGCAACGCCGTGCAGGCGCTGGAAGGCGACGACGACAAGGCGATGGTTCGCCGCGTCACCGTGCGCACGGAAGAGCCGGAGTCCGAAACCCTTCGCATCGTCGTCGAAGATACGGGGCCGGGCCTCGGGCCGGCGGCGCGCGACCATCTCTTCCAGGCGTTCCGAGGCTCGACGCGGGCCGGGGGAACGGGTCTCGGCCTCGCGATCGCCGCCGAGATCGTGCGGGCGCACGGCGGCGAGATCCGCTTGTCGGCCGCGCCCGCCTCCGGCGCACGCTTCGAGATCGACCTACCCAACGCCCTTCCCGCTCCAGCGCACGCCCCCGCCGGGACCTGAAGCGTGAGACGAGCGTGCGGCACAAGCCCAAACGCACAAACATCCCAAAACCCCCGCCGCAGGGCCTTGCATTCGTCTGCGAGGTTGGGTACGTACCCCCTCACGAACGGCTGAGGCACTGCCCGACGTTCCGTAGGCGCCCGTAGCTCAGCTGGATAGAGCACCAGACTACGAATCTGGGGGTCAGAGGTTCGAATCCTTTCGGGCGCGCCATTTCGGTCCAGAAAACTGAACCACTTTACCCGCCGCTGGGGTGTCATCGATTGCGGCATGCAGTACGTCGCGACTACCAGTGATGCGCACCGTCGCCGTGTCGACCTCGACGGCACCAAGAATGGCTCCAAGATACGCTTTGCGGGTCGGCGTGTCGGTCGAGGACAGAATCTCGCGCATCAGCTTGCCGAAGGCTGCCACCTTTTCCGGATCGATCGCAGCATGCCCACCCAATTGCGCACGCGCCCGCTCAAAGGCGGCCTGTGCTCTCTCCCGCTCTCCTTTCAGGACGGCGATGCGATCGCGCAGGATGTCATCCAGCTCCGCCATTCCGTCCTCGACAAGCTTGTAGAGGCGGCGCAGTTTGTCTTCGGCGGCCGCGGCCTCGGTCTGAAGCGCGACGAGGCGAGCATCGACCGCCTCCGCCCGAGCCGCACGACGGGCCACAAGGGCGGATAAGACCTCGGCAAGACGCTTGGGTGCGAACAGCCGCTCCTGCAGCGCCGTCAGCACCAAATCGTCAAGGTGCGCCATCGGGATCGAGTTGCCGCGGCAGACGGTCGGGCCGCGCTGCGCTCGACTTGCGCAAGTGTAATAGGCGTAGACTTTTCCCGAGCGCGACGTGCCAGTGCGCTGCGTCATGCCACCGCCGCAATGCGCGCAGGTGGCAAGACCCGTTGGCCTGCCCCTATCAGGTGGTCCGGTTCAAATCTAATGCATGGTAGGTTTGGCGACCACGGTTGAGGTGGCCGGCGAAGCGGGTTGGGGTGGCGCAGCCGGCCATAGCGCGGCGGCAGGTGC
>NZ_CAJCKW010000008.1 GCF_903970965.1 Aureimonas sp. ME7 | reverse complement strand
ACACGTCCACCTGCCGAAGTTTGGCGACGATCTCTTCCGGCTTGTGCTTCTTCTGTCCCATTCTCGTGTCCTCCATCAGCTCGAAAGCCTACTTCAGGGAGGACCACTTTTCAGGGGGCAGACCATGTGGAAGCTCGCGCAATCGTACGCCGTCTCGAACAGCAGCTTATGCCGTGCCGGATCGGCGGCGACCTCCAGCAGTTTCGTGTTTGGATTGAAGCTCTCGGACGGATAGCCGTGAAGGCCAGGCGCATTGATGAAGCGCACGCGATAGCCTTCTTCGCGCAGCGTCTTCCACGACACCCAGGCCAGCTCGCCGTCTTTGGGGTCCGTGATGATTTTCGTAAAGTGCTGGGTGCGCGGGGAGACGAGATTAACGCCAAGGAACCGCGTCAGCTTGCCTTTGCCGGCTTGCGCATCGATCGCCACCGGCTCGGTGCCGTCGTAAATCAGCGAACGCCCCTCGAAGAACCCCAACTCGATCCCACGCCGGATGTTTGCCGGCGGCTCAGACCGGATCGCCGGATTGCGGGCGGTTACGGGGACGAGGGCGCTCATAAGAGGCCCGAGCGCCACAATGCCTCCCGGTCATTCAGCTGGGCATTGCCAAGCTGGCCGGACGGGTTGGCCTCCAGCATAGCGGCGAGCTGCGCCGCTGCCTGCCGCTCGGCGCGGAGGCGGGCAACACGCGCCTCTGCCGCATCCCGCCACGCTAGTTCCTGCTCGTGCCGCGCCCGCCGCTGCCGCAGGATGGCGCTACCCCATATCAACCAATCGATCATTTGAACTCCTCCTCATCATTCCAGTCTGCAAAACGGAAGGGCTCGGTCTGCTCGATCAGCGATTGCGGATGCGGCTCGCGCACGAGATCGATCTGCGGCTTGTCCGTGACGATCTCGAAGACAGATTCGACATCGTGCAGGACGCCGAGCTTCAGCTGCCAGTAGGCAATCCCGACCGAGCCCAGCGAGTAACCGCCAACCACGAGATAGAACCAGGCTTCGGAAGCGACCTCGAAGGTTAGCAGCCGCCCGGCAAACCAGGCGAACACTGGCAGCATGATCGCGCCAGCGATGCCGCGCGCGATGAACTCCTTTGCCATCGGCGGCGTGATCCAGAACCGGAACAGGCGGATGGGCCGCTTCCAGGCGAAGCCGCACAGGAGCGTCAGCACACTCGCCAGGAAGGCAGAGATGGCGAACAGGGCGAGCGAGAACAGAAAGGCGAGATAGGAGACGACGCCGATCAGAAGGACGCCGCCCATAAAGGTGGGACGGTTCGACATGGCTTTGCGATGCTCCTCTGGTGAGCGTTAGCGTTCGAGCTTGAGGCCGAGGGATTGATCGCGGGACAGCGTTCCGCGCTCGCGCGCGAGCGGCGGCATCTCCTGCGCGCGGCGCATCTTCGCGAAGCGGCCAATGTCACCGCGTAAGGAGAGGAGCTGCTCCGCCTGCCGGTCGCGCAGCGCCTTGATCTGGACTTGAAGAGACTGGCGTTCGTCCTGCTGCGTCTCAGCCTGACGTTGCCGCTCCCGCGCTATGTGGGAGCGCGTCCGCTGTGTCTGCGCCTCATTGTTGAGCCGCTGCGCCTTGTACTGGCCGTTGATCCTGGCCCATAGCGCCTTGAAGCCTCTTGGCATGGCGGCGGCGAGCGCTCTGGTCTCGTCTGCAACGCGGCGCTTATGCGCCTCCGCAAGCGTCCGGCGCTCCTGGCGCTGGCGCTCGACAAGCTCGGCCCGCTGCCGCTCGATCTTCGCGGCCTGTTTGTCGAACCGCGTCCGGCTTTCCTCGACATGCCGGCGCATGGCCGGGCTCATCAGGTTGGCGAGCTTACCAAGCGTCTCCTCGACGGACGGAAGGTCCGCGCCATCGCCAAGGCGGGCGCGAACGTCCTTCGTCTTCAGCGCGACGGCGCGGGAGAGTGCGTGGACCTCGCCGGTAAAATCGACGACGACATGGCTGCGCCGGTCGCCCCTTGCCAGGAACAGGCCGCGATCTTCGAGCGCCCTGGCAAAGGCGTCCTTGCCGTCCGAGCGGTTCCAGCAATCCTGAACCGTGCTTTTGAGCCAGCGCGGGTCCTGGCCGTTGCGCTTGGCCTGCTGCCATTCGGCGAGGGTGAAGTTTGTGGGGTCGCGCTTGCCGGCCTCGGCGATGCCGCGCGGCATCGCCCAGCCATGTTCCAGATAGAGATCACGGCTGATCCCCATGAGCTTGGTTTTGAAGAACGGCAGTGGCACCGCCTTGCCGGCATCGGTGTCGATCCGGCTCCAGACGCAATGCGCATGGCGGCGGCCTTCCTTCTCATGGAAGACGATGGCGCGCGGCTGGCCTTCCAGGCCGAGCCGGTCCTCGATCCGGGCGATTGCCGCCTCGTACTGCTCGACTCCGACCGATGCGGACGAGGGCGGGGAGAGCGACAGCGAGAACAGATACTGCCGGCAGCGCGTCGCCCGGCTGGTGGCCTCGATCTCCTGGAACGCCCCGCGCAGCGTCTCGCAGGAAAAACCGCGCAGCTCGTGGATGCGGACATGCTCGTTGTCGGTCACCTTCATGAGGTGAGTGGCCAAGTCCTTGCCGCCGCCGCGCTGGGAGCCCTTCAGGATCATGACGCCCGCTCCGTGGCTTTGAGCCCGAGGGCGGACATGAGCAGGCGGCGCATCTCTGCCACATCGGCGAGTGCGCTCTCGATCTGCCTCGTTGTCGTCTCGTCGATGAGCAGCGAACCGGAGCGGGCGAGGTCCGCCAGCTCCGAGAGGTTCTGAAACAGCTTGGCCCGGCCCAGCACGGTGACGAGCTGGGCGAGGCTGGCCTGATCCTGCACCGTCAACGTCGTCCGGTAGGTGCGGACCGGCGGAGCGCCAAGGATTTTTGCCTTGATATAGGCACCCAGCGGAGCGCCCGCGGCCTCCAGAGCCAGGCGGGCGCGGTCCGACTTGGTGAGCCGGATCGAAAAGGGCGCAGGGCGCTTCTCGCTGCCGCCGGCTACCGAAGGCGGGGCGGTATTACCGGAATGCGGCGCGGGCGGCTGGGCTTCGGTGAGGAAGAGATCGCCTAGGGAGAGCATGGCGGCACCTGCAAATCCAACGATTTGCGGTGCGTGAGCTGGGCATCCCAGGCGATCAGAACCTCGAACAATTCGTTCGAGTCAGAGCCGTCTAGGTGCGCCACTTCCGTACAGATCTGCGAACATCAATTGCCTTCCATGGCGCATCGCGGCTGCACGCATCCCGTCAATTGCCTGTTCGAGCGTGGCGGTGTCTCCAATGATGCGCACGGTCGCGTCATTGACTTCAACGTGTTTGATGACGGAGTAATCCTCCACCACTGGCGTGGTCTGCGCTGCAGCATGGCTTTGAGCCAACGCGAGAAGGGACAGGCGAAAGCAGATCCGCAAGCCTGAAGAGGTCGTGGCCCAGATGCGCCGGGTCGAGGTCCTGGCGTCGCAAGGGCAAAGGGCGTCGGACGCGATCCGCTCGATTAGTATGACGGAGGTGACCTCGGGATTGCTGGCGCAAGGAGGTCGGCGGCCTGGAGGCTGCCCTGGGTCAAGCGCCTGAAGGACCTTGAGATCGAGAACGCTCGACTGCGCAGGGCGGTGGCGGACCGGACGCTGGAGACGCTGATCCGGAAGGGTGAGGCTTTGCCGAACGCCTCGGGAACCTGTTGAGCCCCGCGCCTTGGCGCGTTGGCATCGAGCATGTGCCGCGGCATCTGGCTGCATCCGAGCGCCGCATGTCCAGGGCGCTCGGACAGCATCGCTCTATGCAACGCAAGGCAAGGCAAGGGGCCGCGGAGCCGAGATAACGAAGACCTGCCCATGGCCGACATCGTCGCGCTGGCGCGCCAGTACGGCCGCCATGGCTATCGCCGGATCACGGTCCTTCGCGTGATGCAGGCTGGGTGGTGAACGTCGCCAAGTCGAGGTGAACGTCGCCAGGTCGAGCGGATTGGGCGGCGCGAGGGGCGGACGGTGCCAGCCAAAGCAACCCAAGCGGAGCCGCTTTTGGCCGAACGACGGCGCCTGCATCCGTTTCCGGCCCGAACACCGCGACCACGTCTGGTCATGCGACGTCGCCGAGGAGCGCCCCCGTGACGGCCGCAGATTTCGGATGCCTGGCGACAAGCGCTTGTGTGTTTGCGCCGACGTGGTCCCTGCGCGGCGTGCCGGGCCGTGTTCGGTCGCAGTTCAAAGGGGCAGCCATCGACCCGGCAAGACCGCCCGCCCCCAACGCCACCGCCTCGACATGCGGCGTGTCCGACAGCATGGTGACGCCGACGTCGGCATCCGCGCCCGCCGCCGCCGCGTCGGCCGCCGGGCGCGTGCCGATGCGGGCCAGGGCCTCGACCGCCGCCGGATCGATGTCGTAGGCGGCGACGGGGAAGCCCGCCTCCACCAGATTGCGGGCCATCTCGCGGCCCATCGTGCCGAGGCCGACGAAACCGACCCGCACCGTGTTCGCAGCGGTCATGCTCTTCCTCCCACCCGAATGCGTGACATCCAGCCGATCAATCCGCCGTCTCGAGTTGCGCGAGCTTTTCGACGCGGCGCACGAAATCCTCGTTGCGGTCGAACTCGGCGGAGAAGAAGGCGTCCACGAGATCGGCCGCCAGCCACGGGCCGACGATCTGGGCGCCGATGCACATGACGTTGACGTCGTCATGCTCGACCGACTGATGGGCCGAATGGACGTCGTGGCAGACGGCCGCGCGGATGCCGCGGATCTTGTTGGCCGCGATCGCGGCGCCGACACCGGTTCCACAGACGAGAAGGCCGCGCTCGGCGTCCCGGCCGCGCACCTTGTCGCAGACGAGACGGGCGATATCGGGGAAATCGACCAGGTTCGGGCCGAAGCTCCCGACATCCTCGACCTCGTGGCCGGCGGCCTTGAGATGCTCGATCACCTGACCCTTCAGCGCAAAGCCGGCATGGTCGCTGCCGATCACGATCTTCATGAATTGTTTCTTGCGTTCTGGCCGGTTGACGGGTTGGAGCGAGGGGCCATGCCCCGGCTCTCCACCAGGCGTTGCGCGGCTTCGAGCATCGTGATCGAGGATGGCGGAGAAGATCAGCCGATGGTGGTCGATCAGGAACTCGTCGATCCCCTCGATCCGAATGATCTGCTCGCGACGGTCGAGATGCGAGCGCATCATCAGGGCCGAGAGCGATCCCTAGATGCTGACGAGCGTCGGCGAGCGGGCGGCGCGCACGATCGCCTCGTGGAAACGAAAGTCGGCGGCGCCGCCCGCCTCCACGTCGTGGATGGTCTCGCCGATCAGCTTCAGGGCGTCGGCGATCCGATCGAGATCGGGCTGCGTCGCCCGGCGGCAGGCGAGGCGCATGGTGTTCGATCGCGATGCGCTCTTCCATGATGTCGTCGATCACGTCCGCCTGCTGCGCCAGCACGAAGGAGAAGAACTCGCCGAGCGTCGACACGTCCGGTCGCTTCACGATCGTGCCGACACCGTGCCGGATCTCGACCGCCCCGATCATCGCCAGCGCGCGAAGCGCCTCGCGCAGCATGGGACGGCTGACATTGAGGCGGGCCGAAAGCTCGCGCTCGGGCAGAAGGCAGTCCCCGGTCTTGAGCTGGCCCGACAACAACTGCTCGCGCAGAAACGAGACGACCCGCTCGTAGCCGCTCGGGATGTCGCTGTCGCCGCGCGTGATGGAGACGTCGCCGCTCATCAGGTGATCCGTCCGTGGTCTGACCACTTGGGGACGGGTTGGGGTCCATTGCCGACCGCAAGCGTTTTCCGGTGCGCCCCTCCACCCTTCCTCTCCGCTTTCGATCAACGAACGGGTCCGATACCACTGCTCTCTCGTCGGCCCGCTTCGAGACCGGTGGACGAACCAGGTCGATCGCCGATGCGGTTCGGGTTGAGAGAGTTATTGCGTGGCATCAGCCATGTGAGTTGTCGTAGGGGCAAGCGAGGCGGGGGGCGACGTGCCTGCAGCGACGGCGTTTTGAGCCCTCTTGCCCGTGTTGCACACGAGGGAAGCGCGTCGCCGGGCCTCCGGATGCTCGGACCTCCTCCCCAGAGCGCTGCCCGTCGCCCCCTCGGTATTAAATCGAACAGGGTGGAGACGGGCCGCACGAACCATTGCCCGGTCGACGTCACCTTCGATCCAAGCGGGGGCCTAGCGAAGCCAGCGAGAAGGTCGAGCGCCGGGGCGATCCGCATCCAGGAACGATCGGTACAGTCGGCGACCCAGGCGCAGGCCTCGCGGGCGCCACCGTCTTGGCGAGTGAGTTGGATAGCGCGGAGGCGATCTGGACTCAGCTGATAACGTAGTTGTCCAAGCCGTAGGCGACCCGGGCACCACCGAGCGCGAACAGCGCGGCGGTAAGAAGCATTTCCCAGCCGCTAAAGGTCCTGGCGTGCCACCATCAATCCTTCGCAGCGCGCCGCGATCACGGCTGCCTCTTGCGCCATGCACATGCCGACGCGGATAAGGTCAGCGACGAGCGCGAAGGGCGTCAGGAAGCCGGATAACGTGGCGGCATAGGGCGGGTATAGCCTCGCATCGAAACCAATGAACCCACCCGTCAAGCACCGCCCGGCGGATCGGCGCGCCGGGGCGTGTAGTTCAGAACGGGTCCGAGCCAGCGCTCGACCTCATCCACCGCCATGCCCTTGCGGGAGGCATAGTCCTCGACCTGGTCCCGCTCCACCTTGGCGACGCCGAAATAATAGCTGTCGGGATGGGCGAGGTAGAGGCCCGACACCGACGAGCCCGGCCACATGGCGTAGCTTTCGGTGAGCTTCACGCCGGTCTCGGCTTCCGCATCCAGAAGCTCGAACAGCGTCACCTTTTCCGTGTGGTCGGGCTGGGCGGGGTAGCCCGGCGCCGGGCGGATGCCGGCATAGGGCTCGCCGATCAGCTCGTCCGGCGCGAAGCCCTCGTCCGGCGCGTAGGCCCAGAGTTCGCGGCGCACGTATTCGTGCATGCGCTCGGCGAAGGCTTCGGCGAAGCGGTCGGCCAGCGCCTTCACCATGATCGCGGCATAATCGTCGTTGGCTTTCGCGAAGCGGTTGGAGATCTCCTCCTCCTCGATTCCCGCCGTCACCACGAAGCCGCCGACATAGTCGGCGAGACCCGTTTCGCGCGGGGCGAGGAAATCGGCGAGCGCCACGTTCGGCCGGTCGCCGCGCTTCGACAACTGCTGGCGCAGCGTGAAGAAGGTCGCGCGCTCCGTGTTGCGCGCCTCGTCGGTGAAGACGCGGATGTCGTCGCCCACGGCATTGGCCGGCCAGAAGCCGACCACCGCGCGCGGGCGGAACCACGTCTCCTCGACGATCTGGCGCAGCATGCCTTGCGCGTCCTCGAAGAGCTGGCGCGCCGCCGCCCCCTGTTTCTCGTCGTCGAGGATCGCGGGATAGCGCCCCTTCAGCTCCCATGTCTGGAAGAAGGGCGTCCAGTCGATATAGCGGGCGAGTTCGGCGAGATCCCAGCTTTGATACGTCCGCGTGCCGAGGAAGCTCGGGCGCACCGGGCGGAAGGCCGCCCAGTCCACCGGCTGCCGGTTTTCGCGCGCGCGCTCCAGCGGCAGGCGCTGCTTCTCGGCCTCGGCGCGGGCGTGCTTCTCCGCGACGTTCTCGTATTCGGTGCGGATGCCGCTGGCATAGCCTTCGCGCGCTTCCGGCGACAGGAGGTTGGAAACGACGCCGACGGCGCGGCTCGCATCCGTCACGTAGACCGTCTGCCCCTTTCGGTAGCGCGGGTCGATCTTCACCGCCGTGTGGACGCGGCTCGTGGTCGCCCCGCCGATCAGGAGCGGCACGTCGAAGCCCTGGCGCTCCATCTCGGAGGCAACATGCACCATCTCGTCGAGCGATGGGGTGATCAGGCCCGAAAGGCCGATCACGTCCACCTCTTCGGCCTTGGCGGTTTCCAGGATCTTAGCCGCCGGCACCATGACGCCGAGGTCGATCACCTCGTAGTTGTTGCAGGCCAGAACCACGCCGACGATGTTCTTGCCGATGTCGTGGACGTCGCCCTTCACCGTCGCCATCAGGATCTTCCCGGCGCTGGAACGCTCCCCGCCGCCGTTCAGCCGCTTCTCCTCCTCCATGTAGGGAAGGAGATGGGCGACGGCCTGCTTCATCACGCGGGCGGACTTCACCACCTGCGGCAGGAACATCTTGCCGGCCCCGAAGAGGTCGCCGACCGTGTTCATGCCGGCCATCAGCGGCCCTTCGATCACATGGAGCGGGCGCTCGGCTTGAAGCCGCGCTTCCTCCGTGTCGGCGTCGATGAACTCGGTGATGCCGTTGACGAGGGCGTGCGACAGCCGCTCGGCCACCGTCCCCTCGCGCCACGTCAGATCCTTGGCCTTCGCTTCCTTGCCGGCCGTGCCGCGATAGCGCTCGGCGATCTCGAGAAGCCGCTCGGTCGGGCTCTTGCCGCCCTGCCCCGGCCGGTCGAGCACCACGTCCTCGCAGGCTTCGCGAAGCTCGGGATCGATGGATTCGTAGACCGCGAGCTGCCCGGCATTGACGATGCCCATGTCCATGCCCGCCTGGATGGCGTGGTAGAGGAACACGGCGTGCATCGCCTCGCGCACCGGCTCGTTGCCGCGAAACGAGAACGAAAGGTTCGACACACCGCCCGAGATATGGGCGTGCGGCAATGTTTCACGGATCGTGCGCGTCGCCTCGATGAAGGCGACGCCGTAGCCGTCGTGCTCCTCGATGCCGGTGGCGACCGCGAAGACGTTGGGATCGAAGACGATGTCTTCGGGCGGAAAGCCGTTCTCCGTCAGAAGCTTGTAGGCCCTGGAGCAGATCGCGACCTTGCGCTCGAACGTATCGGCCTGCCCCTCCTCGTCGAAGGCCATGACGACGACGGCCGCGCCGTACAGGCGGCACAGGCGGGCGTGGTGGAGGAACGCTTCTTCGCCTTCCTTCATCGAGATCGAGTTGACGATCGGCTTGCCCTGGACGCACTGGAGCCCGGCCTCGATCACCTCCCACTTGGATGAATCGACCATCACCGGCACGCGCGCGATGTCGGGCTCGGATGCGACGAGGTTGAGGAACTCGACCATCGCGCGTTTCGAGTCGATCAGGCCTTCGTCCATGTTGACGTCGATCACCTGTGCGCCGTTCGCTACCTGGTCGCGCGCGACGTCCAACGCCGCCGCATAGTCACCGTTGGTGATCAGTTTGCGGAACTTGGCCGAGCCGGTGACGTTGGTGCGCTCGCCGACATTGACGAAGGGAATGTCCTTGGTCAGCGCGAAGGGCTCGAGCCCAGACAGGCGCATCATCGGCGCGAGCTTCGGGACAGTACGCGGCTTCAGCCCCGCCACGGCGTCGGCGATGGCGCGGATGTGCTCGGGCGTCGAGCCGCAGCAGCCGCCGACGACGTTGATCAGCCCTTCCTCGGCAAAGCCCCGCACCTGAGCCGCCATGGCGCCCGGCGTCTCGTCGTACTGGCCGAACTCGTTGGGCAGGCCGGCATTGGGATAGGCGCAGACGAACGTATCGGCCGCCGCCGAGATTTCGGCCAGATGCGGGCGCATCGCCTCGGCGCCGAGCGCGCAGTTCAGCCCGATCGTGAACGGCTTGGCGTGGCGCACCGAGTTCCAGAAGGCGGTCGGCGTCTGACCCGACAGGGTTCGCCCCGACAGGTCGGTGATGGTGCCCGAGATCATGACGGGAAGCGAGACGCCGCTTTCCGCGAACACTTCCTCCGCCGCGAAGATCGCCGCCTTGGCGTTCAGCGTGTCGAAGATCGTCTCGATGAGGACGATATCGGAGCCGCCGTCGACGAGCCCGCGGATCTGCTGGGCATAGGCCGCGCGCAGCTCGTCGAAGGACACGGCGCGAAAGCCGGGATTGTTGACGTCCGGAGAGATCGAGGCGGTCCGATTGGTCGGCCCGACGGCGCCCGCCACGAAGCGGCGGCGCCCGTCCGCTTCCTCGGCGCGCCGAGCCGCACGGCGCGCGACGGCGGCGCCCTCGCGGTTCAGCTCGTAGACCACCGCTTCCATCTCGTAGTCGGCTTGAGCGATGGTGGTGCCGGAAAACGTGTTGGTCTCGACGATGTCGGCGCCCGCCATGAGATAGGCGAAGTGGATGTCCTCGATGGCTTTCGGCTGGGTCAGGACCAGAAGGTCGTTGTTGCCCTGAAGATGGCAGGCGCATCCTTGGAACCGCTCGCCCCGGAAGTGCTCCTCCCCGAGCCCCAGCCCCTGGATCTGCGTGCCCATCGCGCCGTCGAGGATCAGGATGCGCTCGGACGCCGCTCGGCGCAGCGCCGTCCAGACGTCCTCTCGCGGGAGCACGGGGCGGGCGGCGAACAGGGTGTCGGACGGGGAGCTCATGCGCGAAACCTTGGAACCGGGGAAGCCGGCACGATCATATAAGGATGTCCTTATATAATTTAACCTGGCGTGGCGAGGCGCTTGGGGCCGGCGTCAACTTGCAACGCCGGGTGGTGCGGGTAGTCTCCGCTTCGACATTCCCTCAGCGACCCCGAAGGATCGGCTTCCATGTGCCATACTTGCGTGATCGAAGGCGTGAAGAGCAACATGCTGTCGCGCCGTTCATTCTTCGCCGGCGCCGCCGCGACCACGGGTGCGGCGCTCGCCGCCAGCCTGGCCGCGAACCGGCCGGCGCTGGCGCAGAACACGGGCCGCGTCGTCGATCTCACCCATGCCTACGACGCGAAGTTTCCGACCTTCGACGGCGTTCCGGGCATCGAGATGGATCAGGCCGTCGCGTTCGACGAGCACGGCTACCAGCTCTACAAGCTGACGATCTTCGAGCACACCGGCACCCATATCGACGCCCCGCTGCACTTCTCGAAGGACGGCACGAGCGTCGACGAACTGGAGCCGCAAAGCCTCGTCTGCCCGCTCTGCATCATCGACATTTCGGCGAAGGCGAAGGACGATCCGAACGCTGCGCTGGACGCCGAGGACGTCGAGACCTTCGTCTCGGCCCACGGTGAGATTCCGGCCGGCGCACTCGTCGCCCTGCGTTCGGGCTGGGCGAAGAAGGTCGGAACGCCGGGCTTTCGCAACGACGCGTCGAACGCCTTCACCTTTCCCGGCTTTGCAAAATCCGCGACCGACCTCCTGGCCGAGCGGGGTGTCGCGGCGATCGGGGTGGACACGCTCTCGCTCGACCCCGGCAACTCGACTGATTTCGCGGTCCACAATTCCTGGCTGCCCGGCGGGCGCTACGGCGTCGAGGGTCTCGCCAACCTCGAGGACCTGCCGGTGACGGGCGCCACGATCGTCGTTGGCGCGCCCAAGCATCGCGGCGGAACCGGCGGCCCGGCCCGCGTCCTGGCGCTGATCTAGCGCCGCGCCTCGACCAAAAGGTCGAGGAGCCGAGCGACCCCATCCTCCTCGTTGGAGGCGGTAACGAAGCCCGCCGCCTCGCGAACCGCGTCCGCCGCCTGCCCCATGGCGACGCCGAGCCCGGCGCGGCGGATCATCGGAATGTCGTTCGGCATGTCGCCGACGGCCGCCGTCTCGTCGAGCGGCACGCCGTGGGCCTTGGCCAGGAACGCCGCGCCGTCGCCCTTGTTGGCGACCTTGGCGGTCACGTCGAGGAAGTAGCGCTGCGAGCGCACCACGTTGGCGGTGTCCCCGAGCGCTTGGCCGATCTCATTCTCCATCCGTTCGACCAGCGGATAGTCGTCGGACACGCCGACCACCTTGTCCGCCCGGTCCAGCCAGGGCGTGAAGTCGCGCGTGATCGTCGGCTCGAGCTGCGCCGCCTTGCGCTCGCGATCGTCGTGCAGCGCGTCCTTGTCGCGCGCGAGCCAGAGGCCGTCGGCGAACACCCAGACCGGAACGCCCGCCTCGTCCAGCATGGCGACGGCCCGCCGCGCATCGTCGGGTGCCAGGCGATGCGCCTCGATCACCGCGCCGCCGGCCTCGAACAGCGTGCCGCCGTTGAAGGCGCCGACCGCCCCTTTCACCCTGAGTTCGCGCACGATGGCGCCGAGCCCGCTCGCGGGCCGGGCGCTGATCAGGGTCACCGCGATGCCGGCGTCCCGCGCCCTCGTCACGGCCTTGATCGTCGCTTCCGAAAGGTTCTTGTCGTCGCGCACGATCGTGCCGTCGATGTCGCAGATGACGAGGCGGATGCGGGCGGCGAGCGCCGGGTCGAGCTCCGTCATGCTATTGCGGGATCTCGACATGGCCGCCGAAGCCGAAGCGCATCGCCGACAGCATCTTGTCGCCGAAGGTCGCCTCCTGGCGCGAGCGGTAGCGCGCGTAGAGCGCGGCCGACAGGACGTTGACCGGCACGGCCTCCTCCATCGCCGCTTCCAGCGTCCAGCGCCCTTCGCCGGAATCGGCCACATTGCCGGAGAAGCGATGAAGGTCCTTGTCGCCCGCCAGCGCGATCGCCGTCAGGTCGAGAAGCCAGGACGAGATCACCGAGCCGCGCCGCCAGACTTCGGCGATGTCCGGCAGATTGAGTTCGAACCGCTCGTCTTCCGGCAGAAGGGGCGAGTTCTTGGTCTTCAGGATGTCGAAGCCTTCGGCATAAGCCTGCATCAGCCCGTATTCGATGCCGTTGTGGACCATCTTGACGAAATGGCCGGCGCCCGCCGGTCCGGCATGGATATAGCCACGCTCCGCACGGCTGTCGGCCGCATCGCGCCCGCGCGTCCGTTCGATCGCACCGGCGCCGGGCGCCAGGGCATCGAAGATCGGATCGAGATCGCGCACCGTGTCCTCCGGCCCGCCGATCATCATGCAATAGCCGCGCTCCAGCCCCCAGACGCCGCCCGAGGTGCCGACGTCGACATAGGCGACGTCCTTTTCGGCGAGTTCCTTCGAACGGCGGATGTCGTCCTTGTAGAACGTGTTGCCGCCGTCGATCACGACATCGCCGGGGGCGCAGAGCGCGCCGAGATCGCGGATTGCGGCTTCCGTCGGCTCGCCCGCCGGCAGCATGACCCAGAACACCTTACGGTCCGAGAAGGCCTTCGCTAGGTCGGCCAACGAGCTGGCACCCTTGGCGCCCTCGCCTGACAGGGCGGAGACGGTCTCCGCGTTGCGGTCATAGACGAGGCATTCGTGGCCATGCTGCATGAGGCGACGGGTGATGTTGCCGCCCATGCGGCCGAGGCCGATGATCGCGATCTGCATGAAGATTCAACCTTGATGTCGATGGGGAGGAAGCGCGACCGGAACTCTTGGTCCGGCCGTCGCGAAAGCATGGGAGAGGTTCAGGAGCGCCCTGCGGCGATCTGCTCGTGCGCGAGCTTCAGGACGTTGTCGACCGTGAAGCCGAACTTTTCCTGCAGCTTGGCGATCGGGGCTGAGGCACCGAAGGTCGTCATCACCACCTTGCCCCCCTTGGCGCCGGCATAGCGGTCCCAGCCGAGCGAGCCGCCCTGCTCCACCGCCACGCGCGCCATCACATCGGGGGGCAGAACCTTGTCGCGGTAGCTCTCGTCTTGGCGTTCGAAGAGATGCCAGGACGGCATGGAGACGACGCGCGACTTCACGCCCTCGGCCACGAGCTTCTCGTGCGCCTCGATGCAGAGCGAAATCTCGGAGCCCGTTCCCAGAAGGATCACGTCCGGCCGCTCGTCCTGCGAGCCCGCCAGCACGTAGGCGCCGCGCTTGAGGCCGGAGGCAGAAGCGTATTTCGAGCGGTCCAAAGTCGGCAGCGGCTGGCGCGACAGGATGAGGGCCGCCGGCTCGTGCGTCTGCTCCAGCGCGACGCGCCAGGCTTCCGCCGTCTCGTTGGCGTCGGCGGGGCGGATCGTGTTGAGCCCCGGAATGGCGCGAAGGCTCATCAGCTGCTCGATCGGCTGGTGCGTCGGCCCGTCCTCGCCGACCCCGATGGAATCGTGGGTGAACACCCAGACCACCGGCACTTCCATGATCGCCGACAGGCGGATGGGCGCGCGCATGTAGTCGGAAAAGACGAGGAAGGTGGAGGCGTAGGCCTTGAGGTAGGTGAGCGCCATGCCGTTGGCGATCGAGCCCATCGCGTGCTCGCGAATGCCGAAATGAAGGTTCCGACCGGCATAGTCGCCGGCCTCGAACGAGCCGGCGTCGCCGGAGATCAGCGTCTTGTTAGAAGGAGCGAGATCGGCCGAGCCGCCGACGAGATAGGGCAGATGCGGCGCGATGGCATTCAGCACCTTGCCGCCGGCATCGCGCGAGGCGACGCCCTTGGCATCCGCCTCGAAACTCGGGATGTCCTTGTCCCAGCCCTCCGGCAGCTTGCCTTGCCGCATGGCGTCGATCTCGGCCGCGAGCCCCGGATGGGCCGCGCGGTAGCGCTCGAAGTCGGCTTCCCACGTTTCGCGCAGCGCCCGGCCCCGCTCCTCGATCGCGCTTCGGAAGGCGTCCGCCACGCCGTCCGGCACGAAGAAGCTCTTGTCCTCGGGCCAGCCGTAGAAGCGCTTGGCCCCTTTCACATCCTCGGCGTCGAAGGCTTCGCCGTGCGCTTTCGCCGTGCCCTGCTGCTTCTGGAGGCCGTAGCCGATCACCGTGTCCACCACGATCAGCGTCGGCCGGTCGTCTGTCTGGCGGAACTCGGCGACCGCGTCGTGGATGGCGGCGAGATCATTGCCGTCGGAGACATGGAGCGTCTTCCAGCCGTAGGCCCGGAATCTCGCCGCGACGTCCTCGGAAAAGGCGAGGTCCGTGAAGCCTTCGATGGAGACGCGGTTGTTGTCGTAGATCCAGAGGAGGTTGGAGAGCTTGAGGTGACCGGCGAGCGAGGCGGCCTCCGACGACACGCCCTCCATCATGTCGCCATCGCCGCACAGGACGATCACGTCGTGGTCGAAGACGGTCGCCTCCGGCCGGTTGTAGTGCGCGGCGAGATAGCGCTCGGCGAGCGCCATGCCGACCGAGTTGCCGCAGCCCTGGCCGAGCGGGCCGGTCGTGGTCTCGACGCCGGTGGTCATCCGGTATTCCGGGTGTCCCGGCGTCTTGGAGGACAGCTGACGGAAACCCTCGATATCCTCGATCGAGACAGCCGGCTTGCCCGTCTTACGCCCGTCCGCGTCGATCTCCTCGACGCCGGCCAGATGCAGGAGAGCGTAGAGCAGCATCGATCCGTGGCCGACGGAGAGGACGAACCGGTCGCGGTTCGGCCAGTCCGGGCGGGAGGGGTCGGTGCGCAGGAACTCAGACCACACGGTGTAGGCGGTCGGCGCGAGGCCCAGCGGCGCGCCGACATGGCCGGAATGGGCCTTCAGAACCGCGTCCATCGACAGGGTGCGGATCGTGTCGATCGTCTTCTGGGCGAGCGAGTTGGTGGGAGTGCCGTCGTTGGCCGCAGTGGGAAGCGCGCTCATCGAAATGTCCTCGGCGAAGTTCGAGACGGGTCGCGGCGCGTCGAACGAGCGGACACGGCCCTTTCAAGGTTCGCCACTATGGTGGAGCGCGACGACCAACTGTCGATCCCCCGCCTCGCAACGACGAGAGCCCGAAGCGAGGCGCCGCCTTCCCTGGGGAAAGATTGCCGGGAAAGGCTTGTGCGCCAGCTATGTCCTGCGTATGGAAAACCTGACTTCAAGTTTCATGTATTGATCGCAGAACCCGCCGGCCTTTTGGGGCGGGCTGCGGTGCGGGCCATGACCGGCCCGGTCGATGGAAGGTCGCCTATGGCAAAGGACATGTCGTCTCACGCGTTTCCCCGGCTCGGCAACGGGCGGCTCGTGCTCGGCGCGCTGCTGGCGCTGCCGCTGATCGCCGGCCCGGTTCTGGCGCAGGAAACCGCGCCGTCCTCGCCTGCCCCCACGACGCAGACGAGCCCCGGCCCGGCCCCGGCACCCGCCGCCGTCGCGCCTTCGACCCCGTCCACGCCCTCCGCTCCGGCTTCGACACCCGCCCCGGCATCGCCCGCCGCTGCACCGAGCGCGGCGCCCGCGGCCTCGACGCCGCCCGCGACCGAACCCGCCCCCGCTGCGGCGGCTTCGCCGGGCACCCCCACGCCAGCCGGCTCGACGCCGGGCGCTGCGCCTTCGAACCCGGTTCCGGTCGAGCCGGTGAGCGTCGATGCGGACGGCGAAACGGGCGATGCGACCGCCACGGCGACCCTGCCGCACGACCTGTCCCCCTGGGGCATGTTCATGGCCGCCGACTACGTCGTGAAGGCGGTGATGATCGGCCTTGCCTTCGCCTCCGTCGTCACCTGGACGATCTGGCTCGCCAAGGTCCTGGAGCTTACCGCCGCCAAGACGCGCGCCAGCCGGGGCGTTCGTCGCCTGACGCAAGCCGAGGGGCTGCCGCTCGCAGAAAACGTCGAGGCCAGCGGCTGGAAGCGCGGCCCCGTCGGCGCCATGGTGCGCGCGGCGGCCGAGGAGCGCGCCCGCTCGCAGGGTCTCGGCCCCGAAGGCATCAAGGAACGCGCCGCCATCGCCCTTCAGCGCATCGAAGCACGCGCCGGCCGGCGCATGGCGCGCGGCACCGGCCTTCTGGCGACGATCGGCTCCACCGCGCCGTTCGTCGGCCTGTTCGGCACCGTGTGGGGCATCATGAACTCCTTCATCGGCATCAGTCAGGCCAACACCACCAACCTCGCCGTGGTGGCGCCGGGCATCGCCGAAGCGCTGCTCGCCACCGCGATCGGCCTCGTCGCCGCCATTCCCGCCGTCATCATCTACAACGTCTTCGCGCGTGCCATTTCCGGCTACCGGGCGGTCCTGTCGGACGCTTCGGCCGGCGTCCTCCAGCACCTGTCGCGCGATCTCGACCGCGCCAAGGTGACGAGCGCCGTCACCCGCGCGCCCTATCCGCGTTCGGCGGCGGAGTAGGCGCGATGGGTGTCAGCCTCAAGAGCGGCGACGACGACGATTCGGGCGAAGTCTCCGAGATCAACGTCACGCCCTTCATCGACGTTGTCCTGGTTCTCCTGATCATCTTCATGGTCGCCGCGCCCTTGTCGACGGTGGACGTGCCGGTCGACCTGCCGGTGTCGAACGCCCAGCCGCAGCAGCGGCCGGACGAGCCGCTCTATCTCACCGTTCAGGACGATCTGAACCTCGTGCTCGGCGAAGCCGAGGTCACGCGCGAGGGCCTGCAGGCGGCGCTCGACGCGCGAACGGGGGGCAAGCGCGACGAGCGCATCTTTCTGCGCGCCGATGCCGCCGTCGACTACGGCGACCTGATGGAAGTGATGAACGGATTGCGCGACGCGGGCTATCTGAAGATCGCGCTCGTCGGCCTCGAGAACGCCGGCGCGGCGGGTCCTGCCGACGCCGCCGGAGCCGCCCCGCAGCCATGAGCCTTGCCAATCCTCGGGATATCGAGCGCTCGTCCGGCTTCGCTGGGGCCGCGCGCTGGGGCGTCGCGGTGCTGGCCGTCGCCACGGCCCATGCCGCCGCCGCTTGGTTCTTCGTTCAGATGCCGCCGGTGGCGACGCCGCCGGCCGGCGCGCCCGAAGCGCCAATCCTGATCGAGCTCGCCGCGCCCGAGCCGCCGGCCGCGCCCGCCGCGCCCGCCGTCGAGACGCCGCCCGCGGAAACGCCGCCCGAGCCGGAACCTGAACCGCAGCCGGAGCCCGAGCCGCCCCCGCCGGAGCCCACTCCTCCACCGCCGGAGCCGGAAGAGCCACCTCCCCCAGAGCCGCCGCCGGTGGAAGAGCCGGAGCCGCTGCCCGAACCGGAGCCGGAACCGCTTCCCGAGCCGCCCCCCGAGCGCCAGCCCGAGCTTCCGGTGACCGATGCGCCGGCGGAAGCGGTGATCAACGCACCGATTCCGCAAATGCGCCCGCGCCCGCCCGAGCCGCGCCGAGAGGTCGCGCAGAAACGGCCCGAAAGGCCGCGGGTCGAGAAGCGTCAGGAGCGTCCGCGCACCGAGCGCCCCCGTACCGAGCGACGTCAGCAGGCGGCGCCGCCGCCCTCGCAGGCGTCGCGCGCCTCGCAGTCGACGCAAGGAGCGCGTCAAAGTTCGGCGGCGTCCGTTGCGAGTTGGAAAAACCAAGTCCAGGCGAGGCTGAACAGGTTCAAACGCAATCTGCGTGGAGATCCCATAGGAACGGCGCGGGTGTCCTTCACCATCACGGCTAGCGGTGCCGCAACAGGCGTCCGCCTCGTAGGATCATCCGGAAACCCACTGATCGATGAAGCCGCCTTGTCGCTTATCCAGCGCGCCAGCCCGTTTCCGCCGCCTCCAGATGGGCGGAACGTTCCAATCCCAAGCCTCGGGATCAATTTTACCCGGAAAGGCCGCTAGGCCGCGAACACCGCATCCGCCTCGTCCAGAACGCGGCGGATGCGCGTGATCTCCAGCGTCTCGTCGGGCGCGCAGTTGGCATAGGTCAGCTTTTCGCCGGCTTTCACCGCTCGCGTCACGCGCGCGCCCTCGGCCAAGCCCAGCGGCAGGCCGCCGACCGCGCGCGCTTCGCCCCACGTCATCGCGAAGCCGCGATACTGCGTCTCGCCGATGCGCCCGAGCACTTCGCCGGGTGCCAAGTCGCGCTTAGCCACCGCGATGCATTCGGCCACCGGCCGGTCCAGCGGCTCCAAGTGGGGCGTCCCGTGGATCACGGCGTGGATCGCCGACAGCGGCACCTCGATCGAGGTCAGGTGGAATGGGCGGAACAAGGCGAAGCACGGCCCCGGCCCCACCTTTAGATCGGCGATCCGCTCTAGGACGCGGGGGTGACGCGGCTTGACGATGCAGAAGACGCCGGGCGCGACGCCCCGGCCGATGGAATAATCGACGCAGCCCGAGCGCGACAGGATGCCGCCGTCCTCGCGCGTGCAGAGAACCTGCGCCAGATCCTCGGCGGTGGCGTTCGGCCCGTGCATGCCGGGCACGTCCGGACGCAAACCCGTGGCATTGGCGATCGCCACCATCTCCACCATGGTCTTGGAGCCGTCCACGAACTCCACCAGCATGCGCGCGTTCATGTTGCGCCGCGCCGCCTCCTCCTCGTAGTCCGCCGGCACCGCCGCAAAGTCGAGTGCGTTGTTCTTTCCCTTGCCGGCCGAAACGATCTCGAGGCCGAGCGATTGCGCAAGGCCGATCAGCTCGATCGTGGACTGGGGCTCGTCGCCAGCCGCCCCCGTGTAGACGACCCCAGCGCGCGCGGCTTCGGCTTTCAGATAGCGGCCGATCGTGATGTCGGCCTCGACGTTCAGCATCACCACATGCTTGCCGTGGCGAAAGGCTTCGAGCGCCAGGACCGTTCCGAAGCTCGGGCTTCCCGTCGCATCGATCACCACGTCGATGCGCCCGCTCTCGCAGACGATCTTGGCGTCCGCAACGATGGCAGCCTGCCCCCCCTCGATCGCGGCGTTCACGCCGTCCGCGCTGGACGCGCGCACGCTCTCCTCCGGCGCGTAGCCGGCATAGCGGAGCGCCTCTTCGGTTTCAGCGGGGCGCGAGGTCGAGACGGCGCCGAGCCGCACGCCCGGCATCAGGCGAAGCTGCACCAGGAGGTCGATTCCCATCTGCCCCGCGCCCGCGACGCCGACCGTCACCGGCCCCCGCGTTTGGGCGTGACGGCGAAGGTCGGCTGCAAGCCCGACGAGTGCGATGGGGTTCATGAGCTTCCGGGGCCTTTCGCAATGGTCGCTGAGCGATAAAGGCAGACGGGCGCCGGAATCAACCTCTCCGGGCACCGGGTGCCTCCTGCCCGGTTCCCAACATTTGCGCGAATGCCTATGCTCGGACCCGATCGATCGACGGCGGGGCCGCCCTTTTCATGCGCATGCTTCTGGTGGAGGACAACGAAGGCCTCGGCGACGCCGTGAACCGCCATCTGCGCCAGGCCGGCCATTCGGTGGAGTGGGTGCGAAACGGCGAGGACGCGCTCGAAGCCTTCGGCCTCGACGCCTTCGACGCCGTTATCCTCGACCTCACCCTGCCGGGACGCGACGGGCTCTGGGTGATCTCCGAGCTTCGCCGCGCCCGGATCGCGGTTCCCGTTCTGGTGATGACGGCGCGTTCCGAGATCGACGACAAGGTGAGCCTCCTCGACCAGGGCGCCGACGACTACATGGTCAAGCCCTTCGACCTGCGCGAGCTGGACGCGCGCCTTCGCGCCCTTCTGCGCCGGCGCGCAGGCCAGACGACGAGCCTGTCCGCCTATGGCGACCTGCGCGTCGATTGGGCCGGCCACGGGGTGAGCATCGGAGCGGACCCGGTGGACCTCGGGCGGCGCGAGTTCCGGCTTCTCGAAATCCTCCTCTCGAAGCCGGGCGTCGTGGTGCAGAAGGAGCAGCTGATGGGCCAGCTCTTTTCCTTCGACGAAGCCGTGTCGGTGAACGCGCTGGAGCTCTACGTCTCGCGCCTGCGCCGCAAGCTCGACCGCTCGGCCGTCGAGATCGTGACGGTGCGCGGCACCGGCTATCTCGCACGGGTTCGCGATGGCGCCTGAGGCCGTTTCCATCCGCCGGCGCATCCTGGTCGCGGCGACTGTTCTCCTGGCGCTCGCGGCGCTCGTCCTCGTCGCCTTCATCCGCGATTATGCCGAGCGGGCGTCCGAGCGCGCCTTCGACCGGCTTCTGGCCGCCTCAGCCCTCACCATCGCCGGCGCGGTGCAGCTGGAGGAAGGCGAGGTGACGGTGGAACTGCCGCTTGCTTCCTTCGCCATGTTCACCGGCAGCGACCGCATCTTCTACGCGGTGGAAGCGCCGGACGGAGCCAACGTCACCGGCTATCCCGACCTGTCCGAGGGCCTCCCCCCGGCCGACGACGTCGATCCGGTCTTCGCGGACGTCGCCTATCGCGGGGAACGGGTGCGCGTCGCCAGCGCCGGTCGCCTCGTGTCCATTGGGTCGGGCACCGGCTGGGCGACGGTGCGGGTCGCCGAAACGCGCGGCGAGCGCGACGCGCTGGCCGCCGAAATCTTCCGCAACGCGCTCCTGCCCGTGGTGGCGCTCGCGCCGCTGGCGCTCGTGCTTCTGTGGTTCGGGATCGGGCGCGCCGTCCGCCCGCTCCTGGTTCTCGAACGCCACCTGCGCGGGCGCGCGCCCGAAAATCTCGCCCCCGTGGACCTGCCCGTCCCTTCCGAGGTCGCCCAGCTCGTCGGCGCCTTGAACGGCTTCATGGAGCGCCTGCGCACCGCGCGCGAGCGGCTGGAGGCCCTCGTGGCGGAAGCTGCCCACGAAATCCGCACGCCGCTCGCCTCGCTCCGGCTCCAGGCCGAAGTCGCCAAGGGCGAACGCGAGCCGGCGGCCCTGCGCGCGCAGGTCGAGCGGATCCACGAGGAGGCGGTGCAGGCGAGCCAGCTCGTGTCCCAGCTTCTGATGGACGCGACGATCTCGCACCGGCTGGAGGCGGCACCCGGCGAGGCGATCGCGATCGGAGCCGTGCTGACCGAGGTGGTACGCCGGCTGGACCCCGACCTCGGCGACAGGGTCCACGTCGTGATGTCTTCGGCCGCTGCCGGCGAACGGCTCCAGGCCGACCGGGTGGTGCTGCGCGAGATGCTGCGCAACCTCGTGGACAACGCGCTGACCTATTCGGGAGGGGAGGTGGAGATCGAAGTTCACGAAGCCGGAGTCGAGACGTTGCGCATCGAGGTCGCCGACCGGGGACCGGGCATCCCGCTTCCCGAACGCGCCGCCGTGTTCGAACGCTTCCGGCGCGGCTCGGCGGCGGCCGGCACCAACGGATCGGGCTTGGGACTGGCCATCGTCCGGCGCGCGGTGGAGGCGATGCACGGGGCGATCGCGCTGGAGGACCGGCCGGGAGGCGGCCTCGTCGTACGGCTCGAGCTGCCGCGCGCCAAAGCCGTTGCGAGGGGCGCCGGAATGCGGGCTTTCGCCCTTCTCGCCGTGGTGTCGGTGGCGGCGTGTCTTTCCTCCGTGGCTCTTGCGGGCGAAACGCACTATCCCGCGCCCGACGGCGGGAACGCCACGCGGCTGCGCATCCTCGGCGCCACGGATACCGCCCTGTTCTCCCACCTCGTGCGCGGCTTCCAGGCAAAGCGGGGGGATGTTGGGGTCGACTACGTGGAAGGCGAAACGCGCAGGATCTACGAGGACTTCGTCAAGGGACTCGACCCCTCGCCCGACCTCGTGATGAGCTCGGCCCCCGATCTACAGGTCAAGCTCGCCAACGACGGCTTCGCGCGAACCGTACGGCCTGCCGCGGCCGGCTCGCTGCCGGGCTGGGCGCAGTGGCGCTCCGAACTCTACGGGTTTTCCTTCGAGCCGGCGGTGATCGTCTACAACCGCGACATCCTGTCGGAGGCGGAAGTGCCGCGCTCCCATCTGGAGCTGGCCGAACTCCTCGAGCGGCAGGCCGTGCGGCTCGCGGGCCGCGTCGCGACCTACGATGTCGGCCGATCGGGCGTCGGCTATCTTCTGGCCAGCCAAGACCAGTCGGTGTCGTCCTATTTCTGGCGCCTCACCAGCGCCTTCGGGCGGGCGGGCGTTCGCGTCAGCGGCGCGAGCCCGGAAATTCTCGACGGCGTGGAGCGCGGGGATCTGGCGATCGGCTACAACGTGCTCGGCTCCTACGCCTTCGCCCGGGCCGACGCCGGGTCGCGCATCGGCATCGTGGTGCCGGACGACTACGTCCTGGTTCTCACGCGCTCGATGTTCGTGCCGGTCAAGGCCGAACGCCCCGATCTCGGCGAGGCGTTCCTGGACTTCGCGCTCTCGCCCGAAGGCCAGGCGATCCTCGCCGGTCCCGCCGCGCTCGGCGCCGTAATCCCGGGCACGCCCGGGCGCTGGACGACTGAGAGCATCGCCGCGCTCGGTCGCGGGGCGGTGCAGCCCGTGCCGCTCAGCCCCTCGCTTCTCGTCGGCCTCGACCGGCAGCGCCGCGAGCGCTTCCTGGAAACCTGGTCCGAAATCGTGCGTCCGCAGTGACAGGTTTTTGACAGGAACCCTTTGTTAGGATGTTTCCAGACGGCCGGGGAGGCTGAGGACGACCGCATGCAACGGCGGGCCTGGAGGGGTCGGCCGCCCAGGGTTCGAGCCGATCGACGGCTCGCCCGAACTCCGCTTCCCGACAAGACGGCCGCATCGACGACCTTTGTGCCATTCTTCCGGGAGGATCATTCCAGATGAAGACCATGCTTTTGGGCGCCCTTGCGGCCCTTCTCGTTTCCACCAGCGCCTTTGCGCAGGCGCCGGCCTACGAGATCATCGCGCCCGCCTCGCCGGGCGGCGGCTGGGACCAGACCGCCCGCGCCATGCAGAACACGCTGCAGGAATCGGGTCTGGCCAGCAACGTCCAGGTCGTCAACGTTCCGGGCGCCGGCGGCACGATCGGCCTCGCCCAGTTCGTGTCCTCCAAGTCCGGCAACCCGAACGCGCTGCTCGTCGGCGGCTACGTGATGGTCGGCGCGATCCTCACCAACAAGTCGCCCGTCACCCTCGATCAGGTCACGCCCATCGCGCGCCTGACCGGTGAGGACGAGGCGATCGTGGTGCCTGCCTCCTCGCCCTACCAGACGATCGCCGACCTCGTCGCCGCCATGAAGGAAAATCCCGGCGCGGTCGCCATTGCCGGCGGCTCGGCGGGCGGCACCGATCACATCGCGGCCGGCCTTCTGGCGCAGGCGGGCGGCGTCGATCCGAAGAAGATCAACTACATCGCCTTCTCGGGCGGCGGCGAGGCGCTGGCGGCCATTCTCGGCCAGCAGGTCGCGGCCGGCATCTCGGGCTACGGCGAGTTCGAGTCCCAGGTGAAGGCGGGCACGCTGCGCCTTCTGGCCACCACCGGCGCGGAGCGCGTTCCGGGCTCCGAGGCGCCGACGCTGAAGGAAGCCGGCCTCGACATGGAGCTTCAGAACTGGCGCATGGTCGCGGCCGCTCCGGGCATCTCGGCCGAGCAGACCGCCGCCATCACCGACAATCTCGGCAAGATGGTCCAGACGCCGGAATGGAAGGCGGTCCTGGAGCGCAATAACTGGCAGGACACGTTCCTGGCCGGCGACGAGTTCAAGACCGAGCTTGCCAAGAACATCACGGACACGCGCGAAGTCCTGACCGCGATCGGCCTCGTCCAGTAATGTCCGATCGTTCGGATACGGCACCGGCCGAGCGCCGCCCCGATCGGGCGGCGCTGGCGATCGGGGCAGGCCTCGGGATCCTCGGCCTCCTCGTTCTGTGGGACGCACGCGCCATCAGCGGCGGTGCCTACGAGCGCATCGGTCCGGGAACCTTCCCGACGCTGATCGGCCTGGCGCTGGTGGGCCTTGCCGTGTGGACGGCGATCGAAGCCTGGCGCGGCCGCTTTCCCGAGCGGGACCACGACGAGTTCGCGCCCATCGTCTGGATCGTTGGCGGCCTGGCGGCGCAGCTCCTGCTTCTGACGACGGCCGGCTTTTCCATCGCGACGGGCCTTCTCTTCGCCGCGACGGCACGCGCCTTCGGCAAGCGGAAGCTCTATGTGTCGATCCCGGTCGGCATTCTCCTCAGCCTCGCGATCTGGCTGATGTTCACCAAGGTCCTGAACCTCGCCCTGCCGGCTGGGCCGCTGGAGCGCCTGTTCGGCTGAGCGGCTTCGGTCTCGGGCGCCGGCGCTTCGCCGGGCTCGAACCTATGATCTGAAACCTCCGCGCGCCGGAGGCCCATACCCTTCTCGCGCCGCTGGGGTTCGCTCCGCCGCGCCAGTTTTGACGCGGATCTTGCGCGATGGATACGTTCGCCCTTCTCGGCCAAGGCCTGGTGGTTGCCGCCCAGCCGATGAACCTTCTCTACGCCCTGATCGGCGTGACGCTCGGCACCGCCGTCGGCGTTCTGCCCGGCATCGGCCCGGCGCTCACCGTGGCGCTGCTCCTGCCGGTGACCTACCAGCTCGACGCCGCCGGCTCGCTGATCATGTTCGCGGGCATCTACTACGGCGGCATGTACGGCGGATCGACGACCTCGATCCTGCTTAACACGCCGGGCGAAAGCGCCTCGATCATCACGGCGCTGGAAGGCAACAAGATGGCGCGTAAGGGGCGCGGCGGCCCGGCGCTGGCGACCGCGGCCATCGGCTCCTTCATCGCAGGCCTGATCGCGACGCTCGGCCTTGCGTTCCTGGCCCCGGTGATCGTGTCCTTCGCCCTGTCCTTCGGGCCAGCCGAATATTTCGCGCTGATGATCCTCGCCTTCGTCACCGTCTCGGCCGCCTTCGGCGATTCAGCGCTGCGCGGCCTCAGCGCCCTCGTCATCGGCCTGACACTCGGCCTCGTCGGCATCGACCTTCAGACCGGCCAAGCCCGCCTGACGCTGACCCCGATCGCTCAAGCCTTCCAGGGGCTCGCCGCCGATCCATCCTCGTCCTTCGCCGGCCTTTGGGCGGCGCTCGCCGGCTTCTTCGGCTCGATCTCGGCCAATCTTCTGGACGGCATCGAGGTGACGACGCTGGCGGTCGCGCTCTTTGCCATCGGCGAATGCCTCGTGGTGGCGGCCGCCGCCAGCCGAACGCCGGACGCGATCGAGGCCGTGAAGGGCTCGCTCTGGATGACCAAGGAGGACTGGAAGCGCTCCTGGAAGCCTTGGCTGCGCGGAACCGCGGTCGGCTTCCCGATCGGCGCGATGCCGGCGGGCGGCGCCGAGATCGGCACGTTCCTGTCCTATTCCTTGGAAAAGAACCTCACCAAGCACCCCGAAGAGTTCGGCCACGGCGCGATCGAGGGCGTCGCCGGTCCGGAAGCGGCCAACAACGCCTCGGCTGCCGGAACGCTGGTGCCGCTCCTGACGCTCGGCCTGCCGACCTCGGCGACCGCCGCGATCATGCTGGCCGCGTTCCAGCAGTTCGGGCTCCAGCCGGGGCCGCTCCTCTTCATCACCTCGCCCCAGATCGTCTGGGGTCTCGTCGCCAGCCTTCTGATCGCCAACCTGATGCTGGTGGTGCTGAACCTGCCGCTAATCGGGCTGTGGGTTCGCCTTCTGACGATCCCGCGTCCGTGGCTCTATGCCGGCATCCTCGTGTTCGCCACGCTCGGCTGCATCGGCGCCAACCCCTCGGCCGTCGAACTCGGCATGCTGCTCCTGTTCGGCCTTCTCGGCTACGTGCTGCGCCGCTTCGGCTATCCGATCGCCCCCGTGGTCGTCGGCCTGATCCTCGGCCCCATGGCGGAGCAGCAGCTGCGCCGGGCGCTCGCGATCAGCCAGGGCGACCCGAGCGCGCTCGTCCATTCCCCGCTGGCGGTCGCGCTTCTCGCGCTTGCGGTTCTGGCGCTGGTGGTTCCGATGATCCTGCGCGCGCGCGGTCGCGGCAAGCTTCTGGCGCAGATGGCGTCCGACGAGGATTGATCGAAAGTCCACGAAAAAGGGCGGCCCCGTTGGAGCCGCCCTTTTTTTTAAACGTCGGGAATGCCCGAACTCAGTCGACCTTGATGCCGTAGAACGCGTTCGGATCGATGCCGATCGTCTTGAGGGCCTGACGGGACGGACGACGACCAGCTTCAGCCGCCGCCGCGCACGTCGCTGCTGCACCGAACACTTCGGTGAAGTTGCGGATCCGCTCGCCGAAATTGCGCATGCGGTTGTTGCGGGGGCTCATGATCGTCTTCCTTCGCGTTGAAACTTCGATGACTGGAAGATGGGCGCTTGCCCGTGTGAGTTGAAGCGACGAATCAGGGCGGCAGCCATGCGCGCGGCGCATGCCCGTTGGATCGCCATCAATCTTTTCCCGCGCGAGGAACCGGCGGCACGGATCGGCGCTTCTAGCCCAGTTGAGCGGCGCGTCACGCCGCCTCGGGGAGTGTTCGCGCGTTGGATATCGTCACATCGCAGCTTCTGCGCCGCGCCATTCCCCTGTTCACCGCGCTCGCCGTCAGCGTCCTGATCCTGACGGTGGCCTCGATCCTGACGCTCGGACGCGAAATCTTCGTGCCCTTCGCGCTCGGGATCCTTCTCGCCTTCATCCTGGCGCCCATCGTGATCGGGCTTCAGCGCCTGCAGGTCCCGCGCATGCTGGCGATCAGCGGCGCCATCCTGGCCGCGACGGTGGTCATCGTCGCGCTCGGCTTCGTGATCGCGACGCAGGTCACCTCGCTCGTCGGCGAGATCCCCTCCTATCGCAACACTGTGCAGCAGAAGCTCGAGTCGCTTTCGGCCTCCGCGCAGGCGACGGGCAACGGTCCCTTCAGCCGCGCGGCCGTCGCGCTGGAGGAGATGGCGGCCGACATCCAGTCCATGGCCTCCGGCTCGGAGGGCGACGGCGAGAACGGGTCGGCCCCGCGCCGCCCGATCCCGGTGACGGTCGAAAACGACAGCTCGATCCTCGGTACGATCAGCGCGATCGCCCTGCCCCTCCTCCAGCCGCTCGCGACCTTCGGCGTCGTGATCATCTTCGCGATTTTCATCCTCCTCCAGCGCGAGGACCTGCGGAACCGCTTCATCCGCCTCGCCGGCACCGACGATCTGCAGCAGACCACCGCCGCGATCGACGATGCGGCCAAGCGCCTGTCGAAGCTCCTTCTATTCCAGCTCGGCGTGAACGCCGCCTTCGGCGCGATGACGGCCGTCGGCCTCTGGCTTCTGGGGGTGCCGAGCCCGGCGCTCTGGGGAATTCTTGGCGGTATCCTACGCTTCATTCCCTATGTCGGGGGCATCGTCGGCGCCGGCTTGCCCATGCTACTTGCCTTCGCGGTGGATCCCGGCTGGTCCATGGTCATCTGGACGGCCGTTCTCTATCTCGGCGCCGAGGCAGTCCTGTCCAACGTGGTGGAGCCGGTTCTCTACGGCCATTCCACGGGGCTTTCGCCGGTCGCCATCCTCCTGGCCGCCACGGTTTGGGCGCTTCTTTGGGGCCCGGTCGGGCTGATCCTCGCCACACCCCTGACGATCTGCCTCGTGGTGATGGGCCGGCACGTGCCGCGCCTCGCGTTCATCGACGTCATGTTTGGGGATCGCCCCGCCCTGTCGCCAGCGCAGATCTTCTACCAACGCATGCTCGCCGGTGCTCCGCGTGAGGCCTACGACCAGGCGCGCGAGTTCCTGCGCGAGCGCGAGCTCGCCACCTATTACGACGAGGTGGCGCTGGAGGGCCTGCGCATCGCGCACGAGGACGTCGCGCGTTTCGCGGTCCAGGGCGAACGCCTCCAAACACTCCAGGGCTCGACCTTCGAACTGGTCGACACGCTCGGCAAGGTACGCACCTCTTCGAACCCTAAGCGCGGCAAGAAGAACCTGACGGCGGAAGCGGCGGCCGCGGTCGATGCCGCCGGCCCCGACCAGGAGGTGACGCGCAAGATCCAGCGGCGCGAGGATCTGAGCCCCGAATGGCAGGGCGACCGGCCGGTGGTCTGCATCGCCGGCTTCAACGCCCTCGACGGCGCGGTGACCGCGATGCTGGCGCAGGTGCTGACCCGCCACGGGCTGGGGGCCGAGGCCGTCAATCTTTCGGACCTTCAGAAGAATCCGCCGAGCGCGCGGGAGGCGGAAGGCGTCGCTCTCGTCTGCCTGTCCTTCGTCGAGCCTCTTTCCACCGTGCACCTGCGCCAGGCCGTGCGGCGCGTCCACCGCATCGCGCCCAAGGCGCGCATCCTGATCGGCATCTGGCGCCAGCGCGACCCGGCCATGCTCCAGGAGCTCAAGCGCCGCGTCCATGCCGATGCGCTCGTCACCACGCTGAACGGCGCGCTCGCCGCCGCGCTCGACATGTCGAGCCAGCGGACGGTGGTTCCCCCTCCCGAAACCCCGGCGCCACCGAACGTTACTGACGAGACCCGAGTGGAAGCCGCCGTTCCCGTAGGGTGAGAACCCCGCTTCTCGAAAGCTGACGCATTCGCAAGGTGAGGCACCGCGCGCAACGCAGGCCCGTCCTGTCCGATACCTGACGCAATGGTCGGACACAGCATTGTCGCAGGGATCGCGACATGTGGTGGTCTTATCCGACCGCCAGCTTCATCACGAAGCCGGTCGCCGATCGACTTGCAATATTCCCAAATTCGAGATTTTATCTCTTATATGGAATCAAGCGATCGATCGAACCAAGCGCTCGCGGAACATCTGAAACGGCTGCGAACCAGCCGGGGCCTGAGCCTCCAGGACGTCAGCGGCATGAGCGGCGTCAGCCGCGCTACGTTGTCGCGCATCGAGAATGCCGAGGTCAGCCCGACGGCGGAAACGCTCGGGCGTCTCGCGTCCGCCTTCGCGCTGCCCTTGTCCCAACTTCTGACCCCCTTGGAGCCTGGGTTCTCGCCGCTCGTCCGCCGCGACGAACAGAGCCTTTGGGCGGACCCATCGCGTGGCTTCAAGCGCCGCGCCCTGTCACCTCCGAGCCGCCAGCTCCAGCTCGAGATGATCGAGGGGGAGATCGATGCCCATCAGCGTATCGCCTACGAGCGCCCGTCCGTTCCGGGGCACGAGCATCATCTCGTTCTCCTCGCCGGATCGCTCGCGCTCACCGTCGACGGCGTGCGCCACGAGCTGCGTGCGGGCGACTGCCTTCGCTACCGGCTGCACGGCGCGTCGTCCTTCGAGACCGGCGATGAGCCCGTCCGCTACATCATCGCCATGGCTTGAGGAGCCGCTCCGTGGAAATCAGCGTGTTCGAACTCGATGCGGCGGCCGTTCGCCGCCATGCCGAAGCTCTGTGCGAAATTCTCACCGACAGCGTCGCCGAAGGCGCGGCCATCGGTTTCATGGCGCCCTTGTCACGCCAGGACGCCGCGTCCTTCTGGTTGGACACCGTCCTGCCCGAGGTCGAGGCCGGGCGACGGTTGCTGCTCGGGGCCCGACGGGGCGACGAACTCGTGGGCACCGTGCAGCTTTTGACGGCCATGCCGCCGAACCAGCCGCATCGCTGCGAAGTGGCCAAGATGATCGTCCACCCCGGCGCCCGGCGGCTCGGCATCGGGCGTCGTCTGATGACCGGGGCGATCGAGCGCGCCGCGCGGTCGGGCAAGACGCTGATGACCCTCGACACCCGGACTGGTGACGTCGCTGAGCCGCTCTACCGCTCGGTCGGCTTCGAGGTCGCAGGCGTGATCCCGGACTTTGCCTGGGATGCCGATGGCCGCGCCCTTCATGCGACGACCTACATGTTCCGCCGGGTCTGATCCGGCCGGATATTCCGGACGCACCCAAGTTCCTCTCACGGCGGGGGAGCGATCGGATCGGCGATCGAGGACCGTCCCCTTCGATCGGCACCAACCCTCGCCCCGCATCGGAATGTCCGACCAAAGAAAAGGGCCGCATCCCTAGCGGACACGGCCCTTCCTCGTTTCACGTCATGGAAGCCTGAAGGATCAGGCGCCTTCGGCCCGCACCAGGTGGATGCGGTCGGTGGCGGCCTTTTCGAAGGCGTCGTTCACATGGGCGAAGGCCCGGTGTGCGTCGTCCGAGATCGAGTAGCCGTCTTCCGGCTCCATGATGAAGACGAGGAACGAGCGCCCCGTCGTCATGTAGTCCGTTTCGAACTCGAAGGGCACGAGCTCGTCGCGGTTCGGCAGGTTGGTGTCGATGATGCAGTGCCAGCGCTTGCCGCCGTGAGCGGACGGAAGCTTGAAGTTCACCACGTCATGATGGGCGTTGAGGACGATCAGCATCGTCGCGTCCGAGCCAAGGCGCTTGATGCCCTCCGCCTGCGCGCGACCATCGAGGAGCACGCCGAAGCAGCGCGCGCCGGCATCGCCCCATTCGGCGTCCTGCATCTCGCCGCCCGAAGGCGACATCCAGGTCACGTCCTTCGCGCCGATCTCTTCGTCGAACGTGCCGTGCAGGAAGCGACCGCGACGCAGCATCGGCAACGCCTGACGCACCATGATCAGCTTCTGGACGAACTCGGCGAGATCCTCGCCGTCCTCCGAGACGTTCCAGTCGATCCAGCCGATCTCGTTGTCCTGGGCATAGGCGTTGTTGTTGCCCCCTTGCGTGCGGGCGAACTCGTCGCCCGCCAGGATCATCGGCGTGCCGCGCGAGAAGAGGAGCGTGGCGAACAGGTTGCGCAGCTGGCGGAAGCGCGTGTTGTTGATCTCCGCGTCCTCCGTCGGGCCTTCCACACCGTAGTTGTTGGACAGGTTGTGGGAGTGGCCGTCGCGATTGTCCTCGCCATTCGCCTCGTTGTGCTTCTCGTTGTAGCAGACGAGGTCGTGCAGCGTGAAACCGTCATGGGCGGTGATGAAGTTGACGCTCGCCCAGGGCTTGCGACCGCGCTTGTCGAAGAGGTCGGCCGAGGCAGAGATCTTGCCGGCGACCGCCGGAACCTTGCCCTCGTCGCCGCGCCAGTAGGAGCGCACCGTGTCGCGGTAGCCGTCGTTCCACTCGGCCCAGCCCGGCGGGAAGCGTCCGACCTGATAACCCCCCGGACCGCAGTCCCAGGGCTCGGCGATGAGCTTGACCTGGCTCAGCAGCGGGTCCTGCATCGTGGCGTGGAGGAAGGAGGATTCCTCCGAGAAGCCGAACGGCTCGCGCGCCAGAATGGTGGCGAGGTCGAAGCGGAACCCGTCGACGCGCATCTCGCCCGCCCAGTAGCGAAGCGAGTCCATCACCAGCTGCATGACGCGCGGATGCGACGTGTTCACCGTGTTTCCGGTGCCCGTGTCGTTGATGTAGTAGCGCTTGTTGTCGGGCAGGAGGCGGTAATAGGAGGCGTTGTCGATGCCCTTGAAGCAGAGCGTCGGCCCGTTCTCGTTGCCTTCCGCAGTGTGGTTGTAGACGACGTCGAGAATGACCTCGAGACCGTTGTGATGGAAGGTCGAGACGAGTTCCTTGAACTCGTTGACGAAGGGGGTCGCGAGATAGCGCGGATCGGGCGCGAAGAAGCCGAGCGTGTTGTAGCCCCAGTAGTTCCGCAGGCCCTTCTCGACGAGATAGCTATCGTCCACGAAGGCGTGGATCGGCAGAAGCTCGACCGAGGTGACGCCAAGGCTCTTGATGTATTCCACGACGTCGTGATGGGCGAGGCCGGAGAACTTGCCGCGATCGCGGTCGGGCACGCTCGGATGGCGCTGCGTGAAACCCTTCACATGGGTTTCGTAGAAGATCGTGCGCTCCCAGGGAACGCTCGGCCGGCGCTCGCTGCCCCAGGTGAAGGCGGGGTCGACGATCTGAGACTTCGGCACGAAGGCCGCCGAATCGCGTTCGTCGAAAGACAGGTCGCCGTCGGCATGGCCGATCGTGTAGCCGAACAGCGCGTGATCCCAGGTCAATTCGCCCACATGCTGCTTGGCATAGGGGTCGAGCAGCAACTTGTTGGGGTTGAAGCGGTGGCCGTTGTCGGGCTCGTAGGGCCCATGGACGCGGTAGCCGTAGATCAGGCCGGGACGCGCGTCGGGCAGGTAGCCGTGAAACACCTCGTTGGAGTATTCCGGCAGCTCGATCCGCTCGAGCTCGGTCGTGCCCGTTTCGTCGAACAGGCAAAGCTCGACCTTGGTGGCGTGCGCCGAGAAAAGGGCGAAGTTGACGCCAAGTCCATCCCAAGTGGCCCCGCGCGGGAAGGGCCGGCCGGCCTGGATGCGCGAGCGCTTCAAGCCGGGCTTCGCGAGATTGGACGCGAAGGCAGTGGCATTCGATTGAATGTTCAAGGGAGTGGTTCCGTCCTGTGGGAATATTCGCCAGCCAATCAATGGCGCGCACGGCAATTGGTTCCCGAACCGCCTTTCTCGGAGCGATGAACCACCCCCATCGGGCAAGCGAGCCCCTTCCCGACGCTCGATCGCCTCCCCCGAGGGGCCGGGGTTTCTACTGCGCCGGGACGGAGGACTGCGGCACCAGCGCCTCGATCTGGCCGAGGAGCTTGGAGAAGTCCACAGGCTTGGCGTGGTAGTCGTCGCAGCCGGCGGCCAGCGTCTTTTCCCGGTCGCCCGACATGGCGTGGGCCGTGAGCGCGATGATCGGGATGCGCGGGATCGAACTGTCGGCCCGCATGGTGCGCGCCGCCGTCCAGCCGTCGATCACCGGCAGGTTCATGTCGAGGAGGATGATGTCGGGCGCCGTGCCGCGTGCCTTCTCGATCCCATCCTGCCCGTCGTGGGCGAGAACGACCTCGTAGCCGCGCCGCTGCAGCCGGCGGGACAGAAAGTCCCAGATTTCCTCGTGGTCTTCGACCAACAGGATGCGTGTCATGATCGCGTCTCCGACCCGGGTTGCGCGGGCTGCGGGGGGTCCGGCAGCTGCGGCGAACGATTGTGCTCGACCATAACGCGGATCTGGGCCGCAAGCTCCCGAAGATCGACATCGCCCTTGGTGAAGATCTCCTCAGCCTGCCCCTGCAGGAAACGGAGCTCTTCGCCCGTCAGGTCCTTGGAGGTGAGAACCACCACCGGAATGTCGCGCCACTCGGCCCGCTGGCGCATGGCGCGCAGAAAGGTGAACCCATCCATTTCGGGCATCACGAGATCGAGGAGGATCAGGCCCGGCCGCTCCGTCTCCATCCGCTCCAACGCTTCGCGCCCGTTCAGGGCGGTGATGACCTTGAGGTCCTCGCGTTCCAGGAGCGTGGCGGTGCGCTGCAGCCCGTCGGCGTCGTCGTCGACCGCGAGGATCAGGGCGTTGTCGGCGGTACGGAAGCGCTCCATGACCGCCTTGAGACGGTTCCATTCCACCGGCTTCAGGAGATAGTCCGCCGCGCCCAGCGCGTAGCCGAGGCTGTGCTCGTCGATGATAGTGATCATGATCACGGGAATGCCGGCGACGTCCGGATCGGCCTTTAGCTCGGTCAGCACCGCCCAGCCATCCATCTTGGGCATGGTGACGTCGAGGAGGATCACGTCGGGCTTCAGGAGGCGGGCCATCTCGAGGCCGCTGAGGCCGTCTGCGGCGGTGCGCACCGAGAACCCTTCCCGCAGGAGGAAGCGGGTGACGAGTTCGCGCGCATGCGGGTCGTCGTCGATCGCCAGGACCAGCCCCGCCCCCGTCTCGGCCTGCGCTTCGCCTTCGGCCGCGACGGGCGCCTCCTCCTCGATCGGCGGCTGCTCCACCTCGGCGGGAATGCGGATGGTGAAGGTGGTGCCTTCACCCGCCTCGCTGGTGACGCCGATATCGCCGCCGAGAAGCCGGCAGAAGGCGCGTGTGATGGCAAGGCCAAGGCCCGTGCCGCCGAACTTGCGCGTCGTGGATTCGTCGGCCTGCGCGAAGCGCTCGAACAGGCGCTCGACCTGTTCCGGCGTCATCCCGATGCCCGTGTCGGAGACTTCGAGCCGGATCCAGTCGCCCCCGTCCTGCGGCTCGCGCCGCGCCGTCAGCCGGATCGTGCCGTTCTCGGTGAACTTCGAGGCGTTGGAAAGAAGGTTGATCAGGCATTGGCGCAGCTTGACCTGATCGGTGTGGACGGAGCCGAGATCGCCCGCCGCCTCGACCTCCAGCCGGTTGTTCTTCTTGGCGACCAGCGACCCCACGGTGGAGCCGACCTCATCGAGAACGTCCCGAAGCGCGAAGCTTTCGGCATAGACGTCCATTCGCTCGGCCTCGATCTTGGACAGGTCGAGAACGTCGTTGATCAGGCTGAGAAGATGGCGAGCGTTCTGCTCGATCTTCTTGAGGTCGGTGAGGAGATGGGCTTCGCCGAGATCCTCGACCTCCTCCTCCAGCATCTCGGCATAGCCGATCACGGCCGAAAGCGGCGTGCGCAGCTCATGGCTCATGTTGGCGATGAACTGCGACTTGGCGCGGTTGGCATTCTCGGCCGCTTCCTTGGCCGCTTCCAGCTCCTGCTCGGCGGCGCGCTGGGAGGTGATGTCGGTGTTCGTGCCGAACCAGCGAACGATCTCGCCAGCCTCGTCGCGGATCGGAATGGCCTGGCTCAGGAACCAGCGATACGAGCCGTCGGCGGCGCGCAGCGGGAACGTGTCCTCCCAGGGCGTTCCTTCGGCGAAGCGCCGCGCCAGCTCGGCGCGCACGCGCTCCAGATGGTCGGGATGGTGGACCTTGGTCCAGCCGAAGCCGCGCATCTCCTCCAGCGTCGTGCCTGTGTAGTCGAACCAGCGCTGGTTGTACCAGTAGATCTCGCCGCTCGGCCGGGCGATCCAGGCGAACTGGGGAATGTTGTCGGCGATCGTGCGGAACTGCTCGTTGGATTCGCCGAGTTCGGCCGCGATCCGCTTCTGGTCGGTGATATCGGTGTGGGTGCCCACCCATTCGGTGACCGCGCCGTCGATCCCGCGAATGGGAACGGCGCGCGCCAGCATGTCGCGCCATTCTCCATCAGCCCGGCGCACCCGATGCTCGATCTTGTAGGTGTCCTGCCGCTCCACCGCGCGCGTCCAACCCTCGATCGAGCGCTGGCGGTCCTCGGGGTGGATCGCATCGGTCCACCCCGAGCCGGCATATTCCGCCTCGCTCTGACCCGTGAAGGCTCCCCAGCCGGGTTGCGCGCCGCTGAAAAGGCCGGAACCGGGTGCCGACCAGACGATCGCCGAGGTCGCCTCGATGAGCGAGCGGAAGCGCGTTTCGGAATAGGCAAGGCTGCGCTCGGCGCGAAGCCGCTTCGTGGCGTTGACGAGAACGACGCCCGCGCCGACCGTTTCGCGCTCGTGGCTTCCTTCCGGGCGCAGCGGATAAAGGCTCGCCAGATAGAGCTGCTCCTCCTCGCCTTCGCCCGCTCGAAGCTCGACGCCGTTGTGGACGCGCCCCCAGCGCAGCGTCTCGTCCAGCATCCGCTCCAGCATGGTGCGGTCCTCGGGGAAGAGATCGAGAAGCCGATCGGACACGGCAACCTCGCGCCCGAGGCTGGCCCCCGCCGAGGCGAAGGCGGGGTTCAGGCGCCCGATCCGCAGGTCCTTGTCGACGAAGCCGACGGCCACCGGCGAGTTCTCGAGAACGGCCGTCAGCATCCCGGACGCACGCCGGCTTTCCATGTGTCGGCGAAATGCCAGAACCGCGAGCGCGGCCGCCGACAGGATCGCCGCCAGAAAGGCGGTGTTGGAGATCGTGTCGTCGCGCCGCGCGGTGGCCGCGGCCAGATCGACGCGCGTCTGGGCGTTGGCCTGTGCCCGCCCGACCTCGGCGCGGATCGTATCCATCACGCCCTTGCCCGCGCCCGAGCGAACGAGAGCTGCGGCTGGCTCGGCGCCTTCCTCGGTGCGCAGGCGCACGACCTCGGTCTCGAAGGCGATCTCGCTTTCGGCCAGTTGGCGGAGACGGGCGAGACGGGCGGGATCACCGCCTCCGTCCGACCATACGCCCTCCATGCGCGACAGCTGCGCGGGAAGATCGGCTTGGGTCTGCCGGTAGGGCGTCAGGAAATCCTCGTTGCCCGCAATCACGAAGCCGCGCGTCGCGGTTTCCAGGCTCACCATCATGGATAGGAAGCGCTCCGCTTCCGCGATGATGGCGCCGTTCGCCTGGGCCGCCGCCTCGCGCCGCATGTCCTGCCACGTCGTCCAGCCGAAGGCGGCAATGGCGGCGATCAGAAGCGCGCCGGCGAGAAACGCCGTTCGCCCCAAAGCGGCAGGCTCGGCCGCGACGCTCTTCCTGCCGGATGCGATTCCGGCGCCGGTCTGATTCATGCGGATGGTCCCTCGAGTGCGATCATTATGCCGCACCGGAGCGAGTAACGGCATAGCGTCGGTTTCGTTCGACCGCCGGGCGGAGCCGACCCTTGTTTTCCACAGCCGCGACGGACCGACGCCGAACCATCGCGCGCCGGCGTCCGGCCTGCCCGATCAAATGCCGAGTTCGGGCGTCCGCCCGCTTTCCTCCAGCTCCCACGCCCCGCTCCATTCGCCCGCCCGGCGGCGCAGGACGAGGTAGTTGCGGTCGGCCGTATAGATCATCGCCTGGCCCGGCAGCCGCTTCAGGCGGATCGGCCGCCCCTTCAAGGGCGAATGGCCGAGCCGCGACAGGAGGCCGAGCCCGATCGCCATCGCCGCCGGCGGCTTGGGATGGGTGATACCCGACGCCACGAGCTGGTGGAGGCGCGAGCCGTTGGGCAGGCGCATCTCGCCGCGCGTCGCCAGATGGATCTCGCCCGAAACGACGGTCACCGGCCCGCCGTGGCGCAGCATCTCGCCTTCCATCGCCGAGAGGAAGCGCTTCCATTCGGCGCGATGGCCGCGGCTCTGCCACTGGTCGCGCAGGTCGTCCTCGTATTGCTGCTGGCCGGGGTAGAAGTCGAGAAGCGCCTCCACCAGGGACAGGCGCGGCCCGAGCGCGGGCACGCTGGAAACGACGATGCGGCGATCCCCGTCGGGCGCGGCGGCCAACCCCGCCTCGAACGCCTGCCATCCCGCCTCCCCCATCACCCGGTCCGGCCGGCGCTCCGAGCGCAGGTCCGGCAGGAGCACGGCAAAGCCCGGAAAGGCGGCGTCCTGGCTGAAATTGCCGCCCGACCGGTCGCGGCAGGTCGCGGGAAGATCGGCGGGGTCGGCGCCGAGCTGGAACAGGAGAAACATCTCGCGCGCCGCCTCGAACAATCCGAGCGCGACCGGGCTTTCCTGGAGGTCCGGCGGGTGGCTGCCCCAGCCGTCGAAGATGTCGTGGTCGTCCCAGATCATCATAGAGGGGGTGCGCGCGCAAAGCTCGGCGGTGGCGGGCTGGCGCATCAGCGCGAGATAGCGGCGGAAGAAGTAGCCGCGCACCGCCTCCGCCATATCGGGCGTCCAGGCGACGCCGGGTTTTTCGGCCAGGGGAAGCGCGGCCCAACGGCGGGTCTCGGGATGCGCGTTCGCGGCCTCGTCGGCATAGAGCTGGTCGCCGCCGTGCAGGAGAAGGGCCAGCGGCTCGCGCCGGTGGTCGGCCGCCAGGCGGCGCCACATCACGTCGCGGTCCTCGTGGCTGCGCTCCTCGTCGCCGTTCTCCTGCCCATTGCAGGACACGAAGCCGATGGCGAGATCGCCCGTCAGATCGGTGCGCACGAGGTAGCGGACGCCGTCGATCGCATATCCGGCATCCGGCCCCGCCGGCAGCGCGAAATCGGCGCCCCAGACGCAGTGTCCGAACAGGCGGGCGCGAAGGCGCAACGCCACCGGATCGCTTCCGTCAGCGTGGAGAACGGGCGCCGCCGCTCCATTCCGCGTGACGGCGACGACGCCGAGGCGCGCTTCGAGGGCATCGGCACCGCGCGCGTAGAGGATCGGGCCGGCGGCAAGCCCGGGCGGCGCTTCGATGTCGTGGCAGGTCAAGTCGCGTCGATTCCCCGGCTCGGTGGTTTCACAACCCCTGGCCGGCACATGTCGTATCTCGGGCTCTCAAGACAAGGGAGGGAAGCGGGATCCGATCAAGCGCGCACGGGCAGGGAAACCACCGTCGCGGACGGGACGCCGAGACCGGAACGCGACCCCGCTCCCGCATCCAGGCAGTGAAGGTCGCCCGGCGCGAAATGCACCGCGATCCGCTCGCCGACGTTCGGGGGCGGCCGGGAGGGGTCGTTGAACGTGTCGATCAGAAGCTCGTCCGTGCCGAAACGCGCCCGGATGCGCACCACGGAGCCGAGGAACGCCACATCCACGATGTCGCCGCCCAGCTCGTTGGAGCGCTCGCGGCTCGGCTCCAGCGACAGCGCCTCGGGCCGCAGCGCCAGCGAGATCGGATCCCCGGCCTTGGCATGGGGCGCGGCGACGGAGATTTCCTGCCCGTTCACGATCGCGCGATCACCGTGCGCGACCTCACCTTGGAGAAGGCCGAGCGTTCCGACGAAGGAGGCGACGAAACGGGTGCGAGGATGGTTGTAGACGTCGAAGGGCGTGCCGACCTGTTCGATCCGGCCCTCGCTCATGACCACGATCCGGTCCGACATGGACAGGGCCTCCTCCTGGTCGTGGGTCACGAAGATCGTGGTGATGCCGAGCTCGCGCTGAAGGGCGCGGATCTCGGTGCGCAGCGAAACGCGGATCTTGGCGTCGAGTGCCGACAGGGGCTCGTCGAGGAGGAGAACGCGCGGGCGCGGCGCGATGGCGCGCGCCAGCGCCACGCGCTGCTGCTGGCCGCCGGACAGCTGGTAGGGGTAGCGGTCTGCGACATGGGGCAGGCCGATCAGGCGCAGCATGTCGGCCACGCGGGCGCGCCGCTCGTCCTTCGGCACGCCCGCGATCTTGAGCCCGAAGGCGACGTTGTCGGCCACGCTCATGTTGGGAAACAGCGCATAGGCCTGGAACACCATGCCGATGCGCCGCGTGTTGGGCGGCAGGTGCGTCACATCCTGCCCGTCGATGCGAACGGTGCCCGTGCTTGCGGATTCGAAGCCCGCCACGATGCGCAGCATCGTCGTCTTGCCGCAGCCGGACGGACCGAGGAAGGTGACGAACTCGCCCTTCTCGACGGTGAGGTCGAAGCCGTGGAGGACGGTGGTGGCGCCGAAGTCCTTGCGAACGCCGGAGATCTCCAGAAAGCTCATGGGGTCGCTCCGGCCCTACGTTTGAAGAAGGCGCGGGCGCGACCCGGCGTGCCCCCGCCCGCGAGATGAAGAAGCACCATGCAGCCCCAGGTGACGGCAAACGCGATCATGGCGAGCGCAGCGGGCTCGTAGGCCCGGTTGGCCCCGACATTCTGAAGATAGGGGCCGAAGGCCGGACGGTTCAGGAGGCTGGCCAGCACGAACTCGCCGATCACGATCGCAAAGGTCAGGAAGGCGCCGGACAGGACGGCGGCGCGCACGTTCGGCAGGATGACGCTCCACAGGATGCTGGAGCGCCTGGCCCCGAGGCTTTCGGCGGCCTCCGTCAGCGTGCGGATGTCTATCGCCTGGAGGCCGGTATCCACCGCGCGGTACATGTAGGGCAGCGCCAGCACCGTGTAGCCGAAGACGAGGATGACGTTGGTGCCCCAGACCGTGCCGGTGAAGGGCAGCCAGGAGGAGGAATTGTAGAGCCGGAGATAGCCGAACACGAGGACGATCGGCGGGATCACCAGCGGCAGGAGGGTGACGAACTCGACATAGGGCTTCAGCCGCGGCAGGCGCAGGCGCACCCAGTAGGCCGTCGGCACCACGAGGAGCGTGCCGAGCGCGATGGTGAGAAGCGCGCACACGACGGAAAACAGGAACGTGTCCTGGAACCGCTGGTCGGCGAAGACGACGCGGTAGGCCTCGAACGTCCATTGCCCGCGCAGCATCGACAGCGAGAACTGGAAGGTCGCGTAGAGCGGCAGGAGGAAGTAGAGCGCGCCCAAGCAAACCACGATCCAGGACAGAAGGCGGGCGGGCTTCATCGCAGCCACCGCTCGGTGCGCGCGCGCAGCCAGATATAGAGGATATTGGAAAGCCCGGTGATCACGATCATCCCGAAGGCCAGCGCATAGCCGAGATTGGGGTTGTAGAGAACGTCGCCCCGGATCTGCGCGTAAAGGAGGATCGGCACGATGTTGAGCGAGGAGCCGGTCAGCGCGTAGGCCGTCGCGATCGCGCCGAAGGCGTTGGCGAACAGGAGAAGGAAGCAGCCCATCAGGCTCGGGAAGAGAACGGGCAGCGCCACCATGCGCCAATATTGCCAGGAGGACGCGCCCAGAATCGAGGACGCCTCGCGCCATTCGCGCTTTAGCCCGTCCAGCGCCGGGGTGATGATCAGCACCATCAGCGGGATCTGGAAGTAGAGATAGGTGATCGTCAGCCCCCAGAAGCTTAGGAGATTGAAGCCGAGGCGATAGATGTTGAGCCCGAAGGCCTCGTTCAGGAACCAGGTGACGAGACCGATGCGCCCGAGCGTCGCCAGAAAGGCGAAGGCGAGCGGAATGCCGGCGAAGTTGGACGCGACGCCCGAAAAGGTCACGACGGAGGAGCGGATCCACGACGGCAGGCCGCCATGGACGATCGCATAGGCGAGGCCGAAGCCGAGAAGCGCGCCTAAGCCAGCCGAGGCGAGGCTGATGCGGATCGAGATCCAGTAGGCCGACAGGATCTGCGACTGGAAGAGCCCCGCCATGTTGTCGAGGGTGAAGGCCCCCGCCGGGTTCTGGAACGCACCGACGACGAGATAGAAGGTCGGCGCGATCAGGAACAGGATGGCGAAGGCGAAGAAGGGGACGACGCCGAGCCAGGCCATCGAGACCCTGCGCGCGCGCGCCGTCGGCGGGCCGGCGAGGGCATCGCCGATGCCGGGATCGAGGGCCTGAACACTCAACGACGGACCCTTTCCATGAAGGCGCGGGACAGATGAAGGCGATGGCCGCCGCGCGGAGCGCGGCGGCCGAGGGCGTTTTTAGGGTTCGACTACTGGACGTTGGCGCCCACGACCTGATCCCACTTGGTGGTGATTTCGGCCTTGGCGGCGTTCTGGTCGTCCAGCGACGGGAACTTGGCGGCTTCGTAGCTCGCTGCCGGCGGCAGACGGTCGAGGAGATCCTGCGGAATCTTGCCGGCCTTGGCCATCTCGTTGAAGCGGATGGGGTGACAGTAGCCTTTGAGGTAGGTCAGCTGGCCCTCGTCGGAGTAGATGTACTCCATCCAGAGCTTGGCCGCGTTCGGGTGCGGCGCGTAGGCGCTGATCGCCTGGACGTAGACGCCGGCGAGGACGCCGGTCTTCGGAACCACGACCTCGACGCCCGGATTGCCGTTCAGAGTGTCGCGAGAGGACAGGGCGTTGTAGTCCCAGCGGATCATGATGGGCGTCGTGCCCTGCGCCAGCGAGGCTGGCTTGCCGATCACGGGCACGAAGTTGCCGGCCGCGTTCAACTGCTTGAAGAAGTCGAGTCCGGCATCGGCGATCTCGGCCGCCGAGCCGTTCGGGGCCTTGGCGAGGCCCGCGGCGTAGACCGCCTGGATCGCCTGCGCGGAGGCGCGCGGGTCGCCGGCCAGCGCGACGGAATTGGCGTAGTCGGACTTCAGAAGGTCGGGCCAGTCCTGCGGGATCTCCGATACGATGTCCTTGTTCACCTCGAAGGTGAGAACGCCGTAGTAGTCGCCGTACCAGTAACCCTCGGCGTCCTTGGCGTCGTCCGGGATCTCGCCCCAGGTCGCGACCTTGTAGGGCTGGATCAGCTTGTCGGTCTTGGCCTGCGGGCCGAAGCTCAAGCCGACGTCGATGACGTCCGGCGCCTGCGGTCCGGTGTTGCCCTGGTTGGCCTTGATGGCCTCGATCTCGTCGGCCGAGCCCGCATCCGGGTTCAGTTCGTTGACCTCAATCCCGTACTTGGCCTTGAAGCCCGAGATCATCTCGCCGTAGTTGCACCAGTCGTGCGGTAGGGCGATCGTGGTCAGCTGGCCTTCCTTCTTGGCCGCTTCCACCAGGGCGTCGAGCCCTTGCGCCCGGGCGGCCGGAGCCGCGACCACACCCGCGGCGAACGCGGCCACCGCCGCCATGCTCACGCCCTGCTTCCAAACGGACATCATGCCCATCCCCCAACTGGCGCCGCGAGGGCGGCGCTTCCAAACTCGCTGCGCGAGCCAACCGCCCGCCCGCGCCGCCCTAGCACCCGTCCATGACAATCGGGTGTCATCGTTTCCCGACCCCGTGAAGGGGATCCACGGCATGTGAGCGCGGGATCGAACCGCTGGCAAGCGGAAAGCGGCGCGCAAACAGGCAAACAGGATGCTGCGCACATAAAAAAGCCGGCGCGAGGCCGGCTTTTCCAGATCTTCGGGTGCTTCGCCGCCCGGCGAGGGCGTCAGAGACCCTTGCGGGCGTCCGATCGGCTCTTCAGGAGGCTGGCCACCGTGGTCACCACGAGGATGCCGACGATCACCGAAAGCGAGAAGCTCGTTTCGATATGGGGCAGACCCTCGATCGGCTGGCCGCCGTTCAGGAACGGCAGGGTGTTGGCCTCCATCGCGTGGATAATTAGCTTGACGCCGATGAAGGCGAGGATCAGCGACAGGCCGAGGCCGAGATAGACGAGGCGATCGAGCAGGCCGCCGAGCAGGAAGTAGAGCTGCAGGAGGCCGAGCAGCGCGAAGGCGTTGGCGGTGAACACGATATAGGGGGCGTCCGTCAGGCCGTAGATCGCGGGGATCGAATCCAGCGCGAACAGGAGATCGGTCATGCCGAGCGCCAGGATCACGATGAACATCGGCGTGAAGAAGCGCTTGCCGTTCTCGATCACCGTCAGCGCGTTGCCGCGGAAGTCGTCCGTGGTCGGCAGATGGCGCTGGAAGTACTTCACCAAGGCGTTCGGCTCGTATTCCTCGTCGGTCGACTTGGCGCCGTGGGCGAAGCTTTCCTTGGCCAGCTTGTAGGCCGTCCACAGGAGGAACAGGCCGAAGATGTAGAACACCCAGGAGAACTGCTCGATGGCGGCCGCGCCGAGCGCGATGAAGATGCCGCGCATGACGAGCGCGATCACGATGCCGATGAGCAGCGCCTTCTGCTGGTAGGCAGCCGGCACCTGGAAGCTCTTCATGATGATGACGAACACGAAGAGGTTGTCGACCGAAAGCGACTTCTCGGTGATGAAGCCGGCAAAATACTCGACGCCGTGCTTGGCGTCCCAAAAATGCCAGACGCCCCAGCCGAAGAGAAGGGCGAGCGCGACATAGAAGGTCGACCAGAGCGCCGCTTCCCGGAAGGTCGGCTCATGCGGCTTGCGCACGTGGGTGAAGAAGTCGAACAGGAAGAGGGCCGCGATCGCGCCCACCGTCGCCAGCCAGACCCATGTCGGCACGACGTCCGGCGAAATGCCGGTCAGGGCGGTCTCGGCCGCAGCTTGCGATACCGGTTGTTCCAACTTCAAACCCTCCAGAAGCGGTTCGCGATCCGCTCAAGCCAACACGAGAATGGACACGGGCGCCGCATCGGCACCGGATCCACCCAATCCACGCACGCCGCCGAGCGGATGGCCCGGCCTCGTCCCGAAAGGCCTCAAGGGGCTCGGCAACGTGCCGCGTCTAGATACGATGCGTTTATCGCGGCGCAATAACGCACCGGAGGTTTTTCATCGGTGGCAGGCCGCAATACAGGCGGCTTCACCAACTCGTTATCGCGTCTTCAGGTTAGCGAATGGGATGCGAAACGTTTGATTGTGCCTTTACAGCGAAATCAACCGCTTCGATCACATCGGGATGATAAGGGTGACGGATAGACTGCCCCTTATCGGACGGAGGCGCGCAGAGCTTCGATATTGGCGCGGTAGGCGCCTTCCGTTCCGCCCTTGTAGATCGCCGAGCCGGCGACGAACGTGTCGGCTCCGGCGCGCACCAGCGCGGGCAGCGTTTCGGGCGTCACGCCTCCGTCCACCTGGAGGCGGATCGGACGGGTGCCGATCAGGGCGCGCACCCGCGCGACCTTGTCCAGCATGGACGAGATGAACGCCTGGCCGCCGAAGCCGGGGTTGACTGTCATGACGAGAACGAGATCCACTCGGTCGAGGATGTCGACCAGCACGGCTTCGGGGGTCGCCGGGTTGAGCGCGACGCCCGAGCGGCAGCCGAGGTCGCGGATCGCCTGGAGCGAGCGGTGGAGATGGGTGCAGGCTTCGGCATGCACCGTGATCCCGTCGCAACCCGCCTTGGCGAAGGCTTCCAGATACGGATCGGCCGGCTCGATCATCAGATGGGCGTCGAAGAACTTCTCCGAGGCGCCGCGCACTGCCGCGACCACCGGCGGGCCGAAGGTGATGTTGGGCACGAAATGTCCGTCCATCACGTCGAGATGGATCCAGTCGGCCCCCGCGCGGTCCACCGCCGCGATCTCCTCGCCGAGGCGCGAAAAGTCAGACGACAGGATGGAAGGCGCGATCAGAATGTCGGCGGCCACGGCTCAGAAGCCTCCGACCGGGCGCTGGCCGAAGAGCGGCGAGGTTTCCGCCCGGCTCGCCGGATCGGCGAGGGTGCGGGCGAACTCCAGCACCTCCTCGCGCGAGCCGAAGACGACCGGCGTGCGCTGATGGAGGCCATCGGGAACGATGTCGAGGATCGGCTGGAGGCCGTCGCTTGCAGCCCCGCCCGCCTGCTCGGCGCAGAAGCCGACCGGGTTCGCCTCGTAGACGAGGCGGATGCGGCCGCGCTCGTAGCCCTTCCGCCGGTCGCCGGTGTAGATGTAGATGCCCCCGCGCACGAAGATGCGGTAGGCATCGGCCACCATGGAGGCCACCCAGCGCATGTTGAAATCGCGCCCGCGCGGCCCCTCCGCCCCTTCGAGGCAATGCTCGATGTAAAGCCGCACCGGCTCGTCCCAATGGCGGGAATTGGAAGCGTTGATCGAATATTCTTTGGCTTTTTCGGGGATCGAGAGCGTCGCGAGCTTGGTGAAGGTGCCGGTGTCGGGCGACCAGCCGAAGGCGTGCGTCCCCTCGCCCACCGTCACGACCAGCATGAGGCGCGGGCCGTAGACGAAGAAGCCGGCGGCGAGCTGCGCCCGGCCGGCCTGCCGGAAGACGCTCGACGGATCGGCGCGATGCCCCTCGTCCACCGGCAGGACGGAGAAGATGGTGCCGATCGAAACGTTGGTCTCGATGTTGGAGGATCCGTCGAGCGGATCGATCGCCAAGGCGAGGCTGCCTTCGGCACGCAGCGGAACGGCGTCGTCCTGCTCCTCCGAGCCGTAGAAGGCGACGGGCGCGGCGCGCGCGGCGTCCAGGAACAGGCGGTCCGCCTCGCGGTCCAGCACCTTCTGGATATCGCCGCCGCCATTGGGATCGCCGTCCGATCCGGTGGCGGCGCCCGCATCCCCGGTCGCCCCGGTCGAGATCAGGTGCTGAAGCCGCCCGGCCGCCTTCGCCAGCTCGCCGACCAGCGCGGCGACGTCGCGCCGGCGCGCGTCCGCCCCGGCATAGGCGCCCAGATAGTCGGTCAGCGTCGCGGCCATGGCGTGTCTCCTCGAAAAACCCTTCGTGGAAACCGGGATTAGCGGATCGGGCGCGCGAACGGCAAACGGAAACCGCCGGTCAGGACCGGGCGGGCGCCTCGGCGGGGCGCAGGCGCGCCGTGCGTAAGGCTTCGAGATCGGCCGAACCCGTGCAGAAGCAGGCGATGCGCAGCTCCTCCACCACCCCGGCGAAGTGAGCGACGACCCTTTCGGTGGACACATCGGCGGCTGCGAGACTGGCACCCGCCTGGCCGACGAGATCGGCTCCTAGCCGAATCGCGCGCGCCGCATCCAGCCCGTGGCGCACGCCGCCCGACCCGATCACGAAAGCTTGCGGGCAGGCGGCCCGCACCTCGGCGATGGCGTCCGCGGTCGGGATGCCCCAGTCGGAAAACAGAAGCGCACTCCCTCGCACGCGAGGGTCGGCGCTGCGCTCGGCCTCGATCGCGGCCCAGCTCGTGCCGCCCGCGCCCGCTACGTCGATCGCGTGGACGCCGGCCTCCACCAGCCGACGCGCGACGGTGGCCGAGAGGCCGGCGCCGACCTCCTTCACCACGATCGGAAACCCGGCTTCCCGCGCAAGCGCCTCGATCGCGCCGAGGACCCCGGCCCAGTTGCGGTCGCCGCCGGTCTGAACCGCCTCCTGCAGCGGGTTGAGATGGACGATCAGCGCATCGGCCTCGATCATCTCCACCGCCCGGCGCGCTTCGCGTACCCCCCAGCCGGCGGCGAGCTGCGCACCGCCGATATTGGCCAGAAGCGGCACATGGGGCGCACGGCGTCTCAGATCGGCGCCAAGCCCTCCGCTTCCCCGCCCTTCCAGCGCGATGCGCTGCGAGCCGACGGCGAGCGCCAGGCCGAGATGCTCGGTCGCTTCCGCCAACCGCGCGTTGATCGCGCCCGCGCGTTCCGGCCCGCCGGTCATCGAGGAAATCAGGATCGGCGCGCGCATCGCGCGGCCGAGAAAGCGGGTGGACAGGTCGATCGCGTCCAGGTCGAGTTCGGGCAGCGCCACATGCTCGAAGCGCACCCGGTCGAAGCCCGTGTCCGCGCGTGAACCGGGCAGGCTCGGCTGGAGCGCGATATCCAGGTGGTCGCTCTTGCGCGCGCCGATCTCCCCTTCGCCTTCGCTCTCCCGACCGCTGCCGTCCAACACCGCGCCTCCCTTGCCCATGCCCGTCGCCGTCCTTGCCACCGGATGCGGGGCCGGGGCGCTATGTCGATTCGTCGCATTCATGTGACCCCTCCCCGGCTTGCGCTTCCAGGGGCTCGCATGCGTGCTAGAACCTTGTATCGAGTTTAGATCGCGTGTGACATAAAAGCCGGGCACGCGCCGGGGAGTATTGAAGACGCGGATGACATCGAAGCTCGCCCCACCCCATGCCGCCCTTCTCCTTCGGATCGAAACGCGGCTGGAGGAGCTTCTTCCCCCCGTTCTGGCCGGTCAGGGCGGCCTCGGGCTGGCGATGCGCGACAGCCTTCTGTCTCCGGGCAAGCGCCTCCGCCCCCTGATCACGGCGATCGTCGCCGCCGATCTCGGCGGATCGACGAGCGCCGCGATCGACGCGGGATGCGCGGTCGAGATGGTGCATGCCGCATCGCTGATTCTCGACGACCTGCCGTGCATGGACGACGCGGCTTTGCGGCGCGGGCGGCCCGCGATCCACCGGGCGCATGGCGAGGACGTCGCGGTTCTCGCCTCCATCGCCATGCTGAGCGAGGCCTTCGCCGTACTATCGCGGATCGAGGCGCTGCCGGCCGATCGGCGCAGCGCGGGCGTCGGCATCCTGGCGGCGGCCGTCGGCTCGGCCGGGCTCGTCGCCGGCCAGTTCCAGGATCTTCGCGGCGGCACGTCCCCGCGCACGATGGGCGATATCACGGACGCCAACGGGCGCAAGACCGGCGCCTTGTTTTCGGCCGCCGTGGATCTCGGCGCCGTGGTGGCGGGCGCCGCGCCTTCGCAAAGGCGCGAGCTGTCGGCGTTTGCCGCCGAACTCGGCCTCGCCTTCCAGCTTCTGGACGATCTTCTCGACGTGTCGGGCGACACGCTGAGCACCGGCAAGGACGTCGGCCAGGATGCGGGCAAGTCGACCGTGGTGGCGCTCGTCGGCATCGACCGGACCGAACGGCTCGTCGCGCGCCATCTCGACACCTGCCGGGCACACCTGACGAGCGTCTTCGGCGAGGACTCGCGGCTCCATGCGCTGATCGACGGGCTGGCCCTGCCCGCGATGATCGAGCCGACGGGCCCCGCGCCGATGCCGGTTCTGGAAACCGAAGGCGGCCGGCGCTGAACGCTCTTCGTTTAGAACGCATCCAACCCTTTGAGATCGCGAAGCTTTCCCGCCGATTTCGGTAGGCATTCTGCCACCCGCGCGATACAACGATCCCGCTTGACGCATACGAGAAGGCATCTCCCACCATGGACAGCTGGCTTGCCCTCGCCGCCATTGCGATCGCCGTGTTCCTCGTCATGGAATGGGTCGCCTGGGCGGCGCACAAATACATCATGCACGGCTGGGGCTGGGGCTGGCACGAAAGTCACCACGAGCCGCACGAGGACCTGTTCGAGAAGAACGACCTCTATGCCGTGGTCTTCGCGGTCTTCGCGATCGTTCTCTTTGCCGTCGGGACGCTGGCAGCGCTGCCGGTGGTCACCGCGATCGCCACCGGCATCACGCTCTACGGCCTGTTCTACTTCATCGTCCACGACGGGCTGGTGCATCAGCGCTGGCCGTTCCGCCACATCCCGCACAAGGGATACGCCAAGCGCCTCGTCCAGGCGCATCGGCTGCACCACGCGGTGAAGGGCAAGGACGACTGCGTGAGCTTCGGCTTCCTCTACGCGCCGCCGGTGGACAAGCTGCGCGACCAGCTGAAGCGCTCCGGCAAGGTCGCGGCGGAAGCCGAAGAGCGCCGCGCCGCGCGCTAGACTATCGCGGGCGGGTCCACAGAAGAGGCGAACGGGGTTCCCCGCCTTTCCGCCGCCATGCGGCCATGCCGGCGCCCTTGGCGATCGCCGCGATCTTCTCGCCCTTCGAGGTGGAAACGCGCGTACCCACCCCTTCCGCCCCTCGCGTCACGAGTTTGGAGCCGATCCTTCTGTAAACGTCGAGCGCGGTGCCGACCGCCCAGGCGGAGCGGGGAGGCAGCGAGGCGACGCCGATCCTGGCCGACGCATAGTAGGGCTCGGCTGCCAGAACGAGGCGGCGCTGGAGGCGGAACACGGCCGCGTTTCGCGCGGGATCGGCGAGATCGCCCGGTGCGAGGCCTTCGTCGCGCAGCCATTCGCGCGGCAGGTAGATCCGCCCGGCCCGCGCGTCGTCCACCACGTCGCGAGCGATGTTGGTGAGTTGGAAGGCGAGCCCGAGGTCGCTCGCGCGGTCGAGCACCGCCTCGTCGCGCACGCCCATGATGCGCGCCATCATCACCCCGACGACGCCGGCGACGCGCCAGCAGTAAAGCATCAGCTCGTCCAGCGTCTCGTAGGCGCGGTCCTCGCCGTCCATGGCGAAACCCGCCAGATGCTCGTCCGCATCGTGCCGGGGGATCGCGTGGCGCGCTATCACGGCGGCCAGCGCAGCGAAGGCCGGATGCAGGCCATCGGGACGCCCGTCGAAGGCGAGCGCCGTGTCGCGCCGGAGCCCGGCGATGCGCTCCGCCACCGGCCGGCCGTCGTCGCTCCGCACCGCCGAGCCCGCGTCCTGCCCGTCCACCACGTCGTCGCAATGGCGGCACCAGGCGTAGAGCATGGTGACGCTTTCGCGCGTCGGCGCATCGAACAGGCGTGCCGCGGCGGCGAAGCTTTTCGACCCCCTGGCGATCGATGCGGCCGAATAGGCCGCGAGGTCAGGCTGCCGCATGCCCGAGGATCAGGCCGGCCGTCGCCTTGGCGGAACCGACGACGCCGGGAACGCCCGCACCCGGATGAGTGCCGGCGCCGACGAGATACAAGTTCGGAATGGCGTCGTCGCGGTTGTGCGCGCGGAACCAGGCCGACTGCGTCAGCACCGGATCGAGCGAGAAGGCCGAGCCGTGATGGGCGTTGAGTTCGGACTGGAAGTCGTTCGGCGTGAAGATGCGCGAGGTGACGAGATCGGCCCGAAGGCCCGGCATGTAACGCTCCTCGAGATAGTCGAAGATCCGGTCGCGGTAGCGCGGGCCCTCCACCTCCCAGTCGATCGGCGCGTTGCCGAGATGGGGCACCGGGGACAGCACGTAGTAGCTGCCCATGCCGGGCGGGGCGAGCGAGGGGTCGGTGGCGCAGGGGCTGTGGAGATAGAGCGAGAAGTCGCCCGCCAGCGTCCTTCCCTTGAAGATCTCGTCGATCAGCGCGCGGTAGCGCGCCCCGAAGAGGACGGTGTGGTGCTGCAGCTGCGGCTGGTGCCGCTTCAGCCCGAAATAGATCACGAAGAGCGACATCGAGAAGCGCTTGCGCTTCAGCCGCGCCGCTTCCGACGCGCCGCGCGTCGTGCCCTTGAGAAGCTTGTCGTAGGTGTGGACGACGTCGGCGTTGGAGGCGACGCAATCGGCCTCGAAACGCCGCCCGTCATGGGTCACCGCGCCGGTCGCGCGCCGCCCGTCCACTTCGATCCGGGCGACTTCGGCGTTTAGCTCGATCCGCCCGCCGATATCGGTGAAGAGCTTCGACATGCCGGCGATCAGGGCGCCGGTGCCCCCTTTCGGGAACCACACGCCCCATTCGCGCTCCAGCGCGTGGATCAGCGCGTAGATGGAGGAGGTCGCGAACGGGTTGCCGCCGACCAGCAGCGAGTGGAACGAGAAGGCCTGCCGGAGCTGGTCGTCCTCGATGAACTCCGACACCTTGGCATAGACCGAGCGCCAAGCCTGGAGCTTGGCGAGCTGGGGCCCGGCGCGGATCATGTCGCGGAACTGGAGGAACGGCACGGTGCCGAGCTTCAGGTAGCCTTCCTCGAACACGGCCCGCGAATAGGCGAGGAAGCGGCGATAGCCTTCGACATCCCGAGGGTTCTTGGCGCCGATCTGCCGGTCGAGCTCGCCCTGGTCGTTGGCATAGTCGAAGGCGTAGCCGTCCTCCCAGCACAGCCGGTAGAACGGGCTAACGGGCAGGAGCGTCACGTAGTCGGCGAGGCGCTTGCCCGCCGCCTCCCAAAGCTCTTCGAGCGCGGACGGATCGGTGATCACCGTCGGGCCGGCATCGAAGGTGAAGCCCCCGTCCTCGTAGACATAGGCTCGGCCGCCGGGCTTGTCGCGCTTTTCCAGAAGCGTCGTCTGGATGCCCGCCGCTTGGAGACGGATCGCGAGCGCCAGTCCGCCGAACCCCGATCCGATCACGATGGCGGAGCGGGCGGCCGGGGGAATGGAACTCATGCGGTTTCCTCAGGTCGAGAAACGGGGGAACGGGAGGAGGCGAGCACGCGAAGCGCGCTGACGACCGAGACTGGCGGCCTGCCGGCGAGAATGCGCAACTTGTCCCGAAAGTCCAGCCGTGCGGCATAGAAGCGCGCCACGAGCGGGTCCGGCAGGCGGTAGAAATGCTCGAGGATGCGGTAGCGCTCATCCGCCCGGCCCGCGTGGAACAGGAGGCGGTTGAGGAGGCGGAAGTAGCTCCTGTCGGCCCAGAGATTGCGCGCATGCGCGTCGAGAAGCCGCGCCAGCCCCGCCGCCGAAACGTCCGGCGCCCGCGCCACGAGTTCGGCGACATGCACCGCGTCGGGCAGCGAATAGCCGGTGGTCGGATGAAACAGCGCATGCGCGAGGCCGACGGTCGGCACGCCCCCCGAGCCGGCGATCAGGGCGTCGATATCGCCGCCGAGCGCGATCGGCAGAATTCCGTGCTCCTCGCGCACGAGACGCCCCGCGCCCCAGCCGGCTTCCGCTCCGTAGGCCGCGAGATGCCGGCGCAGGAGATCGGGGTCGAGCGCGCCGCGATCGGCGTAGTAGGTATCCTCCACCAGAAGCCGCGTCGGGCTGAAGGGAAGGATGTAGACGAAGCGATAGCCGTCGCGCTGGGGCACGGTCGCGTCCATCACCACGGGGCGCTCGACGCCGTGCGGCCGGTCGAACTCCCATTCCTGGCCGAGGAACTTCTGGAAGCCGAGTTCGAGATGGGGGCTCGGGCGTTGCCCGCGCCCGTCGATCACGGCGGGCGCCTGGAGAACGCGCCCATCGCGCAAGGTCACGCTCGTCGGGGTCACCGCCTCGACGGGGGTTTCGAGATGCAGCCGATCGCCCAGCGAGCCCGCGACGATCTCGCGGAAGCGCTCCGACGTGACGGACGCGTAGCCGGTTCCGACCGCCCGTCGGCGCTTGGGAAAGCGCACGTCGTAGTCCGGCCAGCGGGCGGCGACGAAGGGCGCCATCCACTCGTGCTCGGCGGCCGACAGGTCTCCGTCGTGGAAGCTCCAGGTGTGGTTGCCCCCGATCTTGGCGCCGCCTTCCACCATCAGGACGGACAGGTTGGGGCGCCGCGCGGCCAGACGATGGGCGATGAGGCCGTTGGAGAGGCCCCCGCCGACGAGGATGATGTCGGCGTCGCTCATGCCGCCACCGCCTTCGACAGGGCGGAAGTGCCCATCGCTTCGCCGATCCAAGCCTCGATCGCGCCGGCTGCGGCGGGAGCCCCGCCGGCCTGCCCGATCGCCTCGCCGACGATTCGAGCTTCCCGGCCGAAGGCGGGCTCGGCTAGAAGCCGATCTAGCGCCGCCCCGATCGCCTCCGCGCCGGCGCGGCGGCGGGACAACTTCAGCCCCGCGCCGTGATGGACGAGGCGGGCGGCGACGCCCGGCTGGTCGTAGGCGATGGGAATGGCGAGCGTCGGAACGCCGAACTCCATCGCGTCGAGAACGGTGTTGAGCCCGCCATGCGTGATGCAGATGTCGGCGGCGCGCAGCACCGCGCGCTGAGGCAGGAAGTCGGTGACGATCTCGGCGTCGATCGTCGCGGCTTGGGCCGACGACAACCGACCGCAATGGGCGAGCGCCAGTTGGAAGCCGCGCGTGGCACAAGCCTTGGCGATGGCGCGAAACAGACCGGCCCGGTGGCCCTGCAAGGTGCCGAGCGAGGCGAACACGAGCGGGCGGACGGGATCGCGCCGGAACGGCAGCGCCCCCTCCCCTTCGCCCGCCGCGCGGCACGGCCCGACGCCAAGGACGCGGCGATGGCCGGCATAGGGAAAGTCGAAGGCGGGCAGCGTCTGCGACACCGTGCCGATCGGCGACAGCCAGTCCTCCATGCGCCCGAACGGTTCCAGCCCGAGCGCCAGCGCCGAGCGGCGGATCGCCTCGCCCTGCCGGCGCAGGAGGAGCGATGCGACGCGGCGCCCGCCGCGATTGCGCTTCAGGCCTTCGGGCGTCGGATCATAGGGCCAGTCGAGATAGGGCGGCGGCATGGCCGGGTGCGGGTCGATCGGCAGGGCGGAGGCGACGGAAACGAAGGGAAGCCCGAGCCGGGCCGCCAGAAGCCCGCCGGCAGGCTCCATCTGGTCGGCAAGGATGGCATCGACGCCGGCCGCCCGTAGGGCCGCCGCGCCCCCGCCGGCCAGCCCTTCCGTGCGACGCGCGGCATCGGCCACCGTTCGAAGGACGCCGAGGAGGCCGGTAGACCGGTCGCCGGCGCCGCGCGCCGGCAAGCCGAGCCCCACCTCGCGCACGCCCCACGGGCCCTCGCGCACGAGTTCCCCCGCCCCGGCGTTCAGGACGAAGGTCGCGCGATGGCCGCGCTCGGCCAGCGCAGCCGCCAGGGCCTCGAACACCCGCACGTGGCTCGGAAAAGGAGGGCAGACGAGGCCGAAATGGATCATGCGAGGAACGCAACCGAGGGATATCCCCCGAACATAGCGCAACCCCTTGCGAAATCGACGGCAAAAGCCTGTGGACATCGACGCGGGCGCAGGCAACCGCAGGGCTCCGATCGGCGTTTGCTTGACATGACCGATCTGTCGCCATCCTCGACCCCGCGAATCCACCAGGGACTGCTGGCCGGCCCGACCGGCCAGGTCGCGGTCGGCGTGTCGATCGTGGTGCTGATGGCGGCGCTTCTCGACCTGATGGGCCGCCCTGTCGTGTGCGACTGCGGCACGATCGCGCTATGGGACGGCGACCCGCACTCCCCCGGCTCCTCGCAGCAGTTCAGCGATTGGTATTCGGCGCTTCACGTCGTCTACGGGATCGGGCTGTTCCTGGCGCTCCGCCACGCCCGCCCGCACTGGCCGACAAGCTGGCTCCTCCTGACGACGCTGGCATCCAGCGCGATCTGGGAGGTGGCCGAGAACACGCCCTGGATCATCGCCATGTTCGGCCAGGCGGTCGGCGCCCCGGACTACCACGGCGACAGCGTCCTCAACGCGATCGGCGACACGGTGTTCGTGGTGGTCGGCTTCTTCGCCGCGCGTGCTCTGCCGCTTCTCGGCACGATCGGCCTCGTCGTGGCGCTCGAACTCGCCATCGCGCTCGCCATCGGCGATGGGTTCGTGCTCGGTACGCTGCGACTCCTGGGCGTCTCCGTGCCCCCGATGTGAGACGGCCTACTTCGCCCGAGCGAACATCCAGCAGTCGCGCGGCGTCTTCTCGATATTAGGGTGCACCATCCAGCGGCGCAGGAGCCCTTCGCGCTCCAACCCGGCCTTTTCCATGACCCGGGCCGAAGCGACGTTCTCGACGTCGCAGACGTCGCCGACGCGCCAGACGTCGCGCTGCTTCATCGCCCAGGCCGCGACCTCGCTCAGGGCTTCGGTCATCAACCCCTGCCCCCAGGAGCGGCGCGACAGGACATAGCCGAAGCCGACGCGGCCGGGCACGTCGCGCCGGATCGTCAGCGCGCCGCGAAGCTGGCGGTCGCGCCGCCCGAGCAGCGTATAGGTGCGCGACGTCTCGCTGGCGATGCAGCGTTCGATATAGGCCTCCGTGTCGCGCACCGATTCGTGCGGCGCCCAGGTCAGGAAGCGCGTGACCTCCGGGTCCTGCGCATATTCGTCGAAGATCGCGCCGGTGTCGCCAAGGGCGATCGGCCGCAGGATCAGATCTTCGGTCCAGAGATTCTCAGGAAACATGCGCCCCTTCTGCCATGGATCGCGGGCCGGGACGAGACCCGTTCGAACAGGTCCCGATCAGGCCCGGCGAAGGCGGGGAGCCGCGCCCCCACGCGGCTTCGACGTGCCCGCGCCGGTGCGCCAGTTGTTGCCGGCGATCGTCACCACGCGGTTGCCCCGAAAGTCGGTTTCCGCCGCGATATAGCCGCGCTCGGCCATGTAGGTCAGGAGAAATCGCCCGCGCGAGGGGGAATGGCTGCCATAGGCCTTCGCGAGCACCTCGTCCGAGGGACAAGGGTCGGCGTCGCGCGCAGCCTTGGCCAGCAGGAGATAGACGCCCTGCATGTCCTCCGGCAATTCCTCGGATCGCGACACGACCTCGGCCCAGGCCTCGTCCTCGCCGCTCGAGCCGACGCCGGCGCGCGCCAAGGCCAGCTTGCGGCGGAATCCCGCCATGTCGAGCGCGCCGGGCGACAGTCGCTTCAGGCGGCAATGAGTGAGGAAGTCCTGATACAGGACCTGCACCGGGCGGAACGCGGCTTCCGGATCGGCCATCAGCTCGTCGAAGATCTCGTCGAGGCGCACCTGCCGCTCGGCTTCGGCTTCCTCGTCCTCCTCCAGCTCGTCCTCGGCTGCCGGCATCGCGGCAAAGCGCGGCGCCGAGACGCGCTCCAGAAGCTCGCGCGTCGCCACCGCCGGCTCGCGCCGAACGGGCACGGGCAGCACCTCGGGCTCGTCGGCGCCGGCGGTGAAGATCAGGTCGGCCATCTCCGCGGCGCTGGCTTCCGGCAGCGCCATCAGGACCGGCCGCCCGGAGCGGCCCGCCGTCTCTACCGGGCCGATGCGCACGGGGATCGGCCGGCGCGACAGGGCGGGGCCGAGCGCCACGAACTGCCCCGGCTCGAGATCGCGAAAACGCTCGGCCTGGCGCCGGTCCATGCCGAGGAGGTCGGCGGCGCGCGCCATGTCGATGTCGAGAAAGGTGCGCCCCATCAGAAAGTTGGAGGCTTCCGCCGCGACGTTCTTGGCAAGCTTGGCCAGACGCTGCGTCGCGATCATGCCGGCCAGCCCGCGCTTTCGGCCGCGGCACATGAGATTGGTCATCGCACCCAGCGAAATGCGCCGTGCCTCGTCCGCGACCTCGCCCGCCATGGAGGGCGCGAAGATCTGCGCCTCGTCCACCGCGATCAGCATCGGAAACCAGTGGTGCCGGTCGGCGTCGAACAAGCCGTTCAGGAACGCCGCCGCGCAAGACATCTGGACTTCCGCATCCAGCCCCTCGAGGTTCAGAACCACGGAAGCGCGATGCTGGCGAATGCGCGCGGCGATGCGCCCGAGTTCGGCCGGCGTGCGGTCGGCGTCGACCACCACATGGCCGAACCGATCGGAAAAGGACACGAAGTCCCCTTCCGGGTCGATGATCGCCTGCTGCACCCAGCCCGCGCTCTGCTCCAGGATGCGGCGGAAGAGATGCGACTTGCCCGATCCCGAATTGCCCTGGACGAGAAGGCGCGTGGACAGGAGTTCCTCCAGGTCCATTTCCGCCGGCTCGCCCGTGGCGTTCGTTCCGAGATCGACGGCGACCTTGGTCAAACGGCTTCCTTCCGCAACATGAGGCCGCGCGACACGCGGCACCCTTCGCACACATCTTCGAGGATAGGGAAATCTAGCGGAGCACCCGCCCGATCAGGAGTCCCGCCCCACGATCGTCCACAGCTATCGGTCAAGGCCGAAGCCACGTGTCGTAGTCCGACACGAGGAGATGCAGCGGCTCCTCGTCCTCCTCGATCTGCGAGAACCTTCCGATGGGTTCGGCAAAGACGTTGTCGGTCAGGTCGTCGTTGACCGTCGACACCTCGCCGATCAGGACATCGCCGCCCTCGCCCCAGAACGCATGCCAGTCGACCCCCGGCATCAGGGTGACGCTCTCGCCTGGGCTGAGCCGCAGGATATCCCCGCCCCGCATCTGCCGGCGCATCCCGTCCGTCACGACGTTAACGGGCAGAGACTTGTCGATCTCTCCGTCCGGCCCCGCCGTATAAAGCTTCAGCGCCAGCGTCGCCCCACCGCGGTTGATGATGTCCTCGGCCTTCAGGTCGTGCCGGTGCATCGGCGACAACTGGTCCTGCCGCGAGATCATGATCTTCTCGGCATAGAGCATGCCGCGACCCGACTTCAGATCCGCGTTGTCCCCGTTGCGCGTCGTGAACAAAAACAGGCCGAGCTTGTCGAAATCCTCCCGCCCGTAATCCGTGATGTCCCACCCGAGCCGCCGCTCCACCACCGACGCCAGATCCGAGCCCCGCGCCTTCATCTCTCCCGGAGACAGGTAGGCAAACGGCGGCAGCACATAGCCAAACGAGCGAATGAACGCATCGCTCTCCCGAATGATCTCGTTAACCCGCGACCGCTTCATGAAAGCCCTCCTCCGGCCCTGCCTCGTCGGCCATGCCCTAGCACAGGACGGCGCCGGCTTGGGAGGGGGCGGGCGCTCGGTGGCATGGGGCGCTGCCCCAAACCCCGCCAGGGGAAACGATTTCCTCTGGACCCCTCTCCGATCTCGGAAATAAGTTCAAACGAAAAGAAGGGTCCGGGAATTCCTTCCCGGATGGGGTCCGGGGCGATAGCCCCGCCAACCCACGCCAGCCCCCTCAAGCCAGCGCGATCTCGGGCACGTAGGCCTTGGCGCGGTCCATGTCGGCGTGGAAGGCTTGGCGCTCGCGGGCCTGGGCTTCCGGGTCGGGGAGGCGGAGGATGTAGGCGGGGTGGACGGTGACAAGGAGCTTGGTGTGGCCGCCGGGCAAGTCGATCAATTGGGAACGCGTGTCGCGGATGGTGACGGTCTTGCCGAGCACGGAAGCGGCGGCAGTGGCGCCGAGCGCGACGATGAGCTTGGGCTTGATCAGTTCGCGCTCCTGTTCGAGCCACCAGCGGCAGACCTTGACCTCGCCCATGTTGGGCTTGGCGTGAATGCGGCGCTTGCCGCGCGGCTCGAACTTGAAGTGCTTCACGGCATTGGTGACATAGGCCTGGGAGCGGTCGATGCCGGCGGCAGCCAGCGCCTCGTCGAACACCTTGCCGGCAGGGCCGATGAAGGGCTCGCCGGCCAGATCCTCCTGGTCGCCGGGCTGCTCGCCGACGAAGATCACGGGGGCATCGGGCGGGCCCTTGCCGAAAACGGTCTGGGTCGCGGGCTCCCACAGGGGGCAGGCCTTGCAGTGCTGGGCCTGTTCCCGCGCCTCGTCGATGTCCTCGGGGGGCTTGTTGAAGCCGTTGAAGGCCGGGACCTTAGCCGCTGCGCGCGCCATATCGTTTCGCTCCGCCTGTTTCTCGTGGCGAAAACTCGGCAGGGTCGGCTGGGTTTCGATCATGCGGCGCTGCGCCGCCTCCGCGTTCCGGATGAGGGGCTCGATCAGGGCCGCTTCGGGCAGGTTGTGCCAATATTTCTTCGGCATCTCGGCCTGCATCGCCTTCACCTTGAGGCGGGCCGGATTGAAGATCGAGGCGTAGTAGGTGAGCCAGAGCGCTTCCATGTCGTCGTCGGCCGGCTTCTCGGCCGGGTCGGCGCCGGGGGCAAAGACCATGTCGACACCGTCCCAGTGGACGGAGCGCTTAGGGGTCAGGATGCTCCAGACCATGCCGGGAAATCGGCGCATGAAGAAGGGCGCGGTGAGCTCGACGACGTGGTGGAAAGGCTCGAACCAGGCGATGTACTGCCGCTCGCCGTTGGCGTCCTCGATCTCGCGGAAGCGCACGAAGGCCTTCATCTTGTGGCTGTCGCGATAAACCGCCTTTCCCATCTCGACGGCGCGGCGCGTGTCCGGGTCGGAGACGATCTCGAGAAGTTTCCGCTCCTCCTGCAGGCGCCAGAGAAGGCGATAGGCGAAGACGAAGCGTTCGGGGTCGGCGTGGCAGATCAGCTTGCGGGCGACGTCGGGGAAGGCCTTCGGGACATTGAAGGACGGCGCATCCGCGGGGCGCTCGCCCAGCGGCTCGCCGAACAAGGGCGCCGCCTCGTCGCCAACCAGGAAAGCGATCTCCTCGGGCGGAATGCGCAGCGCGAAGGCGGTGCGCGCCGCCTCGCGCCAGCCGTCGAAATCCGCCGGGTGGTCGAGCCGCGCCGTGAACATCAGAACAGGCTCAACTGCTCGGCCTTGGGAGCCACGAGGCCGCGCAGGTGCTCGCGGTCGGTGAGGCCGCCCGGCGTCCAGTCCAGCGCTTCCACGAAGGGGCGGACCTTTTCCACCGAGTGGCAGAGACGCGCGACGTCCTCCAGCCGCAGCGTGCGGTGGCGGCGCGTCGACAGGATGCGGTCCACCGACTTGGTGCCGAGACCGGGCACGCGCAGCAGCATCTCGCGATCGGCGCGGTTGACGTCGACGGGAAAACGGTCGCGGTTCTTGAGCGCCCAGGCGAGCTTCGGGTCGATCGCGAGATCGAGCATGCCGTCCGCGCCGCCGGACACGATCTCGTCCCGCCCGAACCCGTAGAAGCGCATCAGCCAGTCGGCCTGATACAGCCGGTGCTCGCGCATCAGCGGCGGCTTGGCGAGTGGCAGGCGCGAGGACGCGTCGGGTATGGGCGAGAAGGCGGAATAGTAGACGCGGCGAAGACGGTAGTTGCCGTAGAGGTTTTCAGAGCGCCCGAGGATCAGGTCGTCGTTCGCCCCGTCGGCGCCGACGATCATCTGCGTCGACTGGCCGCCGGGGGCGAACTTCGGCGGCTTGGCGCGGTCCCGGCGCTCGCCCTTGTACTCGTCGATCTTGAGCCTGAGGTGCCCCATGGAACGCTTGATGTCGCGCGGCTTCTTTTCCGGCGCCAACGCTTCCAGAGCGATGTCGGTCGGCAGCTCGATGTTGATCGACAGGCGGTCGGCGAAGAGACCGGCCTCTTCGATGAGCTTCGGTGAAGCGTCGGGAATGGTCTTCAGATGGATGTAGCCGGCGAAGTTCTCCTCCATGCGCAGCTTGCGCGCGATGCGCACCATCTCCTCCATCGTGTAGTCGGAGTTGCGGATGATGCCCGACGACAGGAACAGTCCTTCGATGTAGTTCCGCTTGTAGAACTCCATGGTCAGCTTGACGACTTCCTCGACCGAAAGCCGCGCCCGCGCCACGTTGGAGGACGAGCGGTTCACGCAGTAGACGCAGTCGTAGATGCAGAAGTTCGTCATCAGGATCTTGAGGAGCGAGATGCACCGCCCGTCCGGCGCATAGGCGTGGCAGATGCCCGATCCTTCGGTGGAGCCGATCCCCTTCGACTTCATCGAGTCTCGTTTCGACGTCCCGCTGGAAGCGCAGGACGCGTCGTATTTCGCCGCGTCGCTGAGGATCGCCAGCTTGTCGATCAGGGTCATCTTGCTCATCGGTTCACATATAGTGTTCGCGTTTCGTTCGAACCATGGCGGGGAACGACTTATCCACGGCTCTCGTCCCCTCGCGCCCAATGGTCGCACCCGTTCAGTTCGGGTTCATGTTCATCAGCCTAGCTTACGTCGATCGAGGGAACCCGGACGTCGCTTCCCGGTTTCGGTCAACGTCGGCGATGGGCCTTTCGGTCCCGCCGGTCATCACATGCGATTTGGGAGCCATTCGCCGATGCGCCGCTTGTTTCAAACCTTCATGGCCGTGACGGTCCTTGCTACGGGTGCCGTGACCTTCTCGGCGCCGCAGGCCGAAGCGCAGAGCTTCCGTGAGCGTCAGCGCTTCGTCGAGCGTTTCTGCGCCCGCAACCCCGGCGCGCGCGACTGCCGCGAGTTCCGCCGCGACGCCCGCCGTTGGGACGACCGCCGTTATCAGCGCTGGTATCGCGACAACTACCGCGAGCGGAACCGCAACGACGCCGCGGCGGCCGCGATCTTCGGTTTCGCAGCCGGTGCCATCGCGGGGAGCGCGGCCTCGGGCAATCGGGCGCCGGAATATCGCGGCGGCGCGAGCCGCGCCCAGGCCGCCCGCTGTGCAGCGCGCTACAGAACCTATGATGCGCGCACCAACACCTACGTCGCCAACAGCGCGGGCGAGCGCCGGGTCTGCAATCTCTGATCCATTGCGGAACGAAGTGGGGGCGCCGACGGATCGTCGGCGCCCATTTTCGTATCCTCGCGCCGCGCCAGGGAAACTTTCGTATTCAGCTCTCGTTCATGTGAACTCAGGCTCAATGCGTGAGAACCGACAAGCCGGGACGGTCCCGGCACCCGATCGACCCGGCTCCCTGCCGGACTGGAGTGTTTCCATGCGCAAGACGCTACTCGCTCTCGTCACATCCGCCTTGGCGCTCGGCGCCGCGGTTCCGGCCGCCGAGGCCGAACCCTGGGGCTATCGCCACCATCGCTCCAACACCGGGGACGTTCTCCTCGGCGGTGCCGTGGGCCTGGCCGCAGGCGCGCTTCTGGGTTCCGCCCTGTCGCAGCCGCGCTATGCCGAGCCGCCGGTGCAGTACTACGAGCCGCCTCCGCGCCCCGTCTACGTCGCCCCGCCGAGTTACGAGGACACGATCCCCGCGCCGCCGCCCTACCGCGCCCGCCAGGCCCGTTATTACGACGACTACGGCTATTCCAGCCCGCGCGGCAGCCATGTGGAACGCTGCTTCGCGCGCTACCGGTCCTATGATCCGCGCTCCGACACCTATGTCGGCTACGACGGCTATGCCCGGCGCTGCAATCTCTGACGAAATTCCGCGTGATGGTGCGAGAGAAGCGGGTCCCCAGGGGCCCGCTTTTTTCATGGGATCAAGCTCGCCGCGGGTCGGCCCCGCAGGGTTGCGACAGGTGTGGCGCAAGTCCCACAAAACCGGAAGTGAATCTTGTGCCGGGCTGACCAAGCGGTTGTTATTTGAGCCCGGTCCGGCAATTTTGAATCGTATCGCTCGGGGGGCTGGCGATCTCGAACCGGTGCTCCTCGAACCTTGGTGATCGACAGGCAGAGAGCATCCGCGTTGATTTCAGGATTCAAACGCCTGGCCGCCCGAGGGGCCTTCCGTTCCGCCGTGGTCCTCGCCTGCGCCGCGACCCTGGCGCCGGTTCCGGCCGGCGCCTTCAACATCCTGGATCCGTTCAACCTGTTCGGCCCGTCCGAAGCCGAGAAAGCCGCCGCCGAACTGCCCGACCCCGTGCGCTACGAGGTGACGATCAACGTTTCGCCCGAGGTGGAAGGGCTGGACGACATCCTCGAAGCAGCCTCCTCGCTGAAGGCCGACGAGGACGAGCCCGTGTCGGGCTCGCTCGGGCTTCTCGCCAAGGCCAAGAACGACCGCCGCCGCCTCGTCGCGGCGCTCTACGAGAACGCGCGCTACGACGGCCTCGTGACCATCCGCATCGAAGGCCGGGACATCGCCGAGCTCGCGCCGGACGCGAGTTTCGACACCTCGCGCCCCGTACCGGTCACGATCGATGTGAACCCCGGCCCCTTGTTCGAGATCGGCACCGTGCGCCTTTCCGCCAACGGCGTTCCGATCGACCCCGCGCGCTACGAGCTGACGCCCGGCTCCTCGGCCGATTCTACCCGCATCCTCCAGATCGAGAACCGGATCGTCGAGGATCTTCGCAACGAGGGTCGTCCGTTCGTGGCCGTCACCCGGCGCGACGTCGTCGCCGATTCGGCGACGCAGCGCCTCGATGTCGGTATCGAATTGTCGCCGGGCGGCGTCGTGCCCTTCGGTCAGACCTATGTCACCGGCAACGAGCGCGTGGACCCCGGCTTCATCGCCTTCATGACCGGCATCCGACCCGGCGACACCTATTCCACCGCCGATCTCGACAAGGCGCGCGAGCGCCTTCGTAAGCTCAACGTCTTTTCCACCGCCACCATCAAGGCGAGCGACGCACAGGCACCGGACGGCACGCTGCCGCTGCAGGTGACGGTGGCCGAGCGGCCCCGGCGCGTGTTCGGCGCGGGCGCCACCTTCTCCAACACCGAAGGGGCGGGCGCCAACACCTATTGGGAGCACCGCAACCTCTTCGGGCGAGCCGAGAGCCTGCGCCTGGAAGGGTCGGTGTCGCGCATCGGAGCGAACGAGATTTCCGACACCGGCCGCAAGACGGACGGGTTCGACTACAAGGCCTCCGCCGTGTTTCGCAAGCCGGGCGTGCTCGGCCCCGATTCGGTCTATGTCGGCTCGATCACCGCGCTCACCGAACAGCCGCTCGCCTACGACCGGCAGTCCATCGCGATCAGCAACGGCGTCGAATACGCGATCGACGACCAGCAGAAGCTCGTCGTCAGCGTCGTCGCCGAATACGAGAAGATCGGCGACTATCTCGGCGAGGACGAGTTCCTGCTCGGCTCCGTGCCGGTCACCTACACCTATGACGGGCGCGACAACGAGTTGAACCCGACGAAGGGGTTCCTCGCCAAGCTCTATGCCGAGCCGACCTACGAGATCGAGAACGGCACGCCCTTCATCAAGGCGCGGGGCGACGTGTCGGCCTATCTGTCGCTCGACGAGCGGGACCGCTTCATCCTGGCGGGCCGCGTCGGCTACGGCGTGATCGCGGGTGCCGACCTCGACGACATTCCCAACGACCGCCGCTTCTATGCCGGCGGCGGCGGCTCGGTTCGCGGCTACGTGTTCCAGTCGATCGGCCCCTACTACCCCTCGTTCGCCCTGCCCGGCACCGACCCCGATTTCGTCGATACGCCGATCGGCGGCCTGTCGGTTTTCGAAGCATCTGCCGAGTTGCGCTTCAACGTCACCGACAAGATCCAGGTCGTGCCCTTCGTGGACGCCGGGACCGTCGGCGATGACTTCGCGCCGGACTTCGGCGAGCTGAAGATCGGCGCGGGCGTCGGCGCCCGGTACCTGACCGGCTTCGGCCCGATCCGCGTCGATGTCGGCATTCCGCTCGACCCCGGCCCGCGCGACGGTTCCTTCCAGATCTATGCCGGCATCGGACAGGCCTTCTGACCATGACGCGATTCCTCGCCTCCGTTCTCCTGAAGCTCCGTCTCGTCGCTCTCCTCGCCGGCGCGCTTCTCGCCGCCCAGCCGGCCCACGCGCAGTTCCTCGCCGGCCAGATCGAGAACCTCCTGTCGACGGAGGACCGGCAGGTCCGCATCCAGGGTCTCAGCGGCGCCTTCAGCGGCGCGCTGCGCATTGACGAGGTGACGGTTTCCGACCGCGACGGCGTGTGGCTGACGGCGCGCGATCTCGCGCTCGACTGGTCGCCGCTCGCGCTGGTGCGCAAGAACGTCTCGATCGAGAACCTGTCGGCCGGCCAGATCACCCTCGACCGACTGCCGCGCGCTGCGGCACCGACGACGGAGGAAACGGAGTCCGGCGGCTTCTCCCTCCCCTCCATCACCGCCAATGTCGGGCGCATCGCGATCAACGAGTTCGTGCTGGGCGAGGCGGTGGCCGGAATCCCCGCCCGCTTGTCGGCGGAAGCCGCCTTGACGCTGCAGCCCGACCCGGCCCAGCTCGACGCCAGCGCCACGATCCGCCGCCTCGACCAGCCGGGCGACATCGCCCTGAAGCTCGGCTTCCAGCCGGACGCCAACCGGCTGGAGATCGCGATCAACGCCAGCGAGCCGGCGGGGGGCATCGTCGCCGGCCTCCTGAAGCTGCCGGGCGCGCCGCCCGTCGCCTTGGGCATCAACGGATCCGGGCCCTTCGACGATTTCGCCGCCGACGGGACTTTGGACCTCGGCTCGCAACGGGCCGCGACGCTGCGTGCGACGGTGGAGAACGGCGCCGACGGCCGCCGGATCGGCGTCGATCTCACCGCCCTGTCCGCCCCTTTCGTGCCGCTCGCCTACCAGGGCATCGTCGGCGACGATCTGGCGCTGAATGCCAACGTCCTCGTGCGGACCGACGGCGTCGTCGCGATCGACGCGGGGCGCCTCCAGTCCGGGCCGCTCCACGTCACCGCGTCCGGAACGCTCGACCGGAACGGAGCGGGCAATGATCTGACGCTCGCCCTTCGCACGGACGCGGCCAACCCGGTCCCCTTGAGCTTCGGGTCGGACGGCGCGCGCACTTCGCTGGAAATCGCCTCGCTCGACGCCGCACTCCAGGGCGGCTTTTCCTCCGCCGCGCTGCGCCTTGCCGCCACCGCGCGCACCGCCGGCTTCGAGGATTACGTCGCCAACGAGGTGACGCTGAACGCGACGAGCACCGGCTTCGACCTCAACAACCTCGTCGGCCCGGCCGCCATCCAACTCGCCGCCCGCTCGGCCTCCGTGCCGGACGGCATCGCGACCCGCGTTCTCCAAGGGCCGATCGCCCTCAACGCCGACGGCGCGCTGACGGCCGACGGGCTCGCCTTCAACGCGGCGAAGCTGACGACGGCCGCCGCCAATCTCGCCTTGTCCGGCAACGCCGCGCTCAACTTCTCCACCTTCCAGCTGCGGATCGACAGCGACTTCGAGACAGCCGCCCTGTCCACCGACGCCGTGCCCTATGTCGGCGAACGGGTGGCGATCGCGGGCGACGCGCGGCGCGCGGCCGACGGCTCGCTTGGCCTCGACAATTTCCGTGTCGACGGCGACGCGCTGGATCTGTCCGGCTCGGCCAGCCTGACCGGCGAGGAAGTCGCGGCCGCGATCACCGGCCAGCTCAACCAGGCGGCGATCGCAGACGCGGCGCTGAACGGGCAGGCGAGCTTCGACCTCAAGGCGTCGGGAACGACCGGCGCGCCTGCGATCGATCTCACCGCATCCGCCGACGATCTCGAGGTGATCGGGCGCCGGCTGACTGACCTTCAGGCCCGCATTCAGGGCACGTTCGCGCCCGACGCGCCGTCCGGCACGATCGCGGTGAACGGGTCGCTCGACAACACGCCTCTCGACCTCACAGCCGATCTCGCCACCGAGAACGGCGTGCGATTCCTTCGCAATCTCCTGCTTCGTCAAGGCGAGAACCGGATCGAGGGCACCGTGTCGCTCGACGGCGAAAACCGCCCGAGCGGCGACCTTCGCCTGGCTTTGCCCGACGTCTCGACGCTTCTGGCGCTCGCCGGCCAGACCGGCACCGGCAACCTGAACGGCACGGCCCAGTTTGCGATCGGCAACGGCGGAACGCCGGTGGCCGATTTTGACCTCGGCAGCAACGCGCTGACCCTAGCGCGCAACGGGAGCGAAACTGCGCTTCGCGGTGCCCGCATCCGCCTGCGCGCGACGGACTACCTGACGGCACCGCGCGCCGCCGGCACCATCGCCGCCACGTCGCTGAACGCCGGCGGTTTCACGGTCGAGGCGTTGGACGCTTCGCTGGATGAAATCAACGGCGCAACGGCGCTGAACGCATCCGCCCGGCTCAACGACGTTCCCACGCAGATCGGCGGCGATCTCGCCTTCACCGACGCCGGCACGGTGATCGCGCTTCGCCGGCTGGAAGCCGATATTCCCGACGCGCGCCTCGCGCTCGCCGCCCCCGCGACGGTGACGCTCGGCTCGCTCCGCACGACTTTAAGCGAAATCCGGCTGAACGCCGGGTCGGGCTCGCTCGCTCTGTCCGGATCGGCCGGCGACGCGCTCGATCTCGACCTGACGCTCGACCGCTTCCCGCTCGCCATCGCCAACCCGTTCGTGGCGGGCCTCGATGCGGCCGGGACCGCCAGCGGCACGGTCTCGGTCGGCGGTTTCTCGGCGGCGCCCGATCTCGACTTCGATCTTCGCGCCGATGGGATCGCGACCTCGCAGACCCGCGCCGCGCGCATCCGAGCGGTCGATGCGGTGTTGGCAGGACAGTTCCGCGACGGCACGGCGACGCTGCGCGCCGCGCGCGTCGATCTCGGCACCGGATCAGTGGAAGCCACCGGCACGGTCGGCCAGACGCTCGACCTCGATCTCAACCTGACCGACATTCCCGTGGCGCTGGCCAATGGCTTCGTGCAAGGTCTCGGCGCCGAGGGTACGATCAACGGCACGGCACAGGCCACGGGCTCGCTCGCCAACCCCGCCGTCACCTTCGACATCACCGGGCGCGGCATCACCGCCACGGAAGTTCGCCGCGCGGGCGTCGATCCGCTGTCGCTGGACCTTGCCGGTCTTTATCGCGGCGGCACGGCGCAGCTCGATCGGGCGCTCGTCTCGGTTGGGTCGGGCCGCATCGAGGCGACCGGTACGGTCGGCCGGGCCTTGAACCTTCAGCTTCGGATCGCCGACCTGCCGCTGGCGCTCGCCAACGGTGTTCGCCCCGGCCTCGACGCGCGCGGCACGATCAACGGCACGGCCGCGGCCACCGGCACGATCGCCGACCCCAGCGCGACGTTCCAGCTGACCGGCAACGACCTTTCCGCCGCTCCGCTCCGGCAGGCCGGCGTGCAGCGCGTGGCGCTCGACGTCGCCGGTTCGTTTGCGGACGGCACCGCCCGGTTCGAGCGCGCTCGCGTCGATACCGGACAGGGCTCGCTGGAAGCCTCGGGCAGCGTCGGCCGCGCGCTCGACCTGCGTGTGGTTCTCGACCAGCTTCCCGTGGCGCTCGCCAACGCGGTGCAGCCGGATCTAGACGCGCGCGGCACCTTGTCGGGTCAACTCGCCGCCACGGGCACGATCCAGCGTCCCGCCGCCACCTTCGATCTTCGTGCGGCCGGCGTTTCGGTGGCGCAGACGCGCGCGGCCGGCGCGCCCTCGATCGACGCCACGGCCGCAGGCTCGTTCGCCGACAACAGCGCCACGCTGCAGACGGCGCGCATCGACCTCGGCTCAGGGCTGGTCACTGCGTCCGGCACGGTCGGCCAGCGGCTCGACCTCAACGTCACGCTTCAGAACGTGCCGGCCTCGCTCGCCTCGGCCGCCGCTTCCGGCATCGATCCGACCGGGACCTTGAACGGGACGGCGCGCGCCACCGGCACTCTGTCCGCGCCGAACGCTGAGTACGATCTCCGCCTGTCCGGCTTCTCCGTGACGCAGACCCGCGAAGCCGGCGTCGGCCCGCTCGACATCGCCGCGCGCGGCGCCTTTGTCGACAACCGCGTGACCGTGGACGGCTCGCTGTCCGGCTCCGGCCTCGCCTTCACCGCCAACGGCTCGGTCGGCGTCGCCGGCACGCCGTCCTTCGACCTCGCCCTGAACGGCACGGCGCCCCTGTCGCTGGCCAACCGGATTCTGGCCGAAGGCGGGCGTTCGGTTCAAGGCACGGTGGCGGTGAACGCCCGTGTCCAGGGGACGGCGGCGCAGCCGAACGTCACGGGCACGATCTCGACGGCCGGTGCCTCATTCGTCGACACCGGTCTCAATCTCGCGGTCAACAATATCAACGCGCAAGTTTCGCTGAACGGGCAGACGGCGACGCTGAACAACGTGTCGGCGCAGCTCGGCGCCGGCGGCACGGTGAACGTGTCCGGCACGGTCGGGCTCACACCCGGCTTTCCCGCCGACTTGCGCATCCGGGTCGCCGACGGGCGCTATGCCGACGGCGAACTCGTGTCGGTGCGCCTCGACGCTGGGCTGACGCTTGTCGGGCCGCTCACCGGCGACGCGCTTCTCGCCGGCACGATCGACGCGCGCGAGATCGGCATTCTCGTGCCCGACAACCTGCCGAGTTCGGTGGCGCAGATCGACCTCAAGCGGCGCAACACGCCGCCGGCCGTTCTCCAGCAGATCCGCGAGATCGACCCGAAGGGGTCGGGCGGCGGAGGCGGTGCCAGCGGCGGTATCCGCCTCGACGTGACGCTGAACGCGCCGAACCGCGTCTTCGTGCGCGGCCGGGGTCTCGATCTCGAGCTCGGCGGCACGATCCGCATCACCGGGCCGGTGTCCAATCTCGGCATCGCCGGCGGCTTCGAGTTGCAGCGCGGGCGCTTCCAGCTCCTGTCGCGCCGTCTCGACTTCCAGCGCGCGAGCCTGACCTTCGACGGCAATCTCGTGCCGACGCTGGATTTCCTGGCCTCCTCCGACACCGGCGAGGTGACCGTCTACATCGCCATCACGGGACCTGCCAACAGTCCGGCCTTCAATTTCACCTCCTCCCCTGCCCTGCCGCAGGACGAGGTGCTGGCGCGGCTGATCTTCGGTCAGGGCACGGCCGACCTTTCGCCGCTCCAGATCGCGCAGCTGGCGAGCGCGGCGGCGCAGTTGGCGGGCGTCGGCGGCTCCACCGGCCTTCTCGACAATCTGCGCTCGCAGCTCGGCGTCGACGACATCGACGTGCGCACCACGGCCGACGGCCAGGCGGCGGTGGGCGTCGGGCGCTATCTCAACGACAACACCTATGTCGGCGTCGATTCCACCGGCCGCGTATCGATCGACCTGGAACTGGGGGCCGACATCAAGGCGCGCGCCGCCGTGACGGCTAATGGCGGCGGCGAGGTCGGCGTGTTCTACGAGAAGGAATACTGATCGGCCTCCGCAACTCCGGGCATCCTCTTCGCGTTTCGCTCCCATTGTTCTGTCAGGAGTGGACGCGATGAGCACCGAATCTCTCAAGCACGCCAAGTTCGATCGCGAGGACGGCACGTCCTTCGCATCGCCCATGGCCGTGGTCGATCACGACGACCTGGGATCTTCGGAGAAGCATTCGATCCTGACCGAATGGAAGCGCCGGGTGGACGCGGAAAACCGTGCGGACGGCATCGACCCCCTGTCGCAAACCCTCGATCAGGCGATCGAGAAGCTCGCCGGTCTTCGGACCTGACATTCCTTTCGGCCGATGGCGTCTTTGCCGTCGGCTAACCCTTTTCCGGAAGCAATTCGGCAATCGTCGCGCGCTACCATCTAGGGCGCGTCTGACGACAGTGGGACGCGGCGGCGCCCTTTCCCGGCGAAATTGTTGGGCGCTGCCGCAAAACGCACTATCCTCCGACGCTCGAACGACCCGCGCCCGTCGGCCGGGGCCCCAAGCGATGGACGAAACCGCGTGAACGACACGATTGCCCTGAACGCCGCCGTGGATCAGTTGAAGGCCCGTGGCGAGGCGACCGCCAAGGCCGGCGCCCGGAGCCTCTTCGCCGCCGACCCCGAGCGCTTCCGCAAACTGTCGTTCCGCCATGACGACCTTCTCCTCGACCTTTCGAAGACCGCCCTTTCCGCCGACGATCTCGGCGCCCTGCTCGCCTTTGCGGGAACGGTCGGCGTCGAGGCGCGGCGCGACGCGATGTATGCGGGCGCACGCATCAACACCACCGAGAACCGCGCCGTGCTTCATGTCGCCCTCCGTGCGCGCCCGGAGGACGGCTTTGCCGTCGATGGCCAAGCGGTCGGCGCCGAGGTGGAATCCGTGCTCGAAGCCATGTCGCGCTTTGCCGAAGGCATCCGCTCCGGCGAGATCCAGGGCGCGACCGGCAAGGCGATCACCGACGTCGTCAACATCGGCATCGGCGGCTCCGACCTCGGCCCCGTGATGGCGGCGCTGGCGCTCGCGCCCTACCATGACGGCCCGCGCACCCATTTCGTTTCCAACATCGACGGCGCGCATCTGGCCGACACGTTGAAGGGCTTGGCAGCCGAGACGACGCTCTTCATCGTCGCTTCCAAGACCTTCACCACGATCGAGACGATGACCAACGCGCAGACCGCTCGGGCCTGGGTGGCGGGTCAACTCGGGGAAGCGGCGGTCGGCGCACATTTCGCGGCCGTCTCGACGGCGCTCGACAAGGTCGGCGCCTTCGGCATCGGCGAAGAGCGCACCTTCGGCTTCTGGGACTGGGTCGGCGGGCGTTATTCCGTCTGGTCGGCGATCGGCCTGCCGGTGATGATCGCCATCGGGGCGAAGCGCTTCCGCGAGGTGCTGGAGGGTGCCCGCGACATGGACCGCCACTTCAAAGACGCACCGGCCGAGGCGAACCTGCCGATCCTTCTCGGCCTCGCCGGCTGGTGGCATCGCGTCGCACAAGGTCATCCGACCCGCGCCATCATCCCCTACGACCAGCGCCTGTCGCGCCTGCCGGCCTATCTCCAGCAGCTCGACATGGAATCCAACGGCAAGCATGTCGGCCTCGACGGACGGCCGACGCCGACGCCGACCGGCCCCGTGGTCTGGGGCGAGCCCGGCACCAACGGCCAGCACGCCTTCTTCCAGCTTCTCCACCAGGGCACCGACATCGTGCCGGTGGAGTTCATTGTCGGCGCCAACGCGCACGAGAACGACCCGACGCTGCGCGTCCACCAGGACCTGCTTCTCGCCAACTGCCTCGCCCAGTCGGAAGCACTGATGAAGGGCCGCACGCAGGAAGAAGCCCGCCAGCAGCTCCTGGCCGCCGGCCGCTCGGAAGCGGAAGCCGAGCGCATCGCCCCGCACCGCGAATTCTCCGGCGATCGCCCCTCGATCACCATCTTGCACGACAAGCTGACGCCCTTCGCCTTCGGCCGCCTCGTCGCCCTCTACGAGCACCGCGTCTTCGTGGAAGCGCAGCTCTTCGGCATCAACGCCTTCGACCAGTGGGGCGTCGAGCTCGGCAAGGAACTCGCCACCGGCCTCCTGCCCGTCATCCAGGGCGAGACATCCACGGAAGGGCGAGACTCCTCCACCGCCGGCCTCGTCGCCGCCATCGCCAACCTTCGAACCTGAGATCCCCATGACCGCCGCCACTCTCAAAGCGACGCCCGCTCAGCTTCCCGTGGGCGACAAGTCCAAGCCCCGCCTCAACGACGCCGACACGATCGCCGAGGAGATCGTCGAGAAGCTCACCTATTCGATCGGCAAGACGACCGGCGCCGCGCGCCTGCACGACTGGCTGGAAGCCACCACGCTCGTGGTCCGCGACCGGATCATCGACAACTGGTTCGACTCCACGATCGAGACCTACCAGACGCAGGGTAAGCGGGTCTGCTACCTGTCGATGGAGTTCCTGATCGGGCGCCTCCTGCGCGACGCGATATCCAATCTCGGTCTCACCGACCCGATCCGCGAGGCGCTGGCGCGCTACGGCGTCGAGCTCGACCTCGTCGAGCTTCTGGAGCCGGACGCGGCGCTCGGCAACGGCGGCCTCGGGCGCCTCGCCGCCTGCTTCATGGAATCCATGGCCTCCACCGGCGTGCCCGGCTACGGCTACGGCATTCGCTATGTCCACGGCTTCTTCCGCCAGGAGATCGTCGACGGCGCGCAGGTCGAGCTGCCCGAAACCTGGCTGAAGCACGGCAACCCGTGGGAGTTCGAGCGCCGCGAAAGCTCCTACGAGATCGGCTTCGGCGGCAAGGTGACACAGGTCGAGGAAGGCGGAACCCTGCGCTCCGTCTGGCGCCCGGCCGAACGGGTTCTGGCCGTCGCCTACGACACGCCGGCCGTCGGCTGGCGCGGCGGCCACGTCAACACGCTGCGCCTCTGGAGCGCGCAATCGCTCGACCCGATCCTCCTCGATGCCTTCAACGCGGGCGACCATATCGGCGCGCTTCTGGAGGCGAACAAGGCGGAAGCGATCACCCGCGTCCTCTACCCCGCCGATTCGCATCAGGCGGGCCAGGAGCTGCGCCTGCGCCAGGAGTTCTTCTTCTCCTCGGCCTCGCTCCAGGACATCATCCGCCGCCACCTCGCCCAGTACGACGACCTGACGAATCTCGCCGACAAGGTCGCGATCCAGCTCAACGACACGCATCCGGCCGTGTCGGTCGCCGAGCTGATGCGCCTTCTCGTCGACATCCACGGGATGGAATGGGACGCGGCCTGGGAGATCACCCGCGCGACCTTCTCCTACACCAACCACACGCTTCTGCCGGAAGCCTTGGAAACCTGGCCGATCCATCTCTTCGAACGGCTCCTGCCGCGCCAGATGCAGATCATCTACCAGATCAACGCAGGGGTCCTGCGCGAGGCGACGCAGGGCCAGGGCTTCGACGACGCCACGATCTCGGCGATCTCCCTGATCGACGAGGGCAACGGGCGGCGCGTTCGTATGGGCCAGCTCGCCTTCGTCGGCAGCCACGCGGTGAACGGCGTGTCGGCGCTTCATACCGAGCTGATGAAGGAGACCGTGTTCCACGATCTCCACAGGCTCTACCCCTCGCGCATCGAGAACAAGACCAACGGCGTCACGCCGCGCCGCTGGCTCTTCGAATGCAACCGGGGCCTGACGCGCCTGATCGAGAAGACGATCGGATCTAGCTTCAAGGACGACATCACCCAAATCGCCAAGCTCGACCCGTTCAGCGAGGATGCCGCTTTCCGCGACGAGTTCGTGCGCGTCAAACGCGAGAACAAGCAGCGCCTCGCCACCCTCGTCCAGGAGCGGCTCGCCATCACGCTCGACCCGGCGGCGATCTTCGACATCCAGGTCAAGCGCATCCACGAGTACAAGCGCCAGCTCCTCAACATCCTGGAAACGGTGGCGCTCTACGAGCAGATCCGCTCGCTGCCCCATCTCGACTGGACGCCGCGCGTCAAGATCTTCGCCGGCAAGGCCGCGCCCTCCTACGCGCAGGCCAAGGAGATCATCCATCTGGCCGGCGACGTCGCGCGCGTCATCAACTCCGATCCGACCGTTCGCGGCCTTCTGAAGGTCGTCTTCATCCCGAACTACAACGTGTCGCTCGCCGAGATCATCATGCCGGCGGCCGACGTGTCGGAGCAGATCTCCACCGCCGGCCTCGAAGCGTCCGGCACCGGCAACATGAAGTTCGCCCTCAACGGCGCGCTCACCATCGGCACGCTCGACGGCGCGAACGTCGAGATGCTGGAGCATTTGGGTGAGGACAACATCTTCATCTTCGGCCTGAAGGCCGACGAGGTGGCCAAGCTCCGGAGTGAGGGCCACAACGGGCAGAGCGTCATCGACCGCCAGCCGCTCTTGCGCTCGGCGATCGAGTCCATCCAGTCCGGCGTGTTCAGCCAGGGCGAGACGGGCCGCTACGCCGACCTGATGAACGCCATCCGCGACCGCGACTGGTGGATGATCGCCGCCGACTTCCGCGCCTACTGGGACACGCAGCGTCAGCTCGACGTCCTGTGGAAGGACACTGCCGCCTGGAACGCCAAGGCCGTGCGCAACACGGCGCGCATGAGCTGGTTCTCCTCCGACCGGTCGATCCGCGAATACGCGCACGACATCTGGAAGGCGGGCCCGGACGCCTGAACCGGCGTCCTGTGCCGCAAATTCTGTGCCCAAACGAACCTTTCCACTGGTGGAAGGTTCGTTTTCCGGCTCTATCCTAGCGTGAAAGGTCGTTGAACAAGGCCTTCACCCGGCAGGCCCATTCGGGCGACACGCTGCGGGGCGCATGGAGGGAACGGGAATGGCGGACTACCGGCGCGCGGGACCGATCGCACGCGACACCATGGCCTATGTCTTGGCCGGGGGTCGCGGTTCGCGTCTGATGGAGCTGACGGACGACCGGGCGAAGCCCGCCGTCTACTTCGGCGGCAAGTCGCGCATCATCGACTTCGCCCTGTCCAACGCCATCAACTCCGGCATCCGGCGCATCGGCGTCGCGACGCAATACAAGGCGCACTCGCTGATCCGCCACCTCAACCGAGGCTGGAACTTCCTGCGGCCGGGCCGCAACGAGAGTTTCGACGTCCTGCCCGCCTCGCAGCGCGTGTCGGAAGACCAGTGGTATGCCGGCACGGCGGACGCGGTCTACCAGAACATCGACATCATCGAGGCCTACGCGCCCGAATACATCATCATCCTGGCAGGCGACCACGTCTACAAGATGGACTACGAGATCATGCTCCAGCAGCATGTGGACACGGGCGCCGACGTCACCATCGGCTGCCTCGAAGTGCCGCGCATGGAGGCCGTCGCCTTCGGCGTCATGCATGTCGACGAGAAGAACCAGATCACCGCTTTCGTGGAAAAGCCCGCCGACCCGCCGGCCATTCCGGGCCGCCCGGACACGGCGCTGGCGTCCATGGGCATCTACGTCTTCAACACCAAGTTCCTGGCCGCGCAGCTGCGCCGCGACGCGTCCGACCCGCAGTCGAGCCGCGACTTCGGCCACGACATCGTGCCCCATGTCGTCAAGCATGGCACCGCCTTTGCCCACACGTTCTCCTCCTCCGTGGTGCGCTCGGAGGCCGAATACGGCTCCTACTGGCGCGATGTCGGAACGGTGGACGCCTACTGGCAGGCCAATATCGACCTCACCGACGTCGTGCCCCAGCTCGACATCTACGACCGCGACTGGCCGATCTGGACCTATGCCGACGTCACCCCGCCCGCCAAGTTCGTGCATGACGAGGACGGGCGGCGCGGCATGGCGATCTCCTCGCTGGTCTCGGGCGACTGCATCATCTCCGGCGGCTCGCTCCATCGCTCGCTGCTCTTCACCGGCGTCCGGCAGAACTCCTACTCCGTGCTCAACGAGGCCGTGGTACTGCCCCATTGCCATATCGGGCGCGGCGCGCGCATCACGCGCGCCATCCTCGACCGCGGCGTCCACATCCCCGACGGCCTCGTGATCGGCGAGGACCCAGCCGTGGATGCGCAGCGCTTCCGCCGCTCGGCGAGCGGCATCTGCCTCGTCACCCAGCCGATGATCGATCGGCTCGCCCAGGGATGACCCAAGTCCTCTCCGTTTCGTCGGAGGTCTTCCCGCTGATCAAGACCGGCGGGCTCGCCGACGTCGCCGGCGCCCTGCCGCTGGCGCTGGAGCGCGTCGGCATCCGGACCCGCACGCTCCTGCCGGCCTATCCGTCGGTTCTGGCGCAGGTCGAGGGCGGAACGCAGGTCGCCGCCTTCCCCGATCTCTTCGGCGGTTCGGCGCGCGTTCTCTCGACGAGCGTGTCCGGGCTCGACGTCCTGCTTCTCGACGCGCCCCATCTCTTCGACCGGCCGGGCGGCCCTTACGTCGGGGCCAACGGCTACGACCACCCGGACAACTGGGCGCGCTTCGCCGCCCTGTCGAAGGCGGCCGCCCTGATCGGCACCGGGGCGGTGGAGGGGTTCCGGCCCGACGTCGTCCATGCGCACGACTGGCAGGCGGCGCTCGCGCCCGTTTATCTCGAACACATGGGATCGGACCGGCCGGCAACGGTCGTCACCATCCACAACCTCGCCTTCCAAGGCGCCTTTCCGCAGACGATCTTCGCCGAACTCGGCCTGCCGGATGCCACCTGGAGCGTCGACGGCGTCGAATACTACGGCTCGGTCGGCTTCCTGAAAGGGGGCCTTCGCGCCGCCGACCGGATCACCACGGTGAGCCCGAACTATGCGCGCGAGATTCTGACGGCGGAAGGCGGCATGGGTCTCGACGGCCTTTTGCGCGGGCGCGAGGATCGCTTGTCCGGCATCGTCAACGGCATCGACGTCGAGACCTGGAACCCCGACGCCGACCCGCATGTCGCCGCCCCATTCGATCGCGACGCCCTGTTTCGCCGCGCCATCAACAAGCGCGCGCTGGAAGCCGAGTTCGCGCTGGAAGAGGACGACACGCCGCTTCTGGCCGTCGTTTCGCGCCTCACCTGGCAGAAGGGCCTCGATATCCTGGCCGAAGCCTGCGACGACATCGTCGCGGCCGGCTGCCGCCTCGCGGTCGTCGGCTCGGGCGACCGGCTCCTGGAGGGCGCCTTCCTGTCGGCCGCCGCGCGCCATTCCGGCCGCATGGGCGTTCGCATCGGTTACGACGAGATCCTGTCGCACCGGGTCCAGGCGGGCGCCGACGCGCTGCTGGTCCCATCGCGCTTCGAGCCCTGCGGGCTGACGCAGCTCTACGCGCTTCGCTACGGCTGCCTGCCCGTCGTCGCCCGTGTCGGCGGCCTCGCCGATACGGTGATCGACGCCAACTTCGCGGCGCAGAACGCAGGGGTAGCCACCGGCATCATCTTCGCGCCCGTCACGCGCGAGGCGCTGATGGAAGGGATCGCGCGCCTTCTCGAACTCTACGCCGACGCGTCCACCTGGCGCGACATGCAGCGAACGGCCATGTCCAGCGACGTGTCCTGGACCGCCAGCGCCCGGCGCTACGCCGACCTCTACCAAGGCCTTCTTCAGGAACAGAGCCGATGATCCGCACCGTCGCGACCAAGCCCTTCGGCGACCAGAAGCCCGGCACCTCGGGCCTTCGCAAGAAGGTGCCGCATTTCCAGCAGGAAAACTACGCCGAGAACTTCCTCCAGTCGATCTTCGACGCGGCGGAGCGCCCGGCGGGATCGGCGCTGGTGATCGGCGGCGACGGGCGATTCTTCAACGCCGAAGTGATCCGGCGCGCGATCCGCATGGCGGCCGCCAACGGCGTCGCCAAGGTGATCGTCGGGCAGAACGGCATCCTGTCGACGCCGGCCGCCTCCAACCTCATCCGCCAGCGCAAGGCCGCCGGCGGCATCATCCTCTCCGCCTCGCACAATCCCGGCGGACCGGACGGCGACTTCGGCATCAAATACAATATCGCCAACGGCGGCCCGGCCCCGGAAGGGGTGACGGAGGCGATCTACAAGCGCACGCAGGGCATTTCCGAATACCGCATCTGGGACGGCGACGCGCCCGACCTGTCGGTGGTCGGCACGAGCCGGCTCGGGGACATGGAGGTCGAGATCGTCGATCCCGTCGCCGACTACGCCGCGCTGATGGAGACCCTCTTCGACTTCGGGAAGATCCGGGCCGCCATCGCGAACGGGCTGACGCTGCGCTTCGATGCCATGCATGCGGTGACGGGTCCCTACGCCCACGAGATCCTGGAGCGGCGCCTCGGCGCGCCCGTCGGCACCGTTCTCAACGGCGTGCCGTCGGAGGACTTCGGCGGCGGCCATCCCGATCCCAACGTCGTCTGGGCGGCCCCGCTCGTCGACCTCCTCATGGGCCCGACGGCGCCCGATTTCGGCGCGGCGTCCGACGGCGATGGCGACCGCAACATGATCCTCGGGCGCGGCATCGTCGTCACGCCCTCCGATTCGCTCGCGGTTCTCGCCGCCAACGCGCATCTGGCGCCGGGCTACGCCAAGGGCATCGCCGGCATCGCCCGTTCCATGCCGACCAGCGGCGCGGCCGACCGCGTGGCGAAGAAGCGTAGCATCGGCATCTACGAGACGCCGACCGGCTGGAAGTTCTTCGGCAACCTCCTCGACGCCGGCAAGGTCACGATCTGCGGCGAGGAAAGCGCCGGCACGGGGTCCGACCACGTGCGCGAGAAGGACGGGCTCTGGGCGGTGCTCCTGTGGCTCAACATTCTCGCCGAACGCGGCCAGTCGGTCGCCGAGATCGTGGAGGGGCACTGGGCCGAGTTCGGGCGCAACTACTACCAGCGCCACGACTACGAGGAGGTCGACAAGGCGGCCGCCGAGGAGCTGATGGATCACCTGCGCCAGCGCCTCGCCTCCATGGCCGGCCAGCGCTTCGGCACGCTCGTCGTGTCGGAAGCCGACGACTTCTCCTACAAGGACCCGATCGACGGCTCGGTCTCGACCGGACAGGGCGTTCGCATCGTGTTCTCGGGCGGCTCGCGCATCGTCTTCCGCCTGTCGGGCACCGGCACGGTCGGCGCGACGCTTCGCGTCTATATCGAGCGCTTTGAGCCCGACCCTGCCCGCCACGACCTGTCCGTCGAGGAAGCGCTGCGCGAGCTCGTCGAGACCGCCGACGTGATCGGCGAGATCCGGAAGCGAACGGGGCGCGCCGAACCGGACGTGCGCACCTGAGCACCGTTTCGATGAACGCGTCCGCGCGCCGCATCACGCCCTGGCACGTCGCGGCGACGCTTGCCGTGGTGGCGGGGGCGGCGATCGTGCTCCTCGCGATGGGCCGCGTGCCGATCTGCGAGTGCGGATACGTCAAGCTCTGGCACGGCCAGGTCGTAAGTTCGGAAAACTCGCAGCACCTGTCGGACTGGTATTCGCCTTCGCACCTGATCCACGGGCTCCTGTTCTACGGCGTCCTCCATCTCGTGGCGCGTCGGCAGCCGATGGGGCTGCGCCTCGTGATCGCGACGGTCGTCGAGGCCGCCTGGGAGATCGTCGAGAATACCGACACCGTGATTCAGCGCTACCGCGATGCGACGATCGCGCTGGACTACTACGGCGACAGCGTCATCAACTCGGTCTCCGACATCGGCTTCATGATCCTCGGCTTCTTTCTCGCCTCCCGCCTGCCGGTGTGGCTGAGCGTCGCGATCGCCGTCGGTTTCGAGATCCTGACCGCGTACCTCATCCGCGACAACCTGACCCTCAACGTCCTGATGCTGGTCTATCCTATTCAGGCGGTGCGCGATTGGCAGGGCGCGCTATGAGGCGGATCACGGCGGAGCGCGGCTGCCCGGAGCGGCTGGGGGCGAGCCTCGGGGCCGAAGGCGTCCATTTCGCGGTCTTCTCCGCCCATGCCGAGCGTATCGAGCTGTGTCTCTTCGAGCCCTCCGGCATCGTGGAGGCCGAGCGCCTCACCCTGCCGGGGCGTGCGGGCGACGTGCATTTCGGCTTCGTGCCGGGGCTTCGCGAAGGTGCGCTCTACGGGCTTCGCGCCTATGGGCCGTTCGATCCCGCGTGCGGCCATCGCTTCGACCCGGTCAAACTCCTCGTCGACCCCTATGCGCTGCGCCTCGACCGGCCCTTCGTCTACCATCCCCATCTCGGTGCCCCGCCATCGCGCGCCATCGACACCGCCCCTCTGATGCCGAGGGCCGTCGTCGCCGCACCGCACCGCGCCGGCCCGCCCCTGCCCTTCGCATCACCGGGCTTCACCTACGAGCTTCTGGTGCGCGCCTTCACGCAGCGACACCCTGAGGTTCCAGCCCCCTTACGCGGCACGCTCGGCGCGCTCGCCGAGCCCGTCGTCCTCGACCATTTCCAGAAGCTCGGCGTCGAGACGGTGGAACTGATGCCGCTGGCAGCCGCGATCGACGAGCGGCATCTCTCCGCGCTCGGCCTGTCCAACGCCTGGGGCTACAACCCGGTGACGCACATGGCGCCCGATCCGCGCCTCGCGCCGGGCGGCTGGGCGGAGGTGCGCCGCACCGTCGAGGCGCTGCATGCGCGCGGCATCCGCGTTCTTCTCGACACCGTCCTCAACCATTCCGGCGAGAGCGATCACGGCGGGCCGACGCTCTGCTATCGCGGGCTCGACAACGCGACCTACTACGCCGCCTCGCCGGGCGAGCCGGACCGGCTCGTCAACCACACCGGCACCGGCAACATGTTCGACTTCGCCGCCGAGCCGGTGGCGCGAATGGGGATCGACGCGCTTCGCGCCTGGGTGGACTACGGCGGCATCGACGGGTTCCGCTACGATCTCGGCACGGTTCTGGGTCGCGGCGCCGATGGGTTTCGAGCCGATGCTCGGTTCCTGCAAAAGCTTCTGTCCGATCCCGTCCTCAAGGATCGGCTGCATGTCATGGAGCCCTGGGACATCGGCCCCGGCGGCTATCAGGTCGGCGCCTTCCCGACACCGTTCCTCGAATGGCAGGATCGGTTCCGCGACGACATCAGGCGCTTCTGGCGCGGCGAAGCGGGGCTTGTCTCCGCGCTCGCCACGCGCCTGTCCGGCTCGCCCGATCTCTTCGCCGGCGGCGGGCGCGACGCCAGCCACGGCGTCAACTTCGTCGCCGCCCATGACGGGTTCACGCTGGCCGACATCGTCGCCTTCGAGGGAAAGCACAACGAGGCCAACGGCGAAGGCAACCGCGACGGGCACGGCGAAAACCATTCCTGGAACAACGGCACCGAGGGAGAAACCTTCGACCCCGCCATTCTGACGGCGCGGGCCCGCGACATTCGCGCCCTTCTGGCGAGCGTGTTCGTTTCGCGCGGCAACCCGATGATCGTCGCCGGCGACGAGATGGGCCGCACGCAAGGCGGCAACAACAACGCCTATGCGCAGGACAACGAAACGATCTGGGTGGAATGGAACGCCGCCGACGAGGCGCTCCTCGCCTTCACCGCTCGGCTCGCGAAGCTGCGCCGCGACACGCCCGCGCTCTCGAGCCTCGCCTTCCTGACCGGCGCTTCGATCGAGGGCGAGCCGGACGTCGTCTGGCTGGGAGCCGGCGGCGAGCCCATGGCGCCGGACGAATGGAGCGACGCCGGGCGGCAATGGCTCGGCGCGCGGTTCGCGGCCCCGGGCTCGACCGCCATCGTTTATCTCAACGCCGCCCGCTCGCCGCTCGAGCTTCGCCTGCCCGAACCCGCCCCGGGACGCACCTTTCGCCTCGCGCTCCGCTCCGACCGGCCGGAGGCGGAGGCGGAAGCCCTCGCGCCCGGCGCGCCCTTCGAGATCGGCGCGCGCTCCGTCACCGTGATCGTGGAGAGCGTCGGCTGAAGGTTTGCTCAGAAGGGCGCGTGCGCCTATGTCTGACCCTTCGATCCGTCCCCCGAGCCGCCCCATGCCGATCCGCCAGCTGTCCGAAACCCTGATCGACCAGATCGCCGCTGGCGAGGTGGTGGAGCGGCCGGCGAGCGTCGTCAAGGAACTCGTCGAAAACAGCCTGGACGCCGGCGCCACGCGCATCGAGATCACAACGGCGGGCGGGGGCAAGAGCCTGATCCGCATCGCGGACGACGGCTGCGGTATCCCCCTGTCCGAGCTGCCGCTCGCCGTTCGCCGCCATTGCACGTCTAAGATGGAGGCCGGGCTCCAGGGCATCGAGACGCTCGGCTTCCGCGGCGAGGCGCTGCCCTCGATCGGCTCGGTGGCGCGCCTCTCCTTACGCTCGCGCGCCAGGGGAGCGGAGGGGGCGCACGAGATCCTTGTCCATGGCGGCCGGCAGGAAGGGCCTCGGCCCGCGCCCTTGTCGGCCGGCACGGTGATCGAGGTGCGCGACCTCTTCCACGCCGTGCCCGCGCGCCTCAAGTTCCTGAAAAGCGACCGGGCGGAATCCGCTGCGATCACCGAGGTCGTCCGGCGCATCGCCATCGCCTTTCCCGGCGTCCGGTTCGAGCTGTCGGGCGAGGATCGCGCGACCCAGATCTTCGAGGCCGTCGAGGAGGCCCATGCGCTCCGGCGCATCGCCGGGATCGTCGGCGACAGCTTCGCCGACAACGCCTTCGCGCTGGACGCGGTGCGCGAGGGCGTCCATCTGAGCGGCCATGCGGGCCTGCCGAACTTCCATCGCGGCACGGCGCAGCACCAGTATCTCTACGTCAACGGGCGCCCGGTGCGCGACCGGATGCTCCTGTCGGCGCTGCGCGGCGCCTATGCCGACGCGATGCCGCGCGACCGGCATGCCGTCTGCGTCCTGTTCTTGGCGATCGACCCGCGCGATGTGGACGTCAACGTCCATCCGGCGAAAGCCGACGTTCGCTTTCGCGACCCCGGCCTCGTGCGGGGCCTCATCGTCGGCACGATCCGCGCCGAGCTCGCCCGGCTGGAGCTTCGGGGCTCGACGGAAGGGGCGAGCGGGCTGATGGCGCGCTTTCGGCCGGGCGGCGGGACCGCGCCGGAGCCTGGGCCGGCACCGCGTCCCGCCCCGTTCGCGGGCTTCGACGAGCGTCCCCATGAGCCCTACGAGATCGAGCGCTCGCCCTCGCGCCCCCTCGATGCCGGCTGGAGCGCACCGCGCCCCTCGTTCGGCGGCCTCCAGCCCTCGGCGCGCGCCGAGCTCGTGGCCGACCCCGCTCCGCCGGAGCGCGCCGAGTTTCCCTTGGGCGCGGCACGCGCGCAGATCGGCAAGGCGTTCATCGTCGCCGAAACCGGCGACAGCCTTGTCCTCATCGACCAGCACGCCGCGCACGAACGCCTCGTCTACGAGGCCTTGAAGGAGGCGATCCATGCGCGCCCGCTCCCCTCGCAGATGCTGCTGATCCCCGACGTCGTGGACCTGACGGAGGCGGAGGTCGAGCGCCTTTGTGCGGAAGCCGAGACGCTCCAGCGCTTCGGCCTGCATCTGGAACGCTTCGGCTCCGGCGCCGTGATGGTGCGCGAAACGCCGGCGCTGCTCGGCGAGGTGGATGCGGGGGCCCTCGTTCGCGAGATCGCCGACGAACTCACCGAAACGGGATCGGGCGCAGGGCTGAAAGACCGCGTCGACCATGTGGCGGCGACCATGGCCTGCCACGGCTCGGTGCGCGCCGGACGGCGGCTTCAGGGGGCGGAGATGAACGCGCTCCTGCGCCAGATGGAGCGCGTGCCGGCCTCGGCCACCTGCAACCACGGAAGGCCGACCTTCATCGAACTGAAGCTTGCCGATATCGAGCGCCTGTTCGGCCGGCGTTGACTTGAACGCCCGCCCGGCCGCACAAGGCATCCTGATCTTTCTGCGAGACGTGTGACGATGATGAACCGGATGGACGGCGGCGGCGAGGCCAAGCTGCACTATGGCGACGGCGACTTCGAGGTGGTGCGCCCCGGCAGCTTCGTGCGCTGCGCGGTGACGGGCGAGGCGATCCCGCTCGACCTCCTGAAATACTGGAGCGTCGCGCGCCAGGAAGCCTATGCCGACCCGGCCGCCTCGCTCCAGCGCGAACTGGAAGCCGGCGCGCGCGCCTCGTAGGCCGCAAGGCAGGCGGCGAGAATGCGCCCCGGCGCGCCCTCGTCGTCGAAGCGAAGGGCGACGGCGAGAACGCGGGCGCGGCCGGCAAGCTCTCGCGCCGCCGGTCCGCCGTCCAACAGGCGAACGTGATCCTTGGCGGTGGTGACGGGCACGAGATCCTTCGCGTCCGCCTCGCGCAGAAGCGCGGCCGCATCCTCTTCCGTGAACGGATGATGGTCGGGAAAGTCTCGGGTTCCCGCGATCTCCGCCCCCGTCTCGGCCAGCGAGCGGTGGAACTTCAAGGGGTCGGCAATGCCAGAGAAGGCGAGACAGCGCAGGCCGTAGAACCCCTCCTCCTCGGCCACCAATCGGGCACGGTGGACGGGCTTGCCGTCCCGCTCGGCGCGAGCGGCGACCTCACGACCTGCCTCGCCCTCACCGACCAGGAGAAGCGCGTCCGCCAGCGGCCATTGCGCATGGAGCGGCGCGCGCAAGGGGCCGGCGGGGAAGGTGCGGGCGTTGCCGAGACCCCGCGCGCCGTCCACCACGAGAAGCGACAGGTCGGCGCGAAGCTGGGCGCTCTGGAACCCGTCGTCCATCAGGAAGAGATCGCACCCCGCATGGCGCAGGAGCATGGTGCCGGCCCAGCGATCGGGCGACACGGCGGTGGGCGCCTTGTCAGCCAGAAGCAGGGGTTCGTCGCCGACGAGGCGCGCGCCGTGCCGCTCCCGGTCCACCAGAAGCGGAATACGCGCCTGGCCGCCGTGGCCGCGCGTCAGAAAACCGGGATGGTGCCCCGCCGCCTTCGCGGCTGCAGCCAGCGCCAGGGCGGTCGGCGTCTTGCCGCCGCCGCCCATCGTGAAGTTGCCGATGCACAGGGTCGGCGCCCCCGCTTCGCGGCGCGGCGCCTCGCGCAGACGCTGCGTGGCCACGCGCCCGTAGAGTTCGGCGGCCGGCCAAAGCAGTTCGGTCTGCCAGCCGGCGGGCCGGAACCAGAAGCCGGGCGGGCGGAGCTTCATCGCCCCTCGCCGCGCCGGTCCATTGACACGGCGAGCCGGAGCGGCAGGAGATAGGGGTCGAGCGCGTTCAAGGTGCGCTTGAGCGCCCCGCCCATCTCCTCGACACTGTCGAGCGCGGCCGTCGCCATGGTGCGGCGCGTTTCGGGATGGGCGAACAGCTCGGCCACCGTGGCTTCGAGGTCGGCGGCGTCCGCGACGATGCGTGCCCCGCCCCGCTCCAGAAGCCGACCATAGATGTCGCGAAAGTTCTGGACGAGACGGCCCGACAGGATCGCGGTGCCGAGGCGCGCCGCTTCCAAGGGGTTCTGCCCGCCTTCGGCCAGCAGCGACTTACCGACGAACGCGATGTCGGTGAGGCGGAGATAGAAGCCCATGTCGCCGATCGTGTCTCCCAGCAGGATATCGGTCGTCGGGTCGGGCAGTTCGCCCTGGCTCCAGCGCGCCACATGGAAACCACGAGCCGTCAGCATGCGATGCAGCGCGTCGGCGCGCTCCACATGGCGCGGCACGATGATCGTGAGGAGACGCGGCCGGTCCTCGCGCAGGTGCGCATGGATGTCGGCGGCCATGGCCTCCTCGCCCTCATGGGTGGAGATTGCGGCCCAGACCGGGCGGAGGCCGATCATCCGCCGCGCTTCTTCCAGATCCTCCCGGTTCACCGGGGGCGCCGCAATATCGGCCTTGAGATTGCCGACGACGGAGACCGAGCGCGCGCCGAGCAGATGATAGCGCTCGCCGTCGACATCGGACTGGGCGGCGATATGAGCGAAGTTTTCGAGGATCGCTTCGGCGACGCGCGGCGCCGAGCGCCAGCGCTGGAACGAGCGGTCCGACAGGCGGGCGTTGACGAGCACCTGCGGAATGCGCCTTCGGGCGAGCTCGCCGAGCGTCACCGGCCAGATCTCGCTTTCCGCGACGACAGCCAGATCCGGCTGCCAATGATCCAAAAAGCGCGACACGCAGGGTTTCAGATCGAGCGGCACGTATTGATGGATCATGTTGGGGCCGAGCCGCTCGGCGATCATCACCGCCGAGGTGACGGTGCCCGTGGTGATCAGAACAACGATCCCATCCTGCGCGATCGTGTGGGCGAGCGGCATGATGGCGAGGCTTTCGCCGACGCTCGCCGCATGCATCCAGATCAGCGGTCGGTCGTGCGGGCGGATCTCCGACGGGTGGCCGTAGCGCTCGCGCCGGCGCCCGCGCTCTTCCTTGCCCTTGGCGGCCCGCCAGGCGACATAGGAGCCGACGGCGGGATAGGCGAGCGACCCCGCGACACGGTAGGCCGACAGGGCCTTGCGGGCCCAGAAATCGCTCATGGCGCCCCTCCGTCGACGAGTTGCAGGGCGCGCCGGTTGGCGGCCTCGATGGCGTGCGTCACCGCCTCGCGCAGGCGCTTCATCTCGGCCTCGTCGGCCCCCGCCGGCACATGAATTGGCTCGCCCATGACGACCGCGATGCGCCCGAAGGGGAGCGGCAGGGTGGTGCGGTCCCAGCTGCGCTCCAGGACGCGCCGGCGGCTGGTGACGGCCGCGCTCGGGATGATCGGGCGCCCCGAAAGCTTGGCGAGCGTGACGATACCGAGCCCGGCTTCGCGCGGCGTCCCCTTCGGCACGTCGGCGATCATGCAGACGCCGAAGCCTTGGGCGAGCTTGCGTTTCAGGGCGATCAGCGCCTTGGCGCCACCCTTCTCGTGCGCCGCCTCGCGCACGCGCCCGCCCGAGCCACGCACGGTCTCGATGCCGAAGCGCTCCACCACGGCGGCGTTCAGCTCGGCGTCGGCGTTGCGCGACAGGAGTGCGACATAGGGCAGTTCGCGCGGGCGGAAGAACGGGGCGAGAAGGTGCTGCCCGTGCCACAGGCCGACGATCGCCGGGTGGTGGGCGGCCAGGATCGCGCGGTGGTCGCTGGAGCCCGGCAGCGGCTTCTGCGTCGCATGGACGAAGCGCAACGCGTCGTGGATCAGCCGGCCGCCGAGGCGCAGGACGGCGCCCGAGCGCATCCAGGCCTTGGAGCGCCGCTGGAGGCGCACCTTGAGCCGCTTGCGGGCCTTGCCCTCACCCGGGGCCGCGATCTCGTCCACGCAGGGTGCCCGCGTCCGTCAGGCGGTCTCGGGGTTCAGGAAGCGGTGGAGATGGACGATGAAGTACCGCATGGACGCGTTGTCCACCGTCGCCTGCGCTCGGCCCTGCCAGGCACGGTGCGCGCTGGCATAGTCCGGGAAGATGCCGACGATGTCGAGATCGGCCGCATCGCGGAAGTCCACGCCCCCAAGCGACTTCAGCTCGCCGCCGAACACGAGGTGGAGGCGCTGACGGGATTCTTCTTCGCTGGCCATGATCTCTCGTATCCCATCGTTGAAAGCGTTTCGAACCGTGACGCCGCCGTCACGTGTCTCGGGTCCCCCGGTCCGCGTAGGAGCGCAGGATGTCCAGCGCGGCCGGCGCGCCGGCCACGAGAACGCCATGCCTTTCCGGGACGGGATTGTAAAGGTGAAGCCCTCGGTCCAGCCCGACGAGCCGGCCGCCCGCGCGTTCCAGAATGAGGTCGGCCGCCGCGATGTCCCAGTCGTTGGCACGCGCCCCGACCAGCGTCCCGTCGAGCCGGCCGGAAGCCACCATGGCCAGCCGATAGGCGAGCGAGGGAATGGCGGGGGCGAAGTCGATCGCATCCGCGCCGAGGTCCTTCAGGGCGCGGCGCATCGGATCGGGCATGGACAGGCGGAGCCGGGGCCCGGGCGCGGCGATCGTCAAAGGTTCGCCGTTGAGCTCGGCCAGGCCGCCGGCATGCGCCGTGAACACTTCGCCAAGCGCGGGCGCGTCGAGGACGCCGGCGACCGGGCGACCGTTCGAGACCACCGCGATCGACACGCACCAAGTGTCTTCGCCGCGAAGATAGGCCCGCGTTCCGTCGATCGGGTCCACCACGAAGAAGCGGTCTTCGCCCTCGCCGCTGGGCCTGGCCGCGGTTTCCTCCGAAATCCAGCCGTAGTGCGGGCGCGCGTCGAGAAGCACGTGGCGCAGGTGGTCATCCACCGCGAAGTCGGCCTCGGAAACGGGCGAGGAGCCCTTCCACCAGACTTGCGGATCCTTCTTCCAGAAGCGCATCGCGATGCGCCCGGCCTCGGCTGCTGCCTCGCGCAGGACTTCCAGATCGGCCGCGTCGTCGTGGTTCCAGCTCAACGGCCCGCCACCGTCATTTCGCCGATCCGCAGCGTCGGCACCACGACGGAAAAGCGCTCATCACCGTCATCGGCTGGCTCGATGGCGAGCAGCATGTCGGCGAGGTTGCCGGCCACCGTGAATTCCGACACCGGCTCCGCAAGCTCGCCGTTCCGGATCATGAAGCCGGACGCGCCGCGCGAATAATCGCCGGTCACGAGATTGGCGCCCTGGCCGATCATCTCGGTCACGTAGATGCCCGAATGCGTGTCGCGGATCAGCTCGGCCGGCGTCAGCGCGCCCGGCGTCAGCGTCACGTTGGTGCTGGAGGGCGAGACGCCGGCGGACGAGCGCGAGGCGCGACCGTTCGGCTCGAGCTTCAATTCGCGCGCAGTGGCGCTGTCGAGGAGCCAGTGGCGTAAGGCTCCGTCTTCGACTAGCGCCAGCCGCTCGCCGCGAACACCCTCCCCGTCGAAGGGGCGCGAGGCCGCGCGGCGCGCGAGCGCCGGCTCGTCCACGAGGTCGAGGCCTTGCGGCAGGACGGGGGCGCCCATCCGGTCCTTCAGAAAGCTCGTGCCGCGTGCGATGGCCGCGCCGTTGATCGCGCCGAGGAGACTGCCGATCAGCCCACGCGAAACGCGCGGGTCGAGAACGATCGGGTAGCGCCCGGTCGCAACCTTTGCAGGTGTCAGACGGCGCACCGTTCGTTCGCCTGCGCGCCGGCCGATGGCGGCGGCGTCTTCCAGATCGGCGAAGTGGATGCGCGAGTCGAAGTCGTAGTCCCGCTCCATCCCCGTCCCCTCGCCGGCCACCACCGAAACCGAGCGCGAGAATCCGGAGCGCTGCCGCGCGCCCGAAAAGCCGGTGGAGGTGACGAGAACGAGGCCGGTCGCCCCGAAGCTTGCGGACGCGCCGCCCGAATTCGTCACGCCAGCAATGCCGAGCGCCGCATCTTCCAGCGTCCGCGCGGTCTCGACCAGCGCGTCGCTCTCGATCTCGGCGGGATCGAAGAGATCGAGGTCGGGGTAGGTTTCGGCCAGCCGCGAGGGGTCGGCAAGGCCCGCATAGGGGTCTTCCGGGGAAACGCGCGCCATGGCGACCGCGCGCTCGGCCAGACGATCGGCGTCGGCGCGAAGATCGGCGGAGACGGTCGCAACGCGCCGCCCGACGAAGACACGCAGGGAAAGGTCGTCGCTTTCCGAGGATTCGAGCTCCTCCAGCTTGCCCAGGCGCACCTGCGCGCCCCGCGATCGCGAACGGACCACGGCGGCGTCGGACGCGTCCGCGCCGGCCCGTTTCGCCGCCTCGATCAACCGCTGCCCGAGGTCGGCGAGGCGTCCGATATCGTCATTCATGGGAGAAACCGTCGAACCTTTTGCATCCGCACCATCTATTATGCCATTGGCTGGCTTCAAGCCGTCGTCAAGCCATGGGGTCTGGCGCGGATGGACGCGGGACGCGTTCGGAGACGACCAATGGAAACCACTGCGCCCCTGTTCCTCGAGATCCTTCTGATCCTCGGCGGCGGGATCGTGGCCGGAACCCTGTTCAAGAGGATCGGTCTCGGCACCGTTCTCGGCTACCTCTTCGCCGGCATCGTGATGGGCCCGATCCTGCGCCTCGTGCAGCATGGGCAGGACGAGATCCTCCATATCGGCGAGCTCGGCGTCGTGTTCCTCCTGTTCATCATCGGGCTGGAGCTGAAGCTGTCGCGGCTTTGGGCGCTCCGCCGCCAGATCTTCGGCCTCGGCCTCCTGCAGGTCGTGGTGACCGGGGGTGTCCTCACCGCCGTTCTCTCGTTCGTGCTCTCGGGATGGAATGCGGCGATCGTGATCGGCTTCGGGCTCGCCCTATCCTCCACCGCCTTCGCGCTGCAGCTCCTGGAAGAATCGGGCGACATCAACACGCGCTTCGGGCAGGCCTCCTTCTCGATCCTCCTGTTCCAGGATCTGGCGATCGTGCCGCTTTTGGCGATCCTGCCCATCCTGGCACCGGGCGTCGACAACGCGGCCGCGTTCGATCCTTGGGCGCTGGCGCGCTCGCTCGGCGCGCTGGTGGCCCTGGTGCTGGCCGGCCGTTATCTCATCAACCCCCTGTTCCGGGTGCTCGCTAATTCGGGCGCGCGCGAGGTGATGATCGCGGCCGCCCTGTTCGTGGTGCTGGCATCGGCGCTTCTCATGGGGCTCGCCGGCTTCTCCATGGCGATGGGCGCCTTCATCGCCGGGGTGCTGCTCGCCGAATCCTCCTATCGCCACGAGCTGGAGGCCAATATCGACCCGTTCCGCGGGCTTCTCCTCGGCCTCTTCTTCATCGCCGTCGGTTTGACGCTGGATCTCTCCGTGATCCTCGCCAATGCCTGGATCGTGGTCTTCGGCGCCTTCGCGCTGATGGCGGTGAAGGCGGCGATCCTCTACCCGCTCTGCCGCGTCTTCGGCGAAACGCACGCAACGGCCCTGCGCACCGCGCTGGTGCTGCCACAGGGCGGCGAGTTCGCCTTCGTCCTGTTTTCGGCCGCCACCGCTTCGGCCATCTTGGAAGGGGCGACCGGCTCGATTCTCGTGTCCATCGTCACGCTGTCGATGGCGCTGACGCCAATGACCGCCGCGCTCGGCCGCCGGTTCACGCCGGACGAAGAGGCACCGGACGAGATGGAGGAGGACTTCTCGAGCGCCACGCAGTCCGATGTCCTGATGATCGGTTTCTCGCGCTTCGGCCAGATGGCCGCCCAGGTGCTTCTGTCCAGCGGCCTGGAGATGACGATCATCGATTCCTCGGCCGAGCGCATCAAGAACGCCGGGCGCTTCGGCTTCCGCATCTATTTCGGCTCGGGGCTGCGCCGCAGCGTCCTGGAGGCGGCGGGCATCCGCCACGTCAAGATCGTGATGGTGACCACCAACAAGCCGGAAACCACCAACGCGATCGTCGATCTCATCCATTCGGAATTTCCGAACGTTTCGATCTACGCCCGCTCCTACGACCGCAACCATTCGCTGGCACTGCGCGAGCGGGGCGTCTCGTTCGAGCTGCGCGAAACGCTGGAATCGGCGCTTCGCTTCGGCGGCAAGACGCTGGAAGGCCTCGGCATCGCGCATGAGGACTCCCAGCGCATCGTCGAGGACGTGCGTCGGCGCGACGCGGAACGCCTCGCCCTCCAGCAGGCGCGAACGGCGGGAACGGGATCGACGCTCCTCGGGCGCGGGCGAATGACGCCCGAGCCCCTGGTCAAGCCCAAGCACGGGCCGGGCGGCGAGGCCAAGGGCGGGCGTCAGCCGCGCGGGCGCAGGCCCGCCCATCTCGTGGCACAGGACGAAGCGCCGACCCCGACGTAGGTCTAACCCCCCCGTCCCGATGGCGATCAGCTCTTCTTGTGGACCTCGCTGTCGCTTTTCAGCGCCTTGCCACCCTTCTTCTGCTTCACGAGATAGGCCGGGTTGTCGTTGGACGCATCGCGGGTGATCGCCTTGCCCTTGATGCGCTTCGTCACCTTGTCGGTGAACTTCTCCTCCACCTTCCCTTCCGCTTTCCCCTTGCCCCACTTCCATTCCACATCGGTGCCCTTGCGCAGACCGGTCATGGCGTCGAACCTTCTCAAACGTTGCTCGGGGAGAGAAATTTGCGGGGCCACAGATCCGTTCCCGGCCGGTCGCTCCCATCCATCGGCCTTTCGCCGCAGGGACCCGGCGGGAACCGCGCCGCCGCCTGGACCGTTTCGGGCGGCTGATCCACGCCAAGCGGCCTCGTGTTCCATGAACAAGCGTCTCGATTTTCATGCCGAGAAATTCGGCCTCACCATCGTCGATCCGGCGTCGTTCGCCGTCGAAATGCGCCCGCACGGCAAAGGCCAGCGCATCTGCTTCTCGTCCGGCGAAGCCATCACGGACAAGGTCCTCAAGGCGCGCATCAAGGCGCTCGTGCTGCCGCCCGCCTGGCGCGACGTGAAGATCTGCGTCGACGAGAACGGCCATATCCAGGCGACGGGCCGCGACGAGAAGGGGCGCCTCCAGTATCGCTACCACGATGCTTGGGTGAACGTGCGCAACGCGGTGAAGACCGAGCGCCTCCTGCGCTTCGGGCGCGCGCTCCCCAAGCTGCGTCGGCGCATCGACAAGGACTTGAAGCGCCGCACCACCGACCGGCGCGGCACGTCGGCCGTCGCCGCGCGCCTGATCGACGTGTCCGCCATGCGCCCGGGCCACGAGAAATACGCCAAGGACGGCGGCCGCGGCGTCGCCTCGCTGCGCCGCGAGAACCTCAAGATCGCCAAGAAGCGCGCGGTCCTGAAATTCATCGGCAAGTCCAATAAGGCGCATGTGATCGAGATCGCCGACGCGCCGCTGGTGAAATCGCTGGAGCGCATGCGGGCCGAGCGCGGCGCCAAGCGCCTGTTCCGCTTCCAGGGCGAGGACAAGCGCGGCCACGACCTGACCGCGACGCTTCTCAACGAGTACCTGCGCGACGCCTCGGGCAAGAAGGTCTCGGCCAAAGACTTCCGCACCTTCCACGGCTCGGCCGAGGCGCTGCGCTACCTTCTGGAGGAAGTCCCCCCGGAAAAGGCCGACACCGCTTCGAAGCGCAAGCGCGCCGTCGCCAAGGCGATGAAGGCGGCGAGCGAACTCCTGCGCAACACGCCGACCGTCGCGCGTGCCTCCTACGTTCATCCCGAGATCGTCGCCGCCTTCGAGGAGGAGCGTCTCGCGCCCGACCTGATGAAGGGCCGGGGCCGGGACGGGCTGACGCGGGTGGAAACCGGGCTGATGCGCTTCCTGGAGGAAACGGCGACGCACTGACGCTCGTCAAATCACCGCGTCACGAAGCCAAGAGCGCGTCCAGCCCTCGCTTGGTGTCCTCGCGCAACGCCTTCGTCTCGGCGAGGATCGTGCGTGCGCGCAGGAAGTCGAGGACGCGGTAGGCCGAAACGGGCGGCTGCAGCAGGAGATCGGGCGCGCCGCATCGCAGCTTGGCCCGGATGATCGCATGCATCATCAGCTGCGAAGCGCCGAACATCGCCTCGGTCGGGGTCGGCAGAAGGCCCGCCGCACCCGCCTCCGGCCCGCCCGTCACGTCGGAAGCGACCACGAGGTCGCACAACGGCGCGAGGACATCGAAGGGCAAGGGGTTGGCAATGCCCCCGTCCACCAGCACGCGGCCCTCCCGACGCACAGGGCGGAAGATCGCCGGCAGCGCCGCCGAGGCACCGATGGCGCTCACGAGATCCCCCGCTTCCACCGCGCATTCGCACGCCTCGTAGAAGTCCGTCACCATCACGGCGAGCGGGATGGCGAGCGCCGCGAAGGTGGTGGGGACGCCGGGCGGCAGAAAGGCGCCGACCACGCGCTCGGCGTTCATCTGCCCGAGCCGGAAGCCGCCTTCGGCGCGAAAGTCGGCGAGCGTCGGCGGCCGGGTGCGCCAAAGGATGCCGAGAACCTGCCGCCGGGTCGCCAGCATCGCGAGGACATGGTCCTCGATGGCGGCGGCCGACAGCCCGCTCGCATAGGCCGCCCCGACCATCGCGCCGATCGACGTGCCGGCGATGCGGGCGGGCTTGAGGCCGAGATCGTCGAAGGCGGCGACCACGTGGAGATGCGCGAGCCCGCGCGCGCCGCCCCCGCCAAGCGCGAGGCCGATCCGGGGGGCGGACGCGGTTCGGCCGCCCTCGGGGGGCGGCCGCCTCGTCTCGATATCGGGCATCGGCGGATCGCCGCTCAGGCGTCGGCCGGGCCGACCGTGACGATCGTCGGATCGACGGACAGGAGGCGTTTGGCCTGCGCCTTCACCTCGTCCAGCGTCACCGCGTCGATCAGCCCTTGGCGCTTCTCGATATAGTCGATGCCGAGATCGTCGAGCTGGATGCCGACGAGGGTCGAGGCGATGGAGAGCGACGAGGACAGGTTCTGGACGGCGTAGGAGCCCTTGACAAAGGCCTTGGCCGTGTCGAGCTCGGCCTGGGTCGGGCCCTGTTCGGCAAGGCGCTTCAGCTCGGCGCGGATGATCTCGATGCTCTCGTTGGCCTTATCGGCGCGCGTCGCCGTCGCGCCCGCCAGCATGGCGGCGTGGTCGTAATTCGTCAGATACGAGCCCGCGCCGTAGGCAAGGCCCCGCTTCTCGCGGATTTCCTGGTAGAGGCGCGAGGAGAAGGTGCCGCCGCCCAGGATGTGGTTGGCGAGATAGGCCGCGAAGAACTCCGGCGCATCGCGCTTGACGCCCGGCAGTGCGAACTGGATCTGCGTCTGCGGCAGGTTCAATGTCACGGCGTCGCGCTTGCCCGTCACCGGCTGCGTGTCGGGCACGGCGACGAGGTCCGCCTTTTCGCGCAAGGGCAGGAAGATCTCGTCGAGCCGGCGCTTCAGCGTCGCCTCGTCGATCGCGCCGACGACCCCGACGACGAGGTTGTCGCGCCCGAAGGTCTTGGAGCGGAACGCCCGAAGATCGTCGGCGGTGACCGCGTTCAACGTGTCCACGGTGCCTTCGGCGGGCCGCGCATAGGGGTGGTTCGGGAACACGGTGTTGCGGAAGGCCTTGGAGGCCAGCGTCTGCGGATCCTGTTCGTTGGCGACGATCCCAGCCGCGATCTGGCCCCGGATGCGCGCCACCGGCTCCTCGTCGAAGCGCGGCTCGTTGACGGCGAGACGCAGAAGGTCGAACGCCGCGTCCTCGTTTTCCACGATGGTGCGGAAGTTGCCGGAAAAGTTGTCGTAGGAGGAATCGAACGACAGGGACACGCCGAGCTCGTCGAGCTTCGATTGGAAGTCGGCGCTCCCGATGTCGCCCGCGCCCTCGTCGAGAAGGCCGGACAGGAGGTTGGCCGTGCCCTCCTTGCCGGATGCGTCCTGCGTCGAGCCGGCGCCCTTGAAGGCGAAGCGCATGGCGATCAGCGGGTTGGTGTAGTCCTCCACCAGAAGGGCGTGGATGCCGCCGGGACTGGTGACTTCCTTGATATCCACCGCCCGGGCGAAGGAGGTGAGGCCGAGCGACAAGGTGGCGACCAGGCCGAACACGGCGGCGGCGCGGCGAAGAGGAAAGAGATGCGCGTTCATAGAGCGGTATCCGTCGTCGCGAGGGATCAGGAACGGGTGTCGGCGGGCACGGGCGCGCCCTCGCCCGGCGTCACAGTGCCGGCCGCCTCCGGCGAACCGGCAGGCGCCTTGGCGTCGGCGCTGTCCTTGGCCCCGTCCGGCAGGAGGTAGCCCGTCACCGAGCGCTTGGGCTGAAGATAGGTGCGCGCCGCCGCATTCACCTGCTCCACCGTCACCGCCTCGATCCGCTCCGGCCAGGCTTCCACGTCCTCAATGGTGCGGCCGGTGGACAGCGCCGCGCCGTAGCGCCGGGCCATGGAGGTCTGGTTGTCGCGCTGGTAGATCAGCGCCTTGCGCACGCGGTTCTTGGCGGCTTCCAGCTCGGCCGGCGTCACGCCGTCTCGCGCGATGCGTTCGACCTCGGCGTTCACAGCCTTCTCGACCTGATCCAGCGTCGCCTGCCCCCGGGGGGTGCCGTAGGTCATGAACTGACCGTCGTCGATCGCCGTGCCCTGGTAGTAGGCGCCGGTGCCCGCCGCGATGCCCTGGTCGACGACGAGCGCGCGGTAGAGGCGGCTGGTGCTGCCTCCCCCTAGGATATCGGCGAGAAGATCGAGCGCCTCGGCCTCGCCGGGCTTGCCATCGTTTTCGGACGGGGCGAGCCAGGTCGTCTGGACGCTCGGCTGCGTCACGCGCGGATCGGAGAGGGTGACGGTGCGCGCGGCGAGCGGCTCTGGCTCCTGCGGGCGCACGCGAACGCCCGGCTCGGCGCGGCGCGGCACCTTGCCGAAGGTTTCCTGCGCATACGCCTTCACCTGATCCAACGTCACGTCGCCCGCGATCAGGAGCGTCGCGTTGTTGGGCGTGTAGAAGCGGTCGTAGAAGGCGATGGCGTCCTCTTTCGACAGCTTCTCCATTTCGGAGCGCCAGCCGATCACCGGCGTGCCGTAGGGGTGGTTCTGGAACAGGGACGCGTCCACCGCTTCCGAAAGCTGGGCGCCGGGATCGTTGTCGATCCGCATGCGCCGCTCCTCGAGGATCACGTCGCGCTCAGGCAGGACCACCTCGTCGGTAAGGACGAGGTTTTCCATCCGATCCGCCTCGAAGCCCATCATCTCCTTCAAGGCTTCCACCGGAACCTGCTGGTAGTAGGCGGTGTAGTCGTAGGAGGTGAAGGCGTTCTCCTCGCCGCCGATGGCCGAAACGGCGGCGGAGAACTCGCCCTGTTTGTGCGTCTTGGTGCCCTTGAACATCAGGTGTTCGAGGAAGTGGGCGATGCCCGAGACCCCGCGCGACTCGTCCGCCGAGCCGACCTTGTACCAGATCATCTGGGTGGCGATCGGGGCGCGGTGGTCGGGCAGCACGACGACCTGCAGCCCGTTGTCCAGCGTGAAGCTCTGGATCTCCGGTCGCTTCGCTTCCGCCTTGGCAGCGGCAGCTTCGCCCGCCGGCGTCGCGCCGGTGGCCGGGGAGGTTTGCGCGAAGGCGGGAGAGGACAGGGCGACGAGAAGGGCGATCAGCGAGGCGCTGGCGCGCCGAGTGGTCGATGTCATCGAGGTTGGCTTCCTGCTGGAGGACGTCCGATGGACATGGATATGAAGCAGCCCGATCAAGGGCACCAATTACGATTTTGTAAGGGCCAAGGCCTTCATGCGGCGGGGCGCAGGAAGCGAAGGCGCGTTTCGCCCATGGTCCGCTCGTCCGCGAGGTCGAGCCCCGCGATGGGCTCGAAGGGTGCGCCGAGGGCCTCCTCCAGAACCAGAAGCGCGTCCGGCTTCAACCAGCCGCCTTCGAGCGCGCCGGCGAGCGCCGCTTCCCCAAGCCGCCAGCCATAGGGCGGATCGGCGAGAACGAGATCGAAGGGATCCATCGTGCCGGCCGGCCCAAGCTTGGTGGCGTCTCGCCGCATGATCTTGGTGCGACCGCCGAGCCCGAAGGCCTCGACATTGGTGCGGATGAGGCCCCGCCCTTCGGCGCTGTCCTCGACGAACACGCCGAAGCGGCAGCCGCGCGAGAGGGCTTCCAGGCCGAGCGCCCCGGTGCCGGCGAAGAGGTCGAGGACGCGCGCGTCCTCGAAGCGGAAACCGAGCCCATGGGCCAGGATGTCGAACAGGGCGCCGCGATGGCGCTCGCTGGTGGGGCGGATGGCGTCGCTTTGGGGAGTCGCCAGCGGACGCCCCTTCAGGGCGCCCGCCACGATGCGCATGGCCATCCGCGCCTCAGTCCCGGTTGCGCGGGCCGGAGCGCGGCCCCGGGCGGGGCCCGTCGCCGCGCGGGCGGAACGGCTTGGGCGGACCGGAACGCGGGCGATCGCCCCCGTCACCGCCGCGCGGCGGCCGGGCGGCATCTTCCTCGGAGCGGCGCTTGGCGCGCTCCTCGCGCTCCACCTTCTTCTTCTCGCCCGTGGCTCTGGCGCCCGGCGCCATCCACACGTTGGCGGTGCGCTTGGGCGCGGAGGCCGGGCGGCGCATGGGGCGATCCCCGCCCTCCTCGCGTCCCTCGCGCACGCCGAACGGCTTGTCGCCGAAAGCTCTCGGCCGGCGCTCGCCATCCGGACGGTCGCCGCGCTTTTCGAAGGAGCGCCCGCCGCGATCCTCGCGGGGGCCGCGCGGAGCCTTGGTGTCGAGACGGCCGAGCGCGTCCTCGCGCTTGGCCTGACCGAACTTGCGGCGGTTGGGGCGAACCTCTTCCCCTTCGCTCGTCACCCACTCGCTCTTAGGCTTGGATGAAGCGCCCTCGCCCTCCTCGCGCCGCTTTTCGGCGGCCACCGGCTTGTTGGAGAACGGGTTGACGATCGGCGCGTCGAAGTCGGCGCCCGATTCCTCGATCAGCGAGGGCCCGAGCTGGTCGCGCAAGGTGCGCCCCTTGATCTCCTGAACCGCGCCCTCTTCCAGCTCGCCGAGCTGGAAGGGGCCGAAGGAAAGGCGGATCAGGCGGTTCACTTCGAGGCCGAGATGGCCGAGCACTCGCTTGACCTCGCGGTTCTTGCCTTCGCGAAGGCCGAGCGTCAGCCAGACGTTGGAGCCTTGCGTGCGGTCGAGCGAAGCCTCGATCGCCCCGTAGAAGACGCCGTCCACCGCGATGCCCTGGCGCAGCTCGTCGAGCTTTTCCTGGGCGATCTCGCCGTGGGCGCGAACGCGGTAGCGCCGCAGCCAGCCGGTGGCCGGCAGTTCCAGCGTGCGCGCGAGGCCCCCGTCGTTGGTGAGGAGCAGCAGCCCTTCGGTATTGATGTCGAGCCGGCCGACGGTGAGAACGCGCGGCATGTCGTCCGGCAAACGGTCGAACACGGTCGGGCGCCCTTCCGGGTCGCGGTTGGTGGTGACGGTGCCGGCCGGCTTGTGGAACAGCCAGAGGCGTGTGCGCTCGATCGGCGGCAGGGCCTTGCCGTCGATCTCGATCCGGTCGGCGACGGTGACGTCCACCGCCGGGCTTTCCAGGCGCTGGCCGTTGAGGCTCACGCGCCCGTCGGCGATCATGCCCTCCGCGTCGCGGCGCGAGGCGATGCCCGCGCGCGCCAGACGCTTGGCGATGCGCATCTTGCCATCGCCGGCCTCCTCGTCGCCGCGCTCGGGGCGGGGGCCACGCGGCCGGTCAGCGAAGGATTTCGAGCGATCGTCGCCCCGCGCCTCGCCGTGATTCAGGCGACCATACGAGCGGGGGCGCGTCTCCCCTTCGCCTTCGCGCTTGGCGCCGGCGTGGGAGAACATGCCGCGCGAGCGGGGCGTGAAGGGCTTGTCGCCGTCGCGGCGCGGCGGGCGATCCCCGCCTTCCGAGCGCTCGGGGCGCGGGCGAAACGGCTTGCCCTCGCCGCCCTCGCGCGAACGAAAGGGCCGATCGCCGCCTTCGCTGCGTTCGCCGCGCGGTTCGAAGGTGCGTGCAGGACGCGCGCCGTCGCCGCGTTCGCGGAACGGTTTGCGATCGCCGTCCTCTCGGGGACGGAATGGGCGGTCGCCCTCGCGGCGCGGGGGACGATCGCCACCCTCGCTGCGCTCGCCGCGCGGCTTGAACGCACGAGCCGGGCGTTCGCCGTCACCGCGCTCGCGGAACGGTTTGCGCTCGCCGTCCTCGCGCGGACGGAACGGACGATCTCCGTCGCGGCGCGGCGGGCGATCGCCCCCTTCCTCGCGGGGACGGAACGGCTTGGCGCCGAAGCGCTTCGGCCCGACGCCGCCCGGACGGCCCTCTCGCGCCTCGCCCTCGGCCGGACGCGGACGGAACGGGCGATCACCCTCGCGGCGCGGCGGACGATCGCCTCCTTCGCCACCGCCGCCGGGACGCGCGCCCTTGAAGGGCGGCTTGCCGCCGCGCGGGGGACGCGAGCCGAAGCCCCCGCCGCCCTTTCCGCCCGGACCACCTCTGGACCCGCCGGGGCCGCCACGCCCCGCTCCGCCCCGCTCGCCGCGACCCGAACGGCCGCCCTGGTTTTCGTCGCTCATTTTTCCGCTATGCCTTGTTTGGGGCGACGCATATCAAACTCCCGTCGATCAAACGAGGGAAACCGCGTGTCCCGTATGAGTTCTATGGACGAGGCGCTGGCCGAGGCGCGGCTGGCCGAGGCGCGCGGCGAAACGCCGGTGGGGGCCGTCATCGTCCTCGAAGGGCGGATCATCGCGCGCGCCGGCAACGAGACGCGTGGCCGGAACGATCCGACGGCCCATGCCGAGGTACTGGCCATTCGCCGCGCCTGCGAGGCGGTGGGCTCGGAGCGGCTCGTCGGCGCCGATCTCTTCGTCACGCTGGAGCCCTGCGCCATGTGCGCGGCGGCGATCTCGTTCGCCCGCATCCGCCGGCTGTATTTCGGTGCGCCCGATCCGAAGGGCGGCGCCGTGGAGCACGGCAGCCGCTTCTACTCGCAAGCGACCTGCCATCACGCGCCGGAGGTTTATTCCGGCATCGGCGAGGCCGAATCGGCCGCGCTGCTGCGCGAATTCTTCCAGTCGCGCCGCTCGGTCAGAACGGCCAGAGACCCTTGAGCTTCGAGGCGACCGAGGTGTCACCCTTGGCGCGGCGCTCCTTGACCTCCTCGTCGACGCCCGGATCGCCCGCCGGTGCGGTGGCGACCGGCTGACGGTAGGTCAGCGGCGGCTCGGACAAGTAGCGGCGCTGGCTCGGGTCGCCCTGCCGGCCGACCTTAGCGCGCTCGGCGGCGGCCACCCGCTGCCCGGCCATGGTCTTGGAATCCAACCAGCTGTTTTCCATCTGCGTGCGGCGGCCGACGGTGGAGGTGACGGTCGGCGCTTCGCGGTCCATGCCTTCCTTGTCGGCGGTCATGAAGCCGACCGGCAGTGGGTTCTCGCGGCCATCGGGCGCGGCGGCCCGGAGGCGCCCGCGGCGCTGCTCGGGCGATTCGGGCCACGTGCCGTCCGTGCTCGAGGCCGCCTCGCGCGGCGGCGGCAGGGCCGAGCGGTCGGCCGAGCGCACGAGCTCGGGCCGGGGCGAATAATCGACACGCGTCTTGTTGGTGGAGCCGAGCGTCAGAACGCCGTCGAGGTCGTTGAACAGCTGCTGGCCCTGGCTGGTACCGGTGCCGTAGGTCGGCCCCATGCAGCCGGCGAGCGCGAAGGCCGCGCCGCCAAGTGCCAGGCCGCGAAGGGCCATGCGAACGGTTTGCGACGTCATGCTGGACTGATCCCCTCGTTGCAGCGCGCTCCAACTGGACAAGACGCGCGCCGCTTCCATGTTTGCGCCATTCCAGCACAATTCGGCGATTTTGAGAGCAGCTTCTAGGCGAGACCGCACCTCAAGTCCAGAAAAGGTGACGATCCGGTTGATGCGGACCGCTCCTTCCACCGTTTTCCTTTAGGCCGCCAGCGAAGCGCCCTTGAGCTCGCGCAGCGCATCCGCATCGCGCGGGGTGACGTCGGGATAGTCCGGGTCGGTGCCGACCATCGGCGACACCTTCCAGGACCGGGCGCACTTGGCCCCTTCCGCCCGGCGCGGCAGGACGGCGATGCCCGGCGTGTCGGCGAGCTGGAACGCACCCTCCGGCACCGCCTCGCCCGACACCTCGATGTCGCTGGTGATGGCGATCTCTGCCAGGTCGACCCCGGCCAAAAGGCCGCGAAGCGCCGGATCGGCCACGAAGACGCGCGGCGCGGCCTCAAGCGACGAGCCGATGCGCTTGGCGCGGCGCTCCTCCTCAAGGGCGCCCATCACCACGCGGCGCACGCGGCGGATCGCCCGCCAGCGCTCGGCCAAGCCTTCGTCGATCCAGGCGGGATCGCAGGAACGGAACTGTTCCAGATGCACCGAGCGCGATTCCGGATAGCGCGACAGCCAGGCCTCCTCGGTGGTGAAGGGCAGAAGCGGGGCGAGCCAGGTCACCAGCCGGTCGAACAGGATGCGTACCACCTGAAGCGCCGCCTTGCGGCGTACAGACGACGGCGCGTCGCAGTAGAGCGCGTCCTTGCGGATGTCGAAGTAGAAAGCGGACAGCTCCACCACCGCGAAATCGAGGAGCGTTCTGGCGATGCGCTTGAAGTCGAACGCATCGTAGCTCTTGAGAATCACGGCCTCGATCTCGGCAAGGCGATGCAGCATCAGGCGCTCGAGCTCGGGCATCTCGGCGAGCGGCACCTCGTCGCCCCGGTCGTGCGCCAGCGTGCCGAGCATCCAGCGCACCGTGTTACGCAGCTTGCGATAGGCGTCGACATTGGTCTGCAGGATCGTCTTGCCGAGGCGCAGGTCCTCCGAATAGTCGGACGAGACGACCCAGAGACGCAGGATGTCGGCGCCGGACTTCTGGATCACCTCCTGGGGCGTGACGACGTTGCCGAGCGACTTCGACATCTTGCGTCCGTCCTCGTCCATCACGAAGCCGTGCGTCAGCACCGCGTCGTAGGGCGCGCGGCCGCGCGTACCGCAAGCTTCCAGAAGCGAGGAATGGAACCAGCCACGATGCTGGTCGGAGCCTTCGAGATAAAGGTCGGCCGGCCATTTCAGGTCGGAGCGCTTCTCCAAGCAGAAGGCGTGGGTGGAGCCGGAATCGAACCACACGTCGAGGATGTCGCGCACCATGGTCCAGCGCGAGGCGTCGTGCCCGTTGCCGAGGAAGCGCTCCTTGGCGCCGTCCGCGAACCAGGCGTCCGCCCCTTCGGCAGCGAAGGCTTCCACGATGCGGGCGTTGACGGCCTCGTCACGCAGGACTTCGCCGTTCTCGTCGGCGAAGACGCAGATCGGCACGCCCCAGGCGCGCTGGCGCGACAGGACCCAGTCCGGCCGGTCCTCGATCATACCGCGCAGGCGGTTCTGGCCGGAAGCGGGCACGAAGCGCGTGTCGTCGATGGCCTTGAGCGCGCGGGTGCGCAGCGTGTCGCCGCTTGACGCGGGCGTGGCGCCCTCCAGCCCGTAGCCGCCGAGATCGCGGTCCATATGGACGAACCATTGCGGCGTGTTGCGGAAGATCACCGGCTTCTTGGAGCGCCAGGAATGGGGATACTGGTGCTTGAGGCGACCGCGCGCCAGGAGATTGCCGACGGCGACCAGCGCGTCGATCACGCGCTTGTTGGCGTCGCCCTTCTTGCCCTTGTCGTCGATGACGCGCGCGGGACCGTCCTCGGCACCCGGCCCGAAGCCGGGGGCGTCCTTGGTGTAGAAGCCGTCGTCGTCCACCGTGAAGGGGATCGCCGCATCGACGCCCCGCGCCTCGAGCAGGCGGCGCGAGGCGATCCAGACGTCGAAATCCTCGCGCCCGTGGGAGGGCGCGGTGTGGACGAAGCCGGTGCCGGCATCGTCGGTCACGTGGTCGCCGGGGAGAAGCGGCACGGCGAACTCGTACCCACCCGACAGGCCCTTGAGGGGATGGTCGCAGGCGATGGCATCGAGATCGGCCGCGGAGACGTCGCGCAGGCGGCGGAAGCCGCCGTCCGGCACGCGCGCTTTGGCGAAGACGTCGGCGCTGAGTGCGTCGGCCAGAACAAGGCGCTCGCCCTGGCGCGCCCAGCGCGGATTGTCGACGTCGTCGGCCGCCGTCACCTCGTAGAGGCCGTAGGCGACGCGGGGCGAATAGCTGATCGCCCGGTTGCCGGGGATGGTCCAGGGCGTGGTGGTCCAGATCACGACGGAGGCGCCGTCGAGCGGGCCGAGGTCGGGCGAGCCGGCCTTCGGGAAGCCCGAAACGCCGCCCTTGAAGGCGGGAGCGAAGCCGGTCGAGCTCGTGCGCACCGGAAACTTCACCCAGATCGTGTCGGACTCGTAGTCGTGATATTCGACCTCGGCCTCGGCGAGCGCGGTCTTTTCCACCACCGACCACATGATGGGTTTGGAGCCGCGATACAGCTGCCCGCTCATGGCGAACTTCAGGAGCTCGCCGGCGATGACCGATTCGGCGGCGAAGGCCATGGTGAGATAGGGGTTCTGGAAGTCGCCCTCGACGCCGAGGCGACGGAACTCGGACGACTGCACGCCGACCCAATGCGTCGCGTAGGCCCGGCATTCGCGGCGGAAATCGATCATCGCCGTGGAGTCCAGAAGATCGGGCTTCGGCTTCCCCTTGGCCCGGTAGTTCTCCTCCTCGATCTTCCATTCGATCGGCAGGCCGTGGCAGTCCCAGCCGGGGACGTAGTTGGAATCGTAGCCCCGCATCTGGAAGGAGCGGGTGATGACGTCCTTCAGGACCTTGTTCAGCGCGTGGCCGATATGAAGGTGGCCGTTGGCATAGGGCGGCCCGTCGTGGAGCACGTATTTCGGACGCCCCTCCGATTCGCGGCGCAAGGTGCCGTAGAGGTCCATCCCGTCCCAGCGCTCGATCCATTTCGGCTCGGCGTCCGGCAGCCCGGCGCGCATCGGAAACTCGGTCTCGGGCAGGAACAGGGTCTTGGAATAGTCGGTCGGGGCGTGTTCGGTCATGGCGACGATCTCGTGAAGGCGCGGCCGTCGCGGCGGACAGGCGACAAAGGCACGGCGGCGTGAACAGGGGCAGCCCGGCATCTGGCGGGCGCGGCACATGCGTCCCGGCTCCGGCGGCGCCCTGAAATCAGCGCCCGCCCGGAACCGGGCGGCTAATTCGCGCCGGCAGCGCGCGCGGCAAGGGAGCGGTCGAGAGAACCATGCGGGGCGTTCTCTATCAAACCGGACGGGCGGGTTCCAAGTCTTTTCACGCCTCGAAGGCGAGCGCATGGTCCAGCGCGCTCAAGGGGCGGGCCGAGGCGAGAAGAGCGCGCGCCTCGGCGGCGTCGAGATCCATGCGCGTCACGAGGGCTTCCTTGGAGGCGAAACGCTCCTCGCCGCGGATGAAGCCGAACAGCGAAACGGAGATCGCCTCGCCGTAGAGATCGCCGGAAAAATCGAAGAGATAGGTCTCGAACAGCGCCGCGCCGTTGTCGAAGGTCGGGCGCCGGCCGTAGCTCGCCACCCCGTCGTGGAGCCTCCCGTCGGCCCGGCGCACGCGCACGGCATAGATCCCGTGCGCCAGGAGCTCGTCGTCGGAGAGGACCATGTTGGCGGTGGGATAGCCGAGCGTCCGGCCGAGCTTGGCGCCGTGCGACACCGTGCCGTCCAACGTCCAGCGATAGCCGAGAAGCGAGGCGGCGGCCGCCACGTCCCCGTTCATCAGGTCTTCGCGGATGCGGCTGGAGGAAACGATGTTGCCCCCCTCGTCGGCCAACGCCGGGGCGCAGGTGACGCCGAAGCCGAGCTCGGGCCCGCGCGCCTCCAGAAAGGCGACGTCGCCCTGGCGGCGCGCGCCGAAGCGGAAGTCGAAGCCGACCACGACATGGCGGGCGCCGAGGTCGCGCGCCAGCGTCTCGGCCGCGAAGGCTTCGGCGGGCCGCGAGGCGAAGTCGAGGTCGAAGGGCTGCTCGATCACGGCGTCGAAGCCGAGATGGCCGAGAAGCCGGGCGCGCAGAGGCGCCGGCGTCAGCCGAGGAACGGGATGCTGGGGACGGAACACGGTGCGCGGATGCGGCTCGAAGGTCAGCGCGAGGCGCGGCAGGCCCCGGTCGGCCGCGATCGCGCCCGCCGTTTCGAGGACGGCCTGATGGCCGCGATGCACGCCGTCGAAATTGCCGATCGCCACCACGCCGCCGCGAAGGGCGGGGGCAAGCCGGGCGGCGTCCGTGACGCGCAGCGCCGGCCCGCTCATCGCAGCGCCGGCATGACGAAGCGGGCGTGGGTCCCGCGCGCGGCCAGCTCCACCGAAAGCCCGATGGGATCGCCGATCACCGGGGCGAGCTCGTCGCGGTGGATGCCGTGCGACACGAACAGGCAGTCGGCGCCGTTGCGGTTGGCACCGAGCACGTCGGTCATCAGCCCGTCGCCGATACACAGGATCCGCGCCTCGGGCGACGGCAGGTGGCGCCGCGCCACCTCGTAGATCGGGGCATGCGGCTTGCCCGCCAGATGCACCACTTGCCCCATCTCGGCGTAGATGGCGGCCAGCGCGCCGGCGCAGGGCACGAGCTGGTCTCCGACATGGACGACGATGTCGGGATTGGCGCAGACCATCGGCAGCGCGCGGCGCGCAAAGCGCTCCAGAAGCGGGCGGTAGTCGTCCGGCGTTTCGCTTCGGTCGTCGGCAAAGCCGGTGCAGACCACCATCTCGGCCTCCTCCTCGCCCACGAAGGATACGGAAAGGCCGCGGAACAGATCGTGGTCGCGCTCGGGGCCGATGTGGAAGACGCGGGCCGAGGCGTCCTCGATCAGGGCGCGCGTCGCGTCGCCCGAGGTGACGATCGCGTCGTAGGCCTCGTGCGAAACGTGCATCGCGTCGATCTGGCGGCGCACGCCCTCGTGGGTGCGGGGCGAGTTGGTGAGGAGGACGACCTGCCGGCCCGCGCGGCGCGCCGCTTCCAGCGCCGCCTCGGCTCCTTCGCTCTTGCGCACGCCGTCGTGCACCACGCCCCAGACGTCGCAGAACACGGCGTCGTACTCGCCGAGAACCTCGGCAAGGCTCTCGATGGGGCGCATGTCGCCGTTGGTCATGGATGGCTCCGCTGGTGCTGATCGCCCCCGCGATATCGGAGCGCGGGGCGGCGGGTCAAGCGAAGGAGCCGCTTCAGCGGGCGATTCGCAGGCTCGACAGGGATGCCATGATGTCGCTGAAGGCGGCCTGGAGCTGGGCGTCGCTGTCGGCGCTGTAGAAGTACTTCTCCTTCTTGGCGTAGGCCTTGGTCGTGTCCTTGAGGTCGGACAGCTTGTAGGATGAGCAGCCTTTCAGGAGCGCATCGACGCGGGTCTTGGCGGAGGCGGGAATGTCGAAGGCGATGGTATAGATGATGATCCCGTCGCGCGTCACCGGCCCCCGCTCGTCCGACAGCTGGACGCCGCGCGGCGTCGTCAGCTTGATGCGCCCGTCGTTCTTGGCGTTCTCGCAGATGGCGGCGAGACGTCCGTCCATCGCGAGGGTGTAGTTGCTCGTGGACGTGGTCGTCGACACACCCGACTTGTAGTCGAAGAGGCGCGGCGTGGTCGTCTCCGGCGTGTCGTAACCTGTGAAGCCGTATGCACCGAAGGCGGACGTGGCGGGGTTTTTCAAGGTGCTGTTGTAGGTGTCGTTATAATAGGTGTTCTCGCCATCGGTCATGACGATCATCGCCTTGACGTTCTTCTCGTCGCCGGCGTCACGCCCGTCCGTGAACGGCTCGTTCTTCGACAGGACCTTCCAGCCCCATTCGACGCCTTGCGGCACGTTGGTCGCACCGCTCGCCACGAGATCCTTCACCGCCTTGAGAGCCGTCGACTTGTCGGTGGTGAGTGGCGTCAGCGGTGGAGAGTCGCACATCCAACTCGGCGTGCGGGCCAAGTTGCTGCCGACGGCTCTTCCTTGCCCACCCGAGAAGTACTTATTCATGTTGCGCATGCGGTCTTCGGCACCGCCTGTGGAACTGTCGGTGAGATAATTGTTGGACCACAACCCGTTGCTGTCCGAGGTGAGCTGATCCGACTCGTCCGGTGCGAAATACGGCACGAACAGGCTGCTGGGATCCGAAGACGTGGGCGGCACATCTGTCAGCGCGTATTTCGCTCCCGGACGAGACTCGACGCATCCCTTGTAGGCCCAGTTCGAATTTGCGGCCTTCAGCTTCTTGTAGATGTACTGCCGGGTCAGAAATGTAGTGGGAGTGGTGGGAGGGGCCACCAGAATCCATGCGCCGGGATAGACCAATGATTTGGCGGCCAACCTTGTTTCCACACCTAAGACTTTACCAGTATAGGTCGTCCAATCGAAATTCTCATGATGGATAGGGGAACGACCATCTGGATCCATCCACCACTTGTCTAGATAGTCCGTTCCGATGTTCACACCGCCTGAAAACGGCACGATGCCGATCTTTACCGGGTCCTCGTCGCCGGTCTTGACGCCCGAGCCGAACAGCGTCTCGATCGATTTCGCCGCCTGCGCGCGCAAGGTGACGATCTTGGCGTTGCCGCCCTTGGCTGGCGGATCCTTCATTGAGCCCGATGTGTCGAGAACGAGAGCCACCTCGACCGTGGTGTTGCCGACCACGATCACGCTTTCGGCCTCGGCGCATCCCGACCCCTCGATGCCGGCGAACGTCACCTTGAGCATGGCGAGGAAGATCGGCTTGTACTCGAAGCAGGCGGCGAGCTTCAATTCGCGCGACTTGTCGCTCGTCCACTCCGTGCCCTCGTAGCTCATTGTCGCGCTCATGCGCAGGAGCGAGGACGTGTTGGCGAGGAAGAAGTCGTTGGCGTACTGTTCGAGCTTCTTGTCGTCCTGCTCGAAGGGGAACTGCTTGGCGGCGGCGAGAGCGGCCGCGTCCAGCGCCGCCTGCACCGTGGACTTGCCCCGGTAGAACAAACCCATGTCGACCGCCGCGCCGACCGACAGAAGGATCGGCACGAAGGTGATCGCGGTCATCATCGCGAAATTGCCGCCGCGATCCTTCCAGAAGCGCTTGAGCGCCCCGCCCCACCAGCTGCGATCGATCAACATCGGGTTCCCAAGCGTCCATCGGACCGTCATGGTCCCGTCTCGATGCCCGAGCATAGGGATGGAGCGTTAAGCGGAGGTTGGGCGCATCGCTCGAATCCGCCGAACCGTTCGGGTTGTGGGAAGCTTGCTCGAAACTGACCGGGCCCTTGACAGGAGCGGACCCCTCCCCCTATCTCCCAGCCCGTTAGCACTTAGCTCAGTCGAGTGCCAGAGATCGGAACGGGTGCGCCCTCGGCGGCCCGTTTCTCCGTCAAGCCTTTAGAAGGTGAAACTCAAGATGGCCAATGTGAACTTCCGCCCCCTGCATGACCGCGTCGTCGTGCGGCGCGTCGAGTCCGAAGCCAAGACGGCCGGCGGGATCATCATTCCGGACACCGCGAAGGAAAAGCCGCAGGAAGGCGAGATCGTCGCCGTCGGCGCCGGCGCGCGCGACGAGACCGGCAAGGTCAACCCGCTGGAAGTCAAGGCCGGCGACCGCATCCTGTTCGGCAAGTGGTCGGGCACCGAGATCAAGCTCGGCGGCGAAGACCTCCTCATCATGAAGGAATCCGACATCCTCGGGATCGTCGGCTGAACCTCAGCTTCCTTCGTCCATCCCTTTCCATCTGAAACGGTGCGGCGCCCCTGAGGCGAGACGCATCGAGGAGACAAGACCATGGCAGCCAAGGACGTAAAGTTCGGACGTGACGCCCGCGAGCGGATGCTGCGCGGCGTCGACATTCTCGCCGACGCGGTGAAGGTCACGCTCGGCCCCAAGGGCCGCAACGTCGTGATCGACAAGTCGTTCGGCGCGCCTCGCATCACCAAGGACGGCGTTTCCGTCGCCAAGGAGATCGAGCTCGAGGACAAGTTCGAGAACATGGGCGCCCAGATGGTGCGCGAAGTGGCCTCGAAGACCAACGACAAGGCCGGTGACGGCACCACCACCGCGACCGTGCTTGCCCAGGCGATCGTCCGCGAGGGCGCCAAGGCCGTGGCCGCCGGCATGAACCCGATGGACGTCAAGCGCGGCATCGATGCGGCCGTCTCGAAGGTCGTCGAGTCGCTCGTCGCCTCCGCGCGCAAGATCGAGACCTCCGACGAGGTCGCCCAGGTCGGCACCATCTCCGCCAACGGCGAGAAGGAAATCGGCCAGATGATCGCGAACGCGATGCAGAAGGTCGGCAACGAGGGCGTCATCACCGTCGAGGAAGCCAAGACCGCCGAGACCGAGCTCGAGGTCGTCGAGGGCATGCAGTTCGACCGCGGCTACCTCTCGCCGTACTTCGTGACCAACGCCGAGAAGATGGTGGCCGACCTCGAGGACGCCTACATCCTTCTCCACGAGAAGAAGCTCTCCAACCTCCAGGCGATGCTTCCGGTTCTGGAAGCCGTGGTGCAGTCGAGCCGTCCGCTCGTCATCATCGCCGAGGACGTCGAGGGCGAGGCTCTGGCCACGCTCGTCGTCAACAAGCTGCGCGGCGGCTTGAAGATCGCCGCCGTCAAGGCGCCGGGCTTCGGCGATCGTCGCAAGGCGATGCTCGAGGACATCGCGATCCTCACCGGCGGTCAGGTGATCTCCGAGGATCTCGGCATCAAGCTCGAGAACGTCACGCTCGACATGCTCGGCCGTGCCAAGAAGGTCTCCATCACCAAGGAGAACACCACGATCGTCGACGGCGCCGGTGAAGGCGAGGGCATCAAGGCCCGTGTCGGCCAGATCAAGTCGCAGATCGAGGAGACCACCTCGGACTACGACCGCGAGAAGCTTCAGGAGCGCCTGGCCAAGCTCGCGGGCGGCGTCGCGGTGATCCGCGTCGGCGGCTCGACCGAGGTCGAGGTCAAGGAAAAGAAGGACCGCGTCGACGACGCCCTCAACGCGACCCGCGCGGCCGTGGAAGAAGGCATCGTGGCGGGCGGCGGCGTCGCGCTCCTGCGCGCCTCCAACGCGGTCGATCTGAAGGGCGAGAACGCCGACCAGGACGCCGGCATCGCCATCGTGCGCCGCGCGCTCCAGGCCCCGATCCGTCAGATCGTCCAGAACGCGGGCGGCGAAGGCTCGATCGTGGTCGGCAAGCTCCTCGAGAACTCCTCGGCGACCTTCGGCTACAACGCCCAGACCGCCGAATACGGCGACATGATCCAGGCCGGCATCGTCGACCCGGTCAAGGTCGTGCGCTCCGCGCTGCAGGATGCGGCCTCGGTCGCGGGTCTGCTCGTCACCACCGAAGCCATGATCTCCGAGGCGCCGCGCAAGGACTCCGGCGCACCGGCTATGCCGGGCGGCGGCATGGGCGGCATGGGCGGCATGGACTTCTAAGTCCGGCACCATCCGTCGAGGCATGAGAGGGGTCCGCCGAAAGGCGGGCCCCTTTTTTCGTGAGCGGGCCTCGCCGCCGAAATCTTTCAAGATTGTAATCTTGTCGCAGGGGAACCGATTCTCGCGACGACCCGTTTCCATCCCGAAGCCAGACATGACTGGCAGCGAAACGAACGGAGCAGTTCCATGGTCGACAAGAATCAGATCCAGGGCGGCGCGAAGGAACTCGGCGGCAAGATCAAGGAAGGCGCCGGCAACCTCGTCGGCAACGAGCGCCTCCAGGCCGAAGGCCTCGCCGATCAGGCCGAGGGCAAGACCCAGAAGAACTACGGCAAGGTCAAGGACGCGGTGAAGGACGAGCTCGGCGTCAAGCACTGAGCAGGATCCAAATCGATTGATTGGGAAAGCCGGCCGAAAGGCCGGCTTTTTCGTATGCGGCCAGGGTTCCGCCCCCTGCCCACCCATGATAACCGCCGGTGGACGAGGCTCGATACGCCGAGCCGAGATGCCGACGGGGGACCCGATGACGACACGGCGCGAAACCGATTCCATTGGCGCGATCGAGGTGGCGAGCGATCGCTACTGGGGCGCGCAGACCGAGCGCTCGCTCAACAACTTCCGCATCGGCACCGACCGTCAGCCGATCGCCGTGATCCATGCGCTGGCCATGGTCAAGAAGGCGGCCGCGCGCGTCAATGAGGGCTATGGCAAGCTCGACGCGAAGCTGGCCGACGCGATCGTGGCCGCCGCCGACGAGGTGATCTCGGGCTCGCTGGACGACCATTTCCCGCTCGTAGTCTACCAGACCGGCTCGGGCACCCAGACCAACATGAACGTCAACGAGGTCATCTCCAACCGGGCCATCGAGGCGCTCGGCGGTGAGATGGGCTCCAAGAAGCCGGTCCACCCGAACGACCACGTCAACATGGGCCAGTCGTCCAACGACGTGTTCCCGACGGCGATCCACGTGGCGGTCGCGATCGAGGCGACGGCCCGCGTCCTGCCTGCGATCGACGCGCTCCATGCTTCGCTCGACGCGAAGGCCAAGAGCTTCGACCACATCATCAAGATCGGCCGCACCCATACGCAGGATGCCACCCCGATCACGCTCGGCCAGGAGTTCTCCGGCTACGCTGCCGCGCTGAAGCTCGGCAAGCGCCGCATCGAGCAGGCGATCGAGGACGTCTACGCGCTGGCGCAGGGCGGCACCGCGGTCGGCACCGGGCTCAACGCTCCGGTCGGCTTCGACGTGAAGATCGCCGACGAGATCGCCAAGCTGACGGGCCTCCCCTTCCGCACCGCCGAGAACAAGTTCGAGGCGCTCGCTTCGCATGGTGCGCTCGCCTTCTTCCACGGCTCGCTCAACGCGCTGGCGACCGATCTCTTCAAGATCGCCAACGACATCCGTTTCCTGGGCTCGGGTCCGCGCTCGGGCCTCGGCGAGCTTTCGCTGCCCGAGAACGAACCAGGTTCCTCGATCATGCCGGGTAAGGTCAACCCGACGCAGGCCGAGGCGCTGACCATGGTCGCGGCCGAAGTGTTCGGCCACGAGACCACGGTGACGGTGGCGGCCAGCCAAGGCCATTTCGAGCTCAACGTCTTCAAGCCGGTGATCGCCAACGCCGTCCTGTCCTCGATCCGGCTTCTGGCGGACGGCATGGATAGCTTCCGCGAGCATTGCGTCGACGGAATCGTCGCCAACGAGGAGCGCATCCGCTCGCTGATGGAGCAGTCCCTCATGCTGGTGACGGCGCTCGCGCCCACGATCGGCTACGACAACGCGGCGACCATCGCCAAGACCGCGCACAAGAAGGGCACGACGCTTCGCGAGGAAGCGCTCGCCTCCGGCCTCGTCGACGGCGAGACCTACGACCGGGTGGTGGACCCGGCGGCGATGACGCGTCCGGGCTGAGCGGGCCGATCACCATCTTCCGCGAAAGGGCCGCGCTCCGGCGCGGCCCTTTTTTCACGAGCGTCACGAAGTGCCGGGCAGGACGTCGGGATCGGGTGCGTTGACGTAGAGCTGCGTGCTCTGCGACCTTGTCAGGATCTGGTAGCGTTCGAACTGCGCCAGCACGTCGGCCAGGAGGTCGGCGCGCGGAAGGTCCATCACGTCGTATCCCCGGCTGCCGTCGGAGAACACGGTGCGCGCGGCCCAGATGCGCGATCGGCGCTCCTTCGGGCGGGACACCTCGCCGGCGGAGAACGCCATGGCCGGGCGCGAAACGGGTTCCACCGCATACAGGAAGTTGCGCGTGCCCTCCGCGTCGACGTTAAGCCAGGCCTGCCCCTCCTCCGTGGTGCCGACCTGCGCCGACAGTCCGCGCCGCAGAAGTTCCTCGCAGACCTCGCCGAGCACCGGGCGCACCGTCGCCTCGATGAAGGCGCTCACCTCGCGCTTCGTCGGCTCGTGGAGGATGGCACCGAGGCGCGCCTGCCAGTTGCCAATATGGCCGAACACGGCGGGAACCGCCGGCTGCGCCTGCAGGTGCTCGTCGGCCCGCGCCATGTCGGCGCGCATGCCCTTCAGGAGCCCGAGCGCGAGAAGCAGGAGGACGACGGCGAACGGCAGGGCGGAGATCAGCGTCATCGTCTGCAGCGCGACGAGACCGCCGGCCAGAAGCAGCAGCGAAGCCGTCAGCCCCTGGACCGCGCACCAGTAGATGCGCTGCCAGACCGGCGTGTCATCGTTGCCTCCGGAGGCCAGCGTATCCACCACCATCGAGCCCGAATCGGCCGAGGTGACGAAGAACACGCCGACCAAGAGCACGCCGAGCGCCGAGGTGATGCCGCTCAACGGCAGGTATTCCAGGAACTGGAACAGGGCGATGGGAAGGTTCTCGCCGACCACGCGCGACAGGGCGCCGTGCGCCACGTTCATGTCGAGCGAGATGGCGGTGTTGCCGAACACCGTCATCCAAAGGAAGGTGAAGGTGGAGGGCACGAAGAGAACGCCGCAGATGAACTCGCGCACCGTGCGCCCACGCGAGATGCGGGCGATGAACATGCCCACGAACGGCGACCAGGACACCCACCACGCCCAGTAGAACAGGGTCCAGTCGCCGATCCAGCTCTTCGGCTCGTAGGCGTAGAGCGTGAAGGTGCGGTGGACGATGTCGTTGATGTAGGTGCCCGTGTTCTGGACGAAGGCGCGCAGCAGGAACTCCGTCGGCCCCATCACGAGGACGAACAGGAGCAGCACCGTCGCCAGGATCAGGTTGCCCTCCGACAGGCGGCGGATGCCCGTGTCGAGACCCGAGACCACCGAAAGCGTGGCCGCCGCCATCACCCCGGCGATGATCGCGACCTGGATCCACACGGTCTGCGGCACGCCGAGGAGATAGTTGAGGCCGGCATTGATCTGCAGGACGCCGAGGCCCAGCGAGGTGGCGATGCCGAAGACCGTGCCGCAGATGGCGAAGACGTCCACCGCGTCGCCGAACCGGCCGTGGATGCGCTCGCGCAGGAACGGATAGAAGCCCGAGCGCACCGTCAGCGGCAGGTTGTAGCGATAGGCGAAGTAGGCGAGCGACAGGCCGACGATCGCATAGACCGACCAGGCATGGATGCCCCAGTGGAAGAAGGTGATCGACATCGCCTCGCGGGCGGCGGCGAACGTGTGCGGCGCCTCGTCGGGGGGCACCGAGTAATGCAGGATCGGCTCGGCGACCGCGTAGAACATCAGGCCGATGCCCATGCCGGCGGCGAACAGCATCGCCAGCCACGACAGGTAGGGATAGTCCGGCTCCGCGTCGTCGGGCCCGAGCCGCAGGTCGCCGAAGCGGCTCAGCGCGAAGTAGAGCGCGGCGAAGAGCAGGATGCCGACGGACAGGAGATAGAACCAGCCGAACGTCTCGATGACGAAGGCCTGGACGGCCCCGAACGCCCATTCCGCGCCGGAAGGAAACACGACGCCGACCAGAACGAGCGAGGCGATGATGGCGCTCGCGGGGAAGAACACGCTCGAGCGGATGGTGGAAACTGGCAAATCGGACGCTCGGATACGAAGGGTTCAAGGCGGGACGATGCGAGGACGGACATGGCATGCCGTCGCCGACCGACTTCCTAAAAGGAGGGCGCCGAAGCCATGTGGCAACGGCGAAAGGTGACACGCGGCCGGATTATTCAGCCGGGCAACGATCGTGACCGGCTGTGGATTGGGTTGGAAAGACGACCCAATGGGTGCGATTGGCACGGTCTGCGTTGACGAACAGTCATGGAACGCGTGCCTATGCATGCGCCCCGGTTTGGTCAAGAGTTCGCCGCGTATTCCCCTTGGCCAACGGAGCCCTTCATGAACCCCGCCGTCCTCCTTCTCGGGCGCATCCTGCTCGCGATCCTGTTCATCGTCGCCGGTTTCGGCAAGCTGACGGGAGCTGCGGGCTTCGCCGGCTATCTCGGCAGTCTCGGCGTTCCCGGCGGCATCGCCATGGCCTATCTCGTGGGCGCGATCGAGTTCTTCGGCGGCCTTGCGATCCTCGTCGGCTTCCAGACGCGCATCGTCGCCTATGTGCTCGCCGCCTTCACGGTCGGCACGGTCTTCGCCGCCCACATGGGTGATGCGACGGCGGCCATGAAGAACCTGTCGATCGTCGGCGGCTTCCTGGTTCTGGCCGCGACCGGTCCGGGCGCCTATTCGGTGGACGCGCGCAAGACCAGCCCGAGCCTCGCCCGCGTCTGATCCCCCCGCCTGTCCGGCGCTTCATCTGCGGCCGCCTCCGGGCGGCCGTTTGCGTTTCCGCAACCGCGTTCGGCAGCTCAGCCGAAGCGCCGGATCAGCGCTTCCAGCCGCGCGGCGTGCCCGGCATCGGCGTCCTCGCGCTCGGCGAGCGCCAGACACGCTTCCGATCGCAGGATCGTCCCGTCCTTGAGGACGCGCAGATGGTTCGCCGTCAGGGTCGAGCCGGTGGAGGTGATGTCGACGATGATGTCGGCCGAGCCCGCCGCCGGCGCGCCTTCGGTGGCGCCGAGGCTTTCCACGATGCGATAGCTCTGGATGCCGTGGTTGCGGGTGAAGAACCCTTGCGTCAGGCGCCAGTACTTGGTGGCGATGCGAAGCCGCCGCCCGTGGCGCGCCCGAAAGCCGGAGGCGACGTCGCCGAGATCCTCCATGGTTTCGACGTCGATCCAGCTCGCTGGCACCGCCACCACCACGTCGGCATGGCCGAAGCCGAGGCGCGAGACGATGCGCCCGCGCCGGTCGAAATCGGGCATGGTCTCGCGCAGGAGGTCCTCGCCGGTGACGCCGAAGTCGATCGCCCCGTCGCGAAGCTCGCGCGCGATCTCGGAGGCCGACAGAAGCAGGACCTCCAGCCCCTCCGCCCCTTCGACGCGGGTGCGATAGGAGCGCGCGTCTTCGCTGGGATGGACGACGATCCCGGCGCGTGCCAGCGCTTCAACGCACTGGTCCTTGAGGCGGCCCTTGGAGGGAATGGCGAGCGTCAGGCTCATCGACCGGTCTCCTTGGCGCGCGCGATCCGGTCGAGCCAGAGCGAGAAGCCGACGGCGGGAACGGGTGCGGGCGCGCCGAGATAGGACACGAGCCGGTCATAGCGCCCGCCGCCCGCCACCGGCTCGGCCACGCCCGCCGCGGTGACCTCGAACACGAAGCCGGTGTAGTAATCGATCGCGCGCCCGAAGGCGGCGCGGTAGCGGACGGCCGAGAGATCGACGCCCGCCTGCCCGAGCGCCGCATGGCGGGCCCGGAAGAAATTCAGAGCTTCGCCGAATTCGATGCCGGACGAGGCTTCCAGCTCGGCCAGACGGCCGGGCGCTTCGGCCAGGGGGCAATCCAGCGCCAAGAAGCTTTCGAGGCGTTCGAGATAGGCGGTGCGCAGGCGCGTGTTGGCGAGCGCCATCTTCTCGATCAACCGTTCGGCGATCTCGGCGGGGCTTCGGCCCCGGTTGGGCGGCAATCCGCCGTCCTCCATCAGGCTCGCGACATGGTCGGCCAGCTGATCGACCGAGCCGGCGCGCAGCGCCGCGCGCACGGCCGGATCGAGATCGAGCGGGTCGATATCGGCTTCGCGCGTCAGGGCGGCCAGCGCTTCTTCCAGGAGATCGTCTCGCCCGAAACAGCGGACGAGGCGTCGCTGCCAGCCGGCGGGCAGATCGAGCGCGGTGAGGAACGCTTCGAACAGGGCCTGGTCGCCGACGACGACGGAGCCCGCCGCCTGGAGGCCGCAGGCCTTGAGGCCCGCCAACGCGCCGGCCAGAGCTTCGGCGTCGGCCACGGGTCGATCGCTCTCGCCCAGACTCTCGATGCCGGCTTGCGCGAACTCGGCCGCCTCGCCTGAGCGCTGCCGGAACACCGGCCCGTTATAGGCGTAGCGGCGCGGCAGGCCGCCGGCGCCCGCGATATGGGCAAGGCACACGGGAATGGTGAAGTCGGGGCGCAGGCACAGGGTCTCGCCCCCCTCGCCGCGCGTCAGGAAGATGCGCCGGCGCAGGTCCTCGCCCGCCGTGTCGAGATAGGGCTCGGCGCGTTGGAGAAGCGGCGTTTCCACCACAAGGGCGCCGAGTTCGGCAAAGAGGCCGGAGAGGCCCACGTCGAAGGGCGAGCCGCCGGATCCCGGCCGCGCCGCGCCGGACAGGAAGCCGGGGTTCATCGCGCGGGCGATCCTTCATCGGCGACGCGCGACAGGATGCGGCGCACGGCGTCCACCAGATCGGCCTCGGCGACGAGTTCCTGACCGGCGCGCATCTCGCGCCATTCGGCGTTGTCCTCGACGCCCGCGGACAGCGTCTTGCCGAGCGCCAGATCCTTGACCTGGACCTTTCCCGCCGCCTTCTCGTCGGCGCCCTGGATCACCACGACGGGCGCGCCGCGCCGGTCGGCATATTGCAGCTGCTTGCCGAACTGCTTCGGATTGCCCTGGAACACCTCGACCGGCACGACCGGCTGGCCCGGCGCGTTGAGCGCGGCCCGCAGCTTCGTCGCCAGCGCCTGATAGTCGGCCATGCGGTCGCGGTCCATCACGGTGACGACGACGGGGCCGGAGCGCTTGTCGCCCTCGAGGCGGCCGAGGTTCTTCAACGCCGTCTGGAGGCGCGACACGCCGATGGAAAAGCCGGTGGCGGGAACGGGGGTCGCGAGGAAGCGCGACACGAGCCCGTCGTAGCGCCCGCCGCCGCCGACCGAGCCGAACTGCACCTTCTGGCCCCGCTCGTTGACGACGTCGAACAGGAGTTCGGCCTCGAACACGGGGCCGGTGTAGTATTCGAGGCCGCGCACGACGGACGGGTCGATGCGGATGCGGTCGGCCTCGTAGCCGGCCGTGCGCACGAAGGCCTCGATGTCGGCGAGTTCGCCAAGTCCCTCATCGACACCCGCATGACCGCCGAAGGCTTGGGTGACGCCACCAAGCCCATCGTCGCCGAAGATGCGCAGGACGCGCTCGATCACCTCTTCGGAAAGCTCGGCGCCCTTGGTGAAGTCGCCTTCGCCGCCGCCTTCGTCGCGACGACCAGGGCCCAGGAGCAGCCGCACGCCGGCCGCGCCGAACTTGTCGAACTTGTCGAGCGCCCGCAGCACGGTGAGCCGGCCCGGCGCGTCGCCTTCCAAGCCGATCGCGTCGAGGATTCCGTCCAGCACCTTGCGGTTGTTGACCCGGATCACGTACTGCCCGCGAGGAATGCCGAGCGCCTCCATCGTGTCGGCCATCATCATCGCCATCTCGGCATCGGCCGAGACGTTGGGCGCGCCGACGATGTCGGCGTCGAACTGCATGAACTGGCGAAAGCGCCCCGGACCCGGCTTCTCGTTGCGGAACACGTATCCCGCCCGGTAGGAGCGGTAGGGCTTCGGGATCTCCTCGAAATTCTCCGCGACATGGCGCGCCAGCGGCGCGGTCAGGTCGTAGCGCAGCGACAGCCATTCCTCGTCGTCGTCCTGAAGCGAGAAGACGCCCTCGTTCGGCCGGTCGCTATCGGGCAGGAACTTGCCGAGCGCGTCGGTATATTCGAAGAAGGGCGTTTCCACCGGCTCGAACCCGTAGGTCTCGTAGACCCGCCGGATGACGCCGAGCATCCGCTCCTGCGCATAAAGATCGGCGGCGCTGCGATCCACGAAGCCGCGCGGCTGGCGCGCCTTGACGCGGGAGGGCTTCTTCGGGCTGGCCATGGGATTGCCTGTCTGGAAACGGAAATCGATCGGGACTTACCGGCTCCTAGCCCATCCCCCGGCGCAGCGGCAAGTTTCGGGCGTCGCGTCCCTAGCCGGGCCGCACGAACGCGCGCCGCTCCGCCTCGCAAGGGCCGCGCATGGCGCAGCCGTCCAGATGGTCGTTGACGAAGCCCATGGACTGCATGAACGCGTAGGCCGTGGTCGGGCCAACGAAGGAAAAGCCCCGGCCCTTCAGCGCCTTCGACAGGCGATGGGAGGCCGGTGTCGCCGGGTTCGCGCGCACCCATTCGGCGGTCACAACCTCCGGCCGCTCACCCGGCGGCGGCTCGAAGCTCCACAGGAAGTGGGCGAGCGAGCGTCCGGTCGCCTCGCGCAGACGCAGAACCGCGCGCGCGTTGCCGATCGCCGAGACGATCTTGGCGCGGTGGCGCACCACGCTGGGGTCGAGGAGGATGCGCTCGACATCGGCCTCCCCCAGCCGGGCGACCGCTTCCACCGAAAACCCGTCGAAGGCGCGGCGGAAGGCCTCGCGCTTGCGCAGGATGGTGATCCACGACAGGCCCGCCTGGAACCCTTCGAGGCAGAGCTTCTCGAACAGGCGATCGTCGTCGGCGGTCGGGCGGCCCCATTCCTCGTCGTGGTAGCGCACGTAGTCCGCGTCCGAACCCGCCCAGGCGCAGCGCGCGCATCCGTCTTCGCCGTGGATCAAGCCTTCGCCGGGGGCCTTCGTTTCCATCCGCTGTCCTCATAACCGGTGATCCGCGCGATCAAACCCGTGGACTGTCGCGCACCCGCGCTTGCGCGATGGGTGCCCGCCCCGCCAACTGACATCTCGAACGACAAAGACGGGCATGCGGGCCATGGTGAAGGTGAAGCGCGGGGCGGACGGGAAGGCAAGACGTTTCGCGCGCGCGGCGATCGTCGTCGCCGCACTCGCCCTCCTGTCCGGCCCGGCCCATGCGCAGCGCCTCCCCTCCGACGCGGCGATGATCGAAGGCTTCGGCAAGGTCGTGTTCGGGGCGGAGATCACCGGCGCGTTCAGCGATTCGTCCTACCTCAAGAAGTTCGCCGGCCCCGTCCGCTTCCACATCGAGAACCGCGCCGCGATCGACCGACGCGCGGCGGTGCGCGCCTTTCTGCGCCAGATCGACCGGCAGATCGCGGGCCTCGAATCCGGCCTCGCGCCGAGCCGGACGAGCGCCAACTTCGTGGTCCACGTCGTCGATCGCAAGGACTACCAGCGGACCGGGCGCGAGGTGTATCGCAGCCCGTTCATGCGCGTGCCCGGCAACTGCGTGGTGCGCGCCACATACGGGCGCGCCGGGATCACGCGCTCGGACGCGATCATCGTCTCGGACGAGGGCGACGCCCTGTTCCGGCGCTGCCTGATCGAGGAGGTGCTGCAGGGCCTCGGCCCCTTGAACGACAATGCCGACGCCCCGCAAAGCGTCTTCAACGACACGTCGAATCTCACGACCTTCACGCCCTACGACCGGGTGCTGATGAACATGCTCTACGACCGGCGCCTCGCACCCGGCATGAGCCCGGCGGAGGCGGAGCCGCTCCTGCGCGCGATCCTGCGCGATGCGCGCCGCCGAGGCTGACAGACGCCGCTTTACCCGACGTTCACCCTGATGGCGGGAAGGTGCCGTAAGCCGGGCATAACAACGCCCGGATTCACCATTCGCTGGCGAATGGCTCCCCATCCTCGATCCCAAGCCTGCGGCCCGTCCGGCCGCCTTCGGAACGAGGATCGCCGCCCATGCGGATGTTGCCGACACTTTGCGCCGTCGTCCTGATCGGCGCCTTTAGCCCCGTGGCGGAAGCGCGCGACCGTCGCCCGCTCTCCGTGCCGCCCGCCGTCGCCGAGCCCTGGGTGCGTCAGTTGTCGCCGGGCAGCGGGATCGTTCCCGGCTATGCGCGCCAGCGGACGGTCGACCCTTACGCGCCCGGCACCGTGGTCTTCGAAGGCAACATTCCGGTCGGCGTCATCCCGCAAGGGGGCGGCCCGATGCAGCCGCTCGGCTCCTATCACGAAAAGCGCCGGCCGCTGTTGGGCATGTTCGGCACGCCGCGCCGCGAGGACGTGCGCCGCGCCAGGCGCACCGGCGCCCCCGTCTTCGCGTCGCTGGCCACGGCCCCCGTCGCCCCCGCCGCGCGGGACACCTCCCCTCAGCGCGGTCTCGACCCGCGCTTCCTGCCGCAGATGGTGGACTACCGCGGCGGCCATGCGCCCGGCACGATCGTGATCGATCCCAGCCAGCACTTCCTCTACCACGTCGAGGCCGGCGGCCGGGCCAAGCGCTACGGGGTCGGCGTCGGCAAGGAAGGGTTCGGCTGGTCGGGCTCGGAGACCGTGTCGCGCAAGGCGGAATGGCCGGGATGGACGCCGCCGGCCGAAATGATCCGGCGCGAAGCGGCCAAAGGCCGCTACCTCCCCGCGCATATGCCGGGCGGCGTCGAGAACCCGCTGGGTGCCCGGGCGCTTTATCTCGGCTCGACGCTCTATCGCATCCACGGCACCAACCAGCCCTCCACCATCGGGCATTCCGTGTCGTCCGGCTGCATCCGCATGCGCAACGAGGACGTGATCGACCTTTACGAGCGGGTCGGCGTCGGCACGCGCGTCATCGTGCTGTGACTGCAACAGGTGGTTGCAGAACGCCTGCAACCGCCCTCGGCTTTTCCGCCGCTTGCCCTTCATACGATTCGGATCGTTCCGAACGTCTTTTCTCCCGCCTCAACCGACAAGGACACCCGCCCATGAAGATGACGACGCCCCTCGTTCTGGCCCTCCTTGCCGGCCTCGCGCCGCTGAGCGCGCCCTCGATCGCCAGCGCCGAGCCGCAGGTGCGCTACTACGAGCATGCCAGCGGCCAATGGCTGACGGGTCAGCGCGCCCAGATCCGCCAGGACCAGGTCGCCCGCAAGACGCAAGCCATGCGCCAGCCGGACGCGCGCTTCATGCGCCAGAGCGTGCGCATCGCGACCAAGGAAAAGCCCGGCACGATCGTGATCGATACGGATCGGAAGTTCCTCTACTTCGTGGAAGCCGGCGGCACCGCGACGCGCTACGGCGTGGGCGTCGGCAAGGACGGCTTTTCCTGGGGCGGCACGATGAGCGTCGGGCGCAAGGCCGAATGGCCGGGATGGACGCCGCCGGCCGCCATGCGCGCGCGCGAGAAGGCCAAGGGGCGCATCCTGCCGGCCTACATGGCGGGCGGCCCGGACAACCCGCTCGGCGCGCGCGCCATGTATCTCTATCGAGGCGGTGGCGATTCGATGTTCCGCATCCACGGCACCAACCAGCCCTGGACCATCGGCCAGAACATGTCGTCCGGCTGCATCCGCATGATGAACGAGGACGTGACCCATCTCTACGAGCGCGCGGGCAAGGGCACCAAGGTCGTGGTGGTCGGACCGGGGCAAGAGAACCGCTACGTCCAGGAAACCGGCCTGATCCGCACCGTGTCGAACAAGACGGGCAAGCCGGGCCTCCTGTCCGGCCTGTTCGGCGGCTGATCGGTCCGGAAACGCTTGGATCGAAAGAGGCCCGCCGATACGGCGGGCCTCTTTCGATCACTCCGCCGCTTCCAGCCTCGGCGCCGGGTTGAAGTCGGCAAGCGCCGCCGGCCGCTCGCCGCCAAAGGCCCAGTCGAGAAGCTCCACCGTGTGGACGATCGGAATGCCCGTGGCCGAGGCGATCTGCGTCATGCAGCCGATATTGCCGGTGGCGATGATGTCGGGCTTCACGCTTTCGATGTTGGCGACCTTGCGATCGCGCAGCCGGGCGGAAATCTCCGGCTGGAGGATGTTGTAGGTGCCCGCCGAGCCGCAGCATAGGTGCCCTTCGGGCACGTCGCGCACGGTGAACCCGGCCTGCGCCAGGAGCACCTTCGGCGCCGCCGTGATCCGCTGCCCATGCTGCATCGAGCAGGCCGAATGATAGGCGACCACAGCCTCCCCCGGCCGTTCGGGGAGCGGCAGATCGAGGGTCGCGAGATATTCGGTGACGTCCTTCGCCAGCGCCGACACGCGCGCCGCCTTCTCGGCATAATCCGGGTCGAGGCGCAGCATGTGGCCGTAGTCCTTGATCGTCGTGCCGCAGCCGGACGCCGTTACCACGATCGCGTCGAGCCCGCCCGTCTCGATCTCGCGCGTCCAAGCGTCGACCGTGCGGCGCGCGAAGGCGAGCGCCTCGTCCTCGCGCCCCATATGGTGGACGAGCGCGCCGCAGCACCCCTCCCCCTTCGGCGACACGGTTTCGACGCCGAGCCGGGCGAGAAGGCGCACGGTCGCCGCGTTGATGCCGGGATCGAGCACCGACTGGGCGCAGCCGGCCAGAAGCGCGACGCGCCTGGGAGCGCCCTTCGCCATGGGTGGCGCCGCTGCGGGCCTTCGGGAAGGCAGGCGCACGGGGGCGAGCCTCAACATCGCCGCGAGCGGCTTCAACGGCTTGATCCCGTCCAGCACCCGGGCGAGCGGTCGCGCCAGCTGCGCCAGGCGAAGCGCCGGGCGGAACCGCGAGGGATAGGGCAGAACCTTGGCGAGCAGGAACCGGATCAGGCGGTCCGGCAGCGGGCGCGTGTAGGTGCGCTCGATATGGGCGCGCGCATGGTCCACGAGATGCATGTAGTTCACGCCCGATGGGCAGGTCGTCATGCAGGCGAGGCAGGACAGGCAGCGGTCGATGTGCTTCACCGTGCGCTCGTCCGCCGGCCGGTTCGCTTCCAGCATTTCCTTGACGAGATAGATCCGCCCGCGCGGGCTATCGAGCTCGTTGCCGAGCGTCACATAGGTCGGACAGGTCGCCGTGCAGAAGCCGCAATGCACGCACTTGCGCACGATCCCTTCCGTATGGGCGGTATCGGGATCGCGAAGGGCTTCCGGGGAAAAGGCGGTTTGCATGAGATGTCAGGACTCCATCTCGAACCGAAACTCTATGCTGTAGCGGACCAGGGCAAGGGTCGGCACCACGCGGGCAGCTGCGATGGTTCGCTTGTCGAAATCATGGGCGACCAGAATGCCCCGGATCTCACTCCCCTCCTCCTCCGCCAGATCACCCATGTAGCCAAGTATCTGACCGATGGCGCGGCCATCGGCCTTACCCGCCTTGAGTTCAACGACGACAAGACGGTTCGAACCGTCCTCACAGGTGATATCGATGAAACCGGAAGCAACGGAGCGTTCGACGCCGTCGTCGACGATCCGCAGGGAAGGTTCCAGCGCCGCGATGTTGCGACGTAGAGCCACCTGCATGTCCCGCTCCAACGACAGGCGCCTCTTGTCCAACTCGTCCGTTGTCGTTGAGTGGGAGTCTTGAAGGCTCTCGCCATCCCCCACAGGCAACTTACCGTCCCGCGTCTCAAGCAGGAATGAGCGGTAGAGAACGATCGCATTCTTGTAGGACTGCAGGTTGTTTCGGATGTTCCCTTCGAACTTCATCTTGGACGGATTTGGTCGGGCTCTCCGTTCGTCGGCCGTAGAATACTGCAGCGTTGACAGGACGGTTTCGAACGTACCTTCGCTCAAGTGCCGCTCGATATCGCCATACGCCTCTTCCACCTTCCGCACACGGTGGAGCTGATTGCCTCTCGTGGGCAATGCGTACTGTTTGTCTTCCAGCCATTGCACGTAATCGTGACGCATCGAACGCTTCGCTTTCAGACCATCCGGCCGGGATTGAGGATGCCTTGCGGGTCGAACTGATCCTTGAGGCGCTTCGACAGGGCGGCCAGGGCCGAGGCCTGAGGTTGGAAGACCGGGACGGCGGCGCGCTCGGAATGCGCGGCGCGCACCAGGGTCGCGTGGCCCCCGCCGTGGCGGGCGAGCTCGGCGCGTAGGGTCTCGGCTTCCGCCCCCGCTTCGAGGCGCAGCCAGACGAGCCCGCCTTGCCAGTCGTAGAACGCATCCGTCCCGAGTTGCATGCGCAGGGCGAGGACGAAACCGGGCGCGCGCGTCGGCGTCATCGAGACGCGCCAGACGGGCCGCTCGGTGCCGTCCACGAAGGGAGCTGCGTCGCGCACGTCGCGCCAGAGCGTGGCGGACGCCTCGCCCTCGAAACGCTCCAGCGGCGCGACGCGCGCGAGCGCTGCGCCGAGATGCGCGGCGCGCGCGGCCACCGAGGGGCCGAACCCGTCGAGCCGGACCAGCGTCGCCGCCTCGCGGCCGAGCGCGCCCGCCGCGATCCGCCCGGCGACGCCGTAGGGCAGATGCGCGGCGCCCGACGCTTCCGCCGAGGAGCCCATGGCCGCCGCCATCGCGCCGGCCGCCGCCTCGTCCTCCAGGCCGCGCAGGACCAGCGTCGTCTCGGCCGCGGATTTCGGCATCACCTTGATCGTCAGCTCGGTCGAGATCGCGAGCGTCCCGTAGGAGCCCGTCAGCCCCTTGGACAGGTCGTAGCCGGTGACGTTCTTCACGACGCGCCCGCCCGCCTTGAAGATCTCGGCCCGGCCTGAAACGGCCGACAACCCGAGGATATGGTCGCGCGCCGCGCCCTGCTTCAGGCGGCGAGGCCCGGACAGGTTGCAGGCGATCACCCCGCCGATCGTCCCGAGGCCCCGTTCGCGCCCGTGCAGGGGGCCGTAGTCCATCGGCTCGAAGTCGAGGCGCTGCCCATGGGCCTCGACAAGCGCCTCGATCTCGGCGATCGGGGTGCCTGCGCGCGCCGACAGGACGAGTTCCTCGGGTTCGTAGAACAGGATGCCCGTCATCGCGGCCGTGGAGACGGTGCGCCCGGTCTGGACGGGGCGGCCGAGGCCGCGCTTCGAGGCCGCCCCTTCCACGCTCAAGGGCGTGGCGGTGCTAAGCGCGCCCGCCACGATCTCGCGCAGTTCGGCCGGTGTGCCAGGACGAAGCGTTTCGTCGGCGACGGGGGAATGTTGGATCGCGGACATCCTAGAAGCGCGGCAGGTCGGGAAAGGGCAGTTGCCCCTTGTGGACATGGAGCCGGCCGAGTTCGGCGCAGCGATGCAGCACCGGAAACATCTTGCCGGGGTTCAGGAGATGCTTATCGTCGAAGGCGCATTTGACGCGCTGCTGGTGACGCAAGTCGTCCTCGCCGAACATTTCGGGCATCAGGTCGCGCTTCTCGATGCCGACGCCGTGCTCGCCCGTCAGGACGCCGCCGACCGCGACGCAAAGGCGCAGGATATCGGCGCCGAAGTCCTCGGCGCGCTGCAACTCGTCGTCTTTGGCCGCATCGTAGAGGATCAGCGGATGGAGATTGCCGTCGCCGGCGTGGAACACGTTGGCGACGCCCAAGCGATGCTTTTCCGACAGAGCGCGCATTCCGGCCAGGACCCGCGGCAGTTCCTTTCGTGGGATCGTGCCGTCCATGCAGAGATAGTCGGGCGAAATGCGGCCGACCGCCGGAAAAGCGGCCTTGCGCCCCGCCCAGAAGCTCATGCGCTCGGCGTCGGACTGCGACACGCGCGCGGTGGTGGCGCCGTTCGTGCCCGCGATCGCCTCGACTTCGCCGAGGAGATGATCGACCTCCGCGCCCGGCCCGTCGAGTTCGACGATCAGAAGCGCCTCAACGTCCAGCGGGTAGCCGGCATGGACGAAGTCCTCCGCCGCGCGGATGGCGGGCGCGTCCATCATCTCCATGCCGCCGGGAATGATGCCGCGCGCGATGATCTCGGCGACGCAGGCGCCCGCTTGTTCCGAGGTCGGGAAGCCGAGGAGGACGGCGCGCGCCGTTTCCGGCTTCTGGAGAATGCGCACCGTCACCTCGGTGACGACGCCGAGCAGCCCTTCCGAGCCGGTGAGAAGGCCGAGAAGGTCGTAGCCCTCGGCGTCCAGGTGCTTGCCGCCGAGGCGGATCACCTCGCCCTCGATCGTCACGAACTCGACGCCTAAGACGTTGTTGGCCGTCAACCCGTATTTCAGGCAGTGGACGCCGCCCGAATTCTCCGCGACGTTGCCCCCGATCGAGCAGGCGATCTGCGAGGACGGGTCGGGCGCGTAGTAGAAGCCGGCATGCTCGACCGCCTTGGTGATGCCGAGATTGGTGACGCCCGGCTGAACCACGGCGCAGCGATTGTCGAAATCGACTTCCAGGATGCGGTTGAAGCGCGATAGGACGAGGAGCACACCGTCCTCCAGCGGAAGCGAGCCGCCCGACAGGGACGTGCCGGCTCCGCGCGGCACGACGGGCACCTCGTTCCGGTGGCAGTACGCCAGGATCTCGGCGACCTGAGCCACCGTTTCGGGCAGCACCACGACGAGCGGCAACTGGCGATAGGCGGTCAAGGCGTCGGTCTCGAAGACGCGCATCTCGACCGAAGCGTCGACCACGCCTTCGCCCGGCACGATGCGCCGGAGCGCGGCGACGATCGCGGCACGGCGCGCGAGAATGGCCGCGCTTGGGCGCGGCATGGCGATGGTCATCGAGTGCCTCCCGTCTTATTCTTGTGCTTGCGGGATCCAGGTTAGAGCAATTCCGATCCGCCGTGAAACCCGCGCTGCCCGAATAAGAGGGAGCCGGACGGATTCGAGGGAGTGAAGCGCCAAGGAGACGCACATGACGCGCTGGGAGCGAAACGGTGCTTCGATCGAGGTGGAGACGGGCGACATCACCCGCCTCGAGGTGGATGCGATCGTCAACGCCGCCAATTCGAGCCTGCTCGGCGGGGGCGGCGTGGACGGGGCGATCCACCGCGCGGCAGGCCCCGAACTCTTGGAGGAATGCCGCACGATCGGCGGCTGTCCGACGGGCGAAGCGCGCATCACCTTCGGCTACGACCTGCCCGCGCACCGCGTGGTCCACACGGTCGGCCCGGTCTGGCACGGCGGCACAAAGGGCGAGGACGAGCTTCTGGCGAGCGCCTACCGCTCGTCCTTCGCGCTGGCGCGCGACAACGGCCTTCATTCGATCGCCTTTCCCGCCATCTCGACGGGCGTCTACGGCTTCCCGAAGGCGCGCGCCGCCGCCATCGCCGCGCGCGAAACGCTGACGGCGGCCGGAGAGGGCGGCTTCCGACGCATCGTCCTGTGCTGCTTCTCGCGCGAGGATGCCGCGATCTACGCCGCGGCGCTGGCGGAGGCCGCCGCTTGAGGCAGCCTCAGTTCCCCACCGCCTGGACCGAGCCGCCGTCCACCCGGTAGTTGGCGCCGTTGACGAAGGAGGCGCGCTCCGACACCAGAAGCGCGATCACGGCGGCGACCTCCTCGGCCTTGCCGCGGCGCTGCTGGACGATGCCGGGGCGCTCCTCGCGCAGGAAGCTTTGGATCGCCTCGTCGAAGCTTTCGCCCCGCTCCTTCGCGCGCTTTTCCATCATTTCGTCGGTCATCGGCGTGGCGATGAAGGCGGGGGCCACGGTGTTGACGAGAACGCCGTCGGCCGCCGCCTTGTAGGACACGCCCTTCATGAAGGCGGCGAGCGCGGCCTTGGCGGTGTTGTAGGTCGCCTCCTCCCAATAGGGCTGGACGGTGTTCTCGCTGGCCACCGCCACGAAGCGCCCCCAGCCGCCTTTCTTCATCAGGGGAATGGCCGCGCGCGCGATGTGGACCGCCGACAGGAAATCGACGCGGAAGGCTTCCTCGTAGTCCTCGTCCGTCATTTCCAAAGGGTCGCCCTTGGCACCCGTGATGCCAGACGTGTGGACCACGATGTCGACCTTGCCGAAGCGCCCCACAGCCTCGGCGACGAGCGCATCGACGTCGGACTGCTTCGTCATGTCGGCTTTCACCGCGATCGCGTCGATCCCGAGCTTCTCGGCCTCCCGCTTCAGCTCGCCGGTCTTGATGTCGGACAGGACGAGCTTGACGCCCTCGCCCGCCAGGATCTGCGCGGTGGCCCAGCCCATGCCGCCGCTCGCGCCCGTGATGATGGCGACGCGGTCCCTGATCTGAAGATCCATGTCGTGACGTCTCCCGTTTTGTGAAAGGTTCGGCGCTCGTGTCATCGGCGCGCGGATGAGGTGGAAACCGGCGCCGGGTTCGCTAGAACACGCGGTGAGATCGGAGCCGGCCGGTCGCATCCAACGAGGCAGGACCCGTTTTGGCTCCCGCCTCGCGCTTCGAGGACATAAGATGCCCGACTACGACTTCACCGGCCCGCGCCTCTTCGTCGACGTGGCCCTGGCGGCAGGCGAAGGCTTCGAAGCCGAGCCCGCGCAGGCGAACTATCTCCTGAACGTCCTGCGCCTCGGCGACGCGGACCGCGTCCTCCTGTTCAACGGCCGAGACGGGGAATGGGCGGCAAGGCTCCGGCGCGAGGGCAAGAAGCGGCTCGTCCTGACGCCTTCCGAACGCTCCCGCGCCCAAACCGCCCCGTCCGACCTCCACTACCTCTTCGCGCCCCTGAAGAGCGCGCGCCTCGACTACACCGTGCAGAAGGCGGTGGAGATGGGCGCCGGTGTCCTTCGTCCGGTCCTGACGCAGCACGTGCAGGCGCCGCGCCTCAACATCGAGCGGATGCGCGCCAACGCGGTGGAGGCGGCCGAGCAATGCGGCATCTTGACCGTGCCCGAATGCCGCGAGCCCGTCCGCTTCGACCGGATGGTGGCGGATTGGGATCCGAATCGACTTCTCCTGTTCTGCGACGAGCGCGCCGAGGCCGCGAGCCCGCTAGACGAGCTCCGGTCCTTGAAGGGCGTCCCGCTCGCACTTTTGATCGGCCCGGAGGGCGGCTTCTCCGCGCCCGAGCGCGAAACGCTGCGCGCCCTTCCCTTCGTCAGGCGCCTGTCGCTCGGCCCCCGCATCCTGCGGGCCGACACGGCGGCAGTGGCGGCCCTTGCGGTGATTCAGGCGTGCGCGGGAGACTGGTCGGTGTGACGGCGCGCCCAGCCCCTTTCGGGCACCCCCCTTGCCTGCGGGCGCGAAAGCGGACAGACAGCGCAGACTCTCGCCCGCCGGCCGGTCGGCGGGTGCTCCCGTATCCTGGCCGGAGCCTCTAGAATGGCGCGCGACACCACCGACCTCACCCCGATCCGCTCCGTGGACGAGCTGGTGGACCACATCCGGGGAGGCGAAAAGCCGGAGCGGGATTTCCGCATCGGCACCGAGCACGAGAAGTTCGGCTTCTACACGGCCGACCTGTCGCCCGTCCCCTACGAGGGCGATCGGGGCATCCGCCGCCTTCTGGAGGAGCTCGGCGCCACGTCCGGCTGGGAGCCGATCGTCGACGACGGGCGCATCATTGGCCTCGCCGGCACGAACGGCGGGGGCGCGATCTCGCTGGAGCCCGGCGGCCAGTTCGAACTGTCGGGCGCGGCGCTGGAAAACCTCCACCAGACCTGCCGGGAAACCGGTGCGCATCTGGCCGATCTTCGCGCGATCGCCGATCCGCTCGGCATCGGGTTCCTCGGGATCGGCTCGAGCCCGCTCTGGCGGCTGGACGAGACGCCGGTCATGCCGAAGTCGCGCTACGAGATCATGGCGCGATACATGCCGAAAGTCGGCACGCGCGGCCTCGACATGATGTTCCGCACCTCGACCATCCAGGTCAATCTCGACTTCTCCACCGAAGCCGACATGCGCGCCAAGATGCAGGTCGGCATGCGCCTCCAGGCCGTGGCCTCCGCCCTGTTCGCCAACTCGCCCTTCACCGAAGGGCATGCGAACGGCCTCCTGTCCTGGCGCTCGGACGTGTGGTCCGACGTCGACAACCAGCGCTCCGGCCTCCTGCCCTTCGTGTTCGAGGACGGGTTCGGCTACCGCGACTACGTCGAATGGGCGCTGGACGTGCCGATGTATTTCGTGATGCGCGACGGGCGCTACCACGACGCCACCGACATCACCTTCCGCCAGTGCCTCGACGGCGCGCTCAAGGGCCGCGTCGAGGCGCCCGAGCCCAACATGGGCGACTGGGCGAACCATCTGTCGACGCTGTTTCCGGACGTCCGGCTGAAACGCTTCATCGAGATGCGCGGGGCGGACGGGGGCCCGTGGCGCGGCATCTGCGCGCTGCCGGCCTACTGGACCGGCCTCCTCTACGACCCGGGAGCGCTCGGTGAGGTTCACGCGCTGACGCGCGACATTTCCTTCGAAGAAGCATCCGTGCTGCGCGCCAGCGTCCCGCGCGAGGGGCTGGCGACGCGCTTCCGGGATGGAACCGTCCTGGATCTGGCGCGCGAAACGCTTCGCATCGCCCATCGCGGGCTCGCCGCCCGGGCGCGCCGCAACGAGGACGGGCTCGACGAGACGATCTTCCTGTCACCGCTGGACGACATCGCCGCGCGTGGGCGAACGGCGGCCGAGGAGCTCCTCCAGCTCCATGCCGGCCCCTGGGACGGGCGGATCGAACCCTTGTTCTCGCACCTCGCCTACTGAGGCCGAACAGGCCACACGCCCAATCGCCGCTTGGCATCGGGCCCGGCGCGCGTCATCCTCGGGCCAGGCGGCGGTGCGAACGCGCCCCGCGCCGGCCGGGAGGGCCTCGTGCATGACCGACTTCTTCGATTGGCTGTCCGCCACCGATGCCGGCGCGCTGACGGAGCGGCTGGCCACCGAGTTCCGCCTCAGCCAGGAGGAGATGCGCCGCACCGCCGATGCGCTGCTGCCCGCGTTTCTCCTCGGCTTCCAGCGCGCCATGGGCGACGCCGACGCCTTCGCCCGCCTCGTGGCGAACGCGGCGCCCTGGCTGCCGACCGGCGCTGGCGCGGCGCACCTGCCCCCGAAGGGCCCGGGCGAGGCCTTCACGCACAGTCTTTTCGGCTCCGACCTGTCCGCCGCCATCGCGCGCCAGGCCTCGCTTCTCACCGGGCTCGCCCCCGACGTCCTCGCCAAGATGATGCCCGCGCTCGGCGCCCTGACGTTCCAGTCCATGCTCCAGACGATGGCGACCGCCGCTCCCGGCGGCACGGCCGGCTATCCCGGCGACTGGGCGGGCCAAGCGCTGGCCGAAACCATGCGTCGCTCGGCCAACGCGGTGGAAGCCTTCCATCGCCCCTCCGGCGGCGACCGACACACCGGACAGCCGATGCAGAACCTCTTCGCCGACGCCCTGCGCGGCTTCCCGTGGATGGGAGGCCTGCCGCAGCCGGCGCCCGGCGTTCCGGCCGACCCGTTCGGCTATCTCACCCTGTGGAGCGAGGGCTGGGCGCGCATGGTGCAAGGAGCGGCCCCGACCGAGCGAAAGCCGTCCGGGGCCCCGGGCGGGGACGGCGTCCCCGGCCCGTTCCCGCTGGCCGGCTTCCTCGCCGACGCCCAAGCCCGGCAGGCCGATTACATCCGGGAGATGATGGCGCTCTTCGAGCGGCACGGATCGACTATGGGAGCCCCTTCCCGCGCTTCCCGGTAGGCCCCGCTCGTTTCCTTGCGCCGGCGACGGTAAGAATGCGTGAGCCCGCTCTTGGAATAGGGGCGGCTTGCCCCCTATAATCGCCCAATCTTCAACAGAGGGACCATCGCGCCCTCACGGATACCGGATGCTTGTCGTAAACTTTCTGATCGTCGTTTTCTTGATTCTACTCAACGGGTTCTTTGCAATGTCGGAATTGGCCGTGGTTTCATCCCGGCGCGCCCGACTGCAACAGATGGCCCAGAACGGAAAGCGAGGGGCGGAAGGGGCGTTGAAGCTCATCGACGACCCGACGAGCTTCCTGTCCACCGTTCAGATCGGCATCACGCTGGTCGGCATCTTCGCCGGCGCCTACGGCGCGTCCGCGTTCGCCGGCCCGCTGGCCCAGTTCCTCCAGCCGCTGCCGGTCGTCGGACCCTATTCGGAAGGCTTCGCCTTCGGCCTCGTCGTGGTTCTGATCACCTATTTCTCGCTGATCCTCGGCGAACTGGTCCCGAAGCGCTTCGCGCTCGCCCATCCCGAGGGGATCGCCTGCTTCGTGTCGCGCCCGATGCGCGCGCTGGCCACGATCGGCGCGCCGATCGTCTGGTTCCTGCGCATCTCGACCGAGACGGTCGGCAAGATCGTCGGCGCCAACGAGAAGAGCGAGAACGCGGTCACCGAGGAGGAAGTCAAGGCGATGATCGCCGAGGGCACCGAATCGGGGGTCTTCGAGGAAAAGGAGCGCGAGATGATCGAGGGGGTGCTGCGCATCGCCGATCGGTCCGTGCGCTCCATCATGGTGCCGAGGCCCGACGTCGCCTGGATCTCGCTGGCCGACGCGCCCGACACGATCCTCGACGAGATCCATTCCAGCGGCCATTCGCGCTTTCCCGTCGCCTCCGAGGACGTCGATGATCTGGTCGGCGTCGTGCAGGCCAAGGAACTTCTGGAGCAATATCGCAAGACCGGCTCGATCGATGTGAAGAGCGCCGTGCGCGAGCCGCTCTACGTCAACGAGACCATGCCGGTTTTGAAGCTTCTCGACCGCTTCCGCACCGTCAACATCCACATGGCGATCGTACTCGACGAATACGGCTCGTTCGAAGGCGTCGTGACGCCGACCGACATTCTGGCCGCGATCGCCGGCTCCCTCCCGGAAGGCGCGGAGGAGGACTACGCCGCGGTCCGGCGCGAGGACGGCTCGGTCCTGATCGACGCCGGCATGCCGATCGACGACGTGGAGCGCACGCTCGGCACCGCGCAGATGCCCAAGGAGCGCGACTACGAGACGCTGGCCGGCTTCATCCTCGACCAGTTCGGCCACATTCCGGAAGTCGGCGAATCGATCCAGCACGGCGCCTGGCGCTTCGAGGTCGTGGATCTCGACGGGCGCCGGGTGGACAAGGTCCTGGCGATCCAGACCGGCGAACTGTTGGGCGCCGTGCGCGAGGACGCAGCTTCCTGAAGCTGTCGAAGTCTCTCCGAATGAAAAAGGCCGCCGCGATCCTTCGCGGCGGCCTTTTGGTTGGGCGTCGGTCGATCCGACCCGTCAGTCGCGGTCGGGGCCGATGCGCCGCCGACGGGCGGCGGCCAGCGCCATCTTGAAGGTCGGGTCCTCGCGCCAGTCCGCATGCAGCGCCTCGTGCACGTCGTCGCGCTTCAGCCCGATATCCTTGAGGAGATGGTCGGGCAGCTCGGACACGCGGTAGGCCGCACGGCGATTGAGGAGAGTGCGGACGATCGCGCGAAGGGCGGGGATCGCCGGACCCTGGACGGGGGCGAGAATGTCCGCGAGGCGGAACCGGGGCGTCTTCGCAGCGAGCGTCATGGCGGTGTCTCCTTTCGAGGGCCATACGGTGGTGTCGGGCAAGCAGGGGCCGTTCCGCCGGACGGGGTGTCCGGAGGTTCGAAGCGGCGTCCGCGTTGTTGACAGATTGGGAGATAGGCCGGCTTGACGGATCAAGCCAACGAATGTTTCTTATGGTCGTCATCATCGAACGTGATGGATGCCACCATGGCCACACCCCTCGATCTCGATCAGCTTCGCACCTTCGTCGCCATCGTCGACACCGGCAGCTTCACCCGCGCGGCGGAGGAGGTGTTCAAGACGCAGTCGGCCGTCTCCATGCAGGTTCGGCGCCTGGAGGAGCGGCTGGGAACCGACCTCTTCGAGCGCAACGGACGGGCGGTGAAGCTGACGGACGCGGGCGCGCGCCTCCTGAACTACGCCCGGCGCATGCTCTCGCTCAGCCAGGAAACGCTTCTCGCCTTCGACGAGGAAACGATCGAGGGCCATGTGCGCATCGGCTTGCCGGACGACTATGCCGAGCGCTTCCTGCCCGAGATCATGGCGCGCTTCGTGCGATCCAACCCGCGGGTCGAGTTGCAGATCGCCTGCGAGACGACGTCCTGCCTGATCGACGACATCGAGAAGAACCATCTCGACGTCGCCTTGGTCTGTCCCAGCAAGACACATGGCTGGTCGGAGATCGTGCGGACCGAACCGTTGCATTTCGTGACCTCGGCGGCGCATTCGATCCACGAGGAGAAGGTGCTGCCGCTGGCGATCGGCCGCTCGGACTGCCAGTGGCGCCAGCAGGGCATCGACGCGCTTCGCCGCGTCGGGCGCGAGCACCGCGTCCTGTTCACGAGCTGGTCGGCGCAGATCGTCACCTCCGCCGTTCTGGCAGGTCTGGCGGTCAGCGTCCTGCCCGAATGCGCTCTGCGCCCGGGCATGCGGGTGCTGGGCGAAGCGGACGGCTTTCCGCGGCTGCCCGACGCGCAGATCGCGGTCATGCGCGGGCGCAACAGCCAGTCTCCGGCCGTCGCCGCCCTCGTCGACCATATCCGCGAAAGCCTTCAGAACCTGCCGCAAACGCCGCCGAACACGATCACCTCGCGCATTCCCGAAACGCGCGTGATCCGCTCGCAGCGCCTGCGCCCGAGCGTCGGGCTCGCCGGATGGTGAGGCGCGCCGCCAACGCACTGCCGCTCGACAATGCCGGGGACGCCGTCAGCAACGTCGCGGAATACACGGTCTCCGAGATTTCGGGCGAGCTGAAGCGCACCGTCGAGGATCGCTTCGGCCATGTGCGCGTGCGCGGCGAAATCTCGGGCTATCGCGGGCCCCATTCGTCCGGCCACGCCTATTTCGCGCTGAAGGACGAGCGCTCGCGCCTGGAAGCCGTGGTCTGGCGCGGCACCTTTGCGCAGCTCGCCTTCAAGCCGGAGGAAGGGCTCGAAGTCGTCGTCACCGGCAAGCTGACGACCTTTCCCGGCTCATCCAAGTATCAGATCGTGGTGGAGGCGATGCAGCCGGCGGGCGCGGGCGCCCTCATGGCGCTTCTCAACGAGCGCCGGCTGAAGCTCGAAGCCGAAGGGCTGTTCGCCGCGGAGCGCAAACGCTCCCTGCCCTTCATGCCGCGCGTCGTCGGCGTCGTCACCTCGCCGACCGGCGCGGTGATCCGCGACATTCGCCACCGCATCGCCGATCGCTTTCCGCTCCATCTCCTGGTCTGGCCCGTGCGCGTCCAGGGCGACACGTGCGGGGCCGAGGTCGCGGCCGCGATCGAGGGCTTCAACGCGCTGGAGCCGGGCGGGGCGGTTCCCCGGCCCGACCTCATCATCGTGGCGCGCGGCGGGGGAAGCCTCGAGGACCTTTGGGGCTTCAACGACGAGGCCGTGGTGCGCGCAGCCGCCGGCTCCGCCATTCCGCTGATCTCGGCCGTCGGGCACGAAACCGACTGGACGCTGATCGACCACGCGGCGGACCGGCGGGCGCCGACGCCGACGGGCGCCGCCGAGATGGCGGTTCCCGTACGCGCCGATCTCGTGGCCGCGCTCGCCGCCCTTTCGGCGCGCTCGGCCGCGGCCGTGTCGCGCACGCTCCAGGGCGAGCGGCGGGCCGTCGCGGGGCTCGCCCGCGCTCTCCCCTCGCCGGACCTTCTCCTGTCCCTTCCCCGCCGTCGCCTCGACGAGGCCGACAGCGGGCTCGGGCGAGCGTTGCGCTTCCATGTCGGCGAGCGGCGGCGGATGCTGGGCGAGGCCGGCGCACTTCTGACGCCGACGCGCCTCGAAGCGGCGCTTCGCGACCGGCGGGGCAATCTTCGCCATGCCGAAGCGCAGGCGCGCCACGCCCTCTCCAATGCACTTTCGGCCAAACGGAACCGGCTGGAACGGCTGGATGCGGCGCTCCGGCCCCACATCGTGGCGGCGCGCTCCGACCAGGCGCGGCACCGCGTCCTGACGGCGGGCGAGCGGCTCGACCGCGCGTTCCGCGATCGCCTCCAGCGCCAGCGCGCAGCGCTCGCTGGCGCCTGGCGGCTCGCCGAAAGCCTCGATCCGCGCCAGGTCCTGGAACGGGGCTATGCGATCGTGCGCGGTCCGGGCAACGTGCCGATCACCCGCGCCGAGGATCTGCCGCCGGGAACCGCGTTCGAGCTGGAATTCGCGCAAGGCCATCGCCGCTCGGCGCTCGCCACCAGCGGCGAGGGCGCGCTCGCCAGCCGCGCGCCGAAACCGGCGCGACGGAGCAAGTCGTCCTCGGACGAAGTTTCCCAGGGCGACCTGTTTTAGAAGCCCAGAGCCGACGGCCTCTCGGCCGAAGCCTCAAAACTTCCTCGTTTCCGCGTGCGCAACGCTGGACGGCCACCACCCCAGCTTGCATATCACGCAGGGGCAGGTTGAAGTGGGAATCGCATGCTGAAGGGAACGCTGATCTGGGAATTCGGCAGTCGGACCATGGCCCTGACGCCCGAGTTCGCCCGTCGCCTGCCCCTCGCATCCCCGGATCCGGCGGCGGTGGACATCCTGGACTATCGCAACCAGATCGTCTCTCCCAACCGAGACACGGTCTACGAGCGGCTGGCCCGCAGCTTCCAGAGCACGGAGCCAACGGTCAACCTTTATACATTGAAGCTGGCGAGCGGCGGCACCGCGCAGGTGAGAAGCCAGAGCCTCTGGGAAACCGACAACGGAGGAACGCCCGCTCGCCTCGTCTCCACGATCGAGGAACTGACCGGCCATTCGCGCAACGAACTCGACGACGAGTTCGTGGAGCGGCTGATCGACCTGCGCTTCCTTGCCGAGAAGCACGGCGACCCGTCCTATCGCGGCGAACTCGATTCCATGCTGCAACGGGTCTGGCGCGATCGGCGCAACGACTGAGGGCCAACAGGGACATTCGCCGATCGCCTGCCGCCCGCTAAATCCGGGCGGCAGGCAAAGGTCGTGCGATCAGGCGGCTTCCTTCAAGGAGGCCATGTCGATCACGAAGCGATACTTGACGTCGCTCTTCAGCATGCGCCCGTAGGCCGCCTCGATGTCCTGGATGCGGATCGTCTCGATGTCGGAGACGATGCCGTGCTCGGCGCAGAAGTCGAGCATTTCCTGCGTTTCCGCGATGCCGCCGATCAAGGAGCCGGCAAAGGACCGGCGGCGCCAGATCACGGCGAAGGCCGCAACCGAGAGCGGCTTTTCCGGCGCGCCGACCTGACACATCGTGCCGTCGCGCTTCAGAAGGTTCAGGTAGGCGTTGACGTCGTGGTCGGCGGCCACGCAATCGAGGATGAAGTCGAAGCTGTCCCCGTGCGCTTCCATCTGCTTCGGATCGGTCGAGACGATCACCTCGTCGGCCCCGAGCCGCTTGGCGTCCTCGGCCTTGCCGGGCGAGGTGGTGAAGAGGACGACATGGGCGCCCATCGCGTGCGCCAGCTTGACGCCCATGTGGCCGAGACCACCAAGGCCGACGATGCCGACCTTCTGGCCGGGGCCGACCTTCCAGCGCCGCAGCGGCGAATAGGTGGTGATGCCCGCGCAAAGAAGCGGGGCGACGGCGGCAAGCTCCAGGTTTTCGGGGATGCGCAGCACGAAGCCCTCGTCCACCACGACGGCGTCGGAATAGCCGCCCATGGTGACCTTGCCGGTTTCCTTCTCGATTCCGTTATAGGTGCCGACGAAGCCGTTCAGGCAATACTGCTCCAGGCCGTCGGAACAGCTCGCGCAATCCTGGCACGAGCCGACCATGCAGCCGACGCCGGCCAGATCCCCGACCTTGAATTTCGAAACGGCCGAGCCGACCGCCGACACGCGGCCGACGATCTCGTGGCCGGGAAGGCAGGGATAGGTGGTGTTGTGCCATTCGTCGCGGGCCTGATGCAGGTCGGAATGGCAGACGCCGCAGAACAGGATGTCGATCTTCACGTCCCGCTCGCCGACGTCGCGGCGCTCGAACGAGGTGCGGCTCAAGGGCTCCTGGGCGGAATTCGTGGCGAAGCCTTCGCAGACGAACATGGGCATATCTCCTTTGGGGATTCGGGCGACCAACTAGAGCCGATCGGTCGCGCGCAAAGGGTCTTCCTCCCGAAGGATCGTCAAGCCGGCTTTCAGGCAGCGCCGGCCAGCCGGAGGCCCGTCCCTGCATCGAAGAGATGGCTGGTCTTCGCCTCGAAAACGACGGGCACCGTTTCACCCGGGCGCAGCGACAGCCGTTCGCGGAAGAGGCAGGAGATCGGCTGGTCTCCCAGCCGCGCGCCGACCATCACCTCCGAGCCGGTCGGCTCCACCACCTCGACCCGGATCGGCACGCCGCCGTCGGCGATGCGGGCATGCTCGGGCCGCACCCCGTAGGTCGCCGGGCCCGGGCGGGCCGAGCATGCGGTCGCGGGCAAGTCCAGGCGGTGCCCGTCGGCGGTGACGAACGCGCCCTCCTCGACGCGCCCTTCCACGAAGTTCATCGCGGGCGAGCCGATGAAGCCCGCGACGAACGTGTTGGCCGGCCGGTCGTAGAGGTCGAGCGGGGCGCCGATCTGCTCCACCCGCCCATCGCGCATGACGACGATCTTGTCGGCCATGGTCATCGCCTCGATCTGGTCGTGCGTGACGTAGACCACCGTCGTGCCGAGCCTTTGATGAAGGTTCTTGATTTCGGCCCGCATCGAGACGCGCAGCTTGGCGTCGAGGTTGGACAGCGGCTCGTCGAACAGAAACACCTGCGGATCGCGCACGATGGCGCGGCCCATGGCGACGCGCTGGCGCTGGCCGCCGGAAAGCTGGCGCGGGAACCGGTCGAGGAGCGGGGTGAGGCCGAGAATCTCGGCGGCCGGCCTCACGCGCTTCTCGATCTCGGCCTTGGCGGCGTTCTTCAGCTTCAGCGCGAAACCCATGTTGTCTGCCACCGACATGTGCGGGTAGAGCGCGTAGTTCTGGAACACCATGGCGATGTCGCGTTCCTTGGCAGCTAAGTCGTTGACCACCCGGCCGCCGATCAGGATCTCGCCGTCCGATATCTCCTCCAGCCCCGCCAGCATGCGCAGGAGCGTGGACTTGCCGCAGCCCGACGGGCCGACCAGGACCACGAACTCGCCGTCCGCGATATCGACGGACACGCCGTGGATCGTGGCGACCGAGCCGTAGCTCTTCTGGACGTTGCGGATGGTGACGGGAGCCATGGATGGTTCCTTACTTGACGGCGCCGGCGGTCAGGCCCGCCACGATCTGGCGCTGGGCGACGACGGTGAGGATGAGAACGGGAAGCGTGACCACGAGGGCGGCGGCCGCCAGCGGCCCCCAGGACACCTGCTCGAAGGACAACATGTTGTAGACCGCGACGGGGAGCGTGCGTGTTTCGCGGCTGGCTAGCACGATCCCGAAGACGAAGTTGTTCCAGGAGAAGATGACGGCCAGAATCAGCGACACGACGATGCCGGGCCGCGCGATCGGAACGGCGACGCGCCAGAATACCTGCCAGCCGCTGGCCCCGTCGATCACGGCGGCCTCTTCCAGCTCCAGCGGCGTCGTTTCGAAATAGCCGATCATCACCCAGATCACGATCGGCACGGTGACCACGAGATGGATCACGATCTGCGGCATGAGCGTGCCGAGAAGGCCGATCGTCTGGAACAGCAGGAACAAGGGGATCAGGAACGACAGGCCGGGCGTCATGCGCGCGATCATGATGACGATCGCCGCCTTGTCGGCCTTCAGCCGGGCGATGCCGTAGCCGGCCGGCACGCCGACGAGAAGCGCCAGCAGCGTCGCCGTGCCGGTGACGAGGATCGAGTTCCAGAAATACAGGAGGAAGTCGTTCTCGGCGAAGATGCGCGTATAGTTCGTCCAGGCCACCCGTTCCGGGATCAGGATCGGCGGATAGGCGCCGTTGTCGATCTCGAACTTCAGCGACAGGGACAGCATCCACACGAAGAAGAACAGGGCGGGCGAAACGAAGACCACCCCGAGAAACAGGAGGCCTGCGCGGTCGAGGACACGGCGGAGCTTCATGGATCCTTCCCCCCTCACCCGTTCCACTTCGCCCGCTGCTTCAGGTGCAGCATGACAAGCGACAGGGCGATGATGACGATGAAGAAGACCACGGCGATCGCCGAGCCGTAGCCGATGTCGTAGTAGGAGAAGGCGACGTTGTAGAGGTAGAGGTTGATCGTCTCCGACGCCGTGCCCGGTCCCCCTTGCGTCATCGCGAAGATGATGTCGAAGCTTTTCAGGGCGTCGATCGAGCGGATGATGACGGCCACCATCATGAAGGGCGCGATCAGCGGCAAGGTGATGTAGCGGAACCGCTGCCAGCCGTTCGCCCCGTCGATCTCGGCGCCCTCGTAGGGCTCGCGCGGAAGCGAGGCGAGACCGCCGAGCACGATCAGCATGACGAGCGGCGTCCACTGCCAGGTTTCCACGAGCACCAGCGACGGGATCACGGTGGACTGGTCGTAGATCCAGGACTGCTCGGGCAGGCCGACGCGCGACAGGAGGTAGTTCAGGACGCCGAGCGAGGGGTTGAACATCATCGTCCAGACGAGGGCGACGGCCACCGGCGTCGCCATCATCGGCATGACGAAGATCGCCCGGAGGACGCCCTTCATCGGCATCTTCGAATCGAACAGGACGGCGGCCAGCGTTCCGAGGATCAAGGGCGCGACGACCGAAAGCGCGGTGTAGACCAGGGCGTGCCCCATGGATTCCCAGAAGCGGACGTCGGTGGCGAGCCGGGCATAGTTCTCGAGGCCGACGAACGAGACCTCGCCGCCCAGCCGCCAGGCGTTGACGCTCATCCAGAGCGTGAACGCCCAGGGGAACACGATCACCGCCACCACCACGGCGAGCGCCGGAATGACGAAGGGCCAGTAGCTCGCGCGAAGCCGGCCCCGCCGCCGCCCCGGGGCGCGCGTCGCCGCCCCGGATTTGCCCGCCTCGGTCGTCAGAACGCTCATCAGGCCTCGCTTCGCGCCAGGATGGGCTTGAACTGCTCGCTCGCCGCCTTCAGCTCGGCCGCCGGGTCGGCGCCGCCCAGAAGGTTGGTGAGGGCGACGCCGTAGATGTCGCGGAACTCGGTGACCGGGATCACGACGGGCAGCGCGATCTGGCTGACCTTGGCGGACGCCGCCACCGCATCGGCCCATTCGGCCGGCATGGTGACGCCCTTGCGGACCTCCACATCCTCGATCACCGAGGTGCGGAAGGGAACGCCGGCACCGGCCTGGAAGAGGCGCGCGCCCATCTCCTTCGACACGGCCCACTGGCAGTAGAGATAGGCCGCTTCCTTGTTGGCCGAGGCCTCCGCCACCGCGATCCCGTCGCCGAGCGTCGGGGCAGCGCGGCCGGCCGGCCCCGCCGGCACGACGCCGTAGCCGACCTTGCCGACGACGCGCGAAAGCTCGGGGTTCTCGAGCGGCGCGGCGAAGCCGACGCCGTCGAACCACATGCCGACCTTGCCCTGCAGGAACGCGGACTGGCATTCGGCCCAGTTGAAGCCGGTGACGCCGCGCGGCGCGGTCTTCGTCATCAGCGCCTGATAGAGCTTGGCCGCCTCGACGCCCTTGTCGTTGTCAGCCAGGATCGCGCCGTCCGGCCCGATCGCCTGCTGGCCGTAGCCGAGCATCAGCGAGGTCCAGACCGGAGTGTTGGCGTTCTTCATGCCGCGCGCGACGAAGCCCGACGTGCCGGCGTCCTTGTCGGTGAGCGCCTCGGCCGCTGCCAGCATGGCTTCGAACGTTTCGGGGTAGGCGATGTTCTTGGCCGCGAAGAGCTCCTTGTTCCAGTAGACGATCCAGTAGTCGACCGAGAAGGGCAGAGCACGGATGCGACCTTCCGCGTCCTTGGCGTAGGACAGGCCGGCGGGCGCGAAGTCACCCTCGTTCAGCGTTGCCTCGGTGAGGTTCGCATCGGCCATGAAGGGCGAAAGGTCGGCCAGCCAGCCGGCCTTCTCGTATTGCCGCTTCTGGGCGTGGAACGAGATGTGGATGACGTCGAAGCTCGGGCGGCCGGAGGTCAGCTCGATCACCGCCTTCTGGCGCTGCTGCTGCTCGGGCGTCGCCTCGGAATTGACCTTGATGCCGGTCAGCGCCTCGAACTCGGACTGGTACTTGCGCAAGAGCTCGCCGCGCGGGTTCTTGGTGAGGTTCACCTCGATCGTCGTGCCGGCGTGTTTCTTCCAGTCGACACCGGCGGCGAAGCTCGGCCGGACCCCGGCGAGCGCCAGGGCACCGAGCGCGGCGGTGCCGGCCAGAAAGCGGCGGCGCGACAGCGTGAGCGTATGATCGGACATGCGGATTCTCCTCCCTTGGGGTGGCCGGAGCGTCCTCCAACGCTCGATTTCGGCCGTTCGGTCACAGGTCGAGCGCCAGCCTCCTGGCATTGTCGATATGGGCGCCGATCGCCTGGGCGGCCCGCTCGGGGTCGCGGCTTTCGATCGCGGCGATGACGCCGAGATGCTCGCGCATCACCGGCACCACGCGCCCGTCGATCCGGTAGCGCTCTTGGTGGATCAGGCGCAGCTTCACCGAATTGACGCGGTAGGCCATCGAGATGATGGAATTGCCGAGCGCGTCGATGAACGTGTCGTGCAGGCGCCAGTCGATCGCCTGCGCGCGCTCCTCCTCGTCCGGCGCGAGGTCGCGCGACTGGGCGAGCGCGAGCATCTCCTCGTGCTCGCGGCGCAAGGCCGCGATCGCCCGGTCCGGGGCGGAGCGCGTGAAGGTCGCGACCGCTTCCTTTTCCAGGAACAGGCGGAACTGGAAGGCCTCGCGAATGAGGTTCAGATCGACATGCGCGATCTGGATGCCGCGCTGGGGAACGGTGACGAGGAGCCCTTCCGATTCCAGGCGCGGAATGATCTCGCGGATAGCACCGAGCGGCAGGCCGGTGCGCTGGACGAGCTGGCGCTGCGAGACGAACTCGCCGGGCACGAAATCGCGCGCCATGAGCTTCTCGATGATGCTCTCATAGGCGCGCTCGCGCAGCTTCAGCGCATCGCCGCTCCTGGCCTTGGCGCCGTCGGCTTCCGCGTCCATCAGAGCCGCTCCCTCAGGCGGCCTTCGCCGCGCCGAGGCGGTCGAGAAGGGCGCCGAGCCCGGATCGCGCCGCCTCCGGCGTCGGCACCAGGGGGCTGCGCACGCGCGCCCAGGCGGGATCGCCGGTGCGATGGGCCACCAGCGCCTTGACGGCGGGCGTCACCGGATGGGCAAGAACGGCATTCACCAGTTCGTCCACGCCGGCATCGCCCTGACCCTGTCGGACCAGCGACAGGAGCCGATCAGGGAAAACGTTGGCCATCCCCGAGATCGCGCCCTCGGCGCCCTGCCGGACGCCGGCCGCTAGGCTCCGCTCGTCGCCGATCAGGATCGCGATGTCCTTGTGTTCGGCCAGGAGGCGCTCGGTATAGGACCAGTTGCCCGACGAGTCCTTGACCCCGACGATGGCATCCGGAAAGGCCGCCCTCAGGCGCCCGATCAGCGAGACCGACAGCTCCACCGCGGTGACCGAGGGGATGTTGTAGAGGATGATGCCGCGCGCCGATGCACCAAGGCCCGAAAGCACTTCCGCGAACCAGCCGAAGATTCCGTCGTCCGAAACGCCCTTGAAATAGGACGGCGGCGCCAGGAGAACGCCGCGCGCGCCCCAGCGAAGCAACTCGCTCGCTTGCGCAATCGCATCGCCTGCCGCGTTCGCCATGACGCAGCCGATGACGCTCGACGGAGCGATGCCGCCCGCCGCGAAGGCGGACAGGACGGCGCTGCGCTCGGGCGCCGAGATCGAGGCCCCTTCGCCCGTGGTGCCGAACAGGGTGACACTGCCGCAGCCTTGCCCAAGGCACCAGGCGGCATGGCGCACCATGGCCTCGGCATCGACACGGTTCACGTCGTCGAACGCGGTCACGAGGGCGGCAGACAGGCCGAAGGGTTGCTTGGTCATGGAACGATCCTCCCGGAGCATCAATAGCTGACATGTCAGAAAATGGTCAACGGGTATTTTCTGAATGATCAGAGATGGAGACGGTGCGGTCGGTCGACCGGTTCAGGTGATGAAGGGGGATGCGCAAGCGGCCTCGCTGCCTGCCGGCGCCAGCCGAATCGCGACAGTTTGTTGCAAGACCTGTGTGGAAGCGCTTTCCCGCCTAAACTTAGACACGCTACAAACTGCCTCGCGTGGATGTGAATGTCATTTGATCTGCCCGCATCGGACCGGCCGGTGCTGTTCTGCCTCCATGCGCTCGGCGCCAGCCGGGCCGAGTTTTCGACTCTCGACGCGCGCCTCGGCGACATGTTCGAAACGATCGCGATCGACCTGCCGGGTTTCGGCGACGCGCCGGCAAGCCTCGGCACCTCGGTCGAAGAGATGGTCCGCCACGTGGCTGGCATCGTCGCCGGCCGCGCCGCACCGCGCTGGATGCTTCTCGGCCACAGCATGGGCGGCAAGATCGCGACGATCCTGGCCGCGCGAGCCTTGGCAGGCGAACCCGGCCTGTTCGGTCTTGCCGGCGTCGTTCTTCTCGCCGGCTCGCCGCCGAGCCCCGAGCCGATGGACGAGGAGCGGCGCGAGGACATGCTGTCCTGGGTGCAGGGTGGGCAGCACCTCGACGAGGCCGCCGCGCGCCGCTTCATCGACGCCAACGTGGGCTCTCCCCTTTCCGAACGGGACGACGCCTTGATGCGGGCCGATCTCCGGCGCGCCGACCCGCGCGCCTGGGCCGCCTGGCTGGAGCGGGGCAGCCGCGAGGACTGGTCGGCAACGGTCGGCACCCTGCCGCTTCCCGCGCTGATCCTCGCCGGCGGCGCGGACGGCGACCTCGGACCGGACGGGCAGCGCCGAACCAACGGAACCGTCTATCCCGGCGCCGAACTCGAGGTGCTGGACGGCGCCGGTCATCTCCTGCCGCTGGAGCGCCCGGACGAGGTCGCGGACGCCATCCGGCGCTTCTGGAACGAACGTGCCGGGGTCGGACCCGCGGTTCCGGCCGACTTTGCCGCCGTGATCGCCTCGGAGCGCGTCAGCGCCCGGACGCGCTCGATCCTCGCCTATCGCTATCTGGCTTGCCCTTCCGGCGAAGGCGCCTCCGTCCTTTCCGGCGCGCAGATGAAGACGCTGCGCGCGCTCGCAGCCCGGGTCGTGCCGCAGGACGAGCCCCAGATCGATCTGGCCGAACGAGTGGCGGCGCAGTTGGCGAAGGGCGCCGGCGACGGTTGGCGTCTCGCCACCCTGCCCCCCGACCTCGAAGCCTACCGCGCCGGGCTCGACGCCCTGGCGGGCTTGGAGACCTCCAGCGAAACCGAGCAGGACGCCCGGCTCCGAGCGGTGGCGGACGGCAGCTTCGCCCCGCCCTGGGGCACCTTGAAGGCAGAGCAGATGACGGGCTGGTTCGAGGACGCGCGCACCGACCTCGTGCGACAATGGTTGGCGCACCCCGCCACCATGGCGCGGATCGGCTTCGACGGCTTCGCCAATGGCGGCGACGGCGCGCGCAAGCAGGGCTTCGACCTCTTGGGTGCGGGCGAGCGCGAAGCGTGGGAACCCGCGATGGAGGCCGCGCGATGAAGCTCGATGTCATGCGCCGCCACGGCCTCGACGAGGTGGTGGATCTCGTGGTCGTCGGCACCGGCGCCGGCGGCGCTCCGCTGCTGGCAAAGCTTGCCGCCAAGGGCCTTCGCGTCGTCGCGCTGGAGGCGGGCCGCAATTTCGAGCCGGGCGAGCATACGCCCGACGAGATCGAGGGTGCCGACATCAACTGGATGGAGGAACGCCTGTCGGGCGGCGCGACGCCGACCGCCTTCGGCCCCAACAACAGCGGCATGGGCGTCGGGGGCTCGACGCTCCACTGGGGCGCCTTCACGCCACGCCCAAGCATCCACGACTTCCACCTTCGCTCCGAAACCGGCATGGGCGAAGACTGGCCGATCGAGCACGCCGAGCTGACCGGCTATATCGAGCGGGTGGAGCGGTTCATCGGCGTTTCCGGCCCGACCGATTATCCCTGGGATCCCGCGCGTCGCTACCCCCTGCCGGCGGCCAAACGCAACGCGCCGGCCGACGCGATGATGCGCGGCGCGCAGGCTCTCGGCATCCGCGCGACCGACGCGCCGGCGGCCCTCGTGTCCCAGGACTGGAACCAGGAAGGGGGCGACCTTCGCCAGGCCTGCGTCAATTGCGGCTCCTGCCACCAGGGCTGCCGCAATGCCTCCAAGGCAAGCATGGACACGACCTATCTGCCTTTGGCCGTGCGCCACGGCGCCGAGATCCGGCCCGATTGCCGCGTCCACGGCATCGAGCGCGACCGCGAGGGCCGCGTCACCGCCGTAGTGTATCGGCACGAGGGCCGGGACTATCGCCAGCGCTGCGCCAACCTTCTTCTGGCGGCGGGCGGCGTGGAAACGCCGCGCCTTCTCCTGCACTGCGGCCTTCTTAACAGCAACGGGCAGGTCGGGCGCAACTTCATGGCGCACGGGGCGACGCAGGTCTGGGGTCGGTTTGACGAGGAAATGCGCGGCCATCGCGGCTATCCCTCCTCGATCCTCACCGAGGATTTCGTCCGCCCGAAGGATGCCGATTTCGCCGGGGGTTATCTCATCCAGAGCCTCGGCGTCATGCCGCTGACGCTCGCCACGACGATGGTTCGCGGCGGGGGCCTTTGGGGCGCCGAGCTGGTGCGCGCGATGGACGATTATCGCTTCATGGCGGGCGTCGGTATCAACACCGAATGCCTTCCCTCGGACGAGAACCGACTGGAGCTTGCCGACGAGGTGGACGAGTTCGGCGTTCCCAAGGCGAAGATCACGTTCGGGCTCGGCGACAACGAGCAGGCGATCGACCGCCATGCCGTTCGCGTGATGAGGGCCCTGATGGAAGCATCGGGCGGGCGCGACATCCGCGTTCTCGCCCGCACCGCGCACACGATCGGCACCTGCCGCATGGGAACCGACAAGGACCGGGCCGTGGTCGATCCGGACGGGCGCTCATTCGAGATCCACAACCTTTGGATCTCGGACAATTCGGTGTTTCCGAGCGCGGTGATCGCCAATCCGGCGCTGACCATCATGGCGCTGTCGCTGCGCACCGCCGACCGGTTCCTCGCCGGGCGGTAGGGGCGGACCGATCACGACTTGTTTTTGCAACGCGTGGGGAAAGGCGACCGTTGGCCGAGCGACACGATCTCGTCTCGAACGCCGGAGCTTTTCCCCCGATGCAACGATCCCGCCTCAAGACCGCCCTTCTCGCGCTCGCCATCAGTGCCTCTGCCGGCACGTTCATGGCGCCCGCCTTCGCCCAGACGGCCGCGCCCGCCGCCAGCACGGAAGCACGAACGAGCGCCCCCTTCACCCTGCCCGAGCTTGGCTACGCCTATGATGCGCTGGATCCGGTGATCGACGCGCAGACGATGGAACTCCACCATTCCAAGCACCATCAAGCCTATGTCACCGCGCTGAACACGGCGGTGGAGGGCGATGCGCAGCTCGCCGGCCTGTCCCTGGAGGAACTCGTCGCCACCGCCGGCCAGCGCTCCGCGACCGTCCGCAACAATGCCGGCGGCCACTGGAACCACACGTTCTTCTGGCAGATCATGGCGCCGGAGGCCGGGCGCGGCGAACCCTCGCCCGAGCTTTCGGCCGCGATCACCAGCGTGTTCGGCTCGATGGACGCCTTCAAGGAGGCTTTCAACAAGGCCGGCACGGATCGCTTCGGCTCCGGCTGGGCCTGGCTGATCGTCGACGAGAACAAACAGCTCGCCATCACCTCGACGCCGAACCAGGACAATCCGCTGATGGACGTGGCGGACACGCGCGGCACACCGGTGATCGGCAACGACGTGTGGGAACACGCCTACTATCTCAAGCACAACAACCGCCGCGCCGACTACCTCAAGGGCTGGTGGGACACGGTGAACTGGACGAAGGTGTCGGAAAACTACGCCATCGCACTGGCGAAGTAGCCCTCGGCGGTTGGCCATCGGCCGACACCCGCGCGCTGCCTTCCTGGGCGCGCGGGCAACCTGCCCCGACCCGTCTCGGGTGGAGATTCCGGCAAGCCGGCATCATCCGGCATTCGCGCGGCAGACACGCCGCGTCCGGCGATGCGTCCCGGATCGTTGCGAGCCAAAGCTCGCGAGGCGACCACAGGCATGGGCTCATCCTCGGCGATGAAGCGCCAGACGCGTTCGGGCGGATCGCGGCTGCGCCGACGGGATGAATGGAACGCTGCGCTCGACATCCCACCATGAGGGAACTTGTATTCTCGTGGCCTGCCCGGGTGTCATGCCCACCCCGATCCGCGCTAGACAAGGAGTTGCCCCACCGAGGACCCTTGTGACGAATGACGGACGACCCGATTCCCGATCTCCCGCCGAACGCACCGCCCGAAACCTTCGCCGAGCTTCGGGAGCGTCTGGCGAACGGCGACATCCGCCTGCCCAAGCGGCTGAAACAGGTGGCCGCCTTCGCGCTGGCGCAGCCCGACGAAATCGCGCTCGGTACCGTCGCCAAGATCGCAGAAGACGCCGGCGTCCAACCTTCGACGCTGGTGCGCTTCGGCCAGGCCCTCGGCTTTGCCGGCTTCACCGATCTCCAGGCCGTGTTTCGCGAGCGGCTGCGTAACCATGTGTCGAACTATGACGAGCGGATGCTGTCTCTTCGCGCGCGCGGGCACGACGCGGCCAAGACGGCCGGCTTCCTCGACGGCCTGTGCGAAGCCGCCTCGCGCTCGATTTCCGCGGTTCACGAGCGCACCGATCTCTCCGTCCTCGACCGGGCAGCCACGATCCTCGCCGGGGCCGAGACCATCTATCTCCTGGGTCAGCGACGCTCCTTTCCGGTGTCGTCCTATCTGAGCTACGCCTTCGGCACGCTCGGCATCCGCAACACCCTGATCGGCTCGCCGCTGGGCACCGACACGGAAACCATGTCTTTCGCCACGACAGAGGACGCGGTTCTCGCGGTATCCTTCACGCCCTATGCCGCATCCACGATCGCGCATGCGCAGACGGCCGGGGAGGCCGGCATTCCCCTGGTCGCGTTCACCGATAGCCCGTTCAGCCCGCTTTGCGCCCACGCCAGCGCTTGGTTCGAGATCGTGGAAGCCGACTTTCAAGGCTTCCGCTCCCTGTCCGCAAGCCTTGCCCTCGCGATGACCTTGGTCGTAGCGGTGGCCGACCGGCGGCAGAACGGCCCCTCGTGACGGCACAGCGGGTGGGAGGGACCATACGGGATCGATATGGAAAATAGGTTCCATATTGTGGGTGGTCCGACCGTATGCTTCAAAGGTGACGGTCGCGGAAGCTGGGCCCTTGATCCGGTGGAGCCTCGCGCACCGAAAGCGCCGGCCCGCCGTCAGAGGGCGTCTCGCGGCTTATATGGCAATGACAAATCGCAACCTCGCCGGCATTTGCTATCGGTCGGGTGGCGGCACTGAGGAAGAGGCGACGATGCCGAAGCTACTCGTGAAACCCGGTGCCGAAGCCGGCAAGGTTATGGAGATCACGCCCCGAAACGCCGGCTGGACCTATGTCGGCTTCGCGCTTCACAAGCTGAAACCGGGAGAGACGCTTTCAGGCGGCGAGGACAGCCGCGAAGTCTGCCTCGTTCTCGTTTCGGGCCGGGCACGGATCGCGGCGGGAGGCGAAGACTTCGGCGCCGTCGGACGACGTATGTCGCCCTTCGAGGGCAAGCCTGCCTCGGTTTATGCGCCGGCCGGCGCCCCTTGGCAGGTGGTGGCCGAGACGGCGGTGGAACTTGCCGTGTGCACCGCACCGGGAACGCCCGGCGCGCGCCCCGCCCGCTTGATCGGCGAGGACGAAGTCGGTCAGGAGGTTCGCGGACGCGGCGCCAATGTCCGCCATGTCGCCAACATCCTGCCAGAAACCGCCGAAGCCGACAGTCTTCTCGTGGTGGAGGTCGTCACCCCCGCCGGCAACACGTCAAGCTACCCGCCGCACCGCCACGACCAGGACGACCTGCCGCGCGAATCGGCGCTGGAGGAAACCTACTACCACCGCTTGAACCCGCCTCAAGGGTTCGCGTTCCAGCGCGTCTACACCGACCGGGACGAGCGGGGTGTGCGCGAGATCGACGAGGCCATGGCCGTGGAGGACGGCGACGTGACGCTGGTTCCCAAGGGCTACCACCCCTGCGCGACCGTGCACGGGTACGATCTTTATTATCTCAACGTGATGGCAGGTCCTCGCCGCACCTGGCGTTTCCACAATGCGCCCGAGCACGAGTGGCTCCTGAAGGGCTAGGGAATGCAGGCCCGGCCGTGGGCCTTGAGGGTGCCTCGTCGCCCTCGTGGTTTCCGGCGGCTTTCCATGGTGGATCGCACTCCTATCTGTGCGGCGACAGAAGCGGGCCCCGTCCCGTCGTCGAAGGTCGTCGTCCGAAGTTCCCATGCGCGTTCCCGATCCGGCTCGATCCTGCAAGGAGACCCCTGTCCGGCTGCTTGGTCGGCCTTCGGCTCGACGCCGCTTCCTTGCGGGCGAGCGCGGGTCGCCCTCGCCACCCTGCCGCGGCTCGGAAGGGGAGTGCGAGGGCGACGCAGACACCCGCGCTGCGCGCCGCACGCTGCCGATCCGATGGCATCTTCTGATCTTCGCCGCGCTGATTCTCCTGCCTCAGCTGGTGCTGTGTGCCGGTCTCGGCTGGTGGTACGCGGCTTCCGAACACCAGCGGGTCGAGGAATCCGCCGCGGACGCGGCGGCGGCGATCCGAAGCCAGCTCGACCGCGAGCTCGAAGCCATGAAGGCCGCCCTCCAGGCGCTCGCCACCTCGCCGAACGTGGAGCGTGAGGATTTCACCGCCCTGCGCACGCAGGCGCTCAAGCTCCTGGAAACGCGCGGAACGTTGATCTCCGTACGCGACCGGGCGCACAGGCAAGTGATGAACACGCTCCTGCCGGCCGGGTCGCCGCTGCCCACGAGCTACGACCCGGCGCTCCTGGAAGCGGATGCGCGCGTCTTCTCGCAAGGCCAGCCCACCGTTTCGGACCTTTATACCGGCGCTCTTACCCATCAAAGCTACATTCTCGTCGATGTCCCGCTCGAAGTGGGCGGCGCGGTGCGATACGCGATGAACATGGCGATCTCGCCGGACATGATCGGCGAAATCCCCTCGAATGCCGGGCTCCCTGCGGACTGGATCGCGACGGTACTGGACGGCAGAGGCCGCGTGATCGCGCGCTCGCTGGCGCAGGATCGGTTCATCGGGCAAGCGGCCCCGGCCCAGTTTCTGGAGGCGATCGACGGCGTCCGGTCGGGCACCATCCCCGAAACCACTTCGCTCAGTGGAGCCCCGGTCTTCGCAGCCTTCGACAAGCTCGACACCAGCGACTGGCGCGTGGTGGTGGCAGTGCCGCGTTCCGCGCTCGATGCTCCGGTCCGGTGGCTGGCTCTCGGTGTGGGTGCCGTTATTCTCCTGACGCTGGCGACATCCGTCGCTCTGGCGCGTCTTTACTCCCGCCGACTGGTGCGCGAGGTCGTCTCGCTTCAGGCCATGGCAGCGGCCACCGGCACCGGAACCGGCGGGGCCCGTCGGCAGGGCCGGGTGGGCGAGTTGGAAGCCATTGCCGGCGCACTGGAAGCGTCCGACCGCTCCCTTCGCGAGCGCGACCGCCAGAAGGACCTTCTTCTCGCCGAACTGAACCACCGCGTCCGCAACACGCTCTCGGTTCTCCTGTCGGTCGTCAACCATACCCTTCGCAGTCCCGGAAGCGACGAGGCGCTTGCGGATAGAGCGTCGGGCCGGATCATGGCCCTGTCGCGCGCCCACGACCTCTTGTCGCATTCCGAATGGTCCGCCACCGCCCTGTCGAAGCTTGCGGCGCGCACGGCCGAGGAAGAGCGGGTGCCGATCCGCTGCGAGGGACCGGAGATCGCGATGCGGGCGGAAGCGGTCGCGCCGATGGCGCAGGCGCTGCACGAACTCGCCGTGAACCAACGCCTTCACGGCGGCTTGGGGGGCCCGCAGCCGGTGGTTCTACGCACCGCGATCGAGGGGGAAAGCCTTCGTCTCGAATGGATCTCGCCGCCGGGCGCCGGCGCCTCGGCGCCCCCTTCGGACTTCGGACTGCGGCTCGTCCACCTGTGCCTCGAGCGGCAGCTGTTCGGACGTATCGAGCGGCTGGACGCGTCGGGTCTTCGCGCCAGCCTGCCGATGCGCTTCCTGACCGGCATCGGCCTGCCCGATGAGCCTTTCGCCGCGCGCTGGCGCGCGGCGAACAAGGGTTCCGGGATCCCGCACCGGCCAGCGGACGAGCGTTGAATGAAGGCGACCTCGCCCCTCCCCTTGCGCGTGGAGCCCGCGCGCCCGGCCGACATGGCGGCTATCGGACGGCTCGGCGCGATGCTCGTGCGCCTGCATCACGACTTCGACCCCGAACGCTTCATTTCCCCCGATTCCGCCACGCCGCAGGGCTATGCCGACTATCTGCTCGGCGAACTCGAGCGCCCGGATGTCGTCATCCTGGCGGCCCACTCGGGCGACGCGGTGATCGGATACGTCTATGCCGCGATGGAAGGGACCGACTACATGTCGCTGCGCGGCCCCGCCGGCGTGATCCACGATCTGATGGTGGACCCGGCGCATCGGGGACAGGGCGCCGGATGGCGCCTCCTCGACGCGGTGCTGGCCAAGTTTCGAACCCGGAGGGCGCCGCGGATCGTTCTATCCACCGCGTATCGCAACGAGCGGGCGCGCGCCTTTTTCGAAAAGGCCGGTTTTCGCCCGTCGATGGTGGAAATGACGCGCGAGGCCGACGAGAGTGCCCCTCGAACCGGAGACAGTCGCTCCTAGCGCGCAGACGACGACACGGACACGGCTTTGCCGAACGGTCTCGCTTCGCCTCGGTCCTGGTCGGACGTCACGCGGTCGAGTTCTTCCAGACGGCGCCGAAAGGCATCGGGCAGTTCGGAGTCGATGCGAAACGACGAGGTGTGCGCCATAGCCCGACGCACCGCACCCTGGAGGTGCGAGCTCGTGACGGATCGGGCGAGTGGGGTCATGACAGCCTCGGATGCATGGCCGGGATAGGGGCACCGGCTCGATTCAAGACTGGCGGGCCGAAGTGGTTCCATATTTTCTGCAGGACCGGCCGTGTCTCGGGCTTGGTGTGACGCCCTCGCCTCACTGTCTCATCTCGCCCCCCCGGCGGCGCGTCTGCGCGGCCGGGGGGAACGGGCGGTGTGGCCGCCTCAGTTCGCCTTGCGGCAGATGCCGTAGATGATGTTGCGATTGGCGCCGTAGAAGATCTCGCTCGTTCCCTCGACGCCCTGCATGCTGGCATCGGCGATCTCGCGCATTTCCGCCTCCGAACGCAGGAGCAACGGCCAGTTCATGAAGGTTTCCATGTAGCCGTCGTCGTCGATCTCCCGGTTGAAGTTAGCGAACAGGAACTCGCCGCCCGGCTTCAGGAGGTCGAGGCAGACGCGCGTCAGCCGGATGGCGGCGTTCTCCGGCAGATAGTCGTAGAGGCCCGCGGCATACACGCAGTCGAACGTGCCGAGCGAATAGGTCTTGCCCAGAAGCCCCTTCACCGAGCCGTCGCGGGCCTCGACCACGCTTCCCGAAAAGTCGCGAACCATGGAGCCGACGCTCATCGGGTCCTGGTCGAGGACGATCCAACGGCCGATGCGCCCCGCCTCGAGCGCCGCCGTCAGCCCGGCCTCGCGCAGATGGCCGCCCGCGATCGTCAGGATTTCGGCGCCCGGGGCCCGCTCCGCCGTCCTGTCGACAGTCTGCGCCAGGATCTCGCGCCGCTCGCGAACGGCCGCCGCCGCAGGCGCGCTGCTCGTGTAGTCGTAGATCGCACGGCCGAGCGGCGTCGCGTCCGCCACGAGCGTCTCGACGCTCGGATGGCGATAGATGAAGTCGAGAAGGCGTGCGTCGCCGGAATAGCCGCGCGGCTTGTCGAAGGACCAGGCGGTGAACGGATCCTGGTGGAGGAGCTCGGCGACCGGATGCCGCTGCGCCTGCGGCACCAGAGCCTGCCAGTTCTCGGGTGCAACCGCCGCGCGCAGCTTGTGCAGCTCGGCGAAGAGGTAGCCGACCGCCGCCCCGGCCTGCGTCCCGCTCGCGAGGCGACCTTGCGTAATGCCGAGGAGAAGAGCCAGCTGCGCCTCGGCCTGAGCCAGCATATCGCTCGGCAGGGTCGCGGACGTCGCACCGGCGATCTGCTCGCGCGTGATGAGGGTTTCGCCGTCGATGTCGAATTGAACTTGGCTCATATCGATACTTCAAGGTTAATGACTTGTTAACCATAAGCCATCGAATCGGCTTCTGTCTCCACCGGATTAGAACTTCCGGTTATGAGGATGGAGCTTCCCACAACTCCACCGCATTAAGGGGTCGGAGAGGGTGTGGCGCGATTTCGCGTGCGTCTGCTGGTGCCGAAAACAGGGGTTTAGGATTTGTCCTTTAGGACTGACGATTCGAAGCTGGCCTTTCGCCGACGGGGTGCACGATGCTCCCGGATAGGGATGTCGGAGTAGGAACGTGATGACCAACGCCCTTCACATGAGAGGCCCGCTTCGCTCGAAGCCGCGTTCGCGTGTGATGCGGACATGCCAGGGGCGATGACGATGGCATCGGACGCCGATCTGGCCAACCTGGTGGACAGCGAACTGGCAAGGCCGTGGTGGGCCGCGGCCTCCCCCCAGTTGCGCCACCTCTACAACAAGCGCCGCACCTTGCATCGCCGCCGCGACGCCCGCTTCAGCATGTGGGCGGCGGTCGTCATCTACGTCCTGTTTCTCGGTCTGGACGCTGTCCTTCTTCCCGACGTCGCAGGTCTGACATTGTTCGTGCGCGTCGGGCTCGGCCTTCTCGCGCTGGCGACGGTGGAGGGCATGTGGCGCTTGCGGGTCGACGCCGAGCGCTTCGACGCGGTGTGCGCCGGGATCGTGGTCGTCTGCTATCTCGGATGGCTGGGCGTGGCGATCTCGAGTGCGCAGGCGCTCAGCGTTTCCTACTACATGATCTTCGGCACGATCTTCGTCATGGTCGCCTGCCTGTTCTTCAACTTCAAGCCGCGGACGGCGAACACGGCCTCGATCCTGATGGTCCTCGCCTTCTTCGCCGCGATCTTCTCGCTCACCACCGTTTCCATCCCCTACGTGATGGCCTTCGGGACCTTCTACGTCTCGTGCTTCGCCTTGAACGCCTATGTGAACATGAAGCTCAACATCGAGCGCTACAACGTGTTCCTCAACGCGCTGAAGGCCGAGATCCGCGAAGACGAGGTGCTCCAGCGCAGCCGGGAGCTTTTCCGCCTGTCCAACACCGATCCCCTGACGGGGCTGGAGAACCGCCGCTCGATCGACGAGAAGCTGCGCCACCTCTGGAACGATTGGAAGACCCACGGAGCACCGTTCTCCGCCATCCTGATCGATATCGACTTCTTCAAGAGCTACAACGACTACTACGGGCACCAGGAGGGGGATCGCTGCCTTCTGCGCGTGGGCGAGACCCTGGCCGGCACGATCAAGCCCTACGGCGCTTCGCTCGGCCGCTACGGCGGCGAGGAGTTCATCGTTCTCGCCCGCGTCGCCAACACGGACGAACTCGACGCCTTGGCCGAGCTGATCCGGCTGGCGGTGGTGACGCTCGCGCTTCCCCACCAGCACCGGCGCGACGGCGAGGATGTGGTGACCGCGAGCGTCGGCGCTTCGCTGACCCGCCCGCAGAACGGGGCGAAGCTCGAGCGCCTGATCAACGAGGCCGACCGGGCGCTCTACGCCGCCAAGGCGAGCGGGCGGAACTGCGTGCGCCTGTTCGACCCCGGCGACCCGCAGGGCAACGACGACAGCGAGAACATCGCCGCGCTCCTGCGCATCGCGGTGGCGCAGGACCTCGTGTCGCTCGCCTACCAGCCGATCCAGAACGTGGCGACGGGGCGCATGGACGCGGCCGAGGCGCTGATGCGCCTGCGCATGCTCGACGGGACCAGCGTTCCGCCCAGCGTCTTCATCCCGATCGCGGAGCGCACGGGCGCCATCCTGGAACTCGGTCGCTGGGCGGTGCGCACCGTCTGCCGCGAGATCCTGTGCGACGATCGCATTCCGGTGGTCAGCGTCAACGTATCGGCCGTTCAGCTGCGGGCGCCCGGCTTCTCGGCGTCGATCGCCGCGATCCTCGGGGAAACCAACGTCGAGGGCAACCGGCTCGCCTTCGAGATCACCGAAGGGCTGGAACTCGAGATCAACTCGGGCGTCCTGCGCTGCATCGCCGAGTTGAAGCAGCTCGGCATCCGCATCTGGCTCGACGACTTCGGCACCGGGTTCGCCGGCCTGTCCTGGCTGCGGCTGATCGACTTCGACACGGTCAAGATCGACCGCTCGTTCCTGGCCGACTGTGCCACCCCGCAAGGGGCGGCGATGATGCAGGACATCATCGCGCTCGTTCGCAACCGCTCCAAGCAGATCCTGGTGGAGGGTGTGGAGCACCCCTGGCAGCTCGCCCTGATGCGCGAATACCGGATCGACCAGATCCAGGGCTACCTCATCGGCCGCCCGACCTCGCCCGAGAAAATCCGACCGCCCACGCTTCGACGCCCGGAAGGCAGGACCGCGCTGCGCTCGGCCTGAGACCCGCCCGCCGTCCCGCTTCGCGTCCGATCGCGGCTTGCCCTCGTCTTCGCCCCCCGGCTACAGCATTCGGCATCGAAACCGCCTCCCGAAACCGAAGGGGCGTTCGAACGCACCGCTCGCCGGCCGCGTTTCGAACCCGCAAGGTCCCGCATGATCCGTTTCATCCATTCGAGCGACCTGCATCTGGGCAAGCGCTTCGGCCATCTCGGTGGAGATCTGCCCGGCCGCCTGCGCGAAGCGCGCCACGGCGTCCTGTCTCGCCTTGCTGGCCACGCGCGCGACACCGGTGCCGAGACGATCCTTCTGGCGGGCGACACGTTCGACACCGAAACCCCCGCCCCTGACATCCGCCGTCAGGCGCTGGTCGAAATGGCGCGCCACGCGCCGATCCGCTGGGTGATCCTGCCGGGCAACCACGATTCGCTCCAGGCTTCGCAACTCTGGGCCAGCCTCAAGGCCGAGGCGCCGCCCAACGTGATCCTCGCCGTCGAAGCGCGCCCGATCGAACTCGGGGGCCGAGCCGTTCTTCTGCCGGCCCCTTGCACCACCCGTCGCCCGGGCCGGGACCTGACGGAATGGATGGACGCTGCCGCCACGCCCGAAGGCACGCTGCGCATCGGGCTTGCTCACGGTCCGATCCAGAGCTTCTCGGAGGAAGGTTCGGGCGCCGACATCCTGGCGCCCGACCGGGCGCGCCGCGCCGGGCTCGACTATCTGGCGCTCGGCGACTGGCACGGGGCGATGACGGTGGATCCGCGCACGCGCTACAGCGGCGCGCCCGAGCCCGACCGCTTCAAGCACGACCGGCCGGGCGAAGCGCTCCTGATCCGGCTCGACGCCCCGGGTGCCCTGCCCGAGGCCGCGTCGCTGCCGACCGCGAGCTTTTCCTGGCGCGTCCTGGAGCTGCACCTGATGAACGGCGAGGATGCCGTGGGCACCCTTGCCTCCCGTCTCCCACCCCCCGACGCGCGGCGACAGACGCTGGTTCAGCTCAGCGTCACCGGAACGGTGCGCTTGGCCGATCGAACGGCGCTTCTCGAAGCGGTGGCGCATGCGGTGCCCGAGTTCGCCCATCTCGCACTCGACGCGGAAGGGCTGATCAGCGAGTGCGAGGTCGAGGACCTCGACCGGATCGACCGCGCGGGGGCGCTGCGCGAGGCGGCGGACGCACTCCTGCGCCGATCGGAGGACGCCGGACTCGCCGGTTCGGAGCGCGAGATCGCGCGCGCCGCGCTGGCTCGCCTTTATGCCCTGTCGCAGACGGTGGCGGCATGAGGATCCACGCGCTTCGCCTTCACAACGTCCGGCGCTTCGCCGGACGAGGGGTCGCGATCGAGGGTTTCGGCGACGGCGTCAACGTCCTTTGCGCGGCCAACGAGTTCGGCAAGTCCACGAGCTTCGAGGCGCTGCACGCCCTGTTCTTCCAGCCCTATTCGGGAACGCCCGGCGAGGTTCAGCGCCTGCGCCCCTACAGCGGCGGCAGCCCGCTCGTCGAGGTGGACATCGAGACGGCGGCGGGGCGCTTTCGCATCGCCAAGCAGTATTACGCCGGCAAGAACGCCCGCGTCAGCGACTTAGGAACCGGGCGCATTCTCCATCAGGCCGACGAGGCGGAGAACTTCATCTCCGGCCTCGTGAAGGGCGGAACGGGCGGCCCGGCCGGTCTTCTCTGGGTGCGCCAGGGCGTCACCGGTCTCGAGCGCCGTTCCAAGTCCGAGGAGGACGGCGAGCGGCAAACCCGCGCGACGCTTCTGGAATCGGTGCAGGGCGAGGTGGAAGCCGTGACCGGCGGCCGGCGCATGGCCGAGATCATGGCGAGGGTGGCGGACGAGCTCGACCGGCTCGTGACCAAGCGAGGCCCGAAGGCCGGCGGGCGATACGCCGCCGCGATCGAGGAGCAAAAGGCGCTGGCCGCGCGCGAGGCGAAGCTTTCCGCCGAGGTCGCGCAGCTGCGCGAGGCGCTGGACAAGCGGGCTCTGGCCGCCCGGCGTCTCGCCGAGCTCGACCGGGAGGACGACCGTCTTTCGCGCCGGGCGGCGATCGAGCGGGCGGAGGCCGCCTTCGACCTCGCCCGGGCGCATGCCGAAAGACTGAAGGCCGCCGAGGCCGAGCTTCGCCTGGCGCGCGAGCGCAGCGAGAGCGCCCGCCGGACCCTTGAGGCGTTTCAGGGAGCTCGGATCAAGGCCGGCGATCTCCGAGCCAAGCTGGGCGAAACCGAGAGCCGGCGCCTTGAGGCCACCCGGAGGCGCGACGAAGCGGCCGCCGTTTTGGAAGCGGCGCGCCGGAACGGCGAGGCGGCGGAAGCGGCGCAGGCGGAGGCTCGCAACGGGCTCGCCCGCCTGGATGCGGCGACGCGCGCGCGCGACGCCGCCGCGCGCTTCGCCGGACTCCGGGACCGCATGCGCCAAGCGGAGACGACGCGTCAAGCGCTGGAAGCCTGCGAGGCCGGCCTCGAGCCCTTGCGGATCAGCCCACGCGCGATCGACGACCTCCAGGCGCTGGAAATCGAGATCGCCCGGCTGGAAGCGGTCGCGGAAGCCGCGCGCCCGAGCGTCTCGATCGCCTACGAGGCGAACGGCGATATTCGCGCGACCCTCGACGGCGCCCCGCTCACTGAGGGAGAAACGCGCAGCTACGGCTCGCAGGCGAGCCTTCATGTGGCGGGCGTCGGCACGATCACGCTGCGCTCCAACCGGGCGGCCGCCGGCGACGAGCAGCTGACGAAGTGCCGGGAGCGGCGGCGCGCGGCGCTGGCGGCGCTCGCGGTGCCGGACCTCGCCTCCGCGCGTGCGCGTCAGGCGGAGGCCGAGCGGGCGGGACGCGAGGCGGAAGGGCTGCGCGCCCGCCTCGCGCTTCTCGCGCCCGAAGGCTTGGCCAAGCTGCGCGCCGAGGTCGCCGCGCATACGCCGACGGGCGACGCCGCGCCGGAGCCGGACGGCGATCCGGCCGCGCTGCGCGCGCTTCTGGTAGAAGCCGACACACGCCGCCAGCACGCGCGCGAGGCCGCCCGTGAAGCGGAGCCGATGCGCCAGCGCGCCGAGGAGGCCATTCTGGAAGCGCATACGGCGCTGGCCGCCTTGAACGCCGACAAGGTCCACATGGAGGCGATCCTCGGACGCGAGGACGAGCGCGAGGATCGCCGCGCGGCGCTCGAAGCCGAGCGGCGCACCCTCGACGAGGCCTTCGAGGATGCGAGCCGGCGCGCCGGCGACCTGCGCGCCGCCGCTGCCGACCTCGCCTCCCTAGAGGCCACCGTCCGGCGGGCGCGCTCGGTGGCGGAAAGCGCGGAGAAGGAGATCCAGAAGCTCGAACTGCAACTGTCCGAACTCGGCGCGGAAATTCGCGCCCGTTCGGAGGACGCGGTGGAGGAAGCCTGGCGCGAAACCGCCGAGGCGCTGTCGGCGGCCGACGCGCAGGTGGCCGCCTTCGAGCGCGAGGTCGCCGTTCTCCAAACGCTCGGGGGAGCGCTGGAGAGAGCGCGCGCAGAGGCGCGCGAACTCTATCTGAAACCCGTGATGGCCGAACTGAAGCCGCTTCTCGGCCTTCTCTTCGACGACGCCTCCATCGTCTTCGACGACCGGACGCTCCTGCCCCAGACGATCCGCCGCAACGGGCTGGACGAGGAGGTGGAGCGCTTGAGCGGGGGCATGCGCGAGCAATTGTCGGTCCTGACGCGTCTTGCCTTCGCCCGGCTCCTGGCGCGCGACGGACAGCCGGCACCTGTCATCCTCGACGACGCGCTCGTGTATTCCGACGACGACCGGATCGAGCGGATGTTCGACGCCCTCCACCGCCAGTCGCGCGACCAGCAGATCATCGTCTTCTCCTGCCGGCAGCGCGCGTTTCAGAAGCTCGGCGGGCATGCCTTGGAGATGCGCGACTGGCAGCCGTGAACGGCGGCCGAGCTCCATCGACCTTATGCGCTTCCACGCCATATCCCCTGTCATTCGGATGGGGAGACGGCGCGTGGCGGATGGATCGAAGACGGTGGTCTACGCCGCGCTTGGCGGAAACTTCCTGATCGCGCTGACCAAGTTCGGCGCGGCGTTCTTCACCGGCTCCTCGGCCATGCTCAGCGAAGGCGTCCACTCCCTCGTCGACACGGGCAACGAGGTCCTCCTCCTCTACGGCATGCGCCGGGCCGAAAGGCCGGCGGACCGGACGCATCCGCTGGGGCACGGGCGCGAACTCTACTTCTGGAGCTTCATCGTCGCGCTTCTGGTCTTCGCGCTGGGGGCCGGCGTTTCGATCTACCAGGGCATCCACCACATCGCGAACCCGGAGCCGATCGAGAACGCAGGCTGGAACTATGCCGTGCTCGGCGCCTCGTTCCTGTTCGAGGGCTTTTCCTGGATCGTCGCGCTGCGCGAGCTCAACCGCGAAAAGGGCACGCTCGGCTATCTCGAAGCGATCCGGCGCAGCAAGGATCCGACGACCTTCACCGTTCTTCTGGAAGACACGGCGGCGTTGATCGGACTGGCGATCGCCTTTCTTGGCATCTTCCTAGCCGAATGGCTGGGCGAGCCGGCGCTCGATGGCGTCGCCTCGATCGGCATCGGACTGGTTCTGACGGGCGTCGCGATCTTCCTGGCGCGCGAAAGCAAGGGGCTCCTGATCGGCGAGCCGGCACTGCCGGCCGTTCAGGAGGCGATCCTGCGCATCGCCGAGGCCGACCCGGCGGTGCGCAGCGCCAACGGCGTGGTGACGACCCATCTCGGCCCCCGGCAGATCGTCGCCGCGCTCAGCGCCGAGTTCGAGGACCATATGAGCGCGCCCGAGATCGAGGCCTGCGTCGGGCGCATCGAGAACCGCCTGAAGACGGAAGTGCCGGATGTGACGACCCTCTTCATCAAGCCGCAGACCGCCGGAACCTGGGCCAGCCGCGCCCGCGCGATCTCGCAAGGAGACGCCCCCCTGGCGCACGGCTGAGAGCTGCCGGCGGCACCCGCTCGCCTCAGTCTTCGACCCTGCCCCGCATGCGCTTGATGCCGCCGCGCCCCTTCTTGGCCTGAAGACGGCGCTCGATCGATCCCTTGGACGGCTTCGTCTTGCGCCGCGGCGGGGGCGGCGGCACGAGAGCCGCCCGCACCAGTTCGACGAGGCGCTCGCGCGCATCGGCCCGGTTGCGCTCCTGCGTGCGAAAGCGCGAGGCCTCGATCAGGACCTCGCCCTCCTTCGTCGCGCGCTGACCGGCGAGCTTCAGGAGGCGCGCCTTCACCTCGTCCGATAGAACCGAGGACGCACCCGCCGTGAAGCGAAGCTGAACGCTCGTCGCGACCTTGTTGACGTTCTGGCCGCCGGGCCCGGCGGAGCGGATGAAGGTTTCCGAAAGCTCGTCGTCCGGGATCAGAACGCGAGCACTCACCTTAAGACCTCGCTCCGAGGCAATCTCGCTCATGTCTTCACCGCCTCTCGTTCCAGGTGCCAGACATACAGGGCCAGTTGGAGAGCCCGCAATCACCCTTCGAACGACGTCCACGCGCATAACGCGTTGGATCGCGAGGATCGCCTACCCGCCGAAGTGCGGCCGGGCCGAGAAGACGAATGGACGAAGACCGCTTCCGGCCGAAACGGCATCGGCGAGCCGCTCCCCGGCCGGCCGACGCAGGCCGCAACCGAGGCTGGAGCGGGCGCATCCAAACGGAAAGAGGCCCGCGACCCCTTAAGGATCGCGAGCCCCTTGGCCTCCTCCCCAGGAGACGATGCGGCGGACGCCTTACTCGGCGGCGAGCGCCACGGTCGGCGAGGCGTCGATCACGCCCGCTTCCACGTGGTCCTCGAACTTCTCGAAGTTCGCCCGGAACATGGAGGCGAGCTTGCGGGCCTGCGCGTCGTAGGCGGCGGGGTCGGCCCAAGTCGAGCGCGGGTCGAGGATCGCCGCCTCGACGCCCGGCACCGCGACCGGCACCTGGAAGCCGAAATGCGGATCGGTGCGGAACTCGGCGCCTTTCAGCGATCCGTCGAGGGCGGCGGCCAGGAGCGCGCGCGTCGCCCTGATCGGCATGCGCTTACCCGTGCCGTAGGCGCCCCCGGTCCAGCCCGTCGAGACCAGCCAGCAGTCGACGCCGTGGCGGGCGATGAGATCGCGCAGGAGGTTGCCGTATTCGGCGGGATGGCGCGGCATGAAGGGCGCGCCGAAGCAGGTCGAGAACGTGGCTTCGGGCTCCGTCACACCCTTTTCGGTGCCCGCCACCTTGGCCGTGTAGCCGGACAGGAAGTGGTACATCGCCTGATCCGGCGTCAGCTTGGCGATCGGGGGCATCACGCCGAAGGCGTCCGCCGTCAGCATGATGATGTTCTTCGGATGGGCGGCAAGTCCCGTGTCGCTGGCGTTCGGGATGAAGTGCAGGGGATAGGCGGCGCGCGTGTTCTCGGTGAGCGAGGCGTCGTCGAAGTCGGGCACGCGGTTCTCGTCGAGAACGACGTTTTCCAGGACCGTTCCGAACATGCGGGTCGTGGCGAAGATTTCCGGCTCGGCCTCGGCCGACAGGCGGATCGTCTTGGCGTAGCAGCCGCCCTCGAAGTTGAAGATGCCGTTTTCACCCCAGCCGTGCTCGTCGTCGCCGACCAGCGTGCGCGACGGGTCGGCCGAGAGCGTCGTCTTGCCGGTGCCGGACAAGCCGAAGAACACGGCCGCGTCACCCGCAGCGCCCACATTGGCCGAGCAGTGCATCGGCATCACGCCGGTTTCCGGCAAACGGTAGTTCAGGACGGTGAACACCGACTTCTTCATCTCGCCGGCATAGGTCGTGCCGCCGATCAGGATGATGTTGCGCGAAAAATCGCAGGCGATCACCGTCTCGGTGCGGCAGCCGTGGCGCTCGGGATCGGCCCGGAAGGACGGCAGGTCGATGATCGTCAGCTCCGGCACGAAGCTCGCGAGCTCCTCGCGGCTCGGGCGGATCAGGAGGTTGCGGATGAACAGCGAGTGCCAGGCGAACTCGGTGACGACGCGAGCCCGGATCGCATTGGCCTTGTCGGCGCCGCCGACGAGATCTTGAACGAACAGGTCGCGCCCCTGCGCATGCGCCTGGAAGTCGGCGTAAAGGCGCTCGAACGCCTCGCGCGACATCGGCTTGTTGTTGTCCCACCAGATCCGGTCCTCGGTGGTCTCGTCGCGCACGACGAACTTGTCCTTCGGACTGCGGCCGGTGTGCTGACCCGTGGTGACGAGAAGCGCGCCGTGCGACGTCAGCTTCGCCTCGCCTCGGCGGATCGCGGTTTCCACGAGTTCGCCTTCGCCGAGGTTCCAGCGCAGGGAGGACAGCCCGGAGAGACCCGTCGTCTCGATCCCGCTCGTCGGGTTGCGGATCCCGATTTCTTCCATGTCGCTCGTTCCCTACACCGTCACCGGAACACCCGGGTAGCGCAAGCAAATATCGTGGACTCTCGAAGTCGGCAACTGTTCGAAAACTCCGACAATACTTAGAACCAGGCGAATAAAACGATTTAAATTGGGGAATAGCACTCTAAATCGGTTAGATCGAGAACTCTAATCGGGTTAAATCACCACGAAATATTTTTGGCGCGGGCGCCGCGGATAGCGGACCAACCCGCTTGGCTTCGTTCTCGTCCGGCACTTTTGGGGCCGACGCGCGTTGTCGCTCGAATGCCAACGCGATACGCGAAAGGACGCACGATGAGCGAGCAGCCGGCCGAGAAGTTCTGGGACATGGTCGAGGATTTCCAGACCTGCATGGTGACGACGCGCGACGGGGGCAAGCTGCGCTCGCGCCCGATGGCGCCCCGCATCTCGCGCGAGCGCGGCGAGATCCTCTTCATCACCGACAAGAACTCGCACAAGGTGGACGAGATCGAAGCCGACGCGCAGGTCGCCTGCTCCTTTGTCCAGAAGGAAGAATACGTGGCGGTCTCGGGCACGGCTAGCCTGTCCACCGACCGCGCCCGGATCGACGAAGCCTGGGACCCGCAGGCGGAAGCCTGGATGCCGGGCGGCAAGGACGGCCCGAACACGGCGGTTCTGGTGATCCGCCCCAGCCAGGCCGAGATCTGGGACGTGACGTCCAACAAGATCACGCAGGCCTGGGAATTCGCCAAGGCCTATGTCGGCGACAAGCCGCGCCCCGACACGACGGAGAACGTCAAGGTCGATCTTTAAGAACGTGCCGGGCGCTGCCGAGCCGGACGCCTGGCAGCGCCCAAACCCGAAACGCTCACGCTTTTTGCGGTCGGACGCGCGGTTTCCCTTCGCTTTTGCGGCAAAACCGTTGCAAAAGCGCCACCCCTGCCACATTTGCCTGTCACAACGAATCAAGCGGACACGCCCGATCGCACGCAAGCGACCGCGGTGGGCGCCGCAGATTTTGGAAGGCCTGCCTCGTATCGGCGGGCCAGGACAGGAGTTCGAACACGATGCCCACGATCGCGCTGGTGGATGATGATCGCAACATCCTGACATCGGTGTCGATCGCCCTGGAGAACGAAGGCTACCGCGTCGAAACCTACACGGACGGCGCATCCGCGCTGGAAGGCCTGTCGGCCCGCCCGCCGCAGCTCGCCATCTTCGACATCAAGATGCCGCGCATGGACGGCATGGAGCTTTTGCGCCGCCTTCGTCAGAAGAGCGACCTGCCGGTGATCTTCCTGACCTCCAAGGACGAGGAGATCGATGAGCTTTTCGGCCTCAAGATGGGCGCCGACGATTATATCCGCAAACCGTTCAGCCAACGTCTCCTGGTGGAGCGCGTGCGTGCCATCCTCCGGCGCGGCGCCCCGCGCGAAGGGGGCGCGGGCAAGACGGGCCCGAGCCCGGAATCTTCGCTGGAGCGCGGCCAGCTGGTGATGGACCAGGAGCGCCACACCTGCACCTGGATGGGCCAGCCGGTGACGCTCACCGTCACCGAGTTCCTGATCCTGCATTCGCTTGCCCAGCGGCCTGGCGTCGTGAAGAGCCGCGACGCGCTGATGGACGCCGCCTACGACGAGCAGGTCTATGTCGACGACCGGACGATCGACAGCCACATCAAGCGGCTGCGCAAGAAGTTCAAGGCGATCGACGACGACTTCGACATGATCGAGACGCTTTACGGAGTGGGCTACCGCTTCCGCGAGATCTGAGGGGGAGTCTCGCTTGGGGATCGCCAGCCACACGACGACGGAAACGCCTGCTCGCCGGCGCGCCGCGCGCATGCGCTGGCGGCGCGCCCCCTTCGTGCGCCGGCTGGTGATCCGCGTCCGGCGCCTCCTCGGCCACTCGATCTTCTCCTCGCTGACCCGGCGCATCGTCTTCCTGAACCTGGTTGCGCTCGTAGTTCTGGTTTCGGGCATCCTCTACCTCAACCAGTTCCGCGAAGGGCTGATCGACGCGCGCGTCGAAAGCCTGCTGACGCAGGGCGAGATCATCGCGAGCGCCATCGCGGCGTCGGCGACGGTCGAGACCAACTCGATCACCCTCGATCCCGAGCGCCTTCTCGAACTCCAGGCGGGGGCGACGCTCCAGCCCAATCCGGACCTGTCGGAATCCCTCGACTTCCCGATCAATCCCGAACGTGTCGCCCCGCTCCTGCGCCGTCTGATCTCGCCGACACGCACGCGCGCGCGTCTCTACGACCGCGACGCCAACCTGATCCTCGATTCGCGTCATCTTTATTCGCGCGGCCAAATCCTGCGCTACGACCTGCCCCCGGTGGAGCAGGAAGAGGAAACCGGCGTCTTCGCCTGGATCAGCCGCGAGACCGGCCGCTTCCTCGGCCACGGCGACCTGCCGATCTATAAGGAAACGCCGGGCGGCTCGGGTTCGACCTATCCGGAAGTCATGAGCGCGCTCACCGGGGGGCCGCGCGCCCTCGTCCGCTCCACCGAGAACGGCGAGATGATCGTCTCCGTCGCCGTGCCGATCCAGCGCTTTCGCGCCGTCCTCGGCGTTCTGCTTCTCTCGACGCAAGGGGGCGACATCGACCGGATCGTCCAGGCCGAGCGCATGGCGATCGTGCGCACCTTCGCGGTCGCCGCCCTCGTCACCGTGATCCTGTCGATCCTTCTCGCCTCCACGATCGCGACGCCGCTTCGCCGCCTGTCGGCCGCCGCCGTGCGCGTCCGGCGCGGCATCAACGCGCGCGAGGAGATCCCCGACTTCGGCGACCGCGCCGACGAGGTCGGCCACCTCGCCTCCTCCATCCGCGACATGACGGTGGCGCTTTATGCGCGAATGGATGCGATCGAGAGTTTCGCGGCCGATGTCAGCCACGAGTTGAAGAACCCGCTGACCTCGCTCCGCTCGGCGGTGGAAACCCTGCCCTTGGCGCGCAACGAGCATTCGCGCGAGCGGCTGCTGGCGGTGATCCAGCACGACGTGAAGCGGCTCGACCGGCTGATCACCGACATTTCCGACGCCTCGCGCCTCGACGCGGAACTGGCGCGCGAGGTCGCGGGCGAGGTCGACCTGGCGGCCCTCGTCGAATCCGTGGTGGATGGGGCTCGGGCCCATGTGAAGCCGGGGCAGACGGTGGCGATCGAGCTTTCCGTCGCAGCGCCCCCGACGCCCAAGACCTATCGGATCTCCGGCCACGACCTTCGCCTCAGCCAGGTCTTCACCAATCTCATCGACAACGCGCGTTCCTTCGTGCCCGACGATGCGGGGCGCATCGGCGTTCGCCTCCAACGGCGCACACGCTCCTGCACGGTGACGATCGAGGACAACGGACCCGGCATTCAAGCCGAGAAGATCGAGCGCATCTTCGAGCGCTTCTACACCGACCGGCCGGGCGCGGAATCCTTCGGCCAGAATTCCGGCCTCGGCCTGTCGATCTCGCGCCAGATCGTGGAAGCGCACGGCGGCGAGATCCGGGCCGAGAACATCCTCGACCCGAAGGCGCCCGGCGGCATCGCGGGCGCGCGCTTCACCGTCCAGCTTCCCTGCGACGCGTGAGGCGGATCCAACTTCATGGCACGGCGATCCGGCTCGGCGGGCGCGGCATCCTTCTTCGCGGGCCTTCGGGCAGCGGCAAGTCCTCGCTGGCGCTGTCCGCGCTCCGGCGTGGCGAAGCGGCGGGCCTCGACGCCTGCCTCGTATCCGACGATCAGATCTTCGTGACGCAAGAGGGCGACGACGTCCTCGCCGAAGCGCCCGACGCGATCCGGGGGCTGATCGAGGTGCGTGGTATCGGCCTTCTCCCGGAGACCTTCGCGTCTCCCGTCCGCCTCGATCTCGTGGTGGACCTCGTGCCGCGCGAGACCGTCGCGCGCATGCCCGAGCCTGAGTTCGAGACGCTCGGGAGCGCCCGCCTGCGCCGCATCCGGCTGCCCGAACGCGACCCGGGCTTCGGCGCCGATATTCTCCTCACCCTCGCTCGAAACGCCGCCTTCTGGAACGTTCGACCGACCTCGTGATTTTGCAATGCAGCAAGGTCACGTCGTCCGGGATCGGCGCCTGCCGCCCCACGCATTCAGGGGTTGGCGCTTTCTGGAAAGATTCCGGGTGGTGTGACTTGACGCGCCTTGCAGCAATTTGATCGCAGGCGCACAATCGGATGCTCAACCAGGGGGCAGTGCCCGGAGTGAACGACGTATGATTGGACTGGTGCTGGTGACGCATGGCCAGCTCGCGCGTGAATTCAAGCTTGCCGTCGAGCATGTGGTGGGTCGCCAGGAAGCGTTCGAGACGATCTGCATCGGTCCGGACGACGACATGGAGCAGCGCCGGCTCGACATCCTCCAGGCGGTTCGCGATGCCGAGCGCGGCAAGGGCGTGATCATCCTGACCGACATGTTCGGCGGGACGCCGTCCAATCTGGCCATTTCCGTCATGGACGAGGGCGCCATCGACGTTCTGGCCGGCGTCAATCTGCCCATGCTGATCAAGCTCGCGAGCGTCCGGGGCGAGAAGCCGATGGACGAGGCCCTGGTCGCCGCCCAGGATGCGGGCCGCAAGTATATCGCCGTCGCCAGCCGCATCCTCAGCGGCAAGTAGTTGTCCCGAGCTCGAACCCCCGCTGGCCCCGACATGAGCAAGACAGAGCCCGTTTCCCAGTCGATGCCGGGGGTCAGCGCCAGCGGGGACCCGGCCGTCGAGCGGACGCTGACGATCGTCAACCGCAAGGGTCTCCACGCCCGCGCTTCGGCCAAGTTCGTGCAGCTCGCGGAAGGGTTCTCCGCCGCGATCACCATCTCGCGCGACGGGCTGTCGGTGGGCGGCCAGTCGATCATGGGCCTGATGATGCTGGCCGCCGGCCAGGGAACCACGATCGACGTGCGTGCCGAAGGGCCGGACGCCGACGACGCGATGCGGGCCATCGCCGATCTCGTCGCCAATCGCTTCGGCGAGGATTGCTGACGAGATAAACGTATAAGGATTTCCTTATATCATTCCTCCCCGCTGCCTGCTAAGGAAGCGGCCGATCGGCCGCGCCCCGCAAGCTCCGGGGGTTCAAGCGGCCCTGCTCTCCCCATCGCGTCGGGGAACCGGAGCGCCAAGGAGTAGACATCATGACTGCCGCCAACGGTGATTTCGTCGTCAAGGATCTGTCGCTGGCCGACTGGGGCCGCAAGGAACTCGACATCGCCGAAACCGAGATGCCGGGCCTCATGGCCTGCCGCGAGGAGTTCGGGGCCGAACAGCCCTTGAAGGGCGCGCGCATCACCGGCTCGCTCCACATGACGATCCAGACCGCCGTCCTGATCGAGACGCTGCAGGCGCTTGGCGCGGAGGTCCGCTGGGCCTCCTGCAACATCTTCTCCACGCAGGACCACGCGGCGGCCGCGATCGCGGCGACCGGCACGCCTGTCTTCGCGGTCAAGGGCGAAAGCCTGACGGAGTACTGGGACTACACCGACCGCATCTTCCAGTGGCCGGACAACCAGCCCTCCAATATGATCCTCGACGACGGCGGCGACGCCACGATGTACATCCTCCTCGGCGCGCGCGCCGAAGCCGGCGAGGACGTTCTGTCCAATCCGAGTTCGGAGGAGGAAGAGGTTCTCTTCGCGCAGATCCGAAAGCGCATGGGCCAGACCCCCGGCTTCTTCGCGCGCCAGCGCGACGCCATCAAGGGCGTGACCGAGGAAACGACGACGGGCGTCAACCGGCTCTATCAGCTGCAGAAGAAGGGGCTTCTTCCCTTCCCCGCGATCAACGTCAACGACAGCGTGACGAAGTCGAAGTTCGACAACAAGTACGGCTGCAAGGAATCGCTCGTCGACGGTATCCGCCGCGCCACGGACGTGATGATGGCCGGCAAGGTCGCGGTCGTCTGCGGCTACGGCGACGTCGGCAAGGGCTCGGCCGCCTCGCTCCAGGGCGCGGGCGCGCGCGTCAAGGTGACCGAGGTCGACCCTATCTGCGCGCTCCAGGCGGCGATGGACGGGTTCGAGGTCGTCACCCTCGAGGATGCCGCCCCCACCGCCGACATCATCATCACCACGACCGGCAACAAGGACGTCGTGACGCTGGACACGATGCGCACGGTCAAGGACATGTGCATCGTCGGCAATATCGGCCATTTCGACAACGAGATTCAGGTCGCCGCGCTCAAGAACCTGACCTGGACCAACATCAAGCCGCAGGTCGACATGGTGACCTTCCCGGACGGCAAGCGCATGCTGCTCCTGTCCGAAGGGCGCCTCCTCAACCTCGGCAACGCGACCGGCCACCCGAGCTTCGTGATGTCGGCCTCGTTCACCAACCAGACGCTGGCCCAGATCGAGCTCTTCACCAAGGGCGGCCAGTACGCCAACCAGGTCTATGTCCTGCCCAAGCATCTCGACGAGAAGGTCGCGCGTCTTCATCTCGACAAGCTTGGCGCAAGGCTCTCGACCCTGTCGAACGAACAGGCGGCCTATATCGGCGTGACGCCGCAGGGACCCTTCAAGGCCGAGCATTACCGCTACTAGAACGCGTTTCGATCCGCGCGCGAAGCGTGGCCGGGATAGGACAAAGGCGCCGATGGCAACCCCCTCGGCGCCTTTTCTTTTTTGCGTCTTGGTTACCCCAAGCGCTTTGCGGGAGGTTATCCACCGTTTAGATTCGCGGCTCGCCTTCCCGTTGGGGAACGGATGGCGAGACGGGGACGGTCGTTCGCTAGGAAGCGGCCGCTGAGAAGGACGGGATGCGGACGCGCGAATCACATCAGGCGGCGGATCGGGGGATCGGCCGAAGCTCAACCCGTTGGACGCCCTGCTCCGGCCGCGCGCCGCGCGGGGCGGCCTGCCTTGGCGTGGCGCTCGTCGCCTGGCCGGGCGCGGCGCTCGCGCAGGAGGCCGTCGCCAACCCGATGGGCCCGGAGTCCCTCCTTTATCTCGCGATGATCGGCCTGACGATCGGCGCGGCGATGATCGCCGCCGTCTGGCTGATCCGCCAGCAGGCAGCGACCGCCGACGAAAACGCCCGGCTGCGGGCCGAACTCGCCGACGCGCTCAACGAGGCCGACCGGCGCGGCAGCCTGCTCGCCGAGGACGGGCAGCGCCTTCTGGTCTACTCGGGAAGCGGCGCGCCGGACCTCATCGGCGCTCTGCCCAAGGGGCTCGGCCTGCCGGCGGACCCGATCGCCTTCCTCGACTTTCCCTCATGGATGAGCGCGGAAGCGAGCGCGAAGCTCTTGGACGCCATCTCGCGCCTGCGCTCGCGCGCCGAGCCGTTCCGGCTGGAGATCGAGCAGCCGGACGGGCGCCTCGTCGAGGTGGTCGGACGCACGGTCGGCGCACTCGCCGCAGTGCGCTTTTCTGCCCTGTCGGGCCTGCGCGAGGAGCTTGGCGCCCTCAAGGTCGAGCACGACCGGGCCAACGGCATGATCGAAACCATGCAGGCCCTATTCGATGCCGCGCCTATCCCGATGTGGGTGCGCAGCGAGGAAGGGCGCCTGATCTGGGTCAATGAGGCCTATGCGAAGGCCGTCGACGCGCGCGGCGTCACCTCGGCGGTGGAAGACCAGACCGAGTTCCTGAACGAGCAGGACCGGGCGCGCATCGCGGCGACGACGCGCCAGTCCGGCCGCTTTTCCGACAAGCTCAACGCCGTGGTCGAGGCCGATCGGCGCAACTTCCGCGTCGTCGACGCCGCCGGACCCTTCGGCACGGCGGGCCTTGCGATCGACATTTCGGACACCGAGACCATCCGGCGCGAGTTCGACGAGACCGTGCGCTCGCATTCCGAAACGCTGGACCAGCTCACCACCGCGATCGCGCGCTTCGACGAGAAGACCCGCCTTCTCTACCACAACGCCGCCTTCGCACGGCTGTTCGACCTTGCGAGTGCCTATCTCGAGACCGCGCCCGACCATGGCGGCATCCTCGACCAGCTGCGCTCGCGCGGAATCCTGCCGGACGATCGCCCTCTACGCGACGTGAAGGCCGACATCCTCGCCGCCCACCGCGCCACGCAGCCGACCGAGGCGCTGTGGCACCTGACGGACGGGCGCACGCTGCGCGTCTTCGCCAGCCCCGAGCCGCGCGGCGGCGCGACCTGGGTGTTCGAGGACCTGACGGAAAAGCTACAGCTCGAATCGCGCCTCAATGCGCTGGTCCGCCTCCAAGGCGAAACGCTCGACTTCTTGCGCGAGGGCGTCGCCGTGTTCGGCCAGGACGGGCGCCTGCGCCTGTCGAACCCGATCTTCGCCGAGCTTTGGGGCCTGTCGGAGGAGTTCCTCGCCGCCAAGCCCCATATCCGCGCCTTCCCCGCGACCGCCTCCGTTTCCATCCGCGCGGGCGAGGCGGGCGGCGCGGCTTCGCCGACATGGTCGACTTTCTCCCACGCCGTGACCGCCTTCGACGAGGGACCGCGCGAGGCGGAATCGGGCGAGTTCGAACTGTCCGATGGCCGCGTCCAGGCCTATGGCATCGTGCCGCTGCCGGCCGGCCAGACCATGCTGACCTTCACCGACATTTCCGACGCGCGCGAGGCCGAGCGCATGCTGCGCGAGCGCAACGAGGCGCTGGAAAACGCCGCGCGCCTGAAAAGCGACTTCGTCCAGCACGTGAACTACGAGCTCCGCTCGCCGCTGACCAACATCATCGGCTTCTCCGCCCTCCTCCGTTCACCCGAGACGGGCCCACTCAACGACCGGCAGTCGGAATATCTCGACTATATCGGCACCTCGACCTCCTCGCTCCTCACCATCGTCAACGACATCCTGGATCTGGCGACGATCGACGCCGGCATCATGGATCTCGACCTGACCGACGTCGACGTCGCCGGCACGGTCGGCCATGCCGCGGACGCGGTGCGCGACCGGTTCCGTGAAAACGACATCGCCCTCAACATCGATCTTAGCCAGGCCGGCTCGACCTTCCGCGCCGATGGGCACCGCGTCACGCAAATCCTCTTCAATCTCCTGTCCAACGCCGCGAACTTCGCGCCCGGCGGCTCCACCGTGCGCCTCAAGGCGGTGCGGCGCGACGGCGAGATGATCTTCTCCGTCGCCGACCAGGGCCCGGGGATCGCGCCCACCGAGGTCGCCCGCCTGTTCGAGCGCTTCGAGACCAACCCGTCGGGCGGGCGCCAGTCGGGCGCCGGCCTCGGCCTGTCGATCGTGCGCTCCTTCGTCGAGCTGCACGGCGGCAAGGTCGAGATCCTGTCCGGGCCGAAGGGCGGCACCACGGTGCAGTGCCGTTTCCCGCTGGAGCGCGACCGCCGGGATCTCGCCGCCGAATGAGCGGTGCACCCCCGGAGCCGGCGCCTCCGACCGGCCTGTTCACGCTGGACCTGCCCGACGAAGGGGCGACGCAGCGCCTGGCCGCCGCCCTCGCCCCGCATCTCGGACCGGGCGACATTCTAGCCTTGTCGGGTCCGCTCGGCGCCGGCAAGACCACCTTTGCCCGCGCGCTCCTGAGGGCCGTCGCGGGCGACCCGGAACTCGAAGTCCCCTCCCCCACCTACACGCTGGTCCAGATCTACCCGACGCGCCCGCGCGTCACCCATTTCGACCTCTACCGGATCGGCGATCCCGGCGAACTGGAGGAACTCGGCTTCGAAGAAGCGGCGGAAACCGGCATCGTCCTCGCCGAATGGCCCGAACAGGCGCCGGACATTCTACGCCTCGCCAACCTCCACCTGACACTGGAGGATGCCCCCGGCGGGGGCCGCCGCGCCGCGATCCGCGCTCTGCCGGAAGCCGCACGTCGCATCGAGCGCCAGCTCGCCATGCTCGCCTTTCTCGCCCGCGCGGGGCACGCCGACGCCATCCGCGCGCCCTTTCCCGGCGACGCTTCGGCGCGCACCTACGACACGCTGACGACGGCCGGCGGCGAAAACCTGATCCTGATGGATTCGCCCCCGCTCGTGCTCGGCCCCCCGGTGAAGAACGGCCTGCCCTACGCCCGCATCGCCCACACGGCTGAGAACGTCACACCCTTCGTCGCCGTGGCGCATGCGCTCCGGGCGCGCGGCCTCGCCGCGCCCCGCATCGACGCCTTCGATCTCGACCGCGGCTTCGTCCTCATGGAGGATCTCGGCCGCGACGGCGTCCTCGATGCAACCGGCCGCCCGATCCCCGAGCGCTACGAAGCGGCTGCCGAGGCCCTAGCCCATCTCCACGCCACGCCCTTCGATCGCCGCTTGTCCCTGCCGGACGGTACGGCCTACGAGGTCCCGCCCTTCGACCACGGCGCGATGGCGATCGAAGCGAGCCTCCTGCCCGACTGGTACATGCCGCACGGGCGCGGCGCACCCGTCAGCCAGGCGGAGCGGGCGGACTTCGAGCGCATCTGGGAAGCCCTCTTCACCACGCTCGACGCCGCCGAGACCCACCTCGTCCAGCGCGACGTCCAGTCCCCGAACCTCGTCTGGCGCGCAGAGCGGACGGGCCTCGAGCGCATCGCCTTCCTCGACTTCCAGGACGCGATGGTCGGCCCCGCCGCCTACGACATCGCCGCGCTCGCCCACGACCCGCGCGTCACGGTCGAGCCCGCGCTGGAACGCCACCTCTTCGCCGCCTATGTAAAGGCAAGGCAAGCCGCCGATCCCGCCTTCGACACGGCCGCCTTCGAAACGGCCTACGCGATCATGGCGACGCAGCGCCTGACCAAGATTCTCGGCATCTTCGTGCGCCTTCTCGAAAGGGACGGAAAGCCGCAATACCTGCGTCACATTCCCAGGATCAAAGACTACCTGACCCGAACGCTGACCCATCCGGCCCTTCGCGACCTCGCCCGTCTTTACGACAGCTGGGGCGTTCTCGCCGAGCCGGCACCCCCGAGACCCTAGAGACTCCCGTGAACGCCGCTTCCCCCATCGCCCCTCGCACGCCCCGCACCCCCAAGCCGAAGACCGCCATGATCCTAGCGGCGGGCCTCGGCAAGCGGATGCGCCCGATCACCTCCACCATTCCCAAGCCCCTCGTCGAAATCCGCGGCAAGGCGCTGATCGACTACGGGCTCGATGCGCTCAAGCGCAACGGCGTCGAGCGCGTCGTCGTCAACGTCCACTACATGGCCGACCTCATGCGCGCCCACCTGCGCAAGCGTCGCGACATGGAAGTCATCGTCTCCGACGAGACCGACCGGCTTCTCGAATCGGGCGGCGGCATCGTGCGCGCCCTGCCCCATCTAGGGCACGAGCCCTTCTACCTCATCAATTCCGACACGTTCTGGATCGACGGATACCGCGACAACCTCGATCTCCTCGCCGACCTCTGGAACCCGGCCTCCGCCGACATGCTCCTCCTGATCGCCGAAATGCGACAGGCCACCGGCTACGACGGGCGTGGCGACTTCGTCATGGACCGGGAAGGCCGCCTCCAACGCGTCGCCGAGCGCGACATGAGCCCCTTCATCTATGCCGGCGCCGGCATCCTCAAGCCCGACCTCTTCCGCGGCTTGCCGGAAGAAACCTTCTCCCTCAACCGCGTCTTCGACACCGCCCTGGAAGCCGAACGCCTCTTCGGCGCCCGCCTCGACGGCCTCTGGATCACCGTCGGCACTCCCGGAGCCATCGGTGAAGCCGAAGCCGCCTTCACCGCCAGCGCCACACGGGCGCAGCGCGCGTAGGTGTTGCTGATGGGGCTCCGCCCCAAACCCCGCCAGGGGAAATGATTTCCCCTGGACCCCTCATCTGTTGAAGAGTGTCCCAATCGGAAGGGGGCCCCTGGCCCCCTTCCGATTGGGAAAAGTCCTCAAAAGAAAAGAAGGGTCCGGGAATTCCTTCCCGGATGGAGCCCGGGGCGATAGCCCCGCCACCTCCGCCCTTCGCACCCGCCGCGCCCTCGGCTAGACTGGCGCGATGCGGTCTCGTGTGTTCTCGATTTCTCCCGGTCTTCCCTTCTTGCCGACGCTGACGCGCGGGGTGCTTGGGGGGCGGTTCTTTCCCGAGCGGGATTTCGGGGGGGATCCGCTGGCGCTGGCGGGGCTGACGATCCTTGTGCCGACGCGTCGTGCGGTGCGGGCGCTGGCGGGGGAGTTCGGGCGGGCGCTGGGGGGCGGGTCAGCGATCCTGCCCTCGATTCGCACGCTGGGCGATGCGGACGAAGCCTCGGCGTTTCTCAGGCTCGAAGGCGAGCTGAAGCCGGAGATGGATGCGCTGGAGCGGCAGCTGCTCTTGGCGCGGCTCGTGCGCTTCTGGAAGGAGGGGTTGAACCGGCAGGCGCTGCGGGTGATGGCCTCGGAGGAGATCGTGCTGCCGGCTTCGGCGGCGGATGCCCTGTATTCGGCGGAGGATCTGTGCGCGTTTCTGGACGAGGCGGCGACGGAGGAAGCCAAGCTTCATGATCTCGCCAAGCTCGCGCCGGATCGTCTGGCCGAATGGTGGCAGCTGACGCTGACCTTCCTGAACATCCTGTCCGATCAGTGGCCGGCTATCCTGCGGGAACGTGGGCTGGAAGATCGCGCGGTGCTGCGCCGCGCGTGGTTCGACGCGGAGGCCGACCGGCTGCGGGCAATGGGATCGGTCGAGCCGATCCTGGTCGCGGGCTCGACGGCGACGGCGCCCTCGACGCTGCGCTTCCTGCGCGCGGTGGCGGGTCTCTCCAACGGCGCGGTGGTGCTGCCGGGGGTGGATTGCCATCTCGACAGCCTAAGCTTCGACGCGATCGACCGCTCGCGCTCGATCGCCGCGCCCGGCCACCCGCAGCATGGGCTGAAACGCATTCTGCAAGGGCTGCTGGTGGATCGTGGCGGCATCGAACAGCTTGGCCCGGGCGAAGGCGACCCGTTGCTCGCGCGCGAGCGCTTCCTGTCGGATGCGCTGCGCCCGTCCGAGACGACCGACGTCTGGCCGGAGGCCAGCCGGCGCCACGGCGGCGAGGCGCTGGACGGGCTGGAGCTGATCGAGGCGGCGGACGAGCGCGAGGAGGCGCTGGCGATCACGGTGGCGATCCGCGATGCCCTGAGCGAGCCGGGGGCCACGGTGGCGTTGACGACGCCCGACCGCAACCTCGCCCGGCGCGTCGTCGCCGAGCTGGAACGCTTCGGCGTTTCGGCCAACGATTCCGCCGGCCGTCCGCTGCATGCGACGGCGCCCGGCACGTTCATGGCTTTGGCGCTGGAGGTCGCGCTCCTGCCGAGCGACCCGATCGCGCTCCTGTCGCTCCTCAAGCACCCGCTCCTGCGGCTGGGGTTCCGGCCGGGCGAAGCGCGCGAGGGCGCGCGCACGATCGAACTGATCGCTCTTCGCGGCGGCACCGGCGTCGCCGACGGGGCGACGCTGCACGAGCTTTTCCGGGTGCGGCGCGCGGCCTCGGAGGCGGAGGGCGCGCGCGTGCCCCGCCCGATCCAGCTGATCGAGGCGGAGGACCGCGACCGGGCGGGCGTCCTCGCCGAGCGGCTGGAAGCGGCGCTCCGCCCGCTCGGCCAATTGCGCGGGGCGGGCGAAGGCGAGCTCGCGCCCTATGCCGAGGCCCTGACCCGTGTCCTGGAAGCCTTGGCGGCGGACGAGGACGGCGCGCCGACCGCGCTCTATGCCGAGGAAGCGGGCGCGGCGCTGCGCGATCTCCTGCGGTCTTGGGTGGCCGCTCCCGAAACCGGCTTCGCCTTCGTGCCGGAAGAGCTTCCGGACGTCGCGCGCGCCTTGATGAGCGGCACGGACGTTCGCCCGCGCGGCGGCCTGTCGCAGCGCGTCTTCGTCTGGGGCGCCCTGGAAGCGCGGCTCCAGAGCGTCGACGTGATGATCTTGGGCGGCATGAACGAGGGAACCTGGCCGAGCACGGCGCGCTCCGACGCGTTCCTGTCGCGCCTGATGCGCGCCGACCTCGACCTCGACCCGCCGGAGCGGCGCATCGGCCTCGCCGCCCACGACATCTGGATGGCGATGGGGTGCCGACGCGTGGTTCTCGCGCGCTCGCACCGCGCGGGCGGGGCGCCCGCCATCGCCTCGCGCTGGCTGCAGCGCATCCTGACGCTCGCCGGCCCGGACGGCACGCGGGCGCTGCGCGAGCGCGGCGAAACCTATCTCCACCACGCCCGCCGCCTCGACGAGGCGCCGATGGTGCCGGCCGCGCGCCGTCCGGAGCCGAGGCCCCCGGTGGAGGTGCGCCCGGTGCGCCATTCCTTCACCGAGGTCGAAACCCTGGTGCGCGACCCCTATGCCGTCCACGCCCGGCGCATCCTGCGGCTCGATCCGCTGCCCGAGATCATCCGCGCCCCCGGCGCGCCCGAGCGCGGCGATCTCTACCACGCGATCCTCCATCGCTTCGTGGACGCCGGGATCGACCCGAACGCGCCGGACGCCCGCGACGCGCTTCTTGCCATCGCACGCGAGGCGTTCGACGAGGCGTCCCTGCCGCCCGAGATCGAAGCGGTGTGGTGGCCGCGCATGGAAACGCTGGCCACCAACATGATCGCCTGGGAGGTCGAACGCTGGCCGGACGTCGCCGAACGCCTGACGGAGGTGAAGGGTGCCTACGACCTGCCCGACATCGGCGTCGGCTTCCACGGCTATGCCGATCGCATCGATCGAATGCGCGACGGCTCGGTGGAGATCATCGACTACAAGACCGGCACCACGCCGTCGGTAAAACAGGCGCGCACGCTTCTCAGCCCGCAGCTGCCGCTGGAAGGAGCGATGGCGCGTCTCGGCGGCTTCGAAGGGCTGGGGCGCGTCGGCACGGTGCGCGACCTCGTCTATGTCCGACTGCGCGAGCGCGACTTCTACGAGGAGCGCCTCGCCCACGGCGGCGGGCGCACCGGCGAGCCGCAAACGGGAGACGACCTGTCGGACGGGGCGCTCGGTGCCTTCCGACGGCTGGCGGCGGCGTATCGCGTGCCTACAAGGGGCTACCTGTCTCGCGCGCGGCCGTTTCTCGCCGGCGACTTTTCCGGCCCCTACGACCATCTCGCCCGGGCCCGCGAATGGGCGGTGGCGGGCGTCGGTGAGGAGGGTTCGGAATGAGCGAAGTCCTGCCGGCCACGATCGACGCGCAGCGCATCGCCTCCGACCCCGAGCGCTCGGTGTTCGTCGCCGCCAACGCGGGCTCGGGCAAGACCCATGTCCTCACCGAGCGCGTGGTGCGCCTGCTTCTGGCGGGCGCCGAGCCGTCCAAGATCCTTTGCCTCACCTACACCAAGGCGGCCGCCGCCGAGATGCAGGCCCGCGTCTTCGCCCGTCTGTCGGCCTGGGCAATGATGGACGAGGCGGAGTTGCGAAAGGCGATCGAGGCGCTGGACCGGCGCCGGCCCTCGACGGAGCGCCTCGCCCAGGCCCGGCGCCTCTTCGCCAGCGCGCTGGAAACGCCGGGCGGGCTCAAGATCCAGACGATCCACGCCTTCTGCGAGGCGGTGCTCCACCAGTTCCCGCTGGAAGCCAACATTCCCGGCCATTTCGAGGTGATGGACGAGACGGAAAGCGCGCTCCTTCTGGCCGAGGCGAGGCGCATGCTGATCTCGGGCGCGCGCACCACCCCGACCGCCCTCGGCGGCCAGGACGCGGAAGACGCAGCATTGGCGAAAGCCTTCGCCGACGCCCTGTCGATGGCCGGGGAATGGGGGCTCGACGCGCTGCTCGGCGAGATCGTTCAGCGTCGCGACCGCCTGCGCCGCCATCTGGATGCGATGGGCGGCCGAGAGAAAGCCGAAGCGCGTCTTCGCCGCGCCCTCGGCCTGCGGCCGGGCGAGGACGAAGTGAGCGTTCTCAGGGAAGCCATAGACCCGCCGGGCTTCGAGGACTCGTTCCGCGAAGTGCTGGCGGAAGCCGCCGAGCGCTCGGGCAAGGCGACCGACGCCAAGCTCGCCGCCAAGCTCGCCCTCGTGGAAGCGTCCGGGACGCCGGAGGCGCGCTTCGAGGCCCTGTCCTCGATCGTCATCAAGGCGGACGGCGGTCGCTACAAATCCTCCAGCGTCGCCACCAAGGCGGTGAGCGACGGCTTCCCCGACTTCGCCGAGCGGCTGGAAGACCTCGCCGCCTTCGTCGAGGAGCGGCGCGAGCGCCTCGCCACCGTGCGCCTCGCGCGCGCCAGCGCCGCCGCGCTGACCATCGCCGAAAAGCTCGAGGCCGACTACGCCGCGCTCAAGCGCCGTCGCGGCCGGCTCGATTTCGAGGATCTGATCGTGCGCACCGCCGATCTGCTTCTGCGCTCGGACGCGTCGGCTTGGGTCCACTACAAGCTCGACCGGGGCATCGACCACGTTCTCGTCGACGAGGCGCAGGACACGAGCCCGCGTCAGTGGCAGGTGGTGCGCCAGTTGGTGGAGGAGTTCTTCGCCGGCGCCTCGGCCTCCGTTCGTCCGCGCACCGTCTTCGCGGTCGGCGACGAGAAGCAGTCGATCTATTCCTTCCAAGGCGCCTCGCCCGAAATGTTCGCGCGCGAGCGAGACCATCTGCAACGGATCGCGGAAGGCGGCGAGCGCCCCTTCTCGCGCGTCGAGCTGCACCAGTCCTTCCGCTCCGTGCCTGACATCCTGGAGGCGGTGGACCGTGTCTTCGCCGAGCCGGCGGACCGGCGCGGCCTCCAGTCCGGCGACGAGCCGCCGGTGCACGTTTCGGCGCGCGGGCGCGACCCCGGCCTGATCGAGGTCTGGCCCGTGGTGACGCCGGCCGCCGTCCCGCAGAACGAGGACTGGCTGGAGCCGATCGACCACCAGCCCGAGTTCTCGCCCGCCAACCGTCTGGCTCGCCGCATCGCCGCCACCATTCGCGGTTGGCTCGGCCAGCCGATCCGCGTCAAGGGCGTACTGCGCCCGTTGAACGCCGGCGACGTCATCGTTCTCGTGCGCAAGCGCTCCGGCTTCGTCGCGGCCATGGGCTCGGCGCTGCGCGAGGCCGGCATTCGCGTGGCGGGCGCCGACCGCCTGGTGATCACCCAGCATATCGCCGCCGAGGACCTGATGGCGCTCGGCCGCACGGTCTCCAACGCCGAGGACGAGCTGTCGCTCGCCGCCGTCCTGAAAAGCCCGCTCTTCGGCTTTTCCGACGACGACCTCCTGGCCCTCGCCCTGTCGCGGAAAAACCTGCGCCGACCGGAAGCGCTCTACTTCGCGCTCCGCCGCCTCGCCCGCCCCGGCGGGGAGGAGCGCATCCCCCCCTTCGTCGAGGGCGCGGCGCGAGAGACTTTGCGCGAGAAGGCCGCGAAGGCGTTCGACCGGCTGGAGGAGTTGCGCCGCCGCGCCGGTTTCGAGACCGTGTTCACCTTCTTCGCCCGCATCCTCGGCCCGGAAGGGGGCCGCGAAAAGCTCGTCGCCCGGCTCGGGCGTGATGCCGGCGACGTGGTGGACGCGTTCCTCGATCTGGCGCTCGCCGAGGAAGAGGCCGGGCGCGGCGGGCTGGAAGCGTTCCTCGCCGATCTCGCCGCCTCGCCGCCGGAGATCAAGCGCGAGATGGAGCACGGGCGCGGCGAGGTCCGCATCATGACGACGCACGCCTCCAAGGGCCTCGAAGCGCCTGTCGTGTTTCTGGTCGATCCCGGCTCCGCCCCGTTCAGCCATTCCCACGGCGCCAAGCTGATGGAATGGACCGACATGCCGGGCCTGCCCCCCGATACGCCGCCGGGCTTTCTCTGGTGCCCGGACACGGCCACCAAGGGCGAGGCGATCGCCGCGCTGCGCGAAACCGAGCGCGCGCGCGCCGAGGACGAGTATCGCCGGCTCCTTTATGTCGGGCTGACGCGCGCTGCCGACCGCCTCGTCGTGTGCGGCCTGTCGGGCCTGCGCGGGCCGGACGAGAACTCCTGGCTGAGCCGCGTGGAAGCCGCCCTGAAGCCCGCCGCGCGCGAGATCCGCGACCCGGAAACGGGCGAAACGCTGAGCTGGCGCCTCGGGGTCGATCCTGTGGCGGAGCGTATGGAGGGCGAAGACGCGCCGGCGGCCCCCCGCTTTCGCGAGATCGACCTGTCGCCCCTCCCCCCCGAAGAGCTTCCGCCCCGCCCGCTCCAGCCCTCGACGGCCGCTGGCGGCAACCGGATCGAGGTGATCGCGGAGGACGAAACGGGCGCGCGCATCGTCTCGCCCGTGCTGGGGGCCGGTGCGCGTCCCGGCACCGGCATCCGTCGCGGCGTACTCCTGCACCGCCTGCTCCAGGCGTTGCCCGATCTCCCCCCTCCCGAGCGCGAGGCCGCAGCCTACGCCTTTGCCGCGCGCTCGGGCGAAGCGCTGGGCGAGACCGAGGCGGACGCTATCGCCGCGCAGGCGCTCGCCATCCTGGAGGACCCGGCCTTTGCCGCCTATTTCGCGCCCGGCAATCGCGCCGAGGTCGCGGTGTCCGGCGAGATCGCGTTTGCCGGCCGCCGATACGCGGTGAACGGCGCGATCGACCGGCTCGCCCTTTCGGCCGACACCGTCCACATCCTCGACTACAAGACGACGCGGCCCTGCCCGCAGGACTTGAGCGACGTACCGGGCGGGCACGTCCTCCAGATGGCGCTTTATGCCGAGCTGATCCGCCCGCTGTTTCCCGAGCGCCGCATCCGGGCGGCGCTTCTCTATAGCGAGGGTCCGCGCCTCGTCGAGATTCCGGACGATGCGCTGCGTGCCGCACTGGCCGAGCGGGAAGCGCGAGCGCTGGCGGCGGGCGGGGCGGCTTGAACCCGTCCCCCCTCCCATCTACCTATGGTGCAACCGGACAGGGCGGGCGGGCGATTCCCCGCTGACCTGTTCCCCTTGTCGAACCAACACGCGGCGTTCCGCCCGGGGGTCCACCCCAGCCGGCGCCGTGCCAGCGGAGCGCCCCATGGCCACCAAGAAAACCGACAACGCCTCGTTCCAGGCCGATGTCCTCCAAGCGTCCAAGCCCGTGGTCGTCGATTTCTGGGCCGAGTGGTGCGGCCCGTGCAAGATGATCGCGCCGAGCCTCGAGGAGATTTCCGAGGAGTCGGATGCCGTGGAGATCGTCAAGGTCAATATCGACGAGAACCCGGACCTCGCCGCCCAGTTCGGCGTGCGCTCGATCCCGACGCTGATGCTGTTCAAGGATGGTCAGCAGGCGAGCGTCCAGGTCGGCGCGGCACCGAAGTCCAAGCTCCTCGCCTGGATCAACTCGAACGTCGCCGCCTGATCCTTTTCGGATTTCGACAAGAAAGGCCCGCACCGAGAACGGTCGCGGGCCTTTTCATATTCAGCGCGGCGCCAGACCGCTCGCCTTGAGAACGTCGCCGACGAGATAGAGCGAGCCGCAGATCAGGAAGCGCGGCGCGGGGCCGCCGGCCCAGCCCGCCGAAACCCGGCGGATGGCGGCTTCCACGCTCTCCGCCGGTTCGGCGTCGAGCCCGGCCTCCATCGCGGCGTCAGCCAGATCGACTGGGCTGACGCCGGCGTCCGACGAGCGGATCGGCACGGTGAAGACATGGCGCGCCATGCCGGCGAAGGCTTCGAAGAAGCCGACCGGCTCCTTGGTGTTCAACATGCCCGAGATCAGGAACAAGGGCCGGGACACCCGGTCCTCCATGTCGGCGAGGCTTTCCGCGACGACGAGGCCGGCGCCCGGATTATGCCCGCCGTCGAGCCAGATTTCGGATCCCGGCGCAGCCAGTTCCACCAGCGGGCCGGAGGTGATGCGCTGGAGGCGGCCCGGCCATTCGGCGGCCTGGATGCCGCGCTCGATCTCCGCGTTCGTCGGCGCGAAGCCGCCGGCGCGAAGCGCCGCGATCGCGGTCGCCGCATTGCCGATCTGGTGGCGTCCCGGCAGGCGCGGCAGGGTCAGGTCGAGAAGCCCGCTCTCGTCCTGGTAGACGAAGCGGCCGTGTTCGGAAAAGGCGAAGAAGTCCTCGCCATAGGTCGAGACCCTGGCGCCCGTGCGTGCGCCTTGCGTCTTCAGGACCTCCAGCGCGCCGCTCTCCGTCTGCGGCCCGATCACGACCGGCGTGCCGCGCTTGAAGATGCCGGCTTTCTCGGCCGCGATCAGTTCCACCCGGTCGCCGAGATAGGCCTGATGGTCGAGCGAGATCGAGGTGACGGCGGTCACCGCCGGCTTTTCCACGACATTGGTGGCGTCGAAGCGCCCACCGAGGCCCACCTCGAGCAGCACCGCGTCGGCCGGATGCTCGGCGAACAGGAGAAAGGCGACGGCGGTCAGGAGCTCGAACACGGTGATCGCGTTCTCGCCGTTCGCCGCGAGCGCTCGCGCGACGGCCTCCGCCAGTGCCTCGTCGCCGACGAGCGCCCCGGCCGCGCCCCCCGTGCCGGCAAGCCGATAGCGTTCGTGCCAGTCCACGAGATGGGGCGAGGTGTGGACATGAACGCCCCGGCCCATCGCTTCCAGGATGGCGCGCGAGAAGGCGACGGTGGAGCCCTTGCCGTTGGTGCCCGCGACATGGATCACCGGCGCGAGGCGCCGGTGCGGATCGCTCAAGGCGCCGAGGAGCCGGGTGATCCGGTCGAGCTTCAGATCGAAACCCTTGGGAAAGCGGTCGAGCAGCCGGTCGATCTCGACGCTCGCAAGGCTGGGCGCGTTCACGGCGGGATCTAAGCGGCGGCTTCGGCCGGCGCGCTTTCGGGCGCGGGCAAGGCCGGCAGCGGCGCCTTGGTCAGAACCTTGAGGAGCTTGGCGATGGTGGCCTTCAGCTCGTGCCGGTGGACCACCATGTCCACCATACCATGCTCCATCAGGTATTCGGAGCGCTGGAAGCCCTCGGGCAGCTTTTCGCGGATCGTCTGCTCGATGACGCGCGGGCCGGCAAAGCCGATCAAAGCGCCAGGTTCGGCGATGTGGACATCGCCCAGCATCGCGTAGGACGCGGTGACACCGCCCGTCGTCGGGTTGGTGAGGACGACGACGTAGGGAAGCCCCGCTTCCTTCACCATGTCCACCGCGACCGTGGTGCGCGGCAGCTGCATCAGCGACAAGATGCCCTCCTGCATGCGAGCGCCGCCCGACGAGGCGAAGAGAACGAGCGGGCGATGCCGCTCCACCGCGGTTTCGGCGGCCGTCACGATCGCCTCACCCGCCGCCATGCCGAGCGAGCCGCCCATGAAGGCGAAGTCCTGCACGGCGGCGACGATCGGCAGCGTCTCGATCTCGCCGCAGGCGACGAGAACCGAATCCTCCATGCCGGTCTTGGCGCGCGAATCCTTGAGGCGGTCGACATAGCGCCGCTCGTCGCGGAACTTCAACGGGTCCACCGGCACCTTTTCCAGCGCCACTTCCTCGAACAGGCCGCCGTCGAAGAAGCTGGTCAGCCGGTCGCGCGCGCCGATGCGCATGTGGAAGTTCGAGGACGGGATGACGAACTGATTGGCTTCGAGATCCTTGTGGAACACCATCTCGCCCGTTTCCGGGCACTTGATCCAGAGATTCTCGGGCACCTCGCGCGGCTGCTGGCCGAGAAGGCTCGTGATCTTCGGGCGAACGTAGTTGGTGATCCAGTTCACGGGCGGGTCTCGTTCTCGAGGAGTGATGGACCGACGGCGGCGCTGGGAGAGCGACCGAAGCCGACGGACGTGATGGAAGAGATGGCGGCGCCCTCAGGCCGCCGCAAGCCTGGCCTCGCGCAGCCCTTGGGCGAGTTCGCGCACCAGAGAGGACACCGCCTCGACGGCCGCCGCCGTTCCCTGGCCCTGTGCGCCTTCGATGGCGGACACCAGCGCCGAGCCGACCACGACGCCGTCGGCGTGGCGCCCGATCGCGGCCGCCTGTTCGGCCGTGCGCACGCCGAAGCCGACGCAGACCGGCAGGTCGGTCTTGGCCTTGATGCGGGTGACGGCGGCAGCGACGGCCGTGGTGTCGGGCGCGGCCGAGCCGGTGATGCCGTTGACCGAAACGTAGTAGACGAAGCCCGACGTGTTGGAGAGAACGGCCGGCAGGCGCTTCTCGTCGGTGGTGGGCGTCGCCAGACGCACGAAGTTCAAGCCCCCGGCGAGCGCCGGCAGACAAAGTTCGCCGTCCATCTCGGGCGGCAGGTCGACGACGATGAGCCCATCGACGCCGGCCGCCTTCGCATCGGCCACGAAACGCTCGACACCGTAGATGAAGACTGGGTTGTAGTAGCCCATCAGAATGATGGGCGTCGCCCCGTCGCCCGAGCGGAAGGCGCGCACCGTGTCCAGCGTTCGCGCCAGCGTTTCGCCCGCTTCCAGCGCGCGCAGGCCGGCACGCTGGATCGCGGGGCCGTCCGCCATCGGGTCGGAAAACGGCATGCCGAGCTCGATGAGGTCGGCGCCGGCTTCCGGCAGGGCTTTGAGGACGGCGAGCGTCGTCTCGGCGTCCGGGTCGCCCGCCATGACGAAGGTGACGAGCGCGGGGCGCTCTTGGCTTCTCAATTCGGCAAAGCGCGTTTCGATGCGTGTGGTCATGGTTCCGCCCCGGCCTCTGGTTCAGCCGATGCGATACAGGCCTCCTCGATCCATCTCAAGGTGGCAGCGTCGCACAGGACTTGCGTTCCCGTAATCGCGGGGGTCTCGTAGGGGTGCAGGAGGCGGATGGTCTCCGCCACCGCGCCGAAGAGTTCGGGCCACGTCTTCACTAGGAGCGGCACTTCGCCGGCCCGCTCGATCGCCCCGTTCCAGCGGTACCGGCTTTCGATCGGCGCGCCGATCTGGCAGCAGGCTGCAAGGCGCTTACCCAGAAGGGCGTCGGCGATCTCTCGCGCCGTCGCCCCGTCGGGGCAGGAGACCCAAACATCGAGCACGCTCGCCGCCGTCAATACTCACCCTCCGGCAGGGTTCGGTCGAGATAGGCATTTTGCGTTCCGCCCGCCATGACCGTCGCGACATAGGCGTCGCGCTCGAAACCGATCACCGACAGTTCCCAGACGCAGGCCATCAGCGGACGCTCAACCGGCTCGAAACCGGTCGCCCCGTCCAGCGGGCGGCGCCACAGGCGCTCGGCCAGGATGCCGCCCGGCATCCACCAGAGGAGGAGCAGCCAGACGGCTTCCTCGCCGCGATGGAGGACGACGGAGCCGACGGGAGCATCGGTGGGTGCGCTACCCGAGACGACCCGTTCGGCGTCATCGAAGAGCACGGGATCGATCGGGCCCTCGCCGGCCCGGATCGAATAGAGCTTCAGCGCCGCACCGCGCGGGCGCCAAAGGCCGTGGAAGGCGAAGGCGCGCGGGCGAAACGTCTCCGGTGCCGGATCCGCCGCTCGCGCGCAGGCGCTCAAAGCTCCATTCCCATGCGCCCGGCGATCGTGTGGACGTCCTTGTCGCCTCGGCCGGACAGGCAGAGGACGATGGACTGTTCGCGTCCCATGGTCGGCGCGATCTTGGCGACGTGAGCGAGGCCGTGGGCCGACTCCAGCGCCGGGATGATGCCTTCGAGGCGAGTGCAGAGGTGGAACGCGTCCACCGCCTCGTCGTCGGTGACGGGCACGTAGGAGACGCGGCCGGTGTCGCGCAGCCAGGAATGCTCGGGGCCGACGCCGGGATAGTCGAGGCCGGCCGAGATCGAGTGGCCTTCCAGGATCTGCCCGTTCGCGTCCTGCAGGAGATAGGTGCGGTTGCCGTGAAGAACGCCCGGCCGCCCACCGCTCATGGAAGCGGCATGGCCGTTCTCGATCGACAATCCGTGGCCGCCCGCTTCCGCGCCGTAGATCGCGACGGTGGGATCGTCCAGGAAGGCGCGGAACATGCCGATGGCGTTGGACCCGCCGCCGACGCACGCGACGACGGCATCGGGCAGTGCGCCCGTTTCCTCCAGCATCTGCGCCCGCGTCTCGTCGCCGATTACCTGCTGGAAGTCGCGCACCATGGCGGGATAGGGGTGCGGCCCGGCGGCGGTGCCGATCAGGTAGTAGGTGTCGGAAACGTTGGTGACCCAGTCGCGCAGCGCCTCGTTCATCGCGTCCTTCAGCGTACCTGCGCCTGCCGTCACGGCGCGCACCTCGGCGCCGAGCAGCTTCATGCGGAAGACGTTGGGCTTCTGGCGCTCCACGTCCGTCGCGCCCATGAAGACGACGCAGGGCATGCCGAAGCGCGCGCAAACGGTGGCGGTGGCGACGCCGTGTTGGCCGGCGCCGGTTTCGGCGATGATGCGCGTCTTGCCCATGCGCCGGGCGAGGAGGATCTGCCCGAGACAATTGTTGATCTTGTGCGAGCCAGTGTGGTTCAGCTCCTCACGCTTCAGATACACCCGCGCGCCGCCGAAGTGCTCGGTCAGGCGCTCGGCGAAGTAGAGCGGGCTCGGGCGGCCGGTGTAGTGCGTCTGGAGGCCGTCCAGTTCGGCGCGGAACGCCGGATCGCCCTTGGCGGTCGTGTAGGCTTCCTCCAGATCGAGGATGATCGGCATCAGCGTTTCGGCGACGAAGCGCCCGCCGAACTGGCCGAACAGACCGCTTTCGTCGGGCCCCAGGCGGAAGGAGTTGGGGGTCGGGATCTCGGTCATGCGAACCTGCGGGCTTCAATGGTTTGCGGGAGGGGGCCGGCGTCCACGGCCGCTTCGAAGGCGTCGAACAGGTGGTGGATCAGCCCGTCGTCCTTGACGCCGGGCGACACCTCGACGCCGGAGGAAATATCGAGGCCGTAGGGCTGCACGCGGCGCACCGCCATCTCCACCGTGGACGGGTTGATGCCGCCGGACAGGATGAAGTCCCGCTCCGGCAGGGCATCGAGGATGCCCCAGTCGAAGGAAACGCCGTTGCCGCCGGGAAGTTTCGCGTTCTTTGGAGCACGCGCGTCCAGAAGAATGCGATCGGCCACCGGGCGAAAGCGATCGATCTCGGTGAGATCCGCGCCTGTCGCGACGGGAATCGCCTTCATCACCGTCACGCCCGTCAGCGCCGAAATCTCGGCGACCCGCGCGACACTCTCGCTTCCATGCAATTGCAGGACGTCGGGCCGCACCCTTGCGCTCAAACGCTTCAGAAGGTCGTCGTCCGCATCCACCAGGACGAGCGTCACCAGCGCACGGCCGCCGACATGGGCGCGCAAGCGGATCATGTCCTCGATCGAAAGGTGCCGGGGGCTCTTCTCGAAATGCACGAACCCGATCTCGGCGCCGCCGCGGTCCAGCACCGTGTCGATATGGCCTTCGGTCTTGAGGCCGCAGATCTTGATATGCGGGCGGTTCACGATGGTTCGCAAAGCCTTGAAAGAATGGAAGCGGTCTTATCGCGCCGAAGCGGGGCCGCTGTAAAGGCGAAGCCCCTCAAGGCAAACGGTCAGGCGCCGAAGTCGTAGGCGTGGAGCGATGCGCCCTCGCGCTTCAGCCACTGGCGTCCGCGATCCATGTCGGGGCAAAGCTCCCGGCACAGCGCCCAGAAGGCCGGCCCGTGGTTCATCTCCCGGAAGTGGGCGACCTCGTGGGCAGCGAGATAGTCGAGCACGAAGGGCGGCGCCATGACGACCCGCCAGGAAAAGGCGAGGCGGCGATCGACCGTGCACGAGCCCCAGCGGCTCACCGTGTCCTTGAGCGCGAGCGAGCGGGGCCCGAGCCCAACCGCGCCGGCATGGCGGTCCACCGCCGCCTGAAGGTCGCGCCGCGCCTCGCGCTTCAGGAAGTCCGCCGCGCGGCGGGCGAGATGCGCCCCGTCCCCGCCGAGCCGAAGGGCATTCCCGCTTTCGTCCCGCTCCAGGCGGGCGCTGCGGGCGGACGGGTCGTGGAGGATGCGCCAGGGTTCGCCCCTCAGAGGAAGGCAGGTTCCCGCCCCCACCACGATGCGCCCCGTCGCGCCGGCCAAACGCTCCTCCGCCCAGCTGCGATGGCGCTCCAGAAAGGCCAGAACGATGCGCGGCGGGGTCTTGCGGGGAACGGTGAGGCGGAGCGCCGTGCCGCCGGGGGCAAGGCGCATCACGATGCGCCGGGCCGTCGGATGCTCGCGCACTTCGAGCGGCACCGCGCGATCGGCGATGGAAACGCTCGCCGGCCAGGCGGGCGTCGGCGCGGCCCGTTTGCGCCCCGACCAGCGCTCCAGGATGGATTCGATCATGCGCCCCGCCGCAAAGCTTCGCCCCTTGCCGTTTCCCATACGCCCCGCCCGGGCGCGCAGGCAACGCGGCCTTCACGAAAAAGGCCGCCGGCACGGATGCCGGCGGCCTCGAAGATACCCGTCCGCCCGATCAGTTGGCGTCGACGAACTCGGCGTCCACCACGTCGCCCCGACGCTTGCGGTGCGACATGAAGCGGTCGAAGTCTTCCTGGTCCTTGGCGCGGCGAAGCTCGCGCGCATAGGTCTCGAACTCGGCGCTCATCTCCTGCAGGCGGGCGCGCTCCTCGTCGAGGCGCTTCAGCTCGGCCTCGCGCCAATCGTCGAACGCGACGTTGCCGGTGCGCTCGGCCGCAAACGGCATGCGCGCGCCCGAGCGGCGGAAGCCGGCGGCGACGCGGTCCGTCGCCCGGCCGACGTCGCGGCGGAAGACCTCGAGCCGGTCGCCCCACAGGATATAGGCCAGAACGGCGAGGCCCAGCGGCCAATAGGCCATGAAGCCCAGAACCATCAGGGCAATCGTCGCCGGCGTCCAGGCCGGGCGGATCAAAGCTTGAGACGTCATGTCGGTGTCCATCAACCAGAGCCCATGGGAAGCGGGCGAGGATCCCGAATCACAGATGGGAACGGCCGAACGCGCGTTCAACGAGATTCCGGTGACGAGCGCGTCAACTCGGTCGCTTCACCTTGGACAGGGCTTTGGTGAGGATGGACGCGCCCGCAGGCTTGCCGGTCGCCTCGCCCTCGGCGGGCGCCGGCAGCACGACGCCGGCCGACAGAACATCGGTGGCCGGCAGATCGTGGGGTCCGTGCGTCGCCGCATGGCCTTCGCTCACCGAGGCGCCTGCGAGCGCCAGGGCGGAGGCGGCCGCCTCCTCCCCGAGCGGCGCGCCCTCCAGCGCCTCCGGCGGCACCAAGGTTTGCTCGCCCTTCGCCTCGGCCGCGACCGGTGCCCGCGCCTCCGCCCGGTGCCCGTGCGTCAGGGCGAAGTCGACGATGCGCGGCGCGATCTCGGCGCGGAAGCGCGAGCCGTTGAAGACGCCGTAATGGCCGACCTTAGGCTGGAGATAGTGGACGCGCTTCTCGTCCGGAATGTTGCGGCAAAGGTCGTGCGCCGCGCGCGTCTGGCCGACGCCAGAAATGTCGTCGTTCTCGCCTTCCACCGTCAGAAGCGCGGTGCGGCGGATCTTTCCCATGTCCAGCCGGTGGCCGTGATGGGTGATCGTGCCCTTCGGCAGCGAGTGCTTGATGAACACCTCCTCCACCGTCTGGAGGTAGAACTCGGCCGTGAGGTCCATCACCGCGTTGTATTCGTCGTAGAAGGCACGGTGCTTCTCGGCCCCGTCGCCGTCGTTCTTCACGAGGTGCCAGAAGAAGTCCTTGTGCGCGATCAGGTGCCGGTCGAGGTTCATCGACATGAAGCCGGTGAGTTGCAGGAAGCCGGGATAGACCTCGCGCATGAAGCCGGGTTGGGGAAACGGTACCTTCATGATGACGTTGTCGCGGAACCAGTCGATCCCGCGATCCTCGGCCAGCTTGTTGACCGCGGTCGGGTTGACGCGCGTGTCGATCGGGCCGCCCATCAGCGTCATCGTGGCCGGCGCGCAGGGGTCCTCGTCCTCCTCCATGCGGGCGGTCGCCATCATCACCGGCACTGCCGGCTGGCAGACGCCGACGACGTTCACGCTCGGCCCCAGGAAGCGCAGCATCTCGATGACGTAGTCGACATAGGTGTCGAGGTCGAAGCGCCCTTCGCTGAGCGGCACGGTGCGCGCGTCGTGCCAATCGGTGATGTAGACCTCGCCATAGGGCAGGAGCGCCTCCACCGTGCCGCGCAGGAGCGTGGCGTAGTGGCCCGACATCGGCGCGACGATCAGGAACGTCGGGTCGCTCGCGCGCCCCTTTCGCAGCTCGCGCTCGAAATGAAGGAGCGTCGCGAAGGGCTTTTCCCAGACCGGCTTGTCCACTACCGGCACGCGCATCCCGTCCACGAACGTGTCGTGGATGTCGAAGGCGGGCTTGCCGTAGACGCGCGTCGTGCGCTCGAAGAGCTCGGCCATCGCCGCCACGGTGCGCCCCATCTCGGTATGGGCGATCGGGTTCAAGGGGTTCTGGTAGAGCGCCTTCGTCGCGTCGGCGACGGCGCGGAAGGGGGCGAGAACCGCGTGGTTCCACTCGTAGAGTTCGTACAACATGCACTCCCGTTTCAGGGGTCGCGGAACGGAGCCGGCGCCGTCAGCCGTTCGGAACACGGCTTGAGGATGCGCGTCTTTCCGTTAATTGTCCTACAAGAGATGTTGCGCCGCGCCATCAAATCCAGCGCACCATGACGACGCGCCGCGCCGGATCGACGCCGCGCGGCACTTCGGCCGCAAAGCGGGCGGCCAGCGGCGGCGTCCAGTCCGCCGCCTCCACCCGAAGGAAGCCCCGCGCGGCATAGAAGCCCTCGTTGAAGGGAATATCCCTCGCGGTCGACAAGCCGACCGCGCGGTGAAAGAACCACCCGGCGCGTTTCACCACCGCCCCGAGCAGCGCCGAGCCGATGCCACGCCGCCCATGCGCCGGGTCCACCGACAATCCGGACAACCAATAGCAGCCGCTCCCTGCAGGATCGTCCGTCAGCGAGCCGAGATCCGCAGCGGCGGCAAAACCCACCGGCCCGCCACCCTTTTCCTCCGCCACGAACACCTCGTGGCGCAGCAGAAAGGCGACGAACTCGGGGATGGAAGCCGGCTCGGCGTCGAAGAGATGACCTGCTTCCGCCAAAAGCCGCCCCGCCCGCCCGTCGATCGCGCGCAAGGCTTCCGCCTCGCCCGGCTCCATCATGCGGATGTGGATGCCGTCCGGCGCCATGCCCTTGAACGCCTTGCGCCCGTTCAACCGGGTTCGTAGCCCTCGACGATCACGATATCGGCCTCCGACACCCCTTCGCGGATCGCCTTGGCCTCCTGGTATTCGGGCGAGTTGTAGCAGGCGAGCGCGTCCTCCATGCTGGCGAACTCGATCACCACGTTGCGAGTGCGCGAGGAGCCCTCCAACGCCTGAAACGGCCCGCCCCGCGCCAGAAAGCGCGCGCCGTAGCGCTGCATCGCGGGCGCGGCCGTCGTCACATAGTCCGGGTAGCGCTCGGGGTCGCGCACATCGACGCGGGCGATCCAATAGGCCTTGGGCATTTCGATCCGTCCTTCTCCATCCGCCGTTCAGGCGGCTTCCATTTCTGCCAGAATGGCGCGCGCCGCGCCGAGGCGATCCTTCGCCCCGATGATCGGGCGCGCCACCACCAGATGCGTCGCTCCATTGCGAAGCGCCTCCCCCGGCGTCACCACGCGCTTCTGGTCTCCCGCATCCGCCCCGCTCGGCCGGATACCCGGTGTCACCAGCGCCATGCCGGGCATCAGGATCTCGGCCACCAGCGCCGCTTCCTGCGCCGAAGCCACGATGCCTCCGATCCCGATCTCCGACGCCTGCCGCGCCCGAAGCTCGACGAGATCGGACACCGACCCGCCATAGCCCGCCTCGCCGAGATCCTCGTCCCCCAGCGACGTCAGCACCGTGACGCCCAGAACCGTCAGCCCCGATCCTTGTGCACCCTTCGCTGCCGCCCGCATCACCTGCGGATAGGCATGCACCGTCGTCATCGCCACGCCGAGCTTCGCGATGCTCTCGATCCCCCGCTCCACCGTGTTGGCGATGTCGTGCAGCTTCAGGTCCAGAAACACCCTCTTGCCCATCCCTGACAGCTCCCGGACGAAGTCCAGCCCCCCCGCAAACCCCAGCTGATACCCGACCTTATAAAAGTCGATCGCATCCCCGAGCTCCGCCACGATCGCCTCCGCCTCCCCCCGGCTGGACACGTCCAGCCCGACGATCAGCCGGTCACGCGCTTCGAGATGGGTCATCGGGTCGTGGCTCCTTGGGCGGGTGGTGCAGGAGCGGGGCTGCCGCCCCGGTCCCCGCTCGGGAATGAATTCCCGAACCCTTCTTTTCGTTTGGACTGTTTTTCCGAGATCGGAGAGGGCCGTTGGCCCTCTCCGATCTCGGACACACTTCAAGTGACGAGGGGTCCAGGGGAAATCATTTCCCCTGGCGGGGTGCAGGGGCAGCGCCCCTGCCCTGCCCGCCCGAGCCTCAATGCGCCTCGTCCCAGTTGCCCGCCGCGCGCGCGTCGACGACCAGCGGCACGACGAGGTCGACGACCGGGTCGGCTGCGGTTTCCATGACGTGGCGGATGATGGGGATGGTGGCGTCGATTTCCTCGTCGGGGACTTCGAAGACGAGTTCGTCGTGGACCTGGAGGAGCATGCGGGCGGAGAGGCGCTCGGCCTGAAGCGCGTCTTCCATGCGGATCATGGCGCGGCGGATGATGTCGGCGGCGGTGCCCTGGATGGGGGCGTTGAGAGCGGCGCGCTCGACGGCGGCGCGCACCTGGGGGTTGGAGGACTTGATGTCGGGATAGTGGGCGCGGCGGCCGAAGAGAGTTTCGACGTAGCCGGTTTCCTTGGCGAAGGCCTTGGTGCGGTCCATGAAGTCGCGGATGCCGGGGAAGCGCTCGAAGTAGCGCTTGATGTAGCTGGCGGCCTCGCCTTGTGGGATGGCGAGCTGGGCGGCGAGGCCGAAGGCGGAGATGCCGTAGACGATGCCGAAGTTGATCGCCTTGGCGCGGCGTCGCACGTCGGCGGGCATCCCTTCGACGGGCACGCCGAACATTTCGGAGGCCGTCGTGGCGTGGATATCCTGGCCGGCCTGGAAGGCTTCCACAAGCTGCGGGATCTCGGCCATGTGGGCGAGAAGGCGCAGCTCGATCTGTGAGTAGTCGGCCGACAGGAGCTTGTGGCCGGAGGGTGCCACGAAGGCGGTGCGGATTTCGCGGCCCTCCTGCGTGCGGACCGGGATGTTCTGGAGGTTCGGCTCGGAGGAGGACAGGCGCCCGGTGGTGGTGGACGCCATGGAATAGGACGTGTGGATGCGCTCGTGCCCGTCCATGTAGGTCGGGAGCGCGTCGGTATAGGTGCCCTTGAGCTTGGTGATCTGGCGCCAGTCGACGATGCGGCGCGGCAGGTCGTGGCCTTGCGTGGCGAGGTCTTCGAGGAGCTTGGCGTCGGTCGCCCATTGCCCGGTCTTGGTTTTCTTGGCGCCGGGCAGGCCGAGCTTGCCGAAGAGGATTTCGCCGAGCTGCTTGGGCGAGCCGATGTTGAACGGCTCGCCGGCCATGACGTGGATGTCGGCCTCGAGGCCGGCCGCCTTCTGGGCGAAACGGCCGGACAGGCGCGACAGGATCTGCCGGTCGGCGCGGATGCCGCGTTCTTCCATGCGGGCGAGCACGGGCACCAGCGGGCGCTCCAGCCGCTCGTAGACGGCGGTCATCCCTTCGGCGGCGAGCCGGGGTTTCAGCACGCGCCAGAGACGCAGCGTCACGTCGGCGTCCTCGGCGGCGTATTCGGTGACCTTGTCGATCGGGCAGGCGGCGATGGGCCGGGCCGCCTTGCCGGTGCCGGTCAGCTCCTTGTAGCTGATCGGCTTGTGCCCGAGGAAGCGCTCCGACAACTCGTCCATGCCGTGGCCTTCGAGCGACGACGAGGCGTCGAGCACGTAGGAGATCAGCATCGTGTCGTCGAAGGGCTGAAGCGCGATGTCGTGCCGGAGCATGACGAGATAGTCGTATTTGACGTTCTGCCCGATCTTGAGGATCGAGGGGTCGGTGAGGACCGGCTTCAGAAGGTCGAGAACGCACCCGAGCGGGATCTGCTCGCCGACGCCTTCCTTCGCGTCGCTGCCGGACAGGAGATCGCCCGCCCCTTCGCCGACATGGGCGATCGGGACATAGGCGGCCTCGTTCGGCGCGACGGCGAAGGACAGGCCGACGAGATCGGCCTTCATCGCGTCGAGCGAATTGGTCTCGGTGTCGAAGGCGAGGATGCCGGTCTCGTAGGCGCGCGCGATCCAGCGCTGAAGATGCGCCTCCTCGCGGACCGTCTCATATTTCGTCCGGTCCACGGCCTGGCCCGACGCCTCCGCCAACCGCGCAGCGGCCAGCGCCTGCGGCGTGCCGGCCGGCGCGTCCTCGCCCGACGTCTGACTGGCGTCGAGATCGGGCCCACGTGCCGGCGCCTTGGTATCAACCTTGGCGGCTTCCACCTCCGAGGCGTCGGTGCCGAGCTTGGCGGCGACGCGGCGCGTCAGCGTGGTGAACTCCATCGCCTTGAGGTAGGCGACGAGCTTCTCGCCATCCGGCTCGTGGATGAAGAGATCGTCGAGGGAGACGTCGAGCGGCGTGTTCTGGTCGAGCGTGACGAGCTGGCGCGACAGGCGGGCCTGATCGGCATGGGCGATGATGTTCTCGCGGCGCTTGGCCTGCTTGATCTCGCCGGCACGTTCCAGAAGAGCGTCGAGCGTTCCGAAGGTTTCCAGAAGCTCGGCCGCCGTCTTCGGCCCGATGCCGGGAATGCCGGGCACGTTGTCGGAACTATCGCCGACCAGCGCCTGGAGGTCGATCATCTTTTCGGGGAGGACGCCGAACTTCTCGCGCACCTCCTCCGGCCCGAGGCGCTTGTCCTTCATCTGATCGTAGAGGATGACGCCCGGCCCGACGAGCTGCATCAGGTCCTTGTCGGAGGAGACGATGGTGACGTCGCCGCCGGCCTCGCGCGCCAGCCGCGTATAGGTCGCGATCAGGTCGTCCGCTTCGAAGCCTTCCTTTTCGACGCAAGCGAGGTCGAAGGCGCGCACCGCTTCGCGGATCAGCGCGAACTGCGGCTTCAGGTCCTCAGGTGGCGCCTGCCGGTTCGCCTTGTACTGGTCGTAGAGGGCGTTGCGGAAGGTCGTCGAGGAATGGTCGAAGATGACGGCGAAATGCGTCGGCGCGACGCCGACCGAGGTGTCGCGCGATTCCTCCACCAGCTTCCACAACATGTTGCAGAAGCCCGACACGGCGCCCACCGGCATCCCGTCCGACTTGCGCGTGAGAGGGGGAAGCGCATGATAGGCTCGGAAGATGTAGGCCGAGCCGTCGACGAGAAAGAGATGATCGCCCTTTTGCATGGAAAGGGTGGTATCGCGGGCCGCGCGTCCTGTCCATGGAAGCCGACAGGCGGCTCGTTTTCGCCAGGGATTTCGCGATGAAATCGGGGCTGGCCTTCGCTCGAGCCCACCTTACAAAGGTTTAATGCGTCCAATCACGCTTTCGTGATCGAAACCCATTGAACTCAAAGCTGGCAAAGCGCATTTTCTCGACAACGACGCACACGATGACGTCGTGTTCGGCCCAAAAGCTCGTCCCCCGCTTTAAGCCGAATGTCCGGAGCGGACGATCCCATCCCCCCTCACGGGATCCCGCTCTACTGAGAAGGAGCCGTCGCGACAACCCCCCTCCAGTCCGCGACGGCTCTTTTCACTCTCCCCTTTTCCATCCTTCCAAACTCTGTGTCCTTCCAGCGACAGATCGGTTCGGGCAACGAACGATTTTGCGTCCGCGCGCGCTCCGCGCTATCGCAGAGCGCAACGGGCGGCATGTGCCTCGCCCCTCTGCGACCGAAGGATGCTCCCATGGCCGAACTCGACAGCGTGCTCGCCTGTCTCGATCTCAACCTCGACCGTTCGGTGGAGCGGCTCTTCGATCTCCTGCGCATTCCCTCGATCTCCACTGACCCCGCCTATGCGAGCGACTGCCGGCGCGCCGCCGAATGGCTGCAGGGCGATCTGTCGGCCATCGGCTTCGAAGCGCGCGTCGCCGAGACCGCCGGCCACCCGATGGTGATCGCGCGCCGCGAAGGCCCTGCCGGATCCCCGCACGTCCTCTTCTACGGCCACTACGACGTCCAGCCGGTCGATCCGCTGGAGCTCTGGGACGCCGACCCCTTCGACCCCAAGGTCGCGACGCAAGGCGACGGCTCGCGCCGCCTGACCGGGCGCGGCACCTCGGACGACAAGGGTCAGTTGATGACCTTCGTGGAGGCCTGCCGCGCCTTCATCGCCGAAACCGGCGGCCTGCCCTGCACCGTCACCATCTTCCTGGAAGGCGAGGAAGAGTCTGGCTCGCCCTCGCTCCTGCCCTTCCTCGACGCCAACCGCGAGGAACTCTCCGCCGACGTCGCGCTGATCTGCGACACCAACATGTGGGACCGCGAAACGCCCGCGATTTCCACCGGCCTGCGCGGCCTCGTCGGTGAACAGGTCACCATCCGCGCCGCCTCCATGGACCTCCATTCCGGCTATTTCGGCGGCGCCGCCGCCAACCCGATCCACGTCCTCGCCAAAATCCTAGCCGACCTCCACGACGAAACCGGCCGCGTCACCCTGCCCGGCTTCTACGACGGCGTCCCCGAACTCCCCGACGACATCCGCAAGGTCTGGAGCGAACTCCCCTTCTCCGAGAAGGAATTCCTCGGCGCCGTCGGCCTCTCGGTGCCGGCCGGCGAAAAGGGCCGCTCCGTCCTCGAGCAGACCTGGTCGCGCCCCACAGCCGAGGTCAACGGGATCGAAGGCGGCTACACCGGCAAGGGCTTCAAGACCGTGATCGCGGCCGAAGCCCATGCCAAGGTCTCCTTCCGCCTCGTCTTCGACCAGGACCCATCGCAAATCCGCGAAGCCTTCCGCGCCTTCGTGCGTGAACGCCTGCCCGCCGACTGCGAGGCCGAGTTCCACGAGCACGGCGGCTCCCCCGCCATCCAGCTTCCCTTCGATTCCCCTGTCCTCCAAGCCGCCAAACAGGCCCTCTCCGACGAATGGCCCAAGCCCGCCGTGATGATCGGCATGGGCGGCTCCATCCCCGTCGTCGGCGAGTTCAAGCGACGCCTCGGCATGCCCTCCCTCCTCATTGGCTTCGGCCTCGGCGACGACCGCATCCATTCGCCCAACGAAAAATACGAACTCACCTCCTTCGCCAAAGGCCAACGCTCCTGGGCCCGCGTGCTGGCGGCTTTGGGCGCTCGGTGAGACGGCGGGGCTGCCGCCCCGGTCCCCGCTCGGGAATGAATTCCCGAACCCTTCTTTTCGTTTGAAGGCTTTTCCCAACAGAAAGGGGGCCGCTGGCCCCCTTTCTGTTGGGACACATCCCCAAATGAGGAGGGTCCAGGGACATCATGTCCCTGGCGGGGTGCAGGGGCAGCGCCCCTGCGTCTTTCCGTCCGACCCGGAGCTTCCAGCGCCCGGGCCGATGCTGCTATGAGCGGGCGTGTTTGAGATCGATCCGCTTTCGCTTCGCTCCGCCGTTTACGGCGTTCCGCCCGACGACCTCGTGGAGGTGCCGGAGGGGGCCGTGCAGCTTTCGCCGTTGCGGCCGGGGGCGGAGGCGTTGGAAGCGTTGGGTGACGGGTCGCTCCGGGCGATCGTGGTGGCGGCGCCGGCGGGGTCGATCGAGCGGCGGTTCGTGCTGGCGCATGCGTTGCGGGCCTTGGCGCCAGGGGGCGTCGCCGTCGTGTCGGCGGCGAAGGACCGGGGCGGGCAGCGGCTGCGGGCGGAGCTCGAAGCGTTCGGCTGCGAGGTGGCGGAGCGCTTCAAGGCGCGCCAGCGCATCTGCACGGTCCGGCGGCCGGACGAGGTGCAGGGTGTTCAGACGGCGATCGACGAGGGGGCTCCGGTCACGCTGGAGGATGCGGGGTTGCGCTCGCAGCCGGGCATCTTCTCGTGGAACCGGGTGGATCCGGGAAGCGCCCTTCTCCTGCGCCATCTCCCGGCGTTTTCAGGAAGGGGCGCCGATCTCGGCTCCGGGCTCGGCATCCTGTCGCGGGCGGTTCTCACCAGCCCCCAAGTGGAGGCGCTGACGCTGGTGGAAATCGACCGGCGCGCCGTGGAGGCATCCCAGCACAACGTATCGGACAGCCGCGCGCGTTTTCTCTGGGCGGACGCGCGCGAAACGGGGCTCGTCGATCTCGACTTCGCGGTGTCGAACCCGCCCTTCCATGCGGAAGGGATCGAGGATCGTGGGCTCGGCCAGAGCTTCATCAAGGCGGCGGCGCGCATGCTGCGCCGCTCGGGCACGCTTCTTCTCGTCGCCAACCGGCACATGCCCTACGAGGAGGTGCTGCGCGCCGAGTTCCGATCCATGAAGACCGTCGCCGAGGAAGCGGGCTACAAGATCTTCGAGGCGCGCAAGTGACCAAGGTGCCGACGTCCCGCCTCGACAAGCTTCTCGCCAACATGGGCTATGCCTCGCGGCGTGAGATCCAATTCCTGGCGAAAGCCGGGCGCATCCGGCTCGACGGGGCGCCGATGAAGGGGGCGGACGAGCGCATCGCGCTGACGCCCGATCTCGAAACGAGGCTGGTGGTGGACGGCGAGGCGCTGGACCCTCTGCCCGGCTTTGCCTTGATGCTGAACAAGCCGCTGGGGGTGACGTGCTCGCGCAAGGAAGCCGGCGCCCTCGTCTACGATCTCCTGCCGTCCCGCTGGCGGCGGCGCGAGCCGGCGATCTCGACGGTCGGCCGGCTCGACAAGGAAACCTCGGGGCTGCTTCTCCTGACCGACGACGGCGCGCTGCTCCACCGCATCATCGCGCCGAGCCGCCACGTGCCGAAGGTCTACCGCGCCCATCTGGCCCGCCCGCTTTCGGGCGACGAGGGCGCGCTGTTTGCCAGCGGAACGCTGATGCTGGACGGCGAAGACAAGCCGCTGGCCCCGGCCGAGCTCGAGGTCGCAGGCGAGCGCGAGGCGCGGCTGACGGTCCACGAAGGGCGCTACCATCAGGTGCGCCGGATGTTCGCAGCCGCCGGCAATCACGTGGAGGCGTTGCACCGCGAGGCGGTCGGCGGCCTTGCCCTGCCGCCCGATCTCGAACCCGGCGCGATCCGACGCCTCACGGCGGCCGATCTCGACGCGATCTTCGCGGCCCCCTGACGCCTCGTCAGCCGAAGGCCTTCTCGAACGCTTCCGGCTTGAAGCCGACCGAGACCGTGCCGCCGGTCTCCACCACCGGGCGCTTGATGGCGGATGGGTTGGCCAGCATCAGCGCGATCGCCTTCTCCCGATCGAGGTCCGCCTTGTCCGCCTCCGGCAGCTTGCGGAACGTCGTGCCGGCGCGGTTGAGAAGCACCTCCCAGCCGACCGCCTCGCACCAGGCGGCCAGTTGCTCGCGGCCGACCCCTTGGGTCTTGAAGTCGTGGAACGCGTAAGGGATGCCCCGTCCGTCCAGCCAGTTCCTCGCCTTCTTCACCGTGTCGCAGTTGCGGATGCCGTAGAGCGTCGTGGTCATGGGGGGCGTCCCGAAGCAAGGGAAAGGGCGAATCGCTTGCGCCCTTCCTATCGTCCTGGACGCGTGCGCTCTACTCGATCTTGGCGCCCGCCTGCTCGATCACCGGCTTCCAGCGGGCGACCTCGCTCTTCACGTGCGCCGCCAGTTCCTCCGGCGTGCCGCCGACGACGGCCGCCCCGACCTCGGCGAGGCGCGCCTTCACCGCCTCGTCGCTGATCGCCTCGTTGGCTGACTTGTTGAGGATGGCGACGATCTCCGGCGGCGTTCCGGCGGGCGCGAAGAAGGCGTTCCAGGTGTTGGTCTCGTAGCCCGGCACGCCCGCCTCTTCCATGGTCGGAATGTCGGGGAAGTTCGCGGCCCGCTCCTTGGTGGTCACGGCGAGCGCGCGCAAGGCGCCGGACTTGATGAACTCGGTGGAGCTCGGGAGATTGTCGAAGTTGATCGGCACCGCGCCCGAGATGGCGTCCACCAGCGCCGGGCCCGAACCCTGATAGGGCACGTGCACCATGTCGGTGCCGGTCATCGACTTGAAGAGCTCGCCCGACAGGTGCAGCGGCGTGCCGTTGCCGGAGGACGAGTAGATTTCCTCGCCGGGTTTCTCCTTCAGCCGCGCGATCAGCTCCTTCACGTCCTTCGCCGGATAGTCCTTGTTGACGGTGAGGACGTTGGGGACGGTGACGAGCCAGGTGATGGGCGCGAAGTCCTCCACCGGGTCGAAGGGGGGCGTCGCATAGAGCGAGGCCGAGAGCGCATGGGTCGCGATCGTGCCCATCAGGATCGTGTAGCCGTCGGCCGGCGCCTGGGCGACGAAGGTCGCCCCGAGGTTTCCGCCCGCCCCGCCCTTGTTGTCGACGAGCACCTGCTGGCCGAGCGTCTCGCTCATCTTCTGGGCGATCGTGCGCGCCACGAGATCGGTGGAGCCGCCGGCCGCGAACGGCACGACCAGCGTCACCGGGCGCTCGGGAAAGGTTTGGGCGCCGGCCGGCACGGCACCGGCCGCAAGGGCCAGCGCGCCGAGCGCGCTCAGGGCGTTGGTGAAAGCGTTCATGATGTCCTCCTCCGTTTCCGCGGAAGAATGGACGCCGCCGGATGCCCACGCAATCGCCCGGACGGAAGCGACCGGGGCTCGGCAGGTGCCTCACGCCTTTGTGTTGCTTTGGCAACGGTAGGCCGGCGAAGCATTCCCGAAGCCTCGCGAACGATTGAAATGGAAGGCGCCCTGCGAAACATGGGAACATGAAAGGCGGCCTCGAGACCGCCGGCTGGAGTTCACGTCATGTCGCATCGCCTTCTCGCCGGCCTTTTCGCCGCCGGCACGCTGTTCAGCCTTCCCGCGCTGGCGGCCGACTATCCGACTGTGGACACGAGCGAGGTCGCCGTCGTCAACAACGCCGACATCATCATCGAACTCGGCGGCGGCGTGTCCGTGGAGCCGTCCTACGAGGGCGCCAAGGACTACGACGTTTCGGGCTTCCCGATCTTCTCGCTCCAGTACCTCAACATTCCCGGCCTCTTCACGATCGGCTCGCCGGACGAAAGCCAAGGCGGCCTGCGCATCGCGCCCTCGCTCCAGTTCATGGATAAGCGCAACGCCGCCAAGTACGAGGAACTCACGGGCACGCTGCCGCTGGACGAGAGCTATCAGGTCGGCCTTCGCGTCGGCTACGAGTTCCCGCTCTACGACACGCTGAACGCCGAGGTCTACGGCGCGGCGCGCTATGCGTTCAACGAGGGCGAGGGCTTCGTGGGCGAAGCCGGCATCGACTTCATCTCGCGCCCGAGCGAGCCCTGGGAGTTGAAGCTCGGCCCCCGCACCACCTTTGCCGATTCCGACTACATGAGCACCTATTTCGGCATCACCCCGCTGGAATCGCTCGGCTCCAGCGGTCGCCTCGCCGCCTTCCAGGCGGGCGGCGGCTTCAAGTCGGTCGGCGTCGACGCTTCGGCGCGCTACGAGTTCCGCCCGGACTGGTTCCTCAACGCCAACGCCACCTACGAGCGGCTGGTGGGCGATGCCGAGGAGTCCCCGATCGCCAAGGTCGGATCGCGCGACCAGTTCTTCGCCGGCATCGGCCTGTCCAAGCGCTTCTCGTTCGACCTGTTCTAGGCCGAACCGGCTCCATGAACGCTTCAAGGCCCCGGCTGCCCCGCGCAGCCGGGGCCTTTTTTGTCTGGGCTTCCCGGGAACATTCCCGGCGCGCGGTCCATTGCCGGGAGACGCAACGGTCAAGGGAAAAGCCTCCGTGAGCACCTTCGAAGCCCAGGACGGAACCAAGCTATTCTACAAGGACTGGGGCCAGGGCCGCCCCGTAGTCCTCATCCACGGCTGGCCGCTCAACGCCGACATGTGGGACTTCCACGCCAACGCGCTGGCCGACAAAGGCTTTCGCGCCATCTCCTACGACCGGCGCGGGTTCGGCCGCTCCGATCAGCCGGGCTCGGGCTACGACTACGACACGTTCGCCGCCGATCTGGCGTCCCTTCTGGATAAGCTCGACCTTCGCGACGTGGTTCTGGTCGGCTTTTCCATGGGCGGGGGCGAAGTGGTGCGCTACCTCTCGCGCTTCGGCTCGGAGCGCGTCGCCAAGGCGGTCCTCGTCTCGGCCGTCCCGCCCTATCTCCTCAAGGACGCCTCGAACCCGGACGGCGTCGACCGCTCGACCTTCGACGAGTTCGTCGAGCAGCTGAAGTCGGACCGGCCGAGCTTCCTCGCCTCCTTCGGCAAGAAGTTCTACGGCGCCGGCCTTCTCAACTTCGCGGTGTCCTCCGAGTATCTCGAATACACGAGCGATCTGGCGCTCCAGGCCTCGCTGCGCTCGACGCTCGCCTGCGTGCGCGCGTTTTCGGAAACCGACTTCCGGGCGGATGTCGCCGCCGTGCGGGTGCCCGCGCTGGTGATCCACGGCTCGTCCGACCAGACCGTCCCGCTGGACGTTTCGGGTGCGAAGTCGGCGGAGGCGATCGCGGGTGCCGAGCTCAAGATCTACGAGGGCGCGCCGCACGGTCTCCACTACACCGAGCAGGATCGCCTCCTCGACGATCTCGTCGCCTTCGCGCGCTCCTAAGGGGTCGTTACCAGCCCCTTAATCCATCGTCAGCCTTCGTTAACGCCCCGTTAAATCGCCGTATTTACTGTTCAGGCGATGGTCGGGATTGAGCGACCCGCGAACCGATTCCGCCCGCGCGGAATTCAGCGCGCGTTCAGCCGGCGGGCATTAGGGCTCCCGGCGCGGGTTCTGGAAACGAGGGGACGATCGCAATGGCCGCGAGGCGCAAGGGCGAGCGAATCGAGCCGAGCTTCGGCGGGTCCGATCGGGACGACAGCGAGATCCGCGTGTCGGCCGACGACCGCCCCGTTGCCGTCTCGAACTCGCGCACGCGCCGAAAGACCAAGGACATCGACGGCGAGGCCGTTCGGCGCTCCTCCGCTTCGCGCGATCTCGGCAGCGACCGGCGTGGCGGCGGGCGCAACGGCGGTGGCGACGGCAACGATAACGGCGGTGGCGGCGGCTTCTTCGGCCGGCGCCGTCCGCGCCGGCGGCGCTCCTTCATCGGACACCTGTTCCGCCTCGCCTTCCTTCTCGTGTTCTGGGGCGGGATCGCAGGTCTCGGGGTCATCGGCTATTTCGCGGTGAAGCTGCCGCAGGAGGCCTGGGCGATCCCGGACCGGCCGCCCAACGTCAAGATCGTGTCGGTGTCGGGCGACCTTCTGGCCGACCGGGGCACCACGGGCGGCGAGGCGGTCGCGCTCGACCGCATCAGCCCCTACGTGCCCCAGGCCGTGATGGCGATCGAGGACCGGCGCTTCTATTCGCACTGGGGCGTCGACCCCGTCGGCATCATCCGCGCGGCGACGCAGAACCTCTCGGCCGGCGACACGGTGCAGGGCGGCTCGACGCTGACCCAGCAGCTCGCCAAGAACATCTTCCTCACCCCCGACCAGACCCTGCAGCGCAAGGTGCAGGAGGCGATCCTGGCGCTCTGGCTGGAGACCAAGTTCTCCAAGGACCAGATCCTGGAGATGTATCTCAACCGCGTTTATTTCGGCTCGGGCGCGACCGGCATCCAGGCCGCCGCGCGGCGCTACTACGACAAGAACGCCGACGAATTGAACCTCATCGAATCGGCGACGCTCGCCGGCCTCCTGAAGGCGCCCTCGCGACTGTCGCCGGTGCGCGACCCGGAGGCGGCGCGCGGCCGGGCCGGCGTCGTCCTCCAGGCCATGCTGGACGAGGGCAAGATCACCAAGGCCGAGTTCGACGACGCGCTCGCTTCCAAGCCGACCAAGGCCAAGAGCTTCTGGACGGGCGCCGAGCACTACGCCGCCGACATGGTGATGCGCGACCTGCCGCTTCTCGTCGGCGGCGAGATCAAGGAGGACGTCGTGGTGGAAACCACGATCGACCTCGGGCTGGAAAAGAAGGCGCAGGACGCGATCGCCAAGACGATCGACCGCGCGACGCAGAACGTCACGCAAGGCGCGCTGGTCTCCATCGACGGGACGGGCGCGATCCGCGCCATCGTTGGCGGGCGAGACTATGCGACCTCGCAGTTCAACCGGGCCGTGGACGCCAAGCGCCAGCCGGGCTCGTCGTTCAAGCCCTTCGTCTACCAGACGGCGCTGGAATTCGGCGTCCGGCCCGAAACCGTGATGAACGACGCGCCCGTGCGCATCGGCAACTGGTCGCCGTCGAACTACGACAACCGCTTCCGCGGCCCCGTCACGGTGGCCGACGCCCTGATGCGCTCGCTCAACACGATCGCCGCGCAGCTGACCGCGCAGGTCGGTCCCGCCGCCGTGATCGAGACGGCCAAGCGCATGGGCATCCAGTCGCCGCTCGCCGACAACGCCTCGATCGCGCTCGGCACGTCCGAGGTCTCGCTTCTGGAGCTGACGGGCGCCTACGCGCCCTTCGCCAACGGCGGGTATCAGGCGACGCCCCATCTCGTGAACAAGGTCACCACCGCGTCCGGCAAGGTGCTCTACGAGCGCGACGACGCGGTGCCGCCGATCATCGTCACCTCGGACATCGTCGGCATGATGGACGCGATGATGACGCGGGTCGTCTCGTCCGGCACCGGGCGCCGCGCGGCGCTGAAGGGCTGGCAGGTGGCGGGCAAGAGCGGCACGACGCAGGACTTCAAGGACGCCTGGTTCGTCGGTTTCACCGCCAACCTGACCACCGGCGTGTGGCTCGGCAACGACAACGGCAAGCCGATGCGACAGGTGACCGGCGGCTCGCTGCCGGCCGACGCCTGGAAGGACTTCATGACCGCCGCCCACGAAGGCCTGCCGGCGATGCCGCTGCCGGGCAACTACACGATCGGCGACCCCGGCAACCAGCCGATGGCTTCGGGCTACGGCGACCGGATCATCGGCTACGACGCCGACGGCAACCCGGTCTACGAGAGCAACGAGCTGCCGGGCCCCGGCTCCGACGGCGGCCAGCCGGCGACAACGCAGGACGGCAGCCTTCCGCCGATGGCCGCGCCCGGCGGTATCGTGCCGGGCAACGACAACTATGCCTCGCAGCCGCCCCGCTCGCCGCAAGGCGTCGAGCCTGGCTATCGCCGCACGCCGGGCTACCGCCTGCCGCCTGCCGATGAAGAACCCGCCTATGCCCGCCGTCCGGACCCGGCGGACGAGGATCCCTATGGCGACGAGCGCTATGGCGGGGCACCGCCCGAATACGACTACGGCGAGCCCGCCCGCATGCGGCCGCCCGCCGATATCGGCCCGCCACGCACCGTGGCGCGGGGCCAGCTTCCGCCCGACGCGGTGCTGGAAGGCCCGGCGATCCGCGTCCGCCCGGACCAGCTGCCGCCGGACGCCGTCCTGGAAGGGCCGGCCGGGGGCGGGCGGGAAAGCGACCGTTCGCTGTTTCGCGGCCTCTTCGGCGGCTGAGCCGACCTCGACGCTTCGGTTGAGCTGACGTCGACGCTTCAAACCAAAAGGCCGCCGGTTCGCACCGGCGGCCTTTTCGCATTCATGAAAGTGGCGTCGGTCCCTTAGGACTTGCTTTCCTTCTTGGCTTCCTCCTTGGCGGTGCCGTAGGCGGCCTGCGCGACGGAAGACACCTTTTCGGCCAACGTCTCGCCGCTGCCGCCTTCCGGCTTCAGCCCCTTGGCCTCGGCCTCGGCGCTGCCGGCCTCGTAGGCCTTCTGCGCGACGGTACCAGCCTTGTCCAAAGCCTCGCGGCCGTAACCGACCGCTTCGTCACGCAGGCGGTCACGCGTTTCGCCGAGCCATTCGTCCTCCGTGCGGGTGGACGGCAGGGCCGCCCCGATCGCCGCGCCGATGGCAACCGCGACGGCGCCGAGCACCAGCGGTTCGTCCTGCAGCGTGTCAAGGAAGGTGCGGCGCGCGCGCCGGCCATAATAGGCCGCGCGGTCGCCCGCCTGCGACAGAGTGCGATAGGACGCATCGCCCGCGCGGTAGGCGGCATCGCGCGCATCGTGCGAAAGCTGGTTGGCGCGGTCGGAAGCCGACGACGCGGCGTCCGAGATCGCCGATCCGGCGCGCGAGGCGGCGTCCGACACGGCGCCCGCCGCGTTGGATGCGGCCGAGCCCACGCTGGAAGCCGCGCCCGAAGCGGCGGAGCCGACCGAGGACGCGGCGTTCGAGGCCGCCGACCCGACGCCGGAGGCCGCGCTGGAAGCGCCCGAGCGAACCGAAGAGGCCGCGCCCGACAGGCTGGAGCCGATGCTGGACGAGGAGGAGCCGCCGGCCGAGCCGGGATAGCCGCCCGACGTCACGCCGCGCGTGCGGTCACCCTCGAAGCGTGCAGCCGAGCCGGCGCCCTCGAAGCGGTTGTCGCGATCGTCCTCGGCCCAGCCGCCGGTATCCCAGTCGCGGGTGTTCTCGCCGCGCCAGTCGTCGTAGCGCTCCGACACGCGGCGCGTCGCGGATCGTGCGTTGTCGCGAACGCCCTGACCGAGCAGGAGCCATGCGGCGCCCGCCCCGATCAGCCCGAGGGCGAGCGGGTTGTCGCGCACCTGGTTGTTGAGGTTGCGGACCATGTCGGCGCCCTGCCCCTCGCGGACATAGTCGGAAAGCTCGTCGACGATCTGGCCGACGGAGAGCTTGCCCTTCAGGTTCTCCAGCGTCTGATCGAGGCTGGAACGGCGCTGCTCGGCTTCGCGAGCGAGACGGTCGGTTTCAGTGCTCATCGTGTCTGCTCCTTCACGAGACGGCCGTCCTTCTGCAGCTGGTCCAGCGTGCGATCGGGCGCGAGATTGACGACTTCGAGGTCCTTCTTGCCCTTGGCGAGCAGGAGAACGCCGACCACGGCGACGAGGATGCCGACGATCAGTGCCGACCATCCGGCCCCGACCACATGGGCGAGCGCGATCACCAAAGCCTGGGCCAGCACGATCAGCGCGACGAGAAGGCAGATCGCGCCGGCGGCGATCGAGCCGCCGCCGATCTGGACCTGCGTGATCTTTTCCGAGATTTCGGCGCGGATCAGGCGGCCTTCGGTTCGGAAGAGTTCGGTGGTTTCCCGCAGGAGGTCGCCGAGAAGATCGGGAACCGAGCGGCTGGGTTGCGGATCGACGCTCATGGACGCTCTCCCGAGGTGGAGGAACCGGAGGTGGACGGCGTGCTGGAGCCCGAAGCGCCGGGCTTGTTCAAGGCCGAATCGATCGGCGAGGCGCTGCCGGTCGTGGTGCGCTGGCCGCCCAGCGCGTCACCTTGAGAGGAACCGGCCGCTGGGTTGGAACGGCTGAGACCGCTCGTGTCGGTGGAGCCGGATGCGCCGGCCCGGTTCAGCGAGGAGCCGCTGGGCGAGGAGGAGCCGGTCGAGGATGCACCAGACCGGCCCTCGAAACCGCCATAAGAGGTGTAGCCGCGATCCGAAGCCCCCACCGGGCGATCTGCGTTGGAGCGGGGAGCCCCGCCCCCGACATTCTCGCGGCGCCAGTCTTCGTCCCGGTATCGGTCGCCCGAGCGGAACGGATCGGCGTGGTCGCTGGACGCGCGGGCGAAACGCCCGAGCGCGACGCCCGCAAGCGCGGCGCCAAGAAGAAACGCCGTCGGCTGGCGGCGGGCGAAATCGGCGACGGAACGCGTCAGATCCTGGACGCTCTGCCCGCTGATCGCATCGGCGGCCTGCTCGAGGCCGGATGCCGCCTGACGCGCGAGACCGGCGGCCAGCGACTGATCGCGCTCGCCGAGCTCGTCGGATGCCTTGCGGATCGCGGCGGTGAAATCCGACAGGCTGGAGGCGGCGACCGACTTGCCCTGCTCGACGCCCTCGATCGCCTTCTGCTTGGCGGTGGCGGCAAGGCCCGCCGCCTCGTCCTTGACCGTCTCGGCTGCCTTGCCGGCCTCGGCGCGGGCCGAGCCAGCCTCACGGCTCACCGTCTGTTCGACCGCCTTGCGGTCCTCGGTGGGGCTGGACGCGCCCCCCGTCGGGGTCGTGGTGGAAGACATGCGAGGGGCCTCCTTCAGTTCAGACCGAGAAACGACAGAATGGCGAGAACGACCACGATCAAGCCGATGAGATAGATGATACTGTGCATGGATCCGCCTTCTTGCGTTCGGTTCGTCTCGAGCTTCGGTTCGGGCGGGCGGGCCGGTACGCCATGCGACATCCTGACCTTTGCGCCGTTCGTGGGGTCTCAACCGCGATCGGGCCGCAGGGTTCCCGATTTCGCCACAGGGTTGCCGCTTTTGCGTTTGGGAGCCCACGCGTCCGGCGACCTCGAAAGGATCGGCGAGGGATCGAAAGCACGGGCGCCGCTTGCCGTCTTGCGCCCCCGAAAGCCCATTCATATATAGCCCTCAGCCCGCCGGGACGGCCGAAGGAGAGGCCTGCCGGCGACCCGAATTTCAGACCCGCAAGGTGATGCCATACGGAACGCCTCGTTCGAGGGTCCGGGCCTCACGCTCAAGAAGGAGAGATGCACTATGGCGAAGGTGATCGGTATCGATCTCGGAACCACCAATTCCTGCGTCGCCGTTATGGACGGCAAGAACGCCAAGGTGATCGAGAACGCGGAAGGCGCGCGCACCACGCCCTCCATCGTCGCCTTTTCGAACGACGACGAGCGCCTCGTCGGCCAGCCGGCCAAGCGTCAGGCGGTGACCAACCCCGAGAACACGCTGTTCGCCGTCAAGCGCCTGATCGGCCGCCGCTACGACGACCCGACCGTGGCCAAGGACAAGGCTCTCGTCCCCTACAAGATCGTCAACGCCTCCAACGGCGACGCCTGGGTCGAGGCGCACGGCGAGAAGTATTCGCCGAGCCAGGTTTCGGCGATGATCCTTCAGAAGATGAAGGAAACGGCGGAAGCCTACCTCGGCGAGAAGGTCGAGAAGGCGGTCATCACCGTTCCCGCCTACTTCAACGACGCCCAGCGCCAGGCCACCAAGGACGCCGGTAAGATCGCGGGCCTCGAAGTCCTGCGCATCATCAACGAGCCGACGGCGGCCGCCCTCGCCTACGGGCTTGAGAAGAACGACGGCAAGACGATCGCGGTCTACGATCTGGGCGGCGGCACGTTCGACGTGTCGGTGTTGGAGATCGGCGACGGCGTGTTCGAGGTGAAGTCGACCAACGGCGACACGTTCCTCGGCGGCGAGGACTTCGACATGCGCCTCGTCGACTACCTGGCCTCCGAGTTCAAGAAGGACCAGGGCATCGACCTGAAGAACGACAAGCTCGCTCTTCAGCGCCTGAAGGAAGCCGCCGAAAAGGCCAAGATCGAGCTCTCGTCCGCTTCGCAGACCGAGATCAACCTGCCCTTCATCACCGCCGATGCATCGGGCCCGAAGCATCTGACCTTGAAGCTCACGCGCTCCAAGTTCGAGGCGCTGGTGGACGATCTCGTGCAGCGCACGGTCGGCCCGATGAAGGCGGCCCTCAAAGATGCCGGCCTGTCGCCGAGCGACATCGACGAGGTGGTGCTCGTCGGCGGCATGACGCGCATGCCCAAGGTCCAGGAAGTCGTGAAGGGCTTCTTCGGCAAGGAGCCGCACAAGGGCGTCAACCCGGATGAAGTCGTCGCCATGGGCGCCGCGATCCAGGCCGGCGTTCTCCAGGGCGACGTGAAGGACGTTCTCCTTCTCGATGTGACTCCGCTTTCGCTCGGCATCGAGACGCTGGGCGGCGTGTTCACGCGCCTCATCGATCGCAACACGACGATCCCGACCAAGAAGAGCCAGGTCTTCTCGACCGCCGAGGACTCTCAGAACGCCGTGACCATCCAGGTCTACCAGGGTGAGCGCGAGATGGCCGCCGACAACAAGTCGCTCGGCCGCTTCAACCTCGAGGGCATTCCGCCCGCTCCCCGCGGCGTGCCGCAGATCGAGGTGACGTTCGACATCGACGCCAACGGCATCGTCAACGTGTCGGCCAAGGACAAGGGCACCAACAAGGAGCAGCGGATCACGATCCAGGCTTCGGGTGGTCTGTCGGATGCCGACATCGAGAAGATGGTCAAGGAAGCCGAAGCCAACGCCGACACCGACAAGAAGCGCCGCGCCGCCGTGGAAGCCAAGAACCAGGGCGAATCGCTCCTTCACTCGGCCGAGAAGTCCCTCAAGGACTACGGCGACAAGGTCTCGGAAGGCGACCGCAAGGCGATCGAGGATGCGATCGCGGAGCTGCGCACCGAGCTCGACAAGGCGGACGCCGATGCCGACGCCATCAAGGCGAAGTCGGACAAGCTGGCCGAAGCTTCGATGAAGCTCGGTCAGGCGATGTACGAGGCGAGCCAGGGCGCGGAAGCGGAAGCCGATGCGGCTGCCGACGCACGCGCTTCCTCGCGCGACGACGTGGTGGACGCCGATTTCGAGGAAGTTCAGGACGACGAGCGCAAGAAGTCGGCCTGATCCTTTCGATCCTTCGAAACTGAAAAGCCCCGGCGGGACCACCGCCGGGGCTTTTTTCGTTCCACACCATGTGCGCGAACGGTTTCTTATCGGGTCGTGGCTACAACGGGAGGCAGCAGGCATCCCCCGAGAATTCCTCCGTTCTCCCGCGAGCGACATGAAGCCTTTCCCCGCATCCCTATCCGCCAAGCTGATCCTGGCCGCCGGCGGCACGATCGCCCTGATTCTGGCCGGTGCCATCACCCTTTCCTCGCTGGCCACCACCAGCCGGATCGAATCCATGGTGCTGGATCAGGCCAAGACCGAGGCCGAGGCGGTCTCGAACTCGATCGGCATCGGCCTTGCCCAGTCCACGGCCACGGCGAGCACGATGACCGGCACGATCGCCGCCCTCCATTCGGTGGGCTTGCGCGACCGGCAGGCCTATGTGGAGCTTTTGAAGCCGGCGATCGGCTCCTATCCCAACATCTTCGGCTCGTGGATCGCCGAGGCGCCCGGCGGCATCGACGGCACGACCGACCCGAACGCGGTCGGCGCCAACGGGACGGGCGTCTTCACGCCCTACTGGACCAAGACGGCGGGCGGCCCCCCGAAATACAGCACCTTCACCGCGAAGTACGACGCGGATTGGTACAAGATTCCGGTTGCCACCGGCAAAGGCTACCTGACGGCGCCCTACCTGTCGGAAACCGGGGTCCTCATGTCCTCCGTCGGCTTTCCCGTGGTGGCCGACGGCAAGCTCGTCGGTGTGGCCGGCATCGACATCGGCATGAACGATCTGGCCGAAAGCGTTGCGCTCCTGAAACCCTTCGGTTCGGGCCGGGCGCTTCTGGTGTCGGGCGACGGAAACTGGCTGGTGGCGCCCGATGCGCAGCTGCGTACCAAGCCCTATGAGGACGTCGGTGCGTCGGAGCTGGTCAAGGCGGTGGCCGACATGCAGCCGCACGTTCTCGGCACCCTTCCCGACGGCGCGATGCGCCTCGTCCTTCCCTTCAAGGTGACCGGCTTCGACACGGTCTGGGCGACGTTGATCGACGTGCCGGCCGCCGTGGTGACGGGTCCGGTCAACGAGCAGCTCACGCTGCTCCTGGGCGGGGGCGTGGTTCTCCTTCTCGCGGTTCTGGGGGCGCTCGCCGCAACGGCGCGCTTCGTGATCCGCAAGCCGATGCAGCGTCTCCTGGACGACGTGGAGCACTTGAGCGCGGGCGACTACGGCCAGCCGGTGGAGGGGCAGGACAGCCGCGACGAGATCGGCGCGCTCGCCGTGTCGCTGGAAGGCTTCCGCCATGCGCTCGCCTCCGGCCGGCATGCCGAGGCGGTGGCCGCGCAGGAACGCGTGAAGGCGGAAGCCGCCCGCGTCGAGACGGAAACGGAGCGGCAGACGAGCGCCGCCGTGCAGGCTCGTGTCGTCCAGGCGCTCGGCGCCAATCTGGCCCGCCTGTCCTCGGGCGACCTGACCTGCTCGCTTTCGAACGAGATCACCGGTTCCTACGGCCAGATCCGCGAGGACTTCAACTCGGCGGTGGGAACGCTCCAGTCCACCATCCGCTCCGTGATGGAATCGGTCGCCAGCATCGACACGGGCACCGGCGAGATTTCCCACGCCGCGCAGGAAATGGCGCGCCGCATCGAGGGACAGGCGGCAAGCCTCGAGGAAACCTCGGCCGCGCTCGGCGAGATCACCGCGCGCGTCAACCAGAGCGCCTCCTTCGCCTCGTCGGCCGCCACGACCGTCAAGTCCGCCTGCCGCGACGCGCAGGCTTCCGACGAGGTGGTGCGCCAGGCGATCGAGGCGATGCGCGCGATCGAGCGCTCCTCCTCGCAGATCGGCAAGATCATCGGGGTGATCGACGAGATCGCCTTCCAGACCAACCTCCTGGCGCTCAACGCCGGCGTCGAGGCGGCGCGCGCCGGCGAGGCGGGACGCGGCTTCGCCGTGGTGGCCACCGAAGTGCGCGGGCTCGCCCAGCGCTCGGCCGACGCCGCGCGCCAGATCAAGGACCTCATCTCCAACGCCTCGCGCGAGGTGGAGGAAGGGGTCGACTTCGTGGAGCGCGCGGGCGAATCTTTGAAGAAGATCGCGGCGCAGGTCCTGGAGATCGACGAGAAGGTGGTCGCCATCGCGCGCGGCGCGGGCGAGCAGTCCACCGGCATCAAGGAGATCAACACCGCGGTCGGCCATATCGACCAGGTGACCCAGCAGAACGCGGCGATGCTGGAGGAAGCGGCGGCGGCGGCCGAGGCGCTGCGCAACGAGGCGGGCGAGCTTCGCTCGCTGGTATCGCACTTCGATACGGGCAACACCGCCGTTTCCGCCCCGGTACGCACGAATCGACGCGCCGCCTGATCCCTGAAAACCTATGCGATCCAAGGCCCGGCGGCGACGCCGGACCTTTTCGCGTTTCCAAAAGACGCGACCAGAGCTGCGTCGGGGTCCGCTCGGCCGTCCGTCCTTCCGATCCGGCGCAAGACACGACCTCGGCGCATCATCGGCCGCCAGGAAGGACCGGGATCCGCCGTCGACCGTCCATTGAGGGAGGTCCGAAGCCGTTTCTCGAATTGTGCCGACCCCTGGCAAGCCCGACCGGCCCGATCTTTCGCGCGCGGGCCGCCTATGGTAACCGCGCACAGCCGTTCCCATATCGGGCGCGTTCGCCACGCGGCTCCTATCGCCCGTTCTCAAGAGACACCCGAAGAAACGAGTTCCAGAACCCGTGTCCGTCAAGGTCGATTACTACGAGACGCTCGGCGTCGTGAAGGGTTGCGACGACAAGACCCTGAAAGTCGCGTTCCGCAAGCTCGCCATGCAGTATCACCCGGACAAGAATCCCGGCGATCACACGGCCGAGATCAAGTTCAAGGAAATCGGCGAAGCCTACGAGGTCCTCAAGGACCCGCAGAAGCGCGCCGCCTACGACCGCTTCGGACATGCCGCCTTTCAGAACGGGGCGGGCGCAGGCGCCGGGCGCGGCGACTTCGCCTCCTCCATGGCCGATATCTTCGACGACATCTTCGGCGAGATGATGGGCGGGCGCGCAGGCGGCGGCGCGGCCGGTGCCGGGCGCCGTGCGGGTGCCGGGGGCGGGCGCGAGCGCGGATCGGACCTGCGCTACAACATGGAAATCAGCCTGGAAGAGGCGTTTCTCGGCAAGACCGCCGAGATCGGCGTTCCCACCACGATCCAGTGCGACCAGTGCCAGGGCACGGGCGCCAAGGCGGGCACCGCGCCCAAGACCTGCCCGACCTGCGGCGGCATCGGGCGCGTGCGCGCGGCGCAGGGCTTCTTCTCCATCGAGCGCACCTGCCCGACCTGCCAGGGGCGCGGCGAGATCATCGCCGACCCGTGCGGCAAGTGCGGCGGCGACGGGCGCCTGCCCGAGGAGCGCAACCTGTCGGTCTCGATCCCGGCCGGCATCGAGGACGGAACGCGCATCCGCCTCGCCGGCGAAGGCGAGGCCGGGCTTCGCGGCGGACCGGCGGGCGATCTCTACATCTTCCTCTCGGTGAAGCCGCACGAGTTCTTCCAGCGCGACGGGGCGGACCTCTTCTGCAAGGTGCCGATCTCGATGACGACGGCGGCGCTGGGCGGCTCGTTCGAGGTGACGACGCTGGACGGGGCGAAGTCGCGCGTGAAGGTGCCCGAGGGCACGCAGTTCGGAAAGCAGTTCCGCGTCAAGGGCAAGGGCATGCCGGTCCTGCGCTCCACCCAGACCGGCGATCTCTTCATCCAGATCTCGATCGAGACGCCGCAAAGCCTGTCGCGCCGCCAGCGCGAGCTTCTGCAGGAGTTCGAGGACATTTCCTCCTCGGAAAACTCGCCGCAGTCGACCGGCTTCTTTTCCCGCATGAAGGACTTCTTCGAAGGCCTCAGCGACTAGGGGTCCGAGGCATCCGAGGGCCAAGCTGACGGGAGGACGGCATGGGTCGACACCAGGAGAAACCCTTTTGCCGCGAGCCCGGCGAAGCGGCCTTCCTGCGCAACTGGCTGCGGAACCCGTTGAAGGTGGGGGCCGTGTCGCCCTCCTCCCGCGCGCTCGGCCGCCACATGGCCGAAGCGGTGCCGGACGGGCCGTCGAATGGCGTGGTGGTGGAACTCGGCCCCGGGACGGGCGCCGTCACCGCCTGTCTCCTCCAGCGCAGGATCGAGCCGGACGATCTCGTGTGCCTGGAATACGCACCCGAATTCTGCACGCTCCTGCGAGCCCGCTTTCCCGGCATCCACGTCCTGCAAGGGGACGCCTACGATCCGCCGGAAGCACTCTGGCGCCTCGTCGGCGAACGGCCGATCCGCGCCGTGGTGTCCTCCCTGCCGCTGATGACGCGGCCGGAGGGGGAGCGGAGCCATGCCGTTTCGCGTTATCTCGAACGGCTTCCACCGGGTGCGCCCTTCATCCAGTTTTCCTATGCCTTCGCGCCGCCGGTGCGGCCCGAACGGGTGGGCGCGCTCGTCGCCATCTCCCCCTGGATCAAGCGCAACCTGCCGCCGGCCCGCGTCCTGACCTATCGACGCTTCGAGCCCCGCACGATCGCGGCACCGGGGTTGCCGGCCTTCACCTCCTTGCCAAAATGACGCGCTAGACCGACGCGGCCACGACCAAACCGACGAGGAAGGCGACACGCCATGACGAACCAGGCGACACACGCGAAGGCCGGCGAGAAGCGGCGCGACCTCGCCCGCTTCTTCGGAACCTGGATGCGCAGCCCGGTGAAGATGGGGGCCGTCGCCCCCTCCTCCGCCCGCTACTGCGCGACCATGGTGGCCTCGGCCACGACCGGGTTGGACGGGCCGATCCTGGAGCTCGGGCCGGGCCTCGGCTGCGTCACACGCGCGCTTCTGGATGCCGGCGTCGAGCCCGCGCGCATCACCTCGATCGAGTACGACGCGGAGTTCGCGCGCCTCCTGAAAGAACGCTTCCCCGCCGTCAACGTCATCCAGGGCGACGGGTTCGACCTCGACAAGACCTTGGGCGACGGCGGCGCGACGAAGTTCGCCGCGATCCTCTTCGCCATTCCGATCGTCAATTTTGCGCAAGAGGAACGTCAGGCCCTGTTCCGCCGCTATTTCGAGCGGCTCCGGCCGGGCGGCAACCTCACGCAGCTGTCCTATCTCTGGAAGCCGCCGGTGAAGGCGGTGCCCGAACTCTTCGACGTGTCGGCCTCGCCGATCGTCTGGGACAACATTCCCCCGGCGCGCGTCTGGATCTATTCGCAGGCCGGCGCGCCGAGCCCCGCGCCGCGCCATTGACCCCTCGCATCCTGGTTCTCTTGAGCGGCGCCGCGCCGGGCCGCCCCGCCGCCCGTTTGTCGGGCGAAGCGACGCGTGCGCTCGGCGTCAGCGATGTCGCGCTCACCGCGGCCGATCTTGCCGACTATCCCCTGCCCTTCTTCGAGGACGGGCTGGCCGGCGACATCCCGCAGAACGCCAAGCTCCTCGCCCAGCGCCTCGCGCTTCAGGACGCGGTGCTGCTCGTCTGCCCGGAAATCCACGCCGCGCCGCCGCCGGCCCTCGTCAACGCGATCGACTGGATCGCGCATGCGGCGGGCGCCGCCGAGCGGATCGGGCAGCCCTTCGCCCGTCTCGTTGTGGCGCTGGCGATCGGTGGCGACGCGCGCCGCAGCCCCCAGGCGGCGAGCCAGCTTCGCGCGACGCTTGGCGCGCTCGGCGCCGAGGTGATGACGCTGGAGTTCCATCTGACGAGCGGCGAGCCCGGCTTCGACGCCAAGGGGCGCTTTGCCGACCCGGCGGACGGCGAGCGCCTCGACGCCTTCGTCGACCGGCTTCTCGACCACGCGCGGGCGCTCGCCCGCCAGCCTTGAGCGCTGGAAGGCCAAGGCGGCCCGGCTAGACGTGCTGGCCGCCGTTGATGTGGATCTCGGCACCGTTGACGTAGGATGACTGGTCCGAGCACAGGAAATAGATGATGTCGGCAACCTCCGCCGTTTTGCCGAGGCGGCGCATCGGGATCTGCTCGACGATCTTTTCCGTGCCCGGCGACAGGATGGCCGTGTCGATCTCGCCCGGCGCGATGGCGTTGACGCGGATGCCGTCCGGCCCGAAGTCGGCCGCCATCTCGCGCGTCAGCGAAGCCAGCGCCGCCTTCGAGGTCGCATAGGCGGTGCCGGCGAACGGGTGGACCCGGCTGCCGACGATCGAGGTGACGTTGACGATCGAACCCTTGGCGGTGGAAAGCTCGGTATGGAGGCCCCGCGCCAGCATGATCGGCGCGAAGAAGTTGACCTGGAACACGTCGCGCCAGACATGCATGGGCGTTCGGATGGAATCCATGCGCGCGCCCTTTTCCGCCTTGGGGCTGATCGCGGCGTTGTTGACGAGGGCGCTTAAGCGCCCGCCGTTGGCCTGGAGGCGCTGGCGGATCTCGGACACGGCGTAGCCGACGTCCTCCGGGTCCGACAGATCCACCTTGATGTGGTCCTCCGGCCCCGCCGGCCAGGGGCAGTCGGCCGCGAAGTCCTGCCGCGAGCATGTGATGACGCGCCAGCCCTCGCGCGAGAAGCGCTTCACCGTGGCATGCCCGATGCCGCGCGAGGCGCCGGTCAGGACCAGGGTCGGGCGGGCGTCGCGACCGCTGGCGGGCGGGATGGGCGCATCGACGGCGGGAGCGTTCGACATGGGGCGGGACCTTGGGGCTGCGGGTGGGGCTGCAGGCGCGGGGACGGCATGGGGCGCCCGGCTGGTTGCCGAGACGCATCCTTTCCTTTAGCCGATCCTTTCCCCCAAGCGAACGCCCGGATGTTCGGGAAACCGGGGTAAATTGGGAAGGACGTTCCGGCGATGGCGCCCAAGCCCGGCACCCACACGTTTCACCGCGCGCTGATCCGAGGCGTCAGGGCGCGCCCGCGCCTTCTGATCGCCGTGGCGCTGACGGTCGGCGTCGCGCTTCTCCTGCCCTCGGCCTTGAGGCTTTCGACGCGCATCCTTGTCGGCTGGGACTGCGGCGTCCTGTTCTATCTGGTCTCGGTCGCCCTGATGATGCGCCGCTCCGACACCGGCGATATCCGCCGCCGAGCGCGGCGCCAAGACGAAGGGCGGCGCACGATCCTTGTCCTCACGGGGCTCGCCATCTTCGCCTCCTTCGGCGCGATCGCGATCGAGCTGCACGGGCTCGACGAGCACAATCCCAATGTCTGGCGGCTGGCCCTCAGCGGCGCCACCATCCTCCTGTCCTGGACGGTGACGCAGGTGATGATGGCGCTGCACTATGCCGGCGCCTTCTTTCGCGTGCCCGACGACGAGGGCGGGCTGGACTTTCCCGGCGACAAGCGCTCCCCGAACTATCTCGACTTCCTCTACTTCGCCTTCACCATGGGCGCCGCCTGCCAGACCTCGGACGTCGCGGTGACGAGCCGGGCGATGCGCGAACTGGTGCTGGCCCACACGATCCTTGCCTTCCTGTTCAACACCACGGTCCTGGCGCTCGCCGTCAATGTCGGGGCGAGCGCGATCTGAGCGGTGGACGGGCTCGGGGCTCGGAGCCATAAGCGGACGATGACCCGCGCGCCCGTCCTTCCCATGCTGCCCGTTTCCGAAGTGCTCGAGCCGCTGGGCCGAGCGCTGGCGGCGAACGGGGCGGCGGTCCTCGTCGCCCCGCCGGGCGCCGGCAAGACGACGCTGGTGCCGCTCCATCTCCTGTCGGTTCTGAGCCAAGGACGCATCATCCTGGTCGAGCCGCGCCGGCTCGCCGCGCGCGCCGCCGCCGCGCGCATGGCCGACATCCTCGGCGAGAAACCCGGCGAAACGGTCGGCTGGCGCATGCGCCTCGACACGCGCGTCTCGGCCCGCACCCGCATCGAGGTCGTCACGGAAGGCGTGGCGACGCGCATGATCCTCTCGGACCCCGAGTTGGCCGGCATCGCCGCCATCCTCTTCGACGAGTTCCACGAACGCTCGCTCGACGGCGACTTCGCGCTGGCGCTGGCCCTCGACGTGCGCGAGGCGCTGCGCCCCGACCTCAAGCTCCTCGTCATGTCCGCGACGCTCGACGGGGCGCGGGTCGCATCGCTGCTCGGCGACGCGCCGGTGGTGGAAAGCCGGGGCCGGGCCTTTCCCGTCGCCGTGCGCTACCGCGACCGGACGCCGGACGAGCCGGTGGAGGATGCCGTGGCGCGCGCGGTGCGCGAAGAGATCGGGGCGGGCTCCGGCTCGATCCTCGCCTTTCTGCCGGGGCAGCGCGAGATCGAGCGCACATTGGAGCGCCTGGACGGGCGACTGCCGGCCGATGTCCTCCTTGCCCCGCTCTACGGCAGGCTGGAGGGCGCCGCGCAGGATCTGGCGATCCGCCCCGCCCTAGCGGGAAAGCGCAAGGTCGTGCTCGCCACCACGATCGCGGAAACCTCGATCACCATCGACGGGGTGACCACGGTGATCGATTCCGGCCTGAAGCGTCAGCCGGTGTTCGAGCCGGCGACCGGCCTCCAGCGCCTGGAAACGGTGCGCGTGTCCCGGGCTTCGGCCGACCAGCGGGCCGGGCGCGCCGGGCGCACCGCGCCGGGCGAGGTGATCCGCCTGTGGCGGCCGGAGCAGACCGGGGCGCTGGACGCCTTCGACCGGCCCGAGATCCTGTCGAGCGACCTGTCGGCCCTGGTGCTCGACGCGCTCGCCTTCGGCGTGTCCGACCCGGCCTCGCTGCGCTTCCTCGATCCGCCCCCTGCCCCCGCCGTCGCGGAAGCGCGCGCGCTCCTTCTCGACCTCGGCGCGCTGGACGCGGACGGGCGGATGACGCCGGCGGGCGAGGCGATGCGCGACCTGCCCCTCCCCCCGCGCCTCGCGCGGATGGTGGCGGGCGCCCGGCCCGGGCCGGCGAGAAAGGCGGCGGCGCGCCTCGCCGTGCTCCTCACCGAGCCGGGCCTCGGCGGTCCGGCGGTGGATCTCGCCGAGCGCCTGCGCCTGTGGCGCGCCGACCGGAGCCCTCGCGCCCGTTCGGCGCTGGCGCTCGCCGATCGGATCGCGGCGCAGGCGCCTCCCCTGTCCGACGCGGTGGACGACGAGGACGCGGGCGCGCTTCTGTCGCTCGCCTATCCCGACCGGGTGGCCCTGGCACGAGGGGCCCCCGGCTCGTTCGTCCTCGCCAACGGGCGGGGCGGGACGCTGGAGCGCGAGCACGCTCTGTCGCGCGAGGCGGCGCTGGTGGTGGCCGACCTTCAGGGCGTTGCGGCGGGCCCCGGCCCGCGCACCGGGCGCATCCGCAGCGCGGCGGCGATCGACAGGGCACGCCTCGACGCGCTCCTCCAGGCCCGCATCGTGGAGGAGGACACGCTTTTCTTCGACCCGCCCAGCCGTTCGGTGCGCGCGCGGCGCGTCCGCCGCCTCGGCCGCGCGGTTCTGGCCGAGGCGCCCCTGCCGACACCGCCGGGCGAGGCGACGGTGCGCGCGCTGATGGCGGGCGTTCGCACCCTCGGCCTTCGCGCCCTGCCCTGGGGCCGGGAGGGCGAGCGCCTTCTGGCGCGCCTGCGCTTTCTCGGGCCCGCCTATGGCTCCTCGGCCGGCTGGCCGGATTTCAGCGAAGAAACGCTTCTGGCCGAACTCGACGACTGGCTCCTGCCCTTCGTGCCGGGCGCGAGCGCCCTGTCGCAGATCGGCGAGGACGTGCTGCGACAGGCCCTCCTGTCCCGCCTGCCGCCCGGCGAGGCACGGCGCCTCGACGCGCTCGCCCCCACCCACTTCACCGCGCCGACCGGCTCGCACCTGCCGATCCGCTACGAGGCGGAAGGCCCGGTCCTGGCGGTGCGCGTCCAGGAACTGTTCGGCCTCGCCCGGCATCCGAGCATCGCCGACGGCCGTCTGCCGCTGATCCTGGAACTCCTGTCGCCCGCCCACCGGCCGATCCAGATCACCCGCGACCTGCCGGGCTTCTGGCGGGGCTCCTGGGCCGACGTGCGCGCCGACCTTCGCGGCCGCTACCCCCGCCACCCTTGGCCGGAGGACCCCGCGACCGCCGCCCCCACGAGCCGCGCCAAGCCGCGGAGCTAGCGGGGACGGCGCTGCGTTGCGGTGCCGCATCTATGCGAAAGCACGGGCGCACCTAATTCGCTTGACATGATGACGATCGCTCAAGGCCTGGACTGGGATACGGACCTTCCGCTGGAAGGGCGGCTGTCGCGCGAGGGGCAGAGGGTGCGTCTGGCGACGCTGACGCGCCTTCGCTGGCTGTCGATAGCCGGCCAGACGGCGGCCTGCGTCTTCGTCGCCTGGGGGCTGTGGTACCCTTATCCGGTCTTCGCCTGCTTCGCGCTGATCGGCGTGTCCGTCTGCCTCAACATCTGGTTGACCCTTCGCTTCCGCAAGGCCGAGCGGCTGTCCGAACGACAGATGGCGGCGATCCTCGCCTTCGACATCATTCAGCCGAGCGGCCTCCTGTTCCTGACCGGCGGCATCCAGAACCCGTTCGCGGTGTTTCTCGTGGTGCCCGCCATGATCGCGGCGGCGACGCAGCCCGCCCGCGTCTCGGTGGGTCTCGGAACGTTGGCGGTCGCCTGCGCCACCGTTCTCGCTTTCGTCCATCTGCCGATCCCCTGGCCGCCGGAAGCCAGCTTCGTCCTGCCCTTCTCCTATCTGGGGGGCATGTGGTTCGCGCTGGTCACGACGCTGATCTTCTCGACCTTCTACATCTACCGCGTCGCGGCCGAGGCGCGCACCCTGTCGGACGCGCTGGCTGCGACCGAACTGATGCTCCAGCGCGAGCAGCACCTGTCGGCGCTCGACGGCCTCGCGGCCGCCGCCGCCCACGAGCTCGGCACGCCGCTCGCCACGATCGCCCTCGTATCCAAGGAAATGGGTCGCGCCGTGCCGCTCGATCATCCGATGCGCGAGGACATCGACCTTCTCGTCACCCAGTCGGAGCGCTGCCGGGGCATCCTGCGCCAGCTCGCGTCCCTGTCCTCCGTGTCAGAGGAGCATCTGGCGCGCCTTCCCCTGTCCTCGCTGGTGGAGGAAGCCGTCGCCCCGCACCGCGACTTCGGCATCGCAATCCGCGTGCGCAAGCTGGAGGCGATCGGCCCCGAACCTGTCCTCAAGCGCAATGCCGGGGTGATCTACGGGCTCGGCAACCTGATCGAGAACGCGGTGGATTTCGCCAGCGTCGAGGTCGTCGTGTGCATGTCCTGGCGGCCGGACCGCGTCGAGATCGACATCGTCGACGACGGCAACGGCTTCTCACCGGAGGTGCTGGCGCGGATCGGCGACCCGTACATGTCGACGCGCGAGGGCGACAAGCGCCAGTCCGGCGGGGGCCTCGGGCTTGGGCTCTTCATCGCCAAGACGCTGCTGGAGCGCTCGGGCGCGCGCATCCGCTTTTCCAACCGGGCGGAGGCCGACGGGCCGGGTGCGCGCGTCGCCGTGTCCTGGCCGACCGAAAGCCTCGACCGCCTCACCATCGCACCCGCGACGGAAGCCGAAATCCTCGATCTCGCACCGCCCCCGCTGGGATAGCGAGGCGCGACCCGATCGGTCGGTTGATAAGTCGGGGAAACGACTTATCTTGAGATCAAAGAAGGAACATTCATCATGCTGGCCGATCCCCACGATGCGTCCACGCGGGCGCCTTCCTCTTCGCAAGACCGTACCATGCTGCTGGTCGACGACGACCGCCCGTTCGTCGGCCGTCTGGCGCGCGCCTTCGAGCAGCGCGGCTTCGAGGTCAAGACGGCGGAAAGCGTCGCCGAGGGCCTGTCGGCGCTGCGTTCGGGCGCGCCTGCCTATGCCGTGGTGGACCTGCGCCTCGGCCTCGGCAACGGGCTCGACGTGATCGAGGCCCTGCGGCGCCAGCGTCCGAGCGCCCGCGCCGTTGTCCTGACCGGCTACGGCAACATCGCGACCGCGGTGAACGCCGTGAAGCTAGGCGCGATCGATTATCTCGCCAAGCCTGCGGACGCCGACGAAGTGCTGGCTGCGCTCCTGCGCGATCCCGAAACCAAGGCCGAGCCGCCGGAAAACCCGATGTCGGCGGATCGCATCCGTTGGGAGCACATCCAGCGCATCTACGAGCTGTGCGACCGCAACGTGTCGGAAACCGCTCGGCGCCTGTCCATGCACCGGCGCACCCTGCAGCGCATTCTCGCCAAGCGCGCGCCGCGCTGAACGAGACGCTCGGCTATTCGCCGTCCCCGCCGGTCAGGTAGGGGTTGGCGACCCATTCCGCCTGGAGAAGCCGGTCGGCCGACAGCCGCGCGAAGCGCAGCGTCAGCGCCTTGCGCGTAGCGCTGGCCAGCTTTTCCTCCGGCGCCTCGCGCAGGATTTCGGCGCCGTAGCCGTCCGACAGGATCAGCCCGCAGTCTTCGGGAAAGATGTCGAGCGGGACGCCCGGGTGCGTCGCGAAATACAGACGGTCGCAGTGGAGCCGGTATTCCGGCCACTTGCGATCGACACGGAAGTCCTCGATCGAGGACTTGATCTCGACGATCGAGAACTCGCCCTTTTCCGACAGGCAGAGAAGATCGGCCCGCCGCCCCGACACGAGCGGGATCTCGGGCAGCACCGACACGCGCATCTGGATCATCAGCCGCTGGACACCGCGGCGCACCAGCATGGCGCGCTCGGACTGGCGCCCGTCGACGAGCGGATCGCGGCGGAAGGGGGAAACGAGAGGCATGGGGTACGGAAAAGCAAGAAAGTGGAGCCGAATCAAGCTCGGGTGAGAAACAAAACGGCAACGCGCCGATCCGTCGCGGCACGAATGCCAGGGTCGGACTTGCGGGCTGACCGACCCATGCCGGACCGAGCCCACATGCTCCAAGCGCCGCGCGGGTCGGCCGAAGGCCCTTGGCCGTTTCCTTCGGGACAGATCCTGCGATGATCCCGTGTTCGGCCTTGGGGCGAATTCGCCCTTGCCGGCGCATATTCGAAGGCGTCCGGATCGGGTCCGCGTCGGATGCCGGTCCCCGCGCCTCTATACAGGTTCAAGCTTCGGCGGCGGTCATCCGAGGGGCACCGGATGGAGGTTCGAAAGTCGGCCTACATGGGTACCCTGCCCCGACGTAGCTCGGCGAGATACCGAAGCCGCCGACCTGATCGACGCGTTGGTCTTCGCAGCGTTCCCAAGGACGGTTTCGGGAGTTCCCGACGGAGGATCGGCGAGCAGTCGTCGCCGCACCGCCGAGGGTCGAACGCAGTCGATGCAAGGCAAGCATCGGCGACACGTCCGGAGGACGGACGAGATCCGTATCTCGCTCCGAAGCGACGCGGCGGGAGAGAACCGGTCAGCCGGCGCGCCCGACGTTCGAAACAATCTCCGAGATCGTCCGAACGGCCTTCGGCATCACAAGGGTCCGTCCGACCCTGACTCATTCAGGATCACTGGCCGTTCGCGTCGGTTTTGCTTCGGGGCGGGGCTCCGGCCCGGCGGCGGGCCGCCGCGCACGGCAAGCCTTGAGCGATTCCCGTTGTGGACAAGCACTGAACGTCAGCACGTCGCACACACAGGCGTCAGTGGAGGCCAAAGCGCTGGATTCCGAGACACCTCGCCGCTTTAGGGTTTGCGCGCAGAGGGTTCAACCTGCCTCCGCACGTTCGCAAGGTTCGTCAGAATGCCGGACGCGGCATGCGGGCGCCTTCGTTGCGCACCTCGTCCAGCACCGGCCATTCCCGGCGGGCGCCCTCGCCCGCCTCGTCGGTGAGCGCTGCCACGGCGCGCTTCAGGGTTTCCAGCTCCTCCATCTTGCGCTCGATCTCGACGAGGCGGCGCAGCGCGACCTTGCGCGCCTCGTCGCGCCGGGCGCCCGGTCCGTAGAACGACAGGAGGCGGCGCGTCTCGTCGATGGAGAAGCCGAGCGAGCAGGAGCGCTGGAGAAAGCGCAGGACATGCAGGTCCCGCTCCCCGTATTCGCGGTAGCCGTTGGCCTTACGCGCGGGCGCGACGAGACCGAGATCCTCGTAGTGCCGGATCGTCTTCGCCGGCAGTCCGGACCGCCTTGCCGCTTCTCCGATATTCATCCGAAGTCCCCGTAATCCTTCGAATTTTTGCCGCTGGGGACAGACATGTCGCGGCAGAGCCCAGCGTCAACTGTGGTGCGTGGGCAACAAACCCGATCTTAACCATAAGAGGGTCTACTCGGGTCCGTTGCCACGCCTCGGGCATGGGCGTACCAGAGACAGGAGGCCTCCGACGGGGGATGCTTGTCCCGGAAGCCCGTCAGCCTGGCCGTTCTTGCCCTCGCAGCCGCACCGGACGCTTCATGAACACCCGCTCGCATCCTTTTCTTCTCGGCGTCTCGCTCGCCGCCCTGGCTGCCATCGCCGGCTGCACCACGCAGTCGCAGCAGCGCGCCATGATCAGCCCGACGGCGGTTCCGATGGCGCAGGCCTATGTCGCGCCGGTGGAGACCGTGATCTCCGGCGGCCCGCTCGGCCCGGTCGAACTGACGGCCTACGATTCGGTCGAGGACGGCGGCTTCAAGCTGCCCGCGATCCCGATCTCCAAGGTCGACGAGAAGTTCCGCCGCCAGCGCGTCGTCTACAGCGCCGAAGGCATGGAGCCGGGCACGGTGGTCGTGGATACCGCCAATCATTTCCTCTACGTTGTCGAGCCGCAGGGCACGGCGATGCGCTACGGCATCGGCGTCGGCAAGGCCGGCTTCTCCTGGGCCGGCGAGGCCGAGATCAAGGACAAGCAGCACTGGCCGAAGTGGTTTCCGCCGGTCGAGATGATCGCGCGCCGCCCCGAGCTCAAGCCCTACGGCAACGAGGTCGGCATGAATCCGGGCCTCCAGAACCCGCTCGGCGCGCGCGCCCTCTACCTCTACCAGGGCAACAAGGACACGCTCTACCGCCTGCACGGCACGCCGGAATGGTGGTCGATTGGCAAGTCCGTGTCGTCCGGCTGCATCCGCCTGATGAACCAGGACATCATGGATCTCTACGAGCGCGTTCCGATGAACGCGCGCGTGGTCGTGCTCCAAGGCAAGGAACGGCTGGCCGATCGCCGCCGCAACGCACCGCAGAGCTGACCGACTGCTTCCAGCGGGGGACCGCTGAGGGCCGGATGCTTCGGGGGAAGCGTCCGGCCCTTTTTCTTGGCGCCTTCAAGCCTTCATGCGGGGAAAGCGGATCGCGGCCAGAAGACAGAGCGTCAGCGTCGCGGCGTTGAGGATGTGCCAGAGGAAATGGGTGCCGAGCGGCCAAGCGGCGCAGAGCGGGCCGTCTAGCGTGCGTAGGGTGAGCGAGACAGCGAACACGCCGGCCGCCAAGAGGAGCAGACGCCCGGCACCGCTCCCCCGCGATGCCAGCCACGCGCCGATGCCACCCAGCGCCAGAAGCGCCGGCAGATAGGATGCGGAGGAGCCGAGAAGCGGCTCGGCTAGACGCTCCACCCCTTGCGCCAGGGCGGCGAAGAGGATCGTGCCGGCCATAGTGGCCACCGCATGCAGACGGAGGAAGCGATAAAGCGCCAGGCCGAAGAAGCCATAGATGAAGACGGCGATCGGCAGGACGTCGGCGATGAGCGACCAGCCGTTGGCAAAGGTGTGGAAGAGGAAGGAGCCGGTCCCGATCACCGCGACGAGCGCGATCAGGAAGAGGCTGGCGCCGTCGTGCCCGCCCCGCCGGCGCCATTCTCGATACGCCAGGGCGGCGCCGACGAGAAAGGCGAGGTTGGAGACGGCGTTGACCGGCTCCGACCAGAAGCCGGCATCCACGCGCTCGCAATAGGCGTCGATCGTCCCGAACCAGTCCATATCGCCTCCCGCATCAAGACGAGAGGCGAACTAGCGCCCGGAAGCGCTCGCGAAAGATGTCAGCGCGGCAGCGTCGTCTGCCCGGTGAGGGCGAGATCGATGGCGTGGGCGGCCTGGCGCCCTTCGCGGATCGCCCAGACCACGAGCGACTGGCCGCGGCGCACGTCGCCGGCGGCGTAGACGCCCTCAATCGAGGTCGCATAGGACTTGTCGTCGGCCTTCACCGAGACGTTGCCGCGCGAGTCGGCCTTCAGCGCCAGGGTCTCGCCGGCTTCCGCCAGAATGCCGTCGGTGAACGGGCCGGCGAAGCCGATGGCGATGAAGGCGAGATCGGCGCGGATAACGAACTCGGTGCCGGGGATCGGCTTGCGGCGCTCGTCCACCTCGGCGCATTTGACGCCGGTCAGCTGGCCGTCCTCGCCGATGAATTCGAGCGTCGCCACCTGGAACTCGCGCACCGCGCCCTCGGCCTGGGAGGAGGACACGCGCATCTTGGTCGCCCAATAGGGCCAGACCTCAAGCTTGTTCTCGGTCCGGGGCGGCTGGGGGCGGATGTCGAGCTGGGTGACCTTGACGGCACCCTGGCGGAAGGCCGTGCCGACGCAGTCGGACGCCGTGTCGCCGCCGCCGACGACGACAACATGCTTGGCGCCTGCCCAGATCTCGCCGGAGTTCCAGCCGGCGCTCGCCACCGGCTCGCCGCCGACGCGCCGGTTCTGCTGGACGAGATAGGGCATCGCGTCGTGGATGCCTTCGAGGCCGTTGGTCGGAATGCCGGCCTCGCGCGGGCGCTCGGCGCCGCCGCAGTAGAGAACGGCGTCGAACTCGTCCTGCAATTCGGCGAGCGGCTTTTCCTTGCCGACATGGACGCCGTAATGGAAGGTGACGCCCTCGCCTTCCATCTGTTCGACGCGCTTGTCGATCCAGTGCTTTTCCATCTTGAAGTCGGGAATGCCGTAGCGCAGCAAGCCGCCAGCGCGGCTTTCGCGCTCGAAGACATGGACCTCATGGCCCGCGCGGCCGAGCTGCTGGGCGGCGGCAAGGCCGGCCGGGCCCGAGCCGATCACGGCGACGCGCTTGCCGGTCTGCGTCTCGGCCGGCTGCGGCTTGATAAGGCCGAGCTTGTAGGCTTTGTCGGCTATCGCCTGTTCCACCGTCTTGATGGAGACCGGCGCGTCCTCGAGGTTCAGGGTGCAAGCTTCCTCGCACGGGGCGGGGCAGATGCGGCCGGTGAATTCGGGAAAGTTGTTGGTGGAATGGAGGTTGCGGATCGCCCCTTCCCAGTCGCCGGAATAAACGAGATCGTTCCAGTCCGGGATCTGGTTGTGGACGGGGCAGCCGGTCGGGCCGTGGCAGAAGGGGATGCCGCAATCCATGCAGCGCGCCGCCTGCTTGCCGACCTCCTCGTCCGACATCGGCAAGGTGAACTCGCGGAAATGGCGAATTCGGTCGGAGGCCGGCTGATATTTCGCCGTCTGGCGGTCGATCTCGAGAAAGCCCGTCACCTTGCCCATAGCACCCTCCGTCTTCCGTCCACGCCTATCCAGACGAGACGTGTCCGTCCGCGGCGCGACGTCGGCCGGTCGCTCCATGGCCCCGGTCGCGATCATCGTCGCCTTACACCAAATTCCGCGAAAGTAGAACGCGTCCAATCTTCGCGAGCTCGCGCGGCGGGGTCAGCGCACGCCGGGTGTCCGGCGTTCGCCTGCAGTCCGTCCGCTGCCGACCGTCCCCGGGTCGGCGCGCCGTCGCCTTATTCGGCGGCGACGCCCATGCGCATGCGCTCCATCTCCTGAAGCGCCCGGCGATATTCCACCGGCATGACCTTCACGAATTTGGGCCGGTAGGTTTCCCAGTGCTCCAGCATCTCCTTCGCCCGGGTCGAGCCCGTGTGTTCGAGATGGTTGGAGATCAGACGGTAAAGCCGCTCGTCGTCGTGCCCCGTCATGTTGGACGAAACGTCGACGCGCCCCTTGTGCTGGAGGTCGCCGCCGTGGTGGTGCAGCTTCTCCAGGAGGTCGTCCTCCTCGGGCACCGGCTCCAGCTCGACCATGGCCATGTTGCAGCGGTTGGCGAAGTTGCCTTCCGGGTCGTAGACATAGGCGATGCCGCCGGACATACCGGCCGCGAAGTTGCGGCCCGTGTGCCCGAGAATGACGACGATGCCGCCCGTCATGTACTCGCAGCCATGGTCGCCGACGCCCTCGACGACGGCGATGGCGCCCGAGTTGCGCACGGCGAAGCGCTCGCCCGCCACGCCCCGGAAGTAGCACTCGCCCCCGATCGCCCCGTAGAGCACCGTGTTGCCGACGATGATCGACTCTTCGGCGACGATGCGCGTGTTGGGACGCGGGCGCACGATGATCTTGCCGCCCGACAGGCCCTTGCCGACATAGTCGTTGCCGTCGCCGACGAGATCGAAGGTGACGCCCTTGGCGAGGAACGCGCCGAAGCTCTGGCCAGCGGTGCCCGTCAGCTTCACCCGTATCGTGTCCTCGGCCAGACCCTTGTGGCCGAAGCGCTTGGCGACCTCGCCCGACAGCATGGCGCCGGCCGAACGGTCGACGCTGGCGATCGGGGTCTCGATCTCGACCTGCTGGCGCGTGGTGAGCGCGACCTCGGCCTTTTCGATCAGGCGGCGGTCGAGAACGTCGTGGATCGGATGCTCCTGGCGCTTGGTCCAGAAAGTTTCCTCCGGTGCCGCTTCCGGCTTGAAGAACATTCTGGAGAAGTCGAGGCCCTTGGCCTTCCAGTGGTCGATCAGCTCGCGCTTGTCCAGGCGCTCGGAGCGCCCGACGAGTTCGGCCACCGAGCGAAGGCCCATCGCGGCAAGAATCTCGCGCACCTCTTCCGCAACGAAGAAGAAGAAGTTGATGACGTGCTCGGGCGTGCCCTTGAAGCGCTTGCGAAGGACCGGGTCCTGCGTGGCGACGCCGACGGGGCAGGTGTTGAGGTGGCACTTGCGCATCATGATGCAGCCGGCCGCGATCAGCGGGCCCGTCGAGAATCCGAACTCGTCGGCGCCCAGCAGCGCGCCGATCACGACGTCGCGGCCCGACCGAAGCCCGCCGTCGACCTGGAGGGCGATGCGCGAGCGAAGGCCGTTGAGCACCAGCGTCTGCTGCGTTTCGGCAAGACCCATCTCCCAAGGACTACCGGCATGCTTGATGGAGGTGAGCGGCGAAGCGCCCGTGCCCCCGTCGTAGCCCGACACGATGATGTGGTCGGCGCGCGCCTTGGCAACGCCCGCCGCGACCGTGCCGACGCCGACTTCCGAGACGAGCTTTACCGAAATGTCGGCCGCCGGATTGACGTTCTTCAGGTCGTAGATGAGCTGCGCCAGATCCTCGATCGAGTAGATGTCGTGGTGCGGCGGGGGCGAGATCAGGCCGACGCCGGGCGTCGAGTGCCGCGTCTTGGCGATCGTCGCGTCCACCTTGTGGCCCGGCAGCTGGCCGCCCTCGCCGGGCTTGGCACCCTGCGCCACCTTGATCTGCAGCATGTCGGCGTTGACGAGATATTCCGTCGTCACGCCGAACCGTCCGCTCGCCACCTGCTTGATCGCCGAGCGTTCCGGGTTGGCAGAGCCGTCGGCGAGCCGGAGGTAGCGGTCCGGCTCCTCACCGCCCTCGCCCGTGTTCGACTTGCCGCCGATCCGGTTCATCGCGACGGCCAGCGTCGAATGCGCCTCGCGGCTGATCGAGCCGAAGCTCATCGCCCCGGTCGAGAAGCGCTTGACGATCTCGGCCGCCGGCTCGACCTCGTCGAGGGGAACGGGCGAGAGGCCGACGTCTTCGGCGAGGCGGATCTTGAACAGGCCGCGAATGGTCGAGTTGGCGACGGCCGACTCGTTCACGAGCGCGGCGTATTCCTTGTAGGTGTCGTAACTGTCGAGGCGCACGGCGTGCTGGAGCGTCGCCACCGCGTCCGGCGACCAGATGTGGCTTTCGCCGCGCATGCGGTAGGCGTATTCGCCGCCGACTTCGAGCGAGCGCGCCAGCACCGGATCGTCGGAGAAGGCGAGCGTGTGCCGCTCCACCGTTTCGCGCGCGACCTCGTCCAGCCCGACGCCTTCGATCGTCGTCGAGGTGCCGGCGAAATACTGCTTCACGAACTCGGACTTGAGGCCGATCGCGTCGAAGATCTGAGCGCCGCAATAGCTCTGATAGGTCGAGATGCCCATCTTGGACATGACCTTGAGGAGCCCCTTGCCGACCGACTTGATGAAGCGGCCGACCACTTCCTTGGCGTCGACCTCCGGCGGAAAGTCGCCGCGCGCATGCATGGCGATCAGCGTATCGAAGGCGAGATAGGGGTTGATCGCTTCCGCGCCGTAGCCGGCGAGACACGCGAAATGATGCACCTCGCGCGGCTCTCCCGATTCCACCACGAGGCCGGCGGCGGTGCGCAGGCCCTTGCGGATCAGGTGGTGGTGCACGGCGGCCGTCGCCAGCAGCGCAGGCAGCGGGATGCGGTCAGGCCCCATCTGGCGATCGGACAGGATGATGATGTTGTAGCCGCCGACGACGGCGGCTTCCGCGCGCTCGCACAGGCGCTCGACGGCGCCCGCCATCCCGGCCGCGCCCTGCTCCGACGGATAGGTCGTGTCCAGCGTCTTGGTGTCGAACCGGTCCTCGGTGTGGCCGATCGTGCGGATCTTTTCGAGGTCCGCGTTGGTCAGGATCGGCTGGCGCACTTCGAGCCGCTTGCGGCGCGAGGTGCCTTCGAGGTCGAGGATGTTGGGACGCGGGCCGATGAACGAGACGAGGCTCATCACCAGTTCCTCGCGGATCGGGTCGATCGGCGGATTGGTGACCTGCGCGAAGTTCTGCTTGAAATAGGTGTAGAGGAGCTTCGACTTCTCGGACATCGCCGAGATCGGCGTGTCGGTGCCCATCGAGCCGATGGCTTCCTGGCCGGTGGTGGCCATCGGCGCCATCAGGACACGCGTGTCCTCCTGGCTGTAGCCGAAGGCCTGCTGGCGATCCAGAAGCGAGACGTCGGCGCGCGATGCGCGCGGCTGCACCGGCTTCAGGTCCTCCAGAATCAGCTGGGTCGAGCGCAGCCAATCGCGATAGGGGTTGCCCCCCGCGATCTCGTTCTTGACCTCCTCGTCCGAGACGATCCGGCCCTTTTCGAGGTCGATCAGGAGCATGCGGCCCGGCTGGAGGCGCCACTTCTTGACGATCGTCTCCTCGGGAACGTCGAGCGTTCCCGCCTCGGAGGCGAGGATCACGAGATCGTCCGATGTGACGACGTAGCGCGCGGGGCGCAGGCCGTTGCGGTCCAGCGTCGCGCCGATCTGGCGCCCGTCCGTGAAGCACACGGAGGCCGGCCCGTCCCAAGGCTCCATCAGGGCGGCGTGGTACTCGTAGAAGGCGCGCCGCTCCGGGCTCATCTCCCGATTGCCGGACCAGGCCTCGGGGATCAGCATCATCATGGCGTGGGCGAGCGGGTAGCCGCCCTGCGTCAGGAATTCGAGCGCGTTGTCGAAGCAGGCGGTGTCCGACTGCCCCTCGTAGCTGATCGGCCAGAGCTTGGAGATGTCGTTGCCGAAGAGCTCGGAATCGACCGAGGCCTGGCGCGCCGCCATCCAGTTGACGTTGCCGCGCAGCGTGTTGATCTCGCCGTTGTGCGCCACCATCCGGTAGGGGTGGGCGAGGCGCCAGGACGGGAACGTGTTGGTGGAAAAGCGCTGGTGGACGAGCGCGATGGCCGAGGTGAAGCGCGGATCGCGCAGATCCCGGTAGTAGGCGCCGACCTGATAGCTCAGGAACATGCCCTTGTAGACGATCGTGCGCGACGAGAGCGACACGACGTAGAAGTCGGTATCGACCGACTGCGCTTCCGCATAGACCCGGTTCGAGACCACCTTGCGGATGATGTAGAGCTTGCGCTCGAAATCGTCGTCCGTGGTGGCAGATGCTGGGCGCGCGATGAAGACCTGCCGGTGGGCCGGCTCGGTGGCCGCGATTTCGGACGCCTTGGAGAGCGACGAATTGTCGACCGGCACGTCGCGCCAGCCCAGAACCGCGCAGCCTTCCTCGGCCGCCGCCTCTTCGAACAGCGCCTTGAAGTGGAGCCGGCGCGCCTCGTCCTGCGGCATGAACACGAAGCCGACGCCGTAGTGATCGGGCTCGGGCAGCTCGATGCCCTGTGCCGCCATTTCCTCGGCGAAGAAGGCGTGCGGAATCTGCACCAGCATGCCGGCGCCGTCGCCCATCAGCGGGTCGGCGCCCACCGCCCCGCGATGCTCGAGGTTATGAAGGATCTTCAGGCCCTTCTCGACGATCGAGTGGGACTTCTGGTTCTTCATATGCGCGATAAAGCCGACGCCGCAGGCATCGTGCTCGCGTGCGGGGTCGTAGAGACCCTGTGCCTCCGGCAGGCGGCGCGGTTTGACGGCGCCGATCGTGGTGTTCGCGGTCGTAATGGCCGCACCCTCGATGCTGAATGGCGTTTCGTTCGTCATTTCGCGTCTCCCTTTCGGAACGTCGCCCCTGAGAAGGGCGGCATGACATGGCGGGCAAGGTTTTGGCGCGCGGGTCCGACCGGAAAGTCGATCCCTCGCGCGCCGCGCATGCCCGAAACTCTGGTTTCGACCGACCGGCTCTCCCTGCCGGGCAATCCCTCCGGCCGCCGGGAACCCCGGAAGCCCATATAGGTCAGCACTACTGCCCTATTTCGCCGCTTATGACAGAATTGCTTTCGACCGGCAAGACCCGTTCTAACTTGGCTCCGTCCCGATCGCAAAGCCGGCGGCTTTGACGCACGCGCCCGCGCCGGGTTAGGGACCTTCATGATCTTCGCTTCCGACAACTGGTCCGGCGCCCATCCCGCCGTCACGCAATCCCTCGTCCGCCATGGCTCGGGCATGGCCGCCGCCTACGGCGCGAGCGACATCGACAAGGCGGTCGAGGCGCGCTTCAACGCCATCTTCGAGCGCGAGGTCGCCGTCTACTTCGTGGGAACGGGGACGGCCGCCAACTCCCTGTCGTTCGCGGCGGTAAACCGGCCGGGCGGCGTCGTCATGTGCCACCGCGAGGCGCATGTGGCGCAGGACGAGTGCGGCGCGCCCGAATTCTTCACGCATGGCGCGCGCATGGTGCCGGTGGACGGCGCATTCGGGCGGATGGAGCCGGCAGCCCTTCGCCGCGAGCTCGAACGCTTCCGCCCCGGCTTCGTGCATGCCGGCCAGCCGATGGCGGTCTCGCTCAGCCAGGCGACGGAAGCGGGAACGCTCTACGCATTGGACGAGGTGGCCGCCTTGAGCGAGATCGCGCACGAGCGCGGGCTCGCCTTCCACATGGACGGGGCGCGCTTCGCCAACGCGCTGGTGGCGACGAACGCCTCGCCCGCCGATATGACCTGGCGCGCGGGCGTCGACATCCTGAGCTTCGGGGCCACCAAGAACGGCTGCTGGTGCGCCGAGGCCGTGGTGTTCTTCGATCCGGCCAAGGCCGAGCAGTTTCCCTATATCCGCAAGCGCGGCGCCCAGCTCTTTTCCAAGACGCGCTTCATGGCCGCGCAGTTCGACGCCTATCTGGAGGACGGCCTGTGGCTGCGGCTCGCCGCCCATGCCAACGCGATGGCCGACGACCTGAGGGCGGGTCTTCGCCGCTCGCGCCATGCGCGCGAAGCCTGGGACACGCGCTCCAACGAGATCTTCGCCGTGGTGGAGGTGCCGGTGGCCGAGCGCCTGCGGGCGGAAGGGGCCACCTTCTACGACTGGAACGCGCCGCACGACCTGCCCGACCTCGTGGGCGAGGGCGAGCAGCTGATCCGCCTCGTGACCTCCTGGTCGAGCGAGGAAGCAGATGTCAGCCGCTTCTGCGATCTCATCGCCTGATACGAAAAACGGCGCCCCGAGGGGCGCCGTTCTCATTCAGGCTACGGCCCAGAAAATCAGGCGGCGTTCGCCTCGATCGTCTTGGTTTCGTTGCCATTGGCCGTCGCGATCGCGATCCGGCGCGGCTTCAGGGCCTCGGGCACGACGCGCTGGAGGTCGATGTGAAGGAGCCCGTTCTTCAGGCTCGCTCCCTTGACCTCGACATGCTCGGCCAGCTGGAAGCGGCGCTCGAAGGCGCGGCCCGCGATCCCGCGATACAGGAACTCGGAAGCCCCTGCCGCGTCCTCGCCCTTCTCGCCCTTCACGGTCAGCGCGTTCTCGCGCGACTCGATCGAAAGCTCGGTTTCCGAGAAGCCCGCCACCGCCATGGTGATGCGATAGGCGTTCTCGCCGGTGCGCTCGATATTGTAGGGCGGGTAGCTCTGCGCGTTCTCGGCCGTGCCGGCGGCATCCAGCATCGAGAAGAGCCGGTCGAAGCCGACGGTGGAGCGGTAAAGCGGGGCAAAATCGAACTGACGCATGGTTTTGTTCTCCATCAGAAGCAACGGTTTTCAGCGTTTGGCCGGACCGGGCTTTCGAGTGACCCCGCAAGCAAGCGGCGGCCTTGACCGGTCGGACCAGCGACCCCGCCAGGCGGCGATCGCAAGGCTGAGATGGGTGCATCAAAGAGTGGCTTCAAGCGATCCTCGCGGCATCCTTTCTCAAAATATTCGCCCTCGCCCCTCAACGGCTTGCAGCCTGGGATTCGTCTGAACGGCAGATGAACGCGCCCTTCCGCCGCCGTTCACCTGGCGCCCCGTAGGTTCGCCCCATCGACCGGACAGTCGCGGCGTCCCGTCGATGGGGATAAGGCGCCGAGCCCTCTCCCGGAGGGGCGAGCGCTTGCCCCTTTCCCATCTCGCGAACGGCCGAGGGCGTCCCGTCCCTTCCGTCCCGGCCGCTTGGGGTCGAGAGCCTCGATATGGGGCTCTCGACCTCGACCCCTTCCTTTAGCGCCCCTGCCAAGCCTTCAACCCGCCGCCGTTGTGAGCTAGATCGAAAGCCGTCCGGCGCGAACGCTCGTGCCCCTCGCCCGCCCCACGGAGGCGCCGTGCCCGATCCGCTTGACGCCTTCGCCTCCATCGAGGCCAACCCCATGCCGGCGGGCCTCGAAACCGGCTTTCTCGATCTCGGCCGGGGCGTGCGCCTGCGCTACGCCGTCGGCCGCGGGCCCGCCGAGATGACGAGCCGGGGCACCGTGATCCTGCTTCAGGGGCGCAACGAGGCGATCGAGAAGTATTTCGAGACGATCGGCGATCTCAACCGGTTGGGCTTCACCGTCGCCACGTTCGACTGGCGCGGCCAGGGCGGATCGGGCCGGCTCGGACCCTGGCCCCGTGTCGGGCATCTCCCGCGGTTCGCCCTTCTGGAGGGCGACCTTCACCGCTTCCTCGCCGACGTGGTGCTGGACCGCTGCCCCGGCCCCTATGCCGTGCTCGCCCATTCCATGGGAGGCCTCGTGGCGCTCACCGCAACGCGCATCCTGTCGCCGCATGTGGAGCGCATGGCGCTGATCGCGCCGCTCGTCGCCCTTCCCGGCTCCCCGGCCCTCCGGCGTGCGCAAGGGCTGGTGGCGGGTCTTCTCCACGGGTGCGGCCTCGGCTTCCTGCCGGTGCGCAGGGCCCGGCGCGTCGGCCCCGGTTCGAGCCTTGGCGGAAACGCGCTGACGAGCGACGGCGGCCGCTTCGAGCGCAACCGCGCGCTTCAGGACGCCGCGCCCCACCTCTTCGTGGACGCCCTGTCGGCCTCCTGGCTGCGCGCCGTCCTCAAGGCCTCGCGCCGCCTCGACGATTCCGATCGGATCGCCGCCTTGGACCTGCCCGCCCTGTTTCTCCTGCCCGGCGACGACCGCGTGGTGTCGACGCCGGCGGCCGAGCGCCTCGCCTGGCGCATGCGATCGGGCCATTCCATCCGTCTACCCGGCGCCCGGCACGAACTCCTGCAGGAGGCGGACGCCTTTCGCGAGCCGGCGTTGGCGGCGATCGAGGCCTTCTTCGCCGGCGCGCTGCCGAAAGCCGACCCTCTGCCGAGGGTCGACGAATCGCTGCTGGAGCGCGCGGTCGCCGCCGAGGCAACGCCCGCGACCGAGCCCCTCAGCCGTTGAGAATGCGCAGCGCCGCCTCGTGCAGGGCAGGCGTTGCGGCCGCGACGATGTCGCCGCCGTTTTCCGGGCGATCGCCGGAGAAGGTGGTGACGATGCCCCCCGCCCGCTCCACGATCGGCGTGAGGGCGACGATGTCGTAGGGCTGGAGGCCCGGCTCGACGCACAGGTCGACATGGCCCGCCGCGAGCATCGCGAAGGCATAGCAGTCGGCGCCGAAGCGCGTCAGCCGCGTCTGGTCGCTGAGCGCCTGGAAGCGCTCCTTCAAGGATCCGCGGAACAGCTCGGGCGCCGAGGAGAACACGGTCGCCTGCGCCAGCGCGCCGACGTCGCGCACCCGAAGGCGCGTTTCGCCCATCGGCCCGTCGGCAAACGCCCCCTCGCCCGTCGCCCAGAACCGCTCGCGCGTATAGGGCTGGCTCATGATGCCGATCTCGGCGCGCCCGCGCACCGTCAGCCCGATCAGCGTACCCCAGACGGGAAGGCCGCAGATGAAGGGGCGCGTGCCGTCCACCGGGTCGATCACCCAGAGATGGTCGCCCGAGCCCGAGCGGCCGAACTCTTCGCCGAGGATCGCGTGGGTCGGGTATTCCGCCTCGATCAGAGCGCGGATCGCGCGCTCGGCCTCGCGGTCGGCTTCCGTCACCGGGTCGAAGGAAACGCCCTCCTTGGGCTTGGAATCGACCTGGAGCGCGGTGCGGAAGCGCGGCAGCGTTTCGCGGGCGGCGGCCTCGGCGAGACGAAACAGGAAGGCGGCATCGGGAAGCATGGACATGGGGCGGGCGGTCTCCGTGAGCGCGGGACCCTTCTATGAACGCCGCCCCGCCGCTTGGCGAGGCCCCCATGCCCGTCCGGGCGCCCTATTCGGCTGCGGCCGGGCGCTGGAGCTCGGCCTCGACCTCGGCCGAGAAGCAGGCGACGAACTCCCACAGGACGCGCCGGAAATCGCCGAAGGCCTGGTGCGGCAGGAAGTTGCGCTCGTCGGCATAGAGCGCCCGGTTGATCTCGAGCTGGATCGCATGGACCCCGGAGCGCGGCCGGCCGTATCGCTCGGTGATGAAGCCGCCGGCATAGGGCTTGTTGCGCGTCACATCGAGACCGAGCGCGGCGAGGCGGTGCGTCACCATGGAAACGTAGTGGTGCGAGGCGCTGGTGCCGAAGCGATCGCCGACCACGATGTCGGCCTTCGGCCCGCCGGGAAGCGGGCGCACGGAAGACGGCATGGAATGGCAGTCGATCAGGATCGCGAGGCCGAAGCGGCGACGCGTCGTCTCGATCAGCGCTTCCAGCGTCTCGTGGAAGGGCATGTAGATCCCCTCGATCCGCTCCAGCGCCTCCGCCGCCGGCAGCTTGCCGGCGTAGATCTCCTCGCGCTCGGCGACGATGCGCGGAATGGTGCCAAGCCCGCCGGCCACGCGCATGGAGGCCGAGTTGACGCGGGGCGGAAGCGCGCCCTCGAACATGGCCGGGTCGAGCTCGTAGGGCTCGCGGTTGACGTCGAGATAGGCGCGCGGAAACCGCGCCACGAGCATGGGAGCGCCGAGCGCAGGCACGAAGTCGAAGAGCTGATCGACGAAGAGGTCCTCCGAGCGCCGGATGGCGGAGGAGGAAAGCCGAGTCTGGGCGAGGAAGGGCGCGGGATAGGCGCGCCCGCTATGGGGCGAGCAGAACACGAAGGGCGTCGTCTGGCGCGCCGGCTCGAACACCTCGAAGGCGGGACAGGGGCCCGCCGCGGTTTGGAGGCTCGGTGCTCCGGCTGCCAAAATGCACGTCCCCTTTTCCACGTTTACGAAACCAAGGATGGGATCAATTCGGGCTCGATCCGCCCTTGAACATTCCATTTAGCCCTTGCTTAAGCAATCTGCTAAAAGGATCGTCTTGGACAAGGTTTCATGCCCGGCGGATGCGCCGCGGCTCGACGGATGCGATGATGTACAAGATCCTTTTGGCCGAAGACGACAACGACATGCGCCGCTTCCTGGCCAAGGCGCTGGAAAAGGCGGGCTACGAGGTCACCTCCTACGACAACGGCGGCTCGGCCTACGAGCGCCTGCGCGAGGAGCCCTTCTCGCTGCTCCTGACCGACATCGTGATGCCGGAGATGGACGGCATCGAGCTGGCGCGCCGCGCCACCGAGCTCGACCCCGATCTCAAGGTGATGTTCATCACGGGCTTTGCGGCCGTCGCGCTCAACCCGGACTCCAAGGCCCCGAAGGACGCCAAGATCCTGTCCAAGCCCTTCCACCTGCGCGAGCTCGTGGAAGAGGTCGGCAAGATGCTTCAGGACGCCGCCTGATTTTTTGACGGGGCCGCCCCGCATCGGGCTTGACCGCCCGATGCGCCTATGGTCTATGCCGCTTCGTCGAATGGGCGTGTAGCTCAGCGGGAGAGCACTACGTTGACATCGTAGGGGTCACAGGTTCAATCCCTGTCACGCCCACCATTCGATCCCCTGCAAACGCTGCCGTTTGGTACGCTCGCAACGTAGGGGTCTTTCGGTACACCGTACCAATCCCACGCCAAATTGCCTGCTTCGGCCTCGGCTCTGCCCTCTATGCTGGAGGTGCAGCATGAGCGGCCTTCGCACGCTAGACCTGTTCAGCGGGATTGGCGGCTTCGCTCTCGGCTTGGAACGAACCGGCGGCTTCAAGACCGCAGCCTTCTGCGAGGTGGCCGATTTCCCCCGCCGCGTTCTTGAGAAGCACTGGCCGGAGGTGCCCCGCTATGCCGACATCAGAGACCTTACGGCAACTCGACTTGTTCGCGACGGGATCACCGTGGATGTCGTATGCGGCGGCTTCCCCTGCCAGCCGTTCAGCACCGCATCTCGAGGTCGTCGCGTCGCCTTCGACTTCTGGCCCGAGATGTACCGTGTCGTCGGAGAACTGCGACCCGAATACGTCATCGCCGAGAA
>NZ_CAJCKW010000007.1 GCF_903970965.1 Aureimonas sp. ME7 | reverse complement strand
CGGCACCTGCCGCCGCGCTATGGCCGGCTGCGCCACCCCAACCCGCTTCGCCGGCCACCTCAACCGTGGTCGCCAAACCTACCATGCATTAGATTTGAACCGGACCACCTGATAGGGGCAGGCCAACACGAGCTCGCGATGGCGTCCGAGAATGTCAGCACCATCATGGATCACGTACTCCGCTTCGAAGGAAGATATGTCGATTACTCAAAAGACCCTGGCGGCGCCATGAGCATGAGGATCACCATTGGCACCCTTCGCTAGAGCGTGATGCAAGCCCAATGTCCCCAACAACATTAAGTCATCCCATTAACGAACATCATTCTGCGCGTCGGCTATCATCGTTTGAGTTTCCGGCCATGAAAGATTTGAATGTTGCAATGTGTTACCCGTGGATTTCAACTCAATGCAGTATTCTGTTATAAATTTTTGGTTCGAATGGGTCGAGTAGTACTCTACTGTCCCGTAAACAAAATGGCGATCGCCGTTTAGATACGCATTCGAAATCTCCGAAGCTCCAAAATGAACCATTGAAAAAAATTCAATAGCTGGCCCAAGTACTCCAGTACTAGATGCTGGCGCAGGTACTGTGAATAATGGGATGGGAGCGCCATTTGCAATCGTCTGTCTCTGGATGGCTGACTTCATTCTGATAGCAGGTGATCTCCCTGCGTTCACCCATGCAATCCTGAGTTCGATGCCTTGGGTATATGTCTGCGGCTGCTGACCGGGAAGCCGAACCGTGACTCCTTGAGGCAGTAGCCGAGCCTCTGATCTTGATGCGACAATCCAAGGCCGCTCAGCACCTTGCGCTATCTCTGTAGCTTTCACCGCCGCATTGGTGGCGCGGAACGTGAGTATTATGGTGATTGCAACTGCTAATGCTCCAATCCCAGCAATTACCGTTTGGGCTAAGGCCAGGTTCCAAGCTGATTCAGTCAGTTCGACTAATTTTATAGTAGATTTCGCAACGGATTGCTGTGCAACCAAGTCATATTTTTCTCTGTCTGCAGCCTCAATTTGTTGTTTCTTTTCAGAAGCAACTTGATCATTATCCCGTATGATTCGTACAGGCAGCGACAGCGGGGCGGTGCTCGAAACAGTAGTCTCGGATTGAGCTACAGTCTGTGTGTTGTGATCTTCTGAGGGACCGACACCTTCGGCATGAACGAAAGTCGCCCAGCCCATGTGAGCGGCCATCACCACCAGTACTGACATTCGCAATCGCATCTGAATCGTCCGTTAGATCCGCAGCCTAACAAACCGTACTGCACTACTCATGATCGTCAATCTGCACGTGAACGGCACTGCGTTGGTCGCGCGGTGCCCCCCCCGGCCTCAACTGACACACATCCCGCCCGGCCCTCGTGCCGGGCTTTTTCATGTCCGAAAGGCTGACACCATGGACCGCTTCAACGGCTTCAAAGGCGTGGCGCGCCCGCTGGACGACATCGACCTGCCACGGCTCGGTCATCTGATCGGCGTCGGCGAGGACGAGATCCACGCCGTTATCGACGTGGAGACCGCTGGGGGCGCATGGGACGCGAAGGGGCGGCCCAAGATGCTGTTCGAGCCACATCGCTTCTGGAAGAACCTCGGCGAAGGTGCCAAGCGCGACCGCGCGGCGCGCGAGGGGCTGGCCTATCCGTCGTGGGGCGAGAAGCCTTATCCGAAGGACAGCTACCCGCGCCTCGCGCAGGCCATGGCGATCGACGAGACGGCGGCGCTCAAGTCGGCGTCCTGGGGGCTCGGCCAGATCCTCGGCGAGAACCACGCCATGCTGGGATACGATACCCCGCAGGACATGGTGCTCGACTTCCTCGACGATGCCGACAAGCATCTCGAGGGGATGGTGAACTTCATCCTGGCGGCCAAGCTCGACGCCAAGCTGCGCGCCCATGACTGGGCCGGGTTCGCGCGCGGTTACAACGGGCCGCAGTACGCCAAGCACGGCTACCACACGAAGCTGAAGGCGGCGTTCGACTGGTGGTCGAAGAAGCCCGACACGCCGTGGTCGCCGGAGGCGGCACCGATCGTCGTTCCCATCCCGACGCCGCGGCCTGAGACGGTGGCGCCGATCGGTCACAATGGCGGGCCTGCGTTGGAGCCGGAGAAGCCGCTGTCGCCGCTGGAGCAGATGAACAAACCCGTCCAGGGCGCGAAGGCCGGTCTCGGTGCCTCCACCTTCGGCGGCGCCGTCGTCCTTCTCCTGTCGTCCGCTGGCTGGCTTCCCGCGGCGTGGCAGACCGGCGAGGCGGCGATTGCGCTCGGTCTCGTCGCCGGCACCCTGGCGAACCAGATCGGCGCGTTCGTCGGCTCCTACCTCGCGCGCGACAAGCGCTTCCAGCCGGAGCGGCACGTATGATCGTTCTTCGCGTCTACCGCGGCGTCGCAGACCACTTCCCGATCCGGATCTCCGAATGGATCATGGTCTGGCCTGCGAGCGGGCTGTGGTTCGGCCTGCAGCTCGACCCGGCCATGTTCTCGAAATCGTCGTCCTTCGCCTTCCTCAGCGCTTGGGCCGACGAGGGGACGTGGAGCGCAGTCGTCGGTCTCTGCGCGGTCTGCCGGCTGGCGGCACTGACGATCAACGGGACGTTCAAGGGCTTCGCCTTCTCACCGCATATCAGGGCCGCGGCGTCGATGATCGGCGTGGCGATCTGGTCTCAGGTCTCGCTCGGCTTCCTGATGGCGTTCCTGTTCGCCGGGGGCGCCTTCTCCGGCGTCATCGCGTGGTCGACCTTCGTCATCGCCGAGCTTTGGAACGTGCTCCGGTCCTGGTCGGACGTGGGCAAGAACGCAACGAGGCGCTGACGGGCATGGAATGGATCGCATCCCTGGACTTCGAGAAGATCGCCAACGCCATCGTCATTCTGCTGGTCGGCTTCCTGTCCGCGTTCGGCTTCCGGCGTGGCAAAGCACAGCCTGACGCGCCTGCCGCGAGCGCGCCCCATGTCGAGGTCGCGGGCGCCCTCGTCGATAGCTCCTCGATCAAGATGCTGGCGGGCGAGCTCGCAGGTCAGACGATCGCGCTGACGGCACAGACCGCCGCCATTCGCGATCAGACAGAGGAACTCGAGGAGGGACGGCATTCGACAAACCGCTTGCGTGAGGCGATCGATCGGCTGGCGGTGGAGATGGCGCGGAGGCAGTGAGGGTTACCCGCAGGGTAACGTTGGACCTGGGTTCACTGGTGTTTGGGCAAAAGAAAACCCCGCCGGAGCGGGGTTCTGGTTTTGGGGCTTGGTAACTCTAAGCCGCCAGCGCATAGCCAGCATGGCCACCGTCGTTAGCGGTGATGCGGATTGGCTGTGTTTCAGCGCTAGGCACGCTCATCGAAGACAACTCTTCAATTCCTGCACCGAAGGGGAGCTCAAGCTTCTGGATAGCATGCTGACGGATTGCCGCCTCGATGACGCCTTCCATTTCGGTCTCGCCGCGCTCCCAACGGCCGATGGTCTGCTTATCGCGATGGACAAACACGGCAAACTCGGACTGAGTCATGCCTAGCTCAGTGCGCAAGAAGCGCAGCTCTGACCCGCTCATGCCCTTCTCGTGCGTGACGATGCCTAAGGCAATTGCCTTATGAAGCTCGTTAATAGCCGGGATGGTGATGATGTCGTCGCCGTCATCATCCACCTCCACAAGCATGCCTTCGAGGAACACGTTGTCCAGGCCGCTCTCGGTGTAATGATGGTTCGCCATTCTACTCTCCAATTATCGACCCCGCTCGCGTCTCAAACTCGTCAATCCACATGACGGTTAGAATCTTAAGCAGGCAACCCTTCTTGTCAGGGATCACAACCACGCCCACAGTCCGTGCACCGCTGTTCGGAGTCTTACTCTCGACGCGGTAACGGTTGTACCCGGCTCTGGTTGCAGGGATGGGGTCCTGATAAACGAACCCGTACTTCAGGGCGAAAAGAACGTCACCCGCGATCAGTTCGCGTTCTGTGAGACGTTCCCGCGCGTGAAGTTTGTATGCCAGTACGAGGCGGTCTGAACGGGCGATAGCACGGATTTCATCAGTTGCTTCCCTTGGTGTCCAAGCCATGCGGCGTCCCCTATCCAGCTTCCTTGCGGATTGGTCTCGCCACCCTCATGCACCGAGACATATATCACGGTGATACATCTGTGTAGTCCGGTAATTCCTTACAATCGGTTCATCGTAAAAAATGTTACCCGAATGCCACCACGGTTTCGCAAGGCGACGGAAGAAAGGCGCCCAGCGAATGGGCGCCTTTCGGCTACTTCTTAATGCGCGTGACGACGTGCGTGTTCGGCTTTCGAACCGCTGTCGAAACCGTCGTGAAGCGTCCGGTGACGGCGCTGCGGCCGATCGTGAGCGTCTTCTTCGACAATTGAACCACCCCCTTCCTTGAGCAGTTGCTCATAGTCAATGGAGGGTGATGACCACCGCTTTATGTATCACAGTGATACCTTTGTCAACAATTCGGGCATTGTGTTTGGGCGGTACCACCTCCGTCCAGAACTCACATTGATGATGAAAGCTCGTAGGGAATGCTGCTCCTACCCAATGCGCCTCCAACCGTAGCCGTGCGAGGAAATAGGGATCACCAACGGGACGAAAGGTTCGTGGTTTCGGCTGATGCGCGCCCCCGCAACCATTCCGGACCGCCATAGTGGTTCGCACTTTTCAGCCGCCCTATCGGGCGGCTTTTTCGTGTCCGAACTTCGAAGCGACCGCGCAACGGCGCGGCAACTTTTTTGGGGCACGTGAGCTTCGATCCTTCCGACGGGTGGCCATATCGCTATGGCTTGCTTATCAAAGGGGATGACCCCAAGACTTCGCACCTCCTGCCTCGTCGGTATCCTTTCGGCCATCGCCTTCTTCCATTCCGTAGGCCCCGGCGCCGCGCTCGAGCCGCGCATCGCGGCGCAGATGCGGCAGCTGGCGCCGACGGATCGGATGATCCAGGTCTGCTATCTCAAGCTCGAGGACCGGCTTTCCCGGGAAACCCGTCACCGGCACGTCGATCGCGTGGTGCTGGATGTGAAACGCAAGGGCCATGTCCGGTCCCACGACATCCGCGGCAAGGGCGCCGCCTTTCGCGACGACGGAAACTGGTACGAGCTGGCCTTCGCCTGCTCCGTTTCGCCCGACCACCTTCATGTGACGCAACTTCGATACACGGTCCTGTCGGATCGCCCCATCCCGGTGTCCGAGTGGGACCGGCTGCAGCTGTTTCCCTAAAAAGGGCCGCTTGCCGCCGGCTTCCCGTGGCGGCCTCTGCCGAACGGCGAAGCCGGTGGGTGTCCGCAAGCGGTCAGGCATCCACGCCCCGCTCCAAGAGCTTGTCGAGATGGGCGATCTCCTCCCCGGTCAGCGCGATGCCGCCGGTCGCCGCCTGTCGCCGCGCCTCGTAGCGGCGCTGCGAGGGAAGGCGGGCGCCCTGGCCGAGGATCGCCTCGAACAGCGCTTCGGCGCGCGCGAACGGGTCGCCCGGGCGCCCGGCGGCGAAGCGCTCGGGCGAAAAGGCGAGGATCAACTCGCCGTGCCGGGGGATCAGCGTCGTGGTGCCGAGCGCATCCAAGGCCTCTGCGCTCGTCAGGTCGCCGATCATCGCGCCGGCCAGAAGCTCGATCATGGTGGAGATCGCCGATCCCTTGTGGCCGCCGAAGGGCAGCATGGCGCCGGCGAGCGCGGCGTCCGGGTCCGTGGTGGCCGTCCCGTCGGCGTCCACCGCCCAGCCTTCGGGAAGCAAGCGACCGGCGCGGCGGTGAAGCTCGATCTCGCCGCGCGCGGCGACCGAGGTCGCGAAGTCGAAGACATAGGGGTCGAGCCCCGGGCGCGGCCAGCCGAAGGCGAGCGGGTTGGTGCCGAGCAGCGGCCGCGTTCCCCCGGCCGGCGCCACGGTGGCATAGCTCGGGCAAAGCGCCAAGGCGGCGACGCCGAGCTCCGTCAAGGCTTCCACCTCCGGCCAAAGGGCGGAAAAATGCGCGCAGTCGTGGATCACCAGGGCGGCGAGGCCAAGATCCTTGGCGCGGGCGGCTAGAACCGGAGCGCCAAGCTCGAAGGCGGCTGGCGAAAAGGCGCCGCCAGCTGCGACGCGGATCACGGCCGACCCGTCGTCGTGAAGCGCCGGCACCGCGTCCTTCGAGACCTTGGCCGTCGCGACCGTGCGCAGGCACCCCTCGATCCGGTAGATGCCGTGCGACTTCGCCCCGTCTCGCTCGCCCACCGCGATGACGCGCGAAACCGCGCCGGCATGAAGATCGGACAGGCCGGCGCGCCGGAGGATCGCCTCGATGCGCTTGGCAAGGGCTTCGAAGGAAAGCGTCGTTGCGTCGTTCAATCGAATCTCCGAGCTGGCAGACCTTTGGGCATATCCAGGGATAAGGGAGGGGCGCTGGCGCGAAAAGATGGGAAAAGCGGGGTCCTCACCCGGTTCAGACCCTTGAAGGACCACGGGAAACGCCTCAGTTTACGTTCTGTTCTGGCGTGAAGGGGGTTTGCGATGCCCACGCTCAAGGAGTTCGAGGAAGCGCTGAAGGAATACGGTCTGCGTTCGGCGCTGGACGTTCTGGATACGCTGCGCAAGCGCGACAAGGACAAGCGCGCCGCCGCGCCCGCCCGCCGCGTGACCGGCCGCAAGATGACGCCCGACGTCGCGCGCCAGATCCTGCACCTGCACGAGACCACCGGCATGACCCAGCAGGAGATCGCCTTCCAGCTCGGCGTCAACCAGGGCCGGGTCAACGAGGTGATCAAGCGCGGCAAATGGCTGACCGACAACCCGGATGCACCCGAGGCGAAGGACCGCGACGCCGCGCTCCAGCGCATGAAGCGCCCCGCCGCCCGTCCGCCGGCGCCCGCCTCAGTGCGGGCCAAGCGGCCGGCGGCCAAGGCTCCCGTTCGAAAGCCCCCCGCCTCGCCCCAGCTCAGCCTCGGCGACTTCTAGACCGTTTTTTCGACCGGGTGGGATGGTGCGACAGGCAAGTGGTCTCGCCTCGTGATGAAGGCGCGAGGGGAAGCGGTGCCGCCAGGATCGCGACCGACGAGCAACGCAGCGGCGGAGCGAATGCAACCCACTAGGAGAGTGGGCGTCCGCTGGACGATGACGACCGTTCGATGCGGTCAGAAAGTGCTCTAGGACGCTCGGCCCGCGTGCCGCGTGTTGCCGTCGTGTGCCGAACAGCGCGCGTTTCCATCCTGCGGCTCCGCCGAGCCCGGCTCGCCGAAGGCGAGGAGGATCGGACAGGGACCTTCGGTTTCCGCTTCGCATTCGGCGGCGAGCGAGGCGAGGGCGTCCCGGGCCACCTGCATCTCCGCGATCTTCTCGTCCAAGGCGCGGACGCGCTCCAGCGCCAGGCGCCGGGCCTTGGCGCGGTCGTCGGACGCGTCGAGCGCCAGAAGTTCGCCGATCGTCTCCAGCGTGAAGCCGGCCGCCTTGGCGGAGCGGATGAAGGCGAGGCGGCGCACGTCCGCTGGCCCGTAGCGCCGGACCCGGCCCGCCGAGCCGCCACCCGTTACGCGCTCGGGAACGGTCAGAAGCCCCCGGCGCTGGTAGTAGCGCACCGTCTCGACGCCGACGCCGCCTTCGCGCGCCAGCCCTGCGATCGTCCATCCGCTCATGGTCTTGACTCCGTACCGGGGTACGGACCCTATATGGGGTGCAGCCTCTCGTTCCACCAACCGGAAAGCTGCCTCCCATGTCGTCCGCAGCCGATACGCTCGCCCCCCTTGCTACGACCGCCAAGCCGCGCCGCGCCGTGATCCACCGCATGGTGATGGACAAGCATGTCTGTCCCTTCGGCCTGAAGGCGCTCGACCTCCTGCGCCGCGAGGGCTTCGAGGTCGAGGACCGGTGGCTTCGAACGCGCGAAGAGACCGACGCCTTCAAGGCCGAGCACGGCGTCAAGACGACGCCGCAGATCTTCGTCGAGGGCGCGCGCATCGGCGGCTACGACGACACGCGCCGCTTCCTGGGCAAGGCCGTCGCCGACCCCAAGGCGACGACCTACAAGCCGGTGATCGCGATCTTCGCGATGGCGGCGCTCGTCGCGCTCGCCATGAGCCATGCCGCCTTCGGATCGCCGTTCACCGTGCGGGCGGGCGAATGGTTCGTGGCGGTCGCCATGTGCCTGCTGTCCGTCCAGAAGCTGCAGGACGTGGAAAGCTTCTCCAACATGTTCCTCGGCTACGATCTCCTGGCGCGGCGCTGGGTGCCCTATTCCTACCTCTACCCGTTCGCCGAAGGGGCGGCGGGTGTCCTGATGATCGCGGGCGTCCTGACCTTCCTGTCGGTGCCGGTCGCGCTCTTCATCGGCACGGTGGGCGCCGCCTCGGTGTTCAAGGCTGTGTATGTCGACAAGCGCGAGCTGAAATGCGCCTGCGTCGGCGGCAAGTCCAACGTGCCGCTCGGTTTCGTCTCGCTGACCGAGAACGTCATGATGGTCGCCATGGCCCTGTGGATGGGGTTCCACGCTTGGGCTTAAGCCGGCACCGCGTCCCCGCGCCATAGCGCCGTGACGGGACCGCGGGCGTTGTCCGGCTTGGAATCGCCGATGAAGATCACGACCGGGCCGGGCCGAGCCTTGTCCGGATCGTAGAAGTCGAGAAGGCCGGGATGGCGCGCCTGGAGAAAGGCCGGCATCCGGTTCTCGCGGCGCAGGAGATGGTCCACCACGACCTGATCGCCATGAACCGAGTTCGGCACCTTCCCGCAGGAGCCAGGCGCCATCCAGCGCTCCGGCTCGCCGGCGAAGGTCTCATAGAGATGAGAGAGTTCGTCGCCGTTCCAGCGCAGGAGCGCGGTCGAGACTCGGCCCTTCAGGAAATAGTCCTCCATCGCGGCCAGACCCGGCTCGGCCAGCGCATCCGCGTTGCCCGCGAACACCGTGTCGAGGTCGCACAGCACCGTGGTGCCGATCGTCAGACCCGGTCGGAAGGCTTCCATCTTGGACCACCAAGCCGGCCAGTCGTGCCGGAGCGGCACGGTCTCGACGCCTTCAACGTCGAGCGCCATGTCGGTGAGGCACAGGATGCGGGTGAAGGCGGGGGCATGGCGCCGCGCGCCGCGCGCCAGACGCTCCACCCAAAGCGCGTCGTAGCGCCCGCCGCCGCGCAGAACCGTCAGAAGCGTCGCCATGGGCGTCAGCCGACGACCTTGAGGGCCGGGGCGGCGCTCGCCTCGGCACCGTCCCAAAGCTCGTCGGTCAAGCGCTCCAGCCAGCCCGCACCGCGCTGGGCGGCCTCCGGGTCCTGCAGGGTGCGGATCGTCTCGCCGTCCAACGCCCGAGCCTGACCCAAAAGCGCGCGCCAGCCGTCGAGATCGCCCGGCCAGGCCGGGGCGCTGACGGCGGCGCCGAGGCGCACCAGGGCTTCCGCCTTGCGCACCTGCTCGCCGAAGTAGCGCCATTCCGGCATCACGATCAGCCGGGCGCCGACGCGCGCGATCTCGTGGATCGTGTTGTCGCCGGCGGACGCGATCACGATGTCGGCGGCGGCCAGATGATCGGTGACGTTCGGCACCCAGCCGAGCTCGGAAAGGTTGGAGAAATCCGTCTCGTGCCCTTCGCGGTGGGTGGGGCCGAGCGTCAGCCAGAGGGCCTCCGGCGCCGCGCGCGCGGCGACGGTGAGCGGCGCATAGGGCGTGCCGCTGCCGCCCCCGCCCGTCACCGTCACGATCACTTCCCGCCCCTCGTCGATCCCGAGGCGTCGGCGAGCTTCGGCCCTTGTCGGCACGGCGTCCAGCGTCGTGCACAGGCCGCCGGTGTAGAAGGTCTTGGCACGCAACGCCGTGGGATAGTCGTCCTGCTCCAGGCGCTCGTCGAAGGGCGCGAGCATTCCGACGCACGCCTCGTAGGAGCCGACATGGCCGATGTCGCCGCGATCGCCGTGCATGCGGATCTGCACGGCCGGCACGCTGGCGATGCGCGACAGGAGCGCGATCTCGGCCGACACGTCCACCACGAAGAGGCCGACCTCGCGCTCGTCGAGATGGTCGAGGATGGTGCGCATGGTCCGGCGCATCTCGCGCAGGCCGAGCGGTACGCAGTGCATGACCTGCGGCGTCGGCTCGGCGTAGAGGCGCGGCGTCGGAACGCCCGCGCCGATCATGTTGGGCAGGGTGACGATCTCGATGTCGCGTTCGAACCCGTCGAAGAGCTGCGGCCCGGCGGTCAGCACCGAGACCGGGCGTTCGCGCGAGAATTCCTGGGCCAGCGCCATCGTGCGGTTGGCGTGTCCCCGGCCCTGGTGATGGACGAAGAACGAGATCGGCTTCAGCGACATGGACGGCCCCTCTGGACATGGCGTGGCCGGCGACCCCCATCGCTCCAGCCGGATGGATGAAGAGATATCGCGGCGCACGGTTTCGTCATCCCGCTCCCCGCGAAAGTGCCGCAATCGTGTGGACTCGCCCCTTTCCATCGCGGCGGCCTGCGGCATCTTGCCGAACGGGGACGGTTTTGGGGACGATCACGCACGCGATGCCGACACGCAAGGCACAGAAGGAGTTACGCGCGCGCCATCGCCCGCGCTCCATCGCGATCGTCGGCAACGCGCCGGACATGGGCGACCAGGCCGGACGTATCGACGCCGCCGACTGGGTGGTCCGGTTCAACAACGCGTCCGGCTTTGGCGGGCGGGCTGGCGGGCGCGTCACCCATCTGGCGCTGGTCAACCACGGCGGCCAGATGCGCGAATGGCTGACCGATCCAGGCTTTCTCGACCGCCCGTTCGTCAGCGGGGCACAGACCTTCGTGTTTCCCTTCGCGCGCAAGGCGGAGCCGGTGGAGCATCAGGGCGAGGACGGGCGGGACTGGACGGACGAAGCCGAAACGCTTCTGAGGCCCGTCGGCGCGCCCGTGGAGATCCTGCCTCCCTCCGTTCGCCGCGAGGCCGCCGCGCTTCTCGGGCGTGCGCCGGCGACGAACCCGGTGCCGAGCACGGGCTTTCTGGTGGCGCTCCATCTCGTTCGCCGCTTCGGCGGCACCGCCACGATCGACGTCCACGGCTTCGGCTTCGAGGGCTGGGAGGGCCATGCCTGGGCGCGTGAGCGGCAATGGTTCGAAGCGATGACGGCCGGCGGCTTCCTGCGCGTCCACCCGCTCGATCGCGCATTCGCGGCGTGACCACCTCGTCGCGCTGTCCGCTCTGCGGGGGCCGAGCCCTGGCGCCGACGCGGCGCACGCTTCGCTATGCCAGCGGCCGCATCCGGGCGTTTCGATGGGCCTGCGAGTTCTGCGGACTGCTCCTCGATGCGCCCGGGCAGGACGTGCGCATCGCGCTCGATGCCGCGCTGGCGGGCCCGCACTTCGCCTCCCCCGAGACGGCGCCCTTCGGGCTCGACATCTACACGCTGCGCACGGCCGCGACCGCGATGACCAAGCGGGTGGAGCCGGCGGACGCAGCACAGGCGGAAGCGCTGGCTTTGCCGCATTCGGCGCTGGCCGCAGAGGCGCGTCTCAAGGCCCTGGAGCCAAGCGGCGGGCCGGGCGTCTCGCTCGGCTTCCTGTGCCGGGCCGCCGACGTCGAAGGGTTGATCCCCACCCATCGCCACCATCTCGCCGCCTTCGCGGAGATCGTGCTCCTCGTCGACGGCGAGGGGCCGGAGGCGGTGGTGGAGGAGGGGATCCGCGTAGCCTTCCGGCCGCTCGCGCGCGATTTCGCCGCCCAACGGGGCGCGCTCCAGGATCTCGCGCAAAGCGCCTGGATGTTTCAGCTCGACGCCGACGAAACGCTGACCCCGGAAACCACCGCGCTCGTGCCGGCGCTGGCCGCGCTCGGGGACGACGGCGGCGTCCTGTCGATCGGCCTGCCCCGCCGCAACCTCGTGGACGGCGTCCAGGCCGATCTTTATCCCGACACCCAGTACCGCCTGAACCGACGCGAGGTGCGTTTTATGGGGCCGGTGCACGAGCGCCCCGACCGACCCTGGCAGAGGAGCTTCATCGCCCTTTGCGGGGCGATCGACCACTATCTCGCCCGGGTCCACGTGGACACTCGCTCGCAAAGCTATGAGGCGATCCTGCCCGGCGGCGGGCGGTTGGAGGAGGCGGACGCGCTGCGTCAGCGCTTTCGCGCGTGAAACCGCTCGATGGCGCGGGCATAGAGCGCCAGCGTGTCCTGCCCCAGTGTTTCACGTGAAAACCGCCCGGCGGCGGTGAGCGCCTTTTCGCGCAAGGCGAGACGCCGGGCCGGATCGGCGAGAACCGGGCGGATCGCGTCGGCGAGCGCCGGGCCGCTCGTTTCACGCGCCATGGAGCCCGCGCCCGTCGCCCCGACGAACTCGCGTGCGCTCGCGTCCTCGTGGGAGGCGATCATCGGCCGGCCATAGGCCATGCCCTCCTGGTACACGAGGCCGAAACTCTCGTAGCGGGAGGGCGCGAGGATGGCGTGTGCCCCCTCGTATTCGCGCGCAAGATCGCCTTCGGGAAGCCGGCCGAGCGGCTGGAAGCGACGCCGCGTTCCGGCGGGGAGGTCGGTGGGCAGGCCGTCCGGATCGACGCCCGCCAGCCGGATCTCGAAGGGCGGCAGGGCACCGGCATCCACCTCTCGCGCGAGGATCGCAGCGGCGCCAAGGATCGCATCGAAGCCCTTGCGATGCTCCGGCCGGCCGACGAACAGGAGGCGAAGCGGCTCGGCAGATTCCGGGTAGGGCGCCCCTTGGGCGCGTGCCAGGACTTCGGGCGCGAGGGAAAGGCCGATCACCTCGTGCGGCTGGTCGCCGGAAAGCGCGTATTCGACGGCGATGCGCCGGGCGTGGTCGGCGGTGTTGGAGATCAGGCCGGCGCTCCCACGCGCCTGCGCGCGCTCCAGCCGGTCGGCGGCCCAGCCGTCGATCCGGTCGCGCGCCGAAGCCGCCGCCTCGCGCGAGAAGGCAGCCGGCGTCGAGTTGCGCGTCACCAGCGGCACGGGGCTGCGGCGGGCGAGAAGCACGGCCGGCGCATACCAGTTGGTCGCCTCCACCACGTCGAAGGCTTTGGCCCGATGCTCGGCGAGAACGGCGCGTCGAAAGGCGAGCGGCGCGGCCAGATGCCCCGCCCCGCCCCAGAGTCGAAGCCGGGCAAGCGCGCCGCCGGTCGCGGGCGGGCAGCCGACGATGCGAACGCCGCCCGTCGTCTCAATTCCCTCCCGGTCCATGGTGAAGACGGTGACGTCGGTGCCGGCTTGCGCCAGACTTTCGGCGATCTCGCGCGCGGCGGTGGACAGCCCACTCGGGGCCGGCGGATAGTCCCAGGCGATGAGAGCGGTGCGCATCAGGCGGCCAAGAGCTTGCGGTAAAGGGCGATGTAGTCGCTCGCCATCCGGTCGGAGGTGAAGCGCTCCTCGAAGCGCCGGCGAACGCTCGCGCGATCAAGCGTGCGCGCCTTTTCCAGTGCCTCCAGAGCCTCGGCCTCGGAGCCGACCACGAAGCCCGTCACCCCGTCGTCCACCACCTCGCGCACGCTGCCCCGGTCCCAGGCGACCACCGGCGTGCCGCAGGCCATGGCCTCGATCATCACGAGGCCGAAGGGCTCCGGCCAGTCGATCGGAAACAGGAGCGCCTCCGCGCCTCCCAGAAATTCGGCTTTGGCCTTGTCGCCGAGTGGGCCGACATAGGCGGCGGCCTCGCCAAGATGCGGGCGCACCTCGCGCTCGAAATAGGTCGGGTTGCCGACATCCACCGTGCCGGCGAGGCGGATGGGGCGCCCGGCCGCCTTGGCCACGCGGATCGCCGTGTCCGGGCGCTTCTGGTCGGTCATCCGCCCGACGAAGGCGAGATAGCCCCCCGCTCCGTCCTGCAGCGCATAGCGGTCGCGCTCGATGCCGTGATGGACGACGCCGGCCCGGTTGGCGGCGGGCAGCATGCTTTCCTGCGCGGCCGAGATCGCGGCGACCGGCAGGTCGGGGAATGTCTGGAAGAAGATCTCCCGGTCGAGCTCGTCCACCCGCCAATGGATGGTGGTGAGGCTGTGCCGGCGCTTATTCCCTAAAAGCGCCGCGTGAAAGAACTCGCCGTGGCAGTGGACGATGTCGAAATCGGCCAAGCGAAGGCGGAGATCCTCCATCCGCGCGGCTTCCAGAACCGCCGGAATCGAAGGGGGAACCTGGCCGTGCCGGGCTTCCAAAGCGTGGAGACTCGGCCACAGGCCGACGCGCGGCACATCTGTCGCACTGTCCGAAGGCGCCAGCAGCGTTACCTCGATACCCTGACGTTGCAGTGCGGTGGACAGGTCGTGGATGACGCGTTCCGTTCCGCCGTGATCGTGAGGCGGGACCGGAAAAATCGTCGGCGCGACCTGCGCGACTCGCAACGAACGGGTTGGGACGGCCGTTGAGCTTTCGGGCATGTCGGTTCGCTCTGTCCTTGGAATTTGTGTTCGGCGTATGGCGGGGTCATCCATGTTCATTCTTCATGTCGCGCTGCAAGGGTGTCTGCGTGCTCGCGATGTCGAGTATGGGCTGACGGCCGACACGGGCGGTCATATCCGCTATCTCCTGGATCTGGTGGAAGCCTCCACGCAGGACGAGGCCGTTTCGCGCATCGTGGTGGCGACGCGCCGCTTCGAAAGCCGCCTCGGCGCGCATTACGCTGAGCGATCGGAGCGGATCGGGCCGAAGGCCGAGATCGTGCGCCTCGACACGCGCCAATCGGGCTATCTCGAAAAGGAAGCGCTCCACACGGAAGTGGAAAGCTTCGCCGAAAGCCTGATCGCTTTCATCGAGCGCCAGGAGACGCGACCGGACGTTCTCCATGCGCACTACGCGGATGCCGCTTCCGTCGCCTCCATCGTCGAGGCGCGGCTCGGCATTCCCTTCGTGTTCACCGCCCATTCGCTCGGTCGCGTGAAGCGGCAGGCGATGAACGGCGCGCTCGTCCACGACGATTCGCTCGCCCGGCGCATCGAGGCCGAGGACGGGGCGCTTGCCAACGCCTCGCTGGTGATCGCCTCCTCGCGCGACGAGGCGGAAGTTCAGTGGGCGGGGTCGGAAACCTATGAGCCCGGCCGCATCCGCATCCTGGCGCCGGGCAGCGATCTCCAGAGCTTTGCCGGCGCGCCGTCCTGCCCGAAGGTGGATGCCTCGATCGACCGCTTCCTCCAGGACCCTTCGAAGCCGGCGATCCTGGCGCTCGCCCGCCCGGTTCGAAAGAAGAACCTCGCCGCTCTGGTGCAGGCGTTCGGCGAAAGCCCGGCGCTGCAGAAAAAGGCCAATCTCATCCTCGTCGCAGGAACGCGCGAGGACTACGCCGATCTCGACGGCGACATGGCCGAAACGGTGGCCGAGCTTCTTCATCTCATCGACCGCTACGACCTCTACGGGCGCGTCGCCTACCCCAAGCACCACCGCCCGGAAGACGTGCCGGCGATCTATGCCTATGCGCGCGAGCGCGGTGGGCTCTTCGTCAACCCAGCGCTGAACGAGCCCTTCGGCCTGACGCTGCTCGAAGCCTCGGCCGCCGGCCTGCCGCTGGTGGCGACCGATTCCGGCGGGCCGAACGACATCGTCGAGATGTGCGGCAACGGCGTTCTCGTCAATCCGCGCTCGCCCTCCGCCATCGCGGAGGCCGCGCTCGCCATCCTGTCCGACGAGGCGCTGCATGCGCGCTACGCCCGCGCCGGGGCCAAGGTGGCCGAGGCCTACGACTGGACGCGCCATGCCGAGCGCTACCACGCGCTTCTCGCCTCGCTCACCGGAGCGGACAAGGCAGTCGAACGGCCCGAACAACTCCTGATCTGCGACATCGACAACACGCTGGTCGGCTGCGCGGAAGGCATCCGCACCTTCGGCACCTGGCGCAAGGATCAGCCGGGCCTCGCCTTCGGGGTGGCCACCGGCCGCTCCTTCCATTCGGCGCTGGCGATCCTGGAACAGCAGGACGCGCCGCGCCCGCAGGTGATCATCTCGTCGGTCGGCTCCGAGATCTACCACCTCGACCCCAACGGCACGACCTATACCCAGGATGCCGAATGGCGGCGCATCGTCTCGCGCGACTGGGATCCGGCCGCCGCGCGTCGCGCGCTCGCCCGCATTCCCGGCCTCCTGCCGCAGGCGCCGCTGGAACAGCGCTCGCACAAGCTCAGCTACTTCACCGACGGGCAGCCCGGCATCGTCGCGCGCATCCGCGCCAGCCTGGAGCGCGCCGGCCTGCGCTGCTCGGTGATCCACAGCCATGGGCGCTATCTCGACGTCCTGCCGCTGCGCGCTTCCAAGGGCACGGCGGTGGACTTCGTGCGCCGCTCCTACGAGCTTGCCGAAAACGCCGTCTTCGTGGCCGGCGATTCGGGCAACGACATCGAGATGCTGCGCACCATCCCGCAGGCGATCATCGTCGCCAACTTCTCCGACGGGCTCGCGACCCTGCCCGCGCTTCGCCACTCCTATGTCGCGCGCGCCACCCATGCGCGCGGCGTGATCGAGGGCGTTCTCCACTTCCGCGATAAGGCGAGGGCCGCATGCAAGCCAGCGTCCTGACGCTGGTTCGCGGCCGGCGGGCGCATCTCCAACGGTTGATGGAAGGGCTGGCGAGCCAGACGCGAAAGCCCGCCGAACTGGTGATCGCCTGGATGCAGGACGAGCCCTTCGCGGATCTCCCCGATCCCGGCTGCCCGGTGCGCCACGTGATGGTGCCAGGGGACCCGATGCCGCTCGCAAGAGCGCGCAACCGAGCGGCCGGGGCGGCGGCTTGCGAGCTTCTGATCTTCCTCGACGTCGACTGCATTCCCGCGCCCACGACGGTTGAAAGCTATCTGGCGGCGGCGGGAGGGCAGGAGGGCCTGTTTCTCGGCGAGGTCCTGTATCTGCCGGAAGGGGCGGTCGGCGACACGCTCGACTTCGACCGGCTCGATGCGCTTGGGCAAATCCACCCCTCCAAGCCTACAGTGCCGGCTGCGGGCGTGCGGCGGGAGCCAGACGCCGGCGAGCTTTGGGGCCTGTCCTTCGCTTTGCCGCGCGCGCGCTATCTCGCGATCGGGGGCATGGACGAGGACTTCGTCGGCTATGGCGGCGAGGAAACGGACTTCGCTGTGCGCCTGTCCGCCTCCGGCCTGCCCTTCTTCTGGACGGCCGGCGCGCGCGCCTATCATCAGCATCACCCGGTGCGCGTTCCCCCGCTGCACCATTTCGACCACATCCTTCGCAACGCGCGCCTGTTTCGCGAGCGGCACGGGCGCTGGTGCATGGACTACTGGCTCGGCCAGTTCCGCGACATCGGCCTGATCGAATGGGACGAGCGGGAAATCCGGCCGCTGCGCCGGCCCGAGGCGGCGGAGATCGAGGCATCGGGGCGCGATACGGGACGCCTGTTCAGCTGAGCGCCTGAAACCGGCGGGGCGGCGCCCTAGTTGCCGGCTGCGACGCAACTTCCGATCGAGTCCCGATGAAACCCTTCTTGCCCGACACCGACCAGTTGAAGACGATCCTCACGGACGTGGTGGAAGAGGTCCGCGAGCGCGCGCCCGGTCTCCATGAGACGGCGCGTCAAGCGGCCGAGGAGAACGACCGGCCGGTGCCGCGCAAGGGTGACTTCGAGCGCTTCGGCATCGCCGTCTTCACGCGCGAGGGCGATCTCGTGTCGGCGGGAAACGCGGGCACCGGTTTTCCCATCCAGTCGATCTCCAAGGTCTTCGCGCTGGAGGTCGCCTTCGCGGCGCTCGGCGAGCGGATCTGGGAGCGGCTGGGGCGCGAGCCGTCGGGCGACGCGTTCAACTCGATCATCGATCTGGAGCGCGACAAGGGCGTGCCCCGCAATCCCTTCATCAATGCCGGGGCGCTCGTCGTCTGCGACATCCTCGTCGGCCTGGAAGGGCGGGCGGGGCCGAACCGGCATGTGCTCGACTTTCTCAAAAGCCAGATCGACGACGAGACCATCGCCTTCGACGACGGCGTGATGGAAAGCGACCAGAAGGGCGGCGATCTCAACCGCTCGCTGATGTACATGGCCAAGCACCACGGCAACCTTCGCCACGAGGTGGAGGCGGTGATGGACGCCTATGTCCACCAATGCGCGATCACGCTGGACTGCCGGGGCCTCGCCAAGGCGGGTCGCTTCCTGATGCACGACGACGTGGAAGAGGAGCACGGGCGCGGCGACGGGCGCGGGATCGGCGCCTCGCGGCGCGCCCGGCGCATCCTCGCCATCATGATGCTGTGCGGCCTCTACAACGGGGCCGGCGATTTCGCCTACCGGGTCGGGCTGCCGGCGAAATCGGGCGTCGGCGGCGGCATCCTGGCGGTGGCCCCGCACCGCGCCTCGATCGCCGTCTGGTCGCCCGCGCTCGATCCGATGGGCAATTCGAGACTGGGAACGCTCGGCCTCGAGCTTCTCGCCCGGCGCACCGACTGGTCGGTGTTCGGCGCGGCGCGTAGCTAGAGCCTTTCGCCGACCGTCCAGGTCGCGCGAACCCCCAGCGTTTCCGGGTCGAGGAGGTTGAAGTCGGCGCGAAGGCCGGGCGCGAGGCGGCCGACCTCACTGTGGAGGCCGAGAAGGCGGGCCGGGCGCTCGGAGGCCATGCGCACCGCCTCTGCCGGGTCGCTAGTGAGGCGCGCGGTGCGCGCCGCCACCTCGTCGAGGAGGACGGCTGCCCCGGCGAGCGCCCCGGCATCGTTGCGCACCGCCCCGTTCTCGATGCGGCAGCGATAGCCGCCGAACTCGAACACGCCCTCGCCCCCCTCGATCGAGGCCGTGGCGTCGCTGGTCAGCGCCAGCCGAGGCCCCAGCGCCCGGATCGCCGCCAGCATCGACACGTCGTCGACATGCACGCCGTCGTTGATCAGGCTGGCATGGAGCGTCGGAGAGGCGAGGGCGGCGCCGACCGGGCCGGGATCGCGGCCCGCCATCGGCGGCATCGCGTTGAAGAGATGGGTCAGCATCGTGGCGCCCGCGTGGTGCGCGGCCAGAACCTCGCCGGCGCCCGCCGCCGTATGGCCGAGCGCCACGGTGATGCCGCTCTTCGCCAGCGCTTCGATCTGCGCCGGCGAGGTGCTTTCGGTGGCCACGGTGACGAGGCGCACGACGTCGCGTGCGCTAAGGAGCCGCTCGAGATCGCTCGCGTCCATCGGACGGATCAGCCGTGTGTCATGCGTTCCGGGGCGGGCGGGGCCGATATGAGGGCCTTCGAGATGGAGGCCGAGAACGCTCGGCAGCCGCGCCATCGCTTCTCGGCCCGAGGCGATCGCGGCATCGATCGTCTCGGTCGGCGCGGTGATCAGCGTCGGCAGGAAGCCGGTGACGCCGTGGGCAAGGAGAACGCCGGCCATGCGCCGGATCGTTTCGAGCGTCGGCGCCTGCGAGAACACTACGCCGCCGCAGCCGTTGACCTGGATCTCGACATAGCCGGGCGCGAGCCAGCCCTCCAGCCGATGGAGCGTGGCCCCATCCGGCCGCTCGGATGCTGGCAGGACGGCGCGGATGCGCCCGCCCTCGACCAGAAGGCCGAGGCCGGGCGTGAAGCCCGTCTCGGTCAGGAGCGCGTCGGCGAGAAAGAAGTCCATCCGAAAGCCTCCGGGCGCGAAGCGGTTGCAAGACCCCTTCGGCTCTCGTCGGGCGTCCTGTCAACCGGTCTTCAGGGTTGGAGGACGCGGTAGCGCAGATGCAGGGCCCCGCCGTCCAACCTGTCCGCGCTTTCCAGCGAAAGCTGCAAACGGCCCTTCAACCCTTCCGCGCCGAAGGAGACGATGCCCTCGCGCTCGGTGCTCCCGTCGAGCGCCGGGGCGAGGACGACGCTGAGTTCATCCACCAGCCCTGCCGCCAGGAACGAGCCGTTGATCGCCCCGCCCCCTTCGAGAAGAAGCCGCTCGACGCTGAACCGCGAGCGCAGGATGCCGAGAGCTTCGCCGAGATCGATCTCCGGCGTGCCGGCCACGACGTAGGAGATGCCGTCGCCCGCCAGTTCCGCCAGATGCGCGTCGGAAACCTCGCTCCCGAGCAGAACCAACACCGGGTCGCCGCCGATGTCGGGCTTGGCGAAGTGGAGGCGGCCTTTGGTGTCGGGTGCGATCGCCCAGGTCTTCACGTTGCTTGCCGCGACGTGCACCGGGCGCTCCACCGCACCGGGCTCGGTGGGGGGATGCGCTTCGCCCTTAGCCAACTCCCCCATGGTGGTGCGTCCGACCAGCCAGGCATCGGCGCCGAGCCGGTCGTGGATCGCCTCGTAGGCGCCGCTCCAGTCCTTCACCGCGCCGTCCGGGCTCGCCGTGTATCGGCTGGGATGGAGCCGGCCGTCGATCGAGGACGTCATGTGACAGATGACATGGGGGCGCTGGGTCATGGGCGAAACACTCCGTTGGCTTACCCGCCAAACCGGGATCGCCGACGGAGGTTGCAAAGGTTCGGTCGGCCGCCGCCTTCACGCGTCGCGGATGGCGCGCCCGGCGGCCTGCAGCGCTTCGAAGGCGGCGAAGCGCTTGTCGTGCCACGCCTTCGTTTCGGCCGAGGGCTCGTGGATCGCGCCGAGCTCCGACATGGCGGGCATGGCCGTGGCGATATCCGGAAAGCGCCCGGCGGCGACGGCGGCCAGGATCGCCGAGCCGAGCAGCACCGGCTCGGGCGAGGTGGTGGCAGCAATCGGCAGGCCGGTGGCGTCGGCCAGGATCTGACGCACCAGGGGGCTGGCGCCCGCGCCGCCGCTCGCCACGATCGTCTGCGTCGCGACGCCCTTATGCCCAAGCGCCGCCGCGATCTGGCGAAGGCCGTAGCCGAGCCCGCTCATGCCAGCCAGATACAGGGCGACGAGCCCGTCCTCCCCGCTTTCCATGCCGAGGCCCGCGATCAGCGCCCGCGCATGCGGGTCGGCGAAGGGTGCGCGGTTGCCGAGGAATTCGGGGACGACGTGAATCCCGCCGACGAGCCCCGGCAGGGCCGCCGCGCCGCCAGCCTCCGCCGCCCGCGCGCTCGCCCAGGCGCTCAAGGAAAGTCCGGCGGCCCGAGCGGCGGTTTCGGCGTTTGCCGCGGCGGGATGGTGGCGCACGAGATGGTCGATCGCCGCGCCCGCCGCCGACTGGCCGCCCTCGTTCAGCCAAAGGCCTGGGACCATGGCCGAGAAGTACGGCCCCCAGACGCCGGGCACGAAGGCGGGCCCCGGCGTCGGCGACAGCGTGCAGGCGGAGGTGCCGAAGACATAGGCCATGCGCGAGGCGGGATCGCCGGCGCCGCCGCGCGCGCCCACCGTCCCGACCCCGCCGGCATGAGCGTCGATCAGCCCGGCGGCCACCGCGATGCCGGGGCTGAGGCCGAGGTCGCGGGCGGCCTCGGGCGTCAGCCCCGTGCCCAGCGCCGTGCCGCCGGGAACGACTTGCCTGCCGATCCTCGCGAACCCCTCGTCGGCCAGCGCGCCGAGGCCGATCTGGCGGAAATAGCTCTCGTCCCAGCGCGCCTCGTGGGCGAGATAGGTCCACTTGCAGGTGAGTGTGCAGGTGGAGCGGGCGAGACTGCCGCTCGCCTTCCAGGTCAGGAAGTCGGCGAGATCCAGGAAGGCGGAGGCCTCCGCGAACGTTTCCGGCATGTTCCGGGCGAGCCACAGGAGCTTGGGCGTCTGCATCTCGGGCGAGATCGCCCCGCCGACATAGCGCAGGACGGGATGGCCGGCGGCGTTGATCTCACGCGCTTCGGCGCCTGCTCGGTGGTCCATCCACACGACGATGTTGCGCTCGGGGTCGCCCGACGGGCCAACGGGGAGCGGCGCGCCGCCCGGGCCCAGCACCACGAGCGAGCACGTGGCGTCGAAGCCGATGCCCTCCACCTGTTTCGCGTCGATGCCAGCCAGCGCCACGGCTTCGCGCACGGCCGCCGACACCGCTCGCCAGATGTCGTTGCTCGACTGTTCCACGATCGCGCCGGGCTCGCGGAAGATCGCGATGTCGCGCTTGGCGTGTCCCAGAAGCGCGCCGGTCGCGTCGAAGACGCCGGCGCGCGCGCTTCCCGTTCCCACGTCGATGCCGATGAACATGGCCGATGATCCTCCCGAGATCCGAATGAAGGGGCGTCAGTGCGCCGGCGTGGCGCCCTCGTGCCCGGCCGTGTCCAGGACCCCGTCGAGGGTGAACACCACGCCGCCGGCCCGGTATTCGATGCGCGCCGCACCCTTGAAATAGCCGGGAACCACGCGCTCCACCAGCCGAGAGCCGAAGCCGCGGCGGGTCGGCGGCTCCACCGCCGGGCCGCCGCTTTCGCGCCAGACCAGCTCGAAGGCGCCGTTCTCGCGCCGTGTCCAATCGATCGCCACACGGCCTCCGTCCACCGACAGCGCGCCGTATTTCAGCGCATTGGTCGCCAGCTCGTGCAGCGTCAGCGACAGGCCCATGCTCTGCATCGCGTTGAGGTCCATCGCCGGGCCGGACAGGGCGATGCGGCGCATCCCGTCCTCGTGCGGCTGGAGCGTGCCTTGCGCCACGTCGCGGATATCGGCGGCCTGCCAGTTGTTCTCGGTCAGCATGTCCTGCGAGCGGCCGAGCGCCAGGATGCGGGCGGAGGCGACATCGGAAGCCTCCTCCAGGCTGCGGGCGTGGCGGAGGCTCTGGCCCACCACGGCCTGCACCATGGCGAGCGTGTTCTTCATGCGATGGGCAAGCTCGCGCTGGAGGACGCGCTGGCGCTTCTCGCGCTCCTGCGCCTCGTCCAGGATGACGCGCTGGCGCTCCAGAAGGCCCCGGCTGATCGCGCGCTCCGCCTTCAGCCCGTCCATCGCCCGGTGCATCAGCTCGATGAGCAGGATGTCGACGGTGACGATGCAGACGTAGAAGAGAAGGGCGACCACCACCGAGCCGTCCATCGAGAACGCGCCGAAGGGCGGAATGAACCAGTACCAGGCGGCCAGACCGCTGGCGAGGGCACAGGCGGCGCCCGGCCAGGAGCCGGCAAAGAAGGCCGTCAGGATCACGGCGGGAAAGAAGGTCAGGTAGGGGAAGCCGACCGGCAGGGCGTGGTCGAAGACGAAGCGTATGAACAACGCGACCAGAAAGGCGAGAACGGCAAGCCCCCAGCCGAGGAAACGGGAGGCCCGAACCCGTTCGGCCGCTTCGAACACAAACATCGACGTTTCAGGCCCCTCTTGCCAAACCGAATTCCCAATGCCCCTCCCTTCACCCATGACGGGTGCGAACGGTGCTGGCAATCGGTTTTGGAGGCTGGAAAGGTCGAGACGATCGTTAGGCGGCGGTCGGGTGGCTTTCGCGTAAAGAACGCGAACGGCATCGTCGCCGGCCGTCAGGGCGATGGCGCGAACTCCAGGAGAAAGCGCACGACCTTTTCGGCCGGCATCTCGCAAGGGCGCAGAACGGTGCGCGCGGGGGAAAGCTCATAGAGGTTGGCGCTGATCCGGTCGGTGCCGCCGAGCTCCTCGCCGAAGATCCAGCGCCGTCTCCCGTCCTCGGAAGCCGACAGGGTGACGCCGTAGCGCCGCCCTTCGAAGACGCCCTCGCTGTAGCCCGAGGCCCAGCGGCCGATCCGCGCGAGCGCCGCGCGCAGATCGGCTTCCGCCGGCGTCACTTCGCCGGCTGGCCGCCGCTACCGTCGGAAGCGGAGGACTGCTGGCTCTGCGTCAGCGTCTGCTCGGCGGCGTTGCCAGCGCCCGGCTGCTTTTCCACCGTGCCGTTGTCCTTGCAGGCCGAAAGGCCGAACAAGGCGAGGCCGACGATCGCCAGGGCGGGGATGCGGTTGGTCATGCGGGTGCGTTCCTTCTTGCTGCAAGAGTGAACGCGCGACCGGTCCTTCGGTTCTAAGCGCGGTGCCCTCAGCTCGGCTCGTGATAGGGGCAGCCGTTGAAGCGGGCGCGGAAGTCGGCGGAATGGCGATAGGGCTCGCGCCGGGCACGGTTGATGTTGCCGAGCGGCCGATGCTCCTGGATGCCGGTCCAGATAGAAAAGCGCATCTCCTCGTTGACTTGCCGGACGCGCGCTTCGTCCCAGCTGTCCTGGGGCCTCGCGCGGATGGTGGCGACGCGCTGGAACGGAGCTTCCGCCTCGTCCCATTCCACGGTCGGATCCTCGACGGGCTGTTTCTTCAGATCGCGGCAGAGCTGGACGCGGAACTCCCACTCGGCGTCGATGTCGGTCATTTCCCGGCGCACCTCCTCGCGGATCGCGTTGTCGCGGCCGTCGACATCGATGATCTCGCCGGTCAGCGCCGTCAGGGCGGGCGCCACGGGGGCGATCGAGAACTTGGCGATATGGTCGCCGTAGCGGAAGGGCGTCGTGGAATAGTAGGTCTCGCCGAGCGGCTCGACATTGGGCGCGCCCCCGAGCGAGTTCAGCGCCGTGCTTTCGATGCCGACGGCGCCGAGAGCCGAGGTGACCCCCCGCAGGACCGCCGAGGCGACCTTCTTGGTGCCTTCGATCCGGTCGGTCGTGGCGGCCAGCATCTTGAGGTTGCCGAGAAACTTGTCGGCGGTCTTGGCTTGGAAGACCTTGCCGTTGACCATGACGAAATCCTGCGCCGAGCCTTCCGAGCCGGGCAGGCGCTCGCCCTCGACGCCCTCGACCTTGATCGCGAGGCCGCGCGGCAGGCTGATCGCGTCGGGCAGGATGTCGCCGGCATTGGTCGACATGCGCAGGAAGACCTTGTGCGTTCCGGGCTTGGCGAAAAGCCCCTGCGCGAGTTCCGGCGGCAGCCCGGCGTCCACGCTCAGCTCGCCTTCCAGGATGCCGTGCGCCTTGGCGTGCACCGAGCGGACCGCATGGCCGTAGTCCTCGGCGGTGCGGTGGAGAATGGCGTCGAACGCGTCCATCAGCCCCTGAACGGTTTCCCGCTCGTCGGCCTGGATCTCTTCAACGTCGGGCGAGTAGCGAACGGGGGAGGCGATCATATCTTGCTCCAGACAAATCGATACGGAACAACTCCGCAGCGGTCTGGAAGGTTTCCAAACTCGATGTCCGGCGGCGGGCGCTTGCCGCGTGCGGTTCGATGCGGCAAGACGAGGGTCGTCTTCCCCGATCCCTCGCTTCGGACTTGTCTTCATGGCGCAGCATCTGTTTCCCGGCCGCCGCTTCGGCGCCTTCCTGTTCGACATGGACGGCACGATCCTGAACTCGATCGTGGCGGCCGAGCGGGTCTGGGGCAACTGGGCGCGGCGGCAAGGCCTGGACGTCGAGGCCTTCCTGCCGACGATCCACGGCGTTCGGGCGCTGGAAACGATGCGCCGCGTCGGCATTCCGTCCGAGCGGCTGGAGGCGGAGATCGCGGGTCTCGTGCAGGGCGAGATGGACGACGTGGAGGGGATCGTGGCGATCGCGGGCGCGGCCGAGTTCCTGGCCAGCCTGCCGACCGATCGCTGGGCGATCGTCACCTCGGCGCCGCGCGCGCTCGCGCAAAAGCGCCTCGGCGTCGCCGGTCTGCCCTTGCCGCCGCTGATGGTGAGCGGCGAGGACGTCGTCCATGGCAAGCCGGCGCCGGACTGCTTCCTCCTCGGCGCGCAGAAGCTCGGCCAGCGGATCGAGGACTGCCTCGTGTTCGAGGACGCGCCGGCCGGCATCCAGGCGGCGGAAGCGGCGGGAAGCGGGGGCGTCGTCGTCATCAACGCGACGCATTCCCACAAGCTGGAAACCCGCCACCCGAGCGTTTCGGGCTACGAGGCGCTGACGGCCTTCCGCACCGCCGACGGCACGCTCGAGGTTCACACGAGCGAGGCCGTCTCCGCCTGAGGGCGAAGACGGCCTATGCCAAAAGTCACCAGCAGGTGAAGCCGGCGTCCGCCAGCACCGTCGCGCCGGTCATCAGGCTGGACGCGTCGGAGGCGAGGAAGTGCACCACGGAGGCGATCTCGTGGGGCTGGCCCATGCGGTGCATCGGCGTGTCGCGCAGCCACACGTCGATCATCCCGGCGTTGTCGTCGCGGTAGCTCGTCATTTCCGTCTCGATATAGGTCGGGGCGACGGCGTTGACGCGCACGCCCCGATCGGCCCATTCGGCGGCGAGCGAGGACGTCATCTGGTGCACGGCGGCCTTGGAGGCGTTGTAGTAGGTCTGCTTCTGCGGCCGGTTGGAGATATAGCCCGACATCGAGCCGATATTGACGATCGCGCCCCGCCCCGCCTTCAGCATATGCCGGCCGAAGGCGCGGTTGCACCAGAAGACGCCGTTGTAGTTGACGTCGTTGACCTGGAGCCAGCGCTCGTCCTCCGTGTCCTCGGCCGCCACGCCCGACATGGCGATGCCGGCATTGGCGACGAGGATGTCGACCCGGCCGTGGCTCTCCACGACCTGCGCGGCGAAGGCTTCGACGTCCTGCGGCTTGGTCACGTCGAGGACATGGGCGCTGGCCTCGTAGCCCTTCGCCTTGAGAGTTTCGAGCCCGGTATCGGCGATGCGCTGGTCGATGTCGGCGATCACGATCCTGGCGCCGAACTCGGCGAGCGCTTCGCCGATGGCAAGGCCGATGCCGCGCCCGCCGCCGGTCACCACGGCGACGCGCCCGTCCAGTCTGAATTTGTCGGCAAACATGGGGAATGCTCCTAAAGGGATCAGCGGTCGATGAAGGGATGGCGGCCGGGGGCCGGGAAGCGCTGGTTCTTGAGCGCCACCAGCCGGTCCACTTCGCGTTGGTCGAACTCGTGGGCGCCACCGTATTGCGAGGCGAGGAAGACGACCTTGGCGTAGTAGTCGAGGGCTTCCATCTTGAACCAGGCGGACTGGAGATCGTGGCCGCAGGTCAGCGCCCCGTGGTTCTGGAGCAGCACGGCGTCGTGGCGGGCGAGATAGGGGCGGATCGCGTCCGACAGCTCGTCCGTCGAGGGCAGGCCGTAGGGGGTGAGCGGCACTTCGCCGAGAAACATCGTGGATTCGGGCATGATCTGCTGCGTCAGCGCCTTGCCGCAGATCGCATGGACCGTCGCATAAAGCGGATGGGCGTGGACCACGGAGCGAACGTCGTCCCGCGCCTCGTAGACGGTGAGATGCATGCGCGTTTCGGACGAGGGCTTCCAGCGGCTGTCCTCGACCGGCGCGCCCGTCCGGTCGATACGGCAGATCATGTCCGGGGTCATGAAGCCCTTGGACGTGTTGGTGGGGGTGCACAGGAACGTGCCGTCGTCCAAGAGGACGGTGATGTTGCCGTCGTTGGCCGCGCCCATGCCCTTGTCCCAGGCGCGCCGGCCGATGTCGCAGATCTGCTGCTTCAGGGCATCGATGTCTTGGGTCATGCGGCTTCCAGTCCTCGGGTCGGTTCGTATCGGCGAAGGGGCGTGCGGGCGCGAAAGGCCGCGCGCGCGGCCGTGATGTCGGGAAAGAGACCAAGGCTCGCGAACTGCACGAGAGCGTTGCCGGCGGCGCTCGCCTCCACCGGGCCGGCCAGAACCGGACGCCCGGTTGCGTGGGCGATCAGGGCGCACAGTGTTTCGTCGCGCGCGCCGCCGCCGCCGAGCCGGATGGCACGGATGGGGGCGCCTCGAAGGCGCTCGGCCGCCGCGATGCCGCCCGCGATCTGAAGCGCCATGCCCTCGTAGAGCGCGCGGGCCCATGGTCCGGGTTGGCCGGGGGAAAGGTCGGGGTCGGCGGCGCGAAGGGCGCCCACGAGATCCACCGGGTCCAGAAAGGCAGGCGCGGAAAGGTCCGGCACTCCGGCGGGGGCCGGAGATGCGAGGGCGAGACGGCCCCATTCGGCGAACCCGATATCCTCGCCCGTCGCCGCCGCCCATTGGTCTCGCAGCGCGCGCAGGAGGAGGAGCCCCGCAAAGCTCTTCACCAGAAGCGCGCGCCCCTCGACGCCGCCTTCCAGGCCGAAGCCGGCTCGGCGCGCTGGGGCGTCGATCGGCCCGTCCGGCACCTCGATGCCGAAGATGTTCCACGAGCCGGCCACCAGAAAGGCCTCGTCGTCTTGGGGGGCGAGCGCCAGGGCCGCGCTCGCCGTGTCGTGGGCGGCGACCGCGACCACCGCCGCCTCGCCAAGGCCGAAGCGCTCGGCGATTTCCGGCTTTAGGGAGCCGAGCCGCGTTCCAGCCGCGACCAGCGGGACGAAGGGCTGGCTCGGCATGCCAGCAAGCGCGAGGATTTTGGGGCTCCACGCTCCGGTGCGGAAGTCCACGAGGCCGCTCGTGCGCGCCAGGCTGCGCTCGCAGGCGGGCGTGCCCGACAGGCGATAGGCAACGAGATCGGCGATCATCAGAAAATGTTGCGCCTTCGCAGCAAGGTCCGGATGGCGGCGCGCCCAGTCGGCCAGATGGAAGACGGTGACGAAAGGCAGGATCTGCGCGCCCGTCCGCTCGGCGATCGCCTCGTGGTGGGTCCGAAGCGCCTCCAGCCCTCGGGCCCCGCGCCGGTGGCGGTGGGTGCGGGGCTGGTCCACCGGCCGGCCCGTCTCGTCCAGAAGCGCGAAGTCGACGCCCCAGCTGTCGACGCCGACCGAGGCGACGCCGCCCGCGCGGGCCGCCGCGCCAAGGCCCTCCTCGATCCCCTTCAGGAGGCGGTCGAGATCCCAGGCCGGGCCGTCGGGCAGGCGCGTCTCGTAGCCGGAGAAGCGATGCAACTCGGAGAGGCTCAATCCGTCCTCACCCCATTCGGCCAGCATCGCACGTCCCGAACCGCCGCCGAGGTCGAGCACCAGGCAGCGCGGCGAGGGGGAGGAAGGGCCCTGCATTCCCTTCGGCCTCAGGCGATCATGTAGCCGCCGTCGACCGGCATCGACAGGCCGTGCACCATGGCGGCTTCGTCCGACAGGAGAAACAGGATCACCTCGGCGATGTCGTCGGGTTCCGCGAAGCGCCCGAGCGGGATGCGGGCCATCATCGCCCCGGCCTTGTCCGGATCGCTCCAGGCCTTCACCGCCATCGGCGTCAGCGTCACGGTCGGATGGAGGCCGTTGACGCGGATGCCATGGGGGCCGAGTTCCTTGGCCATGACCCGCGTCAGGCCGTCGAGCCCCGCCTTGGAGGCGCAATAGGCGGCGTGGTCGGGAATGCCGACAAAGGACGCGCAGCTCGACACGTTGACGATCGCGCCGGATCGCCCCGAGGCGACCATGTCGCGCGCGTATTCCTGCGCGACGATCATCGGGGCGCGGGTGTTGACGGCGTAGAGGAGGTCGAAATTCTCCACCGACACGTCGAGGAAGGATTCGAGCTCCGTCGTTCCCGCGCAGTTGACGAGGAGGTCGGCGGGCAGAGCCTCGCGCGCCGCCCGGCGCGTGGCGTCGGCATCGGCGAGATCCACCGCGATCGTTTGCGCGCCGGTCTCCTCTTTCAGCGTTTCGAGATCGGCGGGGGAGCGCGTCAGGGCGATCACCTCCGCCCCGCGCCGGGCCAGCATCAGGGCGGTGGCACGCCCGATGCCCTTGCCCGCACCGGTGACGACGACGCGTTTGCCGGAAAAATCCATGGTCGCCCCCCTAGAGCCGCTGGCCGCTTTCGCGATCGAAGAGGTGGACGCGCCGCGTGTCGATGCGGAAGGACACGTCGTCGCCGGGCGCCGCGTCGATCCGGTCCTTGACGATCGCGTCGAGCGAATCCGTACCGACCTTGGCGAAGATCTGCGTTTCCGAACCGGTCGGCTCCAGAACCGAGATGCGCGCGGGGATGCCGCCCGGCGCGACGTCGATATGCTCGGGGCGGATGCCGTAGGTCACCGCGCGGCCCGCTTCGGCCACCCGATCGCCCAGCGGCAGGTGCGCGCCGCCGTCCGACACGAACACCGGGGCGCCGCCCTCCGCCGCGATCCTGCCGTGGACGAAGTTCATCGCGGGCGAACCGATGAAGCCCGCGACGAACGTGTTGGCCGGGCGGTCGTAGAGGTCGAGGGGCGCGCCCATCTGTTCCACGCGCCCGTCGCGCATGACGACGATCTTGTCGGCCATGGTCATCGCCTCGATCTGGTCGTGCGTGACGTAGACGATCGTCGTCTTCAGGCGCTGGTGCAGCTCCTTGATCTCGACGCGCATGGCGACGCGCAGCTTGGCGTCGAGGTTGGACAAGGGCTCGTCGAACAGGAAGACCTGCGGATCGCGCACGATGGCGCGGCCCATGGCGACGCGCTGGCGCTGGCCGCCCGAAAGCTCCTTCGGGTAGCGGTCGAGATACTTTTCGAGATCGAGAATGCCGGCCGCCTTGCGCACCTTCTGCTCGATCTCGGATTTCGGCGCGCCCTTGATCTTGAGCGCGAAGCCCATGTTCTCGGCCACCGTCTTGTGCGGGTAAAGCGCGTAGGACTGGAACACCATGGCGATGTCGCGGTCCTTGGGTGCGACGTCGTTGACGACCCGGCCGCCGATCGAGATCGTGCCCTCCGAGATCGCCTCCAGCCCCGCGATCATGCGCAGAAGCGTGGACTTGCCGCAGCCCGACGGGCCGACGAGGACGACGAACTGCCCGTCCTCCACGTCAACGTCCACGCCGTGCATCACCTGCACCTGGCCGTAGCGCTTGCGGACGTCCTTGATGGTCACCTGTGCCATGGGAATGCCTTCGAAACGGGGGCGCCGACGACCGGCAGGGCGGCGCTCGGGGTCAAGGTGTTCAGCCCTTCCAGACGATCAGGACGCCGAGCGCGATCGCCAGGATGTGGCAGACGGTGAGCGGGATCGACTGTTCCAGGAAGCGCATCCAGAAGAGCTCCAGCGCGACGAACAGGTAGATGCCGATGAAGAGCCGGTCGAACCAGTTGGTGACGATGGGCAGGAAGCCGCCGGGCCTTGGGGCCGCCTTCGCCGCGACGGCGGCTTCCTCGTCCACGGCTTCGACTTTCGCGGTGTGGTCCATGGAAACTACTCCTTCACCGCGCCGAAGGTCAGGCCGGCCACGATGTGGCGCTGCACGACGGCGAAGACGACGAGGGCGGGAATGAGCGTGATGATGGCGATCGAGGCCATCGTGCCCCATTCGGTGCCCGTGGTGGTGACGTATTCCGACAGGCCCGTGGTGATGGTGCGTGCGTTGAAGCTCGTCAGCGTGGCGGCGAGCAGGAACTCGTTCCAGGCGAAGACCCAGGTGAGGATCAGCGTCACGGCAAGGCCCGGCCGGGCAAGCGGAAAGATCACCTCGCGGATCACCTGCCAGGTCGAGGCGCCGTCAACGGTCGCCGCCTCGTCGAGTTCCTTGGGCAGCCCGTCGATCGTCGGGCGCAGCGTCCAGATCGCGAAGGGCAGGTTGAACGTGCAGTAGAGGAGGATCATCCCGATGCGCGAATCGTAGAGGCGGAAGTCGCCGATCGCGAAGACCTGCGTGAATAGGAGGAAGAAGGGCAGCAGGAACACGGCGGCCGGCGCCATGCGGTTGGTGATGGTCCAGAAGAAGATGTTCTCCTTGCCGCCGAGATCGTACCTCGACAGAGCGTAGCAGGCCATGAAGGCGAGCGTGGTGCAGAGCACCGCGTTTCCGCTCGAGATGATGACCGAGTTCATCATGTAGCGGCGCAGCGTGTCGTTGGTCAGGACGTTCGCGTAGTTGTTCCAGTAGACCGTGTCGAGAATGACGCTCGGCGTCGAGAACAGGTCCACCGCCGGCTTCACCGAGATCACGAACAGCCAGTAGATCGGAAACAGCGTCAGGAAACTCAGGCCGACCCAGAGGAGGATCGACAGGACGGGCCGGGAGGTTCGCATTAGAAGGTCCTCTTCTTCCGCGCGCGCGGCGCGACGAGGGCGACATAGAGGATCCAGCACATGACCAGCGTCAGGTAGAGGACGATCACCGAGATCGCCGATCCGTAGCCGTAGTCGGTCTTGGGAAACACGACCTTCCAGATGTGGAGGCCGATATAGCGGGTGGCCGCACCGGGCCCGCCGCCCGTCAGCATCCACACCTCGTCGACCGTGCGCAGCGCGTCCATCAGGCGGATGAAGACGGTGGCCAGGATCGCCGGGCGGATCATCGGCAGGGTGATGTGCCAGAACACCTGCCAACGGCTCGCCCCGTCGATCTGCGCCTGCTCGAAGGGCTCCTTCGGCAGCGACACGAGGGCGGCGAGCAGCGTCAGGGTGACGAGCGGCGTCCAGTGCCAGATGTCCATGATGACGGTGAGGATAAAGGCGGCGTTGGCGTCGCGCCCGATGTTCAGCTCGTAGCCGAACCAGGCGTTGAGATAATAGGGGATGATGCCGATGGAGGGCGTCGTCAGGAGGCGCCAGACCGAGCCGACGACGATCGGGGCGACGATCAGCGGCAGGGTGTGGATGGTGCGGAAGAAGCCGCGGCCCGGAAACTCCTTCATGAAGAGCTGGGCGAGGAGGTAGCCGATCACGACTTCCGAGAACACGGCGAAGAAGGCGAACTTCAGCGTGTACCAGATGGCGAGAAGGAACTCGGGGTCGAACACCAAGCGCCGGAAGTTGCTCGCGCCGTTGAACACCATGAAGGGACTGGCGCCGAACGGGTTCCACTGGTGGAACGCCACGTAGAGCACGTAGACGAACGGCACGATGCCGAAGGTGGCGAGGATGAGGATCGTCGGGGCGAGAAGCAGCCAGCCGACCTTGTTGGAACGCATGGAAACCATCCTCCCGAAACGAAGATGCGCGGCCCCGTTCTTTCCGGCGTCAGGTGAGAGGCGAAAAGGGGGCGTTGCGGGCGGTCGAGGCTTGGGGGCCAGGGCGGTGCCGGCCGGGAGTGGCCATGGGCTTCGTCCTGAAAAGGCCCGGCGAAACCGCTGGGCGGGGCCGGGTGAGAACGGCCGCCGCGCGCTTGGGCTCGCGGCGGCCGTCCGAAGCCTTCAGACTACTTGCGATAGCCGAGGTTGGTGAGTTCCTGCTCGGTCGCGGCCGCCATCTGATCGAGACCCTCGTCCGGGCCGACCTCGCCGGTCAGGATGCGGTAGAAGATCGGCGCGACGGTTTCGCGGATCTGGGCGTGGAAGGGATACTTCGGCGCGCCCGCGAAGAGGCGGCCCTCGTCCTTCATCATCGTGTAGTAGCCGCCGAGCCGGGCATCCATCTCCTTCACCTTCGGATCGTCGTAGGTGGCGGTGTTGGTGACGCGGGGCGCGACCACGGCCCAGTCCGGCTGCACCGAGTTCTGGCCGATATACTGGAGGAAGAGAAGGGCGGCTTCCTGGTTCTTGGCGGTGACGGGCACGCCGAAGGCGCCGCCGTCGTAGTAGCCGATATAGCCCTTGCCCGATTCCGCATCCGCCATGACGCCGTCCGACAGCGGCGGCAGGGCGATGCCGACCTTGTCGACGACCTTGGACTTGGAGGCGTCCGACGCGATCCAGGCGGCGTTCTCGCCATAGACGAGCCCTTGCGCGGCTCGGCCGGCGGCGAAGGTGGTGGCGACTTCCGACCAGGTGCTGGCCGCCGATTCCGGCGGAGCGATGTCGCGCAGATGCAGGAAGTATTTCAGCGCGGCCTTGGCCTTGTCGCTGTTCATCGTGCCGCCGTGCTCGACGGAAGCGCCGTAGTTGTCGTCGGCGTTGATGCCCCAGTTGTAGACGCCGAAGGTCGGCGCGACGGATTCGACGTATTCGTACCAGGACGCCGGGTGGCCGGTATGGGCCTGGCTCGTCGTGCCCCAGAGCTGCTCGCCCTTGTCCTTGCCCCACTGGGTGAAGAACTCGGCGATCTGCGTATAGTCCTCGTGCGTCTTGGCGGGCGCGAGATCCTTGCCGGTCTTTTCCTTGAAGGCCGCCTTGACAGCCGGATCGTCGAACAGATCCTTGCGGTAGAGGTAGATCTTGATGAAGGCTTCCATCGGCACGCCGAACAGGTCGTTGTCCTGGCCGCGGAAGTAGTCGGCGAAGGTGGTGAAGTTCTTTTCGTCGAAGTCGGGCGCCTTGAGCGCCGGGTTGTCCGCCAGCGTCTTGGTGATGTCGGTCAGGAACTGGCGCTGCAGGTAGGCGTAGACGATGTCCTGCTCGATATAGACCATGTCATAGATGCCGGTCTTGGCTTCCATGTCCTTGATGGCCTTGTCGTACATCTGGTCCCAGGAGGTGGTTTCCAGCTCGACCTTGATGCCGGTCTTTTCCTCGAACTGCTTGGCCAGAACGTCCTTGACGTAGTTCGACGGCGGCGTGCTCTCGGTCACGCCGTGCAGCGTCACGCCCTTGTACTTGGCGCCCGCGTCCGACCAGAAGTCGGCCCGCGCCGCCGTCAGGCCGCCCATCAGACCGACCGCCAGGGCGATCAGGCTCGTTCCCAGTTTACGCGTCATGCTCCATTCCTCCCGAAAGTCCGTCTTGCCCGCGGATCGTTCGTCCCGCCCTTGTTTCCGGGCGGCTATCGCTTTGGAATCGATGACCCTGGACCGGCGATCTCCACTCCCATCGCGGTGGGTCCATGGGCGATTCGTAGACCAACTCCGAACCGCGCACAACATTTGTTGCGAAGGACGCCAAATTATATTGGAGGTTCGGCAAAAAACGATGGAAGGATAGTTGGCGCACTGGTCACCGCGATAGCGGATATGCTGTCGAATGGCGTTGCAACGCAGCAAATTGGCGCCGTGTTGCAGCAACGGAACTCCCTTGACAACCACGGCTGGCCGGGAACTTTGTTGCACCGGCCAACAATGGGGGAGGATTTGATGAGTCGGTTGGGTATTCATTCGTTCGTCTGGACCAACGGCGCGACACAGGCCGATCTGGAAAAGGCGCTGGAGCAGAGCGCCGAAAGCGGCTTCGAACTGATCGAGTTCGCCTATCTGCGCCCCGATCGGTTCGACATCGACGCTTTGGGCAAGAAGGCGCAAGGGCTCGGCATCGAGATCGCGGTGACCATGGGTCTGCCGGTCTCGGCCGACGTGTCGAGCGAGGACGAAAGCGTCGTCAAGGCGGGCGAGGCGCTTCTGGCGGACGTCGTTCGCGGCGTGCGCGACGTCGGCGGCAAGACGCTCGGCGGCATCCTGTACTCCGCCCATACCAAGTACAACGCGCAGCCGACCGACCGGGGCCGCAAGAATTCGCTCGGCGCGATCGCGCGGACGGCGGATCTGGCGAAAGAGGCAGGCGTCGATCTCGTGCTCGAAGTCGTCAACCGCTTCGAGACCAACATGCTGAACACGGCGGCGCAAGGGTTGCAGTTCGTGAAGGAAACGGGTTCCGACCACGTCACCCTCCATCTCGATACGTTCCACATGAACATTGAGGAGGCCAATCCCGCCGCCGCCATCCGCCTCGCCGCTGACAAGATCGGCTATTTCCACATCGGGGAAAGCAACCGCGGATACTTGGGCGACGGCGTGATCGACTTCGATCCGATCTTCGACGCGCTGCTCGACATCGACTACCAGAAGAACATCTCGTTCGAGTCCTTCTCGGGCGCGGTGGTAGACGAGGCCCTGTCGCTCGCCTGCGCGATCTGGCGCGACACGTGGACCGAATCCATGCCGCTCGCGCTTCACGCCAAGAGCTTCATCGACTTGAAACGCGACGAGGCGGCCCGCCGGCGCGCGACCAACGCCCGGCCCTGATCCGGCGCGCGACGCATGCATGCCTCGGCCGGTGGACCTTCGCGTTCGCCGGCCAGGGCCGATCCTTGGAGCTCGGAAGACCTGTCGTCGCCCGTACCGGACCTGACGCGTCCGGAGCGCTCCTTTCTCGCCGGGAGAAGCCTGATTGTCGGAAATGGCGACCCTTGATCCCGCGACGCGCCGCGTCCGGCAAGGCAACGAGATGGCGGCACTGCGCGCGTTGCACCGGTTCGGCCGCCTCAGCCGAGCCGATCTGGCGCGCAAGCTCGGCCTCAACCGCTCGTCGTCCGGCCATATCGTGGCCGCGCTGACGCAGGAAGGGCTGGTGCGCGAGGTTTCGGGCGAGGAAACGGGGCGCCCGGGCGCAAACCGCGCGGGGCGTCCGGGTATCCTTCTGGAGCTGCAGCCGGACGCCATGTTCTTTGCCGGCTGCGAGATCGGCGTCGAGCACGTGTCCTTCGTGGCGGTCGACCTGTCGGCGCGCCCGATCGCCAGCCTCACCCGCCCCTTCGACGCGCCGGCGGCGGGCGTCGCGGCGGCATTCGAGGCGGCGACCGGCCTTGCGGCCGAGTGCCTTCCCGCCGCCGGTTGGGCGCGCTGCGAGGGGCTCGGCATCGCGATCCCCGCGCAGATGGAACGCGGCGGGCGGGTGCGCGTCGCCCCGCTTCTGGGCTGGCACGACGTTTATCCCGCGGAGATCATGCGTCCCCACCTGCCGCCGACCCTGCCGGTCGTCGCCGAGAACGACGCCAACGCCTTTGCGGTCGGCGACGCCTACGGGCGCGAGGTGGCGCGGCCCGGCGTCACCCTGGCGCTAGTCATGGAAACGGGCGTCGGCGGCGGCATCGTGGTGGACGGCGACCTGTTTCGCGGCGGCCATGGGCTTGCCGGCGAGATCGGGCACCTTCTCCTGCCGGACGAAGGAGGCGGCATGCGTCGCTTCGAGGAGCGCGTCGGGCTGGAGGCGATCCTTTCCGCCGCGCGCGCGGCCGGGCTTTGCGGAGGGGACGCCACCTTGGAGGCCTTTCTGCGCGAGGTCGGAGAGCGGGTACCGCGCGCCGTCGCCATCGCGGAGGACTGGGCGCGCTCGCTCGCCTTCGGCCTCGCGCAGGCGTGTCGGCTGATCGACCCCGACCAGATCGTGCTCGGCGGGTCGGTGGCGGCGCTTTATCCCCTGGTTGCGGCGCGCGTTGCCGCTCATTGGCGCGAGATCTCAGGGGACGGGTTTCCCGTGCCCGCGATCGCCGTCAACGACGGTCCCGTGTTCGGGGCCGCCTTCGGGGCGGCCTGCATCCTTCACCAGCGCTTCCTGTCGGCCGCCGACGGGCTCGCTCCCTGACCCACGTTCGAGGAACCACTTCGCCATGAACGATCCCTTTCGACTGGACGGCAAGGTCGCCCTGATCACCGGCGGCGCGCGCGGCATCGGCCTTGCCATCGCGCAGCGCTTTGCCGGCGCGGGCGCGCGGCTCGTCCTCACCGCGCGCAGCCTGTCCCCCGAGGCCGAGGCGGCCTTGGCGCAGACGGGTGCCGAGTGGGATTTCGTGCCCGGCGACGCGCGCGACGCGCAGACGCCGGACCGGGTCGTCGCCTTTGCGGCCCAGCGCTTCGGCGGGCTCGACATCCTCGTCAACAATGCCGGCGTCGCCTCGCATGGCGACACGCCCGAGTTCGACGACGAGCGCCTCGAACTGATCCTGTCCACCAACGTCGCGCAGGTCTTCCGCTTCTGCCGCGCCGCCGTGCCACATATGCGCGAACGAGGCGAGAGCGCGATTCTCAACATCGGCTCGGTGTCGGGCTTCATCGCCAACATTCCGCAGAACCAGACCGCCTACAACGCGTCCAAGGCGGCGGTCCACATGATGACCAAGAGCTTGGCCAGCGAGTTCGCGGCGGAAGGCATCCGCGTCAACGCGGTGGCGCCCGGCTATATCGACACGGACATGACGCGCGGCGGCTTCGAGAACCCGGACTGGGATCCGGTGTGGCGCCGGATGACGCCGATGGGCCGCTACGGCCAGCCGGACGAGGTCGCGACGGCCGTCCAGTTCCTGTGCTCGCCCGCCGCCGCCTACATCACCGGCGCCGTCCTGCCCATCGACGGCGGCTACCTGACGCGTTGAACGATTTCGAAAACCAACAGGAAAGGAACCGACATCATGGCACAGGAACTCGCCGGCAAGGTCGCGGCCGTCACCGGCGGCGCATCGGGCATCGGGCTGGAATGCGCCCGCACCATGCTGCGCGCCGGGGCGCGCGTCTTCATCGTCGACAATGCGCAGGACCGGCTGGACAAGGCGGTGGCGGATCTGGGTGAGGGCGCCACCGCGCTTCGGGTCGACATTACCAGCGGCGACAGCGTCGCCACCATGCTGCCGGCCATCCTCGATAAGGCCGGCCAGCTCGACATCTTCCACGCCAATGCCGGCTCCTATATCGGCGGCGACCTCGTGGATGGAAACGCCGACGCCTTCGACCGGATGCTGAACCTCAACGTCAACGCCGTGTTCCGGGGCGTCCATGCCGTCCTGCCGCACATGATCGAGCGGGGCACGGGCGACGTCATCGTCACGAGCTCGGTCGCCGGCCACCAGTCGATCCCCTGGGAGCCGGTCTACAGCGCCTCGAAATTCGCGGTGCAGTCCTTCGTCCACGCGGTGCGCCGGCAGGTCAACAAGCACGGCGTTCGCGTCGGCGCCATCGCGCCCGGCCCGGTGGTGACGCCGCTCGTCGACGACTGGCCGGCCGAGAACCTCAAGCGCGCCATCGAGAACGGCGCGCTGTTCCAGCCGGTGGAGGTCGCCGAGGCCGTTCTCTTCATGCTGACGCGCCCGCGCAACATCGTGGTGCGCGATCTCGTGCTCCTGCCGCAGAACTTCGACATCTGAAGCCACCAAGCCTTTTCGCTTGAAACCGAGGCCCCGAGCCGCCATCTGGCGGCTCGACCAGCCGAACGGACAAGGGACAAGGGACGACATGGCGGATACGGGCACGACGGGGCAGACACGCAGCTTCGAGGCGGATGTCGCCCGCCTCCTGCACCTGATGGTGCACTCGGTCTATTCCGACAAGGACGTGTTCCTGCGCGAGCTCGTGTCCAACGCCGCCGACGCCTGCGAGAAGCTGCGCTTCGAGGCGATCGCAGCCCCGACCCTGCTGAACGAGGGCGGCGAGCCCGCGATCACCCTGACGATCGACGCCGGGGCGCGCACCCTCACCGTCGAGGACAACGGCATCGGCATGAGCGAGGCGGAGATGGCCGAATCGCTCGGCACCATCGCGCGCTCGGGGACCCGCGCCTTCATGGACCGGATCACTGAGAAGGGCGAAGCCAGCGAGAACCGGCTGATCGGCCAGTTCGGCGTCGGCTTCTATTCCGCCTTCATGGTGGCCGACCGTGTCGAGGTCGTCTCACGCCGGGCGGGAAGCGACACCCCCGCGCGCTGGTCCTCCGATGGCCTCGGCACCTACGAGGTCGGCGCGGCCGATTTGGAAGGGTCGCCCCTTCGCGGCACGCGCGTCATCCTGCATCTGAAGGAGGACGCGGGCGCCTATCTGGAGGCTCACACCCTGGAGCGTACGGTGCGCTCCCAGTCCGGCCACGTGCCAGTGCCGATCCTTCTGCGCGAGGCCCCGGATGCCGAGCCGAAGCGCATTGCGGACGGCGCCGCGCTGTGGACGAAGTCGAAGAGCGAGGTGTCGTCGGACGAATACGCCGACTTCTACCGGACGCTGGCCGGCGGTTTCGACGAGCCGGCGCTGACGCTCCATTACCGCGCCGAAGGCCTTCACGAATATTCGGTGCTGGCCTTCGTGCCGGGCGCCAAGCCGTTCGACCTCTTCGACCCCGACCGCGCCGGCCGCCTGAAGCTCTACGTGCGCCGCGTCTTCATCACCGACGAGGCGGAAATCCTGCCGCGCTACCTGCGCTTCGTGCGCGGCCTCGTGGATTCGGCCGATCTGCCGCTCAACGTGTCGCGCGAGATGATCCAGGAAAGCCGAGTGCTGGCCGCGATCCGCAAGGGCGTGTCGAACCGCGTCCTGTCGGAGCTCGCCAAGCTTTCTGAGAACGAGCCGGAGCGCTATCTCTCCGTCTGGGAGAATTTCGGCGCCGTCCTGAAAGAGGGGCTCTACGAGGACGAGGCGCGCCGCGACGCGCTGCTTGGCCTGTCCCGCTTCCGCACCACGACCTCGGGCGCCGAGTGGCGCTCCCTCAAGGAGATCGTCGCCGCCTTCCGGGAAAACCAGGACGCGATCTACTACGCCACCGGCCCCGACGCCGAGCGGCTTGCCGCCTCGCCCCAGCTCGAAGGGTTCCGGGCGCGCGGGCTGGAAGTCCTGCTCCTCACCGATCAGGTGGACAGCTTCTGGGCGGCCGGTGGCGTCGAATTCGAGGGCAAGCCCTTCCGCTCGGTGACGCAAGGCCTCGCCGATCTCGGCACCGTGCCGCTCGCCGAGGGGCAGGAGCCGCCGGCGGAGGCCGCACCCGAAGTCGGCGATTTCGTCGCCTTCCTCAAGGCGACGCTGGGAGATGCGGTGTCGGACGTTCGCGCTTCCGAGCGCCTGACCACCAGCGCCGTCTGCCTCGTCGCGCCCGAGCACGGGATCGACCGGCAGCTGGAACGCCTTCTGGCGAGCGCCGGGCGCCTCGGCGCGGCGGGCTCCAAGCCGATCCTCGAGATCAACCCGCGCCACGACCTCGTCCAGCGCCTGGCAAAGCTGGGGGACGGCGAAGCGCATTTACGCGAGGACGCCGCCCATCTCCTTCTCGACGAAGCCCGCATCGCCGACGGCGAGCCGCCGGAGAACCCGCGAGCCTTTTCCGAGCGCCTCGGCCGCGTTCTCGGCCGCGCTCTGAACTGACCGATGCGAGCCGGCGGCGGATTTCGGTCCGCCGCCCGCTTGTGTTCACCGCTGGGCGGCGAGCGCCGATCGATAGATCTCCACCATGCGCTCGACCTTGCCGTCCCAGTCGAAGTCGCGCCGGACGGTGTCCCGCCCGGCCTGCCCCATGGCGCGCCGCCCTTCGGGGTCGCGCGCGAGCGCCGCGATGGCCTCGGCCAGACGCTCGGCGAAGGTGTCGCGCGGGCTTGGGTCCACCAGAAGGCCGCTACCCTCCGTGAGGTAGTCCGCCGGCCCGCCCCAGCGGCTGGCGATCACCGGCAGGCCCATCGCCATCGCCTCCAGAACCACTGCCCCGCCACATTCGCGCAGCGAGTTGAGGATCAGCGCGTCGGAGCGGGACATGATCTCGGCGCACGTTTCCTGCGGCTGGAAGCCGTGGAACGTGACATGGTCCGTCAGGCCGAGATCGTGGGCGAGCCGTTCCAGCGCGCCCCGTTCCTCCCCGTCGCCCAGAAGGTCGAGCCGGGCGTCGATGCCCTGTTGCCGCGCCAGCGCAAGCGCGCGCAGCGTCACGTCGATCGCCTTCCAGCCGACGAACCGGCCGACATAGACGAGCCTCAGTCCTTCGCGCGCCGTAGCGGGCGGCTTTCCCGTGAACCGGTCCCAGAGCGCCCAGTCCACGCCGTTCTCCACCAGCGTTTCGATCCCGGGATGATGGGGATCGGGAAGCGCCCGGCGCGTCCGGTCGTTGGCGACGAGAAGGGCGGCGGCGCGGTGCTTGCCCGGGCTGAGGCGGTTGAGAAGGAGCGCCGCACGGCGCCCCCAGGCGATCGAGGCCCGCGTGGCCCCTCGCTCGAAATCGCCGTAGCCGGGGGGATAGTCGATCCCGCCGTTCATCGGCCCGATCACCAAGGGCACGCCGAAGCGATGGAGGCTGGAGGGGATCAGCGGGGACACCGGGATCGGCTGATGGATGAGATCGACCTGGCCTTGCGCTACCAGCGCCCGGATCAGCCTGGCTTGATAAAATTCGTTGACGGCGGTCATCAGGGCGCCGCCGATCAGGTCGCGCACCCGGTCGGGAAACCTTGCGAAGGCGCGCCAGATCAGCTTGTGCCAGACCGTGTCGGGCACGAAATGCATCCGCTCGTGGTCGTAGCCGGACAGGCCGAGGAGCTCCTCGCGGTTGCGGTGGTGGGCGATGAGCCGAACCTCGTGTCCGCGCCGCGCGAGGCCGCGGAAGTAGTGCAGCGGCAGCACCGCCTCGCCGCCGAAGCGCACGGACGCGTTGGGCGCGACGATCAGGACCTTGAGAGGCGAGGGTGGCGACATCGGCATGGAGGATCCTCGGATGCGCCGGACGGCTTCGTTTCCGCGAACTGCATTCGCCGATTCCTACCCGCCATTGGTGTAGCAACCGTGGATGACGCCGCTGCATTCGCTCCCGAAGGACGAGCGCCGCCTATCCCCGCTCGTCGAGGCTGAACTCGCGCGGCTCGTTCTCGCGAAGCGGGAGCCGGCGCGCATAAAGAAGCGTCGCCGCGTCCTCGCGCCGCGCGATCTCCGCGTCGCCGCGGCCCGCGCGCGCCCGGATCAGGGCTTCCGCCTCCGGCCATCCCGGCGCCAGCACCGCGAACAGGCGGGTGCCGTGCAACGGCTCGCGGCGGCGGTCCTCGGGCGCCACGGCGCCGACGAAAAGCGTTTGCGTCTCGCTCATCATTCCTCCGAACTCGTGCTCCGGGAGAGATGGGAGGAAGGGCTCGCGTGGCCAGCAAAAGTTTGCCTGGGTGTCAGCCCTTGGAACTTAACCTAGTTAATGGACGAATCTCCCCCGCTCCCATCGGAAGGACCGGCCACGGAGGAACGGTTCTTGGTCGTGTATCTGATCCGCAAGCTGCAGAATTTTCTGGTCCTGTCCGACGAGGAGCGCTCCGCGCTTCAGGATCTGACCCATCGCCGGCCGCGCGTCCTGCAGCCGCGCGACGACGTGATCCGTCAGGGCGAGAAGCCGTTCTTCGTCAACCTGGTCCTGGAAGGCTTCGCTTGCCGATACAAGGTGCTGCCCGACGGGCGGCGGCAGATCCTGTCCTTCTTCATGCCCGGCGACCTGTGCGACCTGCACAACCATGTCCTGTCCGCCATGGATCATTCCATCGGCGCGATCTCGCCGCTGCGCATCGCCCAGATCGTGCCCGACGAGATCGAGGCGCTGATGGACCGGCACGCGCGCCTGCGCCGCGCCTTCTGGTGGAACGAGCTCGTGCGCGAATCGACGACGCGCGAATGGCTCGCCAATCTCGGCCAGCGAACCGGTTCGGAGCGGGTGGCCCATCTCCTGTGCGAGATCTTCGTGCGCATGCGCTCGATCGGGCTGGTGGACGCGGCGGGCGCCTGCCCGTTTCCGATCACCCAGGCCGACCTGTCGGACGCGCTCGGCATTTCCATCGTCCACACCAACCGCATGCTGCAGGACCTGCGCGCCGAGGGGCTGATCGTGCTCAAGGGGCGCACCCTGCAGGTGGACGACCTGCCGGCGCTGACGCGGCTCGCCAATTTCGATCCCACCTATCTCCATCTGCGGCCCGATGGAGGCGAGGAGCCGCTTTCGGGAGCGGCCGAAGCCCACAGGCAGGCCAGCGTATGAACCGATCGCCCGGCCCCTCGGGAACCCGGCCCTCGCCCATGCCGAACCGGCATGTGTGGCGGGCGTCCGCGGACGGGGGCTGGGTGTCGGTCGGCCCGTCCTTCCTGCGCCGAACGGGGCTCGAACTCGAGGCCTGCCTCGGGTCGGGCTGGATGAGCGTCGTCCACGGCGGGGACCGGGATTCCTTGCGTGAGGGGCTGCGCCGGGACGGTGCGGCGTTGGGCGCCGAGGCGCGTCTCTGGAGCGCCCCGCAGAACCGCTACGTGCCGAGCCTCTTCGTCGCCGAAGCGGTGTTGGAGCCGGGGGGGCGGGTGCGCGAATGGGTCGGCTCGATCAGCGACGTCGTGCCGGACCCCCATGTCGAAGGCGCCCTGCCGGCGTTTCACGAGCGCATGCTCGACGTCCTGTCCACCGTTCGCGCGCTGGTGCGCCGCTCGGCCGAAACGGCGGGCGGCGTCGACGAGCTCGCCATGCATGTGGACGGGCGCATCACGGCGCTGGCGCGCATCCAGTCCGCGCTCCTGCGCCGGCCCGCCCAAGGCGTGCCGCTCCTCGACCTGGCGATGGACGAGCTGCGCTCCTTTGCCGGGCACGGCGAGGAGCGGCTCGCTCTGTCCGGGCCCGACGTGCGGGTGCGGGGCAAGCTGGCGGAACTCGTCGCGCTCGCCCTCCACGAGCTCGCCACCAACGCCGTGAAGTTCGGGGCGCTGCGCGCCAGCGAGGGGCGCGTCGAGCTCGACTGGTCGCTGCGGCGCGACGAGAGCCTCGTCCTCGTCTGGCGCGAGCACGGGACGGCGAGCGGCTCCGCGCCGGAACGCGAAGGCTTCGGCTTCGATCTTCTCGCCCGCACCCTGCCGGACGATTTCGACGCGCGCGCCCATGCCGAATGGCTCCCCACCGGTGCCGTTTGGACGATCGAGATTCCCTTGCGCGGGCCGGCCCGCTTCTGCCTGTCGATGTGAAGGGGCTCACGCCGCGACCAGCGGAATCCCTTCCGTGCGAAAACGCTCCAGAAGCTGGAACAGGATGGTCGAGCGCGTTCCGTAGACCTGACGCGGCCCACTCACGAAGGCGAAGGACTTGAACGTCACCTTGCCCTCGTCGATCCCGTCGATGAAGACGCTGGGCGAAGGGTCGGCGAGCACCGCGTCGTGGGCGGCGTAGATGTCGAGGAGTGCCTGACGCACCGCCGCCACGTCCACATCGAGCGTGGCGGAGAACATGATCTGGATGCGCCCGAGCGGGTCGGCCAGCGTCATGTTGCGGATCGACTTGGTGACGAGCTCGGAATTGGGCACGATCAACGTCGAGCGGTCGGCGATCTGGATCTCGGTGGAGCGCACCGAGATGCGCTTCACGTCGCCCTCGTCCGTGCCGATGCGCACGGTGTCGCCGATCTTCACCGGCCGCTCGGCGAGGAGGATCAGGCCCGACACGAAGTTCTGGGTGATCGCCTGGAGGCCGAAGCCGATACCCACCGACAGCGCCGACACCACGAGGGCGATGCGCTCGACGCCGATGCCGAGCGTCGTGATCGCCCAGAAGCCGGCGAGGATGATGCCGGCATAGCTGACGATGGTGGAGACCGAGTTGCGCGCGCCCTGGTCGAGGTCGGTCGCCGGCAGGAAGCGCTGCTCCAGCCAGTGACGCACGACGCGCATCAGCGCGATGCCGACGGTCAGCGCGACGGCCGCCTTCAGGATCGCGCCCGGCACGATAGTGAAGCCGCCGACGCGGATCTCGGCCGAGGAGCTGAACTGGTAGAACAGGGAGCTTGCGCCCGGCCCGAGCGGCCCGGACAGGAGGAGCGCGGCCAGAACCAGGATGGCGATGCGAAGGACCGCCGACAGGACCACGCCGAGCTGGCGCACTTGGGTCTTGCGAAGGCCGAGCCCCGTATGCAGCGAGCGGCCGAGCCGGCTGTCGGCCGACAGGAAGGTCGTGAACACGTCGTCGACGACCACGAGCAGGAGATAGGCGGCCGAGGAGACGATCGCCGTCCAGATCACCTGCCGCGTCAGGAACAGGGCGAGGTTCACATAGCCCTGGAGCGCGGCGACGAGGCTGACGAGGACGCAGATCCAGGCCGCCAGCGTCGCCAGGGTGATGAGGGTCGTGCGAGCGCTGGGCTCCCGGTTCGCCGCGTCGCTTCGTGCCCGGCGCAGGCGCCCGAGCGTCAGGAGAACCGAGACGATCAGCGCGCCGTAGGTGAAGGCGACGGCGTAGTTGAGGACGATCGCGGCCGCCTGGCTGACGCCGACCGACCGCCCGCCTTCCACGAGGAGGACGCCGAAGAAGGTGAGAAGCGCGGCGGTGACGGGAAACGGCCGGAGGCGCTCGGCCGCCTCGTCGTCCAGCGGCAGGAGCCGCCAGGAGGCCTGGCCGACGAGAAGAAGGCCGGCTCCCAGCGACACCACGAAGGCGCCGACGGAGGCGGTGGTGGCGAGCACTTCGACGAGAGGCCGCGTCCGGTAGGTGAGGACGCCCGCCCAGTTCAGCCCGTAGGTGAGAAGCGTGAAGCCGAGGGCCGCCGTCAGCGTGCCGACGAGAACGAACCAGAGCGCCAGCCCCGAGCGGCGGGCGCGCGAGCCGGGAACCTGCTCCACCGCGAAGCGACGCCCTTTTTCGCGAAGCCAGCGGCGCAGCGGCACGAGAAGCAGGAGCGCCAGCCCGATCGAGCCGGCCACCACCGCGATTCTGGACGACAGGCGCGTCTGAGGAATCTGGGCGATCGCGTCGTGGATGAAGTCGCCCAGACGCGCGAGATCGTCGGGCAGGGCCTTGGCGACATCCGTCCAAAGCGAAGGCGACAGGGGCGAGGCGACCTGGCTGAACGTATCGCGGCTGAAGGCCTCGTTGATCTCGCGGATCATCCGGTCGATCGTTTGCTTGGCGTCGGCGGAAACCAGCCGGCCGCGCTTGATGGCCGAATCGAGATCGTTGCGCTCGGCCGTCAGGCGATCGCGCTGCGCCTTGACGTCGGGTGCCTCCCCGTCGCTCGGCTCCCCGAGCTCGGCGATGCGCGCGTCGAGCGCGGCAAGCTCGGGCTCCATCGTGCCGACGGCCTCGTTGGCCGTCACCCCGACCGTCATGGCGCGGTCGCGTAGGGCTGCCTTCGCGTCGGTGGTCGTGTCCGCGTTGGCGGCGGTCGTGATCGCTGCGAGCTCGCTCGCCTGCGCGTCCACCACCGCGATCGGGGAAGGGGCGGCATCGCTTTCCTGCGCCCGGGCTCCGGCAGCGCCGAGGAGCAGCGCCAGGAGGAGAGACATCCAGACGGCGCGAAGAAGGCGAGTGAAGTGCAGCATGGACGCGTCGCTTGCAGCGCCCGGCCAGGCGCCGTCCCCTCAAGGTGAACCCTCGTGCCCGGCGGCTGAGGGCCGCCCGGCGCCGGGCGTTCTACCGGCATCTCGGGGGCCGAAATGTGGCTGCCGGGGTCAGGCCGTCTCAAGTTGTCGCAGGGCTGGCGAATGGGCCCGCGCCCATCTCGACATCGCAGGGTGCCGCGCCACATCGGAGGGCATGAACCGCTTCGACGACCCGACCCTTCTTCGCGACGAGCTGACCCGGCGCTTCGATCTCGTGCTTCGCCCCTCCACCGGCGAGATCGAGCGATATCGCCTGGAAGCGGCGCGACTGGCGATGGTGCTGGCCGATCGCGAGGCGGCCGAGCGGGAAGCGGCGCGCGGCGTTTTTCTGATGCCGCCCGAAGCGGCCGCACCCGTTCTCCTGCGCACGGCCGCCTGAGGTTCAGTCCCGCGTCCCGCCCGGCGCGTCGGGGATCAGCACCAGTTCGCCGTGGCGCACCGAGCGCTCGGCCATGACGTGCTCGGCGAAATGGCGCACCGCGCCCGTTTCCCCCTTCAGCACCGAAACCTCCATGCAGGTCCCGTGGTCGAGATGGACATGGAGGCTCGACACCGACAGGTCGTGATGGTCGTGATGGGCGTTGGTGAGCCGGCGCGACAGGTCGCGCGCGGCGTGATCGTAGACATAGACCAAGGCGGCGACGCAGGGGCCCGCCGCGCCGGAATCCTGCCGCGCGCGAGCGAGCCCCGAGCGGGCGAGGTCGCGGATCGCTTCCGAGCGGTTCTGGTAGCCGCGCTCGGCCATGACCTCGTCGAGCGCGGCCATCAGTTCGTCGTCGAGCGTCACGGTCACGCGCTGCATCGGGAAGAGCCCTTTCCGGTGGATCGCGATCTCATAACCCGAAGGGCGCGGTGCGGGCAAAGCAGGACCCAAGGGCGTGGTCGCCGAGTATGATGTTTTGATATAGACCTCATACTCTCCCGCCTCTATGGTCCGCCCGATTCGACAGCGCGCGCGGGGACGACGGACATGGCACGGAAATGGGCTATCGCGGCCGCGCTTCTCGGCATTCTGGCGGGGCCCGCATCGACCCTCGCCGCGCCCCGGACCGATCTCGTGCTCGCCATCGGCGGCGAGCCGGACACCGGCTACGACCCGATCCTCGGCTGGGGATCCTACGGCCATCCCCTGTTCCAATCGACGCTGCTGCGCCGCGACGCCGACTTGGCGACGCAAGCCGATCTCGCCACGCGCTGGACCCTGTCGGAGGATCGCCTGCGATGGACGATCGAGATCCGGCCGGACGTGCGCTTTTCCGACGGCTCGCCGTTGCGGGCGCGCGACGTCGCCTTCACCTACAACAAGGCGCGGGACACTGCGGGTGCCCTGGACCTGTCCGTGCTCGAAAGCGCCGAGGCGATCGGCGACACGACGGTGGTGCTGCGCCTGCGCAAGCCCTGGATCACCTTCACCGAAACCTTCTTCACCCTCGGCATTGTGCCCGCCGACGCCTACGGCCCGGACTACGCCCGCCACCCGCTCGGTTCCGGCCCCTATCGCCTCGTGTCCTGGCGGGAGGGCGAGCAGCTGATCGTGGAGCGCAATCCGAACTATTACGGCGAGAAGCCCGCTTTCGAGCGGCTGACCTTCCTGTTCACGGGGGAGGACGCGGGGCTGGCGGCCGCGCGAGCGGCGCGCGTCGACATCGTGTCCGCGCCGGCCCCCTTGGCGGACGACGTGCCCGAAGGCTTCCGGGCGGTGTCCGTCCGCACGGTGGACAATCGCGGCCTCAGCCTTCCCTTCCTGCCCGCCGAGGGGCGGACGAACGCGGCCGGCCAGCCGCTCGGCAACGCCGTCACCTCGGACCCGGCGATCCGCCACGCGATCAATCGGGGGCTCGACCGGCAGGTGGTCGTCGACGTGGCGCTCCACGGCCACGGCACGCCCGCCTTCGGCCCGGTGGACGGCCTCGCTTGGGCGGGCGCGGGGGACCGGGTGGATTCCGACATCGAGGGTGCCCGACGTCTCCTCGATGAAGCCGGCTGGCTCGAAGGCTCGGACGGCGTGCGCGAGCGAAACGGCGTGCGCGCCGCCTTTCCCCTCAACTATCCCGCCGCCGACCCGACGCGTCAGGCGCTGGCGGAGGTCGCGGCCGAGCTTTTGAGGCCGCTCGGGATCGAAGCGACCCCGAAGGGCGGCTCCTGGGACGCGATCGCCCGCGTCATGCATGCCGAGCCCGCCGTGTTCGGCTTCGGCAGTCATTCGCCCTACCAGCTCTACAGCCTCTACCAGTCGACGCTGGCGGGCGTCGAATACCTCAACCCGACCTACTACGCGAACCCCGTCGTGGATGCGTTGTTTGCCGAGGCGCAGGGTGCGCCGAGCCTCGAAGCCTCGTTTCCCCTTTGGGCCCGCGCCGCCTTCGACGGGCGCACCGGCTATGGTCTCGAAGGGGACGCCGCCTGGGCCTGGCTAGTCAATCTCGACCATGTGTATTTCGTCAACCGATGCCTCGACCTCGGCCGTCCGCCGATCGAGCCGCATGGCCACGGCTGGCCGCTGACGGCCTCGATCGCCGAATGGCGCTGGACCTGCGATTGAAGATCCTCGGCCTTGCCTTCATGCGTTTCGCGCTGGTGCTCGCGCTCGTCGCGGGAGCCGCCTTCGCGCTCGCCAAATTGTCACCGATCGATCCGGTCGGCGCCTATCTCGGCCCCGGCATCAGCCGGTTGACACCGGACATGCGCGCCGGCCTCGAGGCCGCCTGGGGGCTCGACCAACCCGCGCCCGTCCAGTTCGCGCGCTGGCTTGCCCGGCTCCTGTCGGGCGATCTCGGATGGAGCACGAGCTTCAACGCGCCCGTCGGAAGCGTCATTGCCGAGCGCGCCAGCTCGACCCTTCTTCTGACGCTGCCCGCCTTCGCACTCTCCGGTCTCCTCGGCTTCGCGCTCGGCGTCCTGGCCGGCGGTTTCGAGGGCTCGGCGCTCGACCGCGCCGTGCGCCTTTACGCCTATGTCCTGGCCGCCACCCCGACCTTCTGGCTGGCGATCCTGGCGCTCACCGTCTTTTCCGTCCGGCTCGGCTGGACGCCGATCTGCTGCTCCGGCCCGATCGGGGTGCCGCCCGGCGACGTGACGGTGGGGGAGCGTCTACGCCATCTCGCGCTGCCGCTGCTCGTCCTGTCGGTGTTCGGCGTCGCGCAGGTGACGCTCCACACCCGCGCCAAGGTGGCCGAGCTGATGCGCGCCGACCCCGCCCTCTTCGCCTTCGCGCAAGGGGCGAGCCGGCTGGATGTCGCTTGGGCGCACGCGGCGCGCGGCGCGCTCGTGCCGGCGCTGACGGTCGTCTGCGCCTCGGTCAGTGAGATTCTGGGCGGCGCCGTCCTGGTGGAGCAGGTCTTCGCCTATCCCGGCCTAGGCCGCGCCGTGGTGGAGGCCGGGGTGCGGTGCGACGTGCCGCTGCTTCTCGCCCTGTCGCTTCTGGCCGCCGCGCTCGTCGCCGCCGGCAACATGGCGGCCGACCTCCTGTATCGGCGCGTCGATCCGCGTTTGAGGCCGGGGGCATGAGCGTCGCCGCGCTGCCCCCCGAACCGGAGGCCTCCCGGGGGCTTCGCCCTTCGGTCCGTATCCTTCTCGCCGGCCTGCCCATCGCAGCGCTCGCCGTGGCTCCGCTGGCGATCGGAACGCAGGGCGGCGCGGATTTCGCCGCCCGTCTCCTGCCCCCGTCGCTCCACCACCCGTTCGGCACCGACCCGATGGGGCGCGACATGGCCTGGCGCACGCTGCAAGGGCTGGCCTTGAGCCTTCGCATCGGGCTTCTCGCCGCCGCGCTGTCCGCCGGCATCGCTCTCGTTCTTGCGCTACTCGCCAGCGTTTCACGTGTGACGGATGCGCTCGTCTCGCTCGTCACCGACGCGGCGCTCGCCCTGCCGCACCTCGTCGCACTGATCCTCGTCGCCTTCGCCTTCGGGGGGGGCACGGGCGGGGTGGTGGCAGCCGTCGCACTCACCCATTGGCCGCGCCTTGCGCGTATCCTGCGCGCCGAGCTCCTCGGTGTCCTCGCCATGCCCTATGTCGAGGCCTCGCGCGGCTACGGGCGCTCGCGGGCGTTCATCGCGCGCGCCCACGTCCTGCCCCATCTCCTGCCCCAGCTCGGCGTCGGCTTCGTGCTCCTGTTTCCGCACGCCATCCTCCATGAGGCGGCGCTGACGTTCCTCGGCTTCGGCCTTGAACCCTCACGCCCGGCGATCGGCGTCCTGCTCGCCGATGCGATGCGTTCTTTAAGTGCCGGGCATTGGTGGCTCGGCGTATTTCCGGGGCTGGCGCTTCTCGGCCTCGCCCTTTGTTTCGAAGGGCTCGGCTCCACGCTTCGCCGCCGCCTCGACCCGCGCGGGGGCCGCTCTTGAGCGCGCGGCTGGCGATCCGCGACCTTCGTGTGCGCTTTCCCGCCCGCATCGGCGGGCCGGCGGTGACCGGCCTCGACGGTGTCTCGCTGGAAGCTGAGCCCGGCGAGGTCGTGGCGCTGATCGGCTCCTCCGGGGCGGGCAAGAGCCTCCTCGCCCACGCCGTTCTCGGCCTCCTGCCGCCCGACGCTGCAGTCACGGGAACGATGCTCTTCGAGGGCGAGCCACTCGACCCAGCGGCTTGGAAGCGCCTGCGTGGCCGGCATATCGCGCTGGTGCCGCAATCGGTCACCCATCTCGATCCACTTCTTTCGGTCGGCCGCCAGCTGGCGCTCGCCGCCCGGCGCGCCGGAGCAGCGACCCCGGGCCCGGAGGCCTTGCGCGCCCTCGGGCTCGGGCCGGACGTCGCGGCCCTCCGCCCGCACCAGATTTCGGGCGGCACCGCGCGGCGCATCCTCCTCCTGATGGGCCTTGTCGGCGACCCGCGCCTGATCCTCGCCGACGAGCCGACCGACCACCTCGACGAGGCGACGCGCGCCCTCGTCTTCGCGCGGCTGCGCGCGGCGGCCGATCGCGGCGCCTGCGTTCTCCTCGTCACCCACGATCTGCCCGGCGTCCTCCCCGTCGCCGATCGCGTCGCGATCCTGCACGAGGGACGGCTGATGGGGATCGAGCCGCCGGCGGCGTTCGAGGGGACGGGCGAGCGCCTCCGGTCCGCCTTCGCGCGCCGCCTCTGGCAGGCCCTGCCGCAGAACGGCTTCGGGAGCGCGGGGAATGCTTGAGGCGCGAGGGCTTTGCCATGCTTTCGCGCCCGGCGCTCCGGTTCTGCGCGGCGCGTCGATCCGAGTGGCGCCGGGCGAGATCGTCGGCCTTCTCGGCCTTTCCGGGGTGGGCAAGACGACGCTCGGGCGCATCCTCGCCGGCCGGCTTCGACCGCAGGCGGGAGTTGTTCGGCTGGACGGCGCGCCGCTGCCGCCCGCCGGCTTCCGTCCGGTGCAGTATTGCGCCCAGCATCCGGTCGAGGACATGAACCCGCGCTGGCGGATCGGTGAGGTTCTGGCCGAGCCGGGCCTGCGCGAGCCGGCGGTGGAGCGGGCGCTGCGCGTCGATCCCGGCTGGGAGCGCCGCTATCCCCATGAACTCTCCGGCGGCGAGCTTCAGCGCGTCTCGATCGCACGGGCGCTTCGCCCCCGAACCCGCTATCTCGTCGCCGACGAGATCTCCGCCGCGCTCGACCCGATCACCCAGCACGAGATCTGGCAGGTGCTGATGGCGCGCGCGCGCGAAACGGGGCTCGGCATCCTGGCGATCAGCCACGACCGCGCGCTTCTCGCCGGGATCGCGACGCGCGTGGAAACGCTGGGAGACTGAGGCCGATCCTCGGAGCCCGTCCGAAAAAACCACCGGGTCGGCTCGCCGGGTCTTTCCGCCGCCCTCATCGCTGCTTCGGGGCGAGGCACCGGTCTCGCCCGTTCTTCGGACCCTTGCCGATACCGCCGGCATCGACTGGCGTTCGGCGCCTCGATCACGACGAAAATTCCTTGGCCATCCTCCGCCGGGGACTGTCCGGGCGGGCTTTCAGTCGAGATGGCGCACGGGCAGGAAGTTCACGGCGCGGCCGGTGAAGCGGGCGGTCGAGCCCGGGCGCCCGCCGGTCGGCGCGAAGCCGAGGGCGAGGATGTCGCCGGGGCGCTCGGCCACCAGCCGCCCGGCGTCCGGCAGGGCGGTTCCTTCCTCCAGCGCCCGGCGCTCCGGGTCGGCCAGAAGCGCGGCGATCGCGGTCTGCGAGCCGGCGGGGCGATGGGCATGTCGAGGGGCCGGCGCGGCAGCCGTCTTCGTCACCCGGCCGCCGCGCGGCGAGGGAATCGTGGCGGCGGGCGCATGGGCCGGGGCGCCGGTGCCGTGCGGTCGCGTGTCGAGCGAGGCTTCCAGGATCACCGGGCGCGCGTGCGGCACGGCTGTGGCCGGCGCGGGGGCTGCGAAGGCGGAGGCCAGAAGCGGCTCGGGCTCGGGTCTCGCCGGGACGGCGCCGGCGGCCTGTGCCATCAGCGCTTCCACCACCGGCCGCTCGCGCGGCGTCGGCACGCCGTGGGCGAAGGCGGCGGGCAAGGCGGGCTCGGGATCCTGCGTCAGCGCGGCGACGAGCGCCTCGTCGCTCGGCGTGATTTCGGGGACCGCCACCGGCGTGGCTTGCGCAACGGGTGCGCGCGCCGGGGCGTGGGTGGGCAGGGGAACGCGCTCGGGCTGGAGCGCGGCCACCAGCGTTTCTTCGGCGGCTGCCGGCGCCTTAGCCGGTGCCGAAGCGTCGAACCCGCCGTTGCCCGGCATCTCGGCGCCGGGCGGCAGGGCGGCGGGCTTCTGCGGCTTGGGCGCTGCCGCCGGCGGCGCTGCGGCCGGCGCGGCGCGCTTGGCGGTCAGCGTGTTCTCGGCGTCCGCTTCGTCCTCGGCCTCGTCGCGCCCGCCGCCGAACAAGGCGGCTAGGAACGAGCGGCGGGGCGCTGCGGCGGTGGAGCCGGCATCGGCCACCATCAGCTCGGACGCGCCCTTGCGCTTCTTGTAGGAGGCCATCGCCACGTCGTAGCCGGGCAGCGGCTTGCCGTCGGCGGGCAGGTGGATGGTCTTGCCGTCCGGGAAGATGCGGGTCAGTTCCTGCCGGCTCATGCGCGGCCAGTAGCGCCCCGAACCGACGTCGAAATGCACGAAGGGCGCGCCCGAACGCGGATAGAAGCCGACGCCGCCGATCTGCATTTTCAGGCCTATCTCGCGAAGCTTGGCGAGCGGCACGTCGGGAATGAAGAAGTCCACCGCCTTGCCCAGCATGTGCTGGGAATGCTCGGCAACGCCCGTATTGGCGGAGCGCGAGCGCAGCATCTTGTTGGTTTCGGGCGCGCGGAAGCCGCCGATCACGTGGATCGGCATATGCGAGCCGCTCTTCTGGTAGGCTTCCCAAAGGAGGTCGAGAAGGCGCGGGTCCATCGTGGTCGGCTGGTTGCGCCGCCAGTCGCGCAGCGCCCAGTTCGCCTTCTTCAGCCCGTCGGGCAGGTACTTGCCGTCGCGCTTGAAGGTGATCTCGGAGGATTCGTGCAGGTTGATGTGATAGATGCGCAGGGTGCGCGTCTCGGGACGTGCGGTGGCCGTGGTGCCCATCGCGCCGGCCGCGAGGCCGAGAATGACCACGGCGGTTCGGCGCATGCCGAACGCCCGCTTGAACGCGCGCTTTGCGATCATTCCGCCCCCTCAAGAACCACGGGATGGACATGGGCCATCTCGCGTTTTCGTGAATTCACCATGCCATAAAAATTACGACAGGACGAGGGCAGGCGTTGCGCGAGGCTGGAGAGCCCCGTCAGGAGGCTCGTTCCGACAGACTCGCGAGGCGGCGCAGCGCCAGACGATAGCCTTCCGTCCCGCACCCCGCGATCACCCCGTCGGCCCTCAGCGAAACGTAGGAATGGTGCCGGAAGCTTTCGCGCTGGTGGACGTTGGAGATGTGGACCTCGATCACCGGACCGTCGAAAGCCTTCAGCGCGTCGAGAATGGCGACCGAGGTGTGGGTGAAGGCGGCAGGGTTGATCGCGATGCCGGCGGCGACCTCCCGCGCCTCGTGAATCCAGTCGATCAGCGCGCCCTCGTGGTTGGACTGGTGGAAGCGGATCTCGTGGCCGAGTTCAGTGGCGAGCGCCCGGCAGTCCCGCTCCACGTCGGCGAGCGTCTCGCGCCCGTAGATCTCCGGCTGGCGGCGGCCGAGAAGGTTGAGATTGGGGCCGTTGAGAACGAAGAAGAGGCTCATGCCGAGGGTCCTGGACGGGTGGGAATCGCTGTCGTTCCGCCAAGAATACCAGATCCCGTCGATCCCCGAAGCGAAGGGCGGGAATGGACACGCGATGGGCGAATTTTCGGCGCTGTCCCCAGACGGCGCAACATTCGTTCGCAAAGCTTCGCCGCCCCGCAGTCTCCTTGGCTCGCGGAAAGGACAGGGGACCTTGTAGGTTCGGTCCGACGAATCGAAAGAGGAACCGGCATGATCAGGACACTTGGGCTCGCCGCCGCATGGGCGGCACTCATCATCGGGCAGGCGGGTGCGCAGGAGCCGACCAAGATCCTCAACGCCTCCTACGACATTTCGCGCGAGCTGTTCGAAAGCGTCAACGCCGGCTTTCGCGAAGCCTACAAGGCCGATCACGGCGGCGCCGACGTCACGGTGGACCAGAGCCACGGCGGCTCCTCGCGACAGGCGCGCGCCATCCTGGAAGGGCTGGAAGCGGACGTCGTCACCTTCAACCAGGTCACCGACATCGACGCCCTGGTGAAGGGCGGGTTCGTGGCCGGCGACTGGGCGAGCCGTTTCCCGGACAACGCCTCCCCCTATTATTCGCTGCCCGCCTTTCTGGTGCGCGCCGGCAACCCGAAAAACGTCCGCAACTGGGACGATCTCGTGCGCGACGACGTCAAGGTCGTCTTCCCCAATCCGAAGACGTCCGGAAACGCGCGCTACACCTATCTCGCCGCGACCGCCTTCGCCCGCGAGGCCTTCGGCGGGGACGAGGCCAAGGTGGAAGCGTTCGTCACCAAGCTCTTCCGCAACGTGCCGGTGTTCGACACGGGCGGGCGCGCGGCCACCACGACCTTCGTGGAGCGCGAGATCGGCGACGTCCTGATCACCTTCGAGGCCGAAACGCGCGGCATCGCCAAGGAGTTCGGCACCGATAAGTTCGAGACCGTGGTGCCTCCGGTCAGCCTCCTCGCCGAGTTTCCGGTGGCGGTGGTGGACAAGGTGGCCGAGAAGCGCGGGTCCGAGGCCCTCTCCAAGGCCTATCTCGACTATCTCTATACGCCCGCCGGCCAGCGCCTGATCGCCGAGAACGGCAACCGGGTGCGCGACGAGGGCGTGGCGAAGGAGTTCGCCGCCGACTTCCCGGAGACGCGCCTCCTCACCGTCGAGGACGTGTTCGGCGGCTGGGAAAAGGCGCAGGCCGAGCACTTCGCAGCCGGCGGCATCCTCGACAGGATCTACGGCGACCGCTAAGGCGCTTTTCCATCCGCCGGCCTTCGGGCCGTTCGATCGTCGGGGCCGGCTTCTTGCCGGCCTCGTTCGCATGTTCGGGAGTTTAAGCAAGCCCTTGTCCCGCCGCGTCCTGCCCGGCCTCCCGCTGACCCTCGGCTTCACGCTCCTGTTCGTGTCGGTGATTGTCTGCCTGCCGCTCGTCGCCCTGATCCTCAAGGCGGCAAGCCTCGGCCCGGCGGAATACTGGCGCATCGTGACGGGGCCGCGCGCGCTCGCGAGCTACCGCGTCACGTTGACGGCGGCGGCCTTCGCCACCCTCTTCAACGCCGTGTTCGGCCTCGTCCTCGCCTTCGTGCTGACGCGCTACCGCTTTCCCGGCCGTCGCGTGCTGGATGCGATGGTGGACCTGCCCTTCGCGCTGCCGACCGCCGTCGCCGGCATCGCGCTGACGACGCTCTTTGCCGCCAACGGCCCGTTCGGCTCCGCGCTGTCCGCGCTCGGGATCACGGTGGTCTACACGCCGCTCGGCATCGCGGTCGCCATGGCCTTTACCAGCCTGCCTTTCGTGGTGCGAACGGTGCAGCCGGTGCTGGAAGACCTCGACCCGGCGCTGGAGGAAGCGGCGCTGTCGCTCGGCGTGTCGGAGCCGCGCATCTTCGCGCGCGTTCTCCTGCCGCTGCTGGCGCCGGCGCTTCTGGCCGGCGTGTCCCTGTCCTTCGCGCGCTCGCTCGGCGAGTTCGGGGCGATCATCTTCATCGCCGGCAACCAGCCGCGCTCCACCGAGATCACCGCGCTTCTCGCCTTCATCCGGCTGGAGGAATACGACTATCCCGCTGCCGCCGCGCTCGCTTCCGTGATGCTTTTCGCCGCCTTCGTCATGCTGGTCGTCGTCGGCGCGCTGCAGGCGCGCGCCCTGCGCTACACCGGCCGGAGCTGACGCCCATGCGAGCCCCACCCAAAGCCCGGATCGGCGACACTCCCCTCGTGCGCCGCACGCTCATCGGGATCGTCGTCCTCGTCGCCCTCCTGATGCTGGTGGCGCCGCTCGTCGTGATCTTCGCGCAGGCCTTTTCCGCCGGCTGGGAGCGTTTCGGGGCGGCGATCCTCCATCCCGACACGCGACACGCCATCGGCCTCACCGTTCTGACCGCGCTGATCGCGGTGCCGGTCAATACCCTCTTCGGGGTCTCGGCCGCCTGGGCGGTGACGAAGTTCGACTTTCCCCTGAAGCGCCTTCTCATGGTGGCGATCGAGATCCCGTTCTCGGTGTCGCCGATCGTGGCAGGCGTCGCCTATCTCTTCGTCTACGGGCTGCAGGGCCTGTTCGGCCCCGCGCTTCAGGATGCGGGGGTGCAGGTGCTCTTCGCCCTGCCGGGCATCGTTCTCGCCTCCACCTTCGTCACCGCGCCGTTCGTCGCGCGCGAGCTGATCCCGCTGATGCAGGCGCAGGGGCGCGATCTGGAGGAGGCGGCGACCTCGCTCGGCGCGTCGGGCTTTCGCACCTTCCGGAAGGTGACCCTGCCCAATATCCGCTGGGCGCTGCTCTACGGCGTGGTGCTGTGCAACGCCCGCGTCATGGGCGAGTTCGGCGCCGTGTCCGTGGTGTCGGGCAACATCCGGGGGCAGACCAACACGCTGCCGCTTCATGTCGAGCTTCTCTACCACGACTACGACGCGGCCGGCGCCTTTGCCGCCGCCAGCATGCTGACGCTTCTCGCGCTTCTCACGCTCGCCCTGAAAGTGTGGCTGGAAGGGCGGGGCGCCGGGCGTCGGCGCCGCCGGCCGGCCGCCGATCTCGACATCATCCTGCCGCCCGGAGGCCCCGCCCGATGAAGATCAGCCTCCAGGGCATTTCGCGCGTCTTCGAAGGCGCGACGCCGGCCGTCGACGACGTGACGCTCGAGATCGGTAGCGGCAAGCTCGTGGCGCTTCTGGGGCCGTCGGGCTCGGGCAAGACCACGATCCTGCGCATGGTGGCCGGGCTCGACTTTCCCGATCGCGGCACGATCCGCTTCGGGCAGGAGGACGCGACCACGATCCCGGTGGCCAAACGCGGCGTCGGCTTCGTGTTCCAGCACTACGCCCTGTTTCCGCACATGACGCTCCACGAGAACATCGCCTTCGGCATGGAAGCGCTGCGGCCCAAGCGCTCAAAGCATGAGATCGCCGCGCGCGTCGAGGAGCTCCTCGGCCTCGTGCGCCTGCCGGGTTTGGGGGAGCGTTTCCCGGCGCAGATTTCCGGCGGTCAGCGGCAGCGCGTGGCGCTCGCCCGCGCGCTCGCCGTCGAGCCGCGCGTTCTCCTCCTCGACGAGCCCTTCGGTGCGCTCGACGCCGCCGTGCGCCGCGACCTTCGGCGCTGGCTGCGCGAGATCCACGACGAACTCGGCATCACCACGATCTTCGTCACCCACGACCAGGAGGAGGCGCTGGATCTCGCCGACGAGGTGGTGATCCTGCGCGACGGGCGCATCGTCCAGGCCGGCTCGCCCGCCACTGTGACACGCCGTCCCGTTTCGCCCTTCGTCCTCGAGTTCCTAGGCGACGCCAACCGCTTCACGGTGCCGGTGGAGGGCGGCGCGGTTCGGTTCGGCTCCCAGCGCTTGCCCGCGCCCGAAGGCCTCGCGGCCAGCGCCCAGCTCTTCGCCCGGCCGCGCGATCTCGTGTGGAAGCCGGCGGGCGAGGGGCTGCCGGTGCGCATCCAGCGCATTCTCGACCGGCCGGATTCGCGCCGCCTCGTCGCCCTGACGCACGAGGGCGTGGCCGTGGAACTCGACGTCGCGCCCGAAACGCAAGTCCGCGTCGGCGAGGACGGGGTGATCGGCGTCCTGCGCTGGCAGGTGTTTCCGGCCTGAGGGTGCCTGACAGGACCGCCGGGCCGAAGATGGCCGAGGAATCTTCGTCGCTTGGCACGCGCCGAACGCCATCGATACCGGCGGCATCGGTAGGAATCGGCAACGAAGCGGGCGGCGGAAAGGACCGGCCAGCCGACCCTGCGAGGTTTCGTCAGGGGCTCCGAGCCTCCGGCGCGGCCGCGCGTCGCCGCTCCAGCTCGGCCATGACCTCGCCGGCCAGATCCTTCAGCTCGGCCGCCTGCGCCGGGGCGAGCCCTTCGGGTCGGGCGACGTCGTCGACGACGCAGAGCGTGCCGAGGACATGGCCGTTCGGCGCGACGAGCGGCGCGCCGGCATAGAAGCGCAGGTGCGAGCCGCCGGTGACGAGCGGGTTGTCGCACGTGCGCGGATCGGCCGTCAGGTCCGGGATCACCAGAAGCTCGGTGCCTTTCAGGGCATGGGCGCAGACCGATTGGTCGAGCACCGTTTCGGACTGTTCGATCCCGATCTTGGCCTTGAACCACTGCCGGTCGCGGTCCACCAGGGTGACGAGGGCGACGGGCGCGGCGCAGGCGCGTGAGGCGGCGCGCACGAGCGCGTCGAACCGGGGCTCGGGCGGCGTGTCGAGAACGCCGTAGCCGTGCAGCGTGTCGAGACGCCTGGGGTCGAGAACCGCTTCCGGGATCGGACGGGAGTCCGGCATGCGATGGGTCCTTGCGATGGATCGGTAGCCTTGAGGGAAGCCGATCGGGCGGCCGAGCGCAACCCGAGCGACCCGGTGGATTGTCAGGGAAACGCGAAGGCCTCGCCCGGATGCATCGGGCGGAAGCGCTCGCGCGGCACGTGCGCGGCATCGAGGGCGGCGGCAAGCGCCTCGGCCGGCTGGTCGATCCCCTCGTCGGCAAGATGGAACGTGCCCCAGTGGAAGCCGAGCGCATCGCGCGCGCCGGTATCCTGGAAGATGCGCACGGATTCATCGGGGCTCACATGCTGGTCGCGCATGAACCAGCGCGGCTCGTAGGCGCCGATCGGCAGGAGGGCGAGGCGGGGGGCGCCGAAATCTTCGCGCACCCGGCGAAAGATCGCGCCGTCGCCATAGCCGGTGTCGCCGGAATGATAGACCGTGCCCGCTGGCGTCTCCAAGACGAAGCCGCTCCACAGCGCCATGCGCCGGTCGCGGATCCCGCGTGCCGACCAGTGCGAGGCCGGATGGAGGGTGACGGACACGCGTTCCGACAGGACGAAGCGGTCGCCCCAGTCGCCGGTGTCGACGCGCATCTCAGGCACGCGGGCGTGGATCACCGCATCATTGCCGAGCGGGGTGACGACGCGCGGGGCGTCCCGTGCCTCCAAACGCGCCAGCGTGGCGAGGTCCATGTGGTCGTAGTGGTTGTGCGAGACGAGCACGGCGTCGATCGGCGGCAGGTCGTCGAAGCGGATGCCGGGCGGGTCGATGCGAAGGGGCCCGAAGCGGCGGAAGGGGCTGGCGCGATCCGACCAGAGCGGGTCGAACAGGATGTTGAGACCGGCCGCCTGAAGGAGAATGCTGGCATGGCCGACGAAGGCGACGCGCAAGCCTTCCGAGCGCTCCGGCGGCGTGTCGGTCGGCAGCGTGGCGCGCGTCGCCGGCCAGGGAACGCGGGTCCCCTGCCGCTTCCATTTCCAGATCGCGGAAAACGGCTTGTCGGAGGTGAGCCCGTAGTTGGAAAAGCGCGTGCCGTCGAAATGGTCGCTCACTGGACCGGTGTAGTAGGGGTTCTTCATTCGCCGTCCCAAGCCGTTGCCGCGCCGCTCCTCGAATTGGGCGGCGCGGGCGGGCGTGGCAAGGGCCCCCGCGTCAATGCGCGGCGGCGGTCTCCGGCGGATGGCCGAGGGCGTGGAGAATGCCGCGCAGCTCGGCCAGCCCCCGCATACGGCCCGTCGCCGGGTAGCCCGGCGTCACGTCCTTGTGGAGGTCGTCCAGCATCCGGTGCCCGTGGTCGGAGCGGAAGACGATCGTCTCGCCCTTGTCGCGCCGCCGGTCCTCGTCGACGAGTTCGCGCAGGACCGCCACCATGTCGACATCGCCATCGAGATGGGCCGATTCGTGGAAGGTGCGCGGGTCCGCCTCGCGGCGCGTGGCGCGCAGGTGGGCGAAATGGATGCGCGAGGCGAAGCGCCGGGCGATCGCGGGGAGGTCGTTCCCCTCGCGAACGCCGAGACTCCCCGTGCAGAAGCACATGCCGTTGGCCGGCGAGGGAACGGCGTCGAAGATCGCCGCGTAGTCCTCGGCCGTCGAGGCGATGCGCGGCAGGCCGAAGAGCGGGCGCGGCGGGTCGTCGGGGTGGAGCGTCAGCTTGACGCCGAGCTTCTCGGCCGCCGGCGTCACCGCCTGCAGAAACTCGACGAGGTGGCGGCGCAGGCGCGCGGCGTCGATGCCCCGATACTGGTCGAGCTTGTCGCGAAAGCCGGGGATCGTCATCGGCTCGGTGGTGGAGCCCGGCAGGGCGCTGGTGATGTTGCGCACGAGATCGGCGATCTCGCCCTCGCTCATCGCCTCGAACCGGGCTCGGGCCCGCTCCTGCTCGGCTCGGCTGTATTCGGCTTTCGCACCGTCGCGCTCGAGGATGTGGAGTTCGAAGGCGGCGAAGGTTTCGAAGTCGAAGCGCATCGCGGTGGCGCCCGTGTCGGTCACGAAGTCGAGTTCGGTGCGGCACCAGTCCACCACCGGCATGAAGTTGTAGCAGACGATCGGGATGCCGGCCTCGGCCACGCTCTCAAGGCTCGCGATCCAGGCCTCGATCTCGGCCGTGGCCGCGCGTCCCGTGCGCTTCACCGCGTCCGGGATCGGGATGCTTTCCACCACGGACCAGCGTAAGGGGACGCGGCCGGGGGGCGTCGTCTCGACCAGGTCGCGGCGCGCGGCCACGTCTTCGCGCGTCCAGGGCGCGCCGATCGGCACCTCGTGCAGCGAGGACACGACGTCGGTGGCGCCGACCTGACGTACCTCGTCGAGCGTCACCGGAGCCTTCGGCCCGAACCATCTCCAACCCTGGCGCATCGGCAATCCTTTTCGTGTTTCACGTGAAATAATCGGGGTGGCGTTCGCGCAGGGCCGCGACATCGGGAATGACGGCGTGAAGATGAGCTTCGATCGCGCCTCGCGCGCCCGGCGCGTCGCCCGCCGCCACCCGGTCGCGGATCAGGCGGTGCTCGGCGACCACCCCTTCCATCCGCCCGAAGGCCGGCAGGGTCAGGCGCCGCGCCCGGTCGATCTGGATCTTCACCTGCGTGACGAGGCGCCAGACGCCGGGATGACCCGCGATCGCGGCCAGCTCCGCGTGAAAGGCCTCGTCGGCCTCGTGAAAGGCATCCGTGTCGCCGCCCGCTGCCAGAACGCTCTGCTGGGCCAGGATGGCGTCGAGCCGGAACAGGTTCTTGTGGGAAGGGGAAAGGGCGGCCTTCTCCACGGTGGCGCCTTCCAACGCCGTTCGGACAAGGACGGCTTCGGGGATGACATGGACGGGCACGCGTGAGACGAAGGTGCCCGACTGCGGGAACACGTCGACGAGTTCCATTTCGGCCAGCCGGATCAGCGCTTCCCGGACCGGGGTGCGCGACACGCCGAAACGCTCCACGAGAGCGCGATCGTTGAGCGGAGTACCGGGTTTCAAGCGCAGGGAGACGATCTCGTCCAACAGCGTCTGGAAGATACGGGTCGCGGTGGTGACCCGCCCGATCGGGCGGGCGCGTGCGACGGGAGAGGGGACGTGTTCCATGGCCACGAAGAGACGCCGTTGAGGAATTGACATTCTAATATATCAATGAGTACGGATTGCCAAGGCGCGTGCCGGATCGCTGCGACCGGAACCCGTTCGTGCCGTCCGATCTCTCAAGCTTCTTCCGAAAGGCTCCCCCCCGCGATGTCCGAGCTTTCGTTCCGCGCCCTGTCGGCTTTGCCGGGTTCCGTGTCCCGTCCCCGCTACGATCGGGCGCATGCCAGGATCGGCATCGTGCATCTCGGGCTCGGCGCGTTTCAGCGCGCCCACCAGGCCGTCTACACCGAAGAGGTGCTGGCGGGCGGCGATCTAGAATGGGGGATCGCCGGCGTTTCGCTGCGCAGCCCCGAAACTCGGGATGCCCTGGTCCCGCAGGACGGGCTCTACACGGTGGCGGTGCGGTCGGGCCAAGGCGACCGGTTGCAGGTGATCGGCTCGGTGCTCCGGTCGCTGGTGGCGCCCGAAGACCCGGAAGCCGTGCTGGCACTCCTTGCGGCGCGAGACACGCGCATCGTGTCGCTGACGGTGACGGAAAAGGGGTATTGCCACAATCCGGCCACGGGCGAACTCGACGAGGCGCATGCCGATATCCGCCACGATCTCGCCCATCCAAAAGCGCCGCGCTCGGCGCCTGGCTTCCTGGTGGAAGCGCTGGCGCGCCGGCAGGCGGCGGGAATCCTGCCCTTCACCGTCCTGTCCTGCGACAACCTTCCCGCCAACGGGCAGACGGCGCGGCGCGTGGTGACGCGGCTGGCGCACCTGCGGGACGAGGCGCTCGGCGCCTTCGTCGAAGGCGAGGTGGCGTTTCCCTCCACCATGGTGGATCGCATCGTGCCCGCCACCACGGACGACGACCGCGCCTTCGTGGCACAAGCGCTCGGGGTTCGCGACGCCTGGCCGGTGATGACCGAGCCGTTCACGCAATGGGTGATCGAGGACCGCTTCCCGACCGGGCGCCCCGCTTGGGAGCGGGCGGGCGCGAGCTTCACGAGCGATGTCGAGCCGTTCGAGCTGATGAAGCTTCGCCTTCTCAACGGCTCGCATTCGACGCTGAGCTATCTCGGCTATCTCGCCGGCTTCGAGACCGTGTCGGACGTGATGGGCGCGCCGCGCTTCGCCGAGTTCCTAGCCGCCATGATGCGCGAAGAGATCGCGCCGACGCTGCCCCCGCTTCCCGGCTTCGACCTCGGCGCCTATCAGCGCCAGCTTCTCCAGCGCTTCCAAAATCCGGCGCTGCGCCACCGCACATGGCAGATCGCCATGGACGGCTCGCAGAAGATCCCGCAGCGGCTTCTGGGCACGATCCGCCACCGTCTGGCGGCGGGCGCCCCGTTCGAGCGGCTGGCGCTGGGGCTTGCCGGATGGATGCGCTATGTGGCGGGCTCGCGGGACGGGGGCGAGCCGATCGACGTGCGCGACCCGCTTGGGGTCCGGCTGCGCGCGCTTTGCGACGAGGCGGGGCCGGGGCCCAAGCGCCAGGCCGCGGCGCTCTTGTCGGTTCGCGAGGTGTTCGGAGACGACCTTCCCGCCGATCCGGCGTTTCGCGAGGCGGTGACCGGGGCCCTGGCAGAGGTGATGGCGCGCGGCGCCGCCGGCGCGGTGGCGGCGCGGGCTTGAGGCCTTAAGGTCAGACGCCGCGCATCAGCCCGCCGTCGACGCGCAGGTTCTGCCCCGTGATGTAGCCGGCGCCCTCGGACGCCAGGAAGGCGATCGTGGCGGCGATCTCGGCCATGGTGCCGTAGCGCTTCATGGGAACGCTCGTCCGCCGCTCCTCCGTGCCGGGCAGGCTGTCGATCCAGCCGGGCAGGACGTTGTTCATGCGAACGCCGTGGGGCGCGAACTCGTCGGCGAAGAGCTTGGTGTAGGCGGCAAGCCCCGCCCGGAACACGGCCGAGGTCGGAAACAGGGCGCTCGGCTCGAAGGCCCAGGCGGTGGATACGTTGACGATGGCCCCGACCCCTTGCGCCTTCATGATCGGGGCGATGAGACGGGTCGGGCGAACGACGTTGAGAAGGTAGACCTCGAGCCCCCGGTGCCAGTCCTCGTCCGTGATCTGGGTGACGGGCGCGCGGGGCCCGTGCCCGGCGCTGTTGACGAGCGCGTCGATCCGCCCCCAGCGCTCCAGCGCCCCATCGACGAGGCGCTGAAGGTCGCCTTCGGACTGGTTGGAGCCGGTGACCCCGAAGCCCCCGAGCTCGCCCGCCAGCGCCTCGCCCTTGCCGGACGAGGACAGGATCGCGACGCGGTATCCGTCCTCGGCCAGGCGCCGCGCGGCCGCCGCGCCCATGCCGCTGCCGCCGGCCGTGATGATCGCCACCTTCTCGCCCATGACTTTCCCGTCCCTTCGATTCGAACGGGACGCCGGAAAGCGCCCCGTTCGACCATCGTGGCACCCGGCGGCCGAGGAGGCCAGTCGGCTAGTGCGCCGCGCCCGAGCCGCCGACCGAAACGATCGTGTAGGGCGTGCCGGGAACCGCGATCGTGCCCGTTTCCTCCAGCGTGTCGGTGGACACGAGGCGCACGAGGCCGGCGCGCGGGTCGGTGAGGGCGATGCGATCGCCGGCGACCGCGAGGCGCGGGCGCGCATCGCGCCAGTGGCCGTCCATGGAATAGGGCTCGGTGATGCGGGCGCTCCGGGCGATCCTGCCGTCCAGGACGTCGAGAACGTGGAGGTCCCCGTCCTCCGTGAGGATGTAGGCGTTGCGCGCCTTGGCGGGATCGAGCGCGAAATCGACGCGCCGGGTCGGCAGGTCGACCTTGAGGAAGGGCCGGTCCGCCCCCGGCTCGATCACCACGACGGCGCGCGGGCCGTAGTTGCCGAGGAAGAAGCGCATCGCGGTGCCGCCCTTCAGGGTCGACACGTTGCCCTCGCCAAGCGCTTGCGTCCCGATATGCGTGAGCGTCGGCGCCCCACCGTTCTCGCCGGGCGTCGCCACGACGATCCCGTCCCGGCAGCCGAAGGCGAACGTGCGGGCGGACTGCGCCTGACCGTGGACACCGGGGCAGGGGGTGATCCCGCCGACCTGAACGCCGTCCCGGTCGAGAACTTTGAGGCCGGCGCGCGGCGCGCTGGGATCGGCGCCGGGCACCGATACCACGAGATGGTCGCCCATCGGAGCGGCCAGACCGTGATGGGCCGGACCCGTCTTCACCCGTCGCGGTCGCCATGGGCCGGCGAGGAGATCGGCCTCCCGGAACAGGGTGACGTCGCCCGTGCCGTCGTCGAACAGGGCGAGACGGCCGGAGCCCTCTACAAGGTGGGCGGGCGTCGTGCCTTCGATCACCGTCGGCAGGAGCTTGGCCGCGTCCACGGAAAGATCGGCATGGTCGCCGTGGTCCTCGAAGGCGAGGCCCGAGGCGATCGCCGCCACCCGGCCCCGATCGCCCTGCACCGCGAAGACCGTGCGTCCGCTGTCGGAGCGGGAGAGAGCCGGGGATGCGTCGATCCGAAACATGCCGGCTTCGGCTCCGGCTCCGGTTTCGAGATCGAAGGCGCGGACCACGCCTTCGGCATGATCGCCGACGAACAGACGGTGATGCGTCCGGCTTTCGGAATCGGCCTCTTGCGCCCGCGACGGGGCGGGCGCCGCCAGAACGAGCGCAAGGGCGAGACCCAGCGAGAGGTGGTGGAGGTGCGGGGCGTGGTTCTTCATTCTCGTCTCCATTCGATCGAGAATGTTTTGTTATCTCATAACATAATTTGAGGCTAGGGCGTTGGCGTTCTGATTGGGCTGGAGCGGACGGGGCAAGCCGTTACCCGGCTTTCCGGTTTTGTTCCCCCTGGCCGGACGCGCATCTTGCAAACGCCGGGTCGGCATGCCTTGGTGGCCGAAAGCCGGGACGAAACGCGACACGGCATCGAGAGCCCATGAGTTGAGCCCATGCCCGAACCCCTTTCGCGGACCTCCACCGGCAATCCGGAACTGGACCTGATCCTCGACGGGGGGCTTCCGACGGGGCGCCTGTATCTGGTGGAAGGAACGCCGGGCTCGGGCAAGACGACGATGGCGCTGCGCTTCCTTCTGGACGGCGTCGCGCGCGGCGAGCGCTGCCTCTACATCACCCTGTCGGAAACGCGCGACGAGCTTCTGGCGGTCGCCGCCGCGCACGGGTTCGATCTGACTGATATCGACATCTTCGAGCTCGCCTCCGCCGACGAGGTCTTAGGCACGGGGCGCGAGCAGACGGTGCTCCATGCGTGGGAGATGGAACTCGGGGGAACGATCCGCCTGATCCAGGACGAGGTGGAGCGCACGGGGCCCCGGCGCGTCGTCTTCGACAGTCTGTCGGAAATGCGGCTCCTGGCGCAGGATCCGCTGCGCTACCGGCGGCAGGTCCTGCTCCTGAAGCAGTTCTTCGCGCCGCGCGAGGCGACCGTCCTTCTGATCGACGACCTGACGACCGACGGCGGGCGGCGCGATTCGCACCTTCATTCCCTTTGCCACGGCGTCGTCACGCTGGAACGGCTGACGCTGGATTTCGGCGCGGCGCGGCGCCGCCTGCAGGTCCAGAAGCTGCGCGGGGTCGATTTCGTCGCCGGCTACCACGACTTCACCATCCGCCACGGTGGCCTCGACGTGTATCCGCGCCTGATCGCGTCCACCCACCATACGCCCTTTGCCGGCGAACCGATGCCGAGCGGCATCGCCGAACTCGACGCGCTTCTCCATGGCGGCCCCTTGCGCGGCACGTCGACGCTGATCACCGGCCCGGCGGGCGCGGGCAAGACCACGATCGCGCTCCAGTTCGTGGCGGCGGCCTGCCGGCGCGGCGAGCCCTGCACGATCTACGAGTTCGACGAGCGCGTGGGCACGATGATGGTGCGCGCCCGGGCGATGGGGCTCGACCTCCAGAGCCATCTCGACAGCGGGCTCCTGCGCATCCGCCAGATCGACCCGGCCGAAGTGTCGCCCGGCGAGTTCGCCTGGGGCGTCCGGCGGGAGGTCGAGGAGCGCGACTGCCGCCTTCTCGTGATCGACAGCCTCAACGGCTACATGGCGGCCATGCCGCAGGAACAGCAGCTGATCCTGCAGATCCATGAGCTCCTGTCCTATCTCAACCAGAAGGGCGTCGGCACCTTCCTGATCAACCCGCAGCACGGCCTCGTCGGCACCATGGTGACCGGCTCGCTCGACATTTCCTATGTCGCCGACGCCGTGCTCCTCATTCGCTTCTTCGAGGCGGACGGGCGCATCCGCAAGGCGATCTCGGTTCTGAAGAACCGGGGCGGCCCGCACGAGGACGCCATTCGCGAGCTGCGCGTGGACGGCCACGGGGTGCGCGTCGGCGCGCCGCTCGTGCATTTCCGCGGCGTTCTGACGGGAACGCCGGAATATGTCGGCCAGGTCGATCCTCTGATGGAAGATCGGACGCGTGCATAGGCGGGGAGTGCGAGGCTTTCAGGTTCTCGTCTGCGCGCCGTTCGGGCGTGACGGGGAGAGCTTGGTGGGTGTTCTCCAGCGCGAGGGCTACAGCGCCGAACTGACGGGCGATCTGCGAACGCTCGGCGCCCGCATGGCGCAGGACGAGGGGCAGGCCGTCGGTGCCGTGCTCCTGACGGAAGAAGCGCTGCAGGCGGGGGCGGAGGCCCTGACCCGAGCCCTAACCGTGCAGCCGGAATGGTCCGACATTCCGGTGGTGCTTCTCGCCTCGCGCCGTTCGGGGCCCTCGGAACCGGTGGACCGGTTCCGCCGCATCCTGCCGGGAAGCGTCACCAACATCGTGACCCTGGAGCGCCCGCTCGGTATCGAATCGCTCGTGTCCTCGCTGGCTTCCGTGATGCGCGCGCGCCAGAAGCAGTTCGAGATGCGCGACCGGCTGGCCGAACTGACGCTCAGCCGCGAGGCTCTGGCCGCCAGCGAGCGCCAGCTTCGTCTCGTCGCGGATTCCTTGCCCGTCCTCATTGCCTTCGTGGACCGCGATCTCGTCTACCGCTTCGCCAACCGGGCCTACGAGGACTGGTTCGGCTTCGAGCCGGACGCGGTGATCGGGCTGACCATCCCCCAGCTCCTGGGGGCGGAAGCGTTCGAAACGCGCCGCGAAGGCGTCGCCATGGCGCTGCGGGGCGAGGTCTTCCAGACGGAGACGCGGTTCTCCGGCTATGGCGGGCGCGGCGACGACCGCCTGGCCGAGGTGCGCTATCTCCCGCGCTTCGACGTAGGCGGCGGGGTCGACGGGTTTCACATCTTCGTTCTCGACATCACCGAGCGCAAGCGGCTGGAAAACGACCTGCGCGAGGCGGCGGCCATGCTGGAAGGGCGCGTCGCCGAGCGCACCGCCGAGCTTTCGGCCGAGATGACGCGGCGCGAGGGCGTCGAGGACGCGCTGCGCCAGTCGCAGAAGATGGAGGCGATCGGCCAGCTGACGGGCGGCATCGCGCACGACTTCAACAACATGCTGGCAGGCGTCATCGGATCGCTCGATCTGATGCGCCGACGCTGGGAGCGGGGCGACTACGCGGCCCTGCCGCGCTACATCGACAACGCGTCCCAGGCGGCGGGGCGGGCGGCGACCCTGACCTCGCGCCTTCTCGCCTTCGGCCGGCGCCAGTCGCTCGACCTGGTGCCGGTGGATCTGAAGGCCATCGTCGGCGGCATGGAGGATCTCCTGCGCCGCACGCTCGGCGAGAACATCGAGATCGTGACCGAGCTCGGCGCAGAGGCGCTCGTCGCGCGCACCGACGTCAGCCAGCTCGAGAACTCGCTCCTGAACCTCGCGATCAACGCGCGCGACGCGATGCCGGACGGCGGGCGGCTCACCATCGCGGTGCGCCGGGCGGGGCCGGACGAGGCGGGGCCTCGCTTCGGGCCGGGCGAGTTCGTGGTCCTGTCGGTGTCCGACACGGGCACGGGCATGTCGCCCGAAACCTTGGCCAAGGCGTTCGAGCCCTTCTTCACCACCAAGCCGATCGGGCAGGGGACGGGCCTCGGCCTGTCGCAGATCTACGGCTTCGCGCGCCAGTCCGGCGGCCATGTCGCGATCGACAGCGAGGAAGGGCGGGGCACCACGATCCGGCTTCTCCTGCCGCTCGAGGTCGCCACCGCCGCCGTCGAAGAAGCCGAGATGCGCGAAGCGCCGGCCGGCGAGGGCGAAAGCGTCCTCATCGTCGAGGACGAGGGGCTGGTGCGCATGCTGATCACCGACGTTCTCGCCGATCTCGGCTACCAGCCGATCGAGGTGGGAAGCGCCGACGACGCGCTGCCGATCCTCCAGTCGGGCGCGCGCATCGATCTCATGGTCACCGATGTCGGGCTGCCGGGCATGAACGGGCGCCAGCTCGCCGAGATCGCGCGCCGGCTCCGGCCGGATTTGAAGATCCTGTTCGTGACGGGCTATGCGGAAACGGCGTCCGTGCGCGGCGAGTTCCTGGACGAGGGCATGGACCTCATCGGCAAGCCCTTCGAATACGACGCGCTCGGCGCCAAGGTGCGCGCGATGATCGCGGGGCCGGACGCGGCGGGATAGGGCCGGCGGCACCCTCGGCGGAGCATCGGCCGGGAGCCGAAACGCCAAGGTCGGAGCCGTTTCCCGAGGCTGCAGGGAGGCGGGAGGTGCGGCCGACCTCGACAAGCATGTTTCGCCGCTTCCGGCAGCCGGCCGGGGCGCGGTTTCGCTCCGAGCCCCGCTGCCCCATGCTGGGTGCCATGCCTCGGCCGTCCACTGACGGCGGCGGACATGGCCGTTCCCTCCCGATCCTTCGCCGGATACTTTCCAAGCGTTCGCCCGAAACGGGACTTCAGCAGTTGGCGGCGATGCCCTGCGTGTCGTTGGCGGCCTTGGCGGTCTGGCAGGCGGCGCCGCGCGTCAGGTCGTTGAGACCCTGCTTGGCGGAATCGAGCGCCCGGCCCGTGGCCTCGCCCGCGCGCTGGAGGGCGGGGGCTGCGGCGTCGCGCGCTTCCGTTGCCGCCGCGCCGATCGCCTGGCCGGTCTGACGTCCCGCTTCGCCGATCGCATCGATCGCCTGGTTGGTTTCGGAGCGGGCGGTGCCGGAGGTCGTCGTGGTCGTGGCGGGTGCCGTCGCCGTGGGAGCGGCGGGCGCCGTTTCCGCCTGGGAGGCCGGCGTGTCGTCGCTGCAGGCCGAAAGGCTGAAGGCGGCGAGCAGGGCGAGCGGGATCAGCTTGTTCATCTCGGCGTATCTTCCATCATGCCGCTCCGGCGGCGGTCCCTTGCGCGGGGAAACTGCCGCAGGGTGCCGATCTTTCAAGCCGTGCGACGCCCCGGAGAAGGGTGGCGTTCACGCTTCGTCCACCATCAAACGGATACACCTTCCGTCAGGAGACAGGCAGAAGGGTTCGGGCGAGATGACCAAGCGCAAGCCGCGTCGCAAGACCGCCGCCGCGTCCCGCAAGGGGGGCTTGGGCCAGGTCGGATGGGTGTGGTGGACGGCGGGGGCGCTCGCCGTCGGCTGGATCGCCTTCGACGCCAACCGCGCTGCGATCGAGCGCCACGTGCCGCAGCTCGCCCGTCTCGCCCGGCCGGGCGGCGAAGCGGAGATCCCGCGCCGTGCCGCCGCGCCCGAGCGCCAGCCCACCCGCGCGGCGCCGCCGGTTCGTCAGGCGCCGTCCACTCCGGCCCCGGCGCGCGTTCCCGCCGCCGTCCCGAAGGCGCCCGTCCCCAAGGCCACCGTGCCGGAGGAGCGCCCGGTGCGCACGGCCGCCATCGCGCCGGCCGCGCCGCAGCCGAGGCCGATGGCAGCCGCCACACCTTCCCCGGCACGCGAAACGGAGGCTGTCCGTATCGTCAGCGGGTCGGCGCTCGCCACGCGCCAGCCGATGCCGCTGCGGCGCGAGCCGAGCGCCGGCGCGCCGGTCTGGATGGTGCTGGATGCCGGGCGCCCGCTGCGCGTCACCCGTCGCCAGGGCGACTGGGCGCTGGTGCAGTCCGGCATCTTCACCGGCTGGGTCGCGGCAAGCGCCGTCGCCGCGCCGCGACCCGTCGGCACCGTGATGCCGGCGCTCGCCGCCGCAAGGTCCGGACGCGGCGGTCCGGTCCCCGAAGCTGCGATTCCCGGCACCCGCTGAGGCGCCGGAGGGGCGTTCTAGAGTGCCGTCGCCGCCAGCACGAAGCGGCGATGGATCAGGGTGCGCAGCCGGTCGCGCAGCGAGGCTCCCTGACGTTGGGCGCGACCAATGGCGTTTTGCGATCCGGCGCGGAATTCCCCGAAGTCGGCCTGCGTGAGAAGCGGCAGAAGTTCGGGCAGGCGAAGGCCCGTTCCGAAGGGCAGCTCGCGCATGATCGCCGCGTGGCGATCCGCCATGCCGTCGCGATGCGTTCCGTCCTCGCCTCGCCAGCGGTCGATGGCGCGCACCCCGATCCGGGCAAGCCGCCCGGCCCCCGTGACCCTTGCCCAGTCGCCGTCGAAGACGAGAAGCGTGCCGCCCGGCCGCAGGACGCGGCGCCATTCGCGGAAGGCTCCGGCCGGGTCGGTGAGCGTCCACACGAGATGCCGGCACACGACGGCGTCGAAGGCGCCGCCCGCCTCCATCGTCCGCTCGGCATCGGCCAGCGTGAAGCGAAGCCGCGTCTGGCCCGCGTGCTTGGCCTGGGCGCGGGCGAGCATGGCCTCCGAAAAGTCGAGGGCGACGATCTCGTGGCCGAGCGCGTGGAGAACGCCGGTGATCTCGCCGGTGCCGCAGGCGAGCTCCAGGATGCGCAGCGGCGCGGGGCCGAGGCGCGCGCCGATCTCGGCCGCCCAGGCTTCGGCCTCCGCGCCCGGCGCGATCCGGTGCCCGGCCGACAGGTCGAACGTCTCCGAGCGTTCCGACCAGTAGTCGCGGATGTCTTCCTTGAGATCGAAATTGCGCATGGGTCAGGGGCCCGCGTTCGCACGCGCCAGGATCTCCCTAAACCGCGCCTTGGCGCGCGCGGGCAGCGTCTCGTCGGCGAAGTCCGGCGGGAGCTCGGCCTCGCCGACGCGCACCACCATCACCATGCCCATGCCGAGATGGGGCGAGCATTTGACACCGTAGAAACCGGGTCGGTCGAAGGCGACTTCGACTTCCTCGTCGATCCGGCCCTTGAAGCGTGGTGCGCCCGCCGGCCCCATGGTTTCGATCGCGGCGGCGTTGTGCGAGCGCTGACCGACGCGGAAGCGGATCGTGTCGCCGGGCCGGAGGGCGACGAAGTCCGGCTCGAACACCATGGATCCGTGCTCGCCGCGCGTCAGCATGCGCACCTCGACGGTTTCGGCGCGCGCCGGAACCGGGCCGAGGAGGGCGAGGAGAACGACGGCGCGCTCAAGCGATCGCGGCATGGGCTGTTTCCTTCCGTTGGGCGGGCGCGGCGAAGCGGAGGAAGGGTTCACCCTCTTTGGAGCGCTCCATCACCGCGCCTACGCGAAACACGTCGGCGATGCGCTCCGGCGTCAGAACAGCGGCGGGTTCGCCCAGCGCGACGAGCCGGCCCCCTTTCATCACGGCGAGGCGGTCGGAGAAGTTCAGGGCGTGGTTGAGGTCGTGCAGGACGGCGACCACGGTCAGCCCACGTGAGCGAACCAGGGCGAGGAGGCCGAGCTGGTGCTCGATGTCGAGATGGTTGGTGGGCTCGTCGAGAAGAAGCACGCGCGGCTCCTGCGCGAAGGCGCGCCCGATCGACAGCCGCTGGCGCTCGCCGCCCGACAGCGTCGCCCAGGTGCGGGCGGCAAAGGCTTCCATGTCCACGGCGCGAAGGGCATCCAGAACGATCGCTTCGTCCTTGTCGCTCCAGGGCGACAGGGGCCCGAGATGGGGCGTGCGCCCGAGCGCGACCGTGGCGTGGCCGGTCAGCCGCTCGGTGGTTTCGGCCTGCTGCTCCACCAGCGCCATCACCCTGGCGACCTCGCGCCGGGGCATAGAGTCGAGTGGACGCCCACCCAGAAGAACGCGGCCCGCATGCGCACGGCGCAGACCGGCGAGCAGCGAGACAAGGGTGGACTTGCCCGATCCGTTGGGGCCGACGATGCCGAGGAACTCGCCGGGGCGCACGTCGAGCGACACATCGTCCAGGATGGCGCGCCCGCCGGCGCGCCAGGTGAGGTTCTGCGCCTCCAGCCTCATCGCGGCGTGCTCCCCGCCCCGACCGGGCGATGGATCAGAATCACAGCGAAGGCCGGGGCGCCGACCAGTGCCGTCATCACGCCGATGGGCAGGACCTGGCCGGGAATGAGGGTCCGCGACAGGACGTCCGCCGCGATCAGGAACACGGCGCCGATCAGCGCGGACGCGGGCAGGAGCGTGCGATGCGCCGTGCCGACCACGAGCCGGGCGGCATGCGGGATGACGAGGCCGACGAAGCCGATCGAGCCCACGATCGACACCATCACCGCCGTCATCAGCGCGGTGGCGCCAATCAGCGCGGCGCGCACCCAGCGAACGGGAATGCCGAGAGCGGCCGCCGCCGATGCGCCGAAGGCAAAGGCGTCGAGCGCGCGGGCATGGAGAAGGCAGAGGGCGAGCCCCAGAAGCGCGACCGGAACGGCCAGCCCCGCATCGGGCCAGCGCACGCCCGACAGGTTGCCGAGCAGCCAGAACATGATGCCGCGCGCTTCCTCGGCCGTCGCCGACTTGGTGACGACGAAGGATGTCAGCGCGTTGAAGAGCTGCGAGCCGGCGATGCCGGCGAGGATGATCGCGGCGGGGCCACGCCCGGCAAGGATGCTGAGACCCGCCACGAGGGCGAAGGCGAGGAGCGCGCCGACGAGCGCGCCGGCGGACAAGGAGAGGGCGCCCGCGCCAAGCCCCAGAATCGCCACCGCCACCGCGCCGGTGGAAGCGCCGGCCGAAAGCCCGAGGAGATAGGGGTCGGCCAGCGCGTTGCGCAGGAGCGACTGGAGAACGGCGCCGGAAACCCCAAGCGCCGCGCCGCAGGCGGCCGCCACGACGGCGCGCGGCAGGCGGTAGTTCCAGACGATGCCCATGTCGATCGCATCCAAGGGATAGCCGGCGCCCCACAGGCGGTTGGCGAGCGTCTGCCAGACGGTGGCGAGCGGAATGCGCGTTTCCCCGACCGCCGCCCCGAAGAATAGGGCGGCGAGAACGAGGGCGAGCGCGCCGGCGCTCCACAGGGCGAGATGGAGCGCCTGACGGCGGGGGGGCGTCACCGGGCGAGGCCTGCCTTTTCGAGCGCATCCGCCAGCACCTCGATGCCGTCGATCGTGCGGATCGTCGGGTTCATCGCCTGCGCGTCCATCTCGACGACACGGCCTTCGCGCACCGCCGGCATGAGGCTGGCGACGGGGTCTTCAGCCAGAAACTGCCGCTTCACGGCCACGTCGTCGGCGGGAAAGCGGCGGCGGTCCATCGCGCCCGCCACGATCACGGTCGGATCGGCGCGCGCGATCGTTTCCCACCCGACCGTCGGCCATTCCTCCTGGCTGTCGATGATGTTCCGCACGCCGAGACGCGACATGATGTATCCCGGCGCGCCGCTTTGCCCGGCGACATAGGGGTCGATGTCGAGTTCGGCCGAGGAAAACCAGAACACGGCGGATGTGCCCGGCCGGAGGTTGGTGATCTTCGCCTTGGCCGCCGCCTCGCGCGCCTTGAGGTCGGCCACGAGCTCGGCGCCGCGATCCTCTCGGTCGAAGATGCGGGCGAGGTCCTCGATCTCGCGATAAACGAGGTCGAGCGTGAAGGTCCTGGTGCGGGTGCCGTCGCCGCCGGCCGAATTGTCCTTGCCCTCGCAGTCGGCCGGCGAGGTGTAGACGGGAATGCCGAGCTCCTCGAACTGTTCGGGGGTCGCCACGACCCCTTGCGGGCCGACCTGCCATTCGAACTGGGTGGTCACGAGGTCGGGCCGCTCCGCGACGACGCTTTCGAAGCTCGGATCGTTGTCGGCCAAGCGCTTCACCTTGGCATTCGCCGCCGCGAACTCGGGCAGGACGGGGCCGACCCAGAGCGCGGTGCCCGCCACCTTGTCGGCGAGGCCGAGGAGATAGAGGATTTCCGTCGTGGACTGCCCGATCGAGACCGCACGCTCGGGCGCTTTCGAAAACGTGAGGGTGTGGCCGCAATTCTCGAGGCGGAGCGGATAGGCGGTCTGTGCCGCCCAAACGTTGCCGGCGGGCAGGAGGAAGGCGGCAAGGGCGAGACCGGCGGCAAGGCGCGGGAAGGCGGTGGCGGACACAGAGAAACCCTTCGTCGATGCGATCGATGTTTTGTTATAAAATAACAAACCTGAAGGGAAGGGGGTATCGTTCGAGGATCGGCGCAGACCGGCCGCTTCGCGCAGCCAGCGAACGACAAGGGAATGGCGCGGGCGAGCCGCGCGCGAGATGGGGGCCGTCATGGGCGTCCTTTCCGAGCATCCCCGCTCGAATGGCGTGAAGGAAGAAGCGCTGAAGAGCACTTCGTTTCGACGGCAGGTCTCCTGGCTCGCGGATGGAATGCGCCGCCCATCTGCCTTCCCGCCAGAGCCCCAATGGGGCCTGGCAGTGGCATGGCGCCGGAAAGGCTCCGGCGGCCCGCCGCCTTCTGGCCTGTCGCAAGGCCGAAAGGCGGGGATGGACGACATCCGCTCACAGTTGCGGGGGCAGCCACGGTCTCGGCCCCGATTGGGTCGGCCTCACCGTGTTCCCTTTTCATCCCCTCGACGTCTCGTGTCGGGGAACCGTCGGGATCCTGGATACGCGGGGCGGGGAAGATTCGTCAACCGACGCCGGCGGGCCGCCGGGCGCTGGAGCGTCCTGCGACCGCGTTGGGTGGTCCGCACGGAAGGGATTTCGCCGCGCGGCCGCATGGCGAGCGCCGGGAGGACGACGATGACCGTTCGACCCGGTCGCCGAGCGCTCCAGCGCCCGTTCGGGTGAGGCGCAGTTCGCTGGACGGGCCCTAGCGCTCGCCGAGCGTCTTCATCACCAGGAAGGTGGCCGAGGCGCGGTTCTCGACGCCGAGCTTGGCGAAGACGACTTCCAGATGCTTGTTCACAGTGCGCGGGCTGAGAGCCAGAATCTCGGCGATGTCGCGGTTGGCCTTGCCGCGCGCCAGCCAGAGGACGACGTCGGCCTCGCGCGCGGTGAGGCCGAACCGGGCCCGCAGGTGCGCCTCGTCGGCGGAGGCATCGTCGACGGTGAGGCGAAACAGGTGTTCGCCGGGTGCGGACGTGCCGAGAAGCGCGAGGGCGAGGCGGACCCCGCCGGGGGGGGTGAGCCTCCAGCCGCCCGGCGGCACCGCGCCGGGATCGGCGCCCGCCGCGAGCCAGGCGCCGAGGTCCGGCGGCAGCACGAGATCGGTGCCGGGCCCGCCCAGCGCTTCTCCCAGGAGCCTCGCCGCCTGGGGCGTCGCCCACAGGACGTGCCCCGCGCCATCGGCGGCGAACAGGAAGCGGCCCGCCGTGTCGAGCGCGGCGCGCGTCGTCTGCGCCGCGCGGGCGTTGGCGAGATGGACGCGGATGCGCGCCAGGATCTCGTCGGGTACGATCGGCTTGACGACATAGTCGACGCCGCCCGCCTCCAGGCCCCGAACGACATGCTCGGTGTCGTTCAGTCCGGTCATGAAGATCACCGGGACATGGGCCAGCGCCGGATCGGCCTTGAGGCGCCGCGTCGTTTCGAACCCGCCCATCCCCGGCATCACCGCGTCCATCAAGACGACGTCCGGGGTGATCTCGGCGGCGATGCCGAGCGCCTGTTCGCCGTCCAGCGCCACGAGGACGCTCGCCCCCGTGCGCTCGATCGCGTCGGTCAGAAGGCGCAGCGTGTCCGGCGAATCGTCCACCACGAGGACGAGCGCGTGTCCGTCGTCGCCGGGGTTCGTCTCCCTAGTCATCGCCTTCGCTCTCCAGAAGCCGGCCGAAGCCCTTCCAGTCGAAGGCTTCCGCCCGAACCCTGAGGGCCGCGGCGAAATCGCGCAAGGCGGGATCGGCGCCGAGCGCCTCCAGCTTGCGCTCGACCCCGCTGGCGAAGCCGATCCGGCCGAGGCGGGCGAGCTCGGCGATGTCGGCCGGCGGCGGGCGGCGCATCGGGCCGGCGGGGGCGGGCGCCTCGCCGGGCGCGGGGGATCCTTGCGACCATTCGAGGTCGAGCGCGGTGCCGATGCGGGCGAGAAGGCTCCGGAGATCGACGGGTTTGGGCAGCGCACCGTCGATCGAGGGATCGTCGCCGTCGGAGCCGGGCGGCGGCATTTCGGCGAGCGTTGCCGACAGCATCAGGACGGCGCCGGTCTGACCGGCATCGCGAAGCGCGCGGGCGAGCGTCCAGCCGTCCATGCTCGGCATCTGGATGTCGAGGAGGAACAGGTCCGGCCGGATCTCGGCGACGAGGCCGAGCGCGGTCGGCCCGTCGCCGGCGGTCAGCACGATGAAGCCCAGCGGTCGCAGGACCTCGACCATCAGCTCGCGATGCGCCTCGTCGTCGTCCACCACCAGCACCGTGCGCCGGGGGCCGAGATAGCCGTGGACGCGCGCGGGCGCCTCGGATGTTTCGCTCGTCGCCGGCCGGGCCACGTGGGGCGCGACGCTCGACAGCATCATGCGAAGCTCGAACCGGCTGCCCTCGCCCGGCCGGCTCCGCATCGAAACATCGCCGCCCATCAGGCTGGCGAGGAGACGGGTGATCGTCAGCCCGAGGCCGAGGCCCGGCAGCTTGCCGCGCGCCGCATCCCCCCGCTCGAAAGGCTCGAAGATGCGCGCCTGCTCGGGCTCGGCGATGCCGGGGCCGGTGTCGGTGACGCTGATCGTCGCGACCTGGCTGCGATAGTCGACCTTGAGTGTCACCGTTCCCTCTTCGGTATATTTCACCGCGTTGGACAGGAGGTTGATCAGGATCTGGCGCAGCCGCTTCTCGTCCGTGCGCACGATTTCGGGAAGATGGGCGGGGCGCTCGAAGCGGAACTCCAGCCCCTTGGCGCTCGCCTGGAGGCGGAACATGTCGACGATCTGGGCGAGGAAGTCGGGCAGGCGCACGTCGGCCGGCTGGAGCGCGAGGCGGCCGGTCTCGATGCGCGAGATGTCGAGAATGCCGTCGATGAGGCCGGACAGGTGCTCGGCCGAGCGGCGGATGGTGCGGATGCCGCCCGCCCGTTCCGGCGGAATGGCCGCGTCCCCTTCCAGAAGCTGGGCATAGCCGAGGACGGCGTTCAGCGGCGTGCGCAGCTCGTGGCTCATGCCGACGACGTATCGGCTCTTGGCAAGGCTTGCCGCCTCCGCCCGCTCCTTGGCGGCCTGGAGGGCTGCGTCGGTGCGTCGGTGGGCGGCGATCTCCTTCAGAAGAAGGCTCGTCTGGCGCGCCGATTCCTCCTGCGCGACGCGGCGCGATTCCTGCGCCAGAACGAAGAACCAGGTGGCGATGCCCGACACGATGAGGAGGATGAAGAAGGCGGCCCAAAGCGCGGCGGCGATCGTCTCGGTGTCGTTCGGGCTCGCCAGGGTCGCCTGATAGTAGATCAGGCCGAGCACGATCGAGATGACGCCGGCCAGAAGCGCGAAGCCGCCGAGATAGCGCCCGGTGCGCGAATCGATCCGCCGCACCACGCGCTCGGGCAGGACAGCCTCCGCAAAGCCGGCGGCTTGGGCTGCGAAGCGCGCGTGCGGTTTGCAGAGATCGTGGCAGCGCGCGTCGAGCGAGCAGCAGAGCGAGCAGATCGGCGCGGCATAGGCCGGGCAATAGGCCATGTCCTCGGGCTCGAACGGATGTTCGCAGATCGAACAGGCAATCGACGCCCGGCTCGCCCATTCGGCGCGAGGACGCCGGGCGAGATAGTAGCGCCCACCCGTGCCCCAGGCGATGAGGGGCGCTACGACGAGCGCGGTGCCGAGCGCCACGAAGGCGGACAGCGCCTGCGCCATCTCGCCCAAGGCTCCGCCGAAGGCGACGAGCGAAAGGAGCGTCGCCAGCCCCATGGAGCCGAGGCCGACGGGGTTGAGGTCGTAGAGATGGGCGCGCTTGAATTCGATGCCGGGCGGGGACAGTCCCAGCGGCTTGTTGATCGCCAGATCGGCGACGATGGCGCCGAGCCAGGCGACGGCGACGTTGGCGAAAAGGCCGAACGTCACCTCCAGCGCCCGGTAGATGCCGAGCTCCATGAGAAGAAGCGCGATCGCGACGTTGAAGACGAGCCAGACGACGCGGCCGGGATGGGAATGGGTGAGGCGGGAAAAGAAGTTCGACCAGGCGAGCGAGCCCGCATAGGCGTTCATCACGTTGATCTTGAGTTGGCTCACCACCACGAAGCCGGCGGTGAGAAGCAGGACCGCGGTTTCCGACGGCAGGACGAAGCCGAAGGCCGCCTGATACATGTAGGCGGGCTCTGCCGCGTGTTCGGGCGAGATGCCGTGGCGCAGCGCGAGGACGGCGAGAAACGAGCCGAACAGGAGCTTGGGCGCCCCCAGAACGATCCAGCCGGGTCCGGCGGCGAACAACGAGAACCACCAGTTCCAGCCGCGCTTCTGCCCCCGCGCCGGCAGGAAGCGCAGGATGTCCACCTGCTCGCCGATCTGCGGCATCAGGGCGAGGATGACGGAAGCGGCCGCGCCGAACTGGAGGAGGTCGAGCCCGCCCCCGCCCGTCGCATCGAGGCCGGGAAAGCCGACCCAGGCCTCGACCGATGCGGCGTCGTGCCAGAGGATGAAGCCGATCGGCAGGAGGTTCAGCCCGATCCAGAGCGGCTGCGTCCACAGCTGGAAGCGGCTGATCCAGGTGACGCCGTGGGTGACGAGCGGGATCACCACGACGGCCGAGACGATGTAGCCGATCCACAGCGGCAGCCCGAAGGCGAGCTCGAGCGCCGCCGTCATGATCGAGGCTTCCACCGCGAAGAGGATGAAGGTGAAGGTCGCGTAGATCAGCGAGGTGACGGTGGAGCCGATATAGCCGAAGCCCGCGCCCCGCGTCAGAAGGTCGATGTCGACGCCGTGGCGCGCGGCATAGAGGCTGATCGGGATGCCGGTAAGGAACAGGACGAGCGTGACGCAGAGGATCGCGGCCACCGCGTTGGCGAAGCCGAAGGACAGTGTGATCGCCCCGCCGACGGCTTCGAGCGCCAGAAACGAGATCGCCCCGATCGCCGTCTGCGACACGCGCGCCGCCGTCCAGCGCCGGGCGGATTTCGCGGTGAAGCGCAGCGCGTAGTCTTCCAGCGTCTGGTTGGCGACGAAGCGGTTGTATTCGCGCCGAACGGGCAGGATGCGCTGGCGTCCGATCATTCCTCGTCCCGGCTTGGGTTGCGTCCCGCCGATCCTATCGCGCGGCGGCGGGGCCGGCGTCTACGTCATTTGACGTATACCGCCCGTCCACCACTCGTCCGAAGGTGCCGACGAGCGGCGGGGATGCCGCGATCATCTTCGATCCGAGGGGGACGAACCCATGCGAGTTTCCACCAAAGCCGGTTGGCTCGTCGGCGCCTATGCCGCCGCCACCCTGGCCACCACGCTCAGCGCCGCCGCCCAGGAGGACACGATCAAGGTCGGTATCCTCCATTCGCTGTCGGGCACGATGGCGATCTCGGAGACGACGCTGAAGGACGCCATGCTGATGCTCATCGACGAGCAGAACAAGAAGGGCGGGCTTCTCGGCAAGAAGCTGGAGCCGGTGGTCGTCGACCCCGCCTCCGACTGGCCGCTCTTCGCCGAGCGCGCGCGCGGCCTCATCGCGCAGGACAAGGTCGCCGCCGTCTTCGGTTGCTGGACCTCCGTGTCGCGCAAGTCGGTGCTCCCGGTGTTCAAGGAGCTGAACTCGATCCTGTTCTACCCCGTCCAGTACGAGGGCGAAGAATCGGAGCGCAACGTGTTCTACACGGGCGCGGCGCCCAACCAGCAGGCCATTCCCGCCGTCGACTACCTGATCGAGGAAGGCGTCGAACGCTGGGTGCTGGAGGGGACGGACTACGTCTACCCCCGCACCACCAACAAGATTCTCGAAGCCTACCTGAAGTCCAAAGGCGTCGCGGCGGAGGACATCAAGGTCAACTACACGCCCTTCGGCTTCTCCGACTGGCAGACCGAGGTGTCGTCGATCAAGGAGTTCGGCGGCTCGGGCAAGAAGACGGCGGTGGTCTCCACCGTCAACGGCGACGCCAACGTGCCGTTCTATAAGGAACTCGCCAACCAGGGCGTGTCGGCGGGCGATATCCCGGTCGTCGCCTTCTCGGTCGGCGAAGAGGAACTCGCCGGCATCGACACCAAGCCGCTGGTCGGGCATCTCGCCGCTTGGAACTACTTCCAGAGCGTCGACACCCCGGAAAACGAAGAGTTCATCGCCAAGTGGCGTGAATTCACCAAGAACGACAAGCGCGTCACCAACGACCCGATGGAGGCCCACTATATCGGCTTCAACATGTGGGTGAAGGCGGTGGAAGCGGCCGGCACGACCGATACGGACGCGGTCATCGACGCGATGGTCGGGGTCTCGGTGCCGAACCTCACGGGCGGCTACTCCTCCATGGGGCCGAACCACCACATCACCAAGCCGGTGCTGATCGGCGAGATCCAGGACGACGGCCAGTTCGAGGTGGTGCACGAGACCTCGGGCCTGGTGCTGGGCGACGAATGGTCGGACTACCTGCCCGAATCCAAGCCTCTCATCTCCGACTGGCGCGCCCCGATGTCCTGCGGAAACTTCAACACCGAGACCGGCAAGTGCGGCGGCGCGGGCGCCACGGCCTCCAACTGACTTGTGGCTTGAACGTCCCCCCGAGCCGCGCATGGCGGCTCCGGGGGACACCGATCGAAGCGCCCCTCCCGTTCGGCGGGCGGGGCGCCTTCGCCTGATCCCTTCCACGAATGGCGACCCCCCAGCCGGAACGGTTTTGGGGTCGGGAGCGGCTTTTCCCATGAGCGGCACGTTTCGGGCGCTCCTCGCCCTTGTCCTTCTCCTTGCAGCTCTTCCCGGCGCAGCATTGGCGCAAGGGGCGGATCCCGCCGCGCTGATCCAGGAGTTCGGCGGCAAGAAGAGCTTCGCCGACACCGAGGCGACGATCGGAGCGCTGGCGGCGACCGGCGATCCGGCGGTGGCGCCCGCGCTCCGGGCTCTCGCCGACGGCGATCTCTACTACGAGAAGGACGGTGGCCGGGTCGTGATCGGGCGGGCGAGCGGTTCGGGCATCGCAGCCAGCGACCCCTTGACCGGCGAGGCGCTGGGCGAACGGCCGAAGGGCGCCTTGGAAAAGGTGCGCATCAAGAATTCCATCCGAACGCTGGTGGCTGAGGCGCTCGGCGGCCTGACGCTCGGCTCCGCCGACCCGGCCGAGCGCCTGCGCGCCGCCTCCGCTCTCTTCGAGCGCGCCGATCCGCAAGCGATCGCGACGCTGGACGCGGCGATCGACCGCGAAAGCGACCCGGCGATCCTCGGCCGTCTCACGCAGGCGCGCGCCGTCGCCGTCCTGCGCTCCGACCGGCCTTCGGCCGAGAAGCTGGAAGCCGTCCACGTGGTCGCCGAGCGTTCCGACCGCGCGGCGCTGAACGTCTTGACGGCCGCTGCGAGCGACGCGGACCCGGCCGTGGCCGCGGCGGCCGAACAGGGAGCGGCCGCAATCCGCACCACGATCGCCGCCTGGGGGCAGGCGCAGAACGTCTGGTACGGGCTGTCGCTCGGCTCCGTCCTGCTGCTGGCCGCGATCGGCCTCGCCATCACCTTCGGCGTCATGGGCGTCATCAACATGGCGCATGGCGAGATGGTGATGCTGGGTGCCTACACGACCTTCGTCGTCCAGCAAGCCATGCGCGACCACGCCCCGCAATGGCTGGACTGGTCGCTGGCGCTTAGCATTCCGATGGCGTTCCTCGTGGCAGGCTTCGTCGGCTTCGTGATCGAGCGCGGCGTCATCCGCTTCCTCTACGGCCGCCCGCTGGAAACGCTGCTCGCCACCTTCGGCGTGTCGCTGATCCTCCAGCAGGCGGTCCGTATGATCTTCGGGCCGACCAACCGGGAGGTTTCCAATCCGTCCTGGATGTCGGGCTCTTTCGAGATCGGGCAGATGGCCGTCACCTGGAATCGGCTGTGGATCATCGTCTTCGCAGCCGTCGTCTTCGCCGCGCTCCTCTTCGCACTCAACCGCACGGCGGCGGGCCTCCAGATGCGCGCCGTTACCCAGAACCGGCGCATGGCCGCCGCCATGGGCATCCGCACGCCGATGGTGGACGCCCTGACCTTCGCGCTCGGCTCCGGGATCGCCGGCATGGCGGGCGTGGCGCTCAGCCAGATCGACAACGTCTCGCCGGACTTGGGGCAAGGCTACATCATCGACAGCTTCATGGTGGTGGTGTTCGGCGGGGTCGGCAATCTCTGGGGCACGCTCGTCGGTGCTCTGTCGCTCGGCCTCGTCAACAAGTTCCTCGAGCCCTATGCCGGCGCCGTTCTCGGCAAGATCGTGGTGCTCGTCCTCATCATCCTCTTCATCCAGAAACGGCCGCGCGGCCTCTTCGCCCTCAAGGGAAGGTTCGTGGACGCATGATCACCGTTCGGCTTCTCGGACCCCGCGTCGTCTGGCTGGCCCTGGCGCTCCTCCTCGCCGCCGTTCTGGTGCCCGCGCTCAACCTCGGGCTCTCCCCCGGCCATCCGCTCCATGTGCCGGACCACCTCGTGCCGCTCCTCGGCAAGTATCTGGCCTACGCTCTGCTGGCGCTCTCGCTCGACCTCGTCTGGGGCTATGTCGGCATCTTGTCGCTCGGCCACGGCGCGTTCTTCGCTCTGGGGGCCTACGCGATGGGAATGTACCTGATGCGCCAGATCGGGGCGCGCGGCGTCTACGGCAATCCCGACCTGCCGGACTTCATGGTGTTCCTGAACTACCGCGAACTCCCCTGGTTCTGGCAGGGGTTCGACCAGTTCTGGTTCGCCGCGCTTATGGTGGTGCTGGTGCCGGGGCTTCTCGCCTTCCTGTTCGGCTTCTTCGCCTTTCGCTCCCGGGTGACGGGCGTCTACCTTTCGATCATCACGCAGGCGCTGACCTACGCGCTCCTCCTCGCCTTCTTCCGCAACGATATGGGGTTCGGCGGCAACAACGGGCTGACCGATTTCAAGGAAATCCTCGGAGCTCCCCTCCAGGCCGCCTCGACGCGCGCCGGGCTGTTCGCCGCGACCGCTGTCGCGCTGGCGGGGGGCGTCCTTCTCGTCGGCGCGGTGACGCGCTCCAAGCTCGGGCTCCTGATGATCGCGGTGCGCGACGCGGAAGGGCGCACGCGCTTTCTCGGCTGGAAGCCGGAATACGTGAAGCTCTTCGCCTTCACGCTGTCGGCGATGATGGCGGGCGTCGCCGGGGCGCTCTACGTGCCGCAGGTCGGCATCGTGAACCCCGGCGAGTTCGCGCCGCTGAACTCGATCGAGGTCGTGGTTTGGACGGCGGTGGGCGGGCGCGCGACGATCCTCGGCCCGGTGATCGGCGCGATCCTCGTCAATGGCGGCAAGAGTTATTTCACCGCCGCCGCGCCGGACGCCTGGCTCTTCATCCTCGGCGGCCTCTTCGTCTTCGTCACCCTGTTCCTCCCGCGCGGCATCGTCGGCACGATCGACGGCGGCTGGCGGGCTTTGACGGAGCGCCGCCGCGCCGCGCGCGCCGAAAAGGGCGTCGACGACAGCGCGGCCGCCCCCGCCGCCAACCCCGCGGAGTGAGTTCGATGACCCCGGAAACCGCCGTCCCGCCCCGCGTCTCGCCCCACCCCTATGCCACCGCCATGGCCGAGCGGCGCGAGCGCGAAGCCGCCGCGAAGGCGCCGCGCGGCGAAACGCTGCTTTACCTCGACGGCGTGTCCAAGAGCTTCGACGGGTTCCGGGCGATCAACGACCTGTCGCTCGTCGTCGCGCGCGGCGAGATGCGCGCCATCATCGGCCCGAACGGCGCCGGCAAGACCACGATGATGGACATCATCACCGGCAAGACGCGGCCCGATCGGGGCGACGTCTACTTCGCCGGCGACATCGACCTCACGGCCCACGACGAGGCCGGGATCGCAAGGCTCGGCATCGGGCGCAAGTTCCAGAAGCCGACCGTCTTCGAAGGGCACACGGTGGAGGACAATCTGCGCCTGGCACTCGCCGGCGACCGGGGCATCTTCGCCGCCCTCCTTCACCGGCGCGGCGCCGAAGAGGATGGGCGGATCGAGGAGATCTTAAGAACCGTGCGCCTCTGGGAAAAGCGCGCGCTGCCGGCCGCCGACCTCAGCCACGGCCAGAAGCAATGGCTGGAGATCGGCATGCTGCTCGCGCAGGACCCCGAGCTTCTCCTCGTCGACGAGCCGGTGGCCGGGATGACCGATGCCGAAACCGAGGAAACCGCGCGTCTCCTGAAGGGCATCGCGCAAACCCGTTCGGTGGTGGTGGTCGAGCACGACATGCATTTCGTGCGCATGCTGGACGTCAAGGTCACCTGCCTGCACGAGGGGCACGTCCTCGCCGAAGGTCCGCTCGACCAGGTCTCGGCCGACCCGCGCGTGATCGAAGTCTATCTGGGGCGCTAGCGCCCTTTCGAACGATCGATCGGGTCGGTCCGGCGGGCCTTTTCCGCCGCCAGAGCGTCCCCGATCCTCGCCGATGCCGCTGGCATCACTCAAGTTCGGCTCCTTCCGAACGACGAAAAATTCCTCACCGACCCTCCGCCGCCGATCCTTCGAAAGGGCGCTGACATGCTGAAAGTTTCCGACGTCGATCTGTTCTACGGCGCCGCGCAGGCGCTGCGCGGCGTGTCGCTGGAGGCGAAGGCGGGCGAGATCACCTGCGTCCTCGGGCGCAACGGGGTCGGCAAGACCTCGTTGATGCGCGCGGTCGTCGGCCAGCAGGCGATCCGGGCCGGGCGCATCGAACTGGAGGGGAAGGATCTCGGCAGTGCCGCGCCTTATGCGCGGGCGCGCGCCGGCATCGGCTTCGTGCCGCAGGGGCGCGAGGTGTTTCCGCTCCTGTCGGTGCGCGAAAACCTCCACACCGGCTTCGCGCCGCTGAAGGGCGCCGAGCGCACGATCCCCGAGCACGTGTTCGAGCTGTTTCCGGTTCTGAAGACCATGCTCGGGCGGCGCGGGGGCGATCTGTCGGGCGGCCAGCAGCAGCAGCTCGCCATCGGCCGGGCGCTCGTCACGCGGCCCCGCCTTCTGGTCCTGGACGAACCGACGGAGGGCATCCAGCCCTCGATCATCAAGGATATCGGACGGGCGATCCGCTACCTCAAGCAGGAAGCGGGGATCGCGGTTCTCCTGGTCGAGCAGTATCTCGACTTCTGCCGTGAGCTTGCCGACCGGGTCTACATCCTCGACCGGGGCCGCATCGTGTTCAGCGGCGTCGGCGCCGATCTCGATGAGCCCGAGGTGCGCCGGCACCTGATGGTCTAGTTCAGGCCGGAACGCGGTCCAGAAGCGTGCGCGCCAGCGCCGCGCACTGGACGCGGATATCGGGCAGGGCGGTGATCTCCCAGAACCTTGCGCGCGTCACCGGCCCGACCGCGAAAAGGCGCGGCGAGGGGGTGCCGTCCGCGGCCACCACCGCGCCGTCGGCCGTCACGTCGATGCCGATGCGAAGCGGGTCGAGCCGCGCGGCGCCGCGTCCGATCAGGATCTCGACCAGCCCGCCGCGTCCGGGCTCGGGCTCGCGCAGCGTCCCCGTGCAGTCGATCACGTGGACGGCGAAGAGGCTCTCCACGACCCCACCCGGTCGGCGCAGGCGCACGGTTCGGCCCGTTCCCTTGCGCTCGATTCCCTCCACATGGGCGGCGACGATCGTGAGCTGTCCCTCGTCCAGCGCCTCCTGAAGAATGGCGGCGGCTTCGGGCGCCATGCGGTGGCGGTGGATTTCCCACAAGGTCTTGGCGTGGCGCAGGAAGCGGCGCTTGGCGTCCAGCGTCATCGATTGCCAAAGCGTCTGCGTGTGCGGGCGCAGCGCGTCCACCACGTCGCGCCAGTCGCCGCCCCGCTCCTCGGCCCAGCGTACGGTGCGCCGGATCCAGCGCAGGAGATAGGACAAGGACGTGCCGAACGGCACGTCGGCGGGGTCGAGGGGCAGGGGCACCGAGCGCTCGTGGATCTGCGGCAGGAGCCCGCGCCGCGACACGGCGGTGATCGGCCCCCGGTGCCGGCTCGCGCGTAAGAGCGCGACGTTGTCCACCATGGACAAGCCGGTGCCGACGATCACCACCGCTTCGCCGGGGTCGATGCCGAGTGCGTCCCGGCTTTGCCACGGGCCGGCGCAAGGATTCCTGCCCGCGATGCTCGGCTCGCTGTAGCCGGTGGCCAGAACCGCGACGTCCGCGATCTCGGTGCGCCCGTCGCCGAGATCGGCGGCGATCCCGCCGGGCACCGATCGCAGATCCGCACATTCGCCGCGCACGAAGCGCAGCCGCCCGTCGCCAGTCTCGGCATCCCAAGGCTTCACGATGTCGGCGAGATAGGTCCGGTAGAGCCGGCGCGGCACGAAGGCGAAGGCATCATGGAGTCCGAGGGCTGCCGCGTGGCCCTGGTCCTCCAGCCAGCGCCAGAAATGGTCGGGATCGTCGGCAAACGCGCTCATGGCGCTGGCGCGGGTGTTGAGAAGGTGGTCCGGCTCGTCCGTGCCGTAGGCGACGCCCGCCCCGATCACCGGCCGTCGCTCCACCACCGCGACCTCGACGCGCGCGTCCGAGCGCAGGAGATGGGCGGCCAGCACCACGCCGCTGGCGCCCCCGCCGAGAACCAGGATGCGCTTCGCGCTCAACCGTCGGCGCTTTCGCATGGGTCGCCGCCATCGCGAGCGTGGGGCAATCGGGTCCGGTCGGAAACGCTGGGCGGCATCGACATCCTCTTCGGCGGGAAACGAGGGGATGCTAGTGGCGGATGGACGCGGGGGACAGGCGGTTTCGTCTATCTCTAAGCTATACTGAAGATCGGATTGCTGATCCACCCGCTCAAACGACGAAATCGTTCGCGTGGCTTGCCGGCCAGTCTCAAAGGTGGGCGGCGAAGTGTTCGGCGAGCGGCAGGCCGGCGGCAAGAAGCAGGGCGGCGAGGATGCGCGCTTTCGGCCCGGCGAGATCGCCCGCGAAGAGAGCGCCCGCGCGCTCGAGATCCTTGCCCCCGCCATTGCCGTAGATCGGCCGCACGCGCCCTTCCGGGCAGCGCGAGGTGACGATCACCGGCGTGCCGGCCGCCACGATCTCCGCCACCGCCGCCGCGACGACGGGCGGCGCGTTGCCCCGCCCGAAGCATTCGAGGACGATGGCGCTTGCCCCGCTCGAAGCGGCAAACCGTAGGAGCTTGTCGCTCGATCCCATGGCGAGGCGGATCAGCTCGACGCCGGGATCGATGCGCTCGGCGGCGATCGTCCGGCGCGGGGGCGGACGACGATGGATGCGCACCTCGCCCGCGTCGACGTCGCCGAGCTTGCCGTGCTCGGCGGAGCGGAACGTGTCGGTGCGCGAGGTGTGGGTCTTGGTCGCGTCGCGCGCGGCGTGAAAATCGCCTTCGAACAGGATCAGCGCGCCAAGGCCGCGTGCCGCCGGGTCGGCGGCGAGGCGCACGGCATCCGCGATGTTGCGCGGGCCGTCCGTGTCGGGCTCGTCGGCGCTGCGCTGGGCGCCGGTGAAGACCACGGGCTTGTCCGAGCCGACGAGGAGATCGGCGAGATACGCGCTTTCCTCCATCGTGTCCGTACCGTGCGTCACCACCACCCCATCGCAGGCCGGGTCTTCGAGGTGTTCGCCGACGCGCTGCGCGATGCGGAAGGCGAGATCGAGATCGATCGCCGAGGAGCCGATGCGGCAGAAGTCGTCGACGCGAAGCTCGATCCCGTCCAGCGGGTCGTGGAGCGCGGCGCGCAGGGCGGCGCCCCCGATCGCGGCCACGACGTCGGCCGCATGATCCGGTTGCCCACCGGCCCGGGACGCGATGGTGCCGCCGGTGGTGACGAGCTGGATCAGGGGCATGGGCCGGGCGCTTTCAAGGAGGCTGCGTTCGGGTCGACTTACCACAACGAGCGCCGTCAGGGGACGGGCGCGCGGTCCATCGCCGCGCCGATCTCGTCGATATCGGCTTCGAGGGCTGCGAGACCGAAGCCGACGAGATACCAGCGCACGGGGTCGAGACGGACCACCTGGCCCCGGCGCCACGCCGTGGTTTCGGCCACCAGCGTTGCGGCCAGTCGGTCGGCGGAGGGCGCTTCGCCGACCGCCGCGTCGCGGTCGATCACGAAGAGCCAGTCCGGGTCGGCGTCGCGGATGAAACGGTCGTCCACCACCATTCCATGCGTTTCCGCTGGGATCGGCGTTGCGACGGGCGCCATGCCGAAGCCGGAATGGACGATGTCGTAGCGCGATCCTGGCCCGAAGACACTGATCCGCTCGCCCGTCGTCATCACCACGAGGCCGCGACCGGCCTTGGCTGTGACTTGGCGCAGGCCGTCGAGGTGACGATCGATCGCGCCAAGGCGCGCTTCCGCTTCTTTCTCGTGTCCGAACAGGGCGGCCAGCGTGCGGATCGCGCGTTTCGCGCCTTCCAGCCCGTCACCGTCCGGTGGCGTCATGTCGAGCACCGGGGCGAGGCGCGACAGGGCTTGCGCTTCCGGCCGGGCGCGCTGCGAGATCACCACGAGATCGGGCCGCAGCGCCCGGAGGACGTCGTAGTCGGGATGGAACAGGGAGCCGATCCGTGCCGCGCGCCCATCGGCATAGCCGCCGAGAGCTTCCGGCACGGGCGGAGCGGGCACGCCCGCCGCCCGGACGCCCAGCGCCTCCAGCGTGTCGAGCGCGGCCAGGTCGAACGTGGCGACGATCTGGGGACGGGCGGGAAGGGGGGAGGCGTTCGGCCCGCCTGGCGCGGCGATCGGTTCCGCCCTTGCCGCACCGAACGGAAAGGCGCCGAGGAGAAGGGCGCAAAGAAGGAGCCGGCAGGGAGCGCGCATCGGGCGGGTGTCTTCTCGTGGGCGAAGGCAAGGCGGAGCCGAAACGCGGAAGGGAAAGCCGGCTGTTTCCCCGCACCATGTCCGAGCCGGCCGCGTCCCACAAGCCAGGGAGGCGACCGCCCTGCGGCGTTCCGTAGCCGTGAACCGATACAAGACGCCGCGCGCCCTTGCTCCTGGCTCTCGAACGGCCGACAAGACAGGGAATGAAGGGTTCGGGGGCCGATGCGGTCTAGGCCCGGCCCATGCGTCCCGCTCGCCCTTGAGAGGGTTCTTCCGGATCCCGCGCCGGGACGCTGGCGAAACGGCCTGTTCGGGGCGGATGGGAATCGAAGGGCCATGACCATCCGCCAGGGCATCGAAACCCTCGTTCCCCCCGACCTGCCGCTGGCCGGCGGCGTGTTCCACGGCGCGCCCGAGCGTATGGCGGCCGCCGCGCTCATCGCCTGCCTGCCCGCCCAGAACGAGGCCGGCCGTATCGACCGCTGCCTAGCCGCCCTCGACACGGAGCTGGAGCCCGAGGACGGCGTCGTTCTCGTGGCCAACGGGTGCCGCGACGACACGGTCCCCATCGCACTTGCGCGCATGGGGCGCTGGTCGCGGCCCTGGCTCCTCTTCGACTGCGCTTGGAAGGGCGGCCGGGGCTCCGCGCCCCTCGCCCGGCGCCTCGGCTTCGACATCGCGCACGCTCTCGCTCCCAGTGCGGCGCTCCTGTCGGTGGACGGGGACACGGTGGTGCTTCCCGGCCTCCGCGCCGCCTATGCGCAGGAGTTCGCCCTCGGCTTCGATCTCGTGTGCGGGCGGATCGGCTTCCTGCCCGAGGAGGCGGCCCGGCTGCCACCGGCCGACCCGATGAGCGAGGCCACGATCCGGCAATACCGGGAAGCGTCCCGTCACTTGGCCGCCCTCGTCCTGCCCGACCCGGACAACCCCTGGCCGCACCATGGCAATATCGGCGGGGCGAACTTCGCGGTCACGGGCGCGGCCTACCGGCGCGCCGGGCCGCTGCCGACGCCCGCCTTCGCCGAGGATCGGGCGTTTCGCCGCCGCTGCGAGGCGCTCAGGCTGCGCATCCGCTATTCGCAGGGCCCTTGCGTCGAAACCTCGTGCCGGCTGGACGGGCGCGCGCGCGGCGGGCTGGCCGACGAGCTCCTGCGCAACCGGACGGAAGGCGATCCCGTGGTGGACGAGACGCTGGAGCCGCCTGCCGCGCTGCTCCTGCGCCTTCGTTCGCGGCGCCGGTTCGGCGAAGCGCGCACGCAGGGCGAGCGGCTGGAGCTTCTCCGCTCGCTGGGTCTGGACGTCGACGCGGCTCGGCGCCTGGCTTCGGTCGGAAACGGGCTCGCCTGGGCGGAGGCCGAGGACCTCAGCCCGAAGCTCACGCGATGCCGGATGCGCCTGTCCGACCTGCGGCATCATCTGCCGGCGCTTCTCCGGATGCGGGACGCCATTCGAGACGTTCCATCCGGTAGTCCGGCGTTTCGCGAATCTCTTGGCAGGTGACGCGCGAGCCCAGCGAGGCCACGAGGAAATCCGCCGCCTCTCGGCCCGGCAGCGGCGTGTCGGTGGGTCCGAGATAGGACACGAGAAGAAGATCGGCCCCTTCCGTCAGGAGCGCGGGCAGGCGGCGGGCGAGCTTCCCGAGCGTGTCCTCGTCCAGGAAATACAGGACCTCGGAAAAGACCACGAGGTCGAAGGGACCGTCCGGCAGGTCGTCCGGCAGGCTGCCGACCCGAAAGGCGGCGCCCGTTTCCCCATAGCGGCGCGCGGCCCGCTCGACGATCGCGGGCTCGCGGTCCACCCCGAGACCCGAGCGCGCAACGCCGGTCTGGACAAGCGCCGCCGTCAGGTGGCCTTCGCCGCAGCCTGCTTCCAGCGCGCGCTCGTAGCGGCGAGACCCGAGGAGGCGCACCGCCGCCTCGCGCTTTTCCGCCTCGTAGGCCGAGGAGCGCGCATGCCAGGGGTCGCCGTCGTCGGCATAAAGCCGGGCGAAGTGCTCGGGCGCCGGCACTGCGCCGGGCATGGCGAGCCACGACACCCATTCCATCGGCGTGTCCAGCGCCCGGAGGAACCAGGGCGGCAGCACGAAGCCTTGAGGGTCGTCGCGCACCACGCGGCCAAGCTGGCTGGCATGCTCATCCAGCGCCCGGGCCTTTAGAGCGGGGTCGGTGGCGACGCGAAACGGCGTGAGCCCGGCGTCGCGGAACGGGGTTTCGGGGGGCAGGCGCCGCGTCCACACCTCGTAGAACAGGATGCGCAGGCTCGGCAGGGCGCGGCGCACCTCAAGCGCGAGGGCGGCGGCCGCATGGTGGTCGGGATGGGGGTCGTCGGGATGCGGGGCGGCGAGCGCGGTGGCGCCCAGGCGCCGGCAAAGCTCGATCACCAGCTCCACGGCCGCCGGGAAGGCGGGGTCGCGGCCCGAGGCGCCGTCGGGCAGCCCGAGGCGGAGTTCGGCGGCCGGCGTGCAGCCAAGCTGTGCGAGGGCTTGCCGCTGCTCCTCGACGCGGATGGTGGCGAGGCGCTGAGGCGGATATTCGCGCGAGCCGGGATGCGAGTGGCCGCCGTCCGTCAGCGCCACGAGCCCGACCGGGCGCCCGAGGCGCACGGCGCCGAGAACGAGGCCGGAACAGGCGATCGTCTCGTCGTCGGGATGGGGCGAGACGACGACGAGCGCGCCCGCGCCGATCAGCCGTTCGACTTCCGCGACGGGCGCCTCTGCCACGCGTGCGTTCCAGGCTCCCAGCGTCGTGTCGGTCATCGGCGGATCCAGTCCTTGGCGAGCGCACGGCCGTGCTGGATCAGCGTCCCGTCCGGGTTGGCCTGGCGGATGTAGACGGCGAGATCGCGCGTCAGGGCTTCGGCCGGATGACCGAGCGCGAAGGAGCCGAGGCCGAGCGCGCGCTCGGCGAGATCGATCACCTCCATCGCCGCGTTTTCCAGGGTGACGCGGGCGAGCGCCGAGCAGGCGGTGATGCGCAGGATGTCGGCCTCATCGGCATCCGGGGGACAGAGTTCGACACGCTGCGCCGCATCCTCCACCCAGAACCGGGCGGTGCGCGCACGCATGATGGCGGTGGCGATGCGCATCATCTGCAAGGGACTGGCGTCGCGCCCGTTGGCGGAAAGCTCGGTCACCATGAGGGCGACGATCGCCTCCAGCGCGCCGAGCTGGGCTGCGGCGCAGCGCCAGATGCCGCCGACGAAGAAGGGCTCCCGCTTGTAGTCGTTGGGCGCGCCGACGATGTCTTCGGCTCCGATCTCGATCCCGTCGAAGCGATATGTGCCGGACGCCGTGCGCCGCATGCCGCGCTGGTTCCAGGTGGACAGGTCGACGCGGGCCGGATCGTCGACGGAGAGGAGCAGGAGCTGGAGAACGCCCGCGTCGTCACCGACAGGTACCAGCGCGCCGCGCAGCGTTCCGGCGCCCGAGGCGTAGCGCTTGGCACCTTCGAGCCGGCCGCCGCCCTGCGCGTCGGGCCTGAGGCGCAGCGGCACCTCGCCGTCCGCGCCCCAGACGCCGAGCCATCCACCCTCGTCCAGCCAGCCGAGGACGCGCCCCTGCTGCACCTGCGTCCCATAGAGGGCGACGAGCTGGAGCGTGTTGAGATGGCCTTCCAGAAGGCGCGCGGTGGACAGGTCCACCCCGCCGACGCCCGCCAGCAGTTCGAGAACCACGTCCCAGGTGCCGGCGTACCGGTAGCCGCCGCCGGGCGCGGGCTCGGCGAAGCGCCGGTGCAGGCCGTGCCGGGCGAGGACGTCGAGGCCGAGGCGCGCCGGTCCTTCCCGGTCGGCGGCGATGGCCTCCCCAAGGTCCGTCAGAAGGGGAGCGATGAAGGAGCGGTCGGCCGGGGGCGTGGGAAGCAAACGCGTGTCACCTGTTCCATAGGGCCGGCGACAGGGGTTCGCGCAGGCTTCGCGAGGCCGAAGACGGGCCGCGATCGATTCGGGGCCGAGCTTAGCATCCCGCGGACCACAGGCGGGTGCGGCAGGTTCGATCAAATGGCGTCGGGGCCAAGCACCCTATTCGAGGATATAGGCGATCGCGGTCGGCTGGAACCTCGCCAGAAACTCGTGGAGGCGGTGGACGGCCTTTTCGCGCGAGATCGCGAGATGCTCGGCCAAGCGTACGCTCGCCCGCTCGGTCTCGGCCGCCAGGAGCGCGTCGAGGATGTCGAGATGCTCGGCCATGAAGGAGTCGCGTGCATCCGGAGCCAGGAGAATCTTCTGCATGTGCTTGCCGGGAATCAGCGAGGCGCGCGCCCGGTGCAGCGAGCCGACGATCTCGCCGTTCGGGCAGAAGCCGAGACAGGTCGTGTGAAGATCCTGCTCCAGCGCGTCGAGCGTGTCGATGTCGAGATCGCCGAAGGGGTCGAGGCTTTCGCGAAGGCGATCGCGCATGCCCTCCACCAGGCCTTCGGGCAGATGGGGCGCGGCGGCGCGCAGCGCCACGGGCTCCAGAAGCTCGCGCAGCTCGTAGAGGTCGCGGATGCGCGTTTCGTCCAGCGGCACGATCCACCAATGGCCCCGCTCGCCCTTGGCGACGATGCCCGCCCCTTGCGCCTTGAGAAGAAGGTCGCGGGCGAGCGCCCGGCTCGCGCCGTAGTGGCGGGCGAGCGCCAGCTCGTTGACGCGGAACCGGCCGAACATCGAGCGCGTCAGGATCTCGCGCTCTACCTCGTAATAGAGTCCGTCGGTGCGGGGAGCCGTCTCGGGCGGGTCGTCCTCGAGCCCGAGATGGTCCGGCGTCAGGTCGAGCCGCAGCGGTTCGCAACCGCCTGCGACCAGAAGGCCGCGCCCGGAAAAGCGCGAAACGAGCCCATCTCGCTCCAGCTCGGCCAGCGCCTGCCGGACGGTGGACCGGCTGGCGCCGAAGAGCGAAGCGATCGCCCCTTCCAGGAGCACGGCGCCGGGGGGAAGCGCGCCCGCCCCGATCCGATCGCGCAAGGTCCGCCCGATCCGCGCGTAGGACGGCTGCTTCGCCAAGGCCACGGCGCCGGCGGTCAGGTGATGGCGCCGAGCTGCCAGGGCACGAACTCGTTGTCGCCGTAGTCGTAGATCTCGCTCTGGGTGCGGCGGCCGGAGGCGACCTCCAAGAGGAACTCGAACATCCGTGTCCCCGATTGTTCGATCGTTTCCTCGCCGGTGACGATCCCCCCGCAATTGACGTCCATGTCGTCGCTCATGTGCTCGAACATGTCGTTGTTGGTGGCGACCTTGATCGTGGGCACCGGCTTCCAGCCCGACACCGAGCCTCGGCCCGTGGTGAAGATCAGCATGTTGCAGCCGCCGGCGATCTGACCGGTCACCGCCACCGGGTCGTATCCCGGCGTATCCATGAACACGAAGCCGGTCCGGTCGATGGCTTCCGCATACTCGTAGACCGCTTCCAGCGGCATGGTGCCGCCCTTGGCGACCGCGCCGAGCGATTTTTCCAGGATCGTCGTCAGCCCGCCCGCCTTGTTGCCGTGGGAGGGGTTGTTGTTGAGCTCGGCGCCGTGGCGGGCGGTATAGTCGCGCCACCAGTCGATCCGGTCCATCAGCTTCTGGGCGACCGCCGGCGTCACGGCGCGGCGCGTCAGGAGATGCTCGGCGCCGTAGATCTCGGGCGTTTCGGCTAGGCACGCGGTGCCTCCGTTGCGAACGAGAAGGTCGGACGCCGCCCCAAGCGCCGGATTGGCGGAAATGCCGGAATAGCCGTCCGAGCCGCCGCATTCGAGCGCGAGCTTGAGCTTCGACAGGGGCTGGGTCGTGCGCTGCGCCGCGTTCACGGTGGGCAGCATCTCGCCGATGATGGCGCTCGCCTCCTCGACGGTCTTCCTCGTGCCGCCGAGCTGCTGGATCGTCATCGTGCGCAGGAGCGGGCCTTCCTCCAGCCCGTACTTGTCGGTGATGAAGGAGATCTGGTTGCTTTCGCAGCCGAGCCCGATCATCAGGATCGCGCCGAAGTTCGGATTGCGCGCGTAGCCCGACAGCGTTCGGGCGAGATAGGCGTAGCCTTCCGTCTTGAGGTTGAGCGCGCAGCCCTGGCCGTGCGTCAGCGCCACGACACCGTCGACGTTCGGGAAGCCGTCGAGCCCGCCGCGCCGGTTGAAATGGTCGGCGATGGCGCGCGACACGGTGGCCGAGCAGTTCACCGAGGACACGATGCCGATATAGTTGCGCGTGCCGACCTGCCCGTCGGCGCGCAGGTACCCTTGAAAGGTGCGGCGCTCGGCTTCCGGCAGGAGCGGCGTTGCGCGCGCGTCGGCGGCGAACTCGTGGGTGACGTGGCTGTCGTGCATGGCGAGATTGTGCAGGTGGACATGGTCTCCCGGCTGGATGTCCACGGCCGCATGACCGATCGCCTGCCCATATTTCAGGACCTCCTCGCCCGCGCGGATGGCGCGGATGGCGACCTTGTGCCCACTCGGGATCTCGGCGCCGGCGCGCACGCCCGCGATCCCGGTATCCTCGCCCGCTGCCAGCGCGCGGCGCGCCACGGCGACCGTGTCGGCCGGGTTCAGAAGGATCGTGGCGCGCGCATCGAGAACCGTGGACATCGAAGTCCTCCCCAAGTCTCAAGAATGACCTTTGCAGACAATAGTCATTCTACCTTCGGGAGCGCCGCGTCAAGCGCCGATGGGCTGCCTCGTCAGTCCTCGTGCGTGCGCAGGGCGTTGAGGCGCCGTTTCATCGCCTCGAAACGCTGGCCGGAGGCGTGCGCCCGGCGCAAGCCCACGGCGGTTGACAGGATGTCGATCACGACGAGGGCGGCGATGCGAGAGATCGTCGGGGTGTAGACGTCGGTATTGTCCAAGGTTTCGGCCACGAGGACGATGTCGCAATGGGGCCCGAGCGCCTCGCGCGATCCGGTGATGCCGATCACGGTGGCGCCCCCTTCTCTCGCGACGTCGGCGATCTCGATCAGCGAGCGGGTGCGCCCGGTGTTGGAGATTACCACCGCGACGTCGCCGGACCTCAGCACGGAGGCGGACATGATCTGCTGGTGCGAATCGAGCTCGGCCCCGCAGGGAACCCCGAAGAGCGGGAACTTCTGCTGCGCGTCGCGCGCCACGATGCCGGATGCCCCGAAGCCGAAGAACTGGATCGAGCGGGCCTGGAGAAGCGCCTCGATCGCCGCTTCCACGGCGACGGCGTCGAGATTGCGGCGCGCCCAGTCGAGGCTCGTCAGCGTGTAGTCGAAGATCTTCTCCACCACCGCGCCGGGCGGGTCACTCGGCCGCAGCACGGAATGGGTGGCAGGCGTGCCGAGCGCGAGGCCGCGTGCGAGGCGCAGGCGAAACTCCTGGTATCCGGTGCAGCCGAGCGCGTTGCAGAAGCGGATCACCGTCGGCTGGCTGACATCGGCCTGCGCCGCCGTTTCCGCCAGCGTCATGCCGAGCACGACTTGCGGGTCGGCGAGGACGAGATCGGCGACCTTGCGCTCCGACTTGCGAAGGGCATCGTGCGTGTCGCGCACGATTTCCAGGATGTTGCGCGTGGGCGCGGCGGTTGTCGTGTTCGATTGCGTCACACCGCGCTCCGACCGTTCGGCTCCTCGTGCCGCCAGTGCACCATGTCCATCGCCGGGGGGAAGCGTCAACCGGCGGTCCTGCTCCGCTCCAGCCGGTATTCCACGCCGAGCCGCGCGCGTTCGAAGCGCAAGGGCCGCGTCTCGGCGCCCACCCGGTCGATCTCCCCCGGATCGGCCGTGTTGAAGGCGAACATGCCGTAGTGATGGGCGAGGACCACCGGGATGCCGGCCGCCGCGCCGAGCGCGGCCGCCTCGCGCGCCGTCATGTTGCCGGCGATCCCGGCCGCACGGAGCGCTGGGGAGCGCCCGTTCACCGGCAGAAGCGCGATGTCGGCCGCGAGCGCCGCCACCTCACGGACCTGACCCTCGAAGGGGACGGTGTCGCCGGAATGGAAGACGGTGACGCCGGAGAGCGTCACCCCGTATCCGAGGAAGCGGTGGCGGCCGTCGGCGTCGCGTTCCAGCGTTTCGTGCGCGGCGCGCACCGCGTGGAGCCGGACGCCGGGCAGCGGCTCCAGTGCCTCACCGGCATCCATGGGCAGCAGGCGGTTCGCCACTGTCCCGATGCGCCTGAGGGCCTCGTCGCGTTCGGCGGCGGGGACCACGAAGCGCGCGGCCGGAAACCGCTCGGCCAGCGGGCGAAGCGTTTCGGAGTCCATGTGGTCGGTGTGGCGATGGGTGAGGAGAACGAGGTCCACCCGGCCGAGCGCCTGGAGAGCGATCGGGGCCGGCATCATACGGTCGTGTGGCGTCGCGCTGCCGGCATATTTCACGTGGAGCGAATCCGACAGGTAGGGGTCGATCAGGATGCGGCATCCCGCCCCTTCCAGAACGAAGCCGGCTTGGCCCAGCCAGAACAGCGACACGTGGCGGGAGCCGGGAGAGGGCTCGCCCGCCAGCCGTTCGCCCAAAGGCTCCGTTAGGGACAGGGCATCGAAACGGCTCGTCACGGGCGAAGAACGCTGAGAAGGTTTCGCACCGCGAGCTCGGTGACGCGATCGACGCTTTCCGCCGTGAAGCCGCCGACATGGCTCGTGGCGATCACCCGCGAATGGCCGGGAAGCGCGCGCGAGCGCGGTGGCTCCTCGGGAAACACGTCGGTCGCATAGGCGAACAGGCGGCCGGCATCAAGCGCTTCCAGCATCGCCTCCTCGTCCACGAGGCTGGCGCGCGCGGTGTTCACCACGACGGCGCCCTCGCGCAAGGTGGCGAGCGCGGCGCGGTCGAGAAGCGGACGGTTGCCCGGCATGGCGGGGCAGTGGAAGGAAACGAGGTCGCACTCGGCGAAAAGACTGGCCAAGTCCACCCAGCGAAGGCGTCCGGGCTCCACATGGAGTTCGGGCCGCGCGGGGTCGAAGGCGAGAATATCGGCGCCGAGCGCCGAGAACAGTCGTGCCACTTCGCCGCCCACCGCGCCGCAGCCGACGATGCCGACCTTGCGGCCGCGAATCTCGCGCCCCCTGCGGCGTCGCCATTCGCCCGCCTTCAGGCCGGCGTCGGCGAAGGGGATCTGGCGCAGCGCCGACAGCGCCAGGGCGATCGCGAGTTCCGCGACGCCCGCAGCGTTACCCCCGTCGGCCCGGCACACGGTGATGCCGCGCTCGGCCAGAAGCGGCAGGGGCAGGTTGTCGGTGCCGCTGCCGTTGCGGCTGACGACGCGAAGCGCGTCGGCGCGGGCGATCACGGCAGGCGAGACCGGCTCGACGCCGGCCAGCCAGCCCACCGCGCCGGGCAGGAGCCGGCAAAGCTCGGCCTCGTCCGGGAGCGTATCGGGCGCCGAGTAGACGATCTCGAAGCGCTGCTCGCGCAGCCGCTCCACCAGCGGATGCGGGGCGAGGGTGAGCGAGCGCGGGGTGACGAGAATGCGCTCCACGATCTCAAGCCTTCGCGGCGCGCCGGGCGATCGCGGCGATCTCGTCGAAGCGCGGGCCGGTCGGCGGAATGTCGATCGCGAACACTTCGGCGATGACTTGGCTCCAGCCGTAGAGGAAGTAGGTCCAGCCGTCCTCCACCTGGAGCCGGCGGCTTTCCGCCTGCAACCGCGCCTGGGCGAGGAAGACGAGGTCGCCGCGATAGTTCAGGTCCCAGACGACCCCGTTCTCGGGAAAGCGGCCGGCGTTGGTCAGCGGCGATCCCGGCGCGTCCTTGCCGAGGCCCGTCGCGTTAATCACCAGCGATCCGGCTTTCAGCGACGCGAGAACGGCGTCGTTGTCCCCCGGACGAGGCGCGAGGACGTAGGTGACCGGCACATCCGTTTTCATCGCCCGGTGGATGCGCTGGATGTCATCGAGCCGCGCCTGGCTGCGGTTGGACACGACGATTCGCGAGGGGCGGTCGGAGCCCCGGCTCGCCTGCATGAGATGCCAGGTGAGCGCGATGGTCGAGCCCCCGGCCCCCATGGAGAACAACTCCGCGCGGGTTCGCTCGAAATGGCGGGGCGGCAGGAAGCCGTCGAGCGCCAGACCGGAGGTGATCGGGTCCTTGGCGTGGCAGACGAGCCGGCCGTCGCGCTTGGAGATGCAGCTCGTCTCGTCCATCAGCCGGGCATGGGGGTCGATCTCGTCGAAGAGGTCGTGCGCCGCCTTGAAGAGGTCGATCTTGTGCGTCGTCACGAGGGCCCCGACCGACAGGGGATCTTGCCTGATGAAGGAAACGACCTCGCGATAGGCCGCCGCATCGGCATGCAGGGGCAGGTCGATCCCGCGGATTTCGGCATCGAGACCCAGAAAGCGCGCCCAGGCCGGAAACACATTCATGATCGAGCTTTGGCCCGTGGTCACGCCGATGAAGTAGAAGGTCGGGCGCGCGGCGGGCGGGTAGGGCGCGGATACCGTGTTCATCGCGCCGGTTCCTTCAGCGCCGCGATCGCTTCCGCCGAGCGAGGGGTCCAGGCCGGATTGTCCACGGCCTGCCAGCCGCCCTGTCCGTCGTCGACGATGCGCTGGCGCATGCCCCCCGACCGGGCGATGATGTCGTAGTCCTGCCCCGCATCGGCTGGATAGGCGAAGGTCATCACGAGATCGTCCGCTCCGACATTCACCGATCGGTGGATCCAGAAGGGCGGCACGTAGCAGAGCGTGCGCGGCCTCATCTCGACGATGCGCACCTCGCCTTCGGGCGATTCCAGGAGCATCAGGCCGGTGCCGGCCTCGCCGTAGTACATTTCGGGCCGGTCGGCCCGGGCGTGGATATGGCCGCGCGTCAGGAAGAATTCGCGCCCGATCCGGCCCGGCGCCATGCGCGTGACGCCGATGATCATGTCGCCGGCGTCCGCCGACGGCTTGTGGTCGGTCACCTCGTACATCACGGCCTCGGGGCCGAGTTCGGCAAGGCGCGTCTCGAAGGCCGCATCGTCTTCGTAGAGCCCGGCTAGATCGCCCAGCGTCTTCCGGTAGCGCGTGGCCGCGCCGCGTAGCTCGCCCCGTTCGATATCGACCGTGAATACACCCGGCTCGCGCATGAAGCGTCTCCAAATTGTAGAATTACTACATTGAACCGAGGTCGCTCACGGATTGCAACGGAAAATCGTGCTGCATGACGGTTTCCGCAGTGCAACATCGGGATGATCGCAACGCGAAATGGCAGAACCAATGTGAAAATCGTAACATAATGCCTATTGCGGCGGTTGACGGCTTGTCAATTGTGTACCTAAGCTACAAGGCGGGCAGGGAGGATGCGCCCGATCTGTGGAGGATGGAGATGAAGTCACTGCCCCTTTCGGGTTGCCTGCTGGCGGTCGCTTTGACGACGTTGGCCGGCGGTGCGGCCCAGGCTGCCGACTGCAAGGTCGGCGTTGCCATGTACACGCTGAGCGCCCCCTACTTTGCCGCCCAACAGGCGGCCGCGCTCGACCAGGCCAAGAAGGCCGGCTGCGAGGTCTCGACCTCCGACGGCCAGAACGACATGAACAAGCAGATCGCCGACGTGGAGGACATGGTCGCCAAGGGCGTCAACCTCCTGATCTTGAACCCGCGCGACCCCGAAGGGCTGGTCGCGGCGGCGAACGCGGCGACGGCCGCCGGCGTCAAGGTCGTGGTGATGGACTCCTCCATCAACCCGAATGCCGACGTCGTCACCCAGGTGCGCTCCTCCAACGACCAGAACGGCTATCTCGTCGGTCAATGGCTCGCCAAGCGCATGCAGGGCACCCCGATGAAGATCGCGCTCCTGTCGGGCGCGCAAGGGAATGAGGTCGGGCGCGACCGCCGGCTCGGCGTCTTCAAGGGCCTCGTGGAAGGCCAACTGACGGGCGAGGGCAAGGCCTCCTTCGAAGTGGTCGGCCAGGGCTGGGGGAGCTGGGAGCAGGAAGGCGGCCTGAAGGCGGCCGAGGATCTTCTGACCGCCCATCCCGACATCAACGTCGTGCTCGGCGAAAACGACTCCATGGCGCTCGGCGCGATCAAGGCGCTGGAGGGCGTCGGAGCCAGCGACGTTCTCGTGCTGGCGGCCGCCGACGGCCAGAAGGAGGCGCTCGCCGCCATCAAGGAGGGCAAGTACGGCGCGACCGGCCTCAACGATCCCGATCTCGTGGCGCGCACGGCCGTCGACATCGGTCTGGACGCCCTGAACGGCAAGCTGGAAGCCGGTTTCCCGAAGCTCAAGCTCACCGAGCCGGCCGTGATCACCAAGGACAACGTGGACCAGTACTACCGCGCCGACGCGGTGTTCTGACCGGGTCGTGAAGGATTGCCGGGCGGCGGATCTTCGTGGTCCGCCGCCTCCCTTATCCATTCGCGGGAGGCCGAGCTCTTGGAACTCGCCCGTCTGACGGCCATCACCAAATCCTTCGGCGGCATCCACGCCCTGCGCGGCGTCGATTTCGACGTGCGCGCCGGCGAGGTACATTCGCTGCTCGGCGAGAACGGGGCCGGCAAGTCCACCCTGATGCGGGTTCTCGGCGGCGAGATGCTGCCGACCGGCGGCACCGTGTCGATCGGCGGCGAGAGCGTCGTCATGCGCGACCCGCGAGAGGCGCGTGCCCGGGGCATCGCCGTGATCCACCAAGAACTGGCGCTCGCCCCCGACCTGACGGTGGCGGAAAACATTTTCCTCGGCGAACTGCCGGGTGTCATCGCCTGGGGCCAGCTCAAGTCCCGCGCCAAGGCGCTTCTCGATCGCCTGGGATTCGCCATCGATCCCGGCCGCACCGTCGGCAGCCTCGCGGTCGCCCACCAGCAGGTGGTCGAGATCGCGAAAGCCTTGGCCCGCGAGGTGCGCATCATCGTCTTCGACGAGCCGACGGCGGTTCTCTCCGCGCGCGATGCCGAGCGCCTCCACGGCATCATCGACGGCCTCCGCCGGAACGGCGTCGGCATCGTCTACATCTCTCATCGCCTCGACGAGGTGATGCGCATTTCCGACCGGATGACGGTGATGAAGGACGGGCAGCTCGTCGGCACCGTCACCGCTTCCGACATCACCGTGGACGAGCTGATCCGCATGATGGTCGGCCGCCCGCTGGCCGCGATGTTTCCCGAGCGGGGCCGCCGGGAGATCGGCGAGGTGGTGCTGGAAGCGGAAAACCTCAGGCGCGGCGCCAAGGTGCGCGGCGTGTCGCTCCAGCTTCGGGCCGGCGAGGTGGTCGGGCTCGGCGGGCTCGTCGGGGCGGGCCGCACCGAGGTCGCCCGTCTCCTGTTCGGCGCCGACGCGCCGGAAGGGGGCGAAATCCGCGTCCGGGGGAAGGTGACCCGCTTCGCCTCGCCCCGCGCGGCGGTCCGCGCCGGCATCGGCCTCGTGCCCGAGGACCGCAAGCACGAGGGCGTCGTTCTCGACAACGCCATCCGCATCAACGCCACCATGGCCCGCATGTCGGCCGTGACCGGCCCGCTCGGCTTCCTGCGCCGGCGCCGCGAAAAGGGTCTGGTGGAGGCGCTGGGCGCGAGCCTTCGCCTCAAATCGGCCGGCGTCGATGCCCCCGTTTCCAGCCTGTCGGGCGGCAACCAGCAGAAGGTGGTGCTCGCCAAGTGGTTTCACGCCGGCGGCGACGTCATCATTCTCGACGAGCCGACGCGCGGCGTCGATGTCGGGGCGAAGACCGAGATCTACGCCCTGATCGACAAGCTGGCGCTCGGCGGCAAGGCGGTGCTCGTCATCTCTTCCGAGCATCAGGAGCTTTTCGGCCTGTGCGACCGCGTCCTCGTGATGAGCGAGGGCGAGATCCGGGGCGAACTTCGGCCCGATCGCTTCTCGGAGGAAAACCTCCTGTCCCTGGCCATGATCCGCTCGGTGGCCGCTCCAATCGAAGGTGAAGCCGCATGACGACGCTGGCAGACAATCCGGGCAAAGCGGAGCGTCGGATCGACGTCGCCTCGCTGCTCCAGCACTTCGCGACGCTCGCGATCTTCCTCGTCCTCGTGGTGGCCGCGAGCTTCTGGTCCGACGCCTTTCTCAGCCGCATCAACATTCTGAACGTGCTCCGGCAGGTGGCGGCAGGCGCCGGCATCATGGCGGTCGGCATGCTGTTCGTGATCCTGACGCGCGGCATCGACCTGTCGGTCGGCTCGGTGGCCGCCCTCGGTTCGGTTCTGACCGCCCACTTCATCCATTTTGCCGGCTTCGGTCAGGCGTCGGCGGTCGCCCTCGTGATCCTGTCGGGCATGGCCTGCGGGTTGGTGACGGGCCTTTTCGTCGCCTACCTCAAGCTGCCGTCCTTTGTGATGTCGCTCGCCATGCTGGCGATCGCGCGCGGCCTGTCGCTCATCATCTCGGACGGGCGGCCGATCCCGCTGGGGCAAGAAGGCGCGGCGATCTCGAACTTCGGCTCCGGCTTCGCCTTCGGCCTGCCCTTGCCCGTGTGGCTGATGTTCGCCGTGTTTCTGGTCGGCGGCATCGTCCTCAACTTCACCCGCTTCGGGCGCATCGTGAAGGCGATCGGCTCCAACGAGGAGGCGGTGCGGCTGTCGGGCATCGCCGTGCCCCGCTATATCCTCGCCGTCTACGTCCTTTCGGGTGCGCTCGCGGCGGTGGCCGGCGTCATCTCCACCGCGCGCACCGGCGTCGGCTCGGCGCAGGTCGGCGTCGGGGCCGAGCTCAACGTCATCGCTGCCGTGGTGATCGGCGGCGCCAGCCTGATGGGGGGGCGCGGCGGGGTGATCAACACGCTGCTCGGCGCGCTCATCATGGGCATCATCGCCAACATCATGAATCTCGGCGGCGTGCCGGGCTACCACCAGCAGGTCTACATGGGCGTCATCATCGTGATCGCGATGCTGCTTCAGTACGGAACCGGGCGGCTGCGGGGCTGACGCTTGTCCATGAACCGAGACCTCACGCTTTCGATCGACGTCGGAACCGGCAGCGTGCGCGCCGCCCTTGTCGGCGGGGACGGGCGCATCCGGGCGATCGCCGCGCGCGAGCACGACCAGATCGTGCCCGCCTTCGGCTGGGCCGAGCAGCGCGCGGCCGACTGGTGGACGGGCGTCGTCGCGGCTGTGCGCGCCGTGCTGAACGAGGTCGAGGGCGCGGCAAGCCGCATCGCAGCCGTCGCCGCCTGCGGCCAGATGCACGGCACGGTGCTGGTCGGCGCGAACGACCGGCCGACCCGCGCCACGGTGCCGCTTTGGAACGACAAGCGCACGAGCGGCCTCGTGTCCGCGTTCGAGAGCGCGCATCCGGGCGGCGACTATCTCACCGACAGCGGCAATCCGCCGACGCCGGCTTGGCCCGGCTTCAAGCTTCAGTGGCTGAAGGAAAACGACGCGGCGTCCTACGGGGCGGCCGAGACCGTCCTGATGCCCAAGGACTACATCAACCTCCGCCTCACCGGCGAGCGGGCGATGGATACGGGCGACGCGTCCGCGTCCTTCCTGATGAACCCGGCGATGCGCGCTTGGTCACCTGCCATGGTGGAGCGGCTGGGACTCGACGTGAAGCTTCTGCCTCCGATCCGCAATCCGACGGAGATTCTGGGCAGCGTCACGGCCGCCGCCGCCCTGGAAACGGGACTTCTCGAGGGAACGCCGGTTCTCGTCGGCGGCGCGGACTATCCGGTGTCGCTGCTCGGCTCGGGCGTCTGCCGGCCGGGCCTTGCCTCCGACGTGACGGGCACGTCCTGCATCCTGACCCTGATCGCGCACGCGCCGCTTCTCGATCCCGAGATCTGCAACGTCGCGACGGTGGAAGGCCATTGGGGCGGCTTCGTGCTTCTGGAAACGGGGGGCGACGCCATGCGCTGGGCGCGCCGCGCCTTTCACGAACGGACTTTAAGCTACGACGAGATCGTGGCGCGCGCGGCGCAAGCGCCGGCCGGGTCGGACGCCCTGTTCTTCGTGCCGTATCTCACCGGCGAGCGGTTGGGGGCGCATCGCAACGCGCGCGCCCAGTTCTTCGGCCTCGGTGCCGGGCACGGCCTCGCCCATCTCCACCGCGCGGTTCTGGAAGGCGTCGCCTTCGCCTCCGCCCGCCACCTTCGCATCATGGAATCCGCGTCCGGCACGCGGCTCGAGCGCGTCGTGGCCTCGGGGGGCGGGGCGAAGACCGAGCTTTGGCTGCGCATCAAGGCGAGCCTCTACGACCGGCCGATCGTGGTGCCGGAAGAGGCCGAATGCGGCATCGTCGGCTGCGCGGTGATGGCGGGCGTCGCGACCGGGCGCTTCACGGATCCGCAAGCCGGCGCGGATGCGCTGGTGCGCTACGGTGCCGAGATCGCGCCCGATCCCGCCTGGGCCGAGCGCTACGCCCGCATGCAGCCTGTGTTCGACCGCCTCTATCACGGCGCGCAAAGTTTCTACGACGACCTCGACGCCTTGGCCGCCGGCTGACGCATCGTTTCCGACATGAATGGGGAAGACCAACCATGGATGAAATCCTGTCCACCTTCCGGCCCGATCTCTTCGCCGGCAAACGCGTCCTCGTGTCGGGCGCGACGAGCGGCATCGGCGTCGCCATCGCGCGCGGCTTCCGCGGGCTCGGCGCCGAAGTCGTCGCCACCGGCTCCTCGACCGGAAAGCTGGAAGCCGCTAAGGCCGATCCCGCCAACGCGGGCATCCGCTTCGCGCAATTGAACGTGCGCGACCGGGCGGCGGTGGACGCGTTCGTGGGCGCGCTTCCTTCGCTCGACGTCCTCGTCAACACGGCCGGCATCGTGCGCCCCGACCTCGAATACGAGGAGGAGCCCTATCTGGAAGTCATCGACGTCAACCTCAACGGCGCGATGCGCCTCTCGATGGCCGCCTATCCGCACCTCAAGGCGTCGCGGGGCGCCATCGTCAACACCGCCTCCATGCTGAGCTATCTTGCCGACGAGCGGGTGCCGGCTTACGGCGCGTCCAAGACCGGCATCATGGGACTGACGCGCGCGCTCGCCCATCGCTTCGGCGCGGACGGCATCCGCGTCAACGCCATCGCGCCCGGCTACCACAAGACCGACATGACCAAGGACCTGTGGACCCACGACGAGCACGGCCCGACCATCGCGCGCAAGGCGGCGCTGAAGCGCTGGGGCACGGTGGAGGACCTCGTCGGCACCGTCCTGTTCCTGGCCTCGCCCGCCAGCCTCTTCGTCACCGCGACGACGCTGCCCGTCGACGGCGGCTACGTCGTTAGCGGATGGTGAGCGCCATGACGACGGGAATGGGATGGCAGGCGGCCGAAGGGCGCGCCTATGGAGGACCCGGCCGCTACATCCAGCGCGCCGGCGAAATCGAACGGCTCCCCGAACACGTCCGGGACTTCGGCGGGTCGGTGTTCGTTCTGGTGGACCGGATCGTGGAGGAGCGCTACGGCGCCTCGATCCGCCGATCCTTCGAGGCCGCCGGCCTCCCAGCGCGAATGGAAGTCTTCGGCGGCGAATGCTGCACGGCGGAGATCGACCGCGTGGCGGCGCTGGTGGCTCAAGGCGGCGCCGACGTCGTGGTCGGGATCGGCGGCGGCAAGACGGCCGACACGGCCAAGGTCGCCGCGATCCGCAACGGCGCGCGCATCGCCATCGTGCCGACCATCGCCTCCACCGACGCGCCGACGAGCGCGATCGCGGTGCGCTACAACGAAGAAGGGGTGATGCAGGAGGCGATCTCGCTGCCGCGCAACCCCGACATCGTGATCCTCGACAGCGCGCTCATCGCGGCCGCGCCCGTGCGTTTTCTCGTGGCCGGCATGGGCGACGCGCTCTCCACCTATTTCGAGGCACGCTCCAATCTCGAATCGCGCTCGCCGAACTTCATCCGCCCCTATCTGCCGGCCCCGCTCGCCGGCATCGCCATCGCGCGGGCCTGCCACGAGACGCTGATGCGCGACGGGCTGGCGGCCAAGCTCGCCGCCGAGCGCGGCCTCCTGACGCCGGCGGTGGAGAACATCATCGAGGCCAACACGCTTCTCTCGGGGCTCGGTTTCGAGAACTGCGGCGTGTCGGGCGCGCACGGCATCCACGACGGGCTGACGGTCTTCCCGCAGACGCGCCGCTTCTTCCATGGCGAAAAGGTCGCCTTCGGCGTGCTCTGCCTTCTCATGCTGGAAGGGCGCCCGCTCGCGGAGATCGAGGAGATCGCGCGCTTCTGCCGCTCGGTCGGCCTGCCGACGACGCTTGCCGATCTCGATCTCGAAGGGGCGGGGCCGGACGAGATGATGCGCGTCGCCGAAGCCGCGCTGAAGCCCGGCGCGATTCTCACCCGCGTCGCGACCCCGATCTCCGCCGCCATCGTGCGGGACGCGATCCTCGCGCTCGACGCCTACACCTCCAGTCTCGTCCCCGACGCCCGATAGCCTGAAGCCACGAAAGCCAGTTCCATGCGCGCAGCCGTCATGTATACGCCCGGCGACATTCGCCTCGAGGATGTTCCCAAGCCCGTCGCCGGCCCCGGCGAGGTGCTTCTGAAGGTCGATGCCGTCGGCGTCTGCGGCTCGGACCTGCCGCGCATGCTGGTGAAGGGCGCCCACAAGATGCCCCTCATCTGCGGCCACGAGTTTTCCGGCCGGATCGAGGCGCTGGGCGAGGGGGTGGAAGGGTTTGGCGTCGGCGAGCTGATGGCCGTCGCCCCGCTCATCCCGACCGAGCCCTGCGACCAGTCCTTGACGGGCAACTTCTCGCGCGCGCGCAACTACGATTATTTCGGCAGCCGCCGCGACGGCGCCTATGCCGAATACGTCGCCGTGCCGACCGGCAATCTCCTGCGCGCGCCGGCGGATGCCGACCCGCGCGCGGTGGCGATGACCGACCCGGCCTCCATCGCCCTTCACGCGATCTGGAAGGCGAAACCCACGATGGGCGACCGGGGCGGGGTGATCGGCTGCGGCCCGATCGGCCTCTTCGCCATCCAGTGGATGCGCATGATGGGCTGCACCGAGATCGTCGCCGTCGACGTGTCGGAGCGCAAGCTCGCCCAAGCGCGCGAGGCGGGCGCCGACTTCACCTATCTCGCCGGCGAAACGGTGCCGCGCGAGCATGCCTGCGATCTCATCATCGAGGCGGCCGGCCACCCGTCCTCGATCAACGCGGCCGCGCGCATGGCCGCGCCCGGCGGGCATGTCGTCTTTATCGGCATTCCGGTCGGCGACGTGTCCCTCGACAACGCCACCTTCCAGCATTTCCTGCGCCAGGAGGTCTCGCTCCACGGCTCCTGGAACTCGTTCGGCGCGCCGTTTCCCGGCAAGCAATGGCATGTGACGCTGGATGCGCTGGTGACCGGCAAGCTCCAGTGGGAGTTCATGATCAGCCACGAACTGCCTCTGGAAGAGCTTCCCGCCATGTTCGAGACCTTGAAGGGAAAAAACGACTTCTTCTCCAAGATCATGTTCCGGCCTTGAGGGGTCGCTGATGGCGCTTCTTCTCGGCCTCGACTTCGGCACCGGCGGCGTGCGCGTCGGCGTCTTCGATCTCGAGGCGCGCCGCATGCTCGGCGAAGCCGAGGCCGAATACGCGACCCGCCATCCCCAGCCCGGCTGGGCCGAACAGAACCCGGCGGACTGGTGGGAGGCGCTCGGCCGAGCCTCGCGTGCCGCGCTCCGCGATCTTGGTACCCCCGAGATCGCCGGTATCTGCGCGGCGACCACCGCCTCCACCGTGGTCGCCTGTCGACGGGACGGGGCGCCGCTGCGCCCCGCACTCCTGTGGATGGACTGCCGGGCGGCGGCCGAATCCGACCTGACGGCGGCGCGGGACCATCCCGTCCTGCGCTTTTCGGGCGGCAGCGACGCCGCCGAATGGCTGGTGCCCAAAGCCATGTGGCTCGCCCGGCACGAGGGGGACGTCTACGCCGGGGCCGACGTGATCTGCGAATGCCTCGACTGGATCAACTTCCGCCTCACCGGCCGCTGGGTCGGCTCGCGCATGAACGCGACCTGCAAGTGGAACTACGACAGCGCGGCCGGGTGCTTCCACGACGATCTCTTCGCAAGCCTCGGCGTGCCCGATCTCGCCGCCAAGCTGCCCCAGCCGATCCTGCCCGTCGGCGCGCCCGTCGAGCGCCTGAGCGCGGAGGCCGCCGCCCATCTCGGCTTGCGCGGCCGCCCGGCGGTGGCGCAAGGGGGCATCGACGCGCATGTCGGGATTCTCGGTGCCGACACGATCGAGCCGGGCGACCTTCTGATGATCGGCGGCACCTCCGTCGTCCATCTCTTCCAGCTGGCCGAGGAGCGGGCCGTGCCGGGCTTCTGGGGGCCCTATCCCCATGCGCTGGTGGACGATCGCTGGCTGGTGGAAGCCGGGCAGGTGTCCGCCGGCTCGGTCCTGTCCTGGTTCTCGCGCGAGATCTTCGCCCTCGACGGGGCGGGGCACGACGAATTGTGCGAGGCGGCGGCGCGCATTCCGGTCGGCGGCAGCGGGCTTCTCGCGCTCGACTACTTCATGGGCAACCGCACGCCCTACCGCGACCCGCACCTGCGCGGCGCCGTGCTCGGCCTGTCGCTCGGCCACGACCGCGCCTCGCTCTACCACGCGGCAGTGGAAGGGGTGGCGCTCGCCTCCGCCAACGTCCTCCGGCGGATGGACGAGCTCGGCGTGCCCTGTCGGCGCATCGTCACCTCGGGCGGCTATTCGCGCAATCCCCTGTGGCTGAAGGCGACGGTGGATGCCATCGGCCGACCGGTGGAACTGCCGTCGAAAGCCAATCTGACGATCATCGGTGCGGCGGCTTCGGCGGCCGCCGGCGCCGGCCTCGTGCGCGATCTTCGCGCGGCGGCCAAGGCCGTCGTGCCGCCCGCCACGATCGTCGAACCCGACATGGCCGCCCATCGCCGCTACGGCGAACTCCTCGGCGACTATCTGGAGGCGACCGAACTCTTGGGTCCCTTGTCGCGGCGTCTGGCCGCCCGCCAAAGGGAGCGGCCGGGGGCGTAAGCGCCCAACCGAACCGGCAAACCGAAACGGGCGCCCTTCGGCGCCCGCATCGATTCTCGTTTCGAAAACGACCGGCCGGCAAACCCGCTCCTGATCAGAACTCTTCCCAGCTGTCCACCGATGCCGCCGGTGCGGCGCCGCCGTGGCCGGTGGTGCGCATCTGGACGACCCGTTGGACAGGCGCGGCGGGCCGGACCGGGGGCGTGCGCCGGGTGGCGGGCTCCATCCCGGCGGAGGCGCCGGTGCGGAAGCGGCCGGCCAGGTGGCCGAGTTCCTCGGTTTCGCCCGACAGGGTCTGCGCGGCGGCGGTCGCTTCCTCCACCATCGCCGCGTTCTGCTGGGTCACCTTGTCCATCTGGTCGGCGGCCGTGGACACCTCCTTCAAGGCCACCGCCTGCTCCTTGGCCGAGCGGGCGATCTCGGCGACCGTGCGGCTCATCTCCGACACCTGCGCGACAATCTCCTCGAGGCTCCGGCCCGAGGCGGCCACGAGTTCCACGCCGTTTCCGACCTGGGCAGTCGAGGTCGAGATCAGCTCCTTGATCTCCTTGGCTGCTTCCGCCGAGCGCTGTGCGAGCCCGCGCACCTCCTGCGCCACCACCGCGAAGCCTCTGCCCGCCTCGCCGGCGCGCGCTGCCTCGACACCGGCATTGAGCGCCAGGAGGTTGGTCTGGAAGGCGATCTCGTCGATCACGCCGATGATGCGGCCGATCTTTTCGGACGACTGCTCGATCGCCTGCATCGCGTCCACCGCCTGGCCGACGATGGCGCCGCCCTTCTGGGCACTGGCGCGGGTGGCTTCGGCCGACGCCTGGGCGCGGGCCGCACCGCCCGCCGTCTCACCGATGCCGCGCGTCACCTCGGACAGGGCGGCGACCGTTTCCTCCAGGCTCGCCGCCTGCTGCTCGGTGCGCTGGGCGAGATCGTTGGAGGCGACGCTGATTTCGGACAGGCCGGTGCGGATCGAGCCGATCGAGCCGACCACGGAGCCGAGCGCCTCGTCGAGGCGCGACACGCTTTCGTTGAAGCGGGCGCGGATCGCCTCGTATTCCGGCGCGACCGGCCGGTCGAGGCGCACCCGCAGGTCGCCCTCGGCCAGCTGTTCGAAGCCCGCTTCGATATCCATGACGAAGGCGCGAAGCGCTTCGGCCGATCCCGCTTCCAGGCGCGTGCGCCGATCGCGCTCGTCCGCCTCGCGCCGACGCGAAGCCTCGGCCTCCGCTTCCAGCGCGACGCGCTCCACCGCCGCCTGACGGAAGGTGAGTACGGCTTTCGCCATCTCGCCGATCTCGTCGCCGCGCTCCACGGCGGGAACCTCGACCCCATTGTCGCCGGCCGCCAGCCTGGCCATCACGGCGCGCAGGCGGTTCACCGGAGCCGCGATGCCGCGCGACAAGGCCCAGCCGAGCAGCACCGCCAGTGCCAGGAGCGACGAGATGCCGACGCCAAGCGTGATCTTGCTGACGAGGGCCGATTCCTGGAGAGTGGCGGCATTCTCCGCCACGCTGGCCTGGGCCGAGGCGGTGATGGCGTCGATCGCCTTTTCCATCGGCTCGACCAAGGCGTTGGCCTGATCCGAGAAGGCCAGCGTCACGGCCTGGGGCACGGTTGCCGGGTCCCGCGCCAGTCCGATCGCGGGCTGCACGATCTGCTCGTGCCAGTTGGCGATTCCCGAACGGATGGTGTCCACCGCCGCCATCGTGTCCGGATCGTTCGCCTCGAGGCGGGCGATCGTGTCGACGTTCTCGACGAACTTGTCGCGCTGGGTAGCGATGCTCTTTTCGCGCCGCGCTTCGCGCGTCAGGAGAAGGCCGCGCAGCGAGTTTTCCTGGCGCGACAGGAAGAGGCGGGCCTGAAGCGCGCTGCCGAGCGTCTGGTTGACGTGCCCGTTGTCGTCCAGAACCTCGTCGATCGCTTCCAGCTTGGAGTAGACGACGCCCCCCATACAGGCCGCGGCCACGACGAGGATTGCAAAGGCTGCCGCGATCTTTCGAGACAGCCGGAAATCTGCCAAGCGCATGGGACAACTTCGAGAAGAGGGCTCGGCTTCGTCGCCGAAGCAGAGCGGGGCCGATGAGGGCCGACATCCAAGGACCGTCGGCGACCGAAAGGGTCGATCCTCCCCACCTAAGCAGACGGGCTTAAATTATGTCTTACAACTGACGGTGGATCGCGCTCGGCAAGAGCCGAGGGACCGGGAAGGGAGACGGCGTTTCCCGTGTCGTTTCCAGCCGATGGGCCATTGCGGATCGGCCTGCCTCGCGGCATCGTCGCCCACGTCATGTCCGATCGCCGTGCCGCCCTTTCCCCCATCGCCGCCGACGCCGCAGGGCAAGCGGGCCCGGGCGGGCGCAAGGTGATCCATATCGACATGGACGCCTTCTATGCTTCCGTGGAACAGCGCGACGATCCATCCTTGCGCGGCCTGCCGGTCGCCGTGGGCGGCTCGGCGGAGCGCGGCGTGGTGGCGGCGGCGAGCTACGAGGCGCGCGTCTTCGGCGTGCGCTCGGCTATGCCCTCGGTCACCGCCCGGCGGCGCTGCCCGGCGCTGGTCTTCGTCAAGCCCCGGTTCGACGTCTACAAGGCGGTGTCGGCGCAGATCCGCGCGATCTTCGCCGAACACACCGACATCATCGAGCCCTTGTCCCTGGACGAGGCCTATCTCGACGTGACGCAGAACAAGCAGGCGATCGCCTCGGCCACCGCGATCGCGCAAGATATCCGCCGGCGCATCCGCGAGGAAACCGGGCTGACGGCCTCGGCGGGCGTGTCCTACAACAAGTTCCTCGCCAAGCTCGCCTCCGACCACCGTAAGCCCGACGGGCTCTTCGTCGTGACGCCGGCCATGGGCGAGCGCTTCGTGGAAACGCTGCCCGTTGCCCGCTTCCACGGCGTCGGGCCGGCGACGGCCGCCAAGATGGAGCACCTCGGCATCCGCACGGGCGCCGACCTCAAGGCGCAGTCGCTCGGTTTTCTTCAGGAGCGCTTCGGCAAGATCGGGCCCTATTACTACGGCATCTCGCGTGGGCTCGACGAGCGCCCGGTGCGCGCCAACCGCATCCGCAAGTCGGTGGGCGCTGAGAACACGTTCTCGGCCGACCTTCATACGGAGCACGAGATGCGCGAAGCGCTCGGGCCGATCATCGACAAGGTGTGGCGGCACTGCGAAACGGCCGGCACGCGCGGGCGCACAGTGACGCTCAAGGTCAAGTATGCCGACTTCCGCCAGATCACCCGCGCCCAGTCCTCGCCGGCACCCGTCGCCTCGCGTGCCGATATCGAGCGCGCCGCGTTCCGGTTGCTCGCCGACCTGCCGGCCGACCCCCGCGGCGTCCGCCTTCTCGGCGTGACGCTGTCGGCGCTGGAAGAAGGGCGCGAGGGCGAACGGACGGACGAGCCGGCGCAGTTCGCCCTCCCCTTGTGAGGGAACGGGGGCGCGGGAGAGGCGAGCCTTAGATGGCTGGGCGCGGGAGCGTGCCCGGGGCGACCTCGCTCGTGTCGGGGTCCGGCACGAGGCCGCCTTCCTCCTCGTTTTCCGGGTCGGGCTCGTTTTCCACCCGGCCGCCATTGGGAAGGCTGCGCTCGTAACGGTTGATGCGGTCGGTCTCGGTTTCCTCGCGGCCCGTGGGGGCGGTCTCGTCGATGCGGGACATGGGCGGATATCCTCTCGTGGCGTCTTGTGGGAGGGGAAGTCCTCACCGGCCGGCCGGTTCCAGCGCCCGTCCCGTATGCGCATGCTTGAACGCTCCGTCATCGCCGGCACGCGGCCGCACCCCTGTTCGCATCGCACGCCGCGTTCTAAGGGATCGGAGGATCGGCGCGCACGGGAGACCCTGATGACCCAACCCTTGGAACTCGGCCTCGACACGTTCGGCGACGTTACCCGCGCCGACGACGGCTCGGCGAAATCGCACGGCGCGGTGATCCGCGACGTGGTGGAGGAGGGGGTTCTGGCCGACGAACTGGGCCTCGCCTTCTTCGGGGTCGGCGAGCATCACCGGGCGGATTTCGCCGTGTCGGCGCCCGAAGTGGTGCTGGGCGCGCTGGCCGCGCGCACGCGCCGCATCCGCCTCGGCTCGGCCGTCACCGTCCTGTCTTCGGACGACCCCGTGCGCGTGTTCCAGCGCTTCTCCACCCTCGACGCCCTGTCGGAGGGCCGCGCGGAGGCGATCCTCGGACGCGGCTCCTTCACCGAGTCCTTTCCCCTGTTCGGCCTGGCGCTTACCGACTACGAGCGCCTGTTCGAGGAAAAGCTCGACCTCTTCGCCGCGCTCCTCAAGGGCGGCCCCGTGTCCTGGCGGGGCTCGGTGCGCCCGCCGCTCGACGTGCCCGGCGTGTACCCTTCCCCCGAACGCGGCGCCTTCACGGCGTGGGTGGGCGTCGGCGGCAGTCCGGAATCGGTGGTGCGCGCGGCGCGCCACGGCCTGCCGATGATGCTGGCGATCATCGGCGGCGCGCCGGGGCGCTTTCGCCCCTATGTCGATCTCTACGCCCGCGCATGCGCGCAGATGGAACGCCCCATGCTGCCGGTCGGCGTCCATTCGCCGGGCTATGTCGCCGATACAGACGAGGCGGCGCGCGAGGAGTTCTTCGACGACTACCGGCAGATGCATCAGCGCATCGGCGCCGAGCGCGGCTGGCCGCCGCTCGAACGCGCGGCCTTCGTCCACGAGATCGAGCACGGCTCGCTTTATGTCGGCTCGCCCGAAACCGTGGCACGCAAGATCGCCGACACGGCCTCGAAGCTGGGCCTTTCCCGGTTCGACCTGAAATACAGCGCCGGCCCGCTGCCGCATGCCCGCCTGATGCGCTGCATCGACCTCTACGGGCGCGTCGTCGCCCCGCGCGTGCACGAACTCATGGCAGGCTGAAGGCTTGCGTCGCGGCCGCGTTTGTCCGCAAAAAGGGAAAGACGCGAAGTTCACGCCCTGAACGCGGCCCCGCCGAGGAGAACGATCCCATGAACGCTTCCATCTTCTCCGGCGTGGTGCCCGCGCTGATGACGCCCTGCCTCCCCGACCGGACACCCGATTTCGACGCGCTGGTGGCCAAGGGGCGCGAGCTGATCGCGGCCGGCATGTCGGCGGTGGTGTATTGCGGCTCGATGGGCGACTGGCCGCTTCTCACCGACGCCCAGCGCATGGAGGGCGTGGAGCGGCTGGCCGAGGCCGGCGTGCCGGTGATCGTGGGCACCGGGGCGGTCAACACCGCCTCGGCCGTGGCGCATGCGGCGCATGCGGCCCGCGTCGGCGCCAAGGGCCTGATGGTGATCCCGCGCGTCCTGTCGCGCGGGACGGTGCCGGCCGCTCAGCGGGCGCATTTCAAGGCGGTGCTTGCGGCCGCGCCCGACCTGCCGGCCGTCATCTACAACAGCCCCTACTACGGCTTCGCCACCAAGGCCGACCTGTTCTTCGCCTTGCGCGCCGAGCACCCGAACCTCGTCGGCTTCAAGGAGTTCGGCGGCCCGGCGGACCTGCGCTACGCCGCCGAGCACATCACCAGCCGCGACGACGGCGTGACGCTGATGGTCGGCGTCGACACCGCCGTCGTCCACGGCTTCGTCAATTGCGGGGCGACGGGCGCCATCACCGGCATCGGCAACGTCCTGCCGCGCGAGGTCATCCAGCTGTGCGAGCTGTCGAAGGCGGCCGCTGCCGGCGATGCCGCCGCGCGCCGGCGCGCGCTGGAGCTCGAAGCCGCGCTCGCCGTCCTGTCCTCGTTCGACGAGGGGCCGGACCTCGTCCTCTACTTCAAGCACATGATGGTGCTGAAGGGGCACCGGGAATACGCGCTCCACTTCAACGAGACCGACGCCCTGTCGGACTCGCAGCGCGGCTATGCCGAAGCGCAGTTGACGCTCTTCGACGCCTGGTACGCCGATTGGTCGGCCAAGCCGGACGCCGCCCGCGTCGATCGGGCCGCCTGAGCGGAACGGAGGTGAGTGCGAGCGAGCATGTGATCGTCGTCGGGGCGGGTGTCGTCGGCCTTTCCGTCGCGATCGCCCTGCAGCGCGCCGGGCGCGCCGTCACCGTTCTCGACCGCGAAGGTCCGGCGGCCGGCGCCTCGGCGGGCAATGCGGGCGCCTTCGCCTTTTCCGACATCCTGCCGCTCGCCTCGCCCGGCCTCCTGCGCCGCGCCCCGCGCTGGCTTCTCGATCCATTGGGGCCGCTTTCGGTGCCGCCCGCTTATGCCTTGCGTATCGCGCCCTGGATGTGGCGCTTCGCCAAGGCCTGCGCGCCCGAGCGCGTCGCCGCCTCGGCCCGCGCGCAGGCCGCGCTGATGGACCTGTCGCGCGCCGAACTGGAGCCCTTTCTGGCGGCGACCGGCACGCTTCCCATGCTGCGGCGCGACGGCAATCTCCAGGTCTACGAGGGGGCGGGCGAGTTCGAGGCGTCGCTGCCCGGCTGGCATGCGCGCGAGGAGCACGGTATCGAATTCCGCGATCTCGGCGCCGCTGAGATGGCCGCGATCCAGCCCGGCATCGACGCACGTTTCACCCACGGCACCTTCACGCCGGGCTGGCATTCGATCGCCGATCCGAAGGCCTACGTGCTGGCGCTGGCCGAGCGCTTCGCGCGGGACGGCGGGGTGATCGAGCGCGCGGCCGTGCGCGCGCTGCGCCCGGAGCAGGGTGCGGTCGGCGTCGAGATGGACGGGGGGGCGCGGCGCGCTTCGCAGGTGGTGCTGGCGGCGGGGGCGTTCTCGCACCGGATCGCTGCGACGCTCGGCGAGCGCATTCCGCTGGAAACCGAGCGCGGCTACAACACGACGCTGCCAGAGGATGCGCTCGACCTGCGCACGCAGGTCACCTTCGGCGGCCATGGCTTCGTCGTTTCGCGCCTGTCCACCGGTATCCGCGTCGGAGGCGCGGTGGAACTCGGCGGCCTCGACCGCCCGCCGGACTTCCGCCGATCGGACGCGATGCTGGCCAAGGCGAAAGCGTTTCTCCCCGCCCTGCGCACCGAAGGGGGCGACCGCTGGATGGGGTTCCGCCCCTCCCTTCCCGACAGTCTGCCCGCGATCGGCTTCTCGCGCGCCAGCCGGCGGGTCGTCCATGCCTTCGGCCACGGGCATCTCGGGCTGACGCAGTCGGCCGGTACCGCCCGTCTCGTCGCCGACCTGCTCCTCGGTCGCCCCACTGCGCTCGACCTCGCCCCCTTCTCGCCCCAGCGCTTCTAGGACGTCCCATGGCCCAGCATACGTTCTCCTGCCTCGACGGCCATACCTGCGGCAATCCGGTCCGGCTGGTCACGGGCGGCGGCCCGCTCCTCCGGGGCGACACGATGCTGGAGAAGCGGGCGCATTTTCTGGCCGAGTTCGACTGGATCCGCACCGGGCTGATGTTCGAGCCGCGCGGCCACGACATGATGTCGGGCTCGATCCTTTATCCGCCGACGCGGCCCGACTGCGACGTCGCCGTCCTCTTCATCGAAACCTCCGGCTGCCTGCCGATGTGCGGCCACGGCACGATCGGCACGATCACCATGGCGATCGAGAACGGGCTCGTCGTCCCGCGCGAGCCCGGCCGCCTTTCGATCGACGCGCCCGCCGGCCGGGTCGACATCACCTACCGCCAGGAAGGACGCTTCGTGGAGGAGGTGCGCCTGACCAACGTGCCGGGCTATCTCCACGCCGAAGGCCTTACCGCCGAGGTGGAGGGCCTCGGCGAGATCGTGGTGGACGTCGCCTATGGCGGCAACTTCTACGCCATCGTCGAGCCGCAGACTAACTTCCGCGACATGGCCGATTTCACCGCCGGCGAGCTCGTCGGCTTTTCGCCCAAGCTCCGCGCCGCCTTGAACGCGAAATACGAGTTCGTTCATCCCGAGCATCCCGAGATCCGCGGCCTCAGCCATATCCAGTGGACCGGGGCGCCGACGGTGGCGGGCGCCGATGCGCGCAACGCCGTGTTCTACGGCGAAAAGGCCATCGACCGCTCTCCCTGCGGCACCGGCACCTCGGCGCGCATGGCCCAGCTCGCCGCCAAGGGCCGGCTCGACGTCGGCGACGAGTTCGTCCACGAAAGCATCATCGGCTCCTTGTTTCGCGGCCGGGTCGAGGCCGAAGCGCGGGTCGGCGACCACGCCGCCATCGTGCCCTCCGTCGCCGGCTGGGCGCGCCAGACCGGGATCAACACGATCTTCATCGACGACCGCGACCCCTTCGCCCACGGCTTCGTGGTGCGCTGAGGCGCGGCGGGGTCAGACCCCGATCGCGGCCCGAATGCGCTCGCGCGTCAGCGGCAGGTCGTGGATGCGGGTGCCGATCGCTCCGGCGACGGCGTTGGCGAGCGCCGCCCCGCCGGGCCCCTGGCTGCATTCGCCGGCGCCCAGGAACGGCGTGCCCGGCCGGGGTACGATCTCGACGTCGATCGCCTCCGGCAGCGCGTCGAAGCGCAGGATCGGGTAGGTCGACCAGTCCACCGAGGTCACCCGCGTCCGGTCGAAGGTGACGGCTTCGTAGAGCGTCCAGCTCGCCGACTGGACGATGCCGCCCTGCACCTGGTTGGCGATCCCATCGGGGTTGACCACCTCGCCGGCATCCACGGCGGCATGGGCGCGCAGCATGCGCACCCGGCCGGTGTCGGGCTCCACCATCACCTCCATCGCCACCGCGCAATAGGCGGCGAGATTCTTGTAGCGCGCGAAGGCGAAGCCGTATCCGTGGCCGCGCGGCGGCGCCTGTCCCGCCTGCCAGCCGAAGCCGGCGGCGGCGCGGCTCACCACCTCGCGCGCGCGCTCGTCGGTCAGGTGCCGCAGCCGGTACTCCACCGGATCGACGCCCGCGCGGGCCGCCAGTTCGTCCATCGCGTTCTCGATGGAGAAGACGTTCATGTAGGCACCGAGCCCGCGAAGGGCGGAAACGCGCAGCGGCATCTCCTTGACGAAGTGCCAGACGACCTCGCGGTTCGGGAAGGCGTAGAGCGGGTTGGAGTTGCGGTCGCCGTTGCCCTCGGGCGTGATCGCGAGCTTGGGCGGCTTAGGGCTGAAGGGTCGGGCGATGTGCTGCGCGGCCAGAAGCGCGCCTGCGCCGCCGGGGCGGGAATTGTGGGTGCTGCTCCACACCTCGTATCGCCAGTCCACGATGTCGCCGGCGGCATCGGTGCCGGCGCGCACGCGGGTCACCATGCCCGGCGAGAAGGGCTCGAAGGCGTGTTCCTGCTCGCGCATCCACTGGACGCGCACCGGCCGGCCGGGCAGCGCCTGCGCCAGAAGCGCGGCATCGGCCGCCGCGTCGTCCGCGCCGTTGTGGCCATAGCAGCCCGAGCCCTCCACATGGACGCAGCGCACGGCCTCGTCGCCGACGCGCAGCATCTCGGCGATCGCCTGCCGGTCGGGGTAGACGCCCTGGGTGTGCGTCCAGACGGTGGTCACGCCGTCCTCCAGCACCGCCAGGGCGCAGGACGGGCCGATCGAGGCGTGGAGCTGGTAGGGCCGGGTGAACGAGACCTCGAAGGCTTGGAGGCCCGCCGAGCCGAGGCTTCCGTCCTCGGCGACGATCCCTTCCTCCGCCGGCAGGGCGATGATGGATTCGGCCAGCCGTTCGGCGTCGGGCAGGCTTTCACGCTCCTCCCACTCGGCGAGCGACGCCAGCGTCCACAAAGCCTTGATCGCCTGCCATTCCCGTTCCGCCAGAAGGCCGAGGAACGAGCCGTCGCGCACCACCTTGAGGACGCCCGGCATCGCCTCCACCGGCCCCGCATCGACCGAGACGAGCCGTGCGCCGGGGCTCGGCGGGCGCACCACGCGCCCGTGCATCATCCCCTCGGGGCGCATGTCCTGCACATAGGCGGCACCGCCGGTGACCTTGGCGGGAATGTCGATGCGCCGCCGCGCCGTGCCCATCTCCCGGAAGGCGTCGGCGGGCTTCAGCCGCGCGTTCGGCTGCGCCCGGCCCCGGATCAGCTCGGCCGACACGAGCTCGCCATAGGGCACGCGCCGCCCGTCGCCGGCGATCACCGCGCCCGCTTCCGCGCGCAGGGTTTCGGGGCCGAGGCTCCACCGGCGGCCGGCCTCCGCCACCAGGATGTCGCGCAGCTGCGCCGCCACGTGCCGGATCGCGGTGCCGCTGTCCTGCACCGAATGGCTGCCGGCGGTGAAGCCTTCGTTCGGGCTTTCGCCGGTGTCCGGGCCGATCAGCGCGAGGCTGTCGAAGGGAAGCTCCAGCTCTTCCGCCGCGATCTGGAGAAGCGCCGTCTTGATGCCCTGGCCGAGTTCGGCCTTGCCGGTGAAGACCGTTGCCCGGCCCGCAGCGTCGATGCGGATCCAGGATTCGAGATCGGGATTGGTCTTCAGGCTGCCGGGCAGTTCGGGCGCGGCCTCCTCCACCGCCTCGAAGTTCTGCGCCTCGTTGCCGGGCGCGGTCACCGTCTGCGCCAGCGCGCCGCGCAAGGAGAAGGCCAAAACCAGCGAGCCGGTGCCGAAAAGGACGCTGCGCCGCGTCAGGCCGTGGGGTGTCTCGTGCCGCATCAGCCCGCCCTCGTCCCGGAATTGCCGGCCGCGGCCGCGCGCATGGCCTCGCCCGCCCGCTCGATCGCGGCGAGGATGCGCATATGCGTGCCGCAGCGGCAAAGGTTCGGCGCCATATGCGCCTGGATCGTCTCGCGCGAGGCGCCGGGATCGCGCTCGAGCAGAGCCTGTGCGCGCATCATCATGCCGGGAATGCAGTAGCCGCACTGGGCGGCCTGTTCGGCAATGAAGGCGTCCTGCATCGGGCCGGGCGCCTCGATCGTGCCGAGCCCCTCCACCGTGGTGACGGCCTTCCCCTCCAGGAGAACGAGCGGCGTCACGCAGGACAGGACCGCCTCGCCCCCCACCATGACGGTGCAGGCGCCGCACTGGCCGAGGCCGCAGCCGTATTTCGCGCCGTGAAGGCCGAGCTCGTCGCGCAGCACGTAGAGAAGCGGGGTGTCGGGCTCCGCCTGGATCTCGTGCGATGTTCCGTTGACGGTGAGGCTTACCATGAGGTTTCCCGCTTGGAAGGGTTGGCAGGCGCGTCGGAGCCGGTGCCGAGCGAGCGCTGGCCGCCCTCCGAGCCGTCGGCGCGCGCGTCTCGGATCAGCTCGGACGGGTCCTCCCAGGGCGGCTGGTCGCTGAAGGTCTTGCGCATGTAGGCGAGAAGATCGGCGATCTGCCCGTCGTCGAGCGAACCGGCAAAACCCGGCATGATCGGGCCGCGCTCGCCTTCCGGCGCCGGCAGCCCCTGCAGGATCACATGGATCGGGTTGGCCGGCGTCGGCCCGTAGAGCGCGGTGGAATGATCGAGCCGGAGGCCGCCATAGGGCAGGGGCCGCCCGGCATCGTGGCAGGTGGAGCAGGCCGCCGCATAGATCGCGGCGCCCCGCTCGGCTGGGTCGTGCGCGGCCGGCACGCTCTGGCTGCCGCCCGACTGCGGCCGGGCGCCCGGCGGATGGGTCGCGGCCTCGGCTCCGAGCGCTTCCGCCCGCGCCCGCTTTTCGGGCGAAGGCTCGCCCATCCGCGAAACGACATAGGTGGCGATGGCGCGCGATTCGGCCTCCGGCAGCGTGCCGAGATTGCTGTTGACGGGCGCCATCGGTCCGCGCGCGACGCCGTGGCGTGCTTCCCATCCCTCGTGGAGGTAATGGGTCAGCGCATCGACGTCCCAGGGAATGGGCGCGGGCGAAGCGCCGTTCAGCGCATAGGCCGTCCAGCCCTCCGCCTCGCCGCCGCCGAAATGCGCCTCGCCCCCCTTTTCGGCGCCCAGAACGTTGCGCGGCGTGTGGCAGGCGCCGCAATGGCCGAGACCCTCCGCCAGATACGCGCCGCGATTCCAGACCTCGTCCTTCGCAGGGTCGGGCTCGTAGGCGCCCTCGCGAAAGAACAGGAGCTTCCAGCCGGCCAGCACCATGCGCACGTTCAAGGGGAACGGCAGCTCGTTCTCCGGCGGCTCAGCCGAAACGGCCTCGCGCGTCATCAGATAGGCGTAGAGCGCGCGGTTGTCCTCGTCGGTGACGCGGGTGAAATGGTCGTAGGGGAAGGCGGGGTAGAGGTGGCGCCCTTCGCGGTCCACTCCCTCGCGCATGGAGCGCGCGAACGCCTCCTCGTTCCAGCGCCCGATCCCCGTTTCCGCATCGGGGGTGATGTTGGTGGAATAGATCGTGCCGAAGGGCGTCGGCAGGGCGAGGCCGCCCGCGAAGGGCTTTCCGCCGAGCGCGGTGTGGCAGACGACGCAGTTGCCGACCGCCGCCAGATCCGCTCCGGCCTTCACGATGTCGGGTGCGAAATCGAACGTCGGATTTTCGGCGGCCGCGATCTCCGGCTCCCAAGCATAGGCGATGAACCCGCCCGCGCCGCAGGCCGCCAGAACCAGAAGACCCAGTCCGAATGTTCGAAGCTTCATGAATGTCGCTCGCGGCGGACGGCACTCGTTTGGAACCGTTACAGACAGGAACAGCTAAGCCGTTCGGCACATGTGTCCACCCGATATCGTAAGTGTGACTTCGTAGCCGCCCATCCATCGGCACCGATGCGCGTTCTTCTCGCTGCGGCGCATCATAGATCACTGGTTGACGCAGGGCGGAGGGCGCGAAACAACGGCGGTCCCCGCGAGTCGCCCGAGCGCTTCCGGGCGAAACGACGAGCGAGGAAGACGATGTCCGACACCCAGCGCCGCGGCGGTATCCGCACGACACCGGAGGAGGCCCTGGCCTTCCACGCCGAAGGGCGTCCCGGCAAGCTGGAGATCCAGCCGACCAAGCCCATGGCGACGCAGCGCGACCTCAGCTTGGCCTATTCGCCGGGCGTCGCCGTCCCCGTAAAGGCGATCGCCGAGGATCCGGCGCGTGCCTTCGACTACACGACGCGCGGCAACATGGTGGCGGTGATCTCCAACGGCACGGCGATCCTCGGCCTCGGCAACCTCGGCGCGCTCGCCTCCAAGCCCGTGATGGAAGGCAAGGCGGTGCTGTTCAAGCGCTTCGCCGACGTCGATTCCATCGACCTCGAGGTCGACACGGAGGACGCCGACAAGTTCGTCGACGCGGTGCGCTATCTCGGCCCCTCGTTCGGCGGCATCAATCTGGAAGACATCAAGGCGCCCGAGTGCTTCGTGATCGAAAGCCGGCTGCGCGAGCTGATGGACATTCCCGTCTTCCACGACGACCAGCACGGCACGGCGATCATCGCGGCCGCCGGCATCATCAACGCGCTGCACCTGACGGGGCGCGAGATGCGGGACATCAAGCTCGTGTGCAACGGCGCGGGCGCGGCGGGCATCGCCTGCGTCGAGCTCGTCAAGGCGATGGGCGTGCCCCACGACAACGTCATCCTCTGCGACACCAAGGGCGTGATCTTCCAAGGCCGCACGGACGGCATGAACCAGTGGAAGTCGGCGCACGCCGCCCAGACGGACGCGCGCACGCTCGAGGACGCGATGCGCGGCGCCGACGTCTTCTTCGGCGTCTCGGCCAAGGGCGCGCTGACGCCCGAGATGGTCAAGTCCATGGCTGATAATCCCATCATCTTCGCCATGGCCAACCCCGATCCCGAGATCACGCCGGAGGAAGCGCACGCCATCCGCGACGACGCGATCGTGGCGACCGGGCGTTCGGACTATCCCAACCAAGTCAACAACGTCCTCGGCTTTCCCTACATCTTCCGCGGCGCGCTCGACGTGCGCGCCACGCAGATCAACGACGCGATGAAGATCGCGGCGGCCAACGCTCTCGCCGCCCTCGCCCGCGAGGACGTGCCCGACGCCGTCGCCTCCGCCTACAAGGGCTCCGGCCGGCCGCGCTTCGGGCGCGACTACATCATTCCCGCGCCCTTCGATCCGCGCCTCATCACCCATGTGCCCGAAGCCGTGGCGCGCGCCGCGATCGAGACCGGCGTCGCGCGGGCCGAGATCACCGACTGGCACGCCTATCGCAACCAGCTCGCCTCGCGCCGCGACCCGACCGCCGGCACCTTCCAGAACATATTCGCCAAGCTGCGCCAGAGCGGGCGCAAGGTCGTCTTCGCCGAAGGCGAGGAAGAGCAGGTCATCCGCGCCGCCTCTTCCTATGTCGCTCAAGGCTTAGGCGTCGCAGTCCTCGTCGGGCGCGAGGACCGCATCATCGAGACCGCCAAGACCGCCGGCGTCGAACTGCGCGAGGGGATCGAGATCAACAACGCCAAGCTTTCGAACCGCACCAATGCCTATTCCGAGCACCTCTACCGACGCCTCCAGCGCCACGGCTACCTGCAGCGCGACTGCCACCGCCTGATCAACACCGACCGCAACCACTTCGCCGCCACCATGGTCGCGCTCGGCGACGCCGACGCCATGGTCTCGGGCCTCACCCGAAACTACTCCGTGGTGCTGGAGGACGTGCGCCGCGTCATCGACCCGAAGCCCGACCGCGCCGTGATCGGCATCTCGATCGTCATCGCCAAGGGCCGCACCACCTTCGTCGCCGACACCGCCGTCCACGACATGCCGACCGCCCCCCAGCTCGCCCGCATCGCCACGGAGGCCGCGCGCTTCGCCCGCAAGCTCGGCCACACGCCGCGCGTCGCCTTCCTGGCCCATTCTACCTTCGGGCACCCCCCGTCCGAGCGCTCCGAGCGGGTGCGCGAGGCCGTCGGCCTCTTGGCCCAGAACAGCGTCGACTTCGAGTTCGACGGCGAGATGGGTGCCGACGTCGCCCTCAACCCCGAACTCATGGCCCTCTACCCGTTCTGCCGCCTGACAGGACCCGCCAACGTCCTCGTCATGCCCGCCTTCCACTCCGCCTCGATCTCCACCCGCATGATCCAAGAACTCGGCGACCAGACCGTGATCGGCCCCGTCCTCGTCGGCCTCGAGAAACCCGTCCAGATCGTGACGCTCGGCGCCCGCGACACCGACATCGTCAACATGGCCGCCTTCGCGGCGTTCTCGGCGGAAGGCTGAAGGGCGGTGGGGGTGTTGGCAGGGGTTCCACCCCTGCACCCCGCCAGGGGAAATGATTTCCCCTGGACCCCTCATCTTGTGTGACAACAAAAAGGGGGCCGCTGGCCCCCTTTTTGTTGTCAAAAGAAAAGAAGGGTTCGGGAATTCGTTCCCGAGCGGGGCTCGGGGCGGCAGCCCCGCCAAGACCCCAGCCCCTCAGGCCGCCGCAGCCAAGCTGGTGCGTTTCGTCAGGCCGCGTTGGAGGGTGATGAAGGCGAAGAGGAGGATGCCGATGGCGATCTTGGTCCACCAGGAGGAAAGGGTGCCGTCGAAGACGATGTAGGTCTGGATGAGGCCGGAGATGAGGACCCCGACGAGGGTGCCGGCGACGAAGCCGACGCCGCCGGTGAGGAGGGTTCCGCCGATGACGACGGCGGCGATGGCGTCGAGCTCGACGCCGACGGTGGCGAGCGAGTAGCCGGAGGAAGTGTAGAGGGCGAAGACGGTGCCCGCGACGCCGGCGAGCAGGCTGGAGAGGGCGTAGATGCCGACCGTGACGCGGGCGACGGGCACGCCCATGAGCTCGGCGGAGGTACGGTCGCCGCCCAGCGCATAGACGTAGGTGCCGAAGCGCGTCTTGTGGGCGATCGCGATGCCGATGGCGAAGACGGCGAGCATGACGATGGCGACGAAGCTCAGGCGGCCGCCGGTCGGGATGGTCCAGTAGATGCGCTTCAGGGCGTCGAAGGCGGGATGGTCGATCGGGATGGATTCGGTGGTGAGGAGGTAGCAGCCGCCGCGCGCCAGGAACATGCCGGCGAGTGTGACGATAAAGGGCGGCGTTTCGAGATAGTGGATCATCGCGCCCATGAGGGCGCCGAAGAGCGCGGCGATGACGAGGATCGCGGCGATCATCGGGTAGGGATGGAAGCCGTCGCGGATGGTGACGGCGAGGAAGACGCCGGTAAAGGCGATCACCGAGCCGACCGACAAGTCGATGCCGCCCGATAGGATGACGAAGGTCATGCCGACGGCGACGATGCCGAGAAACGCGTTGTCGGTGAGGAGATTGGCGACGACGCGGGTGGAGAGCATCGCGGGGAATTGCACGGCCGATAGGGCGAAGGCGACGGCAAAGACGAGCAGCGTGACGAGAAGAGGGAGGAAGCGCGCGTTCATCGGGTGGTCGCTCCCGGTTGGCGGGGCAGGGCGGCGGGCGTCGGAAGGCCCCGGTCTGGCGGCGGCGCGGCGCGCGAGGATAGGGCGCCGGTGACGCGCGCCATGGCGGGCGACTGGAGGACGAGGATCAGCGCGATCAGGACCGCCTTGAGGATGAGGTTCATTTCCGGCGGGAAGCCGGACAGAAGGATGCCGGTGTTCATCGCCTGGATGATGAGGGCGCCGACGAGCGACAGGAGGATGGAGAAGCGCCCGCCCATCAGCGACGTGCCGCCGATCACGACGGCGAGGATGGCGTCGAGTTCCAGCCAAAGGCCGGCATTGTTGGCGTCCGCGCCGCGAATATCGGCGGCGGCGATGAGGCCAGCGACGGAGGCGCAGAGCCCCGAGGTCATGTAGGCGGCGACGATCACGGCCTTGGCGTCGACGCCGGCGAGCGCCGAGGCGCGCCGGTTGATGCCGGTCGCCTCGATCAGGAGGCCGAGCGCGGTGCGGCGCACGAGGAGAACGGCCAGAAGCGCCATCAGGAGGGCGATGATCACCGGCATCGGAAGGAAGGCGAAGGAGCCCGAGCCGATGAACAGGAGGGTCGGATCGTTGAAGGTGACGATGAAGCCGGAGGTGACGAGCTGCGCGATGCCGCGCCCCGCCACCATCAGGATCAGGGTCGCGATGATCGGCTGGATGTCGAGAACGGCGACGAGGAAGCCGTTCCACAACCCGCAGACGAGGCCGACGCCAAGCGCCGCCAGGATCACGATCGGGATGGGAACGCCCGCGACGGTCAGCTGCGCCGCCACCGCGCCGGCGATCGCCATGGTGGCGCCGACCGACAGGTCGACGCCCTTGGTGGCGATCACGAGCGTCATGCCGATGGCGAGCAGCATTACCGGCGCGCCGCGGTTGAGGACGTCGATCAAGGGCCCGTAGAGCCGGTCGTTTCGCAGCGCTAGGTCGAAGAAGGACGGAAACAGGAGGGCGTTGACACCGAGCACCAGGGCGAGCGCCAGGATCTGGGGGGCGGCGGAACGGAGGCGCGACAGTGTCATGGACGTGCGTTCTCGGCCGGTGTCCCGGCAATGGTGCGCATGATGGCGGCGGGGGAAACGTCTTCGCCGGTCAGGTCGCCGAGATGGCGGCGATCGCGCAGGACGCGCACGCGGGAGGAATAGGTGGTGATCTCGTCGAGCTCGGAGGAGATGACGAGCATCGCCATTCCGTCCTCGCAGAGCTTCTCGATGAGGCGCACGATCTCGGCATGAGCGCCGACGTCGATGCCGCGCGTCGGCTCGTCGAGGATCAGGAAGCTCGGCTCGGTGGCGAGCCAGCGGGCGAGGATCGCCTTCTGCTGGTTGCCGCCCGACAGGAGCTTGATCGGCTTCTCGATGTCGGTGGTGCGGATGTCGAGCGCCTTGACGAAGCGATCCGCGATGCGGACCTGCTCGCGAAGGGGGAGGGGCCTGGCCCAGCCGCGCCGCGCCTGGAGGGCGAGGACGATGTTCTCGCGTACCGACAAATCGCCGACGATGCCCTCCACTTTCCGCTCCTCCGGGCAATAGCCGAAGCCGAGGCGGATGGCGGCGCGCGGGCCGGCGAGGCGCACCGGCTTGCCGTCCACGGTGGCGGTGCCCGCATCCGCCCGGTCGGCGCCGAAGACGAGGCGCGCGGTCTCGGTGCGGCCCGAGCCGAGGAGGCCGGCGACGCCGACGGCCTCGCCGGGACGGATGTCGAGATCGAACGGCTCAATGCTGCGCTTGGCGCCGAAGCCCCGGAAGGACACGCGGGGCGCGGTATCCGCCGGGGCGGGGGCCTTCGTCTGGTGAACCGCCTCGCCGAGCTCGCGCCCGAGCATCATGGTGACGATGTCCATGCGCGAGGTGGCCGCGATCTCGCGCTCGCCGACGAGGCGGCCGTTGCGCAGGACGGTGGCCCGGTCGCACACGGCGAAGACCTGATCCAGGAAATGGGTCACGAAGACGATCGCGAGCCCGCGATCGCGCAAAGCCCGCATGGTGCCGAACAGCATCTCGACCTCGGCCGCGTCGAGGCTGGCCGTCGGCTCGTCGAGGATCAGCACCTTGCCCGACACGTCCACCGCGCGAATGATGGCGACGAGCTGCTGCACGGCGACGGACAATTGCCCGAGCGTCGTGGCGGGATCGACGGGAAGCCCGTAGCTTTGGAGAAGCGCGGCCGTGCGCCGGCGCATGGCGCGCCCGTCCGTGAAGCCGAAGCGCGTGGGCTGGCGGCCGAGGAAGAGGTTCTCTGCGACCGAAAGGTTCGGCAGGAGGTTGACCTCCTGGTAGACGGTGCCGATGCCCAAGCCTTGCGCCTCGCGGCTGTCGGCCGGGTGGATCTCGGCGCCATCGAGGACGATGCGCCCCCCGTCGCGGCGGTAGACGCCGGTCAGCGTCTTGATCAGGGTCGACTTGCCGGCCCCGTTCTCGCCGAGCAGCGCGTGGATCTCGCCGGCTCTCAAGGTCAGGTCGACCCCGTCGAGCGCGGTCATCCCGGCAAAGGTCTTGGTGAGCCCCTGGAGGCTCAGGAGGGGCTGGGACATGGAGGACGCGGGCTCCCGGGGGAATGCAAACGACCGCCGCTCGGACGGCTTCATGAAACGACCCGGCGGACCGCCCTGGCGGCCCGCCAAGCGCCGGAATCGCCGACGCTCGTCCGCGCCGGCGATCGTGTCAGGGTGCTCGGCTCAGTAGCCGAGGCCCTTCTTGGACTCCATCACCGCCTTCGGGTCGTCCTTCTGGGTGTAGAGCTTGGATTCGGTCTGGATCCACTTCTTGGGCTCCGTTCCGTCCTTCTTGTAGGCTTCCAGGGCGTCGAAGGCCGGGCCGGCCATGTTGGGCGTCAGCTCGACGGTGGCGTTCGCCTCGCCCGCCGCCATGGCGGCGAAGATGTCGGGCACGGCGTCGATCGAGACGACCATGATGTCGGAGCCCGGCTTCAGGCCGGCTTCCTTGATCGCCTGGATCGCGCCCACGGCCATGTCGTCGTTGTGGGCGTAGACCGCGCAGATGTTCTTGCCGCCGCCTTCCGCCTTGATGAAGCTTTCCATGACTTCCTTGCCCTTGGTGCGGGTGAAGTCGCCGGTCTGCGAGCGGGTGAGCTTGATGTTGTCGTGGCCCTGGATCGCCTCCTCGAAGCCCTTCTTGCGGGCGATCGCGGGCGAGGAGCCGGTGGTGCCCTGAAGCTCCACGACGTTGCAGGGCTTGGAGCCGACTTGGCTGGCGAGATAGTCGCCCGCCACCTTGCCCTCGTGGACCTGATCGGAGGTCACGGCGGTGAGGTAGAGCGAATCGTCCGATGTTTCGATGTTGCGGTCGAGAAGAACGACCGGGATCTCGGCTTCCTTGGCTTCGGCGAGGACATCGTCCCAGCCGGTGGCGACGACAGGCGCGAGCAGGATCGCGTCGACACCCTGCGCCACGAAGGAGCGGATCGCCTTGATCTGGTTTTCCTGCTTCTGCTGCGCGTCGGCGAATTTCAGGTCGATGCCGCGCTTCTGCGCCTCCTGGCGCGTCACGGAGGTTTCGGCCGCGCGCCAGCCCGATTCGGAGCCGACCTGCGAGAAGCCGACCACCATGGCGTCCTGCGCGAGCGCCGCGCTTCCCATCGTGGTCGCCAAGCCTAGGGCGGCTACGAGCTTGCCCAGATTCGTCATGTTCTTCCTCCCCTGCCGGCACTCCCGCCGGCCTGTGCCAGAACCGGCCCTCCGCGGCCGGGGCGCGTCGAGCCTTGACGCGCGACGCTGCCTGCGGTCCATCGGATCCGCAATAACTCATACAATTGCCAAACGCAGTGCCGTGTCAATCGGATTCATGCAGCCGGTCGGAGGCGGTGAACGTCGGGTGGCTCGAGAGCGAAGACGGTGGGGAGGGGAAAGACCGCCAGATCCCTGTGGATTGCGTCCCTCTTCGATCATTACGTGGATGTCATGAAACTTGGCGGAAACAAGGCCGTTGTAGAAGCGAAGGGCCAATCGGGTAGGAGTGATTTCGGTGCGTATCGAGACCATGGTGTCGCTTTTCGTCAACGTCACCGCGCTGGCCATGCTGGCGGCGGGAACCACAGTCGCCGTCGCCCTCCTGTTTCCCTGAACGAGGCCGAGCCGGCCACCCGGCCGGATGGGGGTGGATAAAAAAACGGGTCGGCCCTCGATCGAAGGCCGGCCCGTTTTCCTTATTCCCAAATGGGCGCCGTATCAGGCGGCGCGGCCGAGGTGCCGTTCCAGAACGGCGCGCGTTCCGTCCTGCCACAATGCCTTCAGGTGTCCGGAGAAGGCGCTCGCATAGGTTTCGTTCGAGCCGAGATCGCCGAACACGTCGCGCAGTTCCAGGAAGCGGCGCGGTTCGTCCTTGGCGGCGCGGGCTGCCGCCTGGAGTGTGTCCCAGTTCGGATCGTTCGGCTCGATCGTCTGGCCGTCCTCGAGCTCGCCGTAGCAGTAGCGGCACCAGAGCGCGCCGACGAGGGCGAGACCCGTGATGTCCTCGCCCGCCGCCAGCCGCTCGCGCACGGAAGGAAGGATGAACTTCGGCTGCCGGTTCGAGCCGTCGAGCGCCAGACGGCGCAGCGTGTCGCCGATCGCCGGATTGGCGAAGCGCGAGGTGACGGTGGCGAGATAATCCTCGCGGCTGACGCCCTCGATGCTGGGAGCCGTCGGCAGAAGTTCCTTCTCCTCGACGTCCCGGAAGAAGCGCAGGACGAGGTCGTCGCGCATCGCGTCGTGCGCATAGGTGAGACCGACAAGAGCCGCTGGATAGGCGATCGTCGCATGGCCGGCGTTGAGGATGCGCAGCTTCATCAGCTCGTAGGGCGTGACGTCATCCACGAAGGTGACGCCGACCGCTTCCAGCGCCGGGCGGCCGGAGGAGAACTTGTCCTCCACCACCCACTGGATGAAGGGCTCGCAGAACACCGGCCGCTTGTCGTCGATGCCCGTTTCCTCCCGAAGGGAGGCGATCTGGGCCGGGGTGGTGGCGGGCGTGATCCGGTCCACCATCGAATTGGGGAAGGCGATCGACGCCTCAATATGGGCGGCGAGCGCCGGGTCGGCTTTCCCAGCCAGTCCGGTGACGACCGTCTTCGTCAGGTCGCCGTTGTGGGGAAGGTTGTCGCAGCACAGGACGGTGAAGGGCTGGGTGCCCGCATCGCGCCGCGCCGCGGCGGCCGCGACGATCAGGCCGAACACGGTCCGCGCGTTGCCGAGGTCGGCGGCGTCGGCCACGAGGTCGGGGTGATCGAGATCCGGCCGGTCGCCCGACATGTAGTAGCCGCCCTCCGTGATCGTCAGCGTCACGATGCGGATCGCCGGGTCGGTGAGGACTTGGAGCGTCGCGGCCCGGTCGCCCGGCTCCACCACGCGCGCCACCGAGCCGACGACGCGCGTTTCGCGCACGCCCTCGTCGACCTCCGTCACGGTGAACAGCCCGTCCTGCGCGGCGAGATCGGCAAAGACCGGCTTTTCCTCCGGGCGCACGCCGAGACCCACGACGGCCCAGTCGTGCCCGGCACCGGTGTCGAACAGATCGTCGAGATAAACGCACTGGTGGGCGCGGTGGAAGTTGCCGACGCCGAAATGCGCGATGCCGGGCGTCAGGCCGGCGCGGTCATAGGCCGGGGTGCGGGCTTTCCCCTCCAGTTCCGAAAGGTTCGCGTTGCCGAGCGCCACCATGCTTCATCCTCCGAATCCCAAGCCGGCGGGCCGTTCGCGGCCGCGCCATCGCCCCGCTCATAGCGGATTCGAAACCCGGTCGCATCCCTATCCCGCAAGCCCGGGCCTATTTGGCGACCGCTTCGGCCAGCGTGTCGCGCATGGTCAAAAGCGTGGTGCGCATCTGGGTGATCTCCGCTTCCGTCATGGAAACGGCGCCACGAACCTCGGAAGGAATCGGGCAGGCGACCTCGCGCATGGCGCGTCCCGCCTCGGTCAGCGTCACCTCCACCACCCGCTCGTCGCGCGCCGAGCGGTTGCGGCTGACGAGGCCGGCGGCTTCCAGCCGCTTCAGGAGCGGGGTGAGGGTCGAGGAATCGAGAAGAAGCCGATCGCCGATCGAGCCCACCGTCTGCGGCTCCTCCTCCCACAGCACCATCATGACGAGATACTGCGGATAGGTGATGCCCATCCGGTCCAGTCGTGGTTTGTAGTAGCGGTTGAAGGCGTGGGTCGCCGAATAGACGGCAAAGCAAAGCTGCTCGTCGAGATGAAGGTCCCTGCTCATTGAATGGGCGCCATCCCCTGCGGGCTGTGTCATCGGAGCCTTACCACATGCAACAACCGAAGCGGGGGCGCAACACGCCAGACGCTTCGTGCCCGATCGGATATCGGGGCGAGTCAGTTCGGCCCGACATCCGCTCACGCGTTTCCTTTTGTCAGAGGATTCGAACCCCGAACGCCCGGTTCCGGTTCCATCCCGCCTCACAAGGGTTTAAGTCGGCCTGGAACCGAGGAGGGACGCCGGACGCGATCGGCGGCCGCCGGAACGGAGAATCAGGATGACCATTCAAGGCGAACAGATCATTGGACACGCCATCGCCAAGGGAAGCCAAGGCGAGGTCTTCGGCGTCGACGCGGCGACGGGCCAGGCGCTGCAGCCGGCCTTCGGCGGAGCGAGCCCGGCCGACCTGGAGCGCGCCTGCGCCCTGGCGGAAGCCGCCTTCGATCCGTATCGCGAAACCTCGCTGGAAGAGCGCGCGCGTTTCCTGGAGGCGATCGCCGACGAGATCTCAGGCCTGGGCGATGAGCTGATCGAGCGCTGCTGCCTGGAAAGCGGCCTGCCGCGCGGGCGGGTCGAGGGCGAGCGCGGGCGCACGATGGGCCAGCTGCGCCTGTTCGCGGGGGTCCTGCGCGATGGCGGCTATCTCGACGCGCGTATCGACCCGGCGCTGCCCGATCGCCAGCCCCTGCCGCGCCCGGACCTGCGCCTGCGCAACGTGCCGCTCGGCCCCGTCGCCGTGTTCGGCGCTTCCAACTTCCCGCTCGCCTTTTCCGTGGCCGGCGGCGATACGGCATCGGCGCTCGCCGCCGGCTGCCCGGTCGTCGTCAAGGCGCACTCGGCCCATCCCGGCACCTCCGAGCTCGTCGGGCGCGCCGTCGCCAAGGCTGTCCAGTCGTCCGGCATGCCGGAAGGCACGTTCTCGCTCCTGTTCGCGGCCGAGCGCTCGATCGGCGAGGCGCTGGTGGCCGATCCGCGCATCAAGGCCGTGGGCTTCACCGGCTCGCGCGGCGGCGGCACGGCGCTCATGAAGATCGCGGCCGCGCGGCCCGAGCCGATTCCGGTCTATGCCGAGATGAGCTCGATCAACCCGGTTCTCCTGTTCGGCGGCGCGCTGCGTGAGCGCGGCGCGGAGATCGGCCGTGCCTTCGTCGCTTCGCTGACGCTCGGTGCCGGTCAGTTCTGCACCAATCCGGGCCTGGTTCTGGCCATCGAGGGCGAAGGGCTCGACGCGTTCCTCAGCGCGGCGGAAGAAGCCCTGGTGGCCTCGCCCGCCGCCGTGATGCTGACGCCGGGCATCCATTCGGCCTACACGAAGGGCGTCGCGGCCGTGGAAGCCCACGGCAGCGTCGCGACCGTGGCCAAGGGCCAGGCAGGCGAGACGCTGCGCGGCCAGGCGGCCCTGTTCCAGGTGTCGGCGGCCGATTTCGCCAAGGCGCCCGAGCTGCAGGAGGAGATGTTCGGTGCTGCTTCCATCGTCGTCACCTGCCGCGACGCCGCGGAGATGGCCGAAGTCGTCAGGGCCTTGGAAGGCCAGCTGACGGCCGCTCTTCACATCGTGGCGGCCGACCATGGCGACGCGCGCTCGCTCCTGCCGCTTCTGGAGCGCAAGGCGGGCCGCATCCTCGTCAACGGCTTCGGCACCGGCGTCGAGGTGGCCCATGCCATGGTGCATGGCGGCCCCTATCCCTCCACGGCGGACGGGCGCTCCACCTCGGTCGGCTCCAAGGCGATCGAGCGCTTCCTGCGCCCGGTGTCCTACCAGAGCCTGCCGGACGCGCTCCTGCCCGACGCCTTGAAGGACGCCAACCCGCTCGGCCTGTGGCGCCGGGTCGACGGCCGGATGACCGCGCCGCAGGGCTGATCGCGGCTCGGGGGGGCGGGCCCGGCAGGGGGCGCCCCTCGGCGCTTGGTGCGGCTTCGCTCAGGCGGCGCGGGTGCGGACCTGGTTGCGGCCCCCCGATTTCGCCTCGTAGAGCGCCTGGTCGGCGCGCTGGAGAAGGTCCTCCGAGGTCGCGATGCCGCCGAAGGCCCGCCGCGAGGCGACGCCGATGCTGATCGAGACGACGCCCGCCTCGCTGTCCTCGTGCAGGATCCGGAGCGCGAGCACCGCGCGCCGGAGCGCTTCGCCCCGCGCCAGCGCTTCCGCCAGGGGAACGGCGGGCAGCACCACGGCCATCTCCTCGCCCCCGTAGCGCGCGCCGATCTCGTCGCCGTGCCGGATCGAGCCGCCGACGGCTTTCGCGATGGCTTCCAGGCACCGGTCGCCCGCCGGGTGACCGTAGCGGTCGTTGAAGGCCTTGAACCGATCGACGTCGATCAGAAGCAGGCTGAGATCCCCCTCGCTCTCGCCGCTCCGCTCGAAAGCCTGCCGCAGGTGGCGGTTGAAGGAGCGGCGGTTGGCCAGATGCGTCAGCTCGTCCGTGTCGGCAAGCCGCTCCAGCTGGCGGCTGGTCTGCGCCAGCTCCTCCTCCATGCGCTGGCGCTCGTCGACGTCGCGCATCGACAGGACGAACCCGTTGTCGTCGGCCATCGGCTGGCCGGAGATTTCGACCCAGATCGCGGTGCCGTCGCGGCGCCGCACCCGGTAGCGCACGCCCCGGATGTTCCGGCGCGCCTGGATGTCGCGCACGACGCCCTCCACAACCTCCCGGTCCTCGGGAAGGGTGATCTCCACGGGAGAGCGGCCGATCAACTCTTCCGGCGCGTAGCCGAGAAGGCTGCGGCTCGCCCCGGTGACGAGCGTGCGAAGGCCCGCCGGATCGATGCAGGAAATCATGTCCGCCGTGTTGTCGGCCACCAGACGGAAGCGCCGTTCGCTGGCCGCCACCGCCAGCTCGGCCGCCTTGGCGTTGCCGAGCGCCTCGGCCGCCGCGTCCAGCAGCGACCCCAGCCGGCGGAACTCGGGCGCCTGCCAGCTGTGCATGCCGGTGCGCGTGCCGAAGTCCCCGGCGCCGATGCGCCGGGCCGATTCCGACAGGAGCGCGATCGGGCGCAGCTGCATCCAGTAGGCCAGAAAGGCCGCTCCGCACAGCGCCGCCACCAGAACCACCGCTCCCATGGCCAGCGCCCAGCGCATGCGCCATTCCACCGTGGCGAAGACGCTTTCGGGCGCGACCCCGACCGCGAGCACCAGGCCCGCCGTCCGGGCGCCGTCGATGGGCTGGAAGCCGTAGATCTGCGGATGGCCGAGGAGATCGTGGGTTTCGAACGTGCCGCCCTCGAACTGTCGCAGCGTTTCGCCCAGAAGCGGAAAGTTGCCGACCGTGGCGCCGAAATCCGTCACATGCGGCCAGTTGACGAGGATGCGCGAGGTTCGCGGCTGGATGATCATGGCCGACCGCCCGTTCGCGCCGGCGATGTCCTCGATATCCTTCTCGATCAGGGACAGGTTGAGCGAGGCGAAGACCGCGCCCGCCGGCTTGCCGTCGGCGCGCGGCAGAAGGCGCATCGCGACGGCGACCGTCGGCTTGCCGCTGATCGGGCCGACCATGAAGTCGCCGACCACGAACTGGGGGCCGCGCGCGGCGACGGCGCGCTGCGTCAGGCGCCGGTCGCCGAAGACGGACCCCTTGATCCCCTTGCTGTGGCACTGGATGACGCCGTCCGGCGAAATCACGCCGATCGTGTGGAACTGCGGGCGCGACGCCTTCAACCCGGCCAGGAGCGAATCGCAGGCCGGCTGTTGGATGTCGTTGAGCTGCGACATGTGGCGCAGCGCCGACAGGAAGCCTTCGGCCTGCTCGAAGATGCCCGACAAGCGCGCCGCACCGAGCTGCGCCTGGTTGGACATGGCCCGCTTGGCTTCGACGTCGGCGTCGGAATAGGACACGGTGAGGCCGGCCGCGATCAGGCCGATCAGCGGAAGCATCGCGGTCGCGATGAGGATCATCAGCCGAACGCGCACGTCGAAATCGCGTAGGAATCTCATCGCCGAACCGCTGCCATGCCTTGCGCTCCCCTTGAACGGCAAAGCGTTCCTCCACCCAAGGATGGGAACGATAGCCCCGAGGGTTTAAGGATGTTCGAAGCCGGGCGCGTATTCCACCGCGGCTGAACGTGCGATGTCGGGGAAGCGTTCGCGCATTTCGCCCGCCTGCCCTATCGTGGCGCCTGCCCCGCCGTCGGTTCGGATCCATGCATCCCGGCCGATGGCATTCGAGGACAGCGCCGATGTCGATCCGCAACCTGGACGCCCTGTTCGAGCCCCGCTCCATCGCCCTCGTGGGCGCCAGCAACCGGGCGGGCTCGGTGGGCGCCGTTCTGGCGCGCAACCTCTTCGGCTCCGGGTTCCAGGGGCCGGTGATGCCAGTCAACCCGCGCGAAAGCTCGATCCGCTCGGTGGTGTGCTACCCTTCCATCGCCGAGCTGCCGGTGGCGCCCGACCTCGCGCTGGTGGCAACGCCCGCCGCCGGCGTTCCCGCCGTCGTGGACGAACTGGGCGCGCGCGGCGCGCGGGCGGCCGTGGTGATCTCCTCCGGCTTCGACGAGGGCAGCCGCGCCGCGCTGCTGGCGGCGGCCCGGCCCCATCTTCTTCGCGTCGTCGGGCCCAATTGCCTCGGCGTGCTGTCGCCACCCGCCTCCCTCAACGCGAGCTTCGCCCATCTGACGCCGCGCGCGGGCGATCTCGCCTTCGTCAGCCAGTCGGCGGCGATCACCACCACCGTTCTCGACTGGGCGGACGTACGCGAGATCGGCTTTTCGCACGTGATCTCCACCGGCGACATGAGCGACGTCGATATCGGCGATCTTCTCGACTACCTGGCGCTGGACGCGCGGGCCCGCGCGATCCTCCTCTACGTCGAGACGATCACGGACGCGCGCAAGTTCATGACCGCCGCGCGCATCGCGGCGCGCACCAAGCCGGTGGTGGTGATTAAGGCGGGGCGGCGCGCGGGCGCCGTGCGTCAGGATCCGTTCGGCCGTGCCGGCGCGCAAGGGGCGGACGACGTCTACGACGCCGCCTTCCGGCGCGCCGGCATGCTGCGCGTCGGCTCGCTTCGCGAACTCTTCGAGGCGGTGGCCACGCTCGCCACGGGCCTGCGCCTGAAGGGCGACCGGCTGAGTGTCGTCACCAACAGCGAGGCCGCCGGCATCCTCGCCATGGACGCGCTGGCCGATCTCGGCGGTCGCCTCGCGGTGCCGACGCCGGCGCTCGCTGAGCGTCTCGCGGGCGTGCTCGTCCGCCCCTTCGCCTCCGCCGGCCCGGTCGCCCTGCCGCCGGACGCCGGTGCCGAGGCCTATGCCGGCGTGCTGGAGGCGATCCTCCGGGACGGAGAACAGGACGCGGTTCTGGTGATGAACTGCCCGCAGGCGATCGCCGACGGGACGCAGGCCGCGCGCGCCACCTTGGAGCGGGGCCGCGAGTTCCGCCGTACGCCGATCCTCACCTGTTGGCTCGGCGAGCGCGCCGCGCGCGGCGCGCGGCGCCTTTTCGCCGCCAGCAGCGTTCCGACCTACCAGACCCCGGACGAATCCGTTCGCGCTTTTCTGCAGCTCGTCACCTATCGCCGCAACCAGGATCTTCTGATGGAAACGCCGGCGGCTGCGCCCGCCGCCCTGCGGGGGCGCGGCGCGCAGGCCGATGCGATCCTCGACGGCGCGCTTGGCGTCGGCCGTACCGTCTTGAGCGAGCCGGAGACACGGGCGTTCCTGTCGGCCTGGGGCATTCCGATCGTGGAAACGCGCACGGCGCATGGCGGGGAGGAGGCGGCCGAGCTGGCCGAGGCGATCGGCTTTCCGGTGGCGCTGAAGATTCTATCGCCGGACGTCGCGCACAAGTCCGACGTCGGAGGCGTCCGGCTCGATCTGGGCAGCCGGGCCGCGGTCCTGGAGGCGGCCGAGCGCATGGTCCTCGAGGTCGCCCGGTTTCGCCCCGGCGCGCGCATCGAAGGGTTCAGCGTGCAGCGGATGATCCGCCGCCCCCATGCGAGCGAGCTGCGCCTGGGGCTCGGGGCCGATCCGGTATTCGGCCCGGTTCTTCACTTCGGGCAAGGGGGCACGGCGGCCGAGCTCCTGGCCGACCGGGCGATCGGCCTGCCGCCCTTGAACCGGGTCCTGGCGCGCGACATGATCGAGCGGACCGCCGTGTCGCGCCTTCTTCATGGATACCGCGACCGACCGCCGGCCGATCTGGAGGCGATCGGCGAGGTGCTCGTCACCCTGTCGGAGATCGCCGCCCGGCACGGCGCGGTGGCCGAGATCGACATCAACCCGCTCCTGGTGGATGCGGGCGGGGTCCTGGCGCTGGATGCGCGGGTGGTCCTGCGCGAGACGGTCGAGGACGGAACGGCGCGTTTTGCGATCCAGCCCTATCCCGCCGAGCTGGAAGAGGAGGTCGCCTCGCGCCGCGCCCGGTTTCACCTGCGCCCGGTCCGGCCGGAGGACGAGCCGGCGCTGGTGCGCATGCTGGAGCTCAGCGACCCGGAGGACGTGCGGCTGCGCTTCTTCGCGCCGATGCGCCGCATCGGCCATGCCTTCGCCGCCCGCCTGACGCAGATCGACTACGCCCGCGAGATGGCCTTCGTGGCCGAGCGGCCCAAGGGCGAGGAGGAGGGGGGCGAGGCGGGCGCGATCCTCGGCGTCGCGCGCCTCATCGCCGACCCGGACGGCGAGCGCGCCGAGTTCGGCATCATGGTGCGCTCCGACCAGAAGGGGCGCGGCCTCGGCCACATCCTGATGCGCACGCTTCTCGCCTATGCCGCCCGGCGCGGGGTGAAGGCGGTGTTCGGCGAGGTGCTGGCGGAAAACGCGGCCATGCTCGCCATGGCCCGCGCGCTCGGCTTCACCCAGAGCCGCCATCCCGAGGACCCGACGCTGCGCCATGTCGAGATCGCGCTGACGCCTCCCGAGAGCTGAAGCGCCGGCGAGGTCTTAGAGACTGTTTCGAAACTCCGCCGGGTCGGCTCGCCGGTTCTTTTCGCCGTTCGCTTCGTTGCTTCGGGGCGAGCCACTGGTCTCGCCCGTCCATCGGACACTCGCCGATGCCACCGGTATCGACTGCGCTCGACGCCGAGCCGGACGACGAAAATCCCTCGTCGATCCTCCGCCGGGGACTTCCGAAACAGTCTCCTAGTCCGACTTGCGCAGGCCGCGGCGCACGAAGCCGGCTGAAACGCTGCGGGTGAGCTCGGTCTCGATCTCGTGCTGGCGGCGGGCGAGGGTGCGGATCGCCAGAAGGAGATCGCCCCCCGCCTGCGCCACGACCTCGTCGACCACGGCATCGAGCTCGTCATGTCGGGCGGCAGCGTGCATGGGAAACCCTCGTGTCCATGATTCGATGAGGGCGACCATGGCACGTCGCGCGAGGGCGCAGGACCTACACGCCGCGCTCTGTCCACCGCTTTCGCAAGGATGTGGATTTCAGGCGGGGGAGGGGTTCCGTGTGGCGCCCGGGACGATGCACCCGGCGATTCGGGTGAGCGCCGCGACGACGCCGGAAGGCGGGTAGGGCTTGGGCAGGAAGAGCCCGCCCTGCGGCAGGTCCTCCTCGCGCGGCCGCATATGGCCGGAGGTGACGATGATGGACACCGGCGGCCAGCGGTCGCGAACGGCATGGGCGAGCCTCAGCCCGTCCATGGCGCCGGGCATGTCGACATCGGTGAACAGGACGCGGATGTCGGAATTCCCCTCCAGAAGCCGGATCGCCTCGTCGGCATGGCTCGCCCCATAGGCCTTGAAACCGGCGTCCTCGACGAGATCGAGCGCGTCGAGAAGCAGGAGCGGCTCGTCCTCGACGACGAGCACCGCGATCGGGGAGGGATGGAAGGATTGGGCCATGCGGGCAACGACGCGAGAACGGTTTCGGGGCGCGACGGGTGTTCCCCCGCGCCCTTCGGGCATGTCGTATCGTCTAGGGCAAGGAAGGTTCCCATCCCGTGAAGAAGGGCGTCGATCCTGCGCTCGATCCTTCGCCGCCAAGTCGGCCGGTTCGCGGCTGCCAACGGTTCTTCAAGCTTCGCACGATAGAATTTGGCGGAGGTCTGCTATAGCAGTGCCCGCCAAACGGGCTAGATCGTTGCGTGTAGTCCACGCGCGCTGCGCGAAAAGCCACCCGAACCGGAGACCGATGCATGGATCCCAGCCTCTACACCGGAACCAAGTGGGGCGTCAGCTCGGCAGCCGGCACCGGCGGCGGCGTCGTCAGCTGGAGCTTCAACCTGTCCGGTGCGAGCCTTTACACGTTCGACGCCGCGATCGCGGGCGGCGCACAGGCGCTGATCCGCGCCGCGTTCGACGTCTGGGAGCGCATCGCCAACATCGACTTCCAGGAGGTCGCGAGCGCGGCCGCCGATATCCAGCTCGGCTGGGACAGCTTCGACGGCGCCTATGGAACGCTGGCGCAGGCGTCCTGGACCTACCAGGGCGGGCAGACGGTGCAGGCCGAGATCGCCTTCGACACGGCCGAAAGCTGGGCGCCGTTCGACGCGGGCGGCTCGTCGTTCTTTCTCGTCGCCGTCCACGAGATCGGCCACGCGATCGGGCTCGCGCATACCGCCGACCCGGCCTCGATCATGTATCCCTATCTCCAGTCGAACGCGCAGCTTTCGCCCGGCGACGTCACCGCGATCCAGACGCTCTACGGCGCGGCCCATTCGGGCACCTATGCCCCGATCGGCTCCGACGAGCGGATCGGGACGGCGGGCGCCGACAGGCTGGAAGGCACGGCGAATGCGGACTTCGTCCACGGGCTCGAAGGCAACGACGCGATCTTCGGATATGGCGGGGCGGACACGCTGTTCGGCAACCAGGGCAACGATACGATCAACGGCGGCTTCGGCAACGACGTGATCTACGGCGGCAAGGACGACGACGTCGTGTTCGGCGAGCAGGGCGACGACACCGTCAACGGCAACATGGGCAACGATACGGTCTATGGCGGCAAGGGCAACGATCTCGTCCACGGTGGCCAGGGCAACGACGCCGTGTTCGGCAATATGGGCAACGACACGCTCTATGGGGGCCTCGGCGACGACACGCTGACGGGCGGGGCGGGAAGCGACAGGTTCGTGTTTCTCGCCGGTCATGGCCGCGACGTCGTCACCGACTTCAGCGCGGCCGAGGGCGACCGGCTGGATTTCGACGGGCAGACCTACACGGCGAGCGAAGCGGGCGGCTCCACGATCCTCGCCCTGTCGGGCGGCGGCGTGGTGACGCTTCTGGGCGTCACGGGCGCGAGCTTCGAGGCGGCAATCGCCTGAGGGCGATCACGGCTCGATCGCCGTCTGGGGCAGCACGAATGGAACGGACGGGGGCGGGACGACACCGACCCGCAGCGACACGCCGAAGACGCGGCGAATCGTTTCGTCGCGCATCACGCGTCCCGGCGGCCCGTCGGCCGCGATGCGCCCGCCCGCCACCGCGATCATCCGGTCGGCGAAGCCGGCGGCGAGGTTGAGGTCGTGGAGGACGGCGACGACGCCCCCGCCCCCTCCCGCGAAGCGGCGGGCGATCCGCAAGACGCCGAGCTGGTGGCGGATGTCGAGGCTCGACACCGGCTCGTCCAGAAACAGGAAGCGCGCCGATCCGTCCGGCGAGACCGGCTCACCGATCTGGCAGAGAACGCGCGCCAGATGGACGCGCTGCTGCTCGCCGCCCGACAGTTCGCCGTAGAGCCTAGCGGAAAAGCCGGCAAGGTCCACCTCGGCGAGCGCTGCCCCGATCGCACCTCCCTCCCGCGCCCGCCCGCCCGCTTCCAGCCCGAGCCGCACGACCTCGGCCACGGTGAAGGGAAAGGCGAGCCCCGAGCCCTGCGGCAGCACCGCGCGCCGACGCGCCAGGATGGCAGGGTGGAGCGTGTGGAGATCTTCGCCCGCCCAGCGCACCGTTCCACGTTCCGGCCGCATCTCGCCCGTCATCAGCTTCAGGAGGGTGGACTTGCCCGCCCCGTTGGGGCCGACGATCACGGTGAGCGCGCCGGGCTCGACGCCAAGCGACACCGCCTCGATCACCGGACGATGGGGGTAGCCGAAGCCGGCCTCGACGAGTTCGATCATGGCCGTCTTCAGAAATCGGAAAGCGCGCGGCGGCGCAGGAGGATCCAGAGGAACACCGGCGCGCCGATGGCCGCCGTCAGGATGCCGATCGGCAGTTCGGCCGGGGCGACGAGGAGCCGCGCCGCCATGTCGGCGAGAAGCAGGAGGATCGCGCCGCCGAGCGCGGCATTGGGCAGGAGATGGCGGTGATCGGGTCCGAAACCGAGGCGCAGGAGATGGGGCACGACGATGCCCACGAACCCGATCGTGCCCGACACCGCGACGGCTGCGCCGGTCGCCAGCGCCACGACGAGGATGGAAACGCGCTTCAGGGCCTGGACGCGGATGCCGAGATGGAACGCCTCCGCCTCGCCGAGCACGATGCCGTTGAGACCGCGCGCCAGAAAGGGCGCGGCGAGAAGCGCGAGCGCCATCATCGGCCCGGCCGCCCAGAGCTTGGTCCAGTTGGCGCCGGCGAGGCCCCCGAGGCTCCAGAAGGTGATGTCGCGCAGCTGATTGTCGTCGCTCATGAAGACGAGGAGCCCGGTGCCGGCGGCCGCAAAGGCGCCGAGCGCGATGCCGGCCAGAAGCAGGAGCGCGACCGAAGAGCGGCCGCCCCGCGTGCCGATCCGGTAGATCAGGAGCGTCGCGAGAAGCCCGCCGCCGAAGGCCGCGAGCGGCAGGGCATATGCGCCGAGGAGCGCCGCTGCGGGCGCCAGCACGCCGCCCGACAGGACGATGGTGGAGACCGCGCCGAGCGCCGCCCCCGACGACACGCCGATGAGGCCGGGGTCGGCCAGCGGGTTGCGGAACAGCCCCTGCATCACGGCGCCGACGAGCGCCAGCGAGGCCCCGACCAGGGCCCCGACGAGAGTGCGCGGCAGGCGGATCTGCCAGACGATCACGGCATCGGCCACCGGCACGCCCGGCGCATGCGGCCCGGCGAGGAGGATCGCCGCGACGCGGGCCGGTGCCAGCATCGCGGGGCCGGTGCCGAGCGAGACGATGAAGACGGCGACAAGGGCGAGCGCCAGGACAAGCGTCGCCGCCCGCGCCCGCGATCGCCGATCCCCGGCAATGGCGGGCGCCGGCAGGCTTTGAGCGTCAGCGCGCAACGGCGGCCGCTTCCAGCCCGGCATCCGGGTAGAGCCGGCTGGCGAGATCGCGCAGGGCGGCGGGAAGGCGCGGCCCGAAGCCCAGGAGATAGCCGGCGTCCATGCGGATCACCGCGCCGGTCTGGCCTGCCGGGGTCGCCTTCAGGGCGGGGATGGCCAAGGGGTCGCCGCCCCCCGGCCCCGCCCGGTCCAGCATCAGGATCACGTCGGGCTGGAGCGCCGCGGCCGCTTCCGGCGACAGGGTCTGGTAGCCCTTGGCGTCGGCAAAGACGTTCTCGGCCCCTGCAAGTCGGATCACGGCGTCCGCGCCCGTTTCCTGGCCGGCCGCACGCGCCCGCCCGTCGGCGAGCGAGAGGATGAAGAGGACGCGCTTGCGCGCGCCCACCCGACCGAGATCGCGCTCGAGCCCACCGAGCTCGTCCTCCATGCGCCGGGCGATCGCCTCGCCCTCCGCCCCGCGGCCGACCGCGAGGGAGACGACGCGCACCTTTTGGAGAAGCTCGGTGATCGTATGGCCGCTCGGCACGTGGGTGACGGGAACGCCGGCGGCATCGATCAAGGCGACGGCCTCGGGCGGTCCCGCCCCGTCCTCCATCAGGATGAGGTCGGGACCCAGCGACAGGACGCCCTCGGCCGACAGCGCGCGCATGTAGCCGACATTGGGTTTTTGCGCGAGGGCTTCGCGTGGGAAGATGCTGGTCGTGTCGACGGCGGCGATCCGGTCCGCCTCGCCCACCGCGTAGAGGATCTCGGTCACCGCCCCGCCGATCGAGACCACGCGTTCGGGCGGCTCCGCGCGGGCCGGGGCGGCAAGGGCCATGGCGGCCGTGATGACCAAGGCGGCGATCGTGGTTCGCATGACGCGTTTCTTCCCCGCGTGTCGGATTCTCCGGGGACTAACGGCCAGTCGCGATCCGCGTCAAGGCAATAGTTACAGTCTGGAATTGTTCGAATATTCAAGCCGGTCTTGGAATTGTTATCATTCCATTGCTTTCAGGGCACATGAGCGAACCATATAGGGAATAATATTCAAATATTCGACTCCTCGTCCCTGCGCGGCGCTATAGGGCAAAGGCCTGAAGTGTCGGATCGAATACATTGGAAACGTTCTGATCTCCGATCCATCGAACTTCGGCGCGGTGCTGATGTCGAAGGATCCCGTCCCATGCGTTGCTTGAAGGTTTCTCTATCTCTGGGTGTCGCCGCATCGGCGATGCTGGCATCCGCCACGCTGGCGCAGGATGCCCAAACGAGCGACGACGCCATGAACCTCGAAGCCGTGGTGGTGACGGGGGGCGCCCAGGCCTCCGAGCCGGCGGGAACGGTGACCACGACGACCACGGGCCGCACCACGCTCGACGATCGCCAGATCGACGACATCGGCGATATCGGCCGGACGGAGGAAGCCGGCGTTTCCTTCAACCGGGTGAACAACAGCCTCAACATTCGCGGCCTCGACGGATCGCGCGTCCTGACCACCGTGGACGGGGTGCGCGTGCCCTATCTCCTGGACGCCACGCGCGGCGCCAGCGGGGGCATCGACACGATCGACTTCAACGCCCTGTCCTCGCTCGACATCACGCGCGGCGCCGATCCGCTGCTCGGCTCGGGCGCGCTCGGCGGGGTCCTCGCGGTGCGCACGCTGGAGCCGGGCGATCTCCTGCTCGGCGGCCGGCGGATCGGCGCGCTGTCGAAGAGCGGCTACGATTCCACCGATCGGAGCTGGTTCACCAGCAACGCGGTGGCGCTTCGCGCCGGCGACACCACGGCGCTTCTCCAGGGCAGCTATCGCGGCGGCCACGAGACGGACAGCCAAGGCACGATCGACGCGATCGGTCCGGCCCGCACCGAGCCGAACCCGCGCGATTACGACACCTACAGCCTTCTCGGCAAACTCTATCAGGACATCGAAGGCGGCCATCGCCTCGGGATCACCGCCGAGATCTATCACCGCCAGGACGATTTCGAGACGCGCACGACGCAGAGCGAAACCGGCACCTATCGCCGGGGCGACCATTTCTCCGGCGAGGAGGTGGAGCGCCGCAAGGTGGCGCTGAGCTACGACTACGAGGCGCCGGCACGGGGCGAGGGTTTCCTCGACGAGGCGCGTGCCGTTCTCTACTACCAGGGCATCGACCGCAATTCCACGGTGGACGCACGGCGTACCGGGACCTTGCCCGGCATCTTCACGCGCGACAATTCCAACGAGGAGGAGGCTTTCGGCTTCAACGCACACGCCGCCAAGGACTGGCAGCTCGGCAGCCTCGATCAGCGACTCGTCTTCGGCACCGAGCTGCGAACCGCCAAGACCACGCAGTATTCCGCCGGCATCGACGGCTGCCTCGTCACCCCGAGCAACCGCTCCTGCGGCAATCTCCACACCAACCAGGCCGACACGCCGGAGGTGGAGAGCAACCTCGTCGGCCTGTTCGCCGAGAACGAGACCCGCCTCTTCGGCGATCGCCTGCGCCTGACGCCCGGCATCCGCTTCGACTGGTACGAGAACACGCCGGAACTGACGCCGGAGTTCGAATCGAGCGCCGCCTACGACGGCACGCTGCCCGATGCCTCCAGCGACACGGCCGTGTCGCCGAAGTTCCTGGCCGAATACGACGTCGCCCCCGGTCTCACCCTCTACGGGCAATGGTCGCGCGGCTTCCGGGCGCCGACGGTCGGCGAACTCTATTCGCGCTTCGGCGCGGTCGGCACCTATCTGCGGATCGGCAACGAGGATCTGGAGGCGGAAAGGAGCAACGGGTTCGACGCCGGCATCCGAGCTGGCGACGAAGACCTCGGCGGCCGGCTTAACGTTTTCACCACGCGTTACCGGAATTTCATCGATACGGTGACGCTGGCGCCTCCGGGCGGCCTCTACCCGCAAGGGGGCGTGTCGTCCTACGAAAACATCCCCGACGCTCGCATTTCGGGCGTCGAGTTCGCCGGCCACGTCCGCTTCCTCGATCATTGGCGCGCCCGTGCCTCGCTCGCCTATGCGGAAGGGCGCAACCTGACGGACGACACCTATCTCGATTCGGTGTCCCCGCTCACCGCGATCTTGGGTCTCGGCTACGAGGAGCGCTGGTGGGGCGGCGAGGTGTCGACCAAGCTCGCCGCGCGCCGCGACAAGGTGGACGACGGGTTCAAAGCGCCGGGATACGGCGTCGTGGACCTCACCGCCTGGGTCGAGCCGGAAGCCCTGCCGGGCCTCAAGATCACCGGCGGAATCTTCAACCTCTTCGACAAGACCTTCTACGACGCGGTGAGCGTGCCCGACAGCCGATCGCAACCCGATCTCTACTATTCCGAGCCCGGCCGCGCCTTCAAGCTCAACGCGATCTACAGGTTCTGAGAGCGCTTTCCCGACAGGCCTGAACGGTCGTCATCGTCCTGCGGACGCTTGGCTCGCGGCGAAGCGCTTTCGCTCCGCGCCAGCATGGCTTGTCGCGAGCCGAAATCGCTTGCCTGCCGACCATCCAACCCAGGTGGAAAACGCCCTAGGCGGCGAGCGCGCTCCGGATCTGGTCGCGCCCGCAGCGCTTGGCCTCGTAGAGGCAGGCGTCCGCGCGCCGGGCGAGGTCGGCGATCCCGGCATCCTCCAGCTGGCGCACGGCGACGCCGAACGAGGCCGTCTGGCTGGCCGAAAGACCCTCGCGGCTCCAATCGTGCGCGGCCATGGCGTTGCGCAGGTCGATCGCGACCCGCTCGGCACCCAGCCCCAGGCGTCCGGGAACGTAGAGGACGAATTCCTCGCCGCCTGGGCGCCCCGCGAGCGCGCCCGGCGGCAGGACCTGCCGGATCAGGTCGGCGAAGGCGATCAGCACCCGGTCGCCCGCATCGTGTCCGAACGTGTCGTTGACGGCCTTGAAGTGATCGAGATCGCAGGACACCAGACCGTCTCCCGGCTCGCCGCCGATCCGGGCGACGGCGCTTTGAAGGCCCCGCCGGTTGAGAAGGCCGGTGAGCGGGTCCGCGTCCGCGTCGCGGCGGTAGCCGGCGAGCATGTCGGTTGCGATCGCCAGGAGCGCGGCGATGGCGAAGGCGAGTCCTGTCAGAAAGGCGCTCGCCTGCATCAGGTAGGCGTAGTCCGTATCCGCGAACGAGGCGAGGGTGCCGCCCGGCGCGGTGAGCGGCGCAATGGCGGTGCGAACGAGATTGTCGACCACCACCAGCCAGGATACCGCGATCACCGCACGGTCGGCCGGGGTGGGCGGCCAGACGCGAACCAGGAGAAGCGCGAACGCGACTTGCCCGGCGCATCCGATGTCGGAAAACAGAAGCTCGAGGGGAAGGCTGTCCAACCAGAGAACGGCGATCGCGGACGCGGCGATCACCGCGAAAAGGAAGGCCAGCCGCGCCCTTGCAAATTGCCTGACCCCGTAGCGCGCGACGAGCGCTTCGCCGAAGCAGAAGAAGGCGGTGGCAAACAGCGTGTCGGCGGCGAACGCCACAAGGGGAACGGGCAGAACGGGCAGAAGCGCGGGCACCGCGAAGGCCGCCCCGCTCAGGATGAAGCCGAGGCCCCAGAACCTTGCCTCCACCGGTGCGCCGGCCCGGCGCGCGCAAAGGAACAGGAAGCCGAACGCGCCATGGATCAGCGGGATCGTCCAGGCGAAATCCTCGCCCATGGTTCAAGCCTTCCGTTGCCGATCCGTTCGTTGCGCAGCTACCGTTCTGCACCCCGAGCGGTTTCGGAAGGATTGAGACACTCCCGAAAGCTGGAACGACCGCCGAATCGGACCGATCCGGCGGCTTGGCCCCGATGCCTCGCGCGTCAGCGCAGCGGGACTTCGCCCTCGTCCTCGCCGTTCCAGAAATGGATGCGGGTGGCATGGACCTTGATGAGGACGATGCCCGGCGTGTCGATCCCATCCTTGAACCAGTAGTCGAGATCCTTCGTCCAATGGGCTTCGAAAGCGCCCTTGTCGCGGATCAGCTCGGCATGGCCCTCCACGGAGATGAAGAGCGGCGGCTTGCCCAAAAGCCCCTTTTTGCCCTGGAAGCCGAGACCGACCTTGGGGTCGCGCTCGATGTCGGACACGGTGCGCGCCGCTTCATAGGTGAAGAAATACGAATCGCCCTCGTAGGCGACGTCGCCGTTGTTGCTCATCGGCCGGGCCGCGATCTCGCCGCCTTGCGTGCGCGTGGACAGCATGCAGAAGTCGATGTCGCCCATCGCGTCCGACAGGTCTTTCAGCGTCATCTCGCCCATTTCGGGTCTCCCGTGTCTCGGATGTCCTTCCAACGCGCGAAAGCGCGATCCGGCTCCGCTTCGGGTCAGCCGGACGTCACGGCACGTCGGGATTTTCCTTGATCGGCATGTCGTCGAGGATCGGAACGGTCTGGCGCTCGATCATCCGGTGGACGCGGGGGCGCTCGGTGCCCCGGTGCAGCGCCAGGAGCCGCTCGTAGATCACGGCATCGGCCTTGGTGCGGCGCATGTTGTGCCGGACATACTCGACCCAGGTCGGCACATGATAGGTTTCGGTCCAGATCTCGGGATGCTCGAGGTCGCGCAGGAGCGACCATTGTCGTGCCCCGTCGCGGATGCGGATGCGCCGCCGCTCGGCCATGGCACGCAGGAAGGGCTGCACGTCCCCTTGCGCGATCTCGTAGTCCACCATCACCATGATCGGACCGGAGCGCGAGCGAAGGTCGAGCCGGACCGAGGGTTCCTGGAACTGGCCGAGCGGGTCGAGGTCGAGCGACACGAGGGCCGGCACGGGAAAGCGCAGGCCCACCACCGCCCCGAAGGCGAGCGCTGCGGCGGCAAGGCTCAGCGCCATCGCCGGCCCGTAGGCATGGGCCGCCACGCCCCAGAGCCAGCTGCCGAGCGCCATGCCGCCGAAGGTCGCGGTCTGGTAGATCGACAGGGCGCGGCCGACCACCCAGCGCGGGGCCGACAGCTGCACCGTGACGTTGAAGAGCGACAGGGCGAGCACCCACGAGGCGCCGGCCGGCAGCAGTCCGAGACAGCTGATCCATGTGCTCGAACTGTTGGCGACGATGAGCGCGCTCGCCCCGAAGCCGAGGAACGCGCCGCGCACGATCGTCTCGCTGGCGAAGGCCTCGCGAAGGCGCGTGTTGAGGAAGGCGCCGCCGATCGCGCCGATGCCGAAGGAGCCGAGGAGGATGCCGTAGGTCGTCGCCGTGCCGGACACGAGGTCGCGCGCCACCAGCGGCAGGAGCGCCAGCATCGCCACCGCGCCGAGGCCGAACAGGAAGGCGCGCCCGATCGCCGTGAGGAGGTTGGGCGACATGGCGACGAAGGACAGGCCCGCCCCCATCGCCTGCCCGAAGCTTTCGCGCGGCAGGCCGATGGGCGCGCGCGGGCGCTTCCAGGCCAGAAGCGTCAGGATGATGGGCAGGTAGCTGACGGCGTTGAAGGCGAAGGCGCCTGCGGCCCCGGTCAGGGTGACGAGGAAGCCGCCGATCGCGGGTCCCACCGAGCGCATCAGGTTGAAGGCCATCGAGTTCAGCGTGACGGCGGAGGGAATGTCGCCGCGCGGCACGAGATCGCCGATCGAGGCCTGCCAGGACGGATTGTGGAGCGCCGTGCCGCAGCCGATCAGGAAGGTGAGGCCGAGAAGCGTGTAAGGTCCGAGCTGCCCGCTGAAGGCCAGCCAGGCAAGAACGATGGAGGTTCCCATCATCAGCCCCTGCGCGGCGATGAGGATGCGGCGCCGATCGAAACTGTCGGCGAGCGCGCCGGCCGCCAGCGAGAAGATCATGATCGGCAAGGTGGTCGCGGCCTGCACCAGCGCGACCATCTCGTCCGAGGCGCCGATCGTCGCCATCATCCAGCCGGCGCCGACCCCCTGCACGAGGCCGCCGAGATTGGACACCAGAACCGCCGACCAGAGAAAGCGAAAATCCCGACTGCGAAAGGGCTGGGTCAGCGAAGACGACAAGCGGCGGTTTCCTGGACTGCGAGAACGCGGACGGCGGCAAGGGAGCGGTTTTGGCGCTTCGCCGCTCGGCTTCCCACCGTCCTGAACGCAGTTATAGGCGCGAATGCGGTGACTTCGATGCGCAAAGCGCGGGCCGACCGCTCACGGAGCCGCCGGGCGATAACGGGGTTCACGTCGCGCCGAGGCGAGCCGCGACGAGATAGGGCGCTGTCAAGGTCCGTTGGCGGGCCAACTCGGCGGCGAGCGCCGGATCGGCCGTGCGCCGCGCTTCCTCGGCCGAGAAGCGCAGGAGGCCGTTCGGGCAGTAGCGCTCGTCGTCCCAGCCGGGATGGTCGAGGACGGGGTAGAGGCAGATGCCCTCCACCGGCACGCCGAGGCGCATGGCGGCGCGCGTCTCCTGCGCGACATAACGCAGCCATTCCGCGCGACGCTCGCCCTCCGTGCCCGTTTCGGCGATGAAGATCGGGCGGCCGTAGCGGGCATAGGTTTCGGCGAGGATCGCGCGCAGCGGCTTGTAGAGCGGATGGCCCCAGTCGATCGGCGGGCCACCGTGGATCCACTGGTTGTTGTAGTAGTAGTTGACGCCCACGATATCGAGCAGCGCCTCGCGCCCGCCGATCTGCGGCCAGGCGCGCCCGGCGATCATGTCCCAGGCCTGGAACTGGGCCTGCCGGTGACCTTCGGCATGCGCCGCCTCGTGCGGGCGGCCGGGATCGGTCGCGACGTTGATGACGGGGTCGGCATGGACGAAGCGGGCGCTGGGATCGACCGCCAAGATCGCTTCCATGGCCGAGATCGCGGCGCGCGACAGCTGCACCTTCAATTCGTGTGCCCGGCCGTGGAAGAACGGGTTGAGATAGCCGGCGTCGCCCCCACCCCAGGCGAAGAAGGAAATCTCGTTCACCGGGGCGTAGAACGGAACGCCATCCGTGCGCGCCCCGATCCGCCGCGCGGCCTCGGCGGCGAAGCGCGTGAAGCGCGTGACGAATTCGGGCCGCCAGATGTCGAGATCGTCCGGCCAGCCGTAGTGGAGGATGTCCCAGACGACCTGCGTTCCCGTGGTCTCGGCCGCCGCGAGCTGCGCCTCAAGGCTCGTCCAGTCGGTACGGCCGGGTTCCGGCTCGATCAGGTGCCAGCGCAACCCGTCGCGCACCGTGCGGATGCCGTGGCCCTGGAGCGCGCGGTAGTCGGCGCCGGCGAAGCGGTCGTGGTAGCTCGCCGCGATCATGTCGATGCGACGCCGGTCGTGGGCGCGGCGATGGGTGGAGGATTCGAACCCGCCCTGGAAGAAGGAGCGGAAGAGAGTGGGCACCGGGGGAGCCGAGCGGGCTTCCGCCAGCACCTCCTCGAACAGCGCTTCCCATTGGCGGATCACGACGGGGATGGCGTAGGTCCGCTCGACCGTCTCGCGCAGCGCGGCACCGAGTCGCCCGGCGCGCGCGGGGTCGGCGAGAAGCCCGAGCACGGCCTGCGCCACGGCCTCCGGACTTTCGTGCGGCACGAAGAGACCGCTTAACCCCTCCTCGATCTGCTCCAGCGTCCCGTTGTCGGCGGTGGCGACCACGGGCAGGGCGGCGGCGCCCGCTTCCGCCACCACATGCGGCATACCCTCGCCGCGCGACAGCCAGACGAAGACGTCGAGCGCGGACAGGAGTTCGGGTACGTCCGCCCGGTCGCCGAGGAAGCGCAGGGCGCTGCCGAGACCCAGCCGCGCGGCCTGGAGTTTCAAGGCGTCGGCGTATTCGGGTAGGAACGCGTCCGGCCCGCCGATCACCAGAAAGCGCGCGTCGGGGCGCGCCTTCAGGACGAGCGCGGCGGCGTCCAGAAAGTCCTCCACCCGCTTCTTCGGATCGAGCCGCCCGACCCAGCCGATCACCGGGGTTCCGGGCGCGAAACCGAGAGTCTGCCGCATGCGATCGCGGTGAGCGAGGTCGAAGACGCCGAGATCGACGGCGGACGGGATTTCCAGCGCATGATGCTCGCGGCCGGCCATGCGCGAGGCGGCGGCATCGCGGATGGTGCGGCAGACGCCGACATAGCGGTGGGTGAAATGCTTCGGCCCGCCGAGCGCCTCCGCGACGAGGCCGCCGTGCTCGATCAGGGGCGGGCGCAGACGGAGCCGCTCCAGCGCCGGGTAGATGTCGGCGACGTTCTGGCAGGACACGACGAGATCGTATCCCGGCACCTTGCCGGCGAGATAGGAGACCGTGTCCTCGAAGGAGAGCGTGTAGGGCGTCCGGTCGACCGAGACGCCCAGCGCTTCGAGCTGCCGGTGCGTCTGCTCCGGCATGCCGTCCTTGCGAAAGCAGGCGACGACGTCGATTTTGTAGCGCCTGGGGTCGAGATGCTCGGCCAACAGCCGAACCTCGGTTTCCTCGCCGCCCACCACCAGCCAGGCGAAGACGAAGAGGATGCGGACCGGCTCGCCCCTTGCCTCCATTATTCAGCGACCTGGAAGACGACCTGGAGGAAGTCCGGCCGCTCGGTGACGAGATGGGCGAGAAAGGCCGGCCCGTCGTCGAAGGGCACGACATGGGTGATCAGCTGCGAGCGGATGTCGTCGCCGCGTGTCTCGAGGAGCCCGATCGTTTCCTGCGCCAGACGACGCCGGTTCCATTCGAAGCCGAGGCCGCGCGGCACGCGGTTGATCTGCGCGCAGCGAAGGTTCAGCCCGTTGTGGTGAAACTCCTCGCCAAGCCGCACCGCGCCCGCTCCGCCCTGGTAGAAGGCGAGGTCGATCACCGTGCCCTGAGGCCGGAGAGCACGGAACGCGGCGTGGAGGCTCCGGTCGTCGGCGCGCGTCTGGAAGACGAAGTCGGCGCCTCGGTCTCCGCCGCCGTGGTGCCAGTTTGCCTTGGCGTAGGCCCAGGCTTCCTCCTCCTCCATGGCGGTGAAGCCGAGCGCCTCGATCCGGGCGCGGCGGAAGGGCGAGGGGTCGGCGACGACCACCTCGGCCGCACCGGCGCGCGCCGCGAACAGCGCCGTCAGGAGACCGACGACGCCCCCGCCGATGACGAGAACCGGACGGCCGGCAACACCCTGCCCCAGGCGCTCGACATGGGCGCCGGCGAGTTCGGCGTCGGCATGGAGGATGCCGTTGGCCGCGATCGGCCCCATCTGCGCGACATAGATGCCGAGCATCGGGTCGATCCCGGTTGGCAGCTTGACGAGGAGGTCGTGGAACGGATCGGCCGTGTGGCCGCTCTTGTGGGCATAGGTCGAGGCGACGACCTCGCCGGGCCGGAAGCCGCCGGCGCGCGATTCGGAGACGCGCCCCACCTCCATGTAGCCGAGGAAGGGCACGGGGAAGTGCTGCCCCGCCTCGCCGGGCACGAAGACGCCCCGCCCGCCGTCCCAGCGCGAATGGAGATAGGGGTTGGTGTTCTTGTAGAAGGTCAGCTCCGTACCGGCGGAAAAGCCGGTGTAGAGCGTGTCGAGCCGCACCTGGCCCTCGTCCGGCGGTCCCTCCTCGTATTGGAGGAAATAGGCCTCGCCCGGCCGCTCGACGCCGAGCGATCGGATGTGGCGGTGGCCGGGCGGCAGCCCCGCCGGGGGCTCGTGCCGGGGCTGGGGGCGAAGGGGCTGAAGAGGCGCACGGCTCAAGGCCGGATGTTTCACGGGAATCACGTCACCGCTGCGCGCGGACTGCGAGACCGCCAGCGCCAGACGGTGCGTCGCCAGGGCGTCGGCATAGGTGCAGCGGATGTGGTTTTCGCGGCCCGCCACGGCGTCGATGAAGTCGCGGTCCTCCCGCCAGACGGGGTCGCCGTCCGCCCCGCGCACCGGGCGTCCGCGACCGACATCGACCATGATGTCGTGGTCGGTCAGCTCGATCGCCAGCTTGTCGGCGAAGATGTGGAGGCCGACGCGGTGGTTCCAGCCGAGAAGGCAGGTGGAGGCGACGTTGGCGACCGTGCCGTTCTCGAAGGTGAGCGTCGCCGTGGAGGTGGTCGGCACGTCGAGCCCGGGAAACTCGCCGCGCTCCTTGTGGCTGGCGCGCCCGTAGACTTCCGTCACCTCGCCGACCAGGAACCGCGCGAGGTCGAGAAGGTGCGTCGCCTGCTCCACCATCTGCCCGCCCGAGCCCGCCTGCTTCCACCACCACTCCGGCGGCGGCGTCGAATCCAGCCAGTAGCCGGACAGGAGCTGGGCGGGATTATCGGCCAGAAGCCGGCGCGCTTCGTCCACCGTGTCGAGATAGCGCCAATGGTAGCCGACGCCGGTGACGAGACCCTTGGCTTCCACCTCGGCCGCGATCGCCTCTGCGGTCTCGATGTCGAGCGCCACCGGCTTTTCCACGAAGAAGGGCAGGCCGCGTTCGATCGCGGCGCGCTCGGGGCCCCCATGGGCGAAGGGCGGGATGCAGATGTAGACGGCGTCGGGTGCCACCGCGTCCATCATGGCGGCGGCGTCGGTGAAGGCGCGCGCGCCGAAGCGGTCGGCGGCACTTTTAGCGCGAGGCAGGTCGGTGTCGGCGAAGCCGACGATCACGACGTCCTCGAATCCTTCCAGGATGCCGAGATGCCGGTGGGCGATGCCGCCGGCCCCGATGAAACCGATGCGCGTGGGCGTCATGGGGCGATCCTTGGCTGTGTTCGACGATGAGGGAGAAAGGCGACGGTAGAGCGCGGCGGTCGCCGCGCCCATGGTCTGGGCGCGAAAGCGGGCCGTGAAGCGCTCGTGCCCGGCGCGGCCCGCGTGGGCCATAGCTGTGGGGTCGGCGAGCGCTTGCAACAGGGTCTCGCCGAGGGAGGCTGCGTCGCCCGGCTCGGCGAGCCAGCCGGTGATCCCATCCACCACCGCTTCCGCGGTTCCCCCGATGCGCGTTCCCACCACGGGCCGCCCGGCCGCCATGGCTTCCAGGACGGCGAGCGGCAGGCCCTCGAAGAGCGACGGGAGGACAAGGAGATCGGCGGCGAGAAGAAGGTCGGCAACGTCACCCCGCTCCCCAAGGAAGCGGACGGCGTCTCCGAACCCAAGGGCGCTCGCCTGCGTCTCCAGCGCGGCTCGAAGCGGGCCGTCGCCGGCTACGAGGCAACGGAGGCCGGGATGACGACGGATCACGGCGGGGAGGGCGCCGAGAAGCGTGGCATGGCCCTTCTGTTCCGTCAGTCGGGCGACCGCGAGGAGGACGGGCGCGTCTTGCGCGATCGCCAGCTCGCGGCGCATGACCTCGCGGGTGCGCCGGGCGACGGGCGGGCGGATGCCGTTGCGGATCACGTGGGTGCGGGCGGGATCGATGCCGGCCGCCATGAAGCTGTCGGCGGCGCTCTGCGAGACGCAGATCACCCCGTCCAGCGTCGCGACGCCTTCCAGGTATTCCGCCCGCTGCGCCGGGTCGGTGAGGACGAAGGGCAGGTGCTCGGTGCGCAGGATCGTGGCGACGCCGGCCTCGCGCGCCGTCCGTGCCAGGGCATGTCCCTCCCAGCCGATCCCGGCATGGAGGTGGAGGATATCGGGGCGGAAGCGGGCGAGCGCCCCGGCGAAGGAGGCAGGATCGCCCGCGTCGAAGGGAAGGCCGGCGATGTCGAGCCCCACTGCGCGGGGCCCGAGACCGGAGCGCGGATCGGCGGCGACCGCGACGTCGAAGTCGCCGAGTTCGCCGGCCAGCGTCAGCATGTGCTCGCCGACGCCGGACGGCAGGAGGCTGTCGGTGGCGACAAGGACGCGAAGGCGGCGGCCCGCCGAAGGGGCTCGGCTCAAACGGAGGGCCCCGCCGTGACGCTCGCCGCCGCCGCGCCGGCGCCCGCCGGCTTGCCCGTCATCCGCGCATAGGTGGCGAGCGCCTGCGCCACGACCTGATCCATGTTGTAGTAGCGATAGGTCGCGAGGCGCCCGACGAAGCTGACATCCGGCGTGGCGTTGGCCAGCGCCTCGTAGCGCCGGTAGAGCGCCTGGTTCTCCTCGCGCGGCACCGGGTAGTACGGATCGCCCTCGTCGGAGGGGAACTCGTAGGACAGGCTGGTCTTGTCGTGGCGCTGGCCGGTCAGGTGCTTGTATTCGGTGATGCGCGTGAAGGCGACGTCCTCGCCGGGATAGTTCACGACGCCGACCGGCTGGAACTCGGGCCTATCGTGCGTTTCGTGCCGGAAGGCGAGGCAGCGATAGGGCAGGCGCCCGAAGCGGTGGTCGAAGAACTCGTCCACCGGCCCGGTGAAGACGGTATGGCCGACCTCGACCGTTTCGCGGATGTCGCGGTGGTCGGTGGAAAGGCGCACCGTGATGTTGGGGTGATCGAGCATGCGCTCGAACATCGCGGTGTAGCCACCCTCCGGCATCGCCTGGAAGCGGTCGGTGAAGTAACGGTCGTCCGTGTCCGTGCGCGCCGGCACGCGGGCGGTGACGGAGCGGTCGAGCGCCGAAGGGTCGAGACCCCATTGCTTGCGCGTGTAGCCCCGGAAGAAGGTTTCGTAGAGTTCGCGCCCGACGGCGCCGACCACCTCGTCCTCCGCCGTCAGCGGAACGGCGACCGGCTCGGCGCGCGCCTTCAGGAAGGCGGCGGCGTCCGCGTCCGATCGGAGGTCGCAGCCGAAGAGCGCGTTCAGGGTGGTGCGGTTGATCGGGATCGGCAGGAGCTTGTCGCCGACCCGCGCCAGGACGCGGTGCTCGTAGGGGCGCCAGCCCGTGAAGCGCGAGAGATAGTCCACCACCTTCGGGCTGTTGGTGTGGAAGATGTGCGGCCCGTAGCGATGAACGAGGACGCCGGCCTCATCCAGGTGGTCGTAGGCGTTGCCGGCGATATGGTCGCGCCGGTCCACGACGAGGACGCGTCGGCCGGAGCCTTCCGCCAGCCGCTCGGCCAGAACCGCGCCGGCAAAGCCCGCTCCCACCACCAGCGCGTCGAAGCGCTCGCGGCGCGGCTTGGCATGAATGGCGGGCAGGGACGGCTCGTCGTTGGCGGGATGGGCGCCCGCGCGCCGGGCGGCGAGGATCGCCTCGTCGAGAATGGCCGCCATCGCCCCTTGCGTCCGGTCCCAGGACATGTCGGCCAGGAGCGCGTCGGCCTCGTCGCGCCAGCGGCCCGTGGCCCCGAGGGCGAGCGCGCGCTCGCAGGCCGCGACGAAGGCGGGCGCCTCGCCCGCGATCCCGACGCCTTCCAGCGCGCCGTAGTGGCGCACGACGTCGGCGACCGGCGTCGACACCACCGGGCAACCGCCGGCGAGATATTCCGGCGTCTTGGTCGGGCTGATGAAGCGCGTCGCCTCGTTGATGGCGAAGGGCATCAGCGCCACGTCCCAGCGGGCGAGATAGGCCGGCAGCTCGTCGTAGCCTTTCCCGCCCAGCCAATGGAGGTTCGCGGCGCGGGGCAGGTCGGCCGGATCGATCTTGGCGACGGGGCCGAGCATCGCAAGCGTCCAGTCGGGCCGGGCGCTCGCGACAGCGGCGATCAGCTTGAGATCCAACCGCTCGTCGATCACCCCGTAGAAGCCGAGAACGGGGCCGGGAAGGGCTGCCTGATCGGTGGGCGGAGGCAACGTGCCGGCGCGCGCTCGGCCGAAATGGGCGACGTCCACCGAGGAGGGGAAGGGGTGGATGTTGGCGTGCCGGTGGCGCTTGGCCTCGAAAAGGCTCCAGCCGCCGGTGAACACGGCGTCGGCGCGCGCGAGGAGTTCCCCTTCCAGCGCGACGAGGCGCGGATCGGCGAAGCGGAAGGCGCTGAGCTCGTCCATGCAGTCGTAGACCACGGCCGCCGCCGGCACGCCTCCAGCGAAGGCGAACATCATCGGCGTGTAGAACCAGAGAACCGGCGGCGCCGCCATCGCCGTGTCGACCAGCATGGCGAGAAGCTGTGCCAGCCCCGCCTCGCGCTCCTCCAGGCTCCACCAGTGCGGCAGGCGCGGGCGGAGCGCGATGACGCCGTCAGCGGGGAAGGGGTGGAATTCGAGATAGGGCAGCGGGTGGTCGCAGGGGATGTGCTCCTCGAAGAAGAAGACCTTTCGGTCCCCGGCGAAGCGGCGCATCAGGTGTTGCGGGCGCTGGGTGACGAAGTCCCAGCGCAGATGCGAGAAGCAGATGATCGGGGGGTGGTCGGATTGTGGTTTGACGCCGTCGCCGAATCTGGCTCCCGATGGCCCGGAAGCGGTCGCAAACTCTGGCGTCATCACAACCCCTCACATGGTGGGCCCGGACCTAGCCGATCCCGGACGCATTCCGCCATGCGACCAATCGCGGCACGCCTATTTCGTGAGCTGCGACCGGAAGCGCTCGATCGTATGGGGCCAGATCCACCGCTCGCAAGCGATTTCGCGGGGGCGAAAGCGTTCCAGGCTATCGAGCATCCCCACCATCGCCGCGCCGAAATGCTCGGCCGGCGCGGTGCGTCCCGTTTCCGGCGTGATGAACTGGAGCCCGCAGGCGAGGCGCTCGTTGGCGAGAACCGGCAGGCCCGCCAGCATGTATTCGGTGAGAATGGCCGGGGCGCCGTCGTCGACCCCGCACACCACGCCGATCCTGGCCGCGTTCATCAGCCGGTTGACCTCGGCAAAGGGAACGCCGGGCGGGCCGACGAAATCGACCTGAAGGCCACGGGCCATCGCCTGTTCGCGAAGCTCGCCCCCCATCTCGCCATATCCGAAGACGCAGAGCGCCCGCAAAGGTCGCGGGGCGCTCGCCAACGCGTCGAACAGGATGTCGTGCCGCTTGTAGGGTTGGGCAGCGGCGACATAGACGACGTCGTAGGGCTTGGGCTCACCGAGCGGACGGAAGGTCTCGGGATCGGCGAATTCCGGCCCGATCGGCATCACGGCAGTCGTCATGCCAGGGTGGCGCGCTTCCACCTCGCGCGACTGCCAATCGGCGCCGGTCAGGACGAGGTCGAAGTGACGGCCGATCTCGGGGGGCACGCGAAGCGCGGGCGCGTCGATCGAGTTGTAGACCTTGAGGCTCGCCCGGCAGGCCTCGAGGATGCGCTCCTCGACGCCCAGCCCCAGGACGACGAGAATCTCCGGTGCGCCGACGGTCTCGATGAAGCGCAGCATGTCGGTGGAGCGGAAGGGCGCGCCCTCCCCGTCCAGCCGGAACACGCGGCGGGCGAGATGCGGGCTGTCGCGCCGCAGGGGCGGAACGTCGGCCGAGCGGGCGAAGTGCCAGATCTCGGCATGGTCGGCGAGCCCGGCATGCACGCAGGCGAGCGGCAGGCGTTCGAGATAGCCGCCGTGGACGGCCGGCGGGGCGCTCCCGGCGCCGGCGCCCGGCCCGAACGGCTCGGCGGCAAGGCGATCCGGCCAGCCGGCGGCCTGCCGTTCGATCGCCTCCGGCTCCATGTCGTGCGGCGGCCAGCCTTCCACGAGATCGCCGATCACCACGATCGCGGGTGGTCTCGCCGGCGTCGTCGGGAGTGCCATGATTCGTCCTTCGCGCCGGAATGCGGGCGGTTTCCCTTAACGGAGCGGCCGGACCCGGGGCAACGGCGGCGGGGCGGAGAATCCAGTATGTCGCAGCCCGCCGGTTGACGAGCCCACCGGAAAGACGAGCTTTTGAAACGCGCGAACCGCTGCCCGTTCCCTCGGCCCGGTTTCGCCAGACCCTTAGGAAAGGCCCGTCATGAACGCTCTTCCCCCGTCCCCAAGCCCCAAGCCGGTGTTTCGCGAGGTCGTCGGCGAGGAGGCGTGGGCGCGGCTGGGGAGCGCCGTGCGTCGGCACTACTTCCTGCGGCCGGACACGGACGACGCCATCACCGTTCGCGGCCGGATGGGCGAGGTCCGGCACAGCGCCCTTGCCACCTTGATCCTGCCCTTCGCACGCATCGCCGGCGCGCTGGTGCCCTATCAGGGCAGGGACGTGCCGATCGAGGTGCACTACCGCGTGCGTGGCCCGCGCATCCATTGGGACCGGGTGTTCCACTTTCCCGGTCGTGCGCCCTTCCACTTCCGCTCGTTCATGGTGCGCTCAGGGTCCGGCGAGGTGATCGAGTTCGTGCGCTTGGGGATCGGCATGCGCATGAGGGTGAGCGTCGAGAACGGGGCGCTGGTGTTTCGCGGCGCGGGCTATGTCTGGCGCCTGTTCGGCCGCGACTGGCCCATTCCCGCCGGCCTCCTCCTCGGCCGCGCCGAGGTGGTGGAAGGGCCCTGCGAGGGGCCTGACCGCTTCGAGATGGCGATGCATCTCCGCCATCCGCTGTTTGGCGAGCTGTTCCGCTACGACGGACGGTTCGAGCTCGGAGCCGAGGCGCCGGCGAGCGTTCCCTGAAGGCTGTCTGGCACGGCATCGACGAACCGGGCGCGCTCGGCTAGCGAGGGTACCATGCAGGTGTCGCGGCGCCCGAGCAGGCGGTAGCGGTTGCGAGCCAGAAGCCGGTAGGCCGCGTCGCGAAGCGGGCGCGGCACGATCCGCGCGAGCCGCAGCCACCGCCACGGGGCGGGCAGCCGATCGTACAGCGCCAGCACCGCGTCGCTTTCCTGCAAGGGCCGTCCGCGATCGAAGAACATGAAGGTGGTCGGGTCGTCCGGATCGAGCCCGTGGCGCGCCGCCAGATGGCGCCCGTAGGGCGACTGGATCGCGGTGAAGCGCAGCGCGCCCGCCCGGTCGATCTTCAGAAGAAGCTGCACCTGCCCCGAGCAGAAGTTGCACACGCCGTCGAACACCATCAATCCATCGGGCGCGTCGGGGTCGTGAAGAGATCGGGAGGGTTGCATGGGGGATGAACTGTTCAACGCGGAGGGCGGTTTCAAGGGCCCACCGGCATGTGGCGCAATCGCTCGAAATCGAGGCGACGCGTCAAGAAAGCGTCCACGAAAACCGGCCCCTCCCTTCGCGCAGCGCATTTCGCGCTCGCTTTCGGCTGGTTGTCCTCTACAACCCATGCGCAGTCATCGGGGGAGTTTCGCATGATCCGGCCTGTGTTCGCAGCCGCCCTTTTCGCATCGGTGTCGAGCCTGCCGGCCTTGGCGCAGACCTTCGACCAGAAGCCCGAGCCGGCCGCGGCGGGCACCAGCGAGTCGGTTGCCAAGGTCCGCGACGCCTTGATCGGCTATGTCACGGCGATCCCCTTCGATCGCGGCGTCCTGCGCGTCGAGCCCGACCCGGCCGGGCAGCGCATCACCATCGATCCGGCCGCCGTCCTCACAGAATTCGTCGGCACGCCGGTGCGCTTCGCCCCCTTCTCCTATGTGGTCAGCGAGCGGGCGGACGGAACCTGGAACGTCTTCAGCGACGACAGGCTGGACATTTCCGCCTCGCCGGAGCTGAACGGGGTCCGGCAGAGCTTCGTCTACACGCTGGACCGGCAGATGTTCAAAGGCGTCTTCTCGCCCGAGATCGCCGCCTTCCTGTCGGCGGAGGCGGGTGCGGAAGGCATGGTCAACGAGCAGAGCGATCCGTTCAGCCGCTCGGTCACCAACGTGCGCACCACCAAGATGACGCTGACGGGGGCCCCGAGCGCGGAAGGCGGTGCCGATCTCGGCTTCCGCCAGACCTACGAGGGCTACAAGCAGACCACCACGATCACCGTACCGACCGACGAGGGGCATGGTCCGGACGGCGAGGCGACGCCGGGCGAAGAGGCCGCGCCGAACGGCGAGACGACGCCCGGCGAGGCGGCGGTGCCGTTCTCCTTCGGCTTCGAGGCGAGCGCCGACGCGGTGGAGGCCGAAGGGTCGATCCGGAACGGGCGCACGGTCGCGGTCGCCGACCTCTACGCGCTGGTGCTGCGCCACGCCGACGACCTGGAGAAGGATGCCAAGGCGACGCTGGCGGGGCCGTTCGGCACGGAGCTCAAGACCGCCCTCCAGGCCGTCCTGCCCGTGTGGAGCGAGCTCGGCGGGTCGGCGTCGGCGCGGAAAATGGCGATCACCTCGCTCTACGGCGGACTCGAGATCGGCGAGGCGCGTCAGGCGCTGCGCTTTTCCGGTGTCCAGAACGATGCGTCCTTCGACATCGACTTCGGTTTGAACGCGATCGCGGTCCAAAGCCCGTTCGTGCCGTCCTGGGCCGTCTCGCTCCTGCCGCGCGAGATGGCGCTCGGGCTTGCCGTGTCGGGCGTCGATCTGAAGACGCCGGCCGACCTGGCGCTCGCCGAGGTCGACTTCGCCAAGGACCCGCCCTTGTCGGAGGAGACGCAGGCCCGCGTGTCCGCCGCCTTCGATCCGTCGAAGATCCGCACGAAGCTGAAGCCCAGCCGCATCCGCGCGGACGATTTCGACATCGCCTTTTCCGGTGATTTCGCGTTTGCCGACGAGCAGCCCTCGGCCGAGATCGCGGTGGATGTCGGCGGGCTCGACACCGCGATCGCCACCCTCCAGAAGGCGGCCGCCGAGCAGCCGGAGCTGTATCAGGCGGTGGGCACGCTGCAGTTCGTCAAGGGGATCGGGCGCCCGCGCGCCGACGGGCGCCTGGAATGGCTGGTGGCCGCCGCCGCCGACGGGTCGGTCAGCGTCAACGGCACGGTGCTCAAGGGGCCCGACACGCTGGACGAGCCGGACGGCGGAGACGGCCAGGATCTCCTGCCGGGCGACGAATTCCCCGGCGACGAAGCGCCCTTTGATGAAGCGCCCGGCGATGCGCCGGCGGACGAGGGCTCCGACCTTTAGGCCTCGGCCGATCGGCAGCACGCGACCCAGTGAGACGCCCGCGCCCGGTCAGGCACCGTGCGCGGGCGTCGCCTCCATCGAAGCCTGGACCGGCGCCCGAGCGGGCGCGAGCGCCCGCACGAGAACGTAGAACAGCGGCGTCAGGAACAGGCCGAGGAGGGTGACGCCGATCATCCCGGAAAACACCGCAATGCCCATGGCCGAGCGCATCTCCGCACCCGCCCCGGTCGAGAGCACGAGCGGCAGGACGCCCATGACGAAGGCGAGCGAGGTCATCAGGATAGGCCGGAGGCGCAGGCGCGCCGCCTCGATCGCCGCTTCGCGCGCCGATCGCCCTTCCGCTTCCAGTTCGCGCGCGAACTCGACGATGAGGATGGCGTTCTTGGCCGACAGGCCGACGAGCACGATCAGGCCGATCTGGGTGAAGATGTTGTTGTCTCCCCCCGTTGCCCAAATCCCAAACAGCGCCGAGAACAGGCCGGCCGGCACGATCAGGAGGATCGAGATCGGCAGGGTGAGACTCTCGTACTGGGCGGCCAGCACCAGAAACACGAGAAGGATCGCGAGCGGGAAGATCACGACGCCCGAATTGCCGGCGATGATCTCCTGATAGGTGAGCTCGGTCCATTCGAAGCTGAAGCCGGGCGGCAGGGTTTCCGCCGCGATGCGCTCGACCGCGGCCCGAGCCTGGCCGGACGAGAAGCCCGGCGCCGCGTTGCCGTTGACGTCGGCGGCGAGGAACCCGTTGTAGCGCAGCGCCCGCTCGGGGCCGGCGACCGTGTCGACCTTCATCAGAACCGATAGCGGGATCATCTCGCCCGAGTTCGAGCGCACCTTGAGGTTGCCGATGTCTTCGGCCCGAGCGCGGTAGGGCGCGTCGGCCTGGACGCGCACCGAATAGGTGCGGCCGAACTGGTTGAAGTCGTTGACGTAGAGCGAGCCGAGATAGATCTGCAGCGTGTTGAAGATCTCCGTGACGGAGACGCCGAGCTGGCGGGCACGGGCGCGGTCGACGTCGGCAAAGAGCTGGGGCACGTCGATGCCGTAGCCGGTGAACATGCCGGTGAGCTCGGGCGCCTGATAGGCTTTCGCCAGGAAGCCCTGCACCACGTCGTCGAGCGCCTGGTAGCCTTGCCCTGCGCGATCCTCGATCTGCAGCTTGAAGCCGCCGATCGTGCCTAAGCCCTGCACGGGCGGGGGCGGGAAGATCGCGGTGAAGGCCTCCTGGATGCCGGCGAACTCGCCGTTCAGCTTCTGGGCGATGGCGCCGGCCGACAGCTCCGGCGTTTCCCGCTCCTCGAAGGGTGCGAGCGTCAGGAACACCACGGCGGCGTTGGAGGAATTGGTGAAGCCGTTGATCGATAGGCCCGGGAAGGCGATCGTCGATTCGACGCCCGGCACTTTGAGCGCGATCTCGCCCATGCGGCGCGCCACCGCGTCCGTCCGGTCGAGCGAGGCGCCGTCGGGCAACTGCGCGAAGCCGACGAGATACTGCTTGTCCTGCGCCGGCACGAAGCCGCCGGGCACCTTTTGAAACAGAACGGCGGTGAGCGCGACGAGGACGACGTAAAGCCCCAGCATCATCCCCTTGCGGGTGACGATACGCCCGAGCCCGTTGCCGTAGCGGCGCGACGAGGCGCCGAAGAAGCGGTTGAAGCCTCGGAAGAACCAGCCGAGCGAACCGTCGAGAATGCGCGTCAGCCGGTCCTTGGGCGCGTCGTGGCCGCGCAGGAGGAGGGCGGCCAAGGCGGGGGAAAGCGTCAGCGAGTTGAAGGCCGAGATCACGGTGGAGATCGCGAGCGTCAGCGCGAACTGCCGGTAGAACTGGCCGGTCAGCCCCGAGATGAAGGCGAGCGGCACGAACACGGCGACGAGCACCAGCGCGATCGCGACGATCGGACCCGACACCTCGCGCATTGCCTGATAGGTCGCCTCGCGGGGGTTCAGGCCGTTCTCGATGTTGCGCTCGACGTTCTCGACGACGACGATCGCGTCGTCCACGACGATGCCGATCGCCAGCACCAGGCCGAACAAGGACAGGGCGTTGATCGAGAAGCCGAGGAAATGCATCACCGCGAAGGTGCCGACGATCGACACGGGCACCGCCAGCAGCGGGATGATCGAGGCGCGCCAGGTCTGAAGGAAGACGACCACGACCAGCACGACGAGGACGACGGCTTCGAGAAGCGTGTCGATCACCGCCTCGATCGAGGCGCGCACGAACTGCGTCGTGTCGTAGACGATCTCGTAGTCCACGCCCTCGGGCATGGTCTCCTTGATCTCGGCCATGACGCTACGCACCTCGTCGGCGATCGCGATGGCGTTGGAGCCGGGCGCCTGGAACACGGGGATCGCGACGGCGGGCTCGTTGGAAAGGAGCGAGCGCAGGGCGTATTCGGACGCGCCGAGTTCGACGCGGCCGATGTCGCGGATGCGCGTGATGGCGCCGGTTTGCGCGTCGGTGCGCACGATAATGTCGGCGAACTCGTCCGCGTCCTTGAGGCGGCCTTGCGCGTTGACGGACAGCTGGAATTCGACGCCGGCCACGCTCGGCGAGGCGCCGATGACGCCGGCGGCGGCCTGGACGTTCTGCTCGCGGACGGCGGAAACGACGTCGTTCGCCGACAGGCCACGGGCCGCGGTCTTCTCGGGGTCGAGCCAGATGCGCATGGAATAGTCGCCCGAGCCGAAAAGCTGGACCTGGCCCATGCCGTCGATGCGCGCGAGGCGATCGCGCACATTGAGAAGCGCGTAGTTTCTGAGATAGGTGAGGTCGTAGCGCCCGTTCGGCGAGGTGAGGTGGACCACCAGCATGAGGTCGGGCGAGGATTTGACCACCGACACGCCGAGGCGGCGCACTTCCTCGGGTAGGCGCGGCTCGGCTTGTGCCACACGGTTCTGGACGAGCTGCTGCGCCTGATCCGGGTCGGTGCCGATGCGAAAGGTGACGGTGAGTTGCATCACGCCGTCTGTGGTCGCCTGGGAGCTCATGTAGAGCATGCCCTCGACGCCGTTGACGGATTCTTCGAGCGGCGTCGCCACCGTTTCGGCGATGACCGCGGGGTTGGCGCCGGGATAGGTCGCGCGCACCACGACGGACGGGGGCACGACCTCGGGATATTCGGAGATCGGCAGGGCGAAGATCGAAAGAAGGCCGCCCAGAAAGATCATGACGGACAGGACGCCCGCAAAGACCGGGCGGTCGATGAAGAACCGGGAGATGTTCACGGGGAGGGGTCTTTCGGACGAAAAATGGGAGGGGGCATCGACCCCGACGGAGCCGGAGAGAAAAGCTCCGCCGGGGGACGCCGGTCAGCGCGCGGGGGACAGGTCGGCGCTGGCCTGCCGGTCGAGGGAGCGACCGGTTTCGATGGACACCATCTGGGGGGCGACCTTGGCGCCGGGGCGAAGGCGCTGCAGGCCGTTGACGACGACGCGCTCGTTGGCCTTGAGCCCGCTTTCCACGACGCGCATGTCGCCCGCTGCGGGGCCGAGCGAGACTTCGCGGTACTGGACGGTGTCCGTGTCGTCGACGACGAGGACGTAGCGCTTGGCTTGGTCGGTGCCGACCGCGCGCTCGGACACGAGAAGCGCGGGCTCGGCGCGCGGGGCTCCGAGGCGGATCCGGGCGAACTGGCCGGGAAGAAGCGTGCCGTTCGGGTTGGCAAAGGCGACGCGGATGCCGACCGTCCCGTTGGCGGCGTCGACGCTCGGGTCGATCAGCTGGATCCGACCCTTGGCCACCCGGCCGTCGGCCAGATCGAGTTCCACGGGCACGTCCTCGGCCCCCTGCCACCCGCCGGCGCCCGACACGAGGCGCTCAACGGCCTCTTCGTCGGCGTCGAACGCGGCATAGATCGGGTCCACCGAGACCATGCGGGCGAGAACCGGCGAGGCGGCGCCGGCCGAGACGAGGTTTCCGGCGGTCACTTCGAGGCGGCCGATCCGACCCGAAACGGGCGCGCGGATGTCGGTGTAGGCGAGGTCGAGCCGGGCGGTGCGCAGATTGGCGTCGGCACTGGCGACCGCCGCTTCCGCTTCGCGCGCGCTCTGGACACGGCGGTCGTATTCGGAGGCCGCGATCGTGCGGTTGCCTTGGAGCTGGGCGCCGCGCTCGAGCTCGCCCCGGGCAAAGAGAAGGCGGGCCTTGGCGGCTTCGAGGTCGGATTCGGCCCGCGACACGGCGGCCTCGTAGGGCGCCGGGTCGATGGTCAGAAGCGGGGCGCCTTTCTCGACGAGCGAGCCTTCGCGAAAATGCGCTGCCTCGACCGCGCCGGGTACGCGCGAGCGGATCTCGACGCGCTCCACCGCTTCGAGACGGCCGGAATAGCGTTGCCAAAGCTCGACGGGCCGGCGCTCGACGCGCGCGACGGAGGCGGGAACGGCGGGCGGCGCTGCCGGCTCGGCGGCTTCCGCCCCTCGGGCGACGCCCGCCTCGCGCGCCATGATGCCGAGGCCGAGGAATGTGGCGAAGAAGGCGGCGGCCGCGGCGGCCGCGAAGACGGCGGCGGCCCAGTTCAGAAGGGAGCGGATGCGGGCCATGGGATTTCCTTCACGAGAAGCGGGCACGAGAAGCGGGCGGAGGTGGTCAAAGGAGAAGGGCGTTGATCTCTGGAGGCGCGTCGAGGTGCTCGGGAGCGGCCGAAAATTCATTCTTGCGGGCGGCCGGCGCCCCATCGTCCGGAAGGCCGGCGCGCGGGGTTAGAAACCGCAGGAGGCGGGTGGCGAGGCGATCCGGGACGGTTTCGGAGGGTGAAACGGGAAGGCAGAGCGACATGGGGAACATCCTTGTTGGCGAGCGTCGGCGACAAATCGGCGCGATCAGGACAAGGCTCGCCCGCGGCCCTTCGGCCGCGGGCGAAGAGGGCGGTCAGAAGCTGTCGGAGCCCGGCACCAGAATGCCGCTCGAAGCCGAGACCGGAGCGCCGGCCGTCCGGTTGGCGGCGCGATCGTCCGCTTGGTCGGAGGCGCGGATCGTTTCGTGCGTCGTCGGGTAGCCGAAGCGGGTGTCGGCACGCTCGCGAGAGGCGTAGTGGCCGGTGGCCACCGCCGTGTCGCCGATCGACTGCTGGCCGCGAACGCTCGTGTCCGAGCCCGGGACGAGGCCGTTGGCAAGGCCGAGGCCCGTGGACAGGAGAAGCGTGGCGGCGGCGGCTGCAAGAATGCGGGTCATGGGATATGTCCTTGGTAAAATCGGGTCGCGTTCGTCCGGCCGCGGCCGGGGGCCGCGGATCGCTGTGCGACCCGTGATGGTTTGGAAACCGGGCAGGCGGAATGCGAGGACGCAATTCGTCGGCCCGCCGCCCGGCACCATGCCGGCGGTCGGTGGTGGTCATGCGGGGCCGGCGACAACGCTGGCCGGCTCGCGTCGGCGCCCTTCATGGGCGGCCGTCGGAACCATCGGCAGGGAACCTTTCCGGTTCATTACCGATCGGTATGGAACGAATTAAGGGCTTGGAACCAACCTGTCAACGGAGTATTTTACCGACAGGTATAAAAATTTGGAGGCGGCCGTTCGAGCCGCCCGGTCGAGAAGGAGACGAGAGATGGGTGTCGGTCGTCCGCGCGAGTTCGATGCCGATGTGGCGCTCGACAGCGCGATGGAGCTGTTCTGGCGACAGGGCTACGAGGGAACGTCCCTGTCGGACCTGACGGAGGCGATGGGCATCGCCAAGCCGAGCCTTTATGCCGTGTTCGGCAACAAGGAGGAGCTGTTCCGCAAGGCGCTCGACCGCTACGCAGCCAAGCGCCCGGATGCCGCCTGCGACGCTTTGAAGGAGCCGACCTCGCGCCGGGCGGTGGAGCGGATGCTGCTCGCCTTTGCCGGCGTCGACGCAGAGGGCGATACGCCCAAGGGCTGCCTGATGGTGCAGGGGGCGCTGGTCTGCAGCGAGGCGAGCGAGGCGATCCGCCAGGAGCTCTGCTCGCGGCGCGCTCAGAACGAGGCCGCGCTCTGCCGGCGGCTGCAGGAATGGAAGGACGCCGGCGATCTGCCGGGCCATGCCGACCCCACCGATCTCGCCCGCTACGTCATGTCGGTCGCCAACGGGATCGCGGTTCAGGCGGCCAGCGGCGCCAACGCCGAGGATCTCCGCCGCGTCGTCGCCATGACGATGCGCACCTGGCCGCCCGTGTGAGGGCGCGCTCCGCCGGCTTGAGGGTCCGGTGGACGCGATCGCCCGAACGGCGATACACTGAGCCCATCCGAGGCGGGCAGGGACACGAGCGACGAACGGAATGCGGCTTCTCCTGGTGGACGACGATGCCGAGATCCGCGCGCTTCTCGGCCGGTACCTGGAAGCGCAGGGCTTCCGCATCCGTCTGGCGACGAGCCTCCACGAATGCGAGCAGGCGCTCATTGAGGGCGGCATCGACCTCGTGGTTCTCGACGTCATGCTGCCGGACGGCTCCGGCCTCGACCTGTGCCGTCGTCTTCGGGGCGAGCGGCCGGGGCTTCCCGTGATCCTGCTGACCGCCTTGAAGGAGGATATCGACCGCATCGTCGGGCTGGAGATCGGCGCCGACGACTATCTCGGCAAGCCGTTCAACCCGCGCGAGCTGGTGGCGCGCATCCGCGCGGTGCTGCGCCGGCAAGCCTCGCCCGTGCCGGCCGGGGCAACGCCGGAGCCCGCGCCGGCGCCCGGCGAGGCGCTGTATCGCTTCGAGGGCTACAGCGCCGACCCCGTGTCGCGCGCCGTGCGCGACCCGGAAGGGCGCGAGATCGCGTTGACGGGAACCGAATTCGATCTCCTGCGCATCTTTCTCGACCATCCCGGCCGCCTCCTGTCGCGCGACGCCCTGTCGGAGCGCCTCTACGGCCGTTCCTCGCCCGATCCGCTCGACCGGACGGTGGACGTCGCCATGAGCCGGCTTCGCCGCAAGTTCGGGGACAACGGCGTGTTTCGCATGTTCAAGACCGTGCGCAACGGCGGCTACCAGTTCGCCGCCCGGATCGAGCGGGACGCCCGGCTCCGGTGAACTCGCTGCGCACCCGGCTGATCCTGTTCCAGGTCGCGGCGATCGTCACCGTGGTGGTTCTGGCCGCCGGAGGCACGTTTCTCCTGGTGGACAAGCCGGACGACGGGATGCTCCTGCGTGCCCAGGTCGAGCAGGTGGCGGCCACCGCGCGCCTCGTGGGCGGCTCGCCCGAGCGCGCCGAGGCGGCCGGGCTGAAGCTCGGGTCCCGGCCGGCGGGGGAGGCGGTGGACGAGGACGAGACGCGGGAGATGCAGGAGGCGCTGGCGGCGGCGGGCACCCCGCTTCCCGTTCTGGTCGCGAGCGCGGGCGGACGGATGCGCGAGGTCGCCGTGCCGCTTGGGGGCGGGCCTTGGGTGTTTCTGCGCTTGGCCAGCGCCCCGCCGCCGCCCGTGCGCCCGATGCTGGCCTACGTGTCGCTCGTGATCCTGGGTGCGGGCGTGGTTTCGCTCGCCGTCGCCGCGCGCGTCCTCAGGCCCGTGCGCCTGATGGACGAGATCATCGCGAGCGTTCGCACCGACGGAACGCTGTCGCCCGTCGCCGAGCGCGGGCCGCCGGAGGAGCGGGCGATCGCGCGCGCCTTCAACGCCCTGTCGGCGCGCCTGTCGGCCGGGGTGGAAAGCCGGATGCGCTTCGTCGCGGCGGCCGGCCACGACCTGCGCACGCCGATGACGCGGCTTCGCCTGCGCGCCGAGTTCCTGCCCGAGGGCGAGCGCGCGGTGTGGCTGCGCGATCTCGCTGAGATGGACGCCATCGCCGACAGCGCGATCCGGCTGGTGCGCGAGGACGTCGATCTCGCCTCGTTCGATCCGGTCGCGCCGGCCGACCTCCTCGCCGAGATCGCCTCCGAACTCCACGATCTCGGCATGACCGCCGAACTCGGCACCCTGTTTCCCGCCGCTCTGGTAGAGGCCCAGCCGCTGGCGCTCAAGCGCGCCCTGCGCAATCTGGCGGAAAACGCCGTCCGCCATGGCGGCGGGGCAAGCATCGCAATGGAGGGTGACGGGAACACCGTCGCGATCACGATCGAGGACCGGGGGCCCGGCATTCCCGAGCCGCTTCTCGGCCGCGTCTTCGAGCCGTTCTTCCGGGTCGATCCGGCCCGTCGCAAGGGCGACGGCGGCACCGGGCTGGGCCTCGCGATCGCCAAGGATATCGTCGAGCGCCAGGGCGGGCAGCTGACGCTGCGCAACCGCCCGGGCGGCGGGTTGCGCCAGGAGGTCCGCCTTCCGCGCCTCGACGAGGGCGCGCCTAGGGAGTGAGCGTTTCGCCGACGGCTCCCGCCACCGCGCGCGCCCAGGACCACCCGCTGCGCGCCAGCGAGCCGATCCGCCCCTCGCCCTCTCGCACGGGTTCCAGAACCGCCGCCGGCTCGGGATCCGCCATGGGAATGGAAGCGGTCATATCCGCCGCTTCGGGGCCGGGCCCTGGAGCGGTATCGGCGACCGGCGCCGGGACGTGGTTCGCCGCCAGCAGCGGATCGCGCGACTCGCAGCCCGGCACACAGCGGTCGAACAGGAGAACGCCGTTCGAAACCTCCGGTACCGTACGACGCTCGGCGAGCCGGACGGGCGCGGGCGGCACCGGGCGGATCCAGACCGGCAGCCGCCCGGTTCGGGCGTCGGCCGGGCTCCTGTCCTGCGCGAAGGTCGTGGCGGCTGGGGCCGGTCCTGGGGCGGCGTGGGCGGTCGCCTCGGGCGCTGGCTCGGGCTCGATGGCCGTCGTCCCGGGAGTCAGGAAGCCGGGGCCGAGGTGGAGTACCGTCTGGATGCCCCCCATCGCGATGCTGGACACCAGGGCCTGAAGCGCTACGCGGCGAAGAAAGCTGCGAAGGATCGACATCGGCCTAGCGGCGCTCCAAGGCGACGTCCACGAGGCGTACGCCCCGTTCGCTCGGCAGGCAGGTCGTCGCCTCGCTCGAAGCGGAAACGGGACCTTCGGCGATCTCGTCCATCTGGGACGGGGCGATCTGCCGTTCCCGATCCGCCCTCAGATCGGGTATGGCATAGAGAAACAGCGCGATCCCGGTGCACGCCGCGATGCGAAACGCGATCTCGCCGACCGAAGGCGGCACCCGTTTGTCCCCAGTCTTCATCCGCTGACCCTTCGTGTCGTGGCAAGGCGAGGGGTAGCGGCGGGCTGCGGCGGAAGGGCGTCACCCACGTGACGAAACGTTACGATTTGTATCCGTGGCTGGAGCACAACACCCGCGCGGCGGCGGCTTGGCGCTTCCTTGTCCCTCCCCTAAAGCTCGGCCATGGTTTGGCTTCGCATCCTTCGCGCCGTGCGCGCGCCCTTCGAACGTCGCAAGAGGATCTCCCCGCCGCCACCATCACCGCAGACGGCCCCCGATCTCGGCACGCTCCTGCCGCTTTGCTCCGTGTTCGCCGATCCGGATTTCCGCTTCGGCCACTGGCAGGGGGGCGAAGCGCGGGACGGGGTGGTGGAGATGGCCTGGTTCGCCTTCTCGCCGGAGGCCGACGCCTTGATCGCGGCGGCCTATCGCGGCCATTGGGTGCGGCCGGAGATCGATTGGGCGACATGGGGGCGCGGGCCCGAATGCGCGCGGCTGCGCTCCGACCCGGCCGCACTGGCATCCGCCTCGGCGAGCGAGCTCGCCCATCTCCTGACCCTCCTCGTGCGGGGCGACCGCTTCAACGAGGGGTTTCTCAACGCCGCCTTCGAGGAGGGCCTCCTTCATCGCATCCTGGCGCGCGTCGAAGCGCTCGCCCGTGCGCGCTGACGGATCCGATCCGTCGCGACGCTTCCCCATACGCTTTCATGCTGTTCAAGTGGGTTGAACATCGCCGGGTTTGCGGGCCATATCGGCTCTCGCACCGGTTGTTTGCATTCCGAGAGTCCCATGAGTTCGGCCCCAAACGTTCCCAAGCTGAAGAACGCCCTCTCGGGCAGCCTCGATTCGGCGCCTGCCAAGCTCGGCATGCGGCTCAAACTCGCCCGGCAGACGCGGGGGTTGACGCTGAAGGGGCTGGCGACCGCCGCCGGCTGCTCCGAAAGCCTCCTGTCCAAGGTCGAGAACGGCAAGGCGTCCCCCTCGCTTCCCATGCTGCACCGCCTCGTCGAGGTGCTGGACACCAATATCGGGCGCATGTTCGAGGAAGCCGACGGCGAGGAGGGCGTGGTGTTCCGTGCCGGGCAGCGCCCGCTGATCACGCTGGATCCCCTGCGCCAGGGCGAAGGCATTTCGTTGGAACGGGTGATCCCCTATTCCACCGGCCATCTCCTGCAATGCAACATCCATCATATCGACGGGGGCGGCGCCAGCGCGGGGCCGATCCGCCATGTCGGCGAGGAGGTCGGCTACGTCATCGCCGGCGAGATCGAGCTTCATGTCGGCGATCATGCGTTCCACTTGAAACCGGGCGACGCCTTCGTGTTTCCTTCCGACCGCCCCCATCACTACCGCAACCTCGGAACGGAGCGTGCCAGCATCTTCTGGGTGAACACGCCGCCGACATTCTAGGCACGAGGCGGGGTCGAGCCCCTGCTCGAAATAGCGAAACCGAGGCGCTATCGAACGTTTCGTGTTCGAAAACCAGCAGCCCAATTTTCATGCTGCGATGCACAAGGATGCAGCAGTTGCAAACGCTGCGAAATTCTTCGTCAATATCATTGACACGCATTCAAGTCTCTTGAATTCTATCGCTGGCCCGACGGCTCGGCCCGCGGATGGAACCGCTCGATCAAGGAGACTCGGAAAATGCGCCTTCCCCAGCTTCTCGCCGGCTCTGCCGCCGCGCTCGCCCTGTTCGCCGGCCTCGGCTCGGCCGCCATGGCCGATACGTTCGCGATGGTGACGATCAACAGCCAAGCCCTCTTCTTCAACCAGATCAACGACGGCGCGAAGGCGGCGGCCAAGGCCGCCGGCGCCGAGCTCGTGATCTTCGACGCCAACAACGTGCCGGCCGCCCAGAACACGGCGATCGAGAACTACGTCACCCAGAAGGTCGACGGCATCATCCTGATCGCGATCGACGTCAACGGCGTGAAGCCGGCCATTACCGAAGCCAAGAACGCCGGCATCCCGGTGATCGCGATCGACGCGCAGATCCCGGACGGGGACAACGTCTCGTTCGTGGGTGTCGACAACATGATGGCCGGCGAGGAGATCGGGAAGCACTACGCCGACTATGTGACGAAGGAGATGGGGGGCGAGGCGAGCGTCGGCGTCGTCGGTGCGCTCAACTCCTTCATCCAGAACCAGCGGCTCGACGGTTTCAAGAAGGCGGTGGGGATGAGCGGCGCCAAGGTCACCTTCCTCGACACGGTGGACGGGCAGAACGTCCAGGACGTGGCGCTCGGCGCCGCCGAGAACCTGATGACCGCCAACCCCGCGATGACGACGCTCTACGCCACCGGCGAGCCGGCTCTCATCGGCTCGGTCTCGGCGGTGGAAAGCCAGGGGCGCCAGGGCGACGTCAAGGTCTTCGGCTGGGACCTGACGGCCCAGGCCGTCAAGGGCATCGACGAGGGCTGGGTCGCCGCCGTGGTGCAGCAGGATCCCGCCGGCGAAGGCAAGGCGGCCGTGGAAGCGCTAAGCCGTCTCAAAAAGGGCGAGACGGTCGAGCCGATCATCAACATCCCGGTGACGATCGTCACCAAGGACAACGTCGACCGGTTCCGGGGCATGTTCCAGTAACGCCGCTTAAACCCCAGGGCGGGGCCATTGGCGCCCCGCCGCATACCCTTCCTGCAGCCGGAGGCGTCATGACGACCATTCCCGACCGGGTCGCGATGACCGGGATCTCGAAACGCTACGGGCCGATCCAGACGCTGGACGACGTGTCGATGCGTCTGGCGCCCGGCGAGGTGCTCGGCCTCGTCGGCGACAACGGGGCCGGCAAGTCCACCCTGTCCAAGGTCCTGTCCGGCGCCGTGGTGCCCGATTCGGGCACGATCGAGATCGACGGGAAAAAGGTATCCTTCTCCTCGCCGGCCGATGCGCGCGCCGCGAAGGTCGAGATGGTCTACCAGGACCTGTCGCTCTGCGACACGGTGGACGTGGCGGGAAACCTCTTTCTCGGGCGCGAGCCGCGCCGGCGCATTGCCGGCCTCCACCTTCTCGACAAGCACCGCATGCATGCGGACGCCAAGGCGATGCTGGAGCGGCTCGGCATCGTGATTGCCGACACGAAGCTGTTGGTGGAAAACCTGTCGGGCGGCCAGCGCCAGTCGATCGCCATCGGCCGGGCGGCCTCGTTCGAGCCCAAGGTCCTCATCATGGACGAGCCGACGGCGGCGCTCGCCGTCGCCGAGGTCGAGGCCGTGCTGGAATTGATCCGCACCGTCTCGGCCCGAGGCGTCAGTGTCATCCTGATCACCCACCGGCTCCAGGACCTCTTCCTCGTCTGCGACCGGATCCAGGTCATGTACGAGGGGCGCAACGTCGCCGAGCGACGCGTCGCCGACACCCATATCGAGGAGGTCGTCAACCTCATCGTCGGGCGCAAGTTCCAGGCGCGCTCGGCGCGCGCGGGCGAAGGACCGGCCCCCACGCAAGGAGCGCACGCATGACCCCGACCGGCATCGCCGACGGCCAGCCCCATCTCCATGCGCCGGCAAGCTCTGCCCGCGTGCGCGAGGCGACGCTTCGCGACCGCTTCGTTGCCAACGGCGCGGTCGGCTCGATCGCGATCTTCTTCGCCCTCGTCTGCCTCCTGTTCGGGCTGACGACCGACGCCTTCCTGTCGACGCCCAACCTTCTCAACATCGTGCGCCAGTCGGCCCCGCTCCTGATCGTCGCGGCCTCGATGACCTTCGTCATCACGACGGGCGGTATCGACCTGTCGGTCGGCTCGGTCCTGGCGCTGGTCTGCGCTCTGTCGGCGACGCTCCTGCAAAGCGGCCTGCCCTGGCCGCTGGTGATCGTCGCGATGCTGGCTCTCGGCGCCCTCGTCGGCGCGGTGCAGGGTTTCTTCATCGCCTACGAGGGCATTCCCGCCTTTATCGTGACGCTGGCGGGCCTGTCGGTGATCCGCGGCGTCGCGCTTCTGATCACCGGGGGCTACTCGATCCCGATCGAGCCCGGAAGTTTCTTCATCACCATGGGGCGCGGCTGGCTCCTCGGCGTGCCCATTCCCGCCTGGATCGCGCTCGCCGCCCTTCTCGTCGCCTACCTCGTCTTCAACGCAACGCGCTTCGGCCGATACGTCACCGGCATCGGCGCCAACAAGGAAGCGGTGCGGCGCGCCGGCGTCGACGTCCGGCGCACGCTCATCGCCGTCTACATCCTGTCGTCGACGGCCGCCGCGCTCGCCGGCATCGTGCTCGCCGGGCGCCTCGGCTCGGGCTCGTCGAACTCCGGCCAAGGCTTCGAGCTCGAGGTCATCGCCGCCGTGGTGCTCGGCGGTACCTCGCTCTTCGGCGGGCGCGGCACGATGATCGGCACGATCCTCGGCGCGCTAACCGTCGCCGTCATCGCCAACGGGCTGATCCTGTCGCACATGTCGCCCTTTCTGACGCCGATCATCACCGGCACGATCATCCTCGTCGCGATCTGGCTGAACTTCCGCCTGTTCCGCGGCGCCTCGCGCGGGCGCTGAAGACGATGGCGCTCGATTTCCAGGATGCGGGAACGCGGCGGGCCGGCACCGCCGGGATCGGGGTGCGCTCAGGGCATGTGATGACCGTGGACGGGCCGATCCCGACAGGGGACATGGGCGTGACGCTCATGCACGAGCACGTGTTTCTGGACGGCGCCAAGTCCTGGCGCTGCCCGTGCCACCCGCCCGATCCGGTGCTGAACGAGGGCCCCGTGCGCATCGAGATCATCGGCGAATTGCGCATGAACCCCTACATGAACCGCGACAACGTCTCGCTGGACGACGGGGATCTCGCCCTGTCGGAGCTGAAGATGTTCCAGGCGCTCGGCGGCCACACGGTAGTGGACCCGACCAACTGGGGCATCGGGCGCAACCCGGAAGGCTTGCGGCGCATCCAGCGCATGAGCGGGCTCCGGATCGTCATGGGCTCGGGCTTCTATCTCGAGTTCAGCCATCCCGAATGGCTGGCCGCCATGGATGTCGAGGAGGTCGCGGACCTCATCGTCGCCGATGTCGGCGGCGGACCCGAGCGCCCCGAGATCATGGCCGGCATCATCGGCGAGGTCGGCGTATCCAAGGACTTCACGCCCACCGAGCGCAAATCGCTGCGCGCCTCCGCCCGCGCCTCGGCGCGCACGGGTGTTCCCTTGTCGATCCACCTGCCGGGCTGGGAGCGCCTCGCCCACGAGGTGCTGGACGTCGTGGAGGCGGAGGGCGCCGATCTCCGGCACACGGTTCTCTGTCATATGAACCCGAGCCACGACGACCTCGCCTACCAGACGAGCTTGGCGAAGCGCGGCGCGTTCCTGGAATACGACATGATCGGCATGGACTATTATTATGCCGACCAGGACGCGCAGTCCCCTTCCGACGAGGAGAACGCGCGCGCCATCCGGAAGCTGGTGGACGCCGGCTTTGCCGACCGCATCCTTCTCAGCCAGGACGTCTTCCTGAAGATGATGCTGACGCGCTACGGCGGCTTCGGCTATGCCCACGTGCTTCGCCATTTCGTGCCGCGCCTCCGGCGCCACGGCGTCGACGAGACGGTGATCGACGCGATCATGACGGATAATCCGCGCGCCGTGTTCCAGGCGGCCTGAACCTCTTTCCCCCTATCCACTTCCAAGGAAATACGATGTCCCGCAAGAAGGTGCTCCTCGCCGGCGAAAGCTGGGTGTCCACGGCGACCCACATCAAGGGCTTCGACCAGTTCCCGACCGTGACCTACCACCAGGGCGCGGACGAGCTTCTCGATGCCCTGAAAGACAGCCCCTACGACATCACCTTCATGCCGGCCCATCAGGCGCAGCGCGACTTTCCGCTGACGATGGAGGGCTTGGCGCAGTACGACGCGGTGATCCTCTCCGACATCGGCGCCAACACGCTGCTTCTGCATCCCGACACCTGGATCCACTCCCGGCCGACGCCGAACCGGCTGAAGCTCCTCCGCCAATATGTCGAGGAGGGCGGCGCGCTCCTGATGTTCGGCGGCTACTACTCGTTCCAGGGCATCAACGGCGGCGCGCGCTATGCCCGCACGCCGGTCGAGGACGTCCTCCCCGTCACCTGCCTGCGCTTCGACGACCGGGTCGAGGTGCCCGAAGGCTTCGCGCCCGTGGTCACGGGCGATGCCGCCCATCCGATCCTCGAAGGGCTCGGCGCCGACTGGCCGATCCTTCTCGGCTACAACGAGGTCGAGCTGAAGCCCGGCGCCGAGGTTCTGGCGACGGTGTCGGGCGAATACGGCTCGCAGCCGCTTCTCGTCACCGGCACCTACGGGAAAGGCCGCTCGGTGGTCTGGACCTCGGATGTCGGGCCGCACTGGCTGCCGGGCGACTTCATCCGCTGGGACGGCTATGCCAAGCTGTTCTCCGCCATGCTCGGCTGGGCGACCGCGAAGTAGTTCGCCCGCATGGTCGTTCATGTCCTCGGCAATGCGGCGCTCGACACGACGTTCCGCTTGTCGCGCTTTCCGCAGGCCGGCGAGACGCTGAACGCCGACGGGGCATCGGTGGCGCTCGGCGGCAAGGGGGCGAACCAGGCGCTCGCGGCCCTGCGGGCCGGCGCCGAGGCGACGCTCTGGGCGGCGGTCGGTGGGGATGCGGAGGCGGACCTCGTCCGCCGCGCTCTTCTTGCCGAAGGCCTGTCTGATCGCGGCCTGACGGCGCTGGACTTGCCGACCGACCGCTCGACGATCCTGGTCGAGACTTCGGGCGAGAACCGGATCGTCAGCGCCGTCGCCTGCGCGCGCGCCTTCGACCCGGCGGCAAGCGGGTGGGCCGAGGAGGCACGAACCGGCGACGTTCTGGTTCTTCAGGGCAACCTCGCCCCGGACGCGACGCGCGCGGCGCTGGAAACCGGGCGGGCCTTGGGGTTGCGAACGGTCCTGAACGCCAGCCCCTTGGACGAGGGGCGCGCGATGCCGCTTGCCCCTGCCGCCGTTCTCGTCGTCAACCGCGGGGAGGGAGAGGCGCTGACTGGGGAAAGCGAGCCCGGCCGGATCGCGCGGAACCTTGCCGCGCGCGGCGGCGCGGCGGTGGTGACGCTGGGGGGCGAGGGCGCGGTCTACACCGAGGCCAGGGAGGGCGCGCCGCGCCGCGTTCCCGCCTACCCCGCGCGTGCGCTCGACACGAGCGGGGCGGGCGACGTGTTCTGCGGGACGCTTGCCGCGCGCCTCGCGCTCGGCGACGGGTTCGAGGCGGCGATCCGGCTCGCCATCTGGGCGGGCGCGCTGGCGGTGACGCGCCCTGGCACCTTCGGGTGCGGCCCGACCCGAGACGAATTCCAGACGGAACTTGAAAAGGACGACGCATGACCGACACCCGCAAACCCATCGGCCAGGCGGCCGGCGACACGCTTCGGGCGATCTTCGGGCGCTCCCAGGCGATCATCGGCGTCGTGCATCTGGCGCCGCTTCCCGGCAGCCCGCGCCACGACGGCGAGGCGGTGGAGACGATCTACGAGCGCGGGCTTTCCGATGCGCGCGCCTATCTCGCGGGCGGCTGCGACGGGGTGATCGTCGAGAACCACGGCGACGTGCCCTTCTCCAAGCCCGACGCGATCGGCCCCGAGACGGCGGCACACATGTCGGTCGTCGCCGACCGCATCCGGCGCGATCTCGGAAAGCCCATCGGCATCAATGTGCTGGCCAACGCCGCGATCCCTGCGCTCGCCGTCGCCAGCGCCTCGAACGCCGCCTTCGTGCGCGTCAACCAGTGGGCCAACGCCTATGTCGCCAACGAGGGCTTCGTGGAAGGCGAGGCGGCGCGCGCCATGCGCTACCGCGCGGCTCTGCGCGCCAAGGGCATCCGCATCTTCGCCGATGCCCACGTGAAGCACGGCGCCCATGCGATCGTCGCCGACCGGCCGGTGGAGGAGCAGGTCAAGGACCTCGTGTTCTTCGACGCCGACGTGGTGATCGCCACCGGCCAGCGCACCGGGCACGTCGCCGAGCTTTCCTATATCCGCATGATCAAAGAGGCCGCCAACCTGCCGACGTTGGTCGGCAGCGGCGTGACGCCCGAGAACGTCGGCGATATTCTCCAAGTCGCGGACGGCGTCATCGTCGCGAGCTCCTTGAAGTACGACGGCGTCTGGTGGAACCCGGTCGATCCCGATCGCGTCAAGGCCTTCACCAAGGGCCTTCCCCGGTGACGAGCCGGCCGGCGATCCGCCCCGAGCGTCTGGCCGAGCGCATCCGGCGCTTCGCCGCGATCGGCGCGACGGGGCGCGGCGGCGTCGACCGGCAGGCGCTGACGCCGGGCGACCGGGACGCCCGCCGGCTTCTGAAAAGCCTTGCCGAAGCGCGAGGCTTCTCGGTGCGCCAGGACGAGATGGCCAATCTCTTCGTCCGGCGCGAGGGGCAGGGGCCCGACCGCCCGCCGCTGCTTCTCGGCAGCCATCTCGACACCCAGCCGACCGGCGGGCGCTTCGACGGGGCGCTCGGGGTTCTCTCCGCCTTCGAGGTGCTGGAAGCCCTGGAGGACGCCGGAGCGCGAACGCCCTGCCCCGTCGAGGCGGTCGCCTGGACCAACGAGGAGGGCAGCCGCTTCGCGCCCGGCGCCATGGGCTCGCAGGCCTTCGCGGCCCGCGCCCTCGATCCCGAATGGCTCGAAGCGCGCGCGCCGGACGGGGCCGTGTTGCGCGACGAACTCGCCGCGACGCTCGCTTCGCTGCCCGATCTCGCGCCCGTCGCCCTCGGCGACCCGGTCGCCGGCTATCTCGAACTCCATATCGAGCAGGGCCCGGTTCTGGAGCGCGAGAACACGCCGATCGGCATCGTCACAGGCATCCAAGGGACGTTGTGGCTGGAGATCGCGCTGGGAGGGCGGGCGGCGCACGCCGGAACCACGCCGCTCATGTATCGCCGCGATCCGATGGCGGCGGCGGCCGCCATCCTCGCGTCGCTCTATGCCGGCGTGATGCCGGGCGACGCGCACGCGCGCTTCACCGCCGGGCGGATCGAGGCGTGGCCCGGCTCGGTCAACGCGGTGGCCGAACGCGTGGCGTTCACGGTGGACCTGCGCCATCCGGATGCCGCCGTGCTGGAGCGCCTGGAAGCCGAGCTTCGCGTGGTCTGCGCGCGCGAGGCCGAACGGGCGGGTTGCTCGGTCGCGGTCCGCACCCTGGTGCGCATGGCCCCCACCGCCTTCTCGCCCGCCATGGTCGCCGTGGTGGAGGCGGGCGCCCGCCGGGCGGGTTTGCCTGCCCGCCCGATCGTTTCGGGCGCCTTCCACGACGCGCTGCACCTTGCCCCTCTCGCGCCGACCGCGATGATCTTCTGCCCCTGCCGCGAGGGGATCAGTCACAACGAGGCGGAGGACGTCGAGCCGCGCTTCGTCGAGGCGGGCGCGGCGGCGCTTCTGGGAGCCAGCCTGGAGTTTCTCGAGCGGGGTTAGAGCGTTTCCGATCGAAGCCATGTCGGCTTCGGCGCCCGGACAACGCGTCGAAACAGGAGGCTAGAGCGCGAACGCCTCCTCGTGGCGGCGATAGGGAAAGCGCGCGAGCGCCGGCGCGAAGGCGGGGCCCGATCGAAGGGCCCGAAGCGCCGCGACACGGTCCCCCCGCCCCGGCGCGTCCGGGCGGATATGGGCGAGATGCTCCTCGATCCCGGCGATCTCGGCCTTCGGCTCGGTGCCCCGGTCCCACGACCGGCAGGCGCAGGCGAACAGGATGTCGACCTCGTCGGCGAAGAAGCCGAACCGTTCGAGCCGCTGGAGCCGCTCGCCCGCCATCGCATCGAACCCTTCCTCGTCGATCCGCCGGCCGAGGGGCACCGCGTAGAACTCGTCCATCCGGCGACCGAAGCCGGACAGCGCCAGCATGGAGTCGATGCGCTGCCCCAGCACGCGTGCCGACTGGTCCATGCGATAGCGCCAGCCCATGGCGTCGAGGTGCTTTTGCGCGTCCAGTCGTTCGCGCGGGATGAAATGCAGCATGCCGCGCCGGAAGTGGACGTCGGCGTCGCCCTGCGTGAAGTGCTTCCCCTGCCACCGCGCCAGAAGCGGCGAGCGGACCGCCTTGAACATGTGGAGCGTGTTGAACGGCTGGAGATGCTCCAGAACGAGAAGCATGCGAAAGGCGTCGGGATCGGCTGATACCGGTCCCGTCTCGAAGGCGAAGACATGGCGGTCGTCGAGTTTCTCCCGCCCGACCAGCCGGAAAGCCCCGCGCGCCTCCACCAAGGCGGGTAGGTCGAAGAGCGCGCTCGACGCCATCGCGGCGATGCGCGCGCGCTCCTTGTCGTAGTCGGCGCGGATGCGGGCGGGCTCGGCCTTGTGATCGAGAAGGAAGCGCAGCATCGTGCGCCGGTCGATGGTCCGAGGGTCGAGCGCCTCGTAGCCTTGCGCGAGCGCGCGATAGGTCGGCAGCTTCCCGTATCGGCTTCGCTCCTGCCGGGCGAAGACATCGCATCGGGTCGCCGTCTCGCGGATGGCGAGCGCGGAAGGGCTCTCGGCAAAGGCCGGGAAGTCCGGCGGCCAGTCCGCGTCGATCAGGGTCCATTCGTCGATGCCCGCCGCCAGCGCGCCGAGCCATCCCCGCACGAGTTGCCGGTCGCCCGCACCGTCCGCAAGGCGCGCGATGTCGGCGACGAGATCGAGCCAGGGGCGCGGGCGCGCGGGCCTCGCCTCGTCGTAGCCGATGGATTCGAGCTCGGCCGCCAGCCGCCCGCGCGTGTCGGACGTGTCGTAGAGCGCCTGGAAGGCGTAGAGTTCGCGGGCGAGGTCGCGCTTCGCACTGGGAGAAAGAGGTGAGGCGAGCGCGAGGCGGATGCCGTCCTCGACGAGGTCCTCGATCGTGTGTTCCGACACGGGCGTCCTCCTTTCGAGGGATCTTTCAGATGATTCCCAGCCACCAGAGAGCGTAGACCGCCCCCGATGCGCAACCGAGGATCGTTCGGGGGATCGCCATGTCCTCGCCCTGGAGAAGCCAGCGGCGGTGAAGGCGAAAGCCGTGGCCGGCGAGAAGCGAGGTGCCGACCGCCACCGCGCCGAGCGCGAACCACGCGCCGAGAAGCGCGAGCCAGAGCGGAACCATGAAGGCGAACAGCATCCAGGGCATGGCCAGGACGACGAGCGCGACACCCCAGTCGATTCCGGCAATCGTGCACGAGCCGATGGAGCCGGCCTCGGTCGGATGGCAGTCCGGCAGGCGATCGGCGATCGCGCCGACCAGGAAGGCGATCGCGACGAGCCCGAAGGGAATGACGAGGAGGATGCCGAGTACGCGCAACCAAGTCTTCAGGCGATCGTCGGATCGCAGGGTTTCGCCTCTCCTCGGCAGGGGCGGATCGGTATCGATGAGGCGGCTTCCCTTCATCTGGTGCCGAACCATGGTGCCTCGTTTCGCTAGGGGGCTCGACCGAAAAGCAGCAAGGGCTCGCCGTTCCAGGAGACCGATATGTCGCCGCTCGTTTCGTTGACCGCGCGGTGGAGGGCGGCGAACGGATCGGCGATGGCCGGCGCGCCGAAGGCTTCGCGGATCGCCACGCGTCCCTTTCCGGGCGTTGCGGTGGCGAAGCGCTGCCCTTCGTAGGGCCAGGGTTCGTCCAGCGCCTGTTCGAGGCGCCATTGGCGGGCGAAGTCAGCCCAGTTTCGGCGGGCTTGGCCGAGATCCGGCTCGCCGACGAAGCGCAGGGCGTCCCGCCAGCCGGGAAGGCCCGTCGCCATCCCGACGAACGCTTGGAAGTTCGGAGCGAGGATCCCGTAGGATCCTTCCGAATCGATCAGGAGAATGCGCCCGTCGGACAGAACGCGAAATTCGCCGCCCGCTCCGTCACCGGCGAGGTACGAGGTGCCGGGCGGCTGGATCGTGTAGCCGAGATCGGCGCTCTCGGGCGGCGATGACGAGTCGATCTCAAGGATCGCACCGATTTCGGCGCGCAGGGGCGAGGCCTCGATGCGTTGGACGATTCCGGCGACGTCGCTTGCCGTCTCGGCCATGGCCCAGCCCATACCTGCGTAAAGCGTCGACACGGCGAGCGCGATGCGAAGCGTAAGATTCTTCCACGCCGGTCTTCCCAGCTTGCAAGATGCGCCGCCGTTCAAGCGGGTGCGCCCGGCAGGCCTTGGCCGCCGGCCGGCGCGCGGATGCGCCCCGGCGCGGTGCCGACCACGCGCTTGAAGGCGCGGCTGAACGAGGCTTCCGAATCGTAGCCCAGCCGGTGCGCCGCTTCCGCGATGCGCATGCGGTCGCGCGTGATCCACTGGCGCGCTTGGTGCATGCGCACCTGCGTCACGTAGCGCGAGGGCGTTTCGCCGACGATCGCGGCGAACTTGGCGGCAAAGCCCGAGCGCGAGACGCCCATGACACCGGCCAGCTCCTGCACCGTCCAGTCCCGCTCCGGCTCGGCATGGACGGCCGCCAGCACCCGGCCGACTTCCGGATCGCGCACCGCCGCGATCCATCCGGCGGCATCGCCGCAGCCGTGCTCCACCCAGGAGCGAATGATCTGCGCCGCCATCACGTCGGCGAGCCGCGCCAGGATGCCGCTCGCCCCGACCCGGTTCAGCCCGCATTCGGCGATCATCGCGTCGAGGAGGTGGGGGATCGCGGGCTCGCTCACCATCAGCTCCTGCGCCCGCATCAGGTCGGGCATCATCCGCATCAGGGGGTGGAGCGCGTCGAGGTTGAAGCGCATCGACCCGCAGAACAGAACCGTGGCATGGCCGGGGTCGGCGCCCGGCTCCTCGTAGTCGAGGACGTTGTCGCAGATCGCCCGGCAGTCGCGGCGCGGGAAGGGGCGCGGCTCGATGCCCGGCGCGCTGGCCAGCCCATGCGCCGCGCCGTGCGGCACCAGCACCGCGTCGCCGGCCGTCAGCCGGCTCCATTCGCCGTCCGGTCCCTGAAGCCAGCAGCCCTTGCCCGAAACGAAGTGGAAATGGGCATGCGCCTGCGCCGGGTAGTGGAAGCTCCAGTCCCCCGCCATGCGGCATCTGGCATATTCGACGCCGTCGAGCCGCAGCCCGCGCAGCATGTCGGTCAAGGGATCGGCGGATGGTTCGAATTTGGACGATCGGTCAAGCATGAGGGATTTTCTAGCATGGAAACGCTTGCCCGGCGAGTCTAAGACGGACGCCAACCACCAACGACCTCGAAGGTCAGGATCCATGTCCGACATCACGCTTCCGGAGGCCGCCGCATCCGGCGAGCCTTCCTCGCTCACGCCCGCCGCCGACGCGCCGCCGCAATGGACCGCCGTGTTTTCCCTGTCGTTCGGCGTCTTCGGGCTCGTCACCGCCGAGTTCCTGCCCGTCAGCCTCCTGACGCCGATGGCGGCCGAACTCGGCGTGTCCAACGGCGCGGTGGGGCAGGCGATCACGGCGACCGCCGCCGTCGCGGCGATCGCCGGGCCGCTTCTCGTCCTGTTTTCCGGGCGGCTCGACCGGCGCGACATCGTCTGGACGCTGATGGCGCTGCTCGTCGCCTCCAGCGTGGTGGCGGCCTATGCCACCGATATCACGACCCTTCTCGCCGCCCGCGCCCTTCTCGGCTTCGCGCTCGGCGGCTTCTGGGCGATGATGGCGGCTCTCGCGCTCCGGCTGGTGCCGAGCGCCCTGGTGCCGCGAGCCATTTCGATCATCATCATGGGCGTGTCGCTGGCGACCGTCTTCGCCGCTCCGCTCGGCGCATTCCTCGGCGAACTCTGGGGCTGGCGGGCGACCTTCCTCGCCGCCTCCGCCCTCGGCGCGCTGGCGCTCGCCATCCAACTCGTGGCGCTGCCCCGTCTTCCCTCGGCCGCCTCGCCCGGCCTCGCCTCGTTCCGGGCCGCCCTGTCGCGCCGCTCGGTCCTGATCGGGCTCGGCACGGTGATCCTCGTGATCTCCGGCCATTTCGCCGGCTTCACCTTCGTGCGCCCGTTCCTGGAGGAGATCCCCCGGCTCGAGATCGCGACCATCTCGCTGGCGCTTCTCGCCTTCGGGATCGGCGGCTTCGCGGGCAACGTCGCGGGCGGCGCGGTGGCCGCCCGCAGCCCCGCCCTCGCGGTGGCGGGCTGCTCGTTTCTCGTGGCCTTGGCGACGCTCGCGCTGATCCTTTTCGGCGCGCTTGGGCCCGTCGCCTTCGCCGCGACGGTGCTCTGGGGCTTCGCCTTCGGCGCGTTCCCGGTTTCCGTGTCGATCTGGAACGCGCGCGCGGCGCCCGATCTCGCCGAAAGCGCCGGGGCGCTCCTGTCGGCGAGCTTCCAGGTGGCGATCGCATCCGGCGCGGTTCTCGGCGGTCTCCTGATCGACGGAACGGGGCCGCGCGGCGTCATGGTCTATGCGACGCTGGCGGTCCTCGCCGGCGCATCCGCTATGCTGGTGCTCGGGCGCGCGGTGGAGCGTCGCAGGGCAACCCAGGACGCCCTCGGCTAGGCGCTTCGGCGCAGCGCGTCGACCAGGGCCCTGAGGGCCGGCGGCACCTGCCGACTGGGATAATACAGGTGGCAGCCGGGAAAGGGCACGCACCATTCGTCCAGCACCTGGACGAGGCGCCCGTCCGCGATCTCGGCGGCCACGTCGTGCTCCAGCATGTAGCCGAGGCCCGCGCCGCCCCGCACGGCGGCCGATGCCAGCCCTTCGTCGGTGACGATCAGTTGCCCCACGACCTGCATCCGGATCTCCTGACCGTTTCGCTCGAATTCCCACGGCAGGAGACCGCCGCCGCCGACCAGCCGGTAGTTCACGCACAGGTGGTTCTTGAGGTCGGCGGGCGTCCGGGGCGGGGGATGGCGGGTGAAATAGTCCGGCGTTCCCACCACCACGGTGCGAAGGTCCGGGCCGACGCGAACGGCCACCATGTCGCGCTCCACCGTTTCGCCGAAGCGGATGCCGGCATCGAACCCGGCGGCCACGAGATCCACCAGCCGGTCGTCCACGATGACTTCCACATGGATGTCGGGATGGTCGAGAAGGAAGCGGGGCAGGCGGGGCTGGAGGATCTCGCGCGCCGCATAGCCGAAGGTGGTGAGGCGCAGCGTTCCCGACGGCGCGTCGCGCCAGTCGGCCAAGGCGGCCAGCCCTCGCCCCACCTCGTCGAGCGCGGGCCCGAGGGAAGCCAGAAGCCGCTCGCCGGCCGCCGTCGGCGCGACGCTGCGCGTGGTTCGCGCCAGGAGACGGACGCCGAGTCGGGCTTCCAGCGCGCGCATCGTGTGGCTGAGGGCCGAGGGCGACACGCCGATCGCAGCGCCCGCGCGCGTGAAGCTTCTCGCCTTCGCGATGGCCGCGAAGGCTGCGAGATCGTCGAGGTCGCCGCGCTTCATTCCTGCAGATCCTTCACAAGCCCTTGCGCGATCCTGCCGCTAATCCGGAGGGCCGATCGGGATTATGTCGTGATCGGTCTTGTACCGACAACAGGAATGGCATCGATGACCTATCGCACGCTCGGCCGATCCGGCCTTCTCGTCAGCCCGCTCGCGCTCGGCACCATGACCTTCGGCGCGGGGCGCTGGGGCGCCGACGAAGCGGGATCGCGCGCCATCTTCGACGCCTATGTCGAGACCGGTGGCAACTTCGTCGATACGGCGGATGTTTATTCCGGCGGAGAAAGCGAGGCGATGCTCGGGCGCTTCGTGGCCGAGCGTGGGCTTCGCGACCGGCTGGTGATCGCCACCAAGGCCGGTTTTCCGCGCCGCGACGACACGCCGCTCGCCGGCGGCAACTCGGCGCGCAACATCCGGGACGGGATCGAGGGCTCGCTCAGGCGGCTCGGCACCGACCGGATCGATCTCTTCTGGACCCATGTCTGGGACCGCACGACCCCCGCCGAAGAGGTTCTGCGCGCGCTGACCGACGCCGTGCGGCGCGGCGACATCCTGTATTACGGCTTCTCCAACGCCCCCGCCTGGTATGCGGCCGAGATCGCCACCTTGGCGCGCGCCCATGGGCTGCCCGAGCCGGTCGGGCTGCAATATTCCTATTCGCTGGTCGACCGGGGCGTCGAACTCGACATCCTGCCGGCGGGCGCGGCCATGGGGCTGGGACTGGTGGCGTGGAGTCCGCTGGCGGCGGGGCTTCTCACGGGCAAGTACGGGCGCGAAAAGATCGCTGAGGCGGGGCCTGCCGGAAGCCTGCCCAATCGCACGGGCGAAAGCCCGAGCGGGGGCAGCGACGGGCGCTTGAACGGCGACAATCCCTATGGCGGCATGCTGTTCACGGACCGGAACTTCGACATCGTCGACGCGCTGCGAAGCGTCGCAGGCGAGATCGGGCGATCCATGGCGGAGGTCGCGCTCGCCTGGGTGGCGGGGCGGCCGGGCGTCTCGTCGGTGCTGATCGGGGCGAGCCGCCCGGAGCAACTTCGTGAGAACGCGGCGGCGCTCGACATCGACTTCTCGGCCGAGCATCGGGCACGTCTCGATGCGATGGGTGCCCCGCCGATGCTCAACCCCTACTTCATCTTCGACCTGCCACGCGAGCGCATCTTCGGCGGCCATCCCGTCGCGCCCTGGGGTGGGACCGCGCCGGGGCGATGAGCGCCGATCTTTTGCCCAGGTGCGGGTCGCCGGGAGGGATTTTGCTCGAAGAGGCCCGAAGGCGGGAGGAATAATCCCCCCTCGGGGTCCGGTAGGCGATGCAGGTGCGTTGGCGCGATATGTCGAGCGGCTTAGTGTTCTAAACGAGACTTCGGGGCCCGTTCGCGTTCGGTCTCCTCCGCTCGCCTCCCGCTGCTTTGCTTCGAAAGCCCGCTTCGATGAAGACATTCCTGTCCCGGTCCCTCCTTCTGGCTGCCGTCGGCGCCGTGGCGTCCCTGGCGATGACGGCATCGGCCTCGGCCGAGGAAGGGCGGATCCGCATCGCCCAGCAGTTCGGCATCGTCTACCTCCTTCTGAACGTCGTGGAGGATCAGGGTCTGATCCAGAAGCACGGGAAGGAACAGGGCATCGACATCACGCCGGAATTCATCCGCCTGTCGGGCGGCTCGGCAGTCAACGATGCGCTTCTGTCGGGCAATGTCGACATCGGCGGCGCGGGCGTCGGCCCGCTCTTCACCCTGTGGGATCGCACGCACGGCTCGCAGAACGTCAAGGGCGTCGCCTCGCTCGGCAACTTTCCCTACTATCTCGTGTCCAACAATCCGGCGGTGAAGACGATCGCCGACTTCACCGAGAAGGACCGGATCGCGGTGCCCGCGGTCGGCGTGTCCGTTCAGTCGCGCATCCTGCAATGGGCGTCCGCCAAGGTCTGGGGCGAGGAGAACTTCGACAAGCTCGACGCCTATTCCGTCGCCGTGCCCCATCCGGAGGCGGCGGCCGCGATCATCTCGGGCGGCACCGAGATCACCGCCCATTTCGGCAACCCGCCCTTCCAGGAGCAGGAGCTCGCCGGCAATCCGAAGGCGCATATCGTCCTGAAGTCCTACGACGTGCAGGGCGGCCCGGCGTCCTCGACGGTGCTCTACGCAACCGAGGCCTTCCACGACGAAAGCCCGAAGACCTACGCGGCCTTCGTCGCCGCGCTGGACGAGGCGGCGCAGTTCATCGGAGAGAACCCGGAAAAGGCGGCCGACATCTACCTGAAGGTCGCCGGCGGCAACGTCGATCGCAAGCTCCTCCTCGACATCATCCAGAACCCGGAGGTCACCTTCAAGGTGGAGCCGGAGAACACGCTGGGGCTCGGCCAGTTCCTCCACCGCGTGAAGGCCATCCGCAACGAGCCGAAGGCGCTCGCCGACTATTTCTTCGACGATCCGCGCGTGTCGAACGGCTCGTGAGCACCGCGCGTCCCATCACCGTCCGCGAAGCCGAGGCTCCGGGTCCCACCCCCGTCGCCTCGGTCCTTGCGGACGGTGCCCCGTTTTCCGGCCAAGCGTCTCCCGCCCTGTCCGAGCCGCTTCTGCGGGTGCGCGGGCTGTCGCTCGAATATCGCACGAGAGACCACGTGGTGCGCGCCACGCACAAGGTCGATCTCGACATCTTCGAGGCCGATCGCTTCGTTCTGCTCGGGCCGTCGGGCTGCGGCAAGTCCACGCTTCTCAAATCGATCGCCGGGTTCATTCCCCCGGTGGAAGGCGAGATCGTCCTCGAAGGGCGGCGGGTCGTGGAGCCGGGGCCCGACCGGATCGTGGTATTTCAGGAGTTCGACCAGCTGCCGCCCTGGAAGAGCGTTCTCGACAACGTCGCCTTTCCGCTTCTCGCCTCGCGAAAAGTCTCGCGGCGCGAGGCGCGCGAGCGGGCGCGCCACTTTCTGGGCAAGGTCGGCCTGTCGGCCTTCGCGCAAAGCTATCCCCATCAGCTGTCGGGCGGCATGAAGGGGCGCGTCGCGATCGCGCGCGCGCTCGCCATGCAGCCGCGCGTCCTCCTGATGGACGAGCCCTTCGCCGCGCTCGACGCCCTGACGCGCCGCCGCATGCAGGAGGAGCTTCTCCAACTCTGGGAGGAGGCGCGCTTCACGCTTCTCTTCGTCACCCACTCGATCGAGGAGGCGCTGGTCGTGGGCAACCGCATCGCCCTCCTGTCGCCGCGTCCGGGCCGGGTGCGCGCCGAGATCAACGCCCACGAATGGAGCCTTGCCAGCCTCGGCGGCGCGGCGTTCCAGGCGGCGGGCGCGCGCATCCACCGCCTCCTCTTCGAGGACGGGGCGGGAACGGTGGCGCGCGAGGCGGCCGATGCCGGGCTGGAGACAAGCGCCCGATGACGCTGCTTCAACCACCCGTCCGGCCGGAATACGAGCGCGAGCTGGAGCCCTTCACCGGCGGAACGGTGGAGCGCCAGCTGCCGCTCGCCGCCCGCATCTGGGCTCAAGGGTGGCTGCGCAAGGGCCTGATCCTTCTCGCGCTGATCGCCTTGTGGGAGGCCGCTGCGCGCTGGCAGGCCAACCCGCTCCTCCTGCCGACGTTCGGGGCGACGGCACGCGCCTTCGTTTCGGGGATCGCCAGCGGCGAACTTCTGGAGCGGACGCGCATCTCGCTTCTGGTTCTCGTCCAGGGCTATGCGCTCGGCATCGTCCTTTCGCTTCTCCTGACGACGCTCGCCGTCTCGACGCAGCTTGGGCGCGACCTCCTGTCGACGCTGACGGCGATGTTCAACCCTCTGCCCGCGATCGCCCTCCTGCCGCTCGCGCTCCTGTGGTTCGGTCTGGGGCAGAACAGCCTGATCTTCGTGCTGGTGCATTCGGTGCTCTGGCCTTTGTCGCTGTCGATCTTCGCCGGCTTCCAGGGCGTGCCCGAAACCCTGCGGATGACGGGGCGCAACTACGGGCTCAAGGGCTGGCGCTACGTCTGGCAGATCCTCCTGCCGGCAGCCCTTCCGTCCGTCCTGTCCGGCCTCAAGATCGCCTGGGCCTTCGCCTGGCGCACGCTGATCGCGGCCGAGCTCGTGTTCGGCGCCTCGTCCGGGCGCGGCGGGCTCGGCTGGTACATCTTCCAGAACCGCAACGAACTCTACACCGACAACGTCTTTGCCGGCCTCGCCCTCGTGATCGTGATCGGCCTCCTCGTCGAGAATCTCGCCTTCGCCAGCCTCGAGCGCGTCACCGTGCATCGTTGGGGGCAGCAGCGATGACCGCGCCGACAGAGTTCCTCTGGTACATCCCGAACCAGGCCGTCGCCGGCCATCGCGGCGACACGACTGATGCCGGCCACAACAGCCTGGGCGCGCTGGTGGCGCAGGCCGAGGCGATCGAGCGCCACGGCTGGCGCGGCGCGCTTCTGGGTGCCGGCTGGGAGCGGCCCGACACGTTCACCGTGGCCGCAGCGCTCGCCGCGCGCACGAAGGCGTTCGAGCCCCTGATCGCGATCCGGCCGGGCTACTGGCAGCCTGCCCAGGCGGCCTCCGCGCTCGCCACGCTCGACCACCTGTCGGGCGGGCGCGTGCGCGTCAACATCGTGTCTGGCCTCGACAATCCGGAAGCCTACGGCGACGGGTCGATCGAGAAGGAACGGCGCTACGAGCGCACGGGCGAGTTCATGCGCCTTCTGCGCCGGCTGTGGACGGAAGAGAACGTCACGCACCAGGGGCCGCACTACGCGCTGAAAGGCTCCACCGCCCAGCCGCGCCCCCATGCGCGAGAAGGGCGCTTGCATCCCAAGCTCTACTTCGGCGGTGCTTCCGGGCCGGCCGAGCGGGTGGCCGCAGCGGAGGCCGACGTCCAGCTCTTCTGGGGCGAGCCCCTGGCCGACGTGGCCGAGCGCATCGCCCGGCTGAGGGCGCTGAGCGCCGAGCTCGGCCGCGAGCACGCCCCCCTCGAGTTCGGACTGCGCATCACGACGCTGGTGCGCGACACGAGCGAGGAAGCCTGGCGCGACGCCGAGGCCAAGGTCGCCGAGATGGCGCGCACGGCGGGCGCCGGCTGGCACGACCATCGCGGCGAGGTCGCCGTCGGCCAGCGCCGGCTTCTGGATCTCCAGGCGCGCGGCGAGGTGCTGGACGATCGTCTCTACACCGCGCCCGGCCGCTACGGCGGGGGCGGGGCGGGCACCACTTGGCTGGTCGGCTCGGCAGCGGAGGTGGCGGAATCGCTGCGCCGGTATCGCGACCTCGGCATCTCGCATTTCGTCCTGTCCGACACGCCGTATCTTCGGGAAATCGAGCGGCAGGGAACGACGCTCCTGCCGCTTCTGAGGGACTGACGCCGCCGGGGCGGCACGACGGGGAAAGGGCGGCGCGATGGATATCGAGGCATCGAGGGAGGCGGTCGGCATCCCGACACCGGCGACGGCCGACTTCTGGTGGGCGCGGCTACGGCGCGAGGCGGAGGGCGTCGCCGCGCGCGAGCCGGTGCTGGCCGCCCTCGTCCAGTCCACCGTTCTCGACCAGTCCTCGCTGGAGGACGCGCTCAGCCATCGCCTGGCGAGCCGCATCGCCGGCGTGCTTCCGGCCGACGCGCTGCGCGCGGTGCTTCGGGAGGCGTTCGGGGTCGAGGCGCTGCGCCGCGCTCTGCGCTTCGATCTGGCCGCCCTGATCGACCGGGACCCCGCCAGCGACGCCGCGCTCGACGCCGTCCTTTATTTCAAGGGTTTTCACGCGCTGGAGGCGCATCGCGTCGCCCACCATCTCTGGCGGACGGAACGGCGCGACCTCGCGCTCTATCTGTCGGACCGCGTCGCGGAAGTCTTCCAGGTGGAGATCCATCCCGCCGTGCCGATCGGCAGCGGCACCTTCATCGACCATGCCACCGGCATCTCGATCGGGGCGAGCGCCGAGATCGGCGACAACGTTTCCATGCTGCAGGGCGTCGTCCTGGGCGAGGCGGAAGAGCCGGTGCCGGGCGGGCGGCGCCATCCGCGCGTCGGCCACGGCGTTCTGATCGGGGCGGGCGCCAAGCTTCTCGGGCCCATCGAGATCGGCCATTGCTCGCGCATCGGCGCGGGCTCGGTGGTCACGCGCTCGGTTCCGCCTAACACCACGGTCGCGGGCGTGCCGGCCCGCATCGTCGGCCATGCCGGCTGCGCCGAGCCGAGCCGCGCGATGGACCAGATGGTGTTCGACGTCGGTCTTTAGCGCCTTTCCGCCGACACCGGTTTTGCTTCCGCTCTTGAGATGACGCCCGTCCGGCGCCATTTCGCGCGCTCGCCCTTCCTCGACAAGGATTTCTGCCGATGACATCCGCCAAGCAGCTGAAGCTCGGGGCCTTCATGCGGCCCGTTTCAATCCATGCCGGCGCCTGGCGCTATCCCGGCGCCTGGCGTGACGCCAACTTCAACTTCGAGCGGCTGCAATACCTCGCCCGCCGGCTGGAGGCGGCGCGCTTCGACGCGTTCTTCATGGCCGACCACCTCGCCGTCCTCAATATCGGGCGCGAGGCGCTCCGGCGCAGCCACACCGTGACCTCGTTCGAGCCCTTCACGCTCCTGTCGGCGCTGGCCTCGGTGACGAGCCGCATCGGCCTCGTGGCGACCGCTTCCACGAGCTTCGACGAGCCCTACCACGTCGCGCGGCGCTTCGCCTCGCTGGACCACCTGAGCGCGGGGCGCGCCGGGTGGAACATCGTGACCACCTCCAACCCGGACGCCGCGCGCAACTTCGGCCTGGAAGAGCATCTGGACCACGCCGACCGATATCGCCGCGCCCGCGAGTTCTACGACGTGGTGACCGGCCTTTGGGACAGTTTCGACGACGACGCTTTCCCGCGCGACACCGACAGCGCCACCTATGTCGATCCCGATCGCATGCACGTCCTCGCCCACAAGGGCGAGTTCTTCGATGTGCAGGGGCCGCTCAACATCGCCCGGCCTCCCCAAGGCTGGCCGGTGATCGTCCAGGCCGGCGCCTCGGAGCCCGGCCGCCAGCTCGCCGCCGAAACGGCGGAGGTGATCTTTGCCGCCCCGAGCCGCCTGGAGGACGGGCGCGCCTTCTACGCCGACGTCAAGGGGCGCATGGGCCGGATTGGGCGCGATCCCGATCACCTCAAGATCCTGCCCGGCGCCTTCGTGGTGGTGGGCGACAGCGACGAGGAGGCGCGCGAGACGCGCGAGCGTCTCGACGCGCTGGTGAGCTACGACAACGCCATCGACCAGTTGTCGACCATGCTCGGCACCGATGCGCGCGCCTTCGACCCGGACGCGCCCCTGCCGGAGATCCCCGACACGAACCAGTCGAAGTCGAGCCGCGAGCGCACGATCGAGCTCGCCCGGCGCGAGAACCTGACCGTCGGCCAGCTCGCCCGGCGCCTCGGCGGCTACGGCGGCCTTTCCTTCGTCGGAACGCCCCGCACCATCGCCGACGCCATGCAGGAATGGCTGGAATCGGACGGGGCGGACGGGTTCAACGTGATGTTCCCCTTCCTGCCCGAAGGGCTCGACGGCTTCGTCGACAAGGTCGTGCCCGAGCTCCAGCGGCGCGGCATCTTCCGGCGCGAATACGAAGGGGCGACCTTGCGCGACAATCTCGGGCTGCCGCGCCCCGTCAACCGCTTCTTCGCCCCCTGAGCCGGCGGTTTTCGGGGAACGGGCCGGTCCGGTCCGCCTTGCATGTCGGCGCCGGAACGGCCCATATGCCGCGGATCGAACAGGCGGGCACTCAAACCCGTCTCCTTCCGCGAGCCGGCGGGCCGCAGGCCTCGATTCGCGGCGGGAGGAACACCCGAAAGAGCGGCCATGGCGCGATTCGACGGCATCATCTTCGACTGCGACGGGGTTCTCGTCGACAGCGAGGTCCTGGCCCGGCGCGCCATGCAGTCGGTCTACCGGCAGGCGGGAATCGAGGTCACGACCGACATGGTCAATGCCATGGTCGGCATGAAGATGGCCGACATCCTCCAAGGGATCGAGGCGCGAACGGGGCGCTCGCTCGGCCACGAATACCATCCCCGCTTCTGGACCGAGACGAAGGCGCTGTTCACCGCCGAACTCGCCCCCGTGCCCGGCGTCGTTCGGTTCCTGGAAGGTTCCAGCCTGCCGCGCTGCGTCGCCTCCTCGTCCGACCACGAGCGCATCCGGCACAGCCTGAAGGTGACGGGCCTCGACCGGTTCTTCGCGGCGGAAGCGATCTTTTCCTCGCACGACGTCCGGCGCGGCAAGCCGGAGCCCGACCTCGTGCTCCATGCGGCCGCGCGCATGGGGTTCGATCCTGCGCGCAGCCTGGTGATCGAGGATTCGCGCTTCGGCGTCATGGGGGCCAAGGCGGCCGGGATGGTGGCCTACGGGTTTCTGGGCGGCGCGCATCTCCTGGCCAACACCGGCGATGCCCTGCGCGCAGCCGGCGCGGACTTCGTCGCGCGCACCTACGGCGAGATCGCGGCCGAGATGGACCGTTGAGGACGCGTCCTTAAGCCGAATCCGGTGAGCGCGCAGGTCTGGGCGACGAGGCAGGCGAGGGAATCCAGAAGGATAGCGGGGGATCGCGGCGTCAGCCGGTCGGCAAAGCCCACCAGCCCCGCCCCGCCGAGGATCACGACATCGGCGCCGTTGTCTCGCGCCCGTTCGATCTCGCCGAGAACGAGGGTCTCCGCTCCAGCCGGATCGGCGGCGATCCTGTCGCCGGTGAGTTCGATCGTGCGCACGCCCGCGAGCCGCGACCCCAGCCCGATCCGGTCCACGAACGCCTCCAGCATGGGACCCCAGGCGTGGCCGCCGGTGACGATGGCAAAGCGCGCGCCGAGCTGCGCGGCGACATGGCACGAGGCGTCGGCCATGCCGAGCACGGGAACGGGCAAGAGCGCGCGCGCTTCGAAGAGGCCGGGGTCGCCGAAGCAGGCGATCATCACCGCGTCGGGCGGTCCGGCCGTCGCGAAGGCCTCGGCCATGCCGCGAACCACCTCGCCCGCGCGGGCTGCCGCTTCGGGCGTCGAGATGTAGGGCGCGCCTTCGGGCGCCGTGTGACCTTCGATCGCGACGCCCGCCGGCGCCAGTCGCCGCGCGGCGTCCACCATCCGTTCCGTCATGGCCCGGGTCGTGTTGGCGTTGATCAAGGCGATGCGCGTCATGGCGGGTGCGATTCGGAAAGCGTTCGGGAGATCACCATCAGCGAGTCGATGCAGAAGGCCAAGCCCCTTGGGGGAAGGATTGGAACGTCGGGCCAATATCGGGAAGATGCCGACGGCCAAACGCGGACCTCCGAGCGCCCCGCAACGTTCGCTCGGAATCGAAGCTGGAGATTTGCTGGGTAAGGAGATTCACGCGCCGGCAAAAGCCGCCGACGAAATCCCGCCTCATCAAGGGGAAGCGAAGCGGGTTCCGTCGGCCTCGTCCAGGGTTCGCAACGGGCTAAGCGGGCAGCGCGAAGCGGCGGCCGAGCATGGTCCCGGCGAAGATCGCGCGCGATCGGCGATCCCATCGGCCCCGCCCGCGCCGGTGCCCGAAGACCGCCCGGTCAGCCCTTGCGCATCTGCCGGGCTGCGTAGCGCGCGTCCCGCTTGGCCTTCTGGGCCGCCTGGTCCTCCATGGCCTGCGCGATCAGCTTGTCGCGCTCGGACACGGCGGCCTGCTCGGCGGCTTCCTTCGCGGCGGCCCGCTCCTGCGCCAGCGCGGCCTCCCGCTCGGCCTCGGCCTCCTGCCGCTGACGGCGCTTGGCCGCCTCGCGCTCCTCGCGGGCCGCGACGACGGCGGCCCGCTCGGCGCGGCGCGCTTCCAGCTCCGGGTCGTTCTGTTTCGCCTTCATCTTCTCCAGGAGGGCTGCCTTGGCATTCTTGGCAGCGTTCCGGCGATCGATGAAATCGGTGTCTGTCTTCAAGGCTTAAGTCCCATTCGATGTTGGGATGCCGCCGGTGCGGCATCGTGGTTCCTTCCGGCGCAAGTGCGCCGGAAAACCGGCTATATCACGGCTCGGGGCGATAAATCCTCAAGCGTCGCGAGCGGCCATGTAGGCGTCGAGCTTTCGGCGGGAGGGCCCATAGCGCTTGATGATCGTCTTCGCCTCGCCGGCGGGAATGCCGAACTTGCGCGCGAAGGCTTCGGGTTCGTACGGCTCCTCGTGGGGAGCCGTCTTCGGCGACTTGCCGGACGACTTGTTGGCGGCCATGGGTGGAATTCCTTTTTTCTCGTTCAACTCGGAGAAGGGGAAGCGGGAGGCGTCTCGTGCGCGGCCGCGTCATCGCGGGGCTCGTTCCCGTCCGCCTTGGCAGCGGCTTTGGCGGCGGCCTTCTCAGCCTTCTTGGCGGCCTTGGCCCGATCGCGCTCCTGGCGTTCGAAATTGTAGTTCGGTGTCCGCATCGGGGATCGATCCTTTCGTGTCGAAAGAATTCATATGGGGATGATCGGGCGGAAAGTCGCCCTTACACGCTTCGATGGCGCCGACTTTCGCTCATCCATCGGGAAAAGAGCGTCCTCGCCAGTCCCCGTCGATGCTTCCGGGACTTAGGCCCCAGCCACCGATCGCTCTTCGGGTCGGTCTCATAGAACCCGCAAACGCTGGAAGGGCTTCGCGACGGACGGACGTACACTGACCATTACCGCTCGACGGACACTCGCATCTTCCCAAATCAAACTGTTGTAAAACTCATTTTACAAATGTAGTTTGGCATCTGCCTCGATCGCCGAAGGGATGTCGGCTCGGGTGCGGAGGGCGCATCGATGCGCTGGAGGAACGGGAGACAAGCCATGAAGAAACTCGCACTCGCATTGGCGGGCGCCGCCGCGCTCATGCTGCCGACGGTGGCCGGCGCCCAGGACGCGCCCGGCACCGTGAAGAAGGACAGCTACCGCTTCCTGATCGTGCCCAAGGTCGTCCATCCCTGGTTCGACAAGGTGAACGAGGGCGCCCAGATGGCGGCGGCGGCCCTCAAGGCGCAGACCGGGGCCGATGTCGAGATCGTCTACTCGGCGCCGCAGACCGCCGACGTCGTCCAGCAGGTCCAGATCGTGGAAAGCGCGATCTCCACCCGCCCCGACGGCATCGCGATCGACCTTCTGGACCCCGCCGGCAACCGCGCTTCGCTGGAAGCGGCGCAGGGTCAGGACATTCCGCTGGCGATCTTCGATTCCGTCGCGCCCGAGGGCATGAAGATCCCGACGATCGGCATGGACTTCTGCGAGCAGGCCAAGATCGCCGCGCGCCGTCTCGTCGAGATTCTCGGCGGCGAAGGCGAGGTCGCCATCATGATGGGCGTGCCGACCGCCCCCAACCATTCGATCCGCGCCCAGTGCCACCGCGACGTCTTCGCCGAGCACCCCGGCATCAAGGTCGTGGCCGAGGGCATCGACAACGACAGCATCGAGACCGCGCAGCAACAAGCGGCCGCGATCATGCAGGCCAACCCGAACCTCAAGGGCTGGGTCGCCTCCGACGCGGCGGGCCCGATCGGCATCGGCCAGGCGATCGTCGAAGCCGGCAAGGGGGACCAGGTCAAGCTCGTCGGCCTCGACAATCTCGCCGAGATGCTCGACCTCATCCGCTCCGGCGTCGCCGACAGCTCGTCGGCCTCCCTGCCGGAGATGCAGGGCTACTGGTCGGTCATGCTGCTCTGGGCGCAGGTCACCGGAGCGCCGGTGCCGGACTATGTCGACACCGGCAGCGCCTTCCTGACCAAGGACAACATCGGCGGCTGATCGATCGCGGGTGCGGGGGGCAAGGCGAGCGACCTTTCCCCCCGCGCCCCGGCTTCGCCGACCGGGCGTCGTCGTCGAAGGGGGAGGGAACCCATGGCTTATCTCGAAACGCGCGGTCTCACGCGCGATTTTCCGGGCGTCAAGGCGCTGTCGGGCGTCGATCTGTCGATCGAGCTCGGACGCTGCCACGTCCTCGCCGGCGAGAACGGGGCCGGCAAGTCGACGCTGGTCAAGATCCTGACGGGCTCGGACCGCGCCAGCGCCGGCACGGTGTCGATCGAGGGCCGCGACCCGCTCGAACACGGCGAACTGTTCCGCCGGATCGCCTATGTGCCGCAGGAACTTTCGCTGTTTCCCGACATCAGCGTCGCGGAAAACCTCTTCATGCCTTTCGACCGGACGGGGCATGGCGGCTTCGTGAACCGGCGCCGCATGCGCGCCGAGGCGCAAGGGTATCTCGACCGTTTCGGCATCGAGGCGCGCCCGGGCGACCTCGTGCGCCACATTTCCGTGCCCGACCAGCAGCTTCTCCAGATCGCGCGGGCCTCGACCAACGCCGAGATGAAGGTGCTGATCCTGGACGAGCCGACCTCCGCGCTCACCGCGCGCGAGGTGGAGCGCGTCTTCCGGGTGATCCGCGGCTTCCTCGACCGCGACCATGCGGTCGTCTTCATCTCGCACAAGATGGAGGAGGTCTTCGCCATCGGCGACGACTACACGGTCCTGCGCAACGGCGAGAAGGTCGAGGCGGGCCGCATGGCCGATATCAACGAGCCGCGCCTGATCCGCGCCATGTCGGGACGCGAGATCGCGATCGACGACCATTTCCGCCCCGCCTGCGCGGCGGGCGCGCCGATCATGGAGGTCGCGCATCTGTCGGGCGACATGTTCGAGGACGTCTCGTTCACGCTCCGGCGCGGCGAGATCCTGGGGCTTGCCGGCCTCGTCGGCGCCGGCCGCTCCGAGCTGATGCAGACCGTCTTCGGCTTTCGCAAGGCGCGCGCCGGATCGGTGCGCGTGGAGGGCAAGGCCTGGCGCCTCGGCGACACGGCCGCGTCGGTGGCGGGCGGGATGCTGTACCTGTCGGAGGAGCGCAAGCACCACGGCATCTTCCCGCTTCTGTCCTTGCGCGAGAACATCGGCATCTCGGTCCTGTCGCTGACCTCGGGCCCGGCCGGCATCGACTTCGCCAGGGAGCGCAGCCTCGTCGGGCGCGTCATCGACGACTACGGCATTCGCGCCGCCGGCATGGGCCAGCGCATCTCGCTCCTGTCGGGCGGCAACCAGCAGAAGGCCATCATCGGGCGCGCCATGGCGACCACCCCCCGCATCCTGATCTTCGACGAGCCCACCAAGGGCATCGACATCCGCACCAAGGCCGAGATCTACCGCATCATGAAGACGCTGGCCGAGGAGGGCGTCGGCATCGTCCTGATCTCCTCCGAGATGACCGAGCTGCGGCGCTGCGCCAGCCGCATCCTCACCCTGCATTCGGGCCGCCTCACCGGCGACTTCGACGCCGCCACGACCGAGACCGAGACCCTTGTCGGCGCGATCTTCGCGACCGGCCCCGCAACGCCCGCCCAGACCCGCTCGGAGGCTCGCCATGTCGACTGAAGCTGCAACGGCCAAGGAGGCGGGCGCCCGTCGCGCCGGCTGGCTGGCGCTCCTGATCCGCAATCCGCTGGCCGGCGTCTTCGCCGCGCTTCTCGCGATCTTCGTGATCTCGTCGCTGGTCTCGCCCTACTTCCTGTCGGGCTACAACATGTCGGTGATCGCGCGGGGTCTCGCCTTCGTCGGGCTCATCACCATCGCGCAGTCCTCGCTGATGATCCTGGGCGAGCTCGACCTGTCGCTCGGCGTGATCGGCGGCCTGTGCGGCATCGTGTCGGGCATGCTGATGGTCCAGGCCGGCCTGCCGCCGGTGGTCGCCCTGCCGCTGGCGCTTCTCCTCGGCGCTATGCTCGGCTTTCTCAACGGTCTTCTGGTGACGCGGCTCGGGCTGCATTCGCTGGTGCTCACCATCGGCACCGCCGGCATCTACGGCGGCGCCATCCTAGTCCTGACCAAGGGCGTCGCCATCACCGGCATCCCGGCCGACATCCAGTTCCTCGGGCGCGGCGACTGGCTGGCGCTGCCCGTGCCCTTCGTCGTCATGCTGGTGGTGCTGGCGCTGGCCTTGTTCCTGACGGTGAAGACGCCGATGGGCCGCTACATGTACGCGATCGGCAACAACCCGGCCGCCGCGCGCATGCTCGGCATCCGCGTCGACCGCATCCGCCTCCTGGTGTTCACGCTGGCCGGGCTCCTGTCGGCGCTGGCGGGCCTTCTCATGGTGGCGCGTCTCGGCACCGCCCAGCCTTCGATCGGCCAGACCTGGGTGCTGGCGCCGATCGCGGCCGCCGTGATCGGGGGCGTGGCGACCACGGGCGGCGTCGGCTCGCCGCTCGGCGCGATCTTCGGCGCGGGCATCATCGCCATCATCGAGAACATCATCGTCCTCTTCGGCGTCTCGCCCTATTGGCAGGGCGTCGTGTCGGGCGCGATCGTGGTGCTTGCCATTTCCTTCGACGCGCTGTCGCGCCGCTACCTTCGCCGCGACGCGGCCTGACCTTTCGGAGACCTCGCGTGGCCAAGACCAAGAAACTCATCAACGCTCCCGAGACGATCATCGACCAGATGATCGGCGGCATGACGGGCGCGCATCCCGACCTCCTGCGCGTCGAAGGCCATACCGGCCGCGCGGTCGTGGCCGTGGATGGCCCGCGCGATGGCAAGGTCGGCATCGTCGTCGGCGGCGGATCGGGGCATGAGCCCGCCTTCGCCGGCTATGTCGGGCGGGGCCTGGCGGACGCGGCGGCGGTCGGCAACATCTTCGCCTCGCCCTCGCCCGAGCACATCCTCGACGCCGCGCGCGCGGCCGACGGCGGGGCGGGCGTCGTTCTTCTCTACGGCAACTACACGGGCGACGTCCTGAACTTCACCATGGCGGCCGAGGAACTGGAAGCCTCCGGCGTGCCGGTGCGCCATGTGGCGGTGGCCGACGACGTCGCCTCCGCGCCCTTCGACAAGCGCGCCGAGCGGCGGGGCATTGCGGGCGACTTCTTCGTCTTCAAGATCGCGGGCGCGGCCGCCGACCGGGGCGAGCCGCTGGCGCGCGTCGAGGCGCTGGCCCGCAAGGCCAACGACGCGACCCTTTCCATGGGCGTCGCGCTCGGCGCCTGCTCGCTGCCGCAGACCGGCAAGCCGAACTTCGAGATCGGCGACGACGAGATGGAAATCGGCATGGGCCTCCATGGCGAGCCGGGCGTGCGTCGCCAGACGCTGGCCTCCGCCGACGCCGTGACGGACGAGCTGATGGAGACGATCCTCGCCGAACTGAACCCCGGCGAGGGCTCGCGCGTCGCGGTTCTCGTCAACGGTCTCGGCTCGACCTCCTATGTCGAGCTCTACATCGTCTTCAACCGCGTCCGGCAGATCCTCGACGCGCGCGGCGTCTCGATCCACCGGTCCTGGGTCGGCGAATACGCGACCTCGCTGGAAATGGCGGGCGCTTCCATCACGCTCCTTCGCCTCGACGACGAACTCGCGACGCTTCTCGACCATCCCTGCCGGACGGTCGCCCTGACGGTCGGATCGGTGCCGGCGGGCTCGACGAGCGCCGTGCGCAGCGTCCAGTCCGCGCAGAAGCGTGTGTCCGCCGCGCCCGTCTCGAACGGCGCCGGCCCGCGCAGCCTCAAGCGCGAGGGCGCGGTAACGCCCGCGATCTTCCGCGCGATGATGCGGCGCGTCGGCGACGACATCATCGCCGAAAAGGCCTGGCTGTCCGAACTCGACGGCGTGATCGGCGACGGCGACCACGGCATCACGATGGAGATCGGCTGGAAGGCGGTGCAGAGCGCGCTCGCCGGCAACGACGAGGACGACACGATCGAGGCGATCTGCAAGCGCATGGCCAAGGCGTTCCTGGATGCCGTCGGCGCCTCGTCCGGCCCGCTCTACGCCACCGCCTTCCTGCGCGCGGGCGCGGCGGTGAGCGACCGGCTCCACCTCGACGCGGCGGGCGTCGCGACCTGGCTGGGCGCCGCCCTCCAGGGCATCCAGGATCGCGGCCGCGCCGAGCCCGGCGACAAGACGATGATCGACGCCTGGGTGCCGGCGGTGGCGGCCGCGCGCGAAAGCGCCAGTGCCGGCGGCTCGGAACTCGACGTCCTTCGCGCGGCGCGCGACGGGGCGGAAGCGGGCATGCGGGCCACAGCCGATTTGGAATCGCGCCGCGGGCGCTCCGCCAAGCTCGGCGCCCGCTCGAAAGGTCATATCGACCCGGGCGCGGCGTCCTCCTTCGTGATCATGCGCGCCATGACCGCCGCCTTGGAAAACTCGGAACCGGACGTTCGGGCGGCCTGACGGGTGGCGGCAACCGCCACCGCATGGTTCCTCGAACGCTTCAGCGCGGGCCCGCCAGAAGGGCCCGTGCGACGCCCTCGTTGGTGACGAGCCGGTTGACGTAGCCGGCTCTCAGAATGGCGCGGATGATCGGGATCTTGTCCGTGCCGCCAGACACCAGCACCGAATAGGGCTTCAGCTTCAGCTTGTCCGGGCTCAGCGCGATCACCGCCTCGTTGAGGAAATGGTCGATCGGGCGCCCTTCCATGTCGAGGAAGCAGCCCATGAGTTCGCCCACCGCGCCGAGCCGCAGGATGTCGTCGAGATGGTCCTTCACGACGCGGATGTGGGTGAGCGTCGTATCCTCTGCGAGCGATCCGCAGGAGGTCATCGCGAAGTCGGCGATCTCGGTGCGGGCGAGAACGTCGGTCAGCTCGTCGTTGAGAAGCAGCGCTTCGCGGCTTTCCGCCGTCGCGCAGTAGATCGGGGCGGTGAGATAGTGGCACTCGACGCTGAGAAGCCGGGCGAAGCTCGTCGCGACTTCGAACGTGTTGGTGCCCGACGAGCGCGTGACGCCCCCGGTGAGGCCGACGATCCAGGAGCTCGGGTGCGGCTTGGCCGGGATCGCGCGCACCGCGAAGCTCAAGGTGCGACCGCTGGCGATGCCGATCCCGAAGTCCTGGCCCTCGATCAGCGCCGCCGTCATCGCGCCGGCCGCCTCGCCGATGACGCGCTTCTGCTCGATATAGTCCTCGATGTCGGGCACCACGACGACGTCGACGAGGCCGTAGCGCTGGCCCACATCCTCGGCGAGCGCGATGCAGTCGACCAGCGGCAGCCGGACGTCGACCTGAACCTGGCCCTCGGCCTGAACCTGTCCGATGATCTTGTTGACCCGCAGCCGCGTCAGGCCGAGGCGCGAGGCGATCTCCTGCTGCGTCAGCCCGCCGATGAAATAGAGCCAGGCGACGCGGGCTCGCTCGAGGTCTTCGGTCAGGGCTTCGTATCGTGCGCGCATGAGGCGCTCTTAGCATAGGCCTGCGTCGCAGGCGCCGGGCAAAGAACCGGGGCTCGGTCGAAAAATCCGCGGCGGAGCGCGCTCCTGCTTCAGAAGGACACCCACGATCTCGGCAGCATCAGCAACACCAAGAGAAGGAGCATCGGCGCGTAGGTGATTAGGAAGTGGACCGACCGGACGGTTCGCGCCACCATCCGCACCCGCGGCCAGCCGCGCTTTCGCGCCTGCCGCTCGACCAGGAAGCAGACCAGCAGCGACGGGAGATAGCTGAGCGCCACGACATAGCCGGTGAACCACCACGAGGCTTGCCCTCGCCCCGGCTCCGCCTCGCCGATGAGGCCCGTCGCCCAGAGAAGGATGGCGACGGGATAGCCGAGGATGCCGATATAGGGGATGACGTCCATCGCCTGCGCGAAGCCGCGCGCGACCTCCCGGGGGCGCCAGACGAACCGGTCGGGCAACTTCACGCGTTCGCTCTTCCCCTTCGTCGTGGCCCCGGTCGTTCGTTGCCAGGCCCTTCCACGCTATCGCGCCCGCAAGCGATTGGCCACGCACGTGCGAAGGGCTCCGCCCGGCGACGGCCGGTTCAAGTTTCGGGGTCGATGCGTGCCCATTCCTTCTCGAGGAATCTGCGCAGCAGCCAACGCTGGAGAAGCGCCCGGCGCGGCCTACCCGGCGCGTGCAGGCGGGCGAGGATCGAGGCCCGCAATTCCGCCTCGTCCCAGCCGTCCCAGACGCCGGCGCCCGAAAGGAGGTTGGCGTGGAGAACGGGCGCGACCTCGCGCTCCAGAATGTCGCGCAACTCCCGGCTGCCGTATCCTGATCGGAGGAGCGTGCGGCGAATGGATCGGTACCCGGCCTCGGTCAGCTCCGTGTCGAGGAAGAGCTCGGAAAAGGCCATCCACACCGGCATCCTGCGAGCGACATCCCGATCCTCCATGCGGTGCCTCCCGGCGAAGACAAGCGACGCGGTGAAGGCTGAAGCGCCTGTCGACGCCGCCCCGCTCGCAAGCTTTCACCGGCGATCATCCGGCAACGCCGGCCGACGATCAACCGCTCCCCTCTGCCAAGCCGCCATGAACCCTCGGGAACAGGGGTGCGCGAGGATCAGGTCGCGGCGCAGCGCTCAGGCTGCGGCGCGCAGCAGCATTCCGAAGAGATCGCGGGGCTCGTCGGGATCGGCGAGAAGGTCGAGCTCCTCGAAGAAGGGGGCTTCCACCAGCTTGTCGCTGACGTAGCGCAGCGCCGAGAAGTCTTCCGTGGCAAAGCCGACCGAATCGAAGAGCGTGATCTGCGCCGCGTCGCGCCGGCCGGGCGTCCGCCCGTCGATGACCTGCCAAAGCTCGCTCACCGGATGGTCGGGCGCGAGTTGTTGTATCTCGCCCTCGATGCGGGTCTGCGGCGGGTACTCCACGAAGATCGCGGCGCGGCGCAGGATGTCGGCGTGCAGCTCGGTCTTGCCCGGGCAGTCGCCGCCGACCGCGTTGATGTGAAGGCCGGCGCCGACGAGGTTGTCGGTGAGGATCGTGGCATTCTGCTTGTCGGCCGTCACCGTGGTGACGATGTCGGCGCCCTCGACCGCCTCGGCGGTGGAGGCGCAGATGCGGATGTCGAAGCCGAGTCCTTCGAGGTTGCGCGCGCATTTCGCGCTCGCCGCCAGGTCGATGTCGTGGAGGCGAAGACGATCGACGCCGAGGAGCGCCTTCATGGCAATGGCCTGGAACTCGGCCTGCGCGCCGTTGCCGATGATCGCCATGGTGCGGCTGTCCGGCCGGGCGAGGTGCCGTGCGGCGACCGCCGAGGTGGCGGCGGTGCGAAGGGCGGTGAGGATGGTCATCTCGGTGAGAAGCACGGGATAGCCGTTGGCGACATCAGCCAGGACGCCGAAGGCCGTCACCGTCTGGCGCCCGTCGCGCGTGTTCTTCGGGTGGCCGTTGACGTACTTGAAGGCGTAGGCCGCCCCGTCCGAGGTCGGCATCAGCTCGATCACGCCTTCGTCCGAATGGGCGGCGACGCGCGCCACCTTGTCGAAGCTCTCCCAGCGCCGGAAGTCCTCCTCGACATAGGCGCTCAGCTCGGTGAGGAAACGCTCCACCCCGACCTGGAGGACCAGCTTCATCATGTGGTCGACGCTCACGAAGGGAACGACGTTCAGCTTGGGGGTCATGGTTCTGGTTTTCCGCTTCGTCGGGAGATCAGGCCGAAAGGGTTGCATTCTGCTCGCCGCGCTCGGCGAGGTGGATTCCGGCCAGCATGCAGCGGACCGAGCCGCCCGCGAGTTCGATCGTGGGCACCTCGATTGGCAGGAGCGGGGTCACCGCCTCGATCGCTTCGCGCTGCGCGGGCGTCAGCGAGGCGGCCGCGCGCGCCGAAATGGCGAGAAAGCGTCCGTCCCGTCCGCGAAGCTCCAGCGCGTTGCCGGCGAAGTCGGCGATCTGCGCATGGGACAGGTCCACCACGAGCCGCCCGGTTTCCTCCAGACGCTGGCGCACCTCGGCCCGGCGCGCGGGCTCCACGATCGAATCCATTCCCACCAGCGCGATCTCGGTGCCCACGCACATGATCACGTTGGTGTGGTAGATCTTCGCCCCGTTCGCGTCGGCGGCCTCGAAGAGCATGGGCTCGAAGTTGAAATGAGTGCAGAAGCGCTCCAGCGCGACCTCGTTGGTGCGGTTGGAGCGCGCCGCATAGGCGATGCGCCCGATATGGTCGAGCACCATCGCGCCGGTGCCCTCCAGAAAGACGTTGTCGGGTTCGAGGCCGGAATAGTCGATGACGTCCTGCACGCGGTAGCGGGTCTTCAGCATTTCGACGACGTCGGAGCGGCGCTCTCGTCGCCGGCTCGGATTGAACATCGGATACACCGCGACGTGGCCGCCGGCATGGGTCGAGAACCAGTTGTTGGGAAACACCGAATCGGGCGTTTCGCGCTTCTCGTCCTCGAACAGGTGGACGGTGACGCCGGCCTCGCGCAGGCGCCCGGCCATGCGCGTCACCTCGTCGAAGGCGGCCTCTGCGATCTCGCCGGCCGTTCGCAGCCCGTCCGCCGTCTGGAAGACGTTGTCGGCAGCCGTTTCGGGGTTGGGTGTGAAGTGATGAGGGCGGATCATCACGACGCCGGACGGCGCCTGAACGGCAAAACCACGCATGGACGACGATCTCGGACGGGTTGGAAGAAGGGAGAACGAGAAGGAGGATAGCCGCGCAGAATGACAGCCGAAATTGCGAACATGGGTAGGAATGCATGATAGATTGCGCAAATCGATCGATCCGACCGGATAATTTGCATGTACCAGTTCGACGAACTCGATCGACGCATGATCGAGGTCCTTAGGGGCGACGGACGGGCGCCCGTGTCCAAGCTGGCGGAGATCCTCGGCGTGACGCGGGGCACCGTGCAGGCGCGGATCGACCGGCTGACGGAGAGCGGGGCGCTTCTCGGCTTCACCGTGCGCGTGCGCCAGGACAACGAGGCGGGAGCGATTCGGGCGGTGATGATGATCGAGGTGGCCGGCAAGTCCACCACGGCGATCATCAAGCGCCTGCGCGGCATGCCGGAGCTGCATTCGCTGCATACGACCAACGGGGCGTGGGACCTGATCGCCGAGCTTCGCGCCTCCTCGCTCCACGACTTCGACCGGGTGCTGCGCGAGGTGCGCCAGATCGACGGCATCCTCAACAGCGAAACGAGCATTCTCCTCAGCTCGGTCTGAGTGCCGAACGCGAAACGGCCTCCCGGCTTCAGCTCGAAGCGCGGGAGGCCGTCGGTTCCGGTGGGCGCTGGGAGAGGGGCCGTCAGGCCTTCTGGCGGGCGATCACGCCGAGCGCGGTGGTGATGACGCGCGCGAAGAACAGGGCGCCGATCCCGTCGACGTCGCGTTCGGGCATGAACTCGACGAAGTCGATCGCCGCGATGCGACCGCGCGCGGCCGCGCCGCGCACGAGGTCGGTGATCTCGTCATAGGTGAGCCCGCCCGGCGAGCGGGCGATGACGCCGGGAACGAGCGACGGGTCGATCGCGTCGGCGTCGATGCACACGATGATGTCGCTGCCCTCGGGAATGAGGTCGAGCGCCGCCTGGACGCCGGCGCGGTGCAGCTCGCGCGCGGGCACGAAGGAAACGCCCCAGGCCAGCGCATCCTCGTAGTCCGTGGTCGCCGCCGATCCGATGCCGCGCGCGCCGACCTGCACGATGCGCTCGACGTGCGCCATTTCCGAGGCACGGCGCATGGTGGACGACAGGCCCATCGGCTCGTTCATGTGCGTCTGGCGCCAGTCGATATGGGCATCGATCTGGAGGATGGTGAACCGGCGCTCCCCGGCCGTGTCCCCGATCGCCTGCAGCATCGGGATGGGAATGGAATCGTCGCCGCCCAGAAGTACGGGAACCGCGCCGCGATCCAGGATGGTGCGCACGGCGCCGCGAATGGCATCGCGGTTGGCCGCCCCGTCGCTCTCGTCGAAGGCGAGGTCGCCGCAGTCCACCGCGCGAAGGCGCTTTTCGGGGAAGACCTGGCCGCCGCTGTCGAAGTCGTGGCGTTCCAGGTTGGCGGTGAGAGGGGCCGTCGCCTGACGAAGGGCTGCCGGCGCGTTGCGGCAATAAGGGCCGACGGATGCGTAAGGGGTCGCGCAGGGAACGCCGAGGATCGCGATCGGCGCGTCGAGCGTCGAAAGATCGGTGCAGGCGTCGAGGCCGAGAAAGGTCGAGGTCTCGCCCGCGCCGAACAGGGCGCCGAGATCGGGCTTCTGGTTCATGGAATGTCCTTCGAGCAAGGCGCGGTCAGATCCGCGCCTGGAGATAGCCGGCCCACCGGCTTTGGGCGAGCTGGAAGAGGAGCACGAGTACCAGCGTCAGCGCGAGGTAGATCCCGGCCGCCGTCACGTAGGGCTCGAACATGATGTAGGAGTTGAGGGTGATGTTGCGCGCGACGCCCGTGACCTCCAGAAGCGTCACCGTGCTGGCGAGCGAGGTCGCGTGGAGCATCATCACCGTTTCGTTGCCGTAGAGCGTCAGCGAGCGCGTCAGCATGGCCGGCAGGAGGATGCGCCGCGCCCGCGTGAAGGGCGACATGCCGTAGGCTCTCGCCGCTTCGATCTCGCCGGGCGGCAGGTGACGAAGCGCGCCCGCGAAGATTTCCGTCGTGTAGGCGCCCGTGTTGAGGACGAAGGTCAGGATGACGCAGACCAGCGGGCTCGACAACCAGGGCCACAGGACGCTGGTGCGCACGAGATCGAACTGGGCGAGGCCGTAGTAGATCAGGAACAGCTGGACGAGGAGCGGCGTGCCGCGAAACACCAGCGTATAGGCGGCGATGGCGTTGCGCAGGATCGCGTTGTGCGAGTTGCGCCCGAGAGCGAGCGGCAGCGACAGGAGAAAGGCGAGGCCGAGGGAGGCGATCGTCAGCCAGAGCGTCAGCTGCGCGCCTTCAGCGAAGAAGCCGAGATTGTCGGCGATGATGTCCCAGCTCATCGGGCCAACTCCTTGACGCCGACCTCGTAGCGCCGGGCGATCCGCGACAAGACGAGAAGCGAGACGGCGGTGACGAGGAGATAGAAGCCGGCGGCGACGAGATAGAAGGTGAAGGGCTTGGCGGTCGCTTCCGCCGCGCCCTTGGCGCGGAACATCACGTCCTGCAGGCCGAGAAGCGAGACGAGCGCCGTCGCCTTGGCCAGAACCAGCCAGTTGTTGGTGAAGCCCGGCAGCGCGAGGCGCGTCATCTGCGGCAGGAGGATGCGCCAGAAGATTCGCAACCGCCCGAGCCCGTAGGCCTCGGCCGCCTCCACCTGGCCCTTGGGAATGTTCATCAGGGCGCCGCGGAAGGTTTCGGTCATGTAGGCGCCGAAGATCAGGCCGAGCGTCACGGTTCCGGCCACGAACGGGCTGAACTCGACATAAAGGTCGTATCCCCGGTCCTGCGCCGCCTGGTTGACGAGCGCGGGCAGGGAATAGAAGACGAGCAGCATCATGACGAGGTCCGGGATGCCCCGGACCACGGTGGTGTAGAACGTGGCGCCGACGCGCAGGACGCGCGAGCGCGACAGCTTGGCGAGCGCCGCCGCCACGCCGATGAGGACGGCCAATGCCAGCGACGCGAAGGCGAGCGACAGGGTGATCCACCCTGCCGCCAGCACGGATGCGACATAGCCGCCGATCATCGCTCAGCCCTTGTTCGCGCCGAAATACTTGGCGTCGATCGCGGCCAGCTCGCCGTTCTGGCGAATGGTGGCAAGCCCAGCGTTGATCTTCTGGAGGAGGTCGGTGTTGCGCCGGTTGATGGCGATGGCGACGCCCTCGCCGAACTCCGGCGCGTCCTGGCCGGTGTATTGCGGGCCGACCAGCTCGAAGCCGCTGGCGTTGTCGCCCGTCAGGAAGCTGTGGGTGATCTGCGCCTCGTAGCTCATGTGCAGGTCGGCACGGCCGGCCGTCAGTTCCAGATAGGGCGCGCTGCCGCCGTCGTAGCGCTTGATCGTCGCCTCGGGGAAGGTCTTGGTGACGAAGGCGTCCATCGGGGTGCCGGTCTGCACCGCGATCGTCTTGCCGGCGAGGCCGCCCGGCTTGATGTCGAGACCGGCGCCCTTCTTGGCGACGAAGCGGAAGGTCGGGTGCGAGTAGATGTCGGAGAAGGCCATGATCTTGCGGCGCGCGTCGGTGACGGTGAGCTGCGAGATCAGGGCGTCGTACTTGCCGGCCGTCAGCCCCGGGATCATGCCGTCCCAGGCGGCGGCGATGATGTTGCAGTCGAGCTCGGCCGCCTTGCACACGGCTTCCATCAGCTCGACGTCGTAGCCGACGAGCTTGCCGTCGGCATCCACCGACTCGAAGGGCGGGAAGGTCGCGTCCGTCGCGACCGTGACCTGTTCGGCCCGGGCGGCGCCCGAAAGGGCCATCGCCAGAAGGGTGCCGAGAACGATACCACGCAGTTCCATATGCCGTCTCCGATTGGGTTTTGAACGAACGCATTCCATCCGGCCCCGCGAGAAGGGCACCGGGATCTCTCGGGCGGTCCGGCGCCGGGCCGGCTCGGCCGTCAGGCCTGAAGGCGACCTGCCAGGAACTGGCGAAGCCGCGGGCTTTGCGGGGCGTCGAAGAGGGCCTCTGGCGGTCCTTCCTCCTCGACGCGGCCCTCGTGCAGGAACATCACCTTGGAGGACAGGTGGCGCGCGAAGCCCATCTCGTGGGTCACCACGACCATGGTGCGGCCTTCCTCGGCCAGGCTCTGCATGACGCGCAGCACTTCGCCGACCAGCTCGGGATCGAGCGCGGAGGTCGGCTCGTCGAACAGCATCACGTCCGGCTCCATGGTCAGGGCGCGAGCGATGGCGACACGCTGCTGCTGGCCGCCGGACAGCTGGGAGGGGTAGCGATCGAACGTCTCGGGCTTCAGCCCGACCTTGGCAAGGTTGCTCTTCGCGCGCTCGGCGGCCTCCCGGCGGGACAGTCCGAGCACGCTGACGGGCGCCTCGGTCACGTTGTCGAGGACGCTCATATGCGACCACAGGCAGAAGTTCTGGAACACCATGGCGAGGCGCGAGCGCAGCCGCTGCAACTGGGCTGCGTTCTTCGCCCTCAAGGTGCCGTCGCGCCGATCCGGGACGAGCTCGAGCGTTTCGCCGCCCACCCGGATCGTGCCGCTGTCGGGACGCTCCAGCATGTTGATGCAGCGCAGAAACGTGCTCTTGCCCGAGCCGCTCGATCCGATGATCGAGATGACGTCCCCGGCGGCGGCCTCGAGGCCGACGCCCTTGAGGACCTCGGTGGCCCCGAAGCGTTTGTGGATGCCGGATATCTGAAGCTTGTGCATGGTGCGCTCGAAGAACGGGAACGAGGTCAGGCCGGCGGCGGCACGATGGTCCACAGCGTGACGCAGGGCTCGCTCGTGGACGGATTGCGCCAGGTGTGGGGGATCTTCGGATCGAAGCTGAGCGTGTCCCCGGACGTCATGTGGTAGTCCTCGCCGCCGACCGATATGTCGAGTTCGCCGCTGATGACGTGGACGAGGTCGAGATCGGCGCGGATGGCGTAGGCTTCCGGTCCCGAGCCGCCGCCCGGTGCGATGACCGAATGCAGCGCCATCATGTGTTCGTTGCCGACACCGCCGACGATGCGCTCGCGCATTCCGACCCCGCCGAGATTGATCGGGGCGCCTTCGCCCGCCTTCACGAAGCTCGTCGCCGGCGGATCGAAGATCGCGCCCGGCTTGACGTCGATCGCATCGCAGATGCGCAGGAGAGTGGCGATCGACGCTTGAACGAGGTCGCGCTCGAAGCGGCTGAGAAACGACTTGCTGACGCCGGCCTTGTTCGCCACGACGTCGATCGAGATGTTGCGCTGTTGGCGGAACGCGCGCAGCCGGGCTCCGACGTTGAAACCGTTCGGAGAACCCGAGACCGGTTCGATCTCGGCGTCCGGCAGTTCTGTGTCGGTGGTCGGTGCCTGATTCATCGGCTGGCCCGGAAGTTGCTCTACAGGCAACTTTTCACCAAACCATTGCCTTTTCAAGTCCGTATATTAAGCAAATACGGGGTCGGATAGGTTGCTTATTAGGCAACGAGACCGCCCCGGGTTCTTGCTGCGCGCTTCGATGCCGAAACGTCGCATCCTCAGTAAGGGTGTCGGCGAGGCGCTCAACCTGTGTGTTTGCCCTGATGCGGCAACGAGGGCGTGCCCGGAGCCAGCCGGAGAACCGCGGCGCCCGCGGCCATGCTGAGAAGCGATCCCATGAGAACGCCGACCTTGACCTCGGCTTCGAGATCGGGCCGTTCGGCAAAGGCGAGGAGGCCGATGAACAGGCTCATCGTGAAGCCGACGCCGCATAGGAGCGCCACCCCGTAGACCTGCGTCCAGGACGCATGCGCCGGACGAGGAGCCAGTCCCGACTTCACGCTCAGCCACACGGTCGCGAAGACGCCCATCTGCTTGCCCAGAAAGAGGCCGAGCGCGACGCCGAGCGTGACGGGGGCGAAAAGCATCGACCCCGTGAAGCCGGCCAGCGACACCCCCGCGTTGGCGAAGCCGAAGAGGGGAACGACGAGATAGGCCGACCAGGGCAGGATCGCATGTTCCATCCGGTGCAGCGGCGAGGCGCGAACATCGGGCCGGCCAGGGCTTTCGCGCAAGGGGATGGTGAGGGCCAGGACGACGCCGGCGATCGTCGCATGGACGCCCGAGCCCAGAACCAGGGCCCACAGGACGACGCCCAGGATCGCGTAGGGCGCGAGCGAGCGGACGCCGATCCGGTTGAGGCCGGCGAGAGCCGCCGCCGCGAGGGCCGCTCCGGCCAGCATCGGCCACGACAGTTCGGCCGTGTAGAACAGGGCGATCACGAGAACCGCGCCGAGATCGTCGAGGATGGCGAGCGCGGCCAGGAACACTTTCAGCGAAACGGGAACGCGCGGGCCGACGAGCGCCAGGACCCCCAGCGCGAAGGCGATGTCGGTGGCGGCCGGAATGGCCCAGCCCCGGAGCGTGTCGGGCGAGGACGCGTTGACGACGAGGTAGACGAGGGCCGGCATCGCCATGCCGCCGAGCGCCGCCATGCCGGGAAGGATGCGGTCGGGCCAGGTCCGCAACTGGCCGTCCAGAAGCTCTCGCTTGATCTCCAGCCCGACCACGACGAAGAACAGGACCATCAGCCCGTCGTTGATCCAGTGGAGGACGCTCAAGGGGCCGAGATGGGCGCCGAGGATCGCGAAATAGGCCGGCCCGGCGGGCGAATTGGCGACCAGAAGCGCCAGCGCGGCACAGGCCATCAGGACGAGCCCGCCCCCGGTCTCCCCACCAAGCACGGCACGAAGAGCGGAAAACGGACGGCGGGTCTGGAACGAGGGCAAGGGCACGGATCTCCGCCGCTGGCGGCCCGACCAACGCGACGTTCACCTGCCGATCCACGATGAACCCGCACCCGAGACCGGTATCGCATCGCCGGCCAGGCGTTGCAACAGGTGGGCCGGCTCAGATCTCCGCTGCGATCGCTTGGAGCATTCGTTTGTCGGGTTCGAACTCGAGCGCCCGCTCGGCTCGTTCCAGCGCCTGGCCCGAATGTCGACGCGCCGCCGCCGAAAAACCGGGATGGTCGATGCGCGACAGCGTCCGCAGCGCCTTTTGCAAGCGGGTGCCGACTTCGACGACGCTCGCCCCGTCCCGCCCGATCGCCAGAAAGGCATCGTCGAAGAGGTCGTCGACACGAAGCGGCGGCACGAAGACGTTGTCGATCGTGTCGTCGTCGGCCTCGGCCGGCTCGGCCCAGGCGGCCAGGACGCGCAGGAGGCGTCCGATCACATCCACCGCCGTACCCAGATCGTTGGTGGCGGGCGAAAGCGCGCGGCTGGCGACCTCGGTGAGGACACAGATGCCGAAGCGTGGATCCTGGTCGAAGGAGCGCCGGTCGCCGATGGTGAAGCAGTCACACAGTGCCGTGGCGTCGAGCTCGCCACCGGACACGGCCGCGATCGCTTCCGTGGGGTCTGTCAGTTCGCCGGGAAGCCGGCGAACGTAGATCACCGCATGCGCCTTCGCCGCCAAGGCGGACAGGGCTTCCACGTCCACATGCTGCACGTAGCCGATGGACGCGGCCATGACCGGCCGGGCGGCTGCCGGAATGTCTCCTTTCCGATCCCACAAGGGTCGACAGCCCAGATGCGGATTGCGACGGCGATCGCGGATGGCCCGGATCGCGGCTTCCTCGACACGCTGCGTGGTCTCGGTAACGCGCCCCAGCCGCGACAGATGGTCGATCCAGCGCAGAAGCGTGACCACGATGAAGCCGATGACCAGAATGGTGACGCCGAAGAGGATGACGCGGCCCCGCTCGCCGTAGGCTCCGGTGGACAGCGCGATGATGCCGACCAGGCTGAACAGGAACGAGCCGATGAAGGTCGACAGGACGTTCTGAGTGGTGGCGTCCTCCATGATCAGGACGTTGGCGCGCGGCGTCACGTTCGAGGTCGCCGCCGAATAGGCCGAGACCATGGTGGACAGCGAGAAGGTCGTCACCGTCAGCATGGACGAGGCGAGGATCGCGAGGATGTTGTCGACCGCGTCCGATCCGATCTTGGCGGACAGATCGAGCGGGATGAAGGGGCTCGCCCAGGCGCCCAGAAGAGCGGTCGCGATCGCCAGAAGCGAAAACAGCCCGGCCCGGAACCAGATGCGCCGTGTGACCTGGCGCAGAAGCCATTGCCAGCGCCCGGTCATGGCTTGCGCCCTTCCTCAACCGCTCGCCTCTGCCGCAGGACATCGGCCACGAAGTTGCGCGACAGGCTGTGATAGAGCGGCGCGCCCGACACGAGGCGGGCGGTTCCGAAGCCGAGGATCGAGGCGAGCATGATGGGCACGACGCTCGCCCGGTTGCCGGTCATCTCAAGGATGATGACGAAGGCGGTCATCGGCGCCTGGACGACGCCCGCGAAATAGCCTGCCATACCCAGCGTCGCCGCCAGCCCCGAGCCGGCGCCCAGCACCAGCCCGATCGTCGAGCCGAGCCCCGCCCCCACCGCCAGCGACGGCGCGAAGATGCCGCCCGGAATGCCCGACACCATGGAGGCCAGCCCGGCCGCGAACTTCTGCGCGAAGAAGAACGGGGGCAGGGGGGTGCCCTCGATCGCCGAGCGGGCCTCCTCGTAGCCGGTGCCGTAGGTGGTGCCGCCCGACACGAGGCCGACCAGGGCGACCGCGAGACCGCAGGCGGCGGCAAAGCCGACGATCCTGGGCATCGAACCGCGGGTCCAGCGACGCACCCGGCGCAGGAGAGCGAGCGCTCCAGCGCTGAACAAGGCGCCGAGCGCGCCGCCGAGGACGCCGCAGGCGACGACCAGCCCCCAATCGCCGGCGGTGGCGACCAGCGCCTCGCTGCGGCCGAAATAGGTGTAGTTGCCGGTCAGCCCGAGCGAGGCGAGCCCGGCCAGCACCACGGCCGAGATGACGAGGCCGTTGGTGCGCGCTTCGTAGGCCCGCCCCATTTCCTCGATCGCGAACACGATGCCGGCGAGCGGCGTGTTGAACGCCGCGGCGATCCCGGCCGCCGATCCCGCCAGGATGAGGCCGCGCGCGTGCGCCATGCCGCCGAACCGCCCCGCCGCCAGCATGATCGCCGCGCCCACTTGGACGGTCGGCCCTTCGCGCCCGATGGAGGCGCCCGACAGGAGGCCGAGAACGGTGAGCAGGATCTTGCCCGCGGCGATGCGCAGCGACAGGAGGAGGCCGCGTTCGCCGTCGCTTTCGAGATGGCGGGCGGCAATCGCCTGCGGGATGCCGCTTCCGCCCGAATGGGGAAAGAAGCGCAGGGCGAGGTAGCTCGACAGCGCGAAGCCGAGCGGCGGCACGAGGATCGCCGCCACGGGGCCGGCGGACGACGACGCGCGCAGGGCGGCAAACACCTTCTGAGCCTCGTCCGCGAGCTCGGCGAACGCCACGCTCACCAGCCCGACCGCGAGCGCACCCAGCCAGAACACGAGACGGGGCCGCCAGAGCCGGGGCGACATCCAGACCGCGCGCGAGCGTCGCACCATCGGGGCGCGGCGCAGGCGCGCGCGGGTCCGGGCAATGTTGGGCTGTGGCATGAACGACGACCGTGGCTGGTGATCCGTGGCCGTGATGACGGTGCGGGGACCACATGTCGAGACCCAACGCTCGTTCCGGGCGGTCGATGGACCCCTTGCGATCGCGAAGGTGCCGGGGACAGTGTCGCGGCCGAGCCTAACTCGCTTCGCGTCCGTCCTTGCGCCCTTCTTCGCCGTTCCGTGCCCTCGATGGGCCCGGTCCTATCGCCAGAACAGGCAGGTCGGGCGGCCGTCGATGCGCTGCACGGGGAAGGGGACGCCGTAGATCGTCTCCAGAACCTCGGTGCGCACGATCTCGTCCGGCGTGCCCTGGCATGAGACGCGCCCGCCGCGCATGGCCACGATATGGTCGGAATGCCAGGCGGCGAAGTTGATGTCGTGGAGCACCACCACCACGGTGCGGCCGAGTTCGTCGGCCGCGCGGCGCAGGAGCCGCATCATGGCCGCCGCGTGCGGCATGTCGAGATTGTTGAGCGGCTCGTCGAGGAGCAGGGTGTCGGTGTTCTGGCACAGGACCATGGCGACGAAGGCCCGCTGGCGCTGGCCGCCGGAGAGTTCGTCCAGGAAACGGTCCGCCAGATCCGCGAGGTTCAGGTAGGCAAGCGCGCGCGACACGTGTTCCGCATCGCCTGGCCCCGGTCGTCCGCGCGAATGGGGATAGCGACCGAAGGCGACGAGGTCGCGCACCGTCAGGCGCGCGGTCATGGGATTGTCCTGGCGCAGCACCGCGAGCCGGCGCGCCAGAACCGGCCCGGCGGTGGTCGTGACGTCGAGCCCGCCGACGCGGATCCGGCCGGCGTCCAGCCCGACAAGGCGCGCGATCAGCGACAGGAGCGTCGACTTGCCGGCGCCGTTCGGGCCGATGATCGAGGTGAGCCCGCGCGACGGAAGGGTGAGCGTCACGTCGTCCACCACCAGCGTGCCGCCGTAGCGCTTGGTGGCACCCTGAATTTCGATCATCGGGCCGCTCCGCGCGTGACGAGGACGATGAAGACGATGCCGCCCAGGAACTCGACGATCACCGACAGGGCCGTGTCGAAGGCGAAGACGCGCTCCAGGACGGTCTGCCCCCCGACCAGCGCGATCACGCCGAGCAGGACGGCCGCCGGAAGAACGTCGGCATGGCGGCTGCGGCCGACGAGGGCGTGCGCGAGGCTGGTGACCAGGAGGCCGAAGAAGGTGATCGGCCCGACCAGCGCGGTGGACACGGCGACCAGCACCGACACGGCGGCCAGGATGGCGAGGACGGTGGGCGCGTAGTCGACCCCGAGGTTGATCGCATGGGCGCGGCCGAGCGCCAGGACATCGAGGGCCGGGCCGAGGCGCCACAGCACAAGCGTGACCACCCCCGCCAGGGCGTAGGACAGGCCGAGAAGGGTGGTGTCGACGGTCCCGAAGCTCGCGAACAGGGTGTCCTGGAGAACCTGGAAGCTGTTGGGGTCGAGCAGGCGCTGGAGAAAGGTCGAGGCCGAGCGGAACAGGATGCCGAACACGATGCCGACCAGGACGAGAAGATGCAGGCTGCGCTCTTCGCCCAGAAACAGCCATCGGAACAGAACGGCGGAGAAGCCGACCATCAGCAGGGTTTCGCCGATGAACCGGAGATGCGGGTCGGCGAGAGCCAGGAGGTGGGCGCCGAGAAAGAAGGCGATCGCCGTCTGCATCAGAACGTAGAGCGCATCGAAACCCATGATCGCGGGCGTCAGGATGCGGTTGCGCGTGACGGTCTGGAACAGGACCGTGGACACGGCGATGCAATAGGCCACGAGGACGAGCGCCAGGAGGCGCCGGCCGCGAAAGGCGAGAACGAAGCCCCAGGAGCCGCGCGCGCCGACGAGGAGGAAGGCAAGGGCCGACACGAGGGCGAGGGCGGCGAGGATGCCGAGCACCACGGCCGCGCGTGAAGCGCGAGGGCGCTTCGAGGCAAGGTCCGGGGGCGCGGTGGTGGACCCCTCAGCCGGCATGTCGTCTCGTGCGCAGGACAAGGTGGAGGAAGGCGAGGCTGCCCAAGACACCCATCACGACCCCGATGGGGATCTCGTAGGGGTAGCGCAGGACGCGCCCGAGAATGTCGCAGGCGAGCACCAGTGCCACGCCGCCCACCGCTACGAAGGGAACGGTGCGTCGCATGTTGTCGCCCACCGCGAGGCTCACGAGGTTGGGCACCACGAGGCCTAAAAACGGGATCGCCCCGACCGACACGAGGCAGACGGCCGCGATCACTGAGACGAGCGCGAGGCCGAGCGTCATCGAAGCCTCGTAGTTGGAGCCGAGATTGACGGCGACGTCGCGGCCCATGCCCGCCACCGTGAACCGGTCCGCCGCCCAATAGGCCAGAAGCGTGGCGCCGAGCCCCAGCCAGAGCAGCTCGTAGCGCCCCCGCACGACACCGGAGAAGTCGCCCGTGGTCCAGGCCAGGAGCGAGGGAAGGAGATGGAAGCGATAGGCGAGAAACGTCGCCAGCGCGCCGATCACACCGCCGAGCATGAGCCCGACGAGCGGCACCAGCATCGCATCGCGCAGCGGCACGAAACGCAGGATGCGCAGGAACAGCACCGTGCCGGCGAGCGCGAACAGGGCCGAGATCGCCATCTTGCCCATCAGCGGCCAGCCGGGCACGAGGAGCGTGGCCACCAGGAAGCCCAGCGAGGCGGCCTCCGTCGTGCCGGTCGTGGAGGGCTCGACGAAGCGGTTGCGCACGATCATCTGCATGACGAGGCCGGCGATCGCGAGGGAGGAGCCGGCAAGGAGGATCGCGAGCGTGCGCGGAATGCGGCTGGCGACGAGCACTTGAAGAGCCCGGTCCTCGCTCGACGCGCCGAACAGGGCGCCGGGCGAAACGTCGCTGACGCCCACGAAGAGGCTGAGCGTGGCCAGCATCGCCGTCGCCAGGATCGCGAGGGGAAGGGCGGCCGGCATCGATCTCGGCCCGGTCGGCGCCGCGCTCAAGCCGCGCCGCGATATCCCGCGATGACTTGATCGAGCAGCAGCATCAGGCCGGTAACGCCATGCATGGTGACATAGGCGGCGGCGGGATCGAGATAAACGATCTGGTTTCTTTGCCAGAAGGTGGTGCGGCGGATCAGCTCGTTGTCGAGCGTGGCGCGCGCCGCGCCCGCATGACCGATCCCCGCGTCTCGATCCACCACGAAGAGCCAGTCCGGGTTGGTTTCCAGAAGGTACTCGGCCGAAACCGCGTCGCCGCCGTGGTTGGCGTCATCGACGGTGCCGAACACCGAAGGGATCCCCAGCGCATCGTAGATCCAGGCGACGCGCGAACCGGGACCGTAGACGCCCAGCCGGCCGCCGTTGGTCACGACCACGAGGCCCGTGCCCTTGCCGCGCGCCGCCTCGCGCGCTTCCGCGACCTTGGCGTCGAGGGCGGCCGCGAGCTCGCCTGCGCGCGCCTCGCGCCCGAACAGCGAGCCGTACTTGGCGAGGTTTTCCTTCACGCCGCTTACGATATCGGCGTTGTCGATCGTCGCGTCGATCGTGGGCGCGAGTTGCGACAGGGTCGGATAAGCGGTGCGCGAGCGGCTGGCGACGATCACGAGATCGGGTTCGGCGGCTGCGATACCCTCGATATCGGGCTCCTGGAGCGAGCCGACGCGCGGCGCGTCGGCGGGCACGAGGTCGGCGAGATAGGGCGGAAGGGCGGAGCCGGGGACGCCCGCGACCGGAACGCCCAGCGCCTGGAGATTGTCGAAGGCCGCCCAGTCGGTGACGACGACGCGCTCCGGCACGGTGTCGATCCGGGTCTCGCCCTGGGCATGATGCACCATCACCGGTTCGGCGGCGGCGGGCGACGCCAGAAGGGCGAAAAGACCGAGGGCGGCGCTGAGGCGGGTCTTGGACATGCTCGGTCTCCGGGGGGAGAGTTGCGGATCTGACGTGTGGTTTCCAATACCGGACGGCTATTGTCCAGTTTTCTGCCGGAGATTTTTTCGACCCATGTCCCGTGTCGATCGCATAGCTGGAAGCCCTCGGAACCCCCGAATTTGACGATATCGTGATTTGCTGTGGCGAATATGCAAATATGATCAAATAACTCATATTCTGGAATCGTTCTTCGTTGAGGCCGGGCGGTGTCTTTTCGTAAGCCGGGAACACAACCTCGGCGCGGAAAGGCCGCGCGATTTCGGAGACCCGTCATGCGACCGCGCGCCGTCACCCTGTTCCGCTCCGCCATGCTCGGGGTGTCGTTCGTCGCTCTCGCGCAGGCTTCGGCATCGGCGCAGGACGCACGCCGCGCCGCTTCGGACACGGCAGGCCGGGCGGGCGCGCCGATTGTCGCCTCCGGCGCCGAGATCACGCTCGACACGGTCGTGGTCGAAGGAGCGGGTGGGCAGGCACCCGAAACCGGAACCGTCGGGCAGCCGCCCGCTCCTTACGCCGGGGGGCAGGTCGCCACCGGGGCTCGCCTTGGCGCGCTCGGCAACCGGTCGATCCTCGAGACACCTTTCAACGTCACGAGCTTCACCGAGAAGCTGATCCGCGACCAGCAGGCCCGCACGATCGCCGACGTCGTTCTGAACGATCCGTCCGTGCGCAACGACGCGCCCGCCTTCTCCGAGCGCGACTCGTTCTTCATCCGCGGCTTCTCGGTGGTGAACCTCGACACCGCCTATGACGGGCTGTTCTACATCGCCAACCCGCGCCGCCACTTCCTGGAGGGGATCGAGCGCGTCGAGGTGTTGAAGGGGCCGACCGCGCTCCTGAACGGGGGCACCGGCCGCGTCGGGGGGACGATCAACCTCGTGCCGAAGCGCGCCACGGACGCGCCGATCACCCGGTTGACCACGACCTTTCTCGGCGACTCCCAGATCTGGCCGCACTTCGACATCGGGCGCCGCTACGGGCCGTCCGGCGAATGGGGCGTCCGCGTCAACGGCTCCTATCGCGAGGGCGAAACGGCGCTGGATCGCAACGAGAACGAGGTCGTGGTCGGCGCGCTCGGGCTCGACTACCGGGGCGAGCGCGTGCGCGCCTCGATCGACCTCAACCACCAGGACCAGAAGATCCAGGCGCCGGTTTCCCTGTTCAACGCCGCAGCGCCCGGCACCCCGATCCCGCGCGCACCGGACGGGCGCACCAACACGGCGAACGGTTTCGAGTTCATCGACACCAGCTACAACATGGCGACCGGCCGCATCGAGTTCGACATCCTCGACGACACGACGATCTACGCGGCGGGCGGCGCCAGCCGATACCGCGAGGACTTCCTGACCGGATCCTACACGATCGGCTCGCCGCAGATCCGCAACGCCGGAATCGGCGACGCGCTGGTCGCCCTCGGCTTCAACCCGCAGGAGATCGAGGGCCGCTCCGGCGAGGTGGGCGTGCGGACCCGCTTCGATACGGGGCCGGTCGGCCACCAGCTCAACGTCTCGGCCTCAAGCGCGCGCAACGCCAACAATCGCGGCGAGTTCAACCCGGCCCGGCTCGGCTTCCCGACCTACGTCACCAACATCTACAACCCCGTCCCGTTCGGCGGCACGCCGCCCGACCTGTCCCGCCTGCCGCGCGCCAGCGACCTCATTCCCTTCGCCGACATCCTGGCCAACAGCCTTTCGGTGTCCGACACCCTGTCCTTCGCGCAGGATCGCTTCCAACTGACGCTTGGCGGGCGCTACCAGGAAATCCGCTCGCGCGGCTTCAACACGCGTCCCGGCATCCCGAGCGCGCCGGTCGGCGAACGCAACTACTTCTACGAAGACAGCGAGGTGACCCCCGCGATCGCCGCCGTGGTGCGCCTCACCGATCATCTCTCGGTCTACGGCAACTATATCGAGGCCCTGACCGAGGGGCCGACCGCACCCTCGACCGCCCTCAACGCCAACGAAATCTTCGCGCCCTTCGTGAGCGAGCAAAGGGAAGTCGGCGTCAAGTACGATGCCGGCTTCTTCGGCGTCACCGCCTCGCTCTTCCAGATCGAGCAACCGAGCGGCTTCACCAATCCGGCGACGCGCCTGTTCGGCGTGGACGGCCTCCAGACCAACCGCGGGGCCGAGTTCACCGTGTTCGGCGAGATCACCGAGGGCCTGCGCCTGCTCGGCGGCGTCACCCTGATCGACGCCCAACTCGAACGCACGGCGGGCGGCACCTTCGACGGCAACTCGGTGCCGGGCGTGCCGAAGGTCGCCTTCAACCTCTACGGGGAATACGACGTGACGTGGCTCGCCTCCGGGCTGACCCTCGCGGGCCGCGTGCTGCATACCGGCTCCACGCGCTACGACCAGGCCAACCGGCAGCGCGTGGACGACTGGACGCGCGTCGATCTGGGCGCGCGCTACGGCTTCGTCGGACCCTACGAAAAGCCGGTCGAGGTCAAGTTCAACGTCGAGAACGTCTTCAACGAGAACTACTGGGCATCCTCGGCGCGCGGCTTCCTGGCGTCGGGCGCGCCCCGCACGTTCCTCGCGTCGGCCTCGATCGAATTCTGAGCGAAGGCGACGTTCGGCGGAACGGCGCCGAGAGGCCTTCGCAGACCGGCAGGTTTCAAGGCGACAGGTCGCCGGCGCCGGTCTCGATATGGGGGGCCCAGAAGCGGATCGATTCGGCGATCTCGGCGATCACGTCGCGATCGCTCGGCTCGCGTTCCTTGAACGACAGTTCGAGGCAGATCTCGTTGTTCTCGGCGCCGCCCTCGGCCAGCGCGGCCAGGAGTGGCTCCGGCTGCACCCGGCCGGCGGCGTTGTGCGCGGTCGTGAAGGGGCGGTGGCCGCTCTTGTCCATCTTGGACTGCTTGATGTGGATGATCGGCGAAACGCGCGGCACCGCGCGGGCCCAGGCATAGGGATCGGTGTCGTCCGGGTCGGGGCTGGTGACGTCGCCGTGATCGATGTCGGCCATCATCCACATCGGCAGCGCCATATCGGCCGCCGTCAGCCGGTCCTGGAGCGCGAGGGCCGAGGCGATCGTCTCGCCGAACTCGCGGCCGACGCTCATCGGCTCCCAGAAGACGTAGGCGAGGCCAGCCGCCTTCGCATGCTCGGCCACCTCGGCCCAGCAGTCGATCGCGATCGCGACGAGCGCCTCGCGGCGCCCGGCGTCGTCGAAGTCGCGATAGGTGGAGATGGCGAACTGCGTGCCGACCGAGGTGCCGCCGAGATCGCCCACGATGTCGGCGAAGGTCTTGAACCAGTCGACGTAGTAGCGCCGCACGTCGCGGTCGGGATGGCCGAAATGGTTGAGCCGGCCGTAGGGGCCGGTCATGCCGCTCGTCACCCGCACGCCGGTGCGACGGAGGGCGGTCTCCATCTGCCGGGTGAGGCGGCGAACCACGGGGGCCGGCCAGGACGGATTGACGAACTCGTGCGTCAGCTGGAGGTCGCGGATGCGAAGATCGCGCGCCACGGTCTCGACGAGGTCGTCCGGGTCGGCGAAGCGGTTCACCAGCGGATTGGTGTTGAGCGAGAGCGTCAGGGGCATCGGGTCTTCCTTCAGGCGGCGCGGCGGAGCGCGGCGCTCTCGAACCATTCGGCGAACTCGGCGCGCTCGGACGGGGTCATGTGCAGCCCCTCCTTGGTGCGGCGCCAAAGGATGTCCGCCGGCCGCTCGGCCCATTCGTGGGCGACGAGATAGCGCACCTCCGCCTCGAACAGGCGACGGCCGAAGCGTCGGCCGAGTTCCTCGACCGACGTGGCGGAGCCGACGATCGCCTGCATTCGCGTGCCGTAGAGCCGTCCGAAGCGGTGGATCGTTTCGCGGCTCATCCAGGGATAGGCCGTGCGCATGTCCTCGCAGAACCCGATGAAGTCGGCGTCCGCGATATCGCCGCCCGGTAACGTCGCGTTTCCGGTCCAGGCCGGACCCATCGCGGGGAAGAATTTGCCGATCCGCTCGATCGCGTGCTCGGCGAGTTCGCGGAACGTCGTGATCTTGCCGCCGTAGATGCTCAGCATCGGCGCGCCGCCGTCCTCGTCGAGGTCGAACGAGTAGTCGCGCGTCACCGCCGAAGGGTTGCCCTTGCCGTCGTCGAAGAGCGGGCGCACGCCCGAGAAGGTCTCCAGGACGTCCTCGCGCCGCAGCTTCTCCTTGAAGTAGCGATTCACGGCGGCCAGGAGATAGGCGATCTCGCTTTCGTCCGCCTTCACCTCCTCGGCGCGTCCCTCGTAGGCGATGTCGGTGGTGCCGATCAGCGCCTTGTCGCCCTCGTAGGGGTTGATGAAGATGACGCGCTTGTCGGTGTTCTGGACGAGATAGGCGTGCTCGCCGCGCCAGAACTTCGGCACGATGATGTGGCTGCCCTTCACGAGGCGCACGTTGCGGCGCGAGTTGCGGCCCGCCACGCGCCCGACCATGTCGTTGACCCAGGGGCCCGCCGCGTTGACGATGCAGCGCGCATCGAGGCGGCGCGTTTCGCCGGTCGCCTCGTCGCGCAATTCCACGGCCCAGGCGTCGCCCTCGCGCCGGGCCGAGGTGCAGGCGGTGCGCGTCAGTACCTCGGCGCCCCGCTCGGCCGCGTCCACCGCGTTCAGCGTGACGAGCCGGGCGTCGTCCACCCAGCAGTCGGAATATTCGAAGCCTCGCGGATACTTGTCGAGGATCGGCGCCCCTTCCGGATCGCGCAGCATGTCGAGCGTGCGCGTGCCCGGCAGCTTCTTGCGGCCGCCAAGGTGATCGTAGAGGAAAAGGCCGAGCCGAACGAGCCAGGCCGGCCGGTCCTCCGGCGAATGGGGCAGGACGAAGCGCATCGGCCAGATGATGTGGCTGGCCGAGCGGAGCAGCACCTCGCGCTCGATCAGCGCCTCGCGCACCAGGCGGAACTCGTAGTATTCGAGATAGCGCAGGCCGCCATGCACCAGCTTGCCCGAGCGCGAGGACGTGCCCTCGGCCAGATCGTCCTTTTCGCAAAGGACGACCGACAGGCCCCGTCCCGCCGCATCGCGCGCGATGCCGACGCCGTTGATGCCGCCGCCGACCACCAGCACGTCGACCGTCTTCGTCTCGCTCATCGCATCAGTTCCTTGTTTCCCGAGCCGGCGGCGATCGCCAGTTCGGCGGGCTCGGCGCCCGCGTCGAGGCGCGCGTCGCGCGAGCGCAGCGTCGCCATGTGTTTCCAGACCGGCGCGAGGCCTTGGCGCGCCGTCCGGTAGCCCTCGAAGGCGGCGGCATAGCGCGCGGCGAGCGGTGCGTCGGGCGCTTCCGCATCGCCCAGAAGCGGCGTCACCCAGGTTTCGATGCAGGCTTCCATCGAGGGGAAGACCTTAAGCGCGACGGCGGCCATCATCGCCGCGCCGGCCGCGCCCGCTTCCTCGCGCGCCGAGGCGCGAACGCTCGCCCCCGTCGTGGCCGCCAGAACCGAGCGTAGCGCCCGCGAGCGGGCGGCGCCCCCGGTGAGGCGCAGCTCGCGCGGCATGTCGCCCATCGCGGCGTAGCAGTCGCGCGCGGCCATCGCGATGCCCTCGACGACCGCCCGCACGAGGTCGGGATAGCGGTGGCCGCTCGACAGGCCGACGAAGCCGGCCCGCGCGTCCGGATCGATGAAGGGTCCGCGCTCGCCGGCCGAGATATAGGGATGGTAGAGGATCGCGCCGGGCTCGGAGCGCGCGAGCCAGCCTTCGATCCGCCCCACCAGATCGGACTTCGATGGCCGATCGCCGAACTCGGACAGGAGATCGGAGGCTAGCCCCAGCACCCAGTCGATGTTGAGCGTCGCGGCCATGTTGGTCTGGACCTGCGTGACGACGCCGGGGATCGGCAGGGCGATGACGTAGCCGGTCCCTTGCGCGTTCAGGACCACGTCCTCCGATCGCACCGCGCGCATGTGGACGCCGGTGGAGCCGACCGTGGAGCAGGCGACGCCGGGTGAGCTGTCATGGACGCCGGCGCCGAGCGCCGTCATCACCATGTCGACATAGCCGAGCGAAACAGGGGTGCCCTGAAGAAGGCCCGTCGCCTCCGCCGCCTCGCGCGTCAGCGGGTGCGTCGCCGTCGTCCCGTCGAGAATCGGCGGCAGGAGGTGTCGATGCGCGGCAAGGCCCAGCGCCTCGATCACCGTGTCGTCGTAGGCGCGGTCGCGGAAGTTGCCGAAGGTGAAGCTCGCCTCGGACGGGTCGCTCGCGCGAACGCCGGTGAGGCACAGATGCAGCCAGTCCTTGCAGTGAAGGGCGACCTCGGCCTGGCCGACGAGTTCGGGACAGGCGGCCGCCATATGCGCGAGTTGCGCGCCCTGCTGGCAGGTGTTGAGCCCGGTGCCGGTGCGCTCGAAGCGCGTGCGCTCGAGCGCACCCTCCCACAGGCGCCGCACGGTCGGGGCCGAGCGGGCGTCGAGCCAGAGCCAGGCATCGCCCACCGGACGGTTGCCGGCTCCCACCAGCCACGTTCCGTCGCCCTGGCCGGTGACGGCGACGGCGGCCGTGCGCCGGGCGAGGCCGTCGATCATCTGGCCGAGCTCGCGCAGCGCCCTTGCGCAGTCGGCCCAGGTGCGCTCCATCGACTGGACGGCCGCACCGTCCGGCTCCTCGCGATAGGTGTTGACCACCGCCGCCGCGCCGAGCTGGCGGCCGGCGAGATCGAAGGCCACGGCCTTGATCACCGACGTGCCGGCATCGATCCCGATTAGGATGTCCGCGCCCTCACGCATCAAGGCGGCTCCGGGCCTCCGGTGCGCCTGCCGCACGCGCGATCTCCTGCCTTCCCATGGTCCGCTCCCTCATTCCCGGCCCTTCATGAGCGCGCGCGCGGTGCGCTCGTCGGTGATCAGCCCCGTCAGGACGCCGCTGCGCAGAACGGCGCGGATCGCCGCCACCTTGCCGGGCCCGCCGGCGATCGCCACCGCCCGGCGGCCGCGAATGTCGTCGAGCGCGGGCGAGACCGTGCGCCCGCTCAAGGGCGTCTCGACCGGCACGCCGTCCTCGTCGAGGAAGTGGCCGAGCATCTCGCCGACGCCGCCGCCCCGGCGCACCTCCTCGATCTCGGCGGGCAGGATCATGCCGGAGCCGACGAGCTGCGCGTCCACCTCCGCCGTGCCGATGCCCATCAGCATCAGGTCGGCGCGGCAGGCGAGGGCGAAGATCTCGTCGACGCCGCGCTGCGACACGAGGACGTCCCGGTCGGCCGGAGAATTGGCGACGAAGGGGATCGGCATGACATAGGCGAGCGCGCCGGTGCGCTCGGCCAGCCGGTGGATGACGTCGTGCGGGTTGGCCGCGAAGTTGCGCGTCAGGCCCCCCATCAACGAGACGAAGCGCATGGCGCCCGAGCCCGTCGGCGTCATCGCGGTGACGGCGGCCGCGAGCGTGCGCCCGAAGCCGATGCCGAGCACGCCGCCGCTCCCCGCCTCGATCTCTCGTTCCAGGAAGTTCGCCCCGGCCCCGCCGAGCGCGCGCAGCGGCAGGCCGTCCTCCTCGTGGAGGTCGGGCACGACCTCGCAATGGGCGAGCCCGAACCCGTCGCGGATCGCGTCTTCCAAGGCGACGCATTCGGCCACGCCCCCCACCACCGACACCTTCACCGCGCCGTTCTGGTAGGCCCAGGCGATCAGGCGATGCGCCTTGGTGGAGGACACGCCGAGCTTCTGCGCGACTTCGCCCTGCGTCATTCCCGCCGCGTAGTGGAGCCAGGCCGCGCGGATGGCGAGGCTTTCGTCGGCATCGCGCTTGTTCGACGTGCGCACCGGCCCTCCCTGGCTCGTCGCCTGCACTGCAAAATTTTTCAGTATGAGAAAACTATTGCATTCTTCGATCGAGTGTCAATAATTTCGCTCGTGCCGAGGGGTCGCAGACGAGCGATCCCCGCTTCCGGAGATGGAGCCCCGGAAGCGCGACGGCACCGGGAGGATGGATGCATGCGACAGGCAACGGGATGCCCGCTTCGGCGGCCGATCGAGCATCGGCGGATGCCGCCGCGCGCCGTCCTTGCGGGCGCGTGGCCCGCCGCCCGGCCGTCCCAGACGAGGAGCGTTCGATGACCCTTCAGGCTGAACCGGCGCCGCGCCGCCCGTCGCGATCGCGCGGAGCCATGATCGCCGCCGTGCTGGCGGTCATGCTGGTGGCAGCCATGGCCTTCGACACGCGCATCGTCACCATCGGCGGCGAGCACGACATGCAGGCTGCGGCGTTCTCGCCGGAAACCTACGGCACCAAAGCCTTTCCCGAAATCCGCACGAGCGTGGAAAGTCGCGCGGTCGAGGCCGCGCAGCTGTCGGGCGAACTGGCGGCCGACAAGACGGCGGCGACGCAGAAATACGGCATCGCCGGCGGCACCGGACCGGTCTTCCCCGTCAAGTTCACGGGAACGGTCGGCGAGGGCAAGTCGGGCCTCTACAAGGTGGCGGTCCCCGGCATGCCCCCGGAAACCACCGTGCGCGTCCAGACCGGCCCCGCCATCAACGGCACGGAGCTGCGCGATGCGACCGGCACGATCGTCTTCGGCCAGTTCAAGAACCAGATCGAGTACCAGAACGCGGGCGCGGCCATCAACGACCAGATGAAGAAGGACGTTCTGGCCGGAATCGACAGCGCTACGCTTTCGGGAAAGACGATCGACGTCACCGGCGTCTTCCGCCTCGTCAACCCGAAGAGCTGGCTGGTGACGCCGGTCGCCGTGAGCGTTCGATGACGGCGACGCCCGAAAGCTCGGCGGGCGAGGTCGTCCTGTCGGCGCGCGACGTCGCCAAGTCCTACGGCAACGTCCATGCGCTGAAGGGCGTCAATTTCGATGTCCGCAAGGGGCAGGTGACGACGCTGTTCGGCGAAAACGGAGCGGGCAAGTCGACGCTGATGAAGATCCTGTCGGGCGTGGTGCGCCCGACCTCCGGCGAGATCGTCCTCCAGGGCGAGCCCGTCGTCTTCTCCTCCTCCACCGATGCGCGCGACCGGGGCGGCATCTCGATCATCCACCAGGAACTGTCGCTGGCGCCCAATCTTTCGGTGCGCGACAACATCTTCATGGGCCGCGAGATCGTCGGCCCGGCCGGCGTGGTGGATTTTGCCGAGGAGGAGCGGATCACCCGCCTCCTCCTGGAGGAACTCGAGGAGGACATCGACCCCCTCACCCCGGTCGAGGATCTTCGCCTCGGCCAGCAGCAGATCGTCGAGATCGCGCGCGCCCTGTCGGTGAAGTCGCGCATCCTGATCATGGACGAGCCGACCTCGGCGCTGAGCGCGAGCGAGGTCGAGGTCCTGTTCAAGGTGATCCGCGATCTGAAGAGCCGCGGCGTTTCCATCGTCTACATCTCGCACCATCTCGAGGAAGCGCTGGAGATCACCGACCATGCCGTGGTGCTGCGCGACGGCGCGATGACCGCCACCGCACCGCGCGCGGCGATCGACCTGGAATGGATCGTGCGCAACATGGTGGGCGAGAACTACGATCTCGGCTCGCCCCCTTCCGGCTACGAGTTCGGAGCGGTCGCGCTGCGGATCGAGGCTTTGAGCGTTCCCGACGCCGCGCGGGCCGATCGCTCCGTGGTGGACGGCTTTTCGCTCGACGTGCGAGCGGGCGAGATCGTCTGCATCTACGGGCTGATGGGCGCGGGGCGCACCGAGATGATGGAAACCGTGGCCGGGCGGCTGCGGCCGAGCGGCGGGCGCGTGCTCCTCGAAGGCGAGGACCTGTCGGGCCTGTCCATCGCCCAGCGCATCGCGCGCGGTCTCGTTCTCGTGCCCGAAGACCGCCAGCGCGACGGCCTCGTCCAGACCATGAGCGTCGGCGAGAACCTGTCGCTCGCTTCTATAGGCTCCTTCACGCGCGGGCTCTTCACCTCGAAGCGCCGCGAGCGGGAGATCGTCGCCGGCTCGATCCGCGACGTCCACATCAAGACCGACGGGGGCGGGGCGCCGATCGGCTCGCTGTCGGGCGGCAACCAGCAGAAGGTCGTGATCGGCAAGATGCTGGCGACCGACCCCCGGGTCGTGCTTCTCGACGAGCCGAGCCGGGGCATCGACATCGGCGCCAAGTCCGAGGTCTTCAAGCTGCTCGCCGAGGGCGCCCGCAAGGGGCTCGCCGTCGTCTACTCGACCTCCGAGGTCGGCGAGTGCCTCGCCGTCGCCCACCGCATCGTCGTCATGCATCGCGGCCGGATCTCGGCCGAGTTCGGCGCCGACGCCACCAAGGAAGAGATCATGGCCGCCTCGGGCGAAGCCGTGGCGCACGGAACCGGAGTTTCGTCATGAGCACCACCAACACCCTCAAGGCGTCCGGCAGCGGGTTCGATCTCGGCCGCGTCCTCCTGGAGGGACGCGCCTTCTTCGCGCTGATCGCGATCGTGGCGATCTTCTCCTCGCTCTCGCCTTACTACTTCTCGACCGCCAACTTCCTGACCATGGCCTCGCACGTGGCCATCTTCGGCCTTCTGGCGATCGGCATGCTGCTGGTGATCCTGACCGGGGGTATCGACCTGTCGGTCGGCTCGACGCTCGGCCTTTGCGGTGTGATCGCCGGCGCCTTGATGCAGGGCGTGACGCTGGAGCCCCTCGGGGTCATCCTCTACCCGCCGGTCTGGGTGGTCGTGGTGCTCACCTGCGCCGTGGGCGCGCTCGTCGGCCTCACCAACGGCATCCTGATCGCCTTCTTCAAGGTGCCGGCCTTCGTGGCGACGCTCGGCCTTCTCTACGTGGCGCGCGGCATCGCGCTCCTGATGACCAACGGGCTAACCTTCAACAATCTCGGCGGCCGCCCCGAACTCGGCAACACGGGCTTCGACTGGCTCGGCTTCAACCGCGTCGCGAACGTGCCGATCGGCGTCCTGATCCTGGCCGCGGTGGCGATCCTCGCCAGCATCCTTCTCAGCCGCACGGCCTTCGGCCGCTGGGTCTATTCCACCGGCGGCAACGGGCGCGCGGCCGAGCTGTCGGGCGTGCCGGTCAAGCGGGTGACCATCCTGGTCTATGTCCTGTCGGGCGTGTGCGCGGCCATCGCCGGCCTCGTCCTGTCCTCGCAGCTGACCTCGGCGGGCCCGACCGCCGGCACGACCTACGAGCTGACGGCGATCGCGGCCGTGGTGATCGGCGGCGCGGCGCTGACCGGCGGGCGCGGCAACATCCGCGGCACCATGCTTGGCGCCTTCGTGATCGGCTTCCTCGCCGACGGCCTCGTGATCATCGGCGTGTCGGCCTATTGGCAGACCGTCTTCACCGGCGCGGTGATCGTCTTCGCCGTCCTCCTGAACTCCATCCAGTACGGCCGTCGCGGGCCGAGGCCCGCCAAGGCGGCCGCCACCTCTTCGCCATCGAAGGCATGACGCCTCCACGACGGCAAGCATCGCCGGAAACCGGCATTCATCAGGGAGTGAGACAACCCATGCGCAAGAACCGGACGCTTCTGGCCGCCGCCGCGGCCGCCGCGATGACGATCTTCTCCGCCCCGGCCTTTGCCGACGGCGCGATTTCGATCATCGTCAACGACCCGTCGAACCCCTACTGGTTCACGGAAGGCGAGGTCGCCAAGGCCGAGGCCGAGAAGCTCGGCTACACCGCGACGGTCGCCGCCCACAAGGGCGACACCAACGCCGAGTCCCGCCTGATCGACACCGCCATCACCAGCCAGGTGAAGGCGATTATCCTCGACCCGGCGAACGCCGACGGCTCGGTGGGCGCCGTCAAGAAGGCCGTGGATGCCGGCATTCCGGTGATCCTCGTCAACGCCGAGATCAACCAGGAGGGCCTCGCGAAGGCGCAGCTCGTGTCCAACAACGCGCAAGGCGCGGCGCTCGGCGCCCAGGCCTGGGTCGAGGCGGTCGGCGACACCGGCAAGTATGTCGAGCTCTTCGGCGCCCCGTCCGACAACAACGCCCAGACCCGCTCCAACGGTTTCGAAACGGTGCTGACGCAGTATCCCGATCTCGAGAAGGCCGGCCAGGAGGTCGCCAACTGGGACCGCACGCAGGGCTACAACAAGATGCAGTCCCTCCTGCAGGCGAACCCGGACATCATCGGCGTGATCTCCGGCAACGACGAGATGGCGCTCGGCGCCGTCGCGGCGCTGAAGGAGGCCGGCAAGCTTTCGGCCATCAAGGTCGGCGGCTTCGACGGCTCGCCGGACGCGGTCGCCGCCGTCAAGGCGGGCGATCTCCAGTACACCGTGCTCCAGCCGGTCGCCGTGTTCTCGGCGGAAGCGGTGAAACAGGCCGACAACGTCATCAAGAACGGCTCGACGGGCGTTGCCGAGGAGAAGCAGCTCTTCGACTGCATCCTCATCAATAAGGACAATGCCGACAAGGTCACCGCGCCGTTCACGCTGGCGCCCTGACGACATCGCTCCAGGGTGGGGGCGGGGGGCTCATGAGCTGCCCCACGCCGTCCCGCTTTGGATCGGCGGTCCGGCATGACCGAATGGGTGGTGGCGCATCGTGGCGGCACCACCCCCGCCCTTCGACCGCCCACCGTTGAAAGGGCGCCCGGTCCGCCATCCCTCCGTTTTCCCGGAGAACACCTGTCCGGCTGGCAGCCACCGCAACCGCGACTGTGCCCGCCGCTGTCCGGCCCTGGCTGAAAGAAGATCCTCGGCGCCGAGGTTGCGCAAAGACGTTCGGCGCTCGAAGTGCCGCGGCGAGGCGATCTCCGGGTTGACGGGAATGCCGGCGGGGAACGGGACGGTTTTGCGCCGGCCCCCTTGCGATCGTCACCCGGCGCACCGACCCGTCCGGATCCCGTCCCGAAAGAGTGCGGCACCGCAGGCGACGCGGCGTCGAGGGTCGGTGCGAGCGAAAGGAAGCCGGCCAGCCCGAGGATCGCGGCGTGCCGAATGTCGTTCCGCGCGCGGTCTCACACCATGCGGTACCCGATGCCCGGTTCGGTCAGGATCAGGCGGGGAGCCGCCGGATCGTCCTCGAGCTTCTGGCGGATCTGCCCGACATAGACGCGCAGGTACTGCGTGTCGCCCTCGTTCGCCGCCCCCCAGACTTCGCGCAGGAGATGGGTGTGGGTGACGACCTTTCCGGCGTGGCGCATGAGCACGGCGAGAACGTCGAATTCGCGCTTCGTCAGGCGAACCTCGTCACCCCCCTTGCGGACCAAGCGGGCGCCGAGGTCGATTTCGACGTCCCGTGTCGCCAGAATGCCGTCGTCGGCTCTCGGCTTCGCATGGCGTATGGCCGCGCGCAACCGGGCCATCAGCTCGCCGACCCCAAAGGGCTTTTCGACATAGTCGTCGGCGCCCAGATCCAGGGCGCGGATCTTCTCGGCCTCGCGGTCGCGCGCCGATAGCACCACGATCGGAACCTGCGAGATCCCTCGCAGCCGCCGGATGACCTCCTTGCCGTCGAGATCCGGAAGGCCGAGGTCGAGGACGATGGCGTCGGGCGCGCTGTCGGCGGCCATCCCCAGCGCCTGGGCGCCCGTCGTCGCCTGGACGACGCGATAGCCCTCGGCGGTGAGGACGGGCTTGAGGAAGCGGTGGATGGCGGGCTCGTCGTCGACGACGAGGATGGTCGGCTGGGTCATGGGCCGGTCGCGCGTTCGCAAGGCAGTTTGATGAGAAAGGTTGTCCCGCTGGGGCGCGAAGCATCGGGAGCCAACAGCTCGACGGTGCCGCCATGCGCTTCGACGATGCCCTTGGTGATGGCAAGGCCCAGCCCCGCGCTGTCGCCGCCGTCCGCGGCGGACGTGCGCGCCCGGGTGAATTTCTCGAAGACATGGCCGCGCAGATCCGGGGGAATGCCGGGTCCGTCGTCGGAGATCGCGATCGCCACGATGCCCGGTTCCGCGCGCGCCCGCAGGGTCACGGCTGCATTCGGCCCCGCATGCTTGACGGCGTTGCCGACGATGTTTCCCACCGCCTGGTCGAGAAGCGCCCCGTCCCCGTAGACGAGGATCGGCTCCGGCGGCAGGTCGATCGCGAACCGCTGGGTCGCGCCGCGCCTGCGGGCCTGGTCGATCTGCCGGTCCAGCATCTCGCCCAGGTCGATCCAGTCCCTGGTGATTTCCAGCGCGCCGGCCTCCAGGCGCGTCATCGACAGGAGGTTGCGGACCATCTGGTCGAGATGGCGCGCCTCGTCGCGCACCTGGGCGAGGAGGTCGTCGCGCGCGGCGGTGTCCAGCCGGTCGCGATAGTCGATGAGCGCGGTCGCGGATCCGAGGATCGAGGCGAGCGGGGTTCTGAAGTCGTGGCTGATCGAGGCGAGGAGGATGTTCCTCACGCGCTCGGTTTCGGCCGCGGTTCGCGCGCTGCGCACCTCGGTCGACAGGAGCGCGCGTTGGAGGGCTGCGGCGGTCTGCTCGGCCAGCGCCGAAAGGAGCGTCCGCACCTCGGCGTCGAGAGCTTGGGCGTTGGCGGGCCGCTCGACGCCGAGGACGCCTACCTTGCTGTCCTGGACCACGAGCGGAAGGAAGGTCCAGCCGCTGGAGGGAAGGGTCTGCGTCCCCACGCCTGCCGGCTCGCCGTGCTCGTGCGCCCAGCGGGCGGCGGTGCGGGCGGGAACGTCGAGCCGGTTGTCGGGCGGCCAGGCGGCGGCGATCGCCAGATCGCTTGCCTCGGGCCGGAGGATCGTGACCGCGCGGCCGATCGCGGCGTTGATCTCGGTGGCGGCGGCATCGGCGACGGTGCCCGCGTCGGGCAGCGCGGAAAGCGTGCGGGTGAACTCGTAGAGCCGGCGGGCGGCGCGGGTGCGCCGCGCCGAGGCGCGCATCTGCTCGCGCGCCTGTCCCGCGACGGCCGAAATGGTCACGGCGATGATCAGGAAGACGACAAGCGCCAGAAGCTCGTGCGGACGCGCGATGGTGAAGGTGCCGGTGGGGTCGATGAAGAAGAAGTTGTAGGCGGCGAACGACAGGAACGAGGCGAAGACGGCGGCCCATACGCCATGGAGGAGCGCCGGGACGAGCACTGCCAGAAGGTAGAGCATCGAGACGTTGGGAAGCGATACGTAGCGAACCAGCTCCGTGCCGAGGAGGGTCGCGAGGGCGACGCTGGCAAGGGCCGCTCCGTAGCCGACCCAGCCGCCGGGCTCGGGCCAGCGCCATGCGGGCGGTGGCGCCGGCTCGCCTTCGGTCAGGACGAGGACCGATACGCCCCTGGCCCGGCCCACCAGCGCGTCGGCGAGGTTCGTCTCCGACCAAGGCAGCGGGAAGCGACGCGACCGCGCCTTGCCCACGACGATCTGGGTGACGTTCTCGAAGCGCGCGAAGCGCAGGATCTCGGTCGGAAGATCGGCGGCCACGAGATTGTGCGCGTCCGCTCCCAGGTTCCGGGCGAGCTGCAGCGAGGCATCCAGCCGGGACGCCTCGTTCGGCCCGGGCACCGAGCCCGGACGCTCGACCGTGACCGCATGCCAGGGCGCGTCGAGAAGATCGGCCAGACGCTTGCCCTCGCGGACCAGCCGCTCGGCCTGCGCGTCGGGTCCGATGCACACGAGAAGCCGCTCGCCGGCCGCCCAGGGCCCCTCGATCGCCCCGCCCTGCATGCGCTCCACGAGGTCCGAGTCGACATGGGCCGCCACCTGCCGCAGGGCCAGTTCGCGCAGCGCCGTGAGGTTGGAGGGTTTGAAGAAGTTCTGCGTGGCGCGGGTCGCGGTGTCCTCGACATAGACCTTGCCTTCTGCGAGCCGGCGAATGAGCTCGTCGGAGGGCAGATCCACGAGGACGATCTCGTCGGCGACCTCCAGCGTCGTGTCGGGCACCATCTCGCGCACGCGCACGCCCGTGATGCGCTGGACGACGTCGTTGAGGCTCGTCACGTGCTGGACGTTCATCGTGGTCCAGACGTCGATGCCGGATCGCAGGCATTCGGCGACGTCCTGCCAGCGCTTGGGGTGACGCGAACCTTCCACGTTGGAATGGGCGTATTCGTCGACGAGCAGCAGCGACGGACGCCGGGCGAGCGCGGCGTCGAGATCGAACTCGGCGACGAGGCGGCCCTTGTAGGGGACGAGCCGGCGCGGCAGCACCTCGAGGTCGGCGACCATGGCCTCGGTGTCGGCCCGCCCGTGCGTTTCGACGATCCCGACGAGGACGCCGCGCCCTCCCGCCTTGGCCGCGCGCGCGGCGCCGAGCATGGCGTAGGTTTTGCCGACGCCCGGCGCGGCGCCCAGAAACAGGCGCAGCTTGCCGCGCCCCGCGCGCTCGGCCTGGCCGAGAAGGGCGTCGGGTGAAGCGCGGGGCGCGTCGTCCTGGATCATCGTCGGTCTGATCCTTCTAGGGGCATGGACCCGGGAACGGTCACGGGCGCGGGGGCAAGGTGGAAGCCGCCGGTGCCGCGGAGCGGACAGTGCGGTCCGGTGGGCGGGACCGCAAGATGCGTTCGTCAGTCGACAGGCGTCGTGGCCGAGGCGGTCGGGGTGCCGGGACCCGGAACCCCAGTTGCCGGCACCGGGGCGATCGCGTCGAGCCCGAGGTTCACCGCCAGGACGTTGACGCGCGGCTCGCCAAGGACGCCGAGGGTGCGGCCGGCGGTGTTCCGGGCGATGACGCGGCGCACGGCCTCGGCCTCCATCCCGCGCGCGGCGGCGATGCGCGCGACCTGAAGGTCGGCGAAGGCCGGCGAAACGTCGGGGTCGAGGCCCGAGCCCGACGTGGTGAGCGCGTCGGCGGGAAGCGTCGTGGCCCCCGTCGCCGCCTTCATGGCCGCGCCGTCCGTCTTTACGCGGTCCGCCAGCTTGGCGCTGGTGGGCCCGAGATTGGTGCCGGACGAGGCGGACGCGTCGTAGCCGTTGCCGGCTGCCGACGGGCGCCCTTGGAGGTAGCCGGGTTGCGCGAACGCCTGGCCGATCAGCGAGGAGCCGATGGGCCGGCCGTCACGCATCACGAGGCTGCCATGGGCCTGCGCGGGCATCACGGCCCCAGCGATCGCCGTCATGGCGGCGGGGTAGAGGATCCCGAGAAGGATCGTGAGGAGGCCAAGGAGCGTGGCCGCGGCGCGGAGTTGGGAAAGCATGGTCGTGCTTCTTTCAGGTACGGCTTTATGCGAGGCCGAGCGCGGAAACCGCGAGGTCGATGATCTTGATGCCGACGAAGGGCACCAGGATGCCGCCGAGGCCGTAGACAGCCAAGTTTCGGCGCAGCACCGTTGCGGCGTCCATCGCCCGGTAGGGCACGCCGCGCAGCGCCAGCGGGATCAGCGCCACGATCACCAGCGCGTTGAAGATCACCGCCGACAGGATCGCGCTTTCGGGCGTCCCGAGCCGCATGACGTTGAGGATCCCGAGTTCCGGGATCGCGGCGACGAACAAGGCCGGGATGATGGCGAAGTATTTGGCGACGTCGTTGGCGATCGAGAAGGTGGTGAGGCTGCCGCGCGTCATCAGGAGCTGCTTGCCGATACCCACGATCTCGATGAGCTTGGTCGGGTCGGAATCGAGATCCACCATGTTGCCCGCCTCGCGCGCCGCCTGGGTGCCGGTCTGCATGGCGACGCCGACATCGGCCTGGGCGAGCGCGGGTGCATCGTTGGTGCCGTCGCCGCACATGGCCACCAGCCGTCCCTGCCGCTGCTCGACCCGGATGTAGTTCAGCTTGTCCTGGGGGGTGGCCTCGGCGATGAAGTCGTCGACGCCCGCCTCGCCCGCGATCGCGGCCGCCGTGACCGGGTTGTCGCCCGTCACCATGACGGTGCGCAGCCCCATGCGGCGCAGCTCGGCGAAGCGCTCCTTGATGCCGGGCTTCACCACGTCCTTGAGATGGATCACGCCGATGAAGCGACCGTTCTCGGCAACGCCGAGCGGCGTTCCGCCGGATCTTGCGATGCGCTCGGCGGCCTGGGTGAAGGCGGTGGGCTCGGGCACCTCGCGGCCGGCGGTCTCGCGCACGAACTTCCGGATCGCGTCCACGGCCCCCTTGCGGATGGTCTTTTCGCCCATGTCGACGCCCGAGAGCCGGGTGGCGGCCGAGAACGGAACGAAGGTCGATCCTTCCTGCGGGGCGTCCGGGACGAAGATCGCGTACTTCTCCCGCGCGAGAACGAGAATCGAACGGCCCTCGGCGGTCTCGTCGGCCAGCGAGGCTTGGACCGCGATGTGGGCGGCCTCCGTCTCCGTCACGCCCTGGACCGCGACGAACTCGCAGGCCATGCGGTTGCCGAAGGTGATCGTACCCGTCTTGTCGAGCAGCAGCGTGTCGACGTCGCCCGCCGCCTCCACCGCCTTGCCGGACATGGCCAGGACGTTGTGCCGGATCAGGCGGTCCATGCCGGCGATGCCGATCGCCGACAGGAGGCCGCCGATCGTGGTCGGAATCAGGGTGACGAGCAGGGCCACGAGGATCGGCACGCGGATCGGGATGCCCGAATAGGCGGAGAAGCCCGTCAGCGTGACGACCGCGATCAGGAAGATCAGCGTCATGCCGACGAGGAGGATCGTGAGCGCCAGCTCGTTCGGCGTCTTCTGCCGCTCCGCCCCCTCCACCAGCGCGATCATCCGGTCGAGAAACGAGGAGCCCGGTTCCGCCGTGATGCGCACGACGAGCCAGTCGGAGACCACCGTGGTGCCGCCGGTCACCGCCGACCGGTCGCCGCCCGCCTCGCGGATCACCGGCGCGGATTCGCCCGTCACCGCCGCCTCGTTGACGGAGGCGATGCCCTCCACGATCTCGCCGTCGCCCGGCACGAGGTCGCCGGTCTCGACCAGCACGTGGTCGCCGACCTTGAGCTCGAGCGCCGAGACGGACTGGATGGCGCGGCGGTCCCCTGGCGACGCCATGCGCTTGGCGAGCGTGTCGGTGCGCGCTCGGCGCAGGCTGTCGGCCTGGGCGCGGCCGCGCCCTTCCGCGATGGCCTCGGCGAAGTTGGCGAACAGCACCGTGAACCAGAGCCAGGCCATGATCTGGCCGGTGAAGAGGAGCGGGTTGCCGGCCACGATGTCGCGCATGAAGAGGACCGTGACGACGGCGGCCACGACTTCGGTGACGAAGATCACCGGGTTGCGCAGGAGGGCGGCGGGGTTGAGCTTCTTGAACGCGTCGACCGTGGCCCGGCCGACGAGGCGGGGCCGGAGGGTGGACGTTGCGGCTTGGGCAGCCATGGAAGGGGGTTCCTTGTTGTCGGTCTCCCGGAAGGAGCGACGAGGATGGAAGAAGACGGAAATCGTGGGCGGCCCGGCGCGAGCCGGCCGGGCCACGCCCGAGACCCTTAGAAGGTCCTGCCGGCCAGCATCTGCACCTGCTCGGCGATCGGGCCGAGCGCGAGGGCCGGGAAGAACTGGAGACCGCCGAGGATCAGGATGATGCCCGCCAGCAGCCCGACGAACAGCGGACCGTGGGTCGGGAACGTGCCCGCGGAGGGTGCGAGCCTGGTCTTGGCCACCAGCGAGCCGGCGATCGCCATCATCGGCACGACCGTGGCGAAGCGGCCGATCAGCATGGCCAGCCCCAGCGTCGTGTTCCACCAGGGCGAGTTCGCCGACAGGCCGCCGAAGGCCGAGCCGTTGTTGCCCGCCGCGGAGGTGTAGGCGTAGTAGATCTCCGACAGGCCGTGCGGACCGGCATTGCCGAGCCCCGACAGCGCGGCGGGCAGCACGGCGGACACCGCCGAAAAGCCGAGGATCGCGGCCGGCAGGACGAGAAGGGACAGGACCGCCATCTTCATCTCCTTCGCCTCGATCTTCTTGCCGAGATATTCCGGCGTGCGCCCGATCATCAGCCCGGCCACGAAGACCGAGACGATCGCGATCACGAGGATGCCGTAGAGGCCGGAGCCGACGCCGCCCGGCAGGATCTCGCCGAGCATGATCAGGACCATCGGAACCATGCCGCCGATCGGCGTGAAGGAGCCGTGCATGGCATTCACCGCGCCGTCCGACAGGCCGGTGGTCGCGGACGCGAAGAAGGCGGACCCGGCGATGCCGAAGCGGACCTCCTTGCCTTCCATGTTGCCGCCCGACGGATCGAGCCCGGCGGCCGTGAGGACCGGCGTGCCGGCAGCCTCCGCCCAGTAGCAGACCGCCGTGGCGCCGACGAGCAGGATGCCCATGACGCCGAGGATGGCGAAGGTCTGGCGGCGGTCGCCGATCAACCGGCCGAAGGCGAAGACGAGGGCCACCGACATCACCAGCATCTGCCAGATCGTCAGCGCATTGGAGAGCGGCGAGGGGTTCTCGTAGGGATGGGCCGAGTTGGCGTTGTAGAAGCCGCCGCCGTTGGTGCCCAGCTGCTTGATCGCGAGTTGCGAGGCGACGGGGCCGAGAGGCAGCGTCTGGTCGGCGCCCTCGAGGGTGCGGACGGTGGCGGACGCCTCGAAGGTCTGCGGCGTGCCCATCGCGACCTGCCAGATGCCGGTGACGATCGCGAGCGGCAGCAGCACGTAGAGCGTGGCGCGGGTCATGTCGGCGAAGAAGTTGCCGACGGTCTGGGCGCCCGAGCGCGAGAAGGCGCGCACCAGCGCGACCGCCAGCGCGATGCCGGTGGCCGCGGACAGGAAGTTCTGCACGCCAAGCCCTGCCATCTGGCTGAGGTGGCTCATCGTGGTCTCGCCGCCGTAGCTCTGCCAGTTCGTGTTGGTCACGAAGGAAACGGCCGTGTTGAAGGCCAGATGCGCCGACAGGCCGGGAAAACCTTGGGGGTTGAGCGGCAGCGCGCCCTGGAAGCGCAGGAGAAGATAAAGGAACGCGAAGCCTGCCGCGTTGAAGGCGAGCATGGCCAACGTGTAGCCGAGCCAGCCCTCTTCCCTGGCCGGGTCGATGCCGGCCAGGCGGTGGAAGCCGCGCTCGATCGGCCCGAGAACGGGCGAGAGGAGGGTGCGCTCGCCGGCGAAGACGCGTCCCATATAGGCGCCGAGCGGCACGGCGAAGGCGACAACGGCCGCGAGGATGACGAGGATTTGCAGCCAGCCGACGACGGTCATGGCAGAGGCCTTTCACAGACGGGACGGATTCAGAACCGCTCGGGACGCACGAGGGCGAACACGAGGTATCCGGCCAGGGCGAGGGCGACGGCGCCGCCAAGGATCAGGTCGAACATCGTCAGGCCTGCCCGGCCCAGCGCGCGTAGGCGCCCATCGACGCGAAGAAGCCCAGCCCCACGGCCAGGTAGATCAGATCGTACATGCGAACCCTCCTTTCGGGATCGCCGTTCAAGTGGACCCGATCGGCATAAAGGATCCATACGAGTTTTCGCCAAAACGCGGCCCCGCGAAGAGCCGGATGGAAAGCTCGCCGGCGACGTCCGCCTGCGAGCGACAGGACACCGGCGTGCCGGGCGGCGATCCCGGATCGCCAGATCGCCCCATGGGCCGGGTGACTCCTGCGCATGGTCCACGCAGCCCGGTGCCGACACCGTCGGAACGGGTTCCGGGCGGATCGGCTTTGAAAAGCGGTGCCGCGATCCTCACCGAACGCGCCCTCGCCGACGAGGATTTCATGTATCGGGGGGGGGGGCGTTTCCTCTATTCTTCGGCCATCCAACAACTCGTGCATCTCGCCGCTATCGGCATCGGCCGGGCGATGCCGATAGCCGTCGTGATACGTCCAAACGCACCCAGGCCGAGCCGCGCTGGAATGTGTCTGGGAAGCGTATTCGCCGGATGCGGGTCTGGGATCGCGGTTCGACTCGGATCATGTATGGCTTCGAACCGCCGGCTTCCGTCGCGGCCGTGCTACCGCCGCCTCTCGTTGCGAACATACGACGCCAACGCTTTCATGGCCGCGGTGGCATGGCGCACCTTGGCATAGGCAAGCACGAACCCCGGATGCGGTGCGATCCATTCGTCCAGGATCGAGACCAGACTGCCGGCTTCTATGAACGGTTGAGACAATTGCTCGATACCGTAGCCGATGCCTTGCCCCTTCAGCGCCGCCGATAGGGCGAACGTGGTGTCGGAAACGATCCGCGAACCGCTGACCGCCATGGTGAAACGGTTGCCGTCGTTCTGGAATTCCCAGTCGTAGATCTGCCCCGTCAACGAACCCCGGTAGTTGATGCAATTGTGTCGCTTGAGGTCTTCCGGATGCCGCGGGGTGCCGAAGCGGGCGAGATAGGCCGGCGAAGCGTAGACGATCCGCTTCAGTGGCTTTCCCAGACTGATGGCGACGACGTCGTCGCCGAGATCGCGGTTGGGAACCACGCCGGCATCGAACCCGGATGCGGTGATGTCGGTCACGAAGTCTCCGATCGTCAGGTCGATCGTGACCTCCGGATAGGCGGCCTCGAAGCCGCTGAGCAGCGGCTCCATGTAGAGAGCCATCGGGATGCGGGGAATGCAGAGCTTCAGAACGCCAGTCGGCTTGGCGGCCTTCTCCACGAAATCCTCCAACAGGGTGTCGAAATCCGACAGCATGGGCGCCAGACGACGCGCCAGTCCCGCTCCCGCTTCGGTCGGAAGCACCTTGCGGGTCGTGCGATGAAGAAGCGTGATGCCGAGGCGCTGCTCCAACGTCTGGATCGTGTAGCTCAAGGTGGAGGGAGCGATCTGCAATGCCGTCGCCGCGCGGGCAAAATTGCCGGTCTCCACGATCGTCATGAAGGCCCTCAGATTGGCGAAATCGGTCCCGCGCATGTCTTCGATCCCATCGAACGCTGTGATCGAACTTATAGCGATAGACCCGAAACCCCGGCGAAGTCTAATATACTAAAAATATAGACTTTTCAGGTTCCGGATTGTTCCGGAGCGTCGTCGCCATCCGCTTTCGAGTCCCCTTCGCTGGCTTCCGGCTTCTCTGGAGAAGCGTGAGCCGGACGGATCGACCGGGCCTTTTCCTGTCCGAGATGAACTACCGATTCCATTTCCAAAGCCTGGCTCCGTATTGCGCGCAGTTCGTCGACGGACTGCTCGTGACCATCCGGCTCGCGTCCTTGTCGCTGGTCTTCGGTCTTCTGGTGGCGGCAGTGCTCGCTTTCGCCCGGGTGTTCGGTCCCTGGCCGGTCCGTCGGTTGGTCTCCGCCTATACCGAGACCTTCCGCAACACACCGTTCCTCGTGCAGCTCTTCATGATCTTCTTCGGCCTGCCGACGCTCGGGCTTCGGTTGACGCCGTTCGGTGCGGGCCTTCTCGCTCTGGTGCTGAACTCGGCGGCCTATCTGGCGGAAATCCTGCGGGCGGGCATCGTCTCCCTGCCCAAGGGTCAGATCGAATCGGCCCGCGTCCTTGGGATGGGGCCCGTCGCGCTGATCCGCGACATCCTCCTCGCTCAGGTGGTCAGCCGGATGTACCCCGCCCTCTGCGCCCAGATGAACGTTCTGGTGCTGAACACGTCGGTGGCTTCCGCAATCGCGGTGGACGAGCTGACGGGCATGTCGATGATCGTGGCGTCCAACACCTATCGCTCCTTCGAGGTGTTCAGCGTCATGGCGCTGGTCTACCTCGTCTTGACGCTGGCGGTCGCCGGTCTTCTGCGCCTGATCGGTTTCTGGGCCTTTCCCTGGAAGCGGGCCTGAAGCATGCGGGACTTCACCTCCTACGACGTCTGGATGATCGTGTCGGCGGTGCGCTGGACGATCGCGCTGGCGGCCGTCGCCTTCGTGTCGGGCTCGCTCGGCGCCTTCGTGGTCGGGCTGATGCGCGCGTCGCGCAGCGCGCCGGTCCGGGTGGTCGCGATCGCGTGGATCCGCTTCTTCCAGGGCGTTCCGCTGCTGATCATCATGCTTCTGGCGTTCTTCGCGCCGCCGGTGTTCCTGGGCTTCGACGTCGGTCCGTGGACCGCCGTCAGCCTGTCCTTCGCCTGTTTTGCCAGCGCCAATCTCGGGGAGATCCTGCGCGGCTCGATCGAGGCGCTGCCCAAGGGGCAGATCGAGGCGGCGCGCGTTCTGGGAATGACGCGCATCGCCATCCTCAGCGACATCGTGCTGCCGCAGGCCATGCGCCTGTCCCTCATTCCCTCGATCAGCTTCTTCATCCAGCTCGTCAAGGCGACGTCCCTCGCCTCGGTGGTCGGTTTCGTGGAGCTGACCAAGACCGGCCAGACGATCAACAACGCGACGTTCAACCCGTTCACGATCTTCGGGCTGGTCGCGCTTCTCTACTTCCTGATGTGCTGGCCGCTGTCGAAGCTCTGCCAGCATCTCGAGCGCAAGTTCCCCCTGACAACCTAGATGGAAAAGATGAGACGGATGCGAAAGACACTCGCGATCGCGCTGGTCGCCCTGGCGGCGGCCTTTGGGCCCGGAATCGCCGCGCGGGCACAGGACAATCCGGTCGATGCCAGCCTCGACCGGGTTCTGGCGAAGGGCAAGCTGGTGGTCACCGTGATCGACCAGTTCCCTCCGTTCGGCTCGGTCGACGAGAAGGGCGAGCTCGTCGGCTACGAGGTGGACGTCGCACGCCTGGCGGCCAAGCACCTCGGCGTCGAGGTGGAACTCGTTCCCGCCGTGTTCGCCAACGCCATCCCCTATCTTCTGTCCGGCAAGGTGGACGCCCTGTTCAACGTGGTCGGCATCCGGCCGGACCGCGCCAAGCAGATCGCCTACTCGCAGCCCTATTCGGGCACCGATCTGTCGATCATCGCCGCCAAGGCCACCAAGGTCGAGACGGTGGCCGACCTCAAGAACCTGCGGGTCGGCGTCTCGCGCGGGACGACCAACGAGCAGATCACCGTCGAGAACGCCCCTGAAGGGACCGACATCCGTCGCTTCGAGAGCGACGCCGACATGATCCAGGCCCTTCTGTCGGGCCAAGTGGACACCATCACCAATTCGGCCTCGACGGTGGTCGGCATCATCAACAAGGCCAATCCCTCGCTCGAAGCCGAATCGAAGATCCTGTTCCGCCAGCAGTTCAACGGCATCGCCGTGCGCCGCGAGGACAACGACCTGCGCCGTTGGTTCGATACCTTCCTCTACTTCGTGAAGGTCAACGGCGAACTCGATGCCATCCACGCCAAGTGGTTCAACGCGCCGCTGCCGAAGTTTCCCGTCCTTTGACCCATTCGGACGGGGCTCGTGGCCCCGTCCGTCCCCGGAGCATCGACATGCTGATAGAGGCGCAAGCCATCTCGAAATCCTTCGGCGACGCCCTGGTCCTCGACGAGGTGTCGCTGGCGGTCGACCGGCGCGAGCGGATCGTCGTGTGCGGCCCGTCCGGCTCGGGCAAGTCGACGCTGATCCGCTGCTTCGCAGGCCTCGAAAGCGTGAGCGGCGGCACGCTTTCCGTCTGCGGCGAGGCGCTCCACGGTCGTGTCGACCCGGCGAGAGCTCTCAGCGGCAAGGTCGGAATGGTGTTTCAGGACTTCAACCTGTTTCCCCATCTCACCGTGCTCGACAATTGCACGATCGCGCAGCGGCGCGTCCTGAGGCGATCGAGGACCGAGAGCCGGGAGGCCGCGCTCGAGCAGCTGCGCCGGCTCGGTATGGAAGCGCATGCGCAAAAGTTTCCCGGGCAGCTGTCGGGCGGGCAGAAGCAGCGCGCCGCCATCGCCCGCTCGCTTTGCATGAACCCGGAGATCCTCCTGTTCGACGAGCCCACCTCGGCGCTGGACCCGGAAATGGTCGGCGAGGTGCTGCAGGCGATGATGGAACTCGCCTCGGCCGGCGTCACCATGGTGTGCGTCACCCATGAGATCGGCTTCGCGCGCCGGGTCGCCGACAGGGTCGTCTTCATGGACCATGGGCGCGTGGTCGAGACCGGTACGCCCGATGCTCTCTTCCTCGATCCTCAGACGCCGCGTCTGCGGCAATTCCTGGCGCAGGTGCACGGTGGGCTCGCCGGCACGCTCGCGGCCTGACACCGGACGTTACCCGTATGCTCGCATCCCGCACGATGACGCTCGGCCTCTTCATCTTTCCGTTCGGCCACCACCTCGGCGCCTGGCGGCACCCCGAGGCGCCGGAAAACGTCGCCTACGACTTCGACTACCACGCCCGGATCGCGCGCGAGGCGGAGGCGGCGGGGCTCGATCTCCTGTTCTTCTCCGACACGGCCGCCGAGCGCGCCAACCAGGCGATGACGCCCCAGGCCTCCTCCTTCGATCCGTCCACGCTCCTGGCCGCTCTGGCCATGGTGACGCGCGAGATCGGGCTCGTCGCCACGATGACCACCTCGTTCAACGAACCCTACAACGTGGCCCGCCGGTTCGCCTCGCTCGACCTCATCAGCCACGGCCGCGTCGGCTGGAACCTGGTGACGACGTCGTTCCTGCCCGAAGCGCAGAACTTCAACCTCGACACCCATTATCGCCATGCGGACCGGTACCGGCGCGCGCGCGAATTCGCGCAGGTGGTGCGCAAGCTCTGGCAGAGCTGGGACGCGGACGCCTTTCGCTTCGACAAGGCGAGCGGCGTCTACTTCGATCCGGCCAAGGTCCGCCTGACGGAGCATGTCGGGCCCCACTTCTCGGTCCGGGGCCCGTTGAACGTCGGCCCCTCGCCGCAGGGCGAACCGGTGATCTTCCAGGCCGGCTCGTCGAACGATGGGATGGAACTGGCCGCCGCGACCGCCGAATGCGTCTTCACCGTGCAGGACCATATCGACACGGCGCGCGCGTTCTACGCCGACCTGAAGGGCCGGCTGGAACGCTACGGCCGCGGCCCGGACCAGCTCCACGTGATGCCCGGCATCTCGCCCTTCATCGGCGCGACGCGCGAGGAGGCCGAGGCGCGCTACGACGAACTCCTGGCGCTGATCCCGACGGCCGAGGCCGTCGACATGCTATCCAACCAGCTCGGCGGCGTGCCGTTCGCACCGCAGGACTGGGACAAGCCCTTTCCCGAGGTTCCTCCTTCCAATGCCGGCCAGACCCGGCGCGACAACATCATCGCGCTGGCGCGGCGCGGCGGCTACACGCTCGCCGAGACGGCGCGCCGGCATGCCGTCACCGCCGGCCATCTCGAAGTGGTCGGAACGGCCGAGGACGTCGCCGACGTCATGGAGGACTGGTTCACGACGGGCGCCTGCGACGGCTTCAACCTGAAGCCGCCGCTTCTACCGCGCGATGCGGACCTGTTCTACGCCAGGGTCCTGCCGATCCTTCGCCGACGCGGCCTGTTCCGTGAGGCCTACGAGGCACCGACCCTGCGCGCCCGTCTGTTCCCCGCCCATCCCGACCGCAATCCCGCCGATCCGTGAGATGTCGATGCGCTTTCAAGATCAATTGACCCGGCAGGCCGAATTCCGGCGCCGGCTGCGCGGCGGCGAGCGTCTGCTCGGCACCTTCCTGAAATTCCTGACCGGTCAGCCGACGGAAATCCTCGGCGCGCTCGGATGGGATTTCGTGATCGTCGACCAGGAGCACGCCCCCTTCGACCGCCACCGCACGGACGAGGCCGTGCTGGCGGCGCGCGCGGCCGGCATCGCCGCCCTGGTGCGCACGCCGAGCGCCGACGCGCATGCCATCCTGGGGGCGCTCGACGTCGGGGCGAACGGCGTGATCGTGCCCCATGTCGACACACCGGCCAAGGCGGCGGCGATCGTCGCGGCCGCCCGCTACGCGAACGGCCAGCGCGGCTTCGCGCTGGCCACGAGAGCCGCCAACTGGGGGCTCCTTCCACGCGCCGAACATCTGACGCAGGCCGACGACTACGTCGCGGTGATCGCCCAGATCGAGGATCGCGACGGCCTGGAGAACGTCGAGGCGATCGCGGCCGTGCCGGGCCTCGACGGGTTGTTCATCGGCTACGGCGATCTGTCGGTGGCGCTCGGCGAAACCGATCCGGGTTCGCCCGCGATGCGCGAGGCGAGCGCCCGGATCGTCCGGGCAGCCGCCCGCCACGACCTCTCCATCAGTGCCTTCGCCGGATCGTTGGACGATGTCCGCCTGCTCGAGGATCAGGGGATCCGGGTGATCCTCTACGCGTCCGACCAGACGCTCCTGATGCGCGAGGCTAAACGGATCAAGTCGGCGTTCGACACGATGGCCACGGCGGGAGCGGCCTGATGGCGAAGGACCGCTCCCGGACCCCGATGAAGCTCGGCGCGTTTCTCTACGCTACCGGCCACCATCTCGCGGCTTGGCGCCACCAGGACAGCGCGGAGCGTTCGGGCTTCGAGATCGACGACTACGTCCGCTTCGCGCGCCTTGCCGAGGATGCCAAGTTCGATCTTCTGTTCCTTGAGGACGGCGCCGGCATCCGCGAGCCCGACCTCGGCATCGCCGCACAGACATCGCGCGGGGCGCATTTCGAACCGCTGTCCCTTCTGGCCGCGCTGGCCACCCAGACCCGCCATATCGGCCTCGTCGGGACCGTTTCCACCAGCTACAGCCAGCCCTACCAGGTGGCGCGCACGTTCGCCTCGCTCGACCATATCAGCGGCGGGCGCTCCGGCTGGAACCTCGTGACGTCGACCACCGACATGGAAGCGCGGAACTTCTCGCGCGACCGGCAGGACGCGCACGGCGACCGCTACGCCCGGGCCGAGGAGTTCGTCGACGTGGTGCGCGGCCTTTGGGACAGCTACGAGGCGGACGCGCTGGTTCTCGACCGCGCATCGGGCCGATACTTCGACCCGGCCAAGCTGCATGCGCTGGACCACAAGGGACGGTTTTATTCGGTGCGCGGGCCGCTCAACGCCGCTCGCTCGCCGCAGGGCCGCCCCGTGGTCGTCCAGGCCGGCTCCTCGCAGGCCGGCATCGATCTGGCCGCACGCACCGCCGAGGTCGTCTTCACGGCGGCCCAGACGCTGGCGGACGGGCAGGACTTCTACCGGCGGCTCAAGGGACGGATGGCGCATTTCGGCCGGTCGCCGGACGAGCTGGCGATCATGCCGGGCGTGTTTCCCGTCGTCGGTCGGACGCGCGGCGAGGCGGAGGACAAGTTCGCCGAGCTCCAGGCGCTGACGCCCGACGCGGTCGCCCTGGCGCTACTTGGCCAGCATCTGGGAACCGGCGGGCTCGACGCCTTCCCGCTCGACGAGCCGCTGCCCGCCGATCTGCCGGCGACGGAGGCCAACAAGGGGCGCCACGCGCTCCTAATGAAGCTCTCGCGCGAGGAGAACCTGTCCCTGATCGATCTGGCGCGGCGCATTTCCGGCGCGCGCGGACATTGGCAGGTGATCGGCACGGCCGGCGAGATCGCCGACGTGCTGCAGGAGCGCTTCGAGGGCGGCGCGGCGGACGGGTTCAACATCATGCCCGCGACGCTGCCGGGCGGGCTGGAGGATTTCGTCGGCCTCGTCCTGCCCGAATTACGGCGTCGCGGCTTGGCGCGCAACGAGTATTCCGGGCGGACCTTGCGGGACAATCTCGGTTTGTTGCCGAGCGGAGCCACACCATGAACGCCGCTCCAGCCCGTCGCTACCCAAACATCGCGACGCCGGAGGCGCTGGACGAGGCCTTGGAGCGCGTGCTTCCCTCGTTGCGCGAGATGGCGCCCCTGGTGGACACCGACGGCACCTATCCCCATGCCAGCATCGACCTGCTGCGCCGGGCCGGCCTCCTTGCCCTGCCGCTGCCGCGCCGGCTCGGCGGGATCGGATGGGGGGAGGGGACCTCCTATGGGCACTATTTCGATCTTCTGCGCCGCCTCGCAGGGGCGTGCTCCAACACCGCGCAGATCTATTCCGCCCATTGCAACGCCCTCCTGACCATCCAGCAGGTCGGCGGAGCCGCCGCCGCCGAACCCTTCGCCGACGGTGTCCGAGAGCGCGGCGAGCTGTTCTGCTTCGTCGGCAGCGAGCCGACGGACCGCTTCGACGCCACGGGCAACCGGGTCGGCTTCTCGTCCCGTGCCGAGCCCGCGCCGGACGGCTGGTTCGTCACCGCGCGCAAGGTCTTCGCGACCGGCTCCCCCGGCGCGGCCTGGGGGCTGATCCATTGCGTGGCGACGACGCTTCCCGAGCCCGACAACTGGCTGCTGACGCCCCTGCGCCTCGATCGCCCGGAGATCGAGATCATCGACGACTGGGACAATCTGGGTCAGCGCGCCACCGCGAGCGGCACCCTGATTGCGAACCGATACCCGCTTCCAGCCTCCCAGGTGATCGGAGGTCCGGGTGCGGTGCCGCGCGCCAGAACGCTCGGCTCCCTGTACCAGACCGGGTTCGCGGCGATGCTGGCCGGTATGGCCGAAGGCGCGCTCGCCTACGCCATCGACTACACCAACACGCAGCGGCGCCCGACCGCCGGCTATGAAAGAACGGCGGACGAGCCCAACGTCCAGCTGCGCATCGCCGATCTCGCCGTCGGCGTCGAGGCGGGCCTCGCGCTCCTGGAGCGCATCGCGCCTCTCTACGACAGGGCCGTCGCGGGCGACTTCGACGTGCTACCGGAACTGTCGCGGCGAATGTACATCCTCAAGGTCTTCGTCAGCCAGTCGGCGGTCCAGATCGGTAGCGACCTGTTCGTCCTGTGCGGTGCCCGATCGACGGCACGTCGCCACGCCGCCGATCTATACTGGCGCAATGCCAGAACGTTGTCGCTGCACGACAACATCGACAAGCAGAAGGGAACGATCGGCAAGCAGGCGCTGGGCATCGCACAGCCGACGCTCGGGATCCGCTGATCGATCTGAATCGCGAGGGGACGATGGCTTGTCGCGAGAAGAACCGGAGTCGGTCGCCTAACCCCAGTGGCATGCTCGCGATCGAGCTCATCAAGCGCAACGGCGAGGCGGAGGGACCACGAAGGCCGACGGTTGCTTGCTCGTATTGGAGGCGATAGCAAGCCATTCCTCTAGCCGCGCACATGACGCGTTTGACCGAGTTGCCGTTGTCGTAGGGATCCAGTCCGGGTCGGCGACCGACGCTGCATGGCAAAGCGGTGGGATTGCAGGCCGACCGCCTATGCCCCGGCGTGCGGACGGCAGGCATGGTTGGCGAGATCTGTTGGAAGATGGGGTCGCCGAGGCGACGTTCTATCGATGGAAAAAGGTCTACGCTGGGATTGGCGTCTCGAAGAAACGTGCGATATTGGGGTCGGGTCGACAATTGCCGTCAGTGTTGCGCTGGAGCGACGCAGCGACCGGTGAGAGAGCTTCGCCTGCCTCAATGAGAAACCACGGCGACCTTCCATGTCCAAACTCACAGCGCGCTCGGCTAGGAACAAATCGGGTTGAATCACCCGCTCCAGTCCGCCAGGAGGGCTCGGTCCCAGTCGCCTGCCAGAGTTACGTTTTCCTGATGGGTCACCGTACGAGGGCCGTCACGTACGGCTCGCCAGACGCTCTCCAGACAGCCGAGGACGACCGCCTGACGAAGCTTGGCCTTGGTATGGTCTCGCGTGCGCAGCGACAACCGGACGTCCTGCGCCTTCGTGGAGAGGGTAAAGATGACTGTCGTCCCCGACCGGAACGACCAGCGTTCTACCCCTGGCCTTCGCAGTGATGTCAGACCGGATGCGCTGAACGAACTGATGGTAGGAGGTGCTTGAGCGCTTCAACGGACGGGGCATTGCAAGGGCCACTGTTGAACAGTCCTGTTGAACAGGCTGCCGACCCTAACCCCGTGATGTCGCGTAAGACTTTGGCTTCCCTGACTAATCAGGGGAACTGGTGCCCAGGAAAGGAATGCCAAATTTCCGATATACAATAAGCAAATTCAATAACTTATGTCGCACGTATTTGGTGCTTGTGTAGCACTCCTGCGTTGCGTTGTCGAAGGCAGCTTCCCGATAATTGCTTTTTGGTTGGTGAGGACATGCTCTACGAACTGGCAATCCGCCGGTGATGCTGTCATCACGACCTGTGTGTGTCGCTAAAGGGGTCCCGCCAACCTTATCGACCACCGGTAGCGGTCTCCAGCGCAGTTCGGACTTACCAAAGCGGCTTTCGGCCATAACTCTCCAAACTGAGCAAACACGCGCGTTGCGTATTTCTGTGGCGATGGGAACTCGGCCAGCAAATCCCGAGGTTTGCCACTGATCATGGGATCGTCAGCACTCGGGTTGCCGGCCGATGCGACCCAACGATCCGGGTGAGAGCAAGCGCCCAAGGAGGGCGACAGATATGTCCAGAGCAACGGAAGTCCGCAGCTC
>NZ_CAJCKW010000006.1 GCF_903970965.1 Aureimonas sp. ME7 | reverse complement strand
AGCACGAACGCGATCTGCGCCTCGGAGAACTGCGACCTCTTCGTTCCTCACTCCTGTTTCCGGCCCTCCTCCATAACTGGAATTTTCCAGCTCCAAACAGTCCAGGAAACGGGTGGCAGGTCAAAGGGAAAAAATTTCCGGAAACGGGAAGTATGTGTCCGCCGAGCAGCTCCGGTAATGGCGGAGCGCCTCTGTTGGCACGATTGGTGGCAGAAGCTTTGCGCGAGCACTTCGCGACTGAGCCGCATGCCATCAAGACCGTGATGATATGGACGAAAGCCAGCGACCGGACCGTCAAGAACTGGTTCGCCGGCACGCATGAACCCAACGGCACCCATCTTATCGCGCTGGCACGTCATTCCGACCGCGTGTTCAGACTCTTCCTTTCGCTGACCCGGCATGACCTTGTCATCACCGATCAACTGATCGGTCTGCGGACGCAGTTGGGAGCAACGATCCTGATGATCGATGGACTACTGTCCTCACAGGACTGACGCCCATACGTTGCAGAGGCATCCGTCTGCTCTGCCACAGAGCACAACCGCACCGTACTAACGATCCGCACGTTTACAGGTCGGCGGCGTTTAACCCGCCTGATCCAGCAGCCTGCGGACCGTGGCGAGCGGCAGAAACATGCATAAGGGCTGCGATGGCAGAGGCTCGAAGCCGTAGGTGGCATAGGCACGCTGGCGGCGGACTACCAACGCAGGGTCACCACAGTCCAGTACATCAAGCGTGACGACCGCGATCCCGATCTGGTCAGCCACGCGTGCGATACGCTTCAGACAATCCGCCAACAGGTCGCCGCCGTAGCCCTTACCCTGCAGATCCTTGCGCACACCGATCATCGAGACGTAGGCAGCCGGGATGCTGCCATGGCCGGGACGGGTGCGGGCGAACCTCTTCGGCAAATCGGTGTAGTCGACGGCATGGGCGTTCATCGCGTAGAAGCCGATGATGCTCCCATCGGGATCGGTCATCACCCAAGTGCGTAGGTTGTCCGCCTTGGCGAGCTTGTTCGCGGTATTGCGGAAGAAGTTGTCGACCTGGGCGACACCGCAGGAGAAAGCCGCCCGATCGTGCTTCTCTCGATCGAGCGGCTCAATGATCAGAACACTCACTTGGACTGAACGGCCTCGCGATGGCGCGCGAAGGCGGCTCGCAGCTTCTCGGACGGCTCCGGCGGATTGTCGATCGCGGCAAAGAACGCCGAATGATCCACCGCCTGCAGGACAGTGCGCTCGTGAGCAGCGATCGTCTCCAGAGCGAAGCGATACGCCGCGCTCATCGTGAAGACCGAGTCGTCCACACCCGACAGGGCGGCTGCACGCTGGATCGCCTCCTTGATGCGCGGCTTGGTACGAAAATTCATACGCTCGGTGCTGCGCTCAGCGACGTCTTGCGTCTCGTCGTGGAACACTCGCATCGGAACTCCTACCATCTACGATCGGACGTTATGTACGCCATAGAGGCGTACATAACAACGGTCATTGGACGAAGAAAACTCGCTTAACTTTGAGTCCGGGTCAGCACGCCTGCACCGTAGAGGCCGACAGCAAGGGAACAAGCCGCTCATCGAGTATAAAAAATAATCTAACGAATTCAATAATATAAGTGTTCGCCGTTTTGTTCTGACCGGCGCGCCAACGTTTCCAATGACTCGGCCGCTTGATTTCCGGAGTTCGATCGGATCGGAGACACTTCTGGGACATTTTCGCGAAAGGCGGCGTGTCCGACGGCAGCGAAGGCAGGCAAAAAGGCGCAAAACCGCACCCGGTATCCATGAGCGGATAAGCGAGGTAGGTAAAGCGTTTTGGCAGGTGAAGTTGTGGACGAGGGGCTTCCCGCCCTTTGTCAAATCCTTCGGCCCTTACGCCGAATACGCATCCGGCGATGGCGGTGGCCAGCGCCGTGGTGGGCTCGTATGCCCAAGGCCGCTTCCATAACTCTTGTAAGGGAAACGTGCTCAGAAGTTTTCATATCGTGCGGACGAGTTTCGTAGAGCAGCGCCTGCATGAAGCTGCTTCCCCCGTGCCGTTGCAACGGCGATCGGTCAGCGGGGAGCGGGTTCGCGCAAAATCTCGTTGATCGCCGCGCCGGCATCGGACAGGGCCATCGAGGCTGGCTTGTCCTTGCGCAAGGCGGCATGGATTTCCCGGCTGATCACCGCCTCCATGCGTGTGTAGTGCGGAATGTTGGGGCGCTGCCAGGTCGTCAGGAGCTGCCGCCTCGCCAGGCCGTCCACGAAGCGGACGATCGGCGAGCCGGCGCTGGCTTCCGGGTCGGCGCTCGTGGAAAAGCGGGGCGCCACCGGGAAGCCGTTGCGCACATGGGCGTGCATCGCCTTCTTGGACGTCATCCACGCGATGGCCTCGGATGCGATCTCCACCCGCTCGGGCGGAAGGTTGGCGGGGATCGCCAGGAGAAACCCACCGATGGGAGATGCCCGCCCGCCACCGGGGCCCGCCGGCTGCGGCAGATATTCCACCTTCCGCTTCACCGTGGATTGGACATCGTATTCCATGCGGGCGGCGCGCATGGTCCAGCAATAGGCCATCGAGGCCCGGCCGGACAGGAACAGCGCGAGGTTCTGATCCCAGGCGAGGTCCAAGGCGTCTGGCGGCGCGATCTCCAGCAGGCGGCGCATGTGTTCCAGCGCGGCCGCGCCCGCCTCGGAATCGATCATCTGGACGGCTTCGTCGGGAGCGAGCCGGGAAAGCGCGACGGCTCCCCCTCCCGAGCGCGCGGCCACCGGGGCCGTGCCGCAGGCGCCGAGAAAGAACAGGAAGGTCGATGCGATCGGCATCCCCCGCGCGCCGTCGAACACCACGCCGAAACGTCCCTGATCGGGCTGGTGGAAGCGCCGGCCGCTGTCGATCACCTCGTCGAAGGTGCGCGGAAACGCAAGGTTGCGCTCCTCGAACAGGTCCTTGCGCGCCGCGAGGATGCCGATGGTGCAGTAGATCGGCATTCCGAAGGTCGTTCCGCACCAGTCGGCGGTGGACTGGATCACCGGGTGGAAGTCGGTGAGGTCGAGCATGCCCGAATCCACCAACGGATTGAGCGGCCGCAGAAGCTTCTTGCTGGCCAGTTCGCCCAGCCAGGGCATGTTGAGGGTCACCACGTCGTATTTCGACACGGGGCGTTCGGCGTTGGCAAGAATCTCGCGGTAGAGATCGGGCAGGCGGCGCAGGCTGAAGTCGCGCGAGGCGGCGAGATTGGAGCGCAGATCCACCCACATGTTGCGCATCGCCGAGAAGTAGTTGTCGTCGTTGAGCAGGAAGCGGATGTCGAGTTCGGCCTTGGCGCGATGCTCCACCAGCCGGGGCGGAGGCTGCGGCTGCGAAGCGAGGGGCGTTCCGCCGAAGTAGTACTGCTCCTCGTCCTCGCCCGTGCCGCGAAGGCCCATGGTGCGGGCGATCAGCGACTTCATCGACCGGGCATAGACGAGAAACGCCCTGCGCATGTCCTCGCCCGGATGCAGCGAATGGCTCTTGCCCGCGCGGCCCCGCGGCATGCGCAGGATGAAGCCGCTGTCCACCAGCCGGCCGATCAGCCGCATGGATGTGGCATAGGGAATGCCGGTGACCTGGGCGAGCATCGAGATCGTGACCATCTGGCCCCGGATCTCCGACTTCATCAGGAAGGCCGTGATGTTCCACACCGGCTCGTCGTCGCAAACGGGCATGGTCTGCCGAAAGGGCGTGCGCGTCTGCTCCACGAACTCGATGACGCGTAGGATCTCGTACTCGTTCAACGCGCCGCCTCCCTGCGGGCGTGGGAGGAGGGATCAGCGAGGCACCGTCCCGTCTCCGCCTTCCGTCAACGTGCGACGCCGGTTTCCGCTTCCCGGCCGTCCCGCTTGTCCATCGCAAGACCCGCCGATCGCTCGCACTGCTCGACAAGCACGAAGAAGTCCTGGTCGGCAAGACCGCCGGCGAAGGCCGCCTCGTATTGCTGCCGGACCAGGGCGGCCAGCGCCATGGGAACGTGGTCGGCGCGCCCCGCGTCCAGGATCAGATCGAAGTCCTTCATCATCTGTTCCACGGTGAAGGCGGGTTCGAAGTTGCGCGAGACGAGAAGGTCGCGCTTGTAGGCGAGCAGCGGCGAGGCGACCGCGCTGTGGGCGATCACGTCCAGCATGGTGGCCGTGTCGAGGCCGCCCTTGCGGCCGAGCGTCAGCGCCTCCCCGACAAGCGCCGAGGTGGCGCCCACGAGGGCGTTGAGCACGAGCTTGAGATAGCGGGCCTCTTCGCCGGTTCCGACATGGAACTGGTGGGTCGAGAAGCAGGCCAGGATCGGCCGGGCGACTTCGAAGGCCGCGAGCGGACCGGACACCACCACCGACAGCTTGCCGCTGGTGGCCGTGGTCGTGGATCCCGAGACGGGCGCCCGCAGATAGGCGATGCCGCGCCGCTCCAGTTCTTTATGCAGGCGGGCGGAGATGCTCGGAGACACCGTGCTCATCTCGATCAGGATCTGGCCAGGGCGCATGGCCGCGACCAGGCCGTCCGGCCCGAACGAGACGGTCTCCAGCACCTTGTCGTTGGGAATGGTCAGAACGACGATGTCGGCCGCGGCGGCGAGGTCGGCCATCGACAAGGCCACCTCCGCTCCGTCGGCGACGAGGCTCGCGCGATTCTGGGCCAGGGGCTCGAAGATCGTGACCGCCATCCCCGCCTTCAGGAGATGACGGCTCATGGGCCGGCCCATCTTTCCGGTTCCGACCCAGCCGATACGAAGTTCGTTCTGTGCCATCTCGCCTCTCCCTGCGACGGCGTCCCGTCCGCCCAGCGCCTTCGCACCCTGCGGCTGCTTCTTCCTGAACCAAGCCCCGTCTCATGTGGAGGCGAACGATGTCCATTTTGGACAAATCAGGATTTGTTCTCGGGCGGACAAAATCACTAACGTTTCGTTCGGGCCTGTTGGCGGCCCGCGGGAGGAACGACGTAGAAGTCGCACAGTATATTGCAGTGCGATATTCGCGCTGCGGTCGCGCCTACTTGCGTCCTTCGCAGACCAGCCATCGCTTTGGGAGGAGCAGCACGTGAAGACTGGAATCAAACGCTATCTGTTGAGTGCCGCCGTCGCCTTTGCGGGCGTCTGCGCGGCCCACGCCGGCCCCTACGAGGGCGCGCCGCGCACCTTCCTGTTCAACCCGGCCCAGGACATCTGCTTCAAGGACACGGCCGAGTACAAAAAGGACGGCCCCTACGTCATCGGCTTCTCGAACGCGGGGCTCGGCGACAGCTGGCGCGTCGTCATGCAGCACTCGATCATGAAGGCGGCGGCCGAGCACAAGGACCAGATCAAGCAGCTCATCATCACCGACGCCGGCCACGACGACGCCAAGCAGGTCGCCGACGTCCAGGACCTGATCTCGCGCCAGGTCGACATCCTGATCGTCAGCGCCAACACCGAGCAGGCGCTCGATCCCGCCATCACCCGCGCCACCAAGCGCGGCATCCCCGTGGTCATGGTGGACCGGCGCATCTCGTCGGACAACTTCGTGTCCTTCGTCACCGCCTCCGACACGATGATGGGCCGCCTCTTCGCCCAGTGGATCGTCGAGAAGCTGAACGGCAAGGGCAACGTCATCATGCTGGCGGGCCAGGCGGGCTCCAGCCCCAACGAGATCCGCACGCGCGCGGCCATGCAGGTCTTCAACCAGCATCCCGACATCAAGATCCTCGACACGGTCTATTCCGACTGGAGCCCGGTCAAGGGCAAGCAGGTCATGCAGGCCGCGATCTCCAAATACGGCCACGACATCAACGCCGTGTGGTCGGCCCACGGGCTCCAGACGCCCGGCTCGATCGAGGCCTTCGTGGAGGCGGGCTGGAAGGACGGCGAGATTCCGCCCCACACGACCTCGGACGTCAACGGTCCGCTGCAGCTCGCGCTCCAGCACAAGGTGCCGATGCTGGAGATCGGCTACCCGCCGGCCATGGGCGGGGTCAGCGTCGAGGTGGCCCTGAAGGTGCTCGCCGGCCAGACCGTGCCCTGCACCTATACGATCAACTCGCAGATCGCGACGACGGACGGCGACGAGACCGCCTCGATCCGGCGCGACCTGCCGATCTCCGAGATGGTGGTCAAGGACGGGCCGGCCGACATGCTGGTCACCGGCGGCATGGGCCCCGGCTACAACCCTTCGTCCTACAGCGTCGACTACCCGCGCTGAGGCCCCCTTCGAACTGACGCCTCACGGCGGCCCGTCGCCGGTCGGCGGGCCGCCAATCGTCGCTCGTTTCGTGAAAGTTGAACCCCATGCTGTCGCTCAAGGGCATCCGGAAGGGCTTCCCCGGCGTGCGCGCGCTCAACGACGTCGACTTCGACGTGCGGGCCGGTGAGATTCACGCACTGGTCGGCGAGAACGGGGCGGGCAAGTCCACGCTGACGCGCGTCATCGCCGGCGTCCACCAGCCCGACGAGGGCGCGATCGAGTTCGACGGTCGGCCCACCGTGTGGAAAGGGCCCGGCGACGCCAAACGCGCGGGCGTCCACGTCATCTATCAGGAGTTCGTGCTCTTCCCCCATCTCAGCGTGGCGGAGAACATCTTCATCGGGCACGAGCGGCGCAACCGCCTCGGGCTCGTCGACCATCGCCGCACGCGCGCCGACGCCCGAGCCCTTCTCGAGCGCTTCGGCATCGCGATCGATCCCGCGCGCCTCGTGCGCGACCTGTCCGTCGCCGACCAGCAGATGGTGGAGATCGCCAAGGCGCTCGTCCACGACGTCAAGCTCCTGATCCTCGACGAGCCGACCGCGGTGATCGCGGGGCGCGAGGTGGACGTCCTGTTCGAGCGCCTGCGCCGGCTGCGCGATGCCGGGGTGGCCATCGTCTACATCTCCCATCGCCTGGAGGAGATCTTCGCCCTGTGCGACCGCGTCACGATCCTCAAGGACGGGGGCTTCGTGGCCACGCGTGCGATCGGCGAGGTGTCGCGCGACCAATTGATCGGCTTCATGGTCGGGCGCGAGCTCGCCGAGCTCTTTCCCCGCCGAAAGGGCGGGGGCGAGCCTGGCCCCGTCGTCGTGGAGGCACGGGGCGTCGAGATCGCGGGACGCGTGCGCGGCGCCTCGATCGCGCTGCGCGCCGGCGAGATCACCGGGCTCGCCGGCATGGTCGGCGCGGGTCGCTCGGAGCTGGCGCTGGCTCTCTTCGGCGCGATCCCGATGCGGGCCGGCGAGATCCTGGTGGACGGCAGGCCCGTGCGCATCGCCACGCCGCGCCGCGCGATCGAGCTCGGGATCGGGCTCGTCACCGAGGACCGCAAGGGCCAGGGCCTCGCCATGCTGCTCGATGTCGCCGCCAACGTTACGGCCTCGACGCTACCGGAGTTCTCGCGCGCCTCGCTCTTCGACGGCGCGCGCGAAAAGGCCGTGGCCGAGGAGGCCATCGCCTCCTTCCGCATCACCTGCCGGGGGCCGGGCACGCCCGTCTCGGTCATGTCGGGCGGCAACCAGCAGAAGGTCGTGGTGGCGCGCTGGGCGCGCACGGCGAACCGCCTCCTGATCCTCGACGAGCCGACGCGCGGCGTCGATGTGGGCGCCAAGACCGAGATCTACCGCATCATGCAGGAGCTCGCCGACCGGGGCGTGGCGATCCTCATGATCTCCTCCGAGCTTCCCGAGATCGTCGGCATGTCGGAGCGCGTCGTCGTGATGCGCGAGGGGGTCGTCACCGGCGAGCTCGGCCCCGGCGAGATCGACGAGGAGGCCGTGATCGAACTCGCCACGCGCCGTCTGGCCGGCTGAAGGAGACGCCATCGATGTCCGCTGTCCTGATCCCCCTCTTGCGCGGCCGCGCCGGCCTCTTGGTGGTGATCGCGCTTCTCGTGCTTCTGTTCGCGGTGGGCGCCTTCGCCTCGGACCGCTTCGCCACCGGCGGCAACATCCTCAACGTCTACGAGCAGTCGACGGGCCTCGCCCTCGTCAGCCTCGGCCAGACGCTGACGATCCTGACGGGCGGCATCGACCTGTCGGTCGGCTCCACGATCAGCCTCCTGTCCATGCTGACCTCGGGCCTGATCGACGGGAAAGCTGAGATGGTGGCGCCCGTGCTTCTCGGCGTGCTCGCGCTCGGCCTCCTGATCGGCGCGGCCAACGGCGTGGCGATCGTTCTGACCGGCGTTCATCCGCTGATCGTCACGCTGGGAACGGGTGCGATCCTGCAAGGGGTCGCGCTGCTCTACGGCCTGGGTCCCGTGGGCGGCGTGCCGCTGGAGTTCGACGTCTTCGCCTACGGAACCTTCGCGGGCGGCCTGTCGATCGGGGCGACGGTCGCGCTGGCGCTCTTCCTCCTCGTGTCCTTCGTTCTCAACAACACGCGCACCGGGCGCCGCGTCTACGCGGTGGGCGACGATCCGCACGCCGCCGACCTGATGGGCCTGCCGCGCCGCCGCATCCTGGTCGGCGTCTACGCCGCGTCCGGCTTCTTCGCCGCGCTCACCGCGATCTACCTCGTCAGCCGCTTCAGCGCCGGCCAGCCCTATACCGGCGCCAACTACACGCTGGCCTCGATCACGCCGGTCGTGGTCGGCGGCACCATGCTGGCGGGCGGGCGCGGCGGCGTGATCGGCACCCTGTTCGGCGTCTATCTGGTCTCGCTTCTCAACAACATGCTGAACTTCCTCGACATCTCCAGCCATTGGCAGCTCGTCATCCAGGGGCTCGTCGTGATCCTCGCCGTCTCGGTCTATGTCGAGAAGCAGCGGGGGCTGGCATGAGCGGCGCGCGTCCGATCGCCGCCGAGACGCTGGCGGCGCCGGCCGCGGGCACGGCGCTTCGCGCCCGGCTCTCGCGCTACGGCATCCTTCTCTTCCTCGTGGCCGTGATCGTGCTCGGCGCGGTGGCCGCGCCCGGCTTCCTGTCGGGCGCCAACGTCTCCAACATGCTGCTGCAGCTCGCCCCGCTCGGCATCGTGGTGATCGGCCAGACCTTCGTGATCCTGGTGCGTGGCCTCGACCTGTCGGTGGCCTCGGTGATGGCGACCGCCGCGGTGACGGCCACCGCCTTCACGGGCCGGGACAGCGACGTGCCGGCGATCTTCGCCGTGGCGATCGCCATCGGCGCCCTGGTGGGCCTGGCCAACGGATGGCTGGTCACGCGTCGGCGCGTCTCGCCGTTCCTGGCGACGCTGGCCACCATGATCGTCCTCCAGGGCGCGCGCTTCGCCTGGACGCAAGGGGCCCCCTCCGGCAACGCGCCGCCCTTCTTCCGTCTGGTCGGCGCGGGCACGGTGGCGGGCATCCCCTATGCGCTCTTCTTCCTGATCGCGATCGCGGCCGTCGCGGCCGTCGCGCTCCATCGCACGGGCTTCGGCCGGCGCGTCTACATCACGGGCGGCAACCCGGTGACGGCCCATCTCGTGGGCATCCGCGCCGATCTCGTGACGCTCCTCGCCTATGTCGCGAGCGGCGTGTGCGCGGCGGTGGCGGGTCTCGTTCTCGCCGGCTTCGTGGGCGTCGTCGACAATTTCGTCGGCCGGGGGTTCGAGCTCGACTCCATCGTGGCGGCGGTCGTCGGCGGCATCGCGCTGTCGGGCGGCCGAGGAACGATCGCGGGCGCGCTGACGGGGGCGGCGATCCTGGTCGCCATCTCCAACCTCGTGGTGATGCTCGGACTGCCCGTCCAGATGCAGATCATCCTGAAGGGTGTCGTGATCATCGCCGCCGCGGGCTTCTACGTCCGCCGCGGCTCGTGAACGGGATGGGAGAACCTCACATGGAACAGTCGCTGGCGGGTCGCACCGCGATCGTGACGGGCGCAGGGCGCGGCATCGGCGAGGCCATCGCGCGCGATCTGGGCGCGCGGGGCGCAGCGGTCGCGGTCGCCGACCTCGACGCGGCGGCCGCCGAGCGCGTCGCGGCGCGGATCGGCGAGGCCGGCGGCCGGGCGATCGGCGTCGCCGTCGACGTGAGCGAGCGCGCCAGCGTGCGGGCCGCGATCGAGCGGACGGTGGCCGAGTTCGGCCGGCTCGACATTCTCTTCAACAATGCCGGCATCAGCCAGACCTGCCCTTTCCTCGACGTCACCGAAGAGGACTTCGACCGCATCATGGCGGTGAACGGGCGCGGCGTCCTGATCGGGACGCAGGAAGCGGCCCGGCAGATGATCCGGCAGGGCGGGGGCGGCAAGATCGTCAACACGGCCTCGATCGCGGGCAAGCAGGGCTATCCGCTGTTCGCACACTACTGCGCCTCGAAGTTCGCTGTGGTTGCGCTGACGCAGGCCGCTGCGCGCGCGCTGGCCGAGCACGGGATCACCGTCAACGCGTTTGCACCGGGCGTGGTGGCGACCGAACTGTGGCGCCAGCTCGACCGCGAGTTCATGGAGCACGGCCTCACCGAGCGGCCCTCGCAGGCGCTCGACGAGTTCTCGTCGAACATCCTGATCGGCCGCCCCTCGACGCCCGCCGACATCGTGGGAACCACCGCGTTCCTGGCGTCTGGCGCGTCCGACACGATCACCGGCCAGACGCTGATGGTGGACGGGGGAATGGTGCTGACCTGAGGCGCCGAGAAACGACACGCATGGCATGGGAGAGGAAGACATGGCTCGATTGAGCGGAAAGGTCGCCGTCGTCACCGGCGGCGGAACGGGCATCGGCGAGGCGACGTGCCTGCGCTTTGCGGAAGAGGGCGCCCGCGTCGCCGTGTTCGACGTGGCGGAGGACGCAGGACGTCAGACCGCGGAGGCGATCCGGGCGGCGGGCGGCGAGGCCGAGTTCCACCGCTGCGACGTGTCGCGGGAGACCGACGTCGCGGCGGCCGTCGCGGCGGTCGTCCAGAGCTGGGGCGCGCTCGACATCCTCGTCAACAACGCCGCCATCACCGGCGTCAATAAGCTCGCCCACGAGGTCGCGGTGGAAGACTGGGACCAGATCTTCGCGGTCAACGTGCGCGGCGTCTTCCTGTGCACCAAGCATGCGGTGGGGCCGATGATGGCGGCCAAACGCGGCTCGATCGTCAACTTCTCCTCGATCTACGGTCTGATCGGAAACGACGACCTGCCGCCCTACCACGCCACCAAGGGCGCGGTGCTGGCGATGACCAAGACCGACGCCGTCTGCTACGCCCCGCACGGCATCCGCGTGAACGCGGTGCATCCCGGCTCCACCAAGACCCCGCTCTTCATGCGAGCCGGCGAAACCTATCCCGGCGGCCTCGACCATTATCTCGAGATGATGTCCGCCAAGCATCCGCTCACCCTCGGCGAGCCGGTCGACGTCGCCAACTGCGTCCTTTTCCTCGCCTCCGACGAGTCGCGCTTCGTGACGGGGTCCAGCCTCGTCTGCGACGGCGGCTACACGGCGCAATAGGAGTTCTTCCCATGAAGGCCATTCGCTACCACGCGCAGCGCGACGTCCGCCTCGAGGACGTTCCCGCCCCCTCTGGCGAGCTAGCGCCAGATCAGGTGCTGGTGGAGCCGCTCGTCTGCGGCATCTGCGGCACGGACCTCCACGAATACGTCGCGGGTCCGATCGTCACGCCGATCGACCCGCACGTCTACTCCGGCGCCAAGCTGCCGCAGATCCTCGGGCACGAGTTCTCGGCGCGCGTCGTGAAGGTCGGCGGCGAGATCACCCATGTCGCGCCCGGCGACCGCGTGTCGATCCAGCCCCTCATCTCGCCGCGCGACGACTATTACGGTCGGCGCGGCCTCTATCACCTCAGCGAGAAGATGGCCTGCGTCGGCCTGTCCTGGGACTGGGGCGGCCTCGGCGAGCAGGCGGTGCTGAACGGCTACAACGTCGTCAAGGTCCCCGACGGCATTACCGACGTCCAGGCGGCGATGATCGAGCCGGCCGCCGTCGCGCTCTACGGCGTCGATCGCGGCCGGGTCGAGGAGGGGTCGAGCGTGCTGGTGTCCGGCATCGGCCCGATCGGGGCGCTGGCGCTTCTTGCCGCCAAGGCGGCCGGCGCCGCGCCGATCTTCGTCTCCGAGCCGAACCCGAACCGCCGGGCGCTCGCCAAGGAACTCGTGCCGGAGGCGATCGTCTTCGATCCGCGCGGCGACGAGGATGTCCTCGAAGCCATTCGCGCGCAGACTGAGGACGGCGTCGGAGTGGACGTCGCCCTCGAATGCGTCGGGGCGGAGGCCTCGCTGAACCTCTGCGTCGATGCGGTGCGCCGGCGCGGCACCGTGGTGCAGGTCGGGCTCCACACGAAGAAGGCCTCGATCGACGCCATGCTCTGGGCGCTCAAGGACATCACGGTCGAGGCGACCTGGTGCTACCCGACCGACGTTTGGCCGCGCGTTGCCGAGATGATCGCTTCCGGCCGCTTTCCGGTCGAGCGGATCGTCACCGCGACCATCCAGCCGGAAGACGTGGTCGAGAAGGGCTTCGAGGCGCTGCTCGACCCGAGCGGGCGGAACATGAAGGTCCTCGTCCAGGTGAAGGCGGCGGCATGAGCGCGATCGATCGGTTCCGGCTCGACGGGCGGCGCGTGGTGGTGACCGGGGCGGCCGGCGGCATCGGCCGGGCGGCATGCGCGCACCTAGCCGCGCTCGGCGCCCATGTCCTGGCGGCCGACCGCGACCAGGGCGTCAGCGCCGTCGCCGAAGAGATCAGGGCCGCCGGCGGCCGGGCCGACTGGATCGCGTTCGACGTGTCGGACCCTGATGCCGTGAACGCGGCGCAGGGCGAGGCCGTGGCGCGCTTCGGCCCGGTCGACGGCCTCTTCGCCAATGCCGGCATGAGCTACGAGAAACCGGGCGCCGAGCATACCGACGAGGAATGGCGGCGCGTCATGCGCATCAATCTGGACGGCGTCTACTGGACGATCCGCGCCTTCGCCCGCGGCATGCTGGAGGCGGGCCGGGGCTCGGTCGTCGCGACCGCCTCGATCGCGGGCGTCAAGGCCGTGCGGCCCGAGCTGCATGTCGGCTACGACGTGTCGAAGGCCGGCGTCGCCCACATGTGCCGCGTGCTCGGCGTCGAGTGGGCGCGGCGCGGCGTTCGCGTCAACGCGGTCGGTCCCGGCTACACCGACACGGTGATGCTGGCCGAGGTCGGAATCCAGCAGCCTGCGGTTATGGCGCGCTGGATGGACGACCAGCCCATCGGGCGCCTCGTCGAGCCCGCCGAGATCGCGAGCGCCGTCGGCTTCCTCCTGTCGGATGCGGCCAGCGGCATCACCTCCCAGATCCTCATGGTCGATGGCGGTTATTCCGCCGCCTGACCCCCATCCCTCCGTTTCCAGGCCATCCCATGCATGTCATCGTCCACGCTCTCGACCGCGCCAACGCTGTCGGGGACCGTCTCGCCCATTACGACGCCCACAAGGCGTATCTCGCGGACGCCCCAGTGAAGATCGTCATCTCCGGGCCGCTGCTGGCCGAGGACGGCGAGACCATGATCGGCTCGCTCTTCCTGTTCGAGGCCGAAACCAAGGAAGAGGTCGAGCGCTTCAACGCCGCCGATCCCTTCGCCAAGGCCGGCATCTGGGAGAGGGTGGAGATTCATCCCTTCCTGAAGCGGATGGACAACCGCTGAGGGGATGGCGATGGAACAGGTCAGAACCGCGATCGTCGGCCTCGGCTGGTGGGGCCGCAAGATGACGCAGCTGATGGCGGGCGGGGAGGGGGGCGTCCGCCTCGTGCGCGCCGTCGATCCCGATCCGGCGGCGGCCGCGTTCGCCGCCGAGCAAGGGCTCGCCTTCTCGTCCGGGCTTGACGAGGCCTTGAACGACGCCGACGTCGAGGCCGTGATCCTGGCAACGCCTCACGCGTTTCACGAGGCGCAGATCGAGGCGGCGGTCGCAGCCGGCAAGCACGTCTTCTGCGAGAAACCGCTCGCCCTCACCAAAGCCGGTGCGGAGAAGGCGGTGCAACTGTGCCGGGAGGCCGGCCTCGTGCTCGGTATGGGGCACGAGCGCCGCTTCGAGCCGCCGATCGCCGAGATCCTGCAAAAGGCGGAAGCCGGCGAACTCGGCCGCATCCTTCAGATCGAGGCGAACTTCAGCCACGACAAGTTCCTGAGCCTGCCGGCCGAGAACTGGCGCCTCAAGGCCGACCAGGCGCCGGCCGGCGGCATGACCGCGACCGGCATCCACCTCACCGACCTGTCGGTGAAGCTCATGGGCAAGGCGAGCGACGTGCGCGTGTCCTGTGAGAACCTCGCCTCGCGCATCCCGCAGGGCGACACGATGAGCGCCCATATCCGCTTTGCCGGCGGGGGCTCGGCCTATGTCTCGGCGACGCTCGCCACGCCCTTCGTGTCGCGCTTCGCCGTGTTCGGCACGCAAGGCTGGATCGAGGTGCGCGACAAGACCCATGTCGAGGCGCCCAGCGGCTGGATCGTGACGCGCGCCACCGCCGGCGGGCCGATCACGGTGGAGGATCTGGGCGCCGCCGAGCCGGTGCGCGACAACCTCCACGCCTTCGCCCGCGCCGTTCGCGGCGAGATCGAATATCCGATCACCGGCGAGGACATGATCCGCAACATCGCCCTGCTCGAAGCCATCGTCCGCTCGGCCTCGAGCGGCGCGGTCGAGCCCGTCCACTGAACCTCGTTCGTCTGGGAGGACACTCATGAAAGCTCTCGTCTTCGAAGCGCCCGACAAGCCCGTGGTCGCGGAGGTGGAGATGCCGCGCATCGCTTCCACCGAAGTCATGGTGCGAACGCGCGCGGTCGGCATCTGCCATTCCGACTACGAGCTGCTCGGCGGTCGCTACATCATCCCGATCAGCTACCCCGTCACGCCCGGCCATGAATGGGCCGGCGAGATCGTCGAGGTCGGGCGCGACGTGCGTGGCTTTGCGACCGGCGACCGGGTGGTCGGCGAATGCGTGGTGCGCACGCCCGAGCGCCTCCACCATTTCGGCTTCTCGCTGGACGGGGCGGACCGCGAATATTTCGCGGTGAACCCGGAATGGCTGCACAAGCTGCCCGATGCGGTGGACGACCGGAAGGCGTCGCTGATCGAACCGTTCACCTGCGGTTTCTACGCCGTGCAGCGCTCCGGCGGCACCAACGCCAGCGAAACCGTGGTGGTGTCGGGCGGCGGCACGATCGGCCTCGTCTCGGCGGCGGCCGCGATCGGCATGGGCGCGCGCGTCGTCGTCATCGATCCCATCGCCAAGCGCCGCGAGGTCGCCCTGAGGCTCGGTGCCGACGCGGCGGTGGATCCCTCCGACGGCGGCGCGGTGGAGCGCGTGATGGAGCTGACCGGCGGGATCGGCGCCGACCTCGTGGTGGAAGCGTCCGGTCACGACGCCTCGCTCGCCGACACGTTCCGCTTCGCGCGCGAGGAGGGCCGCGTGTCCATGGTCGGCATCTCGATCGGGCGCACCGTGCCGGTCGATCTCGGCCTGATCCAGATGCGCAATCTGGAGGTGAAGGGCTGCATCGGCTCGCCCGGCGTGTGGCCGGCCGCGATCCGCTTCCTGGAACGCACCGGCCTCGACCTGTCGCCCATCCAGACCCATCAGTTCGCGCTGGGCGACGCCGTCGAGGCGTTCCGCCTCGGCGCCGATCCCAAGGCCTGCATCAAGGTGACGCTTTTGGCCGCCTGAAGGCGGGCGGACCGACGCCAAGCCGCGGCCCCGCCGGGCCGCGGTCCAAGACCCGCAAGGAGACCCGCATGTCGGAAACACCTGCCCAGACCGTCCGCGACGGCTACTTCACGGAGGAAACCTCCGTCGCCGTCGTCACTGCCCGCCATGCCGACGCCGGGAACGAGCGCCTGCGCACCGTGATGGATAGTGCCGTGCGACACCTCCACGCCTTCGTGAAGGAGGTCGAGCCGACCAACGCGGAATGGATGCGCGTGATCGAGTTCCTGACCGCGACCGGCCACATCACCAGCGACTGGCGCCAGGAATGGATCCTCCTGTCCGACATCCTCGGCGTGTCGATGCTGGTGGACGCGATCGACAACCGCAAGCCCAAGGGCGCCACCGAGACCACCGTGCTCGGCCCCTTCCACGTGTCCAACGCGCCGCGCTACGAGAACGGCCACGACATCTGCCTCGACGGCAAGGGAGAGCGGATGCTGGTGACGGGGCGCGTGGTGGACACCGCCGGCCGGCCGATCGCGGGCGCCACGCTGGACGTCTGGCAGGCCAACGACGAGGGCTTCTACGATGTGCAGCAGCAGGGCATCCAGCCCGACATGAACTTGCGTGGCGTGTTCACCTCCGACGAGACGGGTCGGTTCTGGTTTCGCTCCGTCAAGCCGCGCTACTACCCGATCCCCGCGGACGGACCCGTCGGCCAACTGCTGGCCGCGCTCGGCCGCCATCCCTACCGTCCGGCCCATATCCACTTCATCGTCGCGGCGAGCGGCTTCGAGACCGTCACGACCCACCTCTTCACCCCCGACTGTCCCTACCTCCACACCGATGCCGTGTTCGGCGTGAAGGAGGACCTGATCGCCGACTTCCAGACCGTGGACGACCCGGCGCGGGCTGCCGAACTCGGCTTTCCCAATCCTTTCACGCAGGTCGACTGGCGCTTCGTTCTGGCCCGCCAGGGCGAGGGGGCGCCGGCATGAGCGGGGGGGTCGAGAGCTTCGTCTACAACGCCAACCCCGGCCGCGTCGTGTTCGGCGCGGGGGTCCTTGCGAAGCTTCCAGAGGAGGTCGAGCGTCTTGGCCTCCGGCGGGTGCTGGTGGTGGCGACGCCCGAGCAGGAAGCGGATGCACAGCGCATCGCGGGAACGCTGGGCGACCGCGCGGCGGCCGTGTTCGCGGGCGCGCGCATGCACACGCCCGTCGAGGTGACCGAACGGGCCATGGAAACCGTGACGGCCGAGCGGATCGACGGCCTCGTGGCGGTCGGCGGCGGCTCCACCACGGGGCTCGCCAAGGCGGTCGCGCTGCGCACCGACCTGCCGCAGATCGTGGCGCCCACCACCTATGCCGGCTCCGAAATGACGCCGATCCTCGGCGAGACCGAGAACGGCCGCAAGCGCACGCGCTCCGACCCGCGCATCCTGCCCGAGGTCGTCCTCTACGATGTGGACCTCACGCTGACGCTGCCCGTCGCCATGTCGGTGACGAGCGGCATCAACGCGATCGCGCACGGCGTGGAAGCGCTCTACGCGCGAGACGCCAATCCGATCGTCTCCATGATGGCGGAGCGCGGCATCGGGGCCATGGCGCGCGCGCTGCCGGCCATCCATGCGCGCCCGGACGACCGCGCGGCGCGCGGCGAGGCCCTGTTCGGCGCCTGGCTCTGCGGCGTGTGCCTCGGCAGCGTCGGCATGGCGCTCCACCACAAGATCTGCCACACGCTCGGCGGCACCTACGACCTGCCGCATGCCGAGACCCATACAGCGGTTCTGCCCCATGCGCTCGCCTTCAACGCGCCCTTCGTGCCGGATGCGATGGCGGCGCTGCGCCGCGCGCTCGGCACCGACGATCCCGCACGGGCGCTGTTCGACCTTGCGCAAGGGTTGGGAGCCACGATGGCTCTGGAGCGCCTCGGGCTTCCCGCCGGCGCCGTCGACGAGATTCCCGGCATCGTTCTGGCCAACCCCTACTGGAACCCGGCGCCCCTGGAGGCACCGGAGCTGGCCCGGCTGGTGGCGAACGCCTTCGCGGGGCGCGGGCCCGCATGAACGGAGAAGACGCGCCATGCCGAACCTGAAGATCTTCGTCGAGGAGAGCGTCCATCGCTTCTCGCGGCAGGCGCTGGTCGAGGCGCTCGCGCCGATGCGCGCGATGCTGTGCGACGGGCTGGCGGTGACGCCCGACGCCTGCCAGTTCGCGGTGGTTCCGGTGCTGACCCTGCCGGACATGGCGGCCGTCAATGTCGAGATGACGATCATGCTTGGGCCCGAGCGCACGCGCGAGCGGGTGACGGATATCGGCCTCCGGCTGCGCGCCATCGTGGAGAGGGCCACGGGCGCGCATGCGGCCGTGCGCATCTCCCAGCTCGACCCGCAAACCTATGTCGCCCTGAAATGATGGCGGCCGCCGCGGCGCGCCGGCGCGCGGGGGGGCGGACATGAGCGCCGTGCTCTTTCTGGCGGTCGCGGCCGCCATCGTTGCCGGCATGGCGCAGGCGACGCAGGGTGTCTTCAATGCCGCGATCGCGCGGGTTCTGGGACCGCTGCCGTCGGCGCTGATCTCCATGTCGGTGGCCGCGTGCGTGCTGCTTCTCGTCATGCTGGTGCGCGCCGTCCCGTTTCCGCCCTGGCGCAGCGTCGCCTCGATCGCGCCCTATCCGCTTCTGGTGGGCGGCCTGCTCGGCGCGACGATCCTGTCCTGCGTCCTGTTCGCGCTGCCTCGCATCGCCTCGGCGTCGACGGTCGCCTTCTTCATTCTCGGCCAGGTCGTCGCTTCCCTGCTTCTGGACCGGTACGGCGCGCTCGGCATCGCGCAGCATCCGATCACGCCCACCCGGCTCCTGGGAGCGGGCGCGGTGCTGGTGGGCGCGGTGCTGGTGATGAAGGGCTGACGCGCGGTCCCGGCCATGCTGCGTCGCACTGTCCATTTCGGACAAATCGAGTGATGTGACGGAAGGAAACGGGAAATAGTCTTTCGCCGACGAAAGAAACGTCGATTTCGTCGGGAGGACGGCAAGCATGGTGAAGTTTTCGAATGGCGTCAGTCGGCGTCAGGTTCTGAAGTCGTCTGTCGGCGCTGCCGCGTTCCTTGCCGCGCCGGGCCTGATGCTTCGAACGGCGCGGGGCTCGGACGAAAAGATCACGATCCTCAACAGTTTTCCGACTCTGGCCAACGAGTACTGGCAGGGCTGGGATGCAGGGTGCCGGACGGCCTGCGAGCAGCTTGGGCTCGGCTACGTCTCGCAGACCTTCGACGATTCGGTCGCCAAGCAGATCGCCCAGATCGAACAGGCTCCGGCGCTCGGGATCAATGCCGTCGTCACGTTTGCCCAGAACGCCGAGATCATCAAGGCGCTGACGGCGACCGCCGCCCAGGTCGGCATCCGGATCGCCAATGCCCATTCCACGGCCGCCTGGCTCCACCCGGACGATCCGTCCTTCAACGGCGCCTATCAGCTCTACAGCCAGCCCGACAACGTGCGCGGCACGGCGGCGATGGCGCAGGCCCTGTTCGACCGGATCGGCAACAAGGGCAAGGTGCTCTACGTCGCCGGCCTGCCGGGCAACTTCTCCGCCGACACGCGCGCCGCCGGCGTGAAGCTCGCCCTGTCGCGCAATCCCGAGATCGAGCTCGTGGCCGAACAGCCCGGCGGCGAGAACCGGGTGGCTGCCCGGCCGGTGGTCGAGAACCTCCTGACCGCCCATCCCGACGTGGCCGCGATCATCTCCTACAACGACGATACCGCGATCGCGGTCCTGGATGCTCTGCGCGAGCGGGGGCTCGCCATCCCGACGGCGGGCATCGACGCCACGCGCGAGATGCTGAACCGGGTGCGAGAGGACGAGAACGCGCTGGGCACCGTCTCGATCAACGCGCCCTTCATGACGGGCTATTCGGTGGTGGATCTCTACGACGCGCTGGAGGGCGTCGTCACCGATCCGCTCGAGCGCATGCGCTACTTCGATTCGCTGTTTCTGGATTCTCCCGAGGCCGCGCAGGCCTATCTCGACGCGACAGCAGCCGATGGCGGCATCGCCTTCGACTTCCGCTCCATGTCGCGCCATCTCAACGGCGAGAACTGGAAGCTGCCCTGGGGCATGGAGGTGATCGACCCGACGCAGCTGTGGAGCCCGATCGAATCCATGGCGGCCAGCCGTCCCGCCAATTGGGCGCTGCCGCCGGCCGTCCAGGCTTCGCTGGATGCCGGCAACGTCGCCAAGCTGAACGAAACCTACCGTGCCCATGCCGCCCCCGGCCCCTTGAGTGCCGTCGCGGGCGTGACGCGCGCCGGGAAAACCGTCCTTGGCTTCTGAGGCGGACGTGGGCGGGGAAGACGCCGAGGGCGATTCGCCGCCCATGCACCTCCGGCTTCGCGGCATCACCAAGCGCTACGGTGCCGTCACCGCGCTCGCCGATGTCGGTTTCGACATCCCGCTCGGCTCCACGCTCGGCTTCGTCGGGGAGAACGGGGCGGGCAAGTCGACGCTGATGAACATCCTGAGCGGCACCCAGCGACCGGACGAGGGCGAGATCGCGCTGCACGGCCGGCGCGTGTCGCTGGGAGACGCATCGGAGGCGGTTCGCCTCGGCATCTTCCGCGTCCACCAGGAACAGTCGCTGATCTCGGTCTACCCGATCTTCCAGAACCTTCTTCTCGGGCTGGAGGGCGAATTCACGCGGTTCGGCGTCCTGGACCGCCGGCGGATGCGTGCGGTCGCGCAAGGTGTGCTGTCGGGGCTCGGGATCGCGCTCGATCCCGGCATGCGGACCGGCGAGCTCAACTTCGGCACGCGCCAGCTCGTGGAGATCGCGCGGGTGGTCGCCCAGTCGGAGGTTCTCGGCATCCGGCACCCGCTGGTGCTGCTCGACGAGCCGACCGCCTCGCTTTCCGGGCCCGAACTCGATCTCTTCTATCGCATCGTGGATCGATTGAAGACGCGCTACCGGGCGTCGATCCTCTTCGTCTCGCATCGCCTGGAAGAGGTGCTGCGTCTTTGCGACCGGGTGCTGGTGCTCAAGGACGGGCAGGTGGTCGACGCGAACGTCGCCGACCCCACACAGGAAAAGCTCCATCGCCTGATGGTCGGCCGGGATCGGCTCGGCGACTTCTACGCCGTGGGCCGCCAGCGCATGGCTTTGGGAGCGCCGGTGCTCAAGGTGGACGCGCTCTCGTCCGCCGCCTTTGCCGACGTCTCGCTCGAGGTGCGCGAGGGGGAGATCGTCGGGGTCGGCGGGCTCGTGCAGTCCGGCAAGACGGAGCTCGGCCTCGCCCTGTTCGGGGTCGAAAGCGCAAGCGGGCGCGTCGAGATCTGCGGGGTGGACGTGTCGCGGGCCGGTGCCGCCGCGCGCATCGCGCTCGGGGCCGGCTACGTCCCCCTGAACCGGCATCGCGACGGGGTGATGCTCGGACGCTCCATTCTCCAGAACATCGCCCTCCCGTCGCTCGGTCGGCTTTCGCGTGCGGGCTTCGTTCGCAGTGGCCGCGCGCGGCGCATGGCGCGCGAGGAGATCGAACGGCTCCAGATGCGCCCTCCCGATCCCGACTACCGCGTCGGCGCGCTGTCGGGGGGCAACCAGCAGAAGGTGGTGCTGGCCAAGTGGCTGACCCGCGATCCGCGTCTTCTCGTGGTGGACAACCCGACGCGCGGCGTCGACGCGGGCGCCAAGGAGGAGATCTACCGGCTCCTACGCGACCAGGCCGATCGCGGCTGCGCGATCCTTCTCATCTCCGACGACCTCGTCGAACTCATCGAGCTGTCGAACAGGGTCTTCTTCCTGTCCGAAGGGCGCCTGTCGCCTCCCGTCCCGGCGCCCCCCGGCGCCAAGCCGCGGGAACACGACCTCGTCGCCCTGATGTTCTGAACCGAACCGTCCTGCATGGAAAACCATCATGAAGAGCGTTGCCATTCTCGGTAAGCTGACGCCCCTCCTGGCCGCGCTGGCCTTGTTCGTCTTCTTCTCGCTGGCGCACGACGCCTTCCTGACCTGGCCGAACCTCTGGAACATCGTGCGCCAGTCCTCGGTCCTGCTGATCGCGGCGATGGGAACGACGTTCGTCATCCTCATTGGTGCGATCGACCTGTCGGTCGGCGCGACGATGACGCTGGCCGCGATCTGCGCCATCACCCTGGTTCCGGTGGTGGGCGAGGTCGGGCTCCTCGCCGGGCTCCTGGTGGGGGCGGCATGCGGCCTGTTCAACGGCGTGCTGAACGCCGTCCTGAAACTGCCGAGCTTTCTGGTGACGCTCGGCTCGCTCTACATCTTCCAAAGCATCGGCCTGGTGGTGTCGGGCGGTCGGCCCATCCCCTGGACGACGCCGACCGGTTCGTTTCTGGCTGGCGGGGTCGCCTTCGGCTTCCTGCCCAAGATCGGGTTCTGGGCGATCGGCGTCCTCCTGGCGTGCGCGCTCTTCGCCCGGTTCACGCGGTTCGGACAGACGATCTACGCGATCGGCGACAACGAGCGCACGGCGCGCATGTCCGGCATCTTCACGACGCGTGCCAAGATCGCGACCTTTGTTCTGGCCGGTGCGATTTCAGGCCTTGCGGGCATCCTGCTTGGCATCCGCACCTTCTCGGCCGCGCCCGGAATGGGCGATCCGTTTCTTCTCGATACGATCGCGGCGGTGGTGCTCGGCGGCACCCTTCTCACGGGCGGCGTCGGCGGCCCGTTGCGCACCGTGCTCGGCGTCCTCGTCATCGTCGTCCTGTCGAACGGCATGACGCTGCTTCAGATCGATCCCTTCTTTCAGATCGGAATTCGCGGCGCGGTGGTGATCCTGGCCGTTCTCCTGACCAGCGGCCGGCCGAAGGCGGACGCGATCGTCAAGTGAGGCCGGCCGCCGCCGGTGCCGGGCCCCGTCGCGATCCGGATGACGAGATGCGATGTCAGACCGGTTTCGCCAGATGGCGGGCGATGCGCCATCCCATGACGATGGCGGGACCGATCGTGGTTCCCGGTCCCGGATAGGTTCCGCGAAACAAGGAGGCTGCGTCGTTGCCACAGGCGAACAGGCCGGGGATGGGGGCGTCGCCGAGGCCCAGCACCTCGCCGTTCTCCGTGGTGCGCAAGCCGCCGCTTCCCGCCAGATCGACGGGAACCACGCGCAGGGCATAGAACGGCGGCGCTCGGAGCGGCCCGATGCAGGGGTTGCCGCCGACGCTCGGATCGCCGTTGAAGCGGTTCACCACGGAACCGCCGCGGCCGAACTCGGGATCCACGCCCTCCGCCGCATGGCGATTGTTGGCCGCCACGCTCTCTTCGAGCCCGTTCGCATCCACCCCGATCCGGGCGGCGAGCTTTTCCAGCGTGTCGGCACGCGTCAGGTAGCCCTGGCGCAGGAGCCGTCGCAGGCCGCGACCACCGGGCAGCACGAGCCCGAGTCCATAGGTGCGGATGAAGCGGTCGTCGACGATCAGCCAGGCCTCCCGCAATCCGGCCCCGATCATGCCCATGCAGAAGTCGTGGTAGCTGTCGGCCTCGTTGACGAAGCGCCGTCCGTTCCGGCCGACCGCGACAAGGCCCGGCTTCGCCCGGTCGAGAAGGATATGCGGCCAGATCGCGGTGGTTCCGTCCCGCTTGCGAAGCAGGGAACAAGGCATCCAGAGGCCGGCGCTTTCGCAGCCGTCGTCGAGCGATGCGGCCAGACGCGAGGTCGCCATCGCGATTCCGTCCCCCGTGTTGCCGGCGGGAGACTGGCTGAGATCGGCGATCTCGGCCGGAAAGAGGCGGGCCCGGAGATCCTTGTTCCAGCCGATCCCGCCCGTGGCCATCACCACGCCGCGCCGGGCGTGGACCCTGCGCAGGCCGTCCGGCGTGCGCACCAGGGCGCCCACGATCCGATCGCCGTCGCGGATGAAGTCGGCCAGGGGGCTTTCGAACCAGATGGGGACCTTGCGCTGGCGCAGGCTGTAGAGAAGCCGGGCGACCAGCGCGTTGCCCATCAGAAGCCGTGTGCCACGCCGGCGCGTCAGCCGGTCGCGCAGATAGGGCAGGACGACACCGAGCGTCGTGCGCGCGTTCGCGATGCTGGCGAAGGGCTTCAGGAGCGCGCCGAGCTCTGCCCGCCCCACCATCATGCCGCCCAGGCCCATGAACACCTCGCGGGGCGGGCGCACGCGCTCGAAGTCCGGTCCGAGCTTGCGCCCGTCGAATTCCGCCGGCGCCAGGGCGCGCCCGCCAAACGCCGCGCCGGGCCCGTCGAGATAGTCGGGATGCGCCGTGGCGGCGACGAAGCGCACGTGGGAATGGGCTTCGAGATCGTCGATGGCCGCCCCGCCCGACGCCAGAAAGGCCTCGCGCAGCGCATCGCCTCCCCGGTTGCCGACCACATGGCGCAGAAAGTCGCTGGCCTCGGAAACCGTGTCGGGAACGCCGGCCCGGTGCGACAGGGCCGTTCCGGGCACCCAGGCCGTTCCTCCGGAACTGGAAGTCGTTCCGCCCACCATGTCCGTCTTCTCGCACAGCAGGACCGACAGGCCGTTGATCGCACCCGAAAGGGCGACCGTCATTCCGCCGGCGCCCGCGCCGAATACGAGAAGATCCACGCTCTGGTCGAAGCTTTCCATGGCAGGCCATCCATTGTCAGGATCAGGAAACTCGCACGAGCGCCATTTTTATGAAAGACTGTTTTACTATGGAATGACATTCCATTCAATCAAAGTGGGAGATCGGGTGCATGGGGAAGGTCCTGCTTGTCGGGGGAACGGGCTTCATCGGTCAGCGCGTGGCGAGACGCCTTGCAGCCGCCGGCCGCGAGCTGCGCGTTCTCGACCTTTCGGAGCCTGCGGCGCCGCTTCGAACGGCTTATGGCTGCGAGTTCGTGACGGGAGATGCGAGGGACGCGCAGACCGTGCTTCGCGCCTCCGAAGGCGTCTGCGGCATCGTCCATCTCGCCGGTCTCATGACGGTGGATTGCGCGAGGGGGTCCGGCGCGGGCGATCGAGGTGAACGTGCTGGCGAGCCTCAACGTCTTCCAGGCGGCCGCGCGGCGCGGCGTTCCGGTCTCGTTTCTGAGCACCGCCGGCGTATTCGGACCCGCAACCGCCGCGCTTCCCCATCCCATGACCGTCTACGGCGTGACCAAGCTGGCGGTGGAGGGAATCGCGCGGGTCTTTGCCGCCGATTACGGCGTGCCGAGCCTCGGCCTGCGTCCCTATATCGTCTACGGCCCTGGCATCAGCCGCGGCATCTCCGCCGGCCCCTCGATCGCGCTGGCGGCCAGCGTTCGGCGCGAGCCCGCCACGATCGGTTTTTCGGGCCGCGTCGGCTTCGTGCATGTGGACGACGTGGCCGCGATGCTGGTGGCCGGGCTGACGTCGTCCCGGCCCGACGCGCACGTTCTCACCATGGCCGGAGACACCCGGGACATGACGGACTTCGTCGAACTGCTGCGCCGGCGGACCGAATGGGACGGGATCGACGTGACGGGCCCGCCGCTCAAAATCCCCTCGGACCTCGTCTCCGATCCCGTGCCGGAATGGCTGGGAGCTCACCGCGTCACGCCGATCGAAGAGGGTATCGATGCGACGCTCTCCGAACTGGGGGCGCGCTGAGGCGGGAGATCGACCCCTGCGAGGCCGCGCGGCACGCCGAAGCGCACGTCGGCGCGCCGCACGGCGCTTCAGGCGGCGTCCTCGATGTGGCCGCCCAGGAACAGCTGGCCGACGCGCGGATCCTTCAGGAGCGTCTCGGCCCGATCGAACATGCGGGTCTGACCGAGTTCCAGAACCAGGCCGTGGTCCGACATGGCCAGCGCCGCCTTGGCGTTCTGTTCCACCATCAGGATGGTGACCCCCTCGTCGCGCAGCCGCCCGAGGGTTTGGAAGACGTCCTGCACCAGATTGGGCGAAAGACCGATCGAGGGCTCGTCGATCAGCATCAGCCTGGGGTCGAGAAGCAGCGCGCGGGCGATCTCGAGCTGCTTCTGCTGGCCGCCCGAAAGCTCGATCGCCTTCTGGTCCCGACGCTCGCGCAGCATCGGGAACTGGTCCATGACCTCCTCGATCCGCCGCCTCACCTTGCTCGGGTCGCGGGCCGTGATGCCGCCAAGCTCCAGGTTGTGGAAGACGGACAGCTGGGGCACGACGTTGCGCCCCTGCGGCACGTAGGTGACGCCGCGCGCGATCATCTCGGCCGGGCGCCTGCCGGTGACCTCCTCGCCCTCGAGCAGGACCTGCCCGGAATGGATGTTCAGGAGTCCGAACACGGCCTTGAACACCGTGGACTTGCCGGCCCCGTTCGGGCCGATCACCGTGGTGATCGAACCCTTGGGGATGGCGAAGCTCGTCCCGTTGAGGATGGTGACGCGGCCGTAGCCGCCGACGAGGTTCCTCAGCTCCAGCATCTCAGCCCCCCAGATAGGCGTCGATGACGCTCGGGTTCGAACGGATCTCGTCCGGCGACCCTTGCGCGATGATCTCGCCCTGCGCCAGGACGATGATGCGCGTGCAGATCGACATGACGAATTCCATGTTGTGCTCGATCACCACGAAGGTCGTGCCGTGCTCGCGGTTGTAGGCGACGAGCCGTTCCTTCAGATGGGCGAGCATGGTGAGGTTCACCCCGCCCGCCGGCTCGTCCAGAAGCACGATGCCGGGTCCGGCCATGAAGGCCATCGCCGCGTCCACGAGCTTCTGCTGCCCGTAGGACAGCGAGCCGGCCTCCGTGTCGAGATAGGGGGTGAGCCGGAAGAACTCGACGAGTTGCCGCGCCTTGTCGCCAAGACCCGCGTCGGAGCGCGCGAAGAGGCGTCCGAGCATCGTGCCTTCGTGTTCCTGGCCGGCCAGGATGACGTTGTCGAGCACCGTCATCCTGGGAAACACCGAAAGCTGCTGGAAGGTGCGCCCGACGCCCATCAGCGACAGGTCGGCCGGTCGCACGCCGTCGGTGGAGACCCCCTCGATCTCGCAATGACCCTCGGTCGGGCGGAGCTGGCCGAGGATGCAGTTGAAGAGGGTGGACTTGCCCGACCCGTTCGGACCGATCAGCCCGAGGATCTCGCCCCTGTGGACGTCGAAGCTCACCTTGTTCACCGCGCGGATGCCGCCGAACTGCATCGAGATGCCGCGAACCGACAGGATGGGCGCGGCGCTCAAAGCTGGAACCCCTTCTGCATGTCCCGGCGTGCTTCCTGCCGGGGGCGGAACTTGTCCCAGACCTTCTGGCCGAGCCCGATCAGGCCGCTCGGCGAATACACCATGAGCGCGATCACGAGCGTGGCGTAGATGATGAGATAGTAGCCTTCCGTGAAGCGCAGCACTTCGGGCAGCAGGATCACCACGGCCGCACCCAGCATCGGTCCGAAGAAGAACCCGGAGCCGCCGACCACCACCATCAGGAGGACCTTCAGCGAGTGGACGAGCGTGAAGCTGCCCGGCTCGATGAACTGCACGAGCGGCGTCTGCAGCGCGCCGGCGAGGCCCCCGAAGGCCGAGCCGATGGCGAAGGCTAGGAGCGTCTGGCGCCGGATCCGGAGCCCGAGCGATTCGGCCCGGATCGGGTTCTCACGCAGAGCCCTGAAGGCGCGCCCCCAAGGCGAGCGCAGGATCCACCACATGAGGCCGACCGCTACGAGGAAGCAGACGAGGCTGAAATAGTAGAACGCGAGGTTGGGATCGGTGGAGAGACCGAAGAACGAGGGGCGCGGCATGCCGACGAGGCCGAACGATCCGCCGGTGATCTCCTCCTCGTTGCGCAGCACCAGGAACAGAAGCGTGTTGAAGGCGAGCGTCACGAAGGCGAGGAAATGGTGCTGCACCCGCAACGCCGGCCATCCGAGCAGGAGCCCAACCGCGAAGCAGGCGCCGATCGCGGCGGCGACGGCGAAGATCCAGTGGATGCCGGCCATCGTCATCAGGGCGGTGATATAGGCGCCGATCCCCATGAAGCCGGCCTGGGCGAGGCTGACCTGGCCAGCATAGCCGAGCGTCAGGTTGAGCCCCATCGCGGCGATCGAGAACAGGAGCCAGGAACACAACGTGTAGACGATGTAGCTGCCCTGGCCGATGGGCGCCGCCACGAGAAGCGCGAGCGCCGCCGCGAGGAGGATGATCTTGCGGCTCGTCATACCGTTCGGCCCTCCTTGGTGCCGAGAAGGCCCTGCGGACGCAGGAGGATGATGGCGATCAGAAGGATCAGGGGCATGGCCGCGCGGTACTCGGCCGAAACGTAGACGGCGGACAGGTTGTCGACGACCCCGATCAGGAGACCGCCGACGAGCGCGCCGCGGATCTGGTTGAAGCCGCCCACGATCGCCGCGATGAAGGCGACGAGGCCGAGCGTCTCCCCGTTCGAGAACTTGGCGAGATAGATCGGCGAGATCAAAACGGAGGCGATGGTCGCCAGCGCCGCGTTAATCAGAAACGTGTAGAGCACCATCCGTTTCACGTCGACGCCGAGGATCTCGGCCACCGCCGGGTTCTGGGCGCTTGCCTGCATGCAGCGACCGGTGCGGGTATGCCCGAGAAAGAGCTGCAGCCCGCCGATCGCGAGCATGGAAACGGCGAGGTTGCCGATGTCCTGCAGCGCGACGCTCGCGCCCATGACATCGTAGACCTTCTGCGGGAACACGGCCGGAAAGGGCTGTGCGGTCGCGCCGTAGAATTCCTTGACGCTTTCCTTCATCAGGAGGCCGAGCGCGATGGTCGCGATCACCAGCGGCAGAGTGCCGTGCGGCAGCATCGGCTCGACCACCGCCTTCTTGAACAGGACGCCGAGCACCAGGAGCGAGAGGATCAGTGCGAAGGCGACCGCCGGCCAAAGCGGCAGGCCGAGCGCGCCCATGCCCACCAGCACGAAGAAGGCCGGCAGCATCACGAACTCGCCCTGCGCGAAGTTGATGGTCTGGGAGGCCTGCCAGAGCAGCGTGAAGCCGACGGCCGCCAAGGCGTATATCGAACCGGCCGCAAGGCCGGACACCAGAATCTGTATGAGTTCGGCCACGGAGCGACCCTCGCAGCGCGTCGTTCAATCCGACGGATCGTTGGATGGAGCGACAGGCGCAGGAGAACGGTGCGCCCGTCGCGGGGGGATGGGAGCCGGGCGCGGAAAGCGCTGCTCAGTTCGGCGGCAGGACGGCCTTCACGACCTGTTGGCCGTCCCGGACCTCGACGAAGAAGCTTTCGCGCGCCATTTCACCGTTCTCGTCCCACGAGGCGTCGAGCAGGATGCCCGGGCATTCGGCGGCGGTCAGCGTCAGGCCGTGGAAGGCGTCGGCCAGCTTCTGGCTGTCGGCCTCGCCGTTCTTCTCGGTGACGCACTTGATCGCCCAGGCGGCGGTGTAGCCCTTGATGGCGTTGTGATCGGGCGTGTAGCGGAACTTGGCCTTGAACTTGTCGACCATCTGCTTCATCGCCGGCACATCGGCATCGGGCGTCAAGCCGACATGCCCCATGGCACCGTTGGCCGCCGTGCCCGCCAGCTCGATCACCTTGTGGCCGATCAGCGTCGTTTCACCCACCATCGGCAGGCCGATCGACTGTTTCTCAGCCTCGCGAAGGAAGCGGGCGCTTTCCTCCTCGGTCAGATACACGAACAGGGCATCCGCGCCGCTGTTCTTGGCCTTCAGGACGTCGGCCGAGAAGTCGGTCTGCGCTTGTTCGGTCGGGATGTCGGCGACGATCTCCATATCGTAGTTCCCGATCTCGTCCAGGAAGGACGAATGGCCGCCCTTTCCGAACTCGGTGTTGGCCCACACCACCGCGACCTTCTTCACCCCCATCTCGTCGGCCATGTATTTGGTCATCTTCGGAACGCCCTTCTGCGATCCGAAGGCGGTGCGGAAGATGTAGGGGTTGTTCATCTGCGTGATCTTGGGCGCCTCGGACCCGGTGAACTGCGGGATGCCGGCTTGGCGGGCGACCAGCATGTTCACGATCGTGGAAGAGGAGAACACCGTTCCCGTGATGGCGTAGACGCCGTCGTCGATGGCCTTCTGCACCATGGCGCGGCTGACCTGCGGATCGGTCTGGCTGTCGTACTCGACGATGCGGACCGGCTCGCCGAGGATGCCGTTCGCCGCGTTGATCTCCTCGAAGGCCATGTGGACGCCGTCACGGAAATTGGTGCCGGCGGCGGCGCCCGGCCCCGACAGCTCGATGATCGAGCCGATCTTGATCTCGTCGGCCGGCGCCGCGCTCGCCGACATGGCGAGCGCCATCGCGGCCGAAGCAAAAAGCGTCTTCATGGGTTCCATCCTCCCTTGTGTTGCCGGACGATCCTGCGTCCTGCCTGTTCGCCCGGCGATCGCACGAGCCTTGCCGGCGCCGGCCCGGCGCCGGTTGCCCGGTTTTGGCGGGAAGGGTGGATCGCTTCGGATCCGTTTCTCCCTGTTCCTTCCCGCCGCTGCCGGATTCCTTGTCTCAGGCGGCGATCCGCCGGATTCCCATCAAAAGTTCGGCCAGCAGCACCGCCTGCGCCTCGAACATCCCCGATCCCGCCATCGTGGCGCATCCCCTTTGCCGGGCGGCGGCGATCAAAGGCGGCACCGCAGGGCGCGTCACCACGTCGGCCACGAACTGATCGGCGGCCAGAAGATCGGTTTCCACGGGCAGCGGATCGCCCTCGCGCATGCCGAGCGGCGTCGCGTTGGCAATCAGCGCAAAGCCCCGCGGATCGGTCCCCCCGACGCCGACGCGGTTCGGGAACGTCGCTTCCAGGCGCGCGATGAACGCGTCGCGGCGGTGCGCGTCGATGTCGTGAAGCGCCAGACGCGACGCTCCCCGCGCCAGGATCTCGTAGGCGATGGCCGAGCCGGCACCGCCCGTGCCCACCAGGAGCGCCGGCTTGCCCGCGACGTCGAAGCCCTCTGCCGCGATGCCGTCGAGGCAGCCCTGGCCGTCGGTGGCGTCGCCCACCCATTCCTCCCCGTCCCGGATCATGATGTTGACGGCACCCGAAGCCTTGGCGCGCTCCGTGACGTGGGCGCAGAAGGCAAGGCATGCGACCTTGTGGGGAACGGTGACGACGATGCCATCGCAGTTGCGCAGGGCAAGAGCGTGCGAGAGCCATCCTTCCAGATCGTCCGGCATCACATGGGCGGGAACGACCAGGCCGTTGAAGCCTCTGTCCGCCATGATCGCGCTCAGCGAGGCGGGCGACTTCACCTGCGCAATGGGATGTCCGATGATCGGGAAGATCCGGGTTTCGCCGTCGATGCGCAGGGGTAGCGTCAACTGGTGGTCCTCGCTTCCAAACCGGCTTCCGACGGAATGTCGGAAGGGCATTTCATCTCCGTCGTTCGATGAGAAAGAGCCGAAGGACGGACCGATCTCATTCGGATTTCGGCCATCAGGCTGACACACTCGCAAGCGGGAAGACAATTCCATGTTGGAGCGTCAGCATAACTGACTGGTTATGACATCGGTTATTGCCGGGCTCGAAAACCCGGCATCCGGGAAGCCTGAAACATGGCAACCAAGAAATTAATTCAGATATTGAATGTCATTCCACAATGTTGCAAGGTCTTTTGCGAGGAGCATCGGGTCGAAGTCGGTCCGGTATCCTTCCGACGCCTTCGACCTGCGGCTTGCTCGATTCGAAGCGGATGGGATCGACCGGAGGATGCGGTTGCGGGCGTAGGAAGGACGGTTCGGGATGAGCCATGTTGCGGGCATTGCGGTGGTGGGCGCGGGGGTGATCGGCCGCACCCATGTCGACACCTTGATGCGCATGCCCAGCCTTCGGCTGGCCGCGATCGTGGATCCGACGCCCGAAGCCCATGCCCTGGCGCAGACCCGTGGCGTGCCCGCGCTTCCCGACGTCGAGGCGCTTGCGGGGTCGGGGTTGGCGCAGGCCGCGATCGTCGCCACGCCGAACGAGACGCATCTGCCGATCGCCGCCTTCCTCTTGGAACGCGGGCTGCCGGTGCTTCTGGAAAAACCAGTCGCCGAAAGCCTTTCGTCCGCCCTGCAACTGGCCGACGTCGCGCGCCGAACCGGGGTGCCGCTTCTGATCGGCCACCATCGCCGCCACAATCCGATCATCCGCGCGGCCCACAGAGCGATTCGGGACGGCGCGATCGGCGACCTCGTGATGGCGACGGTGACCTCGTCCCTGGCCAAGCCGGACAGCTATTTCGCGGCGGCCTGGCGGCGCACGGCGGGAGCCGGCGGGCCGCTCCTCATCAACCTCGTTCACGAGATCGATCTCCTGCGCCACTTCTTCGGCGAGATCCTCAGCGTCCAGGCCACGACCTCCCATGCGCACCGCGGTTTCGAGGTGGAGGACACGGCAGCCGTCTGCGCGACGTTCGCCGGCGGCGGTCTGGCCACGCTCTGCATCTCGGATGCGGCCGTCGGACCCTGGGCTTGGGATCTGTCGGCGGGCGAGAATCTGGGACGTTTTCCTGCCCATCCGGTATCGGCGCATCTGTATGCCGGAAGCCGGGGCGGGCTGTCCCTGCCGGATCTGACCCTTTGGTCGTCTCCCGGCCTGCCGGACTGGACCGTGGAGCTCGTGTCGGACCGGGTGCCCATGGGAAAGGGCGATCCCTACGAACGGCAGCTCGCCCATTTCGCCGAGCTGATCCGCGACGGCGGTACGCCTCTCGTGGACGTGCGCGACGCGACGGCGAACCTCATCGTCCTGGACGCCATAGGCCGCGCCGCCCGAACCGGCGCGCGGGTGGACGTCGATCTGTCACCCTTGCACGAGGCGACCGCGACGGGGCGGTCGGAGGCGAGAATGCATGAGTAGCGTCCTGGAAAAGTCCCTTGCGCTGATCGAACTCCTGGGCGAGCACCCGGCTGGGCTGCCGATCTCGGCCATCGCGGCGGCCACCGATCAGCCGGCCAGCGGCGTCCACCGGACGTTGCAGGAACTGGGGCGGCTCGGATACGTGCGCCAGCTTCAGGCGCAGGGCGATTATGTCCTGACGATCAGACTGCCGGCCATGGGGCTGGCGTTTCTCAGCCGGGCCGGCATCACCGACGTGGCCCAGCCGGTGCTCGACGCCCTGGCGGCCGACAGCGGCGAGCTGGTTCGCCTGTCGGTGATCGACGGGGAGGAGCTCGTCTGGGTCGCGGTGGCCCAAGGCGCGACGCGCGGCCTGCGATACGACCCGGGGCAGGAACAGGGCGTCGTGGTCCATCTGGCCAGTTCGGCCGGCGGTCGCGCCTGGCTTTCCACCATGACGGACGAGGAAGCGCTGCTGCGCATCGGCTCGCAAGGTCTCCTGCGCCACGCCGACGGCCAGGGGCACAATGCGCCGCGCACCCTCCCGCCGCTCCTCGAGCAACTGGCCGAAGCCCGGCGACGCGGCTACGCGACCGCCGTGGACAGCTACATCGCCGGCATGGCCGCCATGGCGATGCCGGTGCGCGGTCCCCTCGACGGACGGGTCCTGGGCTGTCTGTCGATCGCCGGTCCCGCGGTTCGCATGACCGAAGAGCGCATGAGCGAGCTTTCGCCGCGCCTGCTCCAAGGGGTCGGCGATCTCGCCGGAGCGGCCGAGGGGTCGAAGTTCCTGCGTTCGAGGCGTCCCGCGGTCGACGAGACGCCGCAGCGCTTGGCCGCTCAAGCCCGGTAGGCGCTTGTCGGGATCGCGCGGGAAAAGGGGGGCGAGGGGACATGCAACCGGAGGCCAAGCGCATTCTCGAGTGCGACGTGCTGGTGGTCGGCTCGGGCGCCGCCGGGCTGACGGCGGCCGTCACGGCCTCCCATTTCGGGTCGCGGGTCGTGGTGGCCGAGAAGGCACCGGTCTTCGGTGGCACCTCCGCATGGTCCGGGGGCTGGCTCTGGATTCCCCGCAACCCGCTCGCGCTCGCCGCCGGCATCCACGAGCCGCCGGGCGAGGCCATGCGATATCTGCGCGGCGAGCTCGGCAACCGCGCGGGCGATCCGCGCCTGCCGATGTTCCTGGCGAATGGCCCCGAGATGGTGCAGTTCCTCCAGGATCACGCCGCGCTGCGCTGGATCGACGGCAATCGGGTTCCGGACTTCCATGAAACGCCGGGCGCGCGAACGGGCGGGCGCTCGGTTTCGGCCGCGCCCTACGATGCACGCGAACTCGGGTCCTGGATCGGCAAGCTGCGCCCACCCCTTGGCGTCGTCAGCCTTTGGGGTGCGGGCATCGGGCCGGCGTCGGACATGCGGCATTTCTTCGATGCGCTCCGAAAGCCGGCCTCGGCGTTCTACGTGGGCCGGCGCGTCGCGGGGATCGCGCGCGACCGGCTGCTTCACGGTCGGCCGATGCGACTGGCCAACGGCAACGCCCTGGTGGCAAGGCTCCTGCGCTCCGCCCTCGACAAGGGCGTGATGCTGATCGACAGCGCGCCCGTGGTGGAACTGCTGCAGGAGGGGGAACGGGTCGTGGGCGCCCGGCTGTCGGGGCCGGACGGCGAAACGCTGGTGCGGGCGAGCGCCGGCGTGGTGCTGGCGTCGGGAGGCTTTCCGCACGATCCGGAGCGCCTGGAGCGCTGGGCGGCGGTGGCCGGCGGCCGCGAGCACCGATCCGCCGCGCCCCGATCCAACACCGGCGACGGGCTGCGTCTGGCCGAGACGGTCGGTGCGCGCGTCGAGGCCGGTTTGGCGTCCAACGTCGCCATGGCGCCCGTCAGCCTCGTTGCCGGCCCGAACGGCGCGTCGATCGCCTTTCCCCATCTCGTGGATCGCGCCAAGCCCGGCATCATCGCGGTGACGCCGGGCGGACGACGCTTCGTTTCGGAGGCCGACAGCTATCACGACTTCATGGCGGCGCTCGCGGCGGCGACGCCGCAAGGCGCCTATCCGACCGGCTGGCTGATCGCCGATCACAAGGCGCAGCGCCGCTGGGGCCTCGGCTGGGCCAAGCCCTTTCCCTTTCCGCTCGGGCGCGCCTTGCGCTCGGGTTATCTGAAGCGGGGGCGCGACATCACCGAACTCGCCCAGGCCTGCTCCATCCCCGAAGGGGCGCTGGAAGCCACGCTCGCCCGCTTCAACCAAGGGGCGGCGCAAGGCGTCGACCCAGACTTCCACCGCGGCGAGAGCCCCTACAACAAGGTGCAGGGCGACGACCGGCATCGGCCCAACCCGTCGCTCGCGCCGCTGGCCAAGGGGCCGTTCTATGCCGTGCGGATCGTGCCGGGAAGCCTTGGCACCTTTGGCGGCCTGCGAACCGACACGCTCGCCCGCGTGCTGGGAGCGGGCGGCGACCCCATTCCCGGCCTTTTCGCCGTGGGAGCCGACATGGCCTCGATCATGGGCGGTCATTACCCCGCCGGAGGCATCACGCTCGGCCCCGGCATGACCTTCGGCTACATCGCCGGCCGCTTTCTGGCCGGCCAGCCCGTCACGGGCCCGACACGGGAGTGCAGGACTTGACCTATTACGAGCTCGCCACCTTGGACACCGTCATCTTCGGCGCGGGAAAGGCCGCACCGGGGATCCAGGCCTGGGCGGAGGCGGGGGCGGGAACGCTTCTGGGCGCCTTCGGAACCGATATCGGAACCTTGAACCGCGTGTTCCTCCTCAGGGGGTTCGACAGCCTGGATACCCTGATGGGGGAGCGCGAACGGGCCCTTCGCTCCGACGACCCCTTCGGCTGCGCCGAGCATCTGGTGCGGCTCACGATGGAAAGCTACCGCGCCTTCGACTTTCTGCCGCCGGTGGAAACCGGCGCCTTCGGACCGGTCTACGAGTTCCGCACCTACAGGACGAAGGTCAACGGCATCGCTCCGACCATGGACAAGTGGCAGGATGCGGTCCCGGCGCGCGAAGACTATTCGAAGCTGACGCTCGCCATGTACGGCCTGGACGGGGAGCCTCGGATCACCCAGATCTGGCCCTATCCCAGTCTGGCCGCACGATCGGATGCGCGGGCGCGGTCGGTGGCGGACGGCAAATGGCCGCCGAAGAACGGTCCGGACTGGCTGAGCTCCGACATGACCAGCCAGATCGCCATGCCGCTCGCCTTCTCGCCCTTGCGGTAGCACCCGCGACGCCGCCTCGTCCGTCGGCCCCGGGTTGGGCCGGCGCGGGGGATACGGGTTGCGGCCGATGCCAGATCCCGGAATCGCGCCTTCCGTCCGCCGATGACGGGGAAGGCGACCGGGGAGCCCCGCGATCGCGATACCTATCAGCCGACATCGAAACGGCGTCAATAGAGCGGAATGTCCGCCGGCGCCTGCCGCGTCTGTGTGGCGAGCCGGATGGCGGCGTTGGCCGCGCCCAAGCCCTTGTAGCCGCGCCGCTCCACGATCTCGATGAAGAACCCGCCGTCCAGCGCCTTCAGATAGATCTGGAAGTATTCGCCCGCTTCGTCCCGGTCGTAGAGGATGCCGGTGCGGCGCATCCCTTCCAGCGTTTCCGGGGCGATGTCGAACCGGGTCTCGAGATCGTCGTAGTAGTTCTGCGGAATCGGCAAAAGCGTCACGCCGTTCGCCAGAAGGGTTTCGGCCGTCGCGAAGACGTCTTCGCTCCGAAACGCGATGTGCTGGACGCCGGGGCCGACGAACTGCGACACGAAGCGCGCCGAAAGGGTTCGCGGCGACTGCGAGCCGTTGAGGACGATGCGCAGGCTGGAATCGGCGTTCTCCAGAACCTGGCTGCGCACGAGGCCGCCGGGATCGGGCACTTCGGCGGCCGGCAGCGGCGTCAGATCGAAGATCGAGCGGTAGAACAGGGTCCAGGACAGGATGTCCTCGAAGCGCACCGTCTGCGCCACGTGGTCGACGGCGAGGAGACCGGCGCCTGGCTCCTTCTGCCAGCCGGGCGCGAGGTCGAAGTCCGCTTCCCATTGCGGCCCGGCCGCATCGCGCTCAGGCACGAGATAAAGGAGGCTGCCGCCCACGCCCCGGATGGCGGCGAACTCGCGCTCGCCCGGTCCCGCCGGCTGGCGGAAGGGCGTGGCCAGGAGGCCCTCGGCTCGGGCCAGCGCTTCGTCGGCGTCGGCCATCCGCAGACCCAGGGCGCAGACATTGGTGCCGTGCACGACATAGGAGGAATGGGCGAAACCTTCCGGCTCCATGTTGATGACGACGCGCAAGTCGCCTTGCGCATAGAGTTCCACGTCCTTGGAGCGATGATGGCCGGCACGGCGGAAGCCGATCGACGCGAGAAGGGCGGCGACCGCTCGCCCGGACGCCGCATCCGCCGCGAACTCGACGAAGGAAACGCCGCTGGTGCGGGCAGGGGCCGGCAGGGGACTGGGTTCCGAAGGACCCTTCACGGCTCGCCCCTCCGCCTTCAGCCGGTCCATCGTGTAGATCAGCGAACGCCGGCCGTCGACGGCCGTCTGGCGCGTCGAACCGGCCCGGAACTGGTCGTTGAAGATCTCCAGCGAGTAGTAGCCGTCATAGCCCGTGGCCTCGACGGCCGCCATGAACTCCGCCACCGGAAGATCCCCCTGGCCGGGCATGTTGCGGTAGTGCCGGCTCCAGGACAGGAGATCCAGATCGAGCTTGGGCGCGTCGGCCATCTGGACGATGAAGATCTTGTCCTTCGGGATCGAGCGGATCGAGCGGGGGTCGATGCCGCGCGACAGCGAATGGAAGCTGTCGAGGACGAGGCCGACATGGGGATGGTCCGCCCGGCGCACGATCTCCCAGGCATCGCGGTGATCGTTGACGTAGCGTCCCCAAGCCAGGGCCTCGTATCCGACGCGAACCCCCGCCTTTCGGGCGAGTTCGCCGAGCGCCGCCAGATCCTCCGCGGCTCGATCGACGCCGCCGAGCGCCAGCGGCGAAACCGAGGAGCACACGAGGATCAGGTCGGTGCCGAGTTCGTTCATCGTGTCGAACTTGCGCCGCGCCCGCTCGAAAGCCCGGCCGCGCTGGGGCTCGGGCAGGCCTTCGAAGTCCCGGAACGGCTGGAACAGGCAGATTTCCAGGCCAGCGTCGCGAACCATCCGCCCGACGTCCCGTGCGCTCCGGTCGGAGGCGAGAAAGTCGTTCTCGAAGATTTCCACGGCGCCGAACCCGGCCGCCGCGATGGCGGACAGCTTCTCGGAAAGGTCGCCGGAAATGGAAACGGTGGCGATCGAGGTCTTCATGAACAAGCTCCGTCAATGGAAACGACCGACATCGGGCGAGGAACGTCGAGAGGCGGGATCGCGATCATAGGATGGCGTTGGTCAGGATCAGCTTCCCCTTGTGGAACCGGCCGCCGTCGATGTCCCGAAAGGCCTCCGCTCCCTGGGACAGGGGGTGTTCTTCGATCCAGTCCAGCGGCCCGAGCCGGCCCGCGGCCAGAAGGGCGAGGGTCTCGCGAAAGTCCACCATGGAATAGCAGTAGGATCCGGCAAAGGCGATCTCGCCGAGCGTCATGCGCCGAACGTCGACCCCTTCCGAGCCCGGCAGAAGGCCGAGATGGACGATCGCCCCGCCACGGCGCACCATGCGGAACGCGGCCTCCCGCGTTTGCCTGGCTCCAACCGCGTCGAAGACCAGATCGACCGATCCGGCCTCCGGCCCATCGCCCCCGGCCGGATCATAGGCGGCGATCGAGCCGTCGGCGGCCCGGAGTGTCGCCCGGCGCTCGGCGCTGGTTTCCCCGACATGCACCGCCCCGGCCCCGCGCGAAAGGGCGACCAGCGCCGTGGCGAGGCCGATGGCGCCCCCGCCCAGAACCGCGATCCGCAGCGCCGACAAGGGACGATCGGTCAGGCGCGCCGCGATCCCGACGGCGTGATAGGCCACCGCGACCGGCTCGCATACGCTGGCGGCCCGCAATTCCATCGTGTCGGGGATGGGAACGAGATTGCGTTCGGGGACGCGGACCTTTTCGGCAAATCCACCGGCATAGGGCGGCAGACCGAGAACCGACTGGCTTTCGCAGAGCTGCTGCCTGCCCGACAGGCAGGCGTCGCATCTCCCGCAGGTGACGAGCGGATTGATCGCCACGCGCCGTCCTGCGCTCGCCCCTGTCTCGACGACGCCGGCGATCTCGTGTCCCATCACCAGGGGCGGAACGCGTCGGGGATCGCCGTCATGGTAGCCATGCATGTCGGATCCGCAGATGCCGCAGGCGGCGACCCGCACCACCGCCTCGCCGTCCCGGGGGACGGGATCCGCGATGTCGTCGAACGCGAACCGCTGCCGGCCGAGATAAACAAGCGCCTTCATCCTTCGATCGCCTTCCCTGGTATGAATGCCTCGCGGATGCCGCCTCCGCGCCTCCGCGCCTCCGCGCCGCACGAAGCGGCCGCGCCCGCGGGGAGCGGATCTGCGCTGTGTGCGGCGAGGCGGGGCGTGATAGGACGATCCGATATCGTCCGTTTCCCGTCTTCGAAGCGCGGCGGCAGAGAGGCGAACGGGCGCCGGCAATACCGCCCACGAGCGCCTTCGTACGACATTCCCGCGCCCGCCGACGGGCCCGATCGCAGAAAGGCCGTCCGCCAATGACGTTGTCCCCTTCCCCGGTTCCGTTCGATGCGGCGGCCCTTGATCGCCTGATGGAGGAAGCGGGCCTGGACGTGCTCTTCGTGACGTCGAAGCACAACGTCCAGTATCTTCTGGGCGGATACCGGTTCTTCATGTTCGACATCATGGATGCGACCGGGCTGAGCCGATATCTTCCCATCGTCGTGTATCCGAAGGGGCGCCCCGATCTCGTCGCCTATGTGGGCAATCCCAACGAGACGTTCGAACACGAACTGGGCCGGCTCTGGCCGGCGCATCTGCGCCTTCGGGCGCGCGGATCGGTGGATGCGATGCACCATGGCCTCGACCATCTGTCGAAGCAGGGCATCAGGGCCGAGTCGATCGGGATCGAGGCAGGGTTCCTGCCAGCGGATGCGTTCGAGACGCTGAAACGGGCGCGGCCGGGCGCGCGCGTCGCCGATTGCGTCGAGGTTCTGGAAAGCTTGCGGGCCGTCAAGACGGACGTCGAGCTCCATCATCTGAGAACGGCGTCCGAAAGGGTCGTGGAGGCCATGCGGGCGACCTTCGCCTGGCTCGAGCCCGGCCGCACCAAGCGGGAGGTGGTGGAGTTCCTGCGCCGCCAGCAGACCGATCGCGGCCTCGTCTTCGAATATGGCCTGATCACGGCCGGGAAGAGCTTCAACCGCGCTCCGTCCGATCAGCGGATCGGGGAGGGCGATATCCTTTCGCTCGATTCGGGCGGAAACTATCGCGGCTATATCGGCGATCTCTGCCGGATGGCCGTCCTGGGCGAGCCGGGCGCCGAGCTCGAGGACGCCCTGGCGTTCGTCGGAACGGTGCAGCAGGGCGCGCGGGCGCCCATCCGTTCGGGCGCCACCGGCGAGGACATCTTCGCCGCCGCCCTGCCTTTGACCGCCGGCGTCCGGGAAGGGCGGATCGGCTTCGTGGCGCACGGCATGGGGCTCGTGTCCCACGAGGCGCCGCGACTGATGGACGACGGACCGATCCCCTATCCCGCCCGGCATCGCTTCCACCCTCTCCGGGAGGGGATGGTGCTTTCGCTGGAAACCACCTGGCTGCATCCACGCCTCGGCTTCTTGAAGCTCGAGGACACGGTGGCCGTCACCTCGGATGGCTGCGAGGCGTATGGCGACGGCGCGCGTGGCTGGACGCGCGCGGGCACTCCGAACTAGGTCGACAGAGGGCCGATGCGATCGAGCCGGAGATTGCGTGCCGGACGGCCGGGCGGCGGCGGGGCAAGGGCGAAGCCGTAGCGTTCGGCCATCTTCAGGATATGAGTGCCGAGCTCGTCCAGGGCGCCCGCGACATCGCCCGCTTCCAGACGCGAGATGATGACGAAATGCTCCTCGTTCGCCTGCTCGCGGGTGGGGAGCGCCGAACGATGGGAGCGAAGCGCCGCGACCTTGCCGGACACCAGCCTGTAGGCGTTGACGAGATAGGGGTTGCCGCAGTTGTCGATCGCCGCCTCGTGGAAGTCCGTGTCGGCGCTGGCGCTGCGCAGCATGTCCCCGCTGGCCAGGGCCGAGCGGATGTCGTCGGCCGCGACCCGCATGGCCGCGATGGTGCGCGCTCCCTGCCGCTCCATGGCCAGCCGCAGCGCATCGAGCTCGATCATGCGACGGAACTCGCAGATGTTCTCCGTGTCCTCCTTCGTGGGCAGAAAGACGAAGCTGCCGCGCTGCGGCCGGATGTCGATGAGACCTTGCTGCTCCAGCGCGGCGAAGGCTTCGCGCACCGGACTGCGGCTGACGCCGAGCGTGCTGGCCAGCTTGTCCTCCGAAAGGGCGTCGCCCAGTTCCAGCTCGCCGTCCAGAATGGCGCGGCGCAGACGTTCGGCCACCTGCAGGGCCAGCGAGCCTCGTTGTCTGGAACTCAAGATGATCCGCCTTCCTCAATGTCGAACCACTCGCCAAGGCTCGCCGCGATCGGCTCCGGCGCGCCACGACGGTGCGTGATCGACGCCGCCATGCCGATGATTACCGCCGGGAGCGCCGATGCTCAACATCAGGACCCCGGCACGCCGGAGATCCGGTCTTCGGTTGCCAGAGACCGCAGAAAGCGGCGGGTCGCGGCCATGCCCTTCTCGGCCCGCGTCAGGAAGTCGAGGGCGTCGTCGCCGGCATGGGGCGTCTCAACGCTGATGGTGATGTCCGGCGGCAGAACCGCCATTAGCTCGCCGAGCCAGAGTTCCCCTTCGCCCGGCATAAGGCGTCCCTCGCGAGCTTCCGCAATGCAGCCCGCGTCGTCGCCGGGCGCCTCGGCCGGGGCGTCGCAGAGCTGGAGATACAGGACCCGGTCCCGGTCCAGTGCGGCCACGTCGGCCGGACTGCCGCCCGCGCGCGACACGTGAAGGGCGTCGATCAGAACACCGACATTGTCGCGGCCGGACGCTTCGGCAAGGATTTGCGCCTGCGCCACGGTCGACATGGCGCGCCAGCGGGTCAGTTCGAGAGCCAGGGTGATGCCGCGCTCGGCCGCCGCGTCCGCGACGCGGGCCAGCTTGCCGGCGGCGCGTTCGAGGTTCGCGTCGTCGCTGGTGATCTGCATCATCGGCATGCCGAGTTCGGCCGCCGTGTCGAGCACGCGAAGCCATTCCTCGACGTCGGTATCCGGCAGAAGCGTGAGCAGCTCGCCGTCGAACACGGCGATGCCGAGGTCGGCGCAGGCCGACCGGATCTCGCGGATCAGCGCGCCCTCGCCGACGATCGGATGGGGAAGGGCGACGCCCGTGGGGGCGACGAGGCGCAGGCTCGTGGCGTCGTAGCCCGCCTTCGCCGCCACGCGCACCTGTTCCAGGGGCGGGCAGCCGCGAACCGTCAGATAGGCGAGCGACAGGGAATGAAGCCTGTGCATGGCGGTCTCAATAGGTCGCGCGCCCGCCGGACACGTCGAACACGGCGCCGGTCGAGAACGAGCATTCCTCCGAGGCGAGCCAGGCGACGAGCGAGGCGACCTCCTCGGCGCGACCCAGGCGACCCACCGGAATCTTGGAGGTCACGAAGGCTTTGAACTCGGGTGTCAGCTGGCTCAGCATCTCCGTCTCGATCGCGGCCGGCGTCACGCAGTTCACGCGGATCTGCGTTGTGGCCAGCTCCTTGCCGACCGACTTGGTCAGCCCGATGACGCCCGCCTTGGAGGCGGAATAGGCCACGGCGTTCGGGTTCCCTTCCTTGCCGGCGATGGAGGCCAGGTTGACGATGCGGCCGTAGCCGGTCTTCAGCATCTCGCGCACACCGGCTTGGCAGCAGTGGAACACCGCGTCGAGATTGAGCGTCATCACGAACCGCCAGCCGTCGAAGGGATAGTCGGCGAACGCCTCGAGCGGTCCGTTGTGGCCGGCGCTGTTGACGAGGATGCCCAAGGGGCCGAATTCGTCGACAACGCGCGACATCGCCGCATCCACGGCGGCGCGATCCGTCACGTCCACGCCGTAGCCATGGGCTTTCGGCAACCGGGCGGCGGCGGCCCCGGCGCGCTCCTCGTCCAGATCCCAGATGGCGACGACGTGCCCCTGGTCGGCCAGTCGCTCGGCGATCGCGAACCCCAGCCCGCCGGCGCCTCCTGTCACGATCGCGACCCGCTGGGTTTCCTGTGTCTGTGCCATCCGTTTCCCTGCGACTTCGAGTGGACTTCGCCTATGAACTTGACAGCAAGTCCATCTAACATTCTAGTATCCCAATTACGGGGGCGAGAGTTGGCCTGTCAAGCGGGTTGGTCCGTTCCTTGTTGCCATCGAGGCAGGGAGAAGACGTTGGGATTGAAGGGATCGGCCTTTCTGGCCATCTGGCACGACATTGCTGCCGGCGAGCACGGCGAATATGTGGAATGGCATACGCGCGAGCACATGCCGGAGCGGCTTTCCATTCCGGGTTTTTGCACCGGCAAGCGTCTTCACGCTCCCGAGGCGGACCGATACGTGTTCGGAACCGTCTACGCGGGCGACGACGTCGAAGTGTTCCGCTCGCCCGCCTATCTCGAGCGTCTGAACCACCCCACCCCATGGACCGCGGCGGTCGCCCCGAGCTTCCAGAATTTCCTGCGCGTCGCCTGCGATCGGATCGCGACAGCCGGACGGGGGGACGGCGGCGGCGTGGCGACGCTGCGCTTCGACCTGACCGGCGATGGGGCCGAGGCGAGACTGCGCCAGACGGCTGGCGAGCTCGCCCGGGATGTGCTCGCGGTGCCTTCGGTTTGCTGCGTTCATGTGGGTCTGGCGCGAAGCGAGGTTTCCGGTGTTCGCACGCGTGAAACCGAACTTCGGGCCGAGATGTCCGAGCGCGGCTTCGACGTGGTGCTTCTGGTGGAAGGGAGTTCCCGTCCCGGTCTCGCGGCGGCTCTGCCGGAGATCGAGGCGGTGTGTGCCCGGACCGGCCTTCTGGCCGCTCCTGTTTCGGCCATCTACGAGACGGCCTACAGCCTGACCGCCGACGACATGCGGAACCCGGTATGACGCCGGTTCTCGTGACCGGGGGCGGCGGGTTCCTGGGGTGCTGGATCGCTAGGCTGCTGCTGGCGGAAGGGCGCGAGGTCCGCATCTTCGATCGGAGCGAAGATCGCCGCCTCGCTCGCGAGATCGTCGGCGAGGCGGCGGATCGTCTGCGCTGGATCGTGGGTGACATTGCCGACGCCGAAGCGCTGGCGCGCGCGGCCGAAGGGTGCGGATCGATCGTTCACCTGGCGGCTCTTCTGACGCCGGCCTGCGCCGCCGATCCATTGTTGGGCGCCCGGATCAACGTCATCGGTACGCTCAACGTCTTTGAGGCGGCCAGGGCGAACGGCATCTCTCAGGTAGCCTATGCCAGCAGCGCGGCGGTGTTCGGGCCCGACGACGGGCGATACCCGCATCCGGTGACGATATACGGGGCCTTTAAGCTCGCCTGCGAGGGATGCGCCCGCGCCTATTGGAGCGATGCCGGAATCGCCAGCGTCGGATTGCGTCCCACGGTCGTCTACGGGCCGGGCCGCGAGGTGGGGTTGACGGCGGGCCCGACCATCGCATGCCGCGAGGTCGTGGCGGGCCGCCCTTACGTGATCGGCTATTCCGGCCGACAGGATCTGATTTTCGTCGGCGACGTCGCAGCCGCCTTCGTGGCGGCCGCCACGGGTAGCCACCGCGGCGCCCATGCCATTTCGCTGGGAGGAGAAGCCGCCGAGGTCGCCGAAGTGGCGGCGATGATCGCCGCCCAGGTGCCGGGGGCCAGGATCGGATTCGACGGGCCCGAAGTTCCGATGTCGTCCGAGATCGCCGCGACCGATGCCGAGAGAATCCTCGGCCTGAAGCCGCGCACGACATTGGCCGAGGGGATCGCGCTGACCGTCGCCCACTACCGCCGAATTCTGGGAGAGCGCTGATTGCGAACGCTGACGCCCATCCCGGTCCGGAACGTGCACGAGCCGGCCGCCTCCATGGCGCTCGAAGGAGGTGGGCTCGCGGACCTAGGCTTCCACGAAGCGCAGGATCATGTCGGTGATCGTTTCCAGCCGCCGGTCGATCGCCTCCGTCGCCAGCAGCTCGCGGCCGAACAGAACCCTGAGCGTGTGGCGGTTCGATACGTAGGTGAAGCCCAGCGCCGAGATCGATATGTAGAGGTCGATCGCGTCGATCCCCGGTCGAAAGATACCCATCGCGACGCCGTGGTCGAGGATCGCCTGCACCTTGGCCACGATCGGCCGACTGAGGTCGGGCAGGTCTCCGGCCGCGCTCAGGTGCACGGCGCCGTGAAGATTCTCCGTATTGATCATCCGCACGAAGGCGGGATGATCGACGTAGTAGCGGAACGTGAACTCGATCAGCGTCCGTATGGCTGCGCGCGGATCGGCCATGTCGAACTGCAGCCGGTCCTCGGCACTTCGGATCCCGCCGTAGATGTCCTGCAGCGCCGCGAGGTAGAGATCCTCCTTGCTGCCGAAATAATGATAAACCATCGCCTTGTTGCTGCTGGCGCGCGCCGCGATCCTATCGACGCGCGCGCCGCCGATGCCGTAGGTCGAGAATTCCGTGATCGCGGAATCAAGAAGGGCTCGCCGGCGCCATTGCGGAGCGCGCCTGCCGGAGACGAGGCCGTTGCCTCCCGGGGTCGCGTCGTTCCCTTCCATCGTCATATCGACAGCCTTCCGCTCTTCGCCGATGGTCGTTCGAGGATGTTCCGACCACCATGCCGACCGCTCGGAACGGTACCATGGCAGTGTTGACATCAACCAACCGGTTGGTTAGTTTTTTCCATGGCTTCGGGGCGTTTGGCAAGGGAGGACTTGCCACCGGAGTGCGCCGCTCGATGCGCTCCGGCGTTTCGTTTCAAATTGGAAAAGGGGAGGATACATGCTCAGGAAATCACTGGTTCAGGTTGCCGCATTCGCGCTGGTCGCCGGCTTCGGTCTCGTCGGGGGCCTGTCGACGGCGAGCGCGCAGACGTTGGAGAAGATCAAGAGCGCCGGGGTCGTGCGCGTCGGCGTGATGGGAGAACAGGCTCCCTGGGGTTCGATCGACGCGAGCGGACAGAACATCGGCTACGATGTCGACGTCGCCAAGCTCATGGCCGAGGAACTCGGCGTCAAGGTGGAGTTCGTGTCCAACGCCGTGGCCGCTCGGATCCCCAACCTTCTGACCAACAAGGTGGACGTCCAAATGGCCGTCATGGGCATGTACCCGGACCGCGCCAAGGTGGTGCAGTTCACCAAGCCCTATGCCGGCCTGAAGATCATCCTCCTGTCCAGCGCCAAGAACAAGATCGAGACGATCGAGGACGCCCGCAACCTCCGCATCGGCGTGCCGCGCGGGGCCGCACAGGACAAGGCGATCACGGAGCTCCTGGGCGATTCTCCCAACATTCGGCGCTTCGACGACGACAGTTCCAACATTCAGGCGCTCGTGTCGGGCCAGGTGGATGCCATCGGCGGCAACACCACCTACAAGATCAACCTCGACAGGGCTGCGCCGGGCAACGACTTCGAGCAGAAGCTGGTGTTCAACGAACAATGGATGGGTGTGACCACCCGTCCGGGCGATGCCGAGATGAATGCTTGGCTCAACCAGTTCATCGACAAGATCAAGGGCAACGGCGAGCTGGAGAAGGTCAGCGAGAAGTGGCTGGACCAGCCGCTGCCCGCGTTCCCGGAAACGCTGGAAGGCGTCCCCTTCACCGTCGCCAACTGATGTGTCGCACGCTTCCGCCGAGCTTCGGGCGCGGCGGAAGCGATGCGCCGTGCCGATCGGGGTCGCCATGATCGGGCTGCCGCGGGCGAACCGTTGCCCGCCCGTAGCCGGGTCGCTGGCGCCTGCGCTGAGCGGTTCGGCCCGGAGCGTCGGTGCCCCCATCCGCGCTGCTCAGCCCATTGGGAGGTCGGCGCCTGCGAGGCAGGCTCGCACGCCGTCCTGCAACTCTCTCCAGATTCGTCGAGAATCCCGCAATGCGCACCATCTTTGTCCTGAACGGCCCGAACCTCAATCTCCTGGGCGAGCGCGAGCCTGAAATCTACGGGTCCACGACGCTCGACGACATTCGCCGCTGGTGCGAGGCGGAGGCGGGCGAACTGGGGCTCGCGATCGACTTTCGCCAGTCCAACTTCGAAGGCGAGATCATCGAGTCCATCCACGCGGCCCGCAAGTCGGCCGCCGGCATCATCATCAACCCGGCCGCCCTGACCTTCACATCCATCGCGATCCTGGACGCGTTGAAGACCTTTTCCGGCCCGAAGATCGAACTCCACATCTCCAACGTCCATCAACGCGAGGAAATCTATCACAAGTCGCTGGTGTCCCGGACCGCGCACGCCGTGATGGCCGGGTTCGGTGCCTACGGCTACCGGCTGGCCGTGCGGGCCATGGCGGAGATGACGAAATGACGAGGCTTGTCCTTCTGGGGGCGGGTCTCATCGGGCGCGAGCATGCTGACCTGGTGATGGGCCATCCCGACGCCTCGCTCGCAGGCCTGGCCGATCCTTCGCCGGAGGCGGAGCGCCTGGCCGAGCGTCTGGGTGTCGCCCACTACGCCGACTACGCGTCCATGCTGGACGAGATCCGTCCCGACGGCGCGATCGTCGCCCTTCCCAACCGCCTTCATGCGCCCGCTGCCCTGGCTTGCATCGAGCGCGGGATCGCGTGCCTGATCGAGAAGCCGATCGCCGGGGACGTCGCCGACGCCGCTCGAATCGTGCAAGGTTCGGAACGGGCGGGGGTTCCGGTGCTGGTGGGCCATCAGCGGCGACACAGCCCCGACATCCGCGCCGCCAAGCGTGCGATCGAGGCGGGCGAGCTCGGCGATCTCGTCGCCGTCAGCGGAATGACGCTGTTCGACAAGCCCGCGAACTATTTCGACGCGCAATGGCGCACCAGGGCCGGCGGCGGCGTTCTCCTGATCAACCTGATCCACGACATCGACGTGCTGCGCCATCTCGTGGGCGAGATCGAATCCGTCCGGGCGTTCACCTCGAACGCCCATCGCGGTTTCGAGGTCGAGGACACGGCCTCGATCGCCATCCGGTTCGCGAACGGCGCGCTCGGCACGTTCGTCATCTCCGACAACGCGGTCAGTCCCTGGGCCTGGGAGTACACGTCGGGCCAGGCCCTTTATCATCCGGTGCAGCCCGGACCCTCGCTTTTCCTGTCCGGACGTAAGGGTGCCTTGTCCGTATCGGACATGTACCTGTGGCGCCATGCGCGCGAGACGGATCATTGGCAAGACCCGCTGGTGCGCGAGCATCGCGCCGGGGACGGCTCGCGCACCTATGTCAACCAGCTCGAACATTTCATCGCCGTCGCACGGCGCGAGGTCGATCCGCTGATCGACGCGCGCGACGGCATGGCGACGCTGGCCGCCACGCTCGCGGTGGCGCGCGCGGCGCGCGAAGACCGCACCGTCACCTTGTCCGAGATGCTGGCACGGCCGGCGGAGGCTGCATGACCCGGAAGCTTGGCTTGTCGTTTCTCACCTGTCTCGGGGTGGGCCCGGAAGATGCCGTGCGTGCGGCCTCGGCGGCGGGGTACGACTATGTCGGACTGCGCATGCTGCCGGCGGCCCCCGGCGGCCTCGCCTATCCGCTGATGGGCGACGCGACCCGGATCCGCGATCTCCGGTCGCTGATGGCCGATGAGGGCGTCGAAGCCTTCGACATGGAGATCGTGCGCATCTCGTCCACTTTCGACGTCGAGCCGCTTCGGCCCTTTCTGGACTGTTCGGCGAGCCTGGGGGCACGCACCGTCCTGGTGGCCGGCGACGATGGCGACGAGGCGCGGCTCACCGCGTCCTACGTGGCGCTCTGCCGGGCGGCGGCCGAGTTCGGCCTCACGGCCGATCTGGAATTCATGCCCCAGTCGGAGCTTCGCGATCTCGCCGCGGCCATGCGCGTGTTGCGCGCAGCCGACCAGCCCAACCAGGGGGTCATCGTCGATTCGCTCCACGTTTCGCGGGCCAGGGTCTCGATCGAGGAGATCGCGGATGTGCCGCCGTCCTGGCTGCACTACGCGCAGATCTGCGACGGCCCGGCGACCATTCCCCTCACCCGGGACGAGCTGAACTTCGCCGCCCGGCACGAGCGCCTCCTGCCGGGCGAGGGCGCGATCGATCTGTCCGGCATCTTCGCTGCCCTGCCGGCGGATCTGATGGTCGGGGTCGAGCTTCCCAACGACCGGCAGTCGGCCGGTTTGTCGCCCGAGGCGTGGGCGGGACGAACGAGGGCGGCGAGCCTGTCCGTTCTGGACGGTGCGTGCGTCGGGAGGGTCGCATGAAGGTTCCCGTCAAGACGTTCCGGGGCGAGAGCATCCCGTGCCTGGGTCTCGGCACGTTCGAACTCACCGGCCCGGCTGGCGAAGCGGCCATCCGCGAGGCGATCGAGCTCGGATATCGCCAGATCGACACGGCGATCCGCTACGGAAACGAGGCCGAGGTCGGACGCGCGATCCGCGCCTCGGGCGTGGCGCGCCAGGACATCTTCGTTACCACCAAGATCTGGTTCGACGCCCTGGATCCCGAAAGCGTGCGCCAACGGGTCGGCGAGAGCCTGGAGCGGCTGGAACTCGAGCAGGTCGACCTTCTCCTCGTCCACTGGCCGACCCGGGACGTCCCGTTGGGCGAGACCCTCGCCGCCTTCGCGCAGGAGCGCAGCCGTGGCCGGACCCGGTTGATCGGCGTCAGCAACTTCACCGTGGCGCTTCTCGACGAGGCGTTGGACGTGCACGGAGCGGACCTGTTCTGCAATCAGGTCGAGTATCATCCGTTTCTCTCGCAGGAAAAGCTGCTGGACCGGATGCGCCGGGCCGACATGCTCCTGAACGCCTATCAGCCGATCGCCCGGGGCAAGGTGTTCGGGTCGGACGAACTCGCCGCGCTGGGTCGCAAGCACGGGAAGACGGCGGGGCAGGTGACCTTGCGCTGGCTCGTCCAGCAGGACGGGGTCGGCGCGATTCCCCGCTCCTCCAACCCGGGGAACATGCGTGCCAATCTCGAGATCTTCGATTTCGAACTTTCGGACGAGGACATGGCGGCGATCCATCGCCTGGCGCGCGGCGAACGCTATTCCCGCTTCGACTGGCAGCCCGAGTGGGACGACTAGCGTAACCTCAAGGACCGATGATGACACTTGACTTCAGCGTGGTCACCGATGCCTGGCAGACGCTCCTCATGGGGGTGTTCGGCACGCTTTTCCTGGCCGCTTCCGGCATGATCCTCGCCATGGTGATCGGCGTTCTGGGCGTCGTGATCCTGCGCGCGCAGATGCGGATCCCGACCTTTCTGGTGAACGCCTTCGTCGAGGTCATCCGCAACACCCCGTTTCTGGTGCAGATCTTCTTCATCTTCTTCGCCCTGCCGCTCGCCGGCATTCGGCTCAACCCGACGATGACGGCGGTGATCGCGCTGGGGCTCAACGGCGGCGCCTACGCGATCGAGATTATCCGGGGCGGCGTGGAAAGCGTGCCCGAAGGACAGACCGAAGCGGGCCTGGCCCTTGGGCTTCACAAGGGCGAGGTCTTTCGCCTGATCGTGCTCACCCCGGCGCTGCGGGCGATCTACCCTTCCTTGTGCAGCCAGTTCATCCTGCTGACGCTCACCACGGCGATCTGCACCTCGATCTCGGCCTACGAGCTGACATCGGTCGGCCAGCGGATCGAGGCGGAGACCTTTCGCAGCTTCGAGGTCTACTTCACCTTGACCGGCATCTATCTCGTGATCTCCCTGATGACCATGTGGCTGCTGGCGGCCATCGGTCGCCGGGCCTTCAACTACCCGCAGCGCTGAGGAGGGGACGATGGGATATCTCGAACTCACCTATCTCCTTCAGGGGCTGCTCTGGACGGTGGCCCTGACCGCCATAGGCTTCGCCGGTGGCATCCTCTTCGGCGTGATCGTGGCGCTGATGCGGGTCTCCGAAACCCCTTGGCTCCGCATCCCGGCGATCGCCTGGATCGGGCTGTTCCAGGGGACCCCGCTCCTGATGCAGCTCTTCGTCGCCTATTTCGGCCTGCCGCTGCTCGGCTTCGACCTGCCGGCCTGGGCCGCGGTCGCGATCGCGCTGACGGCGCACGCCTCGGCCTTTCTCGGCGAGATCTGGCGAGGCGCGATCCAGGCCGTGCCCAAGGGGCAGAGCGAGGCCGCCCACGCGCTCGGCCTTCACACGCGCAGCCGGATGTTCGACGTGATCGCCCCCCAGGCCCTCAAGCTCTCGCTGCCCGCCACCGTCGGATTTCTGGTGCAGCTGTTGAAGGGCACCTCGCTGGCAGCCATCGTGGGCTTCATCGAACTCGCCCGCGCCGGCACGATCGTGTCCAACCAGATCTATCGGCCGATTCTCGTGTTCGGCGTCGTGGGCGCGATGTACTTCGCCATGTGCTGGCCCCTGTCGTTCTGGGGGCGGCGTCTGGAACGCCGCATGTCGCCCGGCTTGACGAGATAACGGACAGGGAGAGCGGACATGACGCACGTGGATGGACAGGATCGGACGGCTCGGGCCGCCGATCCGATGATCGAGATGCGCAACGTGGAGAAGTATTACGGGGCCTTCCACGCCCTGAAGTCGATCGACCTGACCGTTTCCAAGGGCGAGAAGATCGTGCTGTGCGGCCCCTCGGGCTCGGGCAAGTCCACCCTGATCCGCTGCATCAACCACCTCGAGACCATCCGGAGCGGCGAGATCGTGGTCGCCGGCCATCGCCTTAACGACAGCCAGAAGGCGGTGGACGCGGTGCGGCAGGAGGTCGGCATGGTGTTCCAGCAGTTCAACCTCTTTCCGCACAAGACGGTCCTGGAGAACTGCGTCCTGGCGCCGATGCGCGTGCGCAAGCTGTCGCGCGCGGATGCCGAGGCGACTGCGCGCAAGTACCTGGAGCGGGTGCGGATCGGCGATCAGGCGAACAAGTATCCCGCGCAGCTCTCCGGCGGCCAGCAGCAGCGCGTGGCGATCGCCAGGGCGCTCTGCATGGAGCCCAAGGCGATGCTCTTCGACGAGCCGACCTCGGCGCTCGATCCCGAGATGGTCAAGGAAGTGCTCGATACGATGGTGTCGCTCGCCCAGGACGGCATGACCATGATCTGCGTCACGCACGAGATGGGCTTTGCCAACCAGGTCGCCGATCGCGTGATCTTCATGGCCGACGGCCGGATCATCGAGGAAAACGTCCCCTCGATCTTCTTCAAGTCGCCGCAGCACGAGCGAACCCGTGCGTTTCTCGGGGAAATCCTCCACCACTGACGGGAAGCGGGCGGCCCGGCCGCCCCATCCTTCAGGCCAGCTTCGGAGACAGAAGGACCTTGTTGGCCCGGCGGCTCTCCACCAGAGCGATCGCGTCCTCCACCGCTTCCAGCGGCAGGCGATGCGATATCAACCTCAGGGCCGAATCGGCAACGCGCGGCACGATGCGCATCAGGGTGGCCCAGGTCGTGTCGTTGTAGCCGCGCGAGCCGATCACCTCCAGTTCGCGAAGCACGAGGGGCGTCGTGGCCACCCGGCTTTCCCCGTGGCATAGCCCGACCACGCCGACGCGGCCCCCACGGCGCGCCAAGGCCAGAGCCTGCGATACGACGGCCGGGCTGCCGCTGGTCTCGTAGACGACATCCGCTCCGTCCCATTGCGCCGCCGTCACCTCGCGCGACGGATCGGCGCGTTCCACGTTGAGGGGAACGGCGCCGAGCTCCTCGGCGAGCCGCAGGCGTGCCTCGTCCGCGTCGAGGCCCGTCACGAAAACCTTGGACGCCCCGGCGTTCAAAGCGAAGATGGCGCACAAAAGCCCGATCGGCCCCGCGCCGATCACCACCACGACGTCCCCCGCCTGCGTCGGCGCGCGCTCGCAGACCGCGTGGGCGGCCACGCTCATGGGTTCGGCGAGCGAGGCGAGCGCCGGATCGGTACCGCACGGGAACGCGAAGAGGTTCTTTTGGGGAACACTGACGCGTTCCGTCCACCCGCCGTCGATCCGGCCGCCCATCAGGCGGCGGTCGACGCACAAGGTGGGGCGCCCGAGGTCGCAGAAGCGGCAAGCCCCGCAGGCGATCTGCGGGTTGACGGCCACCAGCGTTCCACGCGCCAGGGAGCTGCCGCCCGGGTCGAGAATCCGGCCGCCGAACTCGTGTCCCACGATCAACGGAAACCGGGGCGCGTATTGTCCGACCACCGCCGTGCGCCAGTGGCGGATCGCCACGTCGGTCCCGCAGATCCCGGCCGCCTCGATCTCCACCAGAACCTCCCCCGGTCCCCGGTCCGGCTCCCGGACCTCGGCGATCTCGAAAGCGCGGTCGCAAGGTTGCGTCTTCAGCACCGCCCTCATGGCGACCTCCCGTCCCGCGGCATCAGCGCGATCGGCCCAGCGTCGCGCCGTCGAGCAATTCGAGCGCATGCCCAAGCGCCGCGCCCGTCGCTTCCGCGATCTGCGGAACGACTGACCATTCCAGGGTCCAGGCCGAGCCCGAGCGTTCGTTCTCGTGGATCATCGACTGCTGGAGAGCGCCCATCAGATTGGCGTTGAGGCGCGCGATGGCGACCAGAACCTCCGCCCCGACCGGATTCTGCTTGTGCGCCATGGCCGAGGATGCCCCCCCGCCGGCCAGCTTGATCGCGGCGATCTCGTTCTGCGCCATCAAGGCGACATCCTGTCCGATCTTGCCGAGCGTTCCGGTCAGGAGGACCAGACCCTGCGCGACGTCCATGATCGCGGTGCGATCCGAGTGCCAGGGGGCGGCATCGGCAAGGTCGAGACGCCGGGCAAGCTCGGCGCGCACCGCTGCCGCCTCGCCCCAAAAGCTCGATCCGTCGCCGATCGGTCCTGCGAGCTGGACGGCGAGGCCCTCCCGCAGGCTTGCCAGCCGCCGGGCGTGGTTGCGCAAAGGGGTGGTCCATGTCCGCAGCTTGGCGGCGACCGTGAAGGGAAGGGCGGCCTGCATGCGCGTCTGCGCCATGAGCGTGCGCGTGCCCTGCTCCGCGTCGAGCCGGTCCAGACGGTCGATGAGCGTTGACAATCGCCCGCCTAGGATGTCGAACACGGTCCGCAGCCTCAGCATCAGGCCGGTGTCGATGGCGTCCTGGCTGGTGGCGCCAAGATGCACCAAGCCCCCGAATGGCTCGCCCACGACCTGCCGCAACTGGCGGACCAGTTCCGGAACGACGACGCCGTCGCGTCGAAGGCCCGAGGCCAACCGATCGAAGTCGAACGCCATGTCGGCCAGCGCGCGCCCGATCGCTTCCGCCGCGGACGGATCGATCAGCCCGGCCGCCGCCTCGGCCTCGGCCAAGGCGATCTCGAAGCGGCGAAGGGCATCCACCTCGGCGTCCGGCCGAAACAGCGCGGCGATGGACGTGTCGCCGGTGAGCGCGCCGAGCAGCGGTTCGCGGGTCACGCCTTTTCCAGGGCCACGGCGATGCCCTGCCCGACGCCGATGCACATGGTGGCGAGCGCCCGGCGCCCGGCGTTCAGCTGCAGTTCCAGGGCGGCGGTTCCGGTGATGCGCGCGCCCGACATGCCGAGCGGATGGCCGAGCGCGATGGCGCCCCCGTTCGGATTGACGCGCGCGTCGTCGTCGGCGATCCCGAGGTCCCGCAAGCTCGCGAGACCTTGGGATGCGAAGGCCTCGTTGAGCTCGATCACGTCGAAGTCGCGCTCCGAAAGCCCCAGCCGCTCCATCAGCTTACGGGAGGCGGGGGCGGGGCCGAAGCCCATGATGCGGGGAGGCACGCCTGCCGTCGCACCGCCGAGGATGCGGGCGATGGGGGTGAGGCCGTGCCGCCTGGCCGCCGCTTCGGACGCCACGATCAACGCCGCCGCTCCGTCGTTGACGCCGGACGCGTTGCCGGCCGTCACCGTTCCGCCCTTGCGGAACGGGGTCGGCAGCTTGGCCAGCGTCTCGATCGTCGTGGCGCGCGGGTGCTCGTCCCGGTCGACGACCTTGGGCTCGCCCTTGCGCTGCGGGATCGTGACGGGGACGATCTCGCGGGCGAGGCGGCCGTTCTCCTGTGCTTCGGCTGCCTTGTTCTGGGAGCGCACGGCGAAAGCGTCCTGGTCCCCTCGGCTGATGCCGAAATCCTCAGCGACGTTCTCGCCCGTTTCGGGCATGGAATCGACGCCGTACTGCGCCTTCATCAAGGGGTTCACGAAGCGCCAGCCGATGGTCGTGTCGTGGATCTCGGCATGGCGCGAGAAGGCGGTCTCGGCCTTGGGCAGGACGAACGGGGCGCGGCTCATCGATTCGATGCCGCCGGCGATCACGAGTTCGGCCTCCCCCGCCTTGACCGCGCGCGCGGCCGTGATCACGGCGTCCATCCCCGAGCCGCACAGGCGGTTGATCGTGGTGCCCGTCACGGTTTCGGGAAGACCCGCCAGAAGCAGGGACATGCGCGCCACGTTGCGGTTGTCCTCGCCCGCCTGGTTGGCGCAGCCGAAGACGACGTCGTCCACCGCCTCCCAGTCCACGGAGGCGTGGCGCTCCATCAGCGCCCGAAGCGGCACGGCGCCCAGGTCGTCAGCGCGCACGGACGAAAGCGCTCCGCCGAAGCGGCCGATGGGCGTGCGCAGATAGGCGCAGATGAACGCTTCTGTCATGTCAGATGTCCTCCGCCTGCAGGTCCGCGACCCCGTCCGGAACGACGAGTTCGGCCCCCGTCATCGCCTGGAGCTCGTCAACGGACAGGGAGGCGAGCTTTTCGCGCAGGACGAAACGTCCGTTCTCGACATCGACCACGGCATGGCTCGTGTAGATGCGCGTCACGCACCCCACGCCCGTCAGCGGCAGGGAGCACCGCTTCACCAGCTTGGGACGTCCGTCCTTGGTCACGTGGTCGGTGATGACGGCGACGCGCTTGGCGCCGTGCACGAGGTCCATCGCACCGCCCACCGCCGGCACGCCCTTGGGACCGGTCGACCAGTTGGCGAGGTCGCCGGTCTCAGCCACCTCGTAGGCGCCGAGGATCGCGACGTCCAGATGCCCGCCGCGCACCATCGCGAAGGAATCCGCGTGATGGAAGAAGGTGGTGCCCGGCTTGATCGTCACCGCCTTCTTGCCGGCGTTGATGAGATCCCAGTCCTCGCTTCCCGCCGGCGGGGCTTCCCCGAAGCCGAGAATGCCGTTCTCCGTGTGGAAGACGGCCTGTCGCCCGGGCGGCTGGAAGCGCGCCACCATCTCGGGCAGGCCGATGCCCAGATTGACATAGGCGCCGTCCGCGATGTCCTGCGCGGCGCGCCAGGCGATCTGGGCGGGGGAAAGACGCGGGGCGTCGGTGGAAGCGGGCGCGCTCATGCGGCGATCTCCGGATAGCGGGCCTCGGCGCGGTTGAGGTCCTCCTCCTGGGCCGGATCGCTCACCTCGACGAGCCCCTGTACGAAGATGCCGGGCGTCACCACCGTTTCGGGATCGATCGCGCCGGGCGCGACGATCTCGCTCACCTGCACGATCGCGTTCGCGGCGGCCATGCACATCAGCGGATTGAAGTTGCGTGCCGCCTTGTTGAAGACGAGGTTGCCGAGCGTATCGCCCCGATGGGCCTTCACCAGCGCGTAGTCGGCCTTCAGCCAGAGCTCGCGCACGTAAGGGCGACCGTCGAACTCCTCGACGGGCTTGCCCTTGGCCAGATCCGTGCCGAAGCTCGTCGGCGTGTAGAAGGCGGGAATGCCTGCCCCGCCTGCGCGGATGCGCTCGGCCAACGTGCCCTGCGGCACCAGCTCCAGTTCGATCTCGCCGGCCAGATAGCGTTCGGTGAAGACGCGCGGATCGGCCGAACGCGGAAACGAGCAGACGAGCTTTCGCACCATGCCTTGCTCGATCAAGGCGGCCAGACCCACATGACCGTTGCCCGCGTTGTTGTTGACGACCGTCAGGTCGCGGGGCGAGCCCGTCGCCAGAAACCGGTCGATCAGGGCATGGATGAGTTCGATCGGCGCGCCCGAGCCGCCGAAGCCGCCGATCATCACGACGGCGCCGTCCGGGATGCCGGCCACCGCATCGGCGAGGCTTGATATCGTCTTGTCCATGATGGCCTTCAGATGTCGAGGAACACGGTTTCGTTCTCGCCTTGCAGGCGCACGTCGAAGCGGAAGACGGGAAGCCCGTCTCGCTCGCTTCGCGGCGCAACGAGGGTCGCGCGGCGCTCGGGCTCGGGAATGCGGTTGAGAAGCGGATCGGTTGCGTTCGCCTCCGCTTCGTCGCCGAAGTAGAGGCGCGTATGCAGACCGATGTTGATCCCGCGCGCCACGATCCAGACGCTGACGTGCGGTGCCTGCATCCGGCCGTCGGGATAGGGCACCGGTCCGGGACGGATGGTCTCGAAGCGGAACGAGCCGTCCCGGTCGTCGACGGGCTGACGCGCCCAGCCGGCGAAGGCCGGATCGGCCCGGCCGCGCCGCTCCTGCGGCGAGTTGTGAAGGCCCGCCGCATCGGCCTGCCAGATCTCGACGAGCGCGTCGCGCACCGGAGCCCCCGAACCGTCGGTGATGCATCCTTCGAGGATCACCCGCTCGCCCCGGGTGTCGGGTCCCACCAGGACGAGGCCGAGGTCGCTCTTCCAGACGCCGGTGATCTCGACCCAGTTCGGATTGGTGCCGATATGGACATAAGGGCCGGCGGTCTGCGAAGGCGATTCCTTGAGGTAGCGAAGCGGCTGGACCATCAGTTGCCCTCCATCCGGTTCTCGAACATCGTGGAGCGGCGGCCGCGCAGCACGATGTCGAACTTGTAGGCGAGGCTGTCCATGGGAAGGGTCGCGTTGCGGTCGAGCGCGGCGACGAGCTGTTCGATCCCCGCCCTGTCGGGGATCGTGCGCACGATCGGGCATTGCCAGATCATCGGGTCGCCCTCGAAATACATCTGGGTGATCAGGCGCTGGGCGAAGGCGTGGCCGAAGATCGAGAAGTGGATGTGCGCCGGGCGCCAGTCGTTCACCCTGTTCGGCCAGGGATAGGCCCCTGGTTTGATCGTGCGGAAGGAATAGCGCCCGTCCTCGTCGGTGATCGCCCGACCGCAGCCGCCGAAGTTCGGATCGAGAGCGGCGAGATAGCTTTCCTTCCGGTGGCGGTAGCGCCCGCCCGCGTTGGCCTGCCAGAACTCGACCAGCGCCCCGCGCACCGGACGCGCCTCCTCGTCGAGGACGCGGCCGTAGACCACGATGCGCTGGCCGATCGCCTCGCCGCCGTTCTGGCTCCAGTTGCGGATGAGGTCGTTGTCGAGCGGTCCGAGAACGTCGTGCCCGAAGACCGGCCCGGTTTCCTCCGAGGTCGTGGTGGGAAGCGACAGGAGAGCGTGGCGCGGCGACCGCAGCACCGACGTCTTGTAGGTCGGCGTGTATCCCGGCGGATGCCAGTCCCGGTCGCGTTGGAAATACGAGCCGCTCATGGAGCCTGCCTCCCGTTCATATCGGCCAACACCGTCTTGGCGATCCGGATCGCATGGTTGGCCGCCGGAACCCCGGCATAAACCGCGACGTGCATGAGCGCCTCGGCGATGTCGCTCTGCGTGGCGCCCGTGTTGCGCGTGGCGCGCACATGCATGGCGACCTCCTCGTCCTGGCCGAGCGCGGCCAGGAGCGCGATGGTGACGATCGAGCGCTCGCGGCGGGTGAAATGGCGGCCGGACCAGACCGTTCCCCAGGCCCCTTCGGTGATGAAGCGCTGGAAGGAGCGGTCGAAATCGGTGATCGCGGCGCTGGCGCGATCCACGTGGGCATCGCCCAGAACCGACCGGCGCACCGCCATGCCGGCATCGTAGCGTTCCGCCTCTGGCTGCCGGACGGCGGAAACGTGCTCGTCGATCAGCCGGGCGATCTCGACCGGCTGATCGATGCAGGGGAGATGGCCGGCGCCCGGGATCTCGACGAAGCGGCTGCCGGCGATGCGTTCGGCGGTGTCGCGCACGAGCGCGGGCGGCGTCGCCAGATCCTCCGTTCCCACCGCGACGAGGGTCGGAGCTCGAATGGCGGCGCATTCGGGCCGCAGGTCGGCGTCTCTGAGGGCCGCGCAGGTGCCCGCGTAGCCGGCGACCGTCGTGCGCTCCAGCATCGCTTGCCAACCTCGCAGCGCCGCCGGCTCCCCGGAACGGAACGAGGCGCCGAACCAGCGCTCGACCACGGCGGCGGAAATGGACGCGAGGCCATTTTCCTCCACCGAAGCGATCCGTTCGTTCCAGCTTTGCGTAGTGCCGATCTTCGCCGCCGTATCCAGGAGGACCAGCGCTTCTACGCGTTCGGGATGACGCGCGGCGAAGGCCTGTGCCACGAGACCGCCGACCGACAAGCCGACGGGAACCACCCGTTCCCATCCCAGCGCGTCCAGAAGGCCCGTGAAATCCTCCAGATGCAGGTCGAGCGAATAAGGGGGCGGCGTTTCCTCGCTCAAGCCATGCCCTCGCATGTCGTATAGCAGCAATTCGTGGTCGCGGCTCAGCCGCTCGACGACCTCGTCCCAGATGCGCAGGTCGCTGCCGAGCGAGTTGAGGAACGCCAGCCGCGGCCGGCCGGGTGGTCCCGCCAGGCGATAATGGATGGCGATGCCGTTGACGGATCTGAAAGGCATGGACTGCGGACGCTCCTCCCGATGCGGCGACTCTCATGCTACAAGGCTTGCGAAGCGGACGGAAATGACCTTTTGTCGGCTCAATATAACCCTGGAGTTATGGGAATGTTGCCGCCCGGTATCCGGATGCGCCATCTGACGACGTTCGTGGAGGTCGCCAGGGCGAGGAGCTTCGTGAAGGCGGCGGACGCGCTGGCAGTGACGCAGCCGGCCGTTTCCAAGACCGTGCGCGAGCTGGAAGCGCTGCTGGCCGTTCCGCTTCTCGACCGTTCGCGCCGAACGGTTGCCCTCACCACCTTCGGCGAGATCTTTCTGCGCCATGCCGAGGCCAGCCTCGTTTCGCTGCGTCGGGGCGTCGGGGCGCTTCTGGATGCGCGTTCCCCGCAGGCGCCCCCGCTGCGGATCGGCGCCCTGCCGACCGTGTCGGCCCGGCTCCTGCCGCAGGTTCTCCGGGCGTTCATGGCCGCCGGTCTGGGCGCGGTGCCGCGCGTCGTCACCGGACCCAACGCCTATCTCCTGTCCCAGCTCCGAGGCGGCGACCTCGACATCGTCATCGGGCGCATGGGCGATGCCGCGGAGATGGCGGACTTCGCCTTCGAGCAGCTTTATTCGGAACGGATCGCCTTCGTGGTGAACCCTAAGCACCCCTTGCGCCAGCGCAAGGCGCTCGACGTCTCGCGCATCTCCGAGTTCGAGGCGCTGATGCCCCCGCCGGGCTCGGCGATCCGGCCGGTGGTGGATCGCCTCGTCCTGGCGCTCGGGCTTCCCCGGTTCCCGGCCGTCCTGGAAACCGTGTCTCCCGCGTTCGGCCGGGCCTATGTACGCGGCGGGGACGCCATCTGGCTGATCTCCGAGGGCGTGGTGGAGCAGGATGTCGCCGACGGCACACTGGCGACGCTGCCGGTGGACACGGCGCAGACCCTCGGGCCGGTCGGCGTGACCATGCGCGCCGACCGGCCCGTCGATCCGGCGAGCGAGACGCTTCTGGCCGAGCTGCGCCGCGCCGCCGCCCGGATCCGCAGCCGCGACCCCGCCGTGTCGCGCCTCCCATAGCCGGCAATCCGGCCGATTTGGTCAGCGCTGCGTCGCCAGTTCCGGCATCAAACGGTTGATCACGCCGTAGTTCACCGCCGTCCACCACTCCGACCCCGCGCCCGCAAGCGCGTTCTCGGACTTTTCGATGGCGCCATGGTCGGGGCTGACGAGGTAGTCCTCGACATCGTTCACGCTGGCGAAGGACAGGACGGAGACCGCGTCGATCTTGACCCCCTCGGGATCTTCCTGCGTGGAGCCGATGTTGTGGAGCTGGGCATAGCGGCGAACGAATTCGTGGGTCGCGCCCTTGGACATGACGAGATCGGCATGCTCGTCCAGAAGGCGATGCTGGAACTCGTCGCGCGTCAGCTCGGGCCGGCGCACATGGATCTTCACGAGGCTGATCGGATCGCGGTGACGGGCGCTGGGGATCAGGATGAACTCGCGCGCGATCTCGCGCGTCACCATTCGGAACACGGTCTGCTCGTCGGCGATGATGCGCCGGGCGAACTTCTCCTGTCCGAGCGTCGCCTCGATATCCGCTTCGCTCTCGTAGGCGATATAGGCGAAGCCGTCCCAGCGCGGGCGCTCCATCCGGGGAACCCGCTTCTCGGGATCGGAGGGTAGGCGCCCCGTCTCGTCGACCATCGCGCGATAGGGCGGCGCGAAGAAGGAGGAGGGGCCGGCCGCGATGCGGTGGACCTGGTCGTAGCGCAGCACGCGCTCGGACGAACTGCCCGGCTCGTTCCAGGCGAACTTCGGTCCATGGACCTTTCGCCAATATTCGTCCCAATGCTCGAAGGCGAGGTCGGGGTCGGGTTCGAGCGCCAGGGCCTGCGGCCGCCGGTCGGGATGCTCGACCCCGCTCCCCGAGCGGCCCCTCGATGAGCCCTCGTCGTGCGGGCGCTCGCGCCAGGACGTATCGTCCGCGCGCGTCAGGAACGTCGGCGTGACGATCAGCGGCCGGGTCGTGGAGCGGAACTGCGTGCGAAGCGGCGCCCGGTGTTCGTTGTCGGCACGCTCGAAACCTTCGTCCATGTCCACCTCCTTCACGGGATCAGCCGGTCGGCGCGCAGCTTCTCGAACAGATCGAAGAAGGCCGCGTCGGTCGCCTGATAGCGCAGGAAGCCGAGCTGCCGGCTCTTGCCCATGTCGGTGACGACCTCGATCGGCCGGCCGAGATCGGCATCCGTGTGCCAGGGCGAGGCCAGACGCGACAGGTCGGCCTCGGCGAGGTTCTCGCGCTCCGCGATCCGGCGCCAGACGGCGTCGTCCCCTCGCATCTGATCTTCGAGCGGCGTCACCGTGCCGTCGAAGGGCGCGGGCTCGAGGCCGAACCACTCGGCGATGCGGCCCCACATCCAGCTCCAGCGGAAGACGTCTCCGTTGACGATGTTGAACGCCTCGTCGGCGGCCGCAGGGGTTTCGGCCGCCCAGAGAAGCTGGTGCGCGAGCTGGCGCGCGTCGGTCATGTCGGTCAGCCCGTTCCACTGCGCGGCCGAACCGGGGAAGCGGAAGGGACGGTCCGTCTCGCGACAGAGCGTGGCATAGACGGCCAACGTCGTGCCCATGTTCATCGCGTTGCCGACGGCCTTGCCGATCACGGTATGGGGGCGGTGGACGCTCCAGGTGAACCCGTCGCGCCGGGCAGCGGCGAACACCTCGTCCTCCTGCGCGTAGTAGAAGTTGTCGACCGGGAGCCGACCCTGGCTTTCGCGGAACGGCGTCTCGGGCAGCGTACCCTTCCCGTAGGCCTCGAAGGGTCCGAGATAGTGCTTGAGCCCCGTTACCAGCGCGACGTGCCGGGGCGTCTCGGCCGATGCGCCCGGCGCCAGGCCGTCCAGAAGGTTGCGCACCATGCCCGCGTTGACCCGGATATTCTCGGCCTCCGTCGGCTGCCGCAGCCATGTCGTGACGAAAACGGCGTCCGGCGCGTGTCCGCGCAGCGCGGCTGCGGTGGCGCCGGCATCCTGCAGGTCGGCCGCGACCGGCTCGACGCCGGGCTGGGCCACGGGTCGACGGGCCAGTCCCAGGACCCGCCAGCCCTTTTCCAGGAGCAAAGCAGTGGTGGCGCTGCCGACGATGCCGCTGGCTCCGACCACGAGGGCGGTCTTGGTCATGGTCGCTTCTCCGTGCATGAGCGTTTCGATCGATCTAGGCAGGGCCGACACGAAGGGCTAGACGGAACCAGATGGGGACATAGGCACCCGGAGGTACCCATCCATGCGACCTGGAACGCTCGACGAGGACTGGCGCGAGGACTGCGCGCCGCGCCGCGTTCTGGAACTCTTCGCGACCAAGTGGACCAGCATGGTCCTTCATACGCTGCACGCGCGCCACTCGGGGCGCTCACGCACCGGCGTCCTCCAGCGTTCGCTGCCCGGCATCTCGAAGAAGATGCTGACGCAGACGCTGCGGGAGATGGAAGCGAGCGGGCTTCTAACCCGCCATGTAGCGGGGAGCGTGCCGCCGGCCGTCGAGTACCGGCTGACGCTTCTGGGCGAACGCTTTGTGGAGCCGGTGGAGCTTCTCTACGGCTGGGGGCGGGCCAACAGCGACGCCCTGGACCAGCTGGGCGAAAGGGCGACGTCGCGGCGCGCCTCGGGAAAGCGCTGAACCCGGAACGGAAGGAACCCGGTTGCCGCCCCTTCTCGCGCTTCGCCGGAGGGGAGGGGAGAGACGCGCCCGAGCGGCGCTTCGGGATCGATGTTCGAACCCAAGGCGGAACGTGTCCCGCTTCCCGCCGGGCGGATCCATCCACGCCGGCCGCGGTCGGCATCCGATCGTCGCCCGGGGCCGATGCCCCGGCGACCGCCCTCGCGCGTCGATTCCTGCCGGCCGTCTCCCGAACGGTTCCGCCAGTCGGGATCGCGAACGCAATGTTCACCCCTCGACCTTCGGGTTGAACAATTGGAATGGGAGGAATAGGGACGGCGGATCTGCTTCTCGCATGTGCGAAGACTTGCGGGAACGCCAATCCCCGGAAGCGGAACCCCGTCGTCATGGCCCATTCCACGCAAGGTATCGGTACCCTCGCTCGCATCTGGCTCGCGATCCTGGGCCTCGTCCTGTTCGCAGCCGGCGCCTTCTTCGTGGTAGGCGGGGTGAAGCTTCTGTCGCTGGACGGAAGCTGGTACTTCCTGGTGTCCGGCGTCCTGATCTGCGTGTCCGGCCTCCAGGTCGCTCGGCGCCGGGCGTCCGGCGCCGGCCTGTTCGCGCTCGTCGTGGCGGGAACGGCGGCTTGGGCGGTCTGGGAAGCGGGGCTGGCCTTCTGGCCGCTGGTGTCGCGCTTGTTTGCGATGGCCGTCGGTCTGGTCGTCGTCTTGGCGTCCCTGCCGCTCCTGCGCCGCGCCTCGGGCCGGTCTTCCTTGACGGGCCTGGCCCATGGCGGGGCGACGGTGGTCGCGCTGGCCTGCGCGGCGACCGCCTACGGCATGTTCCAGCCCCACCCGGACGTGCGCGCCGTCGGCACCACCGAGCTGACGCCCGTGGCCACCGACGCCCCGCCGACGAACTGGTCGCATTACGGCAACGATGCCGGCGGCACGCGGTTCGCGGCCCTGGACGACATCAACCGCGACACGGTCTCGCGGCTCGAGATGGCCTGGACCTACCATACCGGCGACACGCCGCTCAGCCCGACCGGCAACGAGGCGGAGGACCAGCAGACCCCGCTTCAGATCGGCGACCGCGTCTTCCTTTGCACGCCGCACAACAACGTCGTCGCGCTCGATGCCGACACGGGGCGCGAAATCTGGAAGAACGAGATCAACGCCCGCTCCACGGTCTGGAACCGCTGCCGCGGGCTCGGCTATTTCGACGCCACGGCGCCGCTCGCCCGGCCGAGCGCGCCCGGCTCCACGCCGCCCGCCCCCGTGGCGGTCGCGCCCGGCGCGCCCTGTCAGCGCCGCATCCTGATGAACACGATCACGGCGGAGCTGATCGCGCTCGACGCCGACACCGGCGCCTTCTGCCCGGACTTCGGCGCGAACGGCCGCGTCGACTTGAAGGAGGGCCTCGGCAACGCCCCCGACCCCCAGTACCAGCTCACCTCGCCGCCGACGATCGCCGGCACCACGGCGGTCGTCGGCGGCCGCATCGCCGACAACGTGCAGGTCGACATGCCGGGCGGCGTGATGCGCGGCTTCGACGTCGTCACAGGCGAGTTGCGCTGGGCCTTCGATCCCGGCAATCCGGCCATCACCAGGTTGCCGCCGGAAGGGCAGACCTATACCCGCTCGACCCCCAACGTCTGGGCGCCGATGACCTACGACGCGGCGTCCAACACCGTGTTCATGCCGGTCGGAAGCCCGTCCGTCGACCTTTGGGGCGGCACCCGCACCCCGCTCGACCACCGCTACGGCGCCTCCATCCTGGCGCTGGACGCCACCACGGGACGCGAGAAGTGGGTCTATCAGACGGTCCACAACGACCTTTGGGACTTCGACGTGCCGATGCAGCCGACGCTGATCGATTTCCCCACCGGGGGCGGCGCCACCGTTCCGGCCGTCCTCTTCGGCACCAAGGCGGGCCAGGTCTACGTGCTCGACCGGGCCACCGGGCGCCCGTTGACGGAGGTGGTGGAGCAACCGGTCAAGGCCGGCGACGTCGTGCGCGAGCAGTATTCGCCGACGCAGCCGCGCTCCGTCGGCATGCCGCAGATCGGTGCCGAGACGCTGAGCGAGGCCGACATGTGGGGCGCCACCCCCTTCGACCAGCTCCTGTGCCGCATCCAGTTCAAGTCGATGCGCTACGACGGCCTTTATACCGTGCCGGACACCGACACCTCGCTGAGTTTTCCCGGCTCGCTCGGCGGCATGAACTGGGGCGGACTGTCGGTGGACCCGAACGCCCAGTATGCGTTCCTCAACGACATGCGCCTCGGCCTTTGGGTGCAGATGGTGCCGCAGCAGCCGGCTGAGGTCGCGGCGATGAACAGCAACCCGACCGGCACGACGCCACCGGAAAAGAAGGCCGAGGAGAACAACGGCGGCGAAGCGCCCAACACGGGCATGGGCGCGGTTCCCCTCAAGGGCACGCCCTATTCGGTCAACAAGAACCGGTTCCTGTCGCAGCTCCAGATCCCCTGCCAGAAGCCGCCCTTCGGCTCCTTGACGGCGATCGATCTGAAGACCCGGAAGATCGCCTGGCAGGTGCCGGTCGGCACCGTCCAGGATACCGGTCCCTTCGGCATCAAGATGCACGTCCCGATTCCCGTCGGCATGCCGACGCTGGGCGGAACGCTGGCCACGCAGGGTGGGCTCGTGTTCATCGCCGGGACGCAGGACTACTACCTGCGCGCCTTCGATTCGGGCACGGGCGAGGAGGTGTGGAAGGCGCGCCTTCCCGTCGGCAGCCAAGGCGGGCCGATGACCTACAAGTCTCCCAAGACGGGTCGGCAATACGTGGTGATCTCGGCTGGCGGCGCTCGCCAGTCCCAGGATCGCGGCGACTACGTCATCGCCTACGCGCTGCCGAACTGAAGCCCGTTGTCCACAGTCTCGTGTCGTTGTCTCGATGCGGTCGAAGCGATCGGGTGCTTTCTCGCCTCGGGGCGACGCGAACTGGGGCCGTCATCAGCGCAATAGGCTCACTCCGGCTTTTTGCCGTGCAACGCTCGAAAGGTTTTGGGACGGTGCCGCCAGCTGGACGCTTCACTGGCCTGCCCACTGAAAAGTGTTCTTGCCTGAATTAGGCTTCCAAGTTTTTGAGGCATGTTAGGGTCAGGACTCATAGCTCAGAGCCAGAAGAGGACTGTGGCAGCCAGCGCGATGGCGGAGAAGAAGACGGTTGGGCACCAGTCGTAGCGGATGGCAACGCGGCGCCAGTCCTTGAGCCGCGCGAACATGATCTCGATGTGGTTGCGGTGACGGTAGCGGCGTTTGTCGTATTTGACAGGCGCGCAGCGAGACTTTCGGCCTGGAATGCAGGGCTTAATGCCCTTCACTTCATAGTCGCTGACCGGCCCGGCGGTCATGAAGAAGTTCAAGGGCCGTCCGTTCGCATCGGCCACTGCGTGGAGCTTGGTGTTCAGGCCCCCTTTGTGCAGCCGATCAAGCGACCAAGCTTCTCTGTTTGACCGCGAGGCTCGATGCCGTGCGACGGGCCTTCAGATAGGTCGCATCAATCATGACGGTCCTGGGATCGGCATTGGCTGCTGCCAGACCTTCCATCATTCGGACGAAGGCACCCGCTTCAACCCCAACGCTTCCAGCGGTTGTAAAGCGTCTTCGCGGGCCCATAGCGCCATCACAGCCCGTTGCGGTTGACGAAGATGATGCCGCTTAGAACCCGCTGGTCGTCGATACGTGGCCTGCCGTGGCTCTTAGGAAAGAACAGACGAAGCCGCTCCATCTGCTCGTCCTTCAGCTAGTACAGGTCGCTTATATCCAGTCCCCCGGATAAAGCCTGAATCAAACGGCACGCTTCAAATCAATGGGTCCTGACCCTTAAATCTGAGGAGCGGACGCGGCCAGCGATCTCATAGGACGTGCGCATCTTCGTACGTGCAACCAGCCGCTTCCAACGCCTTGTCCACCCAGGAGCGGTCCACGGTGCGGGCTTCCGTCTCCGCCATCTGACGCGTTTCCGCCGCATGCTTGTGGTGGGCTGCGGCGATGACGGTCGCGGCATCCGTTCGTGCGATGGCCACCACGCCATCCCCGTCGCCAAGCATCAGGTCCCCTGACATGACGGTCATGCCCTCGAACGAGATGGGATAGCCGATTTCACCGGGACCGGTGCGATAGGGGCCGCGATGCGTGATGCCGAGCGCAAAGACCGGGAGGTTGCGCGCCTGGAACGCCTCGGCGTCGCGGATCGCGCCGTAGAGCACGAAGCCGGCGACGCCGCGTCCGATCGCGTGAGCCAGCATCAGTTCGCCCATCAGCGAGTTCGTGCAGTCACCTCCGGCATCCACCACGATCACATCGCCGGCTTCTGCCATGTCGATCGCCTTGTGAAGCATGAGATTGTCGCCGGGCCGTGTGCGCACGGTGAGGGCCGGGCCGGCCAGGACGCCGTCCCGGTGCATCGGGCGAAGCTGCGGGCCTCCGGCCGCGATGCGCGACATGCAGTCGCTGACATTGGCGACCGGAAGGGTTCGTGCGTCGGCGACGATCGCCGAGGCGATGCGGGTCCAAGTCCGGTTGATTCGGAAGCCTACGGGCATGCGTTCGGTCCTCGAATGATGTCAGGCAGCGAAGGCGTCGGGCGAGGACAGGCTGGCCGCATCGGGCGCCTTGCCGTCGAGGACGTCGATGATGTGTCGGGCGGCGATCTCGGCCATGGCTCGGGCGGACCCGGCCGTGACGCCGCCGATATGCGGGGTTGCGACGAGGTTCGGCAGGTCCCAGAGCGGGCTGTCGGGGGCGGGAGGCTCGCTCGCGAAGCTGTCGAGCGCAGCCCCGGCGATGCGGCGCTCGACGAGCGCCTCGGCCAGCGCCGCCTCGTCCACGATGCCGCCGCGCGCCGTGTTGACGAGGAACGCCGTCGGCTTCATCCGGGCAAGGCGAGGGGCGTCGATGAGATGGCGCGTCGCCTGCGTCAAAGGGCAGTGGAGGCTGACGATATCGGCCGACGCGAGAAGATCGTCGAGACGGTCGGCGCGCGTATGGCCCGCCGCCTCGATCGCGCCCGGCGCGGCCATCGGGTCGTGGACCGTGACCTCCATACCGAGCGCCTCGGCGAGGCGTCCGGTCTCGCGGCCGATCGCTCCGAAGCCGACGAGGCCGATCACCGAGCCGGCGATGTCGCGCCCGGTAAAGGTCGGCTTCGGCCATTCGCCGCGCTTCACGGCCGGATCGAGCCAGGTGACTTCCTTGAGGAGCGTCAGCGCCAGTGCGATCGTGTGCTCGGCAACGGCGAGCGAGTTGCTGTTGAGGGAGCGCAGGACCGGAATGCCGCGCCGCGCCGCGCTGGCGACATCGATGTTGTCGATGCCGACGCCGTGCTTGACGATGAGCTTGAGCTTGGGCGACGCGCCGATGACGAGGTCGTTGACCTTGCCCTGCCGGACCATGATCGCATCGACCGCCAACTCGCACGCGCGTTCGGCCACAATCTCCGGCGCGTCGTAAGGCGGCGAGAAGAACACGTCGATGTCGTTGCGGTTGAGAAGCTCGACGGCCGAGGGGGCGATCGAATTGTGGGTGACGAGGACGCGGCGCGCGCGCGTGCCCTCTGGATGCGATGCGTCGGGCATCATGCACTCCGCGCTGGGGTTGGTATGTTCGTCTCGCGTGCCAGGGTCATCTCGGCGCGGCGGACGATCGGCGCGTCGACGAAGCGTCCATCCACCTTGTAGGCACCGAGGCCCTCGCGCCGGGCCGCCGCATCGGCCGCCACGACCTTGCGCGCGAAGGCCAGCTCGGCCTCGCTCGGCGAGAAGGCGTCGTTGAGGACGGGCACGACGCTGGGATGGATGCAGCTCGCGCCGTCGAAGCCGAACTGCCGGGCTTCGCGGGCAGCCGCAACCATCGCGTCCCGGTCGGCATAGTCCGCCACCGTGCGAAGAAGGCCGAAGGATAGTACGCCGGCCGCCTTGGCCGCCATATGGATGAGCAGCTTGGGCAGGCGCAGCACGTCGGGCACCGGCTCGGCGCCCATGGCCGTCGCGATGTCTTCGGCGCCGGCGCTCAGCGCCAGGACGCGCGGCCCTCTCGCGATCGCGCGCGCATCGAAGACAGCACCGGGATCCTCGATCAGCGGCACGAAGTCGAGCGGGCGCCGCCCGAGTGCCGCCTCGATCGGCGCGAGATGAGCGGCAAGGTCCGAGAGAAGGTCGGCGTCGGCGACCTTCGGGACGTAGAGCCCGTCCGCACCTGCCCGGCAGGCGGCCTCGGCGTCCGGCTTGAGGAGGGACGGCTCGTTGTTGATGCGTACGAAAACGAGCGCACCGCCACGGCGCACTGCGTCGACCGTTGCCGCCAGCGCCTCGCGCGCCTCCGTCTTGCGCTCGGCCACCACCGCATCCTCGAGATCGACGATGATGGCATCGGCGCCGCGTTCGTGCGCTTTGGCGATGAAGCGATCGCTCGTACCGGGAACGTAGAGGAGGGAGCGGATCACGACGAACTCCTCCGGGCTTGCGGCTCGGCGGCGCGCTCGAGGCCGATCTCGGCGAGGATCTCGTCCGTATGCTCGCCCAGCCGAGGGGCCGGGCGACGCCAGCCGCCGGGCGTGCCCGACATCCGAGGCAGGATGTTGTGCATGGGGAGGGAGCCGTTGTCGGCATCCTCCACTTCGACGATCACGCCGCGCTCGGCGAAATGCGGATCGGCGGCGATGTCGGCGATGTCGTAGACCGGCCCGACGGTCGCGCCCGCTTCGCGCATGATACGCAGCGCTTCGTCGCGCGTGTGGCGCGTGAACCAGGCGCCCACCGCCTCATCCACCAACGCTCGGTTTCGCACGCGCTCGACATTGGTGGCAAAACGCGGGTCGGTCTTCATCTCGGGCCGGCCGATGATGTCGAAGATGCGCATGGCGACGACCTGCATCGAGCCCGACAGCGCCACGTATTTTCCATCGGAGCAGAGGTAGACGTTGCGCGGCGAGACCGTGTTCGATGCCGAGCCGGTGCGCTGCTTCACCTTGCCGGTGACGCGGTGGATCGCCGCCTCCGGGCCGAGAACGGCATACATCGGCTCCAGGAGCGACAGGTCGATCACCTGGCCACGCGACTGACCTTTCTCTCGTGCGAGAAGCGCCATGGTCACGGCCTGTGCCCCATAGACGCCGGAGATCATGTCGGCGAGAGCGAGAGGCGGCAGCACGGGCTCGCGGTCCGGAAAGCCGGTGCGCGTGGCAAAGCCGCTCATCGCCTCGACGAGCGTCCCGAAGCCGGGATATTGCGCATAAGGGCCGGTCTGGCCGAAGCCCGAGATGCGCACCACGATGAGGTCCGGATTCGCTTCCAGAAGCCGCTCGGGCGCGAGTCCCATCGTTTCCAGCGTGCCCGGTCGGAAGTTCTCGATGAAGACGTCGGCGGTGCGCAGAAGCGCGCGCAGCGCCTCCATGCCCTCCGCTTGGCGCAGATCGAGCAGGATCGAGCGCTTGTTGCGCCCGTAGGTCTTCCAGTGGAGCGACTGGCCGTCGTCGGTCCAGTCCCGCAAGGGATCGCCCGAGGCGGACTCGATCTTGATCACGTCGGCACCGAAGTCGGCGAGCTGTACGGACAGCATGTTGCCCGCGACGAGGCGGGACAGGTCGAGCACGCGGACGCCCGCCAATGGGCCGCCCGCATCCGCATCGAAGCGGACGACGTCTTGGGGTTTCATCATGCCGTCGCTCCTCAGCTCGCGTCCGGCCCGGCCGCGAAGATCGCGGCCGCTTCCGGCGGGATGCGAACGAACGCGGTCCCGCTCTCGACGGGGCGAGTGGTCTGGATGCGGAAGCGCGAACCGCCGCCCGAGACCTCGTACTGATAGACGGAGCCGAGATAGGTGCCCTGCGCGATCTCGACGCGAATGGCGTTCTCTCCCGGTCCGTCGACGAGCTCGATCCGCTCGGGCCGCACGGCGACGACCAGCCCGCCGTCCGCAGACGGGCGGCCCGCCGGGACGGAGAGTTCGGTGCCGTCACCGAGGCGGATCCGTGCGCGGCCTCCGGCCTCGCCGATCATGCTGCCGGTCAGGAAGTTGGACGAGCCGATGAAGTCGGCCACGAAGGCGTCGGCGGGGTTCTCGTAGATCTCCTTCGGCGTGCCGAGCTGGCGCAGGTGGCCCATGCTCATGACTGCAATGCGGTCGGAGACCGCCAGCGCCTCGGCCTGGTCGTGCGTGACGTAGATGGTCGTGACGTTGAGGCGCTCCTGGAGCTCGCGCAGCCAGACGCGGGCGCGCTCGCGCAGCTTGGCGTCGAGGTTCGATAGAGGCTCGTCGAGGAGCAGGAGGCGCGGCCGGTAGACCAGCGCGCGGGCGAGCGCCACGCGCTGCTGCTGGCCGCCCGATAGTTCGAACGGGTAGCGCTCCGCATAGGGCATCATCTCCACGAGCGAGAGCGCCTCGCGGATGCGCTCGTCGCGCTCCGCGCGGCCGAGCTTGCGCAGCTTGAGAGGAAAGGCGAGATTCTCGGCCACCGTCTTGTGAGGCCACAGTGCGTAGGACTGGAACACGAGGCCGATGTCGCGTCGCTCCGGCGGTACGGAGATGCCCCTGCCGCCGTCGAAGAGCACGGTGTCGCCGATGCGGATCGTGCCCGACGTCGCGTGGTTGAGCCCGGCGATCGAAAACAGCGTCGTCGACTTGCCGCAGCCGGAGGGGCCGAGGAAGGTCAGGAATTCGCCCTTGCCCACAGTCAGCGAGATGTCATTGACGGCGGTGACGCCGCCGTAGCGGATGGTGAGGTGATCGAGGACGAGGTCAGCCATAGATCTTGGCTCCGAAAACGCGGCGCGCGAGGATGACGAAGAGGGCGGTGATCACGACCTGGATCGTGGCGAGGGCCGCCACCGGTCCGTTGTCCCCTTGCGCGCTCAGTTGCAGCATGGTGGAGCCGATGATCTCGGACCCCGGCTGGTAGAGGAACACGGCGGTCACGTATTCCTTGAAGAAGTGGATGAAGAGCAGCGCGAAGCAGGAGAAGAGTGCGGGTTTGAGGATCGGCAGGATGATCCGCGTGACCGTGGTCCACCAGTCGGCGCCGGAGATGCGCGCGCCCCTGTCCAACTCGTCGCCGATCTGCGAGAGGGCGGGCGCGATGGCGCCGAAGCCGACCGGGATGTAACGCAGGATGAACGCGATGATCAGGATGACGATCGTGCCGCGGATCACGTCGAGCCCCGGGATCCAGACCACGGCGTAGAAGAAGCCAAGGCCCGCGATGATGCCGGGCAGCGAGCGCGGGAAGAGCGCGACGTACTCTAGAGGCCGTGCGAAGCGGAACTCCGAACGCCGGGCGACAAGCGCGACGACGGCGATGAAGAACGTGCCGATGACGCCGCCGATCAGGGCGATCAGCACCGAGTTGACGATCGAGCGGACATAGGTGTCCGAAGCGAAGACGGTCTCGTAGTTGGCGGTTGAGAGGAGCTTCCAGAACGGGATGAGCGGCGTGAGGAAGCTGACGCCCGAGCGCATCACCAGCCCCGCGAAGACCGCCACGATGGTGAAGAGGACATAGGTCCCGACCAGTGCGAAGGCGATCCAGCGCCAGGGGCCGAGATCGAGCGTCGAGGCCCGGCTCGCCTTGCCGCGCACGGTGACGAAGCGCCCGGAGCCCTTCATCAGGAAGCCCTGGAGCCAGACGAGGCCGGCCACCACGAGAAGCAGGATCAGGGCGGCGGCGCCGACGATGCCGTAGTCGGGCCGCACCGCGGCGTTGATGCCGACATTGTAGAGGAAGGTGGTCACCGTGTTGATGCCGCTCGGCGCCCCGAAGAGAAGCGGGATCGCCAGCATCTCGACGCCGATCACGAAGTTCAGCACCGCCGAGTAGATCATGGCGGGGCGCATCATCGGCACGGTGACCGAGAAGAGCGCGCGGAACGGCCCGGCTCCGGCGGAGCGGGCGGCGTCCTCGAGCTGCGCGTCGGCCTTGGTCACGGCGCCCAGGCACATGAGATAGGCCAACGGCGCCTGGCTGAGGCCGGCGACGATGCCCATCCCGGTGAGCGAATACAGGTTCCAAGGGATGAAGCCGAACCACGAGCGCACGGCGAGCGAGACGTAGCCCGAGGGGCCGTACATGGTCAGCCAGCCGAAGGCGATCACCAAGTTGGAGACGAAAAGCGGCCAGATCAGGATCTCGCCGATCCACTTGCGCCCGGGCAGGTTGGTGCGACCGATCACGACGGCCATCACGGAGCCGAAAATCTGCGCCACCACCATGGTCAGCACCGCGAAGTAGAGCGTGTTGCCAAAGATGGTAAGGATCGCGGGGTCGCCGAACAGGCGCGCGAAATTCGTCAGCGTCCATTCGGTGTCGGGCGCGTAGAGCGGCTTGTCGAGGAAGGCCTGCGCGATGATGGGGGCGATCGGGCCGACCACGAGAAGGGTCGTCACCAGGGCGACGCCCCAGAAGATCAGGCGCGAGCGGTCGAGGCCGGGCGTCTCGGCCCGGTCCAGCGCGGTCGTTGTCATGGCTAGGATCCGCTGATCGAGGATGTGGGGGCGCGGCGTTCGTCGGCCGCGCCCGGCGGGTCGGGCGATCAGCGCCCGGCCATCGCGGCGTTCCACTTTTCGACGAAGGCAGGCGCCTCGTCGATCAGGCCCTTGTCGAAGCCGGCGACGATGAGCTTGTCCTGGCCGACCTCCTTGGCGATCCCCTGGAAGGTGTAGCGCACCTCTTTTTCGTCGACGTCGTCGCGGTAGGGCGTCAGGCCTCCCTTGCCGATCAGGGTCTGGCCCGCGTTGCTGAGGGCGTAGTCGACGAAGAGCTTGGCCGAGTTCGGATTGACCGCGCCCTTGGGAATGCCCATGCCGCGCAGCATCATGATCGTGCCGTCGTCGGGGAAGGCGAACCCGAGGAGTTCGCCGCCCGGCTGTTCCAGGCGCGGGAAGATGGTGATGCCCGAGACCGCGATGCCGGTGACGTATTCGCCGGTCGCGATCTTCTCGTTCATCGGGCCGCCGGAGACCTCGCCCCGGATCATCGGTCCGATGGAGGCGAGCTGCTTCCAGCCGTCGTCGCCCTTGACCTTCATGTAGTTCCACCACGCCGCGAGCCCGAACGAGTTGCGGGCGGCGTCATAGGTGGTGATCTTGCCGTCGAACGTGCCCTTGTCGGCGAGCGCGTCCTCGACCAGCGAGGCGAAGCCCGTCGGGCGCTGGTCCTCGCTCAGGAGCGCGGCGTTGTAGGTGATGACCAGCGGATCGGCCGAGAGAACCGCGACGCCCGGGTAGGGCTTGGCGAAGTCCGGCAGCTTGGACAACTCCGGGCTGTCGTAGGGCATCATCTTGCCGTCGATGCCGTAGGAAGCCCAGCGGTCGTTGGCGCCCGATATGAGGATGTCGGCCGTCCGCGAGCCCGAGCCGGCTTCCGCTTCCCAGCGCGAATGCACGGTGCCCGATCCGAGGTCGAGCGTCTCGACCTTGATCCAGGGATAGGCGGCGCGGAAGCCCTCGAGGATCGGTCCCCAGTTGTTATCCGCCATGTTGGAATAGATCACGAGGCCGTTCTCGCCGCGCGAGCCGTCGATCACGGCCTGATAGTCGGCGGGGTAGCCTTCAGGCACTTTGGCATCCTGCGCGTTGGCTACGCCCGTCGATATGATGGCGGCGCCGAGCGCCCATGCGGCCAGCTTGATCTTGGTCATGTTTCAACTTCCTCCCTTGGATGCTGGTTTGGTCCGGCTTCGCCGCGCGAGGTCCTCCGAAACCTTTTGTGCCGTGCGGATGGCGATGTCGGTGAGTTCGGCGACATGAGCGACGATGCGCTCGCGCGGCCCCGATAGGTTGATGGCGGCGACGATGCTCCCGTTCGCATCGCGGATCGGTGAGGCAACGCCTGCCGCACCCTCGACGACACCCTTGAGATTGACGGCGCAGCCAGTCTCACGGGCTTTGGCAATCGTCGCGATTATTTCCGCCCGCGCTTCGTGCGTTGGCACGGCGACGTCGAGATAGGCACGGAGCGACGCTTCGTCTAAGCCGGACAGGATCGCCAGACCGCTCGCCACCTGATGGGCCTGCCGTAGATGCGTAATGTCGCGATCGTAGCGGATCTCCCGGGCGGGCAGCCTTTTGGTGAGATAGCGGATCTGAGTATCCTGCATCACGGCCACGAAGCCCGTCTCGTTCGAAGCCTCCACCGCCTCACGCAAGGGAGCCTCGCTGAGACGTAGAAGCGTGCCCCAGGCTTCCGTGTCCGAGCGGACCTCTCCAGGAAGGCGAACCAGCGAGTAGGTTCCTTTCTTCGACCGCTCGACGTAGCCGCGTTCGGTCAGCAATCGCAGGAGAAGCAGGCCGCTGCTCTTGGGCATGTCGAGCGCAAGCGTGGCTTCGGTCAGCGAAACACCTTCCGAGCGAGCGGACAACCATTCCAGCAGATCGAGGATTCGCTCCGCACCACGCCCACTCAAAACCTGCCCCCAAATATGTTCATCATTTTGAACTCGTTTATTATCATGAAAAATGACGATGTTCGAATGGGATGTCAAGTTGTCTGACTTCAGCCATGCCAGTGTTTTCGATGACGGGCGTGTGATCCGGATCGAGGACAACCGAGTGGTGCTCGAACGTCCGCTATTCTTCACAGCGTCGCGCTTTCCCAACGACAACCCCGACCGAAGCCGACGTAACTTCGACTTGGCGAACATGCCGCGACCCGCTCTAACGCGTTGGAAAGGTGAGTCAGTCTCGTGCAAAATCAGAAGTTGACGGCGGGTCCAACCACCGTCGGATGACCCGCGTTCACTGTGGCAATGGGGATAGCTCGGCTCTAACTGTTGGAGCTGGAAGATCCGATACGTGCGGGTTGCGCGACCGCTTCGGTGGCCTGCCCCCGTTAGGTGGCCCGGTTCAAATCTAATACATGGCGGGCTTTGGTCCTGACCCGGACTTTGGCCCATGTGTCATGAGAGTTCTCGGGCTCTTCTGAGTTGATCTGCGAACTCGGCCGGGGTCAAGTTTTTCAGGCTCGTGTGCGGACGGTGGTGGTTGTAGTCCTCTTGCCACGCGTCGATCCGGGACCGGGCATCGGCCATGGACAAGAACCAGGAGGCGTTCAGGCATTCGCTGCGTAGGCGGGCGTTGAAGGCTTCGATGAGGGCATTGTCCGTCGGCTTTCCCGGCCTCGAGAAGTCCAACTCGACCTTGTTCAGGTAGGCCCATTGATCGAGCATCCGACCGGCGAACTCCGGGCCGTTGTCCACCCGAATGCTCGCCGGCCTGCCGCGAAGGGCAATGAGCCGGTCGAACTCCTCGGCGACCTGATACGCCCGGAAGTTCGTCCTCGCACAGGTCGCAAGAGCTTCTCTCGTATGGCAGTCCAGGATCGTCAGGATCCGGAACGGCCGATCGTCGAACAGCCGGTCCGATACGAAGTCCATCGACCAGACCTCGTTGGCATGCTCCGCCGTGGCCCGACCCACCCGGTACCGCGAGGACCGGCGGCGCTTCGGGCTTCGCGTGCGGATCGACAGCCCTTCCTCGCTGTAGAGCCGGTACACGCGCTTGTGGTTGACGACCCGCCCCTCCCGCTGGAGCAGGACGTGTAGGCGCCTATACCCGTAGCGAACCCGGCTCGCGGCCAAGTCCTTCAACCGCATGCGCAGCGCCGGAGCAGGATCGCGGCGTGACTTGTAGCGATGGGGCGCCCGTCCAAAGCCGCTGGCCTTGGCAGGCCCGGCGCTCCGACATGGCGAACGCCGCCTGGAAGTGCCGGACCACCTCGCGGCGCCGGACGGGCTTCACCACTTTTTTGCAGGGCATCCTGCAGCATCGTCTTGTCCAGGCTGAGATCCGCGACCAGCCGCTTCAGCTTGGCGTTCTCCTCCTCGAGCTGCTTCAGGCGCCGGATCTCCGATACGCCCATCCCGGCATAGACCTTCTTCCACCGATAGAACGTCGCCTCGGCGACCCCCATCTTGCGGCAAATCTCGCCAACCAGCGTGCCGTTCTCCGCCTGCCGCAGGGCAAAGGCAATCTGCTCGTTCGTGAACCGTTTCTTGGGCATCGGCTCTCTCCTCTCGCCGAGAAATCGTGCCCGAAAATTCTCACATAGTCCGGACCAGTTTCACGGGTCAGGACCACATCCCGTGATGCCCCTATCTTCGATGCGCCTCGCGAGCCGCCATTGATCCGCCTCGAGAGACCCGGCGAGGAGGCGGTCAGCTGAAGTAGCGCACGCGCAGTGCGTCGATCGCGACCGCGATGAAGATCATGAAGCCGCCGATCATGCCGACATAGAACGAGGGCACGTTGACGATGGCAAGGCCGACCTGGATCACGGTAAGGAGCAGAACGCCGCCGAGAACGCCGACCACGTTGCCGCGTCCGCCGAAGACGCTGACCCCGCCGATGATGGGGGCGGCAATCGCATAAAGGAGATAGCTCGACCCCTGGTTGGAGGTGATCGCCATCTGCCAGGACGCCAGCAGGAAGCCGGCGACGCCCGCCAGGAAGCCGGCGATCGTATAGGTCGCGATCTTGATCCGATCGACGCGTATGCCGGCGGAGTTGGAGGCCACCGCGTTGCCGCCCACCGCATAGATGCTGCGCCCAAGGATCGTCCGCGTGAGGAGAATTCCCATGGCGAGAAGCGCGATCACAAAGATGAGCGGCATGATCGGCCAGCCGCCCACCGCCGCCTGCCCGATCCAGATATAGCCGTCCGCCATGTTGGTGATGGTACGCCCCTGCGTCAGGGCAAGGAGCGCGCCTTCCAGGATGATCATCATGGCGAGCGTCTCGATCAGCGAGACCATGCGCAGCTTGGTGATGCAGAGGCCGTTGAAGAACCCGATCAACGTCGCAACGCCGACGCCTGCCAGCATGGCGACGAACCAAGGCAGCTCGAGGTTGGAATAGGCCAGCGCCCCGATGGCCGACGAGAAGCCGAGATTGGCCGGCAGCGACAGGTCGATCTCGGCCACGAGGAGCGGCAGGGACACGGCAAGGCCGATCATCCCGAGAACGGTCGCTTGGACCATGATGTTCTGCAGGTTGAACAGGGTGAAGAAGTAGGGATTGAAGACGCCGAAGAGAACGACGAGTGCGATCAGCCAGATCCAGACCACGTTGTGCAGGATCCAGCCGGTGGCGGAGCGACCGGCGGGCTTGGGCGCTGCCGGCGGCGGCGTGGCGGCGGAGGCTGGCGAAGAGGAAAGGCTGATGGACGGGGGGGTCATGGCGTATCCTGTGGATGCTGCGGGTTCTTCAGCCTTCGGCGAGACCACGCAGCCTTTCGTTCGTGATCTCGGCGCCGGCGAACTCGTCGGCGATGCGGCCCTTGTCGAATACGCAGACCCGGTCGGCGATGCGAACCATCTCGTCCGTGTCGGTGGACACGACGATCACCGAAACACCGTCCTGCGTCAGGTCGTCGATGATGCGCAGGACGTCCTGCTTCACGCCGACGTCGATGCCGCGCGTCGGCTCGTCGAGAATGAGGAGGCGGGGTCGGGTCGCCAGCACGCGACCGAGGCCCACCTTCTGCTGGTTGCCGCCGCTCAACGTATCGACTGCGGCATCCGGCCCAGCGGCCTTGATGCCCATGGCCGAGAAATAGCGTGCCGAAAGCCCCACTTCCGCGCCGCGTCGGAAAAAGCCGAGCTTCGAGACGCCCGGCAGGGAGGAAAGCGACAGGTTGGCCGCGATCGACATGCCCCCGACCGAGCCGTCGCGGCGCCGGTCGTCCGACAGAAAGGCGATCCCCCGGTCGAAGGCCTCGCGGGGATTGCGCGGTAGCGGGCGGGGCGACGTGTCGCCATCGGCAAGGGCGATCGTGCCGGAGCGGGCGGGCAGGAGGCCGAAGATGACGCGCGCCAACTCCTTGGCACCTGCGCCCGGTAGGCCCGTGAAGCCAAGGATCTCGCCCGGACGGATGCGCAGTTCGGGAACGTCGAGGGTCCCGGCGCGGATGTCGCGCAGATGCAGGGCGGGAGCCTCGAGCGGAAAAGTGCGGCGCTCGCGTTGGAACAGCGCGAGGTCGCGGCCGAGCACGAGCTCGGAGAGCTTTTCCGACGTCAGCGATCGAACGTCCTCCGTACCGCCCGCAAGCCGTCCGTCGCGCAAGACCGAGCAGGCGTCGCAGATTTCAAGGATCTCGTCGTTATAGTGCGAGATGAAGATGAAGGTGACGCCCTCGCTCTTCAACTGGCGCATGAAGTCGAAGAGCTGCGCACGGTCTTCGACGTTGAGAGCGGCGGTGGGCTCGTCAAGGATAATAATCTTGCCGCCACTGAACATGGCGCGCAGGATGTTGAGCTTGCGCCGCGCCACCGCGTCGAGCCGACCGGCCAGCGCTTGGCCATCGATGCCCGATCCTTCCAGCATGCGCGCGGCGTCAAGACGTAGCCGCTTCCAGGCGACGAAGCCGAAACGCCGCGGCCAGATACCGAGCATCAGGTTTTCCGCCGCGCTCATATGATCGACGATCATCGGCTCCTGCGTGACCAGGAAGATGCCGGCCTTCTCCATCGCCTTCACGTCGGCGTGCTCGACGGGGGTCTCGTCGAGATAGATGGTGCCGCCCGTGGGCGTGCGCTGGCCGGAGATCAGGCCCACCAAGGTGGACTTGCCCGCGCCGTTCTCGCCGAGAAGCCCATGGATCGTGCCGCGGCGGATGGCGACCGAAACGTCGGAAAGGGCAAGGACGCCGCCATAGCGCTTCTCGAGCTTGTCCGTGCGCAGGACGATCGGACCGGGCCTGAGCGGCGCATGTTCGGCCGGTTGGATCGTCGTCATGGAAGCCTCCTCATCGGGCGGATCGGGCGCGGGCGAGCTTCAGCTTCCCGCGCCCCGTCAGGGCGATGGATCAGGAATAGGGGATGCCCCATTCCTTTTCGGAAATTGCGCCCCAGTGGCGCTTGTCGTCGGCATTCGAGGCTTCGATCACGAAGGGAGGGATGATCAGGGTAGGCCCGGTCGCACCCGCCACGATCTCGCCCTTCTCCCAGAAGTACTTCTTGTTCTCATACGTGCCGAGCGGCACGGCCTCGCCGGGAATGGCATGCTTCTGCAGCATCTCGACCGCGATCTCGCCGTAGGCGATCGGGTCCTGCGAGACGCAGGCATCCATGAACCCTTCCTGGATCCATTTGAGCGCGATCGGCTCGCCGTCGATGTTGACGAAGATGACGTGGCCTTCCTCGCCGACCTTCTTCCAGCGACCGCGCTGCTGGAGGGCGGTGACGATGCCGCGCGAGGGCGAGTCGCTGGGGGCATGGACGGCGTCGAGGTCGGGGAACTCGGACAGGGTGGAGAGCGTCACCGCCAGCATCTGGTCCAGCGCGCCTTCGGTCGGGCGGGCGAGATACTTGATGTCGGGATACTTGGCGAACTCCTCGTCCATGCCTTCCTTGCGCTGGCGCCAGGCGACGCTCTGGAGCGCGCCGAAGCAGTTCAGCACCGTGCCCTTGGGGCTGCCGTACTTGGCCGTCAGGCGCTTGACGATCTCCTGCGCCGCCATCACGCCGCCGAGCTTGTTGTCGAAGGACACGGTGATCGCCACGTCGCCGCCGTCGGCCGGCGTGTCGATGATGGCGACGGGAACCTTGCGGGCGTTGTAGCGGCGGATGGCGCTGACGATCGCCTGGCTGTCGATGGGGTCGGACACGATGGCGCTCGGCTGGCTGAGCATGAGGCTCTGCCATTGCTCGAGCTGGCGCGTGTTGTCGAAGCTGGCATTGGTGGCTTGGAAGCGCCACTGCTGCGCTTCCACGGCGCGCTTCACGGCCTCTTCTTGAATGACGAAGAAATAGTAGTCGAGGCTTTTGTTGCTGTAGGGCACGAAGCCGGAGCCTTGCGCGAAGGCACGGCCTCCCAGCATGGCGGTGGCGCCAAGGGCGGCGCCCGCTTGCAGGACCTGACGACGATTGATCTGTGACATGGGGCTCATGGTCTCCTCCCAGAGATGTTGATGTAGGATTACTAGCTGTTTTGGCGAGCCGTCAAGGGATCCCCGCTCGGTTCGACCCAATCGGTGCAGATCAGCCGTGAAAACGGGCGAATGTCGCAGAATTCCCGGCTAGCTGCTTGGATAGCGATTGGTACTCGAACGAGAAAATATTGCTTTACTAGGTCTATCGAAGGAGGACATCCGAGCTGCCGTCGAGCCGACCGACGACCATGCCGGCCGACTCGCGCGTGAAGAGGCCGTTCTCGACAACGCCTGGGATTCGGTTCAGCGCGGTTTCCAAGGGGCCGGGGTCGGAAAGAACCGGACCGCAGCGGCAGTCCAGGATGAAGTGACCGCTGTCGGTGATCACCGGCTGTCCATCGCGCATGCGCCGCTCGATCGCCGCGCCTTCGATGCCGTGCTCGACAAGCGTCCCCTCCACCATGCGTCGGGTCTGCTTCCAGGCGAATTGAACGACCTCGACAGGCAGGGGAAAGGCACCCAGCCGATCGACGATCTTCGTCTCGTCGCAGATCGTGATCATGCGCTTGGACGCATGGGCGACGATCTTCTCCCAAAGGAGGCATGCGCCGCCGCCTTTGATCATGTTGAACTGCCGGTCGATCTCGTCCGGCCCGTCGATCGTCAGGTCGAGCTCGCCGATCTCGTTCGGGTCGGTGAGCGCGATGCCCGCTTCGCGCGCGACCTCGTTGGTGGCGCGCGAAGTGGTGGTGCACGTCAGGCGCATGCCGCCCGCCACGTGCCGGCCGAGTTCGCGCACGAAGAAGTGCGAGGTGGTGCCCGAGCCGAGGCCGAGCTTCATCCCGTCCCTGACGAACTCCTCGATGACGCGTCGTCCCGCGACCTTCTTCGCTTCGTCCTGCGTGCTCATGCGGATACTCCCTGCAAGCTTGTTGTGTCGCGCGTCGCCGTTGCTGGCGCGGGTTTCGAAGGTCCTATGCGGGGACTTTCAGATCTTTTCGGTCTGCCAGGAATCGAGCGCCGGCAGTTGATCGGGAAACTCGCTGCCGCCGATCATCGCGATCGAAGTGACGAGCATGTTGACCACCAGGTGATGGTTGAGCCGCGAGGCGAGCGGCGTCAGGAGCTCGGTCCTGTCATAGGGCACGACGGCCACCAGGGCGTCGGTAACGGATGCGAGCGGGCTGTCGGCGGCCGTCACGGAGACGACCCGGGCGCCCCCGGCGCGAACCGCCGTCGCGATATCAACCATCTGCCTGGTATGTCCGGATTGCGAGAAGATCAGCGCCACCTCGCCGGGCCGCGAGGTTTCAGCGTGGAGCCACTGCTTCTTGCGCCCGATCAGCGCTTCGCAGCGAATGCCGAGGCGTTGGAACTTGTGCTCGGCGTCGAGTGCGGTGATCTCCGAGATGCCCGAAGCGTAGATGCCGATCCAGGTCGCCCCCTGCAGCACTTTGGCCGCCTCCTCGATCTGCGGCGGCTCGAGATCCTCCAGCGCGCGCTGGATGGCGTTCAGGGAATTGCGCGCCGTCTTGCGCACGATGTTGGCGATGGAATCGCCGGGGATGATCTGCTCGTATGCGAAGGGCGCGGACGGCACCAGACTTTGCGCTAGGAACAGCTTGAAATCGCCGTAGCCTTCGAAGCCGAAACGGCGGCAGAAGCGCATGATCGTCGGATCGCTGACCGAGCATCGCTGCGACAAGGAGGCCATGCTCATGTGAATGACGCTGCCGGGGTCCGTGGCGACGAAATCGGCCACGCGCCGCTCCGCGGCGCCCATCGCGTCGCGTTCGGTGACGATGCGCTGGAGAAGGCTTCCGGTCATCGCGCCCATGCGGACCTGAACTCGGCGGCGGGCCGAAGCGCCAGGAGATCGGCGAGCCGTTCCAGCCGAAAGCCCGGCTCCACCTGGAGGAGCGACCCGCCGCCCCAGGGCACGGCATGGAAGGGGATGCCGGCGCTCGCGGCCGTCGCCTGGTCCACCGCCGTATCGCCGACATAGGCGACATGGTTCCGGTCAGCGCCCATTAGTTCGCACACGGCCAGAAGATGAGCCGGATCGGGTTTGCAGGCGGGCGCCGCATCGGCCCCGACGACGGCCTCGAACAAGGACGCGATGCCCAGAAGATCGAGCACCTTCAGCGTCAGGGCGTGCGGCTTGTTGGTGCAAAGGCCGAGGCTGAAACCCGAGCGGTGGAGCCGTCGCAGGTCCTCCTCGACATGCGGGTAGAAACGGGTATGGCGCGTGGGGTTTCGCTCGTAGTTGGCGATATAGGTCGAAACCGCTTCGTCCACCGTGGCGTTGTCGTGCGGCAGGCCGGTCGATTTCAGAAGATCCAGAAGAAGCCGGCGCGGTCCGTTGCCGATGAAGCCTTCCACGAAGGCGGGGTCCTGCGCCGGCCAGCCCCGGGAGGCGAGATACTCGTTGACGGCAGCCGCGATGTCGTGGGCGCTGTCGATCAGCGTTCCGTCGAGATCGAAGATCAGAACGTGGGGATGGGGAGCGGTTGAGGGCATCGGCAAAGGACTCCTTGGCCTTCCGTCACGGGTCCAGGCGCGGCTGGCCGAGATCGGCCGAGGCCTGCGCGAGAGCGGAATGAAGGGTGCGGTAGATGCGGTTGGCCTCGGCGAGAACGGCGCCGGCCTCTTCTGCTGGCTCTTCTCTCGTGACGGTGCGGCAGAGCGCGGCGGCCGCCGTCGCATCCGGCCAGGCGCCGATGCCGACGCCTGCCACGAGCGCCGCACCGAAGGCGCCGCCTTCGGCTGCGCCCTCCGTGGTCACCACGTCGCAGCCGAAGAGATCGGCCTGCATCTGACGCCAGAGGGGAGAGCGCGCGCCGCCGCCCGAGGCTTTCACGACGGTGCGCCCGATGCCGGCTTCTTCCATCACCGCAAAGATGTCGCGCAGCGCATGGGCGACGCCCTCCATCACCGCGCGCGTCATGTCCGCGCCCCCATGGCGGGCGGTCAGGCCGACGAAGGCGCCGCGCGCGGCCGGATCGGGATGCGGGCAGCGCTCACCGAAGAGATAGGGCAGGAACAGGAGGCCCCGGGCTCCCACGGGGCTTTGGGCCGCACGATCCGCCAGCGTGTCGAACGATGGTGGCTCGCCCCCCCCACCCAGCTCCTGGGTCAGATGGCGGAACCAGTTCATCGCTCCGCCCGCGTTCAGCGAAACACCCATGCAATGCCACTTGGCGGGATCGATGTTGCAGAAGACCTGCAGCCGCCCGCCCGGATTGGGGCGCGGCGTATCGAGCGCGCAGGCGACGATGCCGGCGGTACCGATCGTGGTCTGCAACTCGCCCGGCGCGATGACGCCCGAGCCCAGCGTCTGGATCACGCTGTCGCCGCCGCCGCCCACCACGGGAATGCCTTCGCGAAGCCCGAGGAGCGATGCGCCGGACGCGCTGAGGCGGCCGCTGACGACCGAAGATTCGTACGCCTTCGGCAGGATTTCGCCCGGCAGTTCCAGTCGGTCGAGGAGCGCGTCCGACCAGCGGCGCGTCCGCACGTCGAAAAGGCCCGTGCCCGATGCGTCGGACACTTCGGTCGCCAATTCTCCGGTCAGAACGAGACGCAGGTAGTCCTTCGGGTTGAGGACGTGGCGAAGCTTTTGAAAAAGCGCCGGCTCGTGGGCGCGCATCCAGAGAATCTTGGCCCCGGTGTAGCCGACCAGCATGCGATTGTTGGTCAGTGCGAGGAGCGCCTCCTCGCCGCCTGCGCGCTCCACCACCTCGTCGCATTCGCGGCCGTTGCGCTGGTCGTTCCAAAGAATGGCGGGACGCAAGGGACGATGGGCGTCGTCGAGCGGCGTCAGCCCGTGCATCTGACCGGACAGGCCGATCGCTCGAACCGACAGATCCGCGCGATGGCCAAGTGCCGCAGCCACGGCCCGGCGCGCCCCGTCCACCCAATCGGCCGGGTCCTGCTCGCTCCAGCCCGGGCGGGGCTGGGACAAGGGATAGCTCTGCGTCGCGCTTGCCAGCACCGCGCCGTCGAAGCCGATTAAGATCGCCTTGCAGCCGGACGTGCCGATGTCGATCCCGAGAAGACACTCGGTCATGGGATCAACGTGCCTCGTCGTAGCGGATGCGGATATGCTTGAAGTGCATGTATTCCAGCATGCCTTCGCGCCCGTGTTCGTAGCCGACGCCGCTCTGCTTGCGCCCGCCATAGGGCGCGTTCATCACGCCGGCGTCCACGTTGTTGACCGCCACGTTGCCGTAGTCGAGCCGGAGCGACAGGGCGCGGACCTCGTTCACGTCGCGTGCATAGACGTAGGACGCCAGACCATAGGGCGTGTCGTTGGCGAGATCGGCCGCCTCGTCCAGCGTGTCGAAGGGCGCGACGCCGACGAGGGGGCCGAAGGTTTCCTCCGTCATCACCTTCATTTCGTGGGTGCAGTCGGCCAGGACCGTCGGCCGGAAGAAGTGCCCGCGCGAGAAGGCTTCGCCGTCCGGCGCCGAACCACCGGAAACGAGGCGCGCCCCCTTGTCCAGGGCGTCGGCCAGGTGCTCGCGCGTCTTGTTCAAGGGTTCGGCCGAGGCCATGGCGCCGAGATCCGCGTCGGGCTTGTCCAGACCGTTGCCGATGGTCAGCCGTTCCACCGCCGTCTTCAGTTTGGCCAGGAAAGCCTCGTAGTGCGGCCGGGCGACATAGATGCGGTTCACCGCGATGCAGATCTGGCCCATGTTGCGGAAAGCGCGCCGGGCCGCACCCTTGACCGCCGCGTCGAGGTCGGCGGAGGGTGCAACCACGAGCGGGCAATTGCCCCCGAGTTCCAGCGACATGCGCCGCACCACGGGGGTCGAACGCTGGATGTGAAGGCCGACCGCGCTGGAGCCGGTAAAGGCGATCTTGTCGATATCCCGATGCTCGACCAGCGCCTGACCGACGATCGAACCCTTGCCGGTCACGACGTTGACGACGCCGGCCGGGATCTTCGCCTCCACGCATGCCTCTGCGATGGCGAGCGCGGTGAAGGGGGTGAGCTCGGCCGGCTTGATGACGATCGTGCAACCGGCGGCCAGCGCACCGCACAGTTTCCAGCCGATCAGCTCGGCCGGGTAGTTCCAGGGCGTGATCGCCCCCACCACGCCGATCGGCTCGCGGATCACCATGCTTTCATGGTCGGTGGTCGCGCCCGGCACGATCTCGCCGTGAACCCGCTCGGCCTCCTCGGCGTAGAAGTGGCAGGCTTCGGCCAGCTTCAGAATTTCGCCGCGCGCCTCGTTGAGAGGCTTGCCCTGCTCGCTCGTCATGATGAGGGCCATGGCGTCGGCACGCGCTGCGACCACCTCGCCCAAGCGGTGAAGCGCTGAGGAGCGTTCCTTCGGGGCAAGCTTTGCCCAAGGGCGGAAGGCCGCACGTGCGGCCGAGACGGCGGCATCGACTTCGTCCGCGCTCGCCGCGGCGATATGGCCGATGATCTCGCCGGTCGCCGGGTTTTCGACCGGCAGGCGCTCGCCCGTTCCCGTCCGCCACTCGCCGGCGATGAAAAGCTTGGAATCGTATGCTGCGAACATCGAGTCGTCCTGCGTGCCGTGACGGATGGCTGGAAATCCCATCCGCCGTTCCCTCTGGTGTAGTATAGCTTTACTAGGTATCGCAAGGGGCGATGGCGGTGCTGAAGAAGATGTTCGGAAAAACCAGGCAGGCTCCATTGCTCGGCCACCCGCTGCCCGCAACGCAAGGCGAGCAATTCGAGATCGGGGCTTGCCGCCATACCACGCCTTCGCTATCGAAGAGCCAATAAATAGTTTTGCTACTTATCGAGAGCCCTTCCATGCTTCCAGAAAATTGCGAGAACGCCAAGCTCGTCGGCCGGGTCTGGCGTCCCGAGGCGGACGGACCGTCCGTTGTGATCCTGCGGGGTGGCGCCGTTGTGGACGTGACGCGCAGCGCGCCCACGATGGCCGATCTTCTCGACATGGACCCGTCGGCCCGCTTCGACACATTGGATGGCGAAGTGCTCGGCCCCGTCGAGAGCTTCCTGCGCTCGCCGGACGAGACGGGATACGGCGCCCAGGCGCCTTGTCTTCTCGCGCCCTGCGACGTGCAGGCCCTCAAGGCCTGCGGCGTGACCTTCGCTCAAAGCATGATCGAGCGCGTCATCGACGAGCGCACCGGCGGTGATCCCAAGCGTGCCGAGGAGATCCGCTCGCGTATCGGCACTTTGATCGGGGGCAACCTCGCCAACATTCGCGCCGGGTCCGAAGAGGCTCAAGAAGTCAAGGACATCCTTCAGCGCGAAGGGCTCTGGTCGCAGTATCTCGAGGTCGGCATCGGACCGGACGCCGAGGTGTTCACCAAATCGCAGCCGATGTCCGCCGTCGGCCATGGCGCCTTCGTCGGCGTCAATCCGATCTCCGCCTGGAACAACCCGGAGCCGGAAATCGTGCTGGCGGTGGATGGTCGCGGCAGGATCGTCGGTGCGACGCTCGGCAACGACGTCAACCTTCGCGACGTGGAAGGTCGCTCGGCGCTCTTGCTCGGCAAGGCGAAGGACAACAACGCATCCTGTGCCGTCGGCCCCTTCATTCGCCTGTTCGACGACCGTTTCTCGCTAGCCGACGTGGAGGCGGCAACGCTCTCGATGTCGGTGCGCGGGGCGGACGGGTTCGAAATGACGGGCCGTTCCAACATGGCCGAGATCAGCCGCAAGCCGGCCGATCTCGTGTCCCAGGCATCCGGCGCCTGTCATCAGTACCCCGACGGATTCATGCTCTTTCTCGGCACCATGTTCGCGCCCGTCCAGGACCGAGACCATCCGGGCAGCGGCTTCACCCATAAGGCTGGCGACGTGGTGGAGATCTCGACGCCGCTTCTGGGAACCCTGTCCAACACCGTGACCTTCTCCGACAAGGCCGCACCCTGGACGTTCGGGACGCGGGCATTGATGCGCAACCTTGCCGGTCGCGGCCTCCTGTCGTGAGTGCACCTATCGTGCGCCCCGGCGTCGTCGTCACCGACCATGCCTTTGCGGACGTCGAAACCGAGCGGGCCATGGCGATGGCGGAGGGCGCCGGTTTCGCCAGCCATCAGTGCCGAGGCGAAGCCGAGACCATGGCTGCCGTCGCGGGCGCGAGCGTCGTGTTCAACAACTTCGCCCCGATGTCCCGCGCGGTGCAAAAGACGCTCCCGCGCGGCGCGGTGGTGATCCGGTACGGCGTCGGCGTCGACAATGTCGACCTCGATGCGGCGCGCGAACTCGGCATTCACGTCTGCAACGTGCCGGACTACGGGGTCGAGGAGGTGGCCGACCACGCCGCCGCCATGGCCCTGTTTCTGTCGCGCCGGCTCGGGCGTTTCGACGAGGGCGTTCGCGGCGGGTCGTGGAGCATCGCCGCCATGGTACCCGCCTTGCGCTCGTTGCGCGACACCACGGTCGGCCTTGTCGGCTTCGGCCGGATCGCACAAGCCTTCGCGCAGCGTATGGCAACCTTCGGCTGCCGGCTCGTCGCCCATGATCCGTTCGCTTCTCCCGATGCCGCCGAGCGGCTCGGGGTCCAACTCACGGGGTTGGACGAGGTTGTGGAGCGGGCGGAGATTCTGTCGCTTCACGTGCCCCTTCTGACCGAAACACGCCATCTCATCGGCCGGGCGGAACTGGCGCGACTGCCGCAGAATGCCATTGTCGTCAACGTGTCGCGCGGCGGGTTGATCGACGAGGTCGCGCTGGCCGAGGCGCTGGAGACGGGACACGTGATGGGGGCGGGGCTCGACGTCTTCGAGGCCGAACCCTTGAGCAACGCTTCGCCGCTTCGGAAGGCTCCGAACGTGATCCTGTCACCCCACGCCGCCTTCTACTCCGAGGCTTCGGTGGCCGCGCTGCAGCGCTTGGCGGCCGAAGAGGGCGCGCGTGCCCTTCGCGGCGAACCCCTTCGAAGCGCCCTGACCTGAGGGCGCGAGCCTTCGCATATCGGAATGGAGGATGAACATGTATCTGGAACGCTTCCGCCTTGATGACCGGATCGCTCTCGTGACGGGTGCCGCGCAAGGCATCGGCTTCTCCACGGCCGAAGCTCTGTCGGAAGCCGGGGCCCACGTCGTTCTGGCCGATCTCAGCCTGGAAGGTGCCGAGGCGGGGGCGGAACGATTGCGCTCCATGGGCCGCAGCGCGGAAGGAATGCGTCTCGACGTGACGCGGGCCGACGAGGTGGATGCGCTTCGGGACCGGATTCTCGCCCGGCACGGCCGCGTCGACGTGCTCGTCAACAATGCCGGTATCGCCATCAGCAACGAGCCGGCCGAAACCATGGCCGACACCGTGTGGCTCAAGGTGCTGGACGTCAATCTCAACGGCGTCTTCTGGTGCTGCCGCGCCTTCGGAAAGGGCATGCTGGAGCGCGGCAGCGGTTCTATCGTCAATATCGGATCGATGTCGGGGTTCATCGTCAATCGGCCCCAAGAGCAGGCGCAGTACAACGCCTCCAAGGCGGCGGTGCACCACCTGACCAAGTCGCTCGCGGCCGAATGGGGCGGGCGCGGTGTCCGGGTGAACGCGGTCGCGCCGACCTATATTGAAACCGCGCTGACCAGCTTCGTCTACGACGATCCCGAGATGATGACGCATTGGATCGGCGGAACGCCCATGGGCCGCATGGGGCGCACGGATGAGATCGCGTCCGCGGTTCTGTTCCTGGCATCGGACGCGGCGAGCCTGCTGACGGGCTCCGTCGTTCTCGCCGACGGCGGCTATACCGCTTGGTGACCGTCGGCTGAACCCGGAGTCGAATTCGGCTGGGACGGCGATTGCAAAGGGAAGGGTGCTCGCCGAGGCCATCGCAATGGTCTAGACGAGCATGCCGCCCCTGTGCCGCCGGCCGGCGCCGTGCCGACGGCTTTCGACGGATCAACTCGCCGAAGCGGCGCGCGGGCGCGACGTGCTGGCGATGCTTTCGCCGCGCGCGTCGAGCCGGTCGGGGCCCGTCCCGTGCGCCAGGGGTAGGCGTGGAAACACGAGCTCGGCGAAGCGGTGCGCCTCCTCCAGGTGCGGATAGCCGGACAAAATGAACGTGTCGATGCCCAGGCGCCGGTACTTGTCCATGCGCTCGGCGACGGTAGCTGGGTCTCCGACGAGCGCCGTCGCCGCCCCGCCGCGCACGAGGCCGAGGCCCGCCCAGAGATCCGGCGAGACTTCCAGCTTGTCGCGCCGCCCGCCATGCAGCGCCGTCATGCGCGCTTGGCCGACCGAGTCCATGGCGGCGAAACGGGTCTGCGCCAGCGCGATCGTTTCGTCGTCGAGGCGGCTGATCAGTCTGTCGGCCGCTTCCCAGGCTTCGCCTCTCGTTTCGCGCACGATCACATGAAGCCGGATGCCGAAGCGCACCGTGCGACCGCGCGCGGCCGCCGCGCGGCGCACGCGCTCGATCTTCTCGGCCACCTGGGCCGGCGGCTCGCCCCAGGTCAGGAAGAGGTCCACATGTTCGGCCGCGACATCGACACCGGCCTCCGAAGAACCGCCGAAATAGATCGGTGGCGAAGCCTTGGAGCGCGTCGGGAACAGGATCCGGCCGTTTTCGATGTCGTAGTGCTCGCCCTTGTGGTTCACCGTCTCGCCGGCGAGAACTCGCCTGTAGATGTCCAGGAATTCGCGGGTGACGGCGTAGCGCTCGTCATGGGTCAGGTGAATGCCGTCCGCCCGGTTCTCGGCCGGATCGCCCCCGGTCACGACATTGATGAGAAGCCGCCCGTTCGACAGGCGGTCGAGCGTCGCGGTCATGCGCGCGGCCAGCGTCGGCTGGAGAAGGCCGGGGCGCACGGCCACGAGAAATCGCAGCTTCTCGGTCAGCGGCACCAAGGCGGAAGCCACCACCCAGGCGTCCTCGCAGCCCGACCCCGTGGGGATCAGGACGCCCTCGTAGCCGAGCGAGTCGGCGGCGATCGCGATCTGCTTGAGATAGGGCAGGTCCACTGGACGCGCCCCCTCGCTGGTGCCGAGATAGCGCGTTTCGCCGGAGGTCGGCAGGAACCAATGGACCGATACGGCGTCGGGAATGGTGGTCATCGTCGAGATCCTTGCTCAGGCGTCCGTCAGTTGAAGAAAGGCGTCCTGCCGGGCGAAGGCGTTGTGGAACCGCCGGGCCGGATGGCGCTCGGGTAGGTGAGGGCCGTTGCCGTCGAACAGGCGCTCGCGCAGGGTTCCTTCTGCGTATTCCCTCTGCGCCAAACCGCGGGCCTGGAGGACGGGCGTCACGTGATCGACGAAGTCGACATAGGTGCCGGGCGAGGTCTGGCAGATGAGGTTCACCCCGTCGATGCCGGCATCGCTCCATTCCGCGAGATCGTCGGCGATGCTTTCGGGCGTGCCGACGATGCGCGTGTTGTAGGACAGGGCGTGGCCGAGATCGCCGACACGAGCCTTCTGGCCCGGGTTGGCGTCCTCGAAATTAGCGATGTAGCCCTGGACGCCGTCGATCTTCAGCTCCTCCACCGGGCGTTCGGGGTCGAGAAGCCCGAGATCGATGCCGAGATCGCGGCTGATATGGGCGAGGAGCCCGTCCGTGCTCGACCATTCGTCGAGGGCGCGCGCCTTCTCGCGCGCTTCCGCCTCCGTCGAGCCGACCACGAAGGACAGGCCTTGAATGAACTTCAGATCGCCGGCCCGGCGCCCGGCGGCCTCTACCTGAGCGTTGACGTCGGCAACGAGCCGCCGTGCCCCGGCGGGGTTGAGGCTGATGATGAACGTGCCTTCTGCGTGGCGCGCGGCAAAGGCACGGCCGGTCTTGGAGGAGCCGGCTTGGAACAGGACCGGCGTTCGCTGCGGCGAGGGCTGCGACAGATGCGGGCCCCGCACCTTGTAGCGCCGGCTTTCGTGGTGGATGCGATGGACCTTGGCCGGGTCGGCATAGGTGTTGGCTGCCCGGTCAGCCAGAACCGCGTCGTCGTCCCACGATCCTTCCCAGAGCTTGTAGACGACGTCGACATATTCCTCCGCCCATTCGTAGCGCTCGTCGTGCGGCACGATGCGATCGAGGCCGAAGTTCTGCGCCGCGTTGTCGCTGACGCTGGTGACGATGTTCCAGCCGATGCGCCCGCGGCTGAGATGGTCGAGCGTCGAAACGCGCCGGGCGAAGGAGAACGGGTGATCCTGGAGGATCGACGAGGTGAAGGTCAGCCCGATGCGGTCCGTCGTGCCGACGAGCGCGGCCACCAGCGTCGAGGAATCGTTGACCGGGATCTGCACGCTCTCGCGGATGAACGTGTCCCATGTCCCGCGATACACGGGATCGACGCCCAGAACGTCGGCCAGGAACACGTTGTCGAACTTGCCGCGCTCGAAGATGCGTACGAGGTCGATCCAGTATTGCAGATCGTTGAACTCGGTCTGCCGGCTGTCCGGGTGGCGCCACAGGCCGTGATAGATGTGGCTGACGACGTTCATCGAGAAGCCGTTGAAGATCAGTCGCTTGGTCATGGAACGAGGCTCGCCTTCAGATCTTGGCGGTGACCGGCGGGGCGCGGCCGTTGAGCAGGTGGTCGCCGACGAAGTGGAACTTGTAGGCGACGGGATCGTGGAGCGTGTGTGTGCGCGCGTTGCGCCAGTGCCGGTCGAGGTTGAGCGAGCGGTCGGTGCCCGATGCGTTGGCCACGAGATAAAGCTTCTCGGAGGCGGCGAGCGCGGCTTCCGTCGCCAGGATCTTGGCCTGCGCGACGGCGATCGAGGCGGCGACGAAGAGCGCGTCCTCGCCGCCATCCGCAAAGAACGCATCGGCGGCCGCATCCACACGGGTCGCCGCCTGGCGCACGAGCGCCGCCGCTCCTTCCGCCCGCACCGAGATGTCGCCGATCGCCTGGAGGACGTAGGGGTCCTCCACCGCCGGCCCGACGCCGCTTTCGCGAAGCGTGCGCCCATGCGAGTGGGCGAGGAGGATGGCATCGTCCAGCGCGGCGAATGCGATGCCGACGTCGATCGCGACATGGACGAGCTGGGCCGACGACTGGCCGTGCCAGCGCCGGCCGGCGGGCAGCGGCATGCGCTCGGCTGGCGCCACCGCGACCGCGCCGAGCCGCACCGTGCCGCTTGCGGTGGTGCGCTGGCCCATGCCGTTCCAGTCGTCCTCGACCTCGATGCCTTCGCGGTCGATCGGCACGATCGCGCTCGTCGCCGCGCCGGTCCCATCCAGCGCCGTGACGTAGAGATGTTCGGCGAAGAGGCTGCCGGTGGCATAGTATTTGACGCCCTCAAGGCGTTCGCCGTCCGCGGTGGCGAGAAGGCGCGTGTCGATGTCGCCGTAGAAGGCGCCGCCGCGCTCGGCCACCGCGTTGGTGACGAGTTCGCCCGCCAGCATCCGGCCGAACCAGCGGCGGCGCTGTTCGGGAGAAGCGTCGGCACGGATGATCTCGGTAATCGCCAGCTGCGGCTGCAGGGCCTGCGCGACGTTGGGATCGCCGCGCGCGAGCTCCAGGACGATCTCCGCCGTCTCACCCCAGGTCGCGCCGGCGCCTCCGTCGGAGACGGGAACACGGGCGGCATGAAGCCCCGCCGCCTTGACCCCGGCCATCGCCGCATAGGGAAGGCGGCGCTCGGCATCGCGCGCGCCCGCCTCTTCGGCAAGGCTCGCGCGCAGCCGCCGGGCTTCCGCCAGGAGAGCCGTGGCGCGCGCGGGTGCGCGAAACGGAACGACGCCGCGCTCGAGGGTGCTCACTCCGCGGCCTCGGGAAGGCGGCCGAGCGGCTCGAGGGTGGCGGGCGCCAAGCCCAGATGGTCGCGCAGGGTGCGGCCCTCGTACTCCCGGCGGAACAGGCCGCGCCGCTGCAACTCGGGCACCACGAACTCGACGAATTCCTCGTAGCCGCCCGGCGAGAAACCGGACGAGACGATGTAGCCGTCTGCCTCGCCGCCGTGGAAACCTTCCTCGATCGCGTCCGCCACCTGGGCCGGCGTGCCCACGACATGGGGCAGGAGCACCCCTTGCGCGTAGAGGCGGCCGATGTCGCGAAGACGCAGGCTTTCCTTGTCGGTGAGGCGCTTGGCGACGTCGAACATCCCCTGGCAGCCGGGTACCTCCAGATCGGCGATCGGCTCGTCGAGCGAGTATTGCGAGAAGTCGTGGTCGGTATGGGCCGACAGGGTGATGAGGCCGGACACGGGGTCGGCGAGCTCGTCGTGGAAGCGCTTCTTTTCGCGCGCGATCGTTTCCGTTTCGCCGATGAAGGGGATCAGCGAGGGGAAGATCTTGATCGTGTCGGGATCGCGCCCGAAGGCGACGGCGCGGCGCTTCACGTCGGCATAATAGGCCCGGCGCCCTTCCGGCGTCGGGTCGATCTCGAAGATGATCTCGGCCCAGCGCGCGGCGAAATCCTTGCCCCGGCTGGACGAGCCCGCCTGCATGATCGCCGGCCGCCCTTGGGGCGAGCGCGGCACGTTGAGCGGGCCTTTGGTGCGGAAGAACGCGCCCTCGTGGTGGATGGCGCGCACCTTGGTCGGATCGGCGAAGATGCCGGCTTGCTTGTCGCGCACTAGCGCGCCTTCGTCCCAACTCCCCCAGAGCTTGAAGGCGGCTTCCAGGAACTCCTCGGCGCGCTCGTAGCGCAGATTGTGGTCGAGATGGTTTTCGAAGCCGAAGTTGCGCGCCTCCGCCTGAGACAGCGAGGTGACGACGTTCCAGGCGACGCGCCCCTTGGACAGGTGGTCGAGGGTCGCGAAGGTGCGGGCGATGTCGTAGGGCGGATAATAGGTGGTGGAACGTGTCAGCCCGAGGCCGAGATGGGTCGTGGCCGCCGCCATGATCGCCACGACATGCGCCGGGTCGAGCGAGGCCACCGCCTGGACGCCCCGGCGCAGGCCTTCGGAGATGTCGCCGCCGTAGCGCTCCGGCAGGGCGAGGATGTCGGCGAAGAAGACGAAGTCGAACTTTCCCTTCTCGGCGATGCGCGCGAGGTTGACGTAGTAGTCGGCGCTCAGGAAGTCCGGGTCCTGGCGGGGGTGGCGCCACTGGGCGTGGCTGTGCGTCAGATGCGAGGCCCAGAGAAAGCCGGCGAGGTGGAGTTGACGGGTCATGTCGGAAGCTCCGTAGAACGGGTTGGGGGTGGTCAGCCGGCGATGGCGGCGGGAAGCTTGGCGTGGTCTTCGCGCTCCAGCCGCTCGGCGCGGCGCACCTCGTCGTGGAGAAGCGACCAGACCTCGTGGCGCAGATGCGAGAATTCGGGGCTGGAGCGAATGTCCGTCTCGCCGCCGCGCGCGACGAGCGGGATGTCGACCACCGCCTTCAGGCGGCCGGGGCGCGAGGTGAGGACGGCGACCCGCTGGCCGAGATAGACCGCCTCGTCGATGCCGTGGGTGATGAAGACCACGGTCTTGCCCGAGCGCTCCCAGATGCGCAGAAGCTCATCCTGGAGGGTTTCGCGCGTCTGCGCGTCGAGGGCGGCGAAGGGCTCGTCCATCAGGAGGACGCCGGGGTCGTAGGCGAGGGCACGCGCGATCGCCACGCGCTGCTTCATGCCGCCCGACAACTCGTGCGGATGGCGGTCCTCGAAGCTGGTCAGACCGACGAGATCCAGGAACTCGCGGGCGATCCCGGCGCGTTGGCGGCGGGGCACGCCCTTGGCTTCCAGCCCGAACTCGACGTTCTCGAGCGCCGTCTTCCACGGAAACAGCGCGTATTGCTGGAACACGATTCCCCGGTCGAGCGCGGGGCCCGTGACCGGGGCGCCGTCGATCAGGATGCGGCCCGAGCTCGGCCGCGTCAGGCCGGCCGCCAGATCCAGAAGCGTCGACTTGCCCGAACCCGAAGGGCCGACGAGCACGAAGAACTCACCCGCCTTCACGTCGAGGTCGATGCCGTCGAGCGCGGTGAAGACGGCCGAGTTTCCCTCCACCCGCAGCCGCTGCTGGAGGGCGAATGTCTTGCTGACGTTCTCGAAGCGGATCGTGGAGCCCATCGGACCGGTCCTTGAAAGGGGAAACGCTAGGGGAATGCGAAGGGGCGACGCAGACAGGGAGGAGGAAACGCGGCGCCCCTGCGAGCGGCCTTTATTTCGAGGCCGTCTGCCCGGCGAAGGGGTTGAACTCGTCGGTGAAGAAGTCGGCCGCCTTGTGCTTGTCCGCCGGCACGATGCCTTGGCGCACCACGAGGTCGAGCCAGAACTGGACGTCCGCCTCGTTCTGGAGGGCATGGTCGGCCCATCGCAGGACGGAATAGTCGCCCTTGCCGTCGTTGGTGTAGACCCAGGGAGCGAGTTCGGGATCGACATGGCCGAGATCGACCTGGATCTTCACGACCTCGGCCGGATTGGCGTTGGCCCAGTCGGCGGCCTTAGCGATGGCGGCGGTGAACTTTCGGACCGTTTCGGGGTTCTTCTCGACGAACTCGCGCTTGGCCATGGTGCCGCCGCGCACGATTTTCCGCCCCGTCAGGTCGGACAGCTTGAAGAGCTGACGATAGCCGCCCTTCTTCTTCAACTGCGCGTCGAGCGGGCCGAAGGCGTAGAGCGCGTCGATGTCGCCGCGCAGAAGAAGCTGCTCCTGCTGCGCCGGGGGCACGGCAAGATAGGTCACGTCGTCCTTCGTGATGCCTTTGGCGCCGAGCCAGTCGAGCGTGAACCAGGCGCTCGACCAGGACAGGTTGGTCATCCCCACCGTCTTGCCCTTGAGGTCCTCAGGGCCTCGGATCGGGCTGTTCTCTGGCACGAAGAGGCCGTCGCCGCCGATCTCGGGCGCGATCAGGAGCGAGGAGGCCGCGATCTCCACGACGTCGAGCCCCTTGTCCCGAACGTTGGCGAAATAGGCGTAGTCGGCATAGCCGGCGAAATCGGTGATCCCGGCGTCGATCGCGGTCGTGTACTGCTCGGGCGGCAGCGGCACGCGCACCAGCTTCAGCCCTTCGTCGGCGAAGAAGCCCTTCACGTCGGCGACGTCGAAGAGCTCCCAGCCGTTGGTCCAGGGAAGCGTCGGCGATTCGATGATGCGGATTTCGGTCGGCTCGGCGGCCGAGGCCGGCAGGGAGCCGAGCGAGAGGGAAGCCGCGGTGGCGGCCGCCGCCAGGAGGAAGGTCCGGCGCGTCTGCGCCAAGAGCGAAGGGTCGAACATCGGATCGGGTCTCGAAGAAGATGGGGAACGGAAGGCGGATCGGCCGGGACGCGGGGGCGTTTTTTCCCAAACGTCATCCTTCGCGGGGAACCATGATCGCCCCGCCGGCCGGTTCGGATCGGATATCGCGCGGGGCAAGCGCCCCGTGCCGTCAAAGGTTGGGCTCGACCTTCCAGGAGGTCAGCCGCCGCTCCAGGAGCACCAGCAGCCAGTTGGCGGTGATGCCCAAAAGCGCCAGGATGATCACCCCGACATAGAGAAGGTGGATGCTCATGAGGTATTGCGAGTTGACCACGAGATAGCCGAGGCCGTTGTTGGCCCCCACCATCTCGGACACGACCAGCATCAGGAAGGAATAGGTGGCGGCAAGCCGCATGCCGGTGATCAGCGAGGGGATCGAGGAGGGCACCACGACCTTCAGGAAGAGCTGCCGGTCCGATAGCGCCATCGAGCGCGCATATTTGACGAGCGCCGGGTCGACATAGCGGATGCCGCTGATCGTTCCCAGAAGGATCGGCCAGACCACGACCCAGTAGATGATCGCGACCTTGGTCATGTAGCCGATCCCGAAGAACAGGATGAAGATCGGAAACAGCGACACCGGGTTGGTCTGGCGCAGAAGCTGGAGAAGCGGGTTGAGGTAGCGGTCGACGCCCTTGTACCAGCCGAGCACGATGCCGAGCGGCACGGCGGTGACGACGCCGAGCGAGAAGCCGCCAAGCGCACGCACGAGGCTGACTTCCACATGCGGCCAGAGCTTGCCCTGGATCGCATAGTCGTATCCCACCACCAACACATCCGAGAAGGGCGGCAGGAAGGTGGCGTTCACCCAGCCGAGGCGCGGGGCGATCTCCCACAGGGCCAGAAACGCTGCGATGGCGATCGAGCGCTCGAATGCGAGCTGGACCCAAGCCGGGATGCGGCGAGCCGGCGCATCGGATGGCGTCGTCGCCGACCGGCTCGCGGGCTCATCGACGGGAAGGGAAGACAAGGTCATATCGATCAACCAGTCGGAGAGCCGAAAACGGGTGGACGGTGAGCGTCAGGCCGCCGAAAACGCGGGGTCCTAGCGCGAAAGAACGGGCAATGCCTCGGCCATCGCTTGGTAGACCCGCGCCGACAGGTTCGGACCGGGCTGCGCACCATTGAAATCCGCGCTCGATGCGAAGATCGCGATGTGCTTGGCAACAGGGGCCACCAGAGCGTCAGCGCATGAGGATCGAACGATGCTGCCGGGAAGGCTTACGATCCTGATTTGCGACACTGACGGCGGTTCCAGATTTCTCCTAAATATATCTATCATTTCTGTATATTTATTAGACATGTTTTGGCGAAAGGTCGCGCAGCCTTGAGAGATTTTCCCTTTTGGATGCCGACACGAGGAATAGATTTTTGTGAGTTCCTTGGTCTTGGCGACACCAAGGTCGTGGCTCAAGCGGAATGCCCGCGGTGCTGCATCATCTCGTATGGCTGCGCGAACTCGAGAACGCCGGCAGGCCGATCCTGGCGCCGAAACCGGAGGTGGTTGGCATCGGTCTGAGCCGAACGTGCCAGCCGGCGTCGATCTTCGAACAGGGGATCGAGCGGTCCAAGCGCGCAATCGGCAAAGGCGAATTCGGTCGAAACCGAGACAGAACGGGGAGGGGAACCAGCCGAACCCGCACCCAGCGCCACGATCACCCCATCCGAAACGATGCAATCGGTGTCGGCGGGCGCTTCCAGTAACATGTAGCCGACGAGACGGGCGCACTCACGCCGAGGCATGGGGGCATGGGTTATGCCTCCATAGCGCAGGGTCGGAGCCTTCAGCGCCGGTCGTCAGCCCTGCCGTCGCAGATCCGGCAAGGTGGGGAAGGGTGCTCGGATCGCCGCTTCCCAAACGTCGGGAACGGCCGGGGATGGAGGCGGAGATCGCAAGCGCTCCGCAATAGCGGACGCTCAGGCGGACGCGCGCACGGACGAGCGCCACACGAGAGGGGCTTCGAAGACGTGGTCCGCGCCTTGGCCCATGTCCGATCCGTCGGCGACGAGGCGAACCGTCCAGCTCGCGATCTGCGTCACGGGCTGCGAGAATGTCGTGAGGTCGTAGGAGGCCCAGCCGGCCTGTTCGATGTCGTCGAAGCCGATCAGGCCGACATCCTCGGGGATCCGACGATGGAACCGCCGGCGAACCGCGTCCATCACGCCGCAGGCGAGGAGATCGGTCACCGCGAACACGGCATCGGGGGGATCGTCCGAGGTCATCAGCTCCATGCCCGCCCGCAGCCCGCTCTCATAGGCGGTCGCCCCTCCCTCCCATATCCGCACGCCAAGGCCGTTTTCCCCGCAGGCCTTGAGGAAATGCTCGCGGCGCGCCAGGAGGCTGGGCGTCCGCAGGTCGGAGGATACGAGCGCCAGGCGTCGATAGCCGGCCTGGAGGAACAGCGTCGCCGCCGTGCGCGCCGCCTTGGCGTTGTCGACCGCCAGATTCACCGTGCCGGGCAGATGGTCGTCGCGATTGAGGAGAACCAGCTGCTGGCCGCTGTCGAGGCAGCTTTGCGCGATCGAGCGATACGGCGTGCCGGACAGGACGATGGTCGCGTCCGCGCGATAGTTCAGCGTCTGCCGCAGCGCCGCGTCGACGTTTCCCGAAGCCCGGCCGGCGTTCAGGATCATCACCGCCTTTCCCGCCTCCTGGAAGAGGCGCGACAGGTGTTCCAGAAGCCGCGAAAGATAGGGCGTGTCGATATCCGCCACGACGAGGCACACGATGCCCGTCTTGCGGCGCATCAGCCCGCGCGCCAGGTGGTTCACGTGATAGCCGAGCTCCTCGGCCGCCGCTTCCACCTTGGCGCGCGTGTCCTTCGAGATGCTGGCACCGGGTGTGAACGCGCGCGACACGGCCGAGCGCGAGACGCCGGCCAGACGCGCCACCTCCTCCGCGCTGGCGAAGGCCGGTGGTCGATCGGGCCGTTCCGTCTTGTGCTTCAAGGTCGTGTCGCCCTGCAATCACTTGCATGTTCCTTCGACACCTATGGCAGGCAGGAAAGGCGTTGACAACGCGCCCGATGCCAGCGAACTTGCACAGGAGTGCAAACGAACGAATGCTGGGAGGCTTCAGAATGCGCGCGACTTTCCTCGTGACCACGATGCTCGTCGGAATGGCGGCGTCGGCTTTGCCGGCTGAGGCTGCAGGTTCCCTGAACCTCGTGTGCGCGGCCGACGTCAAATGGTGCGAACTGATGGAGCGGCTCTTCGAGAAGGACCACGACATCGACGTCAACATGGTGCGCATGAGCTCGGGCGAGGCCTATGCCCGCATCCGCGCCGAGGCGCGCAACCCCAAGACCGACATCTGGTGGGCGGGAACGGGAGACCCGCATCTCCAGGCGGCCGAGGACAAGCTGACGCTGGAATACAAGTCGCCGAGGCTCGACGAGCTGCAGGACTGGGCGAAGAAGCAGGCGGAGGTATCGGGCTATCGCACGGTCGGCGTCTACTCGGGCGCACTCGGATGGGGCTACAACACGCAGATCCTCGAGAAGAAGGGGTTGGAGGCCCCGGCCTGCTGGAAGGATCTGACGGACCCGAAGTACAAGGGTGAGATCCAGGTCGCCAATCCGAATTCGTCGGGCACGGCCTATACGGCCCTGGCGACGCTCGTGCAGCTGATGGGCGAGGACGAGGCCTTCGCCTATCAGAAGGCTCTCAACGCCAACGTCACGCAATACACCAAGTCCGGGTCCGCCCCGGTGAAGGCGGCCGCGCGCGGCGAAACCGGCATCGGCATCGTCTTCATGCACGATGCGGTCGCCATGACCAAGGAAGGGTTCCCCGTGAAGACGGTCGCCCCTTGCGAGGGAACCGGCTTCGAGGTCGGCTCCATGTCGATCGTCAAGGGCGCCAAGAACCTGGAGAACGCCAAGGTCTTCTACGATTGGGCGCTGAGCGCCGAGGTTCAGTCGAAGGCCGCCGAGGCCGACAGCTTCCAGATCCCGTCCAACAAGAATGCGACCGTACCCCCGGAAGCGCCCAAGCTCGGCGACATCAAGCTGATCGACTACGACTTCGCCAAGTACGGCAACGCCGAAACCCGCAAGGCCCTTCTGGGGCGGTGGGACAAGGAGATCGGCGCCGCCGCCAACTGAGGCTCGCGGCGAGCGCCGGGCTCGCCGGACCCCCGCACCCCCAAGGCGCTTCGAAACCGTTCGAAGCATGCCCGCCCGCCGATGCTTTCCGAAAGAAAGGACGCCGATGGATTCCCGCGTTCGCCGGCTCGACGCAGCGTTGCTCCTCGGGCTTGTCGCCGTCGTCGTCCTTCCCTGGTACGGGATGGAGGGCGGCCTTTGGAACACGGGCTGGCTCGGGGCTTGGCCGCTCGGCCTTGATGCCGCGCCGGGCGTCGTCCAGATCGCCGAGCGGGGCGCCTTCTGGCTCCTGCCGGTCGTCCTGGCGCTCGGCGCGGCCCTTCTCCTGCGCGTTTCCCCTCCGGGAGAGCGGCGCGGTTCCCGGCTGGCCACTGTGGGCGGGATCGGGCTCGCGCTTCTTGTGGCCGAGGGTCTGTCCGTCGGCTACGGGGGGTGGAACTGGAGCGGTTGGGAAAGCCTCTTCGGCCCGCTCGACGACGGACAGCCGCCCTTCGGGATCGGGGCGTTCGCGCTGGCGCTGGCGTTTCTGCTTCTCGTCTCGTTTGGCCTCGCCGAGCGGGGCCGGCTGCGCGGCGACGCCTTCGTCCTGTCCGCGATCGCCCTCGTCGTCGCGCTGGTCGCGACCTTCGTCCTGTACCCGCTGGCCAGCCTCTTCATCGGCGCCTTCCAGTCCTTCGACGGCGCGTTCGACGCGTCGAGCTTCCTGTCCAACATCCAGGATCGCTCGATCTGGTCGCTCGACTGCGTGAGCGGAGCCGGCGCCTGCGGCCTGGCGTGGCGCACCCTCTTCCTCGCCCTCCTGACGGGCTTCGGCACCACCGTCCTCGGTCTCGCCTTCGCGCTGGCCGCCACGCGCATGCGCTTTCCCTTCAAGAAGCTTCTGCGCCTTCTGACCATCCTGCCTATCATCACGCCGCCCTTCGTGATCGGCCTGGCGCTGATCCTCCTGTTCGGGCGCTCCGGCGTCGTGACGCAAGGCATCTTGGCGCTCACCGGCTACGACGGCGGGCGCTGGCTCTACGGGATGACGGGCATCTGGGTCGCGCAGATGCTGAGCTTCACCCCGATCGCCTTCATGGTGCTGATCGGCGTGGTGGAAGGCATCAGCCCTTCCATGGAGGAAGCCGCGCAGACCATGCGGGCGAACCGCTGGCGCACCTTCTGGACCGTCACCTTCCCACTCATGCGGCCGGGTCTGGCCAACGCCTTTCTCGTCGGCTTCATCGAGAGCATGGCCGACTTCGGCAACCCGCTGGTGCTCGGCGGCAGCCACGGCGTCTTGTCGACGGAAATCTTCTTTGCCGTCGTCGGCGCGCAGAACGATCCGGCGCGTGCCGCCGTCCTGGCGCTCGTGCTTCTCGCCTTCACCCTGTCCGCCTTCGCCGCCCAGCGCCTGTGGCTGAAGGGCAAGAGCTACACCACCGTCACCGGCAAGGGGGATTCGGGCCGCCACGCCGCGCTCGACGTTCGTTTGAAGGCCGGCGTCATCGCCATGGTCGTGCCCTGGATCGCGTTCACGCTCGTCGTCTACGCGATGATCGTGGCGGGCAGCTTCGTGCGCACGCTCGGCCTCGACAACACGCTGACGCTCGACCACTACGCCAAGGCCTTTTCCGTCTCGCTCGGCGACGGCGGCCTGCGCTGGACGGGCGTCGCCTGGAACTCGTTCTGGACCACGATGGAGATCGCGCTGGCCGCCGCGCCCCTGACGGCCGCGGTCGGCCTCCTGTCGGCCTATCTCCTGGTGCGCCAGCGCTTCGCGGGCCGCGAGCTCCTCGAGTTCATGCTGATGCTGTCCTTCGCCATTCCCGGCACGGTGATCGGCGTGTCCTACGTGCTCGCCTTCAACTTGCCGCCGATCGAGATGACGGGCACGGCGATCATCCTCGTGGTGTGCTTCATATTCCGCAACATGCCGGTCGGCGTGCGCAGCGGCATCGCGGCCATGAGCCAGCTCGACAAGAGCCTCGACGAAGCGTCGCTGACGCTCGGCGCCAACTCCTTCACGACGCTGCGCCGCGTCGTGCTGCCGCTTCTGAAGCCGGCCATCGTCAGCGCGCTGGTCTACTCCTTCGTGCGCTCGATCACCTCGATCAGCGCAGTGATCTTCCTCGTCAGCGCCCAGTACAACATGGCCACGTCCTACATCGTGGGCCTGACGGAAAACGGCGAGTACGGCGTCGCCATCGCCTATTCCGCCACGCTGATCCTGGTGATGATCGTGGTCATCGCCGGCTTCCAGCTCGTGGTCGGCCAACGCCGGCTCCGGCGCGAAAGCCCGGCCGCCGTTTCGCCCGCCGCCGCCCCGATCCCCTCCCTGGAGAAGACCGCATGACGAGCCCGATGAAGAAGGGATCCGTCCGCTTCGAGAGCGTCGAGAAGCGCTTCGGCGCGGTCGTGGCGATCCGCGCCCTGTCGATGGAGATCGAGCCGGGAACGCTGGTCACGCTGCTCGGTCCGTCGGGATGTGGCAAGACCACGACGCTGCGCATGCTGGCCGGCCTCGAGCAGCCGACGGCCGGCCGGATCCTGATCGGCGGCAAGGACGTGACGGCGCTGCCCGCCAACGAGCGCGACGTTTCGATGGTGTTCCAGTCCTACGCGCTGTTTCCCCATATGACGATCGCCGAGAACGTCGCCTACGGTCTTCGCTCGGGCGGCCTGTCGAAGGGGCAAGCGCGCGAGCGGGCCGAGAACGGGCTCGAACTCGTCGGGCTTGCCGGCTATGGCGCGCGCCTGCCGAGCGAACTGTCCGGCGGCCAGCAGCAGCGCGTCGCGGTGGCCAGGGCCCTGGTGCTGGAGCCGCAGGTGCTCCTTCTCGACGAGCCCTTGTCCAATCTCGACACGCGGCTGCGCCGGCGCGTGCGCACCGAGATCCGCGAGTTGCAGCAGCGCCTCGGCTTCACCGCCGTCTATGTCACCCACGACCAGGAGGAGGCGCTGGCCGTGTCCGACCGCATCGTCGTGATGCGGGACGGCGAGATCGCCCAGGCCGGATCGCCGCGCGAACTCTACGAGACGCCGGCCTCCTCCTTCATCGCCGACTTCATCGGCGAGGCCAATGTCGTTCCTTGCGAGGTCGTGCGCGACGGCGGAGGCCAGCTGGCGGCCAAGGTCGGGGGGCTCGCCCATCCGATCCGGGGCGAGACCGCCCGCGAAGGTGCGGCCAAGCTCGCCATCCGCCCGAACGCGATGGTTTTGGGCGATCCCCGTCCGGGTACGCTGGAGGGCCGCGTGACCAGCGCCGCCTATCTCGGCGACCATATCGAATACGAGGTCGAGACCGCCGTCGGCCGTCTCTTCATCGTCGACCCGGCGGTCGAAAAGGTTCGTTCCGTTTCCAGCGACGTCGGCATCTCGCTGCACGATCGCGGCGTCGCCCTCATTCCGGCCTGAGATCCCATGCTTCACACACCCCGAGACCGTACGACCGAGGACGAGGTCGCCCTCCGCCAACGGCTGGCCGAGGCCTTCGCCCGCGAAGGCGGCCAGATCGCACTCGGCTACTTCCGCGACCGCTCGCGGCTGACGGTGACCGAAAAGCTGAACGGGCAGGACGTCGTGTCCATTGCCGACAAAGAGGTTGAAACGCTGCTGCGCTGGCGCATCCGCGACGCGTTTCCCGACGACAGCCTGCTCGGCGAGGAATACGCGCTGGAGGAGGGAAGCTCCGGCTTCACCTGGGTCATGGACCCGATCGACGGGACGAGCCCCTTCGTCTTCGGCATTCCGGCGTGGTGCGTGTCCGTCGCGGTGATGCGGGGGGCGGAGATCGTGGCGGGCGTCATCTACGCGCCCACCACCAACGAACTCTACTCGGCGCGGCGCGGCGACGGGGCCACGATGAACGGCGCTCCCATCCGCGTCGCCGACACCACCCTTCGCACCGGGGTTCTCGGCATGGGTGCCAACCACCGCGTGCCGAGCCGCACCGTCTCGAGTTTCATCGAGCGGCTGCTCGACGAGGGCGGCATGTTCGTGCGCAACGGCTCGGGCGCCCTGATGCTGGCCTACGTGGCTGCCGGGCGCCTCGTCGGCTACTGGGAGCCGCACATGAACGCCTGGGACTGCTACGCCGGGCTTCTTCTCGTGGAGGAGGCGGGCGGCTGGATCATCGATCCCGCCGGGTGGCAGGATATGCTATCGGGCGGGCCGGTGCTGGCGGGCGCGCCGGGCGTCGAAGCCGATCTCCGGCGCCTCGCCGCAGGAGGCTGACCGGCGGCTGCGCATTGTCCGGGCGCCGGCGGGCGACGAAAGGTGCGTTCAGGCAAAACACGAGCCCGCGACCGGACCGCATCCTCAAGACTTTCGTCGCCGTTTCCGAAGTCGCCCGCCGCGCGGACGTGTCGCGATCGGTGGTCTAGCGGACATTCACCGAAGAAACGCGTGAAAGGGGGGGCGTCGTAGGGCCAACCTGTTCTCGCTCTTCGGCGTCAGGCCGATCAGCATGCCGGGTCTTGCGCTGCTGCGGCGCGCGCAGCGCCATCGTCCTTGATCGAACCGATCGTCGAGTTTCCCGCGCGCCAATCTCGTCTTGTCGGGCGAGCCGCCTGCTTCCTTCAAGGAGGAATGCCAGACGGACGGCATCCGGTTCGTCGTCATCAGCCGTCTGCCGACCCGCTTGGACACCGATGTCATCCAGAGCGACGATATCCGTGAGGCGGCGATCGCAGCGAAGCAGCTTCGCGGGACGGATGCCGGCGTACCGACCGGTCGGCCCGACCCGGATCGTAAGCAAGACGCCTGTTTTCCCGACATGAAGACCAACGTCCGAAAATAACCGTTGCCAACGCTGCACACGTGTGCAGGAATGAACACGTGTGCAAGGGGAGGGTTCATGGGGGCCGCGACACGATATTCCGACGACCTCGACGGGCGTGCCGCGCTTTGTCTCGACGTCATCCGCTCGGCCGGCGCACTCGTCCTCGACGCGTTCCGCTCCGAGCCTGCGTCGATCTCCATGAAGGGGCCGCAGGACTTCCTGACCGAAACCGACGCGGCATCCGAAATCCATATCCGATCGGCGATCGCACAGGCCTTTCCCGAAGACGGCTTCTTCGGCGAGGAGGGCGGGGGCGAGATCCGGGACCGCGTCTGGGTCGTCGATCCGATCGACGGCACGGCGAACTTCGCCCGGCGCATTCCGCACTTCTGCATCTCGATCGGCTACCTGGAAGGGGGCGTCACCCAACTCGGCGCGATCTACAACCCGGCGCTCGACGAACTCCATTTCGCCCGGGCCGGCGCGGGCGCGACGCGCAACGGAAAGCCGATCTTCTGCTCGCCCGTGCGCCGGTTCGATGCCGCCTCCATCGAGATGGGATGGTCCACCCGCATCGCCAACGACGCCTATCTCGGCGTGACGGGGCGGCTCCTGGACCTCGGAGCGAACGTTCGCCGCGGCGCGTCGGGCGCGCTCGGCCTCGCCTATGTCGCCGACGGGAGGTCGGACGGCTATGTCGAGCTGCACATGAACGCCTGGGACTGCGTGCCCGGTCTCCTGATCGTCTCGGAAGCGGGCGGGCGTGTCTGCCCCTACCTCGAACTCGGCTCGCTGCGCGAGGGGGGCGCGGTCCTGGCGGCGGCGCCCGGCATCGCGGAGGGCGTCAGCGAGGCGGTCGGCATTCGCCTGGCGCTCAGGTCTGGCGAGGTCGCCGAAACGCAGGCGGCGTAGCGCCGAGGCCACGTCGTCGCGCATCGAGTGAATACGGCTCGCCAACGCCGTTCGGGAGGAAAAGCATGGTCACCGTTGAACATGTCGGAGAACTCCGGCGACCCTCGCGCGAAGGGCGGATCGCACGCCGCGCGGCACGGTTCTTCTCCGCGCCCGAACGGCTGATCGCGCTCGGCCTTGCGATCGCGCTCGGCCTTCTCGTGATCGTGCCCTTGTTCCAGCTCGTGCGCGAGACCGTCACCGTCCAGCCCTATGACGCCGCCTATCTGCCCGGCCGCCAGCCGGGAGAGCTCACGACCTTCCACTACGAGCGGGTGTTTTCGGGGCGCATGTCCTGGGCCCTGTTCTACAAGCCCTTCTTCAACTCGCTCGTGACCGCCTTCGGGGCCACCGCCATCTGCCTCGCGCTCGGCGCGGTGCTGGCCTGGGTCGTGGTGCGCACCAACGTGCCGTTCCGCGAGTTCGTCAATACCGCCGTGGTCCTGCCCTACATGCTGCCGTCCTGGGTGATGGCGCTCGCCTGGGTGACCTTCTTCAAGAACGACCGCATCGGCGGGGCGTCCGGCGTCTTCGTCTACCTGTTCGGCGTGCAGCCGCCGGACTGGCTCGCCTTCGGCGCCGTGCCGATCATCATCTGCCTGTCGCTGCACTACTACGTCTACGGCTTCCTGATCATCTCCGGTTCTCTGTCCACCGTCGACAGCCAGCTGGAGGAGGCCGGCGCGATCGCGGGCATGTCTCGCTTTCGCCAGTTCGTCTCGATCACCGCGCCGCTCGTCCTGCCCGCCGTCGGCTCTGCCGTGGTGATGACCTTCATCCGCGTGATCGGCTCGTTCGGCACCCCCGCCGTCCTCGGCATGCCGATCCGCTACTATGTGCTCCCGACGCAGATCTACGCCGCGATCGGCTCGCGCAACGTCGGCGACGGCTATCTCCTGGCGCTGGTGCTCGTCGTCATGGCGATCCTGTTCATCTGGATCAACCAGCGCATGATCGGCGTGCGCAAGAGCTTCGTCACCATGTCCGGCAAGGGCTTCCGCCGCCGCGAGATCGATCTGGGGGGCGCGCGCTGGCTGGTCTTCGGGCTCGTCATGCTCCTGATGTGCATGACGGTGGTCCTGCCGCTCGGCCTTCTCGTTCTCCAGTCGCTGTCGCGCACGGCCGGAAACTACGACCTGTCCAACCTGACGCTGCACTACTGGATCGGCGAGCGCGGGGGCGTGAACGCGCTCTACCCCGGCGTCTTCCAGAACCCTCAGATCCTCAATGCCGCCTGGAACAGCCTGCGCCTCGCCTTCTTCACCGCGCTCGCCACCGGCGTCCTCGGGTTTCTGATCGGCTATGTCGTGGTGAGGACGCGCGGCACCCTGTCCTCGCGCGCGCTCGAAATGGCGGCCTTCCTGCCGTACATTTTCCCCGCCGTCGCCTTCGGCGCGATCTATATCGGCATGTTCTCCAAGCCGCTCGGGCCGATCCCGGCACTCTACGGAACGTTCGCGCTGCTCGTTCTCATCGCGGCGGTCAAGAACCTGCCCTACACCTCGCGCACCGGCATCGCGGCCATGCTCCAGATCGACAAGTCGCTGGAGGAATCGGCCCGCGTCCAGGGCATCGGCTGGTTCGGCCGCGTCCGGCGCATCATCGCCCCGCTTGCCGCCTCGGGCCTCGTGTCGGGCATGCTCCTGTCCTTCATCGGCACGATGCGCGAGCTGTCTCTCATCATCCTGCTCGTCACGCCGTCCACGGCCGTGCTCGCCAGCGTGATCTACACCTATCAGACGGACGACGTTCCGCAGCTGATCGGCGCCGCGACCCTCCTGTTGGTGGGGCTCGTCGTCGGCTGCAACCTCCTGTTCCGGCTGGTTTTCCGCAATACGAAGATGGGCTTCGCCTGACGGCGGCGCTTACCAGAAGGGGAGGAAACAAGGAATGAGACACTTCAAGGCATCCCTGGCGGCGTTCGCCCTGACGGGCATGCTCGCCTCGGCCGCGCTCGCGCAAGGCGCCGACTTCGAGACCTGGGAAAAGTCGGCCGAGCTCGGGTCGTACCAGCCGGCGGAAGAGAACTGGGACGACATCGTCGCCAAGGCGAAGGCGGAAGGCGAGGTCACGATCTATTCCTCGTCCTCCGGCGTGAACGCGCTCGCCGAGGACTTCCGCAAGCTCTACCCGGAGATCAAGGTCAACGCCTATGATCTCGGCTCGGAGAAGACGATCGAGAAGGTCGTGCGCGAGCATCAGGCGGGCGTCTACGCGGTGGACGTCGTCAACACGGCCGGCACGGCGCAGATGTTCTTCGACATGCTGCCCAACAAGCGCATCGTCAACTACGTGCCCCGCTATCTCGTCGACAAGATCCCCGAGGACCTGCGCGAGCCGCTGCTCACCCACGTCGTCGAGGCGACGGTGCTGATGTACAACGCCGACACCTACAAGGACGCGCCGCCCGTTACCAACGTCTGGCAGCTGACCGAGCCCGAGTGGAACAAGCGCTTCGCGATGAAGAGCCCGCTCGGCTCCCTGACCTCGCTCGCGCTCCTCACCCAGATCGTCGAACATGCCGACGACTTCGCGGCGGCCTACGAGAAGCACGCCGGCAAGCCGATCGAGCTGTCCGACGGCATCGAGAACGCCGGCTACGAGTTCCTGCATCGCCTTCTCGACAACGATCTCGTGATCTACGATTCGGGCTCGAAGCTCGCGACGGCGTCGGGACTTAAGGGCCAAGCGAACCCGCCGATCACCTTCTCCTCGATGCACTACGTCAGCAAGAACGGCAGCGACGACTACGCCAACGGGATCCTCTACGACGTCGATCCGGCGGGGGTCTACGCCTACTCGACCTATGTCGGGATCGCGGGCCGCGCGCCCCATCCCAACGCCGCCAAGCTCTTCATCGCCTTCCAGATGGGCTCGAAGGACCTGACGCCCGACACCAAACTCGACAAGCCCTATCGCGAGGGCGAGAGCCTCCAGAAGCTTCAGGGTCTGGCGGCCTACTTCAAGGTCGGCACCTTCTCGCCGCGCACCGACGTGCCGCTGCCCGCCGGCGGCGAGAACTGGCCGAACGTGCGCAAGATCTTCGGCTCGGCCGAGTTCCAGCGCGACAACGTGGCCGCCGTCAACGACTTCTGGATCTACGAGACGAGCAACTGATCGCGAAAGGGAGCCGGGCCGCGCGGCCCGGTTCCGCCCCGGTGCCGCCCGTTTTCGGGCGCGCCGCCCCACGAAAGCCGGTTTCGGGAGGAAATCATGAGCGAAGTATCCCTCAAGGCCATCACCAAGTCCTACGGCGACCATCTGGCGATCCCGCCGCTCGACCTGGAAATTCCCAAGGGCAAGTTCGTCACCCTGCTGGGTCCCTCCGGGTGCGGCAAGACGACGACGCTGCGCATCATCGCGGGGCTCGAACAGCCTTCGTCCGGCGAGCTCTCCTTGAGCGGCCGGACCGTGTATTCGGGCGCGCAAGGACATTTCGTGCCGCCCGAAAAACGCGGCCTCGGCTTCATCTTCCAGAGCTACGCGCTCTGGCCCAACATGAAGGTCGACCGCAACATCACGCTGGCGCTCGCCCAGGCCGGCAAGCCGAAGGCGGAGATCGCCGAGCGCCTCGCCGAGGCGCTGCGGAAGGTGCAGCTCGAAGGCTACGAAGGCCGCTTTCCCTCCGAGCTTTCGGGCGGGCAGCAGCAGCGCGTGGCCGTGGCGCGCCTCATCGCGGCGCGCAATCCCATCCTCCTGATGGACGAGCCGCTGTCGAACCTCGACGCGGTTCTGCGCACGGAGATGCGCACCGAGCTGAAGCGCCTGTCGCGCGATCTGGGTGCCACGACGATCTACGTCACCCACGACCAGGTCGAGGCGCTCACCATGTCCGACATCATCGTGGTGATGAAGGGCGGCGTGATCCAGCAGATCGGCTCGCCTTACGAGATCTATCATCAGCCGGCCAATCTCTTCGTCGCCGAGTTCATCGGCGACCCCCGGATCAACCTCTTCGACGCCGAGCTCGAGGAGCGCGAGGGCCGCAGCGTCGTGCGGGTCCAGGACGCGGAAATCGTCCTGCCGACCCCCTTGAACCGGGCGCCGGGCCCGGTGCGCCTCGCGATCCGCCCCGAGCGCCTGACGCTGCACGACCGGCCGACCGCCAACACGCTGCCGGCCGAGGTCGACGTCGTGCAGCCGACCGGGTCGCAGACCATCCTGACCCTGTCGGCGCGCGGCGCCGCGCTGACCGCGCTCATTCCCCGCTTCGTCGAGGCGTGGCCGAGCCGCAAGGTGTGGCTGGAGTTCGATCCCGCCGCCGCCATGGTCTTCGATCCCGCCTCCGGCGACATCGCCAAGCCCGTCACGGTGCTGGAGCGCCGGGTGGACGCGGCCTGAACGCCTGTTCTTCGAAACGACCCGGTGGAAGAGGCGGCCTCGCGCCTGCTCTGCCCGCCCAAGGAACCCCGCATGGATGCCCCCGTCTACGCCCGCCCGGCGATCAGCCTCATCACCGAAGGCCTCGGCCCCTTCGGATCCAAGCTCTTCATCGGCGGCCTGGAGGGCGCGCGCGACCTCGCCCTCCTCAAGGCGAACGAGATCGGCATCGTCGTCAACTGCGCCGTCAATCTCGACGTCAACTTCGTGCGCGAGCCGGCCCGCCCCGAGGACGGGCCCTTGTGCGCCAGCGGCTATTCCCCCATCCGCTACTACAAGCTCGGCATGATCGACGGCGGCGGCAGTCCGGACACGATGATGCTCGGCGCCTACTACATCCTGCACGGCGCGCTGCACCAGACCCTGCCCAAGCGCGAAACCTACCCCTACCCCGACGGCGGCAACGTGCTCGTCAACTGCCGCAGCGGGCGCTCGCGTTCGGTCTCGCTGGTGGCGCTCTACCTCCACCGGCAGCAGCGCGATCTGTTTCCGACGCTGGACGACGCGCTCGCCCATATCCGGGAGAAGCGCGAGCTGCGCCCCGACGAATGGTTCGAGACCCCGAAGCCCATGCTCTACGATGCCGCGCGCAAGGCCTCAGACTGGATCGACCTGATCGAAGGCCGGAAAGGATGATCCGTCAAGCTGCCCTGCCGCCCGTCGCGGTGATCGCCGACGCCCACTACCACGACGTGGAGGGCGACTACGGGTTCGAAGGCGCGGACATCGACGGGCGTCGGCTGACGGTTCGCAGCTGGGCCGACACGCGCGCCTCGACGCGCGTCTTCAACGAAAGCTTCGGCGCGCTCCAGGCGGCGCTGGACGAGACCGTCCGGCGCGGCATCCGCCACGTCGTCCTCCTTGGCGACTACAGCGACGACGGGCAGCGCGCCACGGTGGCATCCGTCGCCCGCCTCCTCCGGCGCTACCGCGACCGGCACGGGATCCGGTTCTTCGCGCTGCCCGGCAATCACGACGGCTATGCGCTGCACGGCCGCCATCAATCGAAGCGCTTCCTGCGATGCGATGGGCAGCCCGTCCTCGTCACCAGCGATGCCGAGGCAGCCCGGACGCCGGGCGCCGTCCTGTCGGACGCCATGTATTGCGAGGGCTATCCGGAAGCCCTTCGGCCGATGCTCGAGCACGGCTTCACCCGCCATCCTGCCGACCTCCACTGGGAAACGCCGTTCGGGCTTTCCGACGACCCGGCCGAGCGGGTTTACGAGATCGCCTCACCGGACGGGCGAACCCGCGTTTCGATGGCGGACGCGTCCTATCTGGTCGAGCCCGCCGACGGGTTGTGGCTCCTGATGATCGACGCCAACGTCTTCGAGCCGCGGGACGGCACCGAGGATCTGTCCCGGGAAGACAGCTTCGTCGACAGCACCAATGCGGGGTGGAACGGCGTCCTGCGCTCCAAGCCCTTCCTGACCCGCTGGATCGCCGATGTCCACGAACGGGCTCGGCGCCTCGGCAAGACGCTTCTGTGCTTTTCGCATTATCCCGTGGTGGATCCCTTCGGCGACAACCTCGCGGCCGAGCGCGCCCTGTTCGGCGACACCAACGTCGCGCGCCGCACGCCGGAGCCCGCGGTCGCGCGCCGGCTGATCGAGGCGGGGATGCGGCGCCATTTCAGCGGCCATATGCATGTCGCGGGGGAAACCACGCGCGAGTTTGCGGGGCATCGCCTTGTCAATGTGGCCGTCCCGTCGCCGGTCGCCTTCCCGCCCGCCTTCGCGGTCCTCCGGCCGGGAAGCGGCGCCATGGAAACCGTCGGCCTGTCCGGCCTGCCGCTCGACGGGCGGCTCGTGGAGCTCTACCGGCGCGAGGCGGCGCGCGCGGGCGAGGCGCCGCATCCGGCCTTCGTTGCGCCGGACTATGGCGGCTTCCTCTACGAACACGCCCGCGCGCTCGTGACCCACCGCTATCTGCCCCGCGAATGGCCGGACGAGATCGCCGACCTCTTCGCCGCCGCGAGTCTCGACGGGATCCTGCGGGCGGCCGGGGTGGACGCGACCCGCCTCGCGGCGCCGCTCGCGGAGGCGGGGGTGCCCGTCCGGGAGCTTGCGACCTGCAGCGGCGTGGATCTCGCGACCGATTGGTACTGCCTGCGCCATGCGCAGGAGCTGGCGCTGCCCTATATTCCCCCTCATCGTCTCGCACTCTACCGGGCGCTCTCGGGCACGGCGCCGGGCGAAGGCGCGAGGACGCCGCTCGCCGGCTTCTGGCGCGTCTTTCTCGACGTCATGCGAGGTTCGATCGAGCGGGCGGAGCGGGCGCAAGAACTCGTCCCGACGCCGGTTGCACGGGCCGTCTGAAGCGGAACGACGCGAAACAACGGAGCGAGACGTCGGCGCATCGCCGAAGCCCCGCTCGGCGCGCATCGCGGCGGTTTCTGTCGCCGGGTTGCGCCTTGAACGATTTCGGGCAGGTTGAGACCCATGCATTCCACCGTCGTCATGATCAACCTCGCAGGCGCCGTCGCCCTGCTCCTCTTCGGACTGGCCCAGGTGAAGCTCGGCGTTTCGCGCGCCTTCGGCGCCAGGCTGCGAACCGGGCTCGCCGCCGGAACGCGCCGGGGCTGGCGCGCCTTCCTGTCGGGCCTCGTGGCGACGATCGCGCTCCAGAGTTCCACGGCGACCGCGCTGATGGTGTCGTCCTTCGTCGAGCGCGGCCTCGTGCGGGCACGCATGGCTCAGATCGTGCTTCTCGGCGCGAACGTCGGAACCGCCGTCACAGCCTGGATCGTGGCCACCGGGATCGAGTGGCTTTCGCCGCTTCTCATCCTCGTCGGCATCGCCCTTCACCGCAGCCGGAGCAACGCCCGCCAGGGCGCGGGAACAGCGCTCGTCGGCGTCGGGCTGATGCTCCTGTCGCTGCATCTGATGACCTCGGCGACCGAGCCGCTGCGCGCCTCGCCGGCGCTCGCCGCCTTTATCGGCCTTCTGGAGGACGCCTGGCCGGTGGCGCTGATCCTGTCGACCACCCTGGCCTTCATCTCCTCTTCGAGCTTGGCGATCGTGGTTCTGATCCTGTCGCTGGCCGGGGCGGGCATCCTGTCGCCCGGTCTCGTCGTGGCGCTGGTGCTTGGCGCCAATCTCGGCGGCGCGATTCCACCCGTCGTCGCCAGCATGGGAGGGCCTGCCGCCGCGCGGCGCGTGGTTCTGGCGAATCTCGTCGTGCGGGCGGCCGGCTGCCTCCTGGCGCTGCCGCTCGCCGATCAGGCCGGCGCGCTTCTGGCGGCGCTTCCCCTCCCGCCCGACAAGCTTCCGGTCGACGCGCATCTCGCCTTCAATCTCGCGCTGGCGCTTCTTGCCTGGCCGTTCGCCGGCCTTCTCACCGACTGGATGACGCGTCTCGTGCCGGATGCCCCCACGTCCGAAATGGCGCCCCGGTTCCTCGACCCGGTCGAGCTGTCGACCCCGCTCGTCGCGCTCACCAGCGCGACGCGCGAAGTGCTCGGCGTCGGCGACCTGATCGAGCGCATGCTGGTGCAGGTTCTCGACGCCTTTCGGCGGCGCGATCTTTCGCCCCTGCAGGACATTTCCAAGCTGGAGCATGGGGTCGACCGCCTGCAGCAGGAGGTGAAGCTCTATCTGTCGAAGCTCGGGCAGGGCGAGATGAGCGAGGAGGGCAGTTCCAAGTCGATCGTCATCATCGACTACGCCATAAACCTCGAACATGTCGGCGACATCATCGAGAAGGGCCTCCTGGAACAGGTCACCAAGATGGTGACCAACGGCCTGCGCTTCTCGGAGGAGGGATACCGCGAACTCGACAGGCTCTTCGAGTTGACGGTCGAGAACCTGCGCATCGCCCAGACGATCTTCGTCACGCGCGACATGACGCTCGCGCGGCGGCTGATGAACATCAAGGTGCAGGTGCGCCTTCTGGAGAAGCAGTCCGCCGAGCGCCACCTCCAGCGGCTGCGGGACGGCCATGCCGCCAGCCTCCAGACGAGCTCGCTCCATCTCGACATCCTGCGCGATCTCAAGCGCATCAACGCCCATATCGTTTCGGTGGCGCACCCGATCATGGACGAGAAGGGGCTGCTCGCCGAAAGCCGGATCCTCGACGGGGCCGCGGCCTGACCGCGGGCCCCGCGCCTTTCGGGGAATGAGAGCCGGAGCGCGGCGGCGCGCCCCGGATGCGGCGTCAGTCGGCCAGGACCTCGGCGACCCTCACGAGCCGCCCTTCCGCGAGCGAGCGGTTCGCGGCTTCGGCCAACGCCAGCGCCCGCAGCCCGTCCTCGCCGGACGGGTTCATCGGCTGCCCATCCCGCACGTTTTGGAGGAAGGTCGCGATCTCGGCGCGATAGGCGTCCGCGTAGCGATCCATGAAGAAGTCCTGCAGCGGGGGCTGCGTATAGCCGGTGGCGTCGGCGACGACGACGTTCGCCTTGTGCTGGTTCTGCGCCGCGACCATGCCGGCCGAGCCGTGGACCTCGATGCGCTGGTCGTAGCCGTAGCTCGCGCGGCGCGAATTGGTGATCACCGCCTGCCGGCCGCTCGAGGTCCTGAGGACGATGCTGGCGGTGTCGACGTCCCCGCTTTTCGCCACCATAGGGTCCACCAGCACGGAAGCCGTGGCAAAGACGCTTTCCACCTCTTCGCTCAGGAGATGGCGCGCCATGTCGAAGTCGTGGATCGTCATGTCGCGGAACAGGCCGCCCGAGCGCGGCAGGTAGTCGAGCGGCGGCAGGCCGGGGTCGCGGCTGGTGATGACGACCTGTTCGACATCCCCGATCCGCCCGTCCTCGATCGCCGTCTTCAGCGCCGAGAAATGCGGATCGAAGCGGCGGTTGAAGCCGAGCATCAGCGGAACGCCGGTCGATGCGACGACGCCGAGGCACTCGCGCACCCGGCGCAGCGACAGGTCGATCGGCTTTTCGCAGAAGATCGCCTTTCCGGCGCGAGCGAAGAGCTCGATGAGGTCGGCATGGGTGTCGGTCGGCGTGCAGATCGCCACGGCATCGATGTCGGACGCGGCGGCGACCTCCTCGATCGACGTCACCCGGCAGCCGTAGAGGGCGGCCACGGCGTCCGCGTTCGCCTGGAGCGGATCGGCCACCGCCGCCAGCCGCGCGCCGGCTGTCTGCGACACCGCGCCCGCATGGACCTTGCCGATCCGCCCGGCGCCGAGAATTGCAATCGATAGAGACATGGAGCGTTCCGCTGGTGAAGAATGGCGCAAGCAAGGGGACGATCCGCTTCCCGCAGTATCCTCCTCCCGGCGGAACACTACCCGATTTGGAATTTATTTTCCAACATATTTTAGAGTAGTGGCGGCGCCAGAAGGTTAAGCTGCCGCATGACGGACCTACCCCGCTTATCGGCATGTTTTGCGGCAGTTGCGACTATCTGCCTTGCCGAAACCAAAATAATGGAATATTTGTTCTACATGCGTCGGGAGGAGGCGCGGGTCGCTCACGCGCGACGTTTCGACGGGGCTCGATGCCGCGAGCCCGCTCCCTCCCACCTCGAAATCCGTTCGGCGAGAGGAGGGTCGATTGCCCGCACTGGACGTCATCACCATCGGCCGCTCGTCCGTCGATCTCTACGGGTCGCAGATCGGCGGTCGCCTGGAGGACATGGGCTCCTTCCAGAAATATGTCGGCGGCTCGCCCACCAACATGGCGACCGGCACCGCGCGCCTCGGCCTGCGCTCCGCGCTCATCACGCGCGTCGGTGACGAGCACATGGGCCGGTTCCTACGCGAGGAACTGGCGCGCGAGGGCGTCGACGTGCGCGGCGTCACGACCGACCCCGAGCGCCTCACCGCGCTCGTCATCCTCGGCATCCGCGACGAGGAACGCTTTCCCCTGATCTTCTACCGCGAGAACTGCGCCGACATGGCGCTCTGCGAGGAAGATATCGACGAGGCCTTCATCGCGGAAAGCCGGTCCGTGGTGGCGACCGGCACCCATCTGTCGCATCCGCGAACCGAGGCCGCCGTCCTGAAGGCCCTGCGGCTCGCACGTGCCAACGGCGCGCGCACCGCGCTCGACATCGACTACCGCCCGAACCTGTGGGGCCTGTCCGGCCACGGCGACGGCGAGAACCGCTTCATCGAGAGCGGCGCGGTGACCGCCCGGCTCCAGGCGACCCTGTCGCTCTTCGACCTGATCGTCGGCACGGAGGAGGAGTTCCACATCGCGGGCGGCTCGACCGATACGCTGGCGGCGCTGCGCGCGGTTCGCGCGAAGACGGACGCGGTCCTCGTGTGCAAACGCGGGGCGTCCGGGGCCGTCGCCTTCACCGGCGAGATTCCCCCCTCGCTCGACGAGGGGGAAAGCGGTCCGGGCTTTCCGATCGAGGTGTTCAACGTGCTGGGCGCCGGCGACGGCTTCATGTCGGGCCTTCTGAAAGGCTGGCTCGACGACGAGCCCTGGCCGCGCGCCCTCGAATACGCCAATGCCTGCGGTGCCTTCGCCGTTTCGCGCCACGGCTGCACGCCGGCCTATCCGAGCCTGGAGGAACTGCGCTTCTTCCTGCAACGCGGCGTCGTCACGCCGGCGCTGCGCCACGACGCGGAGCTGGAGCGGATCCACCGCTCGACCAACCGGCACGAGGCATGGCCGCGCATGCGCGTCTTCGCCTTCGACCACCGGATGCAGATGGAGGCGATGGAAGGCGCGACGCCGGAGCGCATCGGACGCTTCAAGGAACTCTGCCTCGAAGCGGCCCTCGGCGTTGCCGACGGGCGCCCCGGCTACGGCATCCTGTGCGACGATCGCTTGGGGAGAAAGGCGCTTCATGCCGCCACCGGCACCGGCCTCTGGGTCGCCCGGCCGGCCGAGCTTCCGGGCTCGCGGCCGCTCGAACTCGAAGCCGAACTCGGGCCCGACTGCGGGGGCCTTGCCGAATGGCCGCTGCATCAGGTCGTCAAGGTGCTCTGCTTCTGCCACCCGGACGACGACGCGGCGGTGCGCTCGGCCCAGGAGGACACGCTCCGGCGCCTTTACGCGGCCGCCCGGCGCAACCGGCTGGAGTTCCTGCTGGAGGTCATCCCCTCCAAGGTCGGCCCGACCGACGAGGAGACCGTTGCGCGGCTGATCCGTCGAACCTACGAGATCGGCATCTTTCCCGACTGGTGGAAGCTCGAACCCTTGACCGGCGAGCGGGCATGGTCGAACGCCTGCGAGGCGATCGCGGCCCACGATCCGCATTGCCGGGGCATCGTCGTGCTCGGCCTCGACGCAGGGGTGGAGGAACTGGCGGCGAGCTTCCGCGAAGCGGCCCGCCACCCGCTGGTCAAGGGCTTTGCGGTCGGCCGTACCATCTTCCGCGAGCCGGCGCGCGAGTGGCTGTCGGGGCGCATCGACGATGCCGCCGCCGTGACGCGGATGAAAGACAATTTCGCATCCCTCTGCGCCCTCTGGGACGAGGCGAGGGCGAACTGCAAGGAGGACGTCGCGGCATGACCACCATCCGCCTGACCGCAGCCCAGGCCATGATCCGCTGGCTTTCCCGCCAGATGACGGAAGAAGATGAACCCTTCATCGCGGGGGCCTGGGCGATCTTCGGCCACGGCAACGTCGCGGGGATCGGCGAAGCGCTGGAAGACGCCAAGGACAGCTTTTCCACCTTTCGCGGCCAGAACGAGCAGACGATGGCCCATGCCGCGATCGCCTATGCCAAGCAGCTCGGCCGCCGCCGCGCGATGATGGTGACATCCTCGATCGGTCCGGGGGCGACCAACATGGTGACCGCCGCCGCGCTTGCCCACGTCAACCGCCTGCCGGTCCTCCTGGTGCCGGGCGACGTCTTCGCCGGGCGCGGGCCCGATCCCGTGCTGCAGCAGGTCGAGGACTTCGCGGACGGCACGGTCTCGGCCAACGACTGCTTCCGCCCCGTCAGCCGGTATTTCGACCGCATCACGCGGCCCGAGCAGCTCCTGACCGCGCTGCCCCGCGCGCTTCGCACCATGACCGATCCGGCCGATTGCGGCCCGGTGACGCTCGCCTTCTGCCAGGACGTGCAGGCGGAAGGTTACGACTGGCCGGAAGCGTTCTTCGAGCCACGCGTCTGGCATCGCCGCCGCCCGGCGCCCGACCCGCGCGAGGTGGAGGCGGTGGCGCAGATGATCCGGGCCGCACGCGCGCCCGTGATCGTGGCAGGCGGCGGCGTCCATTATTCCGGCGCCTGCGAGGCGCTGGCGCGTTTCGCGGCGCGCTTGCGCATTCCCGTGGTCGAAAGCCAGGCGGGCAAGTCGGCTCTCCCCTGGGACGACGAATGGAACTTCGGTCCGGTCGGGGTCACCGGCGCTTCCAGCGCCAACGCGGTCTGTGCCGAAGCCGATCTCGTGATCGGCGTCGGCACGCGCTTCCAGGACTTCACCACCGGCTCCTGGGCGCTGTTCCGCCACCCGGATCGCCATCTCGTGTCGATCAACGTGGCGGCCTACGACGCGATGAAGCACGGGGCCGAGCCGCTTTGCGCCGATGCGCTCGCCGCGCTGGACGCCCTTGCCGCCGCGCTCGGCGACACCCGCGCCCCGGCGCCCCGCGCGGGGCTGAAGGCGGACTGGTTCGCCGCCGTCGATCCGCTGACGGCTCCGCCGCCGGGCGCCGGCAACGAACTGCCGACCGACGCCCAGGTGATCGGTGCCGTTCAGCGCGCCGCCCACGCCGACACCGTCGTCATGTGCGCCGCCGGCACCATGCCGGGCGAGCTCCACAAGCTCTGGAAGGCGCCGAGGCCGGGCGCCTACCACATGGAGTACGGCTATTCCTGCATGGGCTACGAGATCGGCGGGGCGCTCGGCATCAAGCTGGCCGAGCCCGAACGCGACGTCGTCTGCATGCTCGGCGACGGCTCCTACATGATGGCCAATTCCGAGATGGCGACCGCCGCGATGATGGGCGTCGCGATCACCGTCGTCGTCACCGACAATCGCGGCTACGGCTGCATCAACCGGCTGCAGAAGGGCACCGGGGGCGCGGAGTTCAACAATCTCTACGCCTCGTCCAACCTGGCCAACGCGCCCGCGATCGACTTCGCGCTCCACGCCCGCGCGATGGGCGCCACCTCCGTCAAGGTTGCGGACATCGCCGAACTCGAGGCCGCGCTCGCGCGCCGTTCCGGGATCGCGGGTCCCTATGTCGTGGTGATCGACACCGATCCCTATCCCTCGACGCCCCATGGTGGCCACTGGTGGGACGTCGCCGTACCGGAAGTCTCCCGGCGCCAGGAGGTCCGCGATGCGCGCGCTTCCTACGAGACCCAGTTGAAGGAACGCGGATGATTCTTTACGGCACCAATCCCATCGCCTGGACCAACGACGACGATCGCTCGCTCGGCGCCCATATCTCGCTCGAGCAATGCCTCGACGAGGCGGCCGCGATCGGCTTCGACGGGATCGAGAAGGGGCACAAGCTGCCGACGACCCCGGAGGGCATCGAGGCGGCGCTCGGCCGGCGCGGCCTTCGCTACGTGTCGGGCTGGCACTCCACCAACCTTCTGGTGAACGACATCGAGACCGAGAAGGCGGCGATGCAGCCCTTTCTCGACCTTCTGAAGGCGGTCGGCTCGACCGTGGTCATCGTCTGCGAGACCTCCAACGCGATCCACGGGGCGGACGACACGGCGGTGAACGATAAGCCCGTCCTCGCGGACGGGGACTGGGCGGCCTTCGGGCGAGGCGTCGAGGCGCTCGCCGCCTTCGCGGCCGAACAGGGCATCACGCTGGTCTACCATCACCACATGGGAACCGTGGTCGAGACCCCGGCCGAGATCGACCGGCTGATGCGCGAGACGGGGCCGGCCACGAGGCTCCTCTTCGATACGGGGCATTGCTTCTTCGGCGGCGGCGACCCGGCCGAGGTCGCGAAGCGTCACATGGGACGCGTCGCGCACATTCACGCCAAGAACGTGCGCCCCGAGATCATGCGGCAGGTGCGCGAGGAAGGCCTTTCCTTTCTGGAGGGCGTTCGACGCGGCGTCTTCACCGTGCCGGGCGACGCGGAAGGGGGGGTGGACTTCGCCCCGGTCCTACGGCTCGCGGCCGGGCACGGCTACGCCGGCTGGCTCGTCATCGAGGCCGAGCAGGACCCGTCGGTGCGCGAACCTCGGCACTATCAGGCCATGGGCCTGAAGGCGCTGCGCGCGATGGCGCGCGAGGCCGGCCTCGATCGGGAGGGGGCGGCGGCATAGGGCGTCGCCCCCGCTTGAGGGGATGAAGCCCGGCGCGGGCGCCTTCCGACCGGCCGGGCGAGCGCGTCGGCATTCGCCGCCACACGCTGGAAGCGGCGGGCGGGCCGATCGCCCGCCGCGCGCGGGGCCCTTCAGTGCGCCGGCTGCGACTGCTTGGCGCGCGCCACGATCTGCGTCGGGTTCACGAAGCGCAGTGCCAGCACCAGCCAGAACAGGGTCGTGATCATGTAGACGACGGCCATCGCGTCGATCGACTGCGAGGCGCGCACGCCCGACGCGAAGACGGCGTAGTAGAGCGAGACGACCAGCGTCTGGCTGGTCGGGCCGGCGACCAGGAAGGTCAGCTCGAACATGGCGATCGTGCGCACCAGGACGAGAAGCAGCGCCGCCAGCATGCCCGGCAGGAGAAGCGGCAGGAGGATCCGCGTGAACAGGCTGGTGGTGCCCGCCCCGAAGACGCGGGCGGCGGCCTCGATGCGCGGGTCGATCTGCTCGATGAAGGGGATCATCACCAGAACCACGAAGGGGATGGAGGGCACGAGGTTGATGATCACGACACCCCAGAAGGAGCCGCCGAGACCCACTTGGTAAAGCAGCGTGGCGAGCGGGATGCCGTAGGTAAGCGGTGGGACCAGAAGCGGCAGGAGGAACAGGAGGATCGCGAAGCGCTTTCCGGGAAAGTCGCGCCGCGCCAGCGCATAGGCCGTCGTGATGCCGATCAGCCCCGACAGGAGCGTGACCAGGAACACGATCTGGAAGGTGACGAGCAGCACCTCGGTCAGCTGGAACTCGCGCCAGGCCGAGAAGTACCAGCGCGTCGTCCAATCCACCGGCAGCCATGTGCCCAGCCAGCGGGTGGCGAAGGAGTTGGTCACCACGGCCGAGATGACGCCGAGGAGATTGAGGACGAAGAGGATCGCGACGCCCCAGACGGCGGCGCGCCAGAGCTTCGACCCGATGCCACGGTCGCGGATCATCCGTTCACCCCTTGGTTCCGCCGGCCGGGCCGCGATAGAAAAGACCGCGCAGGGCCAGCACCGCGACGACCACGGCGAGTTGCACGAGGCCCATGATGATCGCGATCGCCGAGCCGAGCGAGTGGTTGTATTCCTCGAAGGCCGCCGAATAGGCCGCGATCGAGATGACGCGCGTCGCACCCGCCGGCGCCCCGAGAAGCACGGCGGACGGGAACACGGCGAAGGCCTGCACGAAGGCGAGACAGAACGTCACCGCCAGCCCCGGCACCAGAAGCGGCAGGAAGACGTGGGTGAAGCGCCGGCGCGCGTTGGCGCCGAGCGTCGCGGCCGCCTGCTCGATCGCCGGATCGATGCCCGACACGTAGGACAAGGTCAGAAGAAAGGCGAAGGGGAAGCCGGTGATGAGCAGCGAGGCGAAGACGCCCCAGTAGTTGTTGGTCAGGCGCAGCGGCGTTTCCAGAAGGCCGATGAAGATCAGCGCCTGATTGAACCAGCCGCGCGGTCCCAGGAAGTTCAGGAGCCCCTCGGCCACCAGAACCGTGCCGAGCGTGATCGGCAGGACGAGGATCGTCGTCAGGAGCCGTTGGCGCCGCATCAGCCGGACGCGCAGCGCGATCGGAACGGCGAGCGTGAGATTGACGATCGTCACCGGCAGGGCCAGCCACAGCGTGGCGCCGATCGTGTTGTAAAGGAACGGGTCGGAGAAGAAGCGCCCGTAGTTCGCGTACCATGCGCCTTCCGTCGGCGTGATCGAGTCGACGACGCCGTAGAGGAATGGATACACGAAAAGGGCGAGAACCGCCGCAAGGCCGGGCAGGACGAGCAGCGTCGTGCCGTCGATGCCGCGCGCGGCCAGCCGGATGCGGAGCGAGGGACGCTGCGGCCGGCGCGCGGGCTCGGAGGAAAGGGCGAGATCGCTCATGCGTCCTCGCGGGGAAAGACGAGCGTGCGGGCGGGATCGAACCCGAGGCGGACCTTGGCTCCGTTCGCCAGCGACGCGTCGGAACGGAAGAAGACGAGCGTTCCGTCGGCCAGCGTGCCCGAGCCGAACCAGGCGCGGCCGCGATACTCGATCGAGCGCACCTCGGCCTCGATCCCCTCCGAGCCGCCCGCCACCAGATCCTCGGGGCGAACCGAAATCCAGACGGCGCTGCCCGGCACCGATCCACGCGCCGGGGGCAGGCGCAGGCGCGCCCCGACCGCCTCGACATGTCCTTCGCCGTCGACGACCCGGGCCGGGATGCGCGTGCGAAATCCCATGAAGTCCGCGACGTCGATCTGGCTCGGCCGCTCGTAGAGGTCTTCCGGGGTGCCGACCTGGCGGATCACGCCGTTCGCCATGACGACGATCCGGTCGGCGAGCGAAAGCGCCTCGTCCTGGTCGTGCGTCACGTAGATCGTGGTGGAGCCGATCGCCTCGTGGATGGCGCGGATCTCGGCGCGCATTTCCAGGCGCAGCTTGGCGTCGAGGTTGGACAAGGGCTCGTCCATCAGGACCACGGGCGGGCGGATGACGATGGCGCGCGCGATCGCCACGCGCTGCTGCTGGCCGCCCGACAACTGCCCCGGCAGCTTATCGGCTTGGCTGCGCAGGCGCACGAGATCGAGCGCTGCGTCGATGCGCGCGTCGGCCTCGGCCCGCGGCACGCCTTGCATCGCGAGGCCGAAGCCGACGTTCCGGCGGATCGTCAGGTGCGGAAACAGGGCGTAGCTCTGGAACACCATGCCGAAGCCGCGCTTTTCGGGCTCCAGCTCGTGGATCGCACGCCCGTCGAGGCGAATTTCTCCGCCCGTCAGCGGCAGGAGCCCGGCGATGCAGTTCAAGGCCGTCGACTTGCCGCAGCCCGACGGCCCGAGCAGCGCAATGAACTCGCCACGCTCGACGCTGAGATCGATGCCGTCGAGCGCGGTATAGGAACCGAAGGCGCGGCGCAGGCCGACGAGTTCCAGGCGGCCGCCGTCGGCATGGGGCGAGGCGCCCGGCGGGACGGAGGCGATCGGGTTGCTGTGGGCATTCATCGCGAACGGCCTCCGACTTGCAGGTGAGACGGTCGGCGGCCGGCATGTGCCGGCCGCGCCAAGCGGGATCGAAAGGTCACCCCTTCTTGGCGCCGATGCGCTCGTCCCAGATGCGGAACGCGGCGACGATCTTGTCGGCGTCGAGCGGGATCTCCAGCGGGTTCGACGCGATCCACTCGTCGTATTCGGGACGGCCGAACTCCTCGATCGCCGCCCGGCTGGATTCGGGCGCCATGGACAAGGGCACGTCCTTCACCGCGGGGCCGGGGTAGAAGTAGCCCTCGTCGTAGGCGTAGGCCTGGGATTCGGGCGTCAGCATGAAGTTCATGAGGTCGAGGAGAACGGCGAGCTTCTCTTCCGACACGCCCTTCGGCACCACCATGTAGTGGGCGTCGGTCACCCAGTGGAAGCCCTGGAGCGTGCCCACCATCGCCTCAGCGGGCACCGTGCCGAGCACGCGCGGGTTGATGTCCCAGCCCGTGGTGGTGACCACGATGTCGCGTGTGCCCTCGCCGAACTCGCGCATGGTCTGCGTGGTGCCGGACGCGTAGTACTCGATGTTCTGCCCGAGTTCCTCTAGATAGGCCCAGGTCTTCTCCCAGCCCTTTTCGGGATCGCGCGGGTCGCTGTCGCCCAGGAGATAGGGCAGCCCCATCAGGAAGGTGCGGCCCGGGCCCGAGTTGGCGGGGCGCGCATAGATCAGTTTGTTCGGGTTCGTCTTGCTCCAGGCGAGAAGCTCGTCGGCCGTCTTTGGGGGGGTGGGCACGCGGTCGGGCATGTACTCGATCAGCGGCCCGGACGGGTAGTAGGAAACGACGACGCCGTGGTTCTTGGCCATCCCTTGCATCTTGAAGGCCTGCGGGATGTAGATGTCCTCGAGCTTCGGCAGATCGGCCATATAGGGCGAGAGGTCGGTCCAGATCCCCTGGTCGAGGCCGGCCGACAGGGCGTCGGTGCCGGTGAGAACGAGGTCGATGTCGACGCGGCCTGCCGCCTGCTGGGCGCGCAGCTTGCCCGGCAGCTCGGGCGCGGGCGCCTTGGTGAAGGCGATGCGGCTCGCCCATTCGGGCCTGGCCGCGGTGTAGCGCTCCATGGCGGCCTGGGTCAGGGCGAGATTGCCCGCCACGTCCGCGACCGTGATCGTCACCGGGCTGGACGGTTGGGCGAGCGCGGCCAGGGCGCGGCCGCCGAACAGGGTCGCGCCGGCGGCCGCTGCGGCGGTGGTGCCCATGAAGCGTCTGCGTGTGATGTGCATGGTGATCCTCCCAGATCGAGCCGGCGGCGGGCGCCGGCGCTTCGATTCAAAGTCGGTAGGCGTCCTTGGCCAGCCGATAGGCGAAGTCGTGCGCCACCTCCTGCGCCTCGTCCTCGTCCAGCCGGCCGTCGCAGACGAGGCGGGCGAGAAACGCGCAGTCGACGCGCCGCGCCATGTCGTGGCGCGCGGGGATCGACAGAAAGGCGCGCGTGTCGTCGTTGAAGCCGACCGTATTGTAGAAACCGGCCGTCTCGGTGGTGGCCTCGCGAAAGCGTCGCATCCCTTCCGGGCTGTCGTGGAACCACCAGGCGGGGCCGAGCCGGAGCGCGGGGTAATGGCCGGCGAGCGGGGCGAGCTCGCGCGCATAGGCCGTCTCGTCCAGCGTGAACAGGATCACCGTCACGGACGGATCGTTGCCGACCGCCTGGAGAAGCGGGCGAAGCGCCTCGACATAGTCCGTGCGGGCGGGGATGTCGGCGCCCTTGTCGAAGCCGAAGCGCTCGAACACGGCCGCGTTGTGGTTGCGCACCGAGCCCGGGTGGATCTGCATCACGAGCCCGTCGTCGCGGCTCATGCGCGCCATCTCGGTCAGCATCTGGGCGCGGAAGAGCTCGCGCTCGGCCGCGTCGGCCCGGCCGCCGCGCACCCTGTCGAACAGCTGTTCGGCATCCCCGCGCGGCAGATCGGCGGTGCGCGCGCTCGGGTGGCCGTGGTCGGTCGCGGTCGCGCCGCGCGCCTTGAAGAAGGCGCGGCGCGCGCGGTGCGCGCCGAGATACCCGTCCCAGTCGTCCCGCTCGCCGGTCAGCTCGAAAAGGCGCGCGAGCGCCTGCACGAAGCCCGGCCGGTCGGGGTCCACGACCGCGTCCGGGCGGTAGGTCGGCAGAACGCGCCCGCCCCAGCCGGAGGCGGCGATCGCCTCGTGATGGGCGAGGTCGTCCAGCGCCGAATCGGTGGTCGCGATCGCCTCGATGCGGAAGCGCTCGAAGAGTGCGCGCGGGCGCATGTCGTCCCGCCCGAGAGCCTCCGCGATGCGGTCGTAGAGCGCGTCGGCATTGTTTTCCGACAGGCGCTCCTCGATGCCGAACACCGTTTGGAGCGCGTGCTCGAACCACAGGCGCGAAGGTGTTCCACGGAACAGGGCGTAGTGCCGGGCGAAAAGGCGCCAGATCGCGCGCCCGTCGGTTTCGCTCGCGCCGCCGTCCGCGCGCGGCACGCCGAGCGCCTCCAGCGGCACGCCCTGACTGTACAGCATGCGGAAGATGTAATGGTCGGGCACCACGAACAGCGTGGCGGGATCGGGAAAGCGTTCGTTCCGGGCGAACCACGCGGGCTCGGTATGGCCGTGCGGCGAGACGATGGGCAGGCTCTCGACGGCATCGAACAGGCGCCGCGCGATGGCGCGAGCCTCCGTTTCGATCGGCAGGAGCCGGTCCCTGTTCAGCGCCATTCGTCCTCCCTTGTCGTCCGGCTCTGCGGGCCACTCCGTGGTCCAAATCCGCCTGCAGACTAACAATTGGTATATTAGAATGTCAATGACGGGATGGTATGGACGGCTTAGGGAAGAGCCGGCCTGATGACAAAAGGGGGGAAAGCGTAGACGCGCGCTCGGAAACCGGAGGCCCGAGGGGGAACGCGCTCGCCCGTCGCCAAGCGAAAACCCGGCCGATGCCGGTACCCGACGTGGTCGGTGTTCGCGGCGCCCGAGGGGTAGGCCGGCATGGGACTGCGAGCGATCGTGCCCGGCGGCCCTGGCCGGCGAGGTCTCGCGTGCCCGCTCCCGATCGCCAGGGAGCGGTGGATGAGTCGCGCGACCTTTGGCGCTACGACGCCCAGGCCTGACGGAGGGCCTCGCGCGTGAAGCGACGCAGCCAGGCGCCGAAGTTGGAATGCTGCGAGCGCTCGTGCCACAGCATGAAGAAGTGGATCGGGCCGAACTCGGGCGGCGCGCCGATCACCGCGAAGTCGCCTGAGCGCGACAGGAAGTCGGCAAAAGGGCGCACCGAGGTGAAGACGAGATCGCTGCCCGGCAGGATCAGCGGGACCATCGCGTATTCCGATACGGCAATGCGCACGGAGCGCTTGAGGCCGAGTTCGGCGAGGCGCCCGTCGATGGGACTGGCCGCGTCGGCATGGGCGGGATTGGGCGACAGGTGCTCGAAGCCGAGGTACTCGTCCATGGCGATCGCCCGGCGCCCCGCGGCCGGATGGGCGCGATCCACCATGCACACGACCTCGCATTCCATCAGCTCCTCGGCGCGCAGGTCGCGCCCCTCCAGCGGCCGATGGCCGAGAACGAGGTCCGCCTCGCCGGAGTTCAGAAGAGCATCGAGCGCGGCCGGACCGGGCATGGGTGCGATTTCCAGCGACATGCCGGGCGCCGCCGCGCTTAAGGAGCGCACGAACTGGGGAACCAGGAAGGGGCCGAGGCCCGTGGCCGCGATGATGCGCACGTGCCGGTCCGAGGAGCCGGGGTCGAACTCGGCCTCGCGTCCCACGAGATGATCGACGTCCGACAGGATGCGTCCGATCAGCACGAGGACGTCTTCGCCGCGCTCGGTGCGCAGGAAGCCGCGCGCGCCCCGGACGAGCAGCGGGTCGCCGGTCAGCCCGCGCAGGCGCCGCAGCGACAGGCTGACGGCGGGCTGGCTGAGACCAAGGAGGGCAGCCGCGCGCGAAACGCTGCGCTCCTCCAGAACCGAACTCAGGATGCGAAGCTGGCGGATGTCGAGCTCGGACCGGGCGCGCTCCAGCGGCAGCTTGCCCTCGTCGACGGGTGCCGGTTCCGCCGCTTGCCGGTTGCTGGGGATGGTGTCGTCAGAAGCGGCTCATGCTCCGCCCCACCGCGTGCTTGAAGGCTTCCAACTCGCGTGGCCCGTTGTTGTTCATGTCGTAGAGCACGCGGCGCGCCACGCGCCGGGGCGGATCGCCCACGAGGAGCGCGCGCCAGCGCGTGCCCCCTTAGGTCGTCACCACCGCCACCTTGCGGATGTTCTTCATGACGCGCGTCAGCCGCCCGCGGTCGCCGTCCGCCATGGCAAAGGCGACGCCGGGCACCAGCACCCGGTTGAAGAAGCCCTTCAGAATGGCCGGCATGCCGAAGTTCCAGACGGGGTGGACGAGCACCAGGGTGTCGGCCGCGCGCAGACGCTCCACATAGGGCCGGATCGAGGGCGTGGATGACGAGGACGCGCATAGCGACGTCAGGCGGCGTCGGCGCGCGGGAGCCCGGAGAACAGTCAGGCGCGTCCGCTGTCGAAATCGAAGTCCGGATTCTCCCCGGCGACCATCTTGCCGGGATTGAGGATGCCGCTCGGATCGGCCTCGCGCTTGAAGGCCAGTCGGGCGCGGTCGGTGCGCTTCATGCCGCCTTCCTCCAACGTGTAGCGATGGGGGTTGAACACGAGGCAGCCGTTGTCCTCGTGGATCGCGACGATCTCGATGCCGGTCGCCCTCGGCGGCGAGCGCGGTGACACTGGTGACCACCTTTGTCTCCCGCCGGACCCGGGCCCATCAGCTTCAGGCCCGTGGCGAGATAGGGCGAAGCGAGGAGGCGCGGCAGTTCGGCGAACGCCGCCGCCCAATTGCCGCGCGGCGTCGTGTCGAGAATGGCGTCGAAGCGCTGGCCGGCGGTCAGGTACTGGGCTGCGATCAGCCAGAGCAGCGGGCCGCAGCCCGCCAGCACGACCTTGCCCGAAACCGCCACGCCGGAGGTCTTGAGGAGGATTTGCGCAGCCCCCGCCGTCATCACGCCCGGCAGCGTCCAGCCCCGGATCGGAGACGGCCGCTCCAGCGCGCCCGTCGCCATGACGACCTGGCGCGCTTCGATCATGGCCGTGCGTCCGCCGGCCGAAATCCCAAGCTCGAGATCGGGCGAAAGCTGCCAGACCGTCGCGCCGGGAAGGTGGCTTGCCTCGCTCGTGGCAAAGTCCGCGCCGATCCGCCCTCCCTTCCAGTAGTTCTCGCCGAGGAGTTCGCGCTTGCGCAAGGGCGTCGTGCCGATGCCGCGATAGATCTGGTCGCCGATGGCCGCGTTCTCGTCGACGAGGAGCGTGCGGGCCCCGCCCTTGGAGGCCAGGGTCGCGTCATCGCGAGCGGGACGACGAGAAGCGCGGGAAGGTTGAGGAGATAGGGAGCGAGGGATGCCCGGCTTCGCGGCGGCGCGGCCGCCAGCGGTGCTGCGGCTTGCGCGGTGACGGCGCTCATCGCGCTCGCCTCGTCGCGCGCGAAGACGCGCATGTCCTCGGCCTTCCAGACGAGGCCCACGGCTTCGCCTGCCGCCGGCAGCGCCCCGCTCCCGTTGGGAGCCAGAACGAAGACCTGCCCCGCCTCGCTTTCGACGTCGAAGAACCACTGGCTTCCCTTGGAAGACGCGCTTGCGCACGACGCCCCGGAGGCCGTCCTCGCCGAAGCAGACGCGCTCGGGGTGCACGGCGACCACGATCGGGCCCGCAGCGCCCTCGTCCGCCAGGGTCCAGCGCTGGTCGCGCACCGCCACGGTCTGGCCGCTGCGCTCGCCGTCCAGCGTGTCGGTTCGACCGAGGAAGCCAGCCACGAAGCGCGAGGCGGGCGTCCGGTAGACCGGCTTCGGGCGGCCCGACCTGTTCGATCACGCCGCGGTTCATGACGACGACCCGGTCGGACAGGGCCATCGCCTCCGACTGGTCGTGGGTGACGAGGATCGTGGTGAGGCCGGTGCGCTCCTGGATGTCGCGCAGCTCGCCCTGCATTTCGTCGCGCAGCTTGGCGTCGAGGTTGGACATGGGTTCGTCCAGAAGAAGAAGGTTCGGCTCGATCACGAGCGCCCGGGCGAGCGCCACGCGCTGCTGCTGGCCGCCCGACATGCGGCGGGGGTAGCGATCCGCCATCGTGGACAGGCCGACGAGTTGCAGCGCGGCGGCGACCTTGCGGTCGCGATCGGCCCGGCCGACCTTGCGCATCTCGAGCCCGAAGCCGACGTTCTGGGCGACGGTCATATGCGGAAACAACGCATAGCTCTGGAACACCATGCCGAGGCCCCGCTTGGCGGGCGGCACCTCGGCGAGATCGCGCCCGTCCAGGACGATCCGCCCCGACGTCACCTCGACGAAGCCTGCGATCATCTGCAGCGTCGTCGTCTTGCCGCAACCCGAGGGTCCCAGCAGGGAAACGAACTCGCCGCGCTCGATGTCGAGCGAGATGCCGCCGACCGCGACGATCTGATCGTAGGTCTTGGTCAGGCGTTCGATTTTCAGGAAGCTCATCGGCGGTCTCCTTGAGAAGCGTCTTCCGCCGGGATCGCCGGACGGAACGGATGCCGGCTGGCGGACCCGTGCCCTCAGCGCTCGACTTCGCGCGTCCAGCGCGTGTTCCATTCCTTGCGGACCGGGTTCACGTAGTCCCAGTCGATCACGCGCAGCCGGCCCACCTGTTCGGGTCCGTAGGGAATGCCCTTGGCTTCCTCGTCGGTGAGCTTGGCGTTCTTGTTGACCGGGCCGTAGCCGTAGCCGCGCGCCACCTTCTCCTGCACGTCCGGGCTCAACAGGTACTGAAGCAGCGCCTGCGCCTCGGGCGTGTCGCGGCCCGCGATCGGGCACCCAATGATGCCGAGCGAGACCGCGCCTTCCTTCGGGTAGACCATCTCCACGGGAAAGCCCGTGTTGGCCAGCGAGTTGATGCGGGCCGAGCCCCAGACGCCGAGCACGGCCTGCCCGCTCTGGAACAGCGACGTCATCTGGCCGGGCGAGGCTTCGTAGGCCAGCACGTTCGGGTCGATCTCGGACTTGAAGGCTTCGAACCCCGGATCGATGTTGCGCTCGTTGCCGCCGCCGAGCTCGGCTTCCATCACGAGGGCGTGGAGGCCGTAGGTATTGGATAAGGGCGGGACCACCAGCTTGCCGGCGTATTTCGGATCCTTGAGATCGGCTCAGGAGGTCGGCGCGGCCCAGCCCTGTTCCTGGAAATACTGGGTGTCGTACATGAACCCGGTCGCCACGGCGCCCAGGCCCGTCGCCTTGCCGCCGCTGACCTTGGCCATGTCGTAGAGGTCGTCGTACACGGCGGCGGGCTCGACGTCCCGGCAAAGGCCGAGCGCGATCGCCTGGTACATCGGCCCGTCGTCCATGATCGCGACGTCGATCTGGGGGGCGTACTGGGTCGCCACGAGCCGTGCCAGCGTGTCGGTGGGGTTGCCCGCCGTGTATTCGATGCGGACCCCGTGCTGCTTCTCGAAATCGGGGAAGATCTGTTCGCGGATCAGCTGCTCGTAGAAGCCGCCATAGGCCGCGACGTGGAGGACCTTGTCCTGCGCGTTCGCGGGGAAGGCTGCGGACGCGGCCAGGAGGGCAACCGTGGTGAGAAGGCGCAGGCGGGGCTGAATGCTCATCGAAGGTCCCTGATCAGATTTCCATCAACCCTGTAACTGTTCGAAACTTGCTGCCATTCGCCAAATTGAATTTCATGGCGTCTTCGTAACCTGATGTTATGTCGTGGCAGGAGGGAGCAAAGGTACTGAAAGGCAGGCAGGTGGAAGCCTTTCGTGCCGTCATTCCTGAGTGGATCGGCGACGGAAACGGCGCATTTTCTCGGGGTGACCCAGCCGGCGATCAGCCGTCTTCTCAGCGATCTGGAATACGCCGTCGGCCGTCGGCTGTTCGAGCGCAAGGGCGGAAAGCTCATGCCGACCGCCGACGCGATCACCTTCTATCGCGAGGTGGAGCGCTCCTTTGTCGGCCTGGAGCGGATCGGGAAGGCCGCCAAGGATATCCGGGAGCGTCGCGGGGGCGAACTGCGCGTGGCCGCCCTTCCCGCGCTCGCCACGAGCCTGCTGCCGAGCGTGACCGCCGAGTTCGGCGCGGCGCGCCCCGGCGTGAACATCACGCTCTACGGAATGACGTCGCCGTCCGTCCTCGACTTCGTGATCACCGGGCGATGCGATCTGGGCATCGTGCACGAGCGCATTCCCCATTCGGCGATCGCGCCCATGAGCTTCCCTCGATGGAGGCGGTATTCGTCGCGCCCACGGGCCATCCGCTTCTGGAGGGCGACGTGATCGAGCCGCAGGACCTGCACGAGCGGGACTTCGTGGGGCTCGCCTCGAGCTCGTCCATGCGCCGCGCCTTCGACGCGGTCATGGTGACCCACCGCCGCGCGCTGCGCATCCGGATGGAAAGTCTCCTGACGATGATCCGGTGCGGGCTGGTGGATGCCGGCTTCGGCTGCGCCATGGTCGATCCGTTCACCGCCTCTCGTCTTCCCTGGCGCAACCTCAAAATCCGCCCCTTCCGCCCGGCCATCCATTTCGAATGGTCGATCATCATGCCGAACTTCTCGCCGATATCGTCCCTGGCGACGGACTTCGCGGCCAAGTTCTCGAAGTCGTTCCTGCGCTTTCCGGAGGAGTTCAGCGCCTTGAACGAAGCGTCCGAGGCTCCTTCGGGGCGGGCGCTCCCGTAGCGCTTTCCCGCGACGCCGCCCCACGCTCGTTCGGCCCGAAATTCGCGAAGGGCGACCATATTCCCCTCACGGATCGCCGTTCCCTGCGATAGGCATGGGCCAACGCCCTGCCTGCCTGGAGATCCTTCGTTGGTATCATCCGCTTGCATGTCGCCGGACCGTATCCGCACGCTGTTCTCGGGGTCGATGTCGGAGATGTACCGGGCCCAGGTGCCCCAGTACGGGACGCTCATGGAACTCGTCGCGGCCGTCAACGAGGCGGCGCGGCGCGCCGACCCGGCGCTCGACGCGCGTCTTCTCGCCCACCGCGAGATCGAGCGGCTGGATCTCGAACGGCACGGCGCGATTCGTTTGGGCACGGCGGGGAAGCTTTCCACCATGCGCCGACTCTTCGCCGTGATGGGCATGGTGCCGGTCGGCTACTACGACCTGTCGGTTGCCGGCGTTCCCGTGCATTCCACCGCGTTCCAGCCGGTCGAGCCCGAAGCGCTCCGCCGCAATCCGTTCCGCGTCTTTACCTCGCTCCTGCGCCTCCACCTCGTGGCGGGCGAGGCGCTTCGCGCGGAGGCGGCCGCCATTCTCGCCCGCCGTTTCGAAGCCTTCCCGGACGACAAGGACGCTCTTCGGCGCCAGGAACTCGCCTTCTTCCGCTACCGGGCGACCGGCAAGGCCGGCGCACCCGAGGGGCTCGATCTCGATGCTTTGGTCGAGCGGGGTTTCGTCGCGGCCGAGCCGATCACCTACGAGGATTTCCTGCCCGTTTCGGCGGCGGGCATCTTCCAGTCCAATCTCGGCGACGAGTCCCAACGGAACTTCACCGCGCGCGCCCATCGAGACGCGTTCGTCGAGGACCTGGGCGCCGAACCGGCGGACGAGATCGCGCTCTATGCCAAGATGCAGTCCGCGTCGATCGCCGAAGCCCTCCAGGCGCTGCGCGCGCTCGCCGACGTCTGAGGCCCGCCGCATCCCGCACGCCTTCGCGGGGCACCCTCCGGCGCCCCGCCATATCCCTTGCCGGGCGCCCGCAAAGCGACGATCCGGCATGCTCGACGACGAAAGGAGCCGTCCATGGCCAAGACCACGAATCTCGCCGAACAAACCCTCGACCTTCTCGATCGGCTGGGCGTCGACCGGGCGGTGGCGACGGGGGGCGGGCGCGTGGTGCGCTCGCCGCTGACCGGGGAGGCGATCGCGGAGGTGCGCGACGCCTCGGCCGAGGAGGTGCGCGCGGCGATCGCCGTCGCGCACGAGGCGTTTCTCGCGTGGCGCCGCGTGCCCGCGCCGCGCCGGGGCGAGTTCGTGCGCATCCTCGGCGAGGAGTTGCGCGCGGCCAAGGACGACCTCGGCCGGCTGGTGACGATCGAGGCCGGCAAGATCGTCTCGGAAGGTCTCGGCGAGGTCCAGGAGATGATCGACATCTGCGATCTCGCGGTCGGCCTGTCGCGCCAGCTCTACGGCCTGACCATGGGATCGGAGCGTGCCGACCATCGTCTGCAGGAGCAATGGCATCCGGCGGGTGTCGTCGGCGTCATTTCTGCGTTCAACTTTCCCGTCGCGGTGTGGAGCTGGAACGCGGCGCTCGCCTTCGTGTGCGGCGACAGCGTCGTGTGGAAGCCGTCGGAAAAGACACCGCTGACGGCGCTCGGCGTTCAGGCGCTGGTGGAGCGCGCCGTCGCAAGATTCGGCCCGGACGCACCGGCCGGGCTGTCGCAGCTCGTCATCGGCGGACGCGAGACCGGCGAGGCGCTGGCCGGGGACGCGCGGGTGCCGGTGGTTTCGGCCACGGGATCGACGGCGATGGGCCGCCTCGTCGGTCAGCAGGTCGCCGCACGCTTCGGGCGCTCGATCCTGGAGCTCGGCGGCAACAACGCCTCCATCGTCGCCCCTTCGGCCGATCTCGACCTCGCCTTGCGCGCCATCGCCTTCGGCGCGATGGGCACGGCCGGCCAGCGCTGCACGACGCTGCGGCGGCTGATCGTCCATTCCAACGTCTACGATGCGCTGGTCGACCGGCTGAAGTGCGTCTACGCCTCGGTTTCCGTCGGCAATCCGCTGGAGAGCGAGGCGCTGGTCGGCCCGCTGATCGACGCCGCCGCCTTCGAGAGCATGCAGCGGGCGCTCGACGCGGCCAGGGCTTCGGGCGGCCAGGTGGCCGGCGGCGAGCGCTTCACCGAGAGCGTCGCGGAATCCGCCTTCTACGTGCGCCCCGCGCTGGCGGAGATGCCCCGTCAGACCGGGCCGATGCTGGAGGAGACCTTCGCCCCGATCCTCTACGTCCTTCGCTACGAGACGCTGGACGAGGCCATCGCCCTGCAGAACGGCGTGGCCGCCGGGCTTTCGTCCTCGATCTTCACCACCGACATGCGCGAGGCGGATCGCTTCCTCTCGGTCGTGGGGTCCGACTGCGGCATCGCCAACGTCAACATGGGCTCGTCGGGCGCCGAGATCGGGGGCGCGTTCGGCGGCGAGAAGGAAACCGGGGGCGGGCGCGAAAGCGGCTCGGACGCTTGGAAGGCGTATATGCGCCGCCAGACCAACGCCATCAACTACGGCTACCAGATGCCGCTCGCGCAAGGCGTCCGGTTCGATATCGATGCGGGCGACGAGGGCTCGGCGGACGCCTGATCGGGAACGTTCGCTTCACCCTCCGGGCGTCGGTGTGGCCAGAAGCTGCGGCGGGGCGGTCAGGCCGGACGCTTCGGGGAAGCCTTCCCCGAACGACGTGTCGCGATAGTACCGGTTGGCCGCCGTGTTGCGCACGCGGATCGTCAGGGCGAGGCGTGCGCCCGTGCTGTAGGGCAGGGAGAACGTCGCGGAGCCGCCGAGCGCCCGGCCTATGAGGCGATCGTCGATCCAGACCTCCGCGGAAGCGTGGAACCCGGGGAGGGCGAGGCTCCAGGCCGCGTTCTCCGGCCGATCGGGGATCCGGACCTCGTTTCGATAGGTCCCCGTCCCGGAAAAGACGGGAAAGCCTTGCTTCTCCCATCCGCGATCCACCGCGACGGGAACGGGCGGCAGGTCGCCGATCCCAAGCGTCCAGCCGTCCGCAAGCTCCATGACGGCACTGGCGCCCGCTGCCGCGCATATCCTTGGCGGGGACGCGATCCCCGACGTTTTGAGAGGCCGGCAGTGCGCGTCGTCCGGAACGGTAAGGCAGGCGACGCCGTGGGCCGGCAGTTGGAGCGTCAGTTCGCCGGGCCGCGCGGCGGCGACGGTTGGCTCCTCGCTTTCGCCCTCGGCCGGCGACCAGATCGCGATCTCGCCCTCGGCCGCGTTCGAGGCCAGGACCATCTCCCGCGCATGATCGGCGTCGTTGAGAACGGCGATCCGCCAGGTGTCACCGCAGCGGGCGATCGAGGACCATGTCGGCCCGTCGCCCCGGAAGCGGATGTCGGGCCGGGGGCGCGGCAGGGCGGCGACGCAGGCCTCGATCTCGTCCGCAGCGATTTCGGAAAAGCTTAGGTGCGCCCGATCCCGCCGCCCTATGGGATCGAGGTTGCCGACGCGCTCGCGGACGCTTCGGAGGATCTGGCCGGACGCCAGAATCCGGCCGCCGCGAGCGCCGAACTCGCCGATGAGATCGACGCTTCGCGCGTTTCTCATGCGAGTCGCGGCCGGCAGCACCAACGTCTCGTAGCCCCCACCGGGCGCAAGAGCCGTGCCGAGCATGCGCTCGTCCACCACGTCGTAGCCGATGCCGGCACGCGCGAGCGCCTCCGCCCACCGGCCGAAGTGCTCGCCGCACGCATGCGCCGGCCCTTCCGCGCGGATCGTCTCCAAGGGATAGAACAGGGCGACGGGTCGGAGCGGATCGCCGTCCTCCAGAAAGGCCGACAGGCGCGCGAGTTCGGAAAAGATCGCCGGGCAGTCGTCCCACCAGGGCTGGAAGTTGTAGGCGGGCGGAAAGTCCCAGCGCGGATTGAGAAGGGGGCGTTCGTCACCGTCGAAGCCGTCGGTGACGTTGACGGCGTGGAGCAGGATGCGGCGGGCGCCGAGGAGAAGGTGCCGGATCGCCTGGGTGCGGAAGCGCTGCGGCGTCAGGTCCCATTGGCCGGCGAGCGTCGGCCGCCCCCTTTCGCGCCCCGTCGCGTATTGCTCGATCGTGCAGCGGCGGCGCCCGTTGGCGCGCGCCACGCTGTCGCCGAGCTTGGCGGCGAGCTGGGGCGCGAAGTCGGCAGCGTCCACCGCCGTTTGCGTGCGAAAGGCGTCGATCCCGAAATAGTCGACGCCGGGCATGGTGCGCGGGTCCATGCCCGTCAGCCCGCCGTGAAGCGACCAGCCGCCCACATGGGTGAGGAGTTCGTGGCCGGTGAAGCCGAGGCCCCGTTTCCGCGCCCAGCGCGACAGAGTGCCGAAGAAGGCTTCGTGCATCCGCTCGCCATAGGCCTTGAGGAAGCCGGCCCGGAGCATCGGCGTCGCGGGGCCGACGTCGCGCGCAAGCGAGAGGAGGGCCATGGCATCGCCGGGGCCGGCCGGCTGCCCGTCGCTGAGAAGACTGTTGCCGAGGGCGCCTTCGTGCTCGTTCCAGATGTAGAAGCCGGCATAGGGGTGGTCGAAGAAGATCGCGTCGGCGGCCCCATCCGCCGCGTCCACGAGCGGGGCGTAGACGGTATCGGCGAAGCGCTCCGCCGTTTCGGGCAGGAGATAGTTGACGAGCCGCGAGGTCAGGCAGCGGGCGGAGACGAAGACCGTCACCCGCCAGTCGGCGGAAACGCCCTTGATGTCGGCTAGCGCGATGCGGCAGCCGTCGTTCCCCTGCGGGTCAATATCGACGTCTTCGAGGATGCGAAGAGCCCCTTCGTCGCGGACGACGGGCGGATGCGCGATGGCGGCGACCGTCTGCCAGTCGCCCCAAACGGGCAGACTGCCGTCGTAGATCCAGCTGCGTCCCGCCTCGCCCAGGAAATCCAGGAAGGGCGAGCGGATGCCGGTGATCCCGAGCGGCGCGCCGACCGGCCCGCTCGCCCAGAACAGGTGGCGCTCGCGCAAGGCGTCGGCGACTGCCACCGTGCGCCCGCCGCCGTGGCCCGACATCCAGCCGTATTCGTCGTAGATCGTGACGCCGATCCCCAACCGCTTCGCCGTTTGGCAGGCGGTGCGGTAAGCCGCGAGATAGGCGGGCGAGAGATAGACTGAGAGGTCGAGCGCCGGGCGGGCCTGGATCATCACACAGCCGATGCCTTTTTCGCTGATATCGGCGAGCTGCGCGGCGATCTCGGCTTGCGTCGGGATGCGGTGCCAGAACCAGAACGTGGCCGTTCGGAAGCGCGGCTCCGGATTCCGGAACCAGTCCGGGGGCGACGCCGTCACGAGGCGCGCGGTGGGGCAAGGTGCCAGTCGAGCCGGGCGCCGGCTTCGATCCCCGGCAGCTCGGCGTCGTGGCAGCCGTCCACGAGGCGCGTTTCCAGCGGGCGTCCATCGAGGCGCACGGCCGCCAGCCTCTCCGACGCTTGTGCGCCCAACCGGAAGGCGATGTCGGCGGCACCGTCCGCGAAGGTTGCGGACACCAAGCCTTCGGAGACGACGACATGGGTCAGACGGCCGCGATAGGTGGTGGCGAACAAGGGCTCGCCGTCCGCGCCCCGAAGCGCGAGCTCTCCCTCCGCCACCTCGACCACGACCGGCCCGGCGGGGCTCTCGATCGGCCCGAGACGGACCGGCCGCCCGTCGTTCGCGAGCTCCCAGCCGTTCCACGGGCCGATATCCATGACCTCCGACACGGCCATCAGCGGCAGCATCGCGCCCCAGGTGTAGAAGGGGTCGTTGCCCGGTAGGTCGTCGATCTCGCCCGTTTCGCCCCCGTAGTTCTCGCCGCACCAGCGGCGGCCCTGCCAGGAGCGCTCGAACATGGCAAGCGAACGGGCGACAAGGCCCTCGGCCTCGTCGTGGAGCCCGTAGCGCCGAAGGCCCTGCCAGACCAGCCAGTTGACGTTGGGCCAGATGCGCCCGCGCCAGTAGATCTGCTCGGGGTAGGCGGGATCGTCGCGCGACACGTTGGGAAGCGGGTAGGGGCCGCCGAACATTCCGGGATCTCGCAGATGAACGAGGAGGTGCTCGACCTGGGCCCCGTCCGCCGCTCCGCAGAGAAGCGGAAAGAAACTCGTCGGCGACACCGAGCGCACGAACCCGCCGTCCCGCTGCCGGTTGGCGAAGAGGCCGCGCGTCTCGTCCCAAAGCTCGGTGCGGATCAACTCGCGGGTTTCGCGCGCCAGCCGTTCGAAGGTGGCGGCCTCGTCCCGGCGGCCGAGTTCGGTGGCGATGCGCGCCAGCATCTCGGCGTCCAGCGCCAGCGCCGAGTTGATGCCGACATCCAGCGTCGAGAGCGTGCGCGTTTGCCCGTCGTAGCGCGCCTCGTCGTGGGTCGGCGAATTGTCCATGCCCGTTTCGTTGCGCGCGCCGAAGGCGGTGCCGCGATACATCGCGTCGCCGACATCCGACGTGCCGCAGGACACGAGGCCGAGGCCGCCCGGATCGCGGTGGGCGCGCCACCAGAGCTGGTTGCGCGCAAGTGCATCGAAGACGTCGGCCAGAAAGGCGCGGTCGCGGCTGCGCTCGAACATCGCCCAGGCGATGAAGGCGCCGTGCGGGGCCTGCGTGCGGTCGACCCAGGCGTCCTTCGGGTTGACGAGGCAGGCGATGTTGCCCTGCGGCGTCGCGCTTCCCATCGCGACATCGAAATTCGCCCTTGCGAGCGCCGGGTCGAGAAGACCGGCCATCAGGGCGGCGAAGCACTGGTCGTTGTACCAGACCGCGTCGCCGAGGCCCCAGATGCGGCTCGCCGCCGTGTAGGGACGGCGGTTGAGCCGGTCATAGACCGTGTTCCAGCCGAGAACGTCGCGCACGGCGTCGAGCGCGCCGGCGCCCCGCCCGGTCTGAAGCGCAGGCGCTTGCCCCGGCTCGCCCTCGGCGAGCGCGGCTCGGGCGCGCGCGATCGCGAGCGCCCGGCTGTCGGCGACGGCTGCGGCGAAACGCAGGCGCGGCGTCATCTCGAGATTGAAGCGCAGCGCCATCAGCCGCGCCGCGTCCGATCGGCAGGTCTTGTCGAAATAGCCGTTCCGATCGAAGTCCTCGACGAGGTCGTCGAACGTCTCGTGGCCGGTCGCGAGCGCGGGAGCGTCGTTTGCGGCCAGCGCCACGAAGCGGAAGTCCACCTCCACGACGGCCGTGCCCGTCGCCTCGTCGTAATGGACCGTCTGGCCGCCCTCGGCCGACAGGGCGAGCGTGATCCAGTAGCGCAGGCCCCATTCGCCAGCCGCGCGCACGTCGAAGGCACCGCGCACCGTGAACGGGTCGGGCTTGTCGTAGCGAAAGCCGAGGCGGGTGCCGGCATGATCGGTCTCGAAGTCGATCCGCTCGCCGCGAAGACCGTGGCGGCCGAAGCGGACCTCGTCCGGTGCGCGGATCGGGCTCGCGCGCGCCGTCTTGCCCGAATACAGGAGGGGCGCGATCCGGACGCCGAGTGGCAGGAACACGAGTTCGCCCGGCCGGTCCGACCATGTGTTCCAGGCGCTGGCGAGGGGAATGGTCTTGTCGAAGAACATGGGGCGGCGGTCCGAACTTCGGGATCAGGAATGGGGCGCGGCGCGGGCCGCCTCGACGGCGGCGGGAAGATCGCTCCAGGCCGGTTTGCCGGGCGCGAACCGCGCGCGAACATAGGCCATGAGATCGGCGATCGCACGCCGGTCCAGCGCCGTGTCGAAAGCGGGCATGGCTTCCGCATCGAGCCCGCTATGGGCGGGCACGCCTTCCAGAACCGCACGGATCGCGTTGCCGGGATCGGCGGCGTGAAGGTTGCTGTTGAGCGCCAGCGAGGCGATCGGCTTGTCCGACGCGTGGCAGGACGCGCAGGCGCCCTCGAAGAGGCGCGCGCCGGCCGGCGCGATGCGCGCGGCCGTGGCGATCGCCCCGTCCGCCGCTTCGACCGCGCGGCGCGCGGCGGCCGAGGCTTGCGCCGGATCGATCGGGGGGCCGTCGAGCGAGGCGAGATAGGTCGCCATCGCGCGGATGTCGTCGTCGGGCACGTCGCGAAACGAATCGACGACGTGAGCCATGGGGCCGGCCGCCGAACCGTGCTCGTGCGAGCGCCCGGTCCGCAGGTAGTCGTAGAGCGCTTCCGCCGTCCAGGCGACGGGTGCGGCCCCGGCGCGCAGCGAGGGCGCGTGCCAGCCGTCCGCTTCGCCGCCCGCCAGATGCGCGCGGCCGCCGCGCTCGGCGCCCAGCGCGTTGCGCGGGCTGTGGCAGGCCGAGCAATGGCCGAGACCCTCGACGAGTTCGGCCCCTCGGTTCCAGGCCTCGCTCTTTGCGGGGTCGATCGGCGCGGGGGCGCTCGAATGGAACAGCGCGTTCCAGCCCGCCATCAGGGGACGGACGTTGAAGGGAAAGCGCAAGCCCGTCTTCGGGGTCTCGGCTGTGACCGGCTCCTGCGCCATCAGATAGGCGTAGAGCGCCTGGAGGTCCCCTTCGCTGGCCTTGGCGAAGGACGTGTAGGGATGGGCGGGATAGAGATGGTGCCCGTCGCGCGAAACGCCCTCGCGCATCGCCCGCTCGAAGGCGGGATAGCTCCAGGCGCCGATGCCGGTGTCGGGGTCGGGCGTGATGTTGGTGGCGTAGACGATGCCGAACGGCGTTTCCAGCGCCCGACCGCCCGCAAAGGCTTGGCCGTCGTTGCCGACATGGCAGACGTTGCAGGCGCCGGCAGCCGCCGCGATGCGCCCGCGCTCGATCGTGGCGGCCGAGAACACGTCGGCGGCGGGCCGCGCGATCGGAGCGATCGCGGACGGAAAGGGGAGCGTCGCCGCCCCGGTCGCCAGGACGCCGGCCAGCGCGCCGGCAAAGGGCCAGGCCCAGCGACGCTTGCGCGCTTCCGTCGATGTCGGTTCGGCCGGCGGGGGCAAGGGATTGAGCGCGGCGCGCACGCGCTCAGGGGTCAAGGGCAGTTCGCGGAACCGGATGCCGGTTGCATCGAACACCGCGTTGCAGATCGCCGCCGCGCTCGGCACGGAGGCCGATTCCCCGGCGCCGAGCGGCGGGTCGTCCGGTCGCGGCACCATGAGGACGTCGATGTCCGGCACCTCCGGAAACTGGAGGATGGGATAGGCGCCCCATTCGAGGACCGCGACGCCGGTCTGCGAGAAGCGCACTTCTTCCTTGAGGACGCGGCTCGTCGACTGGATCACGTTGCCGTGGATCTGGTGGCGCACCCCGTCGGGGTTGATGACCTGCCCCGTGTCCTGACCGCACACGACGCGCGTCACCGCGATCTCGCCGGTCGAGCGGTTGACCGCGACATCCGCCACCCAGGCCGCCCAGGCGGCGGCGGTGCCGGGAAACTTGCCGTGCACATAGACCGCATAGGCGAAGCCGCGACCGTAGAGGATGTCGCCGTCGCCCCCGTGCGTGAAGGGCTCGGTGTGGGGCTTCCAGGCGGCGCGCTCGGCTACGGCCCGCACGAGATCGACGGCGCGCGGATCGGTGAGGTAGCGCAGCCGGTACTCGATCGGATCGACGCCGGCCTCGATCGCCAGTTCGTCGATGAAGCTTTCATGCGCGAAGGTGTTGGGCATGGCCGACACGCCCCGAAACCAGGAGGCCCGGGCGATCGGGGGCATGTCGTGGACGGTGACGCGCAGGTTCGGAAAGGCGTAAGGGGGGATCGCGGTGCGGTCGCCCATTTGGGCGATGTCCGCGACGGGCGCCACCTTGCCGGTCAGGATCAGGGGCAGGGTGGGCGCGAGGTTGGACGGATAGCGCGTCTCGAAGTCGTAGAGCGCGGGGCCACCCTCGCGGTCCAGCCCGCCGCGCACGTCGATCACCTGTGCGGCGCCCTTGGGCTCCCAGGCGTGTTCCTGTTCGCGCGTCAGCTGGACGCGCACCGGCGCGCCGACCGCGCGCGACAGGAGCGCGGCATCGGCTGTCACGTCGTCGGCGCAGTTGCGCCCGTAGCAGCCCGCCGCCTCCAACCGCTCCACCACGATCCGCGCCTCGGGCATGTCGAGAAGGCGGGCGAGGTCGGCGCGCATCGGAAAGGGGTTCTGCGTTCCCGACCAGACGGTGAGGGCGTCCTCGCGAAAGTCCGCGACCGCGCAGGACGGGCCGATTGAGCCGTGCATCTGGTAGGGCCAGACATAGGTCCGCTCGAGGGAAAGCGCGGCGCCTTCCAGAGCGCGCGCCGCATCGCCCTCGTCGGCCAGGGTGCGCGCGGTGCCGGGATTGTCGCGCAGCGCCTGTTCGGGGGCGTTGAGGTCGGGGATGAGGGGCGGGGCACGCCACACGACGGCCAAGCGCTTCATCGCCTCGACGGCCTGCTCCTCGCGCCGGGCGACGACGCCGACGAAGTCGCCGATCGCGACCACGGCGACGAGGCCCGGAACGCCCGCGACCGAACTCTCGTCGACCGAAACGAGGCTCGCGCCGACATGCGGGCCGGCGTCGAAGCCGGCATAGGGCGGGCGCACCACGCGCCCGTGCAGCATGCCGGGCACGCGCACGTCGTGGACATAGGTGAAGGTGCCGGTCGCCTTGGCGGGAATGTCGGTGCGCGGAACGGCGCGCCCGACGACGCGATAGTCCGAGGCGGGCTTCAAGGGCGCGGCCGGGTCGATCGCCAGCCGCGCCGCGCGCCCGGTCACCAGTTCGCCGAAGGGCACGAACTCGTTGCCGGCTTCCGGCGCGACGACCGTACCGTCCTCGATCCGCAGGTCCGCCGCCGGATGGCCGAGGCGCAGGGCCGCCTCCGCCACGAGGAAGGCGCGCGCGGTGGCCGCCGCCTGGCGCAGCGGAACGGCCGCGACCTGGATGGTCTCGCTGGCGATGGTCGCACCCTGGTTGGGGGTCGCGGACGTCGTGCCGAGAACCATCGTCACGCGCTCGAAGGCGACGCCGAGTTCCTCCGCGACGATCTGCGCCAGCGCGGTCCGGATGCCGGTGCCCAGATCCACGTGGCCGTTGAAGGCGGTGACCGTGCCGTCGGCATGGACCGCGAGAAAGAGTTCCTCGCCCGACGCCGCGGCGCGCGAGACGGTCAGGGTGTCGGGATCGGCGAGGTAGGCTTGCGCGGAGCGGTCCACGGATGGCGTCATGGCTTGGCTCCGGGTCTGTCTTCCGCCGTTTGCGGCGGTTGCGAGGCTGCCGCGTCCCGAACCGCTGCCAGGATCTCCCTATGCGTTCCGCAGCGGCACAGGTGATGGCGAAGCGCCTGCCGGATGGCGTCCTCGTCGGGGTGGGGATTGCGGCGCAGAAGCGCGACGGTGGCGATGATCATGCCGTTGAGGCAGTAGCCGCACTGTGCGGCTTGCGCCGCGATGAAGGCGGCCTGGACGGGATGGGGCGCATCGGGCGTTCCGAGCCCCTCCAGCGTCGTGACGGCGCGGTCTCGAAGAGCCGATACGGGCAGGGTGCAGGAGCGCACGGCGCGGTCGCCGACCAGCACCGCGCAGGCGCCGCATTCGCCGAGCCCGCAGCCGTATTTCGGCCCGTTGAGCGCCAGATCGTTGCGTAGCACGTAGAGAAGAGGCGTGTCGGGCGCGGTTTCGACAGTGACGCTTTCCCGGTTCACGTGCAGGCGAAACGAAACGGGGGCGCCGGTCATCGCTCGCGCCCGCCCGCTTCGCGCCGGGGTGCGGTCACGGTCCGGCGTCGACGTCCGCGATGATGCGCAGCGTATGGAGAAGGGCCATGCGTTCGGCGGGATTGAGCCGTTCCATGGTCAGTTCGGTGATGCGCTGCGCGCGCGGCACCATCTCGGCGAGAAGCGCAAGCCCGACCGGGGTGATGCCGATGATGACCTTGCGCCCGTCCTCCCTGTCCTTCGACAGCTCGATGAGGCCGCGCGCGCGCAGCCGGTCCACGATGCCCCGGATGGTGGCCTGGTCGATGCCGGTCTGCCGGACGAGCTCGCCTTGCGACCGGGGGCCGTTGTCCCGGAGCGCGCACAGTGTCGAGAACTGGACGGAGGTGAGCTGACCGTCGGCGCTTTCGGCCTGAAAGATGGCGAGATGGCGCTGGTAGGCCCGACGCAGGAGATAACCGACCTGCTGGCTGAAGTCGTACGCTTCCCCCTTCGCTTCGGCCGCTTCTCCGTTCCCGTCCCGCATGTCCGCCTTTCGATGGCCTCCCGCTTTCGCCATGGGCCGAGGCCGTGGCCGATATCCTGTCATGCCGGTCCTGGGCCCGAACTGCAAGGATCGGATCGCACGGAGAGGGGGAGGGCGCGTGGCGGAAGCGCGAGGGGAGGGGAGCAGCGAGCATTGCGGCACAATTTTAGAGTGTATGCGCTATGATTGCGACAAAGGTGGATACTGTCAATCGAAGAAGAACCGGCATGAATGCCCGTTATTTGTGCGCTGCGGCGACGATTTATGCAGTTGCAGCATAAACTATACCCTTGCTTTTATAGCGTATACGCTCAATCAATGGTGCGAAGCCGCCGGCAGGCGATACCAACTCGAATGGAGTGATCCCACCATGCAGCCAGGATCCCGCATCGCGGTCGTGGGCGCCGGCCTCGGCGGCGTCGCGGCCGCCGCCCTCTTGCAGAAGGCGGGCTTCTCGGTCGACGTCTACGAACAGGCACCGGCCTTCTCGCGGCTCGGCGCCGGCATCCACATGGGGCCGAACGTCCTCAAGATCTTCCGCCGGATCGGCATTGAGGATGCGTTGGTCTCGATCGCCTCCAAGCCGGACTTCTGGTTCTCGCGCGATGGCGAAACGGGTCAATACCTGTCGCGCATTCCGCTCGGCGACTTCGCCGTCAAGGAGTACGGCGCGCCCTATCTGACCGTTCATCGCGGCGACCTCCATGCGCTGCAGGTGTCCGCGCTCCAGCCGGGCACGCTCCATTTCGGCAAGCGCCTGACGGCGATCGTCGACGACGGCTCGGGCGTCGATCTCACCTTCGACGACGGAACGCGCACGCGCGCCGACATCGCGGTCGGAGCGGACGGCATCAATTCCTGCATCCGCGAAACGCTCCTCGGCGAGGAAAGGCCGAACTACAGCGGCTGGGTCGGGCACCGCGCCCTTCTCGACAAGGACGCGTTGCGCCGAACGGGCTTCGACTTCGAGGCTTGCGTGAAGTGGTGGACGCATGACCGCCACATGATGGTCTACGACACCACGGCGGACGGGCGCGAATACTACTACGTGACCGGCGTTCCCCATCCCGCCTGGGACTTCGAGGGCGCTTCCGTGCCCTCCAGCCGCGAGGAGATGCGCGAAGCCTTCGACGGCTACCATCCGATCGTCCAGACGCTGATCGAGGCGACCACCGAGGTGACCAAGTGGCCGCTCCTCAACCGCAACCCGCTTCCCGTGTGGAGCCGCGGGCGCATGGTGCTGCTCGGCGACGCCTGCCACCCGATGAAGCCGCACATGGCGCAAGGGGCGGCCATGGCGATCGAGGACGGCGCGATGCTGGCGCGCTGCCTGGGCGAAACGGGCCTTGCCGACTTCGCCGCCGCCTTCCGCCTCTACGAGGCGAACCGGCGCGAGCGCGCGTCCCGCGTCCAGGCCGTGTCCAACGCCAACACCTGGCTGCGCACGCAGGAGGACCCGGCCTGGGTCTTCGGCTACGACATCTTCGAAGCCCCCTTACGCGGCGAAAGCGAGGTGGCGGCATGACCCTTAGCCCCACCGGCTTCAACATCGCGGCCAACGGCATCCGCCAGCACGTCCTGCGCTTTGCCGGCGAGGGTGAGCCGCTGGTGGTGGTGCCCGGCATCACCAGCCCCGCGGTCACCTGGGGCTTCGTCGCCGAGCGCTTGGCAGAAGGGTTCGACACCTATGTCGTGGACGTGCGCGGGCGCGGGCTTTCCTCGACGGGGCCCGATCTCGACTACGGCCTCGACGCCATGGCGGACGACCTGTCGGCGCTGGTCGGGGCGCTCGGCCTCGAGGGCGCGACGGTGCTCGGCCATTCCATGGGCGCCCGGATCGCGGTCCGGGCGGCGACCCGAGGGGCGGCCGGCGTGAAGCGGCTGGTTCTGGTCGATCCTCCGGTTTCGGGGCCGGGCCGGCGCCCCTATCCTTCCAAGCTCCCCTGGTATGTCGATTCCATCCGTCAGGCGAGCGAGGGGATGGACGGCGAGGCGATGCGCGTCTTCTGCCCGACTTGGGATCAGGGGCAACTCGCCCTTCGCGCCGAATGGCTGCACACCTGCTACGAGCCGGCGATCGTCACCGCCTTCGAGGGCTTCCACACCGACGACATCCACGTCGATCTGCCCGGACTGCCGGTTCCCGCCGTTCTGATGGTGGCGGGACGGGGCGGGGTGATCGAGCCGGGCGACGAGGCCGAGATCGTCCGCCTCAACCCCTCGATCCGCACGGCGCGGGTGGAGAACGCCGGCCACATGATTCCCTGGGACGATTTCGAGGGGTTCTTCGAGGCCCTCGACACCCTTCTCGGCACCTCCCTTTCGCGAGTCCGGCCATGACCAAGACGACGTTCCGCATCGGCCAGATCGTGCCGAGCTCCAACATCACCATGGAAACCGAGATCCCGGCGATGCTGGCCGCCCGTCAGCTGATCCGGCCCGAACGCTTCACCTTCCATTCGGCGCGCATGCGCATGAAGCATGTGACCAAGGACGAACTAGCCGCGATGGACGCGCAGTCCGACCGCTGCGCGCTGGAACTCTCCGACGCGCGGGTCGACGTCCTCGGCTATGCCTGCCTCGTCGCCATCATGTCGATGGGCCACGGCTACCACCGCGAAAGCCAGGCCCGCCTTTCGAAGGTGACCGCCGAGAACGGCGCGCCGGCGCCCGTCGTCACCAGCGCCGGCGCGCTGGTCGAAGCGCTCGCCGTCATGAAGGCGAAGCGGATCGCCGTGGTCGCGCCTTACATGAAGCCGCTGACGCGGATGGTGATCGAGTATCTGGAGGCGGAAGGCGTCGAGGTCGTCTCGCACGCGGCGCTGGAAATCTCCGACAACCTGAAGGTGGCCGCGCACGATCCGGCCAACCTGCCGGGGATCGTGGCCGGGCTCGACACGTCGGGCGTCGATGCGATCGTCCTGTCGGCCTGCGTCCAGATGCCCTCGCTCGCCAGCGTTTCCAAGGTCGAGGCGCTGACCGGCAAGCCCGTGGTCACCGCCGCGATCGCGACGACCTACCAGATGCTGAAGGCGCTCGATCTCGAACCGGTCGTTCCGGGCGCCGGCGCGCTTCTGTCCGGCGCCTACTGAGGAGCCCCGCGATGGATCAGGCCGCTTCCGAGAACTACAAGGGCGTCTGGGGCAACAGGATCGGTTTCGGACGCAAGCCGGCGCTTCTCGTGATCGACTTCATGCGCGCCTACACGACGCCGGGCGCCCCGCTCTACGCGCCGGGCGTCGTCGAGGCGGTGGCGGCGACGCCGCGTCTTCTGGCGGCCGCGCGGGGGCGTGACATGCCCGTGATCCACACCAACATCCTCTACCACACGCCCGGCTGCGCCGACGGCGGCGTCTGGGTGCGCAAGTCGCCGGTCATGACGGCCATGGTCGCCGGCAACCCGCTTGCCGAGTTCTGCGAAGGGGTCGAGCCGATCGCCGGCGAGCCGGTCGTCACCAAGCAATATGCCAGCGCCTTCTTCGGCACGAGCCTTGCCCCCATGCTGCACGCGCAAGGGATCGACACGGTGATCCTGGCCGGCTGCTCCACGTCGGGCTGCATCCGGGCGAGCGCGGTGGACGGCGTCCAATACGGGTTCCGCACGATCGTCGTGCGCGAATGCGTCGGCGACCGGCACGAGGGCCCGCACGAGGCCAACCTCTTCGACATTGATGCCAAATACGGGGACGTCGTCTCGCTGGACGAGGCGGTGGCGGCGCTGGAGCGCATCGCCCCCCCGGCCGCCGACCCCCGCACCCTTTGAGACAGTCCCGCCCAACGCGCGAAGGAGACCGGCCATGGATCACGCGAGTTTCACCGAAATCTGCCTGCATCAGCTCAAGATGTCGGGCGTCCACGAGGGCGAGAAGCTCGTCGTCCTGACGCAAGGCTCCGACCGCCTCGACTATGCCGACGCCTTCATGGCCGCCGGCCAGCGGCTGGGCGCGCGCATGTATCACATGCGCCTTCCCGCGCCGCTGCCGACGGGCGGCTGGAACGTCGGGGTGACGGGTCTCGCGGCCCTGCCCGACGCGGTGGAAGCCCTGAAGAATTGCGACATGCTGATTGACTGCGTGTTCCTGCTCTTCAGCCCCGAACAGTTCGCGATCCAGGCGGCCGGCACGCGCATCCTGACGGCGGTGGAGCCGCCCGAGCTTCTCGCCCGCATGCTGCCCACCAAGGAGCTGCGCGAGAAGGTCGAGATCGCGGGCGAGATCCTCGCCAAGGCCAAGGTGATGCGCATCACCTCGCCGCACGGAACCGACGTCACCTACAAGCTCAACACCTACCCGACGGTGACCGAATACGCCTGCACCGACGAGCCGGGCCGCTGGGACCATTGGCCGTCCGGCTTCGTCTTCACCGGCGGCGACGACGACGGGGTGGACGGGCAGATCGTGGTGGCGCCCGGCGACATCCTCCTGCCGCAGAACATCTACGTGCGCGAGCCCATCACCTACACGATCGAAAAGGGCTGGGTGCGCGACATCCGCGGCGGGCTCGAGGCCGAACTCGTCAAGTCCTACATGGACGGCTTTGCCGACCCGCGCGGCATGGGCATGAGCCATGTCGGCTGGGGCATGAACCCCAATGCCAAGTGGCATGGCATGGTGCCGGGCGAGTTCCCCGGCGGCATGGGCATGGAGCCGCGCTCCTTCTGGGGCAACGTCATGTTCTCCACCGGCCCCAACAACGAACTCGGCGGCCCCAACGACACGGCCTGCCACCTCGACATCCCGATGCGCGGATGCTCCCTCTTCCTCGACGACGAGGCGATCGTCGTCGACGGCGACATCGTCGTGAAGGAGCTTCGCCGCTCCGCCTGAGGCGAACCGGCAGGCGGCCGTCACAGGCCGCTTGTTTTCCCGCGCGAGGGAGGGCGAGCCCCCCCCGCGAACAGTCAACCGTCACCCAGGAGTTCCGCATGCCAGCAGCGATCACCGTCGAACAGGGCATACAGGCGGCGGGCGTCGGCCGGTTCCAGCAGCGCCTCTTCGTGATCTTCGGCCTCGTCTGGGCCGCCGACGCGATGCAGGTGCTGGCGATCGGCTTCAGCGCGCCCTCCATCGCCGCAAGCTTCGGCGTGACGGTCCCGCAAGCCCTGCAGACCGGCACCTTCTTCTTCGTCGGCATGCTGATCGGCGCCTTCGTCTTCGGGCGCCTGGCCGACCGGATCGGGCGCCGCCCCGTTCTGATGATCGCCATCTGCATCGACGCGATCTTCGGCGTCGCCTCCGCCTTCGCGCCCGATTTCGGCTGGCTCCTGGCCCTGCGCCTTCTGACCGGCATCGGCGTCGGCGCGACGCTGCCGGTGGACTATACGATGCTGGCCGAATTCCTGCCGGCCGACCGTCGGGGGCGGTGGCTGGTGCTTCTGGAAGCGTTCTGGGCGTTGGGCACGGTGCTGCTCGCCGTTCTTGCCCTTCTGGCGGGCTCGCAAGGCGGCGAGGCGTGGCGCACGATCTTCTTCTGCACCGGCCTGCCGGCCATCATCGGCCTGGCTTTACGCTTCTACGTTCCCGAATCGCCGTTCTTCCTGAACAGCCGGGGAAAGTCGGACGAAGCGCGCGCGGTCCTGCAGCGGGTCGCCAAGACCAACGGCTCCACCGCCACGATCGGCGCGCTGGCGGCGGAAAAGCCGGCGCGCAAGTCGCTCGCGGCCCTGTTCTCGCCGGCTCTGCGCCGTCGATCGGTCGGCCTTCTGGCCGCCTGGTTCCTGATCTCGATCTCCTATTACGGCGTCTTCGTCTACCTGCCGGTCCGGCTGTCGGGCGAGGGCTTCGGCTTCCTGCGCGGCCAGATGTTCCTGGTTCTCGTCGCCCTGGTGCAACTGCCGGGCTACGCGCTGGCCGCCTACGGCGTCGAGAAATGGGGCCGCAAGCCGACGCTGATCGGCTTCCTGCTTCTGAGTGCGGCCGGCTGCCTGCTGTTCGGACTGGGACAGAGCACCGCGATCGTCGTCGGCTCGACGCTTCTGATGAGCTTCGCGCTTCTGGGGACATGGGGCGCCATCTATGCCTTCACGCCGGAAATCTACCCGACGCCCTTGCGCGCCAGCGGCATGGGCGCGGCCGGCGCGGTGGCCCGCTTCGGCGGCCTTCTCGCCCCATCCGTGATCGCCCCGATCATGGCCTCGAACTTCCATCTGGCGCTCGGCACGATCTCCGCCCTTCTCGTTCTGGCGGCGCTCAGCACCTGGATGGTGGATGTCGAATCTCGAAACCTCGTGCTTGAATAAGACGACCGACGCTTAAGCCCCTTTCCCCCGCATCCAACCGGAGCGACGACCATGCAGCAGCATTCGAGACGCCAATTCCTGACGATCATGGGCGCCGGCGCGGTGGCCGTGAGCGGCCTGGGTGCCATGGTCCGCCCGGCGCGCGCCGCCGGCACGGTGACCGTCCTCAACTGGCAGGGCTACGGCACCGACGAGAAATGGGCCGTCGAGGCCTTCACCAAGAAGACCGGCATCGAAGTGGTCCACGACTACTACAATGCCGAATCCGAGATGCTGACGAAGCTTCGGACCAATCCGGGCGCCTACGACGTCGTCGTCGTCAACAGCGCGCGGACCCGGCAGGCGACCGCCGAGGACTTGCTGCAGGCGATCGACCTGTCCACCATCCCGAACGCGGCCGGAGTGCCGGCCAAGCTCGCCGACCATCCGAACTTCACCGAAGGCGGCGAGCACTACGGCGTGCCCTGGGTCTGGGGCATGAACGCGCTGGCGATCCGCGACGGCAAGCCGAAGCCCGACAGCTACGGCGCGCTCGCCGACCCTGCCTTTGCCGGCAAGGTCGGTCTCTTCGACGACGCGGTGACCTCGGTCGCCATCGGCGCCTTCATGACCGGCCAGGACATGAACGACCCGAAGGACCTCAAGGCGGTCGGCGACTGGCTGAAGGGCCTGAAGCCCAACGTGAAGACGATCTGGACCAGCGAAGACCAGTGGAACAAGGCCTTTTCCGCCGGCGAGTTCGACCTGTCGGTTTATTGGTCCGGCGCCTCGGTCCGCTCCAAGCGCAATTTCCAGCTGCCGTTGGAATTCGTGGTTCCCAAGGAAGGGGCGGTCGGCTGGCTCGACACGCTGGCCATTCCCACGACCAGCGAGAACGCCGAGAACGCCCAGGCCTTCATCAACTACATGATCGACCCGGAGTTCTACTTCGAATGGGCAACCAAGGTCGGCGCGCCGGCGTCGGCCAACGCGGCCGCGATGGACAAGCTTCCCGCCGACGACCTCAACCGCCGCGTCCACGACGCCAAGTATCTCGACACGATGACCATCATGGCGCCGCAGCCGGACGACCGGCGCGAGGCCTTCAGCAATCTCTGGCAGGAAGTGAAGGCGTCCTATGCCGGCTGAGGCCGCCATCAGTCCCAACTCCACCCCGGGCCGCGGCGATGCCGCGGCCCGGGGCGCGGGCGGTCGGCTGCCGGCGTGGATGGCGACCGTCGCCATGCTCATGCCGACCTATGCCTGGCTGACGCTCGCCGTCCTTCTGCCGCTCGGCGCGATGCTGGCGTTCAGCTTCCTCAGCGGCACGCCGATGGGCAAGAAGGAGGTCGCCTTCACGCTCCGGAACTACCGGGCCTTCGTCGACCAGCCTTATCTCGTCGGCGTCGCTTGGACGTCGCTTCTGATCGGGCTCTGGACGACGGCCATCTCAGCCGTTCTCGGCTTCCTGGCCGCTCTGGCGCTGGTTCGCGCGACGGCGGGCCGTGCCCGCGAGATGCTGCTGATCCTCGTCATCCTGCCGTTCTGGACCAACGGCCTCGTTCGCGTCTTCTCCTGGACGATGGTGATCCGCGAGGGCGGCTTCCTCGACACCGCGATCCGCACCCTGTTTGCCGACGCGCCTTCGGTCGGCTTCCTGTATTCGTTGCCCGCGATCATTCTCGGCCTCGTCCACGGCTACCTGCCCTACATGGTGCTGACCTGCTACGTCGCGCTCCTGTCGATCGACGATTCGATCTTGGAAGCCGCCGAGAGCCTGGGTGCCCGTTGGTGGACGACGCTCTTCAAGATCCTCGTGCCGCTCGCCGCTCCGGGCCTCATCTCGGGCTCGATCCTGATCTTCGTGCCCGTCATCGGCGCCTTCATGGAGCCGCGCATCTTGGGCGGCACGCGCGGCGTCACGCTCGGCACGGTGATCGAGGAGCAGTTCACCTCGGCCTTCAACTGGCCGCTCGGCGCCGCTCTGTCCTTCACCATCCTCGGCGTGGTGCTGGCGATCTTCGCCACCTTCTCCGGCGTCCTGCGCCGCAACGCGGCCTTGTGAGGAGGCGGCCCCGATGAAACTTGCCGCCCGCACCTATCTCCTCGCCGTCCTCGTCTTCCTCTACCTGCCGATCGCGGTGCTGGTGGCGATGGGCTTCAACGAGTCGCCGCTCTACGCGCTGCCCTTCCGCTTCACCACGCACTGGTACGAGGCGCTCGGCGACAACGCCAAGCTCCTTCGCTCCAGCTGGAACAGCGTCTCGATCGCGCTGATCACCTCGGCCTTGGCGACGAGCCTCGGCACGCTGGCGGCCGTCGCCCTGTCTCGGCGCGAGTTCCGGGGCAAGACGGTTCTGCGCCTCCTGCTCTTGCCCCCGATCGCCATTCCCTGGCTGATCACCGGCACGGCGATGCTGGTCTTCTTCTTCTGGACGGGTATCGGGCGCGGCTTCCACGCGATCCTGATCGGCCATGTGGCGCTTGCCATTCCCTATGTCGTCTTGGTCGTCGGCACCGGCCTGACGACGATCCGCACGGATCTGGAGGAGGCCGCCATGAGCCTTGGCGCGCGGCCGGTCTCGGCCTTCTTCCGCGTGACGCTGCCGCTGCTTCTGCCGAGCATCGTGGGAGCGGCGCTTTTCGCCTTCGCCGTTTCGCTGGATCAGTTCGTGGTCTCCTACTTCCTCGCCACGCCCGGCTTCTCGACGCTGCCGGTCGAGATCTATTCGGCGATCCGCAAGGGGTTCACACCGGAGATCAACGCGATCTGCACCATTCTCCTCGGCGGCTCGATGATGCTCTTCCTTCTCTTCTCCCTCTTCGCCAGACCAGGAGTCCCCCGTGACCGCCGTTGACGTATCCGCCGTCGCGAAAAGCTACGGGAAGGCCGATATCCTGTCGGATATCTCGACGCATTTCACACAAGGCTCCTTCACCAGCCTTCTCGGCCCCTCCGGGTCGGGAAAGACGACGCTCCTGCGCATCATCGCCGGCTTCGTCGCTCCCGATCGCGGCAAGGTGACGATCGGCGGCCGCGACGTGACGAACGTTCCGGTGTGGGCGCGCAACATCGGGATGGTGTTCCAGTCCTACGCGCTGTTTCCGCATATGAGCGTCGCCGACAACGTGGCGTTCGGCCTCGCGCGGCGCGGCATCCGGGGCGCGCAGGCGCGCCAGGAGGTCGATCGCGCGCTGGAGATGGTCCGCTTGCCGGGGTTTGGCGAACGCAAGCCCAAGCAGCTTTCGGGCGGACAGCAGCAGCGCGTCGCGCTGGCACGCGCCATCGTCACGCGGCCGAGCGTCCTCCTGCTGGACGAGCCGCTCTCCGCCCTCGACCGGCGCCTGCGCCAGGAGATGCAGGTCGAACTCGTGCGCATCCAGCGCGAAAGCGGGCTGACCACGATCTTCGTCACCCACGACCAGGAGGAGGCGCTGACCCTGTCGGATAAGGTCGCGATCCTGGATCGCGGCCGGATCGTGCAGATCGGCGCGCCGACCGAGGTCTACGAGCGGCCGGCGAACCGCTTCGCCGCCGAGTTCCTGGGCGACACGAACTTTCTGGACGGCACGGTGGAAGGGGACGGGGCGGTGCTGCCAAGCGGCGAGCGGATCGTCAGCGCGCTCGCCCTGCCGCCGGCGGGCCAGCGCGTGACGCTCGCCGTTCGGCCGGAGAAGATCGATATCGGGGACGCTTCCGGCTTGGGTGGCGACGAGGGTGGGCCGGGCGTGAACCGGCTTCCCGCCGTGATCCGCGCGTCGATCTATTCGGGAACGGCGATCATCTACGACGTGGAGGCCGCGGGCGGTCTCGTCCTCAAGGTCTTCGCCCAGAACCGGGATGCGCGCCTGCGTTCGCCGGGAGACCCCGTGACCCTGTCCTGGTCCGCGAACCACACGGTGCCGCTGGCCGCCGACTGAGGACGCCAAGGGCCGGTCGGGCTTGTCGTCCTGCCGACACGGGTGCCGGCAGGGATCCACGGGTCGCTATCACGACCGAAGGCCGCCCGCCCCTCGCGGGGCGGCGCCGTCTCGCAGCGCTCCCTCAGTCGGTGAACTGGCGGCTGACGGGCTGGTCGGACTGGCCGACCAGAACGGCCACGTCGACGTCGCGGATCACGGTGTAGCCGTTCCGGCGAAGGCTCTGGAGCGTGGGAGCGTCCGAGCCCTCCGCCGCGCCGGCATCCGCGTCGACCTTTCGGACGGTGCCGGCATCGGTGTCGACCATCCAGAGCTCTTCGGTGTCGCTCTTGGCGCCCACGATGAAGATCGGCATGTCCTGTCTCCCTTTTCTCAACGAAACCCGGCCTGGGCCAAGGCATGGGTGTATTGCTGGATGTGTTGCTTCGAACGCAAAGGAATCGTCGCAACCCAATCTTGTATGAGGAAGTTCGGCTGGTCCTCAAGAGCGCGCGCCACGAAATAGGCCGCTTCCCGCCTTTGCCCCTGCATGGCGAGACACGCGGCGGTCAGGCGGAAGGCGGGCTCCTGCCGCTTCATCCGTTTCAGATAGGAAAGGGCGCCCTCGAAGTCGTTGAGAAAGAACAGCGCCCCTCCCGCGGTCCAGAGATAGTCGTCGGGCGGGATCGGGTTCAGCCCGATCGCCCGCTCGATCTTGCCGAGCGCCAGTTCCATCTCCGAGCAGTGCGTCAGCGCGTTGGCATGATCGGCCAGGATGTCCGCATGGTGCGGTGTCAGGCGTTCGGCCTTCGAGAACCCTTCCTTCGCCTCGTCCATCCCCCCGAGGAGAAGCGTCGATCCGGCGTAGTCGCGCAGCGCTTCCCCGCTGAACGGATCGAGCGTGATCGCGTGCTGGGCGATGGATTGCGCCTGGATCAGGAGATTGCGATCCGTCTGGGCGAGAAGCAGCCATTCCAGAATCAGCGTCCTCGCCTTTCCGGACAGGCCGGGAACGAAGGAGGGATCGCATTCCACGGCCTGGCCGAAGGCCTTGCGGGCGCGCCGCACGTGGGGAAGATCGAGGACGCGGCTATGCTGGCGCCCCTGCAGCAGCCATTGATAGGCGTCGGGCCGGGCGGAGGTCAGGAACCGCTCGCCCTCCGCGCGCTCCAGCCCGTCGGCCAGCGCCTGGACGATCATCTTGGTCAGCCGGTCGTGATGCCCGAGATAGCTGTCCGACAGTTCGTAGACGTCGCCCGAGATGATCACCCGGTCCGACATCCGAACGAGCTTCACATAGATCCGGGGGCCGGTCGACGACGATCGGAGGCTCGTCTCGACCACGTAGTCGAGCTGCAACTGGCCGAGCGGCGCCGCGCCGTCCCCCGCCAGCTGCCACGCGGTGTGGGGCGCGATCACGGCGAGCGATCGGAGCCGGCAAAGGCCGAGCGTGATGTCCTCGATCAAAGAGCCGACGAGACCGGCGTGCTCGTCGAGCCCGGGCTCGGCGGGCGGCATCAGGATGCACAGGCGCGGAACCGGCGTGGCGGCGCTCCCGCCGTCGGGTGCGGGGCCGCGAAGCAGGGCTTCGGCGGGCCTGACATAGGAAGCCTCGGCGCCCCGGACGCTGCCCCGACCGCGCAGGATCTCCATCAGCCTTCCGGTTTCGGGACCGGGGGCGATGCCAAGATCGGCTTCGAAGCGCTCCGTCATTTCCTGGAAGACGCGCTCGGCCGCCTCGAGGTCGACGGTTTCGCGCACCAGCTTGAGAAGGTCGCGCCAGACATCCTCCGAGTAGGCATCGAACCGAAGGATCTGCCGCAGCGCCCGTTCGCCTTCCCGGCCGCCGAGGTTGGCCGCGCCCGAGCGCAGGAAATCGAGATAGCGCCGCCGAACCTCCGCGCGCTGCCCGGCGAGCCAGGCATCGAACGCTTCGCCCTTGCCTTCGAAGCCCTCGAGAAGATCGCCGCCGTATCCTTCGCGGAACGCGTCCAGCGCCTGGCGATCGGGCAGCGTCTCGACCGCTCGCAACATGGCGACGTCGAGCGCGACACCGCCCGTCTCGGCCACGAGCCGAACCTCGTCCTTCGAGAAGGCGAAGAGCTCGATCCCCAGCTGGTTCTGTCGGGACTGGACCCGGCTGAGCAGCTGGCGCAGGTTGACCATGGCGGCCGTTTGTCCGACATCCTCGTAGAGAAGGCCCGCCAGGACGGGGCGGGCGGCGCGCCCGTCGGCACGTGCATCCAGAAGAGCGGCCAAGGCGAAGGCCTTGGCGGGAAAGCCGACGAGTTCGCCATGGGGATCGCGCAGGGACGGAGGTCCCAGAAGAGCCAGTCTGTATCGTTCGTCGGCCATGCGCGCGCGGGATACCAAAGGTTTGCGTCGCCTCAAGTGTAGCAAGTTCGCGAGGCGATCGTCATCGCCGAGATCGGGCATGAACGCCCCAACACGGCGAGCGTTGCCGGCCTGGCCATCTTGTCGCGCCGGCTTTCACCCTCCGTGGTGTTCATCTAGGGCGCTGCCTCCCGGCGGTTCAAGGTTCGAAGCCAGGCCGGCGTTCGGGCCGGGTGCCATCCCGGATCGGGCAGGGTTCTCGCATCGGGAAGCGCCTGCATGGCTTCCACCAGACGCCGGGCGTCGCGCTGCTTCTGCCGCTCCTTGCCTGGAAGGAGAGCGAGGAGTTCGCGCCCTCTGGCTCCTTCCAGCCCGGCTCGATCGACGACCGCATGCCAGGTCCGTTGCTTGAAGAACAGGCCGCGGGCGGCGTCCACGAGCTGGCATGCTTCCCGCGCGTCGATGCGGCTTGACGCTCCGAGCGCGGCGATGGCCGCTTCGCAGTCCACCAGCGCCTCCGTCACCCTGAGGTAGCCGAGCTCGGCCGGACCGTGGAGCTGGGCGACTGCGGCATCGTCGTCCAGGGCGCCCGAAACGTAGCGCTGCGCGATCTCCCCGATCGGGATCATTCCGAAGGCATGGCATTCGGCCGCCCGTAGCGCGCCCATGGAGGCAGCGCCAAGAACGGTGACCCCTTGCGACAGCGCGAACAGGATTTCCTTGTGCCAGGTGGCCGCAACGGTCTCGAACACGCCGTCCACGAGGCCGACGACGTTGGCGCCCTCGAGAACGCAGGCCTGCAGGTCGCCCTGGGCGGCGGGGGGGCGGATGTCGATCCCGGCGGCGTCGAGCCGGACGCCGGGAAGGCTCGGCCCCGCGAAGAGAACCCTCACCATAGCCGCAGCATCGCCTTGGCCATCCGGGGGCCGGGCGTCCAGAACCGGTTGACGGGACGATCCTCGAGACGCGGGGCGAAGGCGCGCACGACGACGATCTCGTGCGCTTCGCTTCCCAGCGTGACGGCGATCGCCTCGTCGATCCCCGCATCCAGCAACCGCTGCCGGACGATGTCCAGGAACCGGGCAGGCGTCACCTCTGGCGATGCGATGGATCGGGGCGGCTCGCCGGTGGCTTGGGTATGCGCGGCCTCGACATAGGCTCGGAGGCCGGGTCGAAGCGGCTCGGCGTATTCGGCGGGATCGATGTCGTCGCGAGCCCCGGAAATGTTGGTGATCCGCGTCTGGACGGCTTCCGTGATGGCGCGGACGGCCGCATGCGGCACGAAGGGATGGCAGCCCGACCCGGCCGCCAGGTCGAGCTGCCCGTGGACGGGGATTCGCGCGTCGCGGACCACGGCATGGACGACGGGAATGCCGATCTCCGTCGTGATGTCGAAAAGATCGAGGTGGAAGTCGGCCGCGCGCAGGCGTGCGCACAGGTCGTCGACGAGGGCGCTCCCGAACGAGGCGGGATCGATCCGAACGAGGGACGCGCTTCGTCCCGGTCGGAACCGCTGGAACGTCTGCGCGTCGCGTTCCACGAGTTCGCACAGGGCGTGGAGCACCGCCTCGTCCTCGTTGTTTCCCGACGCCAGGCCGTTGGACGAGCGGGCGAGCCCGCCGAAGACCTCGGTCGTATGGTCGAGCCGGACGGCTTCGGTGGGCACCCACACCTCCCCGCCGTGAAAGAGGCTGCGCCCGGAAAGCCAGGACAGCTCGCGATTCTCCGGCACGAGGGCGCCGGGTGCCATCTGTCGCCGAGGCTCGAAGACGGGGGCGCCCTCCGCCAGGAGTTCGGCCTTCGTGGCGATACGGGCCGGCGCGTTCGGGCGTTCGGCGATCGCGTATTCGGCGGCTTCCATGAGGGCGGAGGCCATCGCCGCGTCGTCGTTCGCCCCCTTGCCCTGGTTGACCGCCAGCGACAGCGAGTTGGGCCGGATCGCCGCCCAGACCGGGATGCCGATCCGGTCCAGCCCCGTCTGCCGGGCGAGCCGGGTGATGCCGAGGGCTGCCATATGCGGGCGCACGCGCCGCACCGTCTCGGCCGGGTCGCAGATGCGACCGAAGCGGGGAAGGGCGGCGATGTCCACCCTGCGGGAGCCGATGACGTTCTCCTGGCCGGTCGTGCGCCCAGGCGCCATGCCGTGTCTCCTTCGGGCAAAGCCGGCACCAGCCGGAATGCGGGAATGAAGCCCGATATCACGTTCGCGCGCGAGGTTGCGCCCCGCCTTGGAAAAGAGGCCGTTTCCTCACATGCGGGATGGCCTCTGGCGCGGCTCCCGGCCCTCGGGTCAGCGGTTTCGGCCGAGTTTCCCTGCCAGGATCAAGGGGCCGGCCAGGAACGTGACCAGGAGCCCGGCGGAGATCGGCCAGGGGTAGGCGATGTTGCGCCCGATCCAGTCGGCGGCAACGAGGAGGATCGCGCCCGCGAGGGCCGCGGCCGGAACGGCCTGGCCTGCCGTTCGGAATCCGGCGCGGCGAACGAGGTGGGGCGCCATCAGGCCGACGAAGCTCAACGGGCCGACCGTGATGGTGGCGGCGGCCGTCAGGACGGCGGCCAGCGCGAGGCCGGCGAACGAAACGGCGCCGTGCGGAAAGCCGATCGGGCGGGCGGCATCGCGTCCGATCAGCAGCGTGTCGAGGTTGCGGTGCATGGCGGCCGAAAGGCCGAGACCGAGGAGGACGATGCAGACCAGCGCCGATCCGCTCGCGCCCTGGACCCGCCCGATCGAGCCCGAAAACCACGACAGGAGGATCGCCACGCGCGGATCGCCGCTGGCGAGAAAGAAGCTCGTCACGCCCGACGCGATGCCGCCGACCGCAACCCCCGCCAGAAGCGGCAGGTTCGGCTCGCGCGCCCCGCGCCGGCTCGCGCCGAGGACGAGGAGGAGGGCGGCGAGGCCGCCGGCCGAAGTGAACAGAAGCATGGCTCCGGTGCCCGCACCGGGAACCAGCAGCATCGCCAGGACGAGACCGAGCCCCGCCCCCTGGCTGACGCCCAGAAGCTCGGGGCTCGCGAGCGGATTGCCCGTGATGCGCTGGAGCAGGAAGCCGGACAGGGCGAGACCCGCCCCCGCCCCCGCGGCGGCCGCGATCCGCAAGGCGCGCCCCTGCAGGATCAGCCCCTCCAGCGCCCACGGGTCGAACGACCAGCCCCCGCGCATCCGCGCGGCAGAAAGGCTCAGCGCGGTGACGAGGAGGAGGGCGAGGGCCAGCCAGCCGAGCGCCCCGGCGTACGCGGGACGCGGATACGTGCTCGTAGGCAGGGGCGGGGGAGCGGGCGAACGCGGCATGCGCGACAGGAGGGCGAGAAGAAGCGGCCCGCCCATGACGGCGACGACGGAGCCGGTCGGGATCTCGCCGGCGAAGGCGGATAGCTCGCGCGTCACCTGATCGACGAAAGCGAGGAGGATCGCCCCCGTGATCGCCGCGCCCCATGGATCGAAGGCCCGTCGCCCCGCCCGCAACGCCCTCGAGATATGCGGCGCGGCGAGGCCGACGAAGCCGATGAGCCCGGTGGACCCGATCACGGAAGCGACGAGAAGCGTGGCGCCCGCCAGAAGGAGACCGCGCGTCCACCCGACGCCGAGCCCGAGGGCGCGGGACGACGCGTCGCCGAGTTCGAGAAGGCGTAGAGGGCGGCGCAGAAGGGCCATCAGCACCGCGAACGGCAGGAGGCGCGAGGCGACCGCGAAGGGGCCGGACCAGCCGCTCTGGGCGAGCGAGCCGGCCTGCCAGAGAAACAGTTCGCTGAGGAAGTCGTGGTTGAAGAGGACGAGAAGGCTGGCGAGCGCGCCGAGATACAGGTTGATCACCAGACCGGCGAGCACGAGCCCGCTTGGGCTGAAGCCTTGCCGGAACGCCGAGGCGAACACGAGGCCGAGCGCCAGCGCCGCGCCGGCCCAGGCGACGGGCTCCGGCCCGAAGGCGAGAGCGCCCGGCGCGTAGAGAAGCGCCAGCGTCAAGGCGAGCTGCGCGCCCGAGGCCGCTCCCAGGAGCGAGGGATCGGCGAGCGGATTGCTAAACAGGTGCTGGAAGACCGACCCCGCCAGCCCGAGCGCGGCGCCGGCCAGAAGGCTCATGGCGAGGCGCGGCATCGCGCTCTGGAGAAAGACGAGCGTTTGCGGATCGGCCGGGTCGGGCGCCTGAACGGCCTGGAGCCAGCGGGCCGTGGGCAGGAGAGCGTCCAGCCCTCGCCAGGCGAGGAACAGCGTCGCGGCCAGCACGAGGAGCGCGAACACGTGCCGCGCAGGCAGGAACCCGCTTCGTCTCGTGCCGATCATGCGGGGTTCGACAGGCGTGCGCGGAGTTCGCCCGCCAGCCCGAGCGCCGAGGGAACGCCGCCGAACGGATAGAAGGCGGGCAGAAACGCCATGCGCCCGGCGCGCACCGGCTCCAGCGCCTGCCACAGGGCGCTTCCGGCGATGGCGGCGTCGATGCGCCGACGCGCGGAGGGAATGTCGATCATCAGGATCAGGGCATCGGGCTCGGCGAGGAGCCGCTCCACCCCGATCGTGGCGACGCCCGCCGCGTTGGTGCGCCCGTTGAACGCGTTGCGAACGCCGATCCGCCGGAGAACCGCGTCGGGCAGGCTGTTGCGGCCGTAGACGATGACGCTCCGCCCGTTGCCGTTGGGCAGGAGCACGAACACGGGACGCTCCGGCCCCCGCGCCAGCGCTTCGGCCGCAGCGCCCATCGCCCGCTCGGCTTCGGCCAGGAGGGTTTCGGCCCGCGCCTCGCGCGACAGGAGGGCGGCGACGTCGCGCAGGATCGCCGCGCCCAGCGCGTATCGCCCCTCGGGCGGCACGGCGTCCGGCACGGCATGGATGTGCGCCACTTCGGGCAGCGTGGGCATCGCCACGATGTTGGACGGGCTCGCCAGGATCACGTCGGGCCGCAGTTCGGCCAGGAGCTCCATGTTGACCTCCCAGAACGGCCCGATGTCGGCGACGTCTTCGGGCAAGAGGGAGCGGCCCATGCGCTCGCGGTAGTAGCGCGTGTCGGACAGGCCGACCGGCACCACGCCCAGCGCGAGCATCGCCTCGGCGCCCGCCCAGTCGATCGCCGCGACGCGCAGCGGCCGGGGCATGGCCGCTGCGCCCCTCGCCGGCAGGAGGAGGCTGCCCGCCAGCGCCTGGAGCACGCGGCGGCGCGTCGCCGCCGTCATGCCGGCCCGCGCCGGGGGCGGGGGATCGCCCACGACGCGCGTCCTCAGAAGCTCGTCTTGACGCGGGCGATCACCGAGCGCCGCGTTCCCTCGTAGCAGTCGATGGTGGAGGAGCAGGTCGTGAAGTAGCGCTTGTCGAAGAGGTTGGTGGCGTTCACCTGCGCCTTGACGTTGCCGTAGGTGTAGCTGACGCCGGCATCCACCAGGGTGCGCCCCTCGACTTCCAGCGTGTTGGCGGCGTTGCCGTAGGACGGGCCGACATAGCGCAAGCCGCCGCCGAGGCCGAGACCGGCCAGCGCGCCGTCCTGGAACTCGTAGTTCAGCCAGCCGGAGGCCTGATGCTCGGGCACCAGGATCGGGCGCTTGCCCACGTTCCCGGAATTGCTCTGCGTCACCTCGGCGTCGGTGTAGCTGTAGGAGGCCGTCAGGTCCCAGCCGGTGGCGAGATTCACCTTGCCCTCCAGCTCCAGCCCGCGCGAGCGCACCTCGCCCGTGGCGACGCTGAAGCCCGGGTTGGCGAGGTCGGTCGTCAGGACGTTGGTCTTGGTGATGTCGAAGAGCGCCAGGGTGAAGAGGCCGGTGAAGGCGGTCGGCTCGTATTTCACGCCGCCTTCCCACTGCCGGCTCGACGAGGGATCGAAGGTTTCCGATCCGTTGGCCGGGGCCGAGACGCCGAGATTGGGAACAAAGGCCTCGGAATAGCTGACATAGGGCGCAAAGCCCTGCGGCAGGAGATAGGTCAGGCCCGCCCGGCCGCTGAAGGCGCCGTCCTCGAGCTTTGTCGTGGTGCGTGTCAGCGCGTTGTCGGTGGTGACGTCGATCCAGTCGTAGCGCCCGCCGAGCGTCGCGATCAGGCGATCGGTGAGCTTGACCTGGTCCTGGCCGTAGAGGCCGAGCTGGCTGGCTTCCTCCGTGTAGCGCACGAGCGGGGTCGAGGGATTGCGGATCGGGGCGCCGTAGACCGGCGCATAGGGGTTGAGACCGGGCGCCGCGCCCGTGAAGCGCTTCACGTCGGCGTCGGAATAGGCGTAGTCGAGCCCGAACAGGACCTCGTGGCCGACCCGGCCGGTCTCGAAGTTCAGAAGGCCCTGGTTGTCCACCGTGAAGGCGTCCAGCGTCTCGTCGAAGTTGCGCGCCACGCGCGTCAGCCCGGCGGCGTTGGAGCCGGCGATCAGGAGATTGTCGAGCACGAAGTCGACATGGCCGTAGCGCAGGTTCTGGCGCAGGGTGAACGTGTCGTTGAAGCGATGCTCGAACTGGTAGCCGATCGTCGCCTGTTCCTGCGTCGACTGGTTGAAGTCGGGATCGCCGATCAAGGTGTCGGTCGGCGTGTAGTAGAGGACGGTGCCACCGGACCGGTCGCGCAGGATGTCGGCCTGGATCAGGAGGCTCGTGTCGGCGTCCGGCACATAGGCGATCGACGGGGCGAGGAAGAGCCGGTCGTCGCCGACATCCGCGCCGCCATAGGAGTACTGCGTGTTGGACTCGCGCGCGACGCCGACGAGGCGGTAGCGCAGCGAGGCGTCCTCGTTCGCCGGGCCTCCCACGTCGAAGGCGCCCTGCACGCGGCCGAAGGAGCCGTATTCCACCTCCACCTCGCGCACCGGGGTCGCGGTCGGCTTCTTGGTGACGCGGTTGATGATGCCGCCGGCATCGGACTGGCCGTAGAGGCTGGACGAGGGCCCGCGCAGGACCTCGACGCGGTCGAGATCGTAGGGCTCGGTGCGGAAGAACGAGTAGCTCGACGCGATCTGGCGCAACCCGTCGCGGTAGTCGCTGGTGCTCTGGGCGTTGAAGCCGCGGATGAAGACCCAGTCGTAGCCCTTCGGGTCGACGCCGTAGGTCTCGACCGTGACGCCGGGGACGTAGCGCAGGATCTCGGTGACGCTCTGGGCGTTCTGAGCTTCGATCTGCTTGCGCGTCACCACGGAGATCGACTGCGGCGTTTCGACCAGCGGGGCGCCCGTCTTGGTGCCGGCCGAGGAGCGCGTCGCGACGAAGCCGCTGACGCCCGCGCCCCCGTCGCCCTCGCCTTCCACCGTCACCGTGTCGAGAACCACCGTCCCGCCGGTCGCCTCGATGCTGCCGGTGATCGCGGCCGGGTCGTAGATCGCGATCGTGCCGCCCTCGTTGCGATAGGCGAGCCCCGAGCCGGCGAGGATGCGGGTCAGCGCGGCGGTCGGGGTCAGCGGCCCCTTGGCGCCGCCCGAATTGCGACCGCGCACGAGGTCGGCGCCGAAGAAGAGCTGGACGCCGGTCGCCTGCGAATAGCGCAGGAGCGCGCCGGACAGGGACTGGGCGGGAATGTTGAAGGCGGTGCGGCCCGTCTCGGCCGAGGCGGGCGTCGCGGTCGCGCCCGGCAGCGCCGCGCCGGCGAGAAGGCTCGACACGAACAGGCCGCGAACCATGGCCCTCGTTGCCCGCTTTCGTGTCGCGGCGCCCTTGTCCTGTCCCTCGATACGCATGGTCGAACTCTCGTGTCCTTGCGACCGTTTCGGCCGCGTCCCTCGGTGAACGAGAGCCGTCCCCCCGGAGGCCCTCGTTTCTTCAGACACGCGGGAAGCCCCGGCTAATGAACGGGGGCGTGAACTTTTTTCATCGGGCATAGACGAGGGTGACGAAGCCGGCGGCCGCCACGACCCGCACGGGGACGTTGCGCTCGATGGTTCGAAGCGCCTGGTCGGTGTCGCGGGTGTCGAACACGGCGGTGACCGGAATCTCGCCGACGTTCGCGCCCATCAGCAGGATCGGCCCGTGCCGGTAGCGCTCCAGTTCCGCCAGGACGCGGCGAAGCGGGACGTCCTCGAAGACGATCCGGTCCCGTCGCCACGCCTCGGCGACGCCCGCGTCGAAGCGCTGCGGCGGGGCGATGCCGCCCGTGCCGTAGCTGGCCTGCCAGCCCGCCTCGAGCGTGGTGGTATGCTTCGCGGCGGCGATTTCCACCGCGTGCTCCATGACGGAGACGGTGGTGTTTCCCGCCACGAGCTTCAGGTCGAAGGCCGTGCCGAGCGCACGGACCCGTCCGGCCCCGGCTTCGACGACGAAGGGGCGGTCCGCATCGGGAGCGACGCGGAAGAAGGCCTGACCGCGATGGAGCGTCAGGCCCCGCTGTGTCGGGGTGAAGTCGACCGACAGGGCCGAATAGCTCGCCAGTTCGACCTCGCTTCCGTCGGCGAGCGTCACGCTGCGACGCTCCGCGACGTCGGTCCGATAATCGGCGAAGCGTCCGGGCCTGCTCGCCCAATAAAGCGCCGGGCCACCCAGCGCCAGGAGGCCGCCGAGCGTCAGGACGCCGCGCCGGTCGAGACGGGGCCCTCGACGGCGGCGCCGGAAGCTCGGCCGCGCGATCTCGAACCCGTCCCACAGCGCCTGCGCCCTGGCGAAGGCTTCCTCGTTGCGAGGATCGGCGAGACGCCACGTTTCGAACCGGGCGCGCAGATCGGGCTCGGCGTCCTCCTCGCGCAGCCGGACGAACCATTCCAGCGCTTCCTCGAAGCGCTTGTCGGTCTGGCTTCCTTCCATCGTCGGATCCGGCTCCCGCGTGTCGTTCATGGTGTCCCCTTATCCCGAGACACTAAGGGTCCGCCAAACGATGAACGCCGGCGCCCTATCGCTCCAGGCGCCGGGACAGATCGGCGAGCGCGGCCACGACATGGGAAATCACCGTGTTGCGCGAGACGTTCATGCGAAGGGCGATCTCGTCATAGGTCAGCTCCTCCATCCGGCTGAGGAGAAAGGCCTGGCGGCGGCGCTCCGGCAGTTCGGCGACGGCGCCCAGAAGGCGTCGCAGCTCGCAGCGATAGATGGCCGACGCTTCGGGCGAGGGCTTGCCGTCCGTAAGTGCGTCGAGGTCCAGATCGGTCAGCGACGTCTCGCCCCGGCGCCGGGCATCGCGCAGGTGGTTGAGGGCGAGATTTCGCACGGTGGTCGTCAGGTAGGCGGGTGCCGAGCGACAGGCGGGATCGGCCTGGCGCAGAAGGTGAAGGAAAGCCTGGTGAACGAGGTCCTCCGCCGTCGCCCGATTGCCGACGAGCCGCTGCACGAGGCCGCGCAGCCGTCCCTCTTCGCTGCGATACAACTGTCCCCAATCGATGGCGCTGTCGGTCATGACGTTCCTTCCGCGCCTGTCGGGAAGGCGGCTACGGATCGGCCGAAGCCATGCCGCAAAGCGGAAGGTCGAGCAAATGCAATGATTTGGACCGATTCCAAGGCGATATCTGGAAGGTTTCCAGAAATCTGCGGAAGCATCGGTGTTCGCTAAGATTTTCCCCTTGACCTTCGGCAAGCCCTGTCGTCGTTTCCACCCCGGAGGCCGCGACTTCGGAGCGCGTTCGAAGGGGGACTGTGCCGGAATTGCGACAGGATCGACGGCGTGCGACCCGGCCAGTCTTCGGACGCCGGCCGCGCGGAGCGCTTCCGCCGGACATGGAAAGGAGAGGATGCGGGCGCCCCGTGGATGGGGTCGGCGCCCGCACCGGGTTTCAGGAGCGGAGCAGCTTGCAGAGCTGCACCAGATCCCATTCGTTGCCGTTGGGATCGTTGAGGATCGGCCCGCAGCGCTTCTGCAGACGACGCCGGTCGTTGGGGCTCATTTCGTTGAACTGGAGGACCGCCGTCGTCAGCCGCCGGTTCATGTTCGGCGTCGTCGGTATGCGGCTGCCCGGTGGGCGGAGGGCGGTCGGCGGTACGGCGTTGGGATCGGGACGATTGCCCGCGGTCGGCGGGTTGGACCGGATCGGCGGCGAGGACGCGACGCCGCCTGGATTGGTTCCCGTTCCCGCGCCGGGGCGCGTTCCATTGCCGCCGACCGAAACGCCGACGCCGACACCCGTCCCTCGACCGCCACCCAGCGACGCGCCGACACCGGCGTTCACCCCTCGGCCGCCGCCGACCGAGGCGCCCGCCCCGGCATTGACGCCGCGCCCGCCACCCACGGACGCGCCTGCGCCCGCGTTCACGCCGTTGCCCCCGCCGACGGAGGCTCCGACCCCGGCTCCGATGCCGTTGGAGCCCCCGACCGAGGCCCCCGCGCCGGCATTCACTCCGTTCGAGCCGCCGAGCGAGGCTCCCGCGCCGGCATCGACGCCGTTGCGCCCGCCGACCGAGGCGCCCGCCCCGACATTGGTCCCACGGCTGCCGCCCAGCGACGCACCGGCCCCGGCGCCGACCCCGTTGGAGCCGCCGAGCGAGGCGCCGGCTCCCAGACCCGCGCCGCGATCCCCTCCGAGCGAGGCTCCGATCCCGGCGCCGATTCCGCGCCCGCCGCCGAGCGAGGCGCCAACGCCCGCGCTCAGCCCTCGGCCTCCGCCGACGGACGCGCCAAGGCCTCCGGAAAATTGGGCATGCGCCTCGGGCAAGGCGCCGACGAGGGCGGCACAACCCAAGAGAGTTGCAATAGTATGCAGTTGGTATCGATGCATAGAACGTCTCCCTGCTCGCGCTACAGATCTTGATGGCCTGCGGCATAGATACGGGGACGAAAAACCATTCGTTTCAGCATCTTAAATTTGTATGGAGTCTATGCTTTCCGGTATCTTAACATTAGCGAAGCTCCCGAGGGTGTGCGAGGTGTGTAACTCCGGGTTGGGTGGATGGCCTGAGCTTCGACCCGTCGCGGCCCGGGCGGTGTCGAAGGAGGCGTAAGGCCGGGGATCTGTTCCGGCGGCTTCGGCGTCCTCAAGGCCGGCCCGAGCGCTGGAGCATGGCGGGCAGGGGCGGCGCGGGCAGGGGCGCTCGCGCGCCTACGGGGACGAACGCAGGGTGATGCGCGTGAGTTCTGGCGGCTTGCCGAGGCGCAGGGCGAAGCCCGGCCAGAGCCCGGTCCCGTTGCTCACATAGAGCGTCATGCCGCCGACCTTGTAGGTGCCCGCCACGAAGCCGTTGTTGGCCAGGGCGAAGAGGCGATCCAGCCCGCGGATCATGCCGCCATGCGTATGGCCGGACAATTGCAGGGCTGCGTGACCGGCCCGCTCGGGGGCCATGCGCGGCTGGTGTTCGAGAAGGATCACGGGCGCGCCCGCCGGGGCGCCGGCCAGCGCGGCGCCGAGGTCCGGACCCTCGTGCCCGTTCGCCGGCGCGGCAAGGTCGGCCAGCCCGGCGACGACGATTTCGGCGCCCTCGCGGTGCAACACGGTGTGGGCGTTGGTGAGGCCTTGGAGGCCGAGATCGGCGAAGCGGCGCATCCACGCGTCGTAGCCGAAGTAGTATTCGTGGTTGCCGGGGATCATCCACACCCCGTCCGGGGCGCTGAGATCGGCGAGCGGTGCGACGTCCGCCTCGCGGGTCTCGATCGAGCCGTCGATCAGGTCGCCCGTGATCAACATCGCATCCGCTTCCAGCGCGTTGGCCCGCTCCACCACGGCCCGCGTCCAGTCCTCCTGGAAGAGACGGCTGATATGAAGGTCGGTGAGCTGCAGGAGGCGGTAGCCGTCGAATTCGGGGGGCAGGTCCCGGATCGCGATCTCGATATCCTTCGGGAGGGGAAGCCGCGTCGCCTGATGGACGGCGACGCCGGCAAGGGTCGTGGCCGCGATCGCGGCGGCGTAGCGCATCCGGTTCGACACGATCGGCGCGGGACGGCGGAAGGGAAGCGTCGCCAAGCCCGCGAGATCCAGCGCGATCTGGAAGATCGCCAGGAACAGGATCGCGCCGAAGGCCCAGTTGAAGGCGAGCACCACGCCCTGCGGGAACTCGGGCGCGAAAACGGAGCCGGACGAAAGGCGGTTCCAGAGATGGAACTGCGATCCGACGATCAGCAGCGCGGCGAGCGCGATCTTCGATCGATACGTCCAGGGGAGAGGCAGAACGAACCGCACCAAGACGTAGAGGCACGGGATCGAGAAGTTCAGATGGATCATTCCAGGCTTTCAACGGGCTGGCGCGCGAACTCGCGGGGCGGCCTCCGGATCGGGGCGCGCGCAAGGGGGCGCCGGGAAGGCGCTGCGAGGGGCTGCGATGGTCAGAGGGGAAGCGTCACCGCCGCGCTGAGGCCGGGCGCGCGGCGGCGCAGGGTGATGTCGCCGCCGTGCTGGCGGGCGATCGCACGGGCGATCGACAAGCCGAGGCCCGCGCCCCCCGTCTCGCGCGAGCGCGATCCTTCCAGGCGATAGAAGGGCGCGAACACCTCGTCCAGCTTGTCGGGCGGGATGCCGGGTCCGTCGTCGTCCACCACGATCTCGACGCTGGTGCGCGTCGTCACGAGGCGCACATGCGCCCCTCCGGCGTAGCGCGCGGCGTTCTCGACGAGGTTGCGCACGGCGCGGCGCAGGCCGTCCGGACGGCACCGGTAGGGCAGGCGCTCGCAGGCCTCGAAGGTGACGTCGTGTCCGAGCTCGGCCAGATCCGCGCAGGTGCTCTCGACCAGCGCGCAAAGGTCGATCGTGCGCGTCGCCTCGGCGGTCGTTTCCTGCCGGATCAGCGCCAGCGTCGCGTCCGCCATCGCCTGCATCTCGTCGATCGTCGAAAGCATCCGCCCCTGAAGGTTGGCGTCCTCGACGAGTTCGGCGCGCAGGCGCAGCGTCGTCAGCGGCGTGCGCAGGTCGTGGCTGATCGCGGCCAACATCCGCGTCCGATCCTCCACGAAGCGGTGGAGACGCTCCTGCATCCGGTTGAAGGCCTCCGCCGTGCGACGGATGTCGTCGGGACCGCATTCGCAAAGCGGGGGGCCGGCCTCGCCGCGCCCCAGCGATTCGGCGGCCGTCGTCAGCTGCCGGAGCGGGCGCGCGATGCGCCGCGCCGTGAACGCGCCGACCAGCGCCACGAGCGCGGCGGTGAGGCCGAGCGTGAGGGGAAGGGGGGTCGCCCAGATCGTCGGTGCGATGCGCTTGTAGAAGGCGACGTTGAGGGCCTGTCCGTTGCCCAAGGGGATGATGACGCCGGCACCGTCCTTTTCGGCGTAGTCGAGGTATCGGCCTTGCGTCGGCACGTCGCCGCTCGCCTCCGCCGTGGGCGTGTTCCAGCGCGCATCCTCGCGGAACAGGGCGCTCGTGGCGCCCGGGCCCAGAACCGGATGAACCTCGGGGGCGGCGGATGCGTCCTCGGCGCCGTCGTCCAGGAGATCGCGCAACGGCACATGGAAGCGGGCGAAGGCGTCGTCGACCCAGGTGCCCAGATCGGGCGTGACGCCCGGTGTGATCCAGAACCGGGTGTATTGCGTGCTGTTGACGCGCGCGAGCTCGTCCCTCAGCGCCGGCGTGGTGACCTCCATCAGCCGCGCGACGGCCGCCGAACGGCTGTGCAGCTCGGTGCGCGCCGCGGTCTGGATGGCGCCCTTGTACTCGTCCCAGCAGATGTAGAGACCGAAGGTGAGGCTGCCGAACAGGGCCAGCAGCATGGAGGCGAGAAGCTGGATCGCCAGGCTCTTGCGCCACCAGTGGACCGGGTTCCAGCGGCTTTCGGCCTCGCGCGGCGCCAAGGCGCGCCGCAGCCCCGTCACCGGGCTCCAGGCGAGTGTCATGATGCCGTTACCTCCGGGACGAAACTGTAGCCGCCGCCCCAATGGGTGAGGATGATGGTCGGGTTCCGGGGGTCGCTCTCGACCTTCTTGCGCAGGCGGCTGACCTGGTTGTCGATGGCGCGGTCGAAGGGCTCGGCCTCCCGGCCGACGGTGAGGTCGAGGAGCTGGTCGCGGGTCAGGACGGCGCCCGGATGCTCCACGAACACCTTCAGAAGGCGAAACTCGGCGGTCGAGAGCGGAACGCCGACGCCGTCCTCGTCCTGCAGCTCGCGGCGGCTGACGTCGAGCGTCCAGCGATCGAAGCGCAGCATGGCGGGGCGCCGGACCGCGCGCTGGGGGCCGGCCGGCCTCGCGCGGCGCAGCACCGCCTTGATGCGCGCCAGAAGCTCGCGCGATGAGAAGGGCTTGGTCAGGTAGTCGTCGGCGCCCAGCTCCAGACCGATCACCCGATCGGTTTCCTCGGCCCGCGCCGTCAGGAAGATGATCGGCGTGTCGCCCATGGTGCGGATCTCCCGGCACATCGTCAGCCCGTCGTCGCCCGGCATCATGATGTCGAGGACGATGAGATCGGGCACTCCGCGTTCGAGCAGGCGCCGGAGGGCGGCCCCGTTTTCCGCAGCGCTCACCCGGTATCCCTGCTGCTCCAGGTAGTTTCCGACGAGGTCGCGTATGTCCTGGTGGTCGTCGACGACGATGATATGGGGAATGCTGTCCATCGGATGGTTCCGAACTTCGGGTCGGCCGCCATCATAAGGCCACTATGCGGGAAAGGCGCGCGAAAAACTGTATCAACGTGTCGCAGGATCGGCCGTTGCTTCGGATCGACTGTGCGGCTCGATACACTTTTGGGACAATTTCGCACGCCCGCGGCACAGGGCTGCGACAAGCCGCGTCTAGTCTCTTCCTCGTCAAACACGGGGAAGAGCGGCGGGCCGAAACGGCCCGCTCCGGGATGTCGAGGCGTCCCGCCCGGCTTCCCCGCTTCAACGGCCCGTCGAGGCCCATCCGAGGAACGATCCATGACCAAGACCCGCACCCTGGCCTCCGCCCTTCTTGCCGCCGCGTCCTTCGGCACGATGTCCGTAGCCCACGCCATCGTGCCCGGCTCCGACACCTACGAGCGGGCTCGCGACGAAGCCGCCGTGCAGTCGGTGATCGAGGGCGCGTCTTCGACCGACCGCATCGGCGCGAGCCCGGCCCGCGCCACCTACGGCTTCCCGCTCGCCACCGCCCCCGCCTCGGCCGCCCGCTCCGGCGGCGGTCTCGTTCCCGGGTCGCGCTCCGTCAACGACGCGGCCGATCACGATGCGATCATGAGCGTCGTCACCGGAGCGTTGGCCGGCACCTATTCCGCCGCTCCGGGTTCGGCCGGTCGCCTCGTCCCGGGTTCCGACAGCCACTGATCCAACGATCTTGCGGGGTGTGCGGGCCCGAACGATGCCGGACGCCCCGCAAGTTCGGATACGCAAGCGGGGCGGCGCGACGGCGACCGCTCCCGCCGATCCATGATCGCCTCGTCCGGGCAAGAGCCATTCGCCCGGCATCGCCGAGCCCCGGCACGTCAAGCCATCGGCCTTTCAGCCCGCATCTAGCCGGATATCGCCGTCCCCCACCCGCCCGGCGACGCATCGACCGGCCTCAGCCTTCTTGGAAGAAGACTCAGCGGTCGGCGTATTCCTCGTCGGTCACGAGTTCCATCCAATCGGCGTTCTTCGCGTCCCGGATGTAGGTGACCGCGATGTGGCTCATGGCATTGATGTCGGTCGCGCCGTGCCAGTGCTTCACGCCGGCGGGGATCCACACGGTGTCGCCGGCGCCGATCGCCTGTCTCTCCTCCCCATCGCGCTGGACCCAACCCTTGCCGGCGGTGACGATCAGCATTTGGCCGGCCGGGTGGGAGTGCCAGGCGGTGCGCGCGGCCGGCGCGAAGGAAACCAGAGCCGAGGAGGCAGGGGTCTCGACCGACGACGGAACGAGAACGTCGACGATGACATGGCCGGAGAAGGTTGCGGGGCTGGCGATCATGGACGGGGCCGAGCCGCTCGGGAAGACCTGGATCTCTCGAGCGTCGAGGGAGGCGGCGGTGAACGTCTTTTCCATGGCGAATCCTTATAAGAATGGAGATCGGGAAGGTGCATCGGGGGCGGAACTGACGGCGTCCCTCATTCGGGCCGGCTTTCCAGGACTTCCCTGACGACGGGGCCGGCCGAGAACGCGTTCGGCCAGCCGGCATAAAAGGCGATCTGCGTGACGACCTCGCCCGCCTCCTCCTTCCGCAGGCCGTTGTCCAAGGCGCGGTTCAGCTGTCCCGCCAGTTGGGCGACCTGCCCGTTGGCCATCAGCGACGTGATCGTGACGAGGCTGCGATCGCGATGCTCTGCGTCCGGTGTCAGCTTCGGGGCATGAGGGATCGAGGGTCGAGTTCGCGTAAGGAAGCACGCTCGCCCGGACCGCCCGAATGCTGGCGCAGGGCGGTAGACGGGCGGACGACGGAAAGTGCGCGTCCGACCTTTTCCACTCCGTCCCGCGCGCTGGGACGAAACCTTGCGCGCGATTGGTGGACCGTGCTCTCCGTGCTTCCTTCCACTTCCTTGAAAGGTCTGCGTCCCCGGCATTCCATGACCCGGCCCCCGAGGCCCCGCGCGGCGAACCCGTGCTGGGCGAACAGGGCTCCTAGCGCGCGTTTCGCTTGTCCAGCGCTTCTTCCCAGGCCAGCGCGTGGCCGACGATCAGCGGCAGGTCGTCGTAGCGCGGCTCCCAGCCGAAGCGCTCGCGTGCGATCGATGCATCCGCCACGATGGCGCTGGCATCGCCCGGTCGCCGGCCGCTCATGCGCACGTCGAAGTCGCGCCCGACCACCTCGCGCACCGTGTCGAGCACTTCCAGAACCGAGTAGCCGTGGCCATAGCCGCAATTGGCGACGATCGACGCGCCGCCGGCGCGAAGATAGGCGAGCGCCTTGGCATGAGCGGCGGCGAGGTCCGACACGTGGATGTAGTCGCGCACGCAGGTGCCGTCCGGCGTGTCGTAGTCGTTGCCGAAGACTTCCAGGAAGGGGCGCTTGCCGAGCGCGGTTTCGCTGGCGACCTTGATGAGGTGCGTCGCGCCCTTGGTGGACTGGCCGGCCCGGCCCTTCGGGTCGGCGCCGGCCACGTTGAAGTAGCGCAGGACCGCGAAGGTGAGGGGATGGGCGGCGCCGGTGTCGCGCAGCATCAGCTCCGTCATCCACTTCGACGTGCCGTAGGGGGATTCGGGCGCGGGGCCTTGCGTTTCGGGAACCGGCATCGTCTTCGGCGAGCCGTAGACGGCGGCGGTGGACGAGAAGATGAAATGCTTCACCCCGCCCCGCACCGCCGCCTCGATCAGGGCGCGGGAGGCGACGGTGTTGTTGAGATAGTAGCCGAGCGGATCGGCCACCGATTCCGGCACCACGATGGAGCCGGCGAAATGGATGATCTCGTCGATCCCGTGCTCGGCGATCAGCCGGCCCACGAGCTCGCCGTCCGCGATGTCGCCGACCACGAGCTCGGCTTCGGGCGCCACCGCCCATTCGAAGCCGGTGGACAGGCGGTCGAGCACCACGACCTTTTCGTTCGCGTCGACCAGATCCCAGACCATGTGGCTACCGATATAGCCTGCGCCGCCGGTGACGAGTACCGCCATGAAAGATCCTTCGAATGAGGGGAGCCAACGGCTCCCGGAATGCGGCGGATGCTACCTTGCGGAGTTTGTTTCGCAAGTGCGAAAAGGCTGGAATCCCTCCGCCGGACGACGTCGAACGCCTGGCGACCCCGCATCGAACTCGACTGGAGCCGTTCCGCCCATGCGACATCGCGACGAATGGGCCGGCGCCGCGTCCGCGCTCGCCGGCGGCCTCGTCCTCGTCATCGCGGCGAGCCTTCTGTTTCCCAAGGCCGTCCTGATGCCGGCCATCTCACAGCTGATGCCCTACATGGCGCTCTGCCTGTTCGCGCCGGCCTTTGTGCTTCTGGCTCTTCGACGCCGGGTACGCGCGGTTCTCGTCATCGCCGTCGCGGCCTTCGCCGTCGGGCTCACCTGGTGGCGCTTCGAGAGCGTCGCCGCGCCTCGCGTTGATCCGGCATCCGGCGGGGTGGACTTCACGCTTCTGTCCTTCAACGTCCTGTTCGAAAACAGAAACGCGCCGTCTGCCGTGCCTTATCTCCTGTCGTCGGGTGCCGACGCCCTGCTTCTCATGGAGGCTTCGCCGCTCCGGGGCTCGATCCCCGAGCTGATGAAGACCTATCCCTACAAGCTGGGCTGCGCGGGGCAGGGAGAGTGCGACACGCTGCTCCTGTCGAAGCATCCGCCCGTCAGCACCTTCCAGGCGACGCTGGATGCCGTGCCGCACCGCCGCTACGTCCAGTTCAAGCTCGACATCGACGGACGAGCGCTGAATCTCGTCGGCGCCCACATGTCGAAGCCCTATTTCGACGAGATCCCGGACTACGAGCTGGCTTCGCTCACCGGGCGAATCAAGGCGTTGAAAGGGCCGGTGATCCTCGCCGGCGACTTCAACTCCGCGCCCTGGTCGCCCGGCCTGATGCAGCTCGCCGCCGACACGGGCCTGCGCTTTTCCGGCTTCTACGTCTCGACCTGGCCTGTGACGGCAGGGCGTTTCGGCTTGCCGATCGACCACGTCCTGACGCGCGGTGCGCAAGTCCTTTCGCTGGAGGCGCTGCCGGACACGTTCGGCTCCAACCATCGCGGCCTTCTGGCGCGCATCCGCATTCCCTAAAAAAACGCCGGCGGCGGCCTCCTTTCCGGGAAGGCCGCCGCCAAGATCATGAGGGATGGATCAGCCGATCCGGCCGCCGCCCTGTTTCGTGATCGCGACGACGGACGGCCTCGTCGGCATGTCGTCGCGGAAATCCGGCCAGCGGGTCGACAGATCCTCGTAGTAGGACAGGCGGCCGAACCCGTCCCAGTCCTCGCCGCCGTCGCCGGGATGCTGCACGGCGACGAACGCCGTCTGCATGTCGGGCAGGAGAAGCGGCCCGCACATTTCCGCGCCCACCGGCACGCGGAAGAAGAGCTTCGACGTGCCGCGCGCCTCGCCTTCCGTTTCCACCGCCCAAAGCCCGTCCGTGCGGCCCGTCGCCTTGGGGCTGTTGCCGTCGGTGGACACCCAGAGGCGACCGTCGGCATCGACCGCGCAGTTGTCGGGCATGCCGAACCAGCCGTTCTTCGTGGTCTCGGTCGAGAAGGTCGCCCCGACTTCGGCAACACTCGGATCACCGCATTTCAGAAGAACCTCCCAGCGACCCTTGGTGGCCGCGAAGTCGCCCTCGTCCTCGTGGATCTCTATGATGTGGCCGAAGGCGTTGGCCGCGCGCGGGTTGGCGGCGTCGATCTGGTCGTCCTTGCGGCGCGTGTTGTTGGTCAGCATGACGTAGACCCGGCCGTTGGTCTCGTTCGGCTGGATGTCCTCCGGCCGGTCCATCGGCGTCGCGCCCAGGAGATCGGCCGCCCGGCGCGTTTCGATCAGGACGTCGGCCTGGGAATGGAAGCCGTTCTCGGCCGTCAACTGGCCTTGTCCATGGGTGAGCGGCAGCCATTCCACCGTCCCATCCTCGGCGAAGCGGGCGACATGAAGCGTCCCCTCGTCCAGGAGATCCATGTTGGCGGCGCGGTTGTCGGCGTCATAGCGCCCGGTGGTGACGAACTTGTAGACGTAGTCGAAACGCTCGTCGTCGCCGAGATAGAAGACGACGCGCCCGTCCTTGGCCACGATCGATTCGGCGCCCTCGTGCTTGAAGCGGCCGAGCGCGGTGCGCTTCTTCGGCACCGAGTTCGGGTCCATCACGTCGACCTCGACCACCCAGCCGAAGCGGTTGGGCTCGTTGGGCTCCTTCGAGATATCGAAGCGCTCGTGGAACTGGCCCCAGGCATAGGTGCCCTCGGGAAGGCCGAGGCGCTTGTAGTTCGTCGCTTCCGGGTGGCCCTCGGGCAGGGTTCCCATGAAGTAGCCGTGGATGTTCTCCTCGGCCATGATGTAGGTGCCCCAGGGCGTGACGCCGCCGGCACAATTGTTGATCGTGCCGAAGACCTTGGTGCCGGTCGCGTCCGCCTTGGTCCGCAGGCGGTCGTGGCCGGCGGCGGGGCCGGTCAGCTGCATCTCGGTGCTGGAGGTGATGCGGCGGTTGAGCGCGCCCTCGCGCACCACTCGCCACTTGCCGCCCTCCTTGCGGATCTCGACCACCGTGCCGCCGTGGGCGGCCATCTCGATGTCGACGCGGCGGCGATCGGCCGGGGCGATCTCCAACTCGGTGACGGTCTTCGTCGGGTCCTTCTTGTCGGCCTTCTCGACCACCTTGACGATGCCGGGGAACATCAGGTGCTCGTTGGTGTATTCGTGGTTCACCACGAGAAGGCCGTGCTCGGACGATCCGCTGAGCGGCACGAAGCCGACATAGTCGTTGTTGTAGCCGAACTGACGCACCTGCGCTTCCGGCGTCTGGTTCACCGGGTCGAAGGCCGGGCTGTCGGGGAAGAGGGCGTCGCCCCAGCGCAGGAGGACGTCCGCGTCGTAGCCTTCGGCCACGTGATGATGGGTGTCGATGCCCGCTTCCACTTCCCGGAAGTCGAAGCGCTTCGGAGAAGCGGCGCGCGCATGCTCGGCCGAGATCAGCGCCATCGGGCTGACGGTGGCCGCGATCGCGGTCGCGGCGAGCGAGCCGCGCAGGAAGTCGCGGCGCGAGAAGCGGTTGGCGATGATCTCGCCCATCGTCCGGTTGGCGGTCGGGTTCAGGCCCTCGCCTTCGGCATCCTCGAGGCGGCTCGTCGGGAAGACGGCATGGCGGGGATTGACGTGCTCGTTCATCGCCCTTCGGGTCCTTCTGTCTTGGAACGGTTCCAGGCTGCCCTAGGGTCGCAAGATCACAGTTGGATGACGGGACGAGTGCGTTTCGGGGCATGGGCCGGCTGCGACACAGGCCGGGTAAGGCGCCGCCGGGCCCGTGTGAAGATTGCGTGACGCGGGGAACCATGACGGTGAAACGGGCGTCCCTCAGCCATCGCCGCGCTGTCTCGCGGCCTCGAGCTTTGGAGACCCTCTTGATCCATCCTTTCCTTCGACACGCAGCGCTTGGCCTAGCTCTTCTCGGCGCCCCCGGTATCGCGTCCGCGCAAGGGACGGCCGCGACGCAGCCGCCGGTTCCATCCGTCACCAGCGACAACGAAGCCATGGATTCGGGCATCGGCGACCAGGATACGACGAACTGGGCCGGCAAGGCGGTGATGAGCTCCGACGGCCAGCACGTGGGCACTCTGCGCGAGGTGCGCATGGCCAGCGACACGGCGGATGCCGGCCTCCTCGTCGTGGACCGGCAGGGCGGAGGCACCGCTGAAATTCCGATGCAGGGCGCGAGCTTCGACGGAACCCACGTCGTGGTGACGCCGATCTTCGAGGCTATTACATCCAACTGACCCGGCGACCTGGAACGAACAAGGGCCGGATGCGCTACGCATCCGGCCCTTGTTCGTTCCAGCGGGCGGGCGCTCAGTTCGTGCCGAGGCAGAGAACCGGGTAGATCGAGTCCTGGACCTTGGCGGTCGCGTCCGGCACGCTTTCCAGCGCCAGCTTCGCGTCGGCTGTCTCGTAGGCGATGTGGTGGGCATCGAGGAAGCGGGCGGCAGCATCCGGGCGGATCGCGAAGTTGATCGACTGCGGGATATCGCCCGTCAGGTCGGCGACCGCGACGGCATTGAGCTTAGCGGTGACGACGCCGACGACGCGGCCGGCGAGATCCACCAGCGGGCCGCCCGAATTGCCGGGCTGAACGGGGGCGGAAATCTGCAGGTAGTTCGCGTCGTTCATCAGGCCCATCAGCGACGAAACGTTGCCGCGCGTCACGTTCAGGCTGTCGGCGAGGATCGAGCGCAGCGGGAAGCCGAGCGCCAGGATGTCCTCTCCGAGGCGCGGCTTGCCCGAGACGATCGGCAGCGGCTTGCCGGCCTTAGCGTCCACCTTCAGGAGGGCCAGATCCTGCGCCTCATCGACGATGACCTGGGACGCGGCACCAAGGTCACCGACGAGAACCGTCTTGCAGGCCTTGGCGACATGGGCGTTGGTCAGGAGCCAGCCGTCCTTGGAGACGACGAAGCCGGTGCCCGACGAATCGAAGCCGGGGGCGGGGCCGGCGAGTTCCGGCTTGGCGGGCGCCGACGCCTTCTCGCCTTCGCCGAAGGCGACGCCTTCCGCACGGCCGCTTTCGAAGAGGCGAGCCATCGGACCCATGTCCTCGGCCTGCGGCGCGGCGGCAAAGGGCTCGACCGTCAGCGCGGCGACCTGCGCATATGGCGCGACGACTGGCGCTTCCTCGGCGTTCCAGGCGACGGAGAAGCCGCGCAGGTCGTTGCCACGCCCCGAAAAGCGGATCAGGAACTCTCGGCCGTCCTCGTGCCCGCGAATGGTGAAGGCATCGCCCGTCATCTCGGCGGCGGCCACCGTCTTGCCGGGGCCACCGGCCGACAGCGTGTCGAAGACGCCGGACAGCGTGTAGCCTTCCTTGGCGAAGCGCACGGTCTCGATCTCGATCCCGCCGTCGTCCGAGCGCCACAGGCTGCCGACTTCCGTTTCGCCCTTCGGCGCGACGAGCGCGCCGGGCAAAGCGAGGCGAACGCCCGTCGCCGTGTCGGTCACATGGGTGAAGCCGACCGCATCGCGTGCCTCGTCGCTTTTCGCGATCAGAAGCTTCAGGAACGCCTCGTTCATCACGCCGTCGGCGGTGAACCCGTTGCGGGCCTGGAAGTCGCGAACCGAGCGGAGCGTCTGCGGGCCGATGCGGCCGTCGAACGCGCCGGCATAGTCGCCCGTCCATGTCAGGCGAACCTGAAGACCCTTGCGAAACTCGTCGCTGGTGTTCTGGTTGTAAAGGGAAGCGAGATCCTGCGACGCGGTTGCGGCGGCGGCATGGGCGGGCGCGGATACGGCGATCGGCGAGGCGCAGAGGACGAGACCGGCGAAAATCGCTGTCGTGATGCCGCGCATGGAAAAAGCCCCCGAGATAGTCATTCAGGGGAGAAACGCGATCGCGGCGTTTTCGATCCCCTCCGATTAAAGATTTGTCAAGCTTTAGGCCTAGTGTTTTTCGGCGTGGTTTCGCGAACGTGTGGAAAACCGGTCGATTCGTCGGCGTATGTTTCAGGATCTCGACACAGGGTGCGGCTCGCCTTCCTCGCCGAGTTCCGCGCTCGCGATCTTCTCGCCGCGCCGGATCAGCTTCTCCGTGGAGATCAGGATCTGGTCGACGTCGCGCCCCGTCTGGGCGAAGTGGTTTTTCAGCGCCGCCACCCGCGCGTCGAGCCGCTGGAGATCTTCGCCGAGCGCCACCACCTCGCGCTGGATCCGCCCCGCTTCCCGACGCATGCGCTGGTCCTTAAGAAGCGCCTTCACCACCTCGATCGACAGCATCAGGAGCGAGGGCGAGACGATGACGATCCGAGCCCGATGCGCGCGCTGGACGATGTCGCCGAAATGCTCGTTGATCTCGGCGAAGACCGATTCCGAGGGCACGAAGATGAAGGCCGTGTCCTGCGTTTCGCCCGGCAGAAGGTATTTTTCCGAAACCGCGCGCACATGGACGTCCATGTCGCGGCGAAGGCGGGTGGCGGCGAGATCGCGCGCCTCGTCGCTCGTCGCCTCGCGAAACGCCGTCCAGGCTTCCAGCGGAAACTTGGCGTCCACCACCAGGGCCGGCGCGCCGTTCGGCATCGGGATCAGGCAGTCCGGCCGCTTGCCGTTGGACAGCGTCGCCTGGAAGGAATAGGCGCCGGGCGGCAGCGCGTCCATGACGATCGCCTCCATCCGCGCCTGGCCGAAGGCGCCGCGCGACTGCTTGTTGGCGAGAATGTCCTGCAGGCGCACCACCTCGCCGGCAAGCCCCTGGATCTGCCCCTGCGCCCGGTCGATCACGGCAAGGCGCTCGGCGAGGCGCGCCAACGTTTCTCCGGTCTGCGCCTGGGTTTCCTGCAGGCTTCGCCCGACGCGCACGCCCATTCCATCCAGCCGCTCGGCCACCGCGCGCGTCAGTTCCGCCTGCCGCGCGCCGATCATCTCGCCCATGCTCTGCATGCGGCCGGCAAGCTCGGCTTGGGAGCGCAGAAGCTCCTGCGTCCCCTCGTCGTCCACGGCGCCCGAGGTCCCGCGCCGGAAGACGAAACGCAGGAGAAGCCCGGCGACCAGCACGACGAGCAGCGCCTCGCCCCAGGTCAGGGACAGGCCGAAAACGGCGACGAACGGCCGGTCGAGGAAGGAGCCGAGGGCGGAAAAATCCATGGCCTGAAGCCTAGCCGATTCGAGATGCTCGAGCCAGATCAAAACGGGAACATCGCTCGGCGGTTGACCCGTTCGCCCCTTCGGCTTACGTGACGCGCATGAGCGTCAAGCCCCTTGTCATCCTGCCCGATCCCCTTCTGCGCCGCGTGTCCGAGCCGGTCCTGCGCGTCGACGACGCGCTGCGCGGCTTCGTCGACGACATGCTGGAGACGATGTACGACGCGCCCGGCATCGGGCTGGCCGCGATCCAGGTCGGCGAACCCTTGCGCGTCGTCACGATCGACCTGTCCAAGGAGGACGAGGAGGAAAAGGCGCCCCAGGTCTTCCTGAATCCGGAGATCCTCCATTCGTCGGACGAGCGTTCGACCTATGAGGAAGGCTGCCTGTCGATCCCGGACTACTATGCCGAGGTGGAGCGGCCGGCGGGCGTTCGCGTGCGCTATCTCGGGCTGGACGGCCAGACCCACGAGATCGAGGCCGACGGGCTTCTCGCCACCTGCCTCCAGCACGAGATCGACCACCTCAACGGCACGCTCTTCATCGACTACATTTCCAAGCTGAAGCGCGACATGGTGATCCGCAAGTTCTCCAAGGCGTCGAAGCGCGGCGTGGCCTGAGGCGGCCATGAGCCTTCGCCTCGTCTTCATGGGAACGCCGGAGTTTTCCGTGCCGACGCTCCAGGCCCTTCACGGCGCGGGCCACGAAATCGCCGCCGTCTACACCCAGCCGCCCCGGCCCGCCGGACGGCGCGGGCTGGAGCCGACGCCTTCGCCGGTCGAGGCGGAGGCACGGCGTCTCGGCCTGCCGGTGCGCAGCCCGGTGTCCTTGAAGGGCGAGGAGGAGCAGCGTTCCTTCGCCGCGCTCGGAGCCGATGTCGCGGTGGTGGTCGCCTACGGTCTCCTGCTCCCTCAGCCGATCCTCGATGCGCCGCGCCTCGGCGCGCTCAACGGCCACGGTTCGCTCCTGCCCCGCTGGCGGGGCGCCGCGCCCATCCAGCGCGCGATCGAGGCCGGGGACACCGAGACGGGGATGATGGTGATGCGCATGGAAGCCGGGCTCGACACCGGCCCCGTCGCGCTGACGAAGACGCTTCCCATCGGCGAGAGCGAAACCGCGCGCGAACTTCACGATCGCCTGGCCTCGGCCTCGGCCAAACTGATGGTCGAGGCGATGGCCGGGTTGGAGGCGGACACGCTCCGCTTCGAGCCCCAGGACGAGATCGCGGCTCGCACGGGACGCGAGACGCTCTACGCCCACAAGATCGGCAAGGACGAGGCCGCCGTCGATTGGAACAGGCCGGCGGCCGAGATCGCGCGGCGCATCAACGCCTTCTCGCCCTTTCCAGGCGCCTGGACGCTTCTCGCCGGCGAGCGGCTGAAACTTCTCCGCGCGGTGGGTGAAGGAGGAACCGGCGCGCCGGGCGAAGCGCTCGACGACGCGCTTCTTGTGGCGGCCGGCGAGGGGGCGGTACGCCTTCTCGACGTTCAGAAAGCCGGCGCCAAGCCGGCGCACGCCTCCGATTTCCTGCGCGGCAACCCGGTGCCGGCCGGCACGCGCCTCGGCAGCTGATCCCGGTGCCGCGTTACAAGCTCACGGTCGAATACAACGGCGCCCCCTATTGCGGCTGGCAGCGGCAGAAGAACGGCATTTCCGTCCAGGAAACCGTGGAGCGCGCGCTTCATGCCTTCTGCGGCGAGGCGGTGACCCTGTTCGGCGCGGGCCGCACGGATGCCGGCGTCCACGCCACGGGGCAGGTCGCCCATGTCGACATCACCCGCGACTGGAAGAGCGACACGGTGCGCGACGCGCTCAACGCCTATCTCCGCGAGGAGGGGAGTGTTGCCATCCTCCACGCGGAAAAGGTGCCGGACACGTTCGACGCGCGCTTTTCGGCCCGCAAGCGCCACTATCTCTACCGCATCCTCAACCGCCGCCCGCCGCCCTCCATCCTGAAGGGCCATGTCTGGTGGGTGTGGCGCCCGCTCGACGTCGAGGCGATGGACCGCGCCGCCAAGCGGCTTCTCGGCACGCACGACTTCAACACGTTCCGCTCGGTGAACTGCCAGGCGAAGAACCCGGTGCGCACGCTGGAGCGGCTCGACGTCGTGCCGGGGCCCGGCGGCGAGGTGCATATCCACGCCTCGGCCCAGTCCTTCCTCCACAACCAGATCCGATCCTTCGCGGGCTCCCTGAAGCTCGTCGGCGAAGGCCGCTGGTCGGAAGCCGATCTCGTCTCGGCGCTTGAATCGCGCGACAGGAAGCGCTGCGGGCCCGTCGCGCCGCCGGACGGGCTCTACCTCACCCAGGTCGACTACGCCTGAAGCCTCAGCCGACGGCCATGCCGAAGAGATCGGACACGGCGCCGTAGGACAGAAGCGAAACGAACACCATCATCGTGACGATCGACACCGCCAGCGGCCAGTCGCAGTCGCTGGCATAAACGATGAGCCGGGTCGTCAGGACGACGGAGGCCAGCGCGATCAGGAGGCCGAGGATCTGCGTCAGATCGCTCGGGCCGGTGACGAGCAGCAGGACGAAAAAGGGCGAGAACGCCCAGGTCAGAAGCGCGCCGCCCCAGTTCGCCGCCACCACGAAGGGCACGATGCGCCGCTCGAACCCGATATGGCGCGCCGCGATGCCGACGAGGAGGAGGGGCAGGAGCCAGGCGGTGAGGTCGGCCAGCGCGTGGGCGGCGACCGCCGCGAGCGGCCCGGCGGCGGCCGAGCCGCGCTCGACGCGCTCGAACTCCAGCCAGGACAGGGCGGTCGGCGGCAGCGCCACGACGAGCGCGGCAAACGAGCGCCAGAAGCCGTCGGCCGATAGGTCGAGCCGGTGAAGCCCCTGCCGGTCGCCGGCCATCAACTGCCACGCGCCGGTGAAGTAGCGACCGATCTCGGGCAGCGAGGGCAGGAAGTCAGGACTGGGCGGCGAACCAGCGGGCAATGAAGGTTTCATAGATGGCCGTCAGCGTTTCAAGGTCCCGGAGGGCGACCCGTTCATTGGCCATATGCATGGTGGCGCCGACAAGGCCGAATTCCACCACGGGGCAATGGTTCTTGATGAAGCGGGCGTCCGACGTGCCGCCGGAGGTCGAAAGCTCAGGCGTCCGTCCGGTGACGGCCTCCACCGCCTCCGACAGGGCTTGCGTCAGCGGTCCGGGTTGCGTGACGAAGACGTCCGACACCGGCGAGCGCCATTCCACGGCATAGGCGTCGCGAGCGTTTGCGGGCAGCGCCGCTTCGATCCGCCGCAGGATCTCCGCCTTCAGCGTGTCCGGCGTCCAACGGTCGTTGAAGCGGATGTTGAAGGCGAGCGCGACTTCGGCCGGGATGACGTTGGTGGCCGGATTGCCTGTGTCCACCGACGTGATCTCGAGGTTGGACGGCTGGAACGCGGCGCTCCCCTCGTCCAGCGGCTGGCCCTGCAGCGCTTCGAGCACGGCGGGAAGGCGCCGCATCGGGTTGTCGGCGCGGTGCGGGTAGGCGACGTGCCCCTGCCGCCCGCGAAGCGTGAGGCGGCCGGACAGCGAGCCGCGCCGGCCGATCTTGATCATGTCGCCGAGGACGTCCGGGTTGGTCGGCTCGCCGACGAGGCAGGCGTCGAAGCGCTCGCCCCGGTCTTCCGCAAAGCGCAGAAGCTTCACCGTGCCGTTGATCGCCGGTCCTTCCTCGTCACCGGTGATCAGAAGCGAGATCCGCCCGTCCGGCAACAGGTTCTTTTCGGCTAGGCGCGCCACGGCCGCCACGAAGCAGGCGATGCCGCCCTTCATGTCCACGGCGCCGCGCCCGATCATTTCGCCCCCCTCCACCGCGCCGGAAAACGGGGGGTGCGTCCAGTCGGCTTCCGCGCCCGGCGGCACGACGTCGGTGTGCCCGGCGAAGCAGAGATGGGGGCCACCCGAGCCGCGCCGCGCCAGGAGGTTCTCGACGTCGGGCGTTCCGCTATCCGAAAACACCGGGCGCTCCATCGCAAACCCGAGCGGAGCGAGCATCCTTGAGAGCGCCAACAGGGCGCCCCCTTCCGCCGGGGTGACGGAAGGACAGCGCAGAAGTTGGAAGAGATTCGCGGCAGGATCGGTCGGAAGCGGCGTCATGGCCCGGTTTTAGCGCTTCCCGACCGCCCTTGTGGAAAAATTTTCTGCAGGCTCCCGCATACCCCTAGGGCACCCTTAACGCCTCGAATCGTCGTGACGATTCAGTTGGATAGTGTGGCGCGAGCTTGCTGCGAACCTGTCAAGCTTGCCCGAAGCCCGCAAAACCAAGTTTGGCGGGGTGGTGTTTTTCGGTCACGTTGCGCTAACCTTCGTGAACGGATCGTAACCTTTGTCACCGAGCGGCCATGTTTCGGCCCCGTTTCGACAGGAAGGCTCCGACCCGAGGGAAACGGCTATGGGGACCTTGCATGATTGACCAGCGGGCGATGGGAGCCCGGTTCGCCTTTGCGCGTTCCGGCCGTTTGGTTTCGGTAGCCGGTCTGGCACTCCTTGCACCGCTGATCCTGTCAGGATGCGTTTCCGATGGCGACAAGCTGTCGGGCACCGCCGATCTGACACCCCAACGTTCCGACGCCTCGAAGGTTGCAAACGCCGCCTCCGGCGCCGCGCCCGCCGCTCCGAAGGTAGTCGAGATCGCCTCCGCCGACGCCGGCCCGACGCGCGTCATCGTTCCTTCCGGCCGCCCCGCCGCCGAGCCGGTGATGGTGGCGGAAGCCAAGGGCGCCCGCGTGGTCGCCGCTCCCGCCCCGACCGCTGCCGCCAAGCCCGGCCTCGCATCCAAGGCGCTTGGCACGGCCGTTGCCGCCCGTGACGCGGCCACGGACGGCGTCGTCGCCGCCAAGGATACGGTGGTGGCCGGTGCCGCCCGGGTCGGTTCGGGCGCGGCCGCCGTCGCCAGCGCCAGCGCCGAAACGGTGCGCACGGTCGCCAAGGCCGTCGGCGACACGATCACCGGCGATCCGAAGATCGACGAGCTCATCGCGGAAGCGGCCGACGAGAACGATCTTCCCCGCGAGCTCGCCTATGCCGTGGTGCGCGTCGAAAGCCATTACAATCCGCGCGCCCGGGGCGCCGGCGTCTACGGGCTGTCGCAGATCAAGCCGGCGACGGCTCGCGGCATGGGTTTCAGCGGCCCCGCGGAAGCGCTGCTCGATCCCGAAACCAATCTTCGCTACGGCATGCGCTACCTGAAGGGCGCCTACGAGCAGGGCGGCGGCGACGTTTGCCAGACCGCCATGAAGTACAAGGGCGGCCACCGCACGACCACGATGTCGAAGTCGGCCAGCGTCTACTGCTCCAACGTCAAGCGCCACATGGCCTCGATCCGCGCCCGCAAGTCGCCCGCCATGGGCGAAGCCTCCACGCTGGTCGCCGCCGTGGAGCCGACCGTGCGGCCGGGCCTGATCGCGCGCACCGTGGCGGCCAAGCCCGCGCCCGCCAAGCAGCAGACGGAAACGACGGCAACCGCGATGGCGCCGGCCGCCGCCGCGCCCGCCGCTGGCACCGCCCAGGCCGCCGTGATGGCGCTTCCCGCCAGCGCCCCCGTTCCTGCCGCTCGCCCCGCCGTGGTTCGCGTGGCCGACAACACGGCTCGCCCGAGCGCGCAAGCCAAGCCGGCGGAAGGCTCGATCGGCGTCGGCTCGATGGTCGGTGGCCGCGTCACCAAGCATTCCGAGCCCGATGCCAGCCGCTTCGGCGGCTCGTTCGACGCGACCCCACCGGCCTCCGCCGCACCCGCCGGGAGCCTCGGCTTCAACTGATCGGCTCCATCTTCGGATACGAAGAAGGGCGCGGAATCTTCGGATCCCGCGCCCTTCTCGTTCCCGTCCTGCGATACGCTCAGCTGCGCAGGAGGTCGTTGATCGAGGTCTTGGAGCGGGTGCGCTCGTCGACGCGCTTGACGATCACGGCGCAGTAGAGCGCCGGGCCCGCCTCGCCGTTGCCCATCGGCTTGCCGGCCAAGGAGCCCGCCACCACCACCGAATAGGGCGGCACTTCGCCATAGGTGATCGCCCCCGTTTCGCGGTCGACGATCTTGGTGGACTGGCCGAGGAAGACGCCCATGCCGAGCACCGAGCCTTCGCGCACGATGCAGCCTTCCACGACTTCCGAGCGGGCGCCGATGAAGCAGTTGTCCTCGATGATCGTCGGCCCTGCCTGGAGCGGCTCCAGGACGCCGCCGATGCCGACGCCGCCCGACAGGTGGACATGCGCGCCGATCTGCGCGCAGGAACCGACCGTCGCCCAGGTGTCCACCATCGTGCCCTCGCCGACGCTGGCGCCGAGATTGACGAAGCTCGGCATCAGGATGGCGTTGCGCCCGATAAAGGCCGAGCGGCGCACGATGGCGCCGGGCACGGCGCGAAAGCCGGCCTCGCGAAAGCGGTTCTCGCCCCAGCCGTCGAACTTGGAAGGCACCTTGTCCCACCAGGTGGCCGAGCCCGGGCCGCCGGACACGATCTCCATGTCGTTGAGGCGGAACGACAGGAGAACCGCCTTCTTCAGCCACTGGTGAACGGTCCAGGCGCCGTCGCCGCCGCGCGTCGCGACCTTGGCCTCGCCCCGGTCGAGGAGGTCCAGCGCCGTATCCACCGCATCGCGCACCTCGCCCTTCGTGGCGCTCGACACGCCGTCGCGGGCTTCGAAGGCGGCTTCGATCGTGCGTTCGAGATCGGCGTGGGATGCGGTCATCGGAGCGGAATTCCTTGTGAATCGGGATCGGACGAATGGCGCCAAGCTCTAAGGGCAGCGTCCTCGGGGCACAAGGCTTGCCGTTTGGACCGGGCGCCCTCCATCTTTCCTTCCAGCAAGGCAAGGCTTGAAGCGCATCATGACGGACGACACCAAACGACCTTCCGGCGAGCCCGCGCCCGTCGCGCCGGAGGGAACCTGGGTTCCCTTTCCCTCGTCCGGCGAGGACGCCCGGCGCGAGGTCGCCAAGCCCCGAACCCCGCAGACCCTGTCGCCGACCTATCGGCTCGCCTACGACGACCCCGACTTCCTGACGGCGGAGGCGACGCGCGGCGTTCGTCTTCAGCTCGAGCTGATGAAGCCGGAAATGGTGCTGGCGCAGGCCGGCATCCTCTCCACCGTGGTTCTGTTCGGCGGGGCGCGCATTCCGGAGCCTGGCCAGGCGGCCTGGGCAGCGCGCAACGAGGGGCAGAAGGCGCGGCTCGAAGCCAACAGCCGGTACTACGACGAAGCGCGGCGCTTTGCGGCCGCAGCCTCCCGCCATTCGGCCAACTCGTCGGGCGGCAAGGAGTTCGTGATCGTGACGGGCGGCGGGCCCGGCGTGATGGAGGCGGGCAACCGCGGGGCGGCCGATGTCGGCGCGGTGTCGATCGCGCTCAACATCACCCTGCCGCACGAGCAGGCGCCCAACCCCTATGCGACGCCCGAACTCTGCTTCAACTTCCATTATTTCGCGACGCGCAAGATGCATTTCCTCCTGCGTGCCAAGGCGATGGCGATCTTTCCCGGCGGCTTCGGCACGCTGGACGAGTTGTTCGAGGCGCTGACGCTGATCCAGACGGGGCGCATGGCGCGCATCCCGGTGATCCTCTTCGGTTCGGAATTCTGGCGCCGCCTCGTCGATTTCGAGTTCCTGGCCGCGGAAGGGACGATCGCGCCCGAGGACATCGAACTCCTGACCTTCGTCGATACGGCGGAGGAGGGGTGGGACGCGATCCGCGCCTTCTACGGGTTCTAGAGGCGGCCGGAACCGCTGCCGGGCAGCGTCGTTTCTCCGCCTCAACCCCTATGACGGGAGCGGACCCATGGGCGATCTCGATACCGACTCGCAGATGATGCGACGCCAGCAGGCGCAAGATGCGCCGGAGACCATTCCGGCCGATGAAACGCAAGGGCAGGCGAAGGCCACGGACAGCGACCCCGAGTCCCGCGCCGCGCGCGAAGCCGCGAAGGCTGCCAAGGGCGAAACCGGAGAATGGGCGGAAGACGCGGTCCTGCGCCAGAACCGTGCCGGACTATCGGAGCGGCGGGAGGGCGAAGCCTCTTCGAGGCAGGCAGGGGGCGAAGCATCGCTCGCCAATCCGGGCCGCTCGCTCCTGAAGGACTGAGGTCATGTGCCGCGAAGGCGCTGGAGGAACGCCGTCAGGTCGTCGGTCACGAAGTCGATATGCTCGCCTTCGCGCCCCTCGTGCTCCCACGCGTCGCCGAGCGTCGTCTCGAAGTTCTCCGGCACGATCAGGACGGTGCGCATTCCGAGGGTTTTAGGAACCTCGAGGTTGCGCGCCAGATCCTCGAACATGGCCGCATGGGCCGTGTCGATGCGGTGCAGCCCCATGAACTTGTCGTAGGTCTCGGCGGCGGGCTTCGGGACGAGGCCGGCGGCGACGATGTCGAAGATGTCCTCGAAATGCTCGAAGATGCCGAGCTGGCGCGCCGTGCGCTCGGCATGGCCCCGGTCGCCGTTGGTGAAGATGAACTTGCGGCCCGGAAGCGCCGCGATCTCGTCGCCCAGCGCCGGGTCGGGTGTCAGCCACGAATAGTCGATGTTGTGGACATAGGAGAGGAAGGCGTCCGGATCGATCCGGTGGACCTCCATCAGCCCGCGCAGCGTCGTGCCGTATTGCCGGTAGAAATCCTTCTGGACCGCTTTGGCTTCCTCGCGCGGCAGCCCGAGAAGCTCGGCGACGTAGTCGGTCATCCGCTTGTCGATCTGCGAGAACAGGTCGGTGCGGCGGGGATAAAGGGTGTTGTCGAGATCGAAGACCCAGGTGTGGATGCCGGCAAAATCGTCGGGGCCGGCGTCGCGGGTGCGGCGGATCGTGGTGTGCTCGCTCATATCGGCTCTTTGCGCACGGGAGAGGGCGCGGCGTCAACCGAGCAGGGGGAGATGACGCGCCGCCAAGCTATGTCCGGCGTGGCGGCGCGGGGCGTTCTAGCGGTCCTCGAACTCGGGCCGGCGGGGCGTGGCGTAGAGCGCGACCAGCGTCAGGACGGCGGCGGCCGACAGGTAGTAGCCGACCGCGAAGACGCCGTAGTCGGTGGCGAGGCGCGTCGCCAGATAGGGCGCGAGCGAGGCCCCGACGATGCCGCCGAAGTTGAAGGTCAAGGACGCGCCGGTGTAGCGCACCGAGGTCGGGAAGAGATCCGACAGGGCGGTGCCGAGCGGGCCGTAGGTCATCCCCATCAAGGCGAAGCCGACGATCTGGAAGGCGATCACGCTGCCCGTCGTCGCCGCGCCGAACAGCGGCTGGAACAGGAAGCCGAAGAGCCCGATGCCGACGGTTGCCAGAAGCAGCGTCGCGCGCGAGCCGATCCGGTCCGCCAGAAGGGCCGAGACGGGAATCGCCAAGCCGAAGAATACGACGCCGAGCATCTGGATCGGCAGGAAGGTCGAGCGCGAGAAGCCGAGCGCCGAGGTGCCCCAGGACAGGACGAAGGTCGTCATCAGGTAGAACAGGACGAAGGTCGCGAGCGCGGCGAACGTGCCGGCCAGAAGCCGCCCCTTGTGCTCCTTCATGACTTCCAGGAAGGGCACCTTGACCCGCTCGTGCCGCTCGATCGCCTTCTGGAAGGCCGGCGTCTCATGGATCTTCAGGCGCACCCAGAGGCCGACGAGCACCAGCAGAGCCGAAGCGACGAAGGGAATGCGCCAGCCGAAGGCGAAGAACTGCTCGTCGGTCAGGACGTCCGACAGGATCAGAAACGAGCCCGTGGCGCAGATGAAGCCGATCGGCGCGCCGAGCTGAGGAAACATCCCGTACCAAGCGCGCTTGCCCGGAGGGGCGTTCTCGGTCGCCAGCAGCACGGCGCCGCCCCATTCGCCGCCGAGCCCAAGGCCCTGGCCGAGACGGCAGATCGCCAGGAGCAGTGGCGCGACGACGCCCGCCGTCGCGTAGGTCGGCAGGAGACCGATCGCCACCGTCGACAGGCCCATCGTCATCAGCGCGGCGACCAGCGTCGCCTTGCGCCCAATCCGGTCGCCGAAGTGGCCGAAGATGGCGGCACCGATGGGGCGCGCAAAGAAGGCGATCGCGAAGGTCGCAAAGCTCTGCAGCGTCGCCGAGGTCGGGTCGGCGGACGGGAAGAACAGCTTGGGAAAGATCAGAACCGCGGCTGTCGCGTAGATGTAGAAATCGAAGAACTCGATCGTGGTGCCGATGAGGCTGGCGAACAGGACGCGGGCGCGAGAGTTCACGGGCGCTGCGGCATCGGCTTGAGCGTGGGCGGCGGTCACGGCACTGGACTTTCGAACGGTGGAGAATGCGGCGTAACGAGCGGTACGCCGTACCGGGCAGTACTCCACCGCGCCTTGAGGGGCAAGCGAAAACCTCACCCTGCCTGATCAAAGCCCCATGGGGTGCCCGCACCCGTCGCCCCTCATCAGGGAACGATGAGCGTTCCCGCGCCGTGTTCGGTCAGGAGCTCGAGCAGCACGGCGTGAAGCACCTTGCCGTTGAGGATGACGACGCCCTGGACGCCCCGTTCGATCGCCTCGATGCAGGTCTCGACCTTGGGGATCATGCCGCCCGAGATCGTCCCGTCGGCGATCAGCGCGCGCGCCTGTGGCACTGACAGCTCTTTGATCAGCTCGCCGTTGCGATCGAGAACGCCGGGCACGTCGGTCAGGAACAGGAGGCGTGCGGCCTGGACGGCGCCGGCGATGGCGCCCGCGAACGTGTCGGCGTTGATGTTGTAGGTCGCCCCGTCCCTTCCGGGCGCGACGGGCGCGATCACCGGGATCATCTCCGAGCGGGCGAGAAGGTCGAGAAGCGTGCGGTCGACCTCGACCGGCTCGCCGACATAGCCGAGATCGAGCACCCGCTCGATGCGCGAATCGGGGTCGACATAGGTCTTCCTCGCCTTCTCGGCGAAGACCATGTTGCCGTCCTTGCCGCACAGCCCGATTGCCCATTCGCCCTCGGCGTTGATGAGCGCGACGATCTCCTTGTTGATGGAGCCGGCCAGAACCATCTCGACGATCTCGACCGTGCGCTGGTCGGTGACGCGAAGACCGCCCTCGAACCGGCTCTCGATGCCCATCTTGGTCAGCATGGCGCCGATCTGCGGGCCGCCGCCGTGCACCACGATCGGATTGATGCCGGACTGCTTCAGAAGCGCGATGTCGCGCGCGAAGGCGCGGCCGAGCTCCTGGTTGCCCATGGCATGGCCGCCGTACTTCACGACCACCGTCTTGTGCTCGTAGGCCTGCATGAAGGGCAGGGCTTCGGCGAGAAGATTGGCCTGCGTCGCGGCTTGGTCGTTCATGGCGATCCGGGCTCCCGGCGTGGTTCAAAAAGGGTTCGCTTCGGGGTCTAGCTCCTAGACCAGGACCGACGGCAAAAGAAGGGCCGCGCCCTTGAAAGCGCTTTCGCGGGGGATGGCTACCAATTCGGTAATCCTTTGAACCCCAGATTGTGACTTCCGCAACGTCATCCGGCCGGGAGCCGATTGGAACGTGACGCCCAAAACCCTTGTCCGCAAACGCCTTGCCGTGATGATTCTGTGTGCAGCGGCATGGGCCCCGGCCCAATTCTTAGGCGTGGGAACGGCACTTGCCGGGGCTTGGACCCTGCCGAAGGGAACGGGCATCGCCATCGTCCAGGCCGGTGTCTCGCGCTCCGATGGCGCGTTCGGGTCGGACCGGCACTCCGCTCCGTCGTCGGGCTTTCGGAAAGCGGAGATCCAGGCACTGGCGGAATACGGCATCACCGACCGTTTCACCCTGCGCGGGCGCACCGAATGGCGGCAGCTTCGCTTCGAGGACCGAGAGCCGGCGACGGACACGGGTTTCGGCGTGTCGGAGATCGGCGGTCGCTTCCGCCTCGTGCAGCGCGGCGGCTTCGTCGCTTCCGTCGAGGCGAACCTGCGCCTGGCGGAGGCCGACGCGGCGCTCGATCCGATGCAGGCGGGGCTTCTGGAAGGGGAATACGAGGCCCGGCTTCTGGCCGGATACGGTTTCACGATCGCCGGGCGCTCGGCCTTCGTGGATGCTCAAGGAGCGTTTCGCGAACGGGGCGCGGCCAAGGCGGACGAGGTTCGCGCGGACGTGACCCTCGGGGTGCGACCGTGGTCGCGCTTTCTGGTTCTCGCCCAAAGCTTCTCCGTGTTCGGCCTGTCGGACGAAACGAGCGAGGGCTACGACCAGCACAAGCTGCAGCTGAGCGGCGTCTACGACGTCACGCCCCGCGTTTCGCTCCAACTCGGCGGATGGAGCGCCGTCGCCGGACGCAACGCGCTGGACGAGGAGGGCGTTCTCACCGCGCTCTGGGTCCGGTTCTGATCACTCACGCGGCGGGGCGAACCAGCGTCAGCGCCGCGCCCGTGCGGGCGGGCACGGCGGCGCTGCGGCCCCGCGCATGGTCGAGGATCGCCAGGGTGATCTCGCGCTCCGCCTCGAACGCCCGGCCAGGCGCGCAGAACATCGCCACCTCGATCCGCGTCTTGCCGAGATCGCTGGTGGACAGGGCGATGCGCGGGAGGCTAGCGCCCTCGGGCATGTGAAGGGTCGCTTCCGCCTCCGCGAAGCCGAGAAGCTCGCGCAAGGGGCCGTGTTCCTCCAGCGTGATCGCGAACGCGTGGTGGCGAAGGGGGGCCGTGCGGTCCTCGACATGGACGCCGGCTCCGAACATCCGGCTGTTGGGGAGCACCATGCGCCGCCCGGTCGGGCGCGAGCCGAGGCCGCACGCCTCCGTTTCGGCGATCGTGGTGGTGAAGAGGTTGCTGGCGATCACCTGACCCGAGCATCCGTCGATCTGGACCTGGTCGCCGATGCGAAAGCTCCCGCCCGCCCGGCGGGCGAGCGTGCCCGTGGCGCAAAGGATCAGCTCCTTGGTGGCCAGCACCAGTGCCATCGTCACCGCCGTCAGCGACAGGAGAAGCGACTGGAGTTCGGCGATCCAGACGAGGCCGAGCCCGACGACGAGAATCAACGTGGAAGCCAGGCGGATGCGCGTTTCGCGCCGGAGGGCATTCGCTTTGCCGGCGGCTGCGAGCCGGCGCAGGAGAAGGCTGCGCGTTCCGAGGATCGGCAGGGCAAGGGCGAGGCTCGCCCCGATCTGAGGCATCGTGTCGAAGGCGGCGGTGGAAAATGGGGTCACGGCGTCGGGCACTCCGAGAATGAGGCGACGGTCGAAGAGCGATCGGCGCCGGGTCGTGGAGCGGAGGAATAGGCAGGCGCCGTTGCGCGCGGATGCCGCGTGGGTTTCGATCGATGGGCGATCGGGTTTCGTTCGAAACGCGAAGGCTTCGGTTCGTGTCGGGGATGTTGCGCTGCGACATGGCGAGCTCGCCCGCGCAACAGGGGCGATCCGCCTCCCCATGCGCGAAACGGTCGCGAAACATGGCGGCGCGGTTTCGACCGATACGCGAAACATGCAGCCCTTAAGGGAAGCGGTGGCGGGCCGGAAGCGGCCTTTCAGGAATTGCGATGCGAAGGAGGGCCTCATGGTTTCCCATACGGTTGCACGCCGCTCAGACGGCCGCGGTTCGGCCCATTGGACCGGGCGCTTGACGATGCGCGGCTGGTGGCCTTCCGTTGCGTCGGCAAAGCCCGACGTCGCGGTGGCGCCGTCCTGCGAGTTCGACTACGACTATTACGTGTGTTTGGCCGAGCGGCGGCGCTCCCGGGCGCGGCGTTGAAGCGTTTCCCAAGCCACGAGGAGGAGCCCGAGGCCTCGGTATGGGTCCTTGGGCGCGAGTTCGAGGAAAGACCCGGCCGTTCGGCCCGTCGCGCATCTGGATGTCCGGCCATGGCCAGCGAATGGATGAGTTTCGAAAGCGAAGGGGACCCGCCGGCCGCGCCGGCAGCGAGCCCCTGGAAGCTCGTCGTGGTGGACGATGATCGGGCGGTCCACGACGGCACGCGCTTCGCCCTGCAGAACTTCGCCCTCGGGGGGCGCGGGCTTGAGTTCCTCGGCGCCTATTCCGGTGGGGAAGGGCTGGCACTTCTGCGCGCCCATCCCGACGCCGCCATCGTGCTCCTCGACGTCGTCATGGAAACCGAGGACGCGGGGCTGAAGCTCGCGCGCGCCATTCGCGAGGAGCTCGGCAACGAGCTGGTGCGCATCATTCTGCGCACCGGGCAGCCGGGCCAGGCGCCCGAACACCACGTCGTGGTGGATTTCGACATCAACGACTATAAGGCCAAGACCGAACTCACCGCCGATCGCCTGTTCACCACGATCACCGCCGCCCTGCGGGCCTACGAGCAGCTCAAGAAGCTCGACGACATGCGCGCGGGGCTCGAAATGATCGTCGGCGCCTCGGCCGATCTCTTCAGCGAGCGCTCGCTGACGCGCCTCGCGCACGGTGTCCTCCTCCAACTCAACGCGCTTCTGGCCCTCCAGTCGGACGGCATGCTCGTCCTGCGCGAAGAGGAAGGGGCCGAGCCGACCGTTCTCGCCCGGCTCGGCTCCTTCGCGGCGGACGGGGGCGGGGATCTCGCGGCCTGGATGGCCCATGCCTCGGCCGCCGGCGGCCCGGTGCACCGCAATGGCTGCGTCCATCTCTACGTGCGCACCGCGAGCGGGGCGGAAATTCTCGTGGTGCTCGACACGCAAACCGAACTCGGCGCCACGCAGGCCTCGCTCGTGTCGGTCTACTGCACCAAGCTGTCGGCCGCCTTCGACAATGCGCGCATGCACGACGAGCTCGTGCGCGCCAAGCAGAGCCTCGAAGCCGAGGTGTTCGAGCGCACCGCCGCGCTGCGAACCGCCAACGAGCGGCTGGAAATCCAGAGCGGCCAGCTGAAGCGCGTCAACGCCTTCAAGAACGAGATCCTGGGCACGGTCGCTCACGATCTGAAGAACCCGCTCGCAGTGATCCTCGGGCGGGCCGAGATGCTGGGTGCGCTCGCCGCCGAACTGCCCGACGACCAGCGCGGTCCCTTGGAAACGCAGACCGGCCATCTTCGGACCGCCGCCCGGCGCATGACGCGCATCGTCGACCTTTCGGTCTCGGACGCGATGTCGGATGCGATGGACATCGCCATCAATCCGCGCCTCGTGGACCTCGCCGATCTGGTGCGCACGGTGGGCGAGATGAACGCCTCGCTGGCGGCGGGGAAGAGCCAGACGCTTCTCGTCTCGGCCACGGACGGGCTGCACCTCCACTGCGATCCCGACCGCTTGGGCGAGGCGGTGGACAATCTCGTCAGCAACGCGGTGAAATACACCCCGGCCGGCGGGCGCATCGAGCTGTCCGCCGGGTGCGAGGGCGACACCGTCTTCGTTCGCGTCTGCGACGACGGGCCGGGACTTCGCCCCGAAGACCTGGCACGTCTGTTCGGGCGGTTCCAGCGCCTGTCCGCCCAGCCGACCGGGGGTGAAAGCTCCACCGGGCTCGGCCTCTCTATCGTGCGCAAGATCGTGGACCTCCACGAAGGCCGGATCGACGTCCTGGAACAGGGTCCGCTCGGCGGCGCCGCCTTCACCATTTCCCTTCCCTTGAGAGTGTCAGAGAGATGACGAGCGAACCCCTGATCGCGGTGGTGGACGACGAGGAGCCGACACGCGCCATGATCGGCGAGTATGTCGGCATGAACGGCTTTGCCGTGGAGCTTTGCGACGGGGGCGCCTCGTTTCGCGAGCTTCTGTCGAAAAAGACGCCCGATCTCGTGGTGCTCGATCTCAACATGCCGGGCGAGGACGGGCTGTCGATCGTCCGCTTCCTGAAGACCGAGACGCGCATCCCCGTGATCATGCTGACGGCGACCGCCAGCCTCGTCGACCGGGTGGTGGGGCTGGAGCTCGGGGCCGACGACTATCTCGCCAAGCCCTGCGAGCTGCGCGAGCTTCTGGCGCGCATCCGCTCGGTGCTGCGCCGCGCGGCAGTAGTGGCGCAGGCGCCGGAGGCGGCGGCCGACGAAGGGCGGCGCGTGCGCTTCGGCACCAAGTGGCTCGATCTCGACGCCCAGCTCCTGTGGGACGAGGCGGGCGGCTCGATCCAGCTCGTCCAGAGCGAGTTCAGCCTGCTCAAAGCCTTCGCGGAAAACCCGCGCCGGGTGCTCACGCGCGAGCGGCTTCTCGATCTGGCGAGCGCCAGGGACAGCGACCCGTTCGACCGGGCGATCGATGTGCGCATCACCCGCATCCGCCGCAAGGTCGAGCCCGATCCCGCCCATCCCAGCGTGATCCGCACCGTGCGGGGCGCCGGATACATCTTCTCGCCGGAGGCCGCGCCGGCGACGAAATCGACCTGAAACAGAAGAAGCGCCATGGTGCCGAGCGTCCATGTCGTCCGGGTCGTTCATGAATCATCATTCCCCCAGCCGCCCCCCGGCCGCCGCGTTCCGGACGCCGTCCGGTCCGCTGGAAGCGCATCGGGGCGGAAGTGGGATCGCCGGCGCGCTGCGGCCCAGCATCGCGGGGCGCGTGTTTCTGGTGGGCGCCATCCCGATCGTGCTCATCGCGGTCGTTGGCTTCCTGTCCGTGGTGCTGCTCGACCGGGCGGACCTCGCGCGCGCCGGGGCGCTGGAAGCGGCCAACATCTATCGTCAGGTCGTGTCGGGCATGAGCGCGCAGGACGCCTACGTGTCGGGCACGGCGGGCGCACGCGAGCGCCAGGCCTCGGCCTTTTCCGCGTCCGTGAAGGGCGCGGCCGCCGGCCTTCGCAACCTGGAAGCCAAGAGCGGGGACGCCGCGCGCACCACCGCCATCGTCCAGACCCGCTCGACCCTGTCGCGCTATCGCAACCTGATGGAGGAGCTCACCGTCGCGACCGGCGAGGGCGACCGGCTGGTGGCCGAGATGGATGCGCGGCTCCAGACCCTGCTGAAGCTCACCGACGAGGCGCGCGAGCGCCAGACCCGCTCCAACCGCGATCTCGTCGAAACCTTGAGCGCGCGCGACCGGACGCTGAAGTTCACGCGCGACGTGGTGGACAGCGCCTTGTCGCTGCGCGCTGCGCTGGCCGACGGCATGATGGTCTCGGCCAGCGGGCGCTCCCCTTCCGAGACCAGCGTTTCGGCCTCCTTCGAAATGGCCCGTATCCGCCATGCCGCGGCCTCGCTCGGCGAGGCGATCGCGAGCGCCAGAAATGCCGGCGAGGGCGATCGCGTGCTGCCCGACCTCGGCTCGGGCGGCGTGCGCGCGCTGCAGGGCGCGCTCGAGCGCGTCGATCGCCAGCTCAAGATCGACACCACCGCTCAGCGCGCGCTGCAGGGTGAGATCGCCGGCCTTCTCGCCTTCACGATCAACGCCCACGAGACCGAACAGGCGACTCAGAACATCGCCGTCGATACGTTGAAGCTCGGCCGGCGCTCGATGGAGGTGATCGAGGCCCGCTCGGCCGGCGCGATCGCCGTGATCGACGAGGAAGGGCGTCGGATGGGCGACAAGATCGCCGCGCTGCCGATCTCGCCGCTGATTCAAAGCGAGATGATCGACGCGCTCGACGAATGGCGGGCGGGCCTGCGCGCGGTGCGAAAGGGGCTGGAGGACCAGTCGCGCCTTCTCGTCGACATGTCGGACACGGCCGGCATCATGCTTCTGCAGGTGTCGAGCCTCAACAACGAACTGTCGCGCAACGCCGACGCGATCGGCACGGCGGTGCGCCGGATTCTGTTCGTCGGCGGCGGCATGGCGTTTCTGATGGCGTGCGGCGCCGGACTCCTCGTCGCCCGCTCGATCACCCGTCCGCTCCGCAGCCTCGAAAAGGGCATGATCGACCGCGCGAGCCGCATCGATGCCGGCCTCATGCCCGAGGCCGAGCGTCGCGACGAACTGGGGTCCATGGCGAGGGCCACCAACAACTTCCTCATCGAACGCGACATGCGCGAAGGGGCGCTTCGCCGCGCCAAGGAGGAGTCCGACGAGACGCTGGAGCGCCTGCGCAAAACCCAGGCCGAGCTGATCCAGGCGGAAAAGCTCGCCTCCCTCGGCCAGCTCGTGGCCGGTGTGGCGCACGAGATCAACACGCCGCTCGGCGTCGCGCTCACCACGGCCACCGCCATCGCGGGCGACGTGCGCCGCTTCGAGGCCGAAACGGCGGGCGGGCGGGTGACGCGCGAAGCTTTCGCCGGCTTCGTGTCGCGTATGGCGGAGGGCGCGCGGCTGACCACCAGCAATGTCGAGCGGGCAGCAAGCCTCGTCCACGCGTTCAAGCAGGTGGCGGCCGATCAGGCGAGCGGCGAGCGGCGCGCCTTCGAACTCGGCGAGTTCGCGCGCGACCTCTTCACCAGCCTCGGCCCCTTGCGCAAGCGCGCGGGCCACGAGCTTCATGTCGTCTGCGAGCCGGGCCTCGTTCTCGACACCTATCCCGGCGCGCTGGCGCAGGTGCTCACCAACCTCCTGTCCAACGCCTATGCCCATGCCTTCGCGCCCGGCCGGAACGGCACGATCCGCGTCGAGGCCGCCCGCAGCGAAGGCGGGCGCGTGCGCATCGTGTTCGCCGACGACGGGCGCGGCATCGCGCCCGCCGACCAGCCCAAGGTCTTCGACCCCTTCTTCACCACGGGGCGCGGCTCGGGCTCCACGGGCCTCGGCCTCCATATCGTCTTCAACCTCGTGACGGCGACGCTCGGCGGCACGATCGCACTGTCCAGCCAGCCCGGTCGCGGCACGACCTTCCGTCTCGATCTGCCCTTGAACGCGCCGCGCCACGACTCAGGCCCCCTTGCGGAATGACGCCGATGTTTCCGACCCGCCTCGCCCTTGCGCTAGCCATTGCGGTGCTGGGCGCCACCGCGCCCGCCGGCGCCAAGACCTTCGTCTTCTGCTCCGAAGGGGACCCGGAATCGCTGAGCCCCCAGCTGTCGATCACCGGCACGGCGATGGATGCGGCCAAGCCGATGTTCAACACGCTGGTGGAGTTTCGCCCCGGCACGACGGAGATCCGGCCCGCGCTCGCCGAGCGTTGGGAGATTTCGCCCGACGGGCTCGAATACACGTTCCACCTGCGCCCCGGCATCGCCTTTCATGCCAATGCCGACTTCGAGCCGAGCCGCACCCTGGAGGCGCAGGACGTCGTGTTCTCGCTGGAGCGCCAGTGGAAGGCCGACCATCCCTTTCACGCCGTGTCCGGCGCGCGCTTCGACTACTTTCAGGACTCCGGCTTTCCCGACCTCCTCCGATCCATCGAAGTGGTGGACGCGCTCACCGTGCGCATCCGCCTGACGCGGCCCGAAGCGCCGTTCCTGGCGAGCCTCGCCATGCCCTTCATGTCGATCCTGTCGGCCGAATACGCCGATCGGCTTCTGGAGAACGGCCATCCGGAGCGGTTGGACACCGCGCCGATCGGCACCGGGCCGTTCGAGTTCGTCTCGTTTCAGCCCGGCGTTTCCATCCGCTACCATGCCTTCGAGCACTACTGGCGGGGGCGGCAGCCGATCGACACGCTGGTGTTCTCGATCACCCCGACGACGGCCGCCCGGCTCACCAAGCTGACGGCGGGGGAGTGCCACATGTCGGCCTTTCCCGACGCGGCCGATCTGGCGCGCCTGCGCTCCGACCCCGAGCTCAAGCTCTACGAGACGGAAGGGTTGAACGTCGGCTATCTCGCCATGAACACGACACGAAAGCCCTTCGACGACGTGCGCGTGCGCCGCGCGGTCAATATGGCGATCGACCGGCAGGCGATCCTGGATGCCGTGTACGGGCCGAGCGCGATCCTCGCCACCAACCCGATCCCGCCCTCGCTCTGGGCCTTCGACGAGCGCGTCGAACCCTATCCCTACAACGTGGCGGCCGCCCGCAAGCTCCTGATCGAGGCGGGGCTGCCGGACGGCCTCGACACCGATCTCTGGTACATGCCGGTATCGCGCCCCTACAATCCGAACGCGCGCCGGGTCGCCGAGATGATCGCCGCCGATCTCGAGAAGCTCGGCATCCGGCTTCGTCTCAAGACCTCGGAATGGAACGCCTACCGCGTGTCGATTCTGGAAAACGACGACGTGTCGCTCGCGCTCTACGGCTGGGCGGGCGACAACGGCGATCCCGACAACTTCCTTCACACGCTGCTCGGCTGCGCGGCGGTGCGCCCCGGCGGCAACAACGTGGCGCGTTGGTGCGACGCGGACTACGACCGGCTGGTGCGCGAGGCCAAGACCCTGTCCGATCCGGCCGGGCGCCGCGCGCTTTATCTCGAGGCGCAGGAAATCTTCCACCGCGAGGCGCCCTGGGTGCCGCTTGCCCATTCGATCTTTTCGGTGGCGGCGCGGCGCGAGGTGACCGGCTATGTCGCCGATCCCCTGTTCTACCATTCCTTCGAGGGCGTCGATCTGGTCGATCGCGAGAACGCGGTTCGGGCGGGTGAGGCTGCGACCCTCAGGCCGTGACCGGGGCGTCCGCCAGAACGCGTGCCAGCGCGGCTTCCAGGTCGTCCATCCCGTAGGGCTTGGGCAACACCACCACCCGTTGCGCGGCATCCGTCTCGAAGCCGGGAACGTGCCGGTCCCCGGTCGCGAACACGATGCCGACCTCCGGCTTCACCTGACGGGCGTTTCGGGCGAGTTCGGGTCCCGACATGCCGGGCAGGTTCACGTCGGTCACCAGCGCGTGGAAGGGAACGGTCTGGATCGCGGTGAGCGCGTCCTCGGCCCGGCCGGCTTCCACCACGAGATAGCCGAGATCCTTCAGCATGTCGGCCGTGTTGAAGCGGATCAGCCCGTCGTCTTCCACCAGAAGCACGGTCCTGGAAGCCACGGCCGCCTCCACGACGCGCTCGGCAACGACGGGCGTCTCGCCGCGCATCCCGTCCGGATCGGCCGGCACCAGCGAAGGCCCCTTCAGGCCGCGCCGGGCGGCGTTGGCCTGCGCCTGGTTGGCCAGCACATGGCGGAACTTGCGAGCCAGCGCCTCACGCGTATAGGGCTTGGACAGGAGCTGCACGCCCTCATCGAGACGCCCGCCATGGACGATCGAGTTCTCGGTGTAGCCGGAGGTGAAGAGCACCGCGAGGCCGGGCAGGCGCTCCTTGGCCTTGCGCGCGAGCTCCGGGCTCTTCAGCTTGCCGGGCATCACGACGTCGGTGAACAGGATGTCGATCGGGATGCCGCTTTCCACGACGTTGAGCGCCGACTGCGCGTCCACCGCTTTGAGGACGCGGTATCCGAGATCGGTCAGCATCTCGACCACCGTGGCGCGCACCTCCTCGTCATCCTCCACCACGAGAACGGTTTCGGTGCCGCCCGCGACCGGGCCGGCCTCGACGTCGATCTCCTGGTCCTCGGCCTGGGCCGAGCGGGGCAGGTAGAGCTTGATCGTGGTGCCCTGGTTGAGTTCGGAATAGATGTTCACGTGGCCGCCCGACTGCTTCACGAAGCCGTAGACCATGGACAGGCCGAGCCCGGAGCCCTTGCCCTCGGCCTTGGTGGTGAAGAAGGGCTCGAACACCTTCTCGATGATTTCCGGGCTCATCCCCGAGCCCGTGTCGCTCACCGCCAGCATGACGTACTGGCCGGGCGAAACCTCCGTGTGGCGCCGCGCGTAGTCGTCGCTGAGATGCGCGTTGGACAGTTCGATCGTCAGCCGGCCCTGGCCGTCCATGGCGTCGCGCGCGTTGATGGCGAGGTTGAGGAGCGCGTTCTCGATCTGCGTCGGATCGATGAACGTGTTCCACAGCCCTGCGCCGAACACCGTCTCGACCTCGATCGCCTCGCCGATCGCGCGGCGCAGCATGTCGTCCATGCCGCGCACGAAGCGCGACACGTTGACGACCTTGGGTTCGAGCGCCTGGCGCCGACCGAAGGCGAGAAGCTGGGCCGCGAGCTTGGCGCCGCGCGAAACGCCGGCCAGCGCGTTGCGCACGCGCGTCTCAGCTCGGTCGTTGCCGGCGATGTCCTTCAGGAGAAGCTGGAGGTTGCCCGAGACGACCTGCAGCAGGTTGTTGAAGTCGTGCGCGACGCCGCCCGTCAGCTTGCCGATGGTTTCGAGCTTCTGCGAGCGGGCGAGCGCCAACTCGGCGAGCTGGCGTTCCTCGACCGCGCTCGCGACCCGCTGCTCCAGCGTTTCGTTGAGCTGGCGGAGCTGCTCCTCGGCGCGCTCGCGGTGCCGCACCTGCCGCTCCAGCATGGCGGCATGCTCGCGCAGCGATTCCTCCGCCTGCCGCGCCTCGGTCACGTCGGTGTGGACGCCGACCCATTCGCGCAAGGTGCCGAGCGCGTCGAAGGTCGGCACCGCGCGCACCGCGAACTGGCGCCATTCGCCGGACGCCGTGCGCACCCGGTGCTCGAAGAGGAACGTCGTCTGCGCGGCCACCGCCGCGTTCCAGGCCGCGACCGTCCCTTCCGCATCCTCGGGATGGACCGCCGCCGACCAGCCGAACCCTTCGTACTCGGCCGGCGACTGGCCGGTGAGCGCGGCCCAGCCGGGCTGCTCGCCGGTCATCCGCCCTTCGGCGGAATTGGTCCACAGCGTCGAATGGATCGCCGAAACGGCGGCGCGGAAACGGTCGTTGGAGCGGTGGAGGTCACGCCGGACGGCTTCGCGCTCGGTGTGTTCGATCACCGTGCACAAGACGCCGCCGATCGCGCCGTCCGCCCCGCGGATCGGGGTGTAGAACAGGTCGAAGACGACCTCGTGGAACCCGCCGTTGCGATAAAGGCGCATCGGCTGGTCGCGGAAGGTCTGGGCGTGCCCTTCGAAGCCGGTCGCGATGACCTGCCGGTTCCAGTCCCAGATTTCGGGCCAGATCGCAGGCACGTGCGCCCCGAAGGCGCTCGGGTGCTTGTCGCCGGCGATCTCGCGATAGCCGTCGTTGTAGATCATCACATGGTCGGGGCCCCACATCAGGACCTTCGGGATCTGCGAATCGAGCACCGTGTCGACCACGGCGGACAGGTGGACCGGCCAAGCCTCGATCGGCCCGAGCGAGGTCGCCCGCCAGTCCGTCGTTAGGAGAAGCGTGCGCGTCGACACGCCCGTATCCGCTTCCATGGCTGGCGCTGCGCTCATCTCCAAACCATCCCCATGCGACCCCGCCCGATGTGCCCCGGGCTAACGGGTGCACATGCCGCTAAATTGCGGCTCTCGCAAGACAATTCGACGCCCTGCCCATGGCGTGAAAGCCTGGGTCAAGCCAGGAGGCCACGCTTGGCCAGATGGTTCATCAGCGCCGCGATGCCGAAGTGCCAGGGCTGCGCGCGGTCGGTGTGGGTCACGACGTTCTCCAGGCGCCCCAGACGGGGCGATGCGATGGAGACCCGATCGCCGAGCTTGTGGGTGAAACCTTTGCCCGGCGCGTCGCGATCCTCCACCGGGGCGAAGAGCGTGCCGAGATAGAGCATCATCCCGTCGGGATACTGATGATGGCGGCCGAGCGCCTGCGCGACGAGATCGGCGGGGTCGCGGCTGATCTCGCGCATGGAGGAATGGCCCTCCAGCCGGTAGCCGTCCGCCTCGCCTTCCACGCTCAGCGTCAGTTCGGCGTCGCGCACGTCGTCCAGCGTGAAGGCGTCGTCGAAGAGGCGCACGAAGGGTCCGATGGCGGACGACGCGTTGTTGTCCTTGGCCTTGCCGAGCAGCAGCGCCGAGCGCCCTTCCACGTCGCGAAGATTGACGTCGTTGCCGAGCGTCGCACCAAGGATTCGCCCTTGCGAATTCACCGCCAGCACCACTTCCGGCTCCGGATTGTTCCAGGCGGAGGCGGGCAGGATGCCGATCTCGGACCCGTATCCGACGCTCGCCAGCACCGGCGCCTTGGTGAAGACCTCCGCGTCCGGCCCGATGCCGACCTCGAGATATTGCGACCAGTATCCGCGCTCCTGCAGGATGCGCTTCACCTCGGCCGCCTTGTCCGAACCCGCCACGACGTCGGTCAGCGCGCCGCCGATCACATCGGCGATCTCGCCCCGGATGGCGGCGGCAAGCTGGAGATCGCCTTTGGCGCGCTCCTCGATCACCCGCTCGATCATCGAGCGCGCGAAGGTGACGCCGCAGGCCTTGACGGCCTGAAGGTCGCACGGGGCGAGGAGAACGGCGCTCGCCTCACGTTCCGGCCCGTTGCGAAGGCTCGCCCCCAGCACCTCGTCGAGGGGCCAGCTCGTCGCCTCGCCCACGGCGCGCAGCGCCGCCACGGGGTCCGCAAGCTCCAGAAGCTGCGACAGCGTCGGCGCGGCGGCTGAAACGTCCACCAGCCGATCCCCCCGCACCTGGACAAGCACCGGCCCCCCTGTTTCGGGGTCGAAGAGACGGCCGACGAGGACCGCTTGGGCGGCGTCCTGGGGAAGGGGAGAAAGCGCGGCCATGGCCTGTCCGTTCCTATCCGAGAAGGGGCGCGAATCGCTGCGAGGCGAGCCGCCTGTTGGTTCGGGATGGGACTGCGGTTTCGCCCGCCGCGCAAGCGCCGATCGCTCGAGGGGAGGTTTCAGCGGCGCCGCAGGACGGAGCCGATCCGATCCCGCCAGCCGACGGGACGCTCGGGATCGGCAAGATCGGATTCGGCCAGGAGTTCCTCGTCCACCGTCAGTTCGCGGATGGGCAAGGGCTCCAGGCGGCCCCCGCGCAGCGCGTCCAGCGCGCCGACGAGGCGCCCCTCGTGACGCGCCAAGGCGTCCCGCCAGTCGTCGAGGCTCATGCGCAAATGCTCGGCAATCAGGCCGTCCCGCTTGGCGGTGATGCCGCGCTGCGTTTCCTCGTCTTCGTCCCGGGCCGTGATCACGAGGTCGCACTCGGTGTCGTAGCCCATGGAGCGGTTGTTCAGATTGGCCGAGCCGAGCTTCAGGACGCGGTCGTCGGCCACCATGATCTTGGCGTGGACATAGATCGGCGAGCCGGCTTCGTTGACGGGGTAGAGGATGCGGAAGCGATCGAACCGGTCCGCGTCGCGCAGAAGGCGCATCATCCTGATCCGGGCCGAATCCATCGCCTTGGCTTCCAGCCAGCCGTCCGCCGTGTCCGGGTTGATGACGACGACCTCCGGCCCGTCGGGCTCGCCGAGCCGCTCGGCCAGGAGTTCTGCGACGCGCCGCGAGGCGAAATATTGGCTCTCGATATAGAGCGTCCGGCGCGCGGCCCGGATCACCGCGAAGGTCGTCGCCTCGATCTCGGCGATCTGCTCGCGGTCCTCGTATTCGGGCGCGGTGCGCGCGATGCCGATGTCGATATCCGCGAAGTCGACGGGGAGGCCGTCCGGCCAAAGGTCGGCCTCGCCGGCCAGCGCGTCCATCGTCTCGCCCGTCGCCCGCTCCCAGCGCGCGCGGGCGAGTTCCGCCAGCGCCTTGGCGGCGGGGCCGGACACGCAGCTCGTCGCGTCGTGCCAGGGGCCGAGCGGCTTGCCGCGCGGCGAGCGGCGGCCGGGCCGGTTTTCCTCGTGCTCGCGCGTGTCCCAGCGCCCCGTGGTCATGTCGATGCCGCCGCAGAAGGCGAGGGCTTCGTCGATCACCAGGAGCTTCATGTGGTGGGCGGCAAGCGGGGGATGGGCGCCGTCAAGCTTCAGGCGCACCCGGCCCCCCATCATCCAGCTCAGCATGAAGAAGGGCGTTTCGCCCCGCGCCAGCGAGTTCAGCATGCCCAGATCCCATTTCAGGATGCGCACGTCGAGATCGGGGCGCCGCTTGGCCAGCCAGTCGAGAAGGGCGCCGATGCGGTTGGGGCCCTCCAGGGTCCGGCCTTCGGGCTCGATCTCGATCCGCGCGTCGAAGTCCCAGCCGATCAGGACGATCGAATGGCGCGCCCGGAGCATCGCCTGCTTGGCGGCGAAGAAGAAGTCGGCCGCGTCCACGATGATGGAATAGCGATCGGCCCGCTCCGTGCGCCAGACGGTTTCTCCGCGCGTCAGGGTCCGGAGAGCCTGCGAAGGGCCTCGGTTCGGTTCAGTCGTCAACACGATCGCTTCACATCCCCGCACCCGGTCCGGGAGGGGTAGATGGTTCCGGGCGAGGGAAAGCCAAGGAGCGTCCCGGATCCGGGCGCGAATGCGTGCCGCGCCCCATCCCGTTAGACAATTCTTCAGTCTCGGTCTGTAGAACGGTCTTCGCAGGCAGCGAGCCACTTCGGTTCGACCCGAAACTCCGCCAGGCATGATGCCGAAAGCTTGCACGACGGTTCGATCCGTCATGTCCCATCAGTATTGTTTTCGGGACAGAACCTCCAATGTCTTCCATCAACTTCAATGCCGCCGCGACTCAGGCCCTGCGCACGCTGCAGGCCTCCAACACCGAACTCGACGCCACGCAAGGCCGCATCTCTTCGGGCCTCAAGATCGGCGAAGCCAAGGACAACGCCGCTTACTGGTCGATCTCGACGACCATGAAGTCCGACAACAAGGCGCTTTCGACCGTCACCGACGCGCTCGGCCTCGGCGCCGCGACGCTCGACACCGCCTACCAGGGCCTGTCGGCCGCCAAGGACGTCCTCGACGAGATCAAGTCGAAGCTGACCTCGGCGCTCGGCTCCAACGTCGACCGCACGGCCATCCAGGCCGAGATCACCTCGCTCCAGGACCAGCTGAAGTCGATCGCCTCCTCCTCGACCTTCTCGGGCGAGAACTGGCTGTCGGTGAACTCGGGTCTTTCGACCTACAACGCCGAGAAGACGGTCGTTTCCTCCTTCACGCGCGACGTGGCGGGCAACGTGACGGTCGGCGAGATCAGCTACGACTCGTCCAACGCCGTCCTGTTCGATTCGGACACGACCAAGACGACGCGCGGCATCCTCGACTCGCAGAACGGCCTGAGCGCGAAGGTCAACGGTGTCGAGACGGCGCTGAGCTTCGGCGGCAAGACCGGCACGGGCAACGGCACCAATGTCGGCGGTCTGACCACGACGGCCGGCGTTCAGGCGACCGGCTCGGTGGCCGTGCCTACGGCGACGAAGGCCGAGATCACCTCCGGTACGGCATTCGCCTTCAACCGTGGCACGACGCCGAACGCCCTTGACGACGGCAGCACGATCGCGGTGTCCTTCACGGATGACGCCGGTTCGGCGTTCACCGTGAACCTTACCATCACGACCGCTGCTTCGTTCAACGCCGCCGCCTTCAAAACCGCCTTCAACGCTTCTGCGGACGCAACCGGCAAGGTGTCGGTCGACTTCGATTCCGATGGCCATGCAGTGTTCACGTCGCTGGCTGCTGGTGACGGCACTGCATCGAAGTTGGCTTTGACCGGCGTGGTGCTTCAGGATTCGGTGCCGGCTACGGTCACCGATGCGTCGATCGGCTTCACGACCATCGCCGAGGGCACCGGTCTCGACGTCACCACCGGCGAGGCGAAGGTCACGGTCGGCGCGTTCGGCGGTTCGACTGCGATCACCCTGGACGACAACGACACGATCACCTTCAACGTCACGGCCGGCACCACGTCGTCGTCCGCGACCAAGAAGGTCACGATCAACCAGGCGATCGTCAACGAAGCGCTGAGCGTGGGCGGCGTGACCGTCAGCGATGGCAAGATCTCGAACGTCGCCGACTACAAGAAGGTCGTCGAACTGGCCCTTTCCAAGGCTGGCGTGACGGGCGTGAACGTCGCGGTCGGCACGAGCTCTGACAGCGACAAGCTCGTCTTCACGAGCGCGACGCCGGGCGCCACCCAGGTGCTCACCGTCGGCGGCGCTGTCGCCTCCAACGGCGGCTCGACGATCTCGGTCGACTCGATCGACGTCACCGACGACACGCTGAACGGCCTGGGCGCGACCACCGCCGAGCAGCGCGTGCAGGCGATCAACGCCTACATCAACGTCGTCAACGCCGCGATCAACAAGGTCACGGCGGCAGCGTCGGGCATCGGCGCCGTGTCCAAGCGCGTCGATCTGCAGCAGACCTTCGTCCAGAACCTGATGGACACGATCGACAAGGGCGTGTCGGGTCTGGTCGACGCCGACATGAACGAAGAGTCCACCAAGCTCCAGGCGCTGCAGGTCAAGCAGCAGCTCGGCGTCCAGGCTCTGTCGATCGCCAACCAGTCGGCTCAGAACGTCCTGCGTCTGTTCCAGTAATCACGGGGACCGGACATTCGCGATCTCCGCCCCCTCCGGGCGGAGATACGGAACCGGGAAAGCGCCTCCGGACCGAAAGGTCCGGGGGCGCTTTTTTCGTGTTCGCCCTTACTTCGCCGCCAGGAAGTCGCCCGCCTCGATCAGCACGAACTCGTTGTCGTCGGCTCGGGTCGGGGAGCGGCCGGCCGAATAGGGGAAGTTGTTGTCGTTGGCGACGACGATGTGCGTCTCGTCCACGCGATCGACGTTCTCGATCGTGACGAACGGCATGTCGTAGACGCCGTCCTTCGTGCCCTGACGGGCCGCGCCGGTCGGGTCCTGGATGGCGAGAAGATCGAGGTAGCCGATCTTGCGCACCGCTTGTCCCTCGTTCGCGTCGCTCATCTCGATCTTGTAGACGCGCTTCAGCTCCGCCGGCGCCGCGAAGCAGTCCGCCGCCGGCTCGCCCCGGCAGGCCTGCGCCGCCGTTCCCGCGCCGTTGTCGCGCTCGATCACCAGCGCGGTGGTGTCGTCCAGCATGTTGAAGTCGCCGATGGCGACGCCCTTCTCGCTCAAGGGATAAAGCCAGAAGCGGCCGGTCCAGTCGTTCTGCCCCGTGTCGAACTCGAGAACGCGAAGCGCGGTGCGACCGTCATCCGTCTTCTCCACCGCGCCGTCTCGGTAGATCGGCCCTTCCAGGAGAGCGTAGAGGCGCGAGCCGTCCGGCGAGCGGGCAAGACCCTCGAAGCCGCCCGAGCGCTTCAGGTTGAAGTCCGGCAGCGCCTTCGTCGGGTCGCCCGGCAGTTGCAGCGCCGGATGGTCGGGCGAGCGCACGAGGATTTGGCCGGCCCGCGTCTCGTGAACGGAGCGGAGCCGGCCTTGCGCGTCGAAGCGGAGGAGATAGGGGCCGAACTCCTCGCCGACCCAGAACCCGTCCTCGACCGGCTGGAGGGACTCGACGTCGAAGTCGGCGCCGGTCAGGTAGCGCTCGGCCGTGCCTTCCAGCGTGATCGGGAAGGGCGCAATCTTGTCCGGGTCGGACAGGAACAGGGTCTGCCGTCGATCGATCGTCCCGGCGTCCCAGTCGATCGCGATGTGATGCAGCATCAAGGCGGCGTCGGACGAGGTCGCCTTCGAGCCGAAGCCGTTGTCGGACAAGGTCCAGAACGTGCCGTCCGCCATGCGGCGGATGCCGGAGAAGCCCTGCACGGCCTGGCCCTCAACCGGCAGTCCGAAGCCGGTCGGGCGGACGCCGTCCTTGCCCGGCACGGTGCCGAGGTCCTCCGTGCGGCGCCGGTCGGGCGTGGTGAACTTGCCGGCATGGCGAAGGTGCTCGGGTGCGTCCGTCGGCGGCGTCACGGTGGTGTCGGCGGGTAGGATGGCCTGATGCGCGAGCGTCGCCGGAAAGGCGCGGCCTTCGGGCCCTTGCGCCGAGGCGCCCGTGGACAGGGCGAGGAGGGCGAAGCTCGCCCCGAGTATCGTTTTCATGGCGTCGGTTTCCTGTTGGCGACTTGGCCCTCGGGAAACCATCCGAAACGGGTGACGCGCCGACGACGAAGGCGTGACGCGCCGGTGACAATCCTCAGTCGCGCTCGTCCCGCGGCGCTTCGCGCTCGCTTTCGCCGGGGACGGGTTCGGGCACGGATCCCGCGTCGTCGCCCGCAAGGCTTCGATCCTCGTCGCCGTCCGAACGGCGGATGTCCTCGATATCGGGAGTGATGGGGCTGGCGCCGGGAATGCGGCTCATGGGACGGGATCTCCCTGAAGTTGCTCTCGTGAAGGCAAGCAACAAAGTCCCGTCATGGTTCCTCAAGGGCCGATCAGGCGCAGGCCGCACACACGCCCTTGATCTCCACCGTGGTGCGGGTCGGCTGGAAGCCGGTCTCGCCGGCCCAGGCTCCCAGGCGTCGCTCCACCACCTCGTCGGAGAACTCGGACACCGCGCCGCACTTCTCGCAGATCGCGAAGGCGGTCAGCGCATGGGCGTGGCAATGGGGATGAGCGCAGGCGACGAAGGCGTTGAGGCTTTCCAGGCGATGGACGCGGCCCGTTTCCAGGAGCTTTTCCAGCGCGCGGTAGACCTGCGGTGGCGCCCGCAGGCCCTCGCCGCGAAGGGCGTCGAGAATGGAATAGGCGCTGAGCGGCCCTTCCGCCCGGTCGAGGACGTCGAAGACGAGCTTCTGGTTGCGCGTCAACGGGGCATCGGCCGCATGGTCGTGATCGAGGCTCATGGGGTCTCCTCCCGCTGATCGGAACGGCCCCACGAAGGGCCGTTCCTGATGTAAGGGCTCGAGGGTCTGTTGAGAATGACCCTGTGCCAGGATCAGCTCGTCTTCAACGCCTTTACGAGCTCGCTCACGTTGTGCCGGAACATGTCGACATAGGTCGAGGCCCCTTCGTCTTCCTTCGACAGGGCGTCCGAGAACAGGGCGCCGCCGACCTTGGCGTCGGTTTCGGCGGCGATGCGCTGGACGAGGCGCGGGTCGGCGATGTTTTCCACGAACACGGCGCGGATACCGTCGGCCCGGATCTGGCGGATGATCGCGGCGACCTCGCCGGCCGAGGCTTCCGACTCGGTGGACACGCCGTTGGGCGCGATGAACTCGATACCGTAGGCCTTGGCGAAATAGCCGAACGCGTCATGCGAGGTGACGACCTTGCGCTCGTTTTCGGGGATCGCGCCGAGCTCGCGCCGCACGTCGGCGTCGAGCGCCTTCAGCTCCGCCACGTAGGCTTCGCCCCGGGCCTCGTAGTCGGCGGCGTTGGCCGGGTCCGCCGTCTTCAGGGCCTCGGTGATGTTGCGCGCGTAGATCTGGCCGTTGGCAAGATCCTGCCAGGCGTGCGGATCGTTCGTGCCGTGGTCGTGATGCTCGTGGCCCTCTTCGGCGTGCGCGTGCTCGTCGTGGCCGTGCGCGTCCTCCTCATGGTCGCCCTCCTCGAAGGGGATCGGCGCGACGCCCGTGGAAGCGACCACGGTTTGCCCGGCAAAGCCGGAGGTCGAGACGAGACGCGGCAGCCAGCCTTCGAATTGGAGGCCGTTGGTGACGAGAAGCTTGGCGCTGCCCAGATCGCGCGCGTTGGCCGGCGTCGGCTCGAAGACGTGGGCGTCCCCGTCCGGGCCGACGAGCGCCTTGACGGCCACATGCTCGCCGCCGATCCGGCTCGTCATGTCGGCGAGGATGGAGAAGGAGGCGACCACGGGCAGGGGCTTGGGGGTGTCCTGTGCCAGGGCCGGAGCACTGACGAGCGCGAGCGAGGCACCGGCGGCGAGAAGCGCGGCGAAACGGCGGCGGTTCAACATGGGTGTTCTCCTGTCAGGGGGAGGGGGTGGTCATCCGGCGGGGGAGGGGCTCTTCACGACACGGGACGCGAGGCTGTCGACACGCCCGATCAGAACCGAGACGGCATAAAGCGCGCTGGCCGAAAGGATGATGGCTGGCGAAGCGGGAAGGTTGAGGTGGTAGGAGACGAGAAGCCCGATACCTGAGGATACGAGGCCGCAGAAGACGGCGACCGCCATCTGCCCGCCGACGCTTGTCGCCCAGAACCTGGCGGCGGTCGCCGGCAGCATCATGATGCCGACCACCATCAGGGTGCCGAGCGCCTGGAAGCCGCCGACGAGGTTGAGTACCACGAGCGCCACGAAGCCCATGTGGACCACCCCGCCCCAGCCGCCGACCGCGCGCAGGAACCCGGGGTCGAGGCATTCCACCACGAGCGGGCGATAGATCAGCGCGAGCGCGGCCAGCGTGAGGCTTGCGATCGTCGCCATCAGGAAGAGCGCGGCGTCGTCGAGCCCCAGAACCGTCCCGAAGAGGACGTGGAGGAGGTCGATGTTGGAGCCGCGCACCGAGACGAGAAGTACGCCGAGCCCCAGCGAGAACAGGTAGAAGGCGGCAAAGCTCGCATCCTCGCGAAGCGTCGTGAAGCGCGACACGAGCCCGGCGAGAAAGGCGACGGCGAGCCCCGTCAGGATGCCGCCGAGCGTCATCGCGAAGAGCGAGAAGCCGGCCACCAGGAAGCCCACAGCCGCGCCCGGCAGGATGGCATGCGCCATCGCGTCGCCGACGAGGCTCATGCGCCGAAGCACGAGAACGACACCGAGCGGGCAGGCGCCGAGGCACAGCGCGAGGCAGCCGACGAGTGCGCGGCGCATGAAGGCGTAGTCGGCGAAGGGCCCGAGGACGATGTCGTAGAGGCTCATGCCGCCTGCGCCCCGAACGAGGCCGGGGACACTTCGAGACCCTGGCCGAGCGCCTGTGCGCGGGCGAGATTCGGACGGCTGAGCGCGTCGGGCGTCCGGCTCCAGGCCACCGTCTCGCGCGCCATCAGAAGCGTTTCGGGGAAATACTCGCGCACCAGCTCCATGTCGTGGAGAACGGCGATCACCGTGCGCCCTTCGCCGTTCCAGCGCTGGACGAGATCGATCAGGTCGCGCGTGGTGCGCGCGTCGATGGCGGTGAAGGGCTCGTCGAGAAGCAGGAGCCTGGCGTCCTGTATCAGGAGCCGCGCGAAGAGCGCGCGCTGGAGCTGGCCGCCCGACAGGGTACCGACGAGCCGGTCTTCGAGACCCGAAAGGCCGACGGCTTCCAAGGCCCGGTCGATTTCTTCGCTCATCGCCCGCCCGACGCGGCCGAACGGGCCGGTGCGCCGCCAAAGGCCGAGCGAGACGAGATCGAGAACCGTGATGGGAAAGGCGCGGTCGAGATCGCTCGCCTGCGGGAGATAGCCAATGTCGCGGCGCCGGACGCCTTCCATCACGATCCGGCCGCCGCTGGCGCGAACGCTGCCCATGATGCCCTTGAGAAGGGTCGACTTGCCCGCACCGTTGGGACCCACCACCGCCGTCATCGAGCCCGGCGCGAAACGCCCGGTCACGCCGCTCACGGCCGGGCGGCGGCGATAGCTCAGGCTGAGGTCGCGCAGCTCGACCGAGGGGGCGGAGGCCTTGAAGGGAATGGTCATCAGCCGATCGCCCAGAACACCGCGCCCCACAGCGCCGCGACCGCCACCGCCGCAACGACGAGACGCTCGCTGGCCGAGCGGCGAAGGAGGGAGGGCGGGCGCGGGAAGGATTTGGGCATAGATCGACGTGTCCGGCTCGGATGCCGATGTTGATATAGTATTACATTACAAATGGCGAGGCCCCCGATCGCGATTCCGCCCGCACCCTGTTCGAAACGGTGGAAAGCGCTCGCCCGGAAGGGGTTTCGGGCTCGGCCACATTCGCGACGCGATGACAAGCGAGGCGTCAGGAGCTATGACCCGCGAACGGGAGGGCTCGCGCGTCAGGTTTGGATCGGGCCGGGATCGGTACACGAATGGTTTTGGGCAGACTTCTCTTCGCGCTGACGGCCCTCGTTCTGGCGGCGCTGGCGGGCGTTCTCTTCGCGGTGGTGATCACCGCCAACGGGACGACCTGGCTGCATGTGATCCAGATCTTTCTCCTGTCGCTCTGCTGCCTGTGGCTCGCCTGGGGCTTCAACACGGCGGTGACGGGCATCCTGTTCGGGCGCGCGCGGCGCGGCCCGAAGCGCGCGGCGGGCACCTTGCCGCCGCCCTCGCCGCACAAGACCGCGATCCTGGTCCCGGTCTACAACGAGGACGCCAGCGCCGTGATGGCGCGCGTGGCCGCGATGATCGAGGGCCTGCGCTTCATGCGCCGGATGGACGGGTTCGTGTTCTTCGTCCTGTCCGATTCCACCAAGCCGGAATGCGTGGCGGACGAGAAGCGCACGATCCTGAAGCTTGCCGGCGAGCTCGAGACCGGGTCGATCCTGTTCTATCGCAACCGCGTCAAGAACGTGAACCGCAAGGCCGGCAACATCGAGGACTACGTCACCAACTACGGCGGCGCCTACGAGTACATGATCGCGCTCGATGCCGACAGCCTGATGCGGCCGGAAACCCTGGTCGAGATGGTGGCGCGCATGGACGCGGACCCCGAGTTGGCGCTGCTCCAGACCCAGCCTCTGATCATCGGTCGGCGCACGCTGTTCGGCCGGGCGCTCCAATTCTCGGCGGCGCTCTATTCGCCGGTGTTCTCGCGCGGCATCGCCGCCCTCCAGGGGCGCGAAGGGCCGTTCTGGGGGCACAACACGATCATCCGTACCAAGGCTTTCGCCGATTGCTGCGGCATGCCGAAGCTCTCGGGCAAGCCGCCCTTCGGCGGGCTGATCCTGTCCCACGACTTCGTGGAAGCCGCGCTTCTCTCTCGTTCGGGCTGGAAGGTGCGCCTCGACCCCGATCTCGAAGGCTCCTTCGAGGAAGCGCCCGCCAACATCATTGAGTACGCCAAGCGCGACCGGCGCTGGTGCCAGGGCAACCTGCAGCACGGGCGCCTGCTGGGGGCGCCGAACCTGCGCCTTTGGAGCAAGGTGTCGATGGTGTCGGGCATCATGGCCTATGCGGCCTCGCCGATCTGGCTGCTGTTCCTGATCGTTTCCATGCTGGACCCGGTTCTGGCGCCGGCGCCCAACTACTTCCCGGCCGACAGCCTGTTCCCGGTGTTTCCGACGCCCGAAACCGGCAAGGCGCTGCTCCTGCTTCTCGGCATCGTCCTCCTTCTGCTCCTGCCCAAGACGCTGATCGCCTTCCGCACCGCCATGTCGCGGCGCGCCGCGCGTTTCGGCGGCGGCTGGGCGGTGCTCCTGGGCGCGACATGCGAACTGATTCTCACCAGCGCGCTCGCGCCCATCATGATGCTGTTCCAGTCGAAAGCCGTCGCCGAGATCCTGATGGCGAGAGATTCCGGCTGGCCGGCGACCGACCGCGAGGACGAGGGGTTGCCGCTCTCGGCCGCGTTCGCCGCGAGCTGGTGGATGGTGATCGCGGGCGCCGTCCTGATGGCGATCTCCTACACCTATTCCTGGCTGCTCTTCCTGTGGGTATGCCCGATCGCGATCCCGTTGTTTCTCGCGCCCTTCTTCATCTCCTTCACCGGCGATCCGGCGCTGGGCGAGGCGGCGGGGCGCATGTCGATCTTCAACACCCCCTTCGAGACCGAGCCCGAGCCGGTGATCCGCGCGGCCACCGTCTGGCACGAACGTCTTTCCGCCGAGCCCGCCCGCAAGGACGAGGGGGCGAACGTCGCCGTGGCCCAACCGGCCTGATCCCGCAGACGCCCAAGGACAAAATGCCCCCGATGCCGCCGATCGGGGCTTGATCGGCGACGAGAACCCGGCAACCTGTCGGCGGGCGCCCAAGCGCCGGGAGGGGAACGGATGAAGGTTTCGGACAAGCGTCGCCTGAAGCGGGCGGGGATCGAGCTGACGGCGCTCGGGATGGGCACCGCGCCGCTCGGCGGCCTCTATGCGCCCGTGGCGCTTGCCGACGCGCAGGACGCGCTGCGCGCCGCCTGGGATGCCGGCATTCGCCATTTCGACACCGCGCCGATGTACGGCCTCGGCCGCTGCGAACACCTGACGGGCGCGCTCCTGCGCGAGAAGGACCCGCAGGGCTTCACCGTTTCCACTAAGGTCGGGCGCCTGATGAGCTTCGAGCGGCCGGGCCGCACGCTGCCGCCCGAACCGCCCAAGAACGAGTTCGATTCGGGCTGGCACAATGGCCTCTCGTTCCGCGAGGTCTTCGACTATTCATACGACGCGATCCTTCGCTCCTACGACGACTCGCGTCAGCGCACCGGATTGTCGAAGCTCGACATCCTCTTCGTCCACGATATCGGCCGCGTCACGCACGGCGATCTGCATGAGCACCATTGGAACGCTCTGACGCGGGGCGGGGGTTTTCGTGCTTTGCAGGAGCTGAAGGCGGCCGGCCTGATCGCCGGCTTCGGGCTCGGCGTCAACGAAACCCAGGTCATCGTCGACGCGCTCGGCGAGACGGATCTCGACGTCTGCCTCCTCGCCGGCCGCTACACGCTGCTCGACGGGGGCGCGGCCGAAAGCTTCCTGCCGCTGGCGCTAGAGCGCGAAGTGGCACTCGTCATCGGAGGCGTCTTCAACTCCGGCATCCTGGCCTCCGCCTCCGGGCGCCGGAAATACAACTATGTCGATGCGCCGGCCGAGATCGTCGAGAAGGCCGAGAAGCTGGAAGCGGTGTGCGCCGCGCATGGTGTTCCGCTGCCGGCGGCGGCCATCCAGTTTCCTTATCGCCATCCCGCGACCGCCAACGTGGTGATCGGCGCCAAGACCGCCGCGCAGGTCCGCCAGAACGTCGAATGGTTCGAGCAGGACATTCCCGAGGCGCTTTGGGGCGATCTCGAAGCACAAGGGCTGATCGCACCGGTCTGACGCCTTCGCGGATGTCCTGTCCCGCAAAATCGCCGGGACAGGAATGCGCCAGGGGCGATTCCGGTTTGCGTTCCGATGGTTTAGGAGCGCTGAGCGGTGCGCGGGGTGTCGAGGCGCCGGGAGGAACCGAAGGACCATCATGGAGATCGAGCACGCGACGCGTGTCCCCCGGCGGGACGAGTTGGCCTATCGCCTGAAGCAGCAGAAGCTTCTGGCCGAGTTCGGGCGGCGCACCTTCCAAGCCGGCGACATCATCTCGCTCCTTCAGGGGGCGACGGAGCTATGCGCGCGCGGTCTGGAAGCGCCCTACTGCAAGATCCTGGAATACCGGGCCGAGACCGACGACCTCCTGATGCGCGGCGGCTGGGGCTGGGGTCCGGGCGAGGTGGGCGTGGCGACGCTCGGCGCCGATCTCGAATCGCCGGCCGGCTTCGCCTTCCACACCGGCGAGGCCGTCCTGTCCAACCATCTGGAGGACGAAACGCGCTTTCGCACGCCCAAGCTCCTCGCGGACTACGGCGTGCGTCGCGCCGTGAACGTCCTCATCGACCGGGGCGGGCGAAAGCAGAAGGCCTATGGCGTTCTCGAGGTGGACAGTCCCGATCCCGGCGACTTCGACGCCTCGGACGTCGACTTCCTGTCGGGCTGCGCGCGCATCCTCGGCGCCGCGATCGAGCGGATGGAATCCGATCGCCACCTGAAGGAGGCGCTGGAAACTCAAGGCATGCTGACGCGCGAGATGAACCACCGCGTCAAGAACAGCCTCGGCGTCGTCGGCGGCCTCCTTCGCGTCAACGCCAACGTCGTCACCGACCCGAAGGCCAAGGCCGCGCTGGTGGACGCCGAAGCGCGCATCATGACCATCGCGCGTGTCCACGACCATCTGTGGAAGGGCGCGAGCGTCACCGAGGTCGACCTGTCGCCGTTTCTGGACGATCTGTGCTCGCAGCTCGGCTTCGCCACCGCCGGGCTCGAGATCCAGTGCCGGGCGGACCATGTCGTGGTGAGCGCCGACAAGGCGATCCCCGTCGGGCTGATCGTCAACGAGCTCGTCACCAACGCCGTGAAATACGCCTATGACGAGGGCGAGCCCGGCGAGATCCAGGTGAGCCTCTGGAAGGACGGCGGCAAGGCGCTGGTGCGCGTGCGCGACGGCGGGCACGGCCTGCCGGCGAGCTTCGACCTCGAAGCCTCGCGCAAGAGCTTCGGCATCCGCGTCATCCTCAGCCTCGTGCGTCAGCTCGAGGCCGAGCTGACGATCGAGAGCGTCGCCAAGGGCGCCTCGTTTCTTCTGAGCTTCGACCCGATCACCGAGTCCTGACGGGACAAGGGCGAGAAGCCCTTGTCCCCCGTTCGTCTCAGAGAACCGGCAGCGCGCCGACGATGCGCAAGGACAAGCCTTCCCACGGGTCGAGAACGATGCGCAGCTCGCCGTTTTCGGTGAGATCGCCTTCCACCGTTTCGGCGATCATGTCGACCACCGGGCCGGGGCGGACATTGGGCAGGATCACCACCTCGTCCACCGGCTCGCGGCCGAAGTTCAGCGCCGTCACCTGCGTGCCGCGCCCGTCGGGCAGCTCGTGCACCATCAGGAGAAGGCCGGGCGTCGTGACGTCCGGGATCAGCACCTGTCGGCTGGCGGCGATGGCATAGGCCTCGCGCACCGCCAGAAGCTTCTTCAGCTGCGAGGCGAAGGAGGCGGGGTTCTCCAGCTGCTCGTTCAACGGTCCGTAGAGCGCGCGGGCACGCGGCATGCCGTCCGCCGAAAGCGGGGCCTCGGGATTGACCCCGATGAGATCGTAGGCCCCGCGCTCGATCCAGCGCGTGTCGCCGTCGCCCATGTGGCTGGCGACCGCTTCCGGGGCGAGCGGCAGGGCGCCGACGAGATCCCAGCCCGACAGGGCGAAGATGCCCGGCTGGAAGGCGTTGTACATGGCCATCAGGAGATGGCCGCGCTGGATCTCGCCGACCTGTTCGTCGGTGATCTCGGACAGGTCGGTGATCCCGAGAGCTGCTGTGACGACGCTGGTCGAGGTGCAGGCGATGCCGTTGGTGACGAAGCGCAGGTTGTAGGGCGCGTTGGTGCCCGACAGCTTCTCGTACATCGTCTCGCGGATATGGGTGCGCAGCGTGCGGCCCTGCCAGGTCTGGCCGCCGAACGTGTAGATGTCCTCGGCATGCAGGGTCCAGAAGTGGACGAGCTCGGTGGTCAACTCGTCGTGGTTCTGCATGGCGTGGATCAGCGAGGCCGGGTCGATCTCGTACTCGTGCACCATGCGCAGCATCAGGCGCAGGAACTCGGTGTCGCCGGTGAGGAGTGCGTGCTGGTAGGCCGGCCGCGTGATGAAGTCGTAGGAAAGATCCGCCCCGCCCTTCGACATCTGGGCGATGTCGTCGACGGTCAGGTTCAGCTCCTGGAACGAGAAGCCCCCCGCCTTTCGCACCATGCCGGCCAGAAGCGCGTTGCCGGTGACCGACAGCGGATGGCTTTCCGACCAGGCCGGACCATCGAGGCGCTTCTCGACGCCGAGGAACCCGTTGGCGTCGAGCCGCAGGCCGCGCGCGCCCATCTGGTCGATCGAATGGAGCGCGTCGCCGATGATCATCTGCTGGGCGGCAAACGACGGATCGAGCCAGTTGAGGCTCGGCTGGCCTTCCTTGAAGTAATGGAGATAGACCCAGCGCCGCGTCGCCCCGTCGACGCCCTCGACGGGACCCGTCGCGCTCCAGTCGGTTTCCTTGACGCCCGGCTCGAAGAAGATGACGCGCTGCAGCTGGCCGACGATGTAGCCCTTGTCGCGAAGCGCATCGACGGTCGCGGGCGACAGGTTCACCGCGTCGCGCCCCTCCGGCACGTCGGGCAGGAGCGCCCAGTCCTCTTCGGGGATCGCCACCATATGGTAGAGGCCGGGGTAGGTCGTGTGGTTCATCTCGGCGAGACGGAAGTCGACGCCTTTGCCGGTATGGGCGGGGATGACGTCGTCGATGACGACGGCGTTGTGGGCGGCGGCCATGCGGCTGATCGCGACGAACTCCTCGGCCGTGCCGAAGGAGGGGTCGATGTCGAAGCTGATGCGATCGAAATTGCCGTCGATCGTCGGCGTGAAGGTCCCCTCGCGCCAGCCGCCGGCGCGCTTGGTCGGCCCGGTGTGAATGCCGCGCACGCCGATGGAAGACAGGGCCGACCAGAGGTTCTGGTCGCCCAGCGTCTTCAGAACGCTTTCGCCGTCCCGTGTCACGATGGAGGCGGGATAGGCGGTGAACCAGACGGGCGCGACGGCGGACGCGATGCGCGGGCGCGTTTCGGCATAGGGCCGCTGCCAGAACCGGCCTTGCCCGCCATAGGCGGCGGCGAACTTGCGCGCCTGGTGCAGCATCGAGGTTTCGACCATGTGGTCGACGGTGTCGCCTTGCGGTGCGCTCATGAAAGGATCGGCCCTCTTGGATCTATCGTCGGGGGAACGCCGCGCGGGGCTCCCTCCAACCCGCCCATCTAAGGCGCGGATCGCGTCCGTCACGGGCGAGGGGGCGTCATCGGGCGGGCGTGGGAGGTTTCCGACAGGACGCGCCGGATCGCGAAGGACGAGTTGATGCGCGACACCGCGGGCAGGCGCGACAGGATCTCCTTGTGGATGCGCTCGTAGTCGCCCGCACCCTCCGCCTCGACGCGCAGGAGATAGTCCTCCGCCCCGGTCATCAGATAGCATTCGCGGATCTCGGGATGCTTCAGGACCTCCGCCTCGAAGCGGTTGAGGACGTCCTCGGTCTGCCGTTCCAGCGTGATGCGCACGATCACGACATGCGCGTCCTCGCCCCCGGTTCCCGCGACGATTGCCGTGTAGCCGCGGATCGCGCCCGTTTCCTCCAGGATCTGTACTCGCCGGAGGCAGGCGGAGGGGGACAGGCCGACTTCGGCGGCGAGCGCCACGTTGGTGATGCGCGCGTTGCGCCGAAGGGCGCGGATCAGGGCTCGGTCGATGCGGTCCATGGTGGTGGGAGATTGCGTCCGTTCGCGCGATGTTTTGTCAGATGCTGAAATCTACCATATCGTTCGAAAGATCGGCATCCTGTTCGACGATCCTTCGATCAAGATCGAGGGGTTTTCGCAGCATCGAGGTTTCCCGCGATGAACGCCAGCCTCACGCCCCCACTCAGGCCCGCCGGTGCCCTTGCCGGGTCGGCCGGCCTTCTGACGGTGGATCTGGGCGCACTCGCGCGAAACTACGAGGCGCTGCGGGCGCGGGCCGGGGGGGCGAGCGTGGCCGGCGTCGTCAAGGCGGATGCCTACGGGCTCGGGGCCGAGCGCGTGGCGCGCCGGCTGTTCGAGGCGGGCTGCCGCACCTTCTTCGTCGCTCACCTGTGCGAGGCGCTCGCCTTGCGCCCGGTTCTGGACGCGCAAGCGGAACTCTTCGTCCTCAACGGGCTTGCGCCGGGCGACGAACGCTTGTGCGCCGAGAACGCGATCCTCCCGGTCCTCAACTCGCTGCCCCAGGTCGAGGCTTGGGCGGCGCTCGGCCGGCAGTCGAGCCGCGCCTTGCCGGCGGCGATCCAGGTCGATTCCGGCATGTCGCGCCTCGGACTTTCGCCTGGCGAGGTCGAGGCGCTGCGGGCCGATCCCTCGCGTCTTTCCGGTGTCGAAACCGTTCTGGTGATGAGCCATCTCGCCTGCGCCGACGAGCCGGCGCACCCGGCCAACCGGCAGCAGCTCGAAGCCTTCCGAAGCCTGTCGGCGCTTCTGCCCGAGGCGCGGCGCTCGCTCGCCAATTCCGCCGGCATCTTTCTCGGGGCCGATTTCCGCTTCGACCTCGTGCGGCCCGGCATCGCGGTTTATGGCGGCGCGCCGGTCGGGGGCGTGCCCAACCCGATGGAGCCCGTCGTGCGTCTTCGGGCGCGCGTCGTGCAACTCCGCGAAGTGAAAGCAGGAGCGGGCATCGGCTACGGGTTCTCGCGCGTGGCGGACGGGCCGATGCGCTTGGCGACGCTGTCGGTCGGCTATGCCGACGGCTGGCTGCGTTCGGCCGGCAACCGAGGCGTCGCCGCCTTCCGTGGGCACCAGCTGCCGATCGCAGGACGCGTGTCGATGGATTCGATCATCGTGGACGCGGGCGATGCGCCGCTGGAGGCCGGCGACCTCGTCGACCTGATCGGGCCGGACGCCTCGCTCGACGCGGCGGCCGCCGCCGCCGGCACCATCTCCTACGAGATCCTCACATCGCTTGGGCACCGCTTCGAGCGCCGCTTCATCGACACTGCCGAACAAGGAGAACGGGCATGAAGGTTCTGGTTCTTGGCGGCGGCATCATCGGCGTCACCTCCGCTTGGTATCTGGCAAAGGCCGGGCACGAGGTCGTGGTGGTGGACCGGCAGGCGGGGCCGGCGCTCGAAACGAGCTTCGCCAATGCCGGCGAGGTGTCGTTCGGCTACTGCTCCCCCTGGGCCGCCCCCGGCATCCCGATGAAGGCGATCAAGTGGCTGATGATGGAGCACGCGCCCCTCATCCTGCGTCCCAAGCTCGACCGGGCCATGCTGAGCTGGCTCACCCGCATGCTCGCCAACTGCAACGCGAAATCCTATGCGGTGAACAAGAGCCGCATGCTGCGCCTGTCGGACTACAGCCGCATCTCGCTCGCCGAGCTTCGGCGCGAAACCAACATCGCCTACGACCAGCGGATGCAGGGCACGCTGCAACTGTTCCGCACTGAGGCGCAGCTCGACGCCTCGGCCAAGGACGTCAAGGCGCTGGCCGCCGACGGCATTCCCTATGAGGTGCTGGACCCGGCCGGCTGCATACGCGCCGAGCCAGCCCTGGCGCATGCGCGCGACAAAATCGTCGGCGGCCTGCTGACGCCCAAGGACGAGACCGGCGACTGCTTCCAGTTCGCCGGGGCGCTGGCCGGGATCCTGGCGGGGCGCGGCGTGGAGTTCCGCTGGGGCCTCACCGTTCGCCGCATCCTTGAGGAAAACGGACGGGCCGTGGGCGTGGAAACGGATGCCGGCGAAATCCGCGCCGACGCCGTGGTGGTCGCCATGGGCTCCTATTCACCGGAGCTGGTGCGCCCGCACGGGATCGACCTGCCGGTCTACCCGGTGAAGGGCTATTCGCTGACGATCCCGATCGTGGATGCTTCTCGCGCGCCCGAATCCACCGTGATGGACGAGAGCTACAAGATCGCCATCACGCGGCTGGGCACCCGCATCCGCGTCGGCGGCATGGCGGAGATTTCCGGCTTCACCAACGACCGCTCCGAGCGTCGGCGCCGGACGCTGGAGCATTCGGTCACCGACCTGTTTCCCGGCGGCGACCTGAGCCAAGCCAGCTTCTGGTCGGGCCTTCGCCCGATGACGCCGGACGGAACGCCGGTGATCGGGGGAACGAAGCTGAAGGGCCTCTTCCTCAACACAGGTCACGGCACGCTCGGCTGGACGATGAGCACGGGCTCGGGGCGGCTGCTCGCCGATCTCGTGTCGGGCCAGCAGCCCGACATCGACCCGCGCGACCTTGCCGTCGCGCGCTACGGCTGAGAGGTCAGACCCGGCCGAACGGCTTTTCCTCGCGCACCGCCACGTCGGCGTAGCGCTCGGGGTGGCGCGCAAAGAGCGTGCGCACATAGGAGCAGGCCGGCACGACGCTCATGCCCTTTTCGCGCGCATAGGCGACGCCCCGCTCCACCAGCTTTTCGGCGATGCCCTGTCCCCGCAGGTGTTCGGGGACGTAGGTGTGGTCGAAGACCAGCGAGTTCTGGAGGCCGGCCGGCGAATAGGTGAGCTCGGCGCGATCCGACCCTTCGCCATATGCGAAAAGACCACCCCGGCCCCGGTCCTCGTGAACGATGTCCATTGCGCACTCCCTTTCCCAGTGTTCCGCTGAGGCAAGGACGCGGGGGGAGGCGAGCACGTTCCATCAAAGAGGCGAGAGGGCGATCGGCGCCTTCGCCGTCCGCAGGGTTAAAGGCGTCTTAACCCCCTTTCTTTACCTTGATCGGCAACGCGTCGGCGTTTCGGCGCGCGATCGGGGAGCGGGCGGCTCGACACGCCCGACTTCCCGCGAAGGCAGGACGTGAAGGGCATGGCGATGGCATCGATCGAGGCTGAGGGCAGGGAGACGGGCGGACTGGGACGGCCGATGCGGCTGGCCCTTGGTGTCGGGCTCGTGGCGCTGGCCGTTTGGATGGCGCTCGCCTTCGCCACCTGGACTGTGGACGATCCTTCGCTCAGCTATTCCAACGACAATCCGGTCCGCAACATGGCGGGCGCGGGCGGCGCGGTGCTCGCCGATCTCGCCATGCAGTTCTTCGGCCTGTCGGCGGTTCTGATCCCGCTGATCCTCGCCATCCGCGGCGCGCTCGTGGTTCTGGGGCGTCGGGCCGGGCGTAGCGGCCAGCGCGCCTGGATCGCGCTCGCGGGCCTTGGCCTTGCCAGCGCCGCGCTCGGCTCGCTGGAAGCGCCCGCCGGCTGGCCGCTGCCGATCGGCCTCGGCGGCATCGTCGGCGATCTCGTCCTGAAGATTCCAGCGCTCGCCACCGGCGCCTATCCCGCCGGCGTCTGGGGTTTCGTCGCCTGCGCCCTGTTTGCCGCGCCCGCCCTGTGGTGCGTCCTCAACGGCGCCGGCTTCCTCGGCGCGCCGGCCGAGCCCGTGGCCCTGTCCGCCCATAACCACGACGATGCCGACGAGGACGGCGAAGGGCGCTTCCAGCTTCTGGCCGGCGTCGTCGGCCACTGGGCCTATCGCATGCGCTCGGCCGCCGCCCGCGTCGGCCAGTCCGTGCCTGCGCTCGGCCGCCGCGAGGATCCGTTCTCGCACCGCGACTGGGACGGCGACGCGCCGCTGATGCCGGCCGCTCCCCCGGCGCGGCTGAAGGAGCCGCAGGCGCGGCGCGAGGTGCGCGTGGTGCAGCCGCCCGCCTACCAGGAGCCCGAGTTCGAGGCGGAAGAGCCGGCCTACGAGGACGAGCCCTGGGCCGGCGAAGCCTACGCGCCGCAGCCGGCGGTGCCCGCTCGGGGCCCCGCGCCCGCACCGATGCCGCCCGAGCCGGCGTCGCTGGCCCGCCGCACCGTGGACACCAGCCGCGCCACCGTTCGCCACGGCCGCTCCGACTGGAACGGCTCCTATAAGATGTCGCAGCGCGATGCCGCCCTTCGCGCGAGCGGCGCGCGCGCCGAGCCCTCCTTCGGCGACGAAGGGGAGGGCGAGGAGGAGATGTTCGAGACCGGCGCTCCGGAGGATCGCGGCACGCTCGGCTACGACGACATCCACCGCGCGCCCGCCCACGAGCCGGCCTACGAGGACGACGACGCGCCCTTCGAGACGCACGAGGCGTCCTATCTCGGCGACGACGGACGGCTGTCGCTCGAAGAGCGCATCGCGATGGAGGAAGAGGACGAGGGCCACCTCGACGCCCCCGAGCGTGCCACACAGGCGCCGGAGACGGAGGAAACCGGCGGCTGGCGCGACTTCATCGCCAACAACATCGTCGCCTTTCCCGGCCTGAAGCGCGCGCCCAAGCCCGACGCCGAGCTGCCGCGTCCCGCCGCGCCCGCGGCCCGCGCGCCCCAGCCCCCGGCGCCCCAGGCTCCGGCACCGGCCCCGCGCGGCCCGATGTTCGAGCGCCCGGCGCGCGTCGTGCCCCAGGCCGTCTCGGACGCGCAGTCGCGCCAGTCCTCGCGCGCCCGCCTCGCCGAACTCGGCCATCCCGAGCTTTCGGTGCAGTTCGAGCTGCCGCCGATCGAGCTTCTCTCACCGCCCAAGCCCCGCAACCGCGATAACACGCTGACCCCTGAGATCCTCCAGGAGAACGCCCGGCTTCTGGAAGGCGTCCTCGACGACTTCGGCGTCAAGGGCGAGATCATCGAGGTGCGCCCAGGACCCGTCGTCACGCTCTACGAGCTGGAGCCTGCGCCCGGCATCAAGTCGAGCCGCGTCATCGGCCTCGCCGACGACATCGCCCGCTCGATGTCGGCGATCGCCGCGCGCGTCGCCGTGATCCCCGGCAAGAACGCGATCGGCATCGAGCTGCCGAACCAGCGCCGCGAGACCGTCTACTTCCGCGAGATGATCCAGTCCGAGACCTTTGCGGGTGCCAAGGCCAAGCTCGCGCTTGCGCTCGGCAAGACGATCGGCGGCGAGGCGGTGATCGCCGATCTCGCCAAGATGCCCCATCTCCTCGTCGCCGGCACCACGGGTTCGGGTAAATCCGTCTCGATCAACACGATGATCCTGTCGCTCCTCTACCGGATGAGCCCGGCCGAGTGCCGCATGATTATGATCGACCCGAAGATGCTGGAGCTCTCGATCTACGACGGCATCCCGCACCTTCTCGCCCCCGTCGTCACCGATCCGAAGAAGGCGGTCGTCGCCCTGAAATGGACGGTGCGCGAGATGGAGGATCGCTATCGCAAGATGTCGAAGGTCGGCGTTCGCAACATCGACGGCTTCAATGCGCGCGTGTCCTCGGCCATCGAGCGCGGCGAGACGATCTCGCGCACGGTGCAGACCGGCTTCGACCGCGAGACCGGCGAGCCGATCTTCGAATCCGAGGAGTTCGACCTCCAGCCCCTGCCCTACATCGTCGTCATCATCGACGAGATGGCCGACCTGATGATGGTGGCCGGCAAGGACATCGAAGGCACGGTCCAGCGCTTGGCCCAGATGGCGCGCGCCGCCGGCATCCACGTGATCATGGCGACGCAGCGCCCCTCGGTCGACGTCATCACCGGCACGATCAAGGCGAACTTCCCGACCCGCATCTCCTTCCAGGTCACCTCCAAGATCGACAGCCGCACCATCCTGCAGGAACAGGGCGCCGAGCAACTTCTGGGCATGGGCGACATGCTGTTCATGGCCGGCGGCGGGCGCATCCAGCGCGTCCACGGGCCGTTCGTGGACGACGCCGAGGTCGAGGAGGTGGTGAAGCACCTCAAAGCCCAAGGCACGCCCGAATATCTCGACGCGATCCTGGAGGACGAGGACGAGGACGGCGGTCCGGCCAGTGGCGGCTCGGGCGCTGGCGGCGGCGGCGGCGAGGAAGCGGCCGACCTCTACGACCAGGCGGTGGCGATCGTCCTTCGCGACGGCAAGGCGTCGACCTCCTATGTCCAGCGTCGTCTCCAGATCGGCTACAACCGCGCCGCCTCGATCATCGAGCGCATGGAGCGCGAGGGGATCGTGGGTGCGGCCAACCACGCGGGAAAACGCGAAATCCTGGTGCCGACCGACAACGCCTGAACTCGCACCGATCGGACGCAAAGGAACAGGGCGGCGGTTTGCGGGAACGCAGGCGCCGCCCCATCTGTTGGAAACGACGAACCCTTGAGCTTCGCGATGCCGAGGCCGCCGCAATCCCGCCGAAGCCGTCTGGGATGTTGGCTGGGGACACGAAACGACCCGTCGGCGCGACGTCGCCGGCGATGCACGAGAAACAAAGGACGATCGCCCGATGAACACGAGACGCCAGACCCCTTCGCGTGTGCGCACCCTTCTCGGCGCCGGGATGCTGGCGCTCGGGCTCGCGGCCGGTACGATTCCGGCGGCCGCGCAAGGGGTGGCCGCCGCGCAGCGCGTTGCCGACCACTTCTCCGGCGTGAAGTCGATGAAGGGCTCCTTCGTCCAGTTCGACGCGGCCGGCAACCAGACCGAGGGCACGTTCTATCTCGAGCGGCCGGGCAAGATCCGCTTCGACTATTCCGGCTCGCCGGTGCGCGTCATCGCGGATGGCTCACAGGTCGCGGTCAACAACCGCAAGCTCAACACCTGGGATCTCTATCCCCTGTCCAAGACGCCGCTGAAGCTTCTTCTCGACCAGCGCATCGACTTGTCGGCCGCCAACATCCAGAGCGTCAAGGAAGGGCCCGACCTCACCACGATCGTGATGGGCGACAAGTCGGTCTTCGGCAATTCGCGCATCACCATGATGTTCGACCCCTCGACGCTGGACCTGCGCCAATGGACGATCCGCGACGCGCAGGGCAAGGACACGACCGTGATGGTCTACAACGTCCAGGAGGGCGCGTCGGTCAACAACGACCTGTTCTCCATCCCCTATGCCAACATTCGCGGCGGCCAGACCGGCAACCGCTGAGGCGACAAAAGGACCGGGCGCGGAACCGGCGGGTGGAATCGAAGATTGTCGGATGACGGCGGCGATAGTCTGCCGCCGTCATCGATCCCGGACCGCCGCCATGCTCGTCAGACGCTTCTGCCTGCCCGTTCTCCTCGCCACCCTCGCCCTGTCCGGCTGCACCACGATCAGCCCGCAGGAGCTTCGAACCCGCGACGAGGCGACGTGCCGGAACTACGGCTTCCGAAAGGGAACCGACGCCTTCGCCGCCTGTCTCCAGCGCATCGACCTCGACCGCAACGAGACGCGCCGCGCTCGCCTCTACGCCGATCCCGCCTGGAACGGCGGCATCGGCGTCGGTGTCGGCTACGGGCGCTACGCCTGGTAGGCGTCAGCGCGCGAAGAAGCGCTTGAGAGCGGCCAGCGTTTCCTCCGGCGCTTCCTCGACCAGGAAGTGCCCGCCTTCGATCTCCTCGCCGGAAACGTCCGACGCGTAGCGCCGCCAGATGTCGAGGACGTCGCCGTGGCTGGCGGGCGTACCCTTGGAGCCCCAAAGAACCAGGACCGGGCATTCGATGCGCCGGCCGGCGTCCCGGTCCTCCTCGTCGTGGCGCCGGTCGATCGTCGCCCCGGCGCGGTAGTCCTCGCAGGCGCCGTGGACGGCCGGAAGGCGCGAGAAGGATCGGCGATATTCGGCCAGCGCTTCGGAAGCAAAGGGCGCCATCGACTGGTTCGCCGTCCAGCTCGCCAGCGTGTGGTCGAGATAGAACACCGGATCGGCCCCGATCAGGCGCTCGGGCATCGGGTTCGGCTGGGCCAGGAACTGCCAGTGATAGGAGGACAGCGCCTCGGCCGCGCCCATCCGCTCCCACATCTCCACCGTCGGCACGATGTCGAGCAGCGCCACGCGTTCCACCACGTCCGGGTGGTCGAACGCCAGCCGGTAGGCGACGCGTCCGCCCCGGTCGTGGCCGGAAAGCGCGAACCGCTCATGGCCGAGCGCCTTCATCACGGCCACCATGTCGGCGGCCATGACGCGCTTGGCATAGGCTTCGCCACCTTTGGATTCGGGCGCCGAGGACTGGCCGTAGCCGCGAAGGTCGGGAACCACGACCTGGAACTCCTCGGCCAAACGCGCGGCCAACCCGGCCCACATCGCTCCGGTCTGCGGATAGCCGTGGAGAAGCAGGAGCGGCGGACCCGAGCCCTTGATCCGGCAGAAGATCTCGGCCCCTTCGCCAGCGACGACGCGCGTTTCGAAACCGTCGAACATGGCCCATTCCCTCCGTGACCCCTCGGATGCCCGGCAGCAACGCGCCGGCTCCGCTTCCGTTGCCTCGGCGCGCGTGCTGTAAGGGGAAACCGGACCTCGACGGAATCGACACGCGCATGCCCTTCACGCTCGCCACCTGGAACATCAACTCGGTGCGTCTGCGCCTGCCGATCGTGGAGGATTTTCTCAAAGGGCATGCGCCGGACGTCCTGTGCCTTCAGGAAACCAAGTGTCCGAACGAGCTCTTCCCCGAAGAGGCGTTCCGCGCGCTCGGATACGAGCACATCGCGCTGCACGGCCAAAAGGGCTACCACGGCGTGGCGACCCTTTCGCGCCACCCGTTCGCCGATCTCGTGCGCCAGGACTTCTGCTCGATCGGCGACGCGCGTCATCTGTCGGTGCGCCTTCTCGTCGGCGAGCGGCAGATCCGCGTCCATAATCTCTATGTGCCGGCGGGCGGCGACGAGCCGGATCCGGAGATCAATCCGAAGTTCCGCCACAAGCTCGACTTCTTGGAGGAGATGCGCCTGATGCGCGCCGACGCCGAGCCGGGCGTGTCCGCCATTCTCGTCGGCGATCTCAACATCGCGCCCTTCGAGGACGACGTCTGGTCGCACAAGCAGCTTCTCAAGATCGTCTCGCACACGCCGGTCGAGACGGACGGCATGAAGCGCGTCATCGCGGAAGGAAACTGGACCGATCTCGTGCGCCAGCACATCCCACTGCCGCAGAAGCTCTACACCTGGTGGAGCTACCGGGCGAAGGACTGGGACGGGGCGGACAAGGGACGCCGCCTCGACCACGTCTGGAGCTCGGCCGACCTCGCCCCGGCGTTGACGGGTGCGCGCGTCCTGCGCGAAGCGCGCGGCTGGGAGCGCCCGTCGGACCACGTGCCGGTTATGGTGACGCTGGACATCTGACCTCGCGAGCTTTCCTGGAACGGTTCGAAATTCTGTAGCCGGCTTGCATCAGGTCGGCGCAAAGACTTCGCGCCGCGAACAACGCCGGGGTTCACGAACCGTCGAATTATTGACTCATAAAGTCATGTTTCCGTACCCCTGCGACGAGTAGCCGGTGCGAGGGGCACCGGTTCCAACCGGTATCTCCGTCATGACTCTCGCCATCGATCCTCGCTTCCGCCGCGCAGCCGGCTGGCTCACGCTCTCCGCCAGCGTTCTGACGCTGGGTCTCACCGGCGCCGCGAGCGCCCAGGACATCCAGCTCGATACCGTGGTCGTCGAGGGCGGGGGCGAGGCGGGACGCACCGACGGATCGCTCAGCGCGCAAGGGGGCGGTGTCGCCGGGGCGTCGGCCGCCGGCTTCGAAACGCAAGGCTACGTCACGCAGACGACGCGCTCGGCCACCAAGACCGACACGCCGCTCGTCAAGGTGCCGCAATCGGTGTCGGTGGTGACGGAGGAACAGCTCGACGACCGCAACCCGCAGACGCTGGCCGAGGCCGTCGGCTATACGCCGGGCGTTCGCATCGGCGCCTACGGACTCGACCCGCGCTTCGACGCCTTCTTCATCCGCGGCCTGCCCGCGACCTATACCGGCATCTTCCGCGACGGGTTGCGCGAGTTCAACAACGGCTTCTCGACCTTCGACATCGAACCCTACGGCCTCGAAGGCCTGTCGATCCTGAAGGGCCCGGCAGCCGGCCTCTACGGCTCGTCGAATGCCGGCGGTATCGTCGATCTTCGCTCCAAGCGCCCGACGCTCGCCGCCGCGCGGGAGGTGGAGGGGCAGATCGGCTCCAACAACCGCTACCAGTTCAACTTCGACGCTTCCGGCCCGCTCGGCAATTCGCAGACGTCGTTCTATCGCCTGACCGGTGTCGCGCGCGACGCCGACACCGACTATCCCTTCGCCTCCGACGACCGCCTGTCGATCGCCCCAGCCTTCACCTGGACGCCGGACGCCGATACCTCGCTGACGGTCCTCGGCGAGCTCCAGCGCTCGCGATCGGGGGGCACCTTCGCCTATGTCAACGACGGTCTGAACGTCACCGACGTCGCGGCCGGCGATCCCTCCTTCAACGCGCTCGACCAGACCCAAGGGCGCCTCGGCTTCGAGCTGGAGCGCCGGCTCGACGAGACCTTCACCTTCCGCCAGAAGGCGCGCCTCCAGAGCCTCGACGTCTACGGCGAATACGCCTATGCGATCGGCGGCCCGGTGAACGGGATCGTGTCTCGCGGCTCGGGCACGGTCGACCAGACGCTGAAGGGCGTCGTGTCCGATACGCAGCTGGAAGCCAAGTTCGAGACCGGGCCCCTGACGCACACGCTGCTCGGCGGCGTCGACGCCTCGCTCGCCGAATACACCAACCTCGAAGGCTACGGCTCGGCGCCCTCGCTCGTCTTCGCCGCCCCGCGCTACGACACGGCGATCGCGACGCCCGCCTATTCGGTGGCCGCGACGCAGGACCAGTCCCAGGTCGGCCTCTACCTGCAGGACGAGATCGGCCTCGACCGCTGGACCCTGACGCTCGGTGGGCGCCACGACTGGGTGTGGACGGATACGGCCTCCGGCGGGCCGAACGAGCTCGTCGACCAGCCGGAGCAGCGCGATTCGGAGTTCTCCGGCCGGGTGGGCCTCAGCTACCTCTTCGACAGCGGCATCGCGCCCTATGTCAGCTATTCCACCGCCTTCACGCCCAACATCGGCACCGACCGGGACGGCAACGCCTTCGTGCCGACCACGGCCGAGCAATACGAGGCCGGCATCAAGTACCAGATCCCCGGCTGGAACACGCTGCTGACGGCCTCCGTCTTCGACATCACGCAGGAAAACGGCGTGTTCTTCGACGTCAACCCGCTCACCGGCACCAACGAGCAGGTTCAGCGCGGCGAATTGCGCTCGCGCGGCTTCGAGTTCGAGGCGACGGCGACGCTGACTGAGGGCCTGAACGCGACGCTCGCCTACGCCTATACCGATCTCGAGATCGTGGAAGGCACGGCGGCGACCACCGGCAACACGCTGTCCTCGACGCCTAAGCACACCGTCTCGCTCTGGGGCGACTACACCGTCCAGTCGGGCGCGGCGCAAGGGCTCGGCTTCGGCGCCGGGCTTCGCTACCTGTCGGCGAGCTTCGGCGACGACGAGAACACGTTCCGCAACGACGCGCGCATCTTCATCGACGCCACGGCGCACTACGACGTGCCTCAGGTCGAGGGTCTGCGCATCCAGGTCAACGCCACCAACCTCTTCGGCGAGGACAGCCAGATCTGCTCGTCCGGCTTCTGCTACAAGGAGCCCGAGCGCAACGTCATCGGTTCGGTGCGCTACAGGTTCTGACCCGCACCCTCCCGGCCGTCCCGGTCGTCCCCGGGGCGGCCGATCCCTTTTCCGGCCGGTGGGCCGGAATGTCGAGCAGTCAGTCCGAGGTGGGGGAGGCGGGTGCCTCCTCGTCTTCGTCGTAGTCGAAGACGAGGGCAAGGGCGTCGATCCCTTCGAGCATCGCTGAGAGTTCGCCGGCGATCCGGGCATGAAGCGCTGCGGCGATGTCGGGATATTCCTGCAGCATGCGCCGGAACAGCGGGCGCGAGATGCGGATGAAGTCGCAGTCGCTGGCCGTCACCGCCGTGGCCGGGCGGCGAATGTCAGCCATAAGAGCCATCTCGCCGAGAAGCGCCCCGCGACCGACGCTGAGAGCCACGTGGCGCGCATCGCCTTCACCCTCGACGAGGTTCACCTCGCCCGACACCACGATGAAGCCGGCATCCGCCCGCGCTTCGGCGCGGAACAGGATCTCGCCCTTGCGCAGGAACCGGTGCTCGGCCCCGAAGGCGAGGAGCCGAAGCTGGTCGCGCGTCAGCCCTTCGAAGAGCGAAACGCCGCCGAGAAGCTCCATGTCGCTTTCCAGGCTCATGCCGACCGACTGATTCCCATTCATGCCTGCGAAGCAGAAGACGCCACGCATTCCGGACATCGCAGGAAACGGAGATCGCGTGAAGTCCTCTTGGAAGGAGATCATGCGCTTGCCCACCGCTTGGGAACATCGGCGTTCCCGCTCGGCAACAGCCGGGGCGGGAACGCCGGGGGTTACGGCATCAGCTTGTAGCCGCCCGATTCGGTGACGATGAGCCGCGCGTTGGAGGGCTCGGGCTCGATCTTCTGGCGAAGGCGATAGACGTGGGTTTCCAGCGTATGGGTGGTGACGCCGGAATTGTAGCCCCAGACCTCTTCCAGAAGCACGTCGCGCGTCACCACGCGGCGGTCGGCCCGGTAGAGGTAGCGGATGATCGCTGTTTCCTTCTCCGTCAGCCGGATCTTGCCGCCCCGATCGTCGAGCAGCACCTTCTGGCTCGGCTTGAAAACGTAAGGTCCGACCTGGAAGGTCGCGTCCTCGGACTGCTCGTGCTGGCGCAGCTGGGCGCGGATGCGCGCGAGCAGGACCGCGAAGCGGAAGGGCTTGGTGACGTAGTCGTTGGCGCCCGCTTCGAGACCGAGGATCGTGTCGGCGTCCGCGTCCTGCGCCGTCAGGATAATGACGGGCGCCTTGAAGCCCCCCTTGCGCAGCGCCTTTACTGCCTCGCGCCCGTCCATGTCGGGCAGGCCCACGTCCATGATGACGAGATCGATGAGGTTGGAGCGCGCCGTCTGGATACCCTTGGTGGCGTTCGCCTCCTGGAGGACCTGAAATTCCTCGTGCAGGGCGAGCTGGTCAACGAGCGTGGTGCGAAGGTCGTCGTCGTCATCGACAATGAGAATGCTACGTACGCTCATGGTTCCAAGGTCCCTTTCGGCGGCGTTGGATGGACAGGGGATCGGCGATCCGATCTTGAAACAATTTGTGAGCGGCATGCGACGTTTTCCAGCCCTTGACGAACGAAAAACCCGAGTTTCGCCTCCCGTCGTCGTTCGGGTGTCGCCGCTCGACCGGCGACGGGGCGTGTTGGGGCTCGGGCCCTTGCGCATTCCCTGCGCGCTGGGGCGAAGCGGCACGACGAGCGTCAAGCGGGAAGGGGACGGGGGAACGCCGATCGGGCCGATGCGGATCGTCTCGGCCTATCTTCGACCCGGCCGTCGGGGCATGTCGCCCGCCTTCGCTCGCCTGCCCGTTCGCCGCACGCGGGCCGACGACGGGTGGTGCGACGCGCCGAACCATCCGGCCTACAATCGCCCGGTTCGCCTGCCGATCGCAGCCAGCGCTGAAGGGATGCTTCGCACCGATGCGCTCTACGACGTCGTCGTCGTTCTCGATTGGAATTTTCGGGCACGCGCACGCGGGCGCGGCAGCGCCATCTTTCTCCATGTGGCCAAGCCCGGATACGCGCCGACGGAGGGCTGCGTCGCCGTTTCCCGCGCCGACATGAACCGCTTGTCGCCGCTCCTTCGAGAGGGCCGGCGCATCGTCGTCGTCAAGTGAAGTCGCGGGTGCGAGATAAGCGCGCACGACCGGGAACCAGTTCGCCGGGGCCGGGCTTGATCGGGGGAGAGGGTAACCCCCGTTTCCGCCGAGGCCATGATCATGAAGCGCAGCGAAGTCCAGCCCGAGCCGCAAGTCCAGCCCTACGACCATCCGACCGGCGGCTGGGGCTCGGTGAAGTCGCTTGCCACCAAAAGCCTGGCGGAAGGGCTGGCGGTCTCCACCATCTGGAACACGCTCTACAAGCAGAACAAGCCCGACGGCTTCGCCTGCGTGTCGTGTTCCTGGGCCAAACCCAAGGACAACCACGCCTTCGAGTTCTGCGAGAACGGCGCCAAGGCGACGATCTGGGAGCAGACCAAGCGGCGCACGGGGCGCGACTTCTTCGCCAGGCACACGGTTTCCGAGCTCCTCGACTGGCCGGACTACGATCTCGAGAAGAACGGCCGCCTGACGAGCCCGATGCGCTACGACGCCTCGCTCGACCAGTATATTCCGGTCACCTGGGACAGCGCCTTCGCCGAGATCGGCCGAGAGCTCCAGGCGCTCGATCCGAAATCCGTGATCTTCTACGCCTCGGGCCGCGCCTCGCTCGAGACGAGCTACATGTACCAGCTCTTCGCACGGATCTACGGTTCTGCGAACCTGCCGGATTCGTCCAACATGTGCCACGAATCGACGTCGGTCGGCCTGCCGAAGTCGATCGGATCGCCGGTCGGCACCATCGTCTACGAAGACCTCGAACAGTGCGACATGATGCTGTTCTTCGGCCACAACACCGGCACCAACGCGCCGCGCCTTCTCCACCCGGTGCAGGAAGCGCGCCAGCGCGGCGTTCCCGTTTATACGTTCAACCCCGTCGAGGAACGGGGTCTGGTGCGTTTCAAGAACCCGCAGGCCCCGACCGAGATGCTTTCGCCGGACGAGGGCACCAAGATGTCGAGCGAGTATTTCCAGCTGCGCTGCGGCGGCGATCTCGCGGCCATGACCGGCATCGCCAAGGCGGTGCTGGCGCTGGACGACGCGGCGAAGGCGCAAGGCGCCAAGCGCGTCCTCGACGTCGACTTCATCGCCGAGCATTGCCACGGGTTCGACGCGTTCGAGAGCTTCGTGCGCGGCTCCGACTGGGCCGAGATCGAGCGCTGCTCGGGGCTCTCGCGCGCCGATCTGGAAGAGGTCGGGCGCGTCTACTCCCGATCCGAGCGGGTCATCGCCCATTACGGCATGGGCCTGACGCAGCACCGGCACGGCGTCGCCAACGTCCAGATGGTGGTGAACCTTCTTCTGATGCGCGGCAATATCGGCAAGCCGGGCGCCGGCGTTTCGCCGATCCGCGGCCATTCCAACGTGCAGGGGCAACGCACGGTCGGCATCACCGAAAAGCCCGAGCTTGCCCCGCTCGACAAGTTCGCCGAGTTCTACGCCTTCGAGCCGCCGCGCGAAAAAGGTCTGGCGACAGTGGAGGCCTGCGAGGGCATCATCGACGGTTCGGTGAAGGCCTTCATCGGCCTTGGCGGCAATTTTTCGCGCGCGGTGCCGGAGACGGAAAAGGTCGAAGCGGCGTGGCGGAACCTGCGCCTCCACGTCCAGATCTCGACCAAGCTCAACCGCAACCACCTTCTGCCGGGCGAGGTCACCTATATCCTGCCCTGTCTCGGGCGCATCGAGCGCGACCGGCAGGCGTCGGGCGACCAGACCGTGTCCATGGAGGATTCCACCGCCTGCATCCACGGCTCCAAGGGCTGGCGCCCGCCGGCCTCGCCCGAGCTTCTGTCCGAGCCCAAGATCGTCGCGGAGCTGGCGAAGGCGACCGTGCCGGGGCGCTCCAACATCCCCTGGGACGAATGGGTCGGCGACTACTCGCTCGTCCGCGACGAGATCGAGCGCGCCTATCCGCAGTATTTCAAGGACTTCAACAAGCGCTTCCTCCAGCCCGGCGGCTTCCACCGCGAGCTGCCGGCCTGCAAGCGTGTCTGGCAGACGGAAAACAGACGAGCCAACTTCATCCTTCCCGAGGACGGGTTCGATGCCAATCCCGATATCGACACGCGGGGGCCCGACGTCTTCACCCTGATGACGCTGCGCTCCAACGACCAGTTCAACACCACGGTCTACGGCTACGACGACCGGCTGCGCGGCATCTCGGGCTCGCGCATGGTGCTTCTCATGAACCGGGACGACATGGCGCGCCTGGGGCTTCGCGATCAGGACTACGTCGATGTCGAGACCCATGCCGACGACGGAGTGGAGCGCCGGGTCGAGGGGTTGCGCGTTCACTCCTACAAGCTGCCGAAGGGCGATGTCGGGGGCTACTATCCCGAACTCAACAAGCTGATCCCGCTCTGGCACCACGCCAAGGAAAGCCACGTGCCGGCGGCCAAATCCGTGCCGATCCGCGTGACGCCTTCGCCCGTGTCGGCGGTCGCGGCGCAGTAGCGGCCCGCCGCGCGTTCGAGCCGACCCCTGAAAACCATCCGGTGAACATGGGTTCACCGGATGGTGTCCAGCCCCTTGTCTTGTTGCATGGTCCTGCGTGAAAGCCGATCCGGCTTTCACGGGAAATGCTCTAGCCTCGCCAGGGCACGACCGCTGGGGTACGCCGCCCCAGCCGGTCGAACATGAGGGCGAGGGCGAGGACGACGCCGATCGAGACCACCGACAGGGCGGCGGCCTGCCCCGAATTGCCCTCGTATTGCAGCGAGAACACCATAACGCCGACCGTCTCCGTTCCCGCCGACCAGAGGAGGACGGAGACCGTCAGCTCGTTGAAGGCGGTGAGCGCGGCAACGAGCATGCCGGCAGCCGTGGCGGGAGCGGCCAGCGGCGCGGCGATGAAGGCGAGACGCCGCCAGACGGACACGCCCGACACGCGGCCCGCATCGTCCAGCGCCGGATCGAGCGTCGAAAGCGCGCTCGAAACGGGCGCGAGGACGAGCGGTAGGAAGCGCACGACATAGGCGAGAAGCAGGATGGCGGGCGTCGCATAGAGCGAGATCCGTAGGACGGGCAGCGGCGGCAGGAAGACGAGGATCAGCGCCAGCGCCAGAACCGTGCCCGGCACGGCGAAGGGAATTTCGGCGATCGTTCCGGCGAGGCGCGCCGCCGGCAGGCGGCGCAGGCGCGCGAGATAGGCCAGCGGCAGCGCGAGGGCGCCGCAGAGAAGCGCCATCGCGGCGCCGAGCGCGGCGGAGTTGACGAGCGCCCGGCGGATCGCGGGGCTCGCCCAAATCGCGGCGTAGTTGTCGCCGGACAGCGTGCCGAGCGTCGGGGCGACGCCGAGCGCCGGCGCCAGCGAACCGACGAGAAGCGCCCCCATCGGCACCACGGCGACGAGGAGGGCGAAGCTCCAGACGATCGCTTCCGCGACGGGGCGGGGCGCCGGGCCGAAGACGCCCGCGAAGGGTGCGGACGTGCGCTCTACCGGCACGGCGAGGGTCCGCAGGACGGCGAAGCGCAGGAGAAGGGCGGCCAGCGTCAGCGCGACGAGGATCAGCGCGATCACGGCGACGCCGGCGAGGACCGAAGGGCCGAAGCCGTTGAGTCGCTGATAGACGAGCGTCGTCAGCATCGGAAAGCGGCCGGGAATGCCGAGGAGCGCCGGAATGCCGAAATTGCCGATCGAGGCGGCGAAGGCGAGCGCCGCCCCGCCGGCCGCGGCCGGCACGAGAAGCGGCAGGACGATGCGGGCGACGGTGCGCCGCCGCGACACGCCACAGATGCGCGCGGCCTCCACGAGGTCGCCCGGCAGGAGCGCGAGACTGGCGCGAACGGCCAGGAACACCAGCGGCATGCTTTCCAGCCCGAGCAGGAACGCGATGCCCGCGCCCCCGTACAAGGGCCGCCCGCCCCCCGGCCAGGCGAGGCCGAAGAGTTCGATCCAGGCGAGCGCCATGATCTGCGAGGGAACGAGAAGCGGTGACAGGACGAGGAAGCTCGCCGCCGTATGGCCGCGAAACCGGCCGAGCCCAAGGAGCAGCGCGAGACCGGTTCCCGAAACGGTGGCGATGGCGGTGGCGCCGAGCGAGGCCGTCAGCGTGTTGGCGGCCGCGCGCTGGACGGCGCGCGACTGCCAGCCGTCGCGAAGCGTGCCGAGAAATTCCCCAGCATCGCCGGGAGAGAAGGCGAGCGCCAGGAGGCGGGCGAGCGGCCAGGCGCTGAGGAGGACGACGAGACCGAGAAGGCCGGCGGCAAGGGCCATCTCGGGCTTGATCGCGACGCGCGAAAGCCCGAGGCCGAAGCCTCGGGCGGGGAATGCGGGCCTCGAGACGTCAACCACCGAAGATGTCGGAGAAGCGCGTCTTGATCTCGGTCTCGCCCCGGAGGAGAGCTTCCGAATCCGTCGGCAGCACCTTGAGGGTCGCCGGGTCGGGATAGCCTATCGGGCGCGCCATGCCCTCGATCACCGGGAAATAGCCCTGTTCCACGGACTGCCGCTGCGCGGCCTCGCCGAGCTGCCAGTCGACGAAGAGCTTGGCGGCGGCCGGATTGTCGGTGCCGTCCAAAATCGCGACCGGCTGGGTGATGGTCGAGACGCCCTCCGCGGGGAAGACGAAGTCCACCGGCGAGCCCTTGGCCTTGGCGTTCATCGCCATGTACTCGACGATGATGCCATAGGACTTCTCGCCCCGGGCCACGGCTTCCAGCACCGTGCCGTTACCCTGGCCCGCCACCGCGCCGGCGTCGGCCAGCGCCTCGTAGTAGTCCCAGCCGAAGCTTGGCTGTTGCGTCATCGTGCCGACATGCACCACGGCGGCGCCGGAATAAAGCGGGCTCGGCATGATCAATTCGGACGCGACATTCTCGGCCTTTAGATCGGCCCAGGACGTCGGCGCTTGCTTTACCTTGTCGGTGTTGTAGACGATGCCGGTGGTGAGCAGCTTGGTGCCGAAATAGGTGCGGTCCGGGTCGACCAGCGCGGCCGGGATCTGATCGACGGGCGCGTCCTCGTAGGCGAGGAGGCGCTTGTCGTTCTTCAGCTGCGTCATCGCGATCGTGTCGGCGATCAGGACGATGTCGGCCGGAGAGCCGCCGGCCGCGAACTCGGCCTGGAGCTTGGCCAGCAGCTCGGTCGTTCCGGCGCGAAACACCTCCACGGCGACGCTCGGGTGATCCTTGCGGAACGCGTCCACCACCGCCGTCATCTGGTCGTTCGGCTGCGAGGTGTAGACCGTGATCGTGCCGGACGCGTCCTCGGCCATGGCCGAACCGGCGAGGCCGAGCGTGAGCGAGAGGGCGGCAAGGCCCAGTCGAAGGCGGTGAAGCATGGGAACGAGCCTTTCGGAACGGGGAACGGCCTCGGCTAGCGCCGTTTCGTGACAGGGGGATGAAGGGCGAAGGGGCGCGATGTCAAAGCGTTCGTGCCATCACCCATCCCTCGCGAATGCGCACGGTGATCGCCGAGCCCGGCGGCAGGGAACGGGGGGCGCGAACCTGCACGGGCGGCGCTTCGCCGGGGATGTCCAGGTCGAGATCGTGGAGATAGGCGCCGCCCTCGAAGCGCGAGGAGCGGACGCGGGCGGGAAGGCGGTCGCCGGCCGGCGCCTCGCCGTCGTCGACCATCGTCAGCCCGTCGGGGCGCACGCACAGCCAGCCCGGGCCCGGTGCCAGCGCCGTGCCGGGAAAGGCGAGCCGGGCCGGGCCGCAGCCGATCTCCCATCCGGTGGCCGTCGGCGCCAGCACCTTTACCGGCACGAGGCGCCCGCCACCGACGAAGCGCGCGACCGCCGGCGAGGCGGGGCGCTGCCAGATCTCCTGCGGCGAGCCGATCTGCTGGAGCCGGCCCCCGTCCAGAACCGCGATCGTGGTGGCGAGCGCCATGGCCTCGGTCTGGTCGTGGGTGACGAAGACGAAGGTGGTGCCGGTCTCGGCATGGATGCGCGCGAACTCGGCCGCCATCTCGGCGCGCAGCGCGGCGTCGAGATTGGCGAGCGGCTCGTCGAGAAGAACGAGGCGAGGCTCCAGCGCGAGGCTGCGCGCCAGCGCGACCCGCTGCCGCTGCCCGCCCGACAGGCGATGCGGCTTGTCCGCCCGCTTGTCCGACAGGCCGACGAGCGCCAGTGCCGCCGCCGTGCGCCGCTCGACCTCGGGTCTTTCCAGCTTTCGCGATCGCAGGGGAAAGGCGACGTTGGTTTCGACGCTCATGTGCGGCCAGAGCGCGTAGGACTGGAACACCATGCCGAGCCCTCGCGCCTCCGGTTCCACGAAGGTGCTAGGGCCGGCGACACACTCGCCGCCGATCGAGATCGAACCGGCGTCGGGCCGCTCCAGGCCCGCCAGAAGGCGCAGCGCCGTGGTCTTGCCGCAGCCCGACGGCCCCAGAAGCGCCAGAAACGCGCCGCTCGGCACGTCCAGCGTCAGGTCCGCCACCGCACGCGCGCCGTTGAAGCTCTTGGATACGCCGTGAAAGGCGAAACTCACCATGCCGGATCGCTCGAAAGTCTCATGAAAAAATCAGGCTCCTAGCTCGCCTTCATGACGGGGGCACGACGGTGAACGCGTCGCGAAAGCGCGCGAGGGCCAGTTCGTCGTCGCCTTCGGGCGAGGCTTCCAGCCCGATCACGCCGCGATAGCCCATCGCGGCGAGCGCGCGGGCGACCGCGGGATAGTGGATCTCGCCGGTGCCCGGCTCGTGACGGCCGGGAACGTCGGCGACCTGGATCTCGCCGATGAACGGAAGCGCTCGGCGGCACAGCTCGATCAGATTCCCCTCGCCGATCTGCGCGTGATAAAGGTCGAGGTTGAGACGAAGCGAGGGATGGTTCACCGCCTCCACCAGCGCCAGCGTGTCGGCCGCCCTCGCGAAGGGGACGCCGGGATGGTCCACCGCCTCGTTGAGATTTTCCAGAACGAAGGTGACCCCTTCGCGCTGCCCGAGATCGGCGAGGCGGCGCAGCGTATCGGCGGCCTTCACCCACATCGGGCCCGTCACGACTGCGGCCGGCACCACGGCCTGGCCGTGGGCGTCGAGACCCGTGCCATGCAGGTTGAGGCGCGGGCAGCCGAGTTCGTGTGCGACGGGAATGGACAGGGCGGCGGTGCGCAGGAGCTCCTCGGCTCCCTCGTCATCGGCCAGACGCCCGGTGACATAGCCGGTCATCGACGAGAAACGGGCGCCCGATCGGCTCAGCGCCGCGATGTCGTGGCGCGTCCAGTCCCAGATTTCGACCAGGAACCCCGCCGCCGTCAGACGCGCGAGGCGCTCGAGGATCGGTGCTGAGCGAAACACCAGTTCGGCCGATACGGCGAGCTGGAAGGGAGATCCGTTCGATGTTTCCGTCATGCCCCAACTCCTCCCAAGTCTCCGAGCGCCCGCGTAGAACGCTTCGGGACGAAGACTTAAAGCCGACCGGGCTGCGATCGCCAAGTCTCGGCGCGTCAGGGACACGCCTTCCAGCGCCAGACGGTGGTTCGCTTGACCTCGGCATCCTCCAGCGCGCGAGTGACGGGCACCTCGTAAACCGCGAGCGGCTCGACGCGGGCTCGGGGAAGATAGGCGCGGCCGGGATCGCCGACGATCACGTCCGTTCCCGCCGTCGCCAGCGCATCGAACCAGGGCTCGAGCCGGCGGGCGAAGCCTCGATCGTAGAAGACGTCGCCGGCCAGAAGGAGGTCGACATCCGGACCTGAGCCGATCCGGTCCTCGCACGAGAAACGCAGATCGACGCCGTTGCGCGCCGCGTTGATGCCGCAGGCAGCTTCCGCGAACGGGTCGATGTCGAGCGCCGTCACCTCGCTCGCGCCGGCCATGGCGGCCGCGATGGCGACGAGGCCGGAGCCGGTGGCCAGATCCGCGACGCGGCGGCCCCGTACCGTTGCGGGATGGTCGAGCACGAAGCGCGCGAGGCCCTGGCCGCCGGCCCAGGCGAAGGCCCAGAACGGCGGCGGCAGGCCGATCGCCTCCAACTCCTCTTCGGTTCGAAGCCACAGATCGTGCGCCTCGTCCGCCAGCCGCAGTTCGATCTCGGGCACGTGAGGTGGGCGAAGCGGCGCCGTGTTGGCCAGAACGAAGTCCCGGCGACGATCGGCCTCGGTCACGACGCCCCTGCGACAATTTGGGAACCGGAAGCCCCCTTCGGCGGTTCTTGATGAAACCAATGCAAAGGACCGACTGCGATGCTCAAGGGTGGCCTTCTCTGGCTGATCGGCATTCCCATTCCGATCATTCTTCTTCTCTGGATCTTCGGCTTCCTGCACTAGTCGGCGCTTGGGCGGAAGAAATTTCGTCCACTCATGCGAAAGGGGCCGCGTTCGGATGAGAACGCGGCCCCTTTCGTTTGTGGCGGGGATAAGTGTCAGCCGTCTTTCAGGCGCTTGCTCTTGCCCTGCAATTCGTCGATCAGCTTCGACGCGTCGCCCTTGGTCAGCTTGTCGTCGAAGGGCTGGCCCGTTTCCTCGCACAGGGTCTTGAGATAGGAGGCCTGCGCGCCCGTCATCGGCTCGTCGCCGGTGGTCCAGTCGTCCGGATCCTTTTCCGTGTTGGAACCGGTGTCGACCTTAGGTTGGCTGTTGGTCATGAAGCGCTCCGCGATCATCAGATATGTTCGCGAAACGTTCCATCCGCCCTCAGGTTCCCGACGCTTGGGCCCAATCGAGACCGCCGAGTTCGCAGATCACCCGGAACTCGTCCTCGCGCACCGGCTGCACCGACAGGCGCGAGTTGGTGACGAGGATCATGTCCTTCAGCCGCGGCTCGGCCTTTGCCGTGTCGAGGCCGACCGGGCGGGGCATGTCGCAGACCGCCCGGATATCGACGCATTCCCAGCGCGGGTCGTCGGCGGTGGAATCGGGATGGGCGAGGGCGCACACCTCCACCACGCCGACCACCGCCTTGCCCTCGTTGGAATGGTAGAAGAAACCGCGCTCCCCGATCTGCATAGTGCGCATGAAGTTGCGCGCCTGGTAGTTGCGCACGCCGCTCCATTCGGTGCCCGCCGCGCCGCAATCCTTCTGCTGGGCGAAGGACCACTTGAACGGTTCGGATTTGAACAGCCAGAAGGCCATGGGGCTCACGCGCCTTCGGGATTGTTGACCGTCCAGTTCCAGCGCCGCACCGTGACGGAGCCGAAGAGACCGGCCACCGCATAGGGGTCCGCGTCGGCGAGGGCGCGCGCCGCTTCCGCCGACTCGGCCTCCACCACGAGGAGGCTGCCGTTCGGCTTGTCGTCCGCACCGAGGAACGGGCCGGCGAACTTCAGGACCGGACCCAGCGCCTTCAGGTGTTCCAGGTGGACGGGGCGGGTTTCGGCACGAAGCGAGCCGGCATCGGCGCGGTCTTCACAAAGAAGGGCAAACAGCATGGAGCCTCCGTTGGGTGGGAAAGGGGGGGGGGGACGTTTCCGCCGATCAAGCCGATTCGAACTCGCGCTTCAAGGGGCGGGCGAGAAGGGCGGCGACGGCGTCCGCAGCGGCAAGCGAGCCGTCGAGGATACCGGCGACGGCTTCGATGATCGGCGCTTCGATGGCGCGCTCGCGGGCAAGGCGCGCGGCGATGGCGGCGGAATGAACCCCCTCGGCGAGCTTCAGCCCGGCGAGATCGTCGCCCCGCCCGAGCGCCATGCCATAGGCGAAGTTGCGCGACTGCGTGCCCGAACAGGTGAGAACGAGGTCGCCGAGGCCCGACAGGCCCATCAGCGTCTGCGGCCGGGCGCCGAGCGCCGCGCCGAGCCGGGATAGCTCGACGAAGCCGCGCGTCACGAGCGCGGCCTGCGCCGAGGCGCCGAGGCGAAGGCCGGCGGCCGCACCCGCCGCGATGGCGAGCACGTTCTTCAGCGCGCCGCCGGCCTCGACGCCCGCCACGTCGTCTCCGGCATAGATGCGGAACGCCGGGCCGGACAGGCGCTCGGCGAGACGGTCGGCATGGGCGGCGTCAGGACAAGCGAGGGTGACGGCGGTCGGCAGGCCGGCGGCGACGTCGGTGGCAAAGCTTGGGCCGGACAGAACCGCGACGGGGTGCCCCGGCAGCTCGGCCGCGACCACGGCGGAGGCGAAGAGACCGGTGTCCCGCTCGATCCCCTTGGAGCACAGGACGAGCGTCGCGCCGGTTTCCAGCGCGGGTTTCAGGGTGCGGCACACGGTGCGCAGCGTCTGGGCGGGCGTTACCAGGAGAACGATCGCCGCGCCCCGCAGCGCTTCGCCGGGGTCGAGTTCGGCGCGCAGGGTCTTTGGCAGGATGAGACCGGGAAGATAGGCGGGGTTTTCGTGCGCGTCGTTGATATGGGCCGCGACGGCCGCATCGCGCAGGAGAAGCCGAACCGGCTCTCCGCCCCGCGCCGCGACCGCGGCCAGCGCCGTGCCCCAAGCGCCGCCGCCCACCACGCATACGCTCATGCCTTGGCTCCGCGCTTGCCGAAGCCGACGAGCGGCACGGCGGTCTCGTCCAGCGGCCAGCGCGGGCGCACGGGGGCCGACAGCGCGTCGGTCTCGCCCGCCTCCCAACGCTCCAGGCCCGCATAGGCGATCATCGCGGCGTTGTCGGTGCACAGGGCGTGCGGCGGGGACACGAGGCGAACGCCGTGCTCGCCCGCGACGTCGCCGAGCGCGCGCCGAATCTCGCCGTTGGCGGCGACCCCGCCGGCCACCGCCAGCGCCGGATCGGGCAGATCCGGGTAGCGCTCGCGAAAACGGGCAAGCGCGAGGGAGACGCGATCGCGAACGCTTTCCGCGCTCGCCCGCTGGAACGCGGCGCAAAGGTCGGCCACATCCCCTTCATTCAAGGGGGCGTTCGCTTCCGCCGCCTGTCGCACGGCGGTCTTCAGGCCGGAAAACGAGAAGTCGAGCCGTTTCTCGCCCCGCAAGGGACGGGGGAGGGGGAAGCGGGCGGGATTGCCGCCGGCCGCCATGCGCTCGACGCTTGGGCCGCCGGGATGGGGCAGTTCCAGGAGCTTGGCGGTCTTGTCGAAGGCTTCGCCGAGCGCGTCGTCGATCGTCGTGCCCCAGCGCTCGTAGCGCCCGAGGCCGGAAACGAGGAGAATCTGCGTGTGGCCGCCCGAGACGAGCAGCAGAAGATAGGGATAGGCGAGCCCGTCGGTCAGGCGCGGAGTGAGCGCGTGGCCTTCCAGATGATTGACCGCGACGAAGGGCAGCCCGCGCGACAGGGCGATGGCCTTGCCCGCCGTCGCGCCGACGATCAGCCCGCCAACGAGGCCGGGGCCGCTGGTGGCGGCGATGGCCGCGATCTCACCCAGCGACACGCCGGCCTCCTCCAGCGCCACGCGCAGGATGCCGCCGATCGCCTCCGCATGGGCGCGCGCGGCGATCTCGGGGACGACGCCGCCGAAGGCCGCGTGCTCCTCGATCTGGCTGAGCACCACGTTGGACAGGATGCGCGGAGCGCCCGCCGTGTCGCGCCCGACCACGGCGGCGGCGGTCTCGTCGCAGCTCGTCTCGATGCCGAGAACGAGACCGGACGGCGGGCGGGAAGCGGGTTGAGCGGGCGTGGCGGACATGGATGCTGACATAGCCTCACGCGCGCCGTTGCGCCACCGCCCCGGCGACGGGTGGCCGCGCGCGGCGTCTTGTGGTGTAAGGGCCGCCGACGTCCGGGCGCCGCGAGGCGCTTCGGGCACGACGGAAAGGCCCATTGCCATGACATCCACCCCGCTTCGCATCGGCACGCGCGGCAGCCGCCTGGCGCTGGCGCAGGCGCACGAGGTTCGCGCCCGGCTGATGGCGGCCCACGGCTGGCCGGAGGAGGCGTTCGAGGTGGTGGTAATCTCGACGGCGGGCGATCGCATCCAGGACCGCGCCCTGTCGGAGGTCGGCGGCAAAGGGCTCTTCACCAAGGAGATCCAGGAGGCGCTTCTCGACGGGCGGATCGACATCGCGGTGCATTCGGCCAAGGACATGGCGACCGCCGTGCCGGACGCGCTGATGCTTTCCGCCTTCCTGCCGCGCGAGGACGTGCGTGACACGTTCATCGGGCGCCGGGTGCGGGGCATCATGGACCTGCCGCACGGCGCGCGCGTCGGCTCGGCCTCGCTGCGCCGGCAGGCGCTTCTGAAACGCCTTCGGCCCGACCTCGACCTCGTGATCTTTCGCGGCAACGTCCAGACGCGGCTCGCCAAGCTCGCCGAGGGCGAGGTGGAGGGCACGCTTCTGGCGCTGGCGGGGCTCAACCGGCTGGACGCGGCCGGTGTCGCCACAGAAATTCTCGACCCCGAGCACTTCCCCCCGGCCCCGGGGCAGGGCGCGATCTGCATCGAGCAGCGGCGCGCCGACGAGCGCACCGCCGGGCTCGTCGCCCCGCTCGACCATGCCGACACGCATCTGGCGCTTCTGGCGGAGCGGGCGTTCCTGGCGGTTCTCGACGGTTCCTGCCGGACCCCGATCGCCGCACTCGCCCGGGCGGACGGTCCGCGCTTCCGCTTCCATGGCATGATCCTGACTCCGGACGGGGTGCGCTGCCACGAAGCGCGCGAGGAAACCGAGCGCAGCGCCGTGGTGGAAGCGGCGGCGGAAGCCGCGCGGCGACTGGTGCGGCAAGCGGGCTCGGAGTTCTTCGCCGGCTGGTTCGGCTGAAAGTTTCCGGTGGCGCGCGTCCTGATCCTGCGCGAGGAAGCGGACGCTCGCCGCACGGCGGCTGACGTGCGCGCGCGCGGCCACGAGGCGCTGATCCTGCCGCTCCAATGCGTTCGACCCTTGGATCCGCCGGCGGGATCGGAGCCGCTTTCCGGCCTTATCGTCACCAGCGCCCATGCGGCCGCTTGGGCTGCGGGCCGTGCGTCGGGCTCCTCGTTTCCGATCCTGGCCGTCGGGGCGCGGACGGCGGCGGCGCTGCGCGCCCATGGCGCCCGAAATGTCGTGACGGGACCCGGCCGGGCGAGCGACCTCGTCGCACTGGCAGCGGACATGATCGAAGGGGAGCAGCCGTTCCTTTATGCGGCCGGCCGGGTGCGCCTGCCCGATCTGGAGGAGGGGCTGGCGGCGGCCGGCCTGCCCTTCCGCGTGGCCGAAATCTACGACATGGTGGATCGCGCGATAACGGCCGAGGACGTGGCTGCGGTTCTGCGAGATGGGGCGCCCGACAGTGTGCTCCTCCTGTCCCGTCGGCAGGCGGAGCTTTTCGCCGATCTGCGGGCGCGTCACGGCCATGCCTTTCCCGAAACGCTCCGTTGCTTGTGCCTTTCGGCGGGGATCGCCGCCTGCCTGCCGGCTGGTGAGCACGCCGAATGGCCGGACGAGCCGGTGCTGGCCCGGCTCCTCGATCGACTGGGCTGAGCGCCCGTGCTCGCGGGAAAGTCACGCAGATTCCTGTTTGTTGCCATCCCGATGCTCGCCCCATGTCACAAACTGCGTTGCAGCTTGGGCTGGAGACGCTAAATCACGGGAAGCCTCGTTTCGCATCGGCGAAGCGTGGCTCGCGGCCCTGCGCCGGAACGAAGAATATGGCCCCGTTGTTGGGGTCCCGATGCGACTCGAGGAGCTCCCGGATGGCCAATCGCCCGCGCCGGCCCAAGACTGGCGGCAGACCCGAAACCATCATCGACGGCGATGCCGAGCGGATCGAGGGGGCGGGCGCATCCGGCGAAACGGCGACGACGCTCGGCGAGACGCCGCCGGCCGGGGGCTCCGAGCCTGAATTCGCGCCCGAGCAGGCCAAGGAACCGCTTCGCCTCGAGCCGGAAGCGCCCGTGGTGACGGGCGGCGAAGCCCTGACGACGGATGTCGCAGGCGAACCGGGCGATGCTCTCGATCGTCCGGTCGATGCGGCCGAGGAAGCGCGGGTCCACGATGCCGTGACCGGGCCCGCCCCGGAGACCGTCGAGACGGTCGACCCCGTGGAGGAGCGCCCGCTGCCCGGCGGCGAGGCGGCGAGCCTTTCGAACGAGACGACCTCGGAAGCGCCGTCGCAGGAATTCGCGCGCGAGGAAGGCTTCGCCGCCGCAGGTGCTACGGGCGCCGCCCCGCCGCGCGATTTCGGCGAGTTCGAGGACGACGAGCACACGCCGGCGGATGCGGCACGCTCGCCCGGAACCGTGTCGGACACCAGTCCCTATCACGCTGGCCACGCGGCCGAACCGAAGGGAGCCGGCTTCGGCGGGCTTCTGGGTGTGGGCGCACTCGGCGCGGCGATCGCGCTGCTTCTGGGAGGCACGGCGCTTTACGGCGGCCTCCTGCCGCCCCCGCCGAGCCGGACGGAACAGGTCAACCCGCAGCAGTTCGCCCAGGCCGGCGAGGTCCAGCAGCTGAACGGCGACGTCCAGTCGCTGCGCGAGGCGGTGGAGCAGGTCCGCTCCGCCCAGGCCGCCGGAGGCGCGGGGTCGGGCACGGTGGCGACCGCCGACTTCACGCAGCTCGCCGACCGCGTGGCGGCGGCCGAGCGCGCCATCCAGAGCGGGGGAAGCTCGACGGGCGATGCCGCCGCCGCCGCCGCCGGTGCCAGCGACGCCGCCAACACGGCGCGCGAAACGGCGGCGAGCGCTGAGACCACCGCCAACGCCGCGCGCGAGGCGGCCACGGCCGCGCAGGCGGCGGCCGACGAGGCGCGCGGCGGGGTGAGCGCTGCCCAGCAGGCGGCCCAGAACGCCCAGACCGCCGCCAACGAGACGCGCGGCGCGATCGACGGATTCGAAACGCGCCTCGCCGCCATCGAGACGGCCAACCGGCAGGCGGCGGTGGCGCTTTCGGCCGCCGGCCTCAAGGCCGCGATCGATCGCGGCACGCCCTTCATGTCGGAGCTCGAAAGCTTCGCGCGCGCCTCGAACGGCACGGACGCCGTCGCCCCCTTGCGCGATTTCGCGGCGAGCGGCGTGCCGACGGCCTCGACGCTCGCCGCGCGCTGGCAGGGGGCGGAAGCCGCGATCCTGGATGCGGTGCGCCCGGCGACCTCCACCGAGGATGTCGGCACCCAGGTCCTGTCGGGCTTGCGCTCGCTCGTGACCGTTCGCCCGCAAGGGGCGAGCGTCGCGCCGGACGCACCGGGGCCGCAGGCCGCCGTCGCACGCATGGACGCGGCGGTCGAGGCCGGCGACTACGGGGCCTGGCTGCGCGAATGGGATGGGCTGCCGGAGGCCGCCAAGACCGCTTCGGCCGAGTTCGCGGCGCAGGTGCGCGCGCGCGTCGAGGCGGACCGCGTCATTCAGGATACGATCAACGGCGCCGTCGGCGCTTCGGCGTCGCAGGGCTGACATGCTGGCAATTCTCGCCTTCTTCCTCGTCGTCCTCGCGGCCGGTCTCGGCTTCGCCTGGCTCGCCGACCATCCCGGCACCGTGTCCCTCGTCTGGCAGGGGCAGGAGGTCGGAACGAGCTTCACCGTGTTCGTGGTGGCGCAGATTCTTCTCGTCGTCGCGGCGATCCTCCTGTTCTGGCTGGTGCGCGGCTTCTTCAAGGCGCCCGACCGCGTATCGCGCTTCTTTTCCACGCGCCGGCGCGACAAGGGCTACCGCGCGCTTTCGGCGGGCATCATCGCGGTCGGGGCGGGCGATGCGGTCACCGCGCGCCGCATGACGAAGCAGGCGGCCAAGTCCCTGCCCAACCGGTCCGAGCCGATGCTGCGCTTCCTGGACGCCCAGACCGCGCTGATCGAGGGCGACAACGGCCGCGCGCGCTCGATCTTCGAGGAGCTGGAGGCCCAGCCGGAAACCCGGCTCGTCGGCCTGCGAGGCCTTTATCTCGAAGCCGAGCGGCTGGGCGATCGGTCGGCGGCGCGCGGCTTTGCCGAGCGCGCGGTGCGCATCGCACCCCATGTCGGCTGGGCCGGCGGCGCGGTGCTCGATCTCAAGGCGGCGCAAGGCGACTACGACGGCGCGCTCGCCATTCTCGAGGCGCAGCGCGACTCGCGCCTGATCGACAAGGCGGAAAGCCGGCGTCTGCGCGCCGTACTCCTGACGGGCAAGGCGATGACGCTGGCCGATGCGGACCCGGCGGGTTCGCGCGCGGCGGCTCGCGAGGCGCAGAAGCTCGCCCCCGATCTCGTGCCGGCCGCCGTCGCGGCGGGCCGCGCTGCGGTCCGGCTCGGCGACACGAGTTCGGCCTCCAAGGCGCTGCAGGCCTCCTGGAAGATCGAGCCCCATCCGCAAGTCGCCGCGCTCTATGTCCACGCTCGCCCTGGCGACGGGGTGGAGGAGCGGCTGAAGCGCGCCCGCATCATCGCAGCGCTGCAGCCGGGGCACGTGGAATCGCACCTCGTCGTGGCGCAGGCCGCGCTCGACGCGCGCGATTTCACCACCGCCCGCGCGGAGGCCCTGGCCGCCGCCGAGCGCGAGCCGCGCGAGGCGACCTATCTGCTTCTGGCCGATATCGAGGATGCCGAGTCGGGCAACGAGGCGCTGGTGCGCCAGTGGATGAACCGGGCTCTTCACGCCCCCAAGGACGCGGCCTGGACCGCCGACGGGGTGACCAGCGCCGAATGGTCGCCGGTGTCGCCCTTGACCGGGCGGCTCGACGCCTTCCGCTGGGTCGCGCCGCCCGCACCCCCCAGCGTTCGCGCCTTGAGCGACGAGGGGTCCGTTCCCGCTCTCGGCAGTCGCCCCTTGCGCGATGGGGACGACGTCGCTTCGACCGGTGCGGTCGACGGTGGAGCCGCGACACGGGCGGGACAGCACGTAGACGCCTGATCGCTGTCTCAACGAAACCGAGGCGGCGTCCATGGGGTTGGGCGCCGTTTTCGCGAAGGCCGCGCGATAAATTGCCCGAGCGGGTGGAACGCCCGCTCCCGACCGTCGCTTTACCTCCCGCGACGGATGGGCCGGGGCAGCCTCCCGCCGCCGGTCGACGGTTTCCAAGAGCGGGCGCTCCCATGCTGGACAGTTTGAAGGACTTTTTCTCCACCCTGACGGGCGCCTCGCCCCATTCGAGTGACGAGGACGACCCGCGCGTGGCCGCCGCCGCCCTCCTGTTCCATGTGGCGGAAGCCGACGGGCGTGCCTCCGAACGCGAGGAGGAGACGTTGCGGCGCGTTCTCGCCCGCCAGTTCTCGCTGGATGCCGACACGGCGCGCCGGATCGAGCGCGCGGGGCAGGAGGCCGATGCGGAAGCCGTCGATCTCTACCGCTTCACCAGTGTCCTCCTGCGTCATCTGGACGAAGGGGAGCGGGTGCGCTTCGTCGAGTTCCTGTGGCAGGTGGCGCTCGTGGACGGCACGGTGCACGAGTTGGAAGACAACGTCGTGTGGCGCATTTCGGAGCTTTTGGGCGTGTCCGGGCGCGACCGGATGCTGGCCAAGCGCGAGGCGGCCTTGCAGACGCAGGGCGTCGATCCTTGAACCATCTGGCTTCTGCGACCGGGACGGGCTCCGAGCCGACCCGGCGCTTCGTTCTCGACGCTCGAACCGACACGCGGCCTGTTCTCGTCGTCCTCCACCAGGAGAACTCGACGCCGGGGCGCGTCGGCCAGGTTCTGGAGGCCGCAGGCGTCGCCATCGATATCCGCCGCCCGGTGCTGGGCGAGCGCCTGCCGACGACGCTCGATGCGCATCGTGGCGCCATCCTGTTCGGCGGGCCGCCGAGCGCCAACGACCCCGACCCGCATCTGCGCCACGAGATCGACTGGCTCGACGTGCCTCTGCGCGAGAACCGGCCGTTCCTCGGAATCTGCCTCGGCGCGCAGATGCTGTCGAAACACCTCGGCGGCACGGTCGGCCCACACCCTGAAGGGCTCGTCGAAGTCGGCTACTATCCTTTGGAAGCCACCGACGAGGGCCGGTGTGTCCTTCCCGACTGGCCGCCCATGGTCTACCAGTGGCACCGCGAGGGCTTCAGCCTGCCCGCTGGCGCGACGCTTCTGGCGCGGGGACAGCGCTTCGCCAACCAGGCGATGCGCTACGGCGACAATGCCTACGGCGTCCAGTTCCACGCCGAGCTGACGCTCGCCATGATGCATCGCTGGACGACGCACGGCCATGCCCGCCTGTCGCTTCCCGGTGCTCAAGGACGCCGCGAGCATTTCACCGGCCGCGCCATCCACGATGCGCCCGTGAAGCGCTGGCTCGGCGAGTTCCTGGCGCGGATCTTCGGGCGCCCCGCCGGCTAGCAGTCCCGAAAGGCGACCGGCGGCGGTGTTCGCGCGCCTCGCGAAAGCTCCTGCCTGTATCCATCCCCGGGAATGGGGTCGTCATCCGGTCCCGAAGGCTTTCGCGCGAAACGGTAGAGAACTCATGCAGCGCTACGACATGATCGTGATTGGCAGCGGCCCGTCGGGCCGGCGCGCCGCGATCCAGGCCGCCAAGCTCGGGCGCCAGGTCCTGGTGGTGGAAAGCCAGGCCCGCGTCGGCGGCGTGTCGGTCCATACCGGGACGATCCCCTCCAAGACGATGCGCGAGACCGTGCTCAACCTGTCGGGCTGGCGCGAGCGCGGCTTCTACGGGCGCGCCTACCGTGTGAAGCAGGACATCACCAGCGCCGACATCCAGGCTCGCATGGTGAAGACGCTGGAGCACGAGGTCGACGTTCTCGACCACCAGTTCTCGCGCAACGGGGTCAAGGTGCTGCACGGGCGCGCCGCGTTCCGCTCACCCTACGAGATCGACGTCCAGACGCCCGGCGGCGAGATCGTGTCCGCCGAGGGCGGGGCGATCCTGATCGCGGTCGGGACGCGCCCCTTCCGCCCGGGCTACGTGCCCTTCAACGGCACCAACGTCTTCGATTCCGACGAGATCGTCGAGATCCCGAAGCTTCCCCGCTCGCTCACCGTGATCGGCGCGGGCGTCATCGGCGTCGAATACGCCACGATCTTCTCCGCCCTCGAAGTGCAGGTCACGCTGATCGAGCCGCGCTCCAGCTTCCTCGACTTCGTCGACAAGGAGCTGATGGAAGAGTTCGTGCACGAGCTTCGCGACCGCAACGTCGCGCTGCGGCTCGGTGCCGAGGTGACGCAAATCGAGTTCGACGCGAACGGTCGTCCGCTCTGCCGTCTGTCGAGCGGGCGGGACGTCGCCAGCGACGTCCTCCTTTTCGCCGCCGGGCGCATGGGCGCGACGGACGGGCTGAACCTTCCCGCCGCCGGCCTCGAAACCGACCATCGCGGGCGCATCACCGTCGACCCGAAGACGCTCCAGACCGCGGTGCCGCATATCTACGCGGCCGGAGACGTGATCGGCTTTCCGAGTCTTGCCTCGACCTCCATGGAGCAGGGGCGCATCGCCGCCTGCCACGCCTTCGGCATTCCGACGCCCCCCGCACCCGAATTCTTTCCCTACGGGATCTACTCGGTGCCGGAGATCTCGACCGTCGGCATGAGCGAGGAGGATGTGCGAAAGCGCGGCATCCCCTACGAGTGCGGCGTCGCGCGTTTTCGCGAAACCTCGCGCGGCCACATCATGGGCCTCCAGAGCGGCATGATGAAGATGATCTTCTCCAAGAAGACCCGTCGCCTGCTCGGTGTCCACATCGTCGGCGAGGGCGCGACCGAGCTGATCCATATCGGCCAGGCCGTGCTCAACCTGAAGGGCACGATCGACTACTTCATGGAGAACACGTTCAACTACCCGACGCTTGCGGAGGCCTACAAGATCGCCTCGCTCGATGCCTGGAACCGGGCCTTCGGCCCGGCCTCGGCGCCGATCGTCTGACCGATCATTCGCGCGCGGCGAGGCTGCGCGCCCGGCGCAGCTGCGGAAAGGCCCAGGCCCAGACGGCGGCGACGCCGATCGTCGCGAAGCCCCCGATCACGGTGGCCGGGACGACGCCGATCAGCGCCGCCATGACCCCGGCGCGGAACTCGCCGAGCTCGTTGGATGCGCCCACGAACACGCTGTTGACCGCGTTGACACGCCCGCGCACCTCGTCCGGCGTCCAGAGCTGCAGCAGGATCTCGCGGATATAGACCGAGATCATGTCGGCCGCGCCCATCAGCGCCAGCGCCAGGATCGACAGCCAGGGCAGGGTGGACAGGCCGAACAGGACGGTGAAGGCGCCGAACAGGGCGACGAAGGCGAACATCACGAGGCCGGCGTGATCCTTCACCGGATGGGCGGCGAGCCAGATCGCGGTCAGGATCGCGCCGACGCCGGGCGCCGCGCGCAGCATGCCGAGGCCCCAGGGGCCGACCTCCAGGACATCGCGCGCGAAGACGGGCATCAGCGCGACGGCGCCGCCGAGCAGCACAGCGAAGAGATCCAGCGAGATCGCGCCCAGGACGATCTTCTCGTGCCAGATGTAGCGAAAGCCGGCGACGACGGTCGAAAAGCTCGCCGGCTCGCGCGAGGTGTGCTGCGCGGGCGCGGGGATGGTCAGGATCAGCGCGCCGGCCAGGAGAAACAGGATCAGCGCGCTCGCGTAGGCGACGTGCGGCGAAAAGCCGTAGAGAAGGCCGCCCGCCACCGGGCCGACGATCGAGGCGATCTGCCAGGACGAGGAATTCCAGGCGATGGCGTTGGCCAGCTCGTCCTTGGTCACGAGGTTGACCACCAGCGAGGAGGCGGCCGGCGTGAAGAACGCGCGCGCGACGCCGAGCAGCACCAGGATCGCGAAGATCGGCACGGGGGTGACGAGGTTGCGATAGGTGAGGAACAGGAGAAGGGCCGCGCCCAGCGTCTGCACCCCGATGGCCGTGCCCATGATGTGGCGGCGCGAATACCGATCGGCCACCGTGCCGGTGACGAATACGAGAACGAGGGCGGGAAGGAACTGCGACAGGCCGACAAGGCCGAGATCGAGCGGATCGCGCGTCAGGTCGTAGATCTGCCAGCCCACCGACACGGCCACGATCTGCACGGCGAAGGCCGATAGGAAGCGCGACAGCCAGTAGCGCAGGAAACGGCTGTTGCGGAACGCGGCGAACCGATCTTCCGCCGGGGTCTCGATGGGCGGTTCGGTCCGGAGATCGTCGCTCGGCATGGTGCATGGGTTCCAGCGCCGCCCCCCGGCCGGGATGCCGGCCGGCGATCCGCCGCGAGGTCGAGGGGAAAGCGGGCCGCTTCGCCGGAAGGTCGGGTTTCGGGAAGGTCCGCCAGACTGATCATTTTCCTGTGACACGAGCCGGCCGGGGGTGGCAATCCTTTCCCCATGCGAAAACCGGTCGGATCGTGCGCATCAGGGGCTTCTCCCGGCGCGCAAGCGCCGAAGGCGCGTTTTCCGTGCCCCTGGGATCGAAGGTCGCAGCGGAGCGGTACTCGCCTTCGCCGATCCGGCTTCGATCACGTCGCCAACGCGAGACCCCTGTTGGGGGCAGGGAAGTGACGGTTTCCCGCTCCGGCGGGTCGGCGATCCATCCCGCCGGCGCCGGCCGGGAGAGACGGTTGCAAAGCGGGGCGCTCCCGTCCGCGAGGGGAAAGTCCACGCTTTGTCACGGTGTTGTCACGCCATGTTTTGTCGAACTGAGTGGACATTCTTCCGGTACGCAAAAAGCGGATCCACGACATGACCGACGGTGAAGCCCTTCGCTCTCTTCTCCGCTATGCGCAGAACGAGGCCCAGTTGCAGAACGAGCCGGAAGTGGCCCGACACTTGTCGGTCGCTTTGGAGGCCTTGGCCGCCAGCGCTGCATCCAAGGCGCTGCAGGCTTGTCTCGCCGAGGGCACGCCCGCGCGTGCCGCCGGCACGATCCACTAAGGAGCGGTTCCGCAATCCTCGATGGGCACTTCGGTCGGGTTCTGGGGCGCTCTTGGACGTCCGCGCGTGCGTGAGCGGGGTTCGACGCAGAGCGCATCACGCAGGTGTGAATAGCTCGGTGATTCCGCTTTACGCCGACCGGTCGGCGCTTCTACATCCTCGTCAGGATTGTGGAAGGGACGCCTCGATGTCGAATGCCGTGGTTTCGCTGTCGAACGAGGCGATCGACCAGCATGTTGGGGAGCGGATTCGCTACTTTCGCCAGAAGAAGCGTCTTTCGCTTCAGGCTTTGGCAGCCGCCATCGGCGTGACCTACCAACAAGTCCAGAAGTATGAAACCGGTGCCAACCGGGTTTCGGCCAGCACCCTCTACAGGATCATCGGCATTCTCGGGATCGGCCTCGGCGACGTCTTCGACGGCCTGCACGATTCCGCGGGGCCTGCGCCGGAGGTCGCCGATCGAAGGGATGGCGGCGAGGATGCCGTCAAGATGAGCCGTCTTCCTGCCGACATCCGCAAGAACCTGACCGCCCTGATCCATGCGCTCGGACGCCAGGACGAAGGCTGAGGCGATCGAGGCGTCCATTGCGCCTTAACCTCGAATGCTTGGGCAGCGAAGGCTATCCGCTCGCAGGCCTCGCTAGGTCGGCGAGATGGATTTTCTCCGCACCCTCAGGCGCCACCGTCTGAAGGGGGCACTTCGCAGCCATGTCGGGCTTGGCAACGCGGCCGTTGATGGGGACCCCAAAGGCGATCCGGATGCGGCTCCGGAGCGCGGATCCGGAGCGCGGATCTCATGCCATCGTCGCAGCGATCGACGAAGAGAGCGGCGGGAGGCGGCCTCGGTCCTTCATGTGACAGCGCGCTCCTCGAACGCTTGGCGCGCCCGCTCCACCTCGTCCAGATGCTCCATGGTCCAGGCATGCAGAGCGTGGAACGGACCGAGAAGCGACAGGCCGAGCGGCGTGATGGCGTACTCGACCCCGATCGGCGAGGTCATGATGACCCTGCGGGAAACGAGGCCGTTGCGTTCCAGTCGCCGGAGGCACTGCGTCAGGGCCTTCTGGGTCACGCCCTCCAGCCGCCGCTTGATGCCGTTGAAACGGGTTGGCCCCCCTTCTAGGACGGTCAACACCATCATCGACCACTTGTCGGCGATCTGGTCGAAGAGTTGGCGGGTGGGGCAGTTCCCGTCGAAATGCTGGCAGGCGGACATCCCGTTTCCTCGACGATACCTAGGCGATCACAAGTGCGTTCTTGTGCCCTAGTAGCATATGTATACCTTCCCCGCCATTCGACGGGAAAGGCAATGCCATGAGTTCGACCGACATTCTGTTTCGACCCTTCCGTATCGGCTCCATGGAGCTGGCGAACCGCATCGTCATGGCTCCGATGACGCGCAGCTTCGCGCCCGACGGCATCCCCGGGCGAGCCCATGCCGACTACTACCGTCGGCGAGCCGAAGGCGGCGTCGGGCTGATCCTTTCCGAGGGCACCGTGGTCGATCGGCCGGCGGCGCGAAACGATCCGGGCGTCCCGTTCTTTCATGGCGACGCCGCGCTGGCGGGTTGGAAGGGCGTGGTCGACGCGGTCCATGAGGGCGGTGGCAAGATGGGCCCGCAACTTTGGCATACCGGAGCGCTCAAGAGCTTTCTGACGGAGTGGGTGCCGCGATCGCCCGTGGAAAGCCCGTCCGGTCTGCAGGCGCCGGGCGTCGATCGGGGCGTCGCCATGAACGACAGCGACATCGCCGAGACGATATCGGCCTTTGCCCGCGCCGCTGGCGACGCAAAGCGACTTGGCTTCGACACGATCGAACTGCACGGGGCGCACGGATACCTGTTCGACCAGTTCTTCTGGGCTGCCACCAACCGGCGAACCGATCGCTACGGCGGGGCCACGATCGGTGAGCGCTCGCGGTTCGCCGCGGAGGTCGTCACGGCGGTCCGGGCGAGCGTCGGCCCCGACTTCCCGATCATTCTTCGTCTCAGCCAATGGAGGGTTCAGGATTTTGCCTCGCGGCTGGCGGAAACACCCGAGGAGATGAGCGACTGGCTGCTTCCGCTGGTCGAGGCGGGAGTGGACGTGCTGCACTGTTCCCAGCGGCGCTTCTGGGAGCCCGAATTCCCCGAGACCGACGGCGCGAACGGGCTGAACTTCGCCGGCTGGGCCAAGAAGCTTACCGGGGCAGCCACGATCAGCGTCGGATCCGTCGGCCTGTCGGGCGACTTCATGGCGGCTTTCGGCGGCGAGGGGTCGACCACAGACGGGCTTGACGGGTTGGTGGAACGGATGGAGCGCGAGGAGTTCGACTTGATCGCCGTTGGCCGCGCCTTGATCGGCGATCCGGCCTGGGCCGAGAAGGTCCGGTCGGGCGACCAAGCCGGGCTGCGGGGCTTCGACGCCGCCGCGCTTGCCGAACTGGTGTAGGCGACGCTCGTTCGGGCGGGCCGACTGGTCGGTCGGCTTCGACGGGCGCTTCTCGGCATGCCGAGATCAAGGCGCGACGACGCAGATGCGGCGTCGTCGTATCCCTCGGCAATTCGATGGCATCGACCGTTGCTGCCGGCATCCGCGTTCGGCCGATCTCATGTGGTATCGGCTTCCCGCTGTCCGAAGATTTCCGAAATCGGTCTCCGTCCCTTCGTGGCGATGGGGCCGCCCTCACCGGGGTGGCCGCGCCCCGATGCCGACCATCACCTGTTCCCGGATGAGCGCCAGTTCGGCCTCGGTGGCACCATCCCGCGCCTGGACGGCGAGGCCCTGCTGGACCGCCAACAGGTATGCGGCCAAGTGCTGCGCCTCCTCAGGGCCGAGCCAGCTCCCCAGCCCCTCCGCGATCCGGCCGCGAAGATCGCGACGCCGCTGCGCGAGCTCGTCGGCAAGCTCCCGATGCTCGGCCGCTCCTTCGACCAGCCCCGTCGAGATCATGCAGCCGCGCTCCGCATCTGTCGCCGCCTTGATCGCCGCATCGAGCAGACCGGAAACGGCCTCATCCAGCGTCGCCGCATCCACCATGCCATCGAGTGCGCCGGGAAGCGCTGCGTAACGGTCGAGAGCCTCGCGGTAGAGGCCCGCCTTGCTTCCGAAGGCGGCATAGAGGCTCGGCGGGGCGATCCCGATCGCGCCGGTCAGGTCCGAGATGGACACGCCCTCAAAGCCGTGGCGCCGGAACAGCCTCATCGCGATCTCGATCGCCTCGTCCCGGTCGAAGGTTCTGGGGCCGGAGGACCGGCGCTGGCGTGGCTTATCCATAGCGATCACTAAACTACGCTTGACAGGCGGGCGCAACCTCGTATCGTTTAGCGATCGATACAGATAAGGATTGTCGATCCCATGACGTCTCTGCCCTTTCCGACCATCGACGGCTTCGGCTCCGTTCACGGGGTTCCCAGGCTACCGGACGGATTTCCTGAGGTATTCGAAAGCTACCGGATCCCGACGGGCGAGGTGGATCTCCACGCCGTCGTCGGGGGCAAGGGACCGCCCCTGCTGCTGCTCGGCGGTTGGCCGCAGAACTGGTACATCTGGCGGGACGTCATGCTGCCGCTGGCCGAGCGCTTCACCCTGGTGGTGCCCGATCCCCGCGGCCTCGGCCTTTCCGGCAAGCCCGAGCAGGGCTACGACAAGGGGACGATCGGGCGCGACCTGTTCGCGCTGATGACGGCGCTCGGGCACGAACGGTTCGCCATGGTCGGGCACGATTGCGGGATGTGGGTCGGCTATGCCATGGCCGCGGACCGGCCGGAACGCATTGAGCGCATCGCATTGGGCGAGGCGATCATACCGGGTGTCGCCCTCTCGCCGCCGCTGATCCCCGACGAGCGTCCCCTCAACGATTTCCTGTGGCACAACAACTTCTGCCGCGTGCGCGCCGTCACGGAGGAGTTGGTGGCGGGGCGCGAGGACATCTTCTTCGACTATCAGTTCACCAAGATTCCTGTGCCCAACCCGATCCCGGCCGAGGTGCGCGCCTTCTACATCGACCTCATCAAGCGGGATCGGCGCACGCTCACGGCCAGCTTCGACTACTACCGGGCGATCGACGAGGATATCCCGGCCAATCGGGAGCGGATGGAAAATCGCCTGACCATGCCTGTCCTCGGTTTTGCGGGCGAACTGGCCTGTGCCGGGGCGGTCGAGGAGCAATTGCGCGGGGTCGCGGAGGACGTCGATTGCGCGATCATCGAAGGTTGCGGTCACTTCGTGCCGGAGGAAGCGCCGGAGAAACTGCTGGCCCTCCTGGTGCCGTTCCTCGAACCCTATCGGGCAGCTTCGGCGTAGCGGACGCGACGGCCGGCCGGGACGGCGCATCGATCGCTGGAGCCGTTTTTCCCTTCGGGACCCGATGATCGGGTTGTGGGGTTCGGATGACGCGCCCGAACCGTTCCGGAACGATCGTTGCCGGCTGGACCGCTTCCCGACGATCGTCCCGGGAAGCGGTTCGCTCCGACATTGCTCGAAGCGGCAGGCCTATGCGCCGAAGGCCCCATCGATCGTGTGCATGGCACCGGTCACGAAGCTGGCCTCCGGCCCCGCGAGCCAGGCCACCATTCCCGCAACCTCCTCGGGCCGGCCATGGCGCTTGATGGCCATGAAGCTGTGCATCAGCTCCCGCATGGGGCCGTCCGCCGGGTTGGCATCGGTGTCGATCGGACCGGGCTGGACGATGTTGATCGTGATTCCACGCGGGCCGAAATCGCGCGCCAGACCCCGCGCCAGTCCCTGAAGCGCCGATTTGCTGAGCGCGTAGGATGCCATGCCGGCCACGGGCATGCGGTCGCCGTTCACCGAGCCGATCACGACGATCCGTCCGCCCTCCGGCATCCGCCGTGCCGCCTCGACCGAGGCGTGGTAGGGCGCGTGAACGTTGACTTGGAAAAGGCGATCGATCTCGTCGGGATCCTGATCGAGAGCGTCGCCGAAGATCGCAAAACCGGAATTCACCACGAGAATGTCGAGCGGCCCGCTGTCGCGTACGGTCGCGATCACGGCATCGCGGTCGGCGCTGTCGGTTCGCACGGCCTTGCTGCCGGTCTCCGACGCCAACGCCTCGGCCGCACCCTGCGAGCCGGCATAGGTGAAGGTCACGTGCGCGCCGTCCGCCGCGAAACGCCGAACGATGGCGGCACCGATCCCGCGGCTTCCGCCGAGAATCAAAGCCGTCTTACCCTGAAACGTCGTCATGCTGGCATCCTTGAGAAATATCTTATGATGCACTACATAAATCGACGGTTCCCGATCGTCAACGAGATGTGTAGTGGAAAATACAAAAATTCCGCGCTCCCGTGGCCGCCCTCGTCGCTTCGATCTCGAAGACGCCGTCGGAGTGGCCGCACGGCTTTTCCATTCCCGTGGGTATGATGCCGTGAGCGTCGCGGACGTGACCCAAGCCCTTGGGATCAACCCACCGAGCTTCTACTCCGCCTTTGGCAGCAAACAGGGCCTCTACGCCCGCGTTCTCGAACGCTATGCCGTCGTCGGCGCCATACCGCTCAGTGACATCCTACGGCAGGACCGCCCGGTCGCCGAAAGCTTGGCGACGTTGTTGGAGGAGGCCGCTCGGCACTACTCGGCCGACGCGGAGGCCGCCGGTTGTCTCGTCGTCGAAGGAACCCGGTGCAGCGATGCGGAGGCCCGGCAGGCGGCTCTCGCCTACAACGTCGCCGTGGAAACGAGGATCCGGGACTATGTCGCGGCGCGCCATCCTGAGAACGCGGCGGTCGTCACGGACTTCGTGGCCACCACCATGTTCGGGTTGTCGGCGAAGGCGCGCAACGGGCACAGCCTCGACCAACTCCTGGCGACGTCCCGGTTGGCGGCATCGGCGATCGGCTTGGCGCTGCCAGACTAGAACTTGGGCAGAACGTATGCGCCCGATGCGCTATCGGCAGAAGGCCATACGGAGCGGACGCTCCTTCAGCGCCCGAGCATCAGCCGCGGTACCGGTTCGGTCGGCGCTTGGCGACCCGCATCCGCGCGCCGCCAAGCGCCGATCAACCGGCGCGGGAGCTCGAATGCCTCTTGTCGGTGATACCTACCGATTCACCTCGAAGGCGAACGTTCGTGTTCACCGGGCGTCGGAGACCGAGATTCTCCCGAAGTGTCGCTCCCGGATATTCGCCGAGGAAAATTCCGCGACGCTTGAGCTCCGGAATGACATGGTTCACGACGTCATGCAGACCGTCGATGAGCCTTGGCTGAATGAGCGCGAACCCGTCCGTTGCTTCCGCCTCCAGCCACGCCTCGAAATCGTCGGCGATGGACTGGGTCGTCCCCACGACGGGCCTGTGGCCGAGGCCGACGGAAACGCGATGCGCGGCCTGGCGGATGGTGAGGCCGTTCGCCAGCGCGTCGCGGGCGATCGCACTCGAGCGCCCCTTCGAGAAGCGCGGCACGTAGTCCTCGGGAAACAGGTCGTCGAGATCATAGCCGGGAAAGTCGATCGCCATGTTCTGCATGGCGACCTCGATCGGCCAGAGCGAGGCGACCTCGTCGAGCTTGGCCTCGGCTTCCTCCTGCGTTTCGCCCCACACGACGGCTGCGCCGGTGAGAAGCACGACGTCCTCCGGCCGCCGGCCGGCCGCGACCGCGCGGTCCTTGATCGCGCGCCATGTGCGCTGGCCGTCGGCGATCGAATAGTTCGCGCAATAGATGACGTCGGCGGTCTCGGCTCCGAAGGCGAGGCCTTCCTCCGAGGTTCCGGCCTGGGCGATCACCGGATGGCCCTGCGGGGCGCGTTCGATCTTGAGCGGCTGGCTCGCGCGATAGAAGCCGTTGTCGATCTGCGGGGCATGCACCTTGTCGAGATCGACATAGACGCCCGTCCGCTTGTCGCGCGGGAGCGCGTCGTCTTCGAAACTGTCGAAGAGCGCCGTCGTGGTTTGAAGGAAGGCGCGGGCGCGATCGTACTTGCGGTCGGCCGCGTCGGGCTCGGCAATCCCGAGGTTCGGGCCGCCCGGACCCGGCGTCGTCACGACGTTCCAGCCCGCCCGCCCGCGACTGATATGGTCGAGGGAAACGAGTTGGCGCGCCAGGTGCGTCGGCTCGTTGTCCGCCACCGAGGCCGTGTAGATCAGGCCGATATGGCTGGTTCGTGCGGCGAGCGCCGCCATCAGCGTGACCGGCTCGAAGACCGAGACCGACCACATCGCCTGCGTCACCTCCCTGGCTCCCGACGGAAAGCTGGCGCCGTCGGCGAGGAAGAGGGTCTCGATTCCCGCGCTTTCCGCGAGCTGCGCATAGTCGATGAAGTAGTCGATATCCAGGCTGTCGTGGGCGGTGAACCGTTCCACCCGCCAGGACTGCGAATTCTGACCGGAAAACAGGAACCCGGCGAGTTTCAGCTGCTTTCGCGTGCCCATTTCGGCTTCCTTCGGTGCGGCGGTCACGCGACTGCGGCCGGGCGGTTGCGGGAGATGGCGCCGTCGATGTCGGTCGGGGCATTGGGCGCGATGCGGCGATCGTCTCGGATTGCGATCAGCTGCCGGCTCAGCGCGTCGAAGCTGTTGCGGATCAGGATCGTGCCGAGCGAGGCGCGCCGCACGCCGAGATCGCGCCACTCGCCGAGATCCTGCCCCTCGCCCGCGACCAGCGTGAGCGGGGCAGGAATCTGCGAAACGAGTTCCCGGACGTCGTCGGCCGCCGCGCCGCGCAGGGTGACGTAGATCCCATCGGCGCCGGCCTCGACATAGAGTTTCGCCCGGCGAATGGCCTCGCGCAGCGAGACGTGGGGTTCGACGCCCGGATTCTGGAGGAACAGGTCCGTGCGCCCGTTCAGGAAGAAGCCTGGAAGTTCGGCGTCGGCGGCCCGGCGCGCCTGCGCCAGACGCCGCGCATGATCCTCGGCGCTCGCCAGCGGCCGGGCATGTCCATGCCAGCTGTCCTCGATGTTCACGCCGACGGCACCGGCCCCGATCAGGCGGCGAATGGAGGCGTCGACGCCGCCCGCGACCTCCGGGTAGCCGTCCTCCATGTCCACCACCATCGGTACGGGCACGGCCGCGGCGATCCGCGCCACCTGGGCCGTCAACGTGTCGAAGGGAATGCGTTCGCTCGCCTGGATCGCGAGGCCCTGTCCGAGCGCGGCGCTTGAGGTCGCGACGGCGGCGTAGCCGGCCTCGACGGCCGCGAGGGCGGAAAGCGGATCCCAGATCGTCGGCATGACGAAGAAGGACTGGTGGAGCTCGTGCAGGGTTTCGGCCTTGCTGGTGCGCTTGAGGGACAAGTCGGGGGTCCTTTTTAGAAAAAGCCGAGGCGCGGCAGGGCCTCGCCGTTCACGGTGCGGTTTCCGAGCGCGTAGGCCTTGTAGCTCGCGGGGTTGTGGCTGGAGATCGTGCGGATGTTGCGCCAGTGCCGGTCGAGGTTCTTTTCCCGAAGCGTCGAGGATGCGCCGGCCACGTCGAACAGCGCCGAGCCGGCGAGGTGGGCGATGCGATCCACCACGATCTTCGCCTTTGCGGTGGCCGCCGCCGCGCCCTGCGTCAGGCGCACCTGTTCGGCTTCGGGTGCGAACGCCGAGATGGCTTCGGCGGCATCGTCCAGCGTGGCGGCGGCGGCCAGCACGGCCGCGCGCGCGCCGAAGGCCGCGGCCTCGCGTTCGCCGAGTTCCTGCAGAAGGATGGGGTCGTGCCGCGCCTCGCCGGCCGGGGCGAAGTAGTAGGTCCGCCTGCGCTCCTCGATCAGAAACGCCGCTTCCCGCGCGATGCTTTCCACGATGCCGGCGATCGTAGCCGTCAGCACCAGTTGCGCCAGCGTGGAGGAAAGAGGAAGCGCCTCGGCGGGCACCGCGTCCGCGCCGAGGATCTCGTCCGCCTCCACCCGCACGTCGTGAAAGACGGTGGTCCCCGTGCCCGTCAGGCGCTGTCCCATGCCGGTCCAGTCGTCGACGATCTCGATGCCTTCGCGTGTCGCCGGCAGGATCGCGCTGACATTGGTGCCGTCCTCCAGCGAGCCGGCGACAAGCAGCCAGTCGGCGTAGAGGGCGCCCGTCGAGTAGAACTTGCGTCCCGAGAAGCGGAAGTGATCGCCGCTGCGCCGGAACACGGAGGAGAAGCTGCTCGCACCCCCCGTTTGCGCGCGGTCGAGCTCGGTGGCCGCAAGACCCAGAAGGTCGCCGTTCGCAAGATCGCTCCGCAACCGCAGGAGCGTGGGATGCGTGGTCGGCGCGATGCCGACGCGCTCCATCAGCATGACGTGATTGCGCCAGATATGGGCGATGTTGGGATCGGCGTCCGCAAGGGCGATGATGTCGTCCACCACCTCGACGATGCTCGCCCCCGCTCCGCCCGCCGAGACCGGCAGGCGACGGGCGCCGAAGCGCCGTGTCTTCATGTCCCGGATTTCATCGTAGGGGAGCCGGCGTTCCCTGTCGCGCACGCCGGCGTCGGCCCGGATGTGGTTCAGGAGGTCCTGCGACAGGCGCTCCGGGGGCCTGCGGGGCGGATGGCCTTCGTCGGGCGCAACGTGGATGGTCTCGGCGGCACTGGACATGGGTCTCTATCGTTCCGGTGGAAACGGCGCATGCGCGGGCGATCGGCCTCGGTGGTGGACCACGTCAGAAGAAGCCGGACGCGGGTACGGGCGTCCCGTTCAATTCGTGCGCCCCGATCGCGAAGGCCTTGTAGCTGGCCGGGTTGTGCGAGATCACGGTGCGCAGATTCCGCCAGTGCCGGTCGAGGTTGAGGCTGCGCCGCGTGGCGGATGCGCCGGCGACGTCGAACAGGCGCGATCCGGCGGTCTGGGCCAGGGCGTCCACCACCACCTTGGCTTTCGCGGCCGCGATCGCAGCCGCCTCCACCGCCGGCAACGCGTCGTCGCCCGCGATCGCAAGGGCGGCGATGTCGAGGCGGTCGGCCGCAGCCATCACGGTGGCATGGGCGGAAAAGGCCGAAGCCGACAGTTCGCCGAGCGCTGCAAGAAGCAGCGGATCGTCCTTCGGCTGGGGGGACGGCGCGAAGTAGAAGTTCGCGTCTCGCGCCTCCAAGGTCTCGCGCCCATCGCGCACGATCGCCTCCATGATGCCGGCGACCACCGTGGTGAGAACGATCTGCGCGATCGTGGAAGAGAAGAAGGGGAGGTGGGGACGAAACTCGTCCGGGCGGATGACTTCGTCGGCATGGACGAGGACATCGTCGAACAAGGTGGTGCCCGTGCCCGTCAGGCGTTGGCCCATTCCGTCCCAGTCGTCGAGCAGGGTCAGGCCCGGACGATCGCGCGGAATCACCAGATTGACGCGGGTCCCGTCCGGCAGTTCGCCGTAGGTGACGATCCAGTCCGCGAAGATCGAGCCGGTGGAATAGACCTTTCGGGCCGAAAATCGAAAACCGGCGCCGTCCGGCACGACGGGGGAGCTGCCCGCCGACGCGCCGCCGACCTGCGTGCGCACGGCCTCGGCCCCCGCGAGGCCGATCAGCGCGCCCGCGGCCACTTCGCGGCGCAGCCTGGCGAGGGCGGGGTTCGCCGTCGCGTGCAGGCAAAGCCGTTCCGTCAGCATGAAGTGGTTGCGCCAGATGTGAGCGACGTTGCTGTCGGCGGCGGAAAGGGCATGAAGCGCTTTCAGCACCGCGCGGATCGATCCGCCCCCGCCGCCGTCCTCGTGCCGAAGGCGTATGGCGCCGAACCGCAGCGCCTTCAGCTCCTCTACCGCATCGAACGGAAGCTCGCGTTCCTGGTCGCGCGCTGCGGAGCGCCGAACGATCGCGGCGCAGGTGCGCTTGAAATCGGCTCCGGGCAACCGCGCTTCGTTCGGATGAAAGGCGTTCACGCGACCGCCCTTTCTTCCGTCGCAAGATCGGGCGAAGCGCGATGGGCGCGGCCCGATCCGCTCGCTGCCGCAATCAGCATTCGCGTGTAGTCGGTCTTCGGGGCGCGCCAGATGTCCCGGTGGTCCGCCTCCTCGACGATGCGCGCTTCCCGCATCACGGCGACGCGATCGGAGATGAACCGAACCACCGCCAGGTCATGCGAGATGAAGAGATAGGAAAGGCCGAACTCCTGCTTGAGGTCGACCAGGAGATTGAGGATCTGGGCCTGGATCGAAACGTCGAGCGCCGAGACCGGCTCGTCGCAGATCACGAGCGAGGGGCGCAGGATCAAGGCGCGCGCGATGCCGATCCGCTGGCGCTGGCCGCCGGAGAACTCGTGCGGATGACGGGCGAGCGAGGCCTGCGGCAGGCCGACATGGTCGAGCATCTCGCGAATGCGCCTGGCGCGTTCATGCCGGTCGCCGACGCCATTCACGGCCAGCGGCGTTTCCAGGAGATGTCCGACGCTCTTGCGCGGGTTCAAAGATCCGAACGGATCCTGGAAGATCATCTGGACGTGTCGTCGCTCAACCCGCATCGCCCGCTCCGGCAAGGCGGACAGGGTCTTGCCGCGGAACCGGACCGTTCCCGTGGAGGGAACGAGCTGCATGATCGCCTTCGACAGGGTCGACTTGCCGCTGCCGGACTCGCCGACGATGCCGAGCGTCTCGCCGCGCTTCAAGACGATCGACACGTCGTCGAGCGCGCGCGTGGCGCCGCTTCCCGTCGCGTAGTCGACCGTGAGGTTCTTCACCTCCAGAATGGGCTGGGATGCCGGGTGCGGCTCGATGCGGCGCGGAATCGCGGGGCGGATCGCATAGTCGTAGGTGCCGTCCGGCCGGGCGGACGGGCGAATCTCGGCCAGCGAGGAGGCCGCGTAGTGCACCCCGTCCTCGATGCGCACGGAGGTCTGGAGAAGGCCGGTCGTGTAGGGGTGCCGGCCGGGGCGGCCGAGGTCGGACGTGCGCAGCGCCTCCAGCGTCCGGCCTCGATGCATCACGATCACCCGGTCGCTCCAGCGCCCGACCACGCCGAGATCGTGCGTGATCAGGAGGAGGCCCATGCCCAGATCCCGCCGCAGGTCGTCCAGGAGTTCGAGGACGCGCGCCTGCACCGTCGCGTCGAGTGCCGTGGTCGGCTCGTCCGCGACCAGCAGCTTCGGTTGAAGAACGGTCGCCATGGCGATCATCACGCGCTGGCGCTGACCGCCCGACAGTTGATGGGGAAAGTCGTGGGCGCGGTTTCGGGCATCGGGAATGCGGACGCGGTCGAGCGCTTCCACCGCCTGCCTCCAGGCCTCCGCCGCCCCGACGGTCCGGTGACGTCGGACCACCTCGGCGATCTGCCGTCCGATGCTCATCACCGGGTTCAGCGAGGTCATCGGCTCCTGGAAGATCATCGCGACGTGGTCGCCGCGCAGATCCGCCATGCGGCGCTCGCCGAGCCCCACGAGTTCGGTGCCGCCCAGACGGATACTGCCCTGCGCGATGCGGGCCGAAGCGGGAAGCAGCCCCATCACGGCCAAGGCGGTCAGCGACTTGCCGGACCCCGATTCGCCGACCACGGCCACGGTTTCTCCGGCCGCGACGCTGAAGCCGATCCGCGTCACGGGTTCGGCGCCGGGAAAGCGGATCGTCAGATCCTCGACGGCGAGCAGGACGTCGTTCGCGGCGGCGGGCATCAGCGATCCTCCGAGAAGCGGGGGTTGAGCGCATCGTTCAGGGCATCGCCGACGAGGTTCACCGCCATCACGGTCAGGACGATCGCCAGGCCCGGAAGCGCGGTGAGGTACCAGGACGAGCGCAGATACTCGCGGCCCGCCCCGATCATCGTGCCCCACGAGATCGCGTTGGGGTCGCCGAACCCCATGAAGGACAGAGCCGATTCCATCAGGATCGCCGAGGCGACCATCGCCGATGCCGTCACGATCACGGGCGGCAGGACGTTGGGCAGAATGTCGGAAAACATGATGCGCCCATGTCCGTAGCCGAGGCTCCGGGCGGCCAGGACGTATTCCGCCCGGCTCTGGACGCGGACCTCGGCGCGCACGAGACGCGCGATGTTCGGCCAGCTGATCAGGGCGATCGCCACGATGATCACGCCGATCGAGGTCGAGGTGATCGCGACCAGCACGATCAGGAGGACGAAGGACGGCATGGTCTGGAAGATTTCCGTGAGGCGCGTCAGCACGGCATCGGTCCAGCCGCCGAAGTAGCCCGCCAGAGAACCGACGAGGATGCCGGCCGCAACGCTCAAGGCGGTCGCCAGAAGACCCACGAGAAGCGACACGCGCGTTCCGTGCACGAGGCCGATCAGGACATCGCGGCCGTATCCGTCCGTGCCGAGCGGGAACGCCGCGTTCTCTCCCGGCCATTGATGCGGCGCGCCGACGATCGCGAAGGGGTCGCGCGGGAAGATCACGGGCGCCAGAACGGCGAGAACCGCGATCGCGGCCAGGAAGACCAGCCCCGCGATCGCGGCGGGGTTGCGCTTGAGGGTCGCCAGGGCCTGCCGGCCCGACACCTTCTGCGCAACCGGAATGCTGGCGAGCGTGCGGGTGGACTCCGCGGCATGGACGTTGACCCAGCCGCCCGGGGTGGCGAGCTCGGCCTTGCCTTCGATCGCGCTCATCGGCTCGCCTCGACGCGGGGATCGAGGACCGAGTGGACGAGGTCGATCGCGATGTTGACGGCGATCACCAGAAGCGAGGATAGGAAGAGGATTCCCATCAGGACCTTGAAGTCGCGCGCCATGATCGATTCCAGGGCGAGCCTGCCGAGCCCGGGCCAGTTGAAGACGGTCTCGATCACGACGGCACCGCCGAGAATGCCGCCGATATGCAGCCCGGCGAGCGTGGTGACCGGGATCAGCGCATTGCGCAGGACATGGCGGGCGGTGATCTCGCGCGAGCGCAGACCCTTGGCACGCGCCGTGCGCACGAAGTCCTGCGAGCGGATTTCGAGCATCGAGGCGCGCGTGATGCGGCTGTAGATCGCGACGTAGAGCAGGGCGAGCGAGGTCGCCGGCAGCACCATGTAGCGCGCGCCTTCGAGAAGGGCGGCCAAGCCCGTCTTGTCGGACCAGACAGGACCCGAGCCGCCGCTCGGAAGCCAGCCGAGCTTGACGGAGAAGACCACGATCAGCATCAGCCCGATCCAGAAGGCCGGAATCGAGTAGAAGACGAGAACGGCGATCGAAAGCAGCCGATCGGGAAGCCGTCCCGCGAAGCTCGCCATCGTCGTGCCGGCCAGAAGGCCCAGCGCGAGCGCGAGCGCGAGCGCCACCCCCATCAGAAGCAGCGTGCCGGGAAGCCGGTCCAGGATGAGCTGCACCACGGGCACGTTGAAGCGCGGCGAAACGCCGAGGCTGAAATGCGCGAGATCCCGGAGATAGTGCGCGAGCTGGCGCAGCACCGGCAGGTCCAGCCCGAACTGGGTGCGCAGGCTGTCCATCATCTCCTGCGTGGCGGCGCCCGATTCGGCGGCGATGGCGGTGGCCGCATCGCCGGGCGCGAGCTGAAGCAGGAGGAAGTTCAGGATCACGATGCCGATCACGGTGGGAACGGCGGCCACGGTCCGCCGAACCACGAAGCGGACCGGGCGCAACTGCGAACGGCGCCGGCCGAGGGCGGCCCGCTCGTCGCCCGAGGCCGTGTGCGCGGCGGTGGATGCCTCTCTCGGCGCGCTCATCGCCGCTATGCCAGCCGAAGCTTCGCGCGCGACTGCGACTGGCGGTCGAGCACGCCGTCGAGCCGTGCGTTGTAGACCTCGAAGGCGACCGGGGCTGCGACGCCGACCGATGGCAGTTCGGCGTAGACGATCGCCTGCAACTCGAAATAAAGCGCCTTGCGCTTCTCGAGATCGGGCTCGGCACTCGCCTCCTCGAAGATCGCGTCCACCCTGGGATTGCTGTAGTGCGCGGCGTTGGACCAGGGGACGCCGGGTTTGAAGGCCTTCGACCAGAAGCCGCGCTGGACGCCGTCGGTCGGGTCGTAGCCGTTCGCCAGCTGCTCGACCTCGATGTCGAAGGCGCGCTCGGTGTAGACCTTGGTCACGTAGGTCGCGTAGTCGTAGGCGACCACCGAGCCGCGGATGCCGATGCGCTCCAGCGCGGAGCGAAGGTATTCGGCGACCTTGGGCGGCTGGTCGGAGAACGGGTTGGCGAGGATCCGCAGCTCGAAGCGCGTTCCGTCGGCGCCGCGCGGATGGTCCGCTTCGTCCAGAAGACGGTTCGCGAGCTCGATGTCGAAGGCGTAGGGCTTGATGCTCGGATCGTGGAAGGCGGCGAGGTTCGGCCCGATCGCCGAAGGGGCCGGCTTGGCATGGCCGCGGAACACGGTGGAGATCACCTCGGGAATATCGAGCGAGTGCGCGATCGCCCGGCGCACGCGGATGTCCTTCAGGATCTCGATGTCGAGATTGAAGAAGAACTGGATCTGCGCCCCGCTGAAGTTCTTCACATCGGTCGCCACCGTCAGGTTCGGCAACGTGGTCAGACGGTCGATCTCGGTCAGCGGCACGCCGGGGCCGCCGATTTCGAGTTCTCCGGTCTCGAGAGCCGCGACGCGCGCGCCAAGGTCCGGGATGAACCGGATCACGATGCGGTCGGCCTGCGGTTCGGTCCCGCCCCAGTAGTCCGGGTTGCGCTCGAGGACGACGTGGCTGCCGCGGGCCCATTCGCGGAAGACGAACGGTCCGGTCCCGATCGGCGCGCTCTGCACCGGGTTCGTGGCGAGTTCGACACCCTCGTAGAGGTGGCGCGGGAAGATGGGAGCGCCGGCTCCGAGCGCACCGTAAAGGAAGGGCGCGGGCTTGGAGAACACGAGAACGACCGTCAGCGCGTCGGGCGTTTCCACATCCACGAGATTGGCGAAGGTCGCCTTGCGTCGCGGATGGGTCTGCTTCAGCGTCAGGAGGGAATAAGCCACGTCGGCGGAGGTGAAGGGCTCGCCATCGTGCCATTTCACGCCGTCGCGCAGCTTGAAGGTATGGCGCAGCGCGTCGGCGCTCGTCTCCCAGGACAAGGCGAGGCTCGGAACCGGATTGAGATCGGCGTCGTGGTCGATCAGCCCGTCCAGTATCTTGGCGGCGATCAACTCCGGACCGTTGCGGTCGATCTGGGTCAGAACCGCCGGCTCGAGGGCGTATTCGATCACCGTTCCGGCGGACTGTGCAAAGGATGCGGTAGGACGCACGAGAGCGGCTGCCGCGACCGCGCCCGCCAGGATGTTGAAGCTCCGACGTGTGATGTTCACCGCACCAGTCCCCTGTCCGACCCGTCGAAACCGTCGATGCGATCTTCGACAAAATATACCAATCAAGTGGACTAATAGAGGAACGGTCATCCCCTGCGGTAGATCAGGCTTCTAAAGTTCGGGGCCCCCACGGGAATTTTCGACCCTTGGTCGCTGCAGAACTCCGGCTTGCGCTTCTTGGCGGAAACCCGGACGGTGGCCGCCAGAGCGATGCGGGAAAGACAGTCGGGCATCGACCTGGGTGGACGGCGATCGGTCTAGCGTCCTTCCGTCGCCCGAACATGATCCCGAGGCGGTCGCGTCCTCGCCGTCGGCTCTTGGCGCGACGCCAAGGGTTCATGCGGAAGCTCGCGTCCGGGATGCGGGGCTTGGCGCCCTTCGCCTGCAAGACATGTCGGCGACATCGCTGCGAGGGACGGTCGCTTCGATGTCGGGGACCGGCACGATCGGGGCCTGCGACCATAGTGGATGGCGCTCGCGTTGCCATGCGATCCGACGTTTCGGAGCTTTCCTCGAATGCGGTCGTCTTCCCGCCTGCCGATGCAGCCGTTGTAGGCTGCTGGCCCCGGTGGGGTCGGCTCGAAAGATCCCGATCTCCTTGTCAGGTTATGATGCCTCGGACGGTCGGCTCCTTGGGCCCTGGTTCGTTCGACAGCAAACCCATTGCGGCACTCGAGAGGCCGGGAGCAGGAGCCCTCATCCACGCCTGCGTTCGCAAGCAGAGCGCGGAGCCCATGAATTTGCGAAAGTTCGGCTATCCCACGTGACCCCTCCTGCGACAGTTGGTGACGTCGTGAAGGGAGCGGTCGCGAAACGCTGAGTCGGAAGCGACGCCCTTGCGCTCCTATGCGGCCAGTCGCACTCCGGTCTTTTCGTCGAACAGATAGACCTTGGTCATATCCGGCGCGAAACGGATGGCCTCGCCAGCGCCGAAGGCCAATCTTTCCCGCACCGTCGCGACGAGTTGACCGGAGCCCAACTTCACTGTGACTTGGGTTTCCGCGCCGGTCGGCTCGACGACCACGACCTCCCCCGAAACCGGTCCCGGCCCGATCGCAAGATGCTCCGGGCGGATGCCGTAGACCACCTCGGCGCCTTGCGTCAGGGATACTCCGTCCGGCAGGGGCAGATGGCCGCCGCCATCCGCGGCAAAGGTCGGCGTGCCGGAAGCGGTGTCGATGGTCCCGCGGATCAGGTTCATGCCCGGCGATCCGATGAAACCGGCGACGAAGAGGTTGGCAGGATCATCGTAGAGATCCAGTGGCGTACCGATCTGTTCGACGAAGCCATCGCGCATCACCACGATCCGATCGGCCATGGTCATCGCCTCAACCTGGTCGTGCGTGACATAGACGATCGTCGTCTTCAGCCGCTGATGCAACTGCTTGATCTCGGAACGCATCTGGACGCGAAGCTTCGCATCGAGGTTGGATAGCGGTTCGTCGAAAAGGAAGACCTTCGGCTGTCGCACGATCGCCCTGCCCATGGCCACGCGCTGGCGCTGGCCGCCGGACAGGTTGCGCGGGTAGCGGTCGAGGAGGTTCTCGAGGCCGAGGATCTCGGCCGCCTCCCGGACCCGCTGCTTCGTCGCCGATGCCGGAGCCTTGGCCAGCTTCAGCGAAAAGCTCATGTTCGCCTCGACCGTGAGATGCGGATAAAGCGCATACGACTGGAACACCATGGCGATATCGCGTGCCTTCGGCGCAACATCGTTGACCACCTTGCCGTCGATCGAGATGGTGCCATCGGAAATCTCTTCGAGGCCGGCGATCATCCGCAACAAGGTGGATTTTCCGCAGCCGGACGGACCGACGAGAATCAGGAACTCGCCATCCGCGATATCGATGTCCACCCCGTGTAGAACCTTCAAGCCGCCGTAGTTCTTGCGGGCCTTGGATACGCTTACAGATGCCATGAGGCTCTCCGGCACAAAGAGGGAAGGCTGGCGGCCGTTCGAAGCGGCGGCGGTGTGGTCAGCGCACGGCCGTTGCGGCGCAATAGGGCGCCAATGCATCGTCGATCGCCGCAAGGCAGAGCGCGCGCGCCTCCGGCGCAACCCGCCGCGCGACCACGTGAGGGTAGATTCGACCGAGATGCTGGCTGATGAGAGTTTCGGGAATATCTCGGGGCAGCCGCTCGAACAGAGCTTCGAGCGCTGCGGCAACGCGCGGATCGGGCCAGTAATAGCGGATGCGGTCGCTGTAGCTGAAATGTCGCTGCAGCCGCTCCTCGCCGGCGCCGCCGCCGTAGTGCCCGGCCCAGTGCGACGGCTGATCCAGCATGACGGCTTCCAGCGTCGCCCGCAATCCGGGCTCGGTCGGCGTTCCCGACAAAGCGTCGGCGATGGCTTCGAGTGCGTAGAAGGCTTCGCGCAGGGCGAAGGTCAGGCCGGGTCCGACCTTCAGGATGGCGAAGCCACCGTCCACGAGCGCCGACAGCGCATCCGCGGGCTGGTAGTCGGTGGAATGCGCTTCGAAGACGAGCTCTGGCATGTCGTCCAGCGCGGCGGTGAGGCTTGCCACACGCTCCGGCTGGTAGATCGCCACGTTCGCATTGCCGAACTCGACGCCGGGCTGCACCACGATCGCGATGACCCGCTCCATCGCCTGCTCGACGCCGGCCTCGGAGAAGGCCGCCCGGTGAACCGCCAGGGTCTTGCAGGCCGCGTCGGCGCGGGTGATCTCGATCTCGTCGAGCGCATGGGTTGCGCCCCCGGGCGGCGGCACCTCGGTGCCGATCACGTAGACCGGCGCAGGGCGTCCCGAGCGCTGCGCGGCGTCCTCGGCCGCCATCGCGAGCCGGGCGGCGCGGGCAGCGGTGAGGTCATCGGCGAGCGCCGCTGGCTCACCGGCGCAGCCCATCGACGTGTCGAGGTGGATCTTCTCGAAACCCGCCTCGACGAAGGCCGCGACCATTGTCTGGGCGCGCGTCATGGCCTCCTCGGCCGGCAGCCGCCGCCACGGATTGGGCCCGAGATGATCGCCGCCCAGGATGATGCGGTCGGCGGGAAAGCCGATCCCGGCGGCGATGCCTTCGATGAACCGGCGGAAGTCCGCCGGGGTCATGCCGGTGTAGCCGCCTTCCTGATTCACCTGGTTGCAGGTCGCCTCGATCAGAACCGCTCCGGCTCCGGGCGTGGCCGCAGCCTGCCGGAGCGTCGCCTCGATCACCAGCGGATGCGCCGAGCAGACCGATGTGATCCCCCGGGGCGGCGGTAGGTCCCGCCTTCCGAAAAGCTTTCGCAGGGCAACGTCGCGGTTGTGATCGATCGCCGTCATGCCAGACTCACCACCTTGGTGAGGTGGCGCGGGGAAACGGTGTCGATCCCTCGGGCCTGCGCGACGCGCTCGCCGAGGATCTGCAGCGCGGGAAGGGCGACGAGGCCAGCCAGCGACAGATCGACGTCGATCCGCAGTTCGAGATCGCCCGGCCCGCCGATGCCGACCACGAAGGCGCCCTTGTCCCTGAGTTCGCCAACCAGCCTGGCCTCGGCCTCGCGCTGGTCCGAACTGTAGAGCACGACCACCCCCATCCCGTCGTCGACGAGGCTGATCGGTCCGTGGCGGTATTCCAACGGGTGGAAGGCCTGCGTGGTCACCTGGCTCATTTCCATGAGCTTCAGCGCCCCCTCCAGGGCCGTTCCGAACAGCGGCCCGCCGCCGAGAAAGACGAAATGAGAGCGATCGAGCACGTCCCTCGACACGCCGGTATCCAGCGCCTCCATCAGCGCGCGCGCGCCGGCGATGGCGGAAGGGGGGACGTCCTGTCCGATCATCTGCAGCCCGAGCAGCACCATCAGGCTGGCCGAGACCGACATGACGATCCCCTCTTCGGGGTGCGTCGGGGTCGCCACGAGTTGGTCGCAGGTCTTGGCGAGCGCGCTGTCGGGCTCCATGGTGATGGCGGTGACGAAGGCGCCGGCGGCGCGGCTGGCCTTGGCGGCGGCGACGGTTTCGGTGCTTTCGCCGCTGCGCGAAAGCGCTACGACATGAGTGTTCTTCCAGTCGGCCCAGAGCGCCTCGGGGCGGTTCGTCCAGTCGGAGCCGGGGGCCGCGATCGCCTTGCGCCCTGCAAGGTTCGCATAGGCCGCAAGCGACAGCGCCAGGTTGTAGGACGTGCCGCAGCCGACGAAGACGAGGAGGTCGGCGCGCTGGTCGGCGGTGTTCGAGCCCAGGGCAGCTTCCCAGTAGGGGAATTGCTCGACGATCACCTTTTCGGTCGTGTTCATGACGTCTCCAACTTATTTCACCGAACCGGCCAGCAAGCCGCTGACGAGGTATCGGTTCAGGAAAATCACCACCAGGGCGGGAATGACGAGCGCGATCGATCCACTGGCGGTGATCAGCCCGTAATCGATGAAGTTCTTTGTGACGAACTCGGGGACGAGCACCGTCAGCGGCTTGGTCGCCTGCGGCGAGAAGATCAGGGGAACGAGATACTGGCCCCAGGCGCCGAGGAATGTGAGGATCGCGGCGGCGGTGAGACCCGGGCCCGTCAACGGCAGGACGATCCGGAAGAAGATGTAGAGTCGGCCGGCGCCGTCGAGCTGGGCGGCTTCCTCCAGCGAGACCGGCAGCGCCTCGAAGACGCTGCGCAGCAGCCAGAGCGACAACGGCAGGTAGGCCGAGACGTAGATCAGCGCGACCCCGAGATAGGTGTCCACCAGTTGCAGCTGAATCATGATCCGATACAGCGGGATCAGGACGCCGTAGGCGGGAATGGCCAAGGTCGCCACCACCGCCAGGAACAACACCTTGCGGCCGGGAAACTGAAGCCGCGTGAAGGCATAGGCGCCAAGGGCCGAGATGGCGACGCAAAGCGCGGTGGCACCGAGCGAGGTCACCACGCTGTTGAGCAGGGCGGCGCGGAACTGCTCGAACACCGCGACGCCGCCGATCCGGGCGATGTCGATGCCGAACAGCCGGGAATAATGGTCCAGCGTGAAATTTTCGGGAAAGAAGTTGATCGGCCGGATCGAGAAGTCCGCGGTCGGCGTGAACGAGCTTGCCACCGTCCAATAGACCGGGCCAAGCGACCACAGAAGCAGAACCAGGACGCCGATCCGGATGAAGACCTTGTAGGCGAGCGTGTCCTTCATCAGTCGAACCTCGTGTTGCGGTAGACGCGAAGCACGTAGACCAGCGAAATCAGGAGCGAGACGAGGGTGACCACCACGGACAGCGCCATGCCGTAGGAGAAGCGCAGGTTCTGAAAGGTCTCGAGATAGATCTGCACCATTACCGGGCGCGTTTCGAGGCTGGCGCCGCCCAGCACCCAGGCCTCGTCGAACAGGTTGAAGGCGTTCACCGTCGCATTGGTCATCGCCACGGCGATGGCGCTGCGCACCAGCGGCAGGGTCACCAGCCGAAACATCTGCACGCGCGTGGCGCCGTCGATCCGCGCCGCCTCGTAGAGATGCGAGGGAATGCTTTGCATCGCCGCCAGGACGATGACCACGGTCAGCGGCATCATCCGCCAGATGTGGACGACGCTGACGGCGATGATGGCGCTGGTGCGATCGTTGAACCAGACGTGGTTCTCGAACGAAAGCCCCATGGCCGTCAGGACGCCGTTCAGCAGGCCGGCGCCGGGCTGGTAGATCCACAACCAGATCACCGAATTGACGACGCCCGGCAGCGCCCAAGGCAGGATCACGGCCGCCAGGACCCATTGCCGACCGACCTTGACCTGGTTGATCAGCGCGGCGGCGAGGACGCCCAGGATGGTCTGGGCGGCAACGGCGATCAGGACGTAGAGGAGCGTGTTGCTCCAACTGGCCGCAAGCTGCCCATCGGACAGCATGCGGCCGTAGTTGGCCAGGCCGACGAACGGCGTTCCGGCCTGCATCGGGTTGACCCGATGGAAACTGTCGAAGACGGTTCGTCCCATCGGGTAGAAGACCAAGGCCGCCATGGTGACGACGATCGGTGTCACCAGCAACAGGCCGAGGGCGGCATCGGCGCGCGCGCCGACCCCATGCCTGCGCGTCGCTCCCGTCGAGACGCTCGCCGTCATTGCGCCATGGCTTCCTTGGCGGCGTAGGCGATCGCCTGCATCGCCTCATCGACGCTCATCTGGCCCTTGGCCGCGCTGTTGATCGCGGTATTCACGCCGCTCGAGAACTGCGGATACCAGCTCGGCGTGCCTTGGGGGAACAGCGCCTCGACCGTTTTGGACTGGGCGACCAGCGTGTCGCCGCTGAACAGCTTGCCTTCCTCGTTCAACTCGCCCAGCGCCGAGGTGCGCGTCGGCAGGATGCCGTTACCGATGAGGTTCCGCTTCTGGAACTCCTTGCCGGTGAACCATTTCACGAAGGCCAAGGCGGCCTCCTGTTTGGTCGAGGTGACGGGAATGCCCAGTGCTTCGGGCAGGCCGAAGCTGCGGGTGACGCCGCTCGCGGTCGGCGCGAGGATCGCACCGGTCTGGCCTGTGACCTTCGACTTGGCGGGGTCCTCCATGGAGCCCAGACGGCCCGGCTCGCCGGAGATCATGATGCTGGTGATGCCCTGCGAGAACATGGTCTCGTTGATCTGACTGTCCTTCAGCCCGGTCGCGGCGGGATCGACGAGCCCTTCCTTGAGCAGCATCAGCTCGAATTCGAGCGCCTTGTAGCCGGCCGAATCCGGGGCGGTGAACAGCGGGTTGAAGTCCTTGTCGAACAATTCGCCGCCGAAGGCCTTGGTCAGAAGGTACCAACTGGTCGATGTGCCCTCGGTCGCCGACAGGGGCAGGCCGATCGGATAGTCGACGATGCCCTTTTCCTTGATCGTACGGGCCGCGGCGACGACGTCGTCCAGTGTCTTAGGCATTTCGGCGACGCCGGCATCGGCGAAGTGCTTCTTGTTGACCAGCATGACGCGGAAGTCGTTGGAATAGGGAACGCCGAGAAGCTTGCCGTCGACCATGAAGCTCTTAGAGACGCCGATGTCGGCGATCGTCTCGGCATCGATCATGTCGTTCAAGGGCACGTACCAGCCGGCGGCGTCGAACTGCCCCGTCCAGGACCAGTCGAGCTCGGTCACGTCGGCCGGCGACGTGCCGGCCACCAGAGCGGTCACCAGCTTGGGGCGGATATCGTCCCAGGACAGCGTCTGCAGGTCGACGCGAATGCCGGTCGCCGCCTCGAAGTCGGCGGCGATGCGCGGATCCTGCGGCGAGGGCAGGAGCACGGAGATGGACTGGCCGGCGAGCGGCTTGTCCTGGGCGAAGGCGGGCGAGGCGATGGCCAGGGCCACCGAGGCAAGGAGAGGCAAGATCAGTTGATGCATGGTCTTATCCTTCGTCGCTGTTGAAACTGGATTCACGATGCTCTGCGGGGACGCTCCGGGCGCTGGCGGCGACATGCGTCAGCCAACGCTCGTCGACCTGCCAGTCGAGAAGCCGGGCGGCAGCCACGAGGGCGCCGCCGACGGGGGGAAGCTTCGGTGCGACCGGAGGGCGGCCGATCCGGCGCGCCACGGCTTCCAGAAGAAGCGCGCTGGCGAAGGTGCCGCCCGCATGGGTCCAGTCGGCGCGCGCGCCGCAATGGCTGGCAACGGCATGGAAATGCTTGGCGAGCTCGTGTGCGGCCTCTTCGATCAGCCCGATCGCGCCGGCGTCGCCCCCTTGCGCGACCTCGTCGACGATCACGGAAATCGCCGCGATCTCGGCACGCGGATTGCCGAGCGTGGTGACCCAGTCCCCCAGCGCGTTGATCGGATCGCTCCGGTCGAGCCCCAGCCGATCGAACAGGATCGACGCCAGCGCCGTTTCGGGCGCGCGGGCGTCGAGGCTCTGGCCGACGAGGTTCAGCGCCTTCTGCCCGATCCAGTGACTGCTGCCCTCGTCGCCGAGGATGTGTCCCCAGCCACCGGCCCGAGCCGAAACGCCGGCGGCGTCTCGGGCCCAGGACATCGAGCCCGTTCCCGACAGGACGAGGATCCCCGGCTGGCCAGCGAAAGCGCCGAGATGCGCGCCTTCGACGTCGTTGAGAACTGCGTGGCGGACCTTGGGAAACAGTTGCGCGATCGCGTCGCGCTGCAGCGCCGACAGCCGGGCAACCTCGCCATAGGCCGGCAGCGCCGCAGCGACTGCCGAAAGGTTCGGCTCGTCTCGAAACGGCAGAAGATGCCGCTCCAGTTCGTCCCGCCAGCCGGGATTGTCCATCGGGTTGACGCCGCCGCCGCGTGCGGTGCGCCGGATCCGGCCGCTGCGGTCGGCCAGCGCCACCAGCACCTTGCTGCCGCCGCCGTCGATGCCGAGGATCAGCTCCTCGTTCACGTCTTCCCCTCCATAGGGGCCAGGACGGCGTCGACGCCGAGATTGCCGAGCTCCTTGCGCCAGTGAGGCGTCAGTCTGGCATCGGTCACCACCCGCGCGCTGTTCAAGGGCGCCACCTTGTGGGTCGCCATCGTTCCGAACTTCGACGAATCCACCAGGACGAAACGATTGGCCGAGCGAGCCAGCATGCATCGGTTGACGCTCGCCTCGGCGCTATCGACGCTGTAGATCGCCCCGTCCGCACCGATCGCGCTGGCGCCCAGGAACAGCTGATCGAACCATAGGGTGTTGAGCATGGCTTCCGCCTGCGGCCCGACGATGGAGGCGTTCTCGTTGCGCAACTGGCCGCCCAGAAGCGTGATTTCCATGTGAGCGATGTTCAGGAATTCCTGCGCGACCGTCAGCCCGTTGGTGAAGATCCGCAGCGGCATGGGGTTGATGCGGATCAGCCGGGCCAGCTGGAGGACCGTCGTTCCCGCATCCAGAAAGATCGCCGAGCGTGGGCGCAGGAGATCGTAGGCCGCCGTTGCGATCGCCCGCTTCTCCGCCAGATGGCGCTTTTCCCGCTCCTGGAACGCCATTTCGACCGAAGATCCGTCGGCGATCCGCGCGCCGCCATGCACGCGGTCGATCGCACCGTTCTGCTCCAGGATCAGAAGATCGCGCCGGATCGTGGCGAGCGAGGTTCCGACGGCGTCGGCAATGGCCTGACTGGTCGAGAATCCATGGGCGTAGAGGTGGCTGCGGATCGCATCGAGACGTTCGACCTTGGCTCCCAACAACTCCTTCACCAGCCCACCTCCCTTCCGCGAATCTTCAAACTATGATCATAATTTCATCTGATAAGATTAAGGTCAATCATATTGATGACGATTTGATGATTTAATGCGGGAGCGTGATTGTCAAAAAGGCGGCATCGCAAGGGTGCCGCCTTTCTCATCAGACCCACCATCCTCTCGGATGTGCGCGGGGTTCAGCGATAGGTCGGCAGGAGGTCGCCGTGCGCTTCGATCAGGTCGTCGACGAGGCCCCACACCTGGTCCGGCGACAGCTCGGCCGATGTGTGAGGATCGAGCAGCGCGGCTTGGTAGATCCGTTCGCGGCTCCTGGTCAGCGCCGCCTCGACGGTGAGCTGCTGCACGTTGATGCTGAGGTTCATGACCGCCGCCAGCTGCGAGGGAATGCGACCGATGCGCGTCGGCTGGATGCCGTTCCGGTCGACGTGGCAAGGCACCTCGACGACGCATTCTCTCGGCAGATTCTCGATCAGGCCTTCGTTCGGCACATTCCCGTAGATCAGCGCCGGCTGGCCAGAGACGACGGCATGAATGATGCCCGCGGCGTATTCGTTGCTGCGGCACACCTCGATCGGCTTGCCGCCCTCAAGATCCTGGCGCAGCGCATGCCATTCGGAAATCTGCACCTCGCAGCGCCGGATGTATTCGTCGAGCGGGATATTGAGCTGGCGCGCGAGGTCTTCCCGGCCCTCCTTGATGTACCAGGCGGTGTACTCCGAAAAGTGCTCGCTCGATTCGGTGACGAAATGGCCGAGCCGCTTCAGCGCGTCGAAGCGAATCCGATCGTCCGCCGGCGCACGGCCTTCCGCGGCAAGCGCTTTCAACCTCGGATAAAGGTCCTCGCGCCGTCCATCGGCATGGATCTTTTCGTAGGTCAGGAAGAAGGCGACGTGGTTGATGCCGGCCGAAACGTAGTTCACGTCGGCGACGTTTTCGCCGAGACAGGCCGCCAGATGGGCGGCGGTATGCTGGACGCTGTGGCACAGGCCAACGGTTCGAATCGCGGGCGCCAGCTCCTTGATCGCCCAGCAGTTGATCGCCATCGGGTTGACGTACTGCATGAGGATCGCTCGCGGGCAGACCTCCTCCATGTCGCGGCAGATCGATTCCAGCACGGGAATGGTGCGCAGGCCGCGGAAGATGCCGCCGATGCCAAGCGTGTCGGCGATCGTCTGGCGCAAGCCGTAGCGTTTGGGGATCTCGAAGTCCGTCACCGTTGCCGGCTTGTAGCCGCCGACCTGCATCATCAGGATTACGAAGTCCGAGCCGCGCAGCGCCTCCCGTCGGTCGAGCGTCGCCTCGATGCGGACGCGGACGAGGCCCAGGGTCTCGCAGATCCGACGCGCGACGATCTCCGACGTCTTCAGGCGCTCGGGATCGATGTCGAAAAGGCTGATGACATAGTCGCAGCCGCTGCGCGACGACAGGACGTCTCCCAGGATATTTTGCGCGAACACCGTGCTCCCCGCACCCACGAGGCAAATCTTCGCCATTGCAATCTCCCATCGGTTGATACCGGATGGATACGTCTTCCAAATCAGATTTTCCTCCGGGTCATCGACTATTCATTCCCGGATCCGAGTGATGGTAACGATGCAAAGAGAGCACGGAGGCGACGAATGGGCCGGGCCGACGGGCACGTTCCTGATCGAACGGCACGCGGCGACGGCCATGGCCTCCGCCCACTGGCATGATCACGTCGAGGTCAATCTGCTGCTGGAAGGGCGGATGACCTATCTGTTCAACGGCAGGCGGGAAGCGGTCGAGGCGGGACGCCTCGTTCTGTTCTGGGCCGCCATCCCGCACCAGACGATCGAGGTGACCGGGCCGGCCCCGCTGGTGTGCATCTACCTGCCGCTGGCCGATTTTCTCGCCCTGCCGCTCGAAAAACAGGACCGGCAGTCGATCATGCAGGGGCAATTCCTGACCGAGATCGCGACGGAGGCGCAGGACGCGACACAGGTGCCTCGTTGGGAGCGGGAATGGCGATCCGGCAGCGCCGCGCGGCGGCGGCTGGTCGTGGAGGAAATCCGGCTGCGCGTACGGCGTCTCATCATAGACCATGCCGAGACGGAACAGATGGCGCCATCGACATCCGTCGCCCCGTCGGTTGGAGCCGCGATCCGCCACGTCGAAGCGCTGACCGAGCTGATCAGCGATCGTTACGCGGAGCCCCTCAACGTCACCGATCTGGCCAATCTCGCGTCGATCCATCCCAGCACGGCGAATACGGCTTTCCGGAACGTTCTCGGCTTGTCGGTCAATCAGTATCTGACGCGCTACCGGGTTGCCCGGGCGATGCAGCTTCTGACCGATAGCGATACGGCCGTCATGACGATCGGCTTCGACTGCGGATTCGGCTCGAGCAGTCGCTTCTATGATGTCTTCAAGTCCCAGACCGGGACGACGCCACGCCAGTTTCGCGAGTCCATCGGCTCGATCAAGCCTCCGAAAACTGGCGACAGCAGAAAACTGCATAGGGAATGAGGGAGGGAACGCCGGACCGCGACGTCATCCTCGGCGATCGTTCCGCGTTTCGGCATCCCGCCCAGAGCTGCGCCCCGTGACCCAACAAGAAACTGGCATGGTCGATGCAGAAAAGCAGTCGGCCGGCTTTCGCGCTCTTGGTTTCGGACGCCGCGATCGCGGCTTGCCCTGCAGAGTGGGTTGAGCCATCGGCAGCGGGCGGCCATCACCCTTGGCGCAACCTCGCCGCATCGCGCGATGGTGGCAAACCGAACTGGCGGGCGTATTCGCGACTGAATTGGGTCGGGCTCTCGTAGCCGACGCTGAGCGCGACGGTCGTGGCGTTGCCGTTTCCGGCGACGAGAAGCGAGCGAGCATGCAGCAGGCGAACGTTCTTCTGGTATTGTAGCGGGCTGAGCGCCGTCACCGCTTTGAAGTGACGGTGGAAGGCGGACAGGCTCAACGCTGCCATCTCCGCCAGCGCTTCGACACGCAGAGGCTGGGCGAAGTTCTCCCGGATCCAGCGGATGGCAACTCCGATCCGGGAGAGTGCCGTATCGGGCATCCCGATGTCGCGCAGCATCCATCCCATCGGCCCCTGAAGAACGCGGAACAGGATCTCGCGCTCGAAGACGGGGGCAAGTGCGGCGACCTCGTCCGGTCGTTCGGTGAGGCGCATCATGCGGACCCAAGCGTCGAGGAGTTCGCGCGTCACCGGGGCGACCGAGAAACCGAGGGCGTAGAGCGCGCCGCCGGTCGGCCGGGGAAGGTCGGCCAGAAGGTTGGCGACGATGGCCGGCGTCAGCGTCAGGCTGATCGCGAGATAGGGCTCGCCGCTCGGCGCCGGGTGCACCGCGCCGACGGCCGGCAGATCCACCGACATCACGAAGTAGGTGGCCGGATCGTAGTGCAGCGTCCGATTCCCGACCGTCATCGTCTTCGATCCCGTCAGGATCAGGTTGACCATCGGATCGTAGACGGCGGCGAGTTGGTGCTCGGGGATGGCACCCCGCACCATCGCGATGCGAGGGATACCCGTTTCCGTGCGGCGGTTCTCGGCCCGCGACGCCAACATGCGGAGTTCATGAAGCTGTTCGTCCATCAACAAAGGGATCTACGGATCACGGCTGGGGAACAAGCGCAAAGTACGAATGGGCAAGAAGCGAGGAGGATCGGGCGAGCGCCCCTCCCAGCGTTTGCCTACTCCTCGGTCATCGAGATCGAAGGAGTTCTGCAATGAGTATCGTCATCATCACCGGCGGCAGCCGGGGCCTTGGCGCCAGTGCCGCTATCCAATGCGCCCGGCGTGGCATGGGCGTCATTCTCACCTACAACAATAACCCGGATGCCGCCGCCGGGATCGTGCGGACGATCCGGGCCGGCGGTGGCAAGGCGGTCGCGCTGAAGCTCGATGTTGCCGAAAGCGCGTCCTTCCCAGCGTTCCGCGAGACGTTGCGCTCGGCGCTTGCCGAGACCTGGGGGTGCGAGCGCTTCAATGCCCTCGTCAACAATGCCGGCTACGGTCTCTTTCGACCCATCGAAAAGGTGAGCGAGGACGAGTTCGACGGCCTTTACCGCGTTCATCTCAAGGGGCCGTTTTTCCTGACGCAGGCGTTGCTGCCGCTGATCGCCGACGGAGGGCAGATCCTGAACGTCGCGAGCGCGACGGCCCGCGTCGCAACCCCCGGCGTCGCGCCTTACGCCGCCTTCAAGGGCGCGCTCTAGGTGATGACCCGCTACATGGCGAAGGAGTTCGGCGAACGTCGCATCCGCGCCAACGCCATCGCGCCGGGCGCGATCCGCACCGAGCTCGGCGGCGGCCTCAACCGGGAGTTCGAGACGCTGCTGGCCGGACAGACCGCCCTCGGCCGGATCGGCGAGCCGGACGATGTCGGTTCCCTGATCGCGGGTCTCCTGTCCGACGACCATCGCTGGGTCAACGCCCAGACGATCGAGGTCTCCGGCGGATACGTGGTCTGAGCGCCGCTCAGGCCTGATCCACGGTTTCCTGATCCTCGCCGACATCGAGCACCCGATCCGCTTTTGCGATCGGGTGCTTCCCAGTCCTTGGCATTCCCGATCGCCTTGCCTGCGACGAAGGGCAGGGGCTGACAGGGCATTCCGATCTCAAAGGCTTCGGCGTGGAAGATCGTATCCCGTGGCCACACGAGGGTGTGGAAGCATCGACGACTGTTTGAGAAGGGTACTGGTGGAGCTGAGCGGGGCGTCCACCAGCGTTTCGAAGCGCTGCACCCGCGGTACCTTAGTTGGAAAGCAGGGACGGAATGTCCCACTTCACAGCCTCTTACGTCAAAAGCTGTAGAAAGTGCAATTGCTTGTCGCGTTTGATCGCATTTGAGCAATCCGCTCTTGATGCGTGCAATCCGCGCCTTTAACCTCCAATTTGAGAAGGTGACTACGACAGTAGGATATTAGCATGTCGCGTAACGACGGCGTCGCTTCAAACTTTGGGTTCCTTGAGCATCCAGCATATAAGTATCTTCGGAAAGCGATAAGCGAAGACGTAGCTCCGCTCGTTGTCGTGGTCGGGTCTGGTTTGAGTCGCTCAGACGGCTACCCGGACTGGAAAGGTCTTCGTAGTGAGGTAGAGACCGCACTGCGACAAAAGCGGATCGCTGAACTGGATGCTGATCCTAAAGCAGATGTTAGTACAATCGAGAATGCTATTGGGCAGCGTGACTACTGGCACTTTTTCAGAGATGCGAAGGAGTCTCTAACCAGGCCTACATATAATCATATAATAAGCAATATTCTGGGAAACAGAAGCAATGCTAAAGGCGAAGGCACTGAAAGTGGGCTTGGACTTCGTCAACTACTGAAGTTGAGCCCAAAGGGAGTCGTGACCCTAAACTTAGATCCGATAGCTGGAAATGTATTCAGTGAATACAATCCTGGTTCGATGGTTATTCCGATCTATGGCTTTGATCTGAATCAGAAATGGAAGCTGATCTCAGACGAAAAGCGCTTTCTTGTATACATGCACGGTCATGTAAGTGAGCCTCATACATGGGTCCTAGGTCAGGATGAATTGGATGCGCTGACGAGAAGTCAAGCTCATTCTCTTTTTCTGACCTCCCTATTTGTGAATCATACGGTGCTATTCGTTGGTATAAGCGCTGATGACCTTTCGATATCATCACCTTTGATTTCTCTTAAAAACTCGCAAATAGACGTGAACCGCGTATTTTGGTTTACGTCGCGAACGGATGCCGACACGAAAGAGTGGGCTAAGCAGTGTTCTGTCCAGTTAATTACGTATTCTGCTGCTGATGGGAAAACACATGCGTCTGCCCTCAATGCTTTAGTGGATGACATAACCGGATATAAATCTTCCGACCAGTTGAAAATAGCTCCGAAGGTTGATCCGTCGGGTGCCGGCACGCTCCTAATCGACCGTATCGATCCAGAAGAGTTGGCAGTTAAAAAACCTGAGGAGGTACGTACGTACCTTGATCGTCTTGTCAATCATGAACTTTCATTGGTTCCTGAAACAGACAAGTACAGCAAATTCAATCAAATCGTGGCTGAGTACGACTACCCTATACAGACGAGGTCGTTTTATCGCGGTCCAAAAGAGGGAAATCGGCAGTTCTTTGGCTATGAGCTTACATTCCCTGCGCTTGGCATGGGAAACTTCGGAACAGTCTATCATGCCAGGAGTGATGGCGGGGATGAGGTTGCCATCAAAGTCATGCACAATAACATATTACAGATACCGGAAATGGTGGGTGGCTTCCGAAGGGGTAGTCGTTCCATGGATATTCTTACGGCTCAAAAGGTCTCGGGAATCGTTCCTGTTAAAAAATCCTATGAAATGCCACCGACGATTGTTATGAACTTTGTGCATGGGAACAGTCTGCAGGAATTGTTCTCAGTATCAAGTTTGATCCCTTGGGTACGGAAGATTGAGATAATTGCTGAGGTAGCGCGGGTCGTCTACGGATGCCATAATTTGGAGGAAATAGTCCTACATCGTGATCTGAAACCCTCGAACATTATGGTAAGTGGGTTGGACTACGATACTTACGAGTACGAGTCAGTAACGCTTCTCGACTTTGACATGTCATGGCACAAAGGATCAAGCGAGAAAGATGTAGTGTTTGAATCGCGGGATGATTTTGGATACCTAGCGCCCGAGCAAACGGATGCGTCGCTCGTTGATACATCGCGTTCTACGAAGGTTGATTCATTCGGCCTGGGAATGACGACACTCGCGCTATTAAAGTCAAAGCATCCAATATCAAATATGTCGTTGGCAAGTGATTACGCTAAATCGGTATACTTTGCGACGAGGCAAGGTTATAATCTAAAATGGATTTGTCTGCCAAACCGTTTGGCAAGGCTAATCGTTGATGCAACCCAGCATCATCAACACGATCGTATAGCTTTTTCGTCATTCTATGTCCGTATAGAAAAGATTCGTTCTACTATTTCAAGTGCCTCAACGGTTCTAGAACACGATGTATTCTGTGAAGAGATTTTAGCGACCTTGGCGGAAGGTCGGCCTTACGAATGGGACGATGTTGAAGATAAGGGGCACTTCATTCTGGTTGGCGGTGTTCGTATTGCCGTATCTGTTGATGAGGAAACTCTCGGTGCTCGCATAGATATATCTTACCAAGATCCTGGTGCGAAGCAGTATCAACGTCGAAATGAGTTGATTGGTCAGTCGAGACGTGCTCTCGAAAAGACATGTGCGGCCGAGTCGTTCGGATTGAATAGGCTAAACGTGTATCACGGCTCGTTCGAAAGTTCGGTTCTTGTAGAGAAAACCCCTACGGTCGAGAATGTTGGAATTGTCTGTAGAGCTATGCAGACATCAGTGAGCTATCTTCGCCAGATCGAGTAGTTGGTATTTTTTATCTCTGCTAACAAATGTGAGTACGGAATTGGCTAGAGTTGTATTGAGGAGTGATATGTATTCCAATATCAAAGATTGGGATATGTTTGATTTTTAATTTAGGTAATCTGTGATTTAGGATCGAGGCATGTTGAAAATGGTTTAGTTTGTACAATAATTTATAGGTTGTTTGAAATCCGTTCGAAAAATTTTGGTGGTAGCTTCGGTCCGTCGAATCCATCATCTCGTTGGCTAATTTCGGCGCCGCAGGCTGATCGAAAAAATCGGCAAAAAATTATGCGGACCTATCTAATCATACCAGGGCTACCGTTGCCCCCCATACCCCCCCCTGCCTTTCTACATGTTCGTGTTGAAGCGTAATGCAGTGCAAAGTCGATGGCTTACACCGGCTGGGACGATGGCGAGGGGGAGGGGAGCGCCCTGCTTATATGGAGATAGGATGGCACTACGATGATCGCGCGATGCATGCCCTCAGGTAATGCAGACGAACGGCTCATTTAGATCGTGTTTCCAACCTGCTGATGCGGATCACTGTATCAGTTTTGCAGGTTGGAGACAGGATGGATACATGATCAACACATGCATCCCTAGGTAATATATTAAATTCCAATGAGCTATTAGGATAGCTGTATATGACCGTATAGGTATAGCCTAGCGGTCAGTGATATCTATAGCCATTAGGGTGTCCATAAGGGTTGACACAGTCGTACGTACAGGTATTTGTATGGTCATCACCTTTACGTACAATCTGAATGGGCTCCTATGGCTACGATCCTGTATGCACGCGTATCGACCTCTGACCAAACGCTTGATCATCAGAGGCGGCAGGCTGAGGCTGCTGGCTTCCACATTGATACGGTTATCGAGGATCACGGCGTATCGGGCTTAAATGTCCGCTTGACTGACCGGCCGAATGGAAGGCGGCTGTACGATCTCCTTCGCTCCGGTGATACGCTCGTCGTTCGATGGGTGGATCGGCTCGGCAGGAACTATCAGGATGTGTGCGATGCCATCCGGCATTTCCTTGACCGGGGCGTCACAATCAGGACGGTCATCAACGGGATGACGTTCGATGGATCAACGAGTGACCCGATACAGAAGGCAGTTCGGGACGCCCTCATAGCTTTCATGGCTGCTACCGCTCAGGCACAAGCTGAGGCGTCGAAGGAAGCGCAGAAGGCTGGGATTGCCTATGCCCGGACGGCAGAGGACGGCAGATATCGAGGACGAAAGCCCAGCTACAGCCGCGCGGAATTTCGGCTCGTGCAGGACATGCTTACGCAGCAAGCCGGTACGAGCGCCATTGCACGAGCAACAGGCCTTACGCGCCAAACGGTGCTACGGATTCGCGATGCACCACAAGAGGCTGAGCGCGTGCTGGCGAGCTGGGGTATGTAGGCAGGGGAGGTAGGTCCACAATCGGCCGTAGCGCCCCGCTGAGGCGATCCATCGCCATCCGGCTTAGTCTGGGCTGGTGGGCAGCTTCCGGCCGCCCAGAGTCCTCCGAGGCGGTTTTCGCTATCTCCCGCCTCGGACTTGTGCGCGTATCTGTATGAGGTTTCTGGCCTTAGCTATGCACGAGATACGAGAAGACGTTGCCAGCCCGAAAGGCGAGCTGACATTCCGTTCTCGTATGCAAGTCGGATCAGCGGCAACTGCCGTCCCCCGAATTTGGATTGAACGAAAGCCCTCGCACTGCGTACGACATCCGGGCTGACATCCTCAATGCCGACATCGACCATTGCCTGTGCCTGCTCGGCCTCGACGCCGTTGTGCAGCATGCGAAGGTACATGAAGGCTCGGACGGTCTCGCGTCCATTCCGAGTGTTGAAAGCTACGAGCTTGTAGATGCCGAAACCGGCAGCCAGAAGGAAAAGGATCGTTCCCACGGCATGTCACTCCAACTGCGGGCTGTTGTCGCGGTGCGTCCCCGCGAAGGCCCTTGATCTTGGTGATCGGGGAGTTGGAAAACCGAATGGATACGGTCCCTGTAGCCTTTAGTTCAGAGAACCTGTTGCATACGCCACAGGCTCCCCGACCATAGGTCAAGGAGTGGGCGCCCTTCCGGTGGGCACCTGTACCGATCCATTAGGGGTTTCCACGCCCCGAAGCCGCACGTACGGCTCTAACCGCTATCTCAGCTCAGGAAAGGGATATGTCAACGTTGGAGGCTGGGTGGCCGAGCGTCATTGGTTCGGCTTTGTCATCAAAAATACGTTGGATAGCGCTCAGCAGAATGTGCATCGCGAACCCATTGCGGTTGTAGGTTTTCAGTGTGGTGGTGCCTGGCTCATGGCCAACGATAGCCATTACGTGAGGCTCTGAAACGTTCGCGTTGAATAATGCTCCGACAACGGTGTGCCGGAAGCTATGAAAGGTTAGCTGCTTGGTCTTGATCTGTAGACCGGGGAGAAGCGTCTCGTTCACCCAACGTCCGAGATTGCGACCGTATCCGTCAGACTTGCTGTAGGTTAATTTCGGAAATAGCCGATCCTCCTGTGGGTTCGATTTTATCGAATCAACGTACTGCAGGAAGCCATAGGATATTAACTTCGGATGTATCGGAACAACACGTTTGGAGGCTCGGTTCTTAAGTTTCTTCAGAGTGCCTTTGTCTTCGTTGATATCGATGCACCATATTCCGTCAACATCGCGGATATCAGTAAGGTGAAGCTGGGCAATCTCGTTAAGTCTTGCTCCCGAGTAGATTGCTAGAAGCGTGCCCCACTTGTGATGGGGGTGCCGATCTACCGTTTCATCTAAAAGAGCTGAAGTGATGCGCTCCAACTGGTTAGGCTGAAATGGAAGGCGAGGCGCTTCCTTTTCTTTCTTGTCCGGTCGCAATGACAAACCTTCGAAAGGGTTCATCTGGCAATGCCCAGACCTACAACCCCAATTGAAAAGGCCGTTGTAGGTATTCAGGTACTTATTGACCGTACGATTGTGAAGCTTTTTCAAGCTTTGGTCTGAAATCACAGCCTCAAGTGGCTTGCCCCTCGTCCGCGCCGATTTATGTCTATTGACAGGATAAGACATGAGCACATCGCGTATGTCATTCGCTTGTTCGCGTCCAACAGCGTGAACTGGAATGTCCTTCCCGATCCGCTCATAGAGAAGATTCAGGTGCTCAAGGCGTTCCTGCCCGGTCTTCTCTGCCCAGCGGCCTTCCCGCTCTACGACCTTCTGATACTCGGCAACCAGGGCACATAGGGTGAGGCCGGTCTGCTTCGTCGCCTTGGGGATGGGATGTGAAGCCCCCCTCTCTGAGTAGTCGAAGGTTTCAGATTGAGCACTGTAATCAAGGGACGCATGCGCGAAGTCTCGTTGAGCCTGAAGCAGCGAGCGCTTCAGCGCTTCGAATTTCGAAGTTCGCGGTTCAATGCCGAGCCCGTACAGATTGTTGAATGCGGTTGTCTCGGCCTCGCATTCATCGGCATCGATAGGGCCGTCTCTGAGCTGGAGTTCTGCCAGCGCTGCCGTATTGCGCAGCAGCTCTTGCTCCGATGGTGACAAAGGCCCGTCTGCGTCAATCGCCGCTTTCTTCTGAGTGAGGAAGCGATCGAAGTGCTCTCTGAGTACGATCCTAAGCTGCTTGTGATCCATGCTGCTCCGTAGGCCCTGTACCGTCACGGTCCTCGCCAGATAGCTGAGCGGCATGGCCAACTGCAACGCTTGGCGGGGCTCCCTAGTCCTGAGAGAGACCCGAAGGCTTCCAGTGAGGCCCTTTGATTCGGTCGGGATGCGCCAGCGAAAATAGAAGATGCCGTGGCGGGATAGCTGAAGATAGGTCGGATTGAACAAGCGAATGTCTCACTCGGTTGTCCCACCAAGGGAAACCAACGGCTAAGTGCTTGTTCTGAAACGGACTGGTGGAGCTGAGCGGGATCGAACCGCTGACCTCGTCATTGCGAACGACGCGCTCTCCCAACTGAGCTACAGCCCCGTCCACCGGTGGGCGGCATTTAGGATGGGGGCGGGTGGGGTGTCAAGTGTGTTGTGAGGATGCCGATCGTGGGTCGTGCGCAGGGCGCCACGAGGGCGCGTCTCGTACCATCCGGCAACCGAGAAATCCTAGGCTTCAGGGGAGGTGCCCGATCCCCGATCGCGCGATGGGGCGGCCCGTGTTCGAACTCCAGCGCGCACGGCCTTCGCCTTGAAGTCCGTTCGCCTCGGCCGATGCCGATTTGGAGCACGCCTTCTCTGCGATCCTGTGCCGGAGGCCGGAGAACGATGTGTTGATCGCGGCCGGCTGGCATCCGTTAGGAAAATCCCCATCTCGTCCTGCGAAAGTGCCCCCACGAATCCGTGCCCTCGGCTTCGCGTTCAACGAAAGGCCGCCGCCGCATATGCTCGCCATCCTCAACACGCTGGTTTTCGTCCTCAACATCGTCTGGTGGATCGTGGTGGTGTCGGCCATTCTTTCGTGGCTTCTCGCCTTCAACATTCTCGACTACCGGAACAACTTCGTGCGAACCGTGGCCGATGCCCTTTATCGTCTGACGGAGCCGATGTACCGGCCCTTGCGCCGCGTGTTACCCAATCTGGGCGGCATCGACCTTTCGCCGCTCGTGGTGCTCGTCATCATCTTCTTCCTGCAGCAGCTGATCTACCAGTACGGACCCTACCTCCTGCGCTGAACGGGCGTTGCGACGCTCGCCGATCTGGCCCACCATCCCTTGCCCCGATGGCACGACGTGTCCCAGATAAGGCTCGCATACCCGACCTCCGGCAACACGCGGTCGGCTCTCGTCGAACGGAACGGGTTGGGAAGCTCTCATGCACTCGGCTCTGATGCTGTTTCTGGGATTGGCTGCGGCAACCGGAGGGGATGGCGCCGGTCGAACCGATCCGCCACCGGACATCTCCTCGGCCGCTTCCCCCCTCCTGCCCAAGCTTTGCGTCGACGAGCCGAACGCGGGCCGGGGCGTTCTGCGCTGCGCCGGATTGGTGGGAACCGACGTGTTCCTGGGCGGCGCCGACGCGCGGGCGGTGGCTCTCGGCACCCCGGTCTTCCAGGCTGATCCACCGGGTCGAAGCGTTCTGGGCCGGAGCGTGACCTGGCGGATTCTCGAAGGCCGTCCGATCGCGGGGATCGTCGGCTACGAACTGCCGGAGGGGAGCGAGGGCGGGACACGCTATCTCGTCGTCATCAAACCGGGCCGGGACGCGCGACCGGGCTGCGTGGTGGGTGTCCTGCGCCAGATCCCGGGCGACGGGCTCGAGGCAGCGGCGAGCTATGCGGATCGGCGCGCCGTATCGTTTCGTTGCGGGACGGATGCGCCAAGCCTCATGGGAAGCGCGTCAAGCCAGGCGGGGCAGGCTTTGGCGGCCTGGGTGGAACAGCTGAGCGCCAGTTCGAACCAGCCGGCACGCTAGTCGATACGCGTCCAGGGCATGGGACTAGAGCGCCAGCCAGACCACGAGAAGTGCAAGCCAGAACACCACCGAAAGCGTCAGACCAATCAGAAGACCGCGTGCCGGGCGCATCTCCTCGCGTACCGGCAGCCTGTCGCGAACGGCACTTTCAGCGGCTTCAGCCGCCCGTCTCGCAGCGTCCGTACTGATCCACATGAGGTCTCCTCCGATCCACCCATGATATTGGTCATAATAAGGCTTACGTAAAGCTATTGCGACTTCACGTTGTGTTGCCATCGCCGGGTCGGAACCTTGGGCGGTCGGGGAGCGAAGAGGCCTTTGGGTCCGATTCTCGGTCGATACGCGAGACGCACCAGTCCTCACGGCGAACGGGCTGCGATTTGGACGATGTCCGGCATGCCCGTCCCACGGCGGGGTGCGGATGATCGAAGGGGAGTTTCGTGGGCTGGCCGGGAAGGGGAAGATCGACCGCAAGTTCTGGAGGCGACGGAACCGCGGGTGCGCTCCCGTTCGCCCGTCCCGGCGCCCGTCGTTCGCCCTGGCAATGACTGGGGCCTACGTTACTTGACCTCTACGACCGGTTTTTGCGCAGCGCACACGTTGAAACCACGGACCCAGGTGGGATTGGGAACCTTGCGCGGCTTCAACCGGGGAAGAATGCGCTGCTTGTCACGCGGCTTCTGGAACTCGGCGATGAAGCTGAACATGCACTTGTCGTAAGGGTCGTCGATCTCGATCGTCCGCCGCTCGTTCGGCTGGATGGCCAGGGGCGCGAGGTTGATGGTTCCCGGCAGAAAATCCTGGGGCCAGCCGTAGAAGGTGTAGACGGGGAAACTCGTCGTGTTGTGCACTTCGACCTGGCGGTCGCGTGCTTGTGCCGGCGCGCCCGACATGGCCGCCAGAACGGTGAGGACGAGGGCGGACGCGGACATCGCCGCGCGATCCCGCCACGCCGAACGGGACGAATGCATGTCGCCAAAGCCTCGCAGCTTCGTTGGGGGTGGTGCCCTCCCTAGCACGCCCGGATGACAAGACCAAACTTGGCAGGGGGTGGGCTTTTTCGCCGAGGTTGACGCACCGCATCGTGCCCGTCCCGCATGCGTGATGCGGGGAAGGGGGTAATCGTGCTATCGTCGAACAACGAACCGCCAGGAGGCTGCATGCGCAAGATGTTTCTTCGGGTCGCCCTCGGGGCGGCGATGCTGGGCGGCGCCTCGCTTTCGGCCCATGCGCAGACGGCGACCTCGACCCCCGATTCCGGCCAGACGCTGCGCCAGCGTCTGGATGCGGACCGCTCGGACCAGCGGCGAACGGCGGGCGAGCGCAACATCGAGCGCTACAACAGCGACCTCGAAGCCCGGAGGCGCATCCTCCTACGCCAGCGCAACAACGCGGTCGGCAGCCTGCGCAGCACGCCCATCATGCCCAAGACCAACCGCTCCAGCGTCGTGGTCACGCAGTAAAGGGGAGGGGGCGGGAATTCGTCGGATCGGCGGGGCCCCGTGTCTTGCGGAGACGCGGCGAAGCGCGGAAAGGCCGCTTCGCCGTTGTCCCGAACTTGTCCGCGCCGATCGACCGGGTCGCTACCATCGGGTGCCTCGAAAGGAGACGCCCATGACAGTCCGACACCCCAGCGGCCACATCGTGGTCGGCCTATCCGAGCATCATCGATTTCCCGTCCGCTCCGCCGTGGGTTCCGGCCGGCATGGCGGGACCGATACCCTCGGGGGGCTAGCCTGATGCCGGGGATCGGCTGCGGCCTTATCAGCGCATGGGGCTGCGGCGTTGGTTTGGGGGCGGCGCGTGCCACTTCGGCCAGCGCCCACGTACCGCTGACAGGGCTCGATGCCGACGGTGCCCGGATCGTGCTCACCGGAGCGACAGGGATCGGATTGCGCCTCGTTCTCCAAGGGCGCCGCCGCTGATCGAACTCTTCCTTCGCGCGCCGTCCGGCTGAAATGCATGGGGCCCGCCTCGTTTCGGCGGGCCCCTGCCTCGTCACCCGAGTTGGTCCGCCGGGCGCCGTGGCCCGGCAAAACCCCCGGCGCTCGCTCTCAGAGCAGGAAGGCGCTTCCATCCTTGGCGAAGCTCGACAGGCTCGCATTGGCGACGAAGATGCTGCTGTCGCTGACCGCATCGCCGTTGACGTCGATCTCGATCATCACGCCGCCGCCCTTCACCGCCGCAAGATGCACCTCGCCGGCGTGTCCCGTGAAGGCAGCACTGTGGAGAAAGCTCAGGGTGCCGTCGTAGAGCTGGGACAGGTCGATCCGATCGCCGGCGGAAAAATCCTTGATCGTGTCGAACGCGTCGGGGCGGGAGTCGGCGATCGAGCGGAAGACGAAGACGTCGTTGCCGATGCCGCCGAAGAGCGTGTCGGCGCCGAGCCCGCCTTCCAGCGTGTCGTTGCCACCGTCTCCGACGAGGACGTTGTTGCCGTCGTTGCCGGTGATGTGATTGTCCTGCCAGTTGCCGGTGCCGTTGAGATCGGCCTTGCCGGTGAGGAAGAGGTTCTCGACCTGGTTGCCGAGCGTATGGGAAACGCTGGCATAGACCGTATCCGTTCCTTCGCCCGACCATTCGATGACGACGTCGCCGGCATGGTCGACATAGTAGATGTCGTCGCCCTTGCCGCCGGCCATGGTGTCGGCACCCAGACCCCCGTCGATGATGTTGTTGCCCGCATTGCCGTTGATCGCGTTGGCGAGCGCGTTGCCGGTGCCGTTGATATGGGCGGTGCCGGTCAGGGTGAGATTCTCGACATTGTCGGTGAGCTTGTAGGAAATGCTGGCATTGACCCGGTCGATGCCTTCGTTCGCCTTCTCGATGACGAGATCGCCGATATGATCGACGACGTAGGTGTCGTTGCCGATACCCCCCATCATCGTGTCGGCGCCCAGCCCTCCGTCCAGCGTGTCGCTGCCGATGCCGCCGGTCAGGCTGTTGGCCAGTTCGTTGCCGGTGAGCGTCGTGCCCCAAGCGCCGGTGAAGACGAGATTCTCCACGTTGAGGCCCAGCCGGTAATTGCTGAGATTGGTGTAGACGGTGTCGATGCCCTCGCCGGCCTTCTCCACCACCACGTCGCCGACATTGTCGACATAGTAGATGTCGTCGCCCTTGCCGCCGATCATCGTGTCGGCGCCCGAGCCGCCGTTCAGGACGTTGTTGCCGTCGTTGCCGGTGATCCTGTTGTCGAGCCAGTTGCCCGTGCCGTTCAGATCGGCCTTGCCGGTGAGGACGAGGTTCTCGACCTGGGACGCGAGTGCGTGGGAGATCGACGCGTAGACCGTGTCCGTCCCTTCGCCCGACCATTCGATGACGACGTCGCCGGCATTGTCGACATAGTAGATGTCGTCGCCCTTGCCGCCGGCCATGGTGTCGGCGCCCAGACCCCCGTCGATGACGTTGTTGCCCGCATTGCCGTTGATCACGTTGGCGAGTGCGTTGCCGGTGCCGTTGATGTCGGCGGTGCCGGTGAGGATCAGGTTCTCCACATTGTCGGTCAGCTTGTAGGAAACGCTCGCCATCACGCGGTCGGTGCCCTCGCCGGGCTTCTCGATGACGACGTCGCCGGCATTGTCGACAATGTAGGTATCGTCGCCCTTGCCGCCCGACATCGTGTCGGCGCCTTCGCGCCCGTCCAGCGTGTTGTTGCCATCGTTGCCAGTCAGGACGTTGTCCTTGGCGTTGCCGGTGGCGTTGATGTGGGCCGAGCCCTTCAGGACGATGTCGTCGGCGCTCGCGTCCAGCGTCATCGACCACTTCTCGCCGGCGATGGTATTGCGATGCGCCTCGTTCACGAGTTGGCCTTCGAACTGATAGGCGCGGATGTAGTCGATCTTGTAGTCGGCGCCCACGAAACCGGCGTCCGGGCTTCCCGGCCAATCTCCGCCGATCGCCAGGTTGGTGACCATGTACATCGGCTGGTGCATGTCGGCGGGCGTGGCCAGGCGGTAGACCTCGGCGCCGTCGACGTACCACACCAGTTCGGTCTTGGTCCAAAGGAGACCGTAGGTATGCATGCCCGCGCCCGCATCGCCGACCCAGGACGAAATACCGCTCTTGGTCGGGGCGCCGGTGCTGGACGTATGCATGGTCGTGTAGACCTTGCCGGCGTTGGAGCCGATCTGCTCGAACACGTCGAGTTCCTGCCCACCCTCGCCGTGCGCCGGCATCAGCCAGAAGGCCGGCCAGGTGCCGGTCTGGGCCGGAACTTCGGCGCGGATCTCGAAATACCCGTATTGCTGCGAGAACTCCCCTCGGCTCGACAGCATGCCGGACGTGTAGTCGTAGCCCGTGCCCGAGGCGACCGTCGGATCGGCCTTCGCACCGTGGATGGTCAGAACGCCGTTCTCGACCTTGAACGGGTTGACCCCGTATCCGCCGTGGCCTTCCTCCATGTAGTACTGGAGCTCGGCATGGACGTCGTGGGTGCGCCCGCCCGCGCCGTCGTG
>NZ_CAJCKW010000005.1 GCF_903970965.1 Aureimonas sp. ME7 | reverse complement strand
CTTTCGAGAACGAGCGGCTCGATGCCACGCCGGCGCATCGCGTAAGCCGCGGTTAAGCCGGCCAATCCGGATCCGATGATCACGACGTCTCTGACGATGGGTTCTTGGCTCATGAAGATCCGCTCGGGCGCCGACAGGCGATGATTGACTATGCGTCTTCGCCGTGGAAAGCGAACCGTCATTTGGAGGGAGGCGAACTGGCTGTTGGCTTCCGAGGCTACGCGGGAACTACGGACGCATGCCAAACTTCAAATCGATGATGGATGCCTGGCTGGAAGGCCGCCTTCCGCCGGTCACCGCCTTCGAGCCCGATTTTGCGACCCGACTGCGCCTGTGCATGAACCATGGCGACTTCTCGCTGGCCTATTCCACGGTCGTGCAGCCCGGACTCAGCTACTTCGGCGACATGAACGGCTATGTTGCCTTCGCGACCAAGATGGGTCACGCTTTCGTCCTTGGCGATCCCGTTGCAAGCGAAGACGAGAGGGCGGACTACATCCGCCGCTTCGTCGCCGAGATGCCTCGGCCATGCTTCGTTCAGGTCGGTGGCCCCACCGCCAGCGTCCTGGCTGACCTCGGCTATCGCATCAATCAGATGGGTATCGAAAGCGACTTGCACCTCGCCACGCATTCGTTTGCGGGCAAACGAAACGAAACGATCCGCTATTCTGAAACGTGGCTACGCAAGAAAGGCTACCAAATCGCGGAGTGCGACGGATCGATCGCGGACAGCGAGCAGGTCCGCCATATCTCCGCCAACTGGCGGAAGGGGCGCATCGTCAGCCGCCGTGAGATGCGGTTCTTGAACCGACCGTTCGAGACTCGTCTCGGCCCGCATATGCGTCGGTTCATGATCGTGCATCCCGACGGCCATGCGATCGCCATTCTCGACTTCGACCCGATCTTCAAAAACGGGGAGGTCATTGGGTATACGTCGGCTTTCAAACGCAAGCTCGTTGGAACATCAGCCCACGCGGAGATCGGCCTGACCAAGTTCGCCGCCGACCGGTTCAAGGAGGAGGGCCGGGTCCGCTTGTCGTTCGGACTGTCGCCCTTGGCTGATATCGAAGCCAGCACCTTCCCGGAAAGCCACCTTTGGCGTCGGTCCTTCGAGCAGGCGTTCCGCTCCCGGCGTGTCAACGAGAAGATCTTCAATCTGCAGGGACAGGCCGCCTTCAAGCGTAGGTTCCACGGCGCACGGCAGGCGAGCTATATCGCGTTCAAGCGCGGGAGTCCCATCGAGATGCTCGCGCTCCTGCGACTTCTCAAGACCCTTTAGCGGATAGTTCCTGACGATAGCAGCCAAGTGAACGGTAGGTATGTATGTTCTACCACCGAAGGTCTTTTGATCTCTTCCTGTCAGCGCCTCGTGCCGGAGCGTGCTGATCTGACGGCATGTCGGACGGCGGACGAGCGTTCGTAACGAGGAGCGCCCACGAAGCGTCGCGGCTGCTTCCTCATCAACGAGTGCCTTCGAGGTGCCGAGCAACGGAGGCAGGCTCAGCAATCAAACCATCGGAACCCGGGACGCAGGCAGCGGCGAGTGGCCGCCCCGTCGGCAAAAGTCGTTTCCGGGATCGGGCCGGAGGGTGTGGGACAGCGCGGACGGGTCGTTTCGGGAATGACAGCTTCCAGCGTGATCAACCCAGAAGCCCCCTGTCAGCTTCTGGCCCAAAACCGACTTTGCAGGTCTCACCACTAAGCCGCCTTACTCCGCCGAAAATAAACCGAACCCCGTTTTCGCCGAACGGAGAATGGGGCCATTTCTTAAGGTGCAAACAGGGTCTGGTTGGTCTCCGGAGTGCGCTTTGGGTTGTCAAATGGGCGGAACCGTCGGCGTTTACGCACGGCCTCAATCCGAAGCCCGGAGAGCAGACTAGGTGGCGGAGGGAGGGGGATTCGAACCCCCGATACGGTTTCCCGTATACACACTTTCCAGGCGTGCGCCTTCAACCACTCGGCCACCCCTCCTGAAACGATGAGGGGAAGGCCTGAGCCCTTTTCCCGCATGTCACCGGTTCGGTCGGCGCGAACTATCATCGGAATGCTCGGACTGGCAAGCGGTTTTCGCGCCTCGCGGACGCATTTCGGGCGCTGGTCGGTCGAAGCGTCCGTGACGCCCCGTGACCGATGGGAAGCGGCCCATGTTGCGGGACGGCGGCAGGTTCCGTGTTGTGCCGAAGCGGGATGGGCACCATATCCATGCTCAAGGCAGGCGCGTTCGCCTGCATGACGATGCGAAGCGGCAAGGGGGAAAGATGAGGTTGATCGCTTGGGCCCTGCGATTGATCGGCTGTCTTGTGCTGGCGATCGGGACGATCTTTGCGGTGGGGGACATCGCACGGTCCCTCGCCTCCAATCGAACCGTCCTGATGACGATCGAGGAAGCCGCGCAGACCATCGGGATGCCGCTTCCGTCCAATGGGCCGCCCGCGCAGGCCGCAAGCGGTGTGTTCGCTTCGGACGGGCGCGGCGCGACCTTGAACGGTGCTCTCGGCCGCCAGCCGGCATCGGTCGTGTTCGGAATGGCGGGGATCGTCCTTCTGGCTTTGGGCCGGCCGGGACGTCGCATCGCGCGCAACTAGACCCTCGAACAGGAAGATGGAATCGATGTCCTTTCTCGACAGACTCATGAAGAAGACGACGCTTCCGACCGCCGACGAGGCGCTGCCGGGCCGCCCGGACGCCATTGCGACGGCCGACCGGCACCACGTGTCGGGCGCCGGATTGAAACCGCCGTTTCCGGACGGTTCGCGAACCGCGATCTTCGGCCTCGGCTGCTTCTGGGGCGCGGAGCGCAAGTTCTGGCAGCTTCCCGGCGTCGTGACGACGGCCGTCGGCTACGCCGCGGGCGCCACGCCGAACCCGACCTACGAGGAGGTCTGCTCGGGCAGGACCGGCCACAACGAGGTGGTGCTGGTGGTCTACGACCCGGCGAAGGTGTCCTTTGAAGCGCTGCTCAAGACCTTCTTCGAATCGCATGACCCGACGCAGGGCATGCGCCAGGGCAACGACGTCGGCACGCAGTATCGTTCCGGCATCTATTATACCGACGAAGCCCAGCACGAGACGGCCGACCTCGCACGCGACGCCTATCAGGCGGCGCTCGCCAAGGCCGGGCACCGAGGCGAGATCACCACCGAAATCCTGCCCGCGCCCGAGTTCTTCTATGCGGAAGACTACCATCAGCAGTATCTCGCTAAGAACCCGCGCGGCTATTGTGGCCTTGGCGGAACGGGCGTGAGCTGCCCGGTGGGGCTGGGGGCAGTCGCTGCCGAATAAGGGCGGGCCATGGGGCAGCCGACCCCCGCCTTGACCATGTCTTGCGATTTTTGATGCGCGTTTTCCCCGGGCGTGCCAGTTTCACCGCTGGTACGCCCGCCTTCGGTCGGGCCGGCGGCGATCGGGATCGACCGCTTGTGGCGCAACAGGGATACGAAGAGTTCCATGAAGCATCTTCTCGCCGGCCTTTTGGCCGCCTGCTCGATCGGTCTTGGCGGCGCTGCGTCCGCCGCCGAGTTCAAGCCGGCCGTGATCTTCGATCTCGGCGGCAAGTTCGACAAGTCGTTCAACGAGGCGGCCTATAACGGCGCCGAGCGCTTCAAGCAGGAAACGGGCGTCGCCTACCGCGAGTTCGAGATGCAGAACGAAACGCAGCGCGAGCAGGTGCTCCGCCGCTTCGCGCGCGACGGCAACTCGCCGATCATCGGCGTCGGTTTCGCCCAGCAGGCGGCGATGGAAAACGTGGCCAAGGAATATCCGGACCTCCAGTTCGCCATCATCGACACGGTGGTGGACCGCCCGAACGTGCGCTCGCTCCTGTTCAAGGAGGAGGAGGGCTCCTACCTCGTCGGCATGCTGGCCGGCCTCAAGTCGCAGACCGGCACGGTCGGCTTCGTCGGCGGCATGGACATTCCGCTGATCCGCAACTTCGCCTGCGGCTACAAGGGCGGGGTCCTGGCCGCGCGCAAGGACGCCAAGTATCTGGAGAACATGACGGGCACGACGGCCGCCGCCTGGAACGATCCGGTGCGCGGCGGCGAGCTCGCCCGCTCGCAGATCGACCAGGGCGCGGACGTCGTCTTCCACGCGGCGGGCGCGACGGGCATCGGCGTTCTTCAGGCGGTGGCGGACGCCGGTAAGCTCGGCATCGGCGTCGACTCCAATCAGAACGCGCTGCATCCCGGCAAGGTCCTGACCTCCATGGTCAAGCGCGTCGACAACGCCGTCTACCAGGCGTTCAAGGATGCCCAGGGCGGTCAATGGACGGCGGGCACGCAGACGCTCGGCCTGAAGGAGGACGGCGTCGCCTATGCGATTGATGACAACAACAAGGACCTGATCACGCCCGAGATGACGGCTGCCGTGGAAAAGGCCAAGGCCGACATCATCGCCGGCACGATCCAGGTCCACAACTACAACACGGACAACAGCTGCCCGTATTGATCGCTTCGATCGAGAGCGGAAATCGGCTCGGCGGCGCCCCTTCGCGGGCGCCGCTTCGCGTTCGGCCGCCGGAATGCTATCGGCGGCCGACGAAGCCAGCCGAGGACGCACCATGACGCGCAAGATCATCTTCGACACCGACCCGGGACAGGACGACGCGATCGCGATCCTGGCCGCGCTCGGATCGCCCGAGCTCGACATCCTCGGTATCGTGGCGGTCGCGGGCAACGTGCCCTTGCATCTGGCCGAGACCAACGCGCGGCGCATCGTCGAACTCGCCGGCCGGTCGGACATTCCGGTCCACGCCGGCGCGGAGCGCCCGTTCCTGCGCCCGCTCGTCACCGCCGAGCATGTCCATGGAGAGACGGGTCTCGACGGGCCGGACCTGCCGCCGCCCTCCACGCCGCTGCAGGGCGGACACGGCGTGGACTTCATCATCGACACGGTGCGCGCGCACGAGCCGAAAAGCGTGACGATCGCGGCGCTCGGGCCGCTGACCAATGTCGCCCTGGCGCTTCTGAAGGCGCCCGACATCGCCGAGCGCCTCCAAGGCATCGTCCTCATGGGCGGCGCCTATTTCGAGGTCGGCAACGTCACCCCGACGGCCGAGTTCAACATCTATGTCGACCCGGAAGCGGCGGCATCGGTCTTCGCCAGCGGCGTGGACCTGACCGTCCTGCCGCTCGACGCGACGCATGGCATGCATTCGACCCTGCCGCGCATCGAAGCGTTCCGAGCGCTCGGAACGAAGTCCGGCGCGGCGGTCGCGGCGATGTTGAGCTTCTCGCAAACCTACGACCTTCAGAAGTTCGGCTGGGATGGCGCGCCGCTGCACGACCCCTGCGTCACCGCCTATCTCGTTCGCCCCGAGATCTTCGAAGGGCGGCGCGTCAACATCGAGGTCGAGACAGGCAGTGCGCTGACGCGCGGAATGACCGTCGCGGACTATTGGGGCGTGACGGATCGCCCGAAGAACGCCTTCTTCGTGCGCTCAGGCGATGCGGACGCGTTCTACGCCCTCCTGACGGAGCGGGTCGCGCGCCTGCCGTAGACTTCAGTAGTGCGGCGGCTTGGTGATCTCCGCCCGGGGCGCCGCACTTTCCTCCAGCTCCAGAAGGCGCCCGACCAGCGCCTTGATCGATTTCTCCAGGCGCTCGATTCGCGCGCCCTGGTTCGCCATCTCCGTCGACAGTTCCTCCACCGTCTGCGTCTGATGGGCGAGAGCGATCTCGAGTTCGGTCAGGCGATCCTCGCCGCTCATGGAAGAAGCGCTCCCAGCGCTTCGCGCAGTTCGTCCGGCAACGGGGCCGGGCGCCGCGTCGCCTTGTCGATGTGGACGTGGACGAAAAGACCCTCGGCCGCCGTCTGGTCGTCGTCCTCGCGGAAGATGCCGATCTCGTAGCGCACCGAGGAAGAGCCGAGATAGCCGACGCGCAGGCCGACGGTGACCCGGTCGGGGTAGCGGACTTCCGCCAGATACCGGCAGCCGGTCTCGGCGACGAAGAACATCGAGTCCTTCGACGAAAGCTTCGTGGAAAACAGCCAGCTCGTCACCGCCGTGTCGAAGAACGTGTAGTAGGCCGCATTGTTCATGTGGCCGAACATGTCGTTGTCCGACCAGCGGGTGGAGATGGGAACGAAGGCGCGGTAGTCGGCGCGCGTCTGGCGCGGCGGGCGAGGTGTGTCGGACATGGTGCCTCTTGGCGGCGAATGGCGTTGCGCCTTTCCTGGCCCCAGCGAAGGCGGTGGATCAAGGTGCTTTGACGAGGGGGCCAAGCGAAAAGTGCGCTGGCGCTGTTGCAGGCGCCTCGATAGAGTCGCCCGAAACATAGGCAACGGAACCTGAGATCGGCATGGCGGCTGCGATCGAGCTGATCGGCATTTCCAAGAGCTTCGGCGCGGTGCGCGCCAATCGCGACATCAACCTATCCGTCCAGAAGGGAACGATCCACGGCATCGTCGGCGAGAACGGGGCCGGCAAGTCGACCTTGATGTCGATCCTCTACGGCTTCTACCAGGCCGACAGCGGCGAGATCCGCATCGATGGCAAGCCGGCGACCATCCCCGATTCCAACGCCGCCATCGCGGCCGGCATCGGCATGGTCCATCAGCACTTCATGCTGGTGGAAACCTTCACTGTCCTCGAAAACATCATGCTCGGCGCCGAACAGTCGGGCTTCCTGTCCTCCGGCATCCGCCGCGCGCGCGCCGAACTCGGGCGTCTGGAGCGCGAGCACGGGCTGGCGATCGATCCGGACGCGCTGGTGGAGGAGCTTCCCGTCGGCCTCCAGCAGCGGGTGGAAATCCTGAAGGCGCTGTATCGCGGCGCCGAGATCCTGATCCTCGACGAGCCGACGGGCGTTCTGACGCCGGCCGAGGCCGACCAGCTCTTCGCCGTGCTTCGCCAGTTGCGGGCCGAGGGCAAGACGATCGTCCTCATCACCCACAAGCTGCGCGAGATCCTCGACGTCACCGACAACGTCTCGGTGATGCGCCGGGGCGAGATCGTGGCGACCCGCGCGACGCGCGACACCAATGCCGGCGAGCTTGCCGAGCTGATGGTCGGGCGCCGCGTTCTTCTCCGGGTGGACAAGACGCAGAGGCAAGCCGGTGCGCCACTTCTGGCGGTCGAGGGGCTGTGCGTGCGCGACGGGCGCGGCGTGCGCATGGTGGACGACGTGTCGTTTGAGGTTCGGGCGGGCGAGATCGTGGGCATCGCGGGCGTGGCCGGCAACGGGCAGTCGGAACTTCTGGAAGCCTTGTCGGGCATCCGCCGCGCCGAGCGCGGGACGATGCGTCTCGGGGGCGAAACGCTCGATCCGACCGGCGATCTCGACCCCGCCGACATGCGCCGGCGCGGCCTCGCCCATGTGCCGGAGGACCGGCACCATGTCGGTCTCGTCCTGCCCTTCACCGAAGCGGAGAACGCCATTCTCGGCTATCACCGCGATCCCGCCTTCGGCTCGGGCGCGTTTCTGAACCCAGGTGCGATCCGCCGCGACGCGGAGGCCAAGATCGCGGCCTACGACATCCGCCCCCCGTCGCCCGACCTGAAGACGGCGAACTTTTCCGGCGGCAACCAGCAGAAGATCGTGCTCGCGCGAGAGATGGAGCGCGATCCGTCCGTGCTTCTGATCGGCCAGCCGACACGCGGCGTCGATGTCGGCGCGATCGAGTTCATCCATCGCCGCATCGTCGAGATGCGCGATGCCGGAAAGGGCGTGCTTCTCGTGTCGGTCGAGCTCGACGAGATCCGCTCGCTCGCCGACCGCATCCTCGTGATGTTCGCCGGCCGCATCGTCGGCGAGTGCGGGCCGGATGCCGGCGAAGGCGAGATCGGCCTCCTGATGGCCGGCGAGACGGGCCGCGAGGCCGCCGAATGAAGGACGCGCGCGTCACCTTGATCACGCTCGGCGCCTCCGATCTCGAACGCTCCGCCGCCTTCTACGAGGCGCTCGGCTGGGTTCGCACCGAGGCCGGCAACGAGAGCGTCGTCTTCCTGCAGGGGGAGGGGATCGTCCTGTCCCTGTTCGGCCTCGCCGATCTGGCCGCCGACGCCGGCCTTCGAGCCGAAGCCTTGCCGGCCTTCCGCGGTGTGACGCTGGCGATCAATCTTCCCTCCGAAACCGAAACCGACCGGTTGTTCGAGGCGGCGGTGAAGGCCGGCGCGAACCCCGTGAAGCCGCCGGAGACGGTGTTCTGGGGCGGCTATTCCGGCTATTTCGCCGATCCCGACGGGCACCTTTGGGAACTCGCCTACAACCCGTTCTTTCCGCTTAGCGAAAGCGGGCATATCGACCTGACGAAGTCTTCCGAGGAGCCGGCATGAGCCGACCCTATGCCAAACTGCCCGCCTGGATCGACCATGGCGTCATTCCGCTTCTCAACGTCGTCGTCGCCTTTCTGGTGGCAGGGCTCGTGGTCCTGGCGGTCGGCGAAAGCCCGGTCGAGGCCGCCCGGCTCATGCTGCGCGGCGCCTTCGGCTATGGCGAGGGCTTCGGCTTCACGCTGTTCTACACGACCAACTTCATCCTGACCGGCTTGGCCGTTGCCGTCGCCTTCCATGGCGGCCTGTTCAACATCGGCGGCGAGGGACAAGCCTATGTCGGCGGCTTGGGCGTCGCGCTCGTCGCGCTCAATCTCGGCTCCGTCCTGCCCTGGTGGGTGAACCTGCCGCTGGCGGTGGTCGCCGCCTTCGCCGTCGGCTCGGCCTGGGCGTTCGTGCCGGGCTATCTTCAGGCCCGGCGCGGCAGCCACGTCGTCATCACGACGATCATGTTCAACTTCATCGCCTCGGCGCTGATGGTCTATCTCCTCGTCGGCCCCTTGCGCCCGCTCGGCACGATGCAGCCCGAAACGCGCCAGTTCGACATCGGCGGGCAACTGCCCAAACTCGGCGGGCTGTTCGAGACGCTCGGCTTCGATCTCGGCGGCGCCCCGCTCAACGTCACCTTCTTCGTAGCGCTTGCTGCGAGCTTCGCGGTCTGGGTGCTGATCTGGCGCACGCGCCTCGGCTACGAGATCCGAACGCTCGGCTTCTCGCCGTCCGCCGCGCGTTATGCCGGCATGCGCGAAACGCGCCTCGTCGTCACCATCATGCTGATTTCCGGCGGTCTTGCCGGCCTGATGGCGCTGAACTCGGTGATGGGCGACCAGTACCGCCTCCAGCTCAACTTTCCGGCCGGCGCCGGCTTCGTCGGCATCGCCGTCGCGCTGATGGGGCGCGGGCATCCGGCCGGCATCATCCCTGCCGCCCTTCTGTTCGGCGTCCTGTATCAGGGCGGGGCGGAGCTCGCCTTCGACATGCCGACCATCTCGCGCGACATGATCGTCATCATCCAAGGCCTCGTGATCCTTTTTGCCGGCGCGCTCGAAAACATGCTGCGGCCGGGCGTCGGGCGGCTCTACGGCTTCGTGCGGCTGCCCGAAACGGGCCCGAAGCCGGCCGGCGGGGAGGCACGCTGATGGACGCGCTCGGGCTTCTCAACCTTCTGGATTCCACGATCCGCCTTTCGACGCCGCTGATCTTCGCCGCGCTCGCCGGGCTTTATTCCGAACGCTCCGGCGTGTTCGACATCGGGCTGGAAGGCAAGATGCTGGCCGGCGCCTTCGCCGCCGCCTCGGCCGCCGCCGTATCAGGCTCGGCGATCGTCGGGCTCCTAGCTGGCGTCGGCACCGCCGTCCTGTTCTCGCTGGTGCATGGGCTGGCGTCCATCACCTATCGCGGCAATCAGGTCGTGTCGGGCGTCGCGCTCAACTTCATCGCCTCGGGCCTCACCATCATCCTCGGCAGCGCATGGTTCATGCAGGGCGGCGTGACGCCGCCGCTCGGGGCCGCGCAGCGCTTCCTCGGGATCGACCTGCCGGGTGCCGAGGCGCTGCAGGGCGTTCCCGTCCTTGGCTTCGTGTATTCCGGCCTCCTGTCCGGCCAGAACGCTCTGGTCTGGCTCGCCTTCCTGGCGGTGCCGCTCACCTGGTGGGTGCTTTATCGCACGCGCTTCGGGCTGCGCCTTCGCGCCGTTGGTGAGAATCCCGGCGCAGTGGATACGGCCGGCATCTCGGTCGCGTGGCTGCGCTACCGCGCGGTGATCGTCTGCGGCGTTCTGACCGGCCTTGCCGGCACCTATCTCGCCATCGCCCAGTCCGCCGGCTTCACCCGCGAGATGACGGCGGGGCGCGGCTACATCGCGCTTGCGGCGCTGATCTTCGCCAACTGGAAGCCGGTGCCGACGCTTCTCGCCTGCCTCCTGTTCGGCTTTCTGGATGCCGCCTCGATCCGCCTCCAGACGACGCCGCTGCCCGGCATCGGCCAGATCCCGCCGCAGTTCGTCCAGGCGCTGCCCTATATCCTGACGGTGATCCTGCTCGCCGGCTTCGTGGGCAAGTCGCGCCCGCCCAAGGCCGGCGGCGTGCCCTACGTCAAGGAGCGCTGATCCGCGCTCCGTTCTCCAGCTTCGAAGGCCCAAAGCGATGTCCGAAGACCTGTTCCTGAAGGCGCGCGCGGCCATGCGGAAGTGCCACGCCCCGTATTCCAACTTTCCCGTCGGCGCCGCGCTGCGCACGGAGGACGGGCGGATCTATTCGGGGTGCAACATCGAGGTGGTGAGCTTCCCCGAGGGCTGGTGCGCCGAAACCACCGCGATCGCCCACATGGTGATGGACGGCGGCGGTCGGATCGCCGAGATCGCGGTGGTGGCCGAGCGCCTGCGCGCCTGCTCCCCTTGCGGGGGATGCCGCCAGCGCATCGCCGAGTTCGCCCGGCCCGAAACGCGCGTCTTCCTGTGCGATGCGGCGGAGGGCGTGATCGAGACCATGCTGATGGACGAACTCCTGCCCAAGGCCTTTCCGCGGGACGCCGTTTGATGGTGGATCTGGCTGCCGCCTTGCGCGAAAGGATCGAGGCCCGCGCGCCGAAAATCGCGCTCGTTCTCGGCTCCGGCCTTGGCGCGCTGGTGGACGCGGTCGAAGACCCGATCCGCATTCCCTACGCCGACCTGCCCGGCATGCCCCGCTCGGCGGTGAGCGGTCATGCCGGCGAGGTGGTGGCGGGGCGCGTGGCCGGCGTCGAGATCGTCATCCTGTCGGGCCGCATCCACTACTACGAGGCCGGCGATCCGGCCGCCATGCGGCCGGCGCTGGAAGCGTTAAAAGCGATCGGCGTCGAGATCCTGATCCTCACCAACGCCGCCGGCTCGGTGAACCCCGCTATTCGTCCGGGCGAGGTCATGCTGATCGAGGACCATATCGCCTTTTCCGGTCGCAACCCCTTGATCGGCGAGGCGTCGGACGCGCGCTTCGTCGGCATGACGACCGCTTACGACGAAACCTTGCGCGCCGCCATGCTCCGAGCCGCCGAGCGGGCGGGGGAGGGGCTGCATCGCGGCGTCTACATGTGGTTCTCCGGCCCCTCCTTCGAGACGCCGGCCGAAATCCGCATGGCGCGGGTGCTCGGCGCCGACGCGGTCGGCATGTCCACCGTGCCGGAAACCATCCTGGCGCGTTTCCTCGGCCTTCGCGTCGTCGCCGCTTCCGTCGTCACCAACATGGGAGCCGGCATCACCGGCGCCGAGCTCAGCCACGCCGAAACCAAGGAGGTCGCCCCGCAAGGCGGCGCGCGCCTTGCCCGCATCCTTGCGCAGGCGCTGCCGGACCTCGCCGGCTGATGCGCCTCCCCACCGAGATCATCCGCACCAAGCGCGACGGCGGCGCCCTCGCGCCGGCCGACATCGCCGATTTCGTCTCCGGCGTCGCGGACGAGCGGATCGGGGACGCACAGATCGCCGCCTTCGCCATGGCTGTCTTCCTGCAAGGCATGACGCCGGTCGAGACGGTGGCGTTGACGCTGGCGATGCGCGACAGCGGCGACGTCCTCCATTGGGCAGATCTGCCCGGACCCGTTCTCGACAAGCATTCCACCGGCGGGGTCGGCGACAACGTTTCCCTGATGCTCGCGCCGATCCTATCGGCCTGCGGCGCCTTCGTGCCCATGATCTCCGGCCGGGGCCTCGGACATACCGGGGGAACGCTCGACAAGCTGGAGGCCATTCCGGGATACGACGTGACCCCGGACGCCGAACCCTTCCGTCGCACCGTTCGCGAGGCGGGCTGCGCCATCGTCGGCCCGACGGCGCGGCTGGCGCCGGCGGATGGGCGGATCTACGCGGTGCGCGACACGACGGCTACGGTCGAATCCGTGCCGCTGATCGTCGCCTCCATCCTGTCCAAGAAGCTCGCGGCCGGTCTCGGCACCCTGGTGCTCGACGTGAAGACCGGCTCCGGCGCCTTTATGGCGAACGAGGGAGAGGCGAGGGCGCTTGCCCGAGCGCTCGTGGACGTCGCGAACGGCGCGGGCCTGCGCTGCACCGCGCTTGTCACCAACATGGACGAGCCCCTGGCCGGCGATGCCGGCAACGCGCTTGAGATCGGCAACGCCGTTCGCTTCCTGACCGAAGAACGCCGCGACGCGCGGTTGGAGACCGTAACGCTCGCGCTCGCTGCCGAAGCCCTCGCGTCGTCTGGGCTCGTCGCCGATACGGCCGAGGGCGAGAAACGCGCGCGCGAGGCGCTGTCCAGCGGGCGCGCCGCCGAGCGCTTCGCGCGGATGGTCGCTTCGCTCGGCGGGCCTGCCGATCTCCTGGAACGCCCGGACGCCCATCTGGCACAGGCGCCGATCGTTCGCCCCGTGCCGGCCGGCGAGGACGGGTTCGTGTCTCGGATCGACACGCGCGCGCTGGGAATGGTCGTGGTGGAGCTGGGCGGCGGCCGCGCCAAGCCGGGTGATCCGATCGATCCCGCCGTCGGCCTTGCCCGCATCGCCCCGCTTGGAACACGTCTGTCGCGCGGCGATCCGCTCGGCTTCGTGCATGCGCGAACGCCGGCGGAGGCCGATCGGGCGATCGCTGGCGTCGCTCGCGCGATCGCCCTTGGCCAGGCGCTCGATCCCAGACCCGCCGTCCTCGATCGTTTCGCCTGAAGCGCTACTGCGCGAGGGTCATCCGTTCGTTCTCGACGGAGAAGCGCGCGAGCCGGTTGAGGAAGCTCATCCCCAGAAGCGTCACCTCGGGCCCTTTGCCGTCGATCACCATCACCTCGACGTCGCGGAGTTCGATGGACCCGAGCGAGATGCGGCGCGCCCGCGCGAGCGCCGCCGGCACCGTCCCCTGCGCCGTCCGGGCCTGATGCACGAAGTCGCCGGGACCCACGCGCAAGCCGAGGCGGCGCGCGGTCATGGCACCCAGCGCGACATAGGTCGCGCCCGTGTCGATCAGGACGTCTTCTGCAACGCCCTCGATGCGCGCCTGCGCGCGGAAATGCCCGTCGGGGCCGGCCTGAAGGCGGAGCATGCGCCCGCTCGAGGGCGGCATCGACGCCTCGACGACGGGCGCCGGCGGGGCGAGCTGCTCGCTTTCTCCTTGCGCGACGAGGCTGGCGCGATATCGCTCGAAGGCGGAGGGAAACACCAGCGCGACCACCGAAGCGCCGACGAGAACGGGCAGGAGCTTGAACATCGGCCGGCTTTTCGAACCCCAAGCGGGCCTCATGCCCGCCGCCTGCCAGCCTCGCCGATGCGGGTTGCCAAAGCGTTGAGGGCTACTTCGTGCCGTACATCCGGTCGCCCGCGTCGCCGAGGCCCGGCATGATGTAGCCCTTCTCGTTCAAGCCCTGGTCGATCGAGGCGGTGAAGACCGGGATGTCGGGGTGGGCGTCGCGGAAGCGCTGTATACCTTCGGGGGCGGCCAGAAGGCAGAGGAAGCGGATGTTGCGCGCGCCCCGGCTCTTCAGCATGTCCATTGCCGCCGTCGCCGAGTTGGCGGTCGCCAGCATCGGGTCGACCACGATGATCAGGCGGTTCTCCAGATCCTCTGGGGCCTTGAAGTAGTATTCCACCGGCTGCAGCGTTTCGTGGTCGCGGTAGAGGCCGATATGGGCGACGCGCGCGGCTGGCACGAGGTCGAGCATCCCTTCCAGAAGGCCGTTGCCGGCACGAAGGATCGAGGCGAAGACGAGCTTCTTGCCTTCCAGGATCGGCGCCGTCATCGGACCCATCGGCGTTTCGATCTCGGTCGTGGTGATGTCGAGATCGCGCGTGACCTCGTAGCAGAGGAGCGTCGAGATCTCGCGCAGGAGACGGCGGAAACTCGCCGTCGAGGTCGACTGCCGGCGCATCAGCGTCAGCTTGTGCTGCACCAGCGGATGATCGATGACGGTAACGCCGTCCATGCGGTTTGCCCCTCAAGGTTCGAAGGTTTCGGTCTAGTCGCAGACGCGCGTTCCGCCAAGGGGCGGGGCCGTCGCCCATCCGCTACAGAAAGCTCGTGCCGTGCGCGCCGGGCCGGAGCCCGAGATGGGCGGCGACGCTTTCGCCGATATCGGCGAAGGTCGCGCGGTGGCCGATCGCACGGGGCGCGATGCCGGGGCCCAGCCCCAGGATCGGCACGTTCTCTCGCGTATGGTCGGTGCCGGGAAAGGTCGGGTCGCAGCCGTGGTCCGCCGTCAGGATGGCGAGATCGCCGGGGCGAAGGGCGGTTTCCAGTTCGGGCAGACGTCGGTCGAAGGCTTCCAGCGCGCCGGCATAGCCCGCCACGTCGCGGCGATGGCCGTGGACCATGTCGAAGTCCACGAAGTTGGCGAACACGAGATCGCCGTCGGCGGCGTCACGAACTGCCGTCAGGAGCGCGTCGAACAGCGCCATGTTGCCGTCGCCCTTGCGCACCTCCGAAATGCCTTGGTGGGCGAAGATATCGCCGATCTTGCCGATCGCGATGACGCGCCGTCCGGCCGCCACCGCCCGGTCGAGGAGCGTCGCCTCGGGCGGGGGCACCGAATAATCCCGCCGGTTCGCGGTGCGCCGGAAGTTCGCGCGCGTTTCGCCCGTGAAGGGCCGGGCGATGACGCGGCCGATGTTCAAGGGGTCGACATGGGCTCGCGCGATGCGGCAGAGCTCGTAGAGCCGCTCCAGTCCGAACGCGTTCTCGTGCGCGGCGATCTGCAGGACGCTGTCGGCGGACGTGTAGAGGATGGGGCGGCCCGTCGCCATGCTTTCCTCTCCTTCCGCTTCGATGATCTCGGTGCCGGACGCATGCCGGTTCCCAAGGATCCCGGATAGGTCGCCATCGCGGATGAGGGCTTCCGTCAGAGAGGCGGGAAGGGCGGGCACGGTACGCGGGAAATATCCCCATTCGAACGGGACCGGGACGCCCGCGATCTCCCAGTGGCCGGAGGGCGTGTCCTTGCCGCGGCTGACCTCGGAGGCCGAGCCGTAGAGCCCGGCGCCCGGCAGCGCGTCCGCCAGACCGGCGGCGGCCAGAAGACCCAGCCGTTCCATGTTGGGAAGGCGAAGCGACCCTTCGCGCAGGCCCGGCCTGTCGGCCCCGCCGGCGGCGGCGGCGTCTCGAATATGGCCGAACGTATCGGCGCCCGCGTCGCCGAAGGCGGCGGCGTCCGGCGCGTTGCCGATGCCGAAGGAATCGAGGACGATCAGAAAGGCACGGCCCAAAGCGCTGGCAACCCCGGTTGGCGAGACAGTTTCTTATCGCACGGGGAAGGCGGGGGCAGAAGGCGCCGCGCTCAGCAATCGCTGCAGACGATGCCGGACGAAGGATCCGTGGTGCGCGGCGTCTGGTAGCTCGCTTCCTTGAGCGGCAGGGCGTTCTGCAGTCCGAAGCCCCCGAGCGGCTTATAGGTGTATTCGACTTCCGCGATCACGAAGGAGCGCGAGCGTTGCGCGGAAAAGGCTGCTGGAAGAGCGTAGACGTCGCCTTTCTTGGGCGCGGTGGCCCCTCCCGCCGTCACCGGGGTCCAGTCCACGGTCGCTTTGCCCTTGGCATCCACCGAGACCGACATCAGCCGGATCTTCACATCGGCCGAATCGTAGGGCTCCACCATGGCGCGGGCGATCTTCAGGATCGCCGAGATTTCGCCCTTGGTGGTGGTTCCCCCCTGCGATTGGGAAACGAGGTCGGTGGTGGTCGCCGCGATGTTCTGGAGCTTTCGATCCAGCGTCACCCCGATCGAAAGCTGCGAGGCGCCCATGTAGAGGATCAGGATCATGGGCGCCACGATGGCGAATTCCAGCGCCGCCACGCCTCTGTCGTTGCGCCGGAAGCGCTGGAAGAGGCCCATCAGTAATACTCCGAGCGGAACGCGGCGATGCTGGTGAGGCGGAACCCGGTGCCCCCGGAGATCGCGGCGCGCATCAGGTCGGTCAGGAGCGGCCAGACGTAGTATACGCGCAACGCCATGATCTCGCCCGGGCCGCCGCGCTGATAGACGATCGCGTTGTCCGCCGGCGGGGCCGGGTCGATGTCGCCGTAGGTCGGATAGGAGCGCAGGTCGATCTTGAGCTTGGCGCAGTCGATCAGGCTGGTCATCTGTTCGCACAGATGCTTGCGGAACTTCTCCTGCGTCATGTCCGTCGTATCGAGCTGGCCGGTCCGCACCTCGCGCCCGACGCGGTCCACCGCGCTGTCGAGGCTGAGTTCCGCCATGAACAGCATGGCGATCTCGAGCGTCGCGAAGACGATCAGGAAGAACGGCAGGGCCAGAAGCGCGAACTCGACGGCGGTGGCCCCCTCCCTGTCCCTCGCGAAGCGGCGCATCGCCGGACGCCCCCACAGCCGAGGACGACGGCGGGGGACGGGGCGGCCTTCGCGGGGAAGAAGGTTTTCTGCGAGGAGGTCTGACATGGCGCGAGCTTGCGCGAGAAGCCGTTGCGAGGCGGTAAAGCCGACGGGAGGAATTGTCGCGATCGTCGCGTGGTTCCTCAGTTGCCGCCGGTGGCCCTCGCGTCGTGCGTCGCGAACTGCCCGACCGCCTGCCTGTAGCTATCGTCCTCGTCGCCGATGGCGATCTTCGGCTCGCACTGCGGCGCGCAGGAATAGGTCGTGCGCCGGGCCTGCCGGTAGACGCGCAGCGAATGGGCCTCGATGCTGGAGACGAGCACGCTGTCGTCCACGACGATCCCGCCCGACGCGTCCAGAACCACGAGGTTGGTGACGCCATAGGAGCGCCCGGTCAGAACCAGGGTGTTGGCGTCGTGGATCGCCACATCGACGATGGATGGGTTGCCGATGATCACGGACGCCGCCTGGCGCGGAATGCGCAGGATCTTGGCGTGGTCGACCTCCACCGTCAGTCCGCTTTCCTCGGCTCGGGCTGTGAGGGGCGAAAGGGTCAGGGCGGCGAGGGCCAGGACGAGCAGGCGCATGAGACGATCTCCGCCGATCACCGAATGCCGGCGGGATCGTTACTAGAACCCCAGTGATTAAGGTCGGGTTTAACGTTCGATATTGCCGCTTCCTTCACCATGATCGGAGGGTCGGAAATGTAAGTTTTTTTTAAGCGAATTCCTTAAGCCCGCTTCAAGTACGGCGTGGCTAGTTTGGGCCAACCGATCGACGGACGACGTCGGGTCATCGGGAAGACGAGTTTCACCGAACGGGCAGGAGTCCAAATGTTCAAGCTTCTCAAGCGTTTCCGCAAGAACGAATCCGGCGCGACCGCCATCGAATACGGCCTGATCGCCGCCCTGATCGGCGTCGCGATCATCACCGGCGCGACGACGCTCGGTGGGAATCTTTCGTCGAAGTTCGGTGCGATCGGCACCAAGATCGGTACGACCGTACCCTGATGATATCCAAGGCGAGGTTGAGTGGCTCAACCTCGCCTTTCGAATGGCGGCAGGAGTGCAGGAATGGCGACGACTGTTCTTCTTCTTTTCCCGGCCGTCATGATCCTTGCCGCTGTCAAGGATCTGATCAGCATGACCATTCCCAATCGCCTGACGATCCTCCTGACAGGTGGATTCGCCTTGTTCGTGATGGTTGGTGGAATCCCTGGATCGCAGGCTTGGCTGCACGTCGCGGCAGGTATCTGCGCCATTGCTGTGACCTTCGCCTGCTTCGCGGCAGGCTGGATGGGAGGCGGCGACGCGAAGTTGATCGCCGTAGTCGCCCTGTGGATCGGTCCCAGCGAAATTTTGCTGCAGTTCCTGTTTTGGATGTCGATCGGCGGCGGTCTTCTGACTGTCGCCATTCTCGTGATGAGGGCCTGTTTGACAGCGAATACGGGCATACCGGCTGTCGATCGTCTGTTGAGCGCCGATGTCGGCGTACCGTACGGTGTCGCTTTAGGGACAGCCGGACTAGCGGTCTTCCCCGCGATGTGGGCAGCCGTCCCATCCTGACGATCGTTGAGCGGACTTAAATTCCGCTATCAATCCCATCCCGGGAATTTTTGGTTGTCTGTCGCCTTCCGCGTCTCCGATCGATTCCGGGTCCGTTAACCATGTCTTGAGGGTTGATGGTTCATTAATTCCCTGTCCGCCGGTTTCGGCGTCGAGGTGGGGAGTTTCAGGGGATGCGGGTTGCGCGCATTGCGGTCTTCGGCGTTGCGGCGATCGCGGCGGTGGGAGCCAGCCTTCTGGCCCTCAAGCTCGCCGGGACGGAAGCTGCCGACCCCATCATCATCACCGCCCAGCCGACGCAGCCGCCCATCAAGCTCGTCGAGGTGCTCGTCGCCGCGCGCGAGATCCCGATGGGCTCGCGGATCGACGACGCGCTCGACTGGATGAAATGGCCCGAAGACGGCGTTTCGGGAACCCTCATCCGGCGCGACCAGCATCCCGATGCGCTGACCGACATGAAGGGCAACATCGCCCGCCAGAGCTTCTTTCCCGGCGAGCCGATCCGCGACGCCAAGCTGATCCGGTCCGATCGAGGCTTCATGTCCGCCATCCTCCCGTCGGGCAAGCGCGCCGTGGCGGTTCAGATTTCCGCCGATACGTCGGCCGGCGGCTTCATCCTTCCCAACGACCATGTCGACGTCATCATGACGCGCGAGCGGCCGCCTCAGGAAGGCCAGCCGACGTCCTGGGACACCCAGACCGTCCTCAAGAACCTGCGCGTCCTGGCGGTCGACCAGACGGTGGAGGAAAAGGACGGCGAGCGCGTCGTGGTCGGCTCCACCGCGACGCTCGAGGTCGACCCCTCCCAGGCCGAGGCCCTGACGGCGGCAGGGAAGATGACCGACAAGCTCGTCCTGTCCCTGCGCTCGCTCTCCGACTCCGTTCCCGGCTCTCCCGGCTACGCCGCCTTTCTCCTGGAGCAGGAGAAGAACCCCGATCCCACCAGGATCCGTCTTGTCCGCTACGGCAAGACGACCGACCTGATCACCGGGAACTGACCGATGGCCGCTCGCCTCCTGCGCCCTCTTGCCAACATCACGCTCGGCGTTCTCATGGCGGGTCTTCCCTGCCTGGAGGCGGCTGCCGCCTCCGGCAGCGGAGCCGTGATCTCGGTCAACCGGCTGAACGAGACCGTGTCGCTCGGGCTCAACATGTCCAAGGTCGTGGACCTGCCGCGCGACGCGCACGACATCATCGTCGCCAATCCCGGCGTCGCCGACGCGGTGACCCGCACTTCGCGCCGCATCTACCTGTTCGGCAAGGCGATCGGGCAGACCAACATCTTCGTCTTCGACGCGGCCGGACGCGAGATCGCCGTCCTCGACCTCAGGATCGAGCGCGACATCGGCGGGTTGGCAGCCACGATCCGCCGCTTCATCCCCACGGCCGACGTTCGCGCCGAGATGCTGAACGACAACGTCATCCTCACCGGCACGGTCGAGAACGCGCAGGACGCCGCGCGCGCGGTGGAACTCGCCACCGTCTTCACGCGCGGCGGCGAGGCGACCACCGGCCAGTTCGTCCAGACCGCGAACGCCGGTTCCTCCGGCAGCGGCGTTTCGGTCGGCGGTGTCTCCCAAATCAGCCCGACCATCCAGCGCAGCCAGATCGTCAATCTTCTCCAGATCCAGGGCGAGGATCAGGTGACGCTGAAGGTGACCGTCGCCGAAGTGCAGCGCTCCGTCGTCAAGCAGCTCGGCATCGACGGTGTCGGCGTCGCTTCCGCGGACGGCGTCCTGTTCTCGGCCGCCACCGACAATCCGTTCGGCCTCGGCAAGGCGATCTCGAATACCGGCGCCAACCTCTTCAACGGCGGCAGCAGCGACAACGGTATCTCGGCGCAGCTTCGCGCGCTGGAACAGGCCGGCGTCATGCGCACGCTCGCCGAACCGAGCCTGACGGCGATTTCGGGCGAAAGCGCCTCGTTCAAGGTCGGCGGCGAGTTTTCGATCGCCAGCGGCAAGAGCGAAACGCCCGCCAAACGGACGCCCATCCTCAACAGCGCGGGTGCCATCGTCGGCTACGACACCGAAGCCGCCAGCGTCGACTACAGCCACCGCGAGATCGACTACGGCATCGGTCTGGATTTCACCCCCGTCGTCCTGTCGGCCGGCCGCATCAGCCTGAAGATCCGAACGGCCGTGTCGGAACCGACCTTCGAGTCGCCCTACGCAATCCCCGGCGGCGTCGCCCCCGGCGTCAACCTCGTTGGCATCCGCAAGCGCCTCGCCGATACGACGGTCGAATTGCCGTCCGGCGGCTCCATGGTGATCGCGGGTCTCGTTCGCGACGAGATGCGGCAGGTGATCTCCGGCTATCCCGGCCTGTCAAAGATCCCGATCCTCGGCACCCTGTTCCGCTCGCGCGACTACCAGCGCTACGAGACCGAGCTCGTCGTGATCGTCACGCCCTATCTGGTGCGGCCGGTGGCGCGGCAGGACCTCGCGCGCCCCGACGACAATCTCGCCTTCACCTCCGATGGCGCGGGCAACCTTCTCGGCCGGATCAACCGCGTCTACGGCCATTCCGAATCCGCCCTTCCAGCCGGCCGCTATCACGGCACCGTGGGATACATCTACAAATGATCGCGCGCCCGATGCTTCCCTCCGGCTGGTTTTGCGCCGGCGCATGGCTGGTTCTGGCCACGCTCGGCCTTTCCGGCTGCGCCTCGCAGCGGGATCTGGCCGTCAACACGGTTCCGGACGACTATCGCTCACGCCATCCTATCATCGTCGGAGAATCCACGCAGGACCTCGACATCCTCGTCGCCTCCTCCGACACGCGCCTGACCCATCCCGACGCGACGCGGGTGGAAGAGTTCGCCGCGCGCTTCCGCTCGTCGAGAGCGGCCGTCCTGCGCGTCCAGGTGCCGATGGGCACGCGCAACGCGCGCGCCGCCGACATCGTGTCGGACAGCCTCCTCAAGGTCCTTTCGCGCTCCGGCGTTGCGCGTTCGCGCGTGCTCGTCTCGCCCTACCGGGCCGCCGACAACGGCGAGGCCTTCCCCATCCGCCTTTCGTTCAACGCGGTGACGGCCGGGCTCGACCACGCCTGCGGCCAATGGCCGACCGATCTCGGCGATACCTACCAGAACCGGAACTACGAGAACTTCGGCTGCGCGACGCAGAGCAATCTCGCAGCCCAGATCTCGGACCCGCGCGACCTTCTCGGCCCCCGCGGCATGAGCGAAATCGACGCCGAGCGGCGCACCGACGTGATCGGCAAGTATCGCCGGGGCGAAGTGACGGCCTCCGAGGCTCCGACGACCGAATCCACCTACAATTGGTAGAGGCTGCGAACTCATGATGTCCTCGCCATCGCCGGATTCGGCCTATCACCTCGACGACGAGACGCTGCGCGAGCGCCTCGACGCGCTGCGTCCGATCCCGCGCATCTCGATCCAGGCCTTCTGCGAAACGCGCGAGGTGGCCGAGGCCATCGAGGCAGCCGGCGCCGACCGGCGCATGCTGAAGGCGCACCTTCGCGTCCACACCGGCGGCATCCGCGCGGCGGCCGAGCACTATGCTTCGGCGCCCACCCCCAACCTCGTGATCCTGGAATCGCAGGTCGCCCCGTCCGAGCTTCTGGTCGAGCTGGAATCGCTCGCCGACGTTTGCGATCCCGGCTCGAAGGTGGTCGTCGTCGGCCATTGCAACGACGTGTCGCTCTATCGCGAGCTGACGCGGCGCGGTGTGTCGGAATACATGCTGGCGCCCGTCCAGCTGCCGGACGTGATCGCCCTCGTGTCCCAGCTCTTCGTCGCGCCCGACGCCGAGCCGCTCGGGCGCTCGCTCGCCTTTATCGGCGCCAAGGGCGGGGTCGGCTCGTCCACGATCGCCCACAACGTCGCCTGGTCGATCGCCAAGTTGTTCGCGTCCGACGTGCTCCTGGCCGATCTCGACCTGCCCTTCGGCACCGCCAACATCAACTTCGACAAGGACCCCGCGCAGGGGATCGCCGAGGCCGTGTTCTCGGCCGACCGGCTGGACGAAGTGTTTCTCGACCGGCTCCTGGCCAAGTGCGGCGACCACCTGTCGCTTCTGGCCGCGCCCTCCATGCTGGACCGGACCTACGATTTCGACGGCGACGCCTTCGGACCCCTGATCGAAGCCGCCCAGCGCGGCACGCCGACCGTCGTTCTCGACATTCCCCATGCCTGGAACGAGTGGACGCAGAGCGTTCTCCAGCGCGCCGACGAGATCGTGATCGTGGCAAGCCCGGATCTGGCCAACCTGCGCAACGCCAAGAATCTCGTCGACACGATCCGCCGCGCCCGCCCCAACGACGCGCCCCCGCGCCTCGTCGTCAATCAGACCGGCGTTCCCAAGCGCCCGGAAATCGAGGGAACGGAATTCTCCGAGCCGCTCGGTCTCACCCCGCTCGCCACGATCGCCTTCGATCCGCTGGCCTTCGGAACGGCGGCCAACACCGGCCGCATGCTGGCCGAGAACGAGCCCAAGCACGCGGCATCGCTGGCCTTCGGCGAGATCGCGCATGTGCTGACCGGACGCAACCCGGCCAAGCGCAATCAGAAGCCGGCCCGCGCCAGCCTGTTCGGCCTGATGCGGCGGCGTTGAGGGGTTAGGGCGGAGAGCGCAACATGTTCGGAAAACGCGGTCCCGAAACCTCGCAGCCCGCCCCAGTGCCTCGCGCGCCGATCTCGGTGGAAGCGCCTCCGCTCGCCCCCGTCATCTCGGCGCCCGCAGCCCGCGCGCGGCAGCCGGAGCCGGCCCCGCCGCCGCCGGCCGCCGCGCGCGAGCGGCCCGATTCCTACTACGAGACCAAGAGCCGCGTCTTCGCCGCCTTGATCGACACGATCGACCTCAGCCAGCTCGCCCGGCTCGAGACCGAAGCGGCACGCGAGGAAATTCGCGACATCGTCAACGACATCATCGCGATCAAGAACTTCGCGATGACGATCGCCGAGCAGGAGGACCTGCTCGCCGACATCTGCAACGACGTTCTCGGCTACGGGCCGCTCGAGCCCCTTCTTGCGCGCGACGACATCGCCGACATCATGGTCAACGGCGCGCGCCAGACCTTCATCGAGGTCGCGGGCAAGGTGCAGGAAGCGGGCGTGCGCTTTCGCGACAACCAGCAGCTCCTCAACATCTGTCAGCGCATCGTCTCCCAGGTCGGGCGCCGGGTCGACGAATCCTCGCCGATCTGCGACGCGCGCCTGCCGGACGGCTCCCGCGTCAACGTCATCGCGCCCCCGCTTGCCATCGACGGCACCGTTCTGACCATCCGCAAGTTCAAGAAGGACAAGCTGACGCTCGACCAGCTCGTGAACTTCGGCGCGATCTCGCCGGAAGGTGCCGAGATTCTCCAGATCATCGGGCGCGTTCGCTGCAACGTCGTGATCTCCGGCGGCACGGGTTCGGGCAAGACGACGCTCCTCAACTGCCTGACGCGCTATATCGACACCGACGAGCGCATCATCACCTGCGAGGACTCGGCCGAGCTCCAGCTTCAGCAGCCCCATGTGGTGCGCCTCGAAACGCGCCCGCCCAACATCGAGGGCGAGGGCGAGATCACCATGCGCGACCTCGTCAAGAACTGCCTGCGCATGCGGCCCGAGCGGATCATCGTCGGCGAGGTGCGCGGGCCCGAAGTGTTTGACCTCCTCCAGGCGATGAACACCGGCCACGACGGATCGATGGGCACGATCCACTCCAACAGCCCGCGCGAGTGCCTGAACCGCATGGAATCGATGATCGCCATGGGCGGCTTTTCCTTGCCCTCGCGCACCGTCAAGGAAATCATCACCGGATCGGTGGACGTGATCGTCCAGGCCGCGCGCCTTCGCGACGGATCGCGCCGCATCACGCACATCACCGAAGTGCTCGGTATGGAAGGCGACGTGATCACGACGCAGGATCTCTTCGTCTACGACATCCTGGGCGAAGACACGCGCGGCCGCCTCCAGGGCCGGCATCGGTCGACCGGCGTCGGGCGCCCGGCCTTCTGGGACCGCGCGCGCTACTATGGCGAGGAGCAGAGGCTGGCCCGCGCGCTGGACGCCGCGGAGGTCCGCTCCGAGGGGGTGGCATGATCACGATCGCCTTCGTCGTTCTCGTCACCTTGGCCATCGGCGCTCTCGCTTACGGTGTGGTCGAGCCGCGCCTTCAGCTCGAGAAGAACGCCAAGAGCCGTCTCGGGCACTACAAGCAGAGCGAAACCGACGCCGTATCCAAGCGCGTCGCGCGCGACCGGTTGAACGAGGTCGCCAAGCGCCGCAAGACGATCCAGAACACGCTGGACGATCTCGACTCGAAGCAGAAGGCGCGAAACCAGAAGGCGAGGGACGCCTCGCTCGATCGCCGGATCGCCCAAGCCGGGCTGAAGACCACGCTGCGCCAGTTCGTCGTGTTCAGCATCGGCGCCGGCGTCTTCGCCTTTCTCGTCTCCTTTCTTCTCGGCCTTTCCGCCCTCGTCGCGCTGGGGGTCGGCATCGCCTTCGGCTTCGGCCTGCCGCGCTGGGTCCTGTCGTTCCTGCGCAAGCGGCGGCAGAAGAAGTTTTCCGAAGAGTTCGCCAATGCGGTCGATGTGATCGTGCGCGGCATCCGGTCGGGCCTGCCCCTGAACGACACGCTTCGCATGATCGCGGCCGAAACCGCCGAGCCCGTGCGCTCCGAGTTCGCCCGCGTCGTGGAAGGACTGCAGATCGGCCTTTCGATGACGGAGGCGGTGGAGCGGCTGTATCAGAACATGCCGCTGCCCGAGACGAACTTCTTCGCCATCGTGGTGTCGATCCAGAGCCAGGCGGGCGGCAATCTCGGCGAGGCGCTGGCCAACCTGTCGCGCGTCCTTCGCGACCGCAAGAAAATGAAGGGCAAGATCCAGGCGATGTCGATGGAGGCCAAGGCCTCGGGCGCGATCATCGGTGCCCTGCCGTTCATCGTCGGCTTCCTCGTGTTTCTGAGCTCACCAGACTACATCATGATCCTGTTCCAGACGCAGATCGGCAACATCGTGCTCCTGTGCGCCGCGTTCTGGATGTCGATCGGCATCTTCGTCATGCGCAACATGATCAACTTCGACTTCTAGGAACCCAAGCGTGGACGCCGTCCTCCAAATTCTCGGGCTGTCGAGCGAAGCCGCGCTGGGGCTTCTGGTCGGCGTCGCGGTGTTCGCCACCTTCATCACCATCGCGCTTCCGCTCGTGTCGGGGCGCGAGTTGAAGACGCGCATGCGCGCGGTTGCGCTGGAGCGCGACGAGGTCCGCGCACGCGAGCGCGCGCGGCTGGCGAGCGAGAAGGACGGCGCGCGGGGAAGGGGCCTTCGCAAGGAAACGGACCAGTCCTTCGCCGCCAAGGTCGTCGAGAAGCTCGACCTGCGCAAGGCGCTGGCGGACGACAAGACGCTGGCGAAGCTTCGCATCGCCGGCCTTCGCTCCCAGCGCGCGCTGACGCTGTTTCTGTTTTGCCGCTTCGCCCTGCCGATGGTGTTCGGGCTTGTCGCCGCCTTCTACATCTTTGGCCTCGGCCTTCTGGCCGAGCATGCGACGCCGATCCGCATCTTCGCCTGCATCATCGCGGCCTATGTCGGCTTCTACGCGCCGAACTTCTACGTCTCGAACGCCGCCTCGAAGCGCACCCTGTCGATCACCCGTGCCTGGCCGGACGCGCTGGATCTTCTCCTGATCTGCGTGGAATCGGGCACGGCGATCGAGTCCGCCTTCCGCCGCGTGGCCGATGAAATCGGCATCCAGTCCGTGCCGCTGGCCGAGGAACTCGTCCTCGTCTGCGCCGAGCTGTCCTACCTGCCCGAGCGACGGCAGGCCTACGAGAACCTCGTGGCACGCACCAATCTCGAATCGGTGCGCTCGGTGTCCACCGCCCTGATCCAGGCCGAGCGCTACGGCACGCCGCTCGGCGTCGCCCTGCGCACCATGGCGCAGGAAAGCCGCGACGCACGCATGACGCTGGCCGAGAAGAAGGCCGCCGCCCTGCCGCCCAAGCTCACCGTGCCGATGATCCTGTTCTTCCTACCCGTCCTTTTCGCCGTCATCATCGGCCCCGCCATCATCCAGATCATGGAAAAGACCTGAGGGAAGGGTCGGAGTTGGAACGCGACATTCCCTACGTCTGCCTGAAGGACGCGGAGGTCCAAGCCTTCGTCGCTCCAATTGTCCAGCACCCGATCGGCTATCGCGGCGGGCCGCTGCTCCACGCTCCCGAACTTGCGATCTTTCGGCACCATCGTGCAGGCGGGGTCGTCGACAATTTCGGGGATGCGTTGCGTGATCCGGCCATGCTGAACGGCGACCACACCTATGCCGGCGCGATGTACGACCATTTCGGACACTTCATGGCCGAGATGGTGCACCGGATCGTCCCCGCTCGCCTGGCGGGTCTTCCCGATCGCTACCTGTTCGTCGGCGCCGCCGACCACGAGGCTAATGCGAGCTTCGACCGGCTTCCCCAACACATTCGCGACATCCTGGCCTTTCTCGATCTCGGGCCGGACAACGTCACGATCGCGATCCGCGATCTCGTCGTGGAGCGGCTTCATCTCGTTCCGCAGGCGGCTGAGCATCACGGCGATCCGCCCGGCTGGTACCTTGAAGCGCTCCGAAGCTCTACGGAGCGCAAGCTCGATGCCCTGTTCGGCGATCGCGAGCGCCCGCCGCTTCTCTACGTCTCACGCGCCAACCGCGCCCTGGAAGGCGGACTTCTCGGCGAGGCCCATGTCGAACTCTGGCTTCGCCGCGCTGGCTTTGTGCCCTTTTATCCCGAAGAGCATCCCTTCGCCGAGCAGATGGACCATTATCGCAAGGCGCGATGCGTGGTGTTCACGCAGGGCTCTGCCTGCCACGGCACCGAACTGATGGGGACGGGCGCCCTGAAGAACGTGCTGCTGATCCCGAAGTCGATCAAGGCAGGCTTCTTCGAGCGCATTCTCGCTCCAAGGTCCCACCGCTTTGCGACGGTCGGCCAGCCGAACCAGATCGGAACGATGTACTACGATCGGAACACCGGCTTCCAGCATATCCATCTCGGCGTTTCTCTCGTGGACCTGGATGCCCTGCGCGGAAGCCTGTCCCGCTTCGGCATCGATATCCCCGCGCCCGGTCGCTGGGCCTATCGACGCGCCGCATTCCGCGATCTCCTGCGATACCTGCGCGGGGCGTCCGAGGCGAAAGGGCGCGATCGCCCACAGGCGCTGCGTCTCGCCCGGTCCTTCGCATCCCGGATCCTGTTCAGGTCACACTGAACGGGAGCGACCGCGTCAGCCGCGATCCTCGGCGGCGAGTTCCGACCAAGTGTTCATCTGGGACAGCATCTGCTTGAGATAGGCGACGTTGGCGCGCGCTTCTTCGGGGCTGAGGACGGCGGAGGCGGTCTTTTCGGCTTCCGAGAAGCGGCCCTGGAGGCCGATCACCAGCGCAAGGTTCTGGCGCACGCGCGGGTCGGCGCCGGGCAGGGCGACCGCGCGCGACAGGTAGGTTTCCGCCTTGGCGAGATCGTTCGCCAAGAGATAGGACATGCCGAGATTGGATAGGACGGAGGGCTCGTTCGGCTGGATCACCAGCGCCTTCTCGTAGAGCGCGCGCGCCTGGGTCGCCTCGCCGAGCTGGTCGAGGATCGCGCCTTCCGCCGACAGGAGGCGCCAATCGGGGCGGTCCGGGCGCTGCGCGCGGCGCACGGTCTCGAGCGCCTTGGGAAGATCGCCGGCCGCCGCCAGCGCCTTGCCGTAGGCCCCGAGAACGTCCCGATCCTCCGGATGGGCGATCGCCATCTGGCGCATCACGGCGAGCGACTGGTCGTTGCGCCCTGTCATCTGGAGGGCGGAGGCATAGGCGAGGCCGGTGTCGCGATCCTTCGGATTGCCCTCGTAGCGCGCGCCGTAGGCGCGGACGGCGCCCGCAAGCTCGTCCGCCGACATGTCTGCCAAGGCCTTTTCGCCGTGCGGTGCAACAGGCGTGGAGGCGGAGGATGGGCCGATCGAGCCGGTATGCATGCGCGAGGTCTGGTTGCACCCGGCCAGCATCGCCAGCGCGGCGAGACCGCCGGCCAGAAGGGCGTGCCTTGCGTCCGGCAAGCGCTCGGCGTAGGCCGATGCGCGACGGGCGGTGGCCTGGAGCCGGTTCGATTGTTCCTGAGCGCGCATGGGATCCCGATCGGCCAGTCCTTGGGCATTGGTCCCAGTGATAAATCGTTAACCTTACCGCTCCCTTGATTGTCGGAGCGTGACCGACAGAGGTTTTCATCCGAATGACCGATCGCCTTCTGGACTCGAGCGCCGACGCCCGGCCGATTCACCTTCGCCACGAGGACGAGGCGTTGCCGGAGGCGGCGCAGGCGTGGAGCGAGGCGACCGGATACAAGGCGGCGGTCGGCGCCGTCCTCGTCGCTCCCGGGGCGAACGGGGAGATAGGTTCGGCGGTGATCGGCCTTGGCGGGCGCGACGGGGCGAAGGCGGAGCGCTCGCTCCTCACGGGCGCGGTAGCCGCCTCTCTGCCGAAGGGCGAATGGTCGCTGGAGGACGGCGCGGCGCTCGACGCCGATCTGGCGGCGCTCGGCTTCCTGCTCGGCACCTACCGCTTCGATCGCTATCGCTCGAAGGCGACCGGCGAGGAGGGCGCGCGACTGGTGGTTCCGCCGGGCACCGACGCGGAGAAGGTTCGCCTCCAGGCGTCTTCGATCTTCCAGGTCCGCGACCTGATCAACACGCCCACCAACGATCTCGGGCCCGACGGGATCGAGGCGGCGGTGCGCAGCCTTGCCGCCGAGTTCGGCGCCGAGGTCTCGGTGACCACGGGCGACGATCTTCTGCGCGACAACTTTCCGATGATCCATGCGGTCGGGCGTGCCAGCGCGACGGCGCCGAGGCTCGTCGATCTGCGCTGGGGACGCGAGGATGCGCCAAGAATCACGCTGGTCGGCAAAGGCGTCGCCTTCGACACCGGCGGCCTCGACATCAAGCCGGCCTCCGGCATGCTTCTGATGAAGAAGGACATGGGCGGGGCGGCCAATGTCCTTGGGCTCGCGCGCATCGTGATGGGCTCGAACTTGGCCGTTCGCCTGCGCGTCCTGATCCCCGCCGTCGAGAATTCGATCTCGGCCAACGCGTTTCGCCCCGGCGACGTGCTGCCGAGCCGCAAGGGGCGGACGGTCGAGATCGGCAACACGGACGCCGAGGGGCGACTGATCCTGGCCGACGCCCTGACGCTTGCCGACGAGGAAAGCCCGGAGATCCTGATCGACATGGCGACGCTGACGGGCGCCGCACGCGTCGCGCTCGGCCCCGACCTGCCGCCGTTCTTCACCGACGACGAAGAGCTGGCCGCCGAGATCGGCGCGGCGGCAGCCACGCTTCACGACCCGCTCTGGCGCCTCCCCCTGTGGAAGCCCTACGCCCGGAACCTCGCCTCCAAGATCGCTGATATCAACAACGTGACCGCCGACGGTTTCGCCGGTTCCGTCACCGCTGCGCTGTTCCTGCAGGGCTTCGTCGAGAAGGCGGGATCGTGGGTGCATCTCGACGTGTTCGGCTGGCGCCCGCAGGCGAGCCCGCTCGGACCGGTCGGGGGCGAAGCGCAGGGCATTCGCGCGCTCGCCCATGTTCTCACCCAGCGCTACGGCGCCTCTTGAAAGAGCCGCAATCCCCGTATTCAACTAACGGACCGGCTCCGAAACGAGATGAGACGGTGAGTTCGGAGTTGAAGGGATGGGCATCGAGATCCGTCCGGCGCAGGCGCTCCGCCTGCTGCATGGAAACGCCTTGAAGCAGACGCGGGAAGCGGCACCGGATCTGACGACGCGTCAGACCGCGATTCTCCTGACCGTCTATCTCGAGCCGCCGCCCCACACGGTGCGCGGTCTCGCCGACCGCCTCAAGGTGACGAAGCCGGTGGTCACGCGCGCGCTGGACACGATGGGCCGTATGGAACTCCTGGAGCGCCGGCGCGACCCGGCGGACCTTCGAAACGTCCTCGTGCGCCGCACGGTGAAGGGGAGCCTGTTCGTGTCCCAGATGGCGGACCGGCTGGTGGACGAGGCGGGAGCGCTGCCGAGATGACGAAGCCCTTGGACCCGCGCCTCCACGCCGTCCGGGCTGATCTTGCGGACGAGGCCTTACGCGGTCGTGTCGAGGCCGCGCGTTTCGTGGCGGGGCAGCCGGCCCATGTGGACGCGCCGGTGGCAGATCTCCGGCGCCATCCGTCGCCCGACGCACCGCTGGAAACGCAGGCGCTCTTCGGCGAGGCCATCACCGTCTTCGAGGAAACGGCCGAGGGCTGGGCTTGGGTGCAGCTTGCGCGCGACCGCTATGTCGGCTGGATGCCGAGCGCTTCGATCCTGAACGGGCCGCCGCTCGAGCCCACTCATGTCATCGGCGTGCCGCGCACCTTCGTCTTCCCCGGACCCGACATCAAGCAGCCGCCGATGCGCGACCTGACGCTCGGCGCGGCGATCCGCGTTCGCGGCGAGGGGAGCGACCGCAATGCCGACTATCTTCTGATCGAGCCGTTCGGCGCGGTGGTGCGCCAGCATGCGCGGGAGATCGGGGCGCCCGCCGCCGACTTCGTGACCGTGGCCGAAGCGTTCCTGGCCGTGCCTTATCTCTGGGGTGGCAAGTCCGCGCTCGGGATCGACTGTTCGGGTCTCGTGCAACTGTCGCTGCAGGCCTGCGGGCTCGATGCGCCGCGCGACACCGATCTGCAATCCGCCTCGCTCGGCGACGTCATTCCGGATGGGGAGTCGCTGCGTCGCGGCGACCTCGTGTTCTGGCGCGGCCATGTCGGCATCATGCGCGATGCGGAAACGTTGCTCCATGCCAACGCCCATCACATGGCGACGGCATCCGAGCCCTTGGCCGACGCCGTGCGCCGGGCGGAAGCGAAGGGTTCTTCCGTCACCGTGCGCCGGCGCCTTCCGGCTTAGTAGCCGGCCTGCCGATCCACGACGCCAGACAAGGCCTCGCCCCGCCGGTGCGCCGCGATCTGGCGCATGATGATCGGTGCCAAGGCTTTCGGGTCGGACGAGGCCGCCGCGTGGGGCGTGACGAAGACGCGCGGGTGGCGCCAGAGCGGGCTGTTCGAGGGGAGGGGCTCGCGTTCGAAGACGTCGAGCGAGGCTTCCATCAGGCGCCCGTCGTTCAACGCGCGCAGGATCGCCGAATCCTTCTGCAGGCCGCCGCGCCCGGCATTGATGAGGACCGGCGTGCCGAGCGGCGTTTCGCGCTTGAGTCGCGACAGGAGTGCGTCGTCGATGAACCCCCGCGTTTCCGCCGTCAGCGGCAGGAGGACGACGAGAATGTCGGAGCGCCGCAACACGGTCTCCAGGCCGTCCTCGCCGTGGAAGCACTCGACGCCCTCGATCCGACGTTTGCGCCGGCTCCATCCCGAGACGCGAAAGCCCAACATCCTAAGCTTCCCGGCGGCGTCCCGCCCGAGTTCGCCGAGGCCGAGAATGCCGACCTCGATCTCGCCGGCCGCCGGCTGGCGGCGCTCGTTCCAGATGCGCGCGCCCTGCTGGGCGCGGTAGGTCATGCCCCGACGCTGATGGTCGAGGACGCGCCAGACCACGTATTCCGACATGCGCGCCGTCAGATCGTCCGCCACGATGCGCGCGATCGGCACGTCGGGCAGCGTCTTGTCCTGCAGGATATGATCGACGCCCGCGCCCAGCGAAAACACGGCGCGAAGGTTCGGCAGGTTGGACAGGACGCCTGGCGGCTGCTTCCAGACCACGGCATAGTCGATGCTCTCGTCCGCCGCGCTCGCGGGGCGCAGGACCACCGTTTCCTTGGGAGCTGCCGCGAGTAGGGCCTCCATCCAGCGCGAAGCGTCGAAACCGGTTACCGACAGGAGAATGCTCAAGAGATTGCGTCCGTTCGAATCGAATCCACCAGGAGTTTCGCACGTGCCCGGCCATGGCGCGCGAACCAATGCGTCGCGCAGACGAGGAAACCGTTCTGGATCACCCCTTCGTCCACTGCCGCAAGAAGGTCGTCGAAGCGCGCTCGGATGGTGAGGATGTCCTCGTCTTCGTCCGCCTTACCGCCCTCAGCTTCCAGCGCCGACGTATCGACGATGGCAAGGAAGATCATCGCGAGTTCGTCGGTGAGGCCGGGCGTGGAAAGGACGGAGAAGCAATGGCCGACGGCCGCGGCTTCGAGCCCTGTTTCCTCCGCCAGCTCGCGCGCGGCGCCCGTTGCCGGATCCTCGCCCTCATCGATGCCGCCCGCCGGCAGTTCCAGCGGGGCGGCGTTCTCGCTTGCCAGCGCCGCGCCGATGCGGAACTGGCGGATCACCACGATCTCGTCGCGCGCAGGGTCATAGGGGATCACCACGGCGCAGCGCCCGCCGCGCACGATCTCACGCCGCACCTTGGCGGCGTTGCGATTCCCCAGGGGCTCGTGCGTCACGGTGACGACATCGAGCGGGCGGAACCCGTCGAAGACGCGACGCTCTTCCAGGATCGCGTGGCCCAGCGTCTGGTCTTCCAGCCGGCTGCGATAGGTCGGCGCGCTCATTGCGAAACCCCGGCGGTGGCCGTCGTCTCGATGCGGAAGGCGGCGGCCATCAGCGCCTTGGTATAGTCCGTCTTCGGCCGCTCGAAGATTTCCTCCGCCGGCCCGCGCTCGACCACTTGTCCGGCGCGCATGACGATCACCTCGTTGGCGAGCGCGCGCACCACCTTGAGGTCGTGGCTGATGAAGAGATAGGCGAGGTCGTGGCGACGCTGGAGATCGCGCAGGAGGTCGACCACCTGCGCCTGAACGCTCATGTCGAGCGCGGAGGTCGGCTCGTCCAGCATGACGAAACGCGGGTTGAGCACCATGGCGCGGGCGATGGCGATGCGCTGGCGCTGGCCGCCGGAGAACTCATGCGGATAGCGGAAGCGCGTCGCGGGATCGAGCCCGACCTCCTCGAGCGCGGAGACGACGCGCGCGTCGCGCTCAGCGGCGGAAAGCCCGCGCTGATGCACCTGCAGGCCTTCCGCCACGATGTCGGCGATCGGCATGCGCGGGCTGAGCGAGCCGTAGGGGTCCTGGAACACGATCTGGATGCGGTCGCGATAGTCGCGCATCGCGCGCGTCGGCTGGTCGTCGATCCGCTGGCCGTCGAAGCAAATCTCGCCCTTCGACGCGATCATCCGGCAGAGCGCCAGCCCGAGCGTCGTCTTGCCCGAACCCGATTCGCCGACGACGCCGACCGTCTGGCCGGCGCGCACCGCGACGTCGATCCCGTCGACGGCCTTCACGTGGTCGGTGACGCGGCGCAGGAGCCCGGTTCTCACGGGAAACCAGACCTTCACGTCCCGGCCTTCCATCACCAACGGCGCATTGCCGTTGGCGGCGGGTGGGCGGCCTTTCGGTTCGGCGGCCAGGAGATGCTTGGTGTAGTTGTGCTGCGGGTTGGCGAAGATGTCGGCGGTGGGCCCGGTTTCCACGATCTCGCCGCGATACATCACGCAGACCCGGTCGGCGATGCGCCGCACGATGCCGAGATCATGGGTGATGAAGAGAAGCCCCATGTCGCGCTCGGCCTGCAGGCGCTTCAGGAGTTCCAGGATCTGCGCCTGGACGGTGACGTCGAGCGCCGTCGTCGGCTCGTCGGCGATCAGGAGTTCGGGCTCGTTGGCGAGCGCCATCGCGATCATCACGCGCTGACGCTGGCCGCCCGAAAGCTGGTGGGGATAGGAGCCGAGGCGCTTTTCCGGCTCGCGAATGCCGACCTGGGCCAGAAGCTCGAGCGTGCGCTCGCGCGCGGCCTTTCCCGACAGGCCGCGATGGATCTGCATCACCTCGCCGATCTGCCGCTCGATCGTGTGCAGCGGATTGAGCGAGCTCATCGGCTCCTGGAAGATCATCGTGATCTTGTTGCCGCGAACGGCGCGCAGCGCCTTGTCCTCCGCGCCGATGAGGTCGGTCCCGTCGAAGAGGACCGCGCCACCGGGATGGCTTGCCGAGGGGTAGGGCAGGAGCTTCAGGATCGACAGGGCGGACACCGACTTGCCCGAGCCCGATTCGCCGACGAGCGCCACCGTCTCACCCTTGTGGATGGCGAAGCTGACGCCCTTCACGGCAAGGCTCGTTTCACCGTTCTGGTGGAAGGCGACCTTGAGGTCGCGCACGTCGAGAAGCGGGGGCGCTTTGGTCGGGGCGGCGGGCTGGGCGATCTGGCTCAAGCGTCGGGTTTCCTCAGGCCGGATGCGGCGCGTGGGCGTGGGTATGATGCGAGTGGTCGTGGTCGTGATCGTGGGTGCCGTGGTCGTGCCCACCGGCGCAGGCCGAATGCGCGTCGTCATCGGCGCAGATGCCGCGCTCGATCTCGATCGTCGCATGCTCGATGCCGAAGGCGGCCTTCAGCTCGGCCTTGATCGCACGCACCGTTTCCGGTCCGTCGGCGCCGTCCGTCAGGGCCGCGTGCAGTGTCGCGGCGCGGCGCTTGGGCGTCAGCATCCAGACATGGACGTGGTGGATGCCGGCAAGGCCCGGCACGCGGGACAGGCGCTCGCCGATCGCGCCGGCATCAGTGCCGGTCGGCGCGCCTTCCAGGAGGATATGCGCGGAGTCGCGCACGAGGCGCCAGGCATTGCCGAGGATCAGGGCGCAGACCAGCACGGACAGGATCGGGTCGATCGGCGTCCAGCCCGTCCACAGGATGGTGAGCGAAGCCGCGATGGCGGCGACCGAGCCGAGAAGATCGCCCATCACGTGGAGAAGCGCGCCGCGAACGTTGAGATCTTCCTTGTCGCCGCCGTGCAGCGTGAAGAAGGCGACGATGTTGACGAGGAGGCCGGCGATCGCGACGGCGAGCATCGGGCCGGCCAGGATCTCGACGGGCTCTGCAAGTCGGCGCCAAGCTTCGAACAGGATCACCACCGTGATGCCGAAGAGAACGAGCCCGTTGGAATAGGCGACGAGGATCTGGAATCGGTCGTAGCCGAAGGTGCGCCGCGCGTCGGCTGGTCGGCGCGCGATGCGGATCGCCATCCAGGCGAGCGCGAGGCCCGCGAAGTCGATTAACATATGCCCGGCGTCCGCCAGAAGCGCGAGCGAGCCCGAGATCAGGCCGCCCGCCACCTCCGCCAGCATGAACGTGCCGGTCAGCCCGGCGGCGATCAGCAGCCGCTTCTCGCTGGCATGGCCGGCGTGGTCGTGGTGGTCGTGCCCATGCGCATTATGGGAATGGCCGTGATGGTCGTGGGTGTGTGCCGACATGGCAGCCCTACCGGAAGCTCTTGCGAGGATCGAACGCGTCACGCACCGCCTCGCCGACGAAGACCAAAAGCGACAGCATCAGCGACAGGACCACGAAGCCCGAAATGCCGAGCCATGGGGCCTGGAGGTTGTTGCGCCCCTGCGAGAGGAGTTCGCCGAGCGACGGCGAGCCCGGCGGCAGGCCGAAGCCAAGGAAGTCCAACGAGGTCAATGTGGTGATCGAGCCGTTTAGGATGAAGGGCAGGAAGGTCAGCGTCGCGACCATGGCATTGGGCAGGAGGTGCCGGCCCATGATGGTCCAGTCGCCGACGCCGAGCGCCCTCGCGGCGTTGACGTATTCGAAGTTGCGCGCGCGCAGGAACTCGGCGCGCACGACGCCGACGAACGCCACCCAGGAGAACAGGAGCATGATCCCGAGCAGGATCCAGAAGCCCGGCGGCAGGATCGCGGCCACGATCAGGAGGAGGTAGAGAACCGGGATCGACGACCAGATCTCGATGAAGCGCTGGAACAGAAGATCGACCCAGCCGCCGAAATACCCCTGCACCGCGCCGGCGAAGACGCCGATCACGGCGGAGGCCGCCGTCAGCACCAGTCCGAACAGGACGGAGATGCGGAACCCGTAGATCAATCGGGCGAGGACGTCGCGGGCCTGATCGTCGGTGCCGAGCCAGTTCCAGTTGCCCAAAGCGCAGTTCGGATCGTTCACGCCTTGAGGGTAGCGCGCGCAGCGCTCCTCCTTCGAGAAGGACCAGGAGGGCGGGGAAGGGGCGGGCGTCGGGATCTCGTTGTTGACGCTGTTGTAGGAATAGCGGATCGGCGGCCAGATCATCCAACCGTTGGCGCCGATCTCGTCCTGGATGAACGGGTCGCGGTAGTTCGTCACCGGCAGGAAGCCGCCGAACACCTCCTCCGGGTAGTCGGTGAAGATCGGGGCGTAGTACTCGTTCTTATAAGATATAAGGATCGGCTTGTCGTTCGCCACGACTTCCGCGAACAGCGTCACCACGAACAAGACGGCGAAGATCCAGAGCGACCACCAGCCGCGCCGGTTGGCACGGAAGTTCTGCCAGCGACGCTGGTTAAGCGGCGACAGGCGCGGCGGACGCGTGGCGGCGATGTTGGGCGCGTTCTGCGCGATGCCGCTTGCCCCGCCCTGCGCTTCGCGCAGCATCGCAGGCTCGGGCGGGCGATCCTGTGGCGAACGGCTTTCCAATGTGTCCGTCATCGGATCAGACCTCCCGCCGCTCGAAATCGATGCGCGGATCGATCCAGGTATAGGTGAGGTCGGAGATCAGCGTGGTCAGAAGCCCGATCAGCGAGAAGATGTAGAGCGTGGCGAAGACCACCGGATAATCCCGCTTGTAGATGCTCTCGAAGGAAAGAAGCCCCAGCCCGTCGAGCGAGAAGATCGTCTCGATCAGGAGCGATCCCGCGAAGAAGGCCGAGATGAAGGCGCCGGGAAAGCCCGCGACGATGATCAGCATGGCGTTGCGGAAGACGTGGCCGTAGAGGACGCGCCGCTCGGTCAGCCCCTTGGCGCGCGCCGTCGTCACGTATTGCTTGCGGATCTCGTCGAGAAACGAGTTCTTGGTGAGGAGAGTCGTCGTGGCGAAAGCCGAGAGCGACAGCGCGATGAGGGGCAGCGTCAGGTGCCAGAAGTAGTCGGCGATGCGCGCCGGCCACGAGAGCTGCGCCCAGTTGTCGGAGGTGAGGCCCCTGAGCGGGAACCAGTCGAAGAACGAGCCGCCGGCGAAAAGGACGATCAGGAGTACCGCGAACAGGAAGCCGGGAATGGCATAGGCGACGATGATAACGGCACTCGTCCACGTGTCGAAGCGCGAGCCCTCCTTCAGCGCCTTGCGGATGCCGAGCGGGATCGAGATCACGTAGGACAGGAGCGTGATCCAGAGCCCCAGCGAGATCGAGACGGGCAGCTTCTGTTTGATGAGGTCGATGACGGTCGCGTTGGAAAAGAAGCTCGTGCCGAAGTCGAAGCGCGCGTAGTTCCAGATCATCTCGCCGAAGCGCGTCAGCGGCGGCTTGTCGAAGCCGAACTGCTCCTCCAGTCGTTTGATGAACTCGGGGTCGAGCCCCTGCGCGCCGCGATAGCCGGACGTGTCGCCGCTCTGGGCCGCCATGTCGTCGCCGCCCCCGCCCAAACGGTCCGCCGCCCCGCCGCCCTGGCCCTGGAGGCCGGCGATCACCTGCTCCACCGGGCCGCCCGGCGCGAACTGGATCACCACGAAGGACACGGCCATGATGCCGAGCAGCGTCGGGATCATGAGGAGCAGGCGTCGAAGGATATAGGCGGCCATTCAGCGGTCCCGTTGCGCGCGAGGCTGGGGGCGATCGATCATGCGCGACCGACCGCCTTCGCCTTGGCTTCGTCGTACCACCAGAGTTGTTCCACCGGGAAGCCGTATTCCGGCTTGGAAGCGGGATAGCCGAACATGTCCCACCACGCGCAGGTATGGCCTTCGGCGTGGAGATTGGGGATCCAGTCGAGCCGCCAGCGCAGAACCCGGTCGAGAACCCGCATCAGGAGCGTCAGCTCGTCGCGGCTCTTCGCCTCGCCGATACGCTGGAGGAGCTTGTCGACGCCCGCATCCGCCATGCCGGGATAGTTGTAGGAGCCGTTCCGGTCGCGCGAGGCGGAGCCGAAGAACAGGGACAAGCTTTCGCGCGTCGGCGTGCCGTTCAGGCCGAAGCGGCAGAGGATCATGTCGAAGTCGAAGCGGCTCTGCCGGTCCTGGTACTGCGCCGCGTCCACCACGCGCATCGTGGCGTCGATGCCGAGCAACTTCATGTTCTCGATCATCTTGCCGTAGACCCGGCCCTGCTCGGGATCGTTCAGGAGATATTCCAGGCGAAACGGCTCGCCCTTCCCGTTGACGAGCGCGGAGCCCTTGCGCGTCCAGCCGGCCACTGCCAGCAATTCGCTGGCTTCCCGAAGGAGCTTGCGGTCGCGCCCCGACCCGTCGCTGACGGGCTGGGTCCAGACTTCGCCGAACACTTCCGGAGGCAGGTCGGCGCGCAGGGGCTCCAGAACGGCAAGCTCCTCCGGGGTGGGCGCCCCGGTTGCCACGTAGTCCGACAGCTCGAACGGCGAGCGGGAATGCTCGCGCAGGCCGAACAGGAGGTTGGCGTTGGTCCATTCGAAGTCGAAGCACAGGTTGATCGCGCGGCGCACACGCGCGTCCGCGAACTGTGCCCGTCGCTGGTTCAACGCCCAGCACTGGAAGTTCGGCCAGCGCTCGCCGGGGATGGTGTCGCGCTTGACGCGCCCGTCCTGGATGGCGGGAAAGTTGTATTCGCTCGCCCAGGCGCGCGTCGTGAACTCCTCGCGGAACGTCACGTCGCCCTTCTTGAAGGCCTCCAGCGCCGCCTGCCGATCGCGGAAGAACTCGACCCGGATGGTCTGGAAGTGCCCGAGCCCCTGCGCGAACGGCATGTCACGGCCCCAGTAGTCGGCGCGCTTTTCGTATTCGATGTAGCGGCCTGCGGCGTAGCGCCCGACGCCCCAGGCGCCCGAGCCCGGGATCGCGTCGAACCCGCCTTGGGCGAACGGCCGGTTGGCGAAGAAGGCTTCCGGTACGATCGGCATCGACAGCGCGGCCAGCGCCGTCGGCACGGTCTGGCGACCGGAAAAGACGATGCGAACCGTTCGTTCGTCGTCTGCCACCACCGCGGTCACCTCCGCGAGCTGGATCGCGAGGCTCGGATGGCCTTCCGCCTTCAGCGTCCGGTAGGAAAAGGCGACATCGGCGGCGGTGACGGGCGCCCCGGTGGAGAACCGGGCTTGCGGACGCAGCTTGAAGGTGAAGCGGTTCGCGTCGGGGGAAACGCTGACGCTTTCCGCCAGGAGACCGTAGAGCGCGTCCGGCTCGTCCAGCGTCGAGAGCATCAGCCCTTCGTAGAGCATCTCCATGCGCGGCGGCGCGTTGCCCTGAAGGATCAGCGTGTTGAACGTGTCGAACGTATCGGGCGCCTGATTGAAGTACCAGGACGGCACGGTGAAGGTGAAGCGCCCGCCTTTCGGCGCATCGAGGGATGCGTAGTCGAATTGCGTGTAGCCGGCGGGGTACTTGAGGTCGCCGAAGGCCGAGATGCCGTGGAGCGGCGTGTCCACCGGATTGTCGGCGAGGCTCAGGCGGGGCAGGGCGGCGGTGGCCGCCGCGCCGAGCGCGAGCTTGCCGAAGTGACGGCGGCTGATGCGGACGAAGCTTTCCGTCATCGCACCCGGCTCATGGCTTCGCCGGGGGAATGGCGGGGCCGGCGGCCGGATCGGGCGCGCCCGCCGCCGCCTGATCGGCCGGGGTATTGACGGGGACTTCGCCCTTCACCCACCACGAATAGGGGTCGAGCCCGGCATAGGCCGGGCGCTTCTCCGGCATGCCGAACTTGTCCCAATAGGCGAGCCAGATCTCCGGATTGTGCCATTGCGGCACGAGATAGAAGTTCCAGAGGAGAACGCGGTCCAGCGCATGGGTCGCGGTGACGAGGCTTTCGCGGTCCGGTGCGTAGATGATCTTCTCGATCAGGGCGTCCACCGCCGGGTCGCGGATGCCGGCCGCGTTGCGGCTGCCGGGCTGCGAGGCCGCCGCGCTCGACCAGAAGTCGCGCTGCTCGTTGCCGGGCGACAAGGACTGGGCGAGAACGTCGGTGACGATGTCGAACTCGAAATTGTCAGACAGCGCCTGATACTGCGAAGCGTCGACGATGCGGGTCGTGGTTTCGATGCCGAGCCGCTTCAGCTGGTTGGCGAACGGATCGATCGTCCGGCTGGAGGAGGGGTCGTAGGCCAGGAACTCGATGCGGAACGGCTCGCCCTTGGCATTCACGAGTTGCGAGCCCTGTCGCTTCCAGCCCGCCGCCGTCAGAAGCTCGAACGCTTCGCGAAGATAGGTGCGATCGGCGTTCGCGGTGGAGTAATCCGGCAGGGTGAAGGGGGTGGTGAAGACCTCCGGTGGGATCTCAGCGCGCAAGGGCTCGAGAAGTTGCAGCTCCGCTTCGCTCGGCAGGCCGGAGGAGGCGAGCTCGGTGCCCTGGAAATAGCTCGTCGTGCGCTTGTAGAGCCCATAGAACAGGCTTCGGTTCATCTCCTCGAAATTGAAGGCGAGCGTTAGCGCCCGGCGGGTACGCGGATCGGCGAACTTGTCGCGCCGCGTGTTCATGACGAAGCCCTGCATCGGCTCGCCGGTCTCCGACGGGAGCGCTTCCTTCTTCACGCGCCCGTCGTTGAAGGACGGGAACGTGTAGCCTTGCGCCCAACGTCCAGCGCTGTTCTCGGAGCGGTAGTCGGCGAAGCCGCCGCGCTTGAACGCTTCCCAGCCGGAGTTCTGGTCGCGGAAATAGGTGTAGTGGATTTCGTCGTAGTTGAAGCGACCAACGCGCGGGCCCTTGCTCGCCGCCCAGTAGTCCGGCACGCGCTCCCAGGTGATCGTCGATCCCGGCTGGAAGGCCTTCACGCGGTAGGGGCCGGAGCCGACGGGGATTTCCAAGGTCGGATTGTCGATGTCGCGCTTTCGACCCTCAGCGTCCGTGCCTTCCCAGAAGTGCTTGGGCAGGACGATGAGGTCACCCATGATGTTGGGCAGTTCCCGGTTGCCCGTCTGGTTGAAGCGGAACGTCACCTCGCGCTCGCCCGTCTTCTCGGCCGCCGTCACGTTGCGATAGTAGTTGGTGTAGAGCGGCGACAGGCGGGTGACGGTCTGGAACGTCCAGATCACGTCGTCCACGGTGATCGGCTGCCCGTCCTGGAACTTGGCGTCGGGGTCGAGGCGGAAGGTCACGGAGGAGAAGTCGGCGGGATAGCGAAGCGCTTCGGCGATCAGGCCGTGGCTGACGCCCGGCTCGTCCAGCGCCTGATCCATCAGGGTGTCGTAGGCGATCCCGCCGCCGAACGCGGCGAAGCCGGCGGCCGGCGTGCCGCGGATCGGCAGGGGGTTGAAGGTATCGAACGTGCCCGCCGCCTGCAGGTTGAGACGCCCGCCCTTCGGGGCGCTCGGGTCCACGTGGTCGTAATGAGCGAACGTGGCCCCATACTTCGTCGGCCGGATCAGGAACGAGGACGTCAGCCATTCGCCGGCTTCGGGAGCGCTCGCCGCCTCCAGGCTCGTCGCCGGCGCGCCTTGGGAAGCCTCCTGGGCCGGAGCCGGATGGGTTGAAAGACCCAGGAAAACGGCGAGCGTCAGGGCGGATGCGGCGCGCGAGGCAAGCGGCAAATCGAACTCCTTCGAACGGATGCGATGTCGCCGCCGAGGCGACGTTTCCGACACCGCCCGAGCTTTGTGGCCATCCTCGGGCGAAGCCGGCTTCGTCACGCAAGTGTAAGCCTCGCGCTCCCTCTGTCCACCCGGCGGGGGAAACCAAGCGAGCGCCCATACGAAAAAGCCGGGCTCGAGGGCCCGGCTTTCGATGGTCGTCCGACCGTGCGCTTCTACTGCGCGGGCGCGGCCTGACCGGCGGGAGCGGGAGCGGCCGGAGCCGGCGCTTCCGCAGGGGTGGCGGATGGCGCGGGGGTGGAAGGAGCCGGGGCCTCCTGAGGTGCCTGTGTCCCGGGCTGGGCCGGAGCCGCCTCGCCGGGCGTCGCCGGCGGCTTGGGCGCATCCGCCGGGGCGCTGGTGGCGTTGTCGCCCGTAGCCGGCACCGCGCCGGACGGCGGTGCGGTCGGAGCGGCACCCGTCGTCGCGTCCGTGGTGCCCGCGCCCTGCGGCTGCGTCACCGCGTCGCCCGGCAGGGCGTTGCTGTTGGTCGTGGCGTTCGGCGTCGTCGCGGCGGGAGCCTCGCTGCCCGGCGCAGGCGCGGCGCCCTCGGCAGGAGCCGCAGCCCCCTCGGCCGGTGCGGCGCCTTCCGCCGAAGCTTCACCACCGGCGGGCGCGCCGGCGTCGGGCGCGGGAGGCGCGGGCGGGTTGTCCGACAGGGTTCCGAGATAGGCGAGGAGGTCCGCCCGCTCCTTGTCCTTGGCGATGCCGGCAAAGCCCATGGCCGTGCCGTTGATGTACTGCTTGGGCCCGTGGAGGAAGTGGTTCAGGTGATCCCAGTCCCAGACCACCGTCTTGCCTTGCGAAAACTCGGTGATCGCCGCCGAGTAGCTGAAGCCCTCGTGGCTGGCGATCGGGCGGTTCACGACGTCCCAAAGATCGGGCCCGACCTTGTTGGGTCCGCCCTTCTCGCCCGAATGGCAGGCCTGGCAGCGCTTGAAGATGGCGGCGCCCGCCGTCGCGTCCGCGCCCTGCATAAGCTGGCCGACCGGGGTCACCTCGTTGGCGGCCGGCGCCGCGCCGCCGCCAGCCGGCGCGTCGGGCACGGCGATGGCGAAGCCGGCCTGTTCCGGCGCTTCGGAATGGAAGATGCCCTCAGCCAGGAGGCTGCCGCCGAACAGAACGAACACGGTGCCGAGCACGGCCCCGAAGATCTTGTTGGCCTCGAATGAATCCATGGTAAAGGGCGGCTCCCTCTGCAGCCGGCGCGAGGGGCCGACGACGCACACTTTCAACGCTCCGGGCGCCAGCCGAAGGTTCCTCCCAAGGACGGTCCTTCGTATAAGCCCGAAAATCTGGAAGCGTTCTGACATTCCGATCGGGATCGATCAAGCGCCCTCCGGTCACAGCTTCGCCTAAATTTCGATTGGCCGTTCCGAGTTTTCGCCCATGTCCACGATGATCCTGATCCCCGCCCGCATGGCCTCCACCCGCCTGCCGTCGAAGCCGCTGGCCGACATCGGCGGGCGGCCGATGATCGTGCGCGTGGCCGAGCGCGCCCGCGATGCGGGCATCGGCCGCATCGTGGTGGCGACCGACGATGCGGCGATTCGCGATGCGGTGAGCGCTGCCGGCTTCGAGGCGGTGATGACGGGTGAGCACCATCAGTCCGGTTCGGACCGCATCTTCGAGGCGTTGAGCGCGGTCGATCCGGGCGGCGAGGTCGATACGATCATCAACCTCCAGGGCGACTTGCCGACGATCGAGCCGGAAACGATTCGCGCTGTCCTGCGCCCCTTCGAGGATCCGGCCTGCGACATCGCCACCGTCGCGGTGGAGATCGAAAGCGCCGCCGATCGCACCGATCCGAACGTCGTCAAGATCGTGGGAACGCCGATCGGCGACGGTCGTCTGAACGCCCTCTACTTCACGCGGGCCAGCGCGCCGACGGGCGAGGGGCCGCTTTATCACCATGTCGGCATCTACGCCTATCGCCGCGCGGCGCTGGAGCGCTTCGTCGAGCTATCGCCTTCGCCGCTGGAAAAGCGCGAAAAGCTGGAACAGCTGCGCGCCCTGGAAGCCGGCATGCGCATCGACGCCGAGATCATCGATGCCGTGCCGCTCGGCGTCGATACGGCCTACCAGCTGGAAGAAGCGCGCCGGCACTACATGCCGAGCGAGCGCTCCGGGCGCATCTCTTTCCAGGGCGAGCCCGGCGCCAATTCCGACACCGCCTGCCGCACGATGTATCCCGGCCTCGAGCCTCTGCCGTGCCCGACCTTCGAGGATGCGCTCGGCGCCGTGACGCGCGGCGAGGCGGACCTTGCCATGATCCCGATCGAGAACACGATCGCGGGGCGCGTCGCCGACATCCATCACCTTCTTCCGGTGTCGGGCCTGCAGATCGTCGGCGAGTTCTTCCTGCCGATCCGCTTCCAGCTCATGGCCAAGCCCGGCACGACGCTCGGCGACATCCGCGAGGTCCACAGCCATATCCATGCGCTCGGCCAGTGCCGGGGCATCCTGCGCCGCAACGGCTGGAAGCCGATCGTCGCCGGCGATACGGCGGGGGCCGCGCGCCAGATTGCCGAGATGCCGGAGGCTCATGTCGCCGCGCTCGCCCCGCGCCTGGCCGCCGAGCTCTACGGCCTGGAGATCCTGGCGGAAAACGTCGAGGATGCCGAGCACAACACGACCCGCTTCGTAGTCCTGTCGCGCCCCGGAAAGGGCCGCGAGCTCTGGGCGCCGGCCGGCGGGGGGCGTGTCGTCACGACCTTCGTGTTCGAGGTGCGCAACCTGCCGGCCGCCCTCTACAAGGCGCTCGGCGGTTTCGCCACGAACGGCGTCAACATGACAAAGCTCGAAAGCTACCAATTGGAAGGCAAGTTCGTGGCGACGCAGTTCTTCGCCGATATCGAGGGACATCCGGAGGACGCGCCCGTCGCCCGCGCGCTGGAGGAACTCCGCTTCTTCTCGAAGAAGGTGTCGATCACGGGCGTCTATCCCGCCGCCCAAGACCGCCCGGAGCATCCCGAGCCGGTGGACCGGCTCTAAAGGCCGGTCGGCGAAACGAACTCCGTACAACAAAAAGCCCCGCCGAAGCGGGGCTTTTTCGTATCGGACGTGGGTGCGTTCAGCGACCGACGCGAACCATCCGGTCGATGTCGCCGCGCATGACGCCGATGTCGGAGAGCATGCGGTCGTCCATCTGGGACAGTTCGAGGATCGTACGGCGGTGCGTGCGGTAGGACTGAAGACGCTTGGTGAGCGAAGAGATCATGGCTGCCTCGGAACGAGCAAGAATTCGATGAGCCAGATATAGCTCCTGCTCATGCTGCGTTGCAGAGCAACTTCTGCACGCCTGTTGTGCAGCGTGCGCATATCTCGTCCAACAGGCCCTTCTACGGCCGTCGCGCCACCGGATTATAGAAAGCTAAATGCCTATAATATAGGCATTGATGAGATGATGGGCGATGGCGAAGCGCGGGGGAACTGCGAGGCCTTCAGGATGCCTTCCCTCCAGCATGGCCCGTACCTCTTCCCGATCGAACCAACGGCAATTCTCCAGCTCGTTGGCATCGAAGCGGATCGTCTCGTCTCGTGTCTCGGCCATGCAGCCGATCATCAGCGAGCCCGGAAAGGGCCACGGCTGCGAGGAATGGTAACGAACCTCGTCGACGCACAAGCCCGCTTCCTCCAGCGTTTCGCGGCGAACCGCGTCCTCCAGCGTTTCGCCCGCTTCCACGAAGCCGGCGAGGCAGGACCACATGCCGGGTTTGAACTGCGGCTGCCGGCCGAGGACGCAGCGCCCCTTGCCATCATGTACCAGCATGATCGACACCGGGTCGGTGCGCGGGAACACGAGGTGGTCGCAGGCCGTGCATCGCCGCCGAAAGCCGGCCGCTTCGCTGACCGTCGGCGCTCCGCAACGCCCGCAAAAGCGCGTGTTCGCATGCCAGTTCAGAAGATGGGCGGCCTGTGCGAGCTGCCCCTCCGTATCCGCGTCGAGCGTTTCCTCCGTCCCGAGCGTTCGAAGATCGAGAAAGGTGAGGGCACTGCCCGCGATCCTCGTATCGAGCGATTCAGACCTCGCTGCGAGTACCGGGCGCCCGCATGAGTCGTGCCCCAGGAGGAGTTCGATCGGCTGCCCGTCCAGGAGCCGGGTCGCCTCCGCAACGGAAAAGGCGGGGTCGGAATGTTCGTGATCGCTCCGCAGCGCCCATTGGTCGCCGGCGGCGAGGTACACCCTCGCGTCCGGATGCGCGAGCGCCTCGCCGAGCGAGGCGGCGGTTCGCAGCTCACCGCCGCGGTGCAGGCGGTTGCCGGCAAATCCGAGGCGCATCGGGGAAATCGCGTTCATACGGCCAGATCCTGCATTCGGGCGGTAAGCGCGTCCGCCTCGCCGGGGGCGTAGGGGCGCGCGGTTTCGAAGCCCCAGTTCGGCCGGTGCCAGTTCGGATCGCCGGTCGAGCGCGCCACCACATGAACGTGCAACTGGCGCACCATGTTGCCGAGCGTGCCGATGTTGATTTTCTCCGCTCGCGTGAAGTCGGCGAGAGCCCGCGCGGCGGCGTTGGCTTCCTCGAACAGGCGCGTGCGGTCCTCGGCCGTCATGTCGAAGAGTTCCACGAGCTTTTCGCGGCGCGGAACCAGGATCACCCAGGGCCAGCGCGCGTCGTTCATCAGAAGAAGGCGGCAAAGCGGAAGGTCGGCGATGGGCCTCGTGTCGGCCGCAAGGCGCGGGTCCAGGAAGAAGGTGCCGGGCTCGGCTTGCATTTTCTGGCGATCTCCACGATATGAGCGGCGGGAGGTTGGGGGTGGACGAGCCGCTCGCCAACCGGGTCAGGTCCGGAAGGAAGCAGCCCCAACGAATCCGGCTTGGGTCATCGTTCCAGCCTCCCACCCTTTTCCCATTCAGAATCGGCGCTTACCAGAGGCGCAGCGCGACGGACAGATATCCGGCGTTCTGGAGATGCTCGACCGCTTCGAAGGCGGGAATGGCGAGAAGAAAGGCGAGCCCGTCGGTCAGCGTGCGATACAGCCGGGCCGGGGTGATCGTCAGGCGGGCCTCGTCGTGAAACAGCCTGACGTCGGGCATGAAGCGCGGCACCCGCTCGCAGTAGCTCGCATAGGGTTCGCCGAAGGCGGAGGCGAGAAACTTCTCTTCCTCCCGAATGACCATCTGGAACGCCAGGACGCAGCCTGCGGCAAAGAGCGCAGCCAGGATCAGGCTTCCGGTCTGCGCGCCGACGCCCGCCGCCGCGATCGATGAGAACACGTAAAGCGGGTTGCGCGTTACCGAATAAGGCCCGGCATCAACGATCTCGGCCGACTTGCGGTCGCCGATGTAAAGCGTGCACCACATGCGCCCCAGAATGCCCGCGATGATCAGGCCCAGCCCGACCGCCTCGATCCGCTCGTGAACGGCGTGGCTCCAGCCGGATCGAACGGTCAGGAGCAGCACGAAGGCCGCGATGATCGCAATCGCCAGCCAGAAGCGGCGCATTCTCTGAAAGCGGTCGAGCGACATGGCGGACGTTGTCCTGTAGGATATCGAGACGATCCGCGATCGTGCGTCATCACGGCGACTTGATGGCAAGCCTTCCACCATCCCATCGATTGCATCTTGGGAAAAGCCGCGTAGGGTCGCGCCGACGCGAAACGGTCGCATCGGGCGCCCCTTTCCAACAGAACCACCGGAGCCGATGGCCGAGGACATCCAGACCACCAGCGAAGCGACGCCCTACCGCGTTCTGGCGCGCAAGTACCGGCCTCGATCCTTCGACGATCTGATCGGCCAGGAGCCGATGGTTCGCACCCTGACCAATGCCTTCGAGGCGGGGCGCATCGCGCAGGCCTGGATGCTGACCGGCGTTCGCGGCGTCGGCAAGACGACGACGGCGCGCATCCTGGCGCGCGCGCTGAACTACGAGACCGATGCTGTCCATCAGCCGACCATCCACATGGTGGAGCCCGGCATCCACGATCAGGCGATCATGGAAGGGCGCCATGTCGACGTCGTCGAGATGGACGCCGCCTCCCACACCGGCATCGACGACATCCGTGAGATCATCGCCCAAGTCCGCTACCGGCCCGTCTCGGCGCGCTACAAGGTCTACATCATCGACGAGGTCCACATGCTGTCGACGCAGGCCTTCAACGGCCTGTTGAAGACGCTGGAGGAGCCGCCCGAACACGTGAAGTTCGTGTTCGCCACCACCGAGATCCGCAAGGTTCCGATCACCGTCCTGTCGCGCTGCCAGCGCTTCGACCTGCGCCGCGTCGATCCCGCGACGATGATCGCGCATTTGAGCAAGGTTCTGCGCTCCGAAGCGATCGAGGCGGACGACGAGGCGCTGCGTCTTCTGGCGCGCGCGTCCGAAGGCTCGGTGCGCGATGCGCTGTCGCTGACCGATCAGGCGATCGCCCACGGCGCGGGCCATATCGGCGGGCAGACGGTGCGCGACATGCTGGGGCTCGCCGACCGGGCCCGCATCGTCGACCTCTTCGAGCTCGTGATGCGCGGCGACGGAGCGGGGGCGTTGCGCGAGTTCGCCGGGCAATACGAGGTCGGCGCGGACCCGGTCGTGGTCCTCACCGATCTCGCCGATTTCACCCATCTCGTCACTTCGCTCCGCTTCGTGCCGGAAACGGCGGGCGACGCCTCGCTCTCACCCGTCGAGGTGGAGCGCGGCGGCGCCTTGGCGGAGCGGCTTTCGGTCAAGACGCTGTCGGAAGTCTGGCAGATGCTCCTGAAGGCGATCGAGGAAGCGCGCATGGCGGCGTCGCCGCGCCAGGCGGTGGAAATGGCGCTGATCCGCATCGCCTACGCCGCGACGCTTCCCGCGCCCGACGAACTCCTGAAGCTGCTTCAGGGCGTCGGCGACGCTGGTCGGAGCGATGGCGCTTCGGCGCCGGCGGGATCTTCTCCCGTCCGCAATGGCGGGCAGGGCGCCTCCATGTCCTCCGCGCCGGCTTCGGCGATGGCGACGACGTCCGCATCCCCGCCCCCTCAGGCACCGCAGATGCGGGCGAGTGGCGGCGCGAGTCTCGCCGCGCGCATGGTCGCCTCCACCGCGCAGCCGGTCCAGCAGACCGCGGCGCCTGCGCCCTCGCTCAGCCCCGGCGACATGCCCGCCACCTTGCGCGACCTGGAGCGTCTGGCCGGCGAGAAGCGCGATTCGCGCATGAAGGCCTGGATCCGGCGCTACATCCGCCTCGTGCGCATGGCCGAGGGGCGGCTCGAGGTGCAGCTCGCCGACGGCGCGCCGCCGGTGCTGCCGGGCGATCTGATGAAGCGCCTGTTCGATTGGACCGGCATTCGCTGGGTCGTGACCGTGGCGGGCTCGGGCGGCGGGGAAACGCTGGAGGAGGCGGAGGCCGCGCGCAAGGCGCGGCTCGTCGCCGAAGCCGAAGCCGATCCGGAGGTCGCGGCGATCCTCGCCCTCGTGCCGGGCGCGAGCGTGCGCGACGTGCGCCTGCGCGGCGAGCCGGAAGAGGCGGAGGAGGAAGCGCCCGTGCCGGTCGCGGACGCGAGCGGGGACGACGGGTTTCCCGAGCAGATCGACGTCGACCCGTCCGACCTTGGTTTCGGCGGCGCGGATGACGACATGGGGGAAGCGGACGTGTTCGACACGGACGCCGATCCCGACGACGACTGAAAACCCGACACGACACGGAAAGGACGGGCCGCATGAAGGATCTCATGGGCATGATGAAGCAGGCCAAGGCCATGCAGGAGAAGATGCAGGGGCTGCAGGCCGAGATCGCCGAGGCGACCGCCACGGGGCAGGCCGGCGGCGGCGTCGTGTCCGTGACGCTGAAGGGCACGGGCGAACTCGTCTCGCTCGACCTCGATGCTTCGCTTCTCAAGGCCGACGAGAAGGACATTCTCGAGGACCTGATCGTCGCCGCCCATGCCGACGCCAAGCGCAAGCTCGACGCCGAGATCCAGGACAAGACGCAGGCGCTGACCGCCGGTCTGCCGCTGCCTCCCGGCATGAAGCTGCCGTTCTAGTCCGACCTTCGCGTTCTCTCCGGGCCGTCCCACGCCATGTCCAAGACCATCGCCGGCCCCGAGATCGAGCGGCTGATCCAGCTTCTGGCCAAGCTTCCGGGCCTGGGTCCCCGCTCGGCGCGCCGCGCGGCGCTTCATCTCGTGAAGCGCCGCGAGCAGATCCTGCGCCCGCTCGGCGACGCCATGGTGGAAGCGGCCGACAAGGTGCGCGTCTGCTCCAATTGCGGCAACATCGACACCCGCGACCCGTGCACCATCTGCCTCGACCCCGCGCGCGACCAGGCCACGGTGATCCTGGTGGAGGATGTTTCGGACCTTTGGGCGCTGGAGCGCGCGAAGGCGCTGAACGCCGCCTATCACGTGCTTGGCGGCGTCCTGTCGCCGCTGGAAGGCGTCGGGCCGGACGACCTCACCATCCGGCGCCTCGTCGAGCGGGTCGCGGAGGGGCAGATCCGGGAGCTGGTGATCGCGGTGAACGCCACCGTCGAGGGCCAGACCACCGCGCACTACATCATCGACCAGCTCGGCGACTTCGATCTCAAGGTCACCCGCCTCGCGCACGGCGTGCCTGTCGGCGGCGAGCTCGACTATCTCGACGAGGGCACGCTGTCGGCGGCCATGCGTTCGCGCACCAAGATCTGAAGCGTCCGCCGATCGTCTCGAATGGTCGGTGCGGTCGCATCGTGATTGCCGAGCAACGTCGCGCCGGACGGAAGGCGCCGCATGGCTTAGTCGCCGCCCCGAGGGCGGTAAGGGCCGTTCGATTTGGGTCGCGAAGCTCTCTCGCACCCTTGCCAGCTTGAGGCTTCGCGCGCAGAACGGCGGGGGATCTTCAGGGAATGCGACTTCGATGACCTTCGCCGCCTTTCTAGCCTACAGTCTCGCGCTCGGCGTCGCCGCTGCCATTCCCGGCCCCGGTGTCGTCGCGCTCGTCGCCCGCACGCTCGGCTCGGGCTTCCGGCATGGCGTCGCCTTCTCGATCGGTCTCACCCTCGGCGACCTCACCTATCTCGCCGCCGCCTGCTTCGGGCTTGCGGTTCTGGCGGAAGCCTTCGGTGAGGTCTTCGTGGTTATCCGCTACGGCGCGTCCCTGTATCTGGCCTATCTCGCCTGGAAGCTCTGGCGCTCGGCGGTCGATCTGTCGCGGATCGAGGCGGAACGCTCCAGCCGGCTCGGCTCGAGCTTCTCGGCGGGCTACCTGATCACCCTGTCCAACCCGAAGACCATCGTCTTCTATCTGGCCCTCCTGCCGACGATCGTTCCGATCGACCGCATTCACCTGACCGACTTCGCGGTGCTCGCCGGCCTGACGACGCTGGTGCTTCTCGTCATCATGACCGCCTATGCGGGAATCGCGGCCCGGGCGCGCGACGCGCTTCGCAGGCCGAGCATTCTCACGCGCATCCATCGCGGCGCCGCGACGGTTCTGGCCGCGACCGCGGCCTGGACGCTTCTGCGCAACGCCTGACCCGAGGCGCAGGACCGAGGCAAGGCGGGGGCGTTAGCCTTCGCCCCCGAACCATTCCGACTGATTCAAGGACGAGCGAGCCGAATGACGATCCGATGGGGCGCCGTTCTGGCGCTGGTTTGCCTCGGCTGCTCGCCGGCCTTGGCCCAGACGCAGATCGAGCGGGGCTTCCGCACCTTTCTCGCCGACGAGATCTGGCCGGAGGCGCGGGCCGCCGGCGTTTCGCGCCGGACCTTCGATGCCGCGTTCGACGGCGTGAAGCCCAACACCAAGCTGCCCGACCTTCAGCTTCCCGGCGACGAGGCCAAGGTCGAGGAAACCAGCCGTCAGGCCGAGTTCCAGAGCCCCAGCGCCTATTTCGACGAGGCGAAGATGGGCGTGACGGCTGCCAAGGGGCGGGGGCTCCTTGGGCAGTACGCGGGCGTTCTCAAGCAAATCGAGGCGCGCTACGGGGTGCCGGGGCCGATCGTCGTCGCCATTTGGGGGCGCGAGTCCGGTTTCGGGTCGGCGAAGATCCCCTATGACGCCTTCGAGGTGCTCGGCACCAAGGCCTATCTGTCCCGGCGCAAGGAAATGTTCCGCGCCGAGCTGATCGCGGCGCTCCGGATCGTCGAGGACGGCGACCTAACGCCGGCGCAGATGAAGTCGTCCTGGGCCGGCGCGCTCGGGCAGCCGCAGTTCATGCCGACAAAGTTCCGCAAGCTCGCGGTGGACTTCGACGGCGATGGGCGCCGCGACATCTGGAACTCGGTGCCGGACACGCTGGCTTCCATTGCCAACTATCTCCGCCAGTCCGGCTGGCAGCCGGGCCGCGACTGGGGCTTCGAGGCGAAGGTTCCGGCCTCGGTCTCCTGCACCCTGGAGGGGCCGGACCAGGGACGGCCGATCGCCGATTTCGCCAAGGCCGGCGTCGCCCGCGTTTCGGGCCGTCCATTCCCGGCCGGCGAAATGCGCGCGACGGGGCATCTTCTGATGCCGGCGGGGCGCTTCGGGCCGGCCTTCGTCGCGACGCCCAACTTCTACACGATCAAGGAATACAACAATTCCGACCTCTACGCCCTGTTCATCGGGCATTTGGCCGACCGGATGGGCGGTGCCGGACCGTTCGCAGGCGAGTGGCGCAAGGTGTCCGGCCTGACGCGCGGCGACGTCGGCCGGCTGCAGGAGAAGCTCGTGGCGCGCGGCTACGACGTCGGCAGGCCGGACGGGCTCGCCGGCTTCAAGACGCGGCGCTCCATCGGTGCCTACCAGGAAAAGGCGGGACAGCCTGCCACCTGCTGGCCGACGAAGGAACTCGCGGCGAGCGTTCGCTGACGAGAGCGCTAGGCGAGGCGGACCGTTCTATCCGAAGCAGTCCGGGGTGCGGATAGAATAAAGGGGCCTTTCGGCCCCTTTTCATGGGATCAAGCGTTTTCCTGGCCGACCGGCGTCGGGTTCTTTTCCGACTCCTTGGCCTCGTCGAAACGGGTCACGGCCTCGAGGATCATCGTCTTGGCTTCGGCCGAGCCGGCCCAGCCGCCGATCTTGACCCACTTGCCGGGCTCCAGATCCTTGTAGTGCTCGAAGAAGTGCTCGATCTGCTTGAGCGTGATCTCCGGCAGGTCGGTGTGCTCGGTGACGTTGACGTAGCGCTGGGTCAACTCGGGCGAGGGGACGGCGATCACCTTCTCGTCGAGGCCCTTGTTGTCCTCCATCTTGAGGACGCCGATCGGGCGGCAGTTGATGACGCAGCCGGGAAACAGCGGGCGGGTCGAGACGACGAGGACGTCGATCGGGTCGCCGTCGTCCGACAGCGTGTGAGGAACGAAACCGTAGTTCCCGGGATAGGTCATCGGCGTGTAGAGAAAGCGGTCGACGAAGAGCGCGCCGGCTTCCTTGTCCATCTCGTACTTGATCGGATGGCCGCCGACCGGAACTTCGATGATGACGTTGATGTCCTCGGGCGGGTTCTTGCCGCGGGCGATGGCGTCGATGCGCATGGAAATCTCCGGTTTCTGGCTCCGGCGGTTCCTAGCCGTTCGCGGAAAACAAGGCAATCTGGCGCATTCGTCGAGGGTAAACGCGGGAAGCCCCCTCAAACGAAGGAGAAGGCGACCTTCTGCAGCGTCACGCCGTCGAACGTTTCCGAACCGGTCGCGATGTCGGCGCCGCCGGCGGACTGGTAGAAGCGCATGGCATTGTCGTTGTCGGACAGGGCCCAGACCACGAGACCGCCGAGCCCACGGGCGCGAAGAAGCATGCGAGCGGAATCGAACAGGCGGCGACCGAAGCCGACGCCCTGGAACTCGGGCCGCATGTAGATCTCGTAGACCTCGCCCTCGGCACTGAGGCCCCGCGTCCGGTTGCGCCCAACCGTGGCGTAGCCGGCGATCTCGCCGCCGTATTCCAGAACCAGGATCGTTGCGTGGTTGCCGATCGCGCGGGCCCACCATTCGATCCCGCGTCGCTCGATCATGGCGGTGAGGGCGCGGTGGGGAATCAGCCCGCGATAAGCGGACTGCCATGACGTGGCGTGAACGCGCGCCAGAGCGCCGGCATCCCTGGCTTCGGCTAAGCGGACATCTGCGGCGATCGTTTTCATGTCGCGTTAACTATGAACGCGAAAGGACGATCCATGGTCGGAACAAAAAACCGAACGACGAAGCAGGATGCGCGAGTCATGCCACGTCGTAACCGGCGGACACGGGACGGGCAACCGCCTTTCGCCAAGCTTGCGCCCACCGATTCCCTCACAGGTTAACGCGCGTCAGCTTCGGCCGAGAACGCCCCCCGCCAGAGCTTTCTGGATGCCGGCGAGATTGGTGCCCCGCGACAGGTTCTGAAGGAAGGGCTGGCCTTGCCCCGAGACCCAGATGCGCAGTTCGGCATCGGTGTCGAAGGAGCCCGCCGTTTCCACCGAGAACATGGTGATCGCGCGGTAGGGGATCGAATGGTACTGCCGCTTGCGCCCGGAAATGCCCTGCTTGTCGATCAGGATCACGCGCCGGTCGGTAAAGGCGATCTGGTCGCGGACGACCTGGAAGGCGACCTCGATCGTTTCGTTCGGCAGGAGGACGGGCTCGAGCTCGCGCCCGAGCGCTCCCGTGTCCACGTCGCTGGCAAGGCCGAGGAGGCCGGAGAGAAGTCCCACGGGTTCGTCCCTTTCAGTGGCCGTGCCAGCCGGCGATCACGGTCTTTCCGAGCGTCCGGCCGGTTTCGGTGAGGCGATGGGCCTCGCGTATGGTTTCGGCCCCGATGGGGGCGAGGGTTCGCGTTCGCGTCGATCGGATGCGGCCGGCATCGACGAGACGCGAGACTTCGGCGAGCAGGCGATGCTGCTCGATCATGTCCACCGTCTGGTAGACGGGCCGGGTGAACATGTATTCGAAATGCACCGACACCGACTTGAAGCGCACGGCCGAGAGGTCGAGATCGGCGCTGTCGATGACGCAAAGATGCCCGAAGGGGCGGATCAGCCGGCCGATCTCGGCCATGTGCCGGGGCGTATGCGTCACCCCGAAGACGTAGTCCACGGGGCCGAGCCCGAGTGCCTCGATCTCCTGGCTCAGGGGCTTCGAATGATCGACGACGTGGTGACAGCCGTGGGCAAGCGCGAAGGCGCGCGTTTCCTCGCGCGAGGCGGTGCCGATCACGGTGAGGCCGGTCAGCTCGCGCGCGAGCTGCGTGGTGATCGAGCCGACGCCTCCGGCCGCACCGATCACGAGGATCGTACCCTTCTCGCTGGTGCCGGGCTCGATGCGGAAGCGGTCGAACAGGGTTTCCCAGGCGGTGATGGCGGTCAGCGGCAGGGCGGCGGCATCCGCGAAATCGAGGCTGGCTGGCTTTCGCGCCACCAGCCGCTCGTCCACCAGATGGAATTCCTGGTTGGAGCCCGGCCGGTCCACCGCGCCGGCGTAGAAGACCGGGTCGCCGACATGGAAGAGTGTCGCGTCCTCGCCGATGGCTTCCACGGTGCCGGCGGCGTCGAAGCCGAGAATGCGGGGGAGGCGCGAGGCATCCGCGACGGGGCCGCGCTGCTTGGTGTCCACCGGATTGACCGAAACGGCCTCGACGCGCACCAGGATGTCGCGGCCGGTCGGCGCGGGTCTGGGCAGATCGAGGTCGACGAGGTGGTCCACCGCCTTGTCGGGCGGCGAGGTTTCGTATCCGACGGCTTTCATCTTGCGTCTGCTCCAGCTTGGCGGCCTGTCTGACCTATCGCGAAGCGCCCCGGCATCAAGACATGGAAAAGCGCCCGCACCGCGCTTGGCGGCCGGGGTGATGGGGTCGGCGGGTGTCGCCCTTTTGATGGTGGGCGACGGGACGCCGGAGGCGAACCTCCGTGGGTAGTGTAGTTGAGTGGTCCGCCTCCGGCGTCCCGCGCGGTGTTGATCGGTTCCGGACCGGGGTGCGAAGCCGGCCCTGGCCGTTTGTCGAGGGTTACGCAGGGCATCTCGGCCTGTTGGGCGATCGCGCTCTCACTCGCATCGCTTCGAGGCTGTCTCCGACGCCGTAGTTGTCCAAGAGCCGCTTCGTTTTGAGCAGCCAACCCTCATGTGCTCTTCAGGAACCGTCCGGGCCAGCGCATCCTCCGGCAGGATGCGTGTCGCGGACACCGCTCGCCAGCCCTTCCGAACGATCCCGGTGATCATTCGCGCCCATCCAGAACGGGCCGGCGATGACGGAGAAGATAGAAGAGGAGCGACGGGGAGGGGATAGATGGCGGAAAAGAAAACGCCCGGCCGTCTGAGGGCCGGGCGCTTGTCAGGCTGCGGTCGAAGATATCAGCCAGCACCCCAAAGCTTGGGGATCTGCTGGGCGATGGTGATCGCGGACAGGATGCCGAACAGGGCGAAGGCCCAGAACAGGGCGCCGACCCGGAACGCCCCCGGCCGGATCTCGGGAACGAGAAGCGTCCTGTTCAGCCGGATCAGGAGGAACGAGTAGAGGAACATCATCAACCCGCCGGTGCAGGCGGAGATGACGAGCAGCACCAGCGGCTGGGCGAAGCCCGCCAGAAGCACGACGACGCCGATCGCCACCAGGGTCCAGACGATGCCGAAGTAGAGGCGGCTTTCGTTCTGGCCTTTGAGATACGAGGTGCGCAGGACGTCGGCGACGAGCCGGGCCGTGTAGTCGACGATGCCGGTGGCTGCACCGAACAGCGAAAAGGCGCCGATGAACCAGAACAAGGCGCCGAACCAACCGCCGACGCGCTCGCTCAGAACCTGTCCCTCGCGCTGGACGAAGGCCACCGAGTTGGCGAGGCCCGTTTCGCCGAACACGGTGGAATAGGCGAGGAGCGAGGTGAAGGTGATGGTGACGAAGGTGATCAGGACGAAGGTGAGAAGCTGCTCCCAGTTGGCGAAGCGCCACCAGCGGTTCCAGCGGGATAGATTCTCGGCCGTCGGCTCGAACACGAAGCCGGTGGACGGGGCGGCTTCCGGCGCGCCGGTGACCGGGCTCGTGATGCGGGGCACGTATTTCCCCATGCCGAAGCCCTTGTCGCGGATCCAGTTGGACTGGCAGAGGTTCTGACCCCCGCCGGCGCCTGCGAAGGCGAGCGCGCCGAGCAGCAGAGCGAAGCCGAGTTCGGTCGGGATGGAGGCGCCGGTGACGATCTGCGGCAGCGCGGCCCAGTCCTCCGCCGTGATGACGAAGAAGGCGGCGATGACGATGAGGACGCCGACGGCCGCGACCTTGACCATCTGCAGCCGCTCCAGAAGCACGTAGACCACCGGGGCGAGCGTCAGGATCAGGCCGATGACGAGGAGCATGCCGATCGCGATCCAGCGCGGCTCGCCCCCCACGATATAGGACAGCATGGTAGCCGAACTCGTCGCCCATCCCGGCCAGAGGTTGGCGAAGCACGTCATGAGGGCGAAGACGAGGCCCCAGTGTTTCCAGAAGCGGCTGAAACCGGTGAGCACGGTCTCGCCGGTGGCCAGCGTGTAGCGCTCGATCTCCATGTTGAGGAAGAACTGCGTCATCACGCCGAGGAGCGCGGCCCAGACGAAGGCCATGCCGACCTGGGATGCGATATAGGGGTAGAGGATGAACTCGCCCGAGGAAAGGCCGACGCCGGCGGCGACGATGCCCGGGCCGATCAGGCGGCCCGTATTGGCGGGAGCGGGCGGCAGCTCGCGCACCTCGGGGCGGCCGAGATGCCGGGTCGGAAAGAGATCGGCGGCCGAGCCGCTTCGCTCCCGTTGGATGGTGGACATCGTCCCTCCCTGATGTCGTGACGCGGATACGCTTGTCGCGGACCGGTCCCCCCGTCCGCACCGGGGAAACTAGTGCGCTGCGAAAAGCGGGCGAGCAGCCGCGAAGGCTCTAGGCCGACGGACGGCTGGGCTCCATTCACATAGACGAGAAGGGCGAGACGAAACGAAAAAGGCGCGGGCCCTTGCGGGACCCGCGCCTTTCGAAAGGACTGGGAGGCGGAACCGAAGGTCAGGCGACCTTGCGGCTCTTCTCGAAGCGCTTGCGCTCGTTCGGGTCGAGGTAGAGCTTGCGCAGGCGGATGTTCTTCGGCGTCACCTCGACGAGCTCGTCGTCCTGGATCCAGGACAGGGCGCGGTCGAGCGTCATGCGGATCGGGGGCGTCAGCTTCACGGCCTCGTCCTTGCCGGCGGCGCGGATGTTGGTGAGCTGCTTGCCCTTGAGGACGTTCACCTCGAGGTCGTTGTCGCGGCTGTGGATGCCGATGATCATGCCCTCGTAGACCTTGACGCCCGGGTCGATCACCATCGGGCCGCGGTCCTCGAGGTTGAACATGGCGTAGGCCACCGACTCGCCGGCCGCGTTGGCGATGAGAACGCCATTGGTGCGGCCCGCCAGCGCGCCCTTGTAGGGGGCGTAGGCGTGGAACAGGCGGTTCATGATCGCCGTGCCGCGCGTGTCGGTCAGAAGCTCGGACTGGTAGCCGATGAGGCCGCGCGTCGGCGCGTGGAAGACGAGGCGCTGGCGACCGCCGCCCGACGGGCGAAGCTCCTTCATCTCACCCTTGCGCTCGCTCATCTTCTGAACGACCACGCCCGAATGCTCCTCGTCGACGTCGATCACGACCTCTTCGATCGGCTCCAGCGTTTCGCCGGTTTCCTCGTTCTTCTGCATCACGACGCGCGGGCGCGAGACGCCGAGCTCGAAGCCCTCGCGGCGCATGGTCTCGATCAGGACGGCGAGCTGGAGTTCGCCGCGGCCCGACACGAAGAAGGAGTCCTTGTCCTCCGATTCCTCGATCTTGAGCGCGACGTTGCCCTCGGCTTCCTTGAGGAGGCGGTCGCGGATCACGCGGCTCGTCACCTTGTCGCCCTCGGTGCCGGCGAGCGGCGAATCGTTGACGATGAAGCTCATGGTGACGGTCGGCGGGTCGATCGGCTGGGCCGTGAGCGCTTCCGACACGGACGGGTCGCAGAACGTGTCGGCGACCGTGCCCTTCTGGAGGCCCGCGATGGCGACGATGTCGCCGGCCTCGGCGTAGTCGATCGGCGTGCGCTCCAGGCCCCGGAAGGCGAGGATCTTGGAAATGCGGCCCGATTCCAGCTGCTGGCTTTCGCCGTTCAGCACCTTGATCGACTGGTTCGGCTTGATCGAGCCGGACTGGATGCGGCCCGTGATGAGGCGGCCCAGGAACGGGTTGGCCTCGAGGATCGTGCCGATCATCTTGAAGGGCTCGTCCTTGCCGGCGGTGTCGGGCTCGGGAACGTGCTTGACGATGAGGTCGAACAGGGGCTCCAGGCCCTTGTCCTGCGGGCCTTCGGGGGCTTCGGCCATCCAGCCGCCGCGACCCGAGCCGTAGAGAACGGGGAAGTCGAGCTGCTCGTCGGTGGCGTCGAGATTGACGAAGAGATCGAAGATCTCGTTCAGCACTTCCTCGTGGCGCTCGTCCGGGCGGTCGATCTTGTTGATCGCGACGATCGGCTTCAGGCCGACCTTCAGCGCCTTGCCGAGCACGAACTTGGTCTGCGGCATCGGGCCTTCGGAGGCGTCGACCAGGATGACTGCGCCGTCCACCATGTTGAGGATACGCTCGACCTCGCCGCCGAAGTCGGCGTGTCCCGGCGTGTCGACGATGTTGATGCGCGTGTCCTTCCATTCCACCGAGGTGGCCTTGGCGAGGATCGTGATGCCGCGCTCCTTTTCGAGGTCGTTGGAGTCCATCGCGCGCTCTTCGGTGCGCTGGTTCTCGCGGAACGATCCGGACTGCGCCAGGAGCTTGTCGACGAGTGTCGTCTTGCCATGGTCGACGTGCGCGATGATCGCGATGTTGCGAAGCTTCATAAGGTCACCGAAGGGTTGAAACGCGTTTGGAGGCGCGTTTCAACGGAAACGGCCCAAGGACGGCGCGGGTCATTGGGCCGCTCCATAGCGGATTTTTCGCGGGAGCGAAAGATAGGTCGGTCAGGCGGCAAATCCACGCTTGCGCATCAGGGCGTCGGGATCCGGGCCGTGGCCCCGGAACGCCTCGTAGAGAGCGGCCGGATCGGCGGAGTTGCCGGCGGAATAGACGTGGGTGCGCAGGCGAGCGGCGGTCTTGGGGTCGAAGGCGTCGCCGGCTTCCTCGAAGGCCTCGAACGCGTCAGCGTCCAGCACCTCGGACCACATGTAGGAGTAGTAGCCCGCCGAATATCCGTCCCCTGAGAAGATATGGGCGAAGTGCGGCGAGCGGTGGCGCATCACCATCTCGGCCGGCATGCCGAGGCCGGACAGGATCTCGGCCTCGCGCGCCATCGGGTCGGCGGGGGCTTGCCCCTCCTTGTGGAACAGGAGGTCGACGAGGGCGGAGGAGGTGAACTCCACCGTGTCGAAGCCGGCGTCGAAGGTGCGCGCGGCCTCAAGCTTGTCGAGCTCGGCTTGCGGCAGCGGCTCGCCCGTCACGGCATGCAAGGCGTGCTTTTGGAGAATGGCGGGAACGGTCAGCCAGTGTTCGTAGAGCTGGGAGGGCAGCTCGACGAAGTCGCGCGCCACCGCCGTGCCGGCGAGCGAGGGGTAGGTCACGTTCGACAGAAGGCCGTGCAGGGCGTGGCCGAACTCGTGGAACAGGGTTCGCGCGTCGTCCACCGACAGGAGTGCGGGCTGGCCCTTCGCCGGCTTGGCGAAGTTGCAGATGTTGTAGATCACCGGCGTCTGGCCGCCGTCGATCCCGTGCTGCGAGCGAAGCGCGCTCATCCATGCGCCGGAGCGCTTGGAAGCGCGGGCGAAGTAGTCGCCGACGAAGAGGCCGCGCTCCGCGCCGTCGGCGTCCAGGACGCGCCAAACGCGCGCGTCCGGGTGCCAGGCCTTGGCGTCCGACAGGGCCTCGAAGCGGAGGCCGAAGAGGCGGCCGGCGACGTCGAATGAGGCCTCGATCATCCGGTCGAGCTGGAAATGGCTCTTCAGCGCGCTCTCATCGATCGCGAACTCGGCCTGCCGCCGCTTCTCGGCATAGAAGCGCCAGTCGGACGCGGCGAAGGGCGCGTTGTCGCCGGTGTCGGCGGCGAGCTGGCGGAGCGTGTCGGCGTCGGCGAGCGCTCGTTCGCGCGCCTTGCCCCAGACGCGGCGCAGAAGGGCTTCGACACTGTCCGGCGTCTTGGCCATCGTGTCGTCGAGCTTGTAGTGGGCGAAGGACGGGAAGCCGAGAAGCGCAGCCTTTTCAGCCCGCAGCGCCAGGATTTCGGCAAGGACCGGGCGGTTGTCGCGTTCCCCAGCCGTTTCGCCGCGCCGGGTCCAGGCGTCGAAGATCTCGGCGCGCAAGGCCCGGTTCGGGCAATAGGACAGGAAGGGCACGGTGATCGAGCGAGACAGGGTGACCGCGTGGCCCGTCAGGCCGCGCTCCTCCGCCGCGTCCGCCATGGCCGAGACGAGGAAGGGCGGCAGGCCTTCCAGCTCGGCTTCTGTCACGGGCCGCGCATAGGCGCGCTCGTCGGCGAGCACGTTCTGCGAAAAGCGCGTGCCGAGTTCGGCGAGACGGGCGTTGATGTCGGCGAAGCGTTCGCGCGCGGTGCCCTCCAGCCGGGCGCCCGAGCGCACGAAGCCGGCATGGGTGCGCTCTAGGAGGCGAAGCGCCTCGGCATCAAGACCTGCCGTGTGCCGCGCCTCGAACAGGGCGTCGATGCGCGCGAAGAGGGCTGCGTTCAGCGAGACGCGTGAGCCGTGGCGCGAGAGCTTAGGGGAAACGTCGCGCTCGACGCCCTGGATGGCGTCGTCGGTATGGGCGCCGGCCAGCGCGTAGAACAGGGACGCGACGCGCGACAGCGGACGCCCGGCGCGCTCGAGCGCGAGGATGGTGTTTTCGAAGCTCGGTGCCTCGGGATCGCCCGCGATCGCATCGATCTCGGCGCCGTGCGCTGCCATCGCGCGATCGAACGCATCGGCGTAGTCCGACGCCGTCAGCGCGGAAAAGTCCGGGAGGGGTTTCCCTTCGGGAAAGGCAAAGCGCGAATCGAAAGAAATAAGCGACGTTTCCGGCATGGTTCGACCTTTTCGAGGCTATTCTTCCCTTGCCGATGCGCAGCAAATGAAAGACATCCTCCTGGAGATACGTGAGTTTGCGACGATCGCGAAGGATGTGCGTGCGCAAACGGGTTTCTTCAAGGAAGGCGACGCCTAGTGCCAGATCTGACAACCGGGAACACGTTCGGATTCCTGCTGACCGACACGTCGCGCCTGTTTCGGCAACATTTCGAAAAGACGGTGGCGGAAAACGGGCTGGGGCTGACGCCCGGCGAAATCCGCGCGCTCGGTTTCGTGATCCGTTTTCGCGGCGCCCGCCAGGCGATCCTGGCGGAACGGATGGGCGTCGAGCCGATGACGCTGTCCGCCTATCTCGACCGCCTGGAAAGCCGCAAGCTGATCCTGCGCACGATGGACCCGAGCGACCGCCGGGCCAAGCTGATCGAGCCGACGGACGACGCGTTCCGGATCTTCCAGGAACTCGACCCGCTGTTCGACCGGATCTACGCCTTCGCCACCCGCGGCCTTTCGCGCGAGGCGGTGGACGCGGCCGCCGAAGTGCTCCGCCAGATCCGCAGCAACCTGACGAGCGATCCGCTTCTGAACGAGCCGGTCGATCTCCTTCATCCGCAACCGCCCGGCGCCGAGGGCGGGACGGGCGAGCGCTGAGCCGCTATTCCGCGGCCACCGCCCGCTCTCCCGCCGCCAGCTCGTCCATCGCGTCCGCCGCCAGCTGAAACGAGCGTACGCGCGCGGCGTGATCGTGGATTTGCCCGGTGAGAATGACCTCGTCGGGGCGGTAGCGCGAGACGAGGGCGCGCAGCCCTTCGCGAACCGTCGCCGGCGAGCCGACCACCGAAACGCGCAGCGCCTCGTCCACCATGGCCCGCGCACCGGCGTCGAGCACCGCGTCGATATCGTCCACCGGGCGGGGCAGGGGACCGGGGTGCCCTGAGCGCAACCGCGCGAAGGCCTGCTGCATGGAGGACTGGAGCCGGCGTCCTTGCGCATCCGTGTCCGCCACGAAGGCGTTGATCGCCAGCATGAAATGGGGCTCCGCCAGCGTTTGCGACGGGCGGAACGTTTCGCGGTAGACCTCGACGGCCTCGTCCAGCGCGCCGGGCGCGAAATGCGAGGCGAAGGCGTAGGGCAGGCCGAAATGGGCCGCGAGCTGCGCGCCGTAGAGGCTGGAGCCGAGGATCCAGACCGGCACATGGGTGCCGACACCCGGCACCGCGCGAAGGCGCTGGTTGGCCGCCTCGTCGGAGAAGTAGCCGATCAGCTCCAGGACGTCCTGCGGGAAGTTGTCGGAATTGTCGAGACTGCGGCGCATGGCGCGCGCCGTCAGCATGTCGGTGCCGGGCGCCCGCCCAAGACCGAGGTCGATGCGATCGGGATACAGCGTCGCCAAAGTTCCGAACTGCTCGGCGATCACCAGCGGCGCGTGGTTGGGCAGCATGATGCCGCCGGCGCCCACGCGGATGCGCTGCGTTCCCCCCGCCACGTGCCCGATCACCACCGAGGTCGCCGCGCTGGCGATGCCGGTCATGTTGTGATGCTCGGCGAGCCAGAAGCGCTTGTAGCCGCGCGCCTCGGCCGCGCGGGCCAGATCGAGCGAGTTGGCCAAGGCGTCCGCCGCCGTGCCGCCTTCGGGGATGGGGGACAGGTCGAGTACGGAATAAGGGATCATGGTTCGGCTTCCATATCGTTTCCCGTCAGTTGGGAGCACGCGGGACGCATTTGAAGTGGTGACCCGCCCCTTCTTCCCGTTCACGGGGCTGTGAGCACGCTTGGGTTGCAAATTCGCAAGGCTGCCGAAACACTCGGCCCACGGCGACAGGACGCCGGGCGATGTTGGGAGGCGTCGGGGTGGATACGGTCTGGAGCCAGAATTACGATCCGTTCGGCAGTCTGCCGTTGTCCTTTCTTCTGGCGGCCGTGCCGGTCGTCGTCATGCTGGTGGGGCTCGGTTTTCTGCACATGCGCGCGCACATGGCCGCGCTGGCTGGGCTCGTCGCCGCGCTCGCGATCGCGGTTCTTGCCTTCGGCATGCCGGCCGACAAGGCGGCGCTGGCAGCGGGCTACGGGGCGGCCTACGGGCTGATGCCGATCGGCTGGATCGTCCTCAACATCATCTTCCTCCACCGGCTGACGGTGGAGAACGGCTCCTCCGAGATCCTGCAGAACTCCATCGCCGGCGTTTCGGACGACCGGCGCATCCAGCTTCTCCTGATCGCCTTTTCCTTCGGCGCCTTCTTCGAAGGGGCCGCGGGCTTCGGGACACCGGTCGCGGTGACGGCGGCGCTCCTCATCGGCCTCGGCTTCTCGCCGCTGGCGGCTTCCGGCCTGTCGCTCATCGCCAATACCGCGCCCGTCGCCTACGGCGCGCTCGGCACCCCGGTGATCGCGCTGGCGGCCGTGACCGGGCTCGACCTCTTCGAGCTTTCGGCGATGATCGGGCGCCAGCTTCCGTTCTTCTCGCTGCTCGTGCCGTTCTGGCTGATCTGGGCGTTCGCCGGATGGCGGGGGATGATCGAGATCTGGCCGGCGATCCTCGTCTGCGGCGTGAGCTTCGCCGTTCCCCAGTTCCTGGTCTCGAACTTCCACGGCCCCTGGCTCGTGGATATCGTCGCGGCGATCTCATCGATGCTGGCGCTCGTGGCGTTTCTTCGCGTGTGGCGCCCGAAGACCGTGTGGCGCTCCACCGCGCTTCTCGGGAAGGCGAGGGAAGAGGAGGAAGCTCGCCGCTCCATGGGCTTGTCGGCCGGGCCTGTCGGCGTGGACGGGACGGGCGGCACCGGAGGCTCGGGCTCTGGCGGCGGCATCGCGGTGACGGGCGGCGGGGCGGCCGTGATGATGGAGGACCGCTCGGCGGTGCTGCGCGCCTGGATGCCCTGGGCGATCCTCACCGTCTTCGTCTTCCTTTGGGGCATTCCGCAGATGAAGGCGGTGCTGGACGGGATCCACGCCCCGAAGATACCCTTCGAGGGGCTGCACAACACGGTGCAGAAGGTGCCCCCCGTGGTGGCCGAGCCGGTGATCGAGGCGGCGGTGTTCAACCTGAACTACCTGTCGATGACAGGATCGGGGATCCTGGCCGCCGCGATCGTCGGCGGGCTGGCGATGGGCTTCGGCCCGGGGCAGCTCATTCGCATCTACGTCCAGACGATCTGGCGGGTCCGCTTCTCGCTCCTGACGATCGCCATCATGCTGGCGCTCGGCTATCTCACGCGCTACTCGGGCCTCGACGCGACGCTGGGCCTCGCCTTCGCCCACACCGGGGTCTTCTATCCGCTGTTCGGCACGATGCTGGGCTGGCTCGGCGTCGCGCTGACAGGGTCGGACACGGCGTCCAACGTCCTTTTCGGCGGTCTCCAGCGCATCACCGCCGAGCAGCTCAACCTCAACCCCGTCCTGATGGCCTCGGCCAACTCGTCGGGCGGCGTGATGGGCAAGATGATCGACGCGCAATCGATCGTGGTCGCCTCCACCGCCACGGGTTGGCGCAACGGCGAAGGACCGATCCTGCGCTACGTCTTCCTCCATTCCGTCGTGCTGGCGCTTCTCGTCGGCGGGCTGGTGACGCTGCAGGCCTATGTACCCCCGTTCACGAGCCTCGTGCCGGAGGCGACGCTGTCGGCGGGCCCGCCAACGCGGTGAACGGGAGGCCAAGCCTGGTCGCTGCCGAAAGGAAAGGCTGGGGGAAAGCGAGGTGTTCTTAACCTCCCCCGGCGGCTGCGATGGGAGGCTTCCAACCCGGAAGCGACCGCAGGCCTTTACCGTTTGGTCACCACGATGTTTCGCAGGTTCCCGCTTGAAGGGACCCAAATCGTTTCCCGGCTCGTTGAAGACCGATATGGGGAACGCGTCGAGGTTGAAATGGGTGGCTATCGGATCCGGGTTTCCAAGGAGATCCACCAGTTCGTGTCGGAAAAGGCGATGCGTATGGGTGTGACGCCGGAAACCGTGATCGCGCGCCTCGTGCTGCGCGACATGACGGCGGACGAGAGTTCGAAACCCGAGCCGAAGCCTTTCGTCGCCAACCGGCCCGTTCTGGCGATCATGGCATAGAACCAAGCGCCGACGCCTTCTCGTCTACAGTCCGGTGCGCCCCGCATCCCGATTGGCGAAGACCGCTTGACCGAGTGCCCAAAGGAACACGACGAGTGTGATCAGGGCGGAGCCGTTCAGAGCAACCGCGAACTGATCCGATGCCATCAGAAGGCCCGCGCAAACCCCGATCTGGGTGAGTGCGAGAAGGGCGAGCGTCGCTCGGCGACCGGGCCAATCCGGCTCCTCGAAGGTTTTGGCGATCGAGCGCGCGTAGAGAAACACAACCACTGGCAGAATCAGGGCGAACAGGATCGTCCACAGGACGGAATACAGCGCGACCGTGGGTTCGATCCGCGTCACGGCGAATTCGTAGGCCAGTCCGGCGAGGATGTTGGCAACCGCGCCTGCCAGGAGCGGCGGCCAAACAAGGATCGGGCTCCACCGCAACATGCTGCCGCCGGCTTCCCGGACCCGCTTGCGCAGCGATGTCGTGGCGAAAACGATCGAAGCGACGGCGGCCGCGAGACAGGCGGCGGCGACAACGACGGCCTCCGGCCCGATCGCTCCGATCCGGGCGTATTCCATAAGTTCGAGAAACGTCGCGACGATGCTTTCCACCCATGGCAGCGAGATGATCGCCCAGAAGCCCGCATCGGCAAGGAGCGGCAGGCGAACCTGCTCGGCCGCGAAAGCGAGAACCCCAACACCCGCCACCAACGAGGCTACGACAGCCAGCTTGGCGAGGGGGTCGTTTTCGACGAATCCCATCTCGGCCAGCGCCGCATGGATGCCGAGCCCCTGCAGCGCCGCCACCAGCAGCATCGCCCCCCGGATCGCCAGCGCCGTTTTTGCCCTGCTACCGGGCGAACGCGCGATCCGCCGCGAGAATGCGGGGCTGAATAGCTTCAGCGTTTCGAACACGAGAAGAACCGACAGGAGCGGGCCCAACCCGAGAGCCAGAACGGACACGCGTCCCGAACCGTCCGGGGAGGCTTGCAGATAGTTTTGCAACGCGACGGGGTCGAGGCCGGGCAGGGGAAGGGTGCTCCCCAGAAGAAGCACGAGAACGAGGACGGCCACGGACGCGACGGGGCGCCAGTCGAGCGCCGTCGATCCCTCACTGTTCCACTGCGCCACCATCGCTTCCTTTCCTGCGCGCAGCGGCGTTCGATGCGGGGTCGCTCACCGTCAGTTCCATTCGTCGATCTGCAGCGAGCCGGCGAGAACCGACAATTCGCCGCCGTAACTGCCGACGACTGTCGCAAGAATGCCGTTCGGCAGTTTTGCCCGCAGCCGCGCGCGTTCGCGCACCTGGGCTTCGCCCTCCGGCACGCGTCCCTGCAGAAGGTGCCGCCAGCCCGCGCTCGCATCCGCGTCGAAGGACGGCGGCACCTGCGACACGCGCCAAACGAAGATCGTGTCCACGATCATCGCTTCCCCGAGCTGCCGGATGTTCAGCGTATCGACGGCTTCGAAGGTGAAGCGAAGCCGCTCGCCGGCGGCCCCGTTCAGGCAAAAGGCAAGACGGTTGGCGGCGGGATCGAGATCGAGGTTCCGAAGCGTCGCGTCGTGGATGCCTGGAAGCCTGGGACGTCCGTGCGGATCGCATGTCCATTCCATACGATCCGCCCGCCTTCCGTTTCACCTTCTCCCGCGGCGCTCAGAGCGCGTTGCGCTTGGCGAGCGTGCGCAGGCGCAGGGCGTTGAGCTTGATGAAGCCGGCGGCGTCCTTCTGGTCGTAGGCGCCCTGATCGTCCTCGAAGGTAACGAGCTTGTCGGAATAGAGCGACTTCGGCGAAGAGCGCCCCGTCACCATCACGTTGCCCTTGTAGAGCTTGAGCGTGACCTCGCCCTCGACATGGCGTTGGCTGTGGTCGATCGCGGCCTGGAGCATCTCGCGCTCAGGCGCGAACCAGAAGCCGTAGTAGATGAGCTCGGCGTAGCGCGGCATAAGCTCGTCCTTGAGGTGCGCGGCGCCCCGGTCGAGCGTGATCGATTCGATCGCGCGGTGAGCGGCGAGCAGGATCGTGCCGCCGGGCGTCTCGTAGACGCCGCGCGACTTCATGCCGACGAAGCGGTTTTCCACGAGGTCGAGACGGCCGATGCCGTTGTCGCGACCGAGATCGTTGAGCCGGGCAAGGAGGGTCGCCGGCGACAGGCGCTGCCCATCGATCGACACCGCATCGCCGCGCTCGAAGCCGATGGTGATCGTGGTCGCCTTGTCGGGCGCCGCCTCGGGCGAGATGGTGCGCATGTGGACGTATTCGGGCGCCTCGACGCTCGGGTCCTCCAGAACCTTTCCTTCCGAGGAGGAGTGGAGAAGGTTGGCGTCCACGGAGAAGGGCGCTTCGCCTTTTTTGTCCTTGGCGACCGGGATCTGGTTCTTCTCGGCAAAATCCAGAAGGTCGGTGCGGCTCTTGAACGCCCAGTCCCGCCACGGCGCGATGATCTTGATGTCCGGGTTCAAGGCATAGGCCGAAAGCTCGAAGCGGACCTGGTCGTTGCCCTTGCCGGTCGCCCCGTGCGCGATGGCGTCCGCCCCGGTCTTCTCGGCGATGTCGATGAGGTGCTTGGAGATCAGCGGCCGCGCGATCGAGGTGCCCAGCAGATAGACGCCCTCATAGACGGCGTTGGCGCGGAACATCGGGAACACGAAGTCCCGCACGAACTCCTCGCGCACGTCCTCGATGAAGATTTCCTTGATGCCGAGCATCTCGGCCTTGCGGCGCGCTGGCTCCAGCTCTTCGCCCTGGCCGAGATCGGCGGTGAAGGTGACGACCTCCGCACCCAGTTCCGTCTGCAGCCACTTCAGGATGATGGAGGTGTCGAGCCCGCCGGAATAGGCGAGGACGACCTTCTTGACGTCACGCGGAAGAGCCATGCTGATCGAGGTCCCGGGTTGGATGAGCGATGCGTTCAGAGCGATCTGACGGAACTTGGCGCCGTTCGCAAGCGTCGATTGCCGGAGGCTCGGGATCGTCGTATCGATCGGAGGTTGCCGCTTCTCGCCCCGAGTTTCCCGATGACCTTCCTCCCGGACGCGCCCGCGTTTCTCGCCTTCACGCTCGCGGCCGTGATCCTGACGATCACGCCGGGGCCGGACATGACGCTGTTTCTGGGGCGCACGCTCGCGCAAGGGCGCGCGGCGGGCTTTGCCGCCTATCTCGGCGCCTGCACGGGATCGCTGATCCATACGACGCTGGCCGCGGTCGGCCTTTCGGCGCTGATCGCGGCCTCGCCGGAAGCCTTCATGGCGCTGAAAGTCGTGGGCGCGGCCTATCTCGTGTGGCTGGCCGTCCAGGCGATCCGAAAGGGATCGTCGTTCTCGGTGGAGCGGACCCTTAAGCCGCGCCAGTCGTTCCGCACGAACTGGATGACGGGGGTCGGCGTCAATCTCTTGAACCCCAAGATCATCCTGTTCTTCGTGACCTTCCTGCCGCAGTTCGTGGCGGCGGGCGACATCCACGCAGGGGGCAAGCTGTTCTTTCTAGGCGTCTATTTCCTCGTGGTCGCGACGCCGATCACGGTGGCGATGATCCTGGCGGCCGACCGGATCGCGGCGACGCTGAAGCGCCGGCCCGGCGTGATGCGCTTCATCGACTGGCTGTTCGCGAGCGTGTTCTCCGCCTTCGCGGTGCATATCCTTCTGGCGCGCGCCTGATGGGCTGGCTCGGCTGGGCGCTGGCTTCGGCCGGGTTCGCGGCGCTGACGGCGGTGTTCGGCAAGGTCGGGGTGGCTGGCATCCAGTCGGACTACGCGACCTTTCTGCGAACGCTGGTAATCCTCATGCTGATCGCGGGCATCGTCACGGTGGGCGGTCATTGGCGCTCCCCGGCCGAAGTGCCGACGCGCTCGCTCGCGTTTCTCGCCCTGTCGGGTCTGGCGACCGGCGCCTCCTGGCTGTGCTACTACCGCGCGCTCCAGATGGGCCAAGCGGCGCAGGTCGCTCCGATCGACAAGCTTTCCGTCGTCCTCGTCGCCGTGTTCGGAACGCTGTTCCTAGCCGAGCGCCTCAGCCCGGTGAATTGGGCGGGCGTTCTCCTGATCGCCGGCGGCACGGTGCTCGTCGCCTGGAGGTGAGCTCTCAAGCGTAGGCGTAGGGTCCGCCGCGCTGGAGGGCCGCTTCGTAGCCTGAGCGCGCGTGGATCTTCGCCAGAAAGGCGGAAAGCCGCGGGCGGTTGCCGAAGCCGATGCGGGCTCCGGCGGCCTCCAAAGGAAAGCTCATCATCACGTCGGCGGCGGAAAATTCGGCGCCCGCGAACCAGCCGTCGGCGAGCGCCTCGTTCCAGTAGTCGAGAAGGTTGGCGATCTGCGGGTCCAGAAGCCGGTCGTCCACCGCTTGCATCGCCTTGGCGAGGATAGGCCTGACGAAGAAGGGCACGCCGGGCGGGATGCGCGACAGAACGAGTTTCAGAAACAGCGGCGGCATGGCGGAGCCTTCCGCATGATGCAGGAAGTGCTGGTAGCGCCAATACTCCGGTTTGTCCTGCGGCGGGACGAGGCGTCCTTCGCCGTAGCGGTCGAGGAGATAGGTCACGATCGCGCCCGTCTCGGCGATCGTCAACTCGCCGTCGGTCAGGACGGGCGACTTGCCGAGCGGATGCACGGCCCTCAGCTCCGGCGGCCCCTGAAGCGAAGGAAGCCGCTCGTAGCGCTTGACGTCGTAGGGAACACCGAGCTCCTCCAGGAGCCAGAGGACGCGCTGCGAGCGGGAGTTTTCGAGATGGTGGATCGTGATCATGCGGGCGATCTGGCACGATAGGCGGTGTTGGCAAGATCGGGTGGAAACCCGTCAGTCTGCTTCGGAGCGAGAAAGGCCCGTAGCTGCCATTCGCGTCCTCCGTTCGGAGCGGGACACGACGAGCACGCCTGCGGCAAAAATCAGCCCTATGCCGACCAGCGTAAAAGCGTCGAGCCGCTCCCCGAAGAAGGATACGCCACACACTGCGGCGAAGACGAGGTAGGCGTAGTCGAACGTCCCAACGACGGCTGGAGGCGCGCTTTGGTAGGCTCTCGCGACGCCGAGCGCCACCGCGACCATCACGCAGCCTAAGCCGATCATCAGCAACCAGTCCGCCCCTTCCATCGACCTCCAGCCTCCGAAGAGGAAAGGGTCGGATGTGCCGAACGGTTGAAGGGTTGCGATGAGACCGCCAAGCACGCCTGCGGCCAGCAGACATCCATGGAGCGAAAGCGCCAGAACGATGGGATTTTCGTCTGCACAGCGCGTTCGCGTCAGCACTGCCGCGCCCGCATAGAACACGGCGCCCAGGACCGGGAGCAAGGTCCAGAACGTGAAGTCGCTGCCCGTTGGCCGCAGGATGACGAGGACGCCAACGAACCCAAGGCAGATCCCGATAAGCGTTCGGCGAGAGACAGTTTCGCTTCCCCATCCAGCCGACAACGCCGCGATGAACAGAGGGGTCGTGTAGAGCGCCGTCGCCGCAATCGACAGGTCCATGTGCGGAAGCGCGGTGTAGTAGGCGATCCACATGCCTGTCAGAAGGACCGAGCGCAGGGCGATCCAAGGCTGGACGATCCGGGCAGCTTGCGCAATCCCGGAACGTACCGAGAGACCGATAAGGATCGGAACGGCGAACAGGGATCTGGCGACATAGATTTGCCAGAGGGGAAAGTCGGCTGAAACGGCCTTCACGACGGCATCGGCACCGGAAAGCAAAAAGACGGAGATCAGGATCAAGGCGATCGCTGTTCCGATCTGCCCACGATGCGTTGCTGCCATCCAGTCCCCTCACGTTGTGCTGCTGACGCAGGGTACCACGTTTGCCCACTTCCGGTTCTGGGATCCTCCAATCTCAACACCAACGTCGTGGAAGGGTCGAATGCGGTACCTCCGCCTATGGAAGATGACCGGAGATCAGCAGGGCGAGAACGGGCTGCTCTCCAGCCGCGATCCGCCGATGGTTCACGACTGCGGTGCCATCCAGCAGCGCCTTGAACTGGTCGGGACAACGACGTGCGAAGTCCTCCACATCGTCGATCCGAAGGGCCAGGAGTTCGCCGGGCTGGACTGCTTTGATCAGCATCTCCGCGCTCGGCTGATCCGCACACGACATGCAATCGATCCACGCGTCCATGTTTGCGCCGTAGAACCATGGAAACCCCAAGGCATGGTCGAAGACCTCGTGGAAGGAGGCCCAATCCGAAATCAGACCCGTCGGTATGGTGACGAAAACGGTGTTCATCAGGACAGGATAGAGCTTCCGATCGCCATTGTTTTAGATCCCATCCTTCCGCATCAAACGCTCGACCTGCTCGAAAGGAAGCGTTCCGAACCTGCGTATCAGAGATGCCGCGTCGTCGACGCTGTAGGTGCGTTGGCTTTTGTACCTTGAACGGTGCGATCCGTCCTCCACAACGAGGTAGAAGCGCTTGTCGTCATGGATGGGCGGCAGCCGCGCACCCTTCTGCGGCAACGACGGCTCCCGCCGAGCTGCGGGAAGCAAGGTGTAGGAGGGGCGATCCTCGAAGATCATCTTCTGGGCGGTTATGGCTTTGACGCCGCGTTCGTCCATGAGGTCCGCATCCGCAAGTGGCCCGTCGTCGCGGAACAGGTCCCAGGTCTCGCCCTCCTCGGTTCTCAGCGTCCACACGACCCTCACGGGCTTCTCCTGACCGAACTCGGGTCGCGATCACTTGGCGACCATAGCTGTTGCTCAGTCCCGTTGCGAACGTCCGCTTCCAGATCGAGCTATGTAGCGTATGAACGGCGATGAAGGGTCGATAGTCGATGCTCAACCCACAGCCTCAACCCTGCAGAGACCGCCCCTCGTGACGACACATGTCGGTGGCGCACGGATGCCAACCCGTTCCGTGTTCGGTGGGTCCGGTAGCCCTACTTGCCGGCCGCCTTGCGCAGGGCGTCGGCCATGCGGTCCTGCCAGCCGGGGCCGTCGTCCTGGAACCACTCGATCACCTCGGCATCGACGCGCAGGCTGATCTGCTCGCGCCGGCCGGGAATGGCGGGGGCTTCCCGGGTGCGCTCCGGCGGCTTGGTGGTGGCCGCCTTGAAGGCGGCTTCGGCGGCATCGCGCGGATTGGTCGGGCGTCGGGCCATGGATCGGCTCCTCAATGGTCGGAGGGAGGGGTGTCGGTGCGCCGTCGGCGCCAGCTTCCCGCGCTCGATCCGGCGATCAGCCAATAGACGAGCGAGAAGGAGAGACCGGCCACCACCATGGCCGTCTGGAGCGAGCGTGTGTCGATGCCGGGCAGGGCGCGCGTCGCGACGAACCCGGCGAGAATGCCGGCGCCGGCGTGAGGAAGAAGCGAGCGCCAGCCCATCGCCTCCGTGACGATCATGAAGAGCGCCCAAGGGATGAAGGCGAGCGAGCCGATCTGCGCCCCTTGCGCGAGGAAGCCGACCGAAAGCTCCATCCACACGAACGGGTCGGTCATGTCCGAGGGCAGGGCGACGAACGGCCAGAGCATCGCGAAGCTCGCGGCGAGGCAGGCGAGCACGAAGCCGAGCGGGATCAGGAACAGGAAGCGGAGGACGGCGATCACGGTCCGATACCCACCCTGGCGCCTTTCGGGAACGCCGTCGTCGCGTTCGGAGCGGGACGGACGACGGTCACGATACGACGCTCCGCTCGGGTGCGATCGCTCGGTATGCCGCAGCGCCCGCGGCGCCCGAAACGCCGGCAATCAGGGACGGGAGAAGCGGGAGCGAGAACGGATTTCCGAGAACGGCGGCGAGAAACAGGATCGGCAGGATGCCGGCCACGGCTCCGCCGACGATCGTCGGAGTCCAGCCTGTCGATCCCGTCAGATGCAGAAGAAACAGAACGATCAGAGCGAATGGCGTACCAGCCAGCACGACGTAGAAGAGCGAGATGCCGAAGCGCAGGACCATCTCGTCTGCGCTCCCTGCGGGAGAGTCCGGGAGGACCAGCGAAAGGAGGAAGAACGTCGTTCCGGCGACGAGGCAGGCTTGGCTATAGGCCAACAGGCGACGCGCGAAACCGGCGAGGCGCTTCACACCGCGACCGCCGCCTCCAGCGCGAGGCGGTCGCCACGCTTCATGCGCTCGGACTCGGACTTCAACTGGCCGCAGGCGGCGAAGATGTCCCGGCCGCGCGGGGTGCGGATGGGCGAGGCGTAGCCGGCGGCGTTGACGAGATCGGCGAAGCGCTCGATCTGGTCCCAGTCGGAGCACTCGTACGGGGAGCCCGGCCAGGGGTTGAAGGGGATCAGGTTGATCTTGGCCGGAATGCCCTTGAGGAGGCGCACCAGCTCGCGCGCGTCGGCGAGGCTGTCGTTGACGCCCTTCAGCATGACGTATTCGAAGGTGATGCGGCGCGCGTTGGACAGGCCGGGATAGGCGCGGCAGGCGTCCATCAGATCGCGGATCGGGTACTTCTTGTTGATCGGCACGAGCACGTCGCGCAGCTCGTCCGTCACCGCATGAAGCGAGATGGCGAGCATGACGCCCATCTCGTCGCCGGTCCTCGGGATCATCGGCACGACGCCGGAGGTCGACAGGGTGATGCGGCGCTTGGACAAGGCGAGCCCGTCGCCGTCCGACACGACGGCGAGCGCCGATTTCACGTTGTCGTAGTTGTAGAGCGGCTCGCCCATGCCCATCATCACGACGTTGGACACGAGGCGCCCTTCCGTGGGCACGATCGCTCCTTGCGGCGTTGCTGCGTCGGGAAAGTCGCCGAGCCGCTCGCGCGCCGTCAGGAGCTGGCCGACGATCTCGGACGGTTCGAGATTGCGCACGAGGCGCTGGGTGCCGGTGTGGCAGAAGGTGCAGGTCAACGTGCAGCCGACCTGGGAGGAGACGCAAAGCGTGCCGCGCCCTTCTTCGGGAATGTAGACGGTCTCGATCTCGACCGGGCGCCCGGCGCCGCGCGACGGGAAGCGGAACAGCCACTTGCGCGTGCCGTCGACGGAGATCTGCTCCTCGACGATTTCGGGACGCTGGATCTCGAACCGCTCGTCGAGGACCGCGCGCAGGTCCTTCGAGACGTTGGCCATCTGCGAGATGTCCTTGACGCCGCGAACGTAGAGCCAGTGCCAGAGCTGCTGGACGCGCATCTTCGCCTGGCGCGTTGGGATACCGGCCTCGACGAGCGCGGCGCCCATCTCCTCGCGCGACAGGCCGAGGAGGGAGCGTTTGGCGGGCGCGGAGGTGGGCGCTGCGGCCGGCGCGGGCCGGGGCCGTTCGGCGGAACTCGTCAGATCGATCGTCACGCTCATGGTCGCATCCTGCCGCGCGGAACGATGATCTGTTCCGCTTCGTGCCCTGCCAATTTCGTCCGGATCGGCTTCACATGATCCGAAACGCGCATTTTCGCAAGGGTTGGGCGGAAAACGAGACTGCGAAGGGCGGCCCGGATACGAAAAAGACGCCGGCTTCGCGCCGGCGCCTTCAAACTTTTCCAGGTACCGCCCGGCCTACTTGCAGTTGGCGAGCGAGTTGATCGCCGCCGTCACGCCGGCCAGCGAATAGGTATAGTTGGTGGCGGTGCCGCGCTGGGAGGTGGCGTCCACCTTCATCGACTTGCCGGCCTTGAGGGCGGCGACGAGCTGGGGCTCCTCGGCGGCGTTCTCGACCCAGGCGCTTTCGCCGCGCGTGAACAGGGTGAACTTCTTGCCGTCGATGTCCACCGTGACCTTGGACCCCTCTCGCATCGGATAGCCCATCACCGCCTGCGGCTCGTAGGCGGACTTGTTGCCCGGCTTCTGCGAGACGAGGAAGAAGATGTCGCCGTGGTCGACGGAGGAGGGCTGCGAGGTCTTTGGCGTCGTCAGCACGTAGCAGACCTTGGAGCCGCTGGCGTCGTAGGAATAGCTGCCCCAGTCGTTGAACTGGCTGATGCGGGCGGGCGTCTGCGCAACCGCCGCCATGCTGGAAAAAGCCACCATCGCCGCAGCTGTCGTCAGAACATGTTTCATGGAGCGCGTCTCCCGCCTCGTCTTGGAAATTCCATCGGCAGCACGCGCCGCGAGCGGCGGTGCTGATCGTCGGCAGGGTGAGCGAGAAGCCCTTTCCACAGGGTAAACGAACCGGAAATTTCCGAACACGAAACCAGGATATCGAAAAATTCCAGGCGCGAACCGGGAAGGCGCGGCCCGCGAAGGCCCACCGATCGCGGCCCATGAGGAACGCAGGAAATGGGGCGACAGTTGGACGAAAGCGGCCGATCGCGTGGCCGGCTCGTCAGCTTGCCGCGCGGGGCGCCGGCTCGCCGTCCTCGCTCAAGGTCTGGCGGGCGCGCTCGTAGTGTTCGGGGCGGATGTTCTTCTGGACGGCGGAAAAGGCGGCGAGCAGCACGGCCGCGTCGTCGGTGAAGCCGAGGCCGACGATGAAGTCCGGGATCACGTCGATCGGAAGCACGAAGTAGGCCAGCGCCGCGAGGAGGATGCCGCGCGAGGCGGTCGGCGTCTCGGGGTCGAGGGCGCAGTGATAGGAGGCGACGACGTCCTCCACGAAGGGGATATGGCGCGCGGCGCGCTTCAGGGTCGAGAAGAAGCCCTTGCGAACCCGCGTTTCCTGGCGTGCCTGCTCGCGCTCGTCACCCGGCAGGAGGATCTCGCCGATCAGCGCCTCGTCGGGCTGGGCCGGAAGGGAGGCGCCTGCAGCGACGTCGGACGGTGCGGCAACGGGGTGGGAAGGGTTCGTCATCGGCCTCGTCCTCGGTTTGGCACGTTCAATTCCAGGCCCCGCGCATATGGCGCGGAGCCCATCCGGTTTCAAACGGAGCGAGGACGGACCGCTATCCCGCCGCTGCCGGCATCGAGGCATGCGAGGGGGTGGCGGCGACACGCTCGAGCGGGAAGGCTTCCTCCATCACGTAGGGGCCGCCGCCGACCGAATCCTTCGAGGAGAACAGAACGAAGCGGGTGACGGGGAAGGACGGTGCGCGGAAGTCGCCGCGCGTCGAGAGATAATGGGCGACCTCCTCGGCCTTGGCGTTCTTCAATCGCGCAAGGGTGACGTGCGGCGTGAACCGACGTGCGTCGCAGGGTAGGCCGAGCCGCTTCAGGAGGCGGTCGATGTCGCCTTGGAGAAGATCGAGCGGGGGTGAAGGCGCGACGTCGGCATAGACCGAGTGCGGCTTCTTCGAGCCGAAGGCGCCGAGGCCCCGCAGCGTCAGGGCGAAGGCGGAGCGATGGACCCGATCGAGAGCGGCCACGATCTCGTCGGCCACGCGATATTCCACGTCGCCTATGAAGCGCAGGGTGAGGTGGTAGTTTTCAGGGTCGATCCAGCGGGCCGAAGGCAGGCCGCCGCGCAGGAAGGAAAGCGACATGGCCGCGTCGCGCGGGATTTCGAGGGCGGTGAACAATCTCGGCATAGGAGGATCCTTCCCGTTCCGGGGCCGCGCGCGAGACCAGACGCCTGCCTGTCACGATGCCGCGACCGAGTGCCTTACACGCTCATGATGTTCATCGGACCGAAGCGACTTCAAGGACGGCGGCGTGCGATGTTCACAGTTCTGGTGAATCCGTTGCGGCAGCGCACCATCGCCCTCCAAGCCCGCTTCAGCTCGGCGCCGAAGCGTTCTTCAGCGCCTCCTCGACGATCGGCAGCATGCTCTTCACGATCACCGCCACGCCTTGTGCGTTGGGGTGCATGTAGTCGGCCTGGTTCAGCGTCGGGACGCTGGCGACGCCCTCGAGGAAGAAGGGATAGAGCGGCACGCCGTGCTTGGCGGCAAGTTCACCATAGATCGGGTTGAAGGCGCTCGCGTATTCCGGCCCCATGTTGGGCGGGGCGAGCATGCCGGCGAGGATCACCTGCGTGTTTGCCCGGGTGGTGAGCTTTGCGAGGATCGCGTCGAGATTGGTGCGCGTCACCTCCGGGCTGATGCCGCGCAACGCGTCGTTGGCGCCGAGTTCGACGATCACGACGTCGGCCGTCGCGGGCACCGACCAGTCGAGGCGGGCGAGGCCGCCGGTCGTGGTGTCGCCCGAAACGCCGGCGTTGACGACCTTCACGGGGTGCCCCGCGCCCGTCAGCGCCGCTTGGAGCTGCTCGGGAAAGGACTCGCCCGGCCCGACGCCGTAGCCGGCCGACAGGCTGTCGCCGAAGGCGACGACTTCCCGCGGCTCCTGCGCCGATGCCGGAGCGGCAAGCCCCAGGCCGAGACCGATTGTCACGAAGGCGAGAAGCGATTGGAAGCGCTGCATGGACCACCCATATTCCGCGTTGCCGCAAAAGGCGGTCCGTTCTCTCGGCGAGCGGGCCTTCTGCCGTTTGTGGCCCTGGATATAGGGAAGGGTAGGCCTTGGCTGAAGCGGCGGTCCGGTTACGAAAGGTTCATCTGACGCTGGGATCGGGCCGCAGCGCGGTGCATGTTCTGAAGGGCATCGACCTCGACGTGACGCGCGGCGAGTCCGTCGGCATCGTCGGGCCGTCGGGCTCGGGCAAGTCGACGCTTCTGATGGTTCTGGCAGGCCTGGAGCGTGCCGACGAAGGGTTGGTAGAGATCGCCGGCCAGCCGCTCGGCGGGCTTTCGGAGGACCGGCTCGCCGCCTTTCGCGGGCGCCATGTCGGCATCGTCTTCCAGTCCTTCCATCTCATTCCCAACATGACAGCGCTGGAAAACGTCGCCGTGCCGCTGGAGCTGGCGGGTGTGCCGGACGCCTTCGCGCGGGCCGAGCGCGAGCTCGGCGCGGTCGGGCTGGCGGCGCGCGTGACGCACTATCCCGGCGAGCTTTCGGGCGGCGAGCAGCAGCGCGTGGCGCTCGCCCGCGCGCTGGCGCCCGAGCCCGACATCCTGATCGCCGACGAGCCGACCGGCAATCTCGACGGGGAAACCGGTGCGCAGATCGCCGATCTCCTGTTTGCAGAGCAGGCGCGGCGCGGCATGACGCTGATCCTCGTCACTCACGACAAGACGCTTGCCGCGCGCTGCGGGCGCGAGGTCGCTGTGCGATCGGGCCTCATCGAGAACGGCGTGTCGCCCGTGGTTCTGGAAGCCGCTCAGTGAGCGCGACTGCGGGCGCGACGCCGCGCACCGGCGGCCTGAAGCTCGCGCTGCGCTTCGCGCTGCGCGAGCTGCGCGGGGGGTTGCGCGGCTTCGTGATCTTTCTCGCCTGCCTGACGCTCGGCGTCGCCTCGATCGCGGCGGTGAATTCCGTCTCGGTGATGATGACGAGCGGAATCGAGCGCGAAGGGCGCACGATCCTGGGCGGCGACATGCGCTTCGGCCTCAACGGGCGACAGGCGAGCGCGGACGAGCGCGCCTATCTCCGGACGCTCGGCGAGGTGGCGGAAAGCGGCTCGCTCCGCTCCATGGCGCGCCTGCCGGACGGCTCGAACCAGACGCTCAGCGAGGTGAAGGCCGTCGATCCCACTCGCTATCCGCTCTACGGCGCGGTCGAGAGCGAGCCGGCGGCACCCTTGCCCGAGCTTCTGGCCGAGCGGAACGGCCGCTTCGGCGCGCTGGCGGCGCCCGAGTTCTTCGACCGGCTCGGCATCCAGCCGGGGGCCGTGATCCGGCTGGGCGGGCTCGAGGTCGAGTTGCGCGCGCGCCTCGCGCGCGAGCCCGACGTCCTGTCGGACGGCTTCATCTTCGCCCCGCGCCTTCTGGTTTCGCTGGATGCCCTGGCGGCGAGCGGCCTCGTCCAGCCGGGATCGCTGGTGGAATACGACTACAAGACGCGCTTCGCGGATCCCGACCGAGACCCGGAAGCCGTGCAGACGGAGGCCAACGCCCGCTTTCCCCAGGCCGGGTGGAGCATCCGCAACGCCACGGAAGCCGCCCCCTCGCTCCAGCGCAACATCGAGCGCTTCTCGCAGTTCCTGACGCTGGTCGGCCTGACGGCGCTGGTGGTCGGGGGCGTCGGCATCGCCAATGCGGTGGGCGCCTATCTCGATGCCAAGCGGCAGGTCATCGCGACGTTCAAGAGCCTGGGCGCCAGCGGTCCGTTCGTGGTCACCGTCTATCTCCTCCAGATCCTGATCCTGGCGACCGTCGGCATCGCCTTTGGGCTCGTGCTCGGGGCCATGGCGCCGTTCGCGGCGGCGCGCTTCCTGGAGGCCTATATCCCGGTTGCGGCGGAAGCTTCGATCTATCCCGGCGCGCTTCTGATCGGCGCCCTGTTCGGCTACCTGACGGCGCTCGCCTTCGCGATCCTGCCGCTCGGGCGCACGCGCGACGTGGCGGCGACCGCGCTGTTCCGATCCAACGAGCAGCCCGCGGCGTTTTCCATGCGCTGGTCCTATGTCGCGTCGGCGCTCGTGCTGGCGGGCGCCATCGCGGGGCTGGCGCTCTTCATGGCATCCGACCGCAAGGTGGCCGGCGTGTTCCTGGCGGCGACCGCCGCCTCCTTCGTGATCCTGCGGCTCGTCGCCTTCGCGATCCGCCACATCGCCGCGCGGCTGCCGCGCGTGCGCTCGACGCCGCTGCGCCTTGCCATCGGCAACATCCATCGGCCGGGCGCCTTGACCTCGTCTGTGGTTCTTTCGCTCGGTCTCGGACTGACGCTTCTCGTCACGCTCGCCTCGATCGACCAGAACCTGCGCACCGAGATCGGCTCGGGGCTGGCGGCGCGCGCGCCCAACTTCTTCTTCGTCGATATCCAGTCGGCCGAGGTCGAGGGGTTCCGCTCCCGCATCGCGGAACTGGCCCCCGGTTCCTCGCTCCAGGCCGTGCCGATGCTGCGCGGGCGCATCACCCAGCTCAACGGCACGGATGTCGCCAAGCTCGACGTGCCTCCCGAAGGCGCCTGGGTGCTGCGGGGCGATCGTGGGGTGACCTACGACGCGAGCGTGCCGGAAAACGCCACGGTCACGGCAGGCGAGTGGTGGCCGGCGGACTATGCCGGCGAACCGCTCGTGTCGTTCTCGGCCAAGGAAGCGGGCGAACTCGGCCTGAAGATCGGCGACACGATCACCGTGAACGTGCTCGGGCGCGACATCACGGCGCGCATCGCGAACCTGCGCCAGGTGGAATGGGAATCGCTGGCGATCAACTTCGTGATGGTGTTCTCGCCGAACACGTTCGCCGGCGCGCCGCACGCCTGGCTGGCGACGCTGGAGATCCCGAACGACACGGCGGAGATCGAGCGCGGCGTCCTGTCCGGCATCTCCAACGCGTTTCCGGCGGTGACGACGGTTCGCGTCAAGGACGCGCTGGATGCCGTCAACGCTCTCGTGGCGCAGCTGGCGCTCGCCATCCGCGCCGCGGCGGCGGTGGCGCTGGTGGCCTCGGTGCTCGTCCTGTCCGGCGCGCTCGCCGCCGGCAACCGGGCCCGGGTGCACGATGCGGTGGTGTTGAAGACGCTGGGCGCCACGCGGGCGACGCTGATCCGCGCCTATGTGACGGAATACATGTCGCTCGGCGCCGCGACCGCGGTCTTCGCCATCGCTGCGGGCGCGCTGGCGGCGTGGTACGTGGTCGCGCGCATCATGCAACTGCCCTTCGTCTTCGACGGGGGTCTCGCGCTGGCGACGCTTGGCGCCTCACTGGTGCTGACCGTCGGCTTCGGTCTGGCGGGCACGTGGCGCATCCTCGGACAAAAGGCGGCGCCGGTGCTGCGCGAGCTTTGACGGCACGGCGCCGGTGGTTAACGGCCGGGAAATAACGGAAATTTAATCGCGCGGGGTGGGGACGGCAGCCGTTTCCGGCCGTTTACGCCCTTGTGAACGGGGCGGGACCTTCGCATATTTCTCCTCAAGGCTTGCTGCGAGTCCCGCCAGCTGTGCCTCGACCGGTTTTGGACCGGGCGAACGACACCGACGGGACGGAAGCGAAAGGAAATCGAAGCGATGGCGCAGAAATGGAACCAGGGCGTGAGGAGCGTTCCGGCTGCCGGCAGCCGGGTCGACGCCTCCATCGACCAGGGCCTCCGGTCCTACATGCTCAAGGTCTACAACCTGATGGCGATCGGTCTCGTCATCACCGGTGCGGCGGCCTACGGGCTGTTCTCCCTGGCGACCACGACCGACCCGTCGCTGGCCGCGGCCGAGATCAACGGCACGATGCTGACCCAGCTCGGCGTGACCGTGTTCGTTTCACCGCTGAAGTGGGTGCTGATGCTGGCGCCGCTGGCGATGGTGTTCTTCCTGTCGTTCCGCGTTCACAAGATGAGCGTTTCGGCCGCGCAGACGACCTTCTGGGCCTATGCCGCGATGGTGGGCCTCAGCCTGTCGACGATCTTCCTCGTCTACACGCAGGAATCCATCGTCCAGGTGTTCTACATCACGGCCGCCTCGTTCGGCGCGCTGTCGCTGTTCGGCTACACGACGCGTCGCGACCTGTCGGCCATGGGCTCGTTCCTGATCATGGGTGTGTTCGGCATCCTGATCGCGATGCTGGTGAACATCTTCCTCCAGTCGTCGGCGCTCGGTTTTGCGATCTCGGTGATCGGCGTCCTCGTGTTCGCCGGCCTGACCGCCTACGACACGCAGCGCATCAAGGAGATGTACTGGGAGGGCGACGATACGCTGGTGGCCGGCCGCAAGGCGATCATGGGCGCGCTGTCGCTGTACCTGAACTTCATCAACATGTTCATGTTCATGCTGCAGCTCTTCGGCAACCGCAACTGAGCGGCGCCGGCTGAAAGACTGGAAACGGGGCGGCCTTCGGGTCGCCCTTTTTCGTGTGCGGTGCGAGCGCCGGCCGATTGAACGCGCGGGGGTACGGCTCCTATGATCGGCGCACCGATTCCATTCGAGTCCCGCCGCCCATGAGCGCCTTCACCATTCGCGATGCCGAGATCGACGACATCGCCGCCATCACCCGGATCTACGAACACGCCGTGCTGAATGGCACGGCGACCTACGAGCTCGTGCCCCCGGACGAGACCGAGATGGCGGCGCGCATGCTCAACCTGACGCGGCAGGACTATCCCTACATCGTCGCCTGCGACGGCGACGGCGCGGTGGTGGCCTACGCCTATGCCGGCCCGTTCCGCACGCGCCCGGCCTATCGCTGGTCGGTGGAGGATTCGATCTATCTCGCTCCGGAAGCCAAGGGGCGGGGGATCGGCACGGCGCTTCTCCGGCGCCTTCTGGAGCTTTGCGAGGCGAAGGGCTTCCGCCAGATGATCGCGGTGATCGGCGGCTCCGACCATCAGCCCTCGATCCGGCTCCACGCCAAGCTCGGGTTCACCCATATCGGCATCTTCCAGGGCTCGGGCTTCAAGTTCGGCCGCTGGATCGACACCGTCCTCATGCAATATCCGCTGAACGGCGGCACGGCGACGGCTCCCGACGAAACCGCCTATCCCGGAACGCTGTCTTGAGCGATCCGATCGCGCTGGTCGTCGTGGACGCGCAGCGCGCCTTTCGCCTGTGGGAGGCGGCGGGCAAGCGGCGCAACAATCCCGACGCCCTCGATCGCATCGCCGACCTCCTCGCCCTCTTTCGCCGGACGGGACAGCCGATCTTCCACATCCGGCACGAGAACCGCTCGCCCGGCTCGTCCTTCCATCCGGACGCAGAGGGGTACGTCGTGGAGGAGGCGGCACACGAACAGGGGGACGAGCCGGTGATCGTGAAGGGCGTCAACAGCTCCTTCATCGGCACCGATCTCGAAGCCCGGCTGCGCGCCGCTGGCATCCGCCGCGTGGCGATCTGCGGAGCGACCACCAACCACTGCGTCGAGACGACGACCCGCATGGCCGGCAATCTCGGCTTCGATGCGGTGCTCGTCGAGGACGCCTGCTGGTGCTTCGACCTCGATGGGCCGGACGGGCGGCGCCATTCGGCCGAGGATGTGCAGGCGATGACGCTGGCGAACCTGTCCGGCGAGTTCGCTGATATCGCGACGGCGGAGACGATGCGCGTTCAGTTGGGCTCCGCCGACTGACATCCGCCAGAATGGACGACGGCATCGATCGACGGGAGAGGCCGATGCGCCACGCCTGCATGAACAACACCAAATGGAACGAGATCCGGCTGGAGATGCTGGAAATCCAGCCACGTCCGCTTTGGAGCACCCTTTCGACGCACGGCCATCGGTATCCACGCGACGGGGAATGGTTCTACCATTTCTCCGCTGGCGGATACGACGACATCCTTCTCGTCGACATCTTCACGGACACGCTCGCCCAGCGGGAACTTGTCCGAGCGGCACTCAAGCGGGTGCACGTGCCGGGCGAAGAAACGGCCGAGGGGTTTCGCGTCTTTGGCTATCTCCGGCCGGGGCAGGCAGCCGACTACATCTGAACCCCATGCCGCATGCCGGGCAGGACGATCAGCTTTCGATCAGCTTGAGGCTCTTGTCGAAGACGCGCAGCACCTGTTCCAGCTCGTGTCCGCGCTTCATGACGAGGCCGCCGGCCGCCGTGACGCTGTAGGCGCCCTGGCGGCGCGCGAGCTTCGGGGTCTTCTCGACGCGAAACAGCGGCATCTCGGAGGAGCGGCGGAAGATCGAGAACACGGCCCGGTCCTTCAGCGTGTCGATCGCGTAGTCCCGCCATTCGCCCGCCGCCACCATGCGCCCGTAGACGCGCAGGATCTGGCCGAGCTCGTGCCGGTCGAAGGAAACGATGTCGGGAACGGTGGAGCCCCGGACCTGGGCGAGGTCGATCAGGGCGGCGGAAGGCTGGACGGTGGTATCGGTCAAATCAGCGGTCCCCATGTCTGGCCGGCGGCGGCATCCAGCGCGTGGGTGTCGCGGCGTCGTGTCGCCAGTCTGCGACATCATCCTGTCATGGAAATGGAGAGGAGCGAAGGCGGATGCAACGGCGAGGGTTCATCCGAACGCGCGGCCGCGCGCGGGTTGATCAGAACTCGAGCGCGGCGGCCGCCAGGATGCGGCCGGGCTTCTTGTCCTCTCCGACCACCTGGAGAAGCGCCGCCAGTCCCGTTCGCCGCCCGTCCGGCTCGGCTAGAAGCGCCAGCGGCATGTCCACGCGCATCGTTTCCTCGTCGACCATGCCGAGAAGGCGCCAGTCGCGCACGGGGTGGTGGTCCACCAGGACGCGGCCCTCGTTTTCGCCGCGCGTCACCGCGGTCTCGACGCGGTCGGCATAGGTGACGAGCATCAGCACCGGGGCCGGGGCGCCGGGGCGTACTTGCGCCGTTCGCGCCTCGATCTGGAGCGTCTCGTCCCGGATCGTCAGGCGCACCTCCGCGTCCGCTTCGGGAGGGTTCGCCTCCAGCAGGCGGACGAGCGCGCGATCGTCCGGCCGATCGAGGACCGTGTCGCCGTTGACGACGATCTGGGGCGTCGCGAGCGTCCCGAGCTTCAGGCGCTTGGCATACGCCTTTTGCCGCTCGGCGTTCTTTCTGGCGGCCAACGGGTCCTGCCAGCCGATGTAGTCCCAGTAGTCGACGTGGTAGGCGAGGGCGACGATGCCTTGCGTGCGGCCTTGCCGCGCGATCAGCGCGTCGGCCGGCGGGCATTCCGGGCAGCCCTGGCTGGTGAAGAGTTCGACGACGCCCCGCACGTCGCGGCTGGTCGCCTCCGTTTCCTGCGCGAGCGCGAGGCGCACTCCGCCAGCAAGAAGGCCAACGGACAGAAGGCAGGCGGCGACTGTTCGGCATGACGCCACGGGGAACCTCCGTCCGGCTTTCGAAGGTCCGATACATGGACCGGACACCTCCCGGGCAGAAGGGCGGATCGATCGCGCCGCGTTCAATTGGCAGTGAAGCTTACAGTTGTCCCCCATGCAAAACGCCGCCGCCCCGGGAAGGGCGGCGGCGCTGGAAACGCGGCGAGGGAATGCCGAGGTCAGGCGGCGAGCTGACGCAGCACGTAGTGCAGGATGCCGCCGTTCTTGAAGTATTCGAGTTCGTCCAGCGTATCGATGCGGCAGAGCAGCGGAACGGTGAGCACTTCGCCATCGGCGCGGGTGATGACGGCGTTCATGGTCTGGCGCGGCTTCACCGAGGTGAGGCCCTCGATCGTCACCTTCTCGTCGCCCTTGAGGCCGAGCGTCTGCCAGCTCGTGCCGTCCTGGAAGACGAAGGGCACGACGCCCATGCCGACGAGGTTGGAGCGATGGATGCGCTCGAAGCTCTGCGCGATCACGGCGCGAACACCGAGGAGCACGGTGCCCTTGGCGGCCCAGTCTCGGCTGGAGCCGGTGCCGTATTCCTTGCCGGCGAAGACCACCAGAGGAACCTCTTCCGCCTGGTACTTCATCGCCGCATCGTAGATCGCCAGCTGCTCGCCGGAGGGGAAGTGCTTGGTGATGCCGCCCTCGACGCCCGGCACCATCTGATTCTTGATGCGGATGTTGGCGAAGGTGCCGCGCATCATGACTTCATGGTTGCCGCGACGTGCGCCGTAGGAGTTGAAGTCCACCGGGCGCACCTGATGGCTGACGAGGTACTCGCCCGCCGGGCCGTTCTTCTTGATCGAGCCCGCCGGCGAGATGTGGTCGGTGGTAATCGAATCGAGGAAGAGAGCGAGAACGCGCGCTTCGTGGATGTCGGTGACGGGTTCGGGCGTCATCGTCATGCCCTCGAAGTAGGGCGGGTTCTGCACGTAGGTCGAGCGGTCGTCCCAGTCGTAGGTGAGCCCGCCGGAGGTCGCGATCTTCTGCCAGTTCGGATCGCCCTTGAAGACGTCCGAGTAGCGGCTCTCGAAGAGGTCGCGCGTGACCGTGCGGCGCACGATCTCGGAGACTTCCTGCGTGGTCGGCCAGATGTCCTTCAGGAAGACATCGTTGCCGTTCCGGTCCTGGCCAAGCGGGTCCTTGGTGATGTCGACGAACATCGAGCCGGCGATCGCGTAGGCGACGACGAGCGGGGGCGAGGCGAGATAGTTCGCCCGCACGTCCGGGTTCACGCGGCCTTCGAAGTTGCGGTTGCCCGAAAGCACCGACACGGCGACGAGGTCGTTCTTGTTGATCGCCTCGGAGATCGCCTCGGGAAGCGGGCCCGAATTGCCGATGCAGGTCGTGCAGCCGTAGCCGACGAGGTTGAAGCCGAGCGCGTCGAGGTCCTTCTGAAGGCCGGCCTTCTCGAGATACTCGGTGACGACCTGGGAGCCCGGCGCCAGCGAGGTCTTGACCCAGGGCTTGGGGCTAAGGCCGAGCGCTGCCGCCTTGCGGGCGACGAGGCCGGCGGCCACGAGAACGTTCGGGTTCGACGTGTTGGTGCAGGAGGTGATCGCCGCGATCACGACGTCGCCGTCCGAAATGCCGTGGGTCGCGCCTTCCACGGCGTGACGCACCGTGTCGGGCGTCTTGTGCGGAGGCACGGCGCCTTCGTCCATGAAGCGCGAATCGCCGACCGAGGTCGGAAGCTCGCTCTTCTTGCGACCACCCTGCAGCTCGGTGAGCGCGGCGGCGAACTTCGGCGAGGCCTCGGTGAGCGCGACGCGGTCTTGCGGACGCTTCGGGCCGGCGAGCGAGGGGACGACGGTGGACAGGTCGAGCGAGAGCGTGTCGGTGAAGACGGGCTCTTCGGCCGAGGCGTCGAACCACATGCCTTGCGCCTTGGCATAGGCTTCGACGAGCGCGATGCGCGCCTTGTCGCGGCCCGTGGCCTCGAGATAGGCGATCGTGTCCTTGTCGACCGGGAAGAAGCCGCAGGTCGCGCCGTATTCCGGCGCCATGTTGGCGATGGTCGCTTGGTCTTCCAGGGTCAGGTTGGCAAGGCCCGGGCCGTAGTACTCGACGAACTTGCCCACTACCCCTTTCTTCCGTAGCATCTCGGTGACGGTGAGCACGAGGTCGGTCGCCGTGGTGCCCTCGGGCAGCTTGCCGTCGAGGCGGAAGCCGATGACCTCCGGGATCAGCATGGAGATCGGCTGGCCGAGCATGACGGCCTCGGCCTCGATGCCGCCGACGCCCCAGCCGAGAACCGCAAGGCCGTTGACCATGGTCGTGTGGCTGTCGGTGCCGACCAGCGTGTCCGGGTAGGCGATCGTTTCGCCGTTCTCGTCCTTGGTCCAGACGGTCTGGGCGAGGTATTCGAGGTTCACCTGATGGCAGATGCCGGTGCCCGGAGGCACGACGCGGAAGTTCTGGAACGTGCCCGAACCCCAGCGCAGGAACGTGTAGCGCTCGCCGTTGCGGTCGTATTCGATGTCGACGTTCTTGGCGAAGGAATCGGGCTGGCCGAAATAGTCCACCATCACCGAGTGGTCGATCACGAGATCGACCGGCACCAGCGGGTTGATCTTCTGCGGGTCGGCACCGAGCGTTTCGGTGGCGTCGCGCATGGCGGCCAGATCGACGACGGCCGGAACGCCGGTGAAGTCCTGCATCAGGACGCGCGCCGGGCGATAGGCGATCTCGTGACCGGCCGAGCCCTTGTCGTCGAGCCACTTCACCATGGCGCGGATGTCGTCGGCCAGAACCGTGCGCCCGTCTTCGTTGCGCAGGAGGTTCTCGAGGATCACCTTCAGCGAGTAGGGCAGGCGCGAGGCGCCGGCGAGGCCGTTCCTCTCCGCCTCTTGAAGGTCGAAATAGACATAGTCCTTGCCGCCGACGGAGAGCGTCTTGCGGCTTTTGAAGCTATCGGGATGGGACATAGAACTCTCGTTCCTTCTCGAACCAAAGAATGTCCGAAAGGCGAACGACCGCCGCACCCCGGGCCGGGCGCGATGGAGAATGCGGGTACGACCATTTCCGCCCGTCCGCCTCAGTACCCGCCGAAAGGGCGGGGCACGGAGATCGGCGCTGATGACTCCACGCCGGTCGCTGGTGTGGTTGGGGGCCTTATAGGCAAGTTTGTAATGGCTATAAAGGGGTCAAATCCGCCGGGGTCCCTTTTGGGTTAGGGAATTCCACCCTCGCGCCAACTTCGCGCCCATGCGCCTTGCCTTTCCACGGGGCGCTCGCCAAAAACGGCTCCGAACGCGTCGTTCTTCCCCGCCCGGAGGCTCCCACACCGTGATCGCGATCACCCTGACCGATCTCGTGTGCGGACGCGCCGGGCGTGCAGCGACTCGCCCGATCGACTGGCGGCTGACGGGGGGTGAGGCGCTGGTGGTGACGGGGCCGAACGGGGCCGGCAAGTCGACGCTGCTGCGCACGCTGGCCGGGCTCCTGCCGCCGGTCGCGGGCGCGATTCGCATCGAAGGCGCGCTGCCCGGCGGCGAGCCGGCGGGCCGGCTGATCGAACTCGCGCATTACTTCGGCCATCGCAACGCGATGAAGCCGGGGCGCACGGTCGCCGAGGAACTCGGCTTCTGGCGACGCTTTCTTGGGCGTCCGGCCGCTGGTATCGAGCAGGCGCTGGCGGCGGTCGATCTTCCCCATGCCGGCAGGCTGCCCGTCGGCGCTCTGTCGGCCGGCCAGCAGCGGCGCGTCGCCTTTGCCCGCCTTCTCGTGTCGGACCGTCCGATCTGGCTTCTCGACGAGCCGACGACGGCGCTCGACGCCGCCTCGCAAGCGCGCATCTCCGAGCTTTGCCGCGAGCGGCTGCGCGGTGGGGGCATTGTGATCGCGGCGACGCACCAGCCGCTGGAGCTTGCCGGCGCGCGCATTCTGGAACTCGTGGCGCCCGAACCCGTGGCGGCGGCGGCAAGCGACGGCGGCTGGGACGAGGTCGGCTGATGGGAGCCCTCTTCGTGCGCGATCTTCGGCTGCAGCTTTCCGGCTCGGGCGGCGGGCTCGTCGGCGTCGTGTTCTTTCTCGCCGTCATCGCGACGATCCCCTTCGGCATCGGCCCCGACCTCCGGCTGCTGGCGCGTATCGGGCCGGCAATCCTGTGGATCGGCGCGCTCCTGTCGACGCTTCTGACGCTGGACCGCTTGTTCCAAGCGGACCGGGACGACGGCAGCCTCGACCTTATCCTGACCGGCCCGGTGCCGGCGCCACTCGCGGTGCTGGCCAAATGCGCCGCGCTCTGGTGCGCGTCCTCCCTTCCGCTGGTGGTCGCCAGCCCCTTGCTCGGGCTGTTCCTGGCGATGGAGCCGATGGCTCTCTTCGCCACCGCGCTGACGCTTCTCGTGGGAACGCCGGCGATCGTCCTGATCGGGGCGGTCGGGGCGGCAGTGGCGGCGTCCCTGCCGCGCGGGGGCGTTCTCGTCTCGGTGCTGGTGCTGCCGTTGGCGCTGCCCGTCCTGATCTTCGGCGTCGCGGCCACCTATGGCGCGGTGAACGATCCCGCCCCGTTCCGCTCGCCCTTCTTGATCCTGTGCGCGCTGACGCTTCTCTACGGCGTCATCGGGCCATTCGCGGCGGCTGCCGCGCTGAAACTCTCCTCCGACTGAACGGAATGGATCCCGATGCCCTTCGACCCGTCGCGCTACGCCATTACCGCCGAAACGCCCGCCATCGCCGACTTCCGGCGTCTCAGGGCTGTGTCGGGCCTCAGCCCGAAGACGCAAGACGCGGCCGAACGCGGCCTGCTGGGAACGCTGCATGCCGTTCTCGTCCGCTTCGAGGGGCGAGCGGTCGCCATGGGACGAGTGATCGGCGACGGCGGCTGCTTCTTCCAGATCGTCGACATGGCGGTGGAGCCGGAGCACCAGGGGCAGGGCTTGGGAAAGCGCATCTTCGCCGACCTCATGGACTGGCTGCACGCCCATGCGCCCGAAAGCGCCTATGTCAGCCTGATCGCCGACGGGAATGCCCGTCATCTCTATGCCCAGTTCGGCTTCGAGCCGGTGATGCCGGCCTCGATCGGCATGGCGTTGCGGATCGGCGGGCGGACGCCGCAAGCATCTTGAGGTTTGCGAGCCGGTCGGAGCCGTTCTAAGAACAAAACCCATGAGCGATCTCGCCGCCCGTCCGTCCCGTTTCACGCTTCTGGCGAACCCGACACGGTTCCTGGAACTTTCGTGTCGCGTCCAGCCCTGGCTCTATGCGCTGGCGCTGGTGCTCCTCGCGGTCGGGCTCGCCATGGCGCTTCGCGCGCCGGAGGACTACCAGCAGGGCGCGACGGTTCGCATTCTCTTCATCCACGTGCCCTTCGCCTGGCTCTCGATGATGGGCTGGACAGTGATGAGCGTCTCGGCGCTCGGGCTTCTCGTGTGGCGCCATCCGATCGCGGAGGTGGCGATCCGCACGGCGGCGCCGATCGGGGCGGTCTTCACCTTCCTTTGCCTTTTCACCGGCTCGGTCTGGGGGCGGCCGATGTGGGGGACGTGGTGGGTCTGGGACGCGCGGCTCACCTCCGTCTTCGTTCTGTTCCTGATGTATCTCGGCCTGATCGCCCTGACACGCGCCTTCGAGGAACCGCAGCGCTCGGGGCGCATGGCGGCGGTCTTCGTGCTCGTCGGCTTCGTGATCATTCCGATCATCAAGTTCTCGGTGGACTGGTGGAACACGCTGCACCAGCCGGCCAGCGTCCTGCGCATGGACGGGCCAAGCCTCGACCCCGCCTATCTCTGGCCGCTGGCCCTGACCGCCTTCGGATTCTCCGTCCTGTTCTTCGCGCTCCACCTGACGATGATGCGCACCGAGATCCGCCGCCGCCGCCTCGCCAGCCTCGAGCGCCGGCTCGGCCTACGGGACGCGTGAGGCGATGAGCGGATCCTATTTCGCCTTCGTCGCCAGCGCCTATGCGATGTCGGTTGTCGCGCTCGGAGCCTTGGGCGCCTTCGTGTTCTGGGACGCGCGGCGCATCCGCCGCCGATTGAGCGAGCTGGAAGCGGCGAGCGGCCGCCGCCGGGAGGCGGGGCGGTGAGCGACGCGAAACCCGTGCGTCGCCGCTCCTGGCTGACGCTCCTGCCGGTCGGCATTTTTACGCTTCTCGCTGGCCTCTTCCTCTACCAACTCGTGTCAGGCCACGATCCGCAGACGCTGCCCTCCGTCTTGATCGGCAAGCCGGCGCCAGCCACGCAGCTTCCCGCTCTGGCTGGCCTGAAGGATCGAGCCGGCGTGCCGGTCCCGGGCATCGACATCCGACCGGGGGACGGCGGCGGCGTCAAGCTCGTCAACGTCTTCGCCTCTTGGTGCGTGCCTTGCCGCCAGGAGCACCTGGCGCTGATGGCGCTCTCGGCCGATCCGCGCTTCGAGATCGTCGGCATCAACTACAAGGACAAGCCGGACAATGCGCTCGGCTTCCTGCGCGAACTCGGCAATCCGTTCGACGCAGTCGGCACCGACGAGGCCGGGCGCTCGACGATCGACTGGGGCGTCTACGGCGTGCCGGAAACCTTTCTCGTCGGCGCGGACGGAACGATCCTCTGGAAGCAGACCGGCCCGTTGACGCCCGAAGCCGTCGAGGGTGGGTTCCTGCCGGCGCTGGCCAAGGCCGGACCCTAGAGGCAGAAGCCGAAGGCCATGCCGCTCCAGAGTAGAAGGCCCTCGGACTGCCAGAGCGCGTAGCCCAGCGCCGACAGGGCGCCGAGGGCGCCGAGCACCGCGATCTCGCTCGTCCGGCTCATGCGGCGGCCCCGGCGGGCCGACGCAGCGACGCGTCGCGGATCGGCAGGTTGGCAAGGCCCGCGACGACCGCGAGCGCGATCGAGACCATCCACACCGCGTCGTAGCTCCCCGTCTTCTCGAACAGGAGGCCGCCGGCCCAGGCGCCGAAGAAGGCGCCGATCTGGTGGCTCATGAAGACGATGCCGAACAGGGTCGACAGATAGCGCACCCCGAAGATCTGTCCGACGAGGCCGCTCGTCAGCGGCACGGTGCCGAGCCACAGGAAGCCCATGGCACACGCGAAGACGGTGACCGACATCGGCGTGAAGGGCACGGCCAGAAAGGCGGCGATGACTACGGCCCGCCCGAAATAGATCGCGGCGAGCACGTTCTTCTTGCGCAGGCGATCGGCCGACAGACCGAAGACATAGGAGCCGAAGATGTTGAACAGGCCGACCAGCGCCAGCGCCCGCGCGCCGATCGAGGGGTCCAGTCCGTGATCCACCAGGAAGGCGGGAAGGTGGGTCTGGATGAAGGCGACATGGAAGCCGCAGACGAAGAAGCCGACATTGAGGAGCCAGTAGCCGCCGTGGCCGCCGGCCTCACGCAGGGCCGCGCCGAGCCCGGCGTCCGGCACGGGGCTTCCCGCCTTGGCGGCGGTGATCGCGTTCGGACGGCCGGCGATGCCGATCGCCAGGAGCGCGATCGTCGCCGAAAGCGCCGCGCCCGCCAGAAGCGCGCCGCGCCAGCCGATTTCGGCGATGGCGATCTGCATAATCGGCACCAGGAGGAACTGCCCGACCGAGCCGCCGGCGGTGACGATGCCGAAGGCGAGCCCACGCTTTTCCGCCGGCACGAAGCGCCCGACGGCGCCGAGCACGACGACGAAGGTGACGCCGGTCAGCGCGAAGCCGAGAAGGGTGCCGAGCGTCATCTGCAGCCCGAGCGCCGACGCTGCCTGCGAGGCGAGGACGAGGGAGACGGCATAGAGCGCGGCGCCCGCCGCCGCGATGCGGCCCGCGCCGAACCGGTCCGCCAAGGCGCCGACGAAGGGCTGGCCGAGGCCGAGGAGGAGGTTCTGCAGAGCGATGGCGAGCCCGAAGGCCTCGCGACCGACCCCGATATCCACCTCGACCGGGCGCAGGAGCAGGCCGAAGCTCTGGCGCAGGCCCATCGCGATGGTGACGATGACGGCACCGCACAGAAGCGGGATCCAGGGCGAACGGGCGGATGCGGGCATGACGGGGGTGGTCCTCGAACCATGGCTGATCCAGCGATAGCGCAACGCGCGCCGCTCCGCCATGCCGGCGAAAGAAGCGAGGCATCGTCGCACCCATCGCCGGACGGCGCGGGCGCCTTATCTCCGCATCGCATGAGTCTATCGCCGAGCTTTTCCCTGACTGTTCCCGACGGCGACGTGCTGCCGCGTCGGGTCTGCGACCATTGCGGCTTCGTCGCCTACGAGAACCCGAAGATCGTGGTCGGCTCGGTGGTGCGGCACGACGGGCGCGTTCTCTTGTGCCGTCGCGCGATCGAGCCGCGCTCCGGCTTCTGGACGATCCCCGCCGGCTACATGGAGCTGAACGAGACGCCGGAAGCGGGCGCGGCCCGCGAGGCGCGCGAGGAAGCGGGCGCCCAGCTGCGCATCGAGCGGCTGCTGGCCATCTATTCGGTGCCGCGCATCAGTCAGGTGCAACTGATCTTCCGGGCGGAACTGGCGAGCGCAGACGTCGCGCCGGGCGTCGAGACGCTGGAGCTTCGCTTCTTCGACTGGGACGAGATCCCGTGGGACGAACTCGCCTTTCCCTCCGTCCACTGGGCGCTGCGTCACGAGCGCGAGGCGGCGGCCGGCGCGCCGCCGATCCCCTTCGGCAATCCGCAAGGGGCGGCGGGCGACCAGATGCCGGACGGACGACCGCTGCCGGTCGGCGAGTTCTAAGCGGCGTCAGTCGGGCCGGGCAACGACGGCGCGCCCGTGGGTCAGGTCCCGGATGAGGGCGGCCAGAAGCTCTGCGTCGTCTTCAGCCACCGCAACGGCGAGGACGGCGCCCGTATCGGTGAAGTGCTGGTTGTCGATCTGCGCGCCGGGACGGTTGGAAAGCCGCGACTGGACCAGGGCCAGATCGGCGAAGTCGCACGTGATGCTGATCTCGACCGTCGCAACCAAAGGCACCTTTTCGGCGGCTCGCAAGCACTGGGCCGCCGTTCCGCCATAAGCCCGGATCAGGCCGCCCGCGCCGAGCAGCACGCCGCCGAACCAGCGGGTGACGAGGACGACCACCCGGTCGAGTTCCTGCCCGTCGATCGCCTGGAGGATCGGCTTGCCGGCGGTGCCGCCCGGCTCGCCGTCGTCGCTGAACCGGTAGACGCTACCGAGGCGCCAAGCCCAGCAATTGTGGCTGGCTGACGCGTCGGAGTGCTCGGCGAGGAAGCGCTTAGCGTCCGCCTCGCTTTCGATCGGCGCGGCTAGCCCCAAGAAGCGGCTTTTCCGGATCTCCTGCGCGTAGCGCTCGGGGCGTGTGAGGGTGAACATGGGGCCGAGGACTAGCCCCGACCCCAGCTCGTCTTCAAGCCTGCGCTTCGTCGGCGGTGCGGCGGATCTCGGCGACGAGTTCGGCCGGAAGTTCGAGGCGCGCGGCCAGAAGATCGAGATAGGCGCGCTCGGCCGGATGGTCGGCGTCGATCGCCAGAACCGAGGCGGTGTAGACCTCGATGGCGGTTTCCTGGCTCCCCGCGCGGGCGACGATCTCGTCGATCGACAGCGGCCGGCGAAGCTCGTCCATCAGGACGCCCTTTTCCTCGGCGTCGAGTTCCAGATCGTCGATGCGCCCGAAGATCGCCTGTTCCTCGTCCCGGTCGATATAGCCGTCGGCCTTGGCCGCCGCGATCATCGCCGAAAGGAGAAGGCGGGAGCGGGTTTCCGCTTCGCTCGGGGCCGCCGGATGGAAGGGCGTGCCTTCGGCGACGGGAATGTGCTCGGGCGGAAGGCGCATCTGCGCCGGCACGGCGCCCACGCCTGCGGCGCGCTGCTGCGCCTGATAGTTCTGCCACGCCTTGTAGCCGAGGCCCGCGACGAGGGCGAGGCCGCCGAGCTTCACGGCCGAGCCGCCGAGGCCCTTGCCGCGCTTGCCTCGCAGGAGATGCGAGGCGAGACCGCCGGCCAGCGCGCCGCCGATCGCCTGGCCGGCGAGGCCTCCGCCCAAGCCGCCGCCGCCGCCCTTGGAGCCGGACAGGACGCTGCCGAGAATATCGCCGATGCCGCCACCCGAGCGCGCGCCCGTGCCGCCGAGCGCACCGCCGAGCACCTTGCCGAGCGTGTCCTGGATCGAGCCGCCGGCACTCGCACCCTGGCCGAGGTTCGGGCGCGATCCTTGTGTCCCGTACCCGCGACCGGTGCCAAGGAACTGATCCAGAAGCTTCTGCGCATCGACCATGAGTGGGCTCCTTTCCGCCGATTTCGGAACGGCATGTGGGATGCCCGGCCGAGGCTACAAGCGAAGGAACTACGTGATGGGGCGGATCACGCTTTCTTGTCGAACAGCGGCTCCAGGGCGTGGCGCTTCAGGAGCGGGAACTGGAACAGCATGAAGAGGATGGTGATCGGCATCGTGCCCCACACCTTGAAGGCCACCCAGGCATCCGTCGAAAACAAGCGCCAGACGACCTCGTTCAGCACGGCGAGGAAGACGAAGAACAGGCCCCAGCGCAGCGTCAGCTTGCGCCAGCCCTCGTCGTCGAGCTTGAAGGCCTGGTCGAAGACGTAGCCGAGCAGCGACTTGCCGAACGCCAAGCCGCCGAGAAGGACGGCGGCGAACAGGCCGTTGACGATGGTCGGCTTCATCTTGATGAAGACCTCGTCCTGCAGCCAGAGGGTCAGTGTGCCGAACACCACGACCACGAGGCCGGACACGATCGGCATGATCGGGAGCGTGCGCGTCAGCGCGTAGGACACTACGAGCGCCACCACGGTCGCCACCATGAACAGCGCGGTGGCGACGAAGAGCGGACCGCCGAGCGCCCCCAGCGCCGGCACGGCCGAGGCGATCGCGTCGGCCCGGTTGTTGGCGAAGAAGAAGACGACGAGGGGGCCGAGTTCCAGCGCGAATTTCAGGAACGGGTTGATCTCCCGCCGCCCCGGCGCGTTCGGCGGCTTCTCGATGATCGGGTCGGACATGGGCTTGATTCCTCGGGGCTCGCGAGCGCGATGTGTTTCCGCCTCTTCGCGGCTGATTTCAGGCGGTGCCGGCGCGGCCGGCGATCGCTTCGGCGAAGTCGCGCGCCTTGAAGGGCTCGAGATCGTCGATGCCCTCGCCGACGCCGACGAAGAAGACCGGCAGCTTGTGTTTGGCGGCGATGGCGACGAGGATGCCGCCGCGCGCCGTGCCGTCGAGCTTGGTCATCACGAGGCCGTTGACGCCCGCCACGTTGCGGAAGATCTCGACCTGGTTGAGCGCGTTCTGCCCGGTGGTGGCGTCCAGCGTTTGCAGCACGGTGTGGGGCGCGTCCGGCTCGCGCTTTTGGAGAACGCGCACGATCTTGGCGAGCTCGTCCATCAGCTCGGCCCGGTTCTGAAGCCGGCCGGCCGTGTCGATGATGAGGACGTCGGAGCCGTTGCGCACGGCTTCGTCATAGGCTTCGAAGGCAAGGCCCGCCGCGTCCGCGCCGATCGCCTTGGCGACGACGGGCGAGGCGGTGCGCTCGCCCCAGATCTTGAGTTGCTCGACGGCGGCGGCGCGGAACGTGTCGCCGGCCGCCAGCGTCACCTTCAAGCCGCCGCGCACCAGCTTGGCGGTGAGCTTGCCGATCGTGGTGGTCTTGCCCGTGCCGTTGACGCCGACGACGAGCATGACGTGCGGCTTCACCGACAGGTCGAGCTCCAGGGGGCGGGCGACGGCGTCCAGCGCCTTTTCCACCTCGTCGGCAAGGATGGCGCGCACCGCGTCGCCCGAGATCTCCTTGCCGAAGCGCCCGTCCGACAGGCGGTCGGTGATGCGCATCGCGGTCTCGACGCCGAGATCCGCCTGGATCAGGACATCCTCGAACTCCTGCAGCGTCGTCTCGTCGAGGCGGCGCTTGGTGAACAGCGCGGTGATCTGGCCGGAAAGCTGGTTGGAGGAGCGCGCAAGCCCTTCGCGCAGCCGCAGGAAGAAGGGCTTGCGCGGCGCGGCTGCCAGCGCCTCGTCGGCGCGGCGCTCCTTGAGGTTCCAGCCCTCGCCGTCCACCGGAAGGCGCGCGGGCGAGGCGGGGATCGGCGGCAGGCCGGGAATGCCGGACAAGGCACCGGCGGGGCCTTGCGCTTCGGCGACATCCAGCCGGTCGGGCGCGTCGGAGCCGAGCGCCGAGGGGGAAGCGGTCTCGAACGGCTCTTCCGGGGGGAGGGGGGCGTCGAGCCAGGCGAACTCGTCGTGATCGCGCTCTTCGGGCGCGCCGAGCGGCGTGGGGTCCTCCGGTGCCGCAGCGCCGGCATCGATGCCGCCGTCGCTCGCCACCAGCACGGCTTCCGCAGGTGCGAGCGCGCTTTCCTCAGATACGGGGTCTTCTTCCGCGTCCTCAGCCGGCTCGTCCAGCCAGGAGAAGTCCGAGGCGGGTTCGGCCTCCGGCTTCAGAGGCTCGTCGAGAAAGCTCGTGTCGTCGGCGGCTTCCGGTTCGGGCTCGGGCTCGTCGATCGGCTCGACGGGCAGCGGCGCGAAGGAGGTTTCGGCGACGAGTTGCCCGGTTTCAGGCTCCGGAGGCTCTAGTTCGGAGTTTTTTTTTCAGCCGGGACGCTCGGGGCGTCCTGATCCTTGGGTTGAAGCGGGGTAATGCCGCCGCCGGCCGGCTCGTCGGCGGCCGCGCCCGCTTCCGAATCGACATCGGCCGAGGCCATGGCGGGCTGATGAATCTCGGGGGCCGTGGCGTCGGGACGCGCGGCGGTGGTGTCCTGCGTGCGGGCGAGGCCGCCTTCGTGCTGTGTGCGCTCGTCTTCCTTCGCTCCGAAGGAAAACATGCGGCGGAAGAAGCCCTTTTGCTCGGCCATGGAATCGTCAATCCGATCGGTCGGGTCAGGCCGCTATGCGTGCGGCGCTGACGGGAGTGGCAAGAAGGCGTTCGCCCGTTTCGCCATGAATGATAGCGTCGATGATCTCGCCGGGGAGGCCGACGGGGATTTCGGCGAGCGTGAAGTCTTCCGTCCGGCCAAGGCCTTCGCGCTCGACGAGGATGGCGCGGCGCTGACCCACCGATCGCTGGAGATGCGCGCGGTAGGCCGTTTCGCCGACAGCCCGCAGGCGCCCGGCGCGCTCCTTGACCACCGCTTTGGCCAGTTGCGGCATACGCGCGGCCGGCGTTCCCTCGCGCGGGGAGAACGGAAAGACGTGGAGATGCGTCAACCCGCATTCGTCGACGAGGCGCAGCGAGTTCTGAAACATTGCCTCGGTTTCGGTCGGGAAGCCGGCGATGATGTCGGCGCCGAAGACGATGTCGGGTCGCTTGTTCCGAAGCTCGGCGCAGAAGCGGATGGAATCGGCGCGAAGGTGCCGGCGTTTCATGCGCTTCAGGATCATGTCGTCGCCAGCCTGCAGCGACAGGTGGAGGTGCGGCATCACGCGGGGGTCGCCGCCGATCGCCTCCAGCAGCGCTTCGTCGGCTTCCACCGAATCGATGGACGACAGGCGGAGGCGCTTCAGATCCGGCACATGGCGCAGGATGGACTGGACGAGAGCCCCGAGGCGCGGCGCGCCGGGCAGGTCCGCGCCCCAGCTCGTCATGTCGACGCCCGACAGGACGACCTCGCCATACCCGTTGCCCACAAGGCGCTTCACCTGATCCACCGCCGCGCCCATCGGCACGGAGCGCGAGTTTCCGCGCCCATAGGGGATGATGCAGAAGGTGCAGCGATGGTCGCAGCCGTTCTGCACCTGGACGATGGCGCGCGCCCGGCCTTCGATCGCGTCGACCATGTGTCCGGCCGTTTCGCGCACGCTCATGATGTCGTTGACGCGGATCTTCTCGGCCGCCGCGACGCCGAAGTCGGGCAGCGCCCGGTAGCTTTGCGCGCGCAGCTTTTCCTCGTTGCCGATCACGGCATCGACTTCCGGCATGGCGGCGAAGTCGGGCCCTTGCGTCTGCGCGGCGCAGCCGGTGACGACGATGCGCGCATCCGGGTTGTCGCGGCGGGCGCGGCGCACGGCCTGACGCGCCTGGCGCACGGCTTCGGAGGTGACGGCGCAGGTGTTGACGAGGATCGCCTTGCGCCCGTCGGTGCCCAGGCCCGCCTCGCCGGCCTCGCGCCGCATCACTTCGGCCTCGTAGGTGTTGAGGCGGCAGCCGAAGGAAATGACCTCGACGCCGCTCATGCGCGAACCTCGGCGGGCGCTTCGTCGCGCGTGAAGTCGCCGGTCGCGGGGTCGAGCGTGCCGGACCATTCCCATTCGGCCGGCCCGGTCATCAGGACGTGGTCGTCTTCGCGCCATTCGATCAGAAGCTCGCCGCCGGCCGGAACGGTGACCGCGACGGTGCGCCCCGTGCGCCCCGTCCGGGCGGCGGACACGGCGGCGGCGCAGGCGGCCGAGCCGCAGGCCTTCGTCAGTCCAGCGCCGCGCTCCCAGGTGCGAATCCGCATCGCCTCGCGGCTTGTGACCTCGGCGATCGTGATGTTGGCGCGGTCGGGGAAGATCGGATGGTTCTCGAGGATCGGGCCGAAGCGGTCGAGCGCATAGGACCAGACGTCGTCCTTCACCCAGAAGATCGCGTGCGGATTGCCCATGGAGGCGACGGACGGGGAGTGGAGGATCGGCGCGTCGATCGGCCCGATCTGCAGCTCGATCGCGCGCGTGTCGGCGAACTCTTCGGCCAGCGGAATGTCGCGCCAGTCGAACCGGGGGCGGCCCATATCGACCGTCACCAGCCCGTCCTCGCGCTCGAAGGCTTCGAGAAGGCCGGCCTTCGTCTCGAAGGTGAACCGGCGGATGCCCGTCTCGGCGGCGAGCGCCTGGACCACGCAGCGCGTGCCGTTGCCGCAGGCGCCCGCTTCCGTACCGTCGGCGTTGACGATGCGCACATGGGCGAAGGTGCCGGGGGTGCGCGGATCGTGGATCGCCATGATCTGGTCGAAATGCGTTTCCGCCCGGGCCGCGAGAGCGCGCGCGGCTTGCGGCGCGATGCGATGCTTCGTCCCGCGCAGGTCCGCGACGAGGATCTCGTTGCCGAGCCCGTTCATGCGGGCGAAGGGGATCGGGTGCGTCATCTCGGGCGTGGGTCGTGTTCGGAGTTGCCGCCTATATGGCAAGAACCGCAGGGCAATGCTACCCGCTCAGGCGCCCGCGTTGCGCCAGAAGTAGTAGACGGCAAGGGCGAGGCCCACCGCGATCACGACGGCGCGCACGTAAGTCTGCGGCACGCGCCGGGCGATCCAGACGCCGCCATAGCCGCCGAGCGCGACGCCCGGCATCATGATCGCGGCCTCGACCCAAGCGACGACGCCGCCCGACACGAAGACGACGATGGCGACCACCGCGATCACGGTGGCGAGCATATTCTTGAGCGCGTTCAGCCTGTGGTAGTCGCCCCCTTGGGTGAGGCCCAGCGTCGCCAGCATCATGATGCCCATTCCCGCGCCGAAGAAGCCGCCGTAGATCGAGGTCAGGAACTGGACGATCGGTGCGGCAAGCCCTCGGCCCTCCGCAGCCTCCGCTGCGTTTCGGCGCTTGGGGGCAAGCCACGGGCCGGCGGCGAAGAGGGCGGTCGCGGCCAGAAGCAGCCAAGGCACCATGCTTTGGAAGCGGGGATTGTCGAGCGACAGGAGGATGAGGGCGCCGACGCCAGAGCCAAGGACGGACGCCGCCGCCAGAAGCAGCGCGCCGCGCCACATCGGCCGGATGTCGGCGAGATAGGCGAGAGTCGACGTGACATAGCCCGGGAACTGCACCATGGAGGACGTGGCGTTGGCCACGATCGGCGACAGGCCGCCCAGCGTCATCGCGCCGAAGGTGAGGAACGTGCCGCCGCCCGCCACCGCGTTGATCGCGCCGGCCAGAAGTCCCGACAGAAACAGGGCGAGCGCATAAAGGACGGTCATCGGGCGGCTTTCGCGAGGGGGCGTCGCCCCAGCCCTTAGGCGATCGGCGCGCGGGCGCAAAGCGCGCCTCTCGACAAAAGGGCCCTCCGCGTGTAAGAGCCGCCACGCTTTCCTCAGAATAACTTGACCGTGTTTCACGGCCATGACCGGCTCGCCGGCATGAAACGAACCGAGGCAGACCATGAACATCATCGCCGAACTGGAGGCCCAAGAGGCCGCCCGCATCGAAGCCATCCGCACCCTTCCGACCTTCTCGCCGGGCGATACGCTGCGCGTGAACGTGCGCGTCACCGAAGGCACGCGCACCCGCGTGCAGGCCTACGAGGGCGTCTGCATCGCGCGTTCGGGCGCGGGCATCCAGGAGAACTTCACGGTTCGCAAGATCTCCTACGGCGAAGGCGTCGAGCGCGTGTTCCCGGTCTACTCGCCGTCGCTGGAATCGGTCGAGGTGGTTCGCCGCGGCCGCGTTCGCCGCGCCAAGCTCTACTACCTGCGCGATCGTCGCGGTAAGTCGGCCCGTATCGTCGAGGCGACCAACGTGCGCGCCCGCAAGCTCAACGACGAGGCCCGTTCCGTGGCCGCCGACGAGCGCGCCGCCAAGGAAGCGGCCAAGACCGCTGCCAAGGAAGCCGCCGAGTAAGGCTTTCCGCCTCTCGTGGATTTTGCAAAGGGCGGCCATTGTGCCGCCCTTTCGCGTTCGCACGCATGCCATATGCGTCCGGGCGCCATGCGTGTCAGGATCGGTTCGCCATGAGTCTCCGCACCCGCCTCCAGTCGATCCCGGTGGATCGGTTTCTGCTCCTCCTGATCGGCACCGTGGTTCTGGCCGCGCTCCTGCCGGCGCGGGGGGAGGTGGCCGAAGCTTTCGGTTGGATCACCTACGGGGCGATCGCGCTCCTGTTCTTCCTCTACGGCGCGCGGCTGGCGCCCAAGGCCGTGTGGGAAGGGCTCCTGCACTGGCGCCTCCAGTCGCTGGTATTCCTATCGACCTTCGCGCTTTTTCCGCTGATCGGCCTCGCCGTGATGCCGGTGGCGGGGCGGATCCTGCCGCCCGAGCTCGCGCTTGGCCTTCTTTACCTGACGCTCCTGCCGTCCACCGTGCAGTCGTCGATCGCCTTCACCTCGATCGCCGGCGGCAACGTGCCGGCAGCGCTCACCAGCGCCTCGGTGTCCAATATGCTCGGCGTCATCGTGACGCCCGTTCTGGTGCTTCTTCTGGCGGGCGGCGCGGGCGGAGCGTTCTCGTTCGACGCGATCGAGAAGATCGCCCTGCAGATCCTTGCGCCCTTCGTCGCCGGGCAGCTCCTGCGCCCGCTGATCGGCGGTTGGCTCGCCCGCCACAAGCCCGTCACGGTGGTGGTGGATCGCGGCTCCATCCTTCTCGTCGTCTACGCGGCGTTTTCGGAAGGGGTCGTCGCCGGGGTCTGGACCAGCCTCGACTGGCAGGACCTCGCGCTGGTGGTCGTGTTCGCGATCGCGATCCTGGCGGTCGCGCTGACGGCGACGACGCTCGCTGCCCGCTGGCTCGGCTTCGAGCGGGCGGACGAGATCGCCATCGTCTTCTGCGGCTCCAAGAAGAGCATGGCGACCGGCATTCCGATGGCGGGCATCCTGTTCGCAGGGCACGCGATGGCGCTCGTCGTCCTGCCGCTGATGCTGTTCCATCAGATCCAGCTTTTCGCCTGCGCGGCGCTGGCGCAGCGCTATGCCAGACAAAACCAAGCGGTCGCGACGCCGAGCGTGGCGGAAGCGGCGACGCGCGAGCGCGCCAGCGTTGACAGCGCAGCGGCGACCGCCAACCCTTGAAGCGCCGCCGGGGCGAGGGGGCATTGCGCCGCCCGCCGCACCGGCGTATTTTGGAACCATGCGAAGAAGCACGATCTTAGGGCGTCTGCCGACCACGCTGGGGTTCTCCCCGGTGGAGGACCGCGCGCGCATGCCCGGCCGCTTCTTCTACCGCCAGATTTCGGCGGTTCACCTTCGGGCTTGAGCCCTGTTTCGCGAGCGCTCCCTGGCGTTCGTTCTTCATCCCAATGATCGAATTTGCAGCGGTCCCGTGAACCCGGCGCCGCCATCAGGACCGTTTCCATGACCGAGACCCGTCCGCGGACCCTCTACGACAAGATCTGGGACGACCACGTCGTCTCCAACGGGGAAGGAGGCGAGAGCCTTCTTTATATCGACCGCCACCTCGTCCACGAGGTGACGAGCCCGCAGGCGTTCGAAGGATTGCGCACCGCCGGGCGGCGGGTGCGCCACCCCTCGCGCACGCTCGCCGTCGTCGATCACAACGTGCCGACCTACGACCGGCGCGGCGGCATCCACAACGAGGAAAGCCGCATCCAGGTCGAGACTCTGGCGAAGAACGCGGCCGAGTTCGGCGTCGAGTATTTCAACGAGGTCGACAACCGACAGGGCATCGTCCACATCATCGGCCCCGAGCAGGGCTTCACCCTGCCGGGCATGACGATCGTGTGCGGCGACAGCCACACCTCGACGCACGGCGCCTTCGGCGCACTGGCACACGGCATCGGCACGTCCGAGGTCGAGCACGTTCTGGCCACCCAGACGCTGATCCAGCAGAAGGCCAAGAACATGCTCGTCCAGGTGGACGGGCAACTGCCCGAGGGCGTGACCGCCAAGGACATCATCCTCGCCATCATCGGCGAGATCGGCACCGCCGGCGGCACGGGCTACGTCATCGAGTTCGCCGGCGAGGCGATCCGCGCGCTTTCGATGGAAGGGCGGATGACGATCTGCAACATGACGATCGAGGGCGGCGCGCGGGCCGGCCTGATCGCCCCGGACGAGACCACCTACCGCTATATCGAGGACAAGCCTCGCGCCCCCAAGGGTGAGGCGTTCGAGCAGGCGGTTCGCTATTGGCGCACGCTCGAAACGGACGAGGGCGCCCATTTCGACAAGGTGGTGCGCCTCGATGCCGCCAACCTGCCGCCGATCGTCTCCTGGGGCTCCTCGCCCGAGGATGTCGTGTCGATCGCCGGCACCGTGCCGAACCCGGACGAGATCGCCGACGAGGCCAAGCGCGAAACCAAGAAGCGCGCCCTCGACTACATGGGCCTGACGCCCGGCACGCCGATGACCGACCTGACGCTCGACCGCGTCTTTATCGGCTCCTGCACCAACGGGCGCATCGAGGATCTGCGGGCCGTCGCCAAGGTGGTGGAGGGTCGCAAGGTCGCCGACACCGTGTCGGCGATGATCGTGCCGGGCTCGGGTCTCGTGAAGCTGCAGGCCGAAGCCGAAGGCCTCGACGCGATCTTCAAGGCCGCCGGCTTCGACTGGCGCGAGCCGGGCTGTTCCATGTGTCTCGGCATGAACGAGGACCGCCTGAAGCCGTTCGAGCGCTGCGCCTCGACCTCGAACCGGAACTTCGAGGGCCGGCAGGGCTTCAAGGGCCGCACGCACCTCGTTTCGCCCGCCATGGCGGCGGCGGCCGCGATCGCCGGGCGCTTCGTGGATATCCGCAACTGGAGCTGAAAAGGGGGGCGGGCGGGGTCGTTCGACTCCACCCGCCTTCCCGAAGACGCGTGGGATCTCAGGTCGGCAGGAGGGGGCCCCTCGCACTCGCCGGCTGGCGCGCGTCAGTGCCGGCTGCCAGCGGCAACTCGCTCAGTGGCTCCGAGCTGGCGCCGTCTTCCGCCACCACCATGTTGCGACCGCGGGCCTTCGCCCGGTAGAGCAGTTCGTCGGCGCGTCCGATCGCCTGCGCCAGCGCTTCGCCGGGTCGAAGCTCCACCACGCCGAAGCTCGCCGTCACTTCGAGGTCGAGAAAGCGTCCCGGCCATTCGATCGCCTGCGTCGCCGCGCGCAGCCGCTCCGTGGAGCGCGCCGCCGCCGATGCGTCGAGCTGGGCGAAGACGATGGCGAACTCCTCGCCTCCCAGCCGCGCGAAGCAGCCCTTCGCGCCGACATAGGTTTCGCACAGCGCGGTGAAGGCGCACAGGACCGCATCGCCCGCCTCGTGCCCGAACCGGTCGTTGATCGACTTGAAATGGTCGAGGTCGCTGACCACCAACGACAGGGAAGCACCGGGCTTGAGGCCCTTTCGGATCGCCTCCACCCGCTGCTCCAGCCCTCGTCGGTTGAGCGCGCCGGTCAGGGCGTCGTTGTGGGCGCTGGCGTGCAGCCGCTCGATGATGTCGAGCGTCGTCGCCAGGATCACGCCGATCGCCAGAAGCAGGCCGCTCGCCGCGCCGCTGAGCTGGAACACGAAGCCCCAGTCCGTTTCGCGCCAGGTGGACACGGTGAGGTCCGAGGGCGGCTCCGACATGAAGAGGACGTTCTGCAGCCCGAGGCTGATCGCGATCGCGATGCACAGCCAGAACAGAAGGGGATCGAGATTTCCCGTGCCGTTCCGCATCTCGAAGGCCGACAGGAGCATGATCAGGGCGCAGGCGGACTGGACCCAGAAGATCTCGTAGGGCGCGCTGTCGAGGAAGAAGAGCGAAAGGGCCGCCCCGAACGTGCCGAGCGCGGTCAGAAGCACAAGTGCGACGAAGTTCGGAGGGCGCGCGGCGCGCATGGCGAACGCGACGTTGGCGCCGCTCAAGGCGAACAGGAACATCGAGTCCTCGACCGTCGGCTTCACCACCGAGCCGGGCGCGGTCGGCACCACGGTCATCGCGAAGCCGAGCGCGGCGACGAAGAAGGAGCCGCTCCACCACCTCAGGCTGCGGTGGAGGTGGGACAGAAGCGCGAAGCACAGCCCGAAGGCCGCGAAAACGGCGGGAACGGACCAGGCTAGGATATCGGCGCGCATCGACCGCATCCTTTCGATCGAAGCAGGCGGCTCGGCTCCTTTGACGGCATGAATGCAGACCTTCCGAAGGTTGCAGTCGAATCGGGTCCCTTGACTTATTACATGCCTACCCCAACGGAAAGCCACTATAGGCTAGCGGATAGATCGCGGGCAATTGCGGGCGCCGCCGGCCTTCGCGCTTGACGCCCACCCCGTTCCGCCGCACATCACCGGCATGAGCCTTGGCGAGCGCGTTCCCGACATCGAGATTGGCCTCCTTCGTTTGAAGGACGCGCGCGAACTGGCGCCGCTCCTGGCCGCCTACAACCAGGACATGTTCCGAGGCGCCCCCGGCGCGCCGGACACGTTCTATGCCGAGCAGCTCCTTCAGGACCGGACGGGCGAAATCTTGGGCGCCCGGCTCGACGGCCGGCTCGTAGCCTTTCTCCTCTTCTACGACCTGCCCGACCCGTGGACGGGAATGCGTGCCGGGCTCGCCGAGCATGTCTTCGTCGAGCATCTGCATAGGCGCAAGGGCATCGCCAAGGCGATGGTCGACCTTCTGGCCGACGAGGCCGATTCGCGCGGCTGGTCGCGTCTCGTGCTCCACGCGCCGCGCCACGGCGGGTCGGGGCGGCACCTCTACGAGAAGGTCGCCGAGCCCGCCGACTGGTCGAGCTACGTGCTGCGCTTCATCGATCGCTGAGCCACCCCGCGTGCGACACGTCGACATTCAATCGGTTTGCAGGCGAAAGGCGCGTCCGGGCGCTTGATTTCGCCGCGCGAGAGGTTTTTTAGAAGCAGTCCAGTTGCGTCGCCATTCCAACGGCGTGCCGTCCCATTGCCGTGACCGCTCGAGGAGTCGTCCTTGTCCGACATCAAATCCGCCCGGCCCCTGTCGCCGCATCTTACGGTCTACCGGTTCCGGCCGACCATGGCGATGTCGATCCTGCATCGCATCACCGGCTGCGCGCTCTATGTCGGCACCGCGCTCGTGGTCTGGTGGCTGGTGGCGGCGGCCAGCGGGCCGGACGCGTTCTCCTGGGCCTCGGCCTTCTTCAACTCGATCGTCGGCCGTTTGATCCTGTTCGGCTATAGCTGGGCGCTCCTCCATCACATGGCGGGGGGCATCCGCCACCTGATCTGGGACACGGGCGCCGGGCTCGGGCGCGAGCAGTCGACGCGGTTCGCCATCGCGACGCTCGTCGCGTCGCTGGTCGGCACCGTGCTTCTCTGGCTCGCCGTCGTCGTACTCTGAAGGAACAGCCGTCATGGACATGAGAACGCCCCTCAAGCGGGTTCGCGGCTACGGCGCGGCGGGTGAAGGCACCGGCCACTTCTGGCTGCAGCGGCTGACCGCGATCGCCAACCTCTTCCTGATCTCCTTCTTCGTGGTGCTTCTGATCGCGCTGCACGACGAGCCCTACGCCGGCGTCGTCGCGGCCTTCGGCAACCCGCTCGTCGGCCTCGTGATGGCGCTGGTGGTGATCGCCGTCACCGTGCACATGCGCCTCGGCATGCAGACCGTGATCGAGGACTACGTTCACGGCGGGGCGCGCGTCGTCCTCGTGATCCTCAACACCTTCTTCGCGGTCCTCGTCGCCTCGGCGAGCCTTTTCGCGATCGTCAAGATGAGCTTCGGAGCCTGAACCCATGGCCACTGCCCAGCCCCATCGCAGCGCTCCGGCGCAGAACGGCAAGGCCTACACGTTCGTCGACCACACGTTCGACGTGGTCGTTGTGGGCGCCGGGGGCGCCGGCCTTCGCGCCACGCTCGGCGCCGCGCAGGCCGGCCTGAAGACCGCCTGCATCTCCAAGGTCTTCCCGACCCGCTCGCATACGGTCGCCGCGCAAGGCGGCGTCGCTGCCTCGCTCGGCAACATGGGCGAAGACAACTGGCGCTGGCACATGTACGACACCGTCAAGGGGTCGGACTGGCTGGGCGACCAGGATGCCATCGAGTATCTCGTGCGAGAGGCGCCGAAGGCGGTCTACGAGCTCGAGCATTTCGGCGTGCCCTTCTCGCGCACCACGGACGGCAAGATCTACCAGCGCCCCTTCGGCGGCATGACCACCGACTTCGGCAACGGCCCGCCCGCGCAGCGCACCTGCGCCGCCGCCGACCGGACCGGCCACGCGATCCTCCACACGCTCTACGGCCAGTCGCTCCGCTACTCCTCCGAGTTCTTCATCGAGTATTTCGCGATCGACCTCATCATGGACGAGGAAGGCGCCTGCCGCGGCGTCGTCGCCCTTAACATGGACGACGGCTCGATCCACCGCTTCCGCTCCAAGAAGGTGATTCTCGCAACCGGCGGCTACGGCCGCGCCTACTTCTCGGCGACCTCCGCCCACACCTGCACGGGCGACGGCAACGCCATGGTGCTGCGCGCCGGCCTGCCGTTGCAGGACATGGAGTTCGTCCAGTTCCACCCGACCGGCATCTACGGCGCGGGCTGCCTGATCACCGAAGGCGCGCGCGGCGAGGGCGGCTACCTCACCAATTCCGAAGGCGAGCGCTTCATGGAGCGCTACGCCCCGTCCGCCAAGGATCTGGCGAGCCGAGACGTCGTGTCCCGCTCGATGACCATGGAGATCCGCGACGGGCGCGGCGTCGGCAAGGGGAAGGACCATATCTTCCTCCACCTCGACCATCTCGACCCGAAGATCCTTCACGAGCGTCTGCCGGGTATTTCGGAGTCGGCTCGCATCTTCGCCGGCGTCGACGTCACCAAGGAGCCGATCCCGGTTCTGCCGACCGTCCACTACAACATGGGCGGCATCCCGACGAACTATCACGGCGAGGTCCTGACCAAGCGCGACGGCAACCCGGATTCGGTGGTGCCCGGCCTGATGGCGGTCGGCGAGGCGGCCTGCGTGTCGGTGCACGGCGCCAATCGTCTGGGCTCCAACTCGCTGATCGACCTCGTGGTGTTCGGCCGCGCGGCGGGCCTGCGCTGCGCCGAGACGGTCTCGGCCGGCGAGGGCCACGCGCCGCTGCCAGCGGACGCCGGCGACAACTCGCTCGCCCGCCTCGACCGCTTCCGCTACGCGCAAGGATCGACCTCCACGGCCGAGCTTCGCGACAACATGCAGCGCACGATGCAGTCCAACTGCGCCGTGTTCCGCACCGGCGAGGTGCTGGAAGAAGGGCACCACAAGATCCATCAGGTCTGGCAGTCGTCCGACGACGTGCGCGTCACCGACCGCTCGCTGATCTGGAACACGGACCTCATCGAGACCCTGGAATACGACAACCTGATCGCTCAGGCCGTCGTCACCATGGACTCGGCGCTCGCCCGCCAGGAATCGCGCGGGGCCCATGCGCGCGAGGACTTCCCCGACCGCGACGACGCCAACTGGATGAAGCATACGCTGTCGTTCTGCGACACGGTCGACAAGACCGTGACGCTAGAGGACCGGCCGGTTCACACCTACACGATGTCGAACGAGATCGAGTACATCCAGCCGAAGAAGCGAGTCTACTGACGCGAAACATCGGGCATCGCCGACGAAACAGGATCGGCGGCGATGCGACATCGCAGCGAAACCGCGCCCATATGGAATAGGCCGATCGAAACCTCGATCGGCCTATTCCATGCTTCGTTCCGCCTTTCTCGCCCTGTCGCTCGCTTCGGCCTTCCTCTTCCTTCATCAGGCGGACGCCGCTCCCCGCGCCAAACCCTCCTTCGACTGCCGCAAGGCGCACTCCTGGTCGGAAAGGGCGATCTGCGACGATCCGCAAAGCGCGGCCCTCGACCGGCGCATCGACCGGCGCTTCGCAGAACTGGCGAAACGCTTCGGACAGGGCGGGGCGAGAAATGCCCTGCGCGCCGATCAAAACGCGTTTCTCGGCATTCGCGAGTGGCTGCGTCCGGGTGTCGACGGGGACCCGCGCGAGTGGCTGCGCGATCTCCTCGGCGAGCGGGCCGAGATGCTCGACCGCATTCGGCCGCAGGGCTCGTCCGATCTCGTAGGGACTTGGCGCAATGCCTGGGGCGAGTTCGAGCTCCGACCGCTGCTCGGCAATCGCGTGCGAATCTACGGCACGGTCTCCGAACCGTTCACCGGACGTTGGACCTGCGAGGTCGACGAGATCGGATCACGCCAGGGCGACAAGCTCCTGTTCGTGCCGACGGACGGCGGGGACTGGCGCATTCGCGCCCATGCCGATGGCGGCGTCCTGTTTCTCGACGGGTTTTCGGGCGCGGGCGACGAGATCGCCTCGACCTATTGCGGCGACCTCGCCACCGTGGAGGACGCGTTCTTTCTGGTCGGCCCGATCTCGGATTCGCCGCCCGAAGACTGGTGAGCCGAGCACCGGTCGGCTTGTTTCGGGCCGGTGCCTCCTGCTATCGCCAATCCATGAGTTCGAGCACGCTGCGTAACCTCGGCCGGCAGTTCCTGACGCGAAGCCGCGTCCTGCGCTTCGCCTTCAAGCGCCGTGTGGGCCTGACCGACCGGCCGACGCTGGTGGTCTATCCCGGCCATGTCGCCAACGGGCGGCTCCGTGTGCTGGCCCGCGTCCTGGAGGACGAAGGGGTGTTCGACGCGCCCCACTCCAACTCGACGCTGCGCAACCTCTGGCTGACGTTCAAACGCTACGAAACGGACGAGATCGGTGGGGCGCGCGTGAGCTACGCCGGACCGGCAGGCTCGGGCGAGGTGCATAGCGGAACCGACGGCTATCTCAGCCTCGACCTCGACGCCGCGGCGATCGGCGAAGCCGACGCGCCTTGGACGCCGGTCACGCTCCGGCTGGAGAAAGCCAGCGGCTACGACTTCGCGCCGGTGGAAGCGGAGGGACGCGCGCGCGTCGTCTCGGGACAAGCGCGGTTCGGCGTGATCTCCGACATCGACGACACGATCATCCACACCGGCGCCTTCAAGCTCCTGCGCCATTGGCGCATCGTCACCGCCAATTCTCCGGAAGCGCGCACCGCCTTTCCCGGCGTGTCGGAATTCTACCGCGCGCTTTGCGAAGGGGCGGCGGGGCCGGAAACCAACCCGGTGTTCTACGTGTCGTCCAGCCCGTGGAACCTGTCCGACATCTTCGAGCGCTTCATGGTGCTGAAGAACATTCCGGCGGGTCCGATGTTTCTGCGCTCCCTGTCGAGCGACGCGCTCGGCTGGCTTCTGAAGCGCCACCGCAGCCACAAGGCGGTGGTGATCGACGAGATCCTCGCCGCCTACCTGAGCCTTCCCTTCATCCTGATCGGCGATTCGGGACAGAAGGACGCGACCGTCTATGCCGAGGCCGTGGCGCGCCATCCCGGCCGCATCCTCGCCGTCCACATTCACGACGTGCGCCCGGTCGGTCTGCCGAAGGGCGAGGTGGAGCGCGAGCTGCGCCGGATCGAGGCCGCGGGCGTGCCCGCGACGCTCGGGCGCACGCTGGGCGCGGCGGCGGCGCAGGCGGAGGCGGCCGGTTTCGTCAAGGCCGGGACCCATGCCTGCGTCCTGTCCGAGATCGCCGACGAGGCCAACAAGCCGGAGCGGTTCGGCCGCTTTCCGCAGATCGTCCAGCCCTAACGGTCTGAGCGCGGCGGGGCGTGTGAGAGCATTCGGACATACAAACGGTTTAAGCCCGCCTGCGCTCAACTGCCGTGTTGCGCCGCACGAGCATTCGTGTTTAGCCCCATTCTAAAGACGCGCAGCGAGTGCCGGGACCCCAGTCATGGTCGAACTCTCCCTTCCCAAGAATTCCGTCATCGGCAAAGGCAAGGTCTGGCCGAAGCCCGAAGGCGCCAAGAACGTGCGCGAGTTCGGCATCTACCGCTGGTCGCCGGACGATGGGCAGAACCCGCGCGTCGACACGTTCTATGTCGATACCGACGACTGCGGTCCGATGGTGCTCGACGCGCTTTTATGGATCAAGAACAAGGTCGATTCGACGCTCACGCTGCGCCGCTCCTGCCGCGAGGGCATCTGCGGCTCCTGCGCCATGAACATCGACGGCTCCAACACGCTCGCCTGCACCAAGGGCATGGACGAGGTGAAGGGCGCGGTGAAGGTCTATCCGCTGCCGCACATGCCGGTGATCAAGGACCTCGTACCCGATCTGACGGTGCCCTACGCGCAGCTGCGCTCGATCGAGCCCTGGCTGAAGACCGAGACGCCCGAGCCGGAGAAGGAATGGCGCCAGAGCCATGGCGACCGCGAGAGGCTCGACGGGCTCTACGAGTGCATCCTGTGCTTCTGCTGCCAGACCTCGTGCCCGAGCTACTGGTGGAACGGCGACCGCTATCTCGGCCCCGCCGTGCTGCTCCAGGCCTATCGCTGGCTGATCGACAGCCGCGACGAGGCGACCGGCGACCGGCTGGATCAGCTGGAAGATCCGTTCCGCCTGTATCGCTGCCACACGATCATGAACTGCACGCAGGCCTGCCCCAAGGGGCTGAACCCGGCGAAGGCCATTGCCGAGATCAAGAAGATGATGGTGGAACGCCGCGTCTGATCCCAGGCGCCATGCATCCGCCGCGTTCCCGGCGCCGTATCTCGTCGGAAGACCTGCGGCGGGAGTTCCTTTGAGATGATGCGTTCGATCCTTGTTCGGCCGGGTGCGGCGGCGCTCGGCTTTTTCATGTTTCTTTCGCCGCTCGCGGCGCAGGCCGACGAGGCGATCTTCGCGGGCGGCTGCTTCTGGTCGATGGAAACCGACCTCGACCATGTCGACGGCGTCACCGCGACGCAGTCCGGCTATATCGGCGGCACTCTGAAGAACCCGACCTACCAGGACGTCATCACCGAGACGACCGGGCACTACGAGGCGGTGAAGGTCACCTACGATCCGGCGAAGATTTCCTATGACCAGCTTCTGAATGCCTACTGGCATTCGATTGACCCGACGGATGCCGGCGGCCAGTTCTGCGATCGCGGCCCGTCCTATCGCACGGCGATCTTCCCGGTGAACGACGCGCAGGCGAAGGCCGCGAAGGCGAGCCTCGTTTCCGTTCAGGACGAACTCGGCAAGCCGGTCGCCACCACGGTGCAGAAGACGGCGACCTTCTATCCGGCCGAGGACTACCATCAGGATTACGCGCGGAAGAACCCGGGCCACTACAAGCTCTACCGCACCGGATGCGGACGCGACGCGCAGGTGCGTGCCGTCTGGGGCGCCAAGGCGCAGGCCGAGCTGAAGGGCAAGATGGGCTGATCGCGTTCGGAGGCGTTCCGGACGCAGGGAACCGATCGGCCGCCCCAAGCGTATCGGAGCCGACGCGGCTAAGCTCGATCCCGGGCGGCCGCCTTACGTTCGGTTCCAGGAGTTTTTCGATGGCCAAGAAGGGCACGACCCCGATCCATCCGACCAAGAACAGCATGAACGAGAACCTGCGCCGCTCGATGGTCGAGCTTCTGCAGGTGCACCTCGCCTCGTCGATCGACCTCAGCTATTCCGCCAAGCAGGCCCATTGGAACGTGAAAGGCTCGAACTTCATCGGCGTCCACCTCTTGTTCGACCGCCTGCACGAGGAAGCGGAAGGTTATGTCGACACGATCGCCGAGCGTCTGACGGCGCTGGGCGGTCAGGCGCGCGGCACGGTTCAGGCGTCCGCCGAAGGCACGATCCTCGACCCGTATCCGCTGGATCTCGTCGATTCGATGGATCACCTGAAGCGACTCGCCGACAACTACGCCAAGTGGAGCGGTGCGCTGCGCGAGGCGGTCTCGGAGGCCGACGAAGCCGGCGACGACCTGACCGCCGATCTCTTCACCGAGGTCGGGCGCGGGATCGACAAGTCGCTCTACTTCCTGGAAAGCCACTTCCAGCGCGCCTGAGCGATCCGTTTCCACCAACGAAAAAGGGCGGCCACCGGGCCGCCCTTTTTTGCATTCTCGGCTCTACCGATCAGGCGATCGTCTGGCCGGTCTTCTTCCAGTCGGCCACGAAGCCTTCGAGGCCCTTGTCGGTCAGCGGATGCTTGACGAGCGCCTTGAGGGTTGCCGGCGGCACGGTCGCGACGTCGGCGCCCAGAAGCGCCGCTTCGCGCACATGGTTCGGCGTGCGGATCGAAGCGGCCAGGATTTCTGTCTCGAAGTCGTAGTTGTCGTAGATCCGGCGGATGTCAGCGATCAGCTCCATGCCGTCGATGTTGATGTCGTCGAGGCGGCCGATGAAGGGCGAGATGTAGGTCGCGCCGGCTTTCGCCGCGAGCAGCGCCTGGTTGGCCGAGAAGCAGAGGGTCACGTTGGTCTTGAAGCCGTCCTGCGTGAAGTGCTTGCAGGCCTTCAGCCCGTCCAGCGTCAGCGGCAGCTTGATGACGATGTTGGGCGCGATGTCGGCGAGGATCTTGCCCTCGCGCATCATGCCGTCGAAGTCGATCGAGGCGACCTCGCCCGATACGGGCCCGTCGGTGACCTCGCAGATATCCTTCAGGAGCTCCTTGATCGGCCGGTTGGCCTTCAGCACCAAGGACGGGTTGGTGGTGACGCCGTCGATCAGGCCCGCTTCCTGAAGCTCCTTGATCTCGGCGATATCACCGGTGTCGACGAAAAATTTCATGGAATTCGTCCTTCGCGTTCTCCGGCGGCCGGGCGGCCGACCCCTCTCGGGACCCTCGGCCTTCGGCCGTCGATCCTCGTGCTTCGTGGTGATATAGGAGCGGATAAGGGAAGCAAGAAGGAAAACGGGCCGGTTTCGGGCGTTTGAGGGGCAGCCCGGCTCTTTCAACGTGCCCGGCGTTCACCGATATGAAGGGGAGCCGGCGAACCGCGTGGCGTTCCCAGCCCGAACCGATCCCGATCATGGAGCCCGTCCTGCCTGCTTCGACCGATCTGCTGTTTGCGCGGGAAGACGTGCCGGAGACCCGCGCGCAGGTGGTGCCCGTCCTCGTACCCCTGCCGGCGGACAAGCCGTATTCCTACCGCGTGCCCGAGGGAATGGTGGTGGAGCCGGGCTCGATCGTTCAGGTGCCGCTCGGGCCGCGACAGGTCGCGGGCGTCGTCTGGGACGCGATGGGCGATCCGGTCGACCCGAAGAAGCTGCGCGCGATCACCCACGTCTTCGACTGCCCGCCGATCGACGCCACCATGCGCCGCTTCGTGGACTGGGTCGCCGACTACACCTTGTCGCCGCCCGGCCTCGTCGCGCGCATGGTGCTGCGCGCGCCGGCCGCCTTCGACCCCGAGCCCATGGTGGACGGCTTGCGGGCGACCGGCACGCTCCCGCCCCGGATGACGCCGACGCGCGCGCGCGTGATGGAAACGGTCGCCCATTCGCCGGAATGGACGCGCTCCGGGCTCGCCAATGCGGCCGGTGTCGCCGTCTCGGTCGTGGACGGCCTCCTGAAGAACGGCGCGCTGGAGCCGATCCGCCTGCCGCCCCATCCCGCCGTGCCCGAGCCCGACACCTCGCATCGCCGGGCCGAGCTGACCCCGGCGCAGAGCGAAGCCGCCGAGCGCCTCGGCGCGGCGGTGGAGCGCGGCGGCTTTTCGGTGAGCCTTCTGGAGGGGGTCACCGGCTCGGGCAAGACGGAGGTCTATTTCGAGGCGGTCGCCAAGGCGCTGGAAGCCGGGAGCCAAGTGCTGATTCTCCTGCCCGAGATCGCGCTGACGCAGAGCTTCATCGATCGCTTCCACGCCCGCTTCGGCGCAGAGCCGGCGCAATGGCATTCCGACGTGCCCCCGCGCATGCGCGAGAAGGTCTGGCGGCAGGTGGCCGAGGGCCGCATCAAGGTCGTGGCCGGCGCGCGCTCCGCCCTGTTCCTGCCCTTCACGAACCTCGGCCTCGCGATCGTCGACGAGGAGCACGACCCCGCCTACAAGCAGGAGGACCGGACCTTCTATCACGCGCGCGATATGGCGGTGGTGCGCGGGCGGGGCGGGGAGTTCCCGGTGATCCTGGCCTCCGCCACGCCCTCGCTGGAAAGCCGCGTCAACGCGCGGGCCGGCCGCTACGCCCATGTGCCGCTGGAAAGCCGCTTCGCGGACGCGGCACTGCCCGACCTGTCGCTGGTGGACCTGCGCCGCCACGCGCCGCCGCGGGGCAAGTTTCTTTCCCCTGTCCTGCGCACTGCGATCGAGGAAACGATTGGGCGTGGCGAGCAGGCGCTCCTGTTCCTCAACCGTCGGGGTTATGCGCCGCTGACGCTCTGCCGCGCCTGCGGCCACCGGTTCCAGTGCACGCAGTGCTCGGCCTGGCTGGTGGATCATCGCCTGCGTGGCGTTCTCCAATGCCACCATTGCGGCCATCAGCAGCACCGGCCGGAAGCCTGTCCCGCCTGCGGCACGCTCGACCATCTCGTCGCCTGCGGACCCGGCGTCGAGCGGATCGCCGAGGAAATGCTGGAAACCTTCCCGGAAGCCCGTACCATCCTCCTGTCGTCGGATCTTCCCGGCGGCGCGCGACGCCTGCGGCGCGAGCTCGACGCGGTGGCGGACGGCGAGGCCGATATCGTGATCGGCACGCAGCTCGTCGCCAAGGGGCACCACTTCCCGCTGATGACGCTGGTCGGCGCGGTGGACGCCGATCTCGGCCTGTCCAACGGCGATCCGCGCGCGGCCGAGCGCACGTTCCAGCTTCTCCATCAGGTGACGGGCAGGGCGGGGCGCTCGGGACTGCCGAGCCGGGGAATGATCCAGACCTATACGCCGGAGCATCCGGTGATGCAGGCGCTGATATCAGCCGATCCGTCGCTGTTCTACGACCGCGAAGCGAGCGAGCGTGAGCGGGCGGGGCTTCCGCCCTTCGGGCGCCTCGCCGCGATCATCGTGTCGGCTGACACGCGGCGCGAAGCGGAGGAGCACGGGCGCCAGCTGCGCATCGCCGCGCCTGAGGACATGGACATCGAGGTTCTGGGCCCGGCGGAAGCGCCGCTCGGCCTCGTGCGGGGTCGCCACCGGTTCCGCCTCCTGTGCCAGGGCGGGCGCCGGGCGCCGCTCCAGGCCTTCGTGCGCGCCATGCTGGCCGCCGCCCCGAAGGCGCGCGGATCGGTGCATGTGCAGGTCGATATCGATCCGCAAAGCTTTCTTTAGGAAACGCGGCAGATTTCTCCGCTCGCGCTCTTGCGATCCCCCCGCCGATCCGTCCATTTCGAATCCGCGGCAGGAGGGAGAAGCATGATGGGATGGAAGCGTCGGGCGATCGCGGTTCTCCTGCTGGCTTCGAGCTCCCCCGGTTCCGCCTTCGCGCAGGCGCTTGCGTCCGGACCCGAGACGCCGGCAGGTCCACCCGCCGCGCAGGACCAGATCTTCTGGTACCCCGCTCCTTCGCGATGCACCTACTTCACGCCGGACGCCAAGCGCGCCTTCCGCTACGACGACCCCGACACCTGGCGCTTCGCCTTTCTGGTGATGCGCGAGACGAAGGGCGAGAAGCCCGTCGAGCGCGGCTACGTCATGGTGGACGGGACCTTGCGAGAACTCGAGATGGTTCGAACCGGGGCGGACGCGAATCAGTCCATCGTGACGGTGTGGCGCTCGCCCGGCGAACCTCGCGTGAACGTGAACGTGACGGTGAGCGAAACGGGGCGCGAGGGCGAGGCCGTTTCGCTGGCCGGGCGCATGACCTTGATTCGCGGCGAGGGCCGCAAGGAAACGGAGATCGAGGGCACCTGCTCCGGCTGAAGAGGGTGCCTTTGCGCCGCTGGGGATATCGGCTAGACCCGGCGCATCCGACGTTTCCGCCGCCCCTTGTTTCCGGCGGCTTCCCCGCGAGCTCCCATGCAGTTCACGCTTCCCGTCACCACCGCCGATACGCTGCCCTTCGTGGCGGCCGCCTTCAGCGTGCTCTACGGTCTCTTCGCCCTTTTCGCGCCGGGCTATTTCTTGCGCATGGCCAAGCTTCAGCCGATCACCGAGCGGCGGGTCGGGTTGTCGGAAATCCGTGGAACGCTGGCGGGTTTCCCGCTCGGTGCTGGGCTGGCGACGCTGTTCTTCTTCGATCAGCCCTTCATGCAGATGACGCTGGGCGCCGGCTGGCTGTTCGTCGCGTTCGGGCGGCTCGTGTCGATCCTGTCGGACGATGCTTCCACCTTCGGCAACTGGCTCTGGCTTCTCCTCAACACCGCGCTGGCCGCCGCCTGTCTCGCCCCCGTCTTCGGTCTCGTTCCCGCCTGAGGCAACGCCCGCGTAAACCATAGCGAGAAGCCGCGTTTGGAAGGGCCAAGCTCGGTTGTGGAGTGGGAAACGCTGTGCTAGACGACCCCCACGTCGCGGGTCAGCCCTGGGTCAGTTTCCAGGGGTTTCGCGAAATTTTTTCGACCAGTTCTCGTCGCCTTCGTGAACCCCATCGGGGGCGGTGCGGGAACGCAGACAAGAAGAGAAGCGATCGTCCGTGGCACAATCCTCCTCTCCGGTTTCCGGAGTCGCCGAACGCTACGCCCAGTCCCTTTTCGAGCTTGCTCGCGACGACGGTTCGATCGACGCGACGGAGTCCGAACTCCTTCAATACCAGCAGCTGGTCGATGAGAACTCCGACTTCCGGCGCCTCGTGGAAAGCCCGGCCTTCACCTCCGACGACCAGCTTCGCGCGCTGACGGCCGTGGTCGCCGAGACGCGCCCGAGCCAGCTCGTCGGCAACTTCCTGAAGGTGATCGCGGCTAACCGCCGCCTGTTCGCCTTCCCTTCCATCGTGCGCGGTTTCCGCCAGATGGCCGCCGCCCATCGCGGCGAGGTCGAGGCCGAGGTCGTCAGCGCGCATGCCCTCACCGACGACCAGCGGCGCGAGCTTCGCGACGCGCTCCACGCCTACACCAACAAGACTGTCACCATGCGCGAAAGCGTCGATCCTGCGATTCTGGGCGGCCTCGTGGTCCGCATCGGCTCGCGCCAGATCGACAACTCGCTTCGCACCAAACTCTCATCCCTTAAGCTTGCGCTGAAAGAGGTCGGCTGATGGACATCCGGGCCGCGGAAATTTCCGCAATCCTCAAGAACCAGATCAAGAACTTCGGCAACGAGGCGGAAGTCTCCGAGGTCGGTACGGTTCTTTCCGTCGGTGACGGCATCGCCCGCGTCTACGGCCTCGACAATTGCCAGGCCGGCGAGATGGTCGAGTTCCCCGGCGGTGTGCGCGGCATGGCGCTGAACCTCGAGTCCGACAATGTCGGCGTCGTGCTCTTCGGCTCGGACCGCGACATCAAGGAAGGCGACACCGTCCGCCGCACCGGCGCGATCGTGGACGTTCCCGTCGGCAAGGGCCTCCTCGGCCGCGTGGTCGACGGGCTCGGCAATCCGATCGACGGCAAGGGCCCGATCGACGCCACCGAGCGTCGCCGCGTCGACGTCAAGGCGCCCGGCATCATCCCGCGCAAGTCGGTCCATGAGCCGATGTCGACCGGCCTCAAGGCCATCGACGCCCTGATCCCGGTCGGCCGCGGCCAGCGCGAGCTCGTTATCGGCGATCGTCAGACCGGCAAGACTGCGATCCTGCTCGACACGTTCCTGAATCAGAAGCCGGCGCACGACGCGGGCAACGAGAAGGACAAGCTCTACTGCATCTACGTCGCGATCGGTCAGAAGCGTTCGACCGTCGCCCAGTTCGTGCGCACCCTTGAGGAGCGCGGCGCCATGGCCTATTCGGTCGTGATCGCGGCGACCGCCTCGGACCCCGCGCCCATGCAGTACATCGCCCCCTTCGCCGGCTGCGCGATCGGCGAGTATTTCCGCGACAACGGCATGCATGCCGTGATCGGCTACGACGACCTGTCCAAGCAGGCTGTGTCGTATCGCCAGATGTCGCTCCTCCTTCGCCGTCCGCCGGGCCGCGAAGCCTATCCGGGTGACGTGTTCTACCTTCACTCGCGTCTCCTCGAGCGCGCTGCCAAGCTCAACGACGAACTCGGCTCCGGCTCCTTGACCGCGCTTCCGGTCATCGAGACGCAGGCCAACGACGTGTCGGCCTACATCCCGACCAACGTGATCTCGATCACCGACGGCCAGATTTTCCTTGAAACCAACCTGTTCTACCAGGGCATCCGCCCGGCGGTGAACGTCGGTCTGTCGGTCAGCCGCGTCGGCTCGGCCGCGCAGGTCAAGGCGATGAAGCAGGTCGCCGGCTCGATCAAGGGCGAGCTCGCGCAGTACCGCGAGATGGCGGCCTTCGCGCAGTTCGGCTCGGATCTCGACGCCTCGACGCAGCGCCTCCTCAACCGCGGCGCACGCCTGACCGAGCTTCTGAAGCAGCCGCAGTTCTCGCCGCTGAAGACGGAAGAGCAGGTCGCGGTGATCTTCGCGGGTACGCAGGGCTATCTCGACAAGCTCAAGGTGACCGATGTCGGTCGCTTCGAGGAAGGTCTCCTGTCCTCGCTGCGCACCGAGCACAAGTCGATCCTCGACACGATCGCCACCGAGAAGGCACTGTCGGACGACACGCGGGCCAAGCTGAAGGCTGCCCTCGACCAGTTCGCCAAGTCCTTCGCTTGAACTAACGGCGCCGTCAGCGCAGGAGACTGAACCGACAGATGGCTTCGCTCAAGGAACTGCGAAATCGCATCGCTTCGGTGAAGGCGACGCAGAAGATCACCAAGGCCATGCAGATGGTCGCGGCGGCCAAGCTCCGCCGCGCCCAGGAAGCGGCCGAGGCGGCGCGCCCCTATTCCGAGCGGATGGCATCCGTTTTGGCCAACATCGCGGGTGCGATGGAGGACGGCGAGGCGCTGCCGTTGATGGCGGGGACGGGCAAGGACGACACGCATCTGCTCGTCGTCTTCACCTCCGACCGCGGCCTGTGCGGCGGCTTCAACTCGCAGATCGTGCGTCTGGTGCGCGAGCACATCCGCCGGCTCGAGGCCGAGGGCAAGACGGTCAAGATCCTGTCCGTCGGCAAGAAGGGCACCGATCTGATGCGCCGTGATTACGGCTCGAAGATCGTCGCCCGTCTCGACCACGGCGGCGCGCGCACGATCGGCTTCGACGCGGCCGAGACGGTGGCCGACAAGGTCATGGAGATGTTTGCGGCCGGCGAGTTCGACGTCGCGACGATCTTCTACTCCGCTTTCGAGAACGTCATCACTCAGCGCCCGACCGCGCAGCGGATCATCCCGGCCGAAGTGCCGGTCGCCGCGGATGCGCAGGCGTCCGGCACGAACGCGCTTTATGAGTACGAGCCGGGTCCGGAAGAGATCCTCGCCGATCTCATCCCGCGCAACATCAAGGTGCAGGTGTTCCGCGCGTTGCTCGAGAACGGAGCGTCCGAGCAGGGCGCCCGGATGAGCGCGATGGACAACGCCACGCGCAACGCCGGCGACATGATCAACAAGCTTTCGATCTCATACAACCGTCAGCGCCAGGCGCAGATCACGACGGAGCTGATCGAGATCATCGCGGGCGCCGAGGCGCTCTAAGGAATTCAATCGCGCTGCCCTTTCGGGCAGCGCGCCGGCATGACGACATGATGGGCGCCGGAGGCGAGGATCGCCGGAAGCGCCCGATACGATCGAGAGGAAACTCGCATGGCTGACACTCTGGACATCAATGGCCGCCGCGGGCGGGTCGCGCAGGTCATCGGCGCCGTGGTCGACGTCGAGTTCGACGATCACCTGCCGGAGATTCTGAACGCGCTGGAAACCGACAACAACGGCAACCGTCTCGTTCTCGAAGTCGCCCAGCATCTCGGCGAGAACACGGTCCGCACCATCGCGATGGATCTGACCGAAGGCCTCGTGCGCGGTCAGCCGGTGACGGATACCGGCACGACCATCGAAGTGCCCGTCGGCGACGGCACGCTCGGCCGCATCATGAACGTCATCGGCGAGCCGATCGACGAGGTCGGCCCGATCGAGCATTCGGCCAAGCGCGGCATTCACCAGCCGGCTCCCCCGTATATCGAGCAGAACCCCGAGTCGCAGATCCTCGTTACCGGCATCAAGGTCATCGACCTTCTCGCGCCCTACGCGCGCGGCGGCAAGGTCGGCCTGTTCGGCGGCGCGGGCGTCGGCAAGACGGTTCTGATCCAGGAACTCATCAACAACGTCGCGAAGGCGCATGGCGGCTATTCCGTGTTCGCCGGCGTCGGCGAGCGCACCCGCGAAGGCAACGATCTCTACCACGAGATGATCGAGTCCGGCGTGAACAAGGACCCGCACGAGAACGGTGGCTCGACCGCCGGCTCCAAGGCCGCGCTCGTCTACGGCCAGATGAACGAGCCCCCGGGTGCCCGCGCGCGCGTCGCGCTGACCGGTCTTACCATCGCGGAGAACTTCCGCGACCAAGGCCAGGACGTGCTCTTCTTCGTCGACAACATCTTCCGCTTCACGCAGGCGGGCGCCGAGGTGTCGGCGCTTCTCGGCCGTATTCCGTCAGCCGTGGGTTACCAGCCGACGCTGGCGACCGATATGGGTGCCATGCAGGAGCGCATCACGACGACCACCAAGGGCTCGATCACGAGCGTCCAGGCGATCTACGTGCCTGCCGACGATCTGACCGACCCGGCGCCGGCGACCTCGTTCGCCCACCTTGATGCGCGCACGGTTCTCAACCGCGCGATCTCGGAAAAGGGCATCTACCCCGCCGTCGATCCGCTCGACTCCACCTCGCGCATGCTCCAGCCCTATATCGTGGGCGAGGAGCACTACGAGGTCGCCAACCGCGTTCAGCAGATCCTCCAGCGCTACAAGTCGCTGCAGGACATCATCGCGATTCTCGGCATGGACGAGCTGTCGGAAGAGGACAAGCTGACCGTGGCGCGCGCGCGCAAGGTCGAGCGCTTCCTTTCTCAGCCGTTCTTCGTGGCCGAGGTGTTCACCGGCTCGCCGGGCCAGCTCGTGCCGCTCGAAGACACGATCAAGTCCTTCAAGGGCTTGGTGGACGGCGAGTACGACCACCTGCCGGAGGCGGCGTTCTACATGGTCGGCTCGATCGAGATGGCGATCGAGAAGGCCCAGAAGATGGCCGCACAGGCCTGATGGTGATGGACGCGTCCGAGACCCTGCGGATCGAGGACGCGATCAACACGACCTGCCCTTGGTCGGGACAACCGATCTCGGAAGGCGCGTTGACCCTTTATCGCGAACGGGTGGTCGGGTTCTGCAATCCCGGCTGCCGCGACAAATTCGAGATCGCGGTCCGTCATTTCGAGACCGCGCTTCAGGCGGAGCTCCATTTGGTGAGCGCAGCAAGGCAGGCGGATCGTGGCTGACGGCTTCAAGTTCGAACTGGTATCCCCGGAGCGTCTGCTCCTGTCCGAACAGGTTTCGGCGGTTCTGGCTCCCGGCAGCGAAGGCTACTTCACCGCCATGGCCGGTCATGCCCCGCTGATGACGACGCTGAAACCGGGCGTCGTTCAGGCGACGCTCGTTTCGGGCGGCGAGCGCCGCATCTTCGTCCAGGGCGGCTTTGCCGACATCAATCCTGAAGGGTTCACGCTGCTCGCCGAGCATGCGACCCCGGTCGAGGAGATCAATGTCGCCGATCTCGAGCAGCACATCCGCGATGCCGAAGAGGACGTCGCCGATGCCGAGGACGGTGCCGTTCGCTTGAAGGCCGAGCGGCGTTTGGCCGATCTGCGCAACGCCAAGGATGCGCTGGGGCTCTAATCGAGACTCCACATCGAAGATTCGAAAGGGCTCGGAGGTTTCCGGGCCCTTTTCTGTATCTGCGGTCAGTCGTCGGTTTCGTCTTCGCCGCTGCCGAAGGCCTTGGGATAGACGAGGATGCCGGACCAGCCGGACAGGGCGCCGGGGTCGAGTTCCAGCGCCTGGAAGTTGGGTCCTGCCCAGGGCACGATGGCGCCGCGCGCAAGATCAGCGCGGAAGCCGAGCCGGCCGTAGAAGGCGGGATCGCCGAGGACGAAGACCGAGCGCCAGCCGCGCCGGCGCGCGAGATCGAGGCCGAAGCGGACGAGGCGGACCCCGATCCCATGGCCCTGCCGATCCGGCACGACGGCGACCGGACCCAGCGCCAAGGCGCGGTCGGCGCCTTCCAAGGCCGTGAACAGCGCGTGCGCGACGAAGTAGTCCCCGTCGAGCGCGACGACGGAAATGACGTCGTGACCGGCCGAGATGATCTCATGTGGCAGGCGGGCTTCCGTGTCTCGACCGAAGGCTGCCGCATGGATCGTCTCGACGAGAACGAGCTCGCCGGCGCCCATCTCCCGGATCACGAGTTCGTCGTTCGCGCGAGCCATCACGCCGCCTCCAGATGACGGAAGGTGGCGATCACGGTCTCGTAGACCGGACGTTTGAAGGGAACGATGAGGTCGAGCGCCTCGTCCAACGATTTCCATGCCCATTCGCTGAACTCGGCCGTGTGGTTGCCGGGCGGCGGATCGATCTGGATCTCGCTTTCCTGTCCCTCAAAGCGAAAGGCGAACCATTTCTGTTTCTGGCCGCGGAAGCGACCCTTAAGGGCGATGCCGACGAGTTCGGGCGGGAGTTCGTAGCGGACCCAGTCCTTGGTGGCGTCGAGCAGGGATACGGAACGGATCCCCGTTTCCTCGTAAAGCTCGCGCTTGGCGGCCTCCAGCGCGTCCTCGCCCTCGTCGATGCCGCCTTGCGGCATCTGCCAGAGCTGGAGCGCTCCGTCCATCTCTCCCTTCGGCTCCGCAATCCGTCGCCCGACGAACACCTGACCTCGCGCGTTCAGGACCATGATGCCGACGCAGGGGCGATAGGGCAGCGTATCGGGGGAGGGGGACATGGCATCTCCGGGAGTTCGGGTCGAACCCGTTCTAACCCAAGGTCCCCCCGGATGAAACCGCGCGCCCGGCGGGCGTCGCCGTTAGGTCCGAGCTTCCGGATCGAAGGCGAGAGCCGAGATGGGAACGATCTCGATGCCGCGCTGCTGCGCGGCGGCGGTCCAGGCGGCGATGACGTCGACGGTGGTTTCGAACGCGCTGGCGCTGCCGATCGCCGTGCCCTTCGCGCGGGCGATCCGCTCCAGGACGTCGAGCTGACGGGCAATGGCATCCGGCGTCCGGTCGGCGTCGAGCACGAGATCGGCTGCGGCAAACGGCGTTCCGCTGGCGAGCGCCACATCGCGGGTCTGCGAGCGCGGCGACGTTCCGTCGTCGAGATAGAGGAGACCACGGCGGGATAGTTCGCCGAGGAAGGGCTGCAGGGCGGCGGGATCGGCGTTGAAGCGGGCGCCCATGTAATTCATGACGCCGACATAGTTGGTGAGCCGCCCCATGGACCAGCGAAGGGCATCGAAATGCCCGGCGGCCGCATCCGCGACGGTGAGCGTGTGCTCGCCCGCCGACACCTGCGGATAGCCCATGGGTTCCAGCGGCGCCTGAAGGACGAGTTCGTGGCCGCTGCGCCGCGCGCTCTGCATCCAGCGGTCGAGGCTGTTGCCCTCGGCGGCAAAGCCCAGCGTCACGCTCGGCGGCAGGTCGTTGACGGCCTTCTGCGAGCCGGTCTGGCTGATGCCGATCCCGCCGACCACGAGCGCGATGCGCGTGCCGCCCGAGCCCGACCAGGCGCCGGCATAGACGTCCAGCGGCCGCCGTCCGTCGCCGCCGCGAACGGGCAGGGCGCCCCCGTCGGTCATTTCCAAGAGTTCCTGATCCGGCAGATGGGCAAAGGCCTGCGGCTGGCGCAGCGAGCCCGGCTCCAGGACGCGGATCGAGCCGGTATAGGGATTGGCGTCGTCCACCAGCGGGCGCGTGCCCATGCCGTCCGTGATGGTGACGCCGCCATTCGGGTTCATCCGAACGATCGAGGGCTCGGGCGGCGGCGTCTCCGCGAGCTTCGCGGACAGTATCGGCTCGGGGGAGGGCGCGGCGGGCGCCGGGGCGAAATGGGGCTGCGTGGCGGCGGTGAAGGCCGAGCCGGCAGCGAGAAGCGCGATTGCGGATGCAGCCGCGATCCAGCGTCCCGTTTGCGGCGGGGAGCGGCTGTCGGTCGGCTGCAGGTCCTGGCCAAGGGGGCGGTAGAGCTCGTCACGCATGCATCCTTCATAGGACGCAGAACTGGATCGGAGCTTAGAACGTGCGGGGACGGATGATCGTCGCCGATCGGATGCCCGGCTTCACCCGGCGATCCGCCCACGGTCGTCCCGAACGGTCTCGAAGCGTTAAGGGCGAACGAAAAAGGCCCCGGCGTCGTCGCCGGGGCCCTTCGATGGAAATGGGACTCGCCTCAGTTCGCGACGGAGGCCGAGTCCTGCTTCGGCGGGAAGGCCGCGTTGGTCTTGGTGCCGCGCAGGAGTTCCAGCGCGTACTGCATCTGGAGATCGTCCTTGGCTTCCGGCGGCACGTAGTCCAGCGAGCCGGAGCCCTCGTCGCCCTCCTCGGCGCCCTGGATGTGGCCCCGAAGGGACGATTCGCCCATCTTCAGATCCTCGTCGGCCTTCAGACCCATCTGCGCCTTGATTTCCTCGGGCAGCGGCTGATCGACCTCGATGTCGGGGCGGATGCCGCGACCCTGGATGGAGGAGCCGGACGGGGTGTAGTAGAGCGCCGTCGTCAGACGCAGCGCGCCGTTGGCGCCCAGCGGAATGATGGTCTGCACCGAGCCCTTGCCGAAGGAACGCGAGCCGACGACGGTCGCGCGCTTCTGGTCCTGCAGGGCGCCGGCGACGATCTCGGAGGCCGAGGCCGATCCGCCGTTGACCAGTACCACCACCGGCTTGCCGTCCACGTCGTCGCCCGAGCGGGCGTTGTAGCGGCGGGTTTCCTCGGCGTTGCGGCCACGCGTCGAGACGATCTCGCCGCTTTCGAGGAACGCGTCGGACACGCTGACCGCCTCGTCGAGCAGGCCGCCCGGGTTGCGGCGCAGGTCGAGCACGTAGCCCTTGAGCTTGTCGGCGGGAATCTTCGACTTGATGTCGGCGATCGCCTCTTCCATGCCGGACGTCGTCTGCTCGTTGAAACGCAGAAGCTTGATGTAGCCGACGTCGTTCTCGACCGTGTGGCGCACGGACGGGACCTTGATCTCGGCGCGCTCGATCGAAAGCCGCACGGGCTGGGTCGCGCCTTCGCGCACGATCACGAGATCGACGGACGTGCCGATCTCGCCCTTCATCTTCTCGACGGCTTCGGCGAGCGTCAGCCCGCGAACCTGCTCGCCGTTGATCTCGGCGATGAGGTCGCCCGCCAGCACGCCGGCCTTGTCGGCCGGGGTCCCGTCGAAGGGCGAGATCACCTTGACGAGCTCGTTCTCCATGGTGACCTCGATGCCGAGGCCGCCGAACTCACCGCGCGTTTCGGTGCGCATATCCGCCGTTTCCTTGGCGTTCATGTAGCTCGAATGCGGGTCGAGCGAGGTCAGCATGCCGTTGATCGCGGTCTCGATCAGCTTCTGGTCGTCGGGAACGTCCACGTACTGGGCGCGCACGCGCTCGAACACGTCGCCGAAGATCGCGAGCTGGCGATAGGTGTCGGACCCGGCGGCATTGGCGACGCCGGCATGCGGGCCGACGAACGCGGTCATCGCGGTCGCACCCAAAAGCGCTCCGGCGAAGAGAATGGAGAGCTTACGTATCATTCCTCGTCCTTCCAGATGATCCATCCGCCCACCAGGGGGTCGGATCGACCGGTTTCCCGTCCTTGCGAAATTCCACGTAGAGCGAGGGTTCGGCATTCGACACGTCCGCTTCCGCCGCGCTGGCGACCCGCAACGGCCCCATGGCCGCCAACGGCTCGCCGGCCAGAACGAACTGACCAACCGCCACATCGATCCGGCTCATGCCGGCCAACACGATATGATAGCCATCGCCGGCGTTCAGGATCAAGAGTTGCCCATAGGATCGGAACGGACCCGCATAAAGGACGTGACCTTCCGCCGGTGCGGTCACGACATCGCCGGAGCGCGCCGCCAGAACGATGCCGGAAGACGGTCGCCCAATTCCGTCTCCTTCGGCAAAACGCCGTATCTGCCGGCCTGCCACGGGGCGTACGAGGCTCTTCTTCAATGTCGAAAATGGGGCGGCGGGTTCCAGTTTCGTCATTTCGCGACGCAGTGCCGCGATATCGTAGGCGCCCGCCGGCTTCTCGGCGTCCGGCGTTTCGGCGACGCGGCTCTCGGCCTCGTCCGGTGCGCTCTTCTCCGCCGCTTCGGCCTGCCGGGCGCGTTCGGCCTCGGCGGCTTCGGCCAGCCGCAGGCGCTCCTTCTCGGCCGCCTCGGCGCGCGTGGCCTCGGCTTCCAGGGTGGCGATCAGATCGTTCAGCGTCGTGGCGCGGGCGGCGAGTTCGGCGGCGCGACGGTTCTCCTCGCCGATCCGCTGGCGTCCGTCGGCTTCCAGCTTCTGCTTCTCCGCCAGAAGACGCTCGAGGCGTGCCTCTTCCTCGACCCCGCGTCGCTCGGCTTCGGCAAAGGTGGTCCGTTCGTCTTCGAGTTCCTTCCGGATCGCGGACAGCCGAGTGAGGTCTGCCACGAGCTTGGCGGTCTGCTCGCGCATTTCGGGCACCACCGCGCCGAGAAGAATGGCGCTGCGAACCGAGCCCAGCGCATCGTCTGGCTTCACCAGGAGCGCCGGGGGCGGCTTGCGGCCCATGCGCTCCAGCGCGGCCAGAACCTCGGCGAGGACGCCGCGCCGCTCGCGCAGCGACGCCTTGACGGTGCCTTCCTGACCCTGAAGGGCGGAGAGGCGCTCGCTGGAGGCCGCGAGTTCGACGGAGATGCGCTTCTGCTCGGCGGCCGCCGTGATCATCGCCTGTCGGATGCCGTCGCGGTCCGCCGCGAGCGCCGCGATCTCCTTGTCCAAGCGAGCGGAAAGCTCCTGCGAGCGGCGGATCTCGTCGCCGATCCGCTGCAACTCGGCCTGGTTGCCGGCGAGGCGGGAGGCGATGTCCTGCGTTTCCCGAGCGCCGCCGTCCGGCGCCGCGTGAGCCGGGGGAAGGACGGTCGCCGACAGGAAAAGGCCGAGCATCAAGCTCCGCGTCGCCTTCGCATGCCCGAATTTGCCCAAGCCCTGCACGTCCTGATCCCGATCACCGCTCCTCGAAGGCTCGGCCAGGATCGAGGAAAGGGTTTAAGATTTCATCAACCATGACGGACCGCCCGCCTTGCTGCGATTGCAAACCGGCGAGCGCGGCTGTTCCATGACCAACGGCCTGCGATCTCATGATTTTCAACGAGTTGTGGCGGATCGACATCGCCGGCGCTCGGGTTCAAGCGCGGTGATAGGGGTGCCCGGAAAGGATCGTCGTCGCGCGGTAGAGCTGCTCGGCGAGAAGGATGCGCACGATCTGATGGGGGAGGGTGAGGCGACCGAAGGCAATCGCCTTCTCGGCCTTGGCGCGCAGCGACGGGTCGAGCCCATCCGGGCCGCCGATGACGAAGGCGAGATCGCGGATGCCGGAATCGCGCCACCGGGCGATGAGGTCGGCAAATTCGGGTGAGTCGGGCGTCTTGCCGGTCTCGTCCAGAACCACGAAACGCGCGCCGGCAGGCAGCGCGTCCGCGATGCGCGCGGCCTCGTCGCGCTTGCGCTCCGGCGTCGTGGTCTGGCGTGCTTCGGTGAGTTCCGTGACGCCGCCCCATTCGAGGCCGAGCGCGGTGCCACTCTTGCGCAACCGGTCGAGATAGCGGGCGACGAGCTCGGGCTCCGGCCCGGACTTCATCCGGCCGACGGCGACGATCCAGAGGCGCACCGCGTCAGAACCGGGTCGCCCGGTTCAATGAACCGTCGAATCCTTGGATTCGCTGAGGCTCCACATCTTCTCGATGTTGTAGAAGGAGCGGACCTCGGGGCGGAAGATGTGGACGATGATGTCGCCCGTATCGATCAGCACCCAATCGCCGTTCTGCAAGCCCTCGACCTTGGCATTGCCGAAGCCGGCTTCCTTCAGGTCGCGCAGGAGATGGTCGGCGACGGCCGACACGTGGCGATGCGAGCGGCCCGACGCGATCACCATATGGTCGGCGAGCGCCGACCGGGTGCGCAGATCGATGGAGACCACTTCCTCGGCCTTGGAATCGTCGAGGCTTGCGATCACGACATCGATCATCGGGCGATCGGCGGCGACCTCGGTGGACGGATCGGCGGATGCGGCTTCGACTTGCGATTTCATTTCGGCGACGGGGCTCAGGTCAATCATCCTTGTGCGAGCGGGGCACGGCACTTGTTCTTTGCCGGTCTTCGATCAAGGTGGCAAGCCTCCGTGACCCTTTCAAGACGAACGGCTTAACGCTTCGCGAACCGCGGTGGAGGACAGCGTCGAGCGCCGCCCGTGCAGGAACACCCAGGCGGGCGGCGCGGCGAAGGGCAGGAGCGGGGCGTCGCGCTCGTCGAGCCGATGGCGCCACAGGGTGCGCGCGGCGCGCGAACTCATGGGGGCGAGCGTCGCGCCAGGCCGGTCGATGACCGCGATCGGCAGGCTCTGCGCGATCGCCCGCCAGGACTGCCAGAGATGGAAGCCGGCAAGATTGTCCGCCCCCATCACCCAGACGAACCGCGCGTTCGGCCGCCGGGCGCGAACCAGTTCCACCATGTCGGCGGTGTAGCGAATACGATGGGCGGCCTCGAAACCGGTGACGACGATGCGCCGATCGCGGGCCAGATCGCGGCAGGCGGCGATGCGCTCCGCGAGCGGCGCCAGCGGGCGCCCGGCCTTCAGCGGATTGCCGGGCGTGACGATCCACCACAGCCGATCGAGCCCGAGGCGACGAAGCGCGGTCTCGGCCACGAGGAGGTGCCCCTCGTGCGGCGGATTGAACGACCCGCCGAACAGCCCGATCCGCGCCCCGGCGGGGGCGGGAGGCAGGCGCAGGTTGGCGGGCAGGGGCGGGCGAAGCGCGGGACCTGAGTTCAAGGCCGGAGCTGGCCCGATCCCGAGACGCGGTAGTTGAAGCTCGTCAACTGCTCCACCCCGACGGGTCCGCGCGCGTGCATCTTGCCCGTGGCGATGCCGATCTCGCCGCCGAAACCGAACTCGCCGCCGTCGGCGAACTGGGTGGAGGCGTTGTGCAGGAGGATCGCCGAATCCACCGCACCGAAGAAGCGCTCGGCCGCTGCCGGATCCTGCGTGACGATCGATTCCGTATGGCCGGAGGAATAGCGGGCGATATGCGAGATCGCCCCTTCGACGCCGTTCACGAGGTCGACCGAGATGATCGCGTCGAGATATTCGGTGCGGAAGTCCTCGTCCGTCGCGGGGACGGCGGCGGGGTCGAGCGCGCGAACGGCACCCGAGCCGCGCACCTCGCAGCCTGCCGCGCGCAGCGCGTCGAGGATCGGCAGAAGGTGCGTGCCGGCCACCGCCTCGTCCACGAGCAGCGTTTCCGCCGACCCGCAAACGCCGGTGCGCCGCATCTTGGAGTTCACCGCGACCGATACCGCCATATCGATATCGGCTGATTTGTCGACATAGACGTGGCACAGGCCTTCCAGATGGGCGAACACGGGCACGCGGGCATCGCGCTGGACGCGCTCCACCAGCGAACGCCCGCCGCGCGGCACGATCACGTCGACCGCCCCGTCCAGTCCCGCCAGCATCTCGCCGACGGCCGCGCGGTCGGACACCGGCACGATCTGGATCGCGTCCGCCGGCAGGCCGGCGGCTTCGAGGCCGCGCGCGAGGGCCGCATGGATGGCGGCCGACGAGCGCGCCGAATCCGAGCCGCCGCGCAGGATCACCGCGTTGCCGGATTTGAGGCACAGGGCGCCGGCATCGGCCGTCACGTTCGGCCGGCTCTCGTAGATCACGCCGATCGTGCCGATGGGCGTCCTCACGCGCCGGATGACGAGCCCGTTGGGCCGGGTCCACTCGGCGGCGACGGCACCCACCGGATCGGGCAGGGCGGCGATGTCGCGAAGGCTCTCGGCGATGCCCGCGATCCGCGCCTCGTTCAGCGTCAGCCGGTCGATGAAGGACGCGGCCATGGCGGAGCTTCGCGCGCGCTCGAGATCTTCAGCATTGGCGGCGAGGATTTCGTGCGTCGCGGCTTCCACCGCGTCCGCCATGGCGCGCAGCGCGGCGTCCTTGGTCTCGGGCGGGCTTTGGGCGAGGATCCGCGAGGCGGCCTTGGCGCGCGCGCCCATGTTGCGCATCAGGCCCTGGAGGTCGGCTACCTTATCCAGCATCGCTCACAGCTCCTTCATCCTGCCAGTTGCGCCCGACCACGAGATCGTCGCGGTGGATCATTGCCCCGCGCGCGCCCTGGCCGAGCCGCGCCTCGATCTCGGCCGAGCGCATTCCCGCCACGAGCCGCGCATCGCTCGCATCGTAGGCGACGAGGCCGCGCGCGACCTCCACCCCAGTTTCGTCCAGAACGAGGATCGTGTCGCCGCGCCGGAAATCGCCCTCGACACGGCGAACGCCGGCCGGAAGCAGGCTTTTGCCGGCGTGCAGCGCCTGCACAGCGCCCGCATCCACGAGGAGACGGCCGGAGGCGTTGAGATGGCCGGCGATCCAGCGCTTGCGCGAGCGCACGGGATCGGCGGCCGGGTGAAACAGGGTCGAGCGCTCGCCGCGCCGGATGGCGGCAAGCGGGTTCATCCGCTGGCCCGCGGTGATGATCATCGCCGCACCCGCGCCGCAGGCGATCTTGCCGGCGTCGATCTTGGTCTTCATGCCGCCGCGCGACAACACGGATGCGGCGCCCCCCGCCATCGCCTCGATCTGCGGCGTGATGGCCTCGACCAGCGGAATGTGGCGGGCATCGGGATTTAGCGCCGGGGGCGCGGTGTAGAGCCCGTCGATATCCGACAGGAGGATGAGGAGGTCGGCCGACATCATCGCGGCGACGCGCGCGGCGAGCCGGTCGTTGTCGCCGTAGCGGATCTCGGCCGTGGCGACCGTGTCGTTCTCGTTGATCACCGGAACGGCGCCGAAGCCGAGCAGCGTTCCAACCGTCGCGCGCGCGTTGAGGTAGCGTCGCCGCTCCTCCGTGTCGCCGAGCGTCAGAAGGATCTGCCCGGCTTCGATCCCGTGGGTGCTGAGCGCCTCGCTATAGGCGCGCGCCAGCGCGATCTGCCCGACGGCCGCCGCCGCCTGGCTTTCCTCCAGCTTCAGCGCCCCGCGCGACAGTTTGAGGATCGAGCGCCCGAGCGCGATCGACCCCGACGACACGAGAAGAACCTCGCGCCCTTCGCCCTGAAGCGTCGCCACGTCGGCGGCGAGCGAGCGGAGCCAGTCCGCCTTCAAGCCCGTTTCCGGATCGACCAGGAGCGCCGATCCGATCTTGACGACGATGCGCCGAAACCCGGAAAGGCCGTCGCTCATCGGCGCCAGTCCTCCTCGCTCAAGGCGGCGCCGAACCGCTTGGCGTCGCTCGCCTCCTGTTCTTCCGCGGCGTCCGCGGAAAGGCCTTCGATCTCGCGCCGAAGGCGACGCAGCGCGTCAGGCAGGCCGTGGCGCGTGACGGCGGACAGAACCATCGGCTTCGTTCCAGCGACCTCGGCGAGCGCGTCCAGCTTGTCACGCCTCGTCTCGTCGTCCACCGTATCGGCCTGCGAAAGGGCGACGATCTCGGGCTTCTCGATCAGCCCGGCGTCGTACAGCTCAAGCTCGCGGCGCACCGTGGTGTAGGCATGGGCGACATCCTCCTCCACCGCCGAGACGAGGTGGAGAAGCACGCGGGTGCGCTCGACATGGCCGAGGAACCGGTCGCCGATCCCGACGCCCTCGTGCGCGCCTTCGATCAGGCCGGGAATGTCGGCGATGACGAACTCGTGCCCGTCGACACTGGCAACGCCGAGATTGGGATGCAGCGTCGTGAACGGATAGTCCGCAATCTTCGGGCGCGCCGCCGTGACACTGGCGAGGAACGTCGATTTGCCGGCATTGGGCAGGCCGACGAGCCCTGCATCGGCGATCAGCTTGAGCTGCAGCCAGATCGTCAGCTCTTCGCCCTCAAGGCCCGGGTTGGCGCGGCGCGGCGCCTGGTTGACCGACGACTTGAACTGCCAGTTGCCGAAGCCACCGTTGCCGCCGGCGGCCACACGGAACACCTGCCCGACGTCCGTGAGGTCCGCGAGCAGCGTTTCCTCGTCCTCGGCGAAGACCTGCGTGCCGACCGGCACTTTCAGCGTGACGTCGTCGCCCTTGGCGCCGGTCCTGTTGCGGCCCATGCCGTGCATGCCGATCTTGGCGCGGAAATGCTGCTGGTAGCGGTAGTCGATCAGGGTGTTGAGGCCCGACACGGCCTCGATGAAGACGTCGCCGCCCCGCCCGCCGTCGCCCCCGTCCGGTCCGCCGAACTCGATGAACTTCTCGCGCCGAAAGGACACGGCGCCAGCGCCACCGTCGCCGGAGCGCACATAAACCTTGACCTTGTCGAGAAACTTCATCGTCCTGCCTTGGAAACCGATACGGGCGGATTCGATCCCGGTTGCGGTTTGTTTAGCGCGCTTGGCGCCGGGTTGAAATGAGAACCGTGCCGTTCATCGCGGCTGGTCGTGCGCCCGTAAGGCGTCCTCGCTCTTGGCGAAGGTCACGCTCGATCGCGCCAGGGGCAGACCGAACTTCGAAACGCCGACCGTGTTGGCGATCGTTGCGTCGGCGTTCGCATGCATCTCGTGGCGAAAGTTCAGCAGGAGGGAACCGCCGCCCGGCGCGATGCTCTGATAATGGAGAACCATGCCGTCCGTCGTCAGCTCGCCCCGAACGGGGAATGGCTGGCTCAGGGCACCGTCCTTTTGTTCCGTGCGAACCGTGCCCGACACACTCATGCCGTTTCGATCCAGCGCCCACCGCTGCAACCGCTCGCCGTCTTCGAAGTGGAAGCGCTCGTCGAGATCGAGATGATCGGCGACGGCCCGGCCCTGAAACGTGGCGGTGAACGTCTCCTTGAACACGAGAAGGGTGCGGATGCGACCCTCGCTGACGCTCCGACCGTCGAAGAACGCAAAGACGTCCGTCGTATCGTGCGCCTGGGCCAGCGCAGGTTGGTGAAGCGCCGCCAGCATCACAGGTGCCAGGATCCCAGCGAAGAAAAGACATCGCCTTTTCACCGGCCGACGCCCCAACTCTTCAAGGACTGCCAGGTGCGCCGATCCATCCGATAGGTTTCGCTGGCGACCCGCCCGGCCGCGAGCGAGGTGGAAAGGCCCGTTCCCACATAGCCGAAGCCGCATTTTTGAATCACGCGGCGCGAAGCATTGTTGATGACGCGGCAGCGCACTTCGATGGCGTCGAGCGAAAGGGGCCCGAACCCGTAGTCGAGGACGGTCTGCGCTGCCTCGGTCGCATGCCCTCGGCCCCAGAAGGGGCGGGCGATCCAGTAGCCGAGCTCGGCGACGCCTTCCCGCTCGCGTGCCGCCAGGCTGCACAAGCCGAGAAACGTGCCGGACGTGCGGTCGCGAATGGTCAGCACCAGTTCGTCCGCCGACCCCGCCAGAAACGCCTCGGCGTGGCCCAGCGTATAGGGATGGGGAATGCGCGACGTCATTTCCGCCAGATGCCGGTCGTTCGCATGACGCGCGATCTCGGGCGCATCGGCTATTCCCGCGGACCGCAGAAAAAGATGGTGGGCTTCGAGCCGACATTCGTCGTCGGCATCCAAGCAACTGTCCTCGCAGGTCATCGGACCCCTCCGAAACAAGAAAACGGGGAGATGGCGGCCCATCTCCCCGGTTCTTGTTCCTTGTCCGACTGCTGCGTCGTTCAAAGGCCGGGTCGGTGGGACGCCGGCGCTCTGAAGCAACCGGTCACTCGGCGGCTTCGGCTTTCGGCATGACGGACACGTAGGTTCGCCCCTGCGCCTTGCGCTGGAAGGTCACGGTGCCGTCGGCGACAGCGAAGAGGGTGTGGTCGCGGCCGATGCCGACATTGGCACCCGGGTGCCAGCGCGTACCGCGCTGACGCACGAGGATGTTGCCGGAAATCACGGCTTCACCGCCGAACTTCTTCACGCCGAGGCGCTTGGACTCGGAATCGCGACCGTTGCGGGAAGAACCGCCAGCTTTCTTGTGTGCCATGTCTCAGATCTCCTGATCTCGGGATGCGCCCGGGGCCTTCGAGGAAGGCGCCGCACGAGCGCTGGAAGTGTGTTTGCGTCTCAACGGGGAGGAAGCCGCAAGGCTCCCTCGGACATGTCTCAGGCCTCTTCGCCTTCGGCCTTCTTCTTGGCAGCGCGAGGCTTCTTGGCAGCGGTCTCCTCGCCGGCGGTCTCGGCCTTGGCGGCCTTCGCCTCGGGCGCCTTGCCGTCGGTCAGGATCTCCGAGATGCGGATCAGCGTCAGATCTTGGCGATGGCCGCGGGTGCGCTTGGAATTCTGGCGACGACGCTTCTTGAAGGAGATCACCTTCGGGCCGCGCGTCTGTTCGACGATCTCGCCGACGACGGTGGCGCCGGCCACGAAGGGCGCGCCGATCGTAGAGCCGACCATCAGGACTTCGGTGAACGACACGCTGTCGCCCGCCGCACCGGGAAGGCGCTCGATCTCGAACTGGTCGTTGGCGGCGACGCGGTACTGCTTTCCGCCGGTCTTGATCACTGCAAACATCATCTTGCCTCTTGGGTCCGACTCTCGCGCGTCAGGGCGCACGGGTCGTCTTCTTTTGTTTCTTGACGATGCCGAAGCCGCTCACCAAGGCTCGATGGGATCCGAGGCATGGCTATCGACGCGCGTTGCCTAGCCCTTGAGGGGGCAAAGGTCAAGTGAACTCGAGCGCTCGCAACAAGGGTTCGCCGCCGTCGCGTTGACCGGAGCGGGACGCCGTCGCCAGGCTGCGATGATTGCCGACGATTGCCCCTTGTAAAACCATCCGACGTTTTGTTACAGAGCGCTCGCGCCGATCGGCGTCGACCACGCCTTACAGCGCATGCTTTTGATCCCTCGGGATCGACCTCGGACGGAGAGGTGGCAGAGTGGTTGAATGCACCGCACTCGAAATGCGGCATACTCGCAAGGGTATCGGGGGTTCAAATCCCTCCCTCTCCGCCGCCGATTTCCCAGCAAATACACTGACTTGAGGCAATATCTGCTTTGGGTTCTTTGCGACGCTTCCTAGAACGCCGGCGCAGAATTCGAAAAATCAGCCACGATCCCGGCACGACCGCTCAGATTGAGATGCGAGCGGCTAGCGCGGACCGTCGGAATCGAGGCTGAAACTGCGGTTCGCGCCAGCAGGTGAGCGCAGCGTCACCGTTCCGACCGGAGTGTTAGGTCCTCCGTCGTTGCACGCACCCCTTGTCCTGGCAGAAGGGACGAAGCGGATACGGCTTATTGTGGCTAAAGACCTTACGTGGCGCCAGCAGAGGATCAGGCCGCTTTGTCGGTCAGCGTGGTGGCCTCAGCGATTGCCTGGAAGTGCTCAAGGTATTCCGGTCTGTGCTGGAGAAGGTAGCGAACGATGCGAGGATTGCTAAGAAGTTTGCCGAGATAACCCTTCATCACGGTTAGCTGGAGATGCTCCTTACCGTAAGTCTCCTGGATCTCGACCATGGTCTCCTGAAGCCGGGCAAGCTCCTTCTCCATTCGAGCCATCGTCTCAGGCGTGACGTTGCGCACCTTTTTCGACTTTCTGTCGCCGGCGAGCTCGCTGGAAGGTGTGCCTGCCAGAAGCGCCGTCGCATAACCCACCGTATAGTTATTCGCGGCGATCATCAGCTCGGTGGCCTCGATCTGGCGCAGCGGTTTCATTCGCTTCAAGATCTCGAAGACCGCCATCGGACACATCGTGTCCTTGAGCATCGACACCGCCTCCTGGCAGACGCCGTCGAGCAGTGTAGCCTTCCTACGCACGCTGTTGACGTGGAGGCTGAGGGCACGCGCGATCTTCTCATTTGAGACGCCGCGAGCCATCGCCTTCAAGATCATGGCGTTTTCCTGGACTGCGGACAGGCGACTGATCCGCTTGTTGAAGGTGAAGCTCTCATCGTCGGTTGAGACGAGGCACTCAACTTCTGTTCGGCCGAGATCCTTCAGGATCTCAACGCGCACGTGGCCATCGAGAAGGAGGAAGTTGCACGGATCGCCGACAATCCTTGCGATCACCGGCGGCTCCACCAGCCCGACCTCTATTACAGAAGTGCGGATCTGCTGGTATTTGTGGCTCGCCTTGACCGACGCCCGAGGGGGGCGGACAGGGAGGAGGCATGCGATGGACACGGTAACGCATTCCGATTCGAAGGCGATGTCCCTTGTGCTCTCGATGTTCGTCATGCCTGGCCTCCAACGATCCGGATCTCCAAATCCCGAGGCATGGTATCGAGGCGTTCGGCCCGCAGAAGCGTGACGAAGTTCTCATCGGCACGTAGGGTTTTGAGCGCCTCGACGACGAAGAGCAGGCGGGTCTGCGTCACCTCAGCCTTCTTCACGAGCAAGCGCTGCTTGTCGGCCTCCTGCTGAAAGATGCGGACAATGGCCTCAGATGTCTTAGCCTTGCTCAGCTTCTTGCCGAATGGATTGGTCGACAAGTGTTTGCCGCGCCGCGTCCTCTGCTCGATCAGGCGCCGCATCTTCACCAACCGGGAACCGGAGATCCTGCCCTCGGTATAGGCCTCAGCCAACATTTGTTGGATGGTCTCGTCGTCAGCGCGGGCGATCTCGATCGCTACCGAGATGGGGATTGTTCCCACATCCACGGCCTCGATGAGGCGCTGCTCGCCCTTTTCGATCAGCGTCGCCATCATACTAACCCATTCGGGCGAGGCGCCGATCTTCTCGGCGATCTGCCGGTCGTTGTAGCCCCGCCCGCGCAGCGTCGCCACGTCCTGAAGCAGGTCGACGGATCGATGCTGCCGGCGAGCGCAGTTTTCGACGAGGCTCATGATGAGGCATTCCTCCTCGGACGCCTCTTTGACGATGGCCGGGATCTCTGCCCGGCCAAGCTCTCGAAAAGCCTCAATCCGTCCCTGACCGCAGATGAGGCCATAGGTTCGCCGGCCATCCGGGCCGATCATCCTGTTGACGCTGATCGGCCGCTTCAATCCGACCGCTCGAATACTCTCCACTACCTCCAGGAACTTACGCCGGTTACGGGCACGCGGGTTCAGGATGATGATTTGGTCGATAGGGACCATCTGCGTTTGGGTGTGCTTCGCCACAGTCATGCGGCCTCCTCAAATCGGGCTCGAGCTGCAAGGGAGAACAGGAAGTCGAGTGTCTCGAAGCGATAGCCGTCCAGTGACAGACCGTTGTTCTCAGCCAGTCGAAGCTTCGGCGCAGTCATGTCGAGACGTGGAAGCAGGTAATAGTCCAGGGGAGCGACGTTGCCGCTGTCCATGCGTATCGCGACGGTGATGTCAGGCGCGAGTCCTGTGTCGAGCCGGATGCGCCAGCGCGGCGAGGCCCCTCGCGTTTCCCCGCACCGAGCCACGACGACGGACGTGGTGAATTCGCCGTTGACGTCGATCAGCCCCGTCGCGGGATCAACGTGGACGTCGCCGCCCGCAGCGCGCAGGCCATCAACCACCACGGTGACGACGTCGGGATGCATGGCTCGCAGCCGCTGGTTGATCTCGACGTAACGGTAATCTCGCTGAGGGCTGTAACCGACGAGGCGATAAGCGCGCAGCAGGCTACCGAACCGGTTTCTATAGACGCTACTCGAAGGCATGTCCTCGCGCTCGTCGATGACGATGCTGGACAAGGACCCTTGCGCTCTCAAGAGAGACCTGAGCAGTTCGAGGAGCTCGTCGTCGGACAGTCTTCGGCTTCGCTCCTCCACAATCTTCGCGGCCCGCTCGAAGACGGCGGGATCGACGATCGGCGCGAAGGCGCCGCGTGCGCGCACCCAGTGCTCCTGGGTGTTAACGACCCGGCGCATTTTTAGCTTGAATGAGACCCGGTTGAAGACGTTGTCGCCGATGTATTTCGGGTTCGTCAGCACTTGATGAACTGTGCCCCGCGTCCATGGGCGTCCGAGATCAGTCAAAATGCCTTCGCCGTTCAGCTGTGCCGCGATTTCCAGCTCTCCGATTCTTAGATCGACGAAGAGCTGATAGATACGTTTGATCACTTCGACCTCTTCAGAGGGGCCGGGGACCAGAATTACGCGATCAGTCTGAAGGCTCTTGCGCTCGCCGATTGCGAGTTCAGCCTTCCGCTCGCCGTTCGCGTCAATCAGAAGCCGCCGAAGGCCGTAGCCAGCCATCCCGCCCTGACGATACCCTTTCTCGACGAGGCGGCATTGACCGGCGAAGACCTTCACGGAAAGCTCGCGGCTGTATTCACCAGCCATGACCCGCTTCACGGTCTTCAGAAGGTTGGAGCCGATGCTGCCATCGTTCTCAAATTGCTCGGCGCAGTAGTGGACGACGATGTCCGCCCGCGCGCACAGGAACTCAAGATGCGCCCCGTGGTCGGCGTTTTGGAAGCGCCCCCAGCGGCTGACGTCGTAGACCAGGATCGCGCCGAAGCCAGCGGAACCACTTTCTACGTCGGCGAGGAGGCGCCGGAATGCGTCGCGCCCCTCTAGGTTGAGGCCGCTCTTGCCGGCATCCTCGTAAACCCGGACGATCTCGATGTTCCGAGCCTCGGCAAACCGTTCAATGGCCGCCAGTTGGTTCTCCGTTGAGTAGCGTTGGTTTTCGGTCGACATCCGCACGTAGGCTGCTGCCCAACGCGGCCGATCCTCGCGTCTTCCGGCCGTCGGCGGTGATCCGTCACGTCCACTCAATCGCCTAGGCTCCGCTCGTTGCAATCGTGTCGGCGTATCTCGCTCGGCACTACAGCGCGCAGGAGCGTGGAATGTCCTTTCCGAAGTCGTGTAAGACCTTGCCCAATCGGCGGCGTGGGACGCCGACCCAACCGTCCTTCGCCCGGCTAATTTCGACCGCTCTGCGGACGTCTCTCAAAGGCCAGTCCTCGAAGGTGAAGACGGTGGCCCTTTGGACAGGTGCGAACGAGAGGACAGTGAAGAACTGGCTGTCCGGCGAACGGGCGCCGAGCGGAGATCACTTCCTAGGTCTGGCCGCAAATTGCCCCGCCGTGCTTGCCGCTTTCCTTGCGGCCATCCGGCGGAATGACTGCCTCGTGATGGCAGACATCGAAGAGGCGCGTGCCAAGGTTGCCGCTGCGCTAGCGGCACTCGAAGCGGTGAGGGCGGTTCAGATGGAGACGGCGACGCCGACGACGTCGAGCACCTAACGAGCTGCTTTGGTCGTTCGCTTCACTCTTATCGCGACTTTGCCTTCGGCATCACTGCCGTGCAGCCAGCCTCTGCCCAACGGAGCCTTGGGACCGCGCCTGGGGCGTCCTAGACGATCTCTTCAAGACCTATCAGGAGATCGACGTGGCAACGATCAGGAAGCTCAGGGGACGATGGCAAGCCCAAGTGCGCCGTCGAGGTATGAAGCCGAGAGCGAAGAGCTTCGACACGAAAGGCGAAGCGGAGCGCTGGGCTCGAGACCTGGAGACGCAGGTCGACCGCTTCGGTGCCGCGCCCGATACGAAGATCCTGGAGACCACGACCCTCCGTGATCTTCTCGAACGATACCAGCGAGAGGTTACGCCAGGAAAGCGGGGGAGGGACCAGGAGCACCAACGCCTCGACGTCCTCATGCGGCATGACCTGGCGCACCGCACACTGGTCGCTCTCGCCGCGTCAGACTTCGCAACATATCGAGACGAGCGTCTACTGACGGTCAGTCCCGCGACGGCGCTCCGAGAGATCGCAGTCTTGTCGCACGTCCTGGAAGTCGCCATCCGGGACTGGAGCTATCCGCTCGCTCGTAACTGGGCGAAGAGCATTCGTCGCCCGCACGTCAGCAACGCCCGTGAGCGTCGTCTGGAGGGCGACGAAGAAGCCCGATTGTTGTCCGCCTGCGCGCTGCTGCGGACGCCATGCTTGAAAGCCCTCCTGATCGTCGCCAGTGACTCAGGGATGCGCCGTGGCGAGCTTCTGGGTCTCCGGTGGAAAGATGTAGCATTGGAGAGGCAGATCGCGTCCCTCCACGTCACGAAAAACGGTAGCCCGCGACAGGTGCCTCTGACGAAGCGAGCGGTCGAAATGCTTGGCGAACTGAAGGGTGACGACGTCGACCTGGACGACGTGGTGTTCCCGATTTCACCTGGTAGCTTAGAGCAGATGTGGCGTCGTCTATGTAGGCACGCGAAGGTAGATGGGCTGCGCTTTCACGACCTGCGCCATGAAGCCGTCAGTCGCCTTTTCGAGCGAGGGCTAAATGTGATCGAGGTCTCTGCCATCAGTGGGCACAAGGAGCTTCGGATGCTGAAGCGGTATTCCCACCTGAGTGCAGACGATCTGGTAGCGCGAATTTCCTGATAGTAGGACGTCGAAAGTCGAAGTCCTAGAGGAATTCGTATTAGTCGAAGGAGATGCGTCTCGGTGCCGACCGGAATCGGCATGCAACCACCGCTTCGGATGGGGTGACAACATTCCTTGGCGGTTGAGCAATGTTATCCATGCCCAACGGCTCCGCCGATCCGTAAATCGAAACTGCCCGCTAGTTTCCTCTTAGGCCAATTAAGAGGGATCTTGTCGCTACCTTTACATCAAATTGACGACCAGAGGCCAAGATCGGTATTTTCGCCGATATGGAAAGCGCGCCACGTGATCTATGGTCGGTTCTTGTAGGCAGAAGTGATCAGGAGGTCGTGGACGCTCGGAAAATCCCGTCCGGCTGCATGTGCAGCCCAAGGCCATGTATCGAGGCGCCACCGCTCTCTCCGACAAAATACGCAACCCTCCGGCCATCTCGCTATAGCTGACCTACCAACCGAGCAAAAGCTCGGAGAGTAGGCCGGCAGCGAGGAGAGCGAGGACACATGCACCTTTATTCATGCAGCGCGGGGGAGCGCCTCCTGGACACGATCCAGGCCAGAAGCCTGATCATGCCCGACATTCTCGAGCGGGAACAGGAGGTCGCCCAAAGCAAATGGTTTGCTTACCGCTTCGCGTCGCCAATGGTCGCGACGAAGTTGTTCGCCGAGATCTATCGCCGAGAGTTCAAGAACTACATTCGCGTCAATGGCGACGTCGCGCTGGCACAGCAAGCGAAGGCGCTCTCGATGGCAATCTTTAGTAAGCCGTCGAGCTCACTGACCCAGCTTTGGAAGGCCCGTCAGCGTGCCGACGAAATCGGCGTGCCTTACGATGTCCTGATCGAGTTCGGTTTCCGCTTCGCTGGAGGTCGAGTGTGGAAGCATGCACCGAGACCGTCGCAGCTGTTCGGCACAAAGGGCTCGCCAGTCGCTTGGCAGCTCGAGTTCAACAAGTTCCTGGGCGACCGTATGCCATTGGCGATCGATCGCTTGATGGACCTGCCGCAGTATCGTGTCGAGAACTATCGCGGCCTTGTGGCGCAGGACGAGTTCAGAGCGCTGCTCCTTGCTCGGTTAGCGGTGGCCTCAGGTCCATGGCACGCTAAGATCGGCCGACAGTGTCTAGAGCTGCGTCACCTGCCGCTCCGAATGGCGTTGAGTATTGTATCGCCCCATCTGCGCGCAAACCTTGTCCGAGAGCTTCGTTCTGATCGTGAGCGCGGAGTCCTGGGAGCGGCAGCTCAAGAGTTCTTGCCGCAGATCGCCTATGTGCCCGCGTCTTTCGGTCTCTCGGGCGCTCAGGAGGTTTCTACCGGCGGACGCAAGGATCTCGCTTTCGAGGAGTTCGGCAGTCGGTTTGGTGAACGGGTCACAGCGCAAATGCTGTCGCGACATGGATGTCTGTCGCCGGTGCAGGTGGCGCAGGATAGCCGGCGAAGAGAGGGTCAACGCCGCCGGACCGCAAAGCATCGAGCGAAGGTTCGAGCCGCGGCTTGTGTGAACCCAGCAGCGCTGTCTTTGACAACCGGAGACGGGGAAGCTGCTTAGCGTCCTAGCCGTGCTGTAACGGTTTCCCAAAAATATATTCTCTTTAAAAAGAACAGATAATAGGGAAACCGTTACACCTCTATTCGGCTGCTGACATCGCGACACTCCCCATCTCCGGTTCTATGCTTGCGTCCCCACCGTTTCCGTCGACCTACAAAACGAGAACATGATGACATCCTATTCAACCGACCTCCGGCGGTTCTTCCGCAATCGCTTCGAAATCTATGCAGACTACGGCGATGTGAGCGCGGCGGCCGAGCTCGACGGATCGTCGTTCACCCTTGCCGACATGTGTTGGCATCTCCAGAACGACAGTGAACCGTTCCCCCGTCACTATGACCTGGATCTACGACGCATTATGGCGCGTGCTGGATCTGGCGTAATCGCACGCCCGCGCACCTATGGCGAGGTCGCGCAACTGATCCGTCTTCAGCTCGGTGAGGAGGCGTCGACCGCCTCAACGTGTCTTGGTTATCGGCGCTGAAGGGTCGCATAGGGGCAGGCGCTCATACGAGCTCACCAGCCAGCGCGGTTGTTTATGTGCACGACGGAGCGAACAGGGAGCTGGTGCTCGCTGGCGAGCTCGTATGAATCACCAACGATGTTCGCGAACTTCTGGTTCGCTATCTCGCTGTCGTTGAACGTCTCGATCCTTCTGTTTCACTCGCACGAAATCGATCTCGCCCACTTGCGGTAGCTCGTGGAGGGCTCGCTTAGCTCGTCGGCAAAATCGAAGTAGACGATCGCACGCTTCTGCTTCTCGATATGCTGCACGAGGTTGCGCAGGAGCAGGCGCACGAACTCTAGGTGCGGAACGCTTATGCCACTGCGCTCTCGTTAATTTCCCGGATGACCTGGAACAGACGGTCGATCCTCACCGTATCGAAGACTTGGTCGGGTCCTCGCGGAGCGACGTCGGTGAACGGACTCTCGTAGAGAAGCTCCGGCTCCATCACGCCTCGCTGGGTCAGGTGATCGACGACCAGACCGATGAACTCGATCTGTGCGGCTGTCGCGGCTCCATCGGCGATGAATTCGCCGAAGGCCGAGCTGACGGCGTTGCGATCGAGACCGATCAGCGAGCGGACGAAACGGCCGAAGCCGGCGCTGCTCCCTCGCGCCTGTTCGATGGCCACGGTGTCGCCGATGCCAGCGTCGAGTAGCATATGCTCCAGCACGCTGAGATCGGTTGCGGTGAGGGGCCGGCCCTGCCGGAGCTTGTGCAGCGCAATGTGGTCTTCATGCTTCCTCAGGAAAGCACGCGCTTTCGCCTTGAACCGAACGAAGTCGACGGCTCCGACCTGTGGCAGATCATGGAGGATCCCCTCTCCAATCTCGTCGGCGAAGTCGGAATAGACGATCGACCGCTTGCGCTTCTCGATGTGCTGGATGAGATCGCGCAGGCGCAGGCGAACGAGTTCCAACAGCGGCACTGTCACGCCTTGCCACCAGAGATCGTTCTGGATCTCTTCGATCAGCACGGCCTGAGCCGCGATGCCCGGGATTGCAGTCTGCTCTTCCAGGGCAGAGGCAATCTCCAACAACTGCGTGCGTAGTGCGTTGAACCGCTTCGAGCCCTTCAGTAGGGCGAGTTCGAGCGAAAACATGAGAAGGTCGAAACGCTTCGCCTCCTCGGTGCCGTGCCGCTTGGCCGTCGGCAGCGGGGCAACCTCCTCGACGAGTTCATCGCGCGCCTCGGCGTCGATCGCGATCCAGGCCTCGGGCGCCAGATATTTCTCGACCGAGCGCCGCCGCTGCCGAACGATGAAATTGTCGAGATTCATGCCGGCGACGGTCTCGCGCAGCTCGGCGACCGCGTCGTTGCGGATCTGCTCCTCGCTCCGCACGGCGTCATCCCTGGCTTCGTAGGACGCGGCCTCCTCGACGAGCCCGCCGACCTTCGTCCGCTTGTCGTCGAGCGCACGCACCAGATCGAGCCGCGCCGCGAAGAGGCGTGTCGAGAGCGAGACTGCGGCCCCGGCATCCTTCATCTCAGGGTTCGCGCCGAAGAATTCGAGGTTCTGGCAGAAGTCGAAGACGCGGAAAAAAGCCTTGTCGTCGCCGGGACCGAAGAGGTCGGGGCAGAGCCGCGTGCCGCGCCCCATCATCTGCCAGAATTTGGTCTTGGACCGCACGGGCTTGAAGAAGACTAGGTTCACCACCTCCGGCACGTCGATGCCGGTGTCCAGCATGTCGACAGAAATCGCCACATGGGGCGCCTTGGTCTTCTCGGAGAAGTCGTCGATCAGGCTCTGAGCGTAATCGGTCTTGTAGGTGACGATCCGGGCGAAGTGACCCTTGTGCTCGGGGTAGGCGAGGTTGAAGCGCTTCTCGATGAACTCGGCATGGGCCTGATTTTTGGCGAACACGATCGTCTTCCCGAGCCGGTCGCCGCCCTCGACCTTGACGCCTTTCTCCATGAAATGCGCGATGACGTGGTCGACTGTATCCTCGTTGAATAGCCGCTTGTTGATCTCAGCCGCTTCCACGCTGTCGGGGATCTCGTCCTCGCCCCACTCCAGCATGTCCCACTGGTCCTTCTCCGCCTCGGACAGATCGTCATAGCGGAGGCCGGAACGCATGATCTTTAACGGGACCGACATCGCTTCGGGCGGCACGAGATGACCGTCGCGCACGGCCTCGTCGAGCGAATAGGCGTCGGTCGGCACGCCGTCCTCGAGGTCGAAGAGGGCATAGGTGTCGTGATCGACATCCTCGCGCGGGGTCGCGGTGAGGCCGACGAGGCAGCTGTCGAAATATTGGAAGATGGCGCGGTAGCGCTGGTAGACGGAGCGGTGCGCCTCGTCGATTACCAAGAGGTCGAAATGGCCGGGACCGAAGGCGCGCTGCCCTTGCGACCTGCCGTCGATGAGGTTCATCATGGTCGGATAGGTCGACAGGAACACCCGGCCCTCGACCGTCTTCTCCGTCACGAGGTTCACGGGCGCCGAGTCCGGCAGATGGGCTTTGAAGGCGTTCGCCGCCTGGCTCACCAGCGCCGTGCGGTCGGCCAGGAAGAGGACGCGCTTCACCCAGCCCGCGCGCATCAGTAGATCGACCAGCGCGATCACGGTGCGCGTCTTGCCCGAGCCCGTCGCCATCACGAGTAGCGCTTTGCGCTCGCGCTCGTCCTCGAAGCTTCGGGCGATCGCACGGATCGCGCGGTGCTGATAGGGCCGTTCCACGATTCTGTGGTTCAGCCGCTCCGAAGCCAGCGATCTGCGGCTCGAGCGGCGTTGGATCATCAGCTCCAGCTCGTCGCGCTTGTAGAAGCCGCCGATGGCGCGGGGCGGCGATTGCAGATCGTCCCAGATCCAATGTTCGTAGCCGTTGGAGAGGAAGATCACCGGGCGCCGGCCGAACCGTGCTTCGAGCGCGTCGGCATAGAGCTTGGCCTGCTGCCGACCCTTCTGAGGGCTGTGCTTCGTCGCCTTGGCCTCGACGAGGGCGAGCGGCATACCATCGGCGCCCCAAAGCACGTAGTCAACGAAGCCGATGCCGCTCGCGGACGGCATGCCGGAGACCTCGAACTCCACGTCCTCCGGCCGATCCAGTGCCCAACCCGCTTCCTTAAGGAGCAGGTCGATGAAGCGATCGCGGGTCTCGGCCTCCTTGTAGTCGTGTGTGTCGGGAACGGCGGCATTCGCTTGGCGCGCCTTCGCTACCTCGGCCCTGAGGGCCTTGAGCTCCTGGTCGAGTTCCAGACGCCCCGCGAGCAGCTTCGTCAGTTCGCCGTCCCGCGCTTCCAGCGCCTTCTGCTGGCTCTGCAACTGGGCGAAGGCGCGGCGCACGACGTCGTCCCGGCGCGTCAGCTGGGCGGCATCGAAGCTCAGCGCATCGGCCGGGCGCGTCCCCCGTGCGTAGGTGCGCGCGAACCAGAAGCAGACGTGGAACAGCTCCTTCACCGCCCCCTGCGCCTCGGTGGGCGAGATCGCCTTCTCCTCGTGAACGGCGCGATTGCGCAGCCGGTTGATCAGCCGCGCCTTCTCCACGACGGCCGGCCCTGCCAACTGCTTGAAGCTTGGCTCGGCAAGGAGCGCCGCGATGTTGTCCTGATAGGGCAGCTTCAGCCCGCCATCGTTGCGGAATGCCCATTTCACCGCGACCTCGACGGCCTTGCCGGCAAAAAAGGCACCCGCCGTCGGCGAGGCCGCCACCTGCCGCTCGGCCTCCACCGCCGCCTCGTGGATATGGGGAAATTCGGGGAGAAGGAAGTCGAAATTGGACATGGGCCTCAGACTGGCTGGGACGCGTTGAAATCGCAAGTTGTAACGTGGCCGCGCTACTATTCCGCCCGCCAGTTGGCGGGTCTCAGCATCATGCAGCGATCGAGCGGCGGCACGAGTTCAAAGGCGGGGAGCTGGCGCGCGAAGTCGAAGAGCCGCGCGAGGCGGAAGGCGTCGGGCTGCTCCTCGGCGAAGGCGCGCTCGTTGTCGGACAGGAAGAACGGCGTCGTGCTCTGCCCGACCATCGTCTTGACCTAGATCAGCCGCTCGCGCCCGGCGAGGTCGAAGGACCGGATGTCGTAGCCCGCCCCGTCCCCGTCCTCCTCCGAGACCCGGCGCACGGCGCACGGGAGATCGGCCCGGCCGGCGGCGCGCAAGCTCGCCTTCTCATCGAGAAAGATGCGCTCCTCGCCCTTTCTCCCAAGCGCTCGATTGCGCGCGTCCCTTAGCGCCGGATCGAACTTTTTCACGATCCGCTCCCCAGGCGCCGACGCCGGCTCGAAGCCCCGCGTCGTCGGCGCTTCAAGGAACAGGTTTTCTGGCTCGGCGAGCCACGCCGGCGCGACGGTGGCGACCGGGTTCTCAAACAGCGCCGGCCGGGCAGCAAAAAAGCGCTAGACGCCGTCGACCAGCGCGCGCTTTAAGTTGGCCACCGGCTTGTAGCCCTCGCTTCAGGGCATGCCAAATCGCAGCAACACGGCGCCGATGTTCTGGTGCTTGAACTCGATCGGGCCCCTTTTGCGCCCCGTTCGCACCTGCACCGCGGCGTTGCTCCTCACGAAGAGTTTTCCTCGAAGCTCCAGCGCCAGCGTGTCGAATTAGTCGGCGACGATCAGGTCGACCTGCGAATCCGTCCTGTCGCTGCAAGCCAAGTTGACGGGCATCGTTACAGCTGGCCAGAAAAGGCGCGATGTTGGAGGGAGGCAAAGAGCTGATCTTGCTGCATCAAAGAAGCTGCAGCGCCAGAGTTCGCAACTTCGATCGTCTTTATAGTCGACAAAAATAGAGCTTGATCTGACATCGGCGGAAAAGGAATTTCAATCTCCCGGACGAGATCGAGGTTCAAATTTTTCTGCCTTACTCCTCTTTGTTTTTTTCGAAAATGTTCTTTTCCAATTTGTATAGCATGGTATACATACTCTGTGATTGCTATATCTTGATTAATAGATGCAAATGCAACAGCTTGATTGCACGAGCAATCTTCTGTTGCTATGGTGGATTTCAATGCTGCCGTATCATACATGCCTAACATCAAAGCCCCAGATGGAACCAATTTGGCAGAAGTATTTATCAAGGCCTCTTTTGTGATTGTTTCTGAGCTATTTTCAGAAAATTTCTTTCCTAAATCACCTGATGAAAACCATTTGATACCCCCACCGAAATAGGCAACCTGAGATCGTGGAGGTGTCCCTCCACTTTGCCATTTTCCTAATTGACCCAGAGATACGGTAGCGAGGTTTCGTGAGTTCTCACCCGGATGCCCGAAGAGCTCAATGAATCGAGCCACGAGGAAACTGTCGAGCAGCTCCAGCGCGCGCTTGCGCTTCCGGCGCAGCGCGTCCGCCTTGTCCAGGATCGCCGCGATCCGCCGCTGCTCGGCTATAGGCGGGAGGGGAATGGCCAGCTTTTTCAAAAACTTGAAATGACGACTGTAGCCGGCGCTAGGAACGGGATGAGCAACTAGAAAATGGTAGAGGTATTTAGGATCGAGTCTTTCCAACGAACGTGGTCGGAGGACTTTCACGCCATCCGCACCCATGCAAAACGGTTGATCGAGATACTTTACCGATCGCGTGTGATCTCCAAAGACGACCCATGGACCGCCGCCGCAAACCAAATCTTCGCTGGAGTTTGAATACCCTCCAATCAATTCGTGCCCCTGATCGACTATTGGATGCGCGCCTGTCAGAAGATAGTTTGTGCGCTGGATTTTGTTGTTTCCCGCGGAAACGTCTGCAACGAGTTCTTCGAAACCAACTGATAGGCCTGTGCTCACAGCATCGCCTCCAGCTCATCCAGTCCGACCGCGATCTCCCGCTCCAGCGCCCGCAGTTCCGCGATTATGTTCTTCGGCGCGCGGTGCTCCGCCGCCTCGTGCACCACCTCCTTGTAGCGGTTCAACGAGAGGTCGTAGCAGGCCGCCACGATCTCGGCCTTAGGCACGCAGAAGCTCTGCTCGGTCCGCGCGCGGGCTCGTTCCTCGCCCGCCCGCCGCGTCCAGCGCGCGGCGGCGTCGGGGAGGTTGTTCCTGGCGTGCTCCTCCTCACTCAGCGTGTGGGCGACGAAGGTCGAGCCCTCGTGTCGACCGGGGTTCACGCCCTGTTCCTCCGCCGGCAGCAGGGCCGTGCGCTTGTCGTCGAGCGAGAAGCCGTCGGCCTTGAGGTCGTAGAACCAGACGAAGTCCGTGCCGCCGGAATTGGTCTTGGTGAAGAGGAGGATCGCGGTGGAGACGCCGGCATAGGGTCGGAAGACGCCAGAGGGCAGCTTCACGATGCCGTCGAGCCGATGGTCCTCGACCAGCATCTTGCGGATCGCCTTGTGCGCGGTGGAGGAGCCGAAGAGGACGCCGTCCGGCACGATGACGGCGGCGCGCCCGCCGGGCTTCAGGAGCTTTAGGAAGAGGGCGAGGAAGAGAAGCTCGGTCTTCTTGGTCTTGACGATCTTCTGCAGGTCTTTGGCCGTCGTCTCGTAGTCGAGCGAGCCGGCGAAAGGCGGGTTGGCGAGCACGAGACTGTAGCGGTCGCTGTCGCCGCCATGCTCTTCAGCCAACGCGTCCTTATAGCGGATGTCCGGCTTCTCGACGCCGTGCAGCAGCATGTTCATCGAGCCAATGCGCAGCATCGTGCCGTCGAAGTCGAAGCCGTGGAACATGCTCTCGTGGAAATGCCGCTTAGCGACATCGTCGCTGAAGATCTTGGGATGATTGTCGCGCAGGTATTCGCCGGCCCCAACGAGGAAGCCGCAGGTGCCGGACGCGGGATCGCAAATGACGTCCTTCGGGCCGGGCGCCGTCATCGCGACCATCAGCTCGATGATATGGCGCGGCGTGCGGAACTGCCCGTTCTGCCCAGCGCTCGCGATCTTCGAGAGCATGTATTCGTAGAGGTCGCCCTTGGTGTCGCGGTCCTCCATCGGGATCTCGGCGAGGAGGTCGACGACCTTCGCAAGCAAGCCTGGTGTCGGGATGGTGAAGCGCGCATCCTTCATATGCGCGGCATGGGCCGTATCGGCGCCTGCCATGGTGCGGATGAAGGGGAAGACGTGGTCGGCGACAATCCCGAACATCTCGGCCGGCGCCTTGTTGCGAAAGCGCGACCAGCGCATCTCTTCGTAGGGCAGGCCTCCGTCCTTGCCGATCTCGTCGCGGCCTTCGGGAAAGATGCGGCGCTGCATCGGCTTGCCCGTGCGCCTTGCACGGTTCTCCTCGCGGGTCTGCGCATCATCCAGACCGCGCAGGAACAGGAGATAGGTGATCTGCTCGATCACCTCGAGCGGATTGGCGATGCCGCCCGACCAGAAGGCATTCCAGACCGCGTCGACCTTGTTGCGTAGCCCACCCGTCAGCATGCACTGCCCTGCGTTCATTTACGTCCATCGCGCAGGACCGTAAGCTGCCGCCGACCAGAGATGAAGGGGAGGGAAAGGACCCGATGGCGAATGCGTGGATGGTGCGTGCCGAACGCAACGGCCGGCTCTACGACCCCTTCAAGGAGGAGGGCCTCGTCGCGATCGGCTGGCACGAGATCGGCTCGCTCGAACATCTTCGCACCCGCGATGCGATCGCCGCCAAGGTGCGCGCGGCGTGGCCTGACTGGAAGGCACAGGCGCAGGCGATGGCCGTTGGACAGCTGCATCGTTTTCGAAATGAGATGAAGGCCGGCGACACAGTGCTGACCTATGACCCGAGACGTCGAGTGTATCTCGTCGGAGAGATCGCTGGCGACTACCGCCGGGACGAAAACGTGGATCCGGAGGATCCGAACGTGCGTCCTGTAAAGTGGCGTGGCGAGGTGTCGCGCGACCTCCTGTCCGCTGCGAGTCGGAATAGCCTCGGTGCCATTTCGACGCTCTTTCAGCTGGCTCCAGAGACGGTCGAGGACATCGGTCGTGCACTTAAATCGAATGAGCCAGCGTCTGAAAATACCACCGACGCGCTCGACGCCGTCGAGGAGGACATCTTCCAGAACATTCAGGCCAAGGCCTTGGAGTTCGCGAAAGATCGCGTGTCGAGCCTCGACTGGTCGCAGATGCAGGATCTCGTTGCCGGCCTCCTACGGGCGCTAGGCTACAAAACGCGCGTCTCTCCGGCTGGCGCCGATCGTGGCAAGGACATCGTCGCCTCGCCCGATGGCTTCGGCTTCGAGTCGCCAAGGATTGTCGTCGAAGTGAAGCACCGGAAGGAGGCGATGGGCGCTCAGGCCATCCGGAGTTTCCTCGGCGGCCGTCACAACCAGGACAAAGGCCTCTACGTATCGACCGGCGGCTTCACGAAGGACGCCTACTACGAAGCCGATCGGGCCTCCATCCCGTTAGAGTTGATGACGATCGACGAACTTGTTGCGGCCCTCATAGCTAACTACGACCGCCTCGATATCGAAACCAAGCAGCTCCTTCCGCTCAAGCGGATCTACTGGCCGGCATGAGCATCGACGTTCCGGCCATGCCAGAAGGCGTCTCGATCGGCTCGACATGTATCGTTGGCTTCGACTCGGCATGGACAGATAAGCCAAAGGCGCCGGGAGCGATCTGCGTCATCACGGTCGAGGGCGCTGGCCGATTTGGTTTTAAGGAGCCTGAGCTCGCCTCCTTTCGGCAGGCGCTCGACACCATTGAACGCGAGGCGCGAGGTTCTGACCGCTGCCTCGTTGCGCTGGACCAGCCTACCATCGTCCCAAACCTGACAAGCCTCCGGCCGGTGGATCGTGTCGCGGCATCGCTGATCTCGTGGCTGGGCGGTGGGGTGCAGCCTGCCAACCGCTCGAAGATCGGCATGTTCGACGATGGCGCGCCTCTATGGCCTTTCCTCAAAAAACTGCAGGCGGTAGAGGATCCTGAGGCGGCACGAGCTGCCGCGAGCGGGCGCTTCCTGATCGAGGTTTTCCCGGCTCTGGCTGTAGCCTCGTTCGAGAGCGCCTTTTTCGGTCGCCTCCTTGGCCCACGTTACAATCCCGCACGTAAGCAGACCTTTCGGCGATCTGACTGGGACGCCATGGTCGTGACTGCTACCAACTATGCGCGAACACATGGGATCAACGGTATGGCCGACTGGCTAGCGCGGTTGGCTCAGGTCGCTGCGCCTCAGAAATCAGATCAGGATAAGCTGGACGCCGTTCTCTGCGCTCTCATAGGGTTTCATTGGTTGATGAATCCGCGGTCTGCCTCAATCATGATCGGAGATCTCCGGACAGGTTACATGATCGCACCTGCGTCGGACGAGGTCCGAGCTAGATTGGTGGAGGCTGCCAAAAAAGCACGAGTGGCAGTCGATGGAGCGCTGATATCGAATTGATCGGCACGTCCTCGGCACGGCTCGAGCCTTTGATAGGGAGAATGCGCGCAAAACGCCCCGTTCCTTTGCTAGAGAGCCCTCGCGCCGCAGGGCGCCGACCACGCTCGACAGCGTATGCTTCATCGATCGCAAGATCGACCTCGGACGGAGAGGTGGCAGAGTGGTTGAATGCACCGCACTCGAAATGCGGCATACTCGCAAGGGTATCGGGGGTTCAAATCCCTCCCTCTCCGCCACATTCCAAACGCCCGAATCGCAAGCCGTTTGTGCCACACGATACCGCATGTACACCGGATCGTACACGTGCGGACGCGCTTTCTCACCCGTCGCGGTGACGTCTACCTCTTCCAGATTCGCGTCCCACAGCGCCTGAGGGCAAAATACGTCTTGAGCCCGATTCGGGTTCGCCTCGGTCCCATCGGTTGGATCGCGGCACAGGCGAAGGCGGATGTCTATGCGGGATTCCTACGGCAACTCTTCCGGCAACGGCGCACGCCCATGACGCCCGAGACATGCGCACAGGTGGCACAAGCCCTCGACCCACGCCTGCCGGAGGACGAGCAAGTCGATCGTCTTCTCGCCGCCATGACCGAGGGCCAGAGGATGGCGTTGGTCATGCCGTCTCTCGCCGGCATGAACTTTCTCCTGGACGGGGACCTGGGTGAGGACATTGGCGCGGAGGTCCGCGATAAGGTCTTCGACGGCTTCGCTGGTCTCGGCTTCGACCGGGCAACGGGAACGGGCGCCCTGACGGCGATGATGGGTGACTCCGTCGAGCGGTCGCTGCGTCTCAGTCTATCGAGCGATCGTCATGCCCGCGAGGTCTTTGGCTTCCCTCCGAAAGAGGAGGCGACGCCCGACCAGAACCGGCAGTTCGACCTTATCTGGGCCGAGATGAAAGCCATGCGGGCTGAGAACGCACGGCAAACAGCCCTTCTGGAGGCGCAGCACGCCCCGACGAAGGCAGGCGCCCTCTTCTCGGACGCCACGCGCTCGCTCATCGAGCACATCCAGTCGACGAAGCGGGCGGACCATCCGGACCTTGGGACCATCCGGCGTGTGTCCGAGGTCTTCGTCGCGCTGGTGGGCGACAAGCCGGTCGACCGGTACACGCGCAAGGAGGTCCAGGCCTACGTCAACGACCTGAGCTTCGTGGAAGCGAACTTCCTGAAGAAGAACGCCGACGCGACGGTGTCCGACCTGCGGGCGCACGTTGCCACCCAACGCAAGGTCGATGCCGACGGTCTGGCGCAGACCACGATCGAGGGGACCTATCTCGACAGGGTCCGGTCGATCATCCGGCACGGATGCGACGAGGCGGACGTGGCCGACCCCTTGTCGGGCAAGACCATCAAGATTCCAGAGCGGGCTAGGTCCAAGCGCGAAAGAAATCCCCTGACGATGCCTCAGGTAGGCAGCGTGTTCGCCGAGTGCCGCGCTGCGGACGTCCTGGCCGACAAGCTCCTGCCCCTCCTGGCGCTGATGACCGGCCGGCGCGAGGGGCTCCTGACGTTCATCCGGCACGAATGGCATAAGCAGATCCATGGCGTGTGGATGATCTGCCCGACGCCCACCATGGTCGTGGATGGCAAGACGGTTCGCGTTCCGTTCAAGACCAAGCCGAGCCTGCGCCCCTTCGTTCTCCACAAGGTGTTCGAGGAGGTCGGTCTGATCGACTGGATGCAGCGGAAGCGGACCGGCTGGCTGTTCGAGCATCTGGCGGGCTGCGCGGACCCGGCGGACGCGGCGCAGAAGCGCATGGGCCGCCTGTTCCGCTCGGCCGGGCTCGACGGGGCCAACCTGGAGACGTTCCATTCGCTTCGTAGCACGCGGATCGCCCTCGACTTTGACCTGAAGATCGAGGCGAGGCTGAAGCGGCTTCAGGTCGGCCACGAGGCGCCCGACATCCACGAGAAGTATGCCGCTGTCTTCTCGCCTGCGGAGGCGAACGAGTTGCGCACCCTTCCAGTGCCTGCGGAGTTGGACTTCGGTGGGTTCACCGGCCTCGACTTCGACGCCCTGGCAGCGCGACGTCCCAAGGGTGGAAGGCGTCCAAAGGCGCCGGGGCCTAAGAAGGGGCGACCGGGGGCCAAGGGACGGCAGGTGACGAGTGGACGGCAGGAGGAGGTGCTGGCCTAGCGGACGGAACCCGGCGCGACGATGGTCAGCCTCGCGTCGTCCGGCAACGTCACAGGCGGCGACCGCACAGGCGACGACGGAGCCGGTCCGCCTTCGACAGGCTTCACCGCAATCCAGGCCTCGAAGGCCGGCACGCCCCCGTAGGCGATCTGCGGCTCGGCGGCGACGAGATGGCCGAACGTGCGCAAGGCCTCGGCCCGGCGGTCCAGGGCGGCGAGCTCGTCCGGCAGGCTGGCCTTGGCGTCCTTGCGCAGGCGCACCACGCGCCCCCGCTCGCGGGCCTCGGCCCCGGCAGCGTCCCGGTCCATCGTGACCGCGTTGTCGAACCGGAGCTGCGCCGCGTCCAGGTCCGCCTTGGCCTTCCGGTGCGCGTCGGGATCGGGCCTGGGAGCGAGCCAGCCCCACCGGGCACGGGCCGCCGCCACCCGTTCGACGTCGGCCATGCGGGCCTTCGCCCTGGCGAGGTCGCTCTCGCACCCCCCGTGCGCCGCCTTCATCATGCGCGCACGATGCGCCAGCCGCTCGGTCTCGGCGTCGAGATGGTCATCCGGGCCGGTGAGGCGCGCCCGCTCGGCCTCGATCGCGGCAAGGCCGTCCGCGATCCACCGCCGGCACGCCTCGCCCGCCGTCAGGGCGACACGGCTGGCGGCCTCGCGGACCGAGGCCAGACGGTCGAGGGTTTCCGCCGCCGCTCCGAGCCTCAGGCGTGCCGCTAGCGTGCGTCGCCGGATGCGGGACGGGTCGAGCGGTCGAGGCGCAGGTGCAGGGCCTGGAGGCTCCCCCGTATGTCCTCCAGGGCTCGTAGGATCGCCGCCTGCACGTCGAGGATCGCCGACACTGGGTCTGCCTCCTGCCCCGTGCCCGGCTCCTGCGACGGCTCCGGGGTCAAGAACGCCTCCTCCATCAGCCGCCGGACCGCACGGGTCTCGGCGAGGATCAGGGTCGCGGCGTTCGGGGTCTGGGCGTTCGCAGGCTGCGCGGTGCGCGGCGACGAGGTCTGGGACATGGCGGAGGTCCTCGAAGGTCTGCCCTTTGGGTAGGGCGAGAAGGCGATTGAGCGAGGCGATGTGAAGGCTGTTCTTGCGTAGGACAAGGGTGCGCGGCTGGTCGCCGGGGGAGACGGTCAGCCCTTCCGAGGCGATCCAGCCCGCCAGGCCCTCGGGTGTCGGGTCGGCACGCCAGGCGGCTTGGCCCGACTGCTTGAGGCGGGCAAGATCCAGGCCTGCCATCCGCTTCGTCCTGGCGGCGTTCTGGCTGGTGAAGGCTTCCCGACCGCCGGACGCCTGCGGGTAGGCCTCGCGCAGGGCCCGGCACAGGTCCAAGTGGCCTTCCCGTTCCAGATGGCGCAGGACCGCCGCCAGGTGCTCGCCCTCAAGCAGCGGGTGCCCGTGACGCCACTCCACAATCCGGGCGAGCTTCTCGTGCCGGAGCCAGTCGTGCGAGTCGTCGAGGATGCCGCCCGACACTGCATCGACCTCGGGCACGAGGACATGCAGATGCGTCGGGCTCGCCTCGACGCAGCGCGGCTTCTCATGCAGCAGCACGACGCACACGGCAGGGTCGAAGCCGAACTCGCGAGCGAGGTCGTCGACGACGCCGAGGTACGCCTCGGTCGTCATGGCGATCTGGGGCGCGACGATGAAGTGCCGGATCGCGTATGTCGCCCCCTTGGCTTGGGCCATTCGGCGGAAGTCCGCAAGGTCCGCCTCGCAGCCCCGTAGAACGCGCACCGCCACGTTCTCCGGTCCCCGGAGAAGGTGGTCCCGGATGCGCGATAGGGCCTCGTCGGCGGGGATGCGGACGCTCTTGACGATCATGGACCCGCCCGTCCGATGCGCCGGTCGAGAACGGCCCGCATCTCGCGGATCGTGACCGCCGCCTCGCCGTCCGGTGGAAGAGCGGTGGACAGGGTCGCCAAGCGGTTCAGCGACATGCGCAGGCGCACGAGGTCGCGGCGCGTGTCGATGTCGACGGTCTGACCCGTGGCGGCGTTGCGGCAGGCCCGGCGCACCCAGGCCGACAGGCGCAGGTCGGCGCGGCCGGCGGCCTGCTCGTAGAGGCGCCGGTCGTCGGGGCGAGAGCGGAAGCGGATCGTCGCGTCGGAAGTCTTCATGGAGGACTCTGGAAGGGGGTCCACGGGGGCGCAAGCCCCCTGGCCAGTTGCGCCACATGGCGCATGGCTGGCATCGCCCAGGATGCCCGCACTCCTGGAATTCAACAATCGCCCTGTGCCACAGAACGGACGTTCGCCGCCTGTCGCTTCGCGATCTTCGCCACCGTCGCCCGGGAGCACCCAAACGCCCCCTGCACCTGGGTCCACGAGGAACCAGCCCGAAGCATCGTCGCGATGCCAGCGTTGCGCTTGGCGTCCTCAGGGCGGCCCTTGTAGCGTCCCTCCGCTTTCGCCTTCGCCTGCCCCTGTGCTTGTCTGCGTCGGCGGTCGTCGTAGTCCTTGCGGGCGACGGCTGCCAGAACGTCCAGCATCATTCCGTTGATCGCCTGGAACATGCGTCCCGTGAACTCGTCGGAAGGCGCTGTCAGCATCCAGGATGTCGGGAGGTCGAGTGCGACGACGCGGACTTGCCTCGTGTCCAGTTCGGCCCGAAGCTTCTGCCAGTCCTGCGCGGTCAGGCGGGATAGACGGTCGACCTGCTCGATCACGAGAACGTCGCCAGGGCGACTGTCGCGAAGGAGCCTGAACAACTCGGGACGAGCGAGCTTCGCGCAGCTGTCATTCTCGACATAGGTTCCGGCGACGCGGAGACCATGATCTTCGGCGAAGGCCTCCAGGTCGGCGCGGGCGCGCTCGGCGTCCTGCTCATCGGTCGAAGCGCGAAGGTAGAGGCGTGCGAGCATGACCCATCGGTTCCGTTAGGATGGTTCATACCATAGCGGTTCAGTTAGGTTGGGTGAAAGGGGTTTCCTGAACTAACCGTCGTGTGGTTCCGAAAAGGCACACCCAAATTGAACCGGATTAGCCGAGAGAAGTTAGGTGGAAACGGCGAACATCCATCATTGGGAGACGACCGTCTGAAAACGGAGCCTTCTTCCGTAATAGGGTGAGGGATAGCCCTGACATGGATATGCCGCCAAGCCCCGATACAACAACTCCGAACAGGGGGGCACGCTTGAGAGACGATGTGATCGCACATGCGCGAGGGTTGCTGGTTTCGTCCACGAAGCGGACCGTCACCAGTGCCGTCGGTCTGTGCATCGCGTTGGTCGTGGTCATCGCGACCGGTACCGCGAATGCACGGCCCTGGCAGACCGTCGATCCTGCATCGGTCGGATGGTCCGTCGAGAGACTGGAAGCCGCCCATGCGTATGCAGCCAAACTGAAGCCGACCTCCGTGATGGTGGTGCAGGGCGGCCACGTGATCGCAGCCTGGGGCGACGTGTCCCGAAAGGTCGATCTCGCCTCGGTGCGTAAGAGTCTGCTAAGCGCGCTCTACGGCATCGCGGTGTCAGACGGGCGGATCAATCTTGACAGTACCCTCGCCGAGCTTGAGATCGACGACAAGGCGCCCGCGCTGACCGACGCGGAGAAGCAGGCCACGGTGCGCGACCTCCTGATGGCGCGATCAGGCATTTATCATCCGGCCTCCCACGAGACCGGCGAGATGCGCCGCAACCGGCCGAAGCGGGGCAGCCATGCTCCCGGCACCTTCTGGTGGTACAACAACTGGGACTTCAACGCGCTCGGCACGATCTACAGGCAGAAGACCGGCGAAGACATCTTCCGCAGCTTCGAGCGGCGGATCGCCGTCCCGATCGGCATGGAGGACTTCTCGGCCCGAAATGGGCGCTACGTGTCCGCCCCCGTCTCCGACCATGCGGCCTATCCGTTCCGGCTCAGTGCCCGCGATGCAGCCCGCTTCGGTCAGCTCTATCTGGAAGGCGGACGATGGAACGGGGCCCAGATCGTTCCCGTGAGCTGGGTGAAGGCGTCCACCGCCGCTTATTCGCAGACGGACCGGGGCAGCATGGGCTACGGCTACCTCTGGTGGACCTTGAACCCGGACACGTTCGGCCAAGGGGCCACCTTGGCATCCGGTTACGGCGGACAGGCCGTCGCCATCGTTCCGTCCAAACGGCTCGTCGTGGTGCAGACCGTTGATCCGAGGCAGAACCCGAAAGGCGTGCGAACCAGCCGCTTCATCGAACTGCTCGGCATGATCGCTGCCGCCGCCCGTTAGGCATACTGCTTAACAGGATGTTATGGGTTCCTGACCAATCCTAACGACTGTCACCGGCTTACCACAGCCATACGGATCGGGCGCCCGCCTGCATGACGCATCGGGCGAAGTAGGAACGTTCGCGATGATGGTTGGGTGGGGTTGCGAGCGGAGCCGTGGAGACCGGTCCGTCCTTGGGATGTCGGTCGCAGGCTTCGTGCTGATGGCGGCGTCGATCCTGATGGCTGCCCCGGCCAAGGCCGCCAATGTCGGATCGACCTTGGTCATGGATGCGAACACCGGCGAGGTCCTCCTGTCGAGGGAGGCCGATACGCAGCGCTTCCCAGCCTCGCTGACCAAGATGATGACGCTCTATCTCGTGTTCGAGGCACTGGAGACCGGCGCCCTGACACTCGACACGCCGATGAAGGTTTCCGCCTACGCAGCGGCGCGACCGCCCACCAAGCTCGGCCTGAAGGTCGGCTCGAGCCTTCTGGTGAAGGAGGCAATCCCGGCCCTCATCACCCGGTCGGCCAACGACGCGGCGGTGGTGATCGCGGAGCAACTCGGGGGCACCGAAGCCCGGTTCGCCGAGATGATGACGGCCAAGGCCCGCCAGCTTGGCATGTCGCGCACGACCTTCGCGAACGCCCACGGTCTTCCGAACCCCGGCAACGTCTCGACCGCGACGGACATCGCCAGGCTCGCCATGGCCCTCCGGGAGCATTTCCCCGAACGCTACGCCTACTTCCAGATCAAGTCCTTCTCGTTTCGCGGCACCACCATCCCGACGCACAACAACCTTCTGAAGCGCAGCGCGATCTTCGACGGAATCAAGACCGGCTACACCAACGCCTCCGGCTTCAACATCGCGACCTCGGTGAGTTCGGAAGGCAAGCGACTGTTGATCGTCGTGTTCGGAGGCCGTACGGCGCGCTCCCGCGACGATTATGTCGGCAGCTTGGTCCAGGCATATCTGCCGAAGGCCAGCACGCGACGATCCGGCCCCCTCATGGCATCTCTCCGGCCAACGTTCAAAGGCCCCGCAGTGCGCTCTCACGCGGCCTCTCTGCCCGCCGCCGTTCCCTATCCGACCGCCAAGCCCGATCTTGTCGAGAGCCGGATCGCACAGGCGTTCGGGAGCCGTTCCAGGGACGAGGTCGTGGTGGATCCGAACAAGGGATCGTCGCAGGACTCCGTGCGCGCCGCCATCCTGCAGGCGCTGTCCGAGGAGCCCCGTGCCAAGCCCGCCCAACTGCCCGTTCCGACAATGAAGGCCATGTCGGGAACCGAACTCCAGCGTCCGGCGAGCATGCCGACAGCCTCGGTCCATTCGTCGCTCGTCGCGTCCCGCTCGATGTCGGACACTTGGGATGTTCAGATCGCGGCCACGCCGTCGCAGGCGACGGCCCGCCACATCCTCTCGGAGGTTCAGGCACGCCTCGCCGCGTCGGTGCTGGGAGCGTCTCAGCCCGTCGCCCAGGAGCTACGTGACGGAGATCGCACCCTCTACCGAGCACGCTTCACGGGTTTCGCGTCGAAGGCGTCGGCCGACACGGCGTGTGCGGCGATCAAACGCGTGGCCTACACCTGCTACGCTGTCGCCGCTGCGAACTGAGATCGCGATCGGCGCACGCCCGAGAAGGTAAGGCGAATGTAGCGTTGGCAGCATGAAGGCGTGCTGAAGGTCATCACGTCGGCTGGAAGCGAGTTCGGACTCGAAGCCGGTCCGCTGACCGATGGTAGAGCACCTCATCGGCACGCAGAAGGCGTGGTGGTATGGCGGTCGGCATCACACATGCGGAAGCGATCACGAGGCGTAGCGCGCCCTCATGGCGCCGTAGTGAGCCTCGTGATCGCGGATCAGTTTCCAACTGTTCGGTCCTGCGGGCATCGGTCAACGCGCTCCTCGCCGTTCACCGTGTGCCTCTTCTCATGACCCATTCAGGACCGGGGATCAGCGCGGATCGGAGGATGAAGGCGTCGACGCTTGATCGTACGGTGGTCGTTGAACGACGATAGGCGGTAGTGACGAGGCCCGGAGGAGGAAAGCCGGCAGATCAACCTCTTCGGCAAAGTCGATCGTTCCGAAGGCTCCCAGAAGGCCCACAGAGCGCCCCAGGCTATGCGGATCACGAGTAGGGTTGCGATGAGACGGACCCGCAGAAGCACCCACCAGTCCGCCCACATCCCGCAGACGCACCGCCCTCGTCGGCTCACCAGGGCTGGTGCATCGGCGGCGTCCCCTTCCGCTTGGGTGTCGCGAACGAGCGTTTCAGATCGGCTCGCATCGATCTCGGGAACGGGATCACCATCTAGTTCTTCGGGCCTGGTTGCCGCGTCCTCCTCCTCGGCATCGTGGTCCATCGACGACGGGTCGGTTTGATCGACGAGACGGGGAGTTAAAGTGGGATTCGTATACCTGACAGAGAACGGGATGATCGTCCCCTCCGATGAATCCGGACGTTCCGAGTCGTTCTCTGCGTCACCAGGGTCCATGTCCGTCAGGATGTGAACCGCACACAGTCGGCGGCGACCATCGAGACGGACGTGTCGAAGGCCACGAAACGTCCCACGCTCCGGCATGGAGGTCGCGTCCGCGTCGTCCTGACGTGCTGGACGACGCACGATCGGAACGCGCTCGATGCCATGGCCTCCCCGTCGCAGCCTGACACCTTGCGTCGTAAGGTCTGCTCGAAACGCGGCGAACGCTCCGGCCGGGCGGTGGAAGCGCACTCGCTGGAGGCTCGACACGGCAAGCAGCGCGTCGGGCGGCCAGGACAGGAGGTCGGCGTGGTCGAGCACACCGGACAAGTCGTAGTTGACCACGGCGCCGGGGTTACGGGCCGTCTCCTCGGCGTGCCAGACTGATCCGGAGCTGGGCGAGGAACGCCTGGATGCCGGCGACATCCCTGGTCTGACAGCTCCACACACAGTGCATATGGATGTCGAAGGCCTGGACCTCGTCCATCCATCGGAGGTGCAGACTGGCAAGGAGCGGCGAGACGCGCCCCGAAGCCGTCAGCCCCTTCATCGCGTCGTCGTACGAGGCCGACAGGTGACGGATGGCGTCGTGTAACTCGTCTGGGCGGACCGGACCTATACTAGGCCGTAGGACCCACTGCCGAGCCATAGGCTGCGGTCGTTCCTCCAGGAACGCGTCGAACGACAGAGCGATGGCGCCGGCACGCCGGGCGGCGGTTCCGGAGAAGACTATGTGCGCGGGCAAGGACGACAGGGGGAACGCCCTTCCGACCTCGACCTCCTGGTCCACGAGAACGATCTGCCGACCGCGTCGCATGGGTGAACCCGAGCTCTTCAAGCGGCCGAACAGTACCTCGTCGTGCCGGTGGCGCTCGCGGGCGGGAACGGGCGAATGCCGGCCGGACCTGCGCGTTGCGCCAACCTCACCGCCGACCGTGACATGCTGTGAGGAGACCGACGCGAACCCGTCCGCTCCATCATCGGAAGCGGCAGACGCGCCGCTCCCGGTGATGGTTCTGGACAAGCCCGAGACCTCCGGATTACGGTGTCTGTAGCCCCCTTCGAAACCCTGCGGTCTCTCTGGGCGCTAACGGCCTGTTTCAAATGGCTAATTTGGAATGTGGCGGAGTATCCCTCCCTCTCCGCCACTTAATTTGATCTAAACTATCGAAAGTTATCGCTACTTTCGGAGCGACACGTAAGCCTTTCCCATACCGTCTTGTCGTTGTGCGGGGTTATCCACTCACGCTCGCTGGCGTCGCAACCAGAGAACCGCGAACCTTCTTTCACCAACGTGCTGCAGCTTTGGCACGCCCACCCGGTGCGGATTTATAAGGTGCCGCCAGTAGAATGGGGCCCGCAAATCCATATGATTCGTTGCGATGCTCTCGCGTCGGAGTGCGTGCCAGGACCTGTAACGACGGCTCGACGCTTACTCCTGGATCTGCGCGGCGATGTCGTTCAGCGCCTTGATGATGCTTCTGGGAGGATAGGGCTTGGCGAAGAACAGCCCGTTCTCCGGCATGTCGTCCTTGCCGACTTGGACCCGGCCGGACGTCACGATGATCGTCACCGGCGGCCAACGATCCCGCACGGCGCGGGCCAGGTTCAGGCCATCCATCGTGCCGGGCATTTCGACGTCGGTGAACAGAACCCGAATGTCGGAATGGCGCTCGAGTTGCCGGATCGCCTGCTCGGCATTGCGAGCCTCGTAGGTGACGAAGCCGGCTTCCTCGCAAAGGTCGACAGCTTCGGCACGAACAAGCGCATCGTCTTCTACGACCAGAACGGCATAGCGGGCGGGATCGAAGGATTGGGCCATGGGTATGCGCTTCAGCCCTGCGAGTTTCGAAAGAGTTGGCCGGGCGCGCCCGTCAGCGTGAAGCGAAGTCCGGCGGGATCGAAGTCCAATCGACCGTCGCCGTCGAAATAGGCGGCGACGATACGCTCGATCAGCTTGGATCCGAATCCGCGTTGCTTCGGAGGGCAAACGGGTGGGCCGCCGGTTTCGATCCAGACGAACTGGAAGGTCCCCTCCGTGTTGCTCCAGGAGATGGCGACGCAACCCGTCTCGTTCGAGAAGGCGCCGTATTTGGCGGCGTTCGTGGCGAGTTCATGGATCGCGAGCGAAAGCCCCAGTGCCTGCTGCGCCGTCAGATCGATGTCTGGGCCATGAAGGGTGGTGCGGTTGCCCGGCAGCCGATGCGGGGCGATGGCCGCCTCCACGACGTCGCTCGTGTTCGCGCCGGCAAAGCTCGTTTGCGTCAGGATGTCCTGGGCTCGAGCCAAGGCCGACAGGCGGCTGGCGATGGCTTCCCGTCCTTCGTCCATGGTCCGGGCCTGACGCAGCGTCTGGGTGGCGATGGCCTGCACCATGGCCAGCGAATTCTTCATTCGATGGGCCATCTCCTGGGTGAGAAGACGCTGAGCGTCCTCGATCTGTTGCCGCGCCAGCGCCACTCGCACCCGGTCGCCGACCTGCTGCACGAACTGCAACTCCCCGTCCGTCCAGATGTGGAGGGTGCGCGAATGCGCAAATACGATGGCGTGCAGATGCGCGTCGAAGCTGATGGGAAGGTCCAGAAGAGAGCGCACTTGGATATCGTCGAACGCGACCGATCGGCTGCTCGTTCGCCCATCGGTATGGACGTCGTCGATGGCGACGATCTCGTCGCGTTTCAGCTCGTTGATACAGGAACCGAACGATTCGAAGGTGTGCAGGCCGGCAAGGCTTCGTATTCCGGGCTCGCACCAGTCGGATCGAACATCGACGGTGTCGTTGCGCAGATCCACGATGCCCGAGCCCGTGCGATCGACGTCCAGACCATCGGCAAGGCAGCGGGCCGCCGCCGTCACGATGGTTTCCAGGTTGGAGCGACCACGCAACTCGTCGCCGAGGGTCATCAAAGCTGCCTGGCGCCGGTCGCGCTTGATGCGCTCCGTCACCTCGATGAAGATCACCGTGAAGCGATCGCCGCCAATCGCCTGCGCCGCACCGTCATACCAGCGCCCGAGCGAGCCGACCTGACGGGTGAAGCGCACCGGCTCCCGTGTTTCTACGACGCGGGCGAACTCGTTGATCCATTCGTCCTCGACGCCGGGAAATATCTCCCGAATGGTTCGTCCCAGCGCCGTTCCGCGAGACACGCCGACGAGATCGTGCCAGGCGTCGTTGACTTCCTCGTAGCGCCAGTCGACCACAGCGCCGCTTTCGTCGCGCACGACACGCCCCAGAACGAAGCCTTCATGCAGGCTTTCGAACAGGGTCCGCCACCGGCTTTCGGAGATGCGGACCGCCATCTCCTTTTCCACGGTGTGAGCCATTAGGCGAAGGCGCCTGACATCATCCTCCGTCCAAACGCGGGGTTGGCTGTCGATCGCGGCCAGTGCGCCGACGACCTCGCCATCGGGAAGGGATAGCGGTACGCCGAGATAGGCCACGACGCCGATATCCTCGATCGCCATGTTGCCACGCAGAAGTGGATCGAGGCGGGCGTCCGGCGTGATCAGCGGAGCGTTGCGGTCCACGACATGCTGGCAGAAGGAATGCGTCATGGGCGTTTCGCCGCGTTCGCTCCAAGGCTCGGGCAGACCGCTATGTCCCGCGAAGACCTGCCGATCCTCGTCCACCAGCGTGACGATGGCGACCGGGACGCCGAGCACATCTCGCACGAGGTTGGTCAGGTGACCGAACTCGTCCTTCGCCGAGCGATTGAGAAGGCCACTGCGGCGAAGGGCGTCGATGCGGTCGGAAGAGGAGGGCTGTGCTGATAGATCAGGCATCGCGGCGACCGGGAACGTTGACAATTGTTCGAACCGCACGCGGAGCGGAGTGGCGATGCATGCCCTAGCGCAGACGTCGGGCCGCGTCACCCGCGAAAGCTGGTATTCTCATTTCTGGCCGATGTTGCGGGAACTGTAGTTCGGCGGCATTCGAAACCCGCGGATGCCCGTGGGAATATCCGTCTCGTCTCCGAGTTTCGCAATCGCGTTGTCGGGGCCTTCGGTCACGACCGCCGGGTTCCGGATCCAAACAAGCCTCGTTTCATTTCCTCGACCCCGACGAACCAAATGACGCCTGTGACGTTTCGGACATGGAACATCTGTCGGCGCGTGTCCGACAGAAACATGTCGTAGGAGATGAGAGCATGGGTAGCACGGCGGACAAAGCTTCGGGCCTTGCCAACGAAGCCGTCGGTAACATCAAGCAGGGTGTCGGCAAGGCGGTGGGCAACGATCGTCTGCAGGCCGAAGGTGCGGCGCAGGAGCTGAAGGGCGAAGCCCAGCAGACGGTGGGCGACGCGAAGGCAGCCGTGAAGCGGGGGGCTGACAATCTTTCGGACGCCGCGCACCGCAAGCTCTGACGTCAGTCTTCACGACGTTTTCGAAGGGTCGGACATCAACGTCCGGCCCTTTTTCGTGGGTGGATGAACCGGCAACGATCCAATGGGCCCGAGCGGACGGTGCGGAAGCCGCCCGGTCGGCAGGCAAGCTCCGTCCATAGGGGAGGGTTCGCCTTTCGGGGTTGTGGAAAGCTAAAATCGTTCGGCTTTCGTTGTCGAGATCGCTCGAACGATGTCGGTCGCCACGCCTATCACGTGCCGCTCCCTCAATCGTGTCGAATTATCTGCCACACGACTGGAACTCCGTTCGCAGCCGAAACTTCATCTGCGAGATCAAAGGAGATTCCCGTAATGAAGTCGACGATCCTAGCCGCGATGACCGTATTCACATTGGCGAATGGCGCGGCCTCGGCGCAAACCGCGCCGTCGGTAGCGACACCTGAAAGCGCCAGCACAGTCCCGGTCCCCGGCAACAACTCCGGCATTGATTCCACCGTCCCCGCAGCGGCCGCAAGCGAAGTGGTGACGAGTGGCGATGCGCCGGTCGCCTCGACGGCGGAGGCCACGAGCAAGGTGCCGGTGCCGGGCAACAACTCCGGCATTGATTCGACGATGCCCGTTGATGCGGCCTCGACCGTCGTGGTCGGTTCCGATGCGGCGCCTGTTCCCACCACGCCGGCTTCGCCGGTGCCCGGCAACAGCGCGGGCGAGACCGCCGCGCCTGCCAACTGAACCGACTGATGGGGAAGCCCGCCCGGGAGCGATCCGGGGCGGGCTTCTTATCGTTCGTAGCTCCCTACCGGTAGAAGAGGCTCAAGGGGCCGCCGTTCGCATCGACCACGGCACGGACCTTGGTGTTCAAGCCACCCTCGATGCGACCGACTAGGCATCCAAGCCATCCCCCGGGCCGCAACGCTCGATGCCCTGCCGTGTGCCCTCAGGTCGATCGCATCGAACACGATCGTCTTCCACTCGGCAACGGCTATCGCCAGCCCTTGCACCATGGGGACGAGGACGTCTTTCCAGTCTCCGGCGATGGCCGAGCGTCTTCGCGGGTCCACGATCTCTCGGCGCATCTCGAAACCGCAGATCGTTGCGATCGATGAGTTCGGTTCCGCTCGGAACCCTGAGTTTCATCGACCCATGGCCTTCCGTCCCCTTATGGCAAGGACCGCCGCAGGCCCCCCTCTGCTCGTTCGATACCTCAAAGGAGAGGGCGCCCCAATCCGGTTCACGCGTTGGCGCCTGGAATCGGACCGTGCAGGTCGAACCCGTAGACCCTGAGCCTAGGGTCGCAACGTCCGGGAGCGCATGGGGGTCCTTTGGGTCGGGGAGCGCGCTTCCGCTTCATGCCAGCTTCGGCGGACGGCCTCGAGAAACGCCGAAAGGACGTCGCCGCCGCGCCCCGAACGGGGCGTATACAGCTCGAACTGACAGATATAGCCGATGTCGTCCGGCCGGATGGGCCGCATGCGGCCGGCTTCGACCTCGGCATGCGCCGTGTGATGGGGCAGGAAGCCGATGTAGCGCCCCGATCGGATCAGAATCAGTTCGGGCTCGATCTGCTGGACGGTCGCCTCGATGCGCCAGCGGATGTGGCGCATGCCGTCCTCCTCGCGCCAGTAGCCGCGATGGACATAGGGCAGATCCTCCAGCACCGCGTCGGTGAAGTCGGCGTCGGCTCGCGCGAAGAAGGGATGGCCTTCACCGCAATACAGACCGTGCCGCTCCTCGTAGAGCAGCCGGTAGTCGATCCCATCGACGCGCGAGCGATGACTGCCGATGCCGCAGTGGTAGATGCCTTCGGCCACCTTCGGCTGGATATCCTGGGGCCGCTCCTGGACCAGAACCACACGCACGTCCGGTGCGATCCGCCCGAACTCGGCCACCGTTTCGGCAAGCCGGTTCGAAGGATCGTCCGCGACGCAGTCGAGAAGGGCGATGCGCAACTCGCCGCGAAGTTCGCCCTTGAGGGCTGCGATGTCGGCCGAGAACTCCTGCAGCGCATGGCCGAGGCGGCGTGATGCCTCGTGCACGGCATGACCGCGCTCGGTCAGGCGGAAGCCGCTTCGCCCGCGCTGGCAGAGCGAAAAGCCCAGCCGTTCCTCCAGCGCCGTCATGTGGTTGCTGATGGTGGACTGCCCGATGTTGAGTTCGGCTTCCGCAGCCACATACCCGCCGCCCCGAACCACGGCGTCAAAGACCTGCAGGAGACGCAAGTCACTTCCCGAGACACGCATCGATCGGCGCCTTAGCTGGAGGATCGTCAAGGTAAGCTTTGATAAAGTCCTATGGCTGGGGCGTCGAGACTGTTCCTATGGTTAGAGATACGGCATCAACCGGGTGTGATCGTTTCTCATGCAGCCTGATCGTCTCCATTTGCGGATGACCATTTCCGGGGGGATGTCTTGACCCTCTCCTCGCGCCTCGCAAGGGTTTCGGTTCCGCCGATTACGCAGGCCGCGCGCTGGGTCTCGGACTACGACGGTCGCCATGGGCCTGCCATCGACTGCAGCCAAGCCGTTCCCAACCATGCGCCGCCGGCCGAGTTCGCCGAGCGGCTCGGGCAGGCCGGCGCCGATCTCCAGGCCGCGCGCTACGGGAACATCCTGGGGGACCCGGCCCTGCGCTCGGCCTATGCCGCGCATGTGTCGCAGCGCTATGCCGCCACGATCGACGCCGCGCAGGTCGCCATCACCAGCGGCTGCAACCAGGCCTTCTTCGCCGCGATGATCGCCCTGGCGGAGCCGGGCGAGGCCGTGATCCTGCCGACGCCCTGGTACTTCAACCACGTCATGACGCTGGAAATGCTCGGCATCGAGCCGCGCCCCTTCGCCCTCGACTCGGCCGCGGGCTTCCTGCCCGATCCCGGCGCGCTCGACGCGGCGATCGACGAGAGCGTGCGGGCCGTGGTCCTCGTTTCGCCCAACAACCCGACGGGCGCCATCTATCCGCCCGCGCTCCTGTCCGAGATCTTGGATCTTTGCGTGCGGCGTGGCGTCGTGTTGGTGCTCGACGAAACCTATCGCGACTTCCTGCCCGAAGGTGCGAGGCCGCATTCCCTCTTCGATCGGGGCGAGGCGGAGGACCATCTCGTCGCCCTGTATTCGTTCTCCAAGTCCTATGCGATCCCCGGGCATCGCGTCGGTGCGATGATCGCGGGCGAGCGGACCATCGCCGAGATCGAGAAGGTCATCGACTGCGTCCAGATTTGCGCGCCCCGCCCGGCGCAGGCAGCTCTTCCTTGGGCGATCGAGGCGCTCGGCGATTTTCGCGCGGCGAGCGCCCGCGAGATCGAAACGCGCGCCCATGCCTTTCGAGCGGCCTTCGCTGCCCTGCCGGGCTGGGAGATCCGGCAGCTCGGCGCCTACTTCGCCTATGTCCGCCATCCCTTCGGCGAGAGCGCGTCGGAAGAGATCGCCGCCCGGCTGGCGCGCGAGCTGGGAATCGTCGTCCTGCCCGGCAGCTTCTTCGGGCCGGGTCAGGCCTCGTTCCTGCGGATCGCCTTCGCGAACGTCACCGTTCCGCTCATCGCCGAGATCGCACGCCGTCTCGCCATCGGTCTGGGCGGCGCGGCACCATCCCCAACACTGGAACCGCAAGCATGAGCGACGAACTCGACGCCCTACGCGCCCGCTTCGGCGGCGACAACGAACGAGCGATCTACGACGAGGGCTTCGCCGCCGTCGCCTCGCGCCTCTTCGACCCGAAGGGTACGCGCGTGGCTCCCTTTGCGGGCATGCCGACGCTGCTCGACGCGCCGCACCGCCCGGTGGACTGGTCCGCTCCCGACCTGTCGGACCTCGACGTCGCCCTTCTCGGCGTGCCGATGGATCTCGGCGTCACGAACCGGAACGGCAGTCGCTTCGGACCGCGCGCGTTGCGCACGATCGAGCGCGTCGGACCCTACAACCACGTCCTGAAGACCATGCCGACCCTCGACCTGCGCGTCGCGGACATCGGTGACGTGCCGTTTCGTTCGCGGTTCGACCTCGAAAGCTCGCACGCCGACATCGAGGCGACGCTCGCCCGGATCGTTTCGGCCGGCGTCGTGCCGCTGTCGGTCGGCGGCGACCACTCGATCTCGCTGCCGATCCTGCGGGCGGTAGGGCGCGACCGGCCTGTCGCGATGATCCATATCGATGCTCATTGCGACACGAGTGGTCCCTTCGACGGCTGCAAGTTCCACCATGGGGGACCCTTCCGTCAGGCCGTGCTCGACGGAGTGCTCGACCCCCGACGCACCATCCAGATCGGCATCCGGGGCTCCTCGGAATATCTTTGGGAGTTCTCGGCGGCCTCGGGCATGACGGTGATCCACGCGGAGGAGATCACGGATCTTGGCGTCGCGCGCATCGTCCAGATGGCGCGCGAGGTGGTCGGGGATGCCCCCGTCTACGTTTCCTTCGACATCGACAGCCTGGATCCGGCCTTCGCGCCGGGCACCGGGACACCCGAGATCGGTGGTCTCACCTCGCGCGAGGCGCAGGCCATCCTTCGCGGTCTGAAGGGCATCCGCATCGCGGGCGGCGATCTGGTCGAGGTCGCCCCGCAATACGACGCCACCACCAACACCGCGCATGCCGGCGCGCAGATGCTGTTCGAGATCCTCAGCCTCGTGCCATTCTCGCCCGCCATCCGTCCCACCCAGCCTTGAGCCACCGAACGGAGACATCGACATGACGACAGTGCTTGGAAATCCGACGCGCCGCTCGGTGCTGATCGGCGCGGCCGCAGCGGGGGCCACGCTCGCCATGCCCGGCATCCTGCGCGCCCAGGAGCGTTCGCTCAAGGTCGGCGTCTACGGCGGCTACTTCAAGGAAAGCTTCGACACCAACGTCTTTCCCGCCTTCACGCAGGCGACCGGCATCACGGTGGAAAGCATCGCCGAGCCCACCGGCGAAGCCTGGCTGGTCCAGCTCGAGCAGGCCGCGCGCGCCGGCGTGGCGCCCGCCGACGTTTCCATGGTCAGCCAGGTCGCCATGCGCAAGGGCTTGTCCACGGACCTTTGGGCGCCTCTCGATCTCGCCAGCATCGAGCGCGCGGGCGACATCCTGCCCCCGTTCCTGGTGCGCTATCCCGACGAGCGGGTCGCGGGCGTCGGGGCCGTCGCGTGGTACATCAACCTCGTCACCAACACCGAGGCCTATCCGCAGGCGCCCGAAAGCTGGGCGGCCTTCTGGGATCCGGCGAACGCGGGCAAGCTCGGCCTTCTCGCGCTGGTGTCGAACTCGTTCCTGCTGGAAGTGACGGCCTCGACCTATTTCGGCGGCACGCAGGTCCTCGATACCGAAGAGGGCATTCTCAAGGTGATGGACAAGCTCGCCGAGCTGAAGCCGAACGTCCAGCTCTGGTACCGCGACGAGGCGCAGTTCGAGCAGGCGCTCAAATCGGGCGAAATCCCGATGGGCCAGTATTACCACGACGTCACGGGCCTGGCCGCCTCGAAGGGCTCGCCCGTGCGCTCGACCTTCCCCAAGGAAGGCGGGATTTCGGATTCGGGCTGCTGGGCGGTGACCAAGGCTTCCGCCAAACTCGACGTCGCGCACGAATTCATCAACTACATGACGCAGCCCGCGACCCAGGCGCTGCTGGCGCGCAAGGTCGGCACCGCGCCGGTGATCGCCCGTCCGCTTCTCGACTTGACCGACGCCGAGTTCGCCGCCGTCTCGTCCAGTGCCGCGCCGATCGTGCCGCGCTACGATCTCTACGTTTCCAAGGCCGACTGGCTGAACCAGAAGTGGACCGAGCTCATCGTCGGCTGAACTCTTCCGGCCGTTCCGTCACCCGCCGATATCGCCGACCCCGAAGGGAACCCATGATCCATGACCGCGCTCGTTCTTGAGGGCGTCACCAAGCGCTATGGCGCGGCCACGGCCGTGGAGGCCGTCGACCTGACCATTCCCGAGGGGACGTTCGTCTGTCTCCTCGGGCCTTCGGGATGCGGCAAGACCACGCTCATGCGTATGGTGGCCGGGCTGGAAGCGCCGACCGCCGGTGAGATCCGCTTCGGCAGCGAGACGATTACCAACGTGCCGGTCCACCGGCGCGGCTTCGGGATGGTGTTCCAGTCGCTGGCGCTGTTTCCCCATCTCAGCGTCGGCGACAACATCGCCTACCCCTTGCGCATCCGTGGGCAGAACCGGGCGAGTGTCGAGGCGCGCGTGCGCGAGCTCCTGGATCTCGTGCGCCTGCCCGGGGTCGAAGGGCGTGCGATCACGCAGCTTTCCGGCGGTCAGCGCCAGCGGGTGGCGATCGCCCGCGCGCTCGCCGTCGCGCCGCGCCTCTTTCTTCTGGACGAGCCGCTTTCGGCGCTCGACGCCAAGCTGCGCGAGGCGATGCAGGTGGAACTGCGCCTCCTCCAGCAGCGTCTCGGCATCACCACGGTCGTGGTCACGCACGACCAGCGCGAGGCGATGACCATGGCCGATCGCGTCGTGGTCATGCAGGCCGGCCGGGTCCTCCAGATGGATCGGCCGATCGAAGTCTACCGCCGGCCTGCGACACCCTTCGTCGCCGACTTCCTCGGCCTGACGAACCTCCTGCCGGCACGGCGCGCGAGCGGCGGCGCGCTGATCGCCGGCGGCGTGGTGCCCGGCATCGAACTGCCGGCCGGCGAGGCGCTGGTTTCGATCCGGCCGGAAGACGTCGTCATCGCGCCCGAAGGGGAGGGGCCGATCGCGGGCGAGGTCGAATTCGTGCGCGACATGGGCTCGGCCGTGGAAATCTATCTGAAATGCGGCGACGCCCGCATCATCGCCCATTGCGAGGCGAGGACGGCTGCCCCGCCGCCGGGCGCACGCGTGTCGGCCAGTGTGAAGCCGGGCGCTGCGATCGTCTTCGAAGGCGGCACCGCATGAGCGGGGCGAAACCAGGGTCTAGCGAGGGCGCCACCCCGGCGGCGCTCGCCTTTCCCGGCGCGATGCTCGCCGCCTTCTTCGTCGTGCCCTTCGGGCTGATGATCGCCGTTTCCTTCTTCCAGCGTGTCCAGGGCGGCTTCTACGAGCCGGTCCTGACGGGGGCGAACTACGCGCGCTTCCTCAGCCTGTTCTTCGGGCAGATTCTCCTGTTCTCGCTGGGGCTGTCCGCGCTGGTCGCCGCGCTTTGCCTTCTTGTCGGCGCGCCCTTCACCTACCTCCTGTCGCGCCTGCCGCGTTCTCGCCAGGTGCCTTGGCTGGTGGCGCTTCTGGCCATCCTCTCGCTGTCCGAGGTGATCATCGGATTTTCCTGGTCGACGCTGCTCAGCCGCACGGCGGGGGTGACCAACCTTCTCGTCGCGCTCGGCCTGATGGGCGCGCCCACGGCGCTGACGCCGAGCTTTGCGGCCGTTCTTCTCGGCATGTCCTACCAGGCGTTTCCCTACTGCGTCCTCGTGCTCTACCCGTCCTTCTCGCGGCTCGATCCGGCGCTCGGCGAGGCGGCGGAAACGCTGGGCGCCTCGCCGATCCGTGCCTTCCTGACCGTGATCCTGCCCGCCTTGCGCAGCACGCTCGCGGCCACTTTCGTGGTCGTCTTCGTGTTCGCGCTCGGCTCTTATCTTCTCCCGCAGCTCCTCGGCCGCCCGCAGCACTGGACCCTGTCCGTTCTGATCACCGACCAGGCGATCTACCAGTCCAACATGCCGTTCGCCGCCGCGATGGCCGTGTTTCTCGTCCTGACCAGCCTCCTCTTCGTCGCGCTGACGGCGCTGTTCGGCCGGGGCCGAAGGGAGGTCGCATCGTGAACCGTCTTGCCGGGCGTTTCCTTTTCGTGCTCGTGGCTTTGTTCCTGGCGGCACCGGTCGCGATCATTGCCGGCGTTTCGGTGAACGCCCAGCAGAGCCTCGTCTTCCCGCCGCAAGGCGTCTCGCTCCGTTGGTACGGTGCGATCTTCACCGATCCCGGCTGGCGCAACGCGCTTTTCGCATCCGTCGCCATCGCCGTGCTCGCAGCCGCGCTGGCGGTCTTGATCGCGCTTCCCATCGCCTATGCGCTGTGGCGGCGCGTCACCGCGCTCGGGCGCCTCGTGCAGCTTCTCGGCATCTCGCCCTTCGTGCTGCCGCCGGTGATCACCGCGCTCGGCGCGCTCGCGTTCTGGTCGACGGTCGGCTTCTACGGCTCGCCCTTCACGGTGGTGGTAAGCCATGCCGTCTTCTTCACCAGCCTGCCGCTGGTGACGCTGACGCTGGGCTTCTCCGTGATCGATCGCGAGATCGTCGAGGCTGCGCGCACGATGGGCGCGAACGAGGCGACGATCCGGCGCACGATCGTCCTGCCGATGATCCGCCCCTATCTCGTCTCCGGTTTCGCCTTCGCCTTTGTCCTGTCGCTCAACGAATATCTCATCGCCTACATGACGGTCGGCTTCACGGTGGAGACCGTGCCGATCAAGATCTTCAACGCCCTGCGCTACGGCTACACGCCCGTCATGGCCTCGATCTCGATCCTCTTCGTCGGACTCGCGACGATCGTCTTCGGCCTGATCGCCCGGTTCGGCGACCTGCCGAAGCTTCTGGGCGCATGGGAGCGGCGCGGGTGAGACTGACCCTGTTCCAGCTCGACGCCGCCGAAGCTGCCGGCGGGGGGCAGGGCCTGGCCGGGATCGAGCGGCGGGTGCGCGTCGCGGCGGACGGAGGGGCCGATCTCGTGCTCCTGCCCGAACTTGCCATACCGGGATACGGCGCGGGCGCGGAGGCGATCCGCACACAGGGCGAGCGAGCCCGGGAAACGCTCGCGTACCTCAGAGCGCTTTCGGACGAAACCGGCACATCCGTCGCGCTCGGCATGCCGATGATGCTAGGCGGCCGCTTGCACAACACAGCCGTTCTCTGTCGCCCGGCCGAGGAGCCGGTCGTCTACGCCAAGCGCTTCCTTTATGGCGATTACGAGCGGGATCTGTTCCGCGTCGGCACGCAGGCTTCGCCGCTGGTGATGGTGGCGGGGCTGCGGATCGGTCTTCTCGTCTGCTTCGACGTCGAGTTTCCCGAGACCGTCCGAGCCCTGGCTCTCGCGGGCGCCGACCTCGTGCTCATCCCGACTGCTCTTCCCGCCGGCGAGGGGGCACGCTTCATCGCCCGAAGCCTCGTGCCGACGCGGGCCTTCGAGAACGGCATCTTCGTCGCCTACGCCGACTGGTCCGGGGCGGATGGGAGGTTCGTCTATCAGGGAATGTCGATCGTCGCCGCTCCGGACGGCAGGGCGCTGGCCTGCGCCGGGACGGACGGCGCGGCGATGCTGATCGCCGACCTCGACCCCGCCCATTTCGATGCGGCGAGGGCGGCCAACGACTACCTCCGCGAACTACGCACGACCCCGTCGGGTTCGGCCCGGCCTCCGGAAAGATAGCGGGCGCACGGGACATGCGCGCCGCAAAGCTTCGACATCAACGCACGGCTGGAAAGCATCGATCCCAGCGAGGCAAGCCGATCTTCAAGGGGGCGCGCACCCGCTGGAAAGAAGCGCCTCTCGCTCGGTGGAGGTTCTCCGACGCATAGGGCGAAGCGGATCGAACGGCTCCTGCGACTTGTCGAAACACTGCGGGATATATCCGGGCCGAGGGCCGGATCGTAGTCGAGCCGCGCGTCGATGCGACAATCTATCGCTTCGGTTCAATATGAAATTTCTCGGAAACCTTTCGGTTTCCAAGAAATCCTCAACTCTTCTCGTTCAAGTAGTGGGATCACGGACACCTGACCCTACGGACGATGCCCTATGTTCACATTTCGCGCGTCGCAGTCTGAGCTCGTTCTGTCCGCGTTGGACAAGTCGATGGCGATCATCGAGTTCGATCCCGAGGGGACGATCCTGCGGGCGAATGCCAACTTCTGCACTCTTCTAGGCTACCGGCCGGAGGAGATCGTGGGTCGGCACCATCGGATGTTCGTCGAAGAGGCCTATGCCGCTTCGCCGGCATACGCTGCGTTCTGGGCCAAGCTGCGATCGGGCGATTTCGAGTGCGACGAGTTCAAGCGGATCGGCAAGAACGGGAAAGAGGTCTTCATTCGGGGCAACTACAACCCGATCTCCAACCGGTCGGGCAAGGTGGTCAGGATCGTCAAGTTCGCCAACGACATCACGGCCACGAAGCTGCGCGAACTGGAGAACGGTGCCAAGATGGACGCCATCGACCGGGCGCAGGCGGTGATCGAGTTCACGCCCGAGGGCAATATCCTGAGTGCCAACCAGAACTTCCTGGATGCGCTCGGCTATCCCGCCTCCGAACTCGTCGGGCGTCATCATAGGATTTTCGTCGAGCCCGCCTTCGCGCAGTCCGAAGATTACCAAGCCTTCTGGAAGAAGCTGCAAGGGGGCGAGCTGGTCGCCGACGAGTTCCTGCGCATCGGCAAGGGAGGGCGCGAGGTCTTCATTCAGGCGTCCTACAACCCGATCTTCGATCTCAACGGCCGCGTCGTGAAGGTGGCGAAATTCGCCACCGACGTCAGCGCCCGCGTTTCGGCGGTCCGCCGCCTCGGCACGGCGCTGGATCATCTGGCTCGCGGCAACCTCGAAGCGCGCATCGACGACGCGTTCATTCCGGCGCTCGAACCCATCCGGCAGAGCTTCAACGCCTCGATCGAGACGTTGCGCGATGCCATGCGGACCGTGCGCCGCAACGCCGACATGATTCAATCGGGCGCCGATCAGATCCGCTCCGCATCCGACGATCTGGCGCGACGTACGGAACAGCAGGCAGCGGCCATCGAGGAAACCTCGGCGGCACTTGCCGAATTGACCACGGGCGTCGGTCAATCCAGCCGGCGCGCGGACGAGGCGGGCGAACTCGTGTCGCGTACGAAGACGGAGGCTGAGCGCTCCGGTGAGATCGTCACCCTGGCGGTGGGCGCGATGGGGCGGATCGAGGAGTCTTCCGAAAAGATCGGGCGCATCATCGGCGTGATCGACGAGATCGCCTTCCAGACCAATCTTCTGGCCTTGAACGCGGGCGTCGAGGCGGCGCGCGCCGGCGAGGCGGGACGCGGCTTCGCAGTGGTGGCGCAGGAGGTGCGCGGCCTTGCCCAGCGCTCGGCGGAAGCCGCCAAGGAGATCAAGGATCTCATCTCGACCTCCCGCAGCCAGGTGGTGGAGGGGGTCGATCTCGTGGGGCGGGCCGGCGAAGCCTTGAAGGGCATCGTGGAGCAGGTCGGCGAGGTCAATCGGCATGTCGCCTCGATCGTGACGACGGCCCGTTCGCAGGCGACGGGTCTCAGCGAGATCAACATCGCCGTCGATACGCTCGACAAAGGAACGCAGCAGAACGCGGCCATGGTCGAGGAGTCCACTGCCGCCTGCAACGAGCTGTCCACGGAGGTCAACGCGTTGAACGGGCTGCTGTCGCGCTTCGAGATCGGCCGGGACAGCCAGGACGCATCACCCGTCCATCAACTGCGCCGGCGCGTGGCCGCCGGCTGGTAGGGGCTTGGCGGGCGCTGGCCACCCGCCATCGTCGGCGGCTGACGGAAACCCGAGCCCGCGATCGTGCGGCTTTTGCCATGCGAGGCATGTGCAACACCTTGAGGCCGCGCCAACGCGCGGCGTCCGCGTTTCGTGTAGCGCGACTCCGGGGTGAGGGATGTCGTGCGGACCAACGCCGCAGTCCCCTCCAGCGGCCCCATGGGTGGGTCGCTCCAACCCTCGCGCGCACCGGTCATGACCGATGGCGGAGAGGCAGAGCCCTCGTCGTGACGTCCGATGGGGCCGCTCGCGCGGGGCGACCTAGGGACTCCGACCCTTGATCCTGTGTCAGCAGAAAAGCGCCAGAGGGATTTAATCCGTTCACGGGAATTCACTTCTGGTTGTGCTGCGCTTTATCATGAAGCGTGAAGGTCCTCCCATCGCATCCACGCTTGCCGCACGATCGACGTATGAGATTGGCCCTGGTTCTGATTTCCAGTTTCTGCCTCCTGGCCGGCGCGTTCGGTGGAACCGCGCTCGCTCGCATAGGCGAGCCTGGCCGCGTCGAACCGCTCGTGCCGCCGCGGGGAACCTCGGCGCAGGCCTACGATCGCGCCGTGGCCGGCGATGCCCTGCAACGGGACATTCTCTATCTCCCCCCGGACGCCGCGCTGGATGTCGATGTCGCGCCGGAACGGACCGAAGAGCCATGGGATGCCGGAGGGGGGAGCTCCTTCGCCATGAACGCGACGGCATGGGCGTTTCTGGGGGCCTTCGGCATCGGGATGGCCTTTCTGGCCGTTCGATATCGGCGATTCCTGGCCGAACTCTTCGCCGGAGGCGACCGCGCCTTCGGCCCTCAGCCGGCCGGACCGGAGCCCGGCATGCAGGCGCGGGGGATCGATGGGGATCTCCTGGCGCGGCTCAGAGCTGAGAGCGATCCGCGCGTCGGGCTGCGTCTCCTTCTCAAGCGTTTCCTGGCGCTGGCTGCCGAGGAAAACGAGATCGTCCTTCGACGCAGCCTGACGACGCGCGAACTCATGCGCTCGCTTCCCGGCAGCTGGCGCCATCGCGCCGACCTGGAACAACTGGCGGGCCGGGTGGAGCTCACCGTCTTCGGCGGGCGTGAGATGAGCCCGAAGTCCTATCAGGAATGCCTCGATCTGGCGGCGCCGCTTTTGTTCCGGGTGAAGGGCGCGTGAAGGGCGCCGCGCCCGGCAACGGAGCCGGTCCGATGCTCGGGCTCGCGGCGGCGATCGCCCTCGCGCTCGGACTTCTGTTTCTCCTGACGCGCCCCTATCCGCTGGAGCGCAGCGCCATCGGCTTCGACGGGCTCGGCATCTGGTTGGCGCGCGAGGGCATTCCGGTGCGGCGTCCGGCGCCCTCGGATGACGACCCGGACGGGTGGGACACGCTTCGGATCCTTCCGATCTACGACAACGACATCGGTGACACGATCCCCGATGGGGAAAGCACGGAGGAGGCCCAACGCCTCGGCGCGCTTTCGCCGCGCGACATGACGAGAACCGCCTTCGAGGAGCGGATCCTCCTGTCGCCCGAAACCCTCGTCGTCCTTCCCAAATGGCGCGAGGGTATCGTCGGGCGGGGGCGAGCCCATCCCGCTCTCCTGATCCCGAGCGACCGGATCGGCTTCCTCCGCGAGGGCGAAGAGGTCGTTCGCCGGCCCGGCGGCGAGCCGTTCCGACGATGGGATGTGCAGAGCGCCGGCGGCGATACGCCGGGCACCGTCACCCTTTATGCCCCGCAGGTGCTGGGGGGGACCTTCGACGACGCTTGCGAGCCGATCTGGGAGGTCGCCGATGTGGGAACGCTTCTGGCCTTCTGCGACGGCTTCTCGGAGGATGGATCGAGTTTCTACGTCCTGTCCGATCCCGATATTCTCGACAATCATGGGCTGTCGCTCGGCGACAACGCCGCTGTGGCGGTGTCGATGATGCGGCTTCTGGCGCCCGGCGGCTCTGTCTACCTCGATCCGGGCGGCGAGAACGCACCGAGGTCCACCGTCGAGACCGAAAGCTTTGCCGACCCCTCGCGCTTCTTCCGCTACCCGTTCGTGCTGGTCTGGCTCGGCGTGGCCGCGATCCTTCTTCTCAGCCTTTGGCGCGGCAACGTGCGCTTCGGATTTCCGCCCGCAGGCCGAGCGTCCCAAGGGTTCCAGTCGAAGCGCGATACGATCCGCGCCTCGGGACGCCTGATGCGGCTGGCGGGGGACGGGGAGGAGCTCGTTGCGGCCTATGCTCGTGCGCGCATGGAAGCGCTGTCGGACCTGCTTCTCGGCAAGGCCGCGCGAAGGGCCTCCGAGGGCGGGGCGGACGGCGCCGTGATCCGCTTCCTCCGACACCGCTCGCCCGAACTCGGCGCGCGGATGGAGGAGGCTTATCGCAATGTCGTGTCGCGAGCGCCGGGCGAGCGTGCGTCGTCCGCCGCGCTCGGGCCCTTCGAATTGGTGTTTCAGGAGATCTTGGATGAATTTGGAAGAGCTTCGCGCCCTTCACGACGCGATCGCGCTTGAGATCGAGAAGGCCGTCCAGGGGCAGGACGAGATCGTGGAGCTTCTCCTCGTGTCGCTCTTCGCCCGTGGCCATTGTCTGATCGAAGGGCCGCCGGGCACGGCCAAGACGCTTCTGGCGCAGAGCCTTTCGGCGACGCTGCCGCTCCAATTCAACCGAATCCAGTTCACGCCCGACCTGATGCCGGGCGACGTGATCGGCTCCAACATCTTCAACTTCCAGACGCACGCCTTCGAGCTCGTGAAGGGGCCGATCTTCTGCGACGTGCTCCTGGCGGACGAGATCAACCGTGCCCCACCCAAGACGCAGGCCGCGCTCCTCCAGGTGATGAACGAGCATCGCGTCACGATCGACGGGACCGACCATCCCGTCGGCGACGTGTTCTTCGTGGTGGCGACGCAGAACCCGATCGAGCAGCAGGGAACCTACCCCTTGCCCGAGGCCCAGCTCGACCGCTTCCTGTTCAAGCTCGCCGTGGACTTTCCCGATGCGGAGGCCGAGTTCGCCATTCTCCAGCGCCATGCCGGCCAGCCGCTGGACCACGACGCCCGCAAGGCCGCGATCCGGCCCGTAGCCGGCCTGCCCGAGCTGCGCGCCGGCCAAAGCCTCGTGGACGGGATCCGCCTCGACGACAGCATCCTGCGATACGTGCTCGACATCGCGCGCGCCACGCGCGCCCATGTCGACATCGCCTTCGGAGTGTCCACGCGCGCGGCGGACGCCTTGTGCGGCGCGGTTCGCGCGCTCGCCGCCCTGTCGGGGCGCGACTATGCCATTCCCGACGACGTCAAGCGGCTGGTGGTGCCGACCTTCCGGCACCGCATCGTGCTCAGCCCCTCGGCCGAGATCGAAGGGCGCGATCCGGTCTCGGTGCTGAACGCGCTTCTGGCAACGATCGAGGCGCCGCGCTGATGGTGCGACCTTCGCGGCGGCTGCTTCTTCTGGCGGTTCTCGTCACCGCGGCCTCGCTCGCCGTGGTGGCATTGCCGTTCCTGCCGCCGCGAACGGTCCCGATACTCTGGGGGCTCATCGTCCTTCTGGTTCTCCTCGACGTCGTCATCTCGCCCCGTCGCCGGCACTTCGTGTTGGCGGGCCCCGGCATGCGCGAAATCTTCGCGGGCGAAGGCGCGAACCTTGCCTTCTCGCTGTCTCGCGCGGACGGGATGCCCGCCGGGCCGGCTGAGGCGCGCATCGCGTGGGGTGCGGGGATCGAGGCACCGGACGCCTTCGACTTACGCCGGGACGGAGGCGGCGGAGCCGCGAGGGCCGACATTCGCGTTCGCGCCGTGCGGCGCGGCGTCTATCCGCTGGGCGAGGTCGTTCTCTTACGCGCCAGCCGGCTCGGTCTTCTCGATCTTCTGTCGCGTCATCCGCTGGAAGGGGCGTTGCGCGTCGTGCCCAACATGCGGGCCGTCACCTCGGGCGAGGTCGATCTGCACGTCGCCAGCGTGACCTTCGGGGCAAGGACGGCCGCGACCCGGGGCGAAGGGGCCGAATTCCACCAGCTGCGCGACTTTGTTTCGGGAATGGATTCGCGCGCCATCGACTACAAACGCTCGGCGCGGCACGGCTCGCTTCTGGTGCGCGAGATGCGCGCCGAGCAGAACCACAGCGTCATCCTCGCGCTCGACAACGGTCACCTCATGCGTGAGGAGATCGAAGGGCTCCCCAAGATCGACCATATGCTGACGGCCGCCCTCGCGCTCGGCTGGGCGGCGCTCGGCGCGGGCGATCTCGTCGGCCTCTACGCCTTCGACGCGCGCCCGCGCCTGTTCGTGCCGCCCGATCGGGGCCGGCGAACCTTCGCCGCGCTTCGCTCGCGCACCGCCGAGCTCGAATATCGATCGACGGAGTCCAATCCGACGCTCGCCCTGTCGCAGCTGCAGGGGCAGTTGCACCGTCGCAGCCTCGTGGTCCTGTTTTCCGACTTCGTCGATACGACCAGCGCCGAGCTTCTTCTGGAAAACGTCGCGGTGATGCGCCGGCGTCATGTCGTGATCTTCGTGACCATCGGCGATCCGCTCGTTCGGTTCTATCTCCTGCGGCCGTCCCAGAGCCTTGGCGAGGCCGCCGAGACCGTGGTCGCGGCCGATCTTCAGGCCGAGCGGCGCCGCACTCTGGAGGCGCTGCGCCGCCTCGGCGTTCTCGTGGTGGAGGCAGCCCCCGGTCAGCTCGTCGCCCCGCTCCTCGACACCTACCTTTCCGTCAAGGGACGCGGCCTCATATGAACGCGGTGCCGAACCTCCTGCGGTCCAGCCGCTTTCGGGCCGAGCGAGAAGCGGACTGGCGTCGACTGGAAGCGCTCGTCGTCGCGGCCGAAAAGCGCGGCGTGCGCGCGCTCGGCTTCCGCGAGGTCCAGGAACTCGTGGCGCTGTATCGCCAAGCCGTCGCCGCCCTGTCGGTGGCACGGGAGATTTCGCTCGATTCGGCGCCCATCGCCTATCTCGAGAGCCTGTGCGCCCGCGCCTATCTCGTAGTCTACGCGCCGCGCGTCAGCTTGCGCGGCGTCGTTTCCCGCTTCCTCGCGCAGGGCGCGCCGCAGGCGATGCGCCGGTCGGCCCTCGCGATCGCGGCCAGTTTCGCGGGGCTCCTGTTCGGCGCGCTCCTCGCCTTCGCCGCGGTTCGGGCTGATCCCAGCTGGTATCACTCGCTGGTGCCCTCCGGCCTGTCGGGTGGGCGCGGACCGGAAGCCAGCGCCGAGGCTTTGCGGGCCGGGCTCTACGACCAGGATCCCGGGTCCCTTGGGTCGCTCGGGGCCTTTGCCACCTACCTTTTTTCGCACAACACGCAGGTCGCGCTCTTTTCCTTCGCGCTCGGCGTCGTGGTCTGCGTGCCGACCATGCTGCTGGCGCTCTACAACGGGGCGATCATGGGCGCCTTCTTCGCCATCCACGCGCAGAAGGGCCTCGCCTTCGATCTCTTCGCCTGGCTGTCGATCCATGGCGTCACCGAACTGTCGGCCGTCGCCATCGCCATGGCAGGCGGGCTGCGGCTGGGCTACGCCGTCCTGTTTCCGGGCCTCGAAACGCGGGGAAACGCGCTGCGGCACGCCGCGCGCGATGCGGCCAAGCTCGCCGTCGTCGCCTCCATCATGCTGATCGCGGCGGGCCTCCTGGAAGGCTTCGGGCGACAGCTCGTGACCGATCCGTACACCCGGATCGGGGTCGGATGGGGCATGGGCCTCCTTTGGCTCGGCTGGTTCGGGCTGGCGGGGCGCGGCGGGTCGAAGGATAACGCTCCCGGGCCGGAGGAGGGGGCGTGAGCGCCGTGTCGCCCAGCGTCTCTGCGGCCGTCAGGCGCCGCGCGGCGTCCACGAGCCGCTCGTTCGTTCTCATGCCGCCGGAAGGCGTGCCTCTGCACCTGACGATCCCGACGCTCGGCGCGCGCCTCGGCGCTCAGATCGTGGACTTCCTTCTCACCTCGCTCGCTGCGGGTGTTCTCGTCTACGCGCTGGTCGTCGCCGACGCCATTCCGCGCGATGCCGTGATGGTGCTGGTTTCGCTGGTGCTGCTTCTGGCGGGAACGCCGCTCTACATCCTGTTCGAACTTCTGATGAACGGGCGCACGCCCGGCAAGCGCCTTCTGGGCATCCGCGTCGTGTCGCTCGACGGCAACGGGCTGTCGACCCATCAGGTCGTGATGCGCAACCTCCTGAAGGAAGTGGAAGTGCTGCTTCCCATCCAGATGTTGCCGTCGCTCTTCACCGGCTCGCCGGTCGGCTTCGTGGCGCTCGGCTGGTCCGCCGTCGTGCTGGGCGTCGTTTGGCGCAGCCGTGCCCATCAGCGGATCGGCGACTTCGCGGCCGATACGGTCGTGGTCGAGCAGCCGAGGCAGGAACTCCTGCCCGATCTCGCCGTCGTGCCCGAAGGCAAGGGCGGCGGCGACCCGGCTCCTGAGCGCTTCGTGTTCGATACCGCCCAGCTCGATCTCTACGGGGCCTACGAACTGCAGGTCCTGGAAAGGCTTCTCCGCACCAAGACAACCACGCCCGGAGAGCTTCCGTCGGAAGCGCTCGTCGAGGTGGCCGCCAGCATTCGGCGCAAGATCGACTACCGCGAGGAAGTGCCCCCAATTGAGGTCGCGGGTTTCCTTCTCGCCTTCTACCGGGCCCAGCGCGCCTTTCTGGAGCAGAAGAAGCTCTTCGGCGATGCGCGGGGCGACAAGTTCCATCGCGAGGCGACAAGCGGCAAGGAAACGCCGTGATCGACGACGCGCGCATTCAAGTCCCGTTCCGAACCAGCAAGGGAAACGCCTGACATGACGGTCGTCGAAAGCAGTTCGTCCCTCGATACCCGCCCGCGCCCCCCGCTCGGCGTGTTCGCCATTCTCGGCCGCTCGTTCGGTCTGATACGCGGCGCATTCCTGCCGTTGGTCGGTGTGTGCTTCCTTTATTCCCTTGCGATCCAGATCGGCGGGTTTGGGATCGGGTTATGGTTGGCCAATCGCGGAATTCAGCTTGGAACGGTGGAGCAAGCGGCCGAGACGGGGTTCAGCGCCATCCAGATCGTCCTCTTCGTGCTTCTGGGGCTCGTGCTTACCATCGTGTTCTCAGCCTTTTCCGGCGCGATCTTCCATGTCGCCCTGAAACGCGATGCGGGTGAGCGCACCAGTGCGGGGAAGGCGATCGGTGTCGGTTTCCGCTTCATGCTGCCGATGTTTCTCTGCTTCATTCTGGTTTCGCTCCTCATCGCCGCCGGTCTGGTCGCACTGGTCGTTCCGGGAGTCTGGCTTGCGGGCGTATACGGCCTGGCACCCGTCGTGATGATCGGCGACGACCGGGCTCGCGGCGTTCTCGGTCGTACCCGCCGTCTGTCCAAGGATTACCGCTGGCCGCTCGTCGGATTGTTCGCGTTGCTTTATCTCGTGCTCATCGCGATCAGTATGATCGTGGGGTTGTTCGCGGTCCTCGTTCCCGCGGATTTCTCGAACACGACGACGGTCCTTCTGCGTTATCTGTTGCTCGATGCGCCTGTCAGCGCCGTCACCACCGCCCTCTTCGTCGCGGTCTGCGCGGTCGCTTACCACCGGCTCGTCGCGATCAAGGACGGCGACGGCAGCGAAGCTCTGCGCACGGTCTTCGAATGAGCCCCGCAACGGTGCGGCGGAGGATGTCATGACGATCTCCGACACAGTCACGGCGGGCAAGCGACCGCGGTTCGGCGTCTTCGCCCGGCTGGGTGAATTGCTCTCGCTGACCTTTCGGCGCAGGCCCGGCGTCTTTCTCGGGCTCGGCCTTCTCCTCTTCATCGTCATCCCGGTCGGCGTCGTATCGGGCCTGGGCGCCTTGATGAGCGTCGTCGATCCCGAAGGCACCCTGACCGATACCGGTATCGAGGCGGCGACGATCGCGCTCGCCGTCTTCGTTTCGCTCGCGTCCTGGCTCCTCGGCACGAGCGTCCTGACCGTGGTGGGTTGCGACGAGTTGGCGGGCGAGCGACGCAGCTTGGGTGCCGCCCTGCGCCATTCGGCCCGGCGACTTCACATCGTCTTCCTGCTGGGGCTCGTGGCGTCGTTTCTCGTCGCCCTTGGCTCGGTCGTGATCGGCATTCTCGGCCTCTGGGTGGCGGCCTGCTTCAGCGCCTTCATGCCCGCGCTGGTTTGGGAGGGCAGGAACTGGGGCGCCTTGGGCCGCTCGCAGCGTCTGACGCGGGACTACCGCCTTCCGATCATGGGGCTGATCGTCCTTCTTTATCTCGGCGGTCTTGCCCTCTTCTTCGGATCGGCCTTCTTCATCGAGCAGGTTCCCGAGGACGGTAGCCTCGTTTCCGATCTCTTGCTCAGCTTGCCGGTCCTGATCCAGATCGCGCTGTTTCCGGTCTTCTGCGCATTACCGCCCGTAGTCCATGCACGGCTATTGGCCATCAAGGAGGCGGATTCGGGCGCCGAACTGCGCGCCGTCTTCGAATGAGGAACCGTTGGACACTGTCCGAAGGCACATGGCTTCCGGACAGTGTTCGTTATCGACTGCGCGCCCGCCGACGTCCCCTAGCCGATCATTCGGCCGGTTCGGCGATGGCCGGCGGAGCGGATGTCGCATTGCCGCGTCTCGTCAGCTTGGCGCTGAGGCGCATCACCACCGAGAAGAACAAGGGCACGAAGAAGATGCCGAGCGCGGTGGCCGCGATCATGCCGCCCATCACGCCGATGCCGATCGCGCGCTGCGCGCCCGCGCCCGCGCCCGTCGATATCGCGAGCGGCAGGACGCCGAGGATGAAGGCGAACGACGTCATCAGGATCGGGCGAAGGCGAAGGCGGGCGGCTTCGAGCGTCGCCTCGCGCAACGGCTTGCCGGCGGCATGGAGATCGCGCGCGAACTCCACGATCAGGATCGCGTTCTTGGCCGCCAAGCCGATCGTCGTCAGCAGACCGACCTTGAAGTAGATGTCGTTCGACAAGCCGGCGCCAGTCGCCGCCACCAGCGCCCCGAAGACGCCGATCGGCACCGCGAGGATCACCGAGAACGGCACGGTCCAGCTTTCGTAGAGCGCGGCGAGGCATAGGAACACCACGAGCACCGACAGGGCGTAGAGAAGCGGCGCCTGGGAGCCGGACAGGCGTTCCTGATAGGAAAGCCCACTCCAGTCCGCCGTCCAGCCGGGCCCGAGGTCCGCCACCATCTGTTCTATGCGAGACATCGCCTCGCCGGACGAGGTGCCGCTCGCCGCCGTGCCCTGGATGTTGATCGCCGACAGGCCGTTGAAGCGCTCGAGGCGCGCCGGCCCCTGGTCCCATCCGACCTGCGTGAAGGCCGAGAAGGGCACCATCTCGCCCTTGTCGTTGCGTGCATACCAGCGGTCGAGATCGCTCGGGTTCATGCGGAAGGGCGCGTCGGCCTGGACATAGACCGGCTTGATGCGCCCGTCGTTGTCGAAGTCGTTGACGTAGGAGCCGGCCCAGGCCTTGGACAGGACGTCATTGACTGCCGACACGTCGATGCCGAGCGCCCCGGCCATCTGGTGGTCGATCTTGACGTCGAGCTGCGGCTGGGTCGGCGTTCCGTTGCGGCGCACGCCCGTCAGCCCCGAGTCGGCCTGCGCCGCCTGCAGCAGGCGCTGCCCCGCGTCGGCCAGCGCTTCCGTGCCCTGATTGCCCGAATCCTGGATGTACATCTCGAACCCGCCCGATTGCCCCATGCCGGGTATGGCAGGCGGCGACAGGGCGACGACGCGCGCGTCGCGGATCTTGCCGAAGGCTTTCATGGCACGGGACGCGATGGAGGCGGCGTCCTGCCCGTCTTCCCTACGCTCGTCGAACGGCTTCAGCCGCACGAACGCCATGGCAAGGTTCTGGCCCTGGCCGCCGAAGGAGAAGCCCTGCGTGGCGAAGACGCCATCGACATTGGCCTTCTCCTCTTCGAGGTAGTAGCGCTCCACCTGTTCGAGCACGTCGACCGTGCGCGCCCGCGTGGCGCCGACCGGCAGCTCGATCTGCGTCATCAGGACGCCCTGGTCCTCCGGGGGCAGGAACGAGGACGGGAGGCGCGTGAACAGGAACGCCGTGCCGCCGCAGATCAGGAGAAACGCCAGAAGGAAGCGAAGCGGCCGGGCGACGAGGCCGCCCGTCGTGCGCTCGTAACCGTTGGTCAGCGCCCCGAAGCCGCGATTGAAGCCGCGGAAGAACCAGTTCTTCGGCTTGCCGTGAGTGGGCTTCAGCATGGTGGCGCAGAGCGCGGGCGTCAGCACCACGGCGACCAGCACCGAAAGCAGCATGGCGGTGACGATGGTGATGGAGAACTGCTGGTAGATGATGCCGACCGAACCGCCGAAGAAGGCCATCGGCAGGAACACGGCCGACAGGACGAGGGCGATGCCGACGAGCGCGCCGGTGATCTCGCTCATCGACTTCTCGGTCGCCTCGCGGGGCTCCAGCCCTTCTTCCTCCATCACGCGCTCGACGTTTTCCACCACCACGATCGCGTCGTCGACGAGAAGCCCGATCGCGAGCACCATGGCGAACATGGTCAGCGTGTTGATGGAATAGCCGGCGACCGCCAGGACGCCGAACGTTCCCAGGAGCACCACGGGCACGGCGATCGTCGGGATCAGGGTGGCGCGCCAGTTCTGCAGGAACAGGAGCATGACGACGAAGACGAGGATCACCGCCTCGATCAGCGTGTGGACGACCTTCTCGATCGACAGCTTCACGAAGGGCGTCGTGTCGTTGGGATAGACGATCTCGACGTCGGAAGGGAGCGAGCCTTTCAGCCGCTCCATCGCCGCTTCGACGCCCTCGGCCGTGTCGATCGCGTTGGCACCGGCCGCAAGGTTGACGCCGAAGCCGGCGGCGGGGTGTCCATTGTAGCGCCCGCTCGTGTTGTAGCTTTCCGCCCCGATCTCGACGCGCGCGACATCGCCGATCGTCACCAGCGAGCCGTCGGTTGCCGTCTTCAGGATGATCGCGCGGAACTGGTCGGGCGTCTGCAGCTGGTTCTGCGAGTTGATCGTGAAATTCATCTGGGCGCCCGGCGCGGCGGGCGTGGCGCCGAGCTGGCCGACGGAAACCTGGCTGTTCTGAGCGGTGATCGCGCTCGTCACGTCGCCCGGCGTCAGCTGGAACTGGGCGAGCTTGGCCGGGTCGAGCCAGATGCGCATCGCGTATCCCGACCCGAAGATGTTGAGATCGCCGACGCCCGGCACCCGGCGGATCGCGTCCTCGAGGTTGGTGGATACGAGATCGGCGAGATCGATCGAGGAGTAGTTCGGGTTCTCCGAGGTGAGCGCGGCCACCATCAGGATGCCGGACGACGACTTCGACACCGTCAGGCCCTGGCGCTGGACGGCTTCGGGCAGCTGCGAGGTGACCTGGGCGAGCTTGTTCTGGGTCTGCACCTGCGCGATGTCGGGGTCGGTGCCATTCTGGAAGGTCAGGGTGATCTGCGCCGTGCCGGCCGAGGTCGAGTTCGACGCCATGTAGAGAAGGCCGTCGAGCCCGGTCATGTTCTGCTCGATGATCTTGGTCACCGAGTTTTCCAGCGTTTCCGCGCTGGCGCCGGGATAGGTCGCCGAGATGCGCACGTTGGGCGGGGCGATGTCGGGATAGCGCGAGATCGACAGCTGCGACAGGCCGAGAATGCCGCCCAGCATGATCGCGATCGCGATCACCCAGGCGAAGACGGGACGGCGGATGAAGAAGCGGGCCACGGGGTCACTCCTTCGCTTCGGCAGCCGCGGCCTCGCCGCGCGCGGCGACCTTCGGCCCTTCCGGCTCGGCAGGCGCCTGCGGTGCGGCGGCCGGCTCGGATCCCGGCTTCACCACGCCGTTCTCGTCGAGCTGCACCTCGATCGGGGAGACCGGCTTGCCGGGCTGCATCTTCTGGAACCCGTCCACCACGACCCGGTCCCCATCCTTGACGCCGGCGGTCACCACCCAGGAGCCGCCGACATCGGTGGAGACTTCAATCGTGCGCGTTTCCACCGTGTTCTCGGCGGTCAGGAAGCTGGCGGTGGCCTCGCCCTTGTTGTTGCGCGTCACGGCGCGCTGGGGGACGAGGAAGCCCTTCTCGTCGATGCCGACATCGAGCGATGCGCGCACGTAGAGCCCAGGCAGGAGAACCGCCTCAGGGTTCGGAAAGCGCGCTCGCACGGTGAAGCTGCTGGTGGTTTCCGACACGAAGCGGTCGCGCGCCTCGATGGCGCCGGTCTCGGGATAGGGCGTGCCGTCCGGCATGCTCAAACGGATTTCGGGCGGCGAGGCGGCATCGCCGAAGGAGGAGCGGAAGGCGCCGGTCTGGAGTGCCTGCCGGTGCCGGATCAGGTTGCCCGAGGATTCGGTGAGGTCGACATAGATCGGGTCGAGCTGCCGGATGGTGGCGATCGCATCCGCCTGCCCCGAGGTCAGGAGCGTGCCGACATCGACGTTGGTGGTGCCGATGGTGCCGGAGATCGGGGCGTGGATCTCGGAGCGCTCCAGGTCGATGCGGGCGGTTTCGACGGCCGCCTCGGCCACCGCGATGTCGGCCTTGGTCTGCAGGAACAGGGACTGGGCGTCCTCGCGGTCCTGCTGGGTGACGACCGAGTTGGCCGACAGGTTGGCGTAGCGCTCGGCCTTGGCCTGCACGCTCGGCAGCGCGGCCTGCGTCTTGGCGAGCGTCGCCTGCGCGGAGGCCAGCTGCGCCTGATAGGGCTTGGGGTCGAGGCGGAACAGGACGTCGCCTGCCTCCACCCGGCTTCCCGGCTCGAACACCCGCTCCACGACGATGCCCGAAACCTGCGGCCGGATCTCGGCCGTGCGGAACGCAACGACGCGTCCCGCCATGTCGCTGTGCAGCGTCACCGGTTGGGGATGGAGCGTTACGAAGCCGACCTGCGTCGGCGCCGGGGGAGCGTTGTCGCGCGAGGAGGCGGCCTCCGGCTCGGTGCAGGCCGCCAGCGACATGATCGCCGCGGCCGAGATCAGAAGCCCTGCGGCGCGCCGAAGCAGCGAAGAGGAGTGCATGGGCATGAGGACCTTTTCCGGGTCGCGAGGGCAAAGCCTCGCCATCTTGGGCATGGGTCATAACGCGGCGCGCCAGCACAAGGTGTGTCACCAACCCAGTGCTTTGTCGCAAATTGTATCAGCAACTCACCTGAACGCCGATGCGGCACATTCGGTTACAAAGTTTTCGCCCTTCGCCGGCCTGCGACGATGTAAAGCGGAAGGGCGTCACCGCTCGAACCTATCCGAGGACCGTTTCATGTCCGCCGCTCCCCATATCGTGGTGGTCGACGACCATCGCGAAATCCGGGACCTCGTGTGCAAGTATCTCGTCCAGCAGGGCTACCGCGTCAGCGTGGCGGACGGCGGGCGGGCGCTGCGCCGCCTTCTCCAGTTCGAGCGTCCCGATCTCGTGGTGCTCGATATCATGATGCCGGGCGAGGACGGGCTCGGCATCTGCCGTGAGCTGCGCGCGAAGTCCAACGTTCCCATCATCTTCCTGACCGCCGTCGCCGACGAGACCGACCGCATTATCGGGCTGGAAATGGGGGCCGACGACTATCTGACCAAACCCTTCTCCGCGCGCGAGCTTCTGGCGCGCATCAAGGCGGTGCTCCGTCGGTTCCATGCGGTCCCGCCGAACCGCGAATTTCCCCCGAACCAGCGCGTGCGCTTCGCGGGCTGGCTGTTCGACCTCGGGCGGCGCGAGCTGCTGGGGGAGGACGGGGTCAGCGTTTCCTTGTCCACCGCCGAGTTCCGCCTCCTGAAGGTGTTGGTGGAACATCCCGGGCTGGTGCTGACGCGCGACCAGCTCCTCGACCTGACGACTGGCCGGGAAGGCGACGTGTTCGACCGCTCGATCGACAACCAGATCAGCCGCCTTCGCAAAAAGGTGGAGAAGGATCCCAAGAACCCGTCCTTGATCCAGACCCATTGGGGCGGCGGCTACCGGCTGGCCGCCGAAGTGGCGCCGGCATGATGCGGTGGTGGCGCAAGAGCCTGTCGGGCCAACTGGTGGCAGCGCTTCTCGGCGCTCTTTTCCTTTCGCAAGCGATCTCGTTCCTCTTCGTCTGGCAGGAGCGCAAGCAGGTGCTGGAGGCGAGCGAGCGCACCGAGTTCGTCAACCGCACCCAGTCGCTCGCCCGGCTCGTCGCCTCGCTCAGCCCCGCCGTGCGCGACGGCGTGGCGCGTGCCAGCGCTACCGAATACACGAGGTTCTGGATCGCGCCCGGATCGCAAGCGGGGCCGGACGCATGGCTCGGGCGAATGCGGGCCGAGTTCGAAACGCCGCTGACGCGCCTGCTCGAAGCGGGCGAGGACGCCACCCGGCAAGGCGCCGGTTCGCCCGGCGAGACCGCCCGCGCCATGGCCGAGGCTCGGATCGCCAGCCAGCAGTCGCCACCCGCTGTCTGGCCCGACGATCTCGATGCGCGCGCGCAGGCCATCGATCTGGCGGGAGACCTCGGCGCTGGTTTCACGATCCCGCTGAACGACGGCACGACCTTCAATGCGGCCTATCGCAACCACTTCTCCGGCACGATCCTGGCCACCCCGATCCCGGTGACCTTCGCCATGACGGCCGCGCTCGTGGCATTAGTTGCTCTGGTGGCGATCCGGCGCATCGCCAAGCCTCTCGCCGGACTGGCCGAGGCGGCCGAAGCGTTGGGACGCGGCGAGCCTGTTTCTCCGCTGGTGGAAACCGGCCCCGACGACATCCGACACACCGCGGCCGCCTTCAACCGGATGCAGGAGCGCCTTCACCGCTTCGTACAGGACCGCACGCGGATGCTGGGTGCGATCGGCCATGACCTGCGCACGCCGCTCACCACCATGCGCCTTCGCGCCGAATTCGTGGAAGACGAAGAACTCCAGGCGCGCATGTTCGCCACGATCGACGAGATGCGGTCGATGACGGAGGCGATCCTCGCTCTGGCACGCCAGGAAAGCGAGATCGAAACGACGCGAACGGTGGATCTGGAAACCCTCGTGGAAAGCCTGTGCGAGGATTTGGCCGAGGTCGGCAACGACGTCCGGTTCGAGGAAAGCGGGCGCGTCACGCTGCGGTGCCGACCGGACAGCCTTCGGCGCGCGGTGCGCAACCTGATCGAGAACGCCGTTCGATATGGGCGCTGCGCGCGCGTCTCGCTGGCGAACGTACCGGACGGCATCGAGATCCTGGTGCGGGACGAGGGCCCCGGCATTCCCGCCGATCGAAAGGAGGACGTGTTCGCCCCGTTCTTGCGCCTCGAAACCTCCCGCAACGCCGAGACCGGGGGCGTCGGCCTCGGTCTCTCGATTTCGCGCGCGATCGCGCGCCAGCACGGGGGCGATGTGCTTCTGCGGGATCGGGCTCCCGGTCTGGAAGCCGCGATCCACCTTCCGCGCTAGGACGCGCCGTTCAGCCGCTCAGTAACCGACGGTGAAGCGCCGTCGCGAATGGCGCGGCGTCTCGATCTCGTCGACGAGCGCGATCGCATAATCCTCGAACGAGATGCTGCTTCCGTTCTCGTTCTGCAGCAGCTGGTCCTCGCCGAGGCGGAACGTGCCCGTGCGCGTTCCCGGCACGAAAACGGCCGAGGGCGACAGGAACGTCCAGTCCAGATCGCTTTCCGTCTTCAGCCTGTCGAGGAAGGCGCCGCCCTTGGTCGCCTCGGCCTTGTACTCCGGCGGAAATTGCGGGGTGTCGAACAGTTTGACCCCCGGCGCCACCTCAAGGCTTCCCGCACCACCGACCACGAGATAGCGCCGGACACCGGACGCCTTGACCGCGCCGATCAGCTGCTCCGCATCGGAAGCCAGGAAGTGGACGGAACTCACCACCGCGTCGTGACCCTTCAGCGCATCGGCCAAGGCGGCTGTATCGGCGATGTCGAGGGCCAGCGGCGTCACCCCCGGCAGCGCGGTGATGCGGGACGCATCGCGCGCGATCGCGGTGACCTTGTGCCCACGCGAAGACAGTTCGGCTGCGATGCGCGAGCCCGCATTTCCGGACGCGCCGATCAGGGCGATTTTCATGATGGTATCCTCTTCGATATCGGTGAAGGGCTCGGAGCTGGCCCGGTTCGCCCGGAAGATGGCCGAGCGCTGCGGCCGGCGAAAGCCCGGTCGGCTTGACGAACCGTCTCCGATCCACGGACGATCCAGATGCTGGCGACCGAAGAAAGGGATTGCGCGTGCGGGTCGGCCCGTCGAGCGGCCGCGCTGGGTTTTATGGAGCGTCGACCATCATGAATGTCGGGAGGGTTATCAAACGAAGACAAAGACTGCTCGAAACAACGGATGGATTGCCTTTTCCCATGCCATCACGTTCTCGTTAGAACGGTTCTAAAACACTGTGATTGCTAAGCTTTTTCCAAGCGACTATGCAGTGTGCCGATCGGGTTGAGGAGTTCCGGGCGTCGGCCGGAGTTCGTCTCGTTTGGGTCGTGCGCGCCATGCTGGTTCCGTTTCTGATCATGCTGCGGGAGGGGCTGGAAGCTGCGCTGATCGTCGGGATCGTCGCCGGCTATCTCGCCCGCACGGGGCGCCGCGCTTGGATGCCGGCGGTCTGGATCGGCATCTTCCTGGCGGTTGCGCTCGCGCTCTTCGCGGGCGCCGGGCTGCAATGGGCGAGCGCCGAATTTCCCCAGGCGACGCAGGAACTATTCGAGGCGGTGGTCGGCGTCATCGCCGTGGTGCTCCTGACCTCGATGGTCCTGTGGATGCGCCGGGCGGCCCGTTCGATGAAGTCTGAACTCCAATCCTCGATCGACGCGGCTCTGGCGGGATCGCAGACCCGCAGCTTGGCGCTGGTCGGCCTCGTCTTCTTCGCCGTGGCGCGCGAGGGTCTGGAGTCGGTGTTCTTCCTGCTCGCGATCTTCCAGCAGAGCCCGGGTGCCGCCGGGCCCCTCGGCGCGCTCCTCGGCATTCTCGTATCCGCGCTGCTCGGCTACGGGATCTATCGGGGCGGCGTCCGGCTGGACCTCACGCGCTTCTTTCGCTGGACCGGCGTCTTCATCCTGTTCGTGGCAGCCGGAATCCTCGCCGGCTCGCTGCGCCACCTGCACGAGGCCGGTCTCTGGAACGGGTTGCAGACGGTGGTGGTCGACCTGACGGGGGTCCTGCCGACCGACAGCCTCGTCGGCTCGGTGCTTTCCGGCCTCCTCGGCTATCAGGCCGATCCGACGCTCGGCGAGGCGATCGTCTACGTCCTGTATCTCCTGGTAACGCTGACCCTGTTTCTGCGACCGGCCGCGCCGCGAACGGCGATCGCCTTGCCGGCAGGGGCCGAAACGCCATGAGCGCTCCGTCTTCGACCCAGGCGCCGCCGCCCCGTCTCCTTTGGTGGGGTGTCGCCGCGTCCGCCCTTCTGATGGTGGGCGGCGGCGTCGCCTTCGCGCTTGCTTCCATGCGGGCCGGAAGCGATGCCTCGGCCTCGCCCGACGCGGTTCTGGTGACGCTGCGCGACGGCGCCTGCCAGCCGAACGCACTCACCGTTCCCGCCGGACGCTCGACGTTCCGCATCGTGAACGGAACGGATCGCGCCGTGGAATGGGAGATCCTCGACGGCGTCATGGTGGTGGAGGAGCGCGAGAACATCGCCCCCGGCCTGTCGCAGACCCTTTCGGCGCGGCTTCGCGAGGGTACCTACGCGATCACCTGCGGCCTCCTGTCGAATCCGCGCGGCACGCTGACGGTCACCCCGTCCACCGCCGCCGACGCGACCGAGAAGCCGACGCTCACCGCCTTCATCGGCGCCCTGGCCGAGTATCAGGTGTATCTGGCCACCGAGGGGGCCAAGGTCGCTCGCACGGCCGAAGCGCTGGACGCGGCGATCCGCGCCGGCGATCTGGACGGGGCGCGCCGCGCCTATGGCGAGGCGCGCACGCCCTATCTGCATGTCGAGCCCGTCGCCGCGCGCTTCGCGGACTTGCGCGACGCGATCGACCCGTCGGCGGGCTATCTGGCAGGGCGCGAAGCGGACACGGCCTTCACCGGCTATCACCGCCTCGAATACGGTCTCTTCGAAGCGAACAGCCTCGACGGGCTGGCGCCGGTTTCGTCAAAGCTGGTGGCCGACACGGCGCTCCTACGAGACCGGTTGCGCGCGGCGCGTCTCGGTCCGGACGACATGGCGCAAGGCGCGGTGCGCGGCCTTCGCGCCATGGCCGATACCGGCGTTTCCGCCGGGATCAGTCCCTATGCCGGAAACGATCTCGACGAGTTCGACGCCCAGCTTGCGGGCCTGCGCAAGATCGAGGCGCTGCTGAGGCCGGTGGCCTCGCAGGGCGCGCCCGCTGCCCTCGCCGAGGTCGAGGCGGCGCTGACGAGCGTCGATGATGATCTCCGGTCCATGCGCGGCACGGGCGAAACGCCTGACTTCTCCTCGATCCCGTCCGAACGTCGTCGTCAATTGAGTGATGCGCTCCACCGGGCGGCGGATACGATGGAGCGGCTGGGTACGGCGCTGGGCTTGGGGGAGGGCGGGGCGTGAGCGACAAGTCGCCCCCACCATCCACGGATCTGGCAACCGACCGGCGGCGCCTCCTGTTCGGAGCGGCCGGCGGGGCCGCGGCGGTGCTGGGCCTGGGGGCTGCCGCGCGCGCCGCCGAGAACCGGCCGGATCAGGTCGCGGACGCGCCGCGTCTCGGCGATCGGCCGGAAGTGGTTCCTTTCCATGGCGCCCATCAGGCCGGCGTCGTCACGCGCCGCCCGGCCGCCGGAATGATCGCCTCGTTCGATACCGTGGCGCAGACGCCGGACGAGGTAGAGCGCCTTCTTCGCACGCTCACCGATCGCTTCCGCTTCCTGATGGCCGGCGGCGCGGTGCCCGAACTCGATCCGAAGCTTCCGCCGGCCGATTCCGGAATCCTCGGGCCGGTGATCGCGCCGGACGACCTGACGATGACGCTGTCGCTGGGTGCCAGCTTCTTCGCCGACCGTCCGTGGGCCGCCGGGCTGAAGCCCGCCCGGCTGCAGCGCATGACGAAATTTCGCAACGACGCGCTGAACGCCGAGCTTTGCCACGGCGACCTGTCGATCCAGATCTGCGCCAATTCCCCGGACGCGACGATCCACGCCCTGCGCGATGTCATCAAGTCGGTCCCCGACCTTCTGGTAATCCGCTGGAAGCAGGAGGGAACGGTGCCGATCCTGCCGGCGAAGCCCGACGGCACCTCGGAAAGCGCGCGCAACTTCCTCGGCTTTCGCGACGGTTCTGCCAATCCCGACTCGCGCGATCCCGCCGAGATGGGCCGCGTCGTCTGGGTCGGCGAGGATGACCGCGACGAGCATCCTTGGGCGCGGGGCGGCACGTATCAGGCCGTGCGCATCATCCGCAACCTCGTGGAACGCTGGGATCGCACGCCGCTCGGCGAGCAGGAGCGCATCATCGGGCGACGCAAGGCATCGGGTGCGCCGTTCGACGGATCGCACGAGACCGACGTGCCGAACTACCGCGCCGACCCGGACGGCGCCACCACCCGGCTCGACGCCCATATCCGCCTCGCCAATCCGCGCGACGCCGGCTCGCAGGCGAGCCTGATGCTGCGCCGGCCGTTCAACTATTCCAACGGCGTGACGAAGAACGGTCAGCTCGATCAGGGCCTTCTCTTCATCAGCTACCAGGCCGACCTGGAGCGCGCCTTTATCGCCGTGCAGCGCCGCCTCGATGGCGAGCCGCTGGAAGAATACGTGAAGCCCGTCGGCGGCGGCTACTTCTTCACCCTGCCCGGCGTCCGGGACGGGGACGACTATCTCGGCCGCTCGCTGATCGCGGCGGCTCGCGACATCCGATCCTGACGCAAGACCTGGAGACCCCATGCTGACACGATCTCTCGCCGCATTCTCGATCCTCCTGGGCGCGGGCTCCGCGCTCGCCGCCGTATCGCCGCTGGACATCGTCCAGCCGGTGGCGGAGTACAAGATCTACGTGTCCGAGAAGCTGGAGCAGCTGACGCGCGACACCAAGAGCTTCACCGACGCGGTGAAGGCCGGCGACCTCGAGAAGGCGAAGACCCTCTTCGCCCCGACGCGCATGAGCTACGAGGCGGTCGAGCCGATCGCCGAACTCTTCAGCGATCTCGACGCCTCGATCGACTCGCGCGCCGACGATCACGAACAGGCCGAGAAGGACCCCGGCTTCATCGGCTTCCACAAGCTGGAGCACGGTCTCTTCGCGGAAGGCTCGACGGACGGGCTCGCGCCCGTCGCCGACAAGCTGATGGCTGACGTCGCCGATCTCGAAAAGCGCATCGGCGATCTCGCCCTGCCGCCCGAAAAGGTCGTGGGCGGCGCCGCCGCGCTGATGGAAGAAGTGGCCGCCACCAAGATTTCCGGCGAAGAGGACCGCTACAGCGGCACCGATCTCTGGGACTTCAAGGCGAACTTCGACGGCTCGCGCAAGATCTTCGACCTCGTGCGCCCGCTGATCGAAAAGGACGACACGGCCTTCGTCCAAAAGGTCAACGGAAGCTTCCAGACGGTCGACACGACGCTGGCCAAGTATCGCAAGGGCGAGGGCTATGCCCACTATTCCGAGCTGACCGACGGCGACCGGAAGGTGCTTGCCGCCAACGTCAACACGCTGGCCGAGGATCTTTCCACCCTGCGCGGCAAGCTCGGCCTCGATTGAGACGACGTGGCGGGGGCGCCGTTTTGCGGCGCCCCCGCCATCACCAGTAATTTCCGGTCACCTCCGGCTGCATGTCGAAGACAAGACGGCCCGGTTTCCCATGGTGTGGTCCCAGCCCTCGGTCTCAGCCCGAAACGGGATAGTGGCCATAGCGCCCATGGCTGTAGACGAGGGGTTCGCCCTCTCCGAGGCGCACGGCGCGCACCGCGCCGAAGATGAGGGCGTGGCTGTGATGCTCGACGACCCGCTCGACCTCGCAATCCACCACCGCCAATGCATCGGTCAGAAGGCTGGCACCGGTTTCCAGAACTTCCCATTCGGCGCCGGCATAGCGGTCCGCGCCCTTCAGGCCGCCACGCCCGGCGAAGCGATCCGCGATCGGCTGCTGGTAATGGGCCAGAAGGTTGACCCCGTAGTGCCCGTAGCGCTCGATCACCGGCCAGGTCGAGGACGAGAGATTGATCGACACGAGCATGGTTTCGGGATCCATCGCCAGCGAATGGGCGGAGGTCACGGTCGCGCCCGTCCGATCGGCACCGGACCCCGCCGTGATCACGCATACGCCCCCGACGAGGTGGCGCATCGCGTCCTTCAGTCCGAACACGGGGCGTAATCCCTTAAGGTTGGGAACGGGGCGGGACGGATTGGCAGCGGAAATCGCGACGGACATGGACCACCTTGCACGATCGGGGTTCGGCGAGCGGGCAGAACACGCGCCCTCTCATTGATCTCGCCAACATAAAGCGAGGGCGACGCCCTGCCGGAGGACTATATACCAAAATAATAGACAATAAGGAACGTGAACTACACGTCGGTCGAAGGGCGTAGGACGGATTTTTCCCGCTTGGCTGTCGTGTCGGGTCGACGAGAAAATAGCCAAGGCTTCGACGCGGCGTCTCGGGCGGGCCGCCACGCTCGCCCTACTTCATCTCGTTCGTCACCATCTGCGACAGGTTCTTCAGGATCTCGCGATCGGAGGCCGACGTGTCCTCGCGCGGCTTCCGATCGAGAACGCACACGGCGCCGACCGTCTCGCCGCTGTGGGGGTCCACCAGCGGCGCTCCGGCATAGTATCGAAGCCCGTCCTTGCCGCGCACGAGCGGACTGTCGCGGAATCGGACATCGGCCTGGGCATCGGTCACCACCATCGGCTCGTTGCCCGCGATCGTGTAGGAACAGAACCCCGCGTCGCGCGCGGCGCTCTGCACGTTCACCCCGTAGCGGCCGATCAGCGTCAGCTCGTCCCGCCCGACAAGCGATATGAACGAGATCGGCGTATCCAGAAGTTGGGCGGCGGCGCGTGCGACCTGGTCGAGATCGGGCGCGCCGTCCTGTGTGATGCGTTCGCGGAAATCCGCCACCGCGCGAAGACGCGCCTTGTCGTCGACCAGAGCGGGCAGGGGGGTCGGCGATTCGAGGGAGGCGGCGTTGACCACCTTGTTGCGGCCCGTCCGCTTGGCTTCGTAGAGCGCCCGGTCGGCGGTCGTGATCAGCTTCTCCGCCGCGTTGTCGTTGGCCGGAACGCGCTGCATGGCACAGCCGACCGAGATCGTGACGTAGCCGCCCTGGTTGAACTCGTGGACGAGTTGCAGCTGCTCCACCGCGCGCCGGACCCGCTCGCCGACGAGTTGCGCGTCGTCCTCGTTGGTGTCGGGAAGAATGACCGCCATTTCCTCGCCGCCGTAGCGGGCGCAGAAGTCGTCGCCGCGAATGCTGGAGGCGATGGCCTGCGCGACCCGGCGCAGGCACTCGTCGCCTGCCGGATGGCCGTAATTGTCGTTGTAGAGCTTGAACCGATCTACGTCGATCAGCAGCATGGAGATTGGCGCGCCTTTTTCTCCGGCGCGAGCGATCTCGGCACGCAGCATCTCGTCGAAGCGTCTGCGGTTGGCAAGGCCGGTGAGCCCGTCCGTATCGGCCCTTCGCGCCAGTTCGGCATGTACCGCCTCCAGCTCGAGTTCGGCGCTCTTGCGCTGAGATATATCGCGCAGGACGACGATGAATCCCTTGTCGCGCGCCACATGCCGATATCGTCCCTCCACCCAGACGTAATGTCCCGCCTTGTGCTTCAGCCGGTAGACCGCCTCGGCATAGGTGTCGCTGCTCGTCGCTTCGTCGGCGATCCGTTCGACGATCGGCCAGTCGTCGGGATGGATGAGATCGCGCGTCTTGCGGTCCACCATCTCGCCGGGTTCGAAGCCGAGCATGGTGCGCGAGGCCGGCGAAACGTAGCGGCGCGTCAGTCCCTCGTCGAGGCGCAGGATCAGGTCCGTCGCGTGGTCGGCCAACAGGCGGTATTGCGCTTCGCTTTCTCGCGTCTTCGCCTCGGCCGACGCGCGCCTTTTGAACTCGCGGCGCACCACCAGGCCCAGAAGGGTGGTGAGAAGGCAAAGGAACGCGAGAATCCCGATGATCACGAAGGCTTGTTCACGCCACGCTATGAAGATGTCGTCGTAGGACAGTGCGACATTCAGAATGAGGGGCAGGTAGCCGACGCGGGCGAAATTGTAGACGCGCGTTACCCCGTCCACCGTCGATTTGCCCGTGAAGGTCCCCTGGGGCCGCGATATGAAGTTGCGAAAATTCTCGGTGTTCGAGAAGTCGCGCCCGATCTGATCCGCATGGTAGGGGCTGCGCATCACGAGCGTGCCCCTGTCCGATACGAGGCTGATCGAATCTTGCGGGCCGAGTGTGGTTCTCTCCAACAGCGCGCGGAAATAGCTCAGGCGCAGAGTGCCGACCACGACGCCCCCGAAACTGCCGTCAGGGGCGTTGATCCGCCGGCTGAGGCCCAGCACGTCGTCGCTTCCCGTCAGGCGCCGTTGAAACGGCGCGCTGATATAGAGGCCGCGTGCGGTGCCGTTGGCATGGACTTGGAAGTAGGTCCGGTCGGAAAAATTGTCGCGTCTCGGCGGTATCCCGCCGGCATCGCGAACGACATTCCCATCGCGGTCGAGAACGAGAATGCTGGTGAAATAGGGCGCCACCAGCGCTCCATCGAAGAGGAACTCCTGTTGCAGGTCCGGTTCCAGCTGGCCGAGGGATGAGTTTTCCAGCTTGTTGACGACGGTGGAGATCGCACGGTCGTAGGTCTGGATATCGTTTTCCACATCCTGCGAGAACACGGTGAGGAGGTTCTGGGCCGTCCCGTTGGCCGCGGCCCAACTGTCGTTGCGCAACTCCACCAGCGTCACGGCCGACGCACCGCAGAAGCCGAGCAGGAGCAGGATCAGCCCCATCCAGTAGACGGTTCGGTTTCTCAGCCGCGGCTGGCGCCGACCGACCGCTCGATCCGATAGGCGGCGGGGTCTTGAAAGGGGGTCGTTCGGCAAACTCGGCATCATGAAACGCTGATACGGTGAATAGACTTAGGCAGAAAAGATGCGGGTGTAATGACGGGTGCATTCCCGGTCGGCGGCGCGTGGGTTGCCGTCCGCCGGATGTTTCGGGACGCGGTGCGCTGCGTCGTCCGCCCCGGTAGATGATCGCGTTCGTCCCGCATGCATCCCATCCCGTTCGCGGTTCGCCTCCCGATGTTGCGCTCGGCTATCCCCCGTTCCTCGTTTGGTGTCTCAGGGCAGGCTTCCCGGTTGTGGTGGATAAGTCCAGCATGTTTCGACTTCCGAACGTAAGAGTGACATAACGGGGGTTGCAACCTGCTGTTGAGTCTCGGGCAAGCTAAGCTAAGGAGATTATCAACTAGGTACGATTCGAATCCGGCAATGGTGTTCGCTGTCCACGATGCGTGTTCCTTCTTCGACGATCAGCTCTTGTCTCGCGATGTCGGTGCTCCTGATCCTTTCGGGCTGCGCCGGCCGGGGTGAGATCGATCGGTTCTCGGCGGTGCGGGATGTTTCCCCGCGTGAGGCGTTCGTGCTTCCGCCGGCCGGCGGGCCGTCGGTGGTGGGGGTCCTCGAGCAGCGCTACAGCAACGGCGTCGAACAGGAGATCGTCCTGTCGGGCGGGGGCGGGGTCACCGTCCAGAACGCCATGCGCGTCCAGTTCATCGGGCCGGTGGATACGTCGACGTCTGGGCGCACGCCCTTGTCGGAGCGATCGCTGGCGGTCACCAACATATCGGCCGAGTTGCGGCAGGAGTTTCCCGGCGTCGCCATGCGCCGGTCGGCCCTCTACGTCCAGAATCGCTACGGGCCCTTCGGCTACGCGAGCGGTCGGCTGGGCAATACGACCTGCGTCTACGCCTGGCAGCGCATGAGCGGGACCGACCATGCCACGCTGCTCCTGCGCCCGCGCGGCATCATCAACATGCGGCTGCGCCTATGCGCCGCAGGGGCGAGCGAGAACGAACTTCTGGCCACGATGTACGGCCTCGGTATCAATGCCTTCCTCAACCATTTCAGCTGGGTTCCCTACGGCGCGCCGCCGAGCCCGTCGCCCGAACTCGGCGAAACCGGCGCACCGATCTATCCCGAGCCGCCGGTCTCCGCCGGCCTCGTCGCCGCGCCGGCCGACGTTCTGGTCGAGGACCCGCCGGCGCCCGCGGTCCAGCCGGTTCGCCGGCGGCCACCGGTTCGCCGAGCCGCGCCCGCCGCGCCGGCCCCGGTTCTCCAACCCCTTCCGGCTCCGATCGGACCCGCCGTCCCGCCGCCGCCGGGCGCCTCCGTCGGTGGTTTTTCCAGCACGTCGCCGGCAGCGATGCCGGGCCAGTCGGGTGGGACCACTCCGTTGGAGGCAGGCGCGGCCGTGCGTCCGGTGGTGCCCGCTCCGGTTGTCTGCGCCGATGGCCGGCTGAAGGGGGATGCGGGTTGCTGAACCTTCGAGATTTCGCCGGACCTCGGCCTTCCGCCCCGTGTGGCCTCCTTAATACAGCATCAACCATAACTGGTGGACGTGGAGGCGCTTGGCGTTGAATGTGGTGGGGGCAGGCGCAAGAATTTCAGGGCGGGAGCTTCGGCTTCGCAGCAGCGGTAGGCGGGAAGGCGGGGCTTTCTCATCCGCAAAGAGTGGCTGACGGAGCGTTTGCGTCCGTGGAGGGCATCGCATGTTGAGGATCGGCACAACCCTTCTCTGGATCGTGACGTCGATCCTGGCGATCGGGGTGATCACGCTGCCGGTCAGCCTTCAGGCTCAGCTCTTCGCCGTTCTCTTCGTTCTGGGCGTCATGATCATCCTCAAGGCGTTCGATCTGGGCGGCGTCTGGCGGCTGGTGGCGCTGGCGCTCGGCACGTCGATCGTGCTGCGCTACGTCTACTGGCGCACGACCTCGACGCTGCCACCGATCAACCAGCTCGAGAACTTCATCCCCGGCTTCCTCCTGTATCTGGCCGAGATGTACAGCGTGTTCATGCTGGCGCTCAGCCTGTTCGTGGTGGCGGCTCCCGTGCCCCCGCGCCCGTCCCGCCGGCTCGACCCCGATCGTCGTCCCCCCACCGTCGACGTCTTCATCCCGACCTACAACGAGCCGACCAAGCTTCTCGCCAACACGATCGCCTCGGCGCTCGCGATGAACTATCCGCCCGATCGCTTCACCGTCTGGCTGCTGGACGACGGTGGGTCGGAGCAGAAGCGCCAGTCCGACGACATGGTCTCCGCGCAGGCCGCCGAACGGCGTCATGCCGAGTTGAAGCAGCTCTGCGAGGATCTGGGCGCGCGATACCTCACGCGTGCGCGCAACACGTCCGCCAAGGCCGGCAACCTCAACAACGGCATGACGCAGTCCACCGGCGAGCTGATCGCCGTGTTCGACGCCGACCACGCGCCGGCCCGCGACTTCCTGGCCGAAACCGTCGGCTACTTCGAGGACGACCCGCGCCTGTTCCTGGCGCAGACGCCGCACTTCTTCCTCAACCCCGATCCGCTGGAGCGCAACCTTCAGACTTTCGATTCGATGCCGTCGGAAAACGAGATGTTCTACGGCATCATCCAGCGCGGGCTCGACAAGTGGAACGCGGCCTTCTTCTGCGGCTCGGCGGCGCTCCTTCGCCGCGAGGCGCTGAACGAGACCGGCGGCTTCTCCGGCGTGTCGATCACCGAGGACTGTGAAACGGCGATCGAGCTGCACTCGAGAGGCTGGAACAGCATCTATATCGACAAGCCGCTGATCGCCGGGCTTCAGCCGGCGACCTTCGCCTCCTTCATCGGCCAGCGCTCGCGCTGGGCGCAGGGCATGATGCAGATCCTGTTCTTCCGCTTCCCGATCCTGAAGAGCGGCCTCTCGTTCCCGCAGCGCCTTTGCTACATGTCCTCGACGCTGTTCTGGCTGTTTCCGTTTCCGCGCCTCATCTTCCTGATCGCGCCCCTCTTCTACCTGTTCTTCGACCTGCAGATCTTCACCGCCTCGTCGGGCGAGTTCGTGGCCTACACCCTGACCTACATGGCCGTGAACCTGATGATGCAGAACTACATGTACGGCTCGTTCCGATGGCCCTGGATCTCGGAGCTCTACGAGTATGTGCAGAGCGTGCATCTCCTGCCCGCCGTGGTTTCCGTGATCCTTCATCCCAAGAAGCCGACCTTCAACGTGACGTCCAAGGAGGAGTCGATCGCGGTCAGCCGCGTGTCGGAGATCGGGCTGCCGTTCTACATCATCTTCGCGGTTCTCGTTCTCGGGCTGGTCGCCACCGTCTACCGGGTGATGACCGAGCCCTACCGGGCCGATCTCACCATGGTGGTCGGCGCCTGGAACGTCCTCAACCTCCTGATCGCCGGCTGCGCGCTCGGCGTCGTATCGGAAAGGGGCACCCCGACCTCGGATCGGCGCATCTCGCTCAAGCGGCGGTGCCAGATCGTCGTCGGAGAGACCGAACTGCCGGGCACGATCGAGAACGTCTCCGTGTCCGGCATCGCCGCGCGCGTCGTCGGCTCGCTTCCGGCGGATTTCGAGAAGGGCGCCAAGGCCGTCCTGCGAGTGCGGATCGACCGCGAGATCGGGGGCGACACCATCCCCATCCGCATCGCCCGCATCATGCGCGATGCGGACAGCAAGGTGCTGGGCTGCTCGTTCGAGCCGGAAGGGGCGCACCACAACCGGCTGATGGCCGAGCTGATCTTCGCCGATTCGGGCCAGTGGCGCGCCTTCCAGCTCGCGCGGCGGCGCAATCCCGGCCTTCTTCGCGGCTCGCTGTGGTTCTTCGGCGTCTGCTTCTACCAGACGTTCCGGGGGCTCGGTTATCTCCTCAAGGGAGCCGGCCGAAAGCCGGCCGCGTCGGTGCAAAAGGCGGGGGCGCATTGATGTTGCCCCGCGCCAACGCCCTTCTGCTTCTGGCCTTCCTCGCCGGCCCGGCTCTTGCCCAGACCGCACCCTTCGACATGGGTGCCGAACGGGGCCCATCCGCCCCCGCCAGCCCTCCGGCCGCCCCGAGCGCGGATTCCGTCCACCCTTCGAGCCCGGCCCCGGCTCCGGTGCAGACCGCACCAGCCTCCCCCGCGAGCCCTCCTGTCGCGTCCCCGCCCGTCGCACCGCCAAGTCCGGCTGCCGCGGCGACCGCCCCAGCCAGTCCAGCCGACGCGCCGGGCGCGGCGGCTGCAGCCTCGCCATGGCGGCGATACCTGTTTGCCGGATCGGAGCTTTCCCTTTCGGGCGAGATCGATCGGCGCAGCTGGGCGATCTACTTGACGCGCGAGGAAGCGGAAGCGGCTTCCCGCCTGCAACTGGCCTACCAGAACGCGGTCCTGGCCGCGCCGGAAACGTCGCAGCTTCGCTTCCTGATCAACGACACGGCGCTGGTTCAGGAGCCCGTGGCCTCGTCCGACAGCGTGAAGGATCTCGCCGCAGCGGTTCCCGCCGGCCTCCTGCGACCGGGGCTCAACACGCTGACGCTGGAAACCAAGCTCCGCCATCGGACCGACTGCACCGTCGCCTCCACCTACGATCTCTGGACGACGTTCGATTCGACGCGCAGCTTTCTGGAGTTCGACGGACCGGCGGCCAGTTTCGCCCCTCGCCGGTTGGACGATCTGCGCGCCACCGGCCTCGACACGCAGGGCCTGACCCGCATCCGCCTCACCGTGCCGGATGGCGAACTGGGCGACGCCAGCGCGACGGTCCTTCGTCTGGCGCAGGCACTATCCATCGTCGTCGGCATGCCCAACCAATCCGTCGAGGTGATCCAGGGTCCCCTGCCGGAAGAGCGTGCCGGCACGCTGGATGTCGTGGTCGGCCCCGTCGGCGCACTCGGCGACGCGCTCGGTGGGCTCGAGGGAGCGGCAACGAGCGCGAACGGCTTTCTGAAGCGCGCCGACGGTTCCAGCGTGCTTGCCGTCACGGGCAACGGATGGGATGACGTGCGCGCGGGCGTCGAGCGGGTCGTCTCGTTTGCGGGCGACGCGGACTCGCCGCCTCGCCCGGCCGTGATGAACCCCGCCTTGCGGCAGCCGGACGCGCTTCTGGTGCGCGAAGGCGGGGCCGTGTCGTTCCGCGATCTCGGCGTCGCCTCGCAGGAGTTCGCCGGACGGCGCTTCCGCACCGAGTTCGCGCTGGCCGTTCCCGGCGACTTCTTCGCCGAGGCCTATGGCGAGGCGGTCATGCGCATCGACGCCGCCTATAGCCGCGAGATCCTGCCCGGCAGCCTGATCAACCTCTATGTCAACGGCAACATCGCGACGACGCTGCCGATCGGTGGCGGCGGAGCGGGATATCTCGACGAGTTTCCGCTGCGCATGACGATGCGCCACCTGCGCCCCGGCGCCAACACGATCGCGCTGGAGGCCAATCTCCTGACTCGGGCCGACGAGGCCTGCGCGCCGGGAACGCCGGGGCAGGACGTTCCGCGCTTCGCCCTGTTCGACTCCTCGCGGATCGAGATTCCCGATTTCGCCCGGATCGCGCGCGTGCCGGACCTTTCCGCCTTCCAGGGCGTCGGATTTCCCTACAACACGGCCCGCGAGCCGGTGGACGTCGTCCTGCCCGACGATCGCGCGGCCGGGCTTTCGGCGGCGGCCAGCGTGGTCGGTCGCCTCGCCTTTGCGGCCGGGCACGTCATTCCGATCGCGGTTCGCGACGTTCTTCCCCAGACCAGCACCCGCGCGCTCTTCATCGGCACGCCGCGCCAGATCGCGCCCGCCGTCCTGGCGCGCGCCAACATCGATCCCGCCAGCGCCGTGCAGTGGGGCGGACAGGGGCCAGCGCCGGCCGCCTCGGACGGTCTGACTCTCGATCGCTGGCGCGAGCAGTTCGACACGTCGGAAGGCTGGGCGGCGAGAGTGGACGGCGCGATGGACTGGCTGCGCACGACCTTCTCGATCGAAGCGGATGGATTGCGGCTGATCCCGAGGGACAGCCAGCCGTTTGCTCCGGGCGACGGATCGGCGCTCGTGGTGGGCCAGGGCGAGGGGACGACGAGCGGCAGTGTTTGGACCGTGATCGCGGCGCCGAGCACCGCTGCGCTGAACGAGGGGATCAATCTCCTGGTTCGCGACAGCAACTGGGTGCAACTTGCGGGCCGTGTTTCGAGCTACGACGGCGCAAGATCCACGATGACCAGCCAGCCGATCGGGGAGGTGACCTTCATCACGACGCAGCCGCTCTCGCTCGCCAATGTTCGCTTGATCGCGGCGAACTGGCTTTCCGAAAACGTCCTGTCCTACGCTTCGCTGATCGTGGCCGTGGCGCTGCTTCTGGGCGTCGCTACGACGGTCTTCGTCCGGTCGCTGGGGCAGAGATGATGTGCGGGATCGTCTCGAAAGGGCTTGCAGCCTTGGCGTTGATTGCCTCTTCCATCCCGGCGCTTGCCGCGCCTGTGATCCCCCCCGACGCCTGGGCCGCCTATCGGCAGAGTTTCCTGGGCGAGGACGGACGCATCGTCGATACCGGCAACGGCAATATCAGCCACAGCGAGGGACAGGGCTACGGTCTGCTGCTGGCCGTTCTCGCCGACGACGCCGCCAACTTCGACAGAATCTGGAGCTTCACGCGCACGCAGCTCCTGGTGCGCGACGACGGGCTCGCGGCCTGGCGCTGGACGCCGGGCCAGCAGCCTCCGGTCACCGATCTCAACGATGCCAGCGACGGTGACATCCTGATCGCCTACGCCTTGGCCCGGGGCGGTGCCTTGTGGCAGCGCCCGGATCTGACAGAGGCGGCCGCTTCGCTGGCCGACTCGATCGGCTCGCGCCTTCTCTTCATCAACGAGGATCATACCCTGCTGCGGCCGGCCGTCACCGGCTTCGACCGGGGCGAGCGCGCCGACGGTCCCGTGGTCAACCTGTCCTACTGGGTGTTCGAAGCGTTCGACGATCTGGCCGCGCTGGCGCCGAACTACGACTGGAAGGGCGCGGTGGACGGCGGCAAGGCGCTTCTCGCTTCGGTTTTGAGTGACTCGTCGCTGCCGCCCGAATGGCTATCGGTCGCGCGCATCGCGCGCCCGGCGGACGGCTTTCCCGCCGAGTTCGGCTACAACGCGCTGCGCATCCCGCTTTATCTCCTGCGCGCGGGCGATGGGGACGAGGCCATCCTGCGCAAGATGGCAAGCGCGATGACCGACCCGAACGGCGCGGTGCGGATCGTCGATCTTGCCACCGACACGACGCGCGAGGCGCTGACCGAGCCCGGCTATCGGATCATTCCGGCTGCCGTCGCCTGCGTGCTCGATGAGGTGCCGGTGCCGCCGGACCTACGAACCTATACGTCCACCCTCTACTATCCCTCGACGCTGCATCTTCTGACGCTGGCTCACCTGACGGAGGTCCACCCGGAATGTCTGCGTTGAGAACCACCGTCGCCGTTTGCGCGGTCGCGGCCTTCGCCTTCGCCATGCGCGGCTGGGGCGAGGATGCGTCGGTGACACCGATCGGAAGCGCTCTGACGATGGGCGTCAAACCGGCTTTGGGCGCTTCCGCCGAGTTGCTGGCGGACCCGGCCTCGACGCGGATCGCGCAGGCCTTTTCCCCGCCGGCAAGCCCCGCAGCGCCTGCCCCTTCGCCGGGTACGGCCCCTCCAGCGCCGACCACCGCACAGGCGCCGGCCGCGAGTGCCGCGCCCGCTCCCGCAGGTGCTGCGGCTCCGGCCGATGCGCCGCCGGCCATCGACCTGACGGCGCTCCGTTATTTCGCGCAGCAGGGCGACACGCGTCGGCTGGAAGCCGAGATCGCTCGGCTCAAGGCGCTTTATCCGAACTGGCAACCACCGGAAAATCCGTTGGAGGCGGCGTCCTCCGCACCCCAGGGCGACCCGGAGCTCGATCGTATCTGGCAGCTTTATGCGCAGGGGCAGTTCGCGCAGGCGCGCGAGGCGATCGCCGCGCGCACGCAGAGCCAGCCGAACTGGCAGCCGCCGGCCGATCTCATCGAGCGGCTGAACGTTGCCGAAGCGCGACTACAGCTCGTCAACGCTTCCAATCTCCAGCAGTACCAGACCGTGATCCGCCTGGCGGCGGACACGCCGAGCCTTCTGACCTGCTCGGAGGTGGACGTCCTGTGGCGCGTGGCGCGCGCCTTCGCCGAGACCGGCCGGCCGGAACGGGCGAAGGACGCCTATCTCTACGTCCTGACCAACTGCAACGACGCCGGTGAACGCCTCGCCACGATGCAGATGGCGACCCAGCGCCTGAAGCGTCCCGATCTCGACGCGCTTCTGGCGACCGAGCGGACCGGGCCGGACGGGGTCGGCGAGTTCACCTCGGTTCGCGCCGATCTCGCCAGGGCCAGCCTCGTGTCGGCGGCCGACGACGCGTCCGTCACCGTCGCACCGGCCGATCTCGAACTGATCCGCCGCCTGGCGGACGCGACGGACGGTCAAGCGTCCGACGACGAGCTCTTGGGCTGGTACGCCTATCGTCGGAACGACGAGGCGAATGCGCTGAAATCCTTCACCCGGGCTCGCGAGCGCGCCGACAGCGCGACGATCTCGCAGGGCTATGCGCTGTCGCTCATCTCCGCCGGGCGCTTTGCCGAAGCCGAAGCCGCGATGGCGGACTATCGCACCACGTCGGACGGGGCGAAGGCCGTGTATCTGGCTGCGGCTGCCAATCTTCTGGCCGCCAGCGCCGGGCAAACGCTCGATCCCGCCGTTCTCACCCGTATCGTCGGCGCCGTCGGCGAGGGGCGGGATGCGGCCAGCGCCCAGCAGCTCGGCTGGTATGCCTACGGGCTGAACCAGTTCCAGACCGCAGGGCAATGGTTCGCCACGGCGCTCGGCTGGAAGAGCGATGACGAGCAGTCGGCCTACGGCCTTGCCCTCGTGCGCCAGCGCGTCGGCGAAACCGTCGGCCTTTCCGCGCTGCAGCGGCAATGGGCCGCCCGCTCGCCCCGGATCGCGGCGATCGGCCGCCCGGACCAGGCCGAGGTGGCGGCCGCCCAGGCTGCGCGCGAGGGGAACGGCGGGCCGCCTCCCGCGATCGCGTCGTCGCCGGCGGTCGCGGCCGTTGCCGTCGCACCTGCCGCACTACCTTCGAGCACCGCTGCCTTCGCACCGGTCCAGCCGGCGATCCCTGCGAGCTCACCCGCAACCGCCGCCATTTATGACGAGACGCCGGAGCCGCGGGCCGAGACCGCCCCAGCCGTTCGCCGGGCGGCGGCGCGTCCCGCCCGTAGCGCGGCACCCGCACAAGGCGGGGGCGGGGGTGGTCAGCGAGGCTGTGCGGGGCAGGTCGAGCCCTCGACCCTGTCGCCCGACGCGTCCATGGCCCGGGGCTGGTGTCTCCTGAACCTCAACCGCTCGCTGGAAGCCGCCGCAGCGTTCGAAAGCGCCGCGCGACGCGGCAATGGCCGGACGCGGCAGGACTCGGCCTATGGCGAAAGCCTCGCTTACCTGCGCCTCGGCGTCAGCGATCGGGCAGCGATCGCGGCGTCGCGCGCGCCCCAGCCCGTGCAGCGGCGCAACGAATTGAACATCGCGATCCTCAGCGCCCGCGCCACGAGCGCGTTCGAGGCCAAGCGTCCGGTCGAGGCTCTGCAGGCCCTCGACGAGCGGGCCCGGATCGCACCCGAGCGCCTCGATCTCATGGTTCTGCGTGGCTACGCCTATCTCGAGCTTCGACGCTACGCCGACGCCGAGCGCGTGTTCTCCGCCGTGTCTCGCTCGGGCAGCAGCGAGGGCGCACGGGGTCTGACGGCCCTGAACCAAGCGCTGGGCCGCTATCCGAACTGACGAACGAAGGGCCTGCGCTCAAGCGCCGACGGCAAGAATCTCCACCGTTTCCCGGTGACCCGGGGCGAAGAACTCGACCTCCTCGCCCTCGCTCGCCCCCTGCAGAGCACGCGCGAGCGGTGCGGTCCAGCCGATCAGGCCGATCGCAGGGTCCGCCTCGTCCTCGCCGACGATGCGCAGCGTCGTCGTCTGGCCTCGGCGCGAGATCGTGACGCGCGAGCCGAAGGCGACGGTATCGGATGCCGGGTCCGGGCCCAGCACCTGCATGGTCGCGCGGCGTGTCTGCCAATAGCGCAGATCGCGCGCCAGAAGCATCTCCATCTCGTGGTCGATCTCGTTGGATAGCTTGTCCCGTAGCTCCTCGAGCTTCTTCTCGATCAGCGAAGCGCCGCGCGCGGTGACGAAATTCGCATGCGGGCTGACCGGATGCTCGGGCAGCGGCGGGGGAGGTGCGTCGTCGATCTCGCGGACAAAAGCTTGGGCCATGGTGCGGATCTTTCTTCGATGGGCTCCGGTCTAAGACCCGGCGGCTGGCACCGGGCGTTCCTCCGATCGTCTACGGACGCGCGAAACGGGAAAAGGGTTCCCGAACGCTGAAGGGTGAACGCCGCGAGCGCCTTCGGAACGCGAGCGGCGTTCGCACCCTTAAGGGGCGGACACCTCTTCCAAGAAGGACGACACACTTGACCGATCGCCTCACCATGCAGGACCCCCGTCAGCAGTATCCGCAGCCCCCGTTCCCGCGCCAGCCGCAGCCCGTGCCGGGGCTGGCGGCCAAGATGGACCCCGTGCCGGACCACGGCGAAACGAGCTACAAGGGCTCGGGTCGACTTCAAGGACGCCGCGCTCTAATCACGGGCGGCGACAGCGGCATCGGTCGCGCCGTCGCCATCGCCTTCGCGCGCGAAGGCGCCGATGTGGCGATCTCGTATCTCGACAGCGAAGAAAGCGACGCGCGCGAAGTGATCGGGCTGATCGAAGCGGAAGGGCGCAAGGCTCTCGCGCTGCCCGGCGACATCACGCAGGAAAGCTGGTCGCGCGAACTGGTCGAGCGCACGGCCAAGGAACTCGGCGGGATCGACATCCTCGTCATCAACGCCGGCCGGCAGCAGAATCGCGAGGACATCTCGAAGGTGACGTCGGAGGACTTCGACAAGACGCTGAAGACCAACCTCTACGCCATGCACTGGATCGCGCAGGCCGCCGTGCCGCATCTTCCGCCCGGCGCATCGGTGATCACCACCGCTTCGGTCCAGGCCTACGACCCGTCCGCCATTCTCCTCGACTACGCCACCACCAAAGCGGGCATCGTTGCCTACACCAAGGCGCTGGCCGCGCAACTGATCGAGAAGGGCATCCGCGCCAACGTGGTGGCGCCGGGCCCGTTCTGGACGGCGCTCCAGTCGAGCGGCGGCCAGCCGCAGGAGAAGGTTCAGAAGTTCGGGGCCGAGAGCGCCTTCGGTCGGCCGGGCCAGCCGGTGGAATGCGCGCCGATCTACGTGCTCCTCGCCAGCCAGGAGGGCAGCTACATTTCCGGCGAAGTCTACGGCATCACCGGCGGCGCGGGCGTCGCCTGACGACCGCTTGTCGGCGAGCCGATCCGCGGCTCGCCGACTTCGAAGGGGAAAGGCCGGCGCATCTCATCGATGCGCCGGCCTTTCATTATGGCTTGTGCCTACGGATTGCCGTCGCCGCCATGGGCGCCGACCACGGTGCCGGTGCTGAAGCTCGACTCGTCCGATGCCAAGGCGACGTAGAGCGAGGCGAGTTCGGCGGGCTGGCCGGCCCGCCCGAGCGGCGTGTCCTGCCCGAACTCGCCCATGGTGCCCGGCAACTGCCCGCCCGCGACCTGCAGCGGCGTCCAGACGGGGCCCGGCGACACCGCGTTGACGCGGATGCCCTTCTTGGCGAGTTGCTTGGCCATTCCCTTCGTCAGGTTGAGGATCGCGGCCTTGGTGGAGGCGTAGTCGATCAGTTCCTCGCCGGGGTCGTAGGAGTTCACCGAGACGGTGTTGATGATCGAGGCACCGGCCGGAAGGTTCGGAATGGCGGCCTTGGAAAAGCGGAACGTATGGAAGACGTTGGTCTCGTAGGTGCGAACGAACTGCTCGTCGCTGATTTCGAGGATGTCTTCCTTGCTCTGCTGGTAGGCCGCATTGTTGACGAGGAGATCGAGCCCGCCGAGCTCGGCCACCGCCTTGGCGACGACGCCCTCGCAGGCCTCCAGCGTGCGGATGTCGGCAGGAATGGCGACGGCCTTGCGCCCGGCGTCACGGATCAAGCGGACGACATCCTGCGCGTCCGCTTCCTCGTCCGGGTGATAGTTGATCGCGACGTCCGCGCCCTCGCGCGCAAACGCGATCGCCGCCGCCCGGCCGATACCGCTGTCGCCGCCGGTGACGAGGGCGCGCCGGCCCGTTAGCTTCCCCGAGCCCTTGTAGCTCGTTTCGCCGCAGTCGGGCACGGGGTTCATCTTCGACTGGAGGGCCGGCCAGGGCTGCTTCTGCTCGGGAAACGGCTCGTTGGTGTATTTCGTACGGGGGTCGCGCAGGACAGGTTCACTTTGCGCCGCGCTTTCCTGCGCTCGGGCAGGCGCGACAACGGTTGCGGCCGCCACGCCCAAGGCCGCGCCTCCCAAAACCGTGCGGCGGGACATGTTGCGTTCGTTCATCGCCTTCGTCTCCTCATGCGAGCGTTACCGGGCGATCAGCGCTCGGAATTCCCGCTTCGCCGCTTCGCCACATCCGACGGGCAAGCGATGCGGCGGCGAGAGGGTTCCAAGGAGAAAGCGAGGTCGGCGAGCGGGCTGCCGCGCCGCGTGGGGATCGAAGCCCTGCCGGACCCTATGCCGCAGCCGCGCGGGCTTGGTTCTCGATCACCTCGTCATTGGCCGAGGCGGTGCGTGCAGCCGGGCTCGCTGCGACCACGGATCGCTCGGCTTCCAGCGCGAAGGTTCGGATCGCAAAGGCGAGCCCATCGCGCCACGACGCTCCGTCCAGCACGCGCTCCAGATGCACGGTACGCCGGTCGCGCGGGTCCAGCCGGTATATGGCGATCCACTCCGTTTCGCCCGCGTGGCGCACGATCCAGATCTCGCCGTGCCGCCGCCGGAAACCGGTCTCGGCGTGGCGGGACATCCCGAGGAACATGCGCTCGACGCCGGCCTTTGCCAGTGGATGGCCATGGTCCTGGGTGAAGGGCGCCTCGGTATGCGACATGGGTTCGATCTCCGCGTGGTCGAGCGCGGGACATGACGAACGAGATATGGCTGAGCTCCGTTGGATTGCCGGTGCGGCCACATCCTCCCGATGGGAGCGCCACCTTGCCCGGACGGCAGGTTGGCGTTGGACGTCGTCCAACTCTTGATGCGGGGCGACGTCTAGCAGCCGGGCTCGACGGTTTCAAGACATAGGGACCTTGACCCTCCGACCGCGATCGGCAGACTGACGCCGGCTCGAGGGGAGGGCGATATGAATACGAATGAACTGAGGGTCGGCTGCCAGACCTACACGTGGGAAATGCTGGGTGCCGGCTTTGGCGGCGGCCCGGACGACCTCATCGATGCGATCGCGGCCGGCGGCTATGCCGGGATCGAGATCACCGACGCGATGATCGGCCCCTACAGCTCGCGCCCCGACGCCTTCGCCCGGGCGCTCAGTGATCGAAACCTGTCGCTCGTCGCCTTCGCGGTCGCCTCCAAGAGCGGCTTCACGGAAGCGCACGAGGTCGAGACCGATCTGGAGGCGGTGCGGCGCTGGCTCGATTTCGTCGGCCACTTTCCCGGAGCGCTGATCTCCATGGGCTCGGCGACCGTGATGTCGGACGGGCCGAGAGCCGACAAGTTCCGCATCGCGGCCGAGGTCTACAACCGGGCCGGCGAGCTCGGGCGCTCGGTCGGCGTCGATGTCGCCGTGCATCCGAGCTCGCACCACGATACGCTTCTGTTCGACCGGGCGGACTACGACACGCTCTTCGCTCTTCTGGATCCGCGCGATGTCGGATGGGTTCCCGACACCGGGCATATCCTGCGCGGCCACCGCGATATTCAGGATACGCTGCGCGCGCATGCCAACCGCATCCGCTACCTCCATCTGAAGGACGTGGGACCGGACGGCGACTGGGCGATGCTTGGGCGTGGCACTCTCGACGTTCCGGCCGTGGTCGAGGTCGTGCGCGAGGCACCACGCTTCAACGGCTGGATCGTCGTGGAGGAGGAGTCCGAGGAGGCGGGAGCCGATCCCACGCGCGCGGTGGCCGCCAACCGGGACACGATGCGGCGGCTCGGGTTCTGACGGCGGTGGACGAGGCGCGACCCTCACGCATTACGATCGACAGCCATCAGCATTTCTGGCTGACGTCGCGCGGCGACTACACGTGGATGGGCGAGCACGTCGCGCCGCTCCTGCGCGACTTCATGCCGGACGATCTCGCCCCGCTCCTGCGGCGAACCGGGATCGAGCGGACGGTCGTGGTCCAGGCGGCGGAGACCGAAGCGGAAACCGACTTTCTTCTGGATATCGCCGCGCGAACGCCGTTCGTGGCCGGCGTCGTCGGCTGGCTCGACTTCGACTCGGACACCTTCGGCGAACGGCTTGCCCGCTACGAGGCGAACCCTTGGCTCGTCGGCCTGCGTCCGATGCTGCAGGACCACCCGGACGATCGGTTCATCCTGCGTCCGCGCGTTCTCGACAATCTCGCGGGGCTGGCCGAGACCCGTCTCGCCTTCGACATTCTTGTGTTTCCCCGCCATCTGCCACATGTGGCGGAGGCGCTGGGAGAGGTGCCGAGCCTTCGCGCCGTGGTGGACCACCTGGCCAAGCCGGCGATCGCAGCCGGCGAGATCGACCCATGGCGCGAAGGCATGGCGGCTCTGGCGCGCTTTCCGAACGTGTCCTGCAAGGTGTCCGGCATGGTCACGGAAGCCGGCGCCGACTGGTCGCTGGACGATCTCGCGCCCTATGTCGACCATGTGGTCGCCTGCTTCGGCGAGGATCGACTGCTGTTCGGATCGGACTGGCCGGTGGCGACGCTCGCCGCATCCTATGGCGAGGTCGCCCATGCCGCCCGCGCGCTTCTCGGGCGGCATCTCGGGCCGGAGGGACTGCGCAAGGTGTTCGGCGGCAACGCTGAAACATTCTATCGACTGGATCGTCGCTAGAAGGCGTAGCGCACCTCGCAATAGGGCAGGGTCTCACCCATCCAGCCGAGGAGACGGTTGAGCCACTGCCGCTTCCAGGGCGTACGGTAGCGCAGGTTCACCATGCCGCCCTGGCTCACCTTCTCCTCCTGGATGTCCGGCCGCCAGAGCTGCGCCTCGCCCTTCGGGTGCCACGCCATGTTGACCTCGTGCAGGCCCGCATTGTGCGTCAGCATGATCACCTCGCACTTGAGCTGTGCCTTCGCCGCCGGGCTCAAGGTGTCAGCGACCTGTTGGAAGAGTTCGCGCCATTCCGCCTCCCAGCCTTCGTGGACGATCACCGGCGAGAAGTTGGCATGCACCTCGTAGCCAGCGGCGACGAAGTCGTTGATCGCTTGGATACGGCTCTCCATCGGCGAGGTGCGGATGTCCACCGTCTTGGCCATCGCGGCGGGCATCAGCGAGAAGCGGATGCGGGTGCGCCCCTGCGGGTCGTAGGCGAGGAGATCGGTGTTCACGAACTTGGTGGCGAACGAGCCCTTGGCGCCCGGAATGGTGCGAAGGGCGGCGACGAGATCGCGCACGTTGTCCGAGACCGTGGCGTCCACCGACAGATCGCCGTTCTCGCCGAGATCGTAGACCCAATCGACCGGATCGACGCTGTTGGGCTCGGGCTTGGGGCCGAGCTTCACCGCGTGGCGATGAAGGGCGCGGGTGATGTCGTCAATGTTGACGAAGACCGAGACCGGGTTGGCGTAGCCCTTGCGCCGGGGCACGTAGCAGTAGGAGCAGGCCATGGCGCAGCCGTTGGAGGAGGACGGGGCGATGAAGTCGGCGCTGCGCCCGTTGGGGCGCATGGTCATGCCCTTCTTGATGCCGAGCACCAGGACGTCTCGCTTCACCGACAGCCAGTCCTCCGCCTTGGCGACGTCCGCTGAAAGCTCGGGGATGCGCCAGTGGCTTTCGACCTCCACTTGAGCTGCGTGAGGATAGCGCGCGAGAATCTCGACGCCGCGCGGATAGGACCGCACGGCGGGCTCGAGATAGATCAGCTTGGGGTCGATCAGCGGGCGGGGCGTCATTCCCCCTCATATGGGGCGGACGCCGGCGCCCTTCGACGCATCACGTTGCCGCGCGGGTCAGGCCGTCTCGAAGGCGGCGAGCACCGCCGCGCCGGCCCCGCTCGTCGAAGCCTCGCCCTTCAGGTCGCGCGTGCGCCCTTCCGGCGTCTGGAGCGCGGCCTCGATGGCGCGCACGATCGCCTCTCCCGCCTCGCGCTCGCCGAGGTGCTCCAGCATCATCGCGGCCGTCCAGATCTGGCCGATCGGGTTGGCGATGCCCTGGCCCGCGATATCCGGGGCCGAGCCGTGGACCGGTTCGAAGAGCGAGGGAAAGCGGCCGTCCGGGTTGATGTTGGCCGATGGCGCGATGCCGATCGTGCCGGTGCAGGCGGGGCCGAGATCGGACAGGATGTCGCCGAAGAGGTTGGAGGCCACGACGACGTCGAACCGATCGGGGTTCAGGACGAAATGCGCCGTCAGGATGTCGATATGGTACTTGTCGTGCCGAACCGCGGGATAGCTCTCGCCCATCGCCTCGACCCGCCCGTCCCACCAGGGCATGGTGATGGCGATGCCGTTGGACTTGGTGGCCGAGGTCAGGTGCTTCTTCGGGCGCGAGTTCGCGAGTTCGAACGCGAAGCGCAGGATGCGGTCCGTGCCGTGGCGCGTCATCACCGTTTCCTGGATCACCACCTCGCGTTCGGTGCCCGGGAACATCGTGCCGCCGACGGAGGAATATTCGCCTTCCGTGTTTTCCCGCACCACGTAGAAGTCGATGTCGCCCGGCTTGCGGTTGGCGAGCGGCGAGGGCACGCCCGGCATCAGCCGGACGGGACGCAGGTTGACGTACTGGTCGAATTCGCGGCGGAATTGAAGCAGCGAGCCCCAGAGCGAGATGTGATCCGGCACCTTCTGCGGCCAGCCGACGGCGCCGAAGAAGATCGCGTCCGTCGGCGTCAGAAGGTCCTTCCAGTTCTCGGGAAGCATCCGGCCGTGTTCGAGATAATAGTCGCAGGAGGCGAAGGCGTGGTGCTGGAGGTCCAGCGTGAAGCCGAAACGGGCCGCCGCCGCCTCCAGCATCCGCACGCCCTCCGGCATCACTTCGAGACCGATCCCGTCGCCGGGAATCACTGCGATCTTGTAGTGCCGGTCCTGGCTCATGGTCTGTCCTGTTTCGTGGCTTGGCTGCGCGATCGTTGGATTCGGCCGCAAGGCTCCCTGGAAGGGGCAAGCTAGAGCCGAACGGCCCGCAGGACATGCCGCAAGGCCGGCACCGAACGGCACAACGTGGCGCATTGCCGAGAGAAGACATCGAGCCTCCGGGTTCGGATCTTCTATGCTGGCCTTTCCCGATCTCGAGCGTCCATCGGCCGAAGACTTGATGCAGGTCGCGCGGCCCGATTCACGATCCTATATCGCATGCCAAACCCAGGCGGCTCGTATGAGGCCGCAGCGACCAAGCGACAGGTGACCACGATGCTGCTTCAGAACCGTCTCAAGGACCCCACCCTCCTGCGCAGCCAAGCGTTTCTAGCCGGCGAGTGGGCGGACGGAGCGCGCACGATCGAGGTCGTGGACCCGGCGACGGGCGAGGTGGTCGCGACGGTGCCCGATCTCGGCGCGGCGGAAACGCGTCAGGCGATCGAGGCCGCTGCCGCCGCCTTTCCCGCGTGGCGCGCGACGCCGCCGGCCAAGCGCGCCGAGATCCTGGAGCGCTGGTACGCGCTGATCGTCGAGAACGCCGACGATCTGGCCGCGATCATGACCGCCGAACAGGGCAAACCATTGGTCGAAGCGCGCGGCGAGGCGATCTACGGCGCGAGCTTCGCCAAATGGTTCGCCGAGGAAGCGCGGCGCATCTACGGCGACGCCTTTACCGGACCGACGGGCGACCGGCGCATCCTGGTGCTGCGCGAGCCGGTCGGCGTTTGCGCGGCGATCACGCCGTGGAACTTCCCGATCGCGATGATCACGCGCAAGGTGGCTCCCGCCTTTGCCGCCGGCTGTCCGATCGTCGTCAAGCCGGCCGACCTGACGCCGCTATCGGCGCTGGCGCTGGCCGTGCTTGCCGAGCGCGCGGGTGTGCCGAAAGGCGTCCTGTCCGTCATCACCGGCAAGGCGCAGGCGATCGGCGGCGAGATGACGGGCAACGAGCTCGTGCGCAAGCTTTCGTTCACCGGCTCGACCCCGGTCGGCCGCCTCTTGATGGAGCAGTCCGCCAAGAGCATCAAGCGCCTGTCGCTGGAACTCGGCGGCAACGCGCCCTTCATCGTCTTCGACGACGCCGATCTCGATCAGGCCGTGGCCGGGGCGATGGCCTCGAAGTTCCGCAACGCGGGGCAGACCTGCGTATGCGCCAACCGCATCCTGGTGCAGGACGGAATCTATGACCGCTTCGCTGAGCGTCTGGGCGCGGAAGCGGCCAAGCTGAAGCTCGGCAACGGCTTCGACGACGGGGTCACGATCGGCCCGCTGATCAACGACGCGGCGGCCGAAAAGGTCGGTCGGCATCTGTCGGACGCGCTGTCGAAGGGCGCTCGGCTCGTCGCGGGCGCGGCCGAGCCGACCGGCGGCCGCTTCGTCGCGCCGACCGTTCTGACGGGGGCCGACACGTCGATGCTTCTCGCGAGCGAGGAAACCTTCGGGCCTCTTGCACCGCTGATGCGCTTCTCGCGCGAGGAGGAGGCGGTGGAGATCGCCAACGCGACGCCGTTCGGTCTCGCCTCCTATTTCTACACGCGCGACATCTCCCGCGCCTGGCGGGTCGGCGAGGCGCTGGAGTTCGGGATGGTCGGGCTCAACACCGGCTCGGTGTCGATGGAAGCCGCGCCGTTCGGCGGGGTGAAGCAGTCCGGCCTCGGCCGCGAGGGCTCGGCCTACGGCATCGACGAGTATCTCGAGCTGAAATCGTTCCACATGGGCGGGCTCTGACGTAGAGCGCTGCTATCACCGCGAGGAGCTGCCTTCCAGCCGTTCCTCGCGCATGAAGGCGGCGATGCGCTCGGCGATCATGATGGTCGGGATGTTGGTGTTGGCGCAGGGGATACTCGGCATCAGCGAAGTGTCGCAGACGCGCAGGCTCTCGACGCCGTAGACGCGGCCCTGCGGGTCGGTGACGGCGGCGCGGTCGTCCTCCCGCCCCATCCGGCAGGTGCCGGACGGGTGCCATGTTCCGCCGACCGCGCGGCGCACGAACCCGGTCAGCGCCTCGTCGCTCGAAAGGAGATGGTCGAGCGTCACGCCTTCGGTCACCAGCCGGTGGACCAGCGCGCCGGTGAGTGGTCCCGCGCGGTCGAGAAGCGCGCTCAAGGCGCCGCGCTGCACGCCGTTCCAGCGGCCCGGTACGGCGACGCGGGCAACGCGGGGCGAATAGCTGGCGGGAAAGACGTGTCGGCAGGCATCGCGGAGCGACGGATGCCGGAGCACCTCGGCGCCCCGACGCATCGCCAGCTTGAGGCGATCGAGATCGCGCTCGTCCGACAACATGCGGAAGTCGACCTCCGGCTCGGCGCGCGGATCCGGCGAGGCGAGCTGGAGCGAGCCGCGCGAGAAGGACTTGTTGACCCAGAAGAAGATCGTCCCGATCCGCCAGCCGACCGAATGCCACCCTGAGCGCGACAGGATCGCGCCGTGCATGTCGCCGCCCGGCGCGCCGGCAACGCCGGAGGAAAAACGCCAGATCGCCTGTTCGTGATGCTCCTCGGCGTGCGGCGTGCGGACCTGTGGGTTCAGGACGGCAGAGACTGCGATCGAAGGGTGCTCCATCAGGTTGCGCCCGACGCCCGCAGAGTTGCGGATCACCTCGATGCCGCTGCCTGCGAGTTCCGCACCCGGCCCGATGCCGCTGCGCAGAAGCAGCGCCGGGGAATGGATCGCGCCGGACGACACCACCGTTTCGCCCGCCCGCACGATCGCTGCCTCACCGCCGGCCAGCGGCGCGATCCGCGCGCCGACCGTGCGGCGGCCTTCGAACAGGAGCGTCTCGGCGATGTGGCCGGTCAGGATGCGAAGGTTGGGGCGGGCGCGAACCGCAGCCGTTAGGTAGGCGACGGAGGTCGGCAGACGTTCGCCCGCGTCGCTGGCCGCCAGCGCGCCGACATAGGTGCCGTCGCGCCAGATACCGTTCTGGTCCTCGCCCTTCGGCGTTCCCGTTTCCGCCAGCGTGTTCATCACGGCGGATACGAAGGGCGAGAGCTGATCGGGGCGCGCGCGCCTGATGCGCATCGGGCCGTCCGCGCCGTGCAGCGAGCCGTCGAAGTCCTGGTCGGCTTCCAGCTTGCGGAAAAAGGGAAGGCAGGCGTCCCACCCCCAGCCCGAGGCGCCGAGCTCCTCCCATTCGTCGTAGTCGGCGGGCTGGCCGCGATTGGCCATCAGGGCGTTGATCGCCGAGCCGCCGCCTAGAATCCGAGCCTGCTCGTATCGTCGCGGCGACGGGGCAGGGCCGTTTCCCTTCGGCGCTGCCATGCGCGCGGTCAGGCGCTTCCAGATATTGTCGGTGTCGAGATAGGCGCGGCCGGGATAGCGTGAGCGGATCTCCGGCGGCATAGTTTCGGCGGAAATGTCGCGTCCCGCCTCCACGAGAAGCACGCGGCGGGACGGGTCTTCCGACAGGCGGGCGGCAAGGACGCAGCCGGCCGAACCGCCGCCGAGAATCAGGACATCGGCCTCCACTCAGTCCGCCTTCCGCTGGAACAGGCCGATGATCATGATCAGCGCGAAGGACGTGACGGTGAGGAGCGTCGAGATCGCCGCGATCGTCGGATCGATCTCGTCGCGCAGCGCGGTGAACATGCGCTTGGTCAGCGTCTGCACCTCGCCTCCCGATATGAAGAGGGCAACCACCGTCTCGTCGAGTGAGGAGATGAAGACGAAGATCGCCCCCGAAATGACGCTCGGACGGATCTGCGGCAGGGTCACGGTCATGAAGGCGCGCAGGCGGTTCATGCCGAGCGAGCGGGCGACCATTTCCTGCGTGTGGTCGAAGCTCTGGAGACCCGCCGTCACGGCGAGCACGACGAAGGGAATGCCGAGCATCGTGTCGGCCAGAACGAGGCCGGGCACGGAGGAAAGAAGTCCGGTCTGCGCGTAGATCAGGAACACGCCGATCGCCACGATGATGATCGGCACCATCAGCGGCAGCATCAGGAGGAGCCGGAGCAGTTTCATGACGCGCAGCGAGGAATAGGTGATCGCATAGGCCGCGGCGACGCCGATGGGCGTCGCGACCACCGTGGCGAGCACGGCGACGAGGAAGCTCGTCTTGGCGGCGCTCGTCCAGGCCGGGTTGGAGAAGAACGCTTCGTACCAGCGCGTGGAATAAACGCGCGGCGGGAAGGTCAGGAACCGGGCGTCCGAGAACGACATCGGAATGATGATGACGATCGGCAGGATCAGGAAGAGGAGGACGAGGCCGACCAGCGCATAGGTCAGCACGCGGGAGGGGGCGGACTGGTTCATCGCGTCGAAAACACCCGGTCGAGAGGCAGGAAGCGGCTGACCGTCCAGAAGATCAGCCCGACGATGACGAGAAGGACGACGCTGACGGCGCTTGCCGCACCCCAGGCCTGATACAGCTCGATGTTGCGCGAGATCACCATGGACACCATCACCGTGCGCCCGCCGCCCATCAGCTCCGGCGTGATGTAGAAGCCGAGGCACAGGACGAAAACGAGCGTGCAGCCTGCGATGATGCCGGGCAGCGACAAGGGCAGGAACACGCGCCGGAACACATGCAGCGGGCTGCCGCCAAGGCTGGAGCCGGCGGTCAGGAGATCGCGCGGGATCTTGGCCATGGTCGCCTGCAACGGCAGCACCATGAAGGGCAGGAGGATGTGGACGGTCGCGATGATCGTGCCGAGTTCGTTGTGGACGAGCGACAAAGGCTGCTGGATCAGCCCGATGTCGCGAAGCGTGCCGTTCACGACGCCCGAGCGCTGAAGCAGGATCAGCCAGGCATAGGCGCGCACGAGGACGCTGGTCCAGAACGGCACGAGGATGAAGGCGAGGATCAGCGCCCGCCAGACGCCTTTGGCGACCGTCGCGACATAGGCGACGGGGTAGGCGAGAACGAGCGCGATGATGGTGACGATGAAGCTGATGCGGAACGTCAGGAGAAAGGTGTTGAAGTAGACCGGGTCCGAGAACAACCGGATATAGTGGTTCAGCGACGGACCGTTGTCCCAGAAGGACTGCGCGACGAGCCAGCCGAGCGGCAGAACGAGCAGAAAAAACACGACGGCGAAGGCGGGCATCGCCAGAAGCGTCATCAGCGCGTGCTCGCGCCGCTCGAAGCGCTTGGCCTGATGGGCGTCTCGAAGGGCGGTCATGGCGTCTCCGGCATCTCGGAATGAGCGGAAGCGCCGGGCCCGTCGCAGCGGGCCCGGCGGGATGCGTCGTCTTACTGGATGAACTTCAGCCAGCGCTGTTCGGCGGCTTCGCCTTCGGGCGAGGCCCACCATTCGTCGGAGATCAGCGTCTGCTTGGCTGCGTTCTCGGGCGAGCTCGGCAGTTCGGCCGCACGTTCGGCAGGGATCTTGCCAGTGTCGAAGGCGGCGGGGTTGCCCGGGCCGTAGTCGATCTCCATCGGCAGGTTGGCCTGAAGCTCGGGCGAAACGGCTGTGTTGAGGAAGGTCGTCGCGGTTTCTAGGTTCGGCGCGTTCTTGAGGATGCAGAGCTGCGTGTTCTGCAGGAACCCGTCGTTGAAGGTGAAGGCGATGTCGGGAACGTCCTTGATCACGGCGCTGGCGCGCCCGTTCCAGACCATGGCCATGTCCACTTCGCCATCGGCCAGAAGCTGCGCCGACTGGCCGCCAGAGGTCCACCACACCGTGACGTTCGGCTTGATCTCTTCCAGCTTCTTGAAGGCGCGGTCGACATCCAACGGGTAGAGCTTGTCGCGCGGCACGCCGTCGGCGAGGAGTGCGGCTTCCAACGTCACATGCGGATGATTGCGCAGGGCACGGGTGCCGGGGAACTCCTTGACGTTCCAGAAGTCGGCCCAGGTCTGGGGAATCTTGTCGCCGAGATTGGCCTTGTTGTAGGCCAGAACGCTGGAATAGAACTCGTAGGCCACCGAATAGGGCGTCTTGTAGGCGTCCGGCATGCTTTGCGCGTTCGGGATCTTCGAGAAGTCGAGCGTCTCGATCAGCCCGGCCTTGCCGCCGCGAACGCAGTTGGCGGGCGGCGTGTCCACCACGTCCCAGATCGGCTTGCCGGTTTCGCCTTGCGTCTTGATGCTCGGCCAGGCGTCGGGAGCCGAATCCTGGTTGATTGTGATGCCGAGTTCCTTGGCGGCCGGGTCGAGGATCGCCTTGGTCTGGGCTTCCTGATAGGCGCCCCCTTGCGAAACGAACGTGACCTGTCCGGCCGCGAGGGCCGGGGCGACGGCGCCCGCGCCGAGCGCGATGACGGTTCCCGCGGCGAGAAGGCGTTTCAATGCTGTCATGGCATGTCTCCTGGTGTCGCTGGCGTCGTTGGGGGTGGATGGATGGCGATCAGCGTCCGATCGCATCCAGGAACTGGTACCAGCCGGCGACCGCGCGCACGGCCGGCTCCCGGATGGCGTAGAAGGGCACGTTCTTCGGCGCGGGCGCGGCCAGAAGGGCAAGTTCCGGCGTGTCGCCGAGGGCGAGATCCGCGACGCGGCCGCCCATCAGGCTCGCCATCGCGATTCCCGTGCCGTTGTAGCCCATGGCGAAGGCGGTCCGCTCGTCGACGCGGCCGACCTGGGGCAGGCTGTCGAGGGTCATGGCGACGAGGCCGGACCAGCGATGGGTGATCGGCGTTCCTTCCAGCTGGGGGAAGATCTGCACCATCGCCTTTTCCAGCGCCGCAAAGGCGGGTTGGCTGTCCGCCTTGCCGAAGGCGCCGCGCCCGCCGAAGATCATGCGGCTTCCGAAGGGGCGGAACCAGCGCATCATGCGCCGGGTCTCGCTATAGGAGCGGCGCTCGGTCATCACGGTGGCGAACAGGTTGTCGCCCATCGGCGCGGTCGCGACCATCGCGCTGCGGAAGGGGATGACGGCGCGTCGCACGGGGCCGGTCGCGGGCGTCAGGTCGCTGTAGCCGTTGGTCGCCAGGATCAGGTGGCGGGCCGAGACACGGCCTTTCGGCGTGGTCACGGCGATGCCGGCGCCGGTGCGCTCGATCGAAAGGGCCGGCGTTTCCTCGAAGATCGCACCTCCCTTGCGCAGAAGCGCCCGCGCCAGCCCCCGTGCGTAGTTCAGGGGATGGATGGCGCCGGAATGGGTGCCGAGCGTGCCGCCGACGAAGTCGCGCGAGCCGGTTTCGGCCGCGACTTCCTCGCGATCGAGAACGCGGATCGACCGGTCGCCGAAGGTCTTGGCCATGATCTCGGCTTCGTCGGCGATTCCGCGCATCGCCACCTCGTTGTGGGCGCAGCGCAGGTTGCCGCAAAGACGGAAGTCGGCAGCCTCGATCTCATGGGTTTCGACGAGGCGTTCCACTTCGGCCACCGCGTCGTGGCCGAGCTCGTACATGCGCCGCGCCATCTCGACGCCGTGGCTGCGCGCGACGCCCGGCAGGGATACGCGAAACTTGGTGGAAACGACGCCCCCGTTGCGCCCGCTGGCACCCCAGCCGACCGCGTTGGCATCGATCACGACGGGTTTGAGACCGCGCTCGGCCACCCGAAGCGCCGCGCAAAGGCCGGTATATCCGGCCCCCACGATCACGACGTCCGCCGCGTGGTCGCCTTCGAGCCCGGCCACGGTACTCGAAAGGGGCAGGGCGGTTTCCGCCCAGAGCGAGGACGGCCAGTTCATCGGGAAACGAGCCGTCCCCGCGTCCATTACGCGGCGGCCCGGTTCGGGACGGCCGTGCCCGCTTCTGCCTCGATCGCGTCCGCGAGCTGAGCCAGCGTCGAGAAGTGGAAGTCGGGCTTGGTCACCTGCGGCGGCACGGGCGAGCCGCCAAAACCCTTCTGCCCCTGGCGCCGCTCGATCCAACATACCTTGTAGCCAAGCTCGCGGGCGACGCCGATGTCGTGATACTGGCTCTGCGCGACGTGGAGGATTTCCTCCTGCTTGAAGCCGTGAGCGGACTGCCGACCGCGGTTGAAGGCGAAGAACAGGGGGCTGGGCTTCGGCGTGCCCGCCTCGTCCGCGGTCACGCTGTCGTGGAACGGGTTGTCCAGCGTGTGCGAATAGCTCTGGAAGGTGACGCGGTCGGCGTTGGTCATCGCGACCAGCCGGAAGCGCGAGCGCAGGCGCTTCAAGGCCTCGACGGAGTCCGGGAAGGCGGGGTGCTGCAGGATGCGCGCTTGGAAGCTGGCGGCCGTGTTGTCGGCGGCGTCGAGGCCGAGCTTGCCGGCCAGATGCCGATAGACGTCGGCCATCGCCTGGCTGGAGCGGCCGGGAAAGAGGTCGCGGCCTTCCACATACGGCTTGAAGATGTCGTCGTCCGACAGATCCTTGGCGGCATCGGGGTTGAGCGCCCGGACGCTGTCGAGGACGCCCTTCTCGAAGTCGATGAGGGTGCCGACGACGTCGAAGGTGAGGACCTTGAACCGCTCGAATGCCATCTTGTCGTTCCTGTTGCGGTTGGGATGGGGCTGGAGGTCAGCCGCGCTTTTCCGGGACGACGATGACGTCCTCGGGGTGAAGGGAAAGGGTGATCGGCTGGCCGCGCTCGGGGATCGCGGCGCGCGCGAGGTGGTGGCTCGGCTGGCGAAGGGCGAGCCGCGCGCCGCCGGGAAGGTCGATCCCGACGCGAAGGGATTCGCCCTGGTAGATCACGTCTCCGACCGTGCCGGTAATGCGGTTCGTGCCGGCCGCGCCGCCGTCCACCAGCAGTTTCTCGGTATGGACGGCGAGAAACAGGGGGCCGTTCTCGGGGATCGGCCGGGCGGAAACGATCGGGGTGCCGGCCACCTCCACCGTCCGCTCGTCCAGCCGCCGGGCGGGCACCAGCGTCGCTTCGCCGATGAAGCGGGCGACGAAGGCGTCCGCCGGATGATCGTGCAACTGCTGGGGCGCATCGACCTGGACGAGCTTGCCGTCCGACAGGATCGCCACGCGGTCGCTCATGGTGAGCGCCTCGCGCTGGTCGTGGGTGACGTAGATCGTGGTGGCGCCGAGCTTGCCATGGAGCTCGCGCAACTCGATCTGCATGGTTTCGCGAAGCTGCTTGTCGAGCGCGGATAGCGGCTCGTCCATAAGGATCAGGCGCGGCTCGAACACCATGGCGCGGGCGAGCGCCACGCGCTGGCGCTGGCCGCCCGACATGGCGGAGATGCGCCGGTCCTCGTAGCCCGACAGCTCGACCATCGCCAAGGCGTCGCGCACCTTGGCAGGCCACTCGGCCTTCGGGATGCGCCGGGCGCGCAGCGGAAAGGCGACGTTCTCGCCCACCGTCAGATGCGGGAACAGGGCGTAGTTCTGGAAGACGACGCCGATGTCGCGTTTGTGCGGCGGGGTGAACGTAACGTCCTGCCCGCCGATATGCACGCGGCCAGCCGTCGGCGTCACGAAGCCGCCCAAAATGCCGAGGAGCGTGCTTTTGCCAGAACCCGAGGGGCCGAGCAGCGACACGAACTCGCCGGGGGCGACGGACAAGGAAAGGTTGTCGAGCGCCAGATACTTTCCGTACTGCCTCGTCGCCCCCTCGATCTCCACTCCCACCCGTTCGCGTATCTGCATATGGCTGGACCTCGTCGTTGCGATGGATGACTTTTCGTGCCGCGTTGCAGCGAAGTCGGACGCCGCCACCCAGCGCGCTTCTTTGCGCGAAGGGAGGCTCGTTCGGTTGAAAATGACCCGAAACTTTGTGTTCGGAACCTCATTTCTTCTACAGATGAACAAATCGTCGCCAGCGACGCAATTGCATAATTGTGCCGCATGGAGTTACAAAATGTAATGCCCTCGCTTCGCCGCCTCGTCCCTTCCATGAACACGCTCCTGGCCTTCGAAGCGGCGGTACGTTGCGGTTCGTTCGCCAAGGCCGCGACGGAGCTTTCGGTCACCCCACCCGCCGTCAGCCGCATGATCGGGCGCTTGGAGGACCATCTCGGCACGCGGCTGATACATCGCTCCGCCACGGGCAACACGCTCAGCGAAAACGGAACCATCCTGTTCGACGGCATCTCGCAGAGCTTCCGGGGGATTGAGGCGGCACTGGAAGAGATCGCCCGGCGGCAGAGTGGCAGCCAGAGCGTCACCCTGTCGGTGTCCACGGCCTTCACAACCCATTGGCTGATGCCGCGCTTCAACCGGTTCCAACAGGATCTGCCGCATGTGGATCTTCGCTTCCAGCTCGTCCCCGGCGCGCTCGGCGGCGCGGTGGACGAGGTGGATCTCGGGATGCGGTTCGATGCGTTCGGGGCCGATCACGAGGTTCTGTTCCTCGCACCCGAGGTGCTCCTCCCGATCTGCAGCGCGGCCTATCGCGACCAGTTGCGCGACGGACGCCTGCCGACCGACAGCGAGGCCATCATCAACCTGTCGAGCGCGCAGCCGGACTGGTCCAACCTCGTGGACTTCACCGGCGCCTTCCAGACCGGGCACTCGCTGGCCTTCTCGGACTATACGATCGTCGTGCAGGCGGCGCTTCTGGGCCAAGGCATCGCGCTGGGCTGGCTCAGTGTCGTGGCGCACTGGCTTTGCGTCGACGCTCTCGTGCCGGCTTCGGCGAAGATGCGGATCACCGGGCGCTCCTGCCAACTCGTACGCGCCCGGGATCGGCCTGCGCGACCGGCGGTCACGGCGGTCCGGGACTGGATCGCGGCGGAGGTGAGCCACGAGCTCGCGACGATCGACGCCAAGTATCCCGAACTGCACCTGGCCGGCGCCCTTCGCGCGGCGCGCGTTCGAAACTGAAGTCCGGAGCGGGCTGGACAAGGCGCCGTTGCGCCTGTCAAGTTTGCGGAGCGCCCGAGTTTCGCACCCGCGCCGGCGCTGCCCCTTTCCCCACCCGTTTCACGGATTCCCCATGACGAATGCCCTTCAGTTCTTCATCGATGGCGCGTGGGTCGCACCGCTTTCCTCCCGCACGCTTCCCGTTCTCGATCCGTCCACCGAGGAAGCCTTCGCCGAGATCGCGATGGGCGGCGCCGCCGATATCGATCGCGCCGTGGCGGCCGCCCGGCGCGCCTTCCCTGCCTTCGCTGCCTCGGCGCCCGCCGAGCGACAGGCTCTCTTGCGCCGCATTCTGGCGGCGTACATGCGCCGCTACGACGAGATGGCGGAGGTGATCTCGCGCGAGATGGGCGCGCCGCTCGCCATGTCGCACGCTTCGCAGGCCGCGATGGGAAAGCTGCATCTGGAAAAGATGATCGAGGTTTTGGACACGTTTCGCTTCGAGGAGGCGCAGGGCACGACGCGCATCCTGCGCGAGGCGATCGGCGTCGTCGGGCTGATCACGCCGTGGAACTGGCCGATCAACCAGATCGCCTGCAAGGTGGCGCCGGCGATCGCGGCGGGTTGCACCATGGTGCTGAAGCCCTCCGAGATTGCGCCGCTCGACGCGATCCTGTTTGCCGAGATCATGGAGGAGGCGAGAACGCCGCCCGGCGTCTTCAACCTCGTCAACGGCGACGGGCCGGAGGCGGGCGCGGCGCTTTCCGTCCATCCCGAGGTCGACATGATCTCGTTCACCGGCTCGACGCGCGCCGGCATCCAGATCGCCAAGGCGAGCGCGGACACGATCAAGCGCGTGCATCAGGAACTCGGCGGCAAGTCCGCCAACATCCTCTTGGCCGACGCCGACTTCGAGACCGCCGTGACCAAGGGCGCCAACTCCTGCTTCGGCAATAGCGGCCAGAGCTGCAACGCGCCCACACGCATGCTCGTGCCGCGCGACCGCCACGACGAGGCCGCGGCCATCGCGGCGCGCGCGGCGAGCGCCCATGTCGTCGGCCCGGCCGATGCGGAAGGAACCACCATGGGGCCGGTGGTCAGCGAAGTGCAGTTCGACAAGATCCAGGCGCTGATCGAGACCGCGTTGCGCGAGGGCGCGACGCTCGCCGCCGGCGGTCCCGGCCGGCCCGAAAACTGCAACCGCGGCTGGTTCGTGCGCCCGACCGTCTTCTCCCATGTCGATCCGTCGATGACGATCGCGCGCGAGGAGATCTTCGGCCCGGTTCTTTCGATCATCCCCTATGACGGCGAGGAGGAGGCCGTTCGCATCGCCAACGATACGGTCTACGGGCTCGCTTCCTACGTCCAGTCATCGGATCTGGAACGCGCGCGCTCCATCGCGCGGCGAATGCGCTCGGGCAACGTCTATATCAACCACCCGGCCTGGGACGCGGGTGCCCCGTTCGGCGGCTACAAGCAGTCCGGTAACGGGCGCGAATACGGCGAGTGGGGGCTGGCGGAGTTCCTGGAGATCAAGGGCGTCGTCGGCTACGGCGCCTGATCGCCGTCAGAAGGTCGGCGGCGTACAGGCGCTGACCACCTCGCAAGGGTTCGGCCCCACGCAGCGGAAGCGGTGGGGCCGCCGGCTTTCGAAATAATAGGCGTCTCCCGGCCCGAGGATGCGCCGCTCGTCCTCGACCGTCACCTCCAGCCGCCCGGCGAGGACGACCCCCCCTTCCTCGCCGTCGTGGACCAGCGGAACCTTGCCGGTGTCGGCGCCGGGTAGATATCGCTCCTTCAGGATTTGCAGGGCGCGGCCGAAGAGGTTGTCGCCGACCTGCCGGTAGGAGATCGAGCCCTTGCCGATCTCCACTAGCTCCTCCGATTGGTAGAAGACCTTGCGCGGGGCATCGGGCTCCATCGCGAAGAACTCCGCGAGCCCGATCGGAATGCCGTCGAGGATGCGCTTCAGCGCCCCGACGGACGGGTTGGTGGCGTTCGCCTCGATCAGCGAGACCGTCGAATTGGTGACGCCGGCCGCGCGAGCGAGCTGCCTCTGGGAAAGCCCGCGCGCCAGCCGGAGGTGGCGCAACCGGCCGCCGATATCGATCTCGTCAGTCACCGAAGTGTTTCTCCTGTTCGATATCCGCAACGGTTCGCCGCGTCGCGCAACCTTGTCAACGATTTGCACGAACGGAGAAAAGGACTTGTTGTGCGAGGACAGGCAGGCTTCCTTAACCGCCAGCCTTCTCAGGAGCTGCCGTGATGACCTTCCATTCCCGTTCCAACCAGCCCGCCCTCGACAGCTACTGGATGCCGTTCACCGCCAACCGGCAGTTCAAGAAGGCGCCGCGCCTTCTGGCGAGCGCCAGCGGCATGCACTACGCCGACATGGAAGGGCGCCCGGTTCTGGACGGGACGGCGGGCCTCTGGTGCGTCAACGCCGGGCACGGCCGGCGCGAGATCGCGAGCGCGGTGGAAAGCCAGCTGATGACGCTGGACTACGCACCGTCCTTCCAGATGGGCCACCCGATCGCCTTCGAGTTCGCCGAACGCCTCGCCTCGATCGCGCCGGGGCCGGCGGGCGCCAAGCTCGACCGCGTCTTCTTCACGGGTTCGGGCTCGGAATCGGTCGACACGGCGCTGAAGATCGCGATCGCCTACCAGCGCGCCATCGGGCAGGGGACGCGCACGCGCCTGATCGGACGCGAGCGGGGCTATCACGGCGTCGGCTTCGGCGGCATCTCCGTCGGCGGCCTCGTCAACAACCGGCGCGTCTTCCCGCAGCTGCCGGGCACTGACCACCTGCGCCACACGCACGACGCTTCGCGCAACGCCTTCACGCGGGGCGGCCTGCCCGAGCACGGAGCCGAGCTCGCGGACGATCTGGAGCGGCTGGTGGCGCTTCATGGCGCGGAAACGATCGCCGCCGTGATCGTCGAGCCCGTGGCGGGCTCCACCGGCGTTCTCCTGCCGCCGGAGGGATACCTCGAGCGCCTGCGCGAGATCGCCACGCGTCACGGCATCCTCCTGATTTTCGACGAGGTGATCTCCGGCTTCGGGCGCCTCGGCTCGCCCTTCGCGACCGACCATTTCGGCGTCGTTCCCGATCTCGTCACCACCGCCAAGGGCCTGACCAACGGTGTCCTGCCGATGGGCGCCGTGTTCGCGAGCCGCGCCGTTCACGACGCCATGATGCGCGGGCCGGAAGGGGCGATCGAGCTTTTCCACGGCTACACCTATTCCGGCCACCCGGCCGCTTGCGCCGCCGGCATAGCCACCCTCGACATCTACGAGCGGGAAGGGCTGCTGACGCGCGCGGCAAGCCTCGAAGCGGCCTGGGAAACGGCGATGCATTCGCTGCGGGACCAGCCGAACGTGATCGACATCCGCACCATCGGCCTGGTCGCCGGCATCGAATTGTCCTCGCGCGACGCCTCTCCCGGAACGCGCGCCTACGACGTCTTCGTCCGCTGCTTCGAGAAGGGGCTCCTGATCCGCGTCACCGGCGACATCATCGCGCTGTCGCCGCCGCTGATCGTGGAGGAGGCGCAGATCGACGAGATGGTCCGCACGCTCGGCGAGGCGATCGGCGCGACAGTATAGTTCAAATCGTCGATATCGATCGCCTTGGTTCCTACTTCCCGAGTCCAAGGCGATCTCTGTTAAGGTTATCGACCGTTAAAGCATTCGTGTCGGCGTTCCGTAGGGGATTGATGTCCAGGTTGTGTTAAACACCGGCATCGTTCGCCCGATCGGAGACAGGAATGCTGAACGCGTTCGAGCGCCGTTTCGTGATCAATCTTCGCGAGCGCACCGACCGTCGCTCCGAGACGGAAGCGGAACTCGGCCGGATCGGGGCAAGCGCCGAGTTCGTCGCCGCGACGCGGCCCGTCGAGACGGGCGGCTTTTCCTCGATCGGCGAGCACGGCGCCTATCTCAGCCATCTCGAACTCTGGCGGCGCTCCGTCGGCTGCGCCTCCATCCTCGTCATGGAGGACGACGTCGCCTTCGATCGCGGCGGGCGTGTCGCCGAGTTCGATGCCGCACCACTGCCGCCGGACTGGGACATCCTCTATCTCGGCCACATGCAGCACCCGAGCGTACGGCGCGAGTGGCGCGAGACCGGCCTCGTCGCCATCGCGCCGGACGCCGAGTTCATTGGCCTCCATTGCTACGCCGTGAACGGGTGCGCGCTGGAGCGGCTGGCGGCGGCCGCCGCGCGCTTTCTCGCCCGCGAGCGCGGCCATCCCGACGGCGGCGTCATGCCGATCGACGGCGCGCTCAACATCGCGCGGCGGCAGGAGGGGTTCCGCACCTACGCCTTGATGCCCCCGCTCGCGCACCAGCGGGCGTCGCGAACCGATATCGGAGCGCTCAAATGGTTCGACCGGATGCCCGCGCTCGCCGGCGCGATGCGCCTTGCCCGCCGCGCCAAGGATGGCCTGCGCCACGCCGGTGCGGGGCGATGAGCGCGGCCGGGACCCGAATGGCGAGGGAGCGGGCCCCGCTCCTGATGCCGGGACGCTCGCTCGCCTCGATCCAGACCCTGCGCTTCGTCGCGGCCCTCGTCGTCGTGGTCTACCATGGCGGCATCGCGGGGCGACATCACGGGTTCCTCGGGCCGGCCTATGATCGCCTGCTCGCCCTGTCGGTCGCCGGCGAGGCGGGGGTCCACGTCTTCTTCGTCATCAGCGGCTTCATCATGGTCTATGCGACGGCGGGCCGGTCGCAGGCCGGAGGCGGCGCGCTGGCGTTCCTGCGCCATCGCTTCGAGCGGATCTATCCGGTCTACTGGCTCTACGCCTCGCTCTATCTCCTGTTCCATGTCCTCGTGTTCCGAACCGTGGGGCTGGAATGGCGGAGCGTCCTGCCGGCCCTGGCGCTTTGGCCGGGAAGTTCGGCGGCCATCATCGGGCCGGGCTGGACCCTGTCCTACGAGGTGTATTTCTACCTCGTTTTCGGCCTTTGCATCGCGCTGCCGGTGGTTCTGTCCTTGCCGGCGCTGACGCTGGCGCTTCTGGCGATGATCGCTTCCGGCATCGCGTTCGATCTGTCCGGATCGTTCTGGCAGGTCGTCACCAACCCGCTGCTGCTCGAGTTCCTGGCCGGCGTCTGGGTCGCCAAGGCGCTGATGACGTGGCGCATTCCCGCCTGGGTCGGCGATCTCGTGCTTCTCCTCGGGGTCGTCGGGTTCGCGGCAGGGATCGCCGCCGGGCTTCCCGACATTCCGACCGTGATCCTGTGGGGGATCCCCAGCACCTGCCTCGTCTTCGGCCTCGTCCGGCGCGAGATCGGCAGGGGCCTGCCACGCCTCTTCGCCCGCCTGTCGCCGCTGGGGGACGGGTCCTATTCGGTCTATCTCCTCCACAACCTTCTTCTCGACATCGCCCTTCTCGGCCTCGTCTTCGTCGCGGGCATGCCGCATGGCGGCGGGCTCGCGGTGGCCTTCGCCATCCTCCTGTCCTGGGTCGCGGGGCAACTCGCGTTCGAACGGATCGAGAAGCCCTTGTTCCAGGCGCTTCGGCGCCGACGCAAGGCGCCCACGCCCGCCGTTCGCCTCGCCCTGCGCGAAGAGGGCGCGCGATCGTGAACCTTTCGGAAAAGTTCGTCCTGCGCGGCACCGCCTGGACCGTCGGCACCTACGGCGTGTCGACGGTCCTGCGCTTCGGCTCGAACGTCGTCCTGTCCCGGCTCGTGGCACCGGAAGTGTTCGGCGTGATGCTGATCATCAACACGCTGCGCAACGGCCTGGAGCTTCTGTCCGACGTCGGCATCGGGCAGAACATCGTCCACAGCCCGAACGGCGGCGACAGGGCCTTTCGCGATACGGCCTGGACCATCCAGCTCCTGCGCGGCCTGTTTCTGTTCGCGATCTTCTTCGCGGCCGCGACGCCCTTGTCCCGGCTCTACGGCCTGCCGACGACGGCGTTCGAGATCGCCGCGCTCAGCATACCGCTTCTGGGCGCTTCGTCGATCTCGATCTATCTCCTGCAGCGGCGTCTGCGCGTCGTCGCGCTCAACCTGTTCGACCTCGCCATGGACGCGGTCGGGGTCGTGTTCGTGGTCGGCTTCGCGCTGATCAGCCCGACGATCTGGTCCCTGATCTATGCGACGGTGGTGGCGACGGGCGTTCGCACGGTGGCGACGTTCTTCCTGCCCGAAGCGGCCGTGCGCTTCGAGTGGAACCGCGACCATGCCGGGCGGATCCTGTCCTTCGGGCGCTGGATCTACATCGCCTCGCTCCTGTCCTTCGCCTGCGCCAGCGTCGACAAGCTGTTCCTCGGGCAGGCCATTCCGCTGGCGGTGCTCGGCGTCTACGGCATCGCGCGCAACATCGCCGAGCTTCCCGCGGCGCTCGCCGGGCGCCTCGGGCACTCGCTCCTGTTTCCGCTGATCTCGGGCGAGCGCGACCTGCCGCGCGCCCTCCTGCACGCGCATCTCGTGCCGATCCGCCGCAAGCTCCTGATCGCCTGCGCGGCCGCGATCGGCCTCGGCGCGGCCTTCGCCGACGTCGCGGTCGATCTCGTCTACGACGCGCGCTATGTGCAGGCCGGCTGGATGCTGTCGGTCCTGCTGCTCGGCGCCTTCGTCGCCGTTCTCTGCTCGCTCAACGAATACGTCCTTCTGGGTGTCGGCCGCCCGCTCTGGGGGGCGGGGGGCAATCTCGCCAAGCTCCTGTGCCTCGCACTCGGGCTGACGGTGACCTGGGGCACGGTGGGCCTCGGCGGGGTGATCGTGGTGATCGCGCTCGCGGATCTGCCGCGCTATCTGGTGATCGCCGCCGGCCAGATCCGCGAGCGCCTGCCCTTCCTCGGGCAGGACCTCCTGGCGACGCTGCTCCTCTTCGGCACCCTGGCGCTGGCGAGCGCGGTCCGCTGGCAGCTGGGATACGGCACCGCCTTCAGCGGGATGGCGTGGTGAGCGTCCGGGCGGAGGGCATCGGCGTCGTCGTCATCGGGCGCAACGAGGGCGAGCGGTTTCTGGCTTGTTTGGATTCCCTCGGCGATCTCACGGCGCGCGCCGTCTATGTCGATTCCGGCTCGACGGACGGGAGCCGGGAAGCAGCCCGCGCTCATGGCGTCGCCGTCGTGGAACTCGACCTTTCCCGCCCGTTCACGGCGGCGCGCGCCCGCAACGCCGGATTGGCCGAGCTGGAACGTCTTCTGCCCGATCTCCGCTTCGTCCAGTTCGTGGACGGCGATTGCCGGTTGGCGCCGGGCTGGATCGAAGCGGCAGCCGGCTTCCTCGCGGCCCATCCTCAAGTCGCGGCCGTGGCGGGGCGTCGGCGCGAGATCCACCCCGAGCAGACGGTCTACAACCGGCTTTGCGACGCGGAATGGGATACGCCCGTCGGCGAGGCGCTGGCGATCGGCGGCGATTGCCTCATGCGGGCGGAACCCTTGCGCGCGGCGGGCGGCTATGCGCCCGATCTGATCGCCGGCGAGGAGCCCGAGCTTTGCGTGCGCCTGCGGGCGGCGGGCTGGACGATCCAACGGATCGATGCCGAGATGACCTCGCACGATGCGGCGATCACGCGCTTCTCGCAATGGTGGCGGCGCATGGTGCGCGGCGGCCATGCCTTTGCCGAGGTGGCGGCGCGCCATGTCGGCTCGCCCTTCGGGATCTGGCGCCATGAGGCGCGGCGGGCGCTCGCCTGGGGTCTAGTGCTGCCCGCGCTGATCGTGCTTGCGGCTCCTGTCGTGCATCCGGCCTTCGGGCTGGCGGCTCTCGTCTACCCGCTGCAGGTCGCCCGGCTGGCGTTGCGCGACCGGGGCGAGGGTGCCTGGACTCGCGCCTTGTTCCAGACGCTGGCGAAGTTTCCCGAAGCGCAGGGCGCCCTGCGCTTCCATCTCCACCGGTTGTCGGGGCGCGGGCGGGGGGCCCTTATCGAGTACAAGTGAGCGTCAGGTTCGCTCGGCGAAGTGGCGCGACAGCGCCGCGCCTTGCGCGTTGCGGTCGTGCAGGCGCTCCACGCGGGCCCGCCCCGCGAGACCCATGCGCGAAAGCTCGGCGAGGTCGGCCCGGAGCGCGGCCTCCATCGCGCGGGTCAGCGCGGCCACGTCGCCCGGCGGGATCAGCCAGCCGCAGCTGTCGTCGACGAGTTCCGGAATGCCGGCGATCGTCGTGGTGATGACCGGTCGTCCCAGCGCGAAGGCTTCCATGATGACGATCGGCAATCCTTCCGCGTAGCTCGGCAGGAGCAGCGCGCGCGAGGAGGCGAGAAGCGCGCGCACCTCGTCGCCCCGCGCCCAACCGTGGAGGATCACCTGTTCCCCGACGCCGTGCTCGGCGATCGCCCGCTCGACCTGCGGCCGGCTTTCCCCGTCGCCGACGAGGAGCACCCGGATGTCCGGCAGCGTCGCCGTCAAGGCCGCTACGGCAGCGGGAATGTGGACCTGCCCCTTGGCCGGGCAAAGCCGACCGACGCAGACCAGCACCCGGTTGCCGGCCTCCACCGGCGGCGCCGGCTGGAAGCGCGGCAGGTCGAGCCCGCAGCGCACCGTCACGATCCGCCCGCGATCCTCCTTCCGCGCCAGCCCTTCCAGAAGGGCGCGGGCGTGGTCGGTGATCGCCACGGTGAAGGCGCTCCGCTCGATCTTGGTGCGGAAGCCATGGCCTTCGGCCCCTACGAACTCGTCCGGCCCGTGCGCGGTGAAGCTGTAGCTCGGGCCGCCGAGCGTACGGCAGAGCATCGCGACGGCCGCCGGGTTCGTCCCGTAGTGCGAATGGATGTGGGCGATGCCGAGACGCGCCGCCTTCTGGCGCAGGCTGGCCGCCTGGAGAAGATAAGCCGCATGGCGCAGCACGCCGCCTCGCGCCTGCCGCAGGAGGCCGAGCGCTGCCCCGAGCCCCTTGGCGAAGGCGAGGGGGCGGGTCAGGAGTTCCCGCAGGCCCGATGCGATCAGGTTCGCCTTGGACCCCTCCATGAGATAGGTCGTCGCCCGCTGTTCGCGCAGGTCGGCCGGGTCCACCAGGGCGCCGGGGAAACGGCGGACGGCGAAGCGCGAGACCCGGTGGCCGAGGGCTTCCAGCGCCTCGATCTCGTTGCGGATGAAGGTCGCGCTGGGCGCCGGGTAGGTGTTGAGGAAATAGCCGAGCGGAATCGCGGGCCTGGGCGGTTCGTTCGTCATGCCGGAACCCGCGCCGCGCCGGGCGCCTCGTGTGGCGCTGCGGCGGCCGTTTTGCGAAGATGGGCCTGCGCGGCGAGCGCGAGGCCGAAGGTCATTCCCATCGTGGTGAACAGCACATATTGCACCTCGCGGGCGTAGATCACCCATTCGTAGAGCGATTGGAGATAGACCGGCACCAGCGACAGGCCGAGCCCGAAGATCAGGTGCCCGCCGAACGTGCCGCGCACGCGCCAGCCGACGACGAGAGCGGTGACGAGCGGCGTCGCCAGCATGGCGATGAAGGCGGCCATGCCGAACCAGCCGGCTTCCGCCGCCGTCAGCCAGAACGCATTGTGGACGAGGCTCTCGCGGCTGCCGCGCGCCACGCCCGCCCGGTACGAATAGCCCTCGTCGCGCGCGATGTGGACATAGTGGTTGGTGCCGACGCCGAACGGATGGTCCGCCACGATCGCCTTGGCCGAGGCGGCGAAGGCGGCGCGCTCGTCGTAGACGTCCTCTCGCAAGGGGGCGGCGTGGAAGCGGTTTTCCAGCGTCGAATAGGCGAGCGGCCCGGCGACGACGAGAACCAGCGCGGCCGAGCCGGCGAAGGCGATCTTGCGCAGGGTCAGGTGCGACAAGGCGAGCGCCCCATAGGTCAGCGCCATCCCGGCGGCTGCCATGCCGATCGTGCCGCGCGAGGCGGTGAGGATCGCGACGGAGGCAGCGGCGCCGACGCCCACGAGGTTTCGGAACGTGCTGGAATGGCTGGTGCCGCGATGAAGGAGCATGGCGAGGTGCGGCACCAGAACCATGTGCGCGATCATGCCGAGCGTGTTCTGGTGGACGAAGAGCCCGCGCGCCTGCGTGAAGCCGAGAAACAAACGCTGCTCCAGCGATACGGCGAGCTGGACGCCGATGCCGACCACCATGCCGAGCAGGATGCGCGGGGCGACGTCTTGGTCCGCGCGGCAGGCATGTGCCACCACGATCATCAGGAGCACCATGCGGGCGTATTGCCAGACCCCGAAGAAGGCGGCCATCGGCTCGTCCGCCTGCCCCATCGAAAGCGCGAGCGCGAGGCCGAAGACGAGCGCCGGCAGTTTGAGCCAGAGCGGAAGCGGGGAACCGCGAAACGCGAAGAAGGCGGCCAGCATCGCGATGTCGAGAACGGTGACTTCCAGCCCGTAGACATAGCCGACCCACGTGTCCGCCCAGCTCACGAGGCCGATGTCGAAGACGGGCAGGCCGGGCGCCAGGAAGGGCAGGGCGCCGACGACCACCCAGAACAGACGCGTGAAAGCCGGGCTCGCCCGCAGCATCATGCAGAGCGGAACGGCGAGGATTAGCGCATAAAGAAGGGCCAGGAACTTCACGACGCGCGGTCACCCGACGAACGCGAAGCCCAAAACGATCGCAACGTCTCGTTCATCATGGTCGGCATGCGGGTTTCCATGCGACGCGCTTGTTTCCCTGATCTTTCATCTTAGCCGATAGGCAGGACGTGTGGCCTGCCCACCCCCCTGGTTGTGGTCCATATTCGTCTCGAAGGGTTAAGATACGCAGTGTTCCGGACGCTCGTGACCTTGCCATGCCTCGCCGCCCTCGCGGGTGCGCTGATCGCCCTTTTGCCGCCGGACGCGAAGGCGGAGCCTGCCTTGCGCGAGATCGCGATGGCCGCGCCCGACATCGTCGCCCTGACGCTGGAGGGCCCGCCGTTCGAACGCGGCAGGCTGATCCGCCTCGATGCGCCGCGCTCCGAGCCGGTCGGCACATGGGTGCGACACGGCGAGGGGTGGGGGCTCGTGGTCGGGCCCGAGCGCGACCATCTCCGGCTCGCCGACACGCCACCTTCGAGTTTCCTCGACCGCGCGTTGGCCGACGATGCCGCGAACTACGGGCTCGTCGGCCAGCGCCGCGTCACCGCCGTGTATCGCAAGTCGATGCCCTACGATTCCGGCCTGTATCGTGGGCCCGGCGGCGAGGAGCGCTCGGGGGCAAGCTTTCGACACCAGCTTTATCTCAAGCTCGACGGGCCTCTTCGCGAGGGCGAATATGCGCTGGCCGCCCCCGGCGTCCTGCCGGCGGATACGCGTTTCGCCTTCGACGACGGGCGAACGCGTGCCGTCGCCATCCACGCGACGCAGCTCGGCCACCGGGCAAACGACCTCGCCAAGGTCGGCTTCCTGTCGCTCTGGCTTCCTGGCGGTCCCGATCAGGGGGCGGTGGATTTCCGCCGCTACGCGCTGAAGACGTTCCGCGTCGTCGACGATGCCGGCGCCTCGGTCTTCGAAGCCCCGATCCGCCTGCGCGCCGGCCCCGCCGACCCCGAGCCCGGCAACGGGCTTGCCCACGACCTCGTCGACACGCTGGATGCCGACGCCGACCCCGTTCCGATCCGCGCGCTGGAAGGTGTCCGCATCGTCACGACGGAGCCGCACGGATTGAAGGCCGGCACGCGCGTCGGTCTTCAGCGCTTGAACGGCGATCAGGACGCGGCCGCAACCTTCGGAACCGTGACCGAGGCAGACCGGACGAGCTTCGCCCTCACCGAACTCGACGGTCCCGCCCTGCCGGGCCATGCGCAGCCGGGTGCCTCGGTGACGCCCGCGCACCAGACGAACCGGGCGGGGACCTTCGTCTTCGAACTCGACTATTCCGCCTGGAAGCCGAAGGCGCCCGGCGCCTATCGGCTTCAGGTGCCGGGGCTCGGCGTGTCCGACCCGTTCACGATCGCCGACGACATCTGGCTGCGCTCGGCCGCGTTGTCGCTCGGCGCGCTCTACGACCACCGAAGCGGGATTGCGCTGGACGACCGGGCCGGCTTCACGCGGCCTGCCGCCTTCCGGCCGGGGAATGGCTTTCGCGTCTGGCGCTCGCGCCTGCCGCTCGCCTGGTCGTCGGAATTTGCCGGCGGCTTCGTGCCCTTCGCTGAAGGGGCGAAGGAGCCGTGGATCACGCGAAGCCTAGCACCGGCCGACGCCTGGGGCGGCTACATGGATGCGGGCGATTGGGATCGACGCATCCAGCACGTGGAAGTCTCCTCCCTGCTTCTGGAAGTGGAGGAGGCGATCGCCCGCTCGGGCGTGTCGACGCGCTCGCTCCCCATCCCCCTGTCCAGCGCCGTTCTTTCCGACCCGATCTACCGGGGCACGGACGCGCTGCCCCCGCTCGTCCACGAGGCGATCTGGCTTCTCGATTTCTACCGGCGGCTCCAGGGCGCGGACGGAAGCATTCCGGGCGGCATCGAGAGCGCCGGGCATCCACAGAAGGGCGAGCCGAGCTTCCTGGAACACCGGACGGTGTTCGCCTATGCGCCGGACCACCTGTCGAGCTACCTCTACGCCGCCACCGCCGCCAAGCTCGCGCGCACGCTGCGCGAAGCCGGTAGCGCCGAACTCGCCGACATGTTCGAGGCGAGCGCGCTCGCCGCCTGGCTCTTTGCCGAAGCCGCCTATGCCGACCCGGACACGGCTCTCGCGTCCTCGATCCAGGCCGGCGAGGCGGCGGGCGCGTTCGATGCTGCGTCCTGGTCCGAGCGGCGGCGCGCCATGCAGGCGCAGGCGGGCGAGCTTCGCGTGGCCGCCGCCGCCGCGCTCTATCGGCTGGATGGAAGCCGGGCGCGGGCGCGAATCTTCGAGGAGGCATGGGACGGCGGCTGGGATCTCTACGCCCACAAGGGCGATGCCGCCTGGGACTATCTCCAGGCGAAGGGCGGCGATGCTCGGATCAAGAACGAGATCGGTAAGATGATCGTGGCCGAAGCGGACAGTCTCGTCGCCGCGCAGGATCGCTTGAGCTATCCCGCGATGAAGCACCCGTTCGCGCCGGCCGGCTGGGGGCAGGGCGGCTCTCCGGATTACGGGGCGACGATGCTTCTCATGCGCGCCCATACGCTCAACGGGGACCCCCGCATCCTGAAGACGATGGAGCGTGCGCATCATGCGATGCTGGGCGCCAACCAACTCGGCCTCAGCCTGATGACGGGGGTCGGCGTGCGTTCCGTCGGCGGCGTCCTGCACGAGGACAGTCTGGCGATGGGCGTCGGCGTGCCGCCCGGCATCACGGTCTATGGATGGGCGCCGCAATCGGCGTCCGCCTTCGGCTGGATCTTCGGCCCGCCCTGGTCGGCGCTGCCTGAAACCGGGCGGGACGAGGATGCCGAACACCGCCGTATCGAGCCGGCGCGCTTCGCGCTGCCCTACTACGAGTACCTCGTCGAGCACCCGAGTCTCGTCATGCAGATGGAATACACTGTGCAGCAGACGATCGCGCCGATGGCCACCTTGGCGCTTTATCTCGTGGCCAACTGAGCTGCCCCGCAGGACGTTCTCCCGACGAGGTCAGTGCGCGCTTTGCGGACCCTTGCGGGATTTGGAAGCGTCGATCCGCCGTCCGGTCCGGGAGATCACCACGGCCTTGGAGCGCCGGTCGCGCGTCACGGGAAGCGGGGTCTGCGGCGATGGCCGCCATCCCGCGTCTGCCGCCTTCCGATCCGCTTCGCGCGTCATGAGGCCGAGGAAGGGGGCGAGCGAGAACGCATAGCGCTTCCACAGGCGGCCGGGGTCGCTGGCCACGCGGTGGAGCCATTCGAGCCCCGCCCGCTGCATCCAGCGCGGTGCGCGGCGCTGAAGGCCGGTGATGAACTCGATCGAAGCGCCGATGCAGAAGGCGGTGCCGCGCGCCTCCGGATCGCGCGACATCAGCCAGGCGATCCGCTCCGACTGGGGCGAGCCGACCGCGAGAAAGATGAACCGGGCCCGGCAGTCGCGCGCGAAGGCGGCGCAGCGGGCGAGCTCCTCCGGTTTGCCCCCGAGCCCCGCCGGCGGCACATGGCCGTGGATCTCGAACTGGGGAAAGCGCTCGACGAGACGATCCAGCGCCAGCTGCGAAGGGGCAACCACGGCGACGCGCGACCCATGCGGCATCACGCGGCCGAACATCGTGGCCGTCAGGTCCGACCCGGTGACGACGGGAATGCCGCGGCCGAAAAGCCAGCCGGCGAGGCGCACGGGGCGGCTGTCGCACAGCGTCAGCCAGGCACCTCGGTAGATGTCGACGAGTTCGGGCTGTCGCGACAGTCGCACGACGTGGTCCACGTTCGGCGTCACGACGTAGCGGAACTTCGCGTCGTGATCGACCGTCTCAAGAATTTCGATGATGTCGTTGAAGACGATCCGCTGAAACGCGACTCCAAGAAACCGATCGCTGGCCCGTCTGAGAAGGGGAACGCCGTCGAACGCCAGTGTCATCTTCTTCTCCCCGAGGATGCGTCGAATTTTATGCAAGTCGATGAGTGTCGCGAATGGGTTACAGCAGTTTAATTGTTCGCTTGGAAGTTGGTGGCGACTATCATCTATTGAGACGGTTAACGTGGCGGCACTTGCCGTATGAAGCGGGCGTTTCATAGGGTCGAAGGTGGTTTCGGCGCTCATTGAAGCGCAACGGCGGACGAGCGGCGGCATCCACCATGGGTTGCGTTCGGGTGGCGTTCGCGATCGCGTAACCGCCGGCATGCGAGGTTCGTCCGGTTGCCGCTCGAGGGATTGCCATGCCGACCATCCTGCAGACGATCCTGGCCGTTCCCGCCTTGGGGCTCTTGATCCTGACCGGCCTCTTCGCCCTGGAGGTTGCCGCCGCCTGTCTTCCCGGGCGCCGGCGCAATACTGCGAGCGGCGTCGCCTCGGGGGCGCCGGCGGATCTCGCGGTGCTGGTTCCCGCCCATGACGAGGCCGGCGGCATTGCAGGAGCCATCGAGAACCTTCGGGCGCAGGCTTGGAGCGGCGTTCGCATCCTCGTAGTCGCAGACAACTGCCGGGACGAGACGGCCCGGATCGCGCGCGGTGTCGGCGCGGAAGTGATCGAGCGGTTCGACAGCGAGCGCCGGGGAAAGGGCTACGCGCTCGATTTCGGCCTGCGCCACCTCGCCACGAATCCGCCGGCCGTCGTCGTTGTCGTGGACGCCGACTGCCGTCTGGCACAGGGTGCCTTGGCTCGTCTTCACGAGATGGCTGTCAGCGAACGCCGCCCGGTCCAGGGTTGCTATCTCATGCGCTCGCCGCCCGAGGCGCGGATCGGCATGCGGGTCGCGGAACTCGCTTTCTTGGTCAAGAACCGTGTCCGCCCTGCCGGCCTCCAGCGGATGGGCCTGCCGTGCCACCTGACCGGAAGCGGCATGGCCTTTCCCTGGGCCCTGATCCGCGACGCCGATCTCGCCCATTCCAGTCTGGTGGAGGACATGCGCCTCGGGCTCGATCTGGCACTGACAGGCTCGGGCGCGCGCTTCTGCGAAGACGCCCTGATCCTCAGCGACTTTCCGATGTCGGAGCGCGGCGCCCAAACGCAGCGCCGGCGCTGGGAAGAGGGGCATCTGGGGATGATCGCCCTGGCGGCGCGTCACATCGCCCGCGCCGTTCGGGCGAGGCGGCCGGCAAGCGCGATGCTGGCGCTCGACACGATGATCCCGCCGCTGACGCTGCTGATCCTCGTCGTCGGAGCCTTCTTTGTGCTGGTGATGCTGGCGCAGCTCGCCTTCGGCCGGGTGCCGCTGCCGCTGGCCATGGCGTCCGGCGCGCTCGGGCTTCTCGTCGGATCGCTGTTCGTGGCCTGGGTGCGGTTCGGGCGTGCCGTCCTGCCGATGCGGCTCGCGCTGCACGTTCTCCCCTATGCCGCTTCCAAGGCGGGAATGTACGCACGCATGGCGCTCGGCTCGCGCAGCGCCGGCTGGATCAGGACGGACCGGGATCGGTAGGCGTCGGGCTCAGAGCAACAGTCGCCGATACAGGGCGAGGGCGTGGCGAAGCCGGCTGGCCTCCTTGCGCCAGACGCTTTCGCCGGATTGTCCATAGGTCGCTTCCATATAGTCGGTATAAGCCGGCACGAAGCCAGCTGGAGTGGCGCCCCGGCAGGGATCGGCCGGAGCACCGGCGGCCCGCCAATCCTTCGCGAATCCGGCGGCAAACTGCGAGACGGAGCGTACCTGCGCGGGGTCGAGATCGGGCGGTGCCCGCAGCGAAGCCGCGCGCTCGCTCCCGACCAGGAACTCGGCCGACAGCCGGGCGAGAAAGAAGCCGCCGAGCGGGCTGACGTGAACGCGGTCCGTGAACATTGCCTGCGTGATCGCGCGCGGCGCCGTGCCCTCGAAGCCCGGGAAGGCGTCGGGCTCGGCTGTGAGCGCCGCGACAAGATCGGCCAGCGCGAGCGAGGCGGGAAGGACGCGGATCGCGTCGGATCCCTCGCCGGCTCGATGCGCGAGGCAGGCCCAGACCGGGGCGGCTCGGCGTTCGAATTCGACCCAGGCTTCCGGCGCCTCCGGGTCCGAAAGATCGGCCCAAGATGTGTAGAAGACGGTCACGCCGGAGGGGTTGAGGGCGCGAAAGCGCTCGTGCATCTCACGCAGGCTCCCGACCGTGTCCGCGAGCGTCATCGCATCGAGAAGGCGATGCTGCTCGGTGACGAGGAGGATGTCCGTATCGGCGGAAGGGCCGGTATCCCGTCGCTGGCGAATGGTGGAACCGTCGATCGAGTGGGACACGACGTCGAGCGGAGGCGTCATCCTGTTCAGCGGACCGATCAAAGGCGTGGTGAGGCTGTGCCCGGACACGAAAAGCTTCCGCGCGCTCTCGATGGGTCGGGGAGCCGCGATACGTGCGGGGTCGGGCGCTTCACGGGCGGCGATGAAGGCCGCCCCGGTCAGAAGCGCGCCGAGGCCGAGAGCGAAGACCCGAGCCTTACGCATGAGCCGCGATCAACCCGGCGCGCTCCGCGTAGAGCTTGGCCTCGTCGAAGCGGCGGCCCGAGACGGCGGCTTGGCGCACGAGGGTTCCGAGCCGTTCCCGGTCGCTCGCAAGTCCCGCCAGGGCGCGCCCCAGCGCCTGCGGATCGTTCGGCGGGACGGGAAGCGCGCCGCCGGAGCCCTCCACCAACCCGGACGCGTATCGGCTTTCGTAGCCGACGAGCGGACAGGCGGAAACGAGGGCCTCCACGAGGCAGCGGGGCGATTCCGGCGTCTTGTGGCAGAACAGGAAGATGTCGGCCTCGCGCATCGCCTGGAGCACGGTCTCGCGGTCCGAAACGAAGCCGGCGAGCTCGACATGGGGGCCGAGCCCCAGGCGCTCGACCGCTTCGCGCATGGCGCCGAGCATCGGCCCGTCGCCGAGCCAGCGCGCCCGGAAATCCAAGCCTTGTGCGTGCGCTTCGGCCAGCGCCTCCAGCCAGTCGATCGGCCCCTTCATCTCGGCGGCGCGTCCGGCATAGAGGATGCGCACGGGCGCGCCAGAGGCGAGGCGCTCGATCTTTGCGGCGATCGCAGCCTCGCCTATGAAGTCCGCCGGGCGCGTGTGGACGTCGTAGACGCAGGCCGGGTTGGCGCACCCCGCCGCATAGGCGTCGAACGTGTCCATGCCCTGGAAGAGCCCGAGGCTGCTGCCGGCGATCAGGCGGCGATGGTAGGGTTTCATCAGCGCGATCGACGCGCGTTCCTTGAGCCGCCGTTTCCACGGCATGGCATGCAGTGTGCGGGCTATCGTCTCGTGCTCGACGCGGTCGAACCACACGGCGTGGCGCCGATCTTGAGCGCGCGCTTCCAGCGCTGCGACGGCGCCCCAGTCGCCTGCGAGATAGCCGAGCGTGAAGCAGAGGTGATCGGCAGCCGCGATCTCGCGGCCGAGCTGCCGCCGCGTCGCGCGGTAGGTGCGCGCGAAGGCACCGATGCGATAGGCCATGGGCAGGGCCAGGAAGCGCATGCGCTCGGCGCCGGGAATGCGGCGCACCGGGACCCAGTTGGCCGTGGTGTTCTCCTCGCGCTCGCCCTTCAGGAGGATCCCGGCATAGGTGACGGCGGCGAAATGCTCCGCCCACCGTTCGAGCCCGGCCGCCGTCTGGTCGTCGATCTCCAACCCTTGCGCCCCCCGGCGCAGGCGCACGGCGGTGACGAGAAGCAGCCGGCCTCCCATGGGCTGCGGCTCGACGATCTCCGTCGTTCGGGCAAGGCTCAACGGTCGCCTCCTTCGCCGGTGCGCAGAACCGCGCCGCTGATCACATGCGCGCCGTCCTGGACGCAGAAGCCCGCGATGGCGTCGCCTTGGGCGAACGGGCCGACACCGCGCATGAACCGGGCGGTGAACCACGGCCCGCCAGTCTCGAACGTCACATGGAGATCGTCGAATTCCAGCATCGCGCCGCTCAAGGGATACTGCGCCTTGTAGGCGCATTCCTTCGCGCCGAAGAGCATCCGCGCGCGCAGGAGTGCGTCGTCGCCTTCGAGAAGGGCCTGCTCCTCTGCCCTCGCGATGAAAGGGATGAGATTGACGTCCAGCGGCTCGGCGGGCTCGATATCGAGCCCCAGCGACAGGATGCCGTCGCCGGCACGTGCGACGGCTGCGCCGCACAGGTCGGCGCAATGGCTGATCGAGCCGGTCCAGCCCGCCGGCCATTGCGGCGCGCGGTCGGCCCCGGCCGGGATCGTCAGGGGAGGGGCGCCGAGTTCGGCCGATGCGAGGCGAACCAGCGCCCGCCCAGCTCGGAACTCCGCGCGGCGCTTGGGGACGACCGACGCGATCGCCCTCTCTTCCGCCGGGAGCGCGAGCGGCCACGGCGCGCGCGGGTCGCCGAAGGCGAGAGCGACGCCCGGACCGAACAGGGCCCGAAGATCCGATCGTTGCTCCGGCGGAAGCGCGCGCGCGGGGGCCGACGCCATCAGCCGCCGCCCCGCGCGCGCTCCATTTCGGCGCGGCGACCGCCGAGCGCAGCGCGCCGCTGCGCCGCCCGGTCGGCTACCCGGTCGAGGCGTTCGTTGCCGCCCGTGCGGTTCGACAGGTGCTCCGCAAGGCCCCGAACCGTTGGAAAGCGGAACAGGTCGGTGATCGCCATGTCCGGCGCGACGCTCGCCTTCAACTCGCGATGCGCCTGCACCGCCAGAAGCGAGTGGCCGCCGAGCGCGAAGAAGCTGTCGCCGGGTGCCACCTCGGACAGGCCGAGCACCCGAGCGAAGCATTCGGCGACTGCCCGTTCCATTTCGCCCGCCGGAATGCCTGGAGCACCGAGGACGGGAACCAGCGGCGGCGCTTCCACGGCGGGGGCGCGGGTTGGCACCGGCGCGTTGCCCGGCTTCGGCAAGGCCTTGCGGTCCACCTTGGCGTTGGGCGTCAGCGGAAAGGCCTGGAGCGTCATGAAATGGGCCGGCACCATGTAATAGGGCAGGCGCTCGGCCAGATGCGCACGCAGCGCCGTCTCGTCCACCGCGCCTGCGGGGGTGCGCAGATAGGCGACGAGGCGCACGTCGCCCGGCCGGTCCTCACGCGCCACCACGACGGCCTGCGCGACGCCGGGGAAGGCCTCGATCCGTTCCTCGATCTCGCCGAGCTCGATCCGGTAGCCGCGCACCTTCACCTGATGGTCGGTGCGCCCGAGGAACTGGAGCGTGCCGTCCCGGCTCCGCGCCACGAGATCGCCGGTCCGGTAGATCCGACCGGGCGCGAAGGGGTTGGGCACGAAGCGCTCGGCCGTCAGTTCGGGGCGCCCATGATAGCCGCGCGCGACGCCCGCGCCGCCGATGCAAAGCTCTCCCGGGCTTCCCGGCGGTACCAAGCGAAGCGCCTCGTCGAGCACGTAGAGCTGCGTGTTGGCGATCGGCGTGCCGAGCGGCACGACGCCGCCTGTATTCTCGGCGCGTGTGGTGGAGGACCAGATCGTCGTCTCGGTCGGCCCGTACATGTTCTCGATCGTGGCGTCCGTCGCGGCGCGAAGCTCAGCCAGGAGGGCGGCCGGAAAGGCCTCCCCGCCGACGAAGAGGTGGGCGAGACGCCCGAGCGCTCGCCGGTCCTCGTCGTCCGACAGGAACATGCGCATCATCGAAGGCGTCGCCTGGAGATGGGTCGCCCTGTGTGCCGCGATATCCTCGGCGACGCTGCGTCGGATCGTCGGCGGGGAGTCCGCGTACGTCGGCCCGAAGGCTGCGACGACTTCCGCCAAGGGCGATAGCCGTTCCAGCGCCAGATCCTCGGCCACGCCGAAGTCGATCAGGCAGGCGATCTCGTCGACGCCGATGGCGACGAGTTCCCCCGCGCGGTGCTTGGCATCCTCGACCGTGCCGAACAGGCCGCTGTCGTCGAAGTAGCGGGCGAAGGCGAATTCGAGGATCGCATCCATCTCCTCCGCCGACAGGCCCTGGAGGTCGATATCGAGGGCTTGGCCAAGGCCCGCCGGCTTTCGGAACGCGGGAAAGGCCCAGGCATATTGCTTGATGAGGTTGGCGGCGGTCTTCAGGTAGGCCTTCATCGGCTCGCGCGCCCGGGCGCGGACCTCCTCACGGTCCTCGCCCAGCAGCGTGTGGAGCATCAGGACGACCTTGAACTCGGCCGGGTCGCGCCCCGTCTCGCGAAGCGTCCGCCGGTAGAGCGCGATCTTCTCGCCGACCTCCGCGATCGACTGGCCGAGAAGATGGGTCAGGACGTTGGCCCCGAGCCGGGCGGCCTCGACCCAGGTGTCCGGGTTGCCTGCCGTCGTCACCCAGACGGGCAGTTCGCGCTGGATCGGGCGGGGCTGCGTGACGACGGCGGCGCTTCGCCCCTCGCCGAACGGATAGGGGAGCGCCTCGCCGCGCCACAGTCGGCGCACGGTGTCGATGTCGCGCAGAAGCGCTTCGCGGTTGTGCGGCGGCGCGTTCTCCGGGCGCAGGACGAAGTCCTCCGGCATCCAGCCGGATGCGAAGGCGAGGCCGACGCGCCCGTCGCTCATGTTGTCGACGACGGCCCATTCCTCGGCCACGCGCAGCGGATGGTGGAGCGGCAGGACGCAGCTTCCCGCGCGGATCGCGACGTTGCGGGTGAGGGCGGCCACGGCCGCGGCGGTGACGGACGGGTTCGGGAAGCCGCCGCCGAAGGCGTGGAAATGGCGCTCCGGCATCCAGACGGCCGAGAAGCCGTTGGCGTCGGCAAAGCGCGCGCCGTCGAGAAGCAGCTTGTATTTCTGCGAACCCGACCCTTCGTTGCTGCCCCAGAAGAACAGGCCGAAACCGAGCTTGCCGGCGCTGTCCGCCGCGACCAGCCCGGCCGATTGGCTGCGCACCTCCGGCGAATGAACGACGACCTTGAAGCCGCGCGCCAGCGTCCAGAAGAGTTCGAGCACCGAAATGTCGAAGGACAGGCTGGTGACGGCGAGCCACACGGGCTGAGCTCCATCGGCTCTCTTCGCCGGAACCCGCTCGTCCATGCCGGCGAAGAAGTTCGCGACGTTGCCGTGCTCCAGCATCACGCCCTTCGGACGGCCGGTGGAGCCGGACGTGTAGATGACGTAGGCGAGGTCGTTCGTCCCGACGGGAACGGCCGGACGGCTCGTCGGCGCGTCGGAGGCGAGAAGGTCCTCGATCGCGGCGAAGCGCACGGTTGGTGTCGCGATGGAGCCGAGGAGATGGCGCTCGGTGAGAACGATCGGCGCCGCGCTGTCCTCCACCATGTAGGCGAGCCGATCGGTGGGAAACATCGGGTCGAGCGGCACATAGGCGCCGCCGGCCTTGGCGATGGCGAGCGCGGCGACCACGAGCGATGTGGAGCGCGAAAGGTGAAGGCCGACCATCGTGCCCGGCCGAAGCCCAAGCGAGACGAGGGCGTGCGCCACCCGGTTGGCTTGGGCTTCCAGTTCGCGATAGGTCAGGGAGCCGAGCGCATCGACGACCGCCACGAGATCGGGCGTGCGGTCGACCTGCGCCTCGATCAGCGCGTGGAGCGTCGTTTCGGGCAGCGGCGGGCGCGCGGTGTCGTTGAGATCGAACAGAAGGTGGCGCTTTTCGTCCTCTCGCATCAGCGGCAGGTCGGCAAGGCGCTCGGGCCGCGCATGGGCAAGGGTTTCGGCCACGAGTTGCAAACGCGCCGCGAGATCGCGCGCGTCCGCGGCTTCGATGCGGGCGGCATCGAAGACGAGCCGGCAGGTACTGTCGTCGGGCAGGACGAAAGCGAGGGCCGCCCCGCTCGGCACGTCGGCGATATCGCCCTGGCCTTCCACGATCGCGGCCGTCAGCCGAACCGGCGCGAGGCCCGGCTCGCGCATGGGGAGATCGGCAAGGTGCGGTCCGTGGCGGCGCAGCGCGGCGAGTTCGCCGGCGACGATGGCAAGGAAGCCCTCCGTCGAGGTGTCCGCTCCCGCCGCGACGTTGAGCGGACGGGCGGCTTCGAAATAGCCGGGGAAGCGGAGCGCGCTCGCGCGCGAGGCGGCGTCGGAATAGGCGAACGAGGCCGCCTCGCTGCGTGTGAGGAGAAGAAGAAGCGCCGCCGCCGCGCCGACGCGTGTATCGGCGTCGAGGCCTGCGAGAGACGGGAGGTCGATCGACTGCAGGTCACGCGAATGCCCTTCGCGAAGGGGGGCGACGCCGAGAAGGTCGAAGTCCGCCGCATGGGCGAGGCGCCGGCGCGCGGCGCGTTCGAACCGGGCCGCCTTCGCCACGGCCTCGTCCAGCGCTTGGCGCTCGTTCTGGGAAAGAAGCGGCAACACCGTACCGGGCATCAGCGGTACGGCGGGTTCCTCCGCCAGTTCGACTTCGACGACGCCGTCCGTCGCCGCGATCCGAAGTCGCAAGCCGTTCGTGCCGAGCACCGTACCGGGCTGTGCCCCGAACGGGACTGGCTCGCCCGGAAGGACGCGAAGAGTCGCGACAACCTGCGGTCCGTCCGGCAAAAGCACCTTGGCGGTCACGAGCGGGTTGCGATACGAGGCGCCGAAGTCGAGCGCGCGCACGAGACGGTCGAGCTCGCTCGTGGACCGGTCGAAGCGCAGCGTTCCGGCGAGCGGCGGGCGGTCGGTGAGGCCGAAATAGCTGCCGGGTTCGACCGGCTGGGGGAGCCCATGCGCTTCGCCGCGCTCGATCCGCTCGACCAGCTCAGCGAAGGCGTCGATCGCGGCTTCGAAGCAGCGCGTGTTGAGGAGGAACGACGTGTCGTCCGCAGCGATCTCGAAACGGCGGCTGGCGAGGATGGCGCCCGCGTCGATGCCGGCCGTGATCTCGTGCCAGGTGACACCGTGTTCGCGCTCGCCCGTCATGATCGCCCAGGCCGGCGCATTCAGCCCGGCATAGCGCGGCAGCGGCCCGTCGTGGAAGTTCGCCGAGCCCTGGCGCGCCTGGGCCAGGATTTCCGGGCACAGGACGAAGAGGTTGGCCGCCGAGAACAGCCAGTCGAACCGGAAGGCGGCGAGGCGCTCGGCAAGGTCGGCCCCGCGCGGCAAGCTGGGGATGCCTTGGGCGAGGGCATAGTCCCGGATCGGTCCGGAGTCGGTGACGATCGCTGACACCGTGTGTCCGCACGCCTTGAGAATCTCGGCGCATTGCACGAGCAGCGTCTCGTCACCGACCAGGAGAGTGGAAAAGCCCATCATGGCGACCTTCGATGTCGGATATCCGTGGATACGGGCACACTTGCCGCGTCACACGCCAAGATTGCCATCCGACCTGCGGTTTGTCAGACGAGAAGTAGATGTGAGGTTAATAGCGAAATCGATCAAATGCTGCAGGACTGTTTACCGTAGAGGGAGGTTTACCAATACGCCGAACATTTGATGCTTTGCCTTTAGACATTCTGGGCATTCTATCCGGCAAAGGAAGACATGGATCGCGATCCGTCCGGCGTGTCCTCTCCCCGGCAACGATGAGTTGAAACGAGGAGGGCGATCCCGGCGGTCGATCGCGTGGGCGAGGACAAGCGGCATGAGCGGATCGAGCGACGAGGCGTCGGGCAGCGACATCGCGATCGTGGGCATGGCGATGCGGGTTCCGGGCGCGCGCAACGTCGGCGAGTTCTGGGCGAACCTTGTGGGCGGTGTGGAGTCGATCCGGGATCTGACGGCGGAGGAGCGCAACGCGGCCGCCGACGCCGGCGACCGCGTGGACGACCCGCGCTATGTCGCGCGCGCGGCCGAGCTTCCCGACATGGAGATTTTCGACGCCGAGTTCTTCGGAATGAGCCCGAAGGAAGCGGCGATCATGGACCCGCAGCATCGCCAGTTCCTCCAGTGCGCCTGGGAGGCGATGGAGGATGCGGGCCGCATGCCGGACGCCACGTCCGGCCCGGTCGGCGTCTTCGGCGGCTGCGGCATGGGCAGCTACTTCTACGCCAATGTCTGCGGCAACCGGAAGCTGTTGGACGAGGTCGGCCTGTTCCTCTTGCGCCATACCGGCAACGACAAGGACTTCCTGACCACCCGCGCTTCGTTCCTGTTCGATCTGCGCGGCCCCAGCGTCAACGTCCAGACCGCCTGCTCGACCTCGCTCGTCGCCGTCCACATGGCGTGCCAGAGCCTGCTGGCTGGCGAATGCGAGACGGCGCTCGCCGGCGGCGTGACGATCGAGCTGCCGCATCGGCACGGCTATCTCCACCAGGAGGGCGAGATCCTGTCACCGGACGGGCGCTGCCGCCCGTTCGACCATCGCGCCGGCGGCACCGTGTTCGGGTCGGGAACCGGCGTCGTGGTGCTGCGCCGTCTTTCGGACGCGCTCGCCGACGGCGACCCGGTCCACGCCGTCATCAAGGCGACGGCGGTCAACAACGACGGCTCGAACAAGGCGGGGTATCTGGCGCCCGGCGTCGGCGGCCAGTCCGAGGCGGTGATCGAGGCGCTGGGGCTTGCCGGCATCGCCGCCGACACGATCGGCTACGTGGAATGCCACGGCACCGGCACCTATCTCGGCGATCCGATCGAGGTGGAGGCGCTGACGCAGGCGTTCCGCCAATCCACGGATGCCACCGGCTTCTGCCGGATCGGATCGGTGAAGAGCAATATCGGCCATCTCGACACGGCCGCCGGCGTCGTCGGCCTGATCAAGGCCGCGCTCTGCGTCCGGCACGGCGTCATTCCCCCGACGCTCGGCTTCGAGCGGGCCAACCCGGCGATCCCCTTCGAGACCGGCCCGTTCCGCGTCGCCGATGCGCTGATCTCCTGGCCGGCGGGCCGGGGCCCGCGCCGGGCCGGCGTCAATTCGCTCGGCGTCGGCGGCACCAACGCGCATGCGATCGTGGAAGCGCCGCCGAGCGCGGCGAAGGCTCCGGCCTACGCTGCGCCCGAAGGCCCGGCGCTTCTGGTTCTGTCCGCGCGCACCAGAACCGGGCTCGACGAGGCGGAACGCCGGTTGGCCGACGCCCTGTCCGAGCGCCCCGAACTGACACTCGCCGACACCGCGCACACGCTCCTGACCGGCCGCAAGCGCTTCGAGCAGCGGCGTGTCGTGGTGGCGGGAAGCCGGGCCCATGCGATCGCCTCGCTGCGCGGGGAGGCGCCGCGCCTCGCCTTCGATCAGGAGGCGGTGGCGGAGGCGGGTGAGCCGGCCTTCCTGTTTCCCGGCGGCGGGGCGCAGCATGTGGGCATGGCGCGCTCGCTGATCGCGTCGGATGCGGGCTTTCGCGCCACCGTCGAGGAAGGTCTCGCCGCGCTGGAGCCGCAGGTCGCCGCCGAGATCCGAAGCGTCTGGATGGCCGAGTGCGACGACCGGGCGGCCGGCGAGACGGCGTTCCTGCGACCGTCGCTGCAACTGCCCGCGATCCTGATCGTCGAGGTCGCGGTGGCGCGCTGGTGGATGGCGCGTGGTGTGCGGCCGGCCGTTCTCATGGGTCATTCCATGGGCGAGAACGCGGCGGCCTGCGTGTCCGGCGTCCTGACCCTCAGTGACGCCGTTCGTCTCGTGCGCCTGCGCGGCGAACTCTTCGAGACGGCCGAAGCCGGCGGCATGCTATCGGTCGCCATGAGCCGTGAGGCGCTGCTCGAGATCCTGCCGGACGCGCTGGACCTCGCCTCGCAGAACGCGCCCGAGCTTTGCGTCGTTTCGGGGCGCAACGAGGATCTGGAGCGCTTCGCTCAAACGCTGGAGGCGCGGGGGCAGGAAGCGCGCCGGGTGCCGATCGACATCGCGGCCCATTCGCGCATGCTGGATGCGCTTCTGCCCCGCTTCGAGGCCTTTCTGCGTACCTTGCGCCTGTCGCGCCCCGCGATCCCCATCGTGTCCAACCTGACGGGCGGCTGGCTGTCCGTGGAGGATGCGACCGACCCGCTCTACTGGGTGCGCCATCTGCGCTCCACCGTCGAGTTCGGCAAGGGTATGGCGCTTCTGGCCAAGCGGCGCGGGCGGATCTTAATCGAGGTCGGCCCCGGCCGCGTCCTGTCCTCGCTCGCCAAGCTTCAACCGGGCGTGGCCGCTGCGCAGGTGATCAACAGCCTGCCGCGCGGCGACGATCCGGCGGATGATGCGCAGCATCTCCTAGGCGCGCTCGGCCGTGCCTTCCTGGCGGACCTCGCGGTTCCCGTCGCGGCCCTGCCGGGCGCGGCCGGCGGCCGGCGCGTGTCGCTTCCGACCTATCCGTTCGCGCGCCAGCGCTACTTCATCGAGCGGGTGAAACCCAGCGCCGCGACCGAGGAGGATGCCCCGCTGCGCCGCTTGCCCGACATGGCGGGCTGGGGCTGGCGTCCCGGCTGGCGCCGCTCCGCGCCCGGTCTGACGCTCGGGAAAAGCGACGCTTCGGAGCGCGGCGCCGTGCTCGTGTTTCTGGATCGACAGGGGTTCGTCGCGCCGCTCGTTTCCGCCCTGCGGGCGTCGGGCCGCCGCGTCGTGACCGTGGGGGTCGGCGACCTGTTCGCGCGGCATGCGCCGGATCGTTACTCGCTCCGCCCGGCGGACGGGCGCGCCGGCTACGAGGCGCTGGTTTCGGCGTTGAAGTCGAGCGGCGGCATTCCCGAAACGGTTCTCCACCTCTGGCTCGTCACGTCCGGCGGCGAGGACGATCCGCGGCGCGTGCGGCAGGAGGGCTTCTTCAGCCTCCTCCATCTGACGCAGGCCGCCGGCGACGCGGTTCCTGCCTCGTGGTCGATCCAGGTCGTCGCCAACAGGTTGCAGCGCATCGGCGAGGAAGCCGGCCTGCAGCCGGAAAAGGCGCTGGTGCTCGGCCCGGCGCAGGTGCTGCCGAAGGAGATGCCCGGCCTTTCGATCCGCGTTCTCGACATCGACCCCGTGCTGATGGAAATTCGCGCGCGCCACGCTTCCGCGGCCGAGCCGAACGCCGCGATCTATCGCCAGCTGATCGAGGAACTGGACGCCGACCCCGCGAGCGAGATCGTCGCCTATCGCGGCGCCCATCGCTGGACGCGCATCGTCGAGCCGCTGGCGCTTCCGCCCGTCGATCGCGAGGCCGATCTGCCGATCCGGCAGGGCGGCGTCTACCTCGTCACCGGCGGCCTAGGCGATCTCGGCCTCTCGCTCGCCCGATCGCTGTGCGAGCGCTACGGGGCCCGCCTCGTCCTCGTCGGCCGCTCCCCCCTGCCGCCGCGCGAAGACTGGGCGGCGGAGCGGCGGGTTCGCGCACGAAGCGACCGGGTTCGGCGCGCGATCGAGCGCATCGAAGCGCTGGAGGCGGAGGGGTACGAACTGCACATCGCCCAAGCCGACGTCGCCGATTTCGACGCGATGAACGAGATCGTCGCCGATGCACGCCGTAAGTTCGGCCGGATCGACGGTGTGTTCCATGCGGCCGGTCTCGTCGACGACGGCTTGGCTGCGACCAAGGGCGACGAGGCATTCGAAGCCGTCCTTTCGCCGAAGGTCGACGGGACGAGGGTGCTCGATCGCATCTTCGGGGGTGCCCCGCTCGACCTCTTCGTCCTTTTCTCCTCCACCAGCACCGACACCGCGCCGGTCGGCCAAGCCGACTACGTGGCGGCCAACGCCTATCTCAACGCCTATGCGGACGCCGCACGCGGCCGGCCCGGACGGCGCACGCTCGCCCTGCACTGGGGCGTCTGGAACGAGATCGGCCTGGCCGCCCGCGCGATGCCGGCAGGGCGCGCCGACCCGGCCGCGTCCGCCGATCCGGTGCCGGCCAAGGGGCCGTTCTTCCGATCCTGGGTCGAGGACGAGAGTGGCGCCTCCTGGGCGGAAACGGTGCTCTCGCCCCGCACCGACTGGGTCCTGAACGAACACCGTATGGTGTCAGGCCAAGCCGTGATGCCGGGCACCGGTTATGTGGAGATCCTGGCGCAGCTGATGGCCGAATGCGGCTTCAGCCGCGCGCTGGCGATCGAGGACCTGACCTTTCTCCAGCCGCTTCTCGTCGGCGACGACGAAATCGTTACCCTGCGCGCCGGTCTCCAGCCGGACGGGAAGGGCTACCGCGCCCTGATCCAGGCGAAACGCTCCGACGTGTTCGAGACCTTCGCGCAGGCCCGGTTCGTGCCCGTCAGACAGACCGCCGCGCCGGAGCGACTGTCGCTGGACGCCATCCGGCTCGCCTGCGGCGCGACGGAGCGTGCAGACGAGGGCGAGGCGCTGCGCTCCGTGCAGGACGGGCGCATCGGGTTCGGTCCGCGCTGGCAGGTCCTGCGGTCCGTCGCGATGGGGCAGGGCCAGGCGATCGCCGATCTGGCGCTGGACGAGCGCTTCGTCGGCGACGCGGCGCAGATGCATCCGGCGCTTCTCGACATCGCGACCGGTTTCGCCATGGGGCTGGAGCCGAGCTTCGCGCCCGGCGACGTGCTTTGGGCTCCGATGTCCTATGGCCGTGTCGCGATTCATGCGCCGCTCGGTTCATCGGTCACCAGCATCGTGACCCTGTCTCCCGATCGTCTCGGCGACGGGTTCGCCAGCTTTTCGGTCGTTCTTTGCGATCCCGACGGCCGTGTCCTCGCCCGCATCGAGCGCTTCGTCATGCGCCGGCTGGACAGCGATGTCGCCTTCGCCGCGCGCCGGCCTGAGCCCGTGCGCGCGGTCTCAGTGCGCCCTTCCAGCCCCGAAACGCAGCGCCTGGAAGCACAGGTTCGGCAAGGCATTCTGCCCGCCGAGGGCTTCGAACTCCTACGCCGGGCGCTGGCGAGCGGCGAGGCGCAGCCGATCCTATCCTCCCTCGACCTGCCGACGCTCCAGCGCCAGGCGGCGGGCGGCGCTATGGGCATGGGATCGAGTGGCGATACCGACGGCATGCGCTTCGAGCGGCCCGATCTCGACAGTGCCTTCGTGCCCCCGCGCACGGAGCTGGAAACCACGATCGCCGGCTTCTGGAGCGAGCTCCTGGGGATCGAGCGGATCGGCGTCGACGACAACTTCTTCGATATCGGCGGCCATTCGTTGATCGCGGTGCGCCTGTTCCGCATGATCCGCAAACGCTTCGGCGTGGATCTGCCGATCTCGGTTCTCTACGAGGCGCCGACGATCGCCGGTTGCGCCGCGCTGATCGGCGAGGTGCCAGTCGCGGATGACGATGGGGGCAAGGCGCGCGCCGGCGAGGGCCCCGATCCCGCGCGGCGGCCGACGCATCTCGTCGCCATGGGCGCCCAGGCGGGTGCGAACGGCACGCCGTTGTTCCTGTGCGCGGGCATGTTCGGCAACGTCCTCAATTTGCGCGAACTCGCCCTTCATCTGGCGACCGAGCGTCCGGTCTACGGGCTCCAGGCCCGCGGTCTTCTGGAAGGAGATAGCCCGCAGGAAACCTTCGAGGAGATGGCCGAAACGTGCCTGGCGGAGATCCGCGCGGTGCAGCCGCATGGGCCCTATCTCCTCGGCGGGTTTTCGGGCGGCGGCATCACCGCCTACGAAATGGCGCGCCGGCTGCGTGCGGCGGGTGAGGAGGTCGCACTCGTCGTGATGCTCGATACGCCGCTTCCCGGCGCGATGTCGCTCGACTTGGCCGACCGGCTCCACATGAAGCTGCAGGACCTGCGCCGCGACGGGCGCAGCTTCATGCGCCGCTGGCGCGAGGACCGCGCCAACTGGCGCGAGCATTTGCGCACGACGAGACAAGCCCGCGACGGGGAAGCGGGCGAAGCCTCGCTGCGCAGTGCCCGGATCGAGACGGCGTTCCGCGCCGCGCTGCCGCGCTACACCGTTCAGCCCTACGAGGGGCGCGTCGCGCTCCTTCGCCCGAGGCTTGAGGTTCTATATCGCCTGCGCGGCGGACGCCGCCTGCAGGCGGGCCGCAACGCGGCGTTGGACGACAACGGCTGGTCGCCCTTCGTCGCCGACCTGACGATCCGCGAAGTGCCGGGCGATCACGACGGGATGGTGCTCGAACCCTTTGTGCGCATCCTGGCGGATCGTCTCCGGCCCCTCCTGCGCGACGCGGACCGGCAAGGGCCGAAGGCGAACGTCCTGCTGGCCGCCGAATAGGGACGGGCCGTTCCGCCTCCCGCGCGTCTCTTCGCCGACGGACGAAGCCAATTCGAAGCGCGGCCGACAAGCCGCGCCGATCCCTCAGGCGACGGCTCGTGCTTCCGGCGCGGCGGCCTCGCCACGCCCCTGTTGTTCCAGCGCGAGCTCGAAGTCCCGAAGGCACATCGGCTTGCCGAACAGGTAGCCCTGGCCTTCCACGACGCGGTCCTTCAGGTAGTCGGCCTGCGCTCTCGTCTCGATCCCTTCGGCGATGACCTCGAGCCTGCACCCCTGCGCCATGCGAACCACGGCATCCACGATGCCCTGATCCTTCTCGTCCGTCTCGATGTCGCGAACGAAGGAGCGGTCGATCTTCAGCCGCGTGATATCCAGTTGCTTCAGCATCGTCAGCGAGGCGAAGCCGGTTCCGAAATCGTCGAAGGCAATGCCGACGTTCATCGCGCGAACGCGCGACAGATGGTTGGCGATCGTTCGCTCGTTGCGAAGAACGATGTTCTCCGTGATCTCGAGTTCGAGGGCGTCGGCTGGAAGACCGGTGACGCGCAACGCCTCCTCGACGCGCTCCACGAAGTCGGGCATGCGCAACTGCGCGGCGAAGAGGTTCACACCGATGCGAAAATCAGGGCAGATCGAGCGCCTTATCGCCATCGCGTCCCGGCAGGCCGTCTGCAGGATCCAGTCGCCGACCGGGGCGGCGAGATGGCCGGACTCCAGGATGGACAGAAAGGCGGCCGGCGACAGGACGCCGAGATAGGGGTGGTTCCACCGGATCAGGGCTTCTGCGCCCACGATCCGATCGTCGGCGAGGTTCACCTGCGGCTGGTAGTAGAGTTCGAAGTTCCGACTGTCCCATGCATCGCGCAGATCGTCGGCGACGCCGAGGCGTTCCTTGAGGGACGTCCGAAGTTCGGGCGTGAACAAGCGGACACGGGCTCGCCCATTGGCCTTCGCGTCGTAGAGCGCAAGGTCGGCCGCCAGCATCAGGTCGGCGGCGGAAATGCTGTCCGACTGGGACGGCATCAATCCGACGCTGGCCGACACGTGGGCGATCTGATCACCGACCTCGATCGGGTCCTCGACGGCTGCGATGAGCCGGCGACCGACGTCGGCCGCCCTCAGGGGATCGGCGGTGTCGCGCAGGAGAACGGCGAACTCGTCACCGCCGAGCCGCGCGACAAGGTGTGTTTCGCCGACGACAGCGCGGACGCGCCGGGCCACCGCGCGAAGGACTTCGTCCCCTCCCACGTGCCCGACGGCATCGTTCACGTCCTTGAAGCCGTCGAGGTCCATCAGAAGCAGCGAGAAGGGGGTGCCGATCTCGCTATGCTCGCCGACGCATGCCGAAAGGCCGTCCTGGAACCGCGTCCGGTTCGCCAGCCCCGTCAGGGCGTCGGAATAGGCGAGCGTGCGGATGCGCTCCTCGGCCAGAAGACGCTCGCTCTGATCGCGAAACGCCACCACCGTCTGCCGGCTACCGGCGAGGTTGACGTCGCTGCGTAGGACACGAACGGGCAGCAACGCCCCCGATACGGTCGCGAGCCGGGCGTCCACCTCCTCGCGCTCGGGCAGGGCGCGAAGATCGATGTCCGGGAGCAAAGGCGCCAGATCGCGCCCCGCCAGCGCTTCGCGGGACATTCCCGTCAGGCGTGCCAGACTGTCGTTGGCCGTGATGATCCGGTTTCCTTCGCAGATCGCCAGCCCTTCCAGGCCGAGATTGGCGAGTTCGCCCAGACGCTGCCTCTCGTATCTCAGTTTGGCCTTGGCCACGAGCGTCAGGCGCAGGCCGAGGATCGCGGTCGCCGCAAGGCCGAACGAGACCAGGGCGACGACGGGCGCCAGGATGTCGGGAGAGATCGTCGAAGCGGGAAGCCGCACACGGGGATCGAACTCCAGCGTCATCGCCACCATGCCCCCGATGTGGAGCACGCCGATCGCCAGAACGAGAAGGGGGGCGCCGGCAGCGCTGACCGCGCGCTGGCGTTCCACCGAGGCGAGGGTCGCCAGTCCGAACAGGGGAAGGCTCGCCAGGATCGTGGACGATACGATCGTCATGTCCCAGGCAACATGGCCCCTGACGACATAGGCGGACTGTCCGACATAGTGGAGCACGGTGACGCCGAGCCCGATCACGATCCCGCCCGCGAACCGCCGCCAGCGTTCGCGGCGCCCGAGCGTCAGCATCAGGCCGGCGCCGATGCCGGCAATGGCGAGAATAAGCGACAGCGCCGTGGTGAACGGCTCGAACCCCGACTGCATTCCCGGACGGAAGGCCAGAAGGGCCACCATATGCGTCGCCCAAGCCGTGCATCCCGCCGTCACCAGGGACAAGACCGCCCAGCGGCGCCGTCCCCTGACGTCGCGACGCCCCGCGTGGCGCGCCACGGAGAAGGAGCCGTAGACGCCGACGAGGCAGACCGCGGCCGCAAGGGTCAGAAGCCTTGGATCGTTCAGAACACCAAGGCAGTTCAGCAGGACGTTCATCGTTCCTCCAGCGCAAACGCATAGAGGTCAGAGGTTAAGGACCAGGTCGGGATCGCCTGCGTGGAATGCCGGTTCCGCTCTGACGGCATATTGTTTGATGAACCGGCAAAATATCGAGCGTACGATGGATAGCGGGTGGACGCTCGGCACGAAGCCGTACGAAGCGGTTGCCTCTAATCAAAGACGGATCAGCACCTGGAGGTCGGCCACGTTCGTTCCCGTCGGCGCCATGCGGATGAGATCGCGGGAAGCCTGAAGCGCGTGGTAGCTGTCGTTGCGCGCAAGAGCGTCGGAGGGGTCCACGCCGGCGGCGCGCAGGCGCGCGATGGTGCCGGGATCGACGAGGCCGCCCGCCGCGTCGGTCGGTCCGTCGCGGCCATCGGTGCCGGCCGAAAGGAACACCCAGTCGCCCGCGAGCCCGCGTTCCTTGGCCAGCGCGGCGACGCGCAGCGCGAGTTCCTGATTGCGCCCGCCAAGGCCCCCGCCGACGACATGCACCGTAGTCTCCCCGCCCAGGAGAACCACGCCGCCGGGCTCGGGCATATGCCGCAGAACCGTATCGGCAGCGTCCGCCACATCGCCGATGAGCGGCTCGGCGACGATCCGCGCCGCCCCGCTCGCCTCCGCCATGGCCATCAGCGACAGGGTATTCGACCCGATCAGCCGGTTGTCCGCCACGGGCGGGGCGCTCGCCGGCCGATCGCTGCGCAGGAGATGGGTTCGAACGGCGTCCGGGAGCCTGTCCCACAGATGGAGGCGGCGGAGCAGGGCAGCAGCTTCGGCGGGCGTGCCGAGCGGCGGCGCGGTCGGGCCGCTGGCGACGACACTGAGATCGTCGCCGACGACGTCCGACAGAACGAGCGAAACGACCCGGGCGGGATGGGCGGCCCGCGCGAGGCCGCCGCCCTTGAGGCGCGACAGCGATTGCCGGACGAGATTGGTTTCCCTGATGTCCGCGCCCGACGAAAGCAGCAGGCGGTTGACCGCGATCTTGTCGGCGAGCGTCAGGCCTTCGAGGGGGGCGGGCAGGAGCGCCGACGCTCCGCCCGAAACGAGCGCCAGAAGATGATCCCGCGGCCCGAGCGCGCTCGCGCGCCGCAGGGCCTCGCGCGCCGCGCGCTCGCCCCGTTCGTCGGGCACCGGGTGGCTGGCAGCCATGACCTCGGCCCCGGGTATCGCGGCATCCAATCCGTCGATCGTCACCACGAGCGTTTCATCCGCCTCGACCACGGAAAGCGCGGCCTTCGCCATGGCGGGAGCCGCCTTGCCGACGGCAATGAGCGACAGGCGGCCGCCCGGCGGCAGCGGCGCGTCGCGCAGCGAGCGCACCACCGATTCGGTCGGATCGGCGGCCGCAACACCCGCCTTGAACAGACGGACGGCCTCGGCCCGCGCTTGCGCAAAATCCTTCATCTCGGAACACCTCCCGTGCGATCCCGCGCTCGGCCTTTCGCCTCTTCGCCAGGTCGATGCCGATGGATCGGCATCGACCTCAAGGCGATGGTGTAGATACCTTGAGAGCGCTTGGCGAGTTGTTCCGCCACGACCGATCAGAGCCAAAGGCGACTGCGGCAAAGCAATTTGTGTACGCGGGACTTTGTGGAAGAAGTGGCTGGGGAACCTGGATTCGAACCAAGACTAGCGGAGTCAGAGTCCGCTGTTCTACCCTTAAACTATTCCCCAGCAGGAATGTCCGCCTCGAAAGGAGAACCGAACGAACCGGCGGAACCGGTCGCGTTCGTTGAGGCCGCAAATAAGAGATTTGCCGGCGGCCGTCAACCGTTCAATTCATGACGAGGGCGACTCTTCGCCAATGGGGCGAAAACATGTCCCCATGGCGCAATCGGGGGATGGGGCTTCGTCAACCCTTGTGCATTGTGGCGCGTCGGCTACACTCCGGCCAACGTCGAGAACCAGCAAATCGTCGAGCGCCCTCGCGGCTGCTCCGGAGAAGAATAGTGATCCATGAACCGCAGGGTCGGTCGGCCGCGAGGCAGGTAGACAGCGATATCGTCGGAATGCTCGGCCCGCGGGTGGCCTCCGTTTCCCCATCCATGGAGCGGCCGCAGGCGAGCGAGGCCGCTCAGACCGAACGCATCGTGGAGGGCGGCGACGGGGCGTCCGAACCCGGCGATCGCAAGCTTTCCAAACGTCAGCGCCGACGCCGGCGCAAGTCCGCCAGCGCTCCTTCGACGACGAACGCTTCGCTGCACGACCTTCCGCCCGCTTTGTGTGCCAAGGTCGTGGAAGCGGAGCGTGCGTTACGTGGCCGCGACGCACCGGAGGAGGCCGCCGCGCCAGCCGGCAAGGGGCGGCGGCGACGGCGTGGGCGCGGGCGTGCGGCCCCGGTGAAGGCACCCTTCTCCCCGGCGCCCGCGCGCGTTTCGATCGCGGTGCCGATTTCGGGGCGCGCAGCCGGGCTCGGCAGCACCGAGTTCGGGCGTCAGCCGGCTTATGCCGCGCTCGATCTCGGCACCAACAATTGCCGGCTTCTGGTGGCCGTGCCGACGCGCCCCGGCCAGTTTCGGGTGATCGACGCGTTTTCGCGCATCGTGCGCCTCGGTGAGGGGCTCGGGCGCACCGGCAGCTTGGCGGCGACCGCGATGGACCGCGCGGTGGCCGCGCTGGAGATTTGCAGTCAGAAGCTGTCCGCCCGTGAAATTCGCGGCGCGCGGCTGATCGCCACCGAGGCCTGTCGCTCGGCGGCCAACGGCGCGGAGTTCATCGAGCGCGTCCAGCGCGAAACGGGCCTGTCGCTGGAGATCGTCACGCGCGAAACCGAGGCGCGGCTCGCCGTTTCGGGCTGCGGTTCGCTGGTGGACCGTTCGGCCAAGGGAGCGGTGCTCTTCGACATCGGCGGTGGGTCCACGGAGATCGCGCTTCTCGACCTTCGGCGCGGAGCGAGCCGGCGCCTGTCCAACCACATCGTCGCTTGGACCTCGCTTCCCGTGGGCGTCGTGTCGCTGGCCGAGCGGCATGGCGGGCGGGATGTTTCGGCCGACGTGTTCGAGCGGATGATCCGCGAGGTCGAGGGGATGATCGCCGGGTTCGCGGGGGCGGACAAGCTGCGCGATCTCGTCGGCCAGGACGGGTTTCACCTTCTGGGTACGTCCGGCACTGTGACGACGCTGGCCGGCGTCCAACTCGAACTCGAGCGCTACGACCGCCGGCAGGTGGACGGCCTGTGGCTGACGGACTCGGAGGTCGATCGTCTGGTGTCGCGCATCGCGGGATGGAGCTTCGAGGAGCGCGTGGCCAACCCCTGCATCGGCTCGGAGCGGGCCGATCTCGTGCTCGCAGGGTGTGCCATTCTGGAGGCGATCCGCCGGGTGTGGCCGGCCAAGACGCTGCGGGTCGCCGATCGCGGCCTTCGCGAAGGGCTTTTGACGGAAATGATGGTAGCGGACGGCGTTTGGCGCCGTCCCGCGCCCGCGAATGCAAGGCAGACGGCGTGACGGCGAGTTCGGGACGGGGTGACGATCGCGGGCTGACCGTCCGCGTCAAGAAGAAGAGCAAGCTAAAGGAATCGTCGCGCCAGTGGCTTCAGCGCCAGCTGAACGACCCCTATGTACGCCGCTCCAAGATCGACGGCTACCGCTCGCGCGCGGCCTACAAGCTGATCGAGATCGACGATCGCTACAAGCTTCTGCGCAAGGGCATGCGGATCGTGGATCTGGGCGCGGCGCCGGGCGGCTGGTGCCAGGTGGCGGTCGAGCGGACGAGCGCTTCGGCGGCCGAGGCGCATGTGGTCGGGATCGACTACCTGCCCGTCGATCCCATTCCCGGCGCGACCATCCTAGAGCTCGACTTCCTGGACGAGAGCGCGCCCGCGCGGCTGATCGAGGCGCTCGGCGGCGATCCCGACATCGTCCTATCGGACATGGCTGCGCCCACCACGGGGCATCGCCGGACGGACCATCTGCGCACCATGCACCTGTGCGAGGTGGCGGCCGACTTCGCCATCCGCACACTGAAGCCCGGCGGCCACTTCCTGACCAAGACCTTTCAGGGCGGAACGGAGGGCGAGCTACTGGCGATGCTGAAGCGCAACTTCCGCTCGGTCCACCATGTGAAGCCGCCCGCATCGCGCGAGGGCTCGGTGGAGCTCTACCTCTTGGCGAAGGGTTTTCGCGGCGCCGCCAAGGCCGGCCCTGACGGCGCTGAAGAGGACGACGAGGAGGCCGGGCCGCTCGGCTAGGTCCCCACCGCGCTATTCCGCCGGAACGCGCCGGCCCGCGAGTTCCGCGCCGGCCTCCCTCGGCAGACGGAGGATCGGCAGCGCGGCCAGCATGGTGACCAAGCCGACGACGAGGAAGGCGGCCGAGAAGTCCGAAAGGGTCGCGTGGCCCGTTCCGTTGAGGACGATGCCCGCTTCCAGGATGCCGCCCGCCGTCGCGACCCCGCTCGCGATCGCGATCTGCTGGAAGGCCGCCAGCATCGAGGTCGCGTCGCTGGAATAGCGCTGCGGCACATCGGCGAAGGCCAGCGTGTTCACGCCCGTGAAGAACATCGAGCGGAAGAAGCCGCCGATCAGAAGCAACGCCACGAGAAGCGCCACCGGGCTGTCCGGCCGATAGAAGGCGATGGCGGCGATCAGAACCCCGCCGACGAGCGAGGCGAAGAGAAGCGCCGAGCGGAACCCGAAGGTGCGAAGGATCGGACGGATCAGCGCCTTGGTCGTCATGGCGCCGCCGATCGACACCGCGCTGACGAGGCCCGACTGGAAGGCCGAATAGCCGAAGCCGAGCTGCAGCATCAGCGGAAACAGGAACGGAACGGCACCCGCGCCGATCCGGAACAGGGCCCCGCCGACGACGGACGCGCGCAGCGTCGCGATGCGCAGGAGCTCCAGCCGGACGACGGGATGCTCGGTGCGGCGCGAATGCCTGATGTAGAGAACCGCGAAGACGGCGCCGACCAGCGTGGTGGCGACGCCCACCGCCGGCGGCAGGGCAGGCAGGGACACGACGGAAAGGCCGAACACGACGCCCGCGCAGGCGAGGCCCGAAAGCGCGAAGCCCGTCCAGTCGAACACGACGTCGCGCACCGGCTCGACGCGCGGCAGGAAGCGTTGCGCCATCGCCATGCCGATGATTCCGATCGGGATGTTGATGAAGAAGATCCAGCGCCAGTCGGCAAAGGTCGAGATCGCGCCCCCGAGCGGCGGGCCGATCAGCGGGCCGACAAGGGCCGGCATGGTGAACCAGGCCATCGCCGACACGAGATCGGAGCGCGGCACGGCCCGAACCAGGAGAAGCCGGCCCACCGGCGTCATCATGGCGCCACCCATGCCTTGCACGAAGCGCGCGACGACGAAGCCCTCCAGCGTCTGGGCGAAGCCGCAGGCCAGCGAGCCGACGAGGAACACGCCGATCGCGGTCTGAAAAATCGGCTTGGCGCCGAAGCGATCGGCCATGCGCCCTGAGATCGGGATGAACACGGCGAGCGCGACATAGTAGCTCGTCAGCGCCAGCTTGAGAGCGATGGGGCTGGTGCCGATATCCCTGGCGATCGTCGCCAGCGAGGTCGCGATCACCGTGGAGTCGATGTTCTCCATGAACAGGGCGATGGCGAGGACGAGCGGGACGATGCGCTTCAAGGGAACGGCTTTCGGCACGGGAAAGTGATGCCGATATAAGCGCCCCTTAGCATCGGCGCCAGTGACCTTGGAGGCGTGGTCGCGACCTCGATCGTCGCGACCCGTGCCCTTGCTTCTCGTCCGGCGTGGCACATCATCCCCACCAGTCGATCGATCAGGAACGAACGGGGATGGCCGAAATGCCGGAAGGTCTCAATCTGAACCGCCGCGATGCGCTTCTCATCGCCGCCGGTGGCGTCGCCGGAACGATGATGGCGCCGGGCGCCGCCGTTGCACAAGGACAAACGATGCAAGCCTCCAGCGACACCTATCCCCTGGCACCCGGCTGGCGCCGCTTCAAACATGGCGACGCGGAGATCACGGTGATTCTCGACGGGGTGCGCCCGGGCGAGGGGCCTTTCCCGACCTTCGGCGAGGACAAAAGCCAAGACGAGGTCGGCGCCCTGATGGCGGCGAACGCGCTTCCGCCGGCACGCTTCGCCAACTTCTTCCAGCCGGTGGTCCTGCGGATGGGCGACCAGACGATCTTGGTGGATACCGGCATGGGGGCCGGGGGACGCGCCAACGGGCTGGGGCTCCTCAACCAGCGCCTCGGATCGGCGGGTATCAACCCGAGCGACGTCACGCTGGTGGTTCTGACGCATCTTCACGGCGACCATATCGGCGGCCTGATGGAAAGCGGCGCGCCGGTCTTCGCCAATGCGCGCTATGCCGTCGGCAAGGCGGAGATGGACTTCTGGACCTCGGACGAGGCGAAGAACGGGCCGCGCGCCGAGAACGCCAAGATGGTCGAGGCGATGGTGGTACCCTTGGCGAACCGCACCACGCTTCTGGGCGATGGCGACGAGGTGGTGCCCGGCATGGTGGCGCGCGCCGCCTTCGGGCACACGCCCGGCATGTTCGCCTTCGAGGTGACGTCGGCCGGGCAGCGTCTGTTCCTGATGGCCGACACGTTCAGCCATTTCGTCGTTTCTCTGCAGCGGCCTGACTGGCAGGTCCGCTTCGACCAGGACAAGACGGCGGCCGCCGAAACGCGGCGCCGCTTCGCCACGCTCCTGGCTGAAGGCAACATCCCTTTCCTCGGTTACCATCTGCCGTTTCCGGGCCTCGGATACGTGCAGAAGGACGGCGACGCCTTCCGCTTCGTGCCGGAAACCTACCAGCATCTGGCGGCGGGCTGAGAGCCCTTTCCGCCAGCTTTCCTTTGCCGGGGCTCCATGCTACGAGCCCGTGCCAATCCTTCAAACGCCGGCGCCCCCCAAGGGCGCCCGCTTTCATTTTCGAGGACTGGCCATGGCCCGCATCATCGAGACCGCCACCGGCGCCCTCGCGCTCACCTTCGACGACGTGCTGCTGCAGCCGGGCCATTCGGAGGTCATGCCGGGTCAGGTGGACGTGCGCACGCGCATCACCCGGACCCTGAACCTTAACATCCCGATTCTCTCGGCCGCGATGGATACGGTGACCGAGTCGCGCCTCGCCATCGCCATGGCCCAGGCCGGCGGCATCGGCGTCATCCACCGCAACCTGACGCCGGCCGAGCAGGCCGAGGAGGTGCGGCAGGTCAAGAAGTTCGAATCGGGCATGGTGGTGAATCCCGTCACCATCGGCCCGGACGCGACGCTCGGCGACGCGCGCGCGCTGATGAGCGCGCACCGTATCTCCGGCATCCCGGTGGTCGAGAACGCCGGGCGGGGCGGGCAGACCAAGGGCCGCCTCGTCGGCATCCTGACCAACCGCGACGTGCGCTTCGCCTCCGACGACCGGCAGAAGATCTTCGAGCTGATGACGCGCGAGAACCTCGTTACCGTGCGCGAGACCGTCGAGCAGGATGAGGCCAAGCGTCTCCTGCACAAGCACCGGATCGAGAAGCTTCTCGTGGTGGACGGCGAGGGCCATTGCATCGGCCTCATCACGGTCAAGGACATCGAGAAGTCCCAGCTCAACCCCAACGCCGCCAAGGACGCGCAGGGGCGCCTTCTGGCCGCCGCCGCCATCAGCGTCGGCGACGACGGGTTCGAGCGCGCCGAACGGCTGATCGACGCCGGCATCGACCTCATCGTGGTGGACACCGCCCACGGCCACTCGCAGCGGGTGCTGGACGCCGTTTCGCGCGTCAAGAAGCTGTCCAACGAGGTGCAGATCGTCGCCGGGAACATCGCGACCCCCGGCGGTGCGCAGGCCCTCATCGACGCGGGCGCCGACGGCATCAAGGTCGGCATCGGGCCGGGTTCGATCTGCACGACCCGCATCGTGGCCGGAGTCGGCGTGCCGCAGCTGTCCGCCGTCATGGATGCCGTCGACGTCGCCGACAAGGCGGGCGTGCCGGTGATCGCCGACGGCGGCATCAAGTTCTCCGGCGACCTCGCCAAGGCGCTCGCCGCCGGTGCCTCCGCCGTCATGGTCGGCTCGCTTCTGGCCGGCACCGAGGAAAGCCCCGGCGAGGTGTATCTGCACAACGGCCGGTCATACAAATCCTATCGTGGCATGGGCTCCGTCGGCGCCATGGCGCGCGGCTCGGCCGATCGCTACTTCCAGGCCGAGGTGCGCGACACGCTGAAACTCGTGCCCGAGGGCATCGAGGGGCAGGTGGCCTACAAGGGCGCCGTCGGCGCGGTCCTGCATCAGCTCACCGGTGGCCTGCGCGCCGCCATGGGCTATACCGGCGCCGCGACGCTGGAGGATTTCCGCGAGCGTGCGACCTTCGTGCGCATCTCCAACGCCGGCCTTCGCGAAAGCCACGCGCACGACGTCACCATCACCCGCGAAAGCCCGAACTACCCCGGCTTCGGCGCCTGAGGCGACCCAAGGCAGGCGCGGATCATCTCGGCCAGCCGTTCGAAGTCCGAACGGCGACCGGATGAGGAGCGGAAGGCGAGGGCTAGCGTCCTCGACGGCACCGGCTCGGCGAAGGGCAGGAAGGCAATGCCGCCGGCCCGGCGCTCGGCCTCGAGCGCGCTTTGCGGGGCGAGCGTCACCCCGAGGCCCCCCGCCACCATGCGCATCAGCGTATTGAGGCTGGTCGCGCCGAGCGAGGCGAGGTCGCGCGATTCGGCGATGCGGCAGACGTCGAGCGCTTGGTCGCGCAGGCAGTGCCCTTCCTCCAAGAGGATCAGCCGCTCGTTGCCGAGCTGGTCGGGCGAAACGGGCGCGGCGATCCGCGCGGCTGCCGCTTCCGGCACCGCCAGGAAGAAGGGGTCTTCGCAAAGCGGGATCGTCTCGATTCCCTTGCGCTCCACGGGCAGGGCCTGCACCACGCAGTCGAGCTCGCCGCGCACCAACTCCTCGCCGAGATAGGCCGTCACGTTCTCGCGCACGCCGACGGCAAGGCGCGGGAACGAGCGTGCAAGCTCGGCCAGGAGACCCGGCAGGAGATAGGGCGCGAGCGAGGCGATGATGCCGAGGCGCAGCTGTCCGACCAGAAGCTCGTCACTGGCCTTGGCGAGGGCTTCCAGATCCCGGATTTCGGCGAGGATACGCCGGACGCGGCGGCCGACCGCCGCGCCTTCCGGTGTCAGCGATACGCCGCTCGGCCGGCGCTCGAACAGCGACATGCCGAAGTCAGCCTCCATCTGCGCGATCTGCGCCGACAGGGCGGGCTGCGAAATGTTGAGCCGTTTGGCCGCCTTGCCGAAATGGAGCGTCTCGGCCAGCGCCTCGAAATAGCGGATCTGCCGGATCGTCAGCATGCCAATAGGATAAACTGATCGAGAGCGGCTGCAAATACGATTGGAACCGATCGAAAGAATCGGGTTGGAATGGTTCTCAACTTTGCATCGGAGGTGATCCATGACCGACAGACCACGGCTGACCACGACGGCCGGCGCGCCGCTTTCCTCGAACCAGAATTCCAAGACCGTCGGTCGCAACGGCCCGGTGCTTCTGGAAGACTACCAGCTGATCGAGAAGCTGGCCCATCAGAACCGCGAGCGCGTTCCCGAGCGCGTCGTCCACGCCAAGGGCTGGGGCGCCTACGGCACGCTGACCGTGACCGAGGACATCACGCGCTATAGCCGAGCCAAGGTGTTCGATACGGTGGGCAAGCAGACCGAGCTTCTCGCCCGCTTCTCGACCGTGGCCGGCGAGCAGGGCGCGGCGGACGCCGAGCGCGACGTGCGCGGCTTCAGCCTCAAGTTCTACACCGAGGAGGGCAACTGGGACGTCGTCGGCAACAACACGCCGGTGTTCTTCGTCGCCGACCCCTACAAGTTCCCGGACTTCATCCACACGCAGAAGCGGCATCCGCGCACCAACCTGCGCTCGGCGACCGCCATGTGGGACTTCTGGTCGCTTTGCCCGGAGTCGCTGCATCAGGTGACGATCCTGATGTCGGATCGCGGCATCCCGGTCGATCCGTCCCGCATGAACGGCTACGGTTCGCACACGTTCTCGCTCTGGAACGACGCCGGCGAGCGCTTCTGGGTGAAGTTCCACTTCAAGACGCAGCAGGGTCACAAGACCTTCACCAACGAGGAAGCCGAGAAGGTCATCGCCCGTTCGCGTGAGAGCTATCAGGAAGCCCTCTACGGAATGATCGAGGACGGGCAGTTCCCGAAGTGGGACTTCTTCATCCAGGTCATGCCGGAGCTGGAAGCCGACGAGTTCGAGCGGAAGACGGGCTGGAGCGCGTTCGACCTCACCAAGGTCTGGCCGCACGGGATGTACCCGCTGATCAAGGTCGGCCATTTCGAACTCAACCGGAACCCGGAGAACTACTTCTCCGAGATCGAGCAGTCCGCCTTCAACCCGTCCAACGTGGTGCCGGGCATCGGCTTCTCGCCGGACAAGATGCTGCAGGGTCGTCTGTTCTCCTACCCGGACGCGCACCGCTACCGCATCGGCACGCACTACGAGTCGCTGCCCGTCAACAAGCCGCGCTCGCCGGTGAATCACTACAACCGCGACGGCACGACGCCGTTTGGCCTGCGCACCAACCCGGACGCCTATTACGAGCCGAACTCGTTCGACGGCCCGGTGGAGGACCCGAGCGTCGCCGAGCCGCCGCACCGCTACAGCGGCGAAGTCGGCCGCTACGACTATCGCGGCGAAGCCGACCACTACAGCCAGCCGCGCGCCTTGTTCGAACTCTTCGACGACGCGCACAAGGAGCGCCTGTTCCAGACGCTCGCCGGCGCCATGCAGGGCGTGCCGCAGTTCATTCTGGACCGGCAGCTGGCGCATTTCGATAAGGTCCATGCCGACTACGGCGCGGGTGTTCGGCGCGCGCTGGCGAACTTCGGCCGCGACGACGCGCAGGCCAGCCTGACCACCAGCCACTCGGCCGCCGCCGAATAAGCTGGGACCTGAGTTTGGAATAGAAAAGGGCCGGGAGCAATTCCGGCCCTTTTCGCATGCGATGGGATGGGGATATGGACGACGATCTGCACGCAATGAGCCGTGAAGACTTGGCCGCCGAGGTGCGGCGGTTGAGGGCCGGCATTCGCGAGCATCGAGACAGTTCGGGGCATGACCTCTGCTGGTTCCATCCGCAGCTTTGGGGGCTTCTTCCCGAGCCGCTCGGCCCCGAAGCCGCGGTCCCGCCATGGCCGAAGTTCATGCGCGGCTGCGTCGCCTTCCGCTCCAGCCTTGACCACGAGTTGCCGAACGCGCCCGTGGCCGACGTGGAGTTCGACGCGAGCCGCTGAAACCGGTTCCCCAGCTTCGGCCGGGTTGTGATCGTCTGTGCGGCGGACTACCAAGCCTCCTAAACGGAGAAACGAGTTCCATGCGGCTTGGCGGACGGTTGGCGGCGGCGATCGAGGTGTTGGACGACATGGCCGCGCGGCGTCGCCCGGTGGCGGATTCGCTGAAGGACTGGGGCCTGTCGCATCGCTTTGCGGGCTCTGGCGACCGCTCGGCGATCGGCAACCTCGTCTACGACGTTTTGCGTCAGCGCCGTTCGCTGGCCTATCGCATGGGTTCGGACGAGACGCGATTCCTTGTCGTCGGCGCCTGTCTCGACAGTTCGGGCATGGCGATCGACGAGTTGCGCGCCGCGCTCGCCGGCGATCGCTTCGCGCCCACCCTGCCGGACGACGAGCCCCTTCGTCGCTTTAGCGACGGGACGCTGGACGGTGCGGCGCCGGCGGTGGCCGCCGATGTTCCCGACTGGCTGGCTGATGCGCTCGAGCGCTCGCTCGGCGCGGACTGGATCGAAGAGGCGCGCGCCTTGTCCGCCCGCCCGCCGCTCGACATGCGCGTCAACACGCTTAAGGCAACACCCGACGAGGTGCTCGGCGAACTCGCGCCCTTTCAGGCGGAGCCGACGCCGATCTCGCCCGTCGGCCTTCGCATCGCGCCGATCGCGGGGGAGGGGCGCCACCCCAACGTCCAGGTCGAGCGCGGCTTCCAGATGGGCGGCTTCGAGATCCAGGACGAGGGCTCGCAGATCGCCGCCATCTTGAGCGGCGCGAAGACAGGCGAGCGTGTCCTCGACTATTGTGCTGGGGCCGGCGGCAAGACGCTGGCGCTGGCCGCCGCCAGCGGCAACGAGGCCGAGATCCATGCCTTCGACGCCGATAGGCAGCGCCTCGCCCCGATCTGGGATCGGCTGGCGAGGGCAGGCGCGACGTCCGTCACGGTTCATGCGCCGCGCGACGACCTTTCGCCACTTCATGGGACGATGGACCTCGTCGTCGTCGATGCGCCCTGCACGGGCGCCGGCACGTGGCGGCGGCGGCCGGATGCCAAGTGGCGACTGACGGAAGCGCAGGTCGCCAAGCGGACGGGCGAGCAGGACAAGGTTCTGGACGCTGCCTCGCGCTTCGCCAGGAGCGGCGGCCGGCTCGCCTACATCACCTGCTCGGTTCTGCGCGAGGAAAACGCGGCTCGGGTCGAGGCCTTTCTCGAACGAACGCCCGGCTGGCGCCTTCTGGACGCCGAGAGCGTTTGGGCCGAGCGACTGCCCAGCGCCCCGCCGGCCTATCACGCAGAACGCATGGGCGAGGGCTCCGTCCTGACTCTGACACCTCGTCGCTCCGGCACGGACGGCTTCTTCTTCGTGCTCCTGGAGAAGGTGTGATGTCGCGCTGGGGGAGCCTTCTCGTCTTTCTCGTCATCTCGGTCGGCGGCGGCTTCCTGATCGGCTCCGGCAATACGCCGGACGACTGGTATCGCCACCTCCAAAAGCCCTGGTTCAACCCGCCGGACTGGATCTTCGCGCCGGCCTGGACGGTGATCTACGTCCTCGTCGCGATCGCCGGCTGGCGGGCGTTCCGCGTGGGCAATCGCCGCGCGATGGTCGCCTGGGGCGTCCAGATGGCGCTGAACTTCCTGTGGTCGCCCCTGTTCTTCTCCGCCCATGCGATCCTGCCGGCACTCGTCGTCATTGTCGGCTTGTTCGTTGCCATCGCCGCGTTCCTAGCGCGGGTCGCCTCAAGCGATCGCATCGCCTTCTGGTGCTTCGTGCCCTACGCGATGTGGGTGGCCTATGCGACGCTTCTGAATTTCGCGATCTGGAGGCTGAACGGGTGACGGGCGAGCCTTGGCAGCTCTACGGCGGGCGGCGCGTCCTCTTCGTGATGGCCGCGGCACCGGAATACGGGCCGGCGCTCAAGGAACGCATCCGCCCGGTGATGACAGGCGTCGGTCCGGTCGAGGCCGCCGTTTCCACGACGCTCGCGCTGACCACCTGCCGGATGCTGCCCGACCTCGTCGTCAGCCTCGGCTCGGCGGGCTCCGCCTCGCTGGCGCAGGGCGCGGTGTATCAGGCGTCCTCCGTGTCATGGCGCGACATGGACGCCAGCGCTCTCGGCTTCGCGAAAGGCGTCACCCCGTTTCTGGACGCGCCCGCCGAGATCGCGCTGCCGACCCTTCTTCCCGGCCTTCCGATCGCGCGGCTTTCCACGGGCGGCAATGTCGTGTCCGGCGACGCCTACGAAGCGATCGATGCGGATATGGTTGATATGGAGACCTATTCCGTATTCCGCGCCGCCTCGCGCTTCGGCGTTCCCGTGATCGCGCTGCGCGGCATTTCGGATGGGGCGGAGGAACTTCGGCATTACGAGGATTGGACGGCGCTCCTGCCAGTGATCGACGAACGGTTGGCCGAGGCCGTGGACGCGCTGGAGGCGGTTCTGCCGCGTGTGAGCGAGCTTGCCTGATACGGCGCCGAAATCGCACCGTACGCCCCTTGTTTTTCGGCACTGCCTGACTAGAAGTCCGACATGACCCAGCACCCCGACAACATCCTCATCATCGACTTCGGCTCCCAGGTGACGCAGCTGATCGCGCGCCGCGTGCGCGAGGCGGGCGTCTACTCCGAGATCGTGCCGTTCCAGTCGGCCGAGGAGGGCTTCCGGCGTCTTAACCCGCGCGCCGTGATCCTGTCGGGTTCTCCCGCTTCCACGACGGAAGAGAACTCGCCCCGCGCCCCCGACGCGATCTTCGAGGCCGGCGTGCCGGTGCTCGGCATCTGCTACGGACAGCAGACCATGTGCGCCCAGCTCGGCGGCAAGATCGAGGGCGGGCTGCACCGCGAGTTCGGCCGCGCCTTTCTGGAGGTGCAGAAGCCTTCGCCCCTGTTCGACGGCATCTGGGCGGAAGGCACGCGCCATCAGGTCTGGATGAGCCACGGCGACCGCGTCACCGCACTGCCCAAGGGCTTCGAGATCGTCGGCGCCTCGCCCGGGGCGCCCTTCGCCGCCATCGCCGACGAGGCGCGGCGCTTCTACGGCGTGCAGTTCCACCCGGAGGTCATCCACACGCCCGACGGCGCCAAGCTGATCTCCAACTTCGTCCACCGCATCGCCGGGCTGCCGGGCGACTGGACCATGGCCGCCTTCCGCGAACAGGCGATCGCCGAGATCCGCGCCAAGGTCGGCAAGGGACGGGTGATCTGCGGCTTGTCGGGCGGTGTCGATTCGTCCGTCGCTGCCGTCCTGATCCACGAGGCGATCGGCGAGCAGCTGACCTGCATCTTCGTCGACCACGGTCTCCTGCGCCTCAACGAGGCGGAGGAGGTGGTCACGATGTTCCGCGACCACTACAACATTCCGCTCGTTCACGTGCAGGCGCAGGACCTGTTCCTCGGCGCGCTGGAAGGCGAGATGGATCCCGAGGTCAAGCGCAAGACCATCGGCCGCCTGTTCATCGAGACCTTCGAGGCGGAAGCCGCCAAGATCGGCGGCGCGGAGTTCCTGGCGCAGGGGACGCTTTACCCGGACGTGATCGAGAGCGTGTCGTTTACCGGCGGCCCGTCGGTGACGATCAAGTCGCATCACAATGTCGGCGGTCTTCCTGATCGCATGAACATGAAGCTCGTCGAGCCGCTCCGCGAGCTCTTCAAGGACGAGGTGCGCGTTCTCGGTCGTGAGCTCGGTCTGCCCGAGCGCTTCGTCGGCCGTCATCCGTTCCCCGGTCCCGGCCTTGCTATCCGCTGCCCCGGCGGCGTGACGCGCGAGAAGATCGCGATCCTCCAGCAGGCCGACGCGATCTATCTCGACGAGATCCGCAAGGCCGGCCTCTACGACGCGATCTGGCAGGCTTTCGCCGTGCTTCTGCCCGTGCAGACGGTCGGCGTGATGGGCGACGGGCGGACCTACGAGTTCGTGTGCGCGTTGCGCGCCGTCACATCGGTGGACGGTATGACGGCCGACTTCTACCCCTACGACATGGAATTTCTCGGCAACACGGCGACGCGCATCATCAACGAGGTGCGCGGCATCAACCGCGTCGTCTATGATGTGACCTCCAAGCCCCCCGGCACGATCGAGTGGGAATGATGGGTCGCACCCGACGACACAGAGCGGAAACGAAGCGGGGATAGGGACGGGCGGCGCGGCATCCGCCTCGCTTCCATTCCATGAGCTTCCAGGTCGCCGATGTTTCGCGCGGGTCCCATCCTCTTTCTTGCAACGATGCTGGCGGTGGGCGCTGCACCTCCGGTGGACGCGGCGGGACCCACAAACACCTGCGGCACGGTTCGCATCGCCTCGATGAACTGGGGTTCGGCGGAGGTGATGGCCGCCATCGACCGCTTCATCCTCGAGCACGGCTTCGGCTGCGACGCCGTGCTCGTGCCCGGCGACACGATGCCGACCTTTGAATCCATGACGGCGAGCGGCGAGCCGGACGTCGCGCCCGAAATCTTCGTGAACCAGTTTCGCGACGAACTCGATGCGGCCGTCCGCCTCGGGCGGATCGACTACGGCGCGAAGGTGCTCGCGGACGGATCGCAGGAAGGCTTCTGGATCCCGCAGTATCTCGCCGACGCTCATCCCGAGATCCGGCGCCTATCGGACGCCCTGGCGCGGCCCGACCTTTTCCAGGACGACCAGGGCGCGCAAGGGGTGATGCAGGGCTGCCCCGCCGGCTGGGGCTGCCAGATCATGGTGGAGAACCTGTTCCGGGCCGCCGGCGGCGAGCGCAAAGGGTTTCGCCTGAAGGAGATCGCGAGTTCGGTGGAGCTCGACGCGTCGATCGAGGCGGCCTTCACCGCCCGGCGCGGATGGATCGGCTATTACTGGTCGCCGACCGGCATTCTCGGCCGATACCCGATGAAGAAGCTTGCCTTCGACGTTCCATTCGACCGCGCCGAATGGCTTCGCTGCACGACGCAGCCGGAATGCCCCGATCCGAAGCCGAACGCCTGGACGCCGGCCGAGGTGCGGACCCTCGTCTCCGCCCGGCTGGAACACGGCGCGCCGGCGCCGGCGAGCTATCTCGCCCATCGCTCGTGGACGAATGCCGTCGTCAACCAGGTTCTCCGATGGAAGGACGAGAACGGGGCGGACGGGGATGCCGCCGCGCTTCACTTCCTCAGGCGCTATCCCTCGGTCTGGCGTGCCTGGCTGCCTGCCGGCGCGGCGACCCGCGTGGAAGCCGCGCTCTGACAATTGACGTCCCCCGCTTCCTTCGCGCCGAAAAATCGTTCAAAAGCGCAGCCGACACGTCTTTTCGGCCGCACCGCGCGGCATCGTCCATTCGCGCAAGGTTGAGCGTCCATGAGTAACGACACATTCGTTCGCGAGGTGAACGAGGAGCTTCGGCAGGAGCGTGTGCGGACGCTGTGGGTGCGTTACGGCACGATCGCGATCGCGGCGGCGGTGTTGATCGTTCTGGGCGTTGCGGGCTACGTTCTCTGGCAGCGGCATCAGGCCGGCGTCGCGGCAGCGGACGGCGATCGTCTCCTGGCCGCCAACGCGCTTCTGACGGAGGGCAAGACCGACGAGGGTCGTGCCGCTCTGGAAGCGCTCGCCGGCAACGGCGTGAACGCCTATCCCGCGCTCGCCCGCATGCGGCTAGCCGAGCAGCAGGGCGCGAGCGATCCGAAAGCTGCCATCGCCGCGTTCGACGAGGTGGCCGCCGCTTCCGGCACGCCGCAGAGCCTGCGCGACATGGCGGCCGTTCGCGCCGCCTATCTTCTCGTCGACGCCGGGACGCAGGACGAGGTCCGCTCCCGCGTCGAGCGCCTGACCGGTGACGCCGAGCCCCTTCGCTTCCCCGCGCGCGAGGCGCTCGGCCTGTCCGCCTGGAAGGCGGGCGACCGCGACACCGCCAACACGCTCTTCACCCAGCTTCAGGAAGACCTCGGCGCACCGGCCGGCATCCGCCGACGGGCGTCCCTGATGCTGGAACTCATCGCGGCCTCGGCCCCGGCCGCCACCACTGTCGCACCGCAGGCGCCGACCGAGGCCCCGGCACCCGCTTCGGCTGCGCCCGCGCCGACGCCGGAGCCACCGACTCCCGCCACGGACCCCGCCGCCGCGCCGGCTGCGCCCGCCCCGTCGCAGCCGCCGGCGTGACGCGAAGGACCTTTCGACCATGATCACCATCGCCATCATCGGGCGGCCGAACGTCGGCAAGTCGACGCTGTTCAACCGGCTCGTCGGCCGCAAGCTGGCGCTGGTCGACGATCGGCCCGGCGTCACGCGCGACCGGCGCGAGGGCGAGGCTCGTCTCCTCGACCTCGATTTCCGCATCATCGACACGGCCGGGCTCGAGGACGCCGGCGCGGAGACGCTCGAAGGGCGCATGCGTGCCCAGACCGAGATCGCGATCGACGACGCCGACCTGTCCCTGTTCGTGGTGGATGCCAAGAGCGGCATCACCCCGCAGGACGAGGTGTTCGGCGACCTCCTGCGCCGCAAGAACAAGCCGGTGATCCTCGTCGCCAACAAGAGTGAGGCGAGGGGCTCTGACGCGGGCTTCTACGATTCCTACGCGCTCGGCCTCGGCCAGCCCTGCGCCATCTCGGCCGAGCACGGCGAGGGCATGGGCGACCTGCGCGACGCGATCGTCGAGGCGCTCGGCGAAGAAGCGTTCGCGGAACCGGAAGCGGACTCCGACGCCACCGGCGTCGAGATCGAGCTCGACGAGGACGGCGAGCCGATCGAGCGCTACGACGCGACGAAGCCGCTCAACATCGCCATCGTCGGCCGACCGAACGCCGGCAAGTCCACCCTCGTCAACCGGTTCCTCGGCGAGGACCGGATGCTGACCGGGCCGGAGGCAGGCATCACGCGCGATTCCATCTCGGTGGAATGGGAATGGCGCGGGCGGCGCATCAAGATGTTCGACACGGCGGGCCTGCGTCGGCGAGCGCGCGTCCAGGAGAAGCTGGAAAAGCTCTCCGTCGGCGACGCGCTGCGCGCCATCCGCTTCGCCGAGGTGGTGGTGATCGTCTTCGACGTCACCGTGCCGTTCGAGAAGCAGGACCTGACGATCGTCGATCTGATCGCGCGGGAGGGCCGGGCGCCGGTTCTCGCCTTCAACAAGTGGGACCTCGTGGAAGACCGACAGGCGACGCTGGCGGACCTTCGCGAAAAGACCGAACGCCTCCTGCCGCAGGTGCGGGGCGTCAAGGCGGTGACGGTCGCGGGCGCGACGGGCGAGGGGCTCGATCGCCTGATGAAGGCGGTGACGGAAACCCACGAAACCTGGAACCGCCGCATCTCCACCGCCAAGCTCAACCAGTGGCTGGAGCGCATGGTCGGGCATCATCCGCCGCCGGCCGTTGCGGGCCGCCGCGTCAACATCAAGTACATGACGCAGATCAAGTCGCGTCCGCCGACCTTCATCATCTCGACCTCGCGTCCCGAAGCGGTCGGCACCGCCTATGTCCGCTATCTCGTCAACGGCCTGCGCGACCAGTTCGGGCTCACCGGCATTCCGATCCGCATCACCATGCGCAAGTCGGACAATCCCTTCGCCCACAAGGCGAAATCGCGCTGACGACCGCTAGGACGCCTCGTTAACCGCTCACTAAGGTTAATGAGGGATGATCGGCTTCCATCGAAACCCTCGGAAGCCGATCATGACGCGAGCCACACACCGCGCCCCAAGGCCGGGACGAAAGACCGGCGGCGCGAGGGTCGCGGCGCTGCGACGGCATGCGCTGGCGCTCGGGATCTCGCTTCTGTTTCTGCCTCTCGTGCCGACGGCGCTGGTATCCTCGGGCTCGAGTTCCGGGCCTGGTCGCGATGGGGCCGCCGACCTGCTCCTGACCCTTTCCGCCTTTGCCGACGATCCGGACTTCGCCGATGCCGCCCCCGACATGCGCGCGCCGCTCGGCGAAGGCGCGGTGTTCGTCGCGGATGGTTCGCGGCGCGTTCAGGCCGAGCGGGGAGGGCGCGTCGGGCCGCGTCCGCTGGTTCAGGTGCAGCCGAAGTTCGCCGCCGGCTCCGTGTTCTCGGCTGCCAACCTGCTGCGTCCCGGCTTGGCGCTCGGCGACGACGAGATGCGCACGGCGCTGGCCGGCCCGACGCCCGCGGGCGGAGGATCGACCTTGATGGCGGCCTTTCGCCGACCGGCCGACGGGGTTCGCATAGCCCCCGCGACGCCGGACGCCGTGCAGGTGGCCACGCTTGACGACGAGGACGGCGCTCCGGCCGGCACGGTCGATGCGTTGCAGACGCTGGCGGCCTATGCGCCGGATTCGAAGCCGGGCTCGTCCAGCCTGTTTGACGCCGTGCTCCATCCGCCGGGCGCCGATTTCATTCCCCCGATCGGCGAGAAGGACCATGCCTGGGCCGCGTCGATCCTGCCCGCCTCCTCCTTCACCGAGAAGGAGCAGACCTGTCTTGCCAACGGCATCTACTTCGAAGCGCGCGGCGAAACGGAGCAGGGGCAGGCCGCCGTTGCCCAGGTCATCCTCAACCGCGTGCGCAACCCCGCCTATCCCAAGACGATCTGCGGCGTGGTCTACCAGAACAAGGAATGGCGCAACCGCTGCCAGTTCTCCTTCGCATGCGACGGCATCAAGGACGTGATCTGGAACAAGCGCGCCTATGGCACCGCCCGACGCATCGCCGGCGAGGTGACGCGCGGCGAAACCTGGATCCCCGAGGTCGGCTCGGCGACGCATTACCACGCGACCTACGTGAAGCCGCGTTGGGCGGCGACGATGCAGCGGGTCGACAAGATCGGCTACCACATCTTCTACCGCACCTTCGGCGGCGGCTGGCGCTAAGCCGCGAATCGGCCTTTCGAACGGTCCGAGGGCGCCTTAGATGACAGGAGGGGACACGCCGGTCCGTAACACGCAGACGTGAACGGGCGCGGCTTACCCGACGGCCAGTGAAGGGTAGAAATCCATGAGCGATCGCGACGACGACATGCGGCCGACGGACGCCGAGCTCGAAGCCGACCGCGCCCGTCTGCGCGAGCGCCTCGATCGCTTCAAGTCCACGCAGAAGACGCTGGAGCCGGAGGTCGATCGCCCGGGAGGCCTCCAAGGCATGGCGCAGGGCCTCAAGATCGCGAGCGAGTTCATCGCCGGAGTGCTGGTCGGCGGGGCGATCGGCTACGGCGTCGATACGCTGCTGGGCACCTTGCCGTTCGGCTTGATCGTGTTCCTTCTTCTCGGCTTCGGCGCGGGCGTGCTCAACGTTATCCGCTCCACCAGCCAGACCACGACGCCGACGGACCCGCGTTCACGATAAGGCAACTCACGGGGGAGGAAGCCCCCATTTCGCCCGTATGGGTGTTGCGAAGCGCGGTTCGGGACGCTATGGCAGGTTCGCTCCGAGAGGGCGAGCATAAGAGGACCAGGCGTTTGGCGAACGATCCGCTTCATCAGTTTCAGATTTCTCGGCTTATCCCGATCGAAATCGGCGGGCTGGATCTTTCCTTCACCAACTCCTCCCTGTTCATGGTCGCCACCGTCGCCGTTGCGACGGGTTTCCTTTATTGGTCGACCCGCGGCCGGGGTCTCGTTCCGAACCGCGCGCAGTCGGTGTCGGAGCTGTCCTACGAGTTCATCGCCTCCATGCTGCGCGATGCGGCGGGCCGCGACGGGATGAAGTTCTTCCCGCTCGTGTTCTCGCTATTCATGTTCATCCTGGTGGCGAACCTCCTCGGGATGTTCCCCTACTTCTTCACCGTCACCAGCCATCTCATCGTCACCTTCGGCCTTGCCCTTCTGGTGATCGGCACGGTGGTCGTGGCCGGCATCAAGGGCCATGGACTCGGCTGGTTCAAGGTGTTCGTTCCCTCGGGCGTTCCGGCGGCCGTAGTGCCCTTCGTGGTGCTGATCGAGGTCATCTCGTTCCTGTCGCGCCCGGTTTCGCTCTCGGTTCGACTCTTCGCCAACATGCTGGCGGGCCACATCACCCTCAAGGTGTTCGCGGGCTTTGTGACCTCGCTCGGTGCGCTCGGCGCCATCGGCGTCGGCGGCGCGATCCTTCCGCTTCTCATGACCGTCGGCATCACGGCCCTCGAGTTCCTGGTCGCCTTCCTGCAGGCCTACGTCTTCGCAGTCCTGACCTGCATGTACCTCAACGACGCGGTTCACGTTCACCACTGACCGCTTCCCCTCGTCTTGCGGCTTCCTCTTCGAGCGCCGCAGACCCTTTCACCGCACGATCCAATCAAAGGAGTTTCTCATGGACGCGGAAGCTGCACGTTACATCGGCGCTGGTCTGGCCTGCTTCGGCATGGCCGGCACGGCTCTCGCTCTCGGCAACATCTTCTCGAGCTTCCTCACCGGCGCGCTGCGCAACCCGTCGGCTGCCGACGGCCAGTTCGGCCGCCTGATCTTCGGCTTCGCCGTCACGGAAGCTCTGGGCATCTTCTCGCTGCTCATCGCGCTGCTTCTTCTCTTCGTCTAAGCAGCGTTTCTCGGGATTGTGCAGCCGGCCGCCCCGGGAGGGGCGGCCGGACCCGTATCATCGGAGTTGGACATGTTCGTCACTGAAGCTTATGCACAGACCGAGGCGCACCCGGTCGAACACGGTACTCCGTTGACAACATCCCCGACCCCCCCGACATCCGAAGCCATCGGCGTGCCGGAAGGCGCGCACGAAGCGGGCGGGACCTTTCCGCCGCTGAACCCGGAATTCTTCGCCTCCCAGATCCTGTGGCTGGCGATCACCTTCGGCATTTTCTACTACGTGCTGTCGAAGACCATCGTGCCGCGCATCGCCTCCGTGCTCGAGAATCGTCGCGAGCGCATCGCGGCCGATCTGGAAGCCGCCGAGCGGATGCGCGCCGACGCCGACGAGGCGCAGGCCGCCTACGAGCAGGAACTGGCGAGCGCCCGCGCCAACTCGCAGAAGATCGCGCTCGACGCCCGCGAGTCCGCGCGTTCCGGCGCCGACACAGAGCGCAAGCGCATCGAGGGCGAACTCGACGCCAAGCTCGAATCCGCCCAGGCTCGTATCGCCGAGATCAAGGCGAAGGCTCTTGCCGATGTCGACACGATCGCCGAAGAGGCCGCCGACGCCATCCTGACCGAACTGACCGGGACGAGCGTTCCGCGCGAAGACGTTTCGAACGCCGTGCGCGCTGTCCGCGCCTGAGGAGAAGTGACATGGCTTTCGATGCAACTTTCTGGGCGCTGATCGGCCTCGTCCTGTTTCTCGCCATCGTCGTCTACTTCAAGGCGCCGGCTTTCGCCGCCCGCTCGCTCGACAACCGCGCCAAGCGGATCGAGAACGAGATGGAGGAAGCGCGTGAATTGAAGGAAGAGGCCAAGCGCCAGCTGGCCGACTACCAGCGTCGCCGCCGCGAGGCGGAAACCGAGGCGTCCGAGATCGTCGCCAGCGCGCAGCGCGAGGCGCTGGCTCTTGTCGAAGAGGCGCGGGTCAAGAGCGAGGAATACGTCACTCGCCGCACCCAGGTCGCCGAACAGAAGATCGCTCAGGCCGAGGCCGATGCGATCGCCGAGGTACGTGCGTCCGCCGTCAACATCGCGGTGGATGCCGCGACGCGTATCATCGCTGAGCGCAATCTGGGTGGTGACGGCCAGATGACCCAGCGCTCTATCGAGGACGTTCGGCGCCGGCTGAACTGATCCGATCCCGCATCGTTCCAAGACGGTTAGCAAGCCGCCCTCCGGGGCGGCTTTCTTTTTGCCGTGGACTGTTTGGCGGAAGTCTCCGGGCCCGAATGAACGGCGCGGACCGTCGTTGAAACAAGCGAAGCGGTCCATCGAGCGGCCGGAACCGGGGATGTCGCCGCCGGGCGACCCCTTGCGCTCCATACCTAGCATCGCAACCCGCCGCCCGGCGGGCTGCTGCGAAGTTCGATGCTCGACGTCAGATCCCAAGCATCAGCTGCTCGCGGACCGGCGCGAAAGTCCGCCGATGATGGAGACAGGGACCGTGCGTGCGGATGGCAGTCAGATGCGCGGGCGTTCCGTAGCCCATGTGCGCACCGAAGCCGTAGAGCGGAAACGCCAGCCCGAGCTGATGCATCATCCGGTCGCGAACCACCTTGGCGACAATCGAGGCGGCAGCGATCGACAGCGAAGCCGCATCGCCGCCGATCACGGCCGTCGCGAGGCAGGGAAGCTTCGGTGGGACGTCGCGCCCGTCGATCAGCGCATGGTCGGGCTTCACGGCGAGACCGGCCAGCGCTCGGCGCATGGCGGCAAAGGTCGCCTGCCGGATGTTGATTTCGTCGATCTCCGACGCGCTGGCGCTTCCAACACCGACGACCGCAAAGCGGAGGATCTCTTCGAACAGCCGTTCGCGATCCCCAGCGGTCAGTTTCTTCGAATCGTTCAGACCCGCCGGGATGTGCTCGGGATCGAGGATGGCGGCAGCGGCGACGACGGGACCCGCCAGCGGACCCCGGCCCGCCTCGTCGACGCCGGCAACGAGGCGGCATCCACTTTTGCGAAGGGCTTCCTCACGATTGGAGTCGGGGCCGACGAGTATCCTGGACGCGATGTTGCGAGTGCGGGGTTTGCGAAGAGGGGAGGAAGGATCGGAGAGATGGCGAGTCATGATGCGGCGAAACTCGCGCATTCTCCGATCCTTCACAAGCGCGCCGGCCGGGGTTGGAAAACCGGCGCGCCGATCGGCGGTGCGAGGTGGGGAACCGCCGCCGATGAGGAGCGCGATGCGCTAAAGAAGCGAAAGCTGGACGCCGCCGCCCTTGGGGGAGCGGAACAGATCGGTGCGCAACCGGCTGCGTTCGAGATTGAGTTCCAGCCGCTTGGCGGCCAACTCGAAGCGGCGGCGGATCTGCAGGGCGTAGGGACCCTTGCCCGTCATCCGCTGTCCCCATTCGGGATCGTAATCCCTCCCGTCACGCATCGCGCGTAGGAGCGTCATCACATGGCGAAAGCGGTTGGGGTAGTGGCGCAGGAGCCATTCCTTGAAGAGCGGCGAAACCTCCAGTGGCAGGCGGAGAAGGACATAGCCGGCCTCGCGCGCACCCGCTTCCCGGGCCGCCTCCAGAAGTCGTTCGATCTCGGAATCGGTGAGACCAGGGATGATCGGTGCCGTCATCACCATGGTCGGGATGCCCGCCTCCGTCAGCTGGCGCACCGTCTCGAAGCGCTTGGCGGGCGTTGCCGCGCGCGGCTCCATGGTGCGCGCCAGCTTGCGGTCCATCGTGGTGACGGAGATCGCAACGCGCGCCAATCCCTTGGCCGCCATGCGCTGGAGAATGTCGATGTCGCGCGTGACCAGCGCCGACTTCGTCACGATGCCGACCGGATGATTGGCCCGCTCCAGCACTTCCAGAAGGTCGCGCATGATGCGCCGCGTCTTCTCGATCGGCTGATAGGGATCGGTGTTGGTGCCGATGGCGATCGACTTCGGCTCGTAGCCCGGCTTCGACAGTTCCGCTTCCAGAAGCTCGGCCGCGTTCGGCTTGGCGAAGAGTTTGGACTCGAAGTCGAGACCGGGCGACAGACCCATATAGGCATGGCTCGGACGCGCGAAACAATAGACGCATCCGTGCTCGCAGCCGCGATAGGGGTTCACCGACTGTTCGAAGGAAATGTCGGGCGAGGTGTTGCGCGTGATGATGGTGCGCGCCGCCTCGTTCTGGACCTCGGTCTTGAACGCCGGCAACTCGTCGATCGTGTTCCAGCCGTCGTCGAAGGCGGCCCGCGAAAAGGGCTCGTAGCGACCCGCCGGATTGAGCCCGGCGCCGCGCCCGCGGCGCCGGTCGAAGCCGACGCGAAGCCCCGACTGGTTCAGCATATGGTTCGCCATATCGACGCTTTGCCCATGGGCAAGGGCGGAACGGTCGATGCTGCGGATCTCGGACATGGGACTGGGTTCCCTTCGGATGCGACCCCGATATGACGCCAATCCTATGCATTCGAAGAGAACAATACAAGAACAAACCGAGCGACGGATCGAGGCACTGGAAGATCGCTTCGGCTCGCGCTACTGCGGAAGCCATGCTGACGGTGTTGATTCACGATGTTCGGGATGCCGCGACGCTCGCGATCGGCCTGCCGCCGCTGATCAGCGGCGCGGTGGAGGGCATCGTGCGCGATGTCGTGGTGCTGGACGTAAGTGAGAGCGACGCGCGTAGGCTCGCCGAACATGCCGGTTGCCGTCTGGAAGCCGAGGCGGAGTGTCTGCGACACGTCGACCGGCTCAAGGGGGATTGGGTTCTCGTCCTCGCGGCCGGCGTGCGGCTTGGCGAGGGTTGGATGGACGATACCATCCGTCATGTTTCGGCCGGGTCGCCTGGCTCACGTCACCGTCCCCTTCTTCTGCCCGAGGCTGGTCCGCGCACCCTTCGACAACGACTGCTCGGACCCCGGCGGGGCGGACGCCTCCTGCCGAAGGGGGAACTGGCAAAGCTCGCCCAAGCGGGATCAGGGCTCGCAACCATAGAACGGATGAGGCCGGTGAGGGCGCCGCGCGGCTAGCCCGCCTTGCGCCGGAGGTGTTCGTCGAGGCGCGGCATGATCTCGACGAAGTTGCAGGGGCGGTGACGGTAGTCGAGCTGGGGGCCAAGGATATGGTCCCAGGCATCGCGGCAAGCGCCGGGCGAGCCCGGCAGAACGAAGACGAAGGTCGCATTGACGACGCCGCCGGTGGCGCGCGACTGGATCGTCGAAACGCCGATCGTCTCGAACGACACCCGGTGGAACACGGCCGAGAACCCGTCCATCCGCTTTTCGAAGATCGGCTCCAGCGCTTCCGGCGTCACGTCGCGGCCGGTGAAGCCCGTTCCGCCCGTCGTCAGGATGACGTCGATGCCGGGGTCCTGCGACCATGCGAGCACCCGCGAGCGGATCGCGTCGCGATCGTCCGGCGCGATGGCGCGGTCGGCGAGCCGGTGGCCGGCGCCCTGCAGCCGCTCGGCCAGCGTGTCGCCGGAGCGGTCGTTGGCGGCGTCCCGTGTGTCGGACACGGTGAGGACGGCAATGGAAAGCGGAATGAAGTCGCGCTCACTCATGGATCGATCCCGTTCCGGCGCAGTGCGTTTCGCGGATCCACCATTCCGGGTGGACCTCCCTCAACCGCGTCGCCGCATTGCGAAGCGCCGCTTCGTCGCCGAACAGCCCGAACACCGTGGCGCCCGATCCCGACATGCGGGAGAGCCGAGCACCGGTCGCCGCGACCGCGTCGATCGCTTGGGTGACGACGGGTGCGATCGATACGGCGGGAGGCTGAAGATCGTTCCGCGTTTGCGCGAGATAGGCGAGGAGTTCGTCCTGCGTGCCAAACCCTGCCTCCGGAACCGGCGGCAGCGGCGGCCACTCTCGCCGAGCCAAGGCACCGAAGACCGAAGGGGTGGAAACCGAGACGCCGGGGTTCACGAGAAGCAGGGGAAGAAAGGGGAGGGCCCCGATATCCCGGCCGTCTTCCCCTATGCCGCGCACATGCGACGGCCGGCCGTGAAGACACATCGGCACGTCGGCTCCAAGCTCGACTGCGCGGCTCGTGAGTACGGTTCGTATCGCCGGGTGCAGATGTCCGACGTAAGCCAGCAGGCTGGCCGCGTCGGCCGAGCCCCCGCCGATCCCGGCGGCGTGCGGCAGGTTCTTCTCGAGCCGGATGTGCGAGGGGGGGATGCCGAGCCCGGCTTCCGCCGCCACCTCCCGCGCCAGTCGAAGCGCCCGAAGAACGAGGTTGCGCTCGTCCGTCGGAACCCCATCCGCGAACGATCCCGTGATGACAAGGCGATCGGCGTCGCTCGGGGTGATCTCCAGCCGGTCCCCGTATTTCGCGAAGACCACGAGGCTTTCGAGTTCGTGGTAGCCGTCCGGTCGCTGCCCGAGAACATGCAGGGCCAGGTTGATCTTGGCGCGCGCCGTCAGCCGGGCGGTGGTCGATCCGGGAACGAGCGCGTCCATCTCAGTTGGGCTGCGGGTCCGCCGTCTCGCCGGCGTCGTTGGACGCCCGCTGTTGGACGGGCTTGGGCGTGCCCGGGGGAACCGGCTTGCCGTCCACCACGAGACCTTCGGTCAGCTTGCGGCGGATGCGCTCGGCGTCCGCTTCTTCCGGCTTCGGGTCTCCCACGAGCGAGCGGTTCCACTGGAAGCGCGCCTCGCGCTGGCGGCCGACGCGCCAATAGGCGTCGCCGAGATGGTCGTTGATCGTCGGATCGGCCGGCGTGATCAGGACGGCGCGCTCCAGCTGCTCCACCGCGTCGTCGTAGCGGCCGAGCCGGTAGTAGGCCCAGCCGAGCGAATCGATGATGTAGCCGTCGTTTGGGCGCAGATCGACGGCGGTGCGGATCATCTGCAGCCCCTCGTCGAGATTGCGGTCCATGTCGACCCATGAATAGCCGAGGTAGTTCAGGACCTGCGGCTGATCGGGCTGCAGCTCCAGCGCCCGCTTGAAGTCGGATTCGGCCTTGTCCCACTCCTTCTGCCGCTCGTGGGCGATGCCGCGCTGGTAGTAGATGTTCCAGTTGTTCGGCCCGTCGACGGGCGCCAGCTCGATCGCGCGGTCGAGAAGCTTGACGGCTTCCCCGTATTCCTTATCCGCCGCCAGAACGTCGGCGAAGGCGAGATGGGCCTGAAGGTCGTCGGGATAGTTGGCGACGGCCTTGCGCAGATGTGCCTTGGATTCTTCCTTGCGCTCGGCCTGCCAAAGGTCGAGCCCCATCTGAAGCTCGGCCGTGCGGCGGAAGGGCGAGGTCTCGGGGATCTGCTCGTAGTAGGAGATCGCGAGATCGATCTGCTTGGAGCGGTCGGCGACGCCCGCAAGAGCTGTCAGCAGCTTGGCGTCGGGCTTGTTCGACACCGCCTTGGCGAACTGGAAGTAGAGGAGCGCGACATCCTGCCCGTCTCCCCGGTTGATGGCCTGGCCGAGGATGTAGAGCGTTTCGGCAGCGCCGGCCTGCGCGCTGTCGATCGGGGCGGCGATGTCCTTGCCGGCCTCGATCTCGGAGCGAAGCTGCGTCAGCGGTTCGTAGACGGGGGCGAGGTCGAGGCCCTTGGAGATCGCGTCGAGCGCCTGCTGCTTGCGGCCGGCCCGCGCTTCGAGGCGCGCCAGCGCTTCGGCGCCGGCGAGGTAGGCGTCCACCGAGGTCTGGGCCGAGCCCTGGTCGGAGATCAGCGCGCCGAGCGCGGTGCGCGCGCGCTCCGTATCACCGGTGAAGCCGGCGAGGAGGCCGGTCTGATACTGGTTGAAGGCGGCGAACCAGGAGGCGCCCTGCAGGTCGTCGATCCGCCGGATCGCTTCCTGTTTGCGGCCAGCACCGGCATCGGCCCAAGCCGAGAGATGGGCGACGAGAAGCGAGTCGAGATCGCTGGTATCGCGCAGCTTGAGAGACTCGATCGCCGCGTCGTATCGCTTGTCGTGCAGCGCATCGAGGGCGAGCGCGATCTGGGCGACCTTGCCGATGTCCGCGTTCTTCTCGAGCTTGCCGGCGAGTTCGACGCCCTTCTCGAAGCGGCCGTCCGCCAGATAGGCGAACATCGCCTCCTGCTGAAGCACCTCGGAGGTCGGGTCGAGGCGCAGCGCCTCGTCGTAGTAGTCGGCGGCGATACCGGGCTGCCGGTTCTCACGTGCGATCTTGGCGGCGAGATAGGCGCCCGAAAGCGACTGGACGTCGACGGTGGCGCGCTCGGTCCCGGTGACGGGCGCGGCGTCCGGCGCCGTCTCGCTTTGCGCGCGCGCCGGAGCGGCCAGCAGCGTTGCGGCGATGGCGGCAGCGAGTGCGATCCGCGAGATGCTGGTCTTGTCCACGTCGAATTCCCTCTTTTCGCGATCCGGCCGCTGCCGCCCGCGCGAGATTGCCGCATCGGGCGTCGCAGATCCTGCCGCTCGTCGCCCGTTACCCTTCCGCTTCCAGCATGTTTATTTTGCGACGGCGCAAAGCGCCAGCGCGCTAGCGGATCCGCTCGACCGAAAAGGCGACCACGTCTTCCAGCGCGTCGCGGTAGGGCGAGGGCGGGAGCGCCCCGAGCGCCTGGGCTGCCAGCCGCCCATGCTCGCGGGCCCGCGCCTTGGTAGCTTCCAGAGAGCCGTGCCGGTCGAACAGGAGGCGCGCCTCGGCGAGCGCCGCGTCGTCGCTCCGCCCTTCCTCCATCGCGCCGCGCCAGAAGGCGCGTTCCGCCTCGTCGCCCGCCTGATGGGCGAGGATCACCGGCAGCGTGATCTTGCCCTCGCGGAAATCGTCGCCGACATTCTTGCCGAGATCGGAAGCGGAGCCGCCGTAGTCGAGGACGTCGTCCACCAGCTGGAAAGCGAGGCCGAGATGGAGCCCGTAGTCGCGCATCGCCGCTTCCATCGGGGCGCCCGCACCCGCGATCACCGGGCCGACTTCGGCGGCGGCGGCGAACAGGGCCGCCGTCTTGGCGCCGATGACGGCCATGTAGTCCGCTTCGGTCGTGGTGAGGCGCTTGGCCGCGGACAGCTGCCAGACCTCGCCCTCGGCGATCACCGCCGATGCGTTGGACAGGATGGCGAGCGCGCGCATGGAGCCGACCTCGACCATCATCTTGAAGGCCTGGCCGAGGAGGTAGTCGCCGACGAGAACGCTCGCCTGGTTGCCCCAGATGGTGCGCGCGGTCTTACGGCCGCGTCGAAGGTCGCTTTCGTCCACCACGTCGTCGTGGAGGAGGGTCGCGGTGTGAAGGAACTCGACGCTGGCGGCGAGCTTGACGTGGCCTTCGCCCTCGTAGCCGAAGGCCAGCGCCGCGGCGATCGTCAGGATCGGGCGCAGCCGCTTGCCGCCCGACGAGATCAGGTGCTCGGCGATCTCGGGGATCAGCTCGACATTCGACCCGGCCATGGAAAGGATCAGCGCGTTGACGCGCTCCATGTCCGCGCGCGTCAAGCCGAGGATCGGATCGATCGAGGCGACCGCTCGGTGCTGATCCAGGGGGCTGGCAAGGTTCACTGGACTTCTCCGTTCGCTGCGCGCGGCATAACCGGGCCGGGGAAGGGCGGCAAGTGCTTCGGGAGAACGCGTGGCCGTTTGAATCGCACGATCGGTGCTCCGAACGGGCGAGATCGCTTGCGGAACGGAGCCGTTTGGGGCCACTGGGGGGAATGATCGAACTCCTGCGCTCCAACGACCCGGTCCTCCTGTCCTTTGCCGAAGCGCTCCTGCGCGACGCCGGGATCGCGCATCTTCTGGCCGACAGTCACATGAGCGTTCTCGACGGCTCGATCGGCATCCTGCCGCGCCGGCTCCTGGTCGACGAGGAGGAGATCGCGCAGGCGCGCCGCCTGCTGCGCGATGCCGACCTCGGGCACGAGCTGTCCGACATCGCGGGTTGATCGGTTGGCGGGGGAAGACTTCAGCCGCGACGCCTTCTTCGCCGGCCGGTTCCATCTTCTTCAGCCCAGGCGGGCGGGCCTCAGGTCAGGACATGACGCGCTGCTCCTGGCGTCCACCGTCGCGCCGGAGCGGAAGGGTCGGGCGGTCGATCTCGGATCGGGCGCGGGCGCCGTTGCTCTTGCCGCCGCCGTTCGGGCGCCGGGCCTCCAGGTTGTGATGGCTGAGCGCGACGAGCGTATGGCCACTCTCGCCGAGGCGACACTCCTGTTGCCGGAAAACGCGCCCTGGACGGCGCGGCTGCAACTTGCCCGCCTCGACGTGACGGCGCAGCGCCCGGTTCGCGAAGCAGCAGGGCTTTGCGACGGTGCGTTCGACCTCGTCCTGACCAATCCGCCCTTTCACCCTTCGTCGGGCCGGCGCTCGCCGGACCCTTTGCGCGACGCGGCCAAAGTCGCGCCGGACGCGGACTTCGTCGATCGCTGGCTGCGTGTCTCGGCGGCGCTTCTGCGCCAGGGCGGCGAGCTCGTGATGATCGGGCGGCCGGATCAGCTCGGCGAAATCCTCTCTGCGGCGATGGGCCGCTTCGGCGATCTTCGCATCCGTCCGGTGCATTCGCATAGCGATGCGCCCGCCGTCCGGCTCCTGGTTTCCGCCCGGCGCGGCTCGCGGGCGCCGCTGCGCCTTCTTCCCATGCTGCTTCTCGACGAGGCTACCAACCAAGCGCTCGGGGAGGGCGCCTTGCGGATCACGATGGACTGAGCGGCCCCGCCAGCCGTTTGCGCGAGGGCGAGGCGATCCTACATGCGAGGGACGCCGACAGGCTCTCTCGACGTATAAGGCCGCTCCCTTGCCCAATCCGCTCGCCAAGCTCGTGCCCCAGCGCTTCCGCTCGAAGGACATCGTCATTCCCGTCGTTCGGATGAACGGAGTGATCATGTCGGGCGGCTCGCCGCTTCGCTCCTCGATCTCTCTCCAGTCGGTGGCTCCTCTTCTCGAAAAGGCCTTTGCGCAGAAGAAGGCGCCGGCCGTCGCGATCCTCGTCAATTCGCCGGGCGGCTCGCCGGTGCAGTCGCGCCTCGTGTTCCAGCGGATCCGCGACCTGGCGGTGGAAAAGAACAAACACGTCATCGTCGCCTGCGAAGACCTCGCGGCATCCGGCGGCTACATGATCGCCTGCGCGGGCGACGAGATCGTCGCCGACCCTTCGTCCGTGGTCGGCTCCATCGGCGTCGTGTCCGGCGGCTTCGGCTTCGTCGATCTGATCAAGAAGCTGGGCGTCGAGCGCCGCGTCCACACGGCGGGTCAGAACAAGGCGACCCTCGACCCCTTCCGCCCGGAGCGGCCGGAGGACGTGGAGCATCTGAAGGCGCTGCAGCTCGACGTTCACCAGACCTTCATCGACCTCGTGAAGGCACGGCGCGGACCTAAGCTCTCCGACCATCCCGATCTCTTCACCGGCCTGTTCTGGTCCGGCACGCGGGGGCTGGAACTCGGGCTGGTGGATCGCCTGGGCGATCTGCGCTCGGTCGTCCGGGAGAAGTACGGCGACAAGGCCAAGCTTGCCGTCATTCGAGAAAAACGAGGGCTGTTCTCGCGCCGGCCGGGTGGCGCGGCGGCTTCGCTCGTCGGGGCCGGAGTGGAGGCCGCCTTCGGTGTGGCCGAAGAACGAGCGATGTGGGCGCGCTTCGGGCTCTGAGCGCCTCGTCTTTCGCCTTGCGTTCGCCCGAAACGCTTCCGATACTGCCGACGAGGTGAACCATGGTCGATGTGATGCCCATCCTGCTTTTCGGAATGGTGAGTGCCGCCGCCTATCTCGGCTTCCGTCAGTTGCGCCGCGAAACGGCGCGCGTCGTGGCGCGCAACAAGCGGGCCGAGGCGGAAACGCGAACCGGCGCGCACGGCACGCTGGAGCGCGATCTCGACGGCGTGTATCGCCTGCGCCGGGACTGACCTTTCCGCCGAAGGCTTGACCCCGGGGAACCGGGCGTGGCAACTCGCGGGCGCTCGAACCGGCGATCCCGACGCCGCGCATTTCCGAAGGTCCGATCGCGATGTCCGAACTCCAGCCCCACATGCGGCCCGAACGCTCGTTCCAGGGGCTGATCCTGGCGCTTCACCGCTACTGGGCGGACTACGGCTGCGTGGTTCTTCAGCCCTACGACATGGAAGTCGGCGCCGGCACGTTCCATCCCGCGACGACGCTGCGCGCGCTGGGGCCTCGGCCGTGGAACGCGGCCTATGTCCAGCCGTCGCGCCGGCCCAAGGACGGGCGATACGGCGAGAACCCCAACCGCCTGCAGCACTACTACCAGTATCAGGTCATCCTGAAGCCGAACCCGCCCAACCTGCAAGAGCTCTACCTCGGCTCCCTGAAGGCGATCGGCGTCGACATGTCGCTGCACGACATCCGTTTCGTCGAGGACGACTGGGAATCACCGACGCTCGGCGCCTGGGGCCTTGGCTGGGAATGCTGGTGCGACGGGATGGAAGTCTCGCAGTTCACTTACTTCCAGCAGGTCTGCGGCATCGAATGCGCGCCGGTCGCGGGCGAGCTGACCTACGGTCTCGAGCGGCTGGCGATGTATGTCCAGAACGTCGACAACGTCTACGATCTGAACTTCAACGGGCGCGAGGGCGACGAGAAGGTCACCTACGGCGACGTCTTCCTCCAGGCGGAGCGGGAATATTCGCGCTTCAACTTCGAGATCGCCGACACCAAGCTCTTGCTCCAGCATTTCGACGACGCCGAAAAGGAATGCGCGGCGATCCTCGCCGCCGGCGCGCCGACCGCCGGGGAGGCCCTGCATCGCTGCGTGCTACCGGCCTACGATCAGGCGATCAAGGCGAGCCACGCGTTCAACCTTCTGGACGCGCGAGGCGTCATCTCCGTCACCGAGCGGCAGAGCTACATCCTTCGCGTGCGAACGCTGGCGAAGGCATGTGGCGAGGCGTTCCTGCTGACGGAGGCCGGCGGCGCTGGCTGGCAGAAGGCGGCCTAAGCCGCCTCTCCGGCCGAAGACGCGTCAGGCCTGCGGAGAGACAGCTCGGATCGGTCCCGCCATGCGGCGGAGCGTGTCGTCGCGGCGCACGGTATGGTGAAAGAGCGCCATGAGGATATGGCCGCCGATCATGGCGGCCAGGACCCAGGCCAGCGGCGAATGGAGCCAGTTCACGGTCGCGACCAGCCATTCGATCCGTTCGCCCGTGGTGGGCACGAGCTGGAAGCCCCAAAGGGTGTAGCCCTTGCCGTTGCCATAGGCGCGTAGGAGCGCCAGCGCCGGCACCAGAAACATCAGAAGATAAAGGGTGTGATGCCCGGCCGTCGCGAGGATGCCGAGCGGCGTGCGCGCTTGTTTCGGCCGGCGGCGGCGGTTGACGACGAGCCAGATCACGCGCGGCACGAACGCCGCCAGCACGAGGACGCCGACCGTTCCGTGATAGGGGCCGAACTCGGACACGGTGCGCATCACCTCGCCGTCGCCGATCAGCTTCCATCCGGCGAGAGTCAGGAACTGCCAAAGCAGGAGATAGGCGACCGCCCAGTGCAGCGCGCGGCTGACGAGCCCGTAGCGTCGGGGCGTGTCGCGAAAGGGGGATGCGTCGTTCATGAGGTCCGGGGTCTCGAAGGTCGGCGGCTCGTTTTCGCCCGCCCCCTGTTATCAGCGGCGGACGAGACCCGAAACCTTGTCCGGCAGGTTCGTCGAAACGACCCTGCCGGAATGCTCATTTGAATGCGGCGAGGAACTGCGTGGTCGGCCAGCCGTCCGGAGCGAAGCCGCGCTTGGCCTGCTCGCTCGCCACCGCCGCGCGCGTGTTGGCGCCGAGGATCCCGTCCACCTTGCCGACGTCGTAGCCAAGCGAAACCAGCCGGTTCTGCAGGACCTTCATCTGGTCGCCGTCGAGCCCGGGCTGCGGGTTGCCCATGTCCACCGGCGGGCCGCCGGCCAGCCGCGTGCCGAAATAGCCGGCGGTCAGCGAGTAGGTCAGCGAATTGTTCCACTGGAGGTAGATGTCGAAGTTCGGGAAGGCGAGGAAGGCCGGCCCGCCCTTGCCCTGCGGCAGGATGATGGAGGCGGGAACGTCGTCCCGTTCGAGCGGCGAGCCGTCCGACTTCGTGACGCCGAGCGCGGCGAAGGCGCGGCGCGGCTCCTTGTTGACGAGCGCGGCACGGTCGAACGGGAAGTCGGCCGGCACGCGGATCGCCTCCAGCCAGGGCTGGCCGCGCTGCCATCCCATGGACTGAATGAACTTGCCGGTCGTCATCAGGACGTCCGGCACGTCGGTCAGAAGGTTGATCTGCCCGTTGCCGTCCTGGTCGGTGCCGAAGGCAATGTAGTCTTCGGGCAGCATCTGCGTCTGGCCGAGCTCGCCCGCCCAGGCGCCGCGCATCTGGTCCGGGGGGAGATAGCCGCGATCCACCAGCTCGATCGCCGAGATCAGGTGGGGGCGGAAGATTTCCGGGCGCCGGCAGTCGTGGGCGAGCGTCGCTAGCGCGCTCAGCGTGTCGAAGTCGCCGAGCACCGCACCGTAGTCGGTTTCCAGGCCCCAGAAGGACGTGATCACGGCGCCCGGCACGCCGGTCTCCCGTTCCACCGCGCGGAAGGTCGCATCGTACTTCTTGAGGTTGGCGAGGCCTCGCACCAGCCGGTCCTTGTTGACCATGCGGCCCTGGAAGCGGCTCCATTCCTGCTGGAACACGGCCTGCCCGCGATCGCGCGACAGGACCTTCTCGTCCTGACGCACGTTGGCGAGCGCCCGGTCGATGCCGGCGTCCGACAGCCCCTTGGCTCGGGCCTCGTCGCGGACGCCGTCCAGGAAGCCGTTCCAGTTGCCTCCGCATTGCGCCCCTTGGGCCGCGGCGGCCGAGGCGCCGGCCAGGAGAAGCGTGGAGGCGAGCATCAGGCGTTTGAAGGTTGCGGCCATGGCGGGCGGACGGCTCCTCGGTCGATCGTTCGTGTGCGCCGTAGAAACGGCAAATCGGGCGGTTTGAAGAAGCGCCGTCAGGCGGCGGGGCGATGCGCTTTCAACCAAGCGTCCCAATCGGCCTTGGAGCCGGAAAAGGCGTTGCGGTCCACCTCGCCGGCGACGCCCGGCACCGTGCCGGTCGCCGTCCATTGCCAGAAGCGCCAGTCGCGGCCCGGATAGTTCTCGCTCGGATGGTCCTTCACGCCGCGCAGCCAGAACTGGTGCTTGGGAAAGGTGCCGACGAGGCGATCGCGGTGGATGTCGATCGGAGCGTAGATGATCGGGCGCACGCCGTAGTGCTTTTCGAGGGCGTCCATGAAGGCGGTCATCTCGCGCACCATCTCGTCGCGCGGCGGGCGGCGGGTGCAGGTGGGCGAGTCCGGCGTCCATTCCACATCGAGAACCGGGGGCAGGGCTAGGGGGTCGCGCGGAACGTTCTGGATGAACCAGCGGGCCTGCTCGATGCCCGGCCGGCACCAGTAGAAGAAGTGGTACGCGCCGCGCGGCACTCCGGCTGCGCCCGCTCCGTCCCAGTTGCGCTGGAAGGCCGAATCGACCCGGTCCCCGCCTTCGGTGGACTTGATATAGGCGAAGGCGACGCCGCCGAGACGCGCCGAGTCCCAGTCGATCTTGCCCTGGTACTTGGACACGTCGATCCCGTGGACGGGGTAGTGGAACGGCTTCGATCCACCGAGCGGGGTGAGGCCGAGGTCGTTCGGATCGAGCGAAGCGCTGCGGCAACCGGCAAGGAGAAGCGCCGCGCAGGCCACGGCGACGAGGCGCGCCGCCAACGGCGCACGCGAAAACGAACGGAGGGTCGAATTCATGCGGCTTCCCGTGTCGGCGTCATCATCGGCGGATCAACCCGCAAACTCGTGCGGGAGCCTTACCTCGGGCTGACCGGACTTCGAATTCACGATCGAATGAATTCCCGCCTGCGTAATCTTTTGTCACGATGCGTGATCGGAAGGCATTGAACCGAACCGGTCTTGGCGTCGTTGTGTGGTCAGTTCCATATCAGGAGAATGATCATGCGTTCTTTGACCATTGCCGTTGGCGCCCTCTCGATGCTGGCGCTCGGCGCATGCTCCGACAACAGCAATTCCTCGTCCACGACGCCGGCCGCCGGTACGTCGACCACCACCACGGCTCCGGCGACGACCACCGCCCCGGCCACCGGTACGACGACCACCACGACGCCGGCTCCGGCAACGGGCACGACCGGCACCACCGGCACGACGACTACCCAGTAAGCTTGGATCGACCCTTCGTAAGGTCGAAGCAGGGGCCTGCACCCATCGGTGCGGGCCCCTCTCGATTCCAAGGGTGTGGAAGGCGCGGCTCGATCGCGCCTCTTATGCGTTTCGACGCGATGCGGTAAAACCCGGCGGATTCGCTTCGGGGCGAAGGGGTTCGTCGGCCATGTCCATCTTCTCCACACTGGCGCAGCTTTTGCGCGACCTTTCCGTTTCGGGTGCCGAAGCGGTCGAGGCGATCGTCGAGCGTGTCCGCTCCGCCTTCGCGGGGGATCGCGAAACGCGTCGCCGCGTCGCCTTCTCCGTGGCGATGATCGCGCTCGCGGCCAAGATGGCCAAGGCCGACGGCGTGGTGAGCCAGAACGAGATCCGCGCCTTCCAGGAAATCTTCAAGATTCCGCCGAGCGAGGTGCGCAACGTCTTCCGCCTCTACGACCTCGCCCGCCAGGATACGGCGGGCTTCGAGATCTACGCCGCCAAGATGCGCGGTTTGTGCGATGGGGGCGGGGGCGGAGATTGCGCGCTGCTCGGCGATGTCCTCGACGGTCTCTTCCATATCGCGGGGGCGGACGACTACGTCCATGAGCGGGAACTGGAGTTCCTGCGCCGCGTCGCGGAAATCTTCGGCCTGACGGAGGCCGAGTTCGAGCGCGTCAAGGCAAGGCATGTTCGCGGCGGCGTCGACGGCGCCTTTGCCGTTCTAGGCGTGGATCCGGACGATCCGCCGGAGGCGATCCGCAAACGCTATCTCGAGCTCGTCAAGGAGAACCATCCCGATCGTCTCGCGGCTCGCGGCGTGCCGGAGGAGTTCATGGCGATCGCGACGGAGCGCATGAAGGCGATCAACGCCGCCTGGTCTCTCGTCGGCCGGATGGCGGTGACGTGACGCCCGACAGCGCGCTGGTCTCCGAGATCGTCCCGTCGCCTTCGCACAACGAGCGGCGGGATGGAGCCAAGCCAGAACTCCTGATCCTTCATTACACGGGAATGCAGACCGGAGAGGCCGCGATCCAGCGCCTGACCGATCCCGCCAGCGAGGTTTCCGCGCATTACGTCGTGGAGGAGGACGGCCGCATCGTCCAACTCGTGCCCGAGGCGCGACGCGCCTGGCATGCGGGCGTCTCGTCTTGGGCGGGCCGAGGCGACGTCAATTCGCGCTCGATCGGCATCGAGATCGTCAATCCCGGCCACGAGTTCGGATATCGGCCATTCCCAACCGCCCAAGTCTCGGCAGTGATCGAATTGTGTCGCGATTGCGTCACGCGGTGGTCGATCGCGCCCCATTCGATCTTGGGCCATTCGGATATCGCGCCCGATCGGAAGGAGGATCCCGGCGAATTGTTCCCTTGGGATCAACTCTTCCTCGCTGGCGTCGGCCATTGGACGGAGCCCGTCGTAGCGCCCAGCGGTCGATTTCTGACGCTGGGGGATCGAGGGCAGCCGGTCGAAGCCTACCAGGGGCTTCTGGCAGCCTACGGATACGATCAAAAAATCGATGGAACCTTCGATGAGGCAACGCGTTTGAACACCCTCGCGTTCCAGCGTCATTTCCGGCCGAGCCGTTTGGACGGGGTCGCGGACATGGGGTCTATCGCGACCTTGCATCGGCTTCTGATCACCCGGCCGTCCGCAAGCTAGGCGCAAGCCTCGATTCCCCCGTATTGCCGAATTGTTTCACTCGTTAATACTCCGTGAACGGAGGGCCACATTGCGGGTCGTTTCGTGCGGGAAAAGCTCCTCCGTCATCGCCGCCGCGTATCGGGCGGCTCATGAGGGGTAGGGCGCCCGTCCGTTCGACAGGGGGCCTCGAGAATCCACGGAACCACGATGAATCGACTGCCTGCCGCGGCTTGCGCCGCGACGCTTCTGCTTGCCCAGATTTCCGGTGCCCAAGCCGATACCGCATCCTCCACGTCCACCGCTCCCGTCGCGGAGCCCGCCATCACCAAGCAGACCGACGCAGTCGAGACCGACGACACCGAAGCGACCCTGGCCGCCCGCCCCTTCGCCGACATCATCGAGCGCGAAGCGCGCGCCAACGACGTTCCGATCGAACTGGCGCATGCCATCGTGTCGGTGGAAAGCAACTACCGCATCGACGTGACCGGACGGGCCGGCGAGATCGGGCTGATGCAGATCAAGCCGGCGACCGCCCGGGACATGGGCTTCGATGGCGACGCGAACGCCCTCTACAATCCGGCCGTCAACATCAAGTACGGCATGAAGTATCTGGCGGGTGCCGAGCGGCGTGGCGACGGCACGCTGTGCGGCACGATCCTGAAATACAACGCCGGCCACTATTCCAAGCGCATGAACCCGACCTCCGCGCGCTATTGCCAGAAGGTCCGCACGATCCTCGCCCAGCTCTGATCTATGGGGCGCCTTGACAGGCTAGCCTCGGCGCGCGACACGCGGGGCGCCAGCTGGCTGGGCGGCCGCTTCCGGTACATGTCGAAAGACGCCGGGGGAGGAAAGTCCGGGCTCCATGGAGAAACGGTGCCGGGTAACGCCCGGCGGGGGCGACCCCAGGGATAGTGCCACAGAGAGCAGACCGCCGCGACCGGGCGACCCGTCGCGGTAAGGGTGAAAGGGTGGGGTAAGAGCCCACCGCGCCTTCGGCAACGACGGCGGCATGGTAAACCCCACCGGGAGCAAGACCGAATAGGGACGACACGACGGGCAACCGTCACCCGCTCCGGGGCCGTCGTCCGGGTAGGTTGCTAGAGGCGCCGCGCGAGCGGCGTCCCAGAGGAATGGTCGCCGCGCAGTTTCGGCTGCGGCACAGAACCCGGCTTACAGGCCGGCTGGCAGTTTCCTCCTTCGATTCCGTATGGGATCGTTGGGCGGCGGGGGGGGGGGGGGGGGGGGGGGGGGGGGGGGGGGGGGGGGGGGGGGGGGGGGGGGGGGGGGGGGGGGGGGGGGGGGGGGGGGGGGGGG